>NZ_LT891943.1 GCF_900186465.1 Centipeda felix
GCTGACCTGTCCAAGAAGCAAGTCCACAGGACGAAGCTGATTGGGTAACAGGTCGTATGGGAAAACGTCCCAAGAACACGAGCGACAGCGATGTGTGATTGGCTGACGTTGACCGCTCCCCGTGATAACGGGGAAGGCTTTGGAGGATCACGGCATAGTAGCTCGCTTGCGGGGGAAGTGGCGAGCACAGCGAGCTGATGGGGGCGGCAGCCACATCGGCTCGTGAATTGCGGCACGAATACGTGAGAATTCACTCACAAAACGAAATAAAACTTGTAAAATTGTTTGAAATGACGCATAATAAACAGCGAATTAGATTTAGCGCATTCCTATGGAGAAATGCGCAGCTGAAAAGGATGAGGTGATTGTATGCATCAACCGGTCACGGACAACCCCTTCGTCATTATGGTCATCAACATGGTCATTGTCTTTGCTGTGCTGACGGCTGTGTGGGGGCTCATTGAGCTTGTCCATCTGATTGATCCAACCAAGAAAAAGGAAGTGCCGGCAGCGCCGTCGCAGACAGCTGCCGCACCTGCTGCACCCGTTATGGCTGCCGCACCTGCCGCCGCGGATGAGGGCGTCAGCGCGGAGACCATCGCAGTCATCGCCGCCGCCGTCGCCGCCTGCGGCTGCAGCCCTGCACAGATCAAGGCCGTGCGTCCGGCGGAACAGCCCTCGTGGAGCCGTTATGCCCGCGAGCGCGGGATGCGCTAAGGAGGGATCATCATGGACTTTATCAATGCATTTTCCGTCTCCCTGCAGGCGATTGTACAGGGCAGTGGATTCTCCGGATTCACATCCGGCAACCTCATCATGATCTTCGTTGGACTGGTGCTCCTCTACCTTGCGTTTGCCCGTGACTTCGAGCCGCTGCTCCTCAGCCCGATCGCCTTTGGCTGTATCCTTGCGAACATTCCGTTCAACGGCTTTGAGGAGCCTGGCGTCATGTCCGCGATCGGCATGGGCATCAAGTATGAGATCTTCCCTCCGCTCATCTTCCTCGGTGTCGGCGCAATGACGGACTTCGGCCCCTTGATCGCCCGCCCGTCGAGTCTTCTTATGGGCGCGGCGGCGCAGTTCGGCGTCTTTGTCGCTCTGCTCGGCGCGATGATGCTCGGCTTCAACGCACAGGAGGCAGGTTCCATCGGCATCATCGGCGGTGCGGACGGCCCGACCTCCATCTACCTCGCCTCCAAGATGGCCCCGCACCTCCTCGGCGCGATTGCCGTTGCGGCGTACACCTACATGGCCCTCGTGCCGCTCATCCAGCCGCCCGTCATGAAGCTCCTCACCTCAAAGCGGGAGCGCGAGGTCGTCATGGAGCAGGCACGTGAGGTCACGAAGTTCGAGCGCATTGCCTTCCCGATCGTCTCGACCATCTTCATCAGCCTTCTCCTGCCGTCCATCACCGCCCTCCTCGGGATGCTGATGCTCGGCAACCTCTTCCGCGAGAGCGGCGTGACGGATCGTCTCTCCGATACGGCGCAGAATGCGCTCATCAACACCGTCACCATCTTCCTCGCGCTCGGCACGGGACTCACGATGAGCGCTGAGAGCTTCCTCGTCAAGCAAACGCTCATGATCATCGGACTGGGCCTGGTCGCCTTTATCTTCGGTACGGCGGCGGGTGTTGTCCTCGGCAAGATCATGTGCCGCGCGACGGGCTGGAAGATCAACCCGCTCATTGGCTCGGCGGGCGTCTCTGCCGTTCCGATGGCAGCGCGCGTCAGCCAGATCGTCGGCATCAAGGCAAAGCCCGGCAACTACCTCCTCATGCACGCCATGGGGCCAAATGTTGCCGGCGTTATCGGCACCGCCGTCGCCGCAGGTGCGATGCTCGCGATGCTGATGTAATGCGTGCGCCTGTTGGCTGAAAGTCCAAGGGGCTGTTGCATATCCCCCTATCGGCTCGCTGCGCTCGCCGCTTACTGACCTGTCCGAGAAGCAAGCCCATATCCTAAGCCTTCCCCGTTATCACGGGGAAGGGGGACCGCGCAAGCGGTGGAAGGGGCACAAAGACGGGGCTGTTGGCGAACACTCTATATTGACAAAATTATCCTTCCTCTGTACTATGGGGGAAGGATTTTTGTATTCTTCGCACACTTCCACCGAAGAACCGATAAGAACAAGTGGGAAAAGAAAGAAAAGTACCGCCCAAGACAAAAGAAAGGCGCGGGCTTTTATCATGGGAGGAAATTTATGCGCGGCACATTCTACGGCATCGGCGTCGGTCCGGGCGACCCCGAACTGCTCACCGTCAAGGCAATCAAGGCAATTGAGGCAGCAGATGTCCTCATTGCCCCCAAGACCGAGAAGAAGGACGGCAGCGTCGCCCTCAAGATCGCCCGTCCCTACCTCAAAGAGGGCGTCGAGATCGTCTATCAGGTCTTCCCCATGGTCAAGGACTTCGCGAAAAATCCCGAAGCATGGGAGGAAAACAAAGCAGAGATCCTCGCCCTCCTCGACGCGGGGAAGAACGTCGCCTTCCTCACCCTCGGCGACCCCATGTTTTACAGCACCTACATCTACGTTTTCCGCCTCATGGAGCAGGAGGACGTCGAGATCGTCACCATCCCGGGCGTACCCGCCTTTGCCGCGATCGGCAGCCGTCTCAATCGCCCCATCGTGGAGGGCGATGACATCCTCGCCATCATTCCCGGCACGGCGGACCGCGCAGACATCGAGAAGATTCTCTCCGCCGTGCAGAGCGCTGTCGTCATGAAGGTCTACCGCAACTTCCCCGAGATCATTGACCTTCTCGCAGAAAACCACATGGCGGAGGATGCCGTCCTCGTCAGCCGTGCAGGGCTCGACGATGAGAAGATCATCCGCGACATCGGTGCGCAGCGCGGCGAACCGCTGAACTACCTTTCCACTATTCTTGCACGGAGGAACTGACATGAGAACATTGGGAACGATTTTCCTCATCGCCGCCACCCTCGTCCTCAGCGCGTGCGGTGCGCCCGCCCCCTCTACGGGCAGCGGAGCGGGCGGCACGTATGCTGCCGTGACGGATGACAACGGACGCACGGTCAGCTTTGACCGAAAGCCTGCGCGCATTGCCGTCACCTCTGCCTCCTTTATCGCGCCGCTCTACGCGGTCGGCGGCGAGGTCGTCGGACGCCCCGACTCCAAGATGAAGATCCCGGACGCAGCAAAGGCGGCGCCCTCCATCGGAAAAACCTACCAGATCGACACAGAGAAGCTGATCTCTCTCTCGCCGGACCTCGTCCTCCTCAATCGCGGCATGAACGAAAAGCTCATCGACACGCTCGATGCGAACGGCATCAAGACCCTCGTCCTCGACGGCAAGAGCTACGATGACGTAAAGCGCGAGATCGGCATCCTCGCCGCGCTCACGGGGGAGAAGGAAAAGGGGGAGGAGCTCGTCCGGAAGATGGACAGCGACCTCGACGCCGTCCGCCGCTCCATCCCGCAGGAGAAAAAGCGCGTCGCCATCATCCACAGCACGGGGCAGGGACTTTCCGTCCAGCTCGACGGCAGCATCGCGGGCTGCATTGCGAACATGCTCGGCTGGGAGAACACGGCGGCGGGCATGCCTGCCCTTGACAAGAACCCCGACGCCGCCCCCTACAGCATGGAGACGCTCGTCGCACAGAACCCCGACATCCTCTTTGTTACAAGCATGGGCGACGAGGCGGAGATCCGCGCGTCCATGGAGGCAATGTTCGCGGATAACCCCGCATGGCAGACCGTCACGGCCATCCGTGAGGGCAGAGTTTACTACCTCCCGCAGGAGATGTTCCTCTTCAGCCCCGGGCTTGACTACCCCACGGCGGCGAAGTACATGGCGGGGCTCGTCTATCCATGAGAAAACGCATCCTCGTCCTCGTGCTCTTTGCCATGCTCGCCGTCATCGGCTGTATCGTATCGACGGCAAAGGGGTCGGTGGACATTCCCTGCGCGGAGATCGCCGCCGCCCTCGGCGGCGTGCGTGACACGGCGCACGCCCAGATCTTCTGGAACATCCGTCTGCCGCGCACCATCGTTGCTGCCCTCGTCGGCGTAAACCTCGCTCTCTCGGGGGCGATCCTGCAGGCGATCCTGCGCAACCCGCTCGCCGACCCGCACATCATCGGCATCTCCTCCGGCGCAGGACTGGCGGGCATCTTTATCATGCTCGTCCTGCCTGGAGCGGCATGGCTCGTCACGCCGGCGGCGTTCGGCGGGGCGATGTTTGCCGCCCTCCTTATCTATCTCCTCGCGTGGCGTGACGGCATCCGACCGACGCGCGTCATCCTCGCGGGCGTCGCCGTCTCGGCATTCCTCGGCGCGGGCATCTCCGCCATGATGATTCTCTACAGCGACCGCGTCCACAGCGCGCTCATGTGGATGGTCGGCGGACTCTCTGCGCGGAGCTGGCCGCACGTCGAGATGCTCCTGCCGTACACCGTCGGTGCGGGGCTCTGCGCCCTGCTTGCGGCGGGACCTCTCTTCTCTTCACCTCTTGAAGTGTATAATAGAACGAAGGATCGTCTCCCCGCCACGGCGCCGAATGGCCCCCTCAAACCCGTCCCCATCTTCCCCCCGCCCGGCGCGGGAGCCCCGCCGAGCGCTGGGAGGTTCATCCGC
>NZ_LT891944.1 GCF_900186465.1 Centipeda felix
GTTGGCGCGGGCGAGGTCGAGCTGTGCGCGCGCCGAGGCGACGCCCGCGCTCGTCGCATTCACCTGCTGCTGCGCGTCGCGTGCGTTGATGACCATGAGCACGTCGCCCGCATGGACGTGCGCGCCCATGCTCACGTTGCGCGAGAGCACCTGCCCGCTGACCTGAAAGGCGAGCTTGGTCTCGTAGCGTGCGCGCACGGTGCCGCTGTAGTCCGCCGTCGTCGCGCCTGCTGCATCGACGGACATCGTGCGCACGACGGGGGGCGGTGGCTCCTTTGCTGTATCATTTCCGCAGCCCGCGAGCAGGCTGAGTGCCGCCGCAAGCACGAGTGCGGTATATTGTTTCTGCATAACGTTCTCCCTTTCGAATCCCATTCTGCTCAAATTTTACCATTGTAGAGGCATAGAGTAAAGAAAGAAATATGCGCAGGAAAAGAACTGCCGCGCGGGCTTTGCGCCCGTGAGGCAGTCCTATGCGTGCACGTCAACGACGCAGGAGAGCCGTGGGGGGGCGTTTCCCTTTTTGTCCTCCGCAGCAGTGTCGTCGTCGCTTTTTTTCTTCTTTTTTGACGTTTTATCCTCTGACATCTGTTTGATCGTCAGCATGAAACTCCGTCCGCGTGCTGTGCGGATGAGGTCGGAGGCGTTCGCGCAGGACTTCGTATGCAGGACACCGCACACGATCGCGTCGGCGTCGTCCAGCGCGGCGAACACACCTCCGTCGGGGCGCGGCTTCTGCACGGGGAACGGAATGCCGTCGTGCAGGAGGATCTGGTGAAAGAACAGATTGATCGCCTCGTCCGTCGAGAGCCCCAGTGCGTGGCAGATCTCATCGACCTCCGCCCGGACGGCGGCGTCGACGCGAACCTGCATCAGCTCTGTCTCTGCCATGAACGCCCCCCTTTTCAGGAAGTATGGATCACCACTAATAATATAAAATTGTAACATGATTTTAAGATATGTGCAAGATTGAAAGCGCTGTGCACCTGATAGTTACTTTCATATTCATTGCTTTTTTTATCTCATTGCAGTATAATAGGACGCGTAAGGATTTCGATGGGGGCGCAGTCCGGAGGAACATGGAGCCGAATGGGTCTGTGCGCGGGCCGTCTGCCCCATGGATACGACAAGGAGGAATCCACGATGAATCAGCAACAGCTCACCCGCATGGAGCACGATAAGGGCTTTATCGCCGCACTCGATCAGAGCGGCGGCTCGACGCCGAAGGCGCTGAAGGCATACGGCATCGACGAGAGTGCCTACCACGGCGACGAGGAGATGTTTACGCGCGTTCACGAGATGCGTACGCGCATCATCAAGAGCCCCGCATTCGACAAGAGCAAGATCCTTGCCGCCATTCTCTTTGAGAACACGATGGACCGCAAGATCGACGGGCTCTACACGGCCGACTATCTCTGGGAGAAGAAGGGCATCATCCCCATCCTGAAGGTCGACAAGGGGCTCGCCCCCGAGGCGGACGGCGTTCAGCTCATGAAGCCCATCCCGGGGCTCGGCGCACTCCTCGACCGTGCAAATGAACGTCATATCTTTGGGACGAAGATGCGCTCCGTGATCAAGGAGGCCAATCCCGGCGGCATCCGCGCCATCATCGACCAGCAGTTTGCGTTCGGTGAGGACATCATCGCGAAGGGGCTCGTCCCCATCCTCGAGCCCGAGGTCGATATCCACTGCCCCGATAAGGCAATGGCAGAGGAGATCATGCTCGGCGCCATCAAGGAGAATCTCACCAAGCTCTCCTCTGGCGCAAAGCTCATGTTCAAGTTCACCATCCCGAGCGTCGACGATCTCTACGCCGATCTCATGAAGGATCCGCACGTTGTCCGCATCGTCGCGCTCAGTGGCGGCTACTCCCAGAGCGAGGCGAACGAGAAGCTCGCACGCAATCACGGCCTCATCGCCAGCTTCTCGCGTGCACTCGCGCAGGATCTGCGCGCGAGCCAAAGCGACGCGGAGTTCGACGCCGTACTGAAAAAGGCGGTCGATGGGATTTACGCCGCGTCGATTACCTGATAGCGTACGATCCACGACAAAATAAGCGGGACATACGGCATCCATGGGCTTTTCCGGCCAATGGATCCCGTGTGTCCTGTTTTTTCATCGTATTTTCCCGTAAGCAATATTTTTTCCAACAAGTTATTAGAATATATGATATAATGATAGGAGTGTATTTCATGATCAGGCGTGCGGATGTCGCCGCACGTTCTCTAGGAGGGCTTTCCCCTTGTATCTTGAACAGATCCACAGCCCATCGGACATCAAGGGCTATACCCCCGCGCAGCGGCGTGCGCTCGCAGCGGAGATGCGCGCGGCGCTCATCACACGAGCCAGCAGTGTCGGCGGGCACATTGGGCCGAACCTCGGCGTGATCGAGGCGACTATCGCCCTACACACGGTGTTTGACGCGCCGACGGACAAGATCATCTACGATGTGTCGCATCAGTGCTATCCGCACAAGATGCTGACGGGACGTGCCGCCGCCTACCTCGATCCCACGCACTACGGCGAGGTGTCGGGCTTTACGAATACGGAGGAGAGCCCGTACGACCACTTTAACATCGGGCACACCTCGACCTCGATCAGTCTCGCAACGGGGCTCGCGAAGGCACGTGATCTCGCGGGACGCAGTGAGAATGTCGTTGCCTTCATCGGCGACGGTGCGCTCTCGGGCGGCGAGGCGCTTGAGGGGCTGAACGTCGCGGGCGAGATGCGGTCGAACCTCATCATCATCCTCAACGACAACGACTGGTCGATCTCCGAGAATCACGGCGGCATGTACGAGATGCTCCGCCGTCTGCGCGAGACGAACGGGACGGGGGCGGACAATCTTTTCCGCGCGATGGGGCTCGACTACCGCTACGTCGCGGACGGAAACGATACCGAGGCACTGATCGCGGCGTTCGCTGCGGTAAAGGACAGCCAAAAGCCCGTCGTCATTCACATCCACACGCAGAAGGGCAAGGGGCTCTCCTTTGCCGAGGATGATCCCGAGGACTGGCATCGTCATGCGCCGTTCCACACGGAGAGCGGCGCGGTCAAACATCCGTCTGCGCCCGATCCGTGTCTTGCTGCAACGGTCGATTTTGTCCTAGCCGAGGCAAAGCGAAATCCGAACTTTGTCTATCTCTCAGCGGGCATCGTCGGCGGCATCGGGCTCACGCCTGCTGAGCGTGCAGAACTCGGTGCGCAGTACGTCGATGTGGGCATCGCCGAGGAGCACGCCGTCGCGATGGCGTCGGGGCTCGCACGCGGCGGGGCGCGCCCCGTCTTTGGCACATACAGCACGTTCTATCAGCGCACGTACGATCAGATGGCGCAGGACGTCTGCATCAACCGCAGCCCTGCGGTCTTTCTCGTGACGGGGGCGTCGCTCTATCGCTCGACCGATGTGACGCATCTCGGGTTCTATGATATCTCGATTTTCTCCCATGTTCCGAACCTCGTCTTTCTCGCACCGACGAGCATCGAAGAGCACCTCGCTGTCCTGCGCTGGGCCATCGCGCAGACGGAGCATCCCGTCATGATCCGCACGCCGCTCGGCGGCTATGCGGAGAGCCCCTATCCCGTCCGCGCGGACTACAGCGCGCTCCATCGCTCCATCGTCGTCACGGAGGGCGCGGAGGTCGCACTCATCGGCGTGGGGAACTTTGCCGCGCTCGCTACGGCGGCGGCAGAGGAACTCGCGCGCGACGGCATCCACGCCACCGTCGTGAACCCGCTCTACCTCTCGGGACTGGACGAGGCGCTCCTCACACGTCTCAAGGAAAAGCACCGTCTCATCGTCACCGTCGAGGACGGCATCCTGGACGGCGGTTTTGGGGAAAAGGTCGCGGCGTTCTATGGGGTGGACAGGGACGTCGAGGTGAAGAGCTACGGCCTGCCGAAGGCCTTCTTCAACCGCTACGACCCAGCCGCTCTCGCACGCGCGCATCATCTCACCGCCCCGCAGATCGCGGCGGACGTGCGCGTGAGACTAAGATCTTGATTCTGCCGCTGTTTGTGGTATAATAAGGGTACGCAGAAACGATGTGAAACCATCTGCACAGAAAAAGCCCCCGCAATTGCCGTTGCGGGGGCTCTCTTATTCGACACGAGGAAAGAGTTCAAGAAACCTCAGGCTGATTGCCGTTACTCTCCGTCCAGCCATTTGCAGACATAGTGGGTGACTATGCCTGCCATAACAGAAAGTAGAAACGATGTGAAAAGCTCCATCGGCACACCTCCTTTCGGTGCCGGTATTGGAGGCGGCAACACATTCAGTATAGCACGACAGCGAACATAGTGTCTATCCTCTCCTCGTGTCGTAAGTTGTAAAATAAATTGACGCAAAAAGTTCCATTTTGCAAACGGTTCAGTTAAACTTTTAGTCACAACACAAAAAGAAACTGAAAGTGAGACTGCAAAATGGAACAGAATCATTGTACTACA
>NZ_LT891945.1 GCF_900186465.1 Centipeda felix
AGAGGATTGGATCAATTCACTGCCACGTAAAATTCTAGGTTATGAGACGCCACAAGAGCGCTTCGATGCCGCGCTAAAAAATCTTCACCCATAATTTTTGATTCTGTTATGCTCTACTGTCCGATTTAATATTGCAATTTAGGGAAAAACTTTTCATCGTTACTTGCGCGCATTCTTCGCCGCACGGCCGCGCGCCGTACGATCGAGAATCGCCTTGCGCAGGCGAATATTCTCCGGCGTCACCTCGACGAGCTCATCATCATTGATATACTCCAGTGCCTGCTCCAGACTCAGAATACGCGGCGGTGTCAGGCGGATCGCCTCATCTGAGGCAGAGGTACGCATATTCGTGACATTCTTCTTCTTGCACGGATTGATGTCCATATCAATATCGCGTGAGTTCTCCCCGACAATCATCCCTTCGTAGACCTGCTGGCCCGGCGAGATAAACATCGTCCCGCGATCTTGCAGGGAGAAAATTCCGTACCCCGTCGTCTCACCCTGCTCAAACGCAACAAGCGACCCATGCGAACGGCCCGTCATATCCCCCTTGTACGGAACATAGCCGTGGAAGATATGATTCATAATCCCATTGCCCTTCGTACTCGTCAGGAGCTCCGAACGGAAGCCGATCAGCCCGCGCGCCGGGATAAAGAACTCCATGCGGATATAGCCCGACAGCTCCGTCATATTCGACAGCTCCGCCTTGCGCGTACCGAGCGCCTCCATCACGGCGCCCATATACTCCTGCGGAACCTCAACCGTCAGATTCTCCATCGGCTCGCACTTCTGTCCGTTGATCGTCTTGTAGACAACCTCGGGCTTTCCGACCTGCAGCTCATAGCCCTCACGGCGCATCTGCTCGATCAGGATGGAAAGATGCAGCTCACCACGTCCCGATACCTTGAACACATCGGCGGAATCCGTCTCCTCGACGTGCATGGCGACATTCGTCTCGATCTCCTTGAACAGGCGATCACGCAGATGGCGCGACGTAACGAACTGCCCCTCACGGCCTGCAAACGGACTCGTATTGACACCGAAGGTCATGGAGAGCGTCGGCTCATCAATATTGATCGTCGGCAGTGCCTCCGGATTCTCCGCGTCTGCCACAGTATAACCGATGCTCACATCGCCGAGCCCCGTCAGAGCGACGATCTCGCCCATCCCCGCTTCATCGACTTCGACGCGCTTGAGTCCCTGATACACATAGACCTTGCCGACCTTTGCCTTCGTCTCATGGTCGCCGCTGATCACAACCACATTTTGATTGGGGCGCACCGATCCACGAATCACGCGCCCAATGGCAACGCGACCAACATAGTCGTCTGCTTCGAGCGTCGTCACCATCATCTGCAGAGGCCCCTCCGCATCGCCCTGCGGCGCCGGAATCTCCTTCACGATGGTCTGCATCAACGGCTCGAGATTATCGTTCGTATCCTCCATGTTAAACTTGGCGATACCGTCGCGCGCCGCCGCATAGATCACGGGAAAATCGAGCTGGTCATCGTCCGCATCCAGCTCCATAAAGAGCTCCAAAACCTCATCGTACACATCGTCCACACGCTGATCCGGACGGTCGATCTTGTTGATGACAACAATCGGCTTCAACCCTTGTTCGAGTGCCTTGCGCAGAACATACTTCGTCTGCGGCATCGGGCCCTCAAACGCATCGACGAGCAGGAGAACACCGTCCACCATGTTGAGAACGCGCTCCACCTCACCACCGAAATCCGCATGACCGGGAGTATCCACGATATTGATCTTGATCCCATCATAGAGGATCGCCGTATTCTTCGAAAGAATCGTAATCCCACGCTCGCGCTCGATATCACCCGAGTCCATCACGCGCTCGTTCACCTGCTCGTTCGAGCGAAACACGTGGCTCTGCTTCAGCATCGCATCGACCAGCGTCGTCTTACCATGATCAACGTGAGCAATAATCGCGATATTGCGCAGTTTTTCATTGATCGCCATATATCATATTCCTCCCCATAGTTCCGTTCAAAAGATAGTGTGTCTATCTTAGTATAGCAAAGCATCTTTGTCAACAGGTATTATGAGCAGATGCTACATTTTCCCACGCAAAACAAAAAAGCCGTGACACAAAGCCAATTAACTTCGTGCCACAGCCCCACTGTATGAAAGAGCTTACTTTCCTTTGCTCTGCGCCTCCACCGAACGCTGCCAATTCTTGTAGAACTGCTCAGAAAGCTTGGAGAACGTCGCCACCGTATTCCCATCTGACTTATTTGCACGCACCTCATACGTGTAGAGGAGCTCGTTCGTACCGGCACGGTAAACATCGAAGAAGAACACCGTACGGCTATTATTCGCAACGGTCAAAATGACATAGGCATTCGCATAGGAAGCAACATTATCCTTGAACGCCTTTGCTGCATCACGGCGCGGAAGAGCCTTCAGATCGATCCCCTTGCTCTGCTGGAGATCACTCGCAACCGTATCATAGCTGACCACATTGGCACGCGTCACATTGGACGCATCTGCCTCAATCTGCGTCAAAATATCAATGGAAGGAGCGGTATTCTCAACCTGCACATAAAGCGGAGCTCCGATCGCCAAACGATTGACATTTGTAAGCACCGCGCCCTCGGGCAGCGTAACCTTATCCGTAAAAGGGGAAGCACTCACCTGTACGGCAAGCAGCGTGAGACACAAAACAAGCGCCATTTGGACGAATTTCTTCATGGATCGATCTCCTCCTTAAATAGACAGCAAAAGCTCTTTGCTGTTCGTCATTCTACACTATAATGGAATGTTTGACAAGAAAAAGAAGATAAAAGAACAAAAAAACCGTATCAAATCGATACGGCTGAACCTCAATGGCAGGGGCAGTAAGACTTGAACTCACAACCTACGGTTTTGGAGACCGTTGCTCTACCAGTTGAGCTATACCCCTATGGGGCGACTTATGGGGATCGAACCCATGCATGCTGGAGCCACAATCCAGTGTGTTAACCGCTTCACCAAAGCCGCCATGTCATTCATAAATAGAACTCGTGAACACGTCATTCACGAGTTCTATCCTTTGCGGCAACTACCTACTCTCCCACGTCGTCTCCAACGAAGTACCCTCGGCCTGTGGACGCTTAACTGCTGTGTTCGGAATGGGAACAGGTGGAACCGTCCAGGCATCATCACCGCATTACTGACTTGTCCAAGAGCAAAGCCCGCAGGGCGCATGCGATTGGGTAACAAGTCGTATGGGAAAGTGTCCCAAGAGTCAAGTCCAAAGGACGCAGACGATTGGCTGACACTGACCGCTCTGAATGAGTCTTGCTCACTCAAAACTTCACAGAAGAAACTGCAAGCAAATTGTTAGGCTATACCTTCTTAGAATAAGTCAAGCCCTCGACCGATTAGTGCTGGTCAGCTGCACACATTGCTGTGCTTCCACATCCAGCCTATCTACCTTGTCTTCTTCAAGGGGTCTTACTTCCTTTTAGGAATGAGATACTTCATCTCGGGACGGGCTTCACGCTTAGATGCTTTCAGCGTTTATCCCTTCCGGACGCAGCTACCCGGC
>NZ_LT891946.1 GCF_900186465.1 Centipeda felix
CGAGATGAAGTATCTCATTCCTAAAAGGAAGTAAGACCCCTTGAAGAAGACAAGGTAGATAGGCTGGGTGTGGAAGCACAGCAATGTGTGCAGCTGACCAGCACTAATCGGTCGAGGGCTTGACTTACTGACCTGTCCGAGAAGCGAATCCGTAGGATGAAGCTGAACGGGAAACAGGTCGTATGCGAGAACGTCCCAAGAACACGAGCGAAAGCGACGTGTGATTGGATGACGTTGACCGCTATTCTAAGAAGGTATTGCCTAACAATTTGCTGACGTTTCTTCTGTGAAGTTTTGAGTGAGCAAGACTCATTCAGAGCGGTCAGTGTCAGCCAATCGTCTGCGTCCTTTGGACTTGACTCTTGGGACACTTTCCCATACGGCTTGTTACCCAATCGCATGCGCCCTGCGGGCTTTGCTCTTGGACAAGTCAGTAATGCGGTGATGATGCCTGGACGGTTCCACCTGTTCCCATTCCGAACACAGTAGTTAAGCGTCCACAGGCCGAGGGTACTTCGTTGGAGACGACGTGGGAGAGTAGGTAGTTGCCGCAACATACTCCTCGATAGCTCAGTCGGTAGAGCGTCTGACTGTTAATCAGAATGTCACTGGTTCGAGTCCAGTTCGAGGAGCCATTTTGTATTTACAGCGGCGTCGCCGCTTTGGGGATACGGATCGCATGATCGGTGTGCCCGTGGATAGTTGGGGTATAGCCAAGTCGGTTAAGGCACGGGACTTTGACTCCCGCATCCGTTGGTTCGAATCCAACTACCCCAGCCAAAATATACCCTTTTTGGCGGGTTACGTGGCGCTGATAAAGGTTCACTAGCTCAGTTGGTAGAGCATCTGACTTTTAATCAGAGGGTCCCGGGTTCGAGTCCCGGGTGAGCCACCATTTCTTTACATATCATGACTCACTAGCTCAACTGGCAGAGCAACTGACTCTTAATCAGTAGGTTCACGGTTCGATTCCGTGGTGGGTCACCATTTTATGGGCGATTAGCTCAGCTGGGAGAGCGCTTGCCTTACAAGCAAGATGTCGGCAGTTCGATCCTGTCATCGCCCACCATAGGTGCTTACCTTTTACGGCCCGGTAGTTTAGTTGGTTAGAATGCCGCCCTGTCACGGCGGAGGTCAGGGGTTCAAGTCCCCTTCGGGTCGCCATTTGCATATTACACGCTATTGTGTTATATATCCGATGCCTCGGTAGCTCAGTTGGTAGAGCAGGGGACTGAAAATCCCCGTGTCAGTGGTTCGATTCCGCTCTGAGGCACCACTTATTATCCCTTGGGGACAGCGTCTGCGGCAGTCGCCGCTTGTGCTTTGCTGCTGGCGTAGCTCAATCGGTAGAGCAGCTGATTTGTAATCAGCAGGTTGGAGGTTCAAGTCCTCTCGCCAGCTCCATGCGGGTGTAGCTCAATGGTAGAGCCCCAGCCTTCCAAGCTGGTCACGTGGGTTCGATTCCCATCACCCGCTCCATTTTGCCTATCGCCGGGGTGGCGGAACAGGCAGACGCAGGGGACTTAAAATCCCCCGATCGAAAGATCGTACCGGTTCGATTCCGGTCCTCGGCACCAACTTTTATATCATGCGGTTGTGGCGGAATTGGCAGACGCGCTACTTTGAGGGGGTAGTGTTCACAAGACGTATGGGTTCAAGTCCCATCAACCGCACCATTTAGAGACTTACGGGCAGCGCGGCGCAGATGCGCTACTTGTGCTCGATGATATTCCTTGACAACTCAATATGCGGTCGTGGCGGAATGGCAGACGCGCTAGCTTCAGGCGCTAGTGATGGCAACATCGTGGAGGTTCAAGTCCTCTCGACCGCACCATATTTTATACGCGGTTGTGGCGGAATTGGCAGACGCGCTACTTTGAGGGGGTAGTGTTCACAAGACGTATGGGTTCAAGTCCCATCAACCGCACCATCTGAAAATCTACCGTCGTGGGCGACCACGGCGGTTTTATTTTGTGTCATGAAGTATGCTCACACGTTGTTTTATCTGTCGTTCCTATGATTTTTCAAGGAAAACAGGTATAATAGCGATAGATATATTGTGTGGGAGGTGTGCTGATGAAGGTATTGCATTTCGTGATTCTCCTCTGCGTGCTTGCATTTCCGCTGCGTGCCTTCGCCGCCGCCCCTGATCTCCCTGCGCTCTTCTTTGTCGAGGCGGCGGCGTCCGAGGCGGCCTACAGCGGGGAGCTCTCTGAGCTCTTGCGTGCACGGCTGACGGCGGCGGGATGGGAGATCGTCGGCGCTGAGACCGTGGGGCACCGCGGAACGGTCGGACGTTTCTTTCACATGGTGCGCCGTGATGCCGATGGAGCAGAGCTGCATCTTATCGCTTTTCCCGGGACGGAGCGCGGCAGTGACGTCTGGACGGATCTGCGAATGAAACGCGCGGCGTTCGGCGGGCACTCGCCGGCGGAGTTTCTCACCGTGCGTGATACACCAAAGGCGGAGCGCGGCGGGATGCCGCTGGTTCACCGTGGGTTTCTCGACTACTGTCAGGCGGCGCTCTTTACGGATGCAGTGGATGGGCAGACGGCAGGGGAGCACCTTGCTGCCGACCTGCGCGCGCATCCTTCGGAAAAGCTCTATCTCACGGGACACAGCCTCGGCGGCGCGGCGGCCATTCTTGCGGCGGCGCGTCTCTCTGACCTTGGCGTGTCTCCCGATCAGCTTATCGTGACGACCTTCGGCTCGCCTGCAGTGGGGAACGATGATTTTGTCCGCACCTATAAAGATCGCTTTACCCTGCGCCGCGTTGTGATGCGCGGTGACCCCGTGAAGGATGCACTCTCCTTACCGCTTGGCTTTCAGCACTTCGGCGAGCGCATCGACTGGCAGCCTGCGCGGACGACAGCGGCATTTCCGCATACGATGACCGTCTATGTGGATGCAGCACTGCGCCGCCTCTACGATACGCATGACAGCAGCGGCGCACTGACTTTCCTTGTGGGGCAGGAGAACCGTACGGCAGGGCGTACAGTCTATCTTGCGCCGATTGCCGTGGATGTGGATGCGTCACTCGCAGAGGATGTTCCCTATCTGCGTGCCGTGCTGCATGATGCCCAGTATGTGCGGAACGCCGCGACAGTGTTTTCACCTGAGAGCGCGGAGCATGCACACAGCATAGCAGCACAGGCCGCGGCGGCACGTGCGGCAGGCGCAGAGCAGATGATCGTCTATCGCATCACGGGGGAAAAGCTTCGCGATGCACATGAGACCTATCGCCTGACACTCGAGCGCAGTGTCTATGATCGTGATGGGAATCTGATTGCTGCAGGGGCGCGCTCGGCGGCGACGGGAGCGCTTACGCCGATGGAGGTTATTCTCTATCTGTTTGCGCAGGATTGAGAGAGCTCCTATCGTCACACCGTGGACGGTGAAAGCCTCCCCCGTGCGGCACGGGGGAGGGGGACCATGCGCCGCATGGTGGAAGGGGCGCCTCGGTCGATTCGTGGTTTTCTCCGTGAGAGAGTCGAATGAGCTAGAGGCACCCCTATCGCCTCACTATGTTCGGCACTTCCCCCGCATCGGCGGGGGAAGCTAAAAAGCAGGGGAGACGTCCTAGGCGGCGCAGGTAAAATAAGCTTCAAAAGGGAAGGACGAAACTATGCTCATGGGAGAAATCGATCTCTGGCGTCTCTTTGACATCATCGGGACGCTCGCCTTCGCGGTGTCGGGCACGCTCGTCGGGCTGTCCCGCCGCATGGACATCTTCGGCATTTCCGTTCTCGCTCTCGCGACGGCGGTGGGGGGCGGCATGGTGCGCGACCTCCTCGTAGGGCTTACACCGCCGATGGCACTGCGCGATACGACGAACTTTCTGCTCTCCGTCGGCGTTGCTCTCTCCACTTCATTTCTCTATCAGTGGACAGAACTGCATCACATGCAGCGTCGGCGACTGTTGACGATCTTCAACGTCTCCGACACTATCGGCCTTGCCGCCTTTACCATCACGGGGGCGCTCACGGGGGTACGATTCGGCGGTGCGGACAGCTATGTCCTGCCCATCCTCCTCGCGGCGACGACGGCGGTGGGCGGCGGGATGATCCGCGATGTGCTCGCGAAACGGATGCCCGTCGTCCTCTATGCTGAAGTTTATGCAGCGGCCTCCCTCGTTGGAGCATTTGTGTTCTGCGCTCTGGGCGGCACTCTCGGCATCGAGGTCGTCTCATGGCTCGCCTTCCTCCTCGTCCTCCTCATCCGTTTCGCTGCGATTCACTGGAACTGGAGTCTCTATCATCCACGCCCGCCCAAGCGGCATCATGAGGACGAGGAGGAGGAATCTCTGGAATAAATAATCCCCGCATACCGGAAATGTCCGATATGCGGGGATTTGTCTGTTTAAGCCAGAGATTTCTTAACTGTGGTGATGATCGACGCCGACCATGACGGACGTTGCCTTGATGACGGCGTATGCCTCCTTGCCGACCTCGAGGCCGAGCTCCTCGATTGCACCCATGCTGATGGTGGATGTGATGACGTCGCCGCCCTTGAGCTCGATGCGGACGATGCCGTTGACGGCACCCTTCTCGATGGAGACGACTTTGCCCTTAAGCTGATTTCTTGCACTAAGTTTCATATAGTTTCCTCCTTTTTTGATAGTCCCTACATTATAACATAAAAACACCGTATTGTTTATGATCTTTATCATAGCAATACGGTGTTTTGTGTATTTAGGAATCACTGATAAATTCGGTACAACCATCTTGACGCATCTTTTTTGCCCGCACTTCGGCGGAAAATCCTCCACAGAGCACCACTCTGCGTCCGGTTTTCCACCTCGTTCGGACGAAAAAATCTAC
>NZ_LT891947.1 GCF_900186465.1 Centipeda felix
GGGCGCGGCGGCGGCGGCGCTCTACTTTGTCCAGCTTGCGCGGCGCCTTCTGCGTGCGGCGCGGCGCGGGACAGGCGGTGCGGCGCAGGTGCAGATCGGGTTGGTGCTGATGCTCGTCCTCATCGGAGCGGTTCTCTGGGCGGCAACGATGACGGGCGTGCGGCATTTCTTTGCGGCAGTGGGAGGATTCCTTCTGATGCACGCGCTGATGATGGCACAGCTGATCGGCAGGGCTCTGTACGCAGATGGAAAGGACCGTCCGACGGACGGTTCGAAGTAGGAGGGGGGAGACCCCCGAGGGAGGTAGAGGTTATGCACGAAATCGGTGTTCGCGAGGCAGTGCAGATCGCCGGATTTACCTTCAATTCACAGACCCTCGTCATGACGTGGATCTCGATGGCCGTGGTGCTCCTGATCGGCTGGCTGGCGGTACGCAATCTGAAGGTTGTGCCGACGTCCAACTGGCAGATGATGATGGAGACGGTGATCGAGGCGCTGCATGACCAGGTGGAGGAGAACATGGGCCCGCGCGGGCGTGGATTCCTGTCCACGTTCATCGTGTCCCTGTTCTTGTTCCTTCTCGTGTCGAATTGGATTGGTCTTATTCCGACGATGGCATCGCCGACAAATGATCTGAACACCACCCTGGGACTGGCTCTGCTGGTCATCGTCATGATGCACGTCCTTGGACTGGCGGTGAAGGGAATGCACTATGTGGCACATTTCTTCCAGCCGGTCGCACCGTTCATCATCATCAACATTGTCGAGGAGCTCGCGAAACCGATTACGCTGTCGTTCCGTCTTTTCGGCAACATTCTGGCGGGTGAGATTCTGATTCACATCCTGCTGCAGCTCCTCGGGAACGGTTCGACGATCCCGTCGGTGATCTGGCTCGCGTTCAGCGTGTTCGTCGGCATTGTGCAGGCGCTGGTCTTTACGATGCTGTCGACGGCGTACATCGGCGCTGCCATCAAGACGGACGACGGTCACTAACGGCAGTATCGGTCGTGACCACACAGGTTTTGCACGCCGTGCAGCAGGCACGGACACGAAGATTTTGTTCACATATTTAAGGAGGATCTTTTCATGGAAAACGCAATCATGGTCGCAGGCGCTCTTATCGGTGCGGGTCTCTGCTTTGGTCTTGCTGCAATCGGCGCAGGCATCGGTGACGGCCTTGTCACGGGCCGCTTCATCGAGGGCCTCGCACGTCAGCCGGAGGCGGGCGGCGTCCTCTTTACGCGTACGCTGATCTCGGTCGGTCTGATTGAGGCACTTGCCATCATCGGCGTCGTTTTCGGCATCATCATGCTCTTTGCAAATCCGCTGATTCACTAAGACGCATGTGGCACGGATTTTGCAAAGGGGGCATAGGAATTGAGTGAAATTACGCAAGGCCTGATTGATCTCAACGGGACGCTGCCCATCCAAATCATCAACTTCCTGATTCTCGTTGCACTTCTGCGCGCGGTGGCATACAAGCCGATCGTGCGCATGATGGACGAGCGCAAGGCGAAGATCGCTGAGAGCATCGAGAAGGCGGATGCGGATGCCGCGGCAGCGGAGGCGACGCTGAACGAGTACAAGGCGCAGCTCGCTGCGGCGCGTACAAAGGCGCAGGAGATCGTCGATATGGCGGAAAAGCGTGCCGGCGAGGAGCGCGAGGCGAGCATCCAGGCGACGAAGCGTGAGATCGAGCAGATGAAGAAGTCCGCCGAGGAACAGATGGAGCGCGAGCGCGCCCATGCGGTGGAGCAGCTGAAGGCCGAGGTCGTCGCCCTATCGCTCGCAGCGGCGGGCAAGATCATCCAGAAGAATCTGGACGCAAAGGACAATGACGCCATCATCGGCGAGTTCATCGCAAAGCTCGACGCGAAAAAAGTCGGTGACGCGTCATGCTGAACATGGAGCTGGCGCGCAAGTATGCGCGTGCGATCTTCGAGCTGGCGTGCGAGGAGAACGCGCTCAGCGCCTACGGAAATGACCTCGCCAAGGTGCAGCAGACATACGTCGACTGCCCGGAGCTGAAGGCGTACCTCTGCAACCCGAACATCCAGCCCGAGGACAAGAAGTCCCTCCTGAAGGAAGTGTTCGGGGACGATGTGCGCGAGATGGTGCTGAACTTCCTTCTGCTGCTCATCGACAAGCGGCGCATGATGGTGTTCGAGGCGATCAGCGCGATCTTTGTGCAGCTCTCGAACGAGAAGCTCGGCATCGCTGTGGCGGATGTCACGACGGTGGAGCCGCTCAGCGAGATGCAGAAGGCAGAGCTGATGGAAAAGCTCGGACGCGTGACGGGCAAAGAGGTTTCCCTGCGCGAGCACCGCGACCCCTCGCTCATCGGCGGCGTGGTGGTGCGCATCGGCGACCGCCGCATCGACGGCAGCATCAAGGGACGTCTGGCAGCGATGACGGCAGAGTTAATGGCGAACTAGCGGGGTGACAGCGAAATATGAAAATGAATCCGGAAGAGATTACTTCCATCATCAAGGAACGCATCAAGAACTATGATGTCGATCTGAACGTCAACGACGTCGGCACGGTTCTTGAGGTCGGCGACGGCATTGCGCATATCTACGGCCTCGACAAGGCGATGGCAGGCGAGCTGCTCGACTTCGGCAACGATGTTTACGGGCTCGTGCTGAACCTCGAGCAGGAGAGCGTCGGCGCGGTGCTGCTCGGCGGCGAGACCCTCATCAAGGAGGGTGACACCGTAAAGCGTACGGGACGCATCATGCAGGTGCCCGTGGGCGAGGCGATGGTCGGACGCGTCGTGGACGCACTCGGCCGCCCCATCGACGGCAAGGGTCCCATCGATACGAAGGAGTTCCGTCCGGTCGAGTCGCCGGCACCCGGCATTGCCGACCGCAAGAGCGTCCATGAGCCGCTCCAGACGGGTCTGAAGGCGATCGATGCCCTCGTTCCGATCGGCCGCGGCCAGCGCGAGCTGATCATCGGCGACCGCGGCACGGGCAAGACGGCGATTGCCGTCGATACGATCCTGAACCAGAAGGGACAGAACTGTATCTGCGTCTACGTCGCCATCGGTCAGAAGGCCTCCACCGTCGCGCGCGTCGTCAAGACGCTCGAGGACGGCGGCGCGATGGACTACACGATCATCGTCGCGGCGACGGCAGCAGACTCTGCGCCGCTGCAGTACCTCGCACCGTATGCGGGCGTGGCGATGGCAGAGTACTTCATGTACAAGGGCGGTCACGCGCTCTGCGTCTATGACGACCTCTCCAAGCACGCGGCGGCGTATCGCGCCATGTCGCTCCTGCTCCGCCGTCCGCCCGGACGCGAGGCATACCCGGGCGACGTGTTCTACTTACACTCCCGCCTCCTCGAGCGCGCGGCAAAGCTCTCCGACGCACTCGGTGCAGGCTCCATCACGGCACTGCCGATCATCGAGACACTCGCGGGCGACCTCTCGGCGTACATCCCGACGAACGTCATCTCGATCACCGACGGTCAGATCATGCTGGATACCGACTCGTTCTACTCGGGCATCCGCCCGGCGATCAGCGTCGGTCTCTCGGTCTCGCGTGTCGGCGGCTCCGCCCAGATCAAGGCGATGAAGCAGGTCGCGGGCACGATGCGTCTCGACCTCGCACAGTATCGCGAGCTCGCGGCGTTCGCTCAGTTCGGCTCGGACCTTGACAAGGCGACGAAGGCACAGCTCGACCGCGGTGCCCGCATGGTTGAGACGCTGAAGCAGGCGCAGTACAGCCCGCTCTCCGTTGCGGAGCAGGTGCTCGTCATCTTTACGGCGGTGCGCGGCCATCTCGCGGACATCCCCGTCAGCAAGGTCGTCACCTTCCACACGGACTTCCTGAAGTTCATGCGCACGGCGCATCCGGAGATCGCAGCGGCGATCACGGAGATGAAGAAGCTGGACGATGGGCTCGAGGGAGACATCACGAAGGCGATCGCGGAGTTCAAGGAAACCATCTCCTACAAAGAAGCGTAAGGGGAGAGGTGACCGTATATGGCAAATTTACAGGACATCCGCCGGCGCATCCGCAGCGTCAAGAGCATCCAGCAGATCACGAACGCCATGGACATGGTCGCGACCTCGCGTCTGCGCCGTGCCAAGGAGGCGGCCAACAGCAACCGCCCCTACGCCGAAAAGACGGCTGCGGTCATCCGCAGCGTGGCGGCAGCGGCGACGGGCATCGCGCATCCGCTCCTCGAGCAGCATGAGAGCGGCAAGCGCCTCATCCTCGTCATGGCGGCGGACAAGGGGCTTGCAGGCGCATACTCCAGCAACGCGCTCAAAAAGGCGATGACGCTCGTCGAGGATAAGTCCAACACGCAGATCGTCACCGTCGGGCGCAAGGCACGCGACTTCTTCAAGAACCGCAGCTTTGACATCATCAGTCAGCGCGTTGGCATCAGCGAGCGCCCGCAGGCGCGTCATGCACAGAAGATTGCGCGCACGCTCATCAGTGCGTTTGAGTCCGGTGAGATCAAAGAAGTCTACATGGTCTACACGCGTTTCGTGTCGGCCATTACCTGTGTGCCCGAGGCCGTGAAACTCCTGCCCTTTACCGCAGAGGCAGGCGAGGGACACGCACAGGCACCCTACATCTATGAGCCGAATGCCGAGGAGGTGCTCGGGGCACTGCTGCCGCAGTACCTTTTCACCACCATCTATGCGGCGCTCCTCCAGTCGGCGGCGAGCGAGCTGAGCTCACGCATGAACGCGATGAGCAACGCGACCGACAACGCCGGGGAGCTCATCGGGAAGCTCGACCTCTACTACAACAAGGTACGTCAAGCGGGCATCACGAACGAGATCAACGAGATCGTCGGCGGCGCCGAGGCACTCAAGTGACATCCATGTACGCCGCGTGCATGGAGGTAAGGAGGTTTTCCATTGGCAAAAGGTAAAGTCGTACAGGTCATCGGACCTGTCGTAGATATTGAGTTTCCGGCGGGCGAACTGCCGGAGATTCTGAACGCCATCAAGGTCAGGGGCAAGACGGCCGACCATGACATCGACCTCACGGTCGAGGTCATGCAGCACCTCGGCGACAGCGTCACGCGCTGCATCGCCATGAGCTCCACCGACGGCCTGATGCGCGGCATGGAGGCGGACGACACGGGCGCGCCGATCAGCGTGCCGGTCGGCGAGGCGACCCTCGGACGCGTCTTCAACGTCCTCGGCGAGACCGTTGACCACAACCCTGAGCCCGTCGGCAATAAAGAGGTGTGGCCGATCCATCGCGCCGCCCCGAAGTTTGACGAGCAGGAGACATCGACCCAGATCCTCGAGACGGGCATCAAGGTCGTCGACCTCATCGCCCCGTACTCGCGCGGCGGAAAGGTCGGACTTTTCGGTGGTGCCGGCGTCGGCAAGACCGTTCTCATCATGGAGCTCATCCACAACATCGCGACCGAGCACGGCGGCTACTCCGTCTTTGCGGGCGTCGGCGAGCGTACGCGTGAGGGCAACGACCTCTGGTCGGAAATGACCGAGTCGGGCGTTATCGACAAGACCGCCCTCGTCTACGGCCAGATGAACGAGCCGCCTGGAGCACGTATGCGCGTCGCTCTGACGGGTCTGACGATGGCAGAGTACTTCCGCGATGTGCAGGGGCAGGACGTTCTGCTCTTCATCGACAACATCTTCCGTTTCATCCAGGCAGGTTCCGAGGTCTCGGCGCTGCTCGGACGCATGCCGTCCGCCGTTGGCTACCAGCCGACGCTGACGACCGACGTCGGTGCCCTGCAGGAGCGCATCACCTCCACGAAAAAGGGCTCGATCACGTCCGTGCAGGCGGTCTACGTCCCCGCGGACGACCTCACCGACCCGGCACCGGCGGCGACATTCACCCATCTCGACGCGACGACGGTTCTTTCCCGTCAGATCGCCGAGCTCGGCATCTACCCCGCCGTTGACCCGCTGGACTCCACCTCGCGTATCCTCGACCCGCACGTCATCGGGCAGGAGCACTACGAAGTCGCGCGCGGTGTACAGGCGGTGCTCCAGAAGTACAAGGAGCTGCAGGACATCATCGCCATCCTCGGTATGGAGGAACTCTCCGACGAGGATAAGCTCACCGTCTCGCGTGCACGCAAGATCCAGCGTTTCCTCTCGCAGCCGTTCGCCGTCGCCGAGGTATTCACGGGCTCGCCCGGAAAATACGTCGCGCTGAAGGACACGATCCGCGGGTTCAAGGAAATCCTCGACGGCAAGCACGACGACCTCCCCGAGGCTGCCTTCTACATGGTCGGCGGCATCGACGAAGTCATCGAGAAGGCGAAGAAGCTCAAAGAGGAGGAATGACGGATGGCGACCATCAAGCTGGAGATCGTATCTCCCGACCGCGTGGTCTATGCCGCCGACATCGACATGCTCATCGCCCGCTCCACGGGCGGCGAGATCGGCATACTGCCGAAGCACATTCCCCTCGTCACGGGACTTGAGCCCCATGCCATGAAGATTCATGTCGACGCCAAGGAACAGCTCGTCGCTGTGGCGGGCGGCTTCATGGAGGTTACCCCCGACAAGATCACCGTACTCGCAACAGCAGCGGAGGAGCCGATCGACATCGACATCAACCGCGCCCAGCGTGCCTATGAGCGTGCGCAGGAGCGACTGCAGCGTCTGCGCGAGGATCCCGATGCACAGGCGAGCATCATCGACGAGCAGCGCGCCTCCCTCGCACTGAAACGCGCCGCAGCACGCCTGCAGACCGCGAAGACAGTGAAGCCCGGTGCATGATTCACCGGGATAGAAAAACCGCCTCAGCCGTATTGGTTGGGGCGGTTTTGATTTTTATAACTGTCCAAAATGCTGATACCAAGCGAACACAATACTTTCCTTATTCGCTGCAATGCCCTTGAGCAGACGGTTTAGATCCTTTGACGGGATATTTCCATGGTTATGTGCGACCACGGGATTGCCGTCTGCCGGTATCCAAATTTT
This sequence comes from Centipeda felix, assembly GCF_900186465.1. Classification (GTDB taxonomy): domain Bacteria; phylum Bacillota; class Negativicutes; order Selenomonadales; family Selenomonadaceae; genus Centipeda; species Centipeda felix. The sequence continues at coordinate 6,935 of NZ_LT891947.1, forward strand.
TGTCGCATTCGGGGAAGGCGCACCCTTGCAGACATGAACGTGGACAGGCTCGTTTTCCTCGCGCGACCAAAAGAAGATGCGATAGCCGAATAAATCACCCCACGTCGGCAATGACTTCACCGTCCTCGCGTGCGATCTCCCAAATGAGAGAGCTGTTGTTTCTAACAAACTCGGTCAGCTTTGCGCGTTCCTCCTCGTTGAAGCCACTGTACTTTGTGCAGGTAATGCTCGGCAGCAGAAACTCCGCCGTATCAAACCCGTGCGCGTTGGCACGCTCCATGCAGACCAGAATACTCTCGCCGCGCAGCGCGGAGCGGTGAATATCCGAAAACGTCGTGACAATACCGTCAATCGTGCTGTAATAGTGCTTCATGATACTCCCTCCTCATCCATAGTATACGTATGCGTGCGACTGCGGTCAATAGACAGCCGCTGTACCTTTTTGTGGACGATGCGCCGTGAATATGCTATCATAGCTCCACACATGACTGCGAAAGGAGGCATCTATGAACCTCGCGAATCACCGTACCTCCATCATCCTTGCCATCGTCTTTGCCGCACTGCTCTCCTCCTTCTGGTTCTTTCAGGACTTCGCCTTTATCGTCTTTCTCTCGCTCCTCCTGCAGATCCTCCTCCAGCCCGTCGTAGATGCGATGGAGCGGCGGCGCATCCCGCGCGGCATCGCGTCGGCGGGGGCGATCCTCCTCTTTCTCCTGCTCGTCCTCGTCCTCCTCTCCGTCCTTTCACGCTCTGTTGTCCCGTCCCTGCAGCGTTTCGTCACGGAGCTGCCGAGCATCGGGCAGGGACTCCAGCAGATGCCTCTTCTCACAGAGATGGATCTGCAGCAGGAGATGGAGAGCTTCCTCGACAAGCTGCGCAGCGTCGGCGCGGAGCTCCTGCGCGCGTCGCTCTCCTTCCTGCTTGCCGCCGTCGGCAAAATCATGGACTTCGTCATCATCATCTTCGTTTCCTTCTACCTCCTGAAGGACGGAAAGACGATCAAACGCTGGCTTGCGGGGCTCTTTCCGTATGGATCACGCGGGCGTGTCCTGAGCCTCTTTGACCGTCTGCTCCACGCTCTGCGCATTTACGTATGCAGTCAGCTTGTCATGTGTATCATCACGGGGCTTATCGTATTCCTTTACTTTGTCCTCATGGGTCTGCCGTATGGCTCCGTCTTTGCTCTGCTCTCCGGGATCAGTGAGTTCGTTCCCGTTCTTGGCCCCACCGCCGCATCCGCACTCGGCACAATCATGACCGCCTCGGCAGCCCATGACCTGACTGTGCAGACCGCACTCTTTTACCTTGCATTGACACAGATCAATCACAACATTGTCTATCCCGCCCTTGTCGGAAAGAGCCTTCACCTCCACCCCGTTGCCGTCATTCTCGGCGTCGTCTTCGGCGGCGAGATCCTCGGTGCCGCAGGAATGTTCCTCGCCGTTCCCTTCATGGTTATTGTCAAGATCGTTGTGACGGACATCTATCATGAGCAGAAAACCGAGACGACGGAGGGGGAGGAAGAAAAGCCGTGATTGAAAATTCTTTGATGAGGCATTATGATATGAACTGTGGGAATGCAGCTTTACTCGCACAAATACAAACCGAAAGAAGCGACCTATCATGAAAAAAAGTCTTTCCAACATCCCCAAAATCGTGTGGTTTCAGCTTTTCCTGCTGGCTCTAGGCTATGCTTTTTACTCGGCCAACCGTTTGTCGTTCGGCGTCGGACTCAAAGCCGTCGCGGCGAGCATCTCACTGACCGCCGTTCAGCTCGGCACGATCGGCACGATATTTACTCTTGGACAGGCACTCGTTGACATTCCTGCAGGCTATCTGGCAGACCGCTTTGGACGCAAGCGGATGCTTGTCATGGGGATGGTTGGGCTCGGCTGTATGACGGCTCTCGTGACGACCTCGGCGAGTTTCGCTGCTGCGGCGTTCTGGCGCTTTATGTTCGGTGTCGCAGAGGGCTGCTGGAACATCGTCATGTACTCCGTGGCGGGCTCGATTTTTCCTGCGGCACGCGCAATGCTCAACGGTCTCATGATGACCTTTTATTCGATCGGCGCGTATGTCGGCCCCGCCTACTACGGATGGAGCCTCGAGCGCACGGGAGAGTGGAGTGTCGGCCTTCAGCACATGGGCGTTGTGACCGTCATCTTCGGCCTTCTCCTCATCGCAGGACTGCGGGCGCGGTACACAGACACGTCCAAGGATGTCAAGCGCCTTCACCTGTGTGAGGCAGTGCGCACCGTCGGCTTCAACAAGGTCGTATGGCTCGCCGTGCTGATTCAGATTCTGAACATCATCCCATATTGGGGCTTCGCCTCGATGGGACCGTATCTCTTTATGACCTATAAGGGATTCAGTGCGACGGAGGCAGGGCAGTTCTTCGGCGCAATTTATGGGATCGGCGGACTAAGCGGCGTCCTTTTGGGATTCTTTGCCGATCGCTTCGGCCGGCGGCCGACGGTGCTCTTCCTCTCGGCACTTAACGCGCTCTGCGCCCTCGTCATTTTCCACATTATGCCGCAGAACTCACCGCTCCTCTACATCGTCGGTGCGATGATGGGCATCGGGCTTCATGCTGTCTATGTTCTCGGCTACACGATCGCACAGGATGGCGTCAGTCATCAGCAGATCGGGCTTGCGACCGGCATCGTCGGTGCATCGAGCTACTTCCTCTCGTTCTTTTCCGGTCCTTTGATGGGTTTTTTGACGAGTACGCTCGGCCATGCGGCGGCACTTGATATCATTGTCATTGCCTTCGAGGCGGTGCTCGTCGTCGTTGCATTCTTTATGAAGGAGACGCAGCACAGAGGGCAGGAGGAACAATCATAGCGGATCGGATCAACGGGCGGGCATGCGGCTCAGAAATGCGCTGCACCTCGTTTCTCAACAGAAAAAGCCGCCGTGCAGCTGCACGGCGGCTTTTTTTGTCGGGAAGAATATTATGCAAGCATGGAGCGGAGGAACCAAATCTGCTTTGCGTAGTTGGTGATGTGATCCTCCATGAGGTTCGCAACGCCGAAGCAGTCATGCGCATCGGCAGCCTTGCGGATCTCGAGCGCCTGATTCTGGAGGAGTTCGAGATCGGCGAGTACGATCTCAAGCACCTTCTTCTGGTCGATCTTCTCGTCCGGGAGCTCCTTGATCGTTGCGATTTCCAGGTAGCCTTTGAGGCTCGCGACCGGCTGTGCATCTGCCATCTTGAGGAGCTCCGCCGTCTCGTCGAGCACATCCGCGAAGGAATCATAGAGAGACTCAAGGTACTCGTGTACCGCCTTGAACTGTGAGCCGACAACGTTCCAGTGGAGATTGTGCAGCTTGATATAGCCGACGCCGATGTTGGCGATGTAGCCGTTGATTGCATTTGTGAGTTCAGACATATTCGTGTGTTTCATAGTGGTAAATCCCCTTTCGTTTTGTTGTTCCGCAGATGCCGTGACATCTGTTTCATATCTCATTACATGTGTTATTATATCCCAGTGCGTTTTATTTGTCAATACTTATTATTAAATAGTTTTGCGAAAAAATATCTCTACGGCAGAAATTACCGCAGAGATATGGAAGGTGGGGATATGTATCCTCAGTCCTTCACATTGCGGAAGGCAAGCGAGTACGCGAGCACAACGGCAAAGCAGAGGACGGGGAGGTAGAAGGCGGTACGGATGGCGGCGATCTCGGGGGTAAAGCCGCTGACAAGTCCGGAGAGTGTGCCGCCGTCGACGAGTGCGCCCATCATCGGGGTGATGATCGCGCCGCCGAGGATGGCCATAATGAGGCCGGCTGCGCCGAACTTGACTTCAGGACCGAGCCCGCGCAGAGCAATGCCGTAGATGGTCGGGAACATGAGGGACATGCATCCCGAGATACCGACGAGACAGTAGATGGAGATCTCAATCGGGAGGTAGATGGTCCCGAGGCAGCAGAGGATGCCGCCGAGGGCGAAGACCGCCATCATCTTTGCGGGGACGATGTACTTCATGAGCCACGTGCAGATCCAGCGGCAGCCGATGAAGAGGAAGATGGAGTAGATGTAGTAGTTCGCTGCCTCCGCCTCGATGAGGTTCATGTTCGTCATGACGTACTTGATCGTCCATGTCCAGACGGCGATCTGTACGCCGACGTAGAAGAACTGGCTGACAACGCCGAACGCATAGCGCGGGCGGGCGACGAGGCGGCGGATTGCCTCACCGACGCTCATGGTGTCGTCCGCATCGCGGTCACTGAGACCGCTGCGGTAGAAGAAGCACCAGATGATGAAGGCGATGAGGATGAGTCCGACGTAGGGGACGCAGACCCAGAAGAGTTCGGCGTCGCGGACGGCGGTGAGCGCCTCCGTGCTCATGGCGAGACGGTCGTCGAGCGTGGCGGGGTTCAGGTGCGCGAGGATGACATATTTCGCGAGGAAGAGCCCTGCCATGGACCCGAGCGGGTTGAACGCCTGAGCAAAGTTGAGACGGCGCACACTGGTCGACTCGTCGCCGAGGGAGAGAACGAAGGGGTTGCATGTTGTCTCGAGGACGGAGAGACCGCCCGCGAGAATGAAGATGGAGACGAGGAAGAGATTATAGCTTTGCAGAATCGCCGCAGGGATATAGCCGAAAGCGCCGATCATGTAAAACCCGAGTCCGACGAGGACACCCATGCGGTAGGAGTAACGCTTGATAATGTAGGCGGCGGGGAGTGCCAGAACGGCGTATGCGCCATAGAATGCTACCTGCACGAGAGAGGAGTCGACTGCCTTGATCATAAAGATCTTGGCAAAGGACGGGACGAGGTTGTCTGTCATGTTGTTGAGCAGTCCCCAGAGTGCAAAGCAGGAGACGAGCAGGAAGAAGTATACGCGGTACTGGTGGGGCACGACGGGGGTATCGTCCACGTCGCGCACGTCCGCTGTGAAGGCGGCGATATTTTTGGTCATGTGAATCACCCTCTGTTCGGTTTGATCTCAGTTATTCCTCAGCGTAGTGCTTATAGCCTGGGTGGCGTCCCTTGACACCATAGTAGCTGCGTAGATCGATGAGCTTGTCGATGTTCGCACGCGAGATTTCCTTCGGTCCGCCGAGCATATAGGCGGTGAGGTTGATCTTGGCGAACAGTTCGAGTGTCTCCATCTTGTAGTAGGCGTCGATGAGGTTCGCGCCGAGGGTCAGCGCGCCGTGGTTCTCAAGGAGTACGGCATCGTGCTCCTGGATGTAGGGCGCAATCGCCTCGGGGACTTCGTATGTGGACGGCGTGCCGTACGGCGTGATGGGGATGGAGCCGAGCGAGACGACGGTCTCGATCATGTCGTAGCGGTCAAGCGGTATGTGCGCGACGGCAAATCCAGTCGCCGTAGGCGGATGCGCGTGCACGACGGAGCGCACGTCTGCGCGGTCCTTGTAGCAGCGCAGGTGCATCTTGATCTCGGAGGAGGGGCGATAGCCCTTGTTCGCCTCAAGGATGTTGCCCTCGCGGTCGATGCGGACGAGCTTTTCGGGTGTGATAAAGCTCTTGCTGATGCCGGTCGGCGTTGCGAGCAGGGTGTCGTCATCGAGGAGGACGGTGACGTTGCCGTCGTTCGCAGCGACCCAGCCGAGCTGCCACATCTTATGGCAGACATCGCAGATGGCGTCTTTGGTTTCCTTTATATTATCCATTTCTCTCACCTTTCAGGCGTCCGTGACGACACCCTTTTGCAGTATGATGTTGGCGTACAGCGCGGATTCGCCCGTGGTGACAATGGCGTACGCCGTGCGTGCCTCGTCGTAGAAGCGGAACCGCTCGATCGTGCCGACGGCTGCCGCGCCGCGCGCGTCATGCTTTGCAATGATCTCCTTGTACGTGTCCCAGATCGGTGTTTTGACGGGATCGCCCGGCATGACCTCCATGAGGCTGACCGGTTTGTCGACGTAGGGGTCGAGCGGGAACAGCGTGAGGATCGCGTCGAGGAGTTCGGGAACGCCGTGCCCGTCGGCGCGGATGACGATGCAGTCCTTGCCGACCGATTCGGCGGGGAAGTTGCCGTCGCCGATGACGATGCGGTCGCTGTGTCCCATCTCGGCGAGTACCTTGAGCAGCGCGGGGGAGATGATTTTCGGGATTCCTTTCAGCATGGGGTCAGCCCCTTCCATTTTTCAAAATGTGCGTCCCATTGGTCGGTGTTCTTCGGCTCGTACGCCGTGATGTCGGAGGAGGCGCGGATGAGTGCCCGTGCCTCGGCGAGATCCCTGACCTCGCCCGCCGCAATCAGCTGCAGGGCGATATTGCCGAGGACGGTTGCCTCAATGGGTCCCGCGAGGACGGTGCGTCCGCACGCGTCTGCCGTAAGCTGGGCGAGGAGTCGGCTCTGGACGCCGCCGCCGATGAGATAGATCTTGTCGTAGTGTTTGCCCGTGCAGGTCTCGATCTCCGTGAGTGCCGCGCGGTAGGAGAGGGCAAGGCTCTCGTCGATGCAGCGAACGACTTCGCCGACGGTCTCTGGGACGGGCTGTCCCGTGCGCTCACACGCGGCGCGGATCCGGAGCGGCATATCGCCCGAGGGCAGGAACGCGGGATCGTCGGGGCGGATGAAGGAGCGCTGTGTGGGGGCTGCCGCCGCCATTTGCTCCAGCTCGCCGTAGGAGTATTCGTGCCCTTCGCGCATCCACTGACGGCGGCTCTCCTGAATGAGCCAGAGGCCGATGAGGTTCTTGAGGAAGGAGATCCGCGCACCGTAGCCGCCCTCGTTCGTGATGTTGCACGCGGCGGAGGTTTCGTTGATGATCGGCTCACGCAGCTCTGTGCCGAGGAGCGACCATGTGCCGCAGGAGAGGAAGATGAAGTCCTCCTCTCCCGTGGGCACGCCCGCCATGGCACTCTGCGTGTCATGCCCCGCAACGGCGATGATGTCGGGCCGCCCCATGCCGAGCTCGGCGGACAGCTCCTCCGTCATGCGCCCAATGGGCGTCGCCGTGGGGACAATGTCCGTGAGGATGTGCGCGGGCAGGTCGAGTGCGGTGAGCACCTCGTTCGACCATGTGCGGCGGTGTGCATCGAGCATCTGTGTCGTGCTGGCGATGGAGTACTCGGTCTTCTTCTCCCCCGAGAGGAAGTAGTTGAGAAGATCCGGCATCAGCAGGAGTGTCTTTGTACGCGCGAGCAGCTCGGGACGCTGCTGTCTCAGGGCGAGCAGCTGAAACACGGTGTTGATCTCCATGATCTGATTGCCCGTAATGCGGTAGAGTTCCTCGCGTGAAATCTTTTGGAATGCCGTGCCGCTCATGCCGACGGTGCGGCGGTCGCGGTAGTGGACGGGGTTTTCGAGGAGACAGCCGTCAGCGTCCAAAAGCCCGAAGTCCACGCCCCATGTGTCTGTGCCGATGCTCGCGATGTTATGCCCGCGCGCCTTCAGCAGACCCTGCTTCATCTCGTGAAAGAGGCGCAGGACATCCCAGTACATCGTACGTCCAAGGTGGACAGGGTCGTTTGTGAAGCGGTGCAGTTCCTCCATGCGGATGCGGCTGCCGTCGTACGCGCCCAGGACGGCTCTGCCGCCCGAGGCTCCGAGGTCGAAGGAGAGCACATATTTTTCCGTAGCCATGGAAGCCTCCGATGTTATTTATACATTGGCCCGTAGGCGGCACAGGCGCGATAGTCCTGTCCCTCCGCGTCCATGCCGAATGCGTTCCATGCGGCGGGGCGGAAGACATCGACGTCCGCGACGTTGTGCATGCAGACGGGGATGCGCAGGATGGAGCAGAGCGTGATGAGGTCGGCGCCGATGTGTCCGTAGCTGATCGCACCGTGGTTCGCGCCCCAGTTGTTCATCACATCGTAGGCGGAGCGGAATGCGCCCGCACCCGTCAGACGCGGGGTGAACCAGGTGCACGGCCAGGTGTAGTCCGTGCGCTTCCAGAGCTTGTCCGAGACCTCCTCGGGCAGGTTCACCGTCCAGCCCTCAACGAGCTGCAGCACGGGGCCAAGACCCTTCACAAGGTTGACGCGCACCATGGTCGCGGGCATCTCGCCGCGCGTGAGGAAGCGGGAGGAGAAGCCGCCGCCGCGGAAATAGCCGTTGTCCGCCGGGCACCACTCGGTCGCATCGAGGCACGCCTTCTGATCTTTTTCCGTGAGCTCCCAGAACGGCTTGATGACAGACTCTGCACCGTCCTTGATCTCGCCGCACGCATCAAGGCACGCTGCGCCGGAGTTGATGAGGTGGATGAAGCCCTTGCCCTCCTTTGCACGTCCTTCCAGCTCGTAGCCCGTCGCCTTTTTGACCGCCGCGGGGCTCCAGTAGGTACGCACATCGGCAAAGATCTGGGCGCGGTTCGTGAGCAGCTTGTTGAAGAGCATCGCAACGCCGTTCAGTGTATCGTTCTCCGTGGCGAGGATGTACGGCTCGCGCGCACCATTCCAGTCGAACGAGGAGTTCATCATCGCCTCGGCGAAGTCGCCGTTCGGGTAGAAGTCCGTCCACTGGCGCTGCCCCTGGAAACCGCCTGCGATTGCGTTGTGTCCGAGAACCTCTTCCTCACAGCCCTTCGGCAGATTCTTGTTGCCGTTGTAGAGGTCTTTGATGATGCACATCATCTTGACGACGAATTCCCACGCCTCTTCTTTCTCCTTGTCGCTCTTGCGCGCGAATTCGGGGTTCTTGTCAAAGCCCTCCTTGCAGTGCTCCTTCGTCCACGCGAGTGCCTTCTTGTACTCCTCCGGGGCGTAGACTCCCTCCGTCATGCGGCGGATGATCTCGACCTCGTCGACGGACTCGACGCGCATGCCGAGGTACTCCTCAAAGAACTCGGGGCTGATGATCGAGCCGCCGATGCCCATGGTGATCGCGCCGATCTGGAGGTAGGACTTGCCGCGCATCGTGGCGGCAGCAACGGCGGCACGGCCGAAGCGGAGCAGCTTCTCCACGACGTCGGCGGGGATACCCTCGGCGTCTGCCTCCTGCACGTCATGGCCGTAGATGCCGAATGCGGGCAGCCCTTTCTGCGCGTGGCTCGCGAGGACGGAGGCGAGGTAGACCGCGCCCGGGCGCTCCGTGCCATTGAAGCCCCAGACTCCCTTGATCGTCATCGGATCCATGTCCATCGTCTCCGAGCCGTAGCACCAGCACGGCGTGACCGTCAGCGTGATGTCCACGCCCGCGCGGCGGAACTGCTCTGCGCACGCCGCCGCCTCAGGGACGCGGCCGATGGTCGAGTCGGCGATGATGACCTTCACAGGCTCGCCGTTCGAGTAGCGCAGGTTCTCCTCAAAGAGCTTCTTCGCGGCGCGTGCCATACCCATGGTCTGCTCCTCAAGTGCGCCGCGCACGTCGAGAACACCGCGCCGCCCGTCAATCGTCGGACGGATGCCGATCACCGGATAACCGCCAATGCATCTTGCTTCTGCCATGATAATTTCCTCCATTTCACATGTGATTCATCGTGTTGATGAATATTTGCTTTTTTCTGTTATGTCTGTATTATAGCGTTGAACAGAGTACAGTGCTTGTGCTATACTATGTAAAAATAGAACAATTTTATCTTTTTAATAAAATGGATATAACTTGAGAAATATTACCAGTAAGAGCAAACGGAGAGTGATATGACGTTATTGATAAAAAATGCGACGATATTATCTTTTGTGAAATAGAGGAGAATACAATGAAACCTGCGGGATACAACGAATTCCGTACGCGCGGACGCTTTGATTTTCCGATCGAATTCCATCATGTGGACTGCCGTCACCCGCGCTTTCACATGCCCTATCACTGGCATATCGAGTACGAGATCGTCTACGTTCTGCACGGCGGGCTGACGCTTTCCCTCAACGAGGATACCGTGCAGGCGCGTGCGGGCGACATCCTCTTTATCCGTGACGGCATCGTTCACGGCGGTGCGCCGCTGGATCAGGAGACCGTCTACGAGTGTATCGTATTCGATATGAAGAAACTCCTGCACGGGAGTCAATGCACGGGGGAGCGCGTGAGCAAGATCCTCGAGCATGAACTTCTCATCAATAAATACATCCCCGGCGAGACACACGATGTACCACAGATGATCGCTGCGCTCTTTACGGCGATGAAGGGGGCGCGTGAGGGGTATGAGCTGATCGTCACGGGAATGCTCTACAGCTTCATTGGTGCGGTGCTGCAGCATGGACTCTGCCACGTACCGAATGCGGCGCTGCGCGAGAGCAGCCGGCGGCGTGTCATGCAGCTTAAGAAGACATTTCAGCTCATCGACGATGCCTACGATCAGCCGCTTACCCTCGGCGATCTCGCGGCGGCGGCAGGACTGACGCCGAACTATTTCTGTCGGTTTTTCCAGAAGATCACGAACCGCAGCCCCATCGACTATCTGAATCATTACCGCATCGAGGCGGCGTGCATCCGCCTCGCGCACAGTGGAGAGAGCATCACGGAGATTGCGCTTGCGACGGGGTTCAACGACATCAGCTACTTCATTAAGACGTTTCGAAAGTATAAGGGCATCTCACCGCTGAAGTATCAGAAGGCAAATTCTGCTTGACAAACAGCACATTTTATATATAATACATAGCAATAAAATATGTTATATCATTTTGGGTGAGAGGGGAATCGCCATGAGTGAACAGAAATATCATTTTGAGACCTTGCAGGTGCGCGTTGGACAGGAGGAAGCCGATCCCGTGACGGATGCGCGCGCTGTGCCGATTTATCAGACGACCTCGTACGTCTTCCACAATGCGCAGCACGCCGCCGACCGCTTCGCGCTCAAGGATCCGGGCTATATCTATGGACGCCTGATGAACCCGACGCAGGATGTCTTTGAAAAGCGCATCGCGGCACTCGAGGGCGGCACGGCGGCCCTCGCCTTTGCCTCGGGTGCCGCGGCGATCACAGCGACGATCCAGGCACTCGCCCATGAGGGCGACCACGTCGTCGCGCAGCAGAGCATCTACGGCGGTACGTACAACTTCCTCGCGCACACGGCGAAGGACTGGGGCATCGACGTGACCTTCGTCGAGCCGCGGGCGGGCGCACAGGGCTTCGCCGATGCCATCCGCCCGAACACGAAATGCGTTTTCATCGAGACCGTCGGCAACCCGAACGCCGATCTCGTGGACATCGAGGCCGTCGCACAGGCGGCACACGCGCAGGGCGTTCCCGTCGTCATCGACAACACCTTTGCGACGCCGTACCTCCTGCGCCCCATCGAGCACGGCGCGGACATCGTCGTGCACTCCGCGACGAAATTCATCGGCGGGCACGGCTCCAGCCTCGGCGGCGTCATCGTCGAGGGCGGCACCTTCGACTGGAAGGCATCGGGACGCTTCCCGCACCTCACGCAGCCGAACGAGAGCTATCACGGCGTGAACTTCGTCGAGGCACTCGGCCCCGTCGCCTTCGTCACCTACATCCGTGCCCTCCTCCTGCGTGACACGGGCGCGGCGATCGCTCCGTTCAACGCATTCCTCTTCCTGCAGGGGCTCGAGACACTCTCCCTGCGCGTCGAGCGGCACGTATCGAACGCACTGAAGGTCGTGGACTTCCTCGCGAAGCATCCGAAGGTCGAGCGCGTCAACCACCCCTCGCTCCCGCATCATCCCGATCACGCCATCTACGAGCGGTACTTCCCGCAGGGCGGCGTATCGATCTTCACCTTTGACATCGTGGGCGGGCAGGAGGCGGCGTTCCGCTTCATCGATCACCTGAAACTCTTCTCGCTCCTCGCGAACGTCGCGGATGTCAAGTCGCTCGTCATCCATCCTGCGACCACCACGCACTCCCAGATGAACGACGACGAGCTCGCAGCGTCCGGCATCGGCAGAGGCACCATCCGCCTCTCCATCGGCATCGAGCACATCGACGACCTCCTCGCCGACCTCACGGCAGCATTTGACGCTGTTTGAGCCGTTCTCCTGTAAAAGTAAAACCTCTGCGCGAAGGCTTTCCGTCGTGCAGAGGTTTTTGTGTTGGGTGTCATCCATTTTGCCTGTTTGTGTCGATACTTCATTGGGACATCCATCATTTTGATACACTGATCGTCGCTCCGTATGCGCTCTGTTGGAAAAGTTTTTAACGTTTTTCACAAGATTTTGGATATGTATAGAAGGATTTTCCGCATTTACGTCGAAAGCGTCCTAGAGTACCTATATGTAGATGCTTCGGATTTCTGACCGAGCGGTCGCAGATGCGTCCTGTCTCCGGGCTCTACGCGGTATGGACGTGCAGCGCCTCATCGGTGATGGGGATGCCCTAGGGGAAGGAGGGCGGTGATGTTTTCGGAGATACGGCTTTCTGCACTCATTCTCACCGTCCTCATCAGTGTTGCCCTCGTGGTAGGGCTGATCCACTATGCTCCGCCGCTGACGCAGACGTACTACTGGCGACTCGGCGGACTGATCGCGGGCGCGGGGCTGCTCGTCACCCTCTTTGACCGCTTGATGGCGGCGCGGGCGCGGCGGCGTGCGGCAAAGAATCCACCGCTCTCCTTTGAGGAGGGGCAGACCGCCCTGCCCGTTGCGGCAGAGGCCATGACGGAGCGTCCGTCCGTCTCCGTCTTCCCGGCAAAGGCAGCTGCCATGCCCCAAGCCCCGCCCCAACCGGCGGGAAAGAAATCGGCGGCAAAAAAGAAAAAGACAAAGGCACACGCGGAGAAGAACGCAGCGAAGCCAGCTCCACCCCTCGCGGCAGTACTGCCTTTGGCGGCAGAACCGCCCCCAGTGGCGGCACCGCCCGCGAAGAGCCCGCCGCCAGCTCCCTCGCCGGCAGAACACCTGCCGGATGGGCTCGATGCGCTGCTCGACATCGCCTATGTGTCGGCAGAGCCTGCGCCTGAGCGCGCCGTCGCCGCCTACCGAAAGGCACTCGCACGGTACCCGCAGGACTCCTACATGCCATATCTCATCATCGAGCTCTCCACACTCTACAAGCGTCTGGGGAACTACGACGAGGCGCTTCACCTCTTTGACGAGGCGCTCGCACTGCCTATCATTGCAAAGAACGCCGTCATGGTGCAGGAGTTTCGCCACTCCCGCCGCACCCTGCACGCCGTTTCGGATATGCTCCGCGCGCGGGGAACCCCTGCGCTCCCCTTCGGCGAGGTACCGGAGGACGTGCTGGCGGAGGCTGATCGACAGGCGGGCAATCACACCTGACATTTTATTAAAATGGAGGAATAAATATGAAGAAAAGCGTTGACATCCTGGGACTTCCCGTCATCAGCATCACAGAGGGGCGCGAGCTCGGCATGAGCAAGACCCTTCTCATTGATGCGCCGAACCGCATCGTGGCAGCGATCACGATTGAGGACGAGGACTGGTATCGCGGAGTCAAGCTCATCCCCTATGATAACGTGATTGCCGTCGGCGATGATGCAGTCACCATCAACAACAGTGAGAACATCCTCACGCTCGATGCGGCGGGAGATTTTGAAACCCTGCTCGACGACAACATTCGCGTCATCGGCACGAAGGCGATCACGCGCACGGGCGTCATCCAGGGCAACATCACCGAGATCTTTATCGGCGAGGACGGCAGCATCGAGAAATGCGAAGTCACGACGCCGGAGGGCTCGACCTCCGAGGTCACGGCAGATCAGGTCGCGATCTTCGGTAAGGAAGTTACGGTCATCTCACCGGAGGGCGATGCAGGAAAAAAATCTGACACAGCGTCTGCACCGGCGGCACCCGCTGTGACATCCCCTGCAGCAGAGCCCGCTGCGGCTGAGCCGGTCGAGGAGACTGCCCCTGCGGAGGAGATGCCTGCCGAAGAGCCGGCTGCTCCGGAGGAGACGGCTGCCCCCGAGGCACCGGCAGAGGAGCCCGCACCTGCCGCAGAGGAGCCTGCCCCTGAGGCACCGGCAGAGGACGAGGCCAAGGACGCAGAGCGCACGAACGAGGATCGTCACCGCCGCTTTCTCCTCGGCAAGAAGGCGACGCGCACCATTAAGATGGACAACGGTGTCGTCATCGTCGAGGCGGGCGCGGACATCACCGAGGAAGTCCTCCAGAAGGCCAAACTCGGCAACAAGTTCATCGAGCTCTCGATGAGCGCACAGTAAATGACATGGATGCGGCGGGGCGATTGCCCTGCCGTGTTTTCTCTTGAAATCTTGCGGAGAATCCCGTGCACGGGAGAGGAATCCGCGCCGCGCGAGATAGGACGGGGCATACAGCAGATTTCCAAACAAACGGACGCTGCTTTTCGCTCCCGCAACACCTCCGCGCCGCGAAATGGCATTTTCATCCAGATACCGCAAGGCCTCGCACGGCGAGGATTTAAGAACCAGAACCCCGCAAGGGGACGGAAACTATTTTTGTCGTTGCCCCGTTGCGGTCACTTGTAATGAATTTAAGAACCAGAACCCCGCAAGGGGACGGAAACCTCAGAGTGTTGCCCTCAACGACATCCTCAGTGTAAAAATTTAAGAACCAGAACCCCGCAAGGGGACGGAAACTAGCGAAAACTTCCATCGTCCCACACGCTTCCAGTGCAATTTAAGAACCAGAACCCCGCAAGGGGACGGAAACACCCGTCACAGACGCTCTCACGCGCTCTCAGAGCGTAATTTAAGAACCAGAACCCCGCAAGGGGACGGAAACGCGGTCATACCACTTGCCAAAGGGACGATTGCCAACAATTTAAGAACCAGAACCCCGCAAGGGGACGGAAACTTTTTGATCTCCTTTTCTGATAGGTGATTAGCTCTTAAATTTAAGAACCAGAACCCCGCAAGGGGACGGAAACTCATCATCGGGGCAGAACGCGTCGGCGACGTAATAAATTTAAGAACCAGAACCCCGCAAGGGGACGGAAACATCGGCGTGACGACGGTTCGGTCTGTCTTTTCCCGCATTTAAGAACCAGAACCCCGCAAGGGGACGGAAACTTGCGGCTGATTACCGCGATGCGCTCTTTGATGTCGTATTTAAGAACCAGAACCCCGCAAGGGGACGGAGCGTACCTCTAGCCTCCCCTGCCAGAGCGGGGGAGGGGGACCGCGTAAGCGGTGGAGGGGGCGCCATGAACGCAAGCTGTAAACCTTCATAGCATCAGAAGTGCACGCAAGGCACAAGCGCCCCCATCGGCTCGCGTTGCTCGCCACTTCCCCCGTAGCGACGGGGGAAGCTAGGGTAGAGGGACCCCGCAAGGGGACGGAAACCCCCTAGTTCGTCCCGCATTACTTCATCCATGTGCACGCATTTAAGAACCAGAACCCCGCAAGGGGACGGAAACTCTGCTGGCGATCCATCAGTTCACGGTATTGCATGACGTTATTTAAGAACCAGAACCCCGCAAGGGGACGGAGCGTACCTCTAGCCTCCCCTGCCAGAGCGGGGGAGGGGGACCGCGTAAGCGGTGGAGGGGGTGCCATGGACGCAAGCTGTAAACCTTCATAGCATCAGAAGTGCACGCAAGGCACAAGCGCCCCCATCGGCTCGCGTTGCTCGCCACTTCCCCCGCAGCGACGGGGGAAGCTAAGATAGGGGAACCCCGCAAAGGGACGGAGCGTACCTCTAGCCTCCCCTGCCAGAGCGGGGGAGGGGGACCGCGTAAGCGGTGGAGGGGGCGCCATGAACGCAAGCTGTAAACCTTCATAGCATCAGAAGTGCACGCAAGGCACAAGCGCCCCCATCGGCTCGCTGTGCTCGCCACTTCCCCCGCAGCGACGGGGGAAGCTAAGATAGGGGAACCCCGCAAGGGGACGGAGCGTACCTCCAGCCTCCCCTGCCAGAGCGGGGGAGGGGGAAAGTTAAGACAGAGGATCCCATGATGAGGAGCGGATGATCATGCGTGATGTACCGGCACATATTCGCCGTTATGCGAGAGCGATGCGCCGATCTATGACACCTGAGGAACGGTGTATTTGGCATGATTTTCTTTCGTGCAGTCCGTACCATTTTCGCCGACAGTATCCCATCGGTGGGTATATTGCCGATTTTTATTCACATTGTCTCAGGCTGGTGATTGAGATTGATGGCGGGCAGCATTTTGAACAGGATGGCTGTACCTATGACATGAAACGGACGACGTATATGCAGGCGAGGAGGCTCCGTGTCCTGCGGTTTACCAATGCGCAGGTGCGGAAGGAGTTCCTCAGTGTGTGTGAAGGGATTCGGCGGGCGATACAGGATATTGCTGATGGGGGTGTGATTCAGGGGGCTGATGAAAGCGGGCGTATGTTATGAGTGGATGCTCCATCCCCCATCGGCTCGCATTGCTCGCCACTTCCCCCGCAGCGACGGGGGAAGCTAAGATAGAGGGCCCCCGCAAGGGGGCGGAAACCTTCGTCTCTGTATCACGTTCCCACAGCAGGTCTTTGATTTAAGAACCCAAACCCCGCAAGGGGACGGACCCGTAACCTGAGGAAGCTGAAATAGAGGATCTCCACAGGGCTTCGCTATGATCGGAGTGGGAGAAGTCCACTGTTATGAAAGAGAAGGTGGTCGCGTGTTTGCCTATATTACGGAGGAAGGGGCATACGTTCAGAAACGCGGCGGGAATTTCGTCATTGGGCGCAACAATGAGTGTGTGATGGAGATTCCCGAGGAGGTGCTCGAGGCACTGACGCTGATCGACAGTGTTCAGGTCTCCTCACAGGCGATGGTGGAGCTCTTGCGGCTCGGTGTTCCCGTGACGTGGCTTTCGCGGTCGGGATATTTTTTTGGACGACTCGAGTCCACACGACATGTGAATGTCTTTCGGCAGGAACGTCAAGTGCTCATGAAGGGCTCGGGATTTTATCTTCGTATGGGCAGGAAGGTTATTGCGGCAAAGGTGCACAATCAGCTGACGCTGCTGCGGCGCTATAACCGTAATGCGGATATCGAGGGCGTTCGCCGCGCCATCGATGAGATCGTTGCCCTGCGAAAACGTATCTCGACGGCAGAGACGAGTGAGCAGCTGATGGGCTATGAGGGGGCGATTGCCAAGGTGTATTTTCGCGCACTCGGGCTGCTCGTGCCGGAGGAGTTTGCCTTTACGGGGCGCAGCAGGCGTCCGCCGCTTGACCCGTTCAATGCGATGCTGAGTTTCGGCTATACGCTGCTGATGTATGATATTTATACAGCACTCTCCAATGAGGGGCTGCATCCGTACTTCGGCTTTCTCCACGCACTGAAGAATCATCATCCCGCTCTCGCCTCTGATCTGATGGAGGAGTGGCGTGCGGTGCTGGTGGACGCGATGGTACTGTCTCTCGTGAGTCATCATGAGGTGCGGACGGAGCATTTTGCGGCGATGAAGGAGGATGAGCCGGGGATTATCCTGACACGCGAGGGGCGGGCGATTTTCCTGCGTGCCTATGAGAAGAAGCTGCGGACGGTCAATCGCTATGTGGAGGGGCAGCATTCCTATCGCCGTACGCTCGCCTATCAGGCGCGGCAGTATGCACAGGCGCTGCTCGCAAAAAATGAGGAGATGTATGAGCCGATTGCGCTGAGGTGATGCCGATGATGGACTATGAGGAAAATGAATTTCTGGTGGAGGATGAGCGGCGCTATATCGTGCTGGTGATCTATGACATTACGGACGATCGGCGGCGCACGCGGATGGTGAAGTGTTTGGAGCGATATGGCATCCGCGTGCAGAAGTCGGCGTTCGAGGCGTTTCTGACGGAGAAGAAGTATGAGCGCATGATGGAGCTGACGTCCGGTCTGATTGATCCTGCGACGGATTCGCTGCGGGTCTATCTGCTCGCCAATCATACGTCGGTGCGCTCGTGGGGAATCGGGGATCGTCATGTGGAGGATGTGGTGATTTTTTAGGATAGGTTTGGCCTTCTTTTTCCTGCCGATTGGCAGGGATTTTTCGTTTTATGTGGAATTTTCTAATATTAATCAGTGATGAGAGGAGATGAGGCTATGGATGATCTGTGTGGGCAAATTGAGCGGGCGGCTCTGCTGCATGATATCGGGAAACTGGTGCGGCGGGCGCACCCAGAGTCAAAGACACACGCGGCGTGCGGCGCGGCGTTCCTCGAGCGTTTCTTCGGCGGCGAGGGACGGGATATTCTGCGCGCCGTAGGACATCATCACTGGAGTGATCTGAAGGATCTGCGCGCCGATGCAGATGATATCAGCTATATTATCTATGAGGCAGATAATCTGGCAGCGGCGACGGATCGCCGTGAGACAGAGGAGGGGACGGGCGGCTTTTCTGCCGCCGCGAATCTTCAGAGCGTCTTTTATCTTTTCGCTGACGGCGGGGCACACTCCGCGAAGGAAGCGTTCCATCTGCGCGGACTGGATCCTGAGACCTATGAGATGCAGATGCCCTGCCCGTCCGCCGAGATACGGGCAACGGAGGCGGCGTATCAGGATCTCTGTCAGCATCTCGAGGCGAATTTTCAGCGCAGATCTCCGCTGGAGATGACCGTGGGAGAGCTCCTGCGCGTGTTGGAGGGGGTACTCAGCTATGTGCCGTCGAGTACGGCACGTGCGGAGGCGGCGGACATCTCACTCTATGATCATGTGCGTCTGACGGCCGCGTATGCGGCGGCGATGTACCGCTATTTCGAGGCGCATGGGATCACCGATTACCGTCGCTGTACGACGGGCGATGAGGGGCGTGCATGGCGGGAAAAGCCGATGTATCTGCTTGTCTCAGGTGATGTGTCGGGGATTCAGCCGTTCATCTACGGAATTCCGTCGGCGGGTGCGCTCAAGAGTCTGCGCGGGCGGTCGTTCTATCTTGAGATTCTGCTTGAGAATGTGGTGGACGAGATCTTAACGGCATGCGGCATCAGCCGCAGTGCGCTCCTCTATACGGGCGGCGGTCATTTCTACCTGCTGCTGCCGAATACGGATGCAGTGCAGGAGATCCTGACGAAATGCCGTCATGCAGTGAATGCCTGGCTGCTGGAACACTTTGGCACACACCTCTATCTGGCAATGGCATGGACGCCGTGCGCGGCGGCAGAATTCGGCGTGACGAAGGAAGGCGGGCACGGAACACAGGCGGCATTTCGCCGCGTGAGCGAGCTGCTGTCTGCGGAGAAGCTCTGCCGCTACTCTGAGGATCAGCTGGCGGCACTCTTTTCCCCGTCGAGTGCACTGAACAAGGTGCGCGATGCCTCGCGTGAGTGTGCGATCTGCCGTACATCGACGACGGAACTCGCACAGTATCGTGATGGATCTGAGATCGAGGTGTGCCCGATGTGCAGAGGGCTGTATGTGTTCGGTGAGCGTATTTTGGCGGGCGATGTGTTTGCCGTGTCAGAAGATCCTGCGGCGGATGCCCTGCCGCTCCCCGGGCTCTCGGGAACGCTATATCTCACGGCGGAGAAGCTGGCGGAAACGGACGATCTGCCGCAGACCCTGCGGCGGATCTACATCAAGAACAAGGTATATACGGGGGCACAGCTGGCGACGCATCTCTGGCTGGGTGACTACACGGTATGCAAGGACGATGGCGGCGTGATGGAGCTGGGACAGCTTGCCGCACGCAGCGGCGGCACGGAGGATGCGGCGGGGATCCGTCGCCTGGGCGTGCTGCGCGCGGATGTGGATAATCTCGGCGCGGCGTTCCTCGCGGGGTTCCCTGCTCAGTATGCGACGCTGACACGGACGGCATCACTGTCGCGTCAGCTGTCCCTGTTCTTCAAGCGATATATCAATGAAATTTGCTGCGGCAATGTGGGCTGCGGTGCGGAGAAGTTCTCCCTCTTCGGTCGGGAGAAGAAGGCGGCGCGCGATGTGCATATCGTCTACTCCGGCGGTGACGATATTTTCCTCCTCGGCACGTGGGACGATATTGTGGAGCTTGCCGTTGACCTGCGGCGTGCCTTCCAGCGCTTTACGAGCGGAAAGCTGCATTTCTCTGCAGGCATCGGTTTTTTCAAAGACAAATGTCCTGTGGCGGCGATGGCGCGGCAGACGGGGGCGCTGGAGTCACTCGCGAAGGGACTGCGCCCCGCAAAGGATGCGGTGGCGCTCTTTGGCACGTCGCTGAGCGGACGCTCTGCCGATACGGTCAAGGAGCGCGCGGAGGCCTATGGCTGGGACGACTTCATCGATGGCGTCTGCGGCGAGAAGCTCGCTTTCCTGCGGGAGAATCTCGCATGGAACGAGGTGCGGGATAAGACGCGTGTTCCCTTCGGAAAGTCCAAGGCATATCAGCTGCTGACTCTGCTGGAGGACGGCGGCGACGATATTCAGATTGCACGGTTCGCCTATGTGCTTGCCCGTCTCGCTGCGGGGCTTCATACGGAACAGAAGGCGGCATACGAGCGCGTCCGCAGCCAGCTCTACGCATGGTATCGGGACAAGGAGGCGCGGCGGCAGCTGCGGACGGCACTGGAATTTATCATCTACAACATTCGCGAGAAGGGAGAGAATGCCGATGGCTGAGGAGAAGGTTAAGGATATCGCGCAGGAGGCGGAGAATGTTATCCTGCGGCTGAAAAAGGATGGCGGCGGGAAGCTGGTCATTACGAAAAGTCAGATACGGAAGTTCCTGGCGGCGGTGAATGCCCTGACGAACAAGGTGGATGACTACCGTGCACGGAACCCGAGGGCAGTGGAACTCAGCCCTGCGCTGGCCTCTACGGTGAAGTATCTGAAGGTGCAGCTCGTCTATCAGGCGGCGCGCGAGCCGAAAAAGGTCAAGCCGTTTGTGGAGGCGTCGCGCCTGAAGGAGTGCATCGACGGCATCGGTACGGACCTTCGCGCCTATGAGGATTTCGCACACTATGTGGAGGCACTCGTTGCCTATCATAAGTTTTATGGAGGCGAAGACTAATATGGAGCAGCAGAGTACACTCAAGGGCAAACTGGACATTCGAGCATGCCTGCGTATCGAGACGGGGCTCCACATTGGTTCATCCTCGGACTTCGCTCCGATCGGTGCGGTGGACAGCCCGTTCGTGCGTGACCCGCTCTCGCGTCAGCCGATCATTCCCGGCAGCTCGCTGAAGGGGAAAATTCGCACCCTGCTCGTGCGCAGCATGGCCGAGGGGTACGACCTGCCCGATGTGAAGGACGACAGCGATGAGGTGCGCCGTCTCTTTGGCGCAGCACTGAAAGGGAAGGACGGAGGAGAGGGCGGAGGAAAGGCGTCACGCCTGCAGTTCTTCGACCTGCGGTTGTCTAAAGCATCGTTCGAGCGGCTCAAGGAGCTGGAGCTGGAGACGTACATCGGTGAGATCAAGTGGGAGAATACGATCAACCGCATCACGGCGGCGGCTAATCCGCGCCAGATCGAACGCGTGCCTGCAGGGGCGGAGTTCGATTTTCGGCTGGTCTACAATATCGAACACGAGGATGAGGTCGCGGAGGACATGGCGCTCCTCGGGGATGGTCTGCATCTCCTGCAGATGGACTATCTCGGCGGGCATGGCTCGCGCGGCTATGGCAGGGTCTCGCTGCATGACTTCACTGTGAGCTATTTCTCCCTCTCTGCGCCCGATGCACTCACGCAGGAGAAGCTGGATGAGATTGCGGCAGTCCTGTCGAAGGGCGGGCAGACGTCGTGAGCTGCGTGATCTATCCGCTCGTGTTTGACACGGCGGTGCATTTCGCTCCGACGGGGCAGGAGGGGCGGCTCGATGCGGCAGGTGCGTCCTATACGGCGGATACGCTGTTCAGTGCGCTCTGTGCGGAACTGGCGGCGGCCGACGAGGATGCTGCGTTCGAGCGTCTGTATCGGCAGGTGATGCAGGGGGCGATCCGTTTCTCCGACCTCATGCCGTGGCGCAGAGACGGAGAGGGGGAGATGGCGTTCTATCTCCCGCGTCCCGTTCTGTCGATTCCCGCTGACACCATGTCGCACGGTGAGGGATATGATACGGTATGCTGTCAAGCGAGTGCGCGAAAAAAGCAGAAGTCGATGAAGTACATCCGAGCGAGCGAGATGGATGCCTATGTGCATGCAATGCGCACGGGAAAGGCGCTCGCCTCGGGGGCGGAGGTCGGTGCAGCCTCCCTGCGCCCACGCGTGAACACGCGCGGCGAGGTACCCCTGCCGTACTATGTCGGGCAGTTTGATTTCCATGTGGATGCCGGGCTCTACCTCCTGCTCGAGACAGGGGATGAGGAGCTCGCGGACTGGATGGGCGAGCTGCTGACGTGGCTCGGCATGACGGGGATCGGCGGAAAGCGGTCGAGCGGTCTCGGCAAGTTCCATATCGAGGAGGAGGGCGACATCCGTCTCGATACGTCGGAGGACGGCATCTATACGGACGATGCGGCACTCTGCACGCTGCTCGCCGCAGCGGACGCACCGTGGCAGATGGCACTCTCTCCTGTCCTCCCGACGACAGAAGATCTCGCCGCGGTCAAGGAGGGCGCCTATCGTCTGCGGCGTGCGGGCGGCTTTATCACGGATCCGCGTCATGCGGCGGTGAAAAAGAACAGTGTCTGCCTCATTGATGCGGGCTCCTGCCTCAGGACGCGTGTAGCGGGATCACTCTGTGAGCTCGGGACACAGGACGGGCATCCTGTGTGGCGGTATGGATTCGGTCTCTATGCGGGGGTGACGGCATGAGCGGACAAATCGTTCGTCAGGAGTACGAGCTCACGTGCATTGCTCCGGTGCATGTCGGCTCGGGAGAGGTATTGAGACCCTTTGAATATCTTTACGACAGAGATAAACTGGAAGCATACTTTTTACATGGGGCTAAATGGTTTTTGTTTCTCGAGGACCGTGAGCTCTCAGATGCTTTTGTTCAATATCTTGAGACGGAAGCAACGGGGAGAAAATCACGCAATCTGCTTGAATGGCTAAAGGTCAACCATGTGACACTGGCAGATCTCCGGCAGGCGGGCGCTATCCGACGCAAGATTCCTGTCGCGAAGCTTTCAGACCAAAGAGCCAAGAAGCCTACACTCAATAATGTCACATGTCAACTCGTACGTTCTGACAATGCGCATCCCTATATTCCAGGCAGTACCATTAAAGGCGCACTGCGTACAGGGATTCTCTACCACTTTATTCGCAAAGATCCCAGACGATTTGATTCTTATTGGCAGGAAATTTCTTCTGTACGGGGGCCAGATAAAGCAGCTGCGTGGAATGATATCATCCTGCGGCTGGAACAGGAGATTCTGCATACGCTCACCTATGACGGTGCAAAGAAAAAGGATGCGGTTGTAAGCGCACTGCGCGGACTCTCTGTTAGTGATGCGGCTCTTGTTGGATGTAAGGCATCAGCACCAACTGTTATCGTCCAGAAAATCGATGCCACGACACTCATCAAACGCGGTGCGGCGAGAGGGGAAAGCGCGATCAGTCTCTTTCGCGAGTGTATCCCTGCCGGCAGCAGACTGCGTTTTGCCGTCACGGCGAACCTTAGTATGCTTCACACGGCGGGGATCGAGTCATTACCGTCCATCCTTGCCATGCTGCGTTCTTATACACTTGATGGTTTAAAGCTCCAACAGCGCGCCTTTGAAGCCATTGATAGAAAGTATTATGGAGATCTTTTTGATGATGTTACGGCATACAAGGCGAATGCGCTCCTTGGCGGGGGCACGGGATTCCTTTCAAAGACCATCATCTATACGTTAGCAGGTGCGGAAGCTGAGGCACGCCGTTTTGCTGCTGCTTATTTTGATGGGCAGTTCACGAACCCGTCACATAAACATAGGGCGATAGATAAGGTTCTGACACCACGTACGTTAAAGAGAGCACAGACGGACGGCGCGGACTGGATTATGGGGCTGTGCTCCATTCGGGGGATTGGCAATGCTCAGACGATATGAGGCGGAGCTCCGCTTCCCCACGGGGGAGCGTGCCGTTTCGGCGATGGGCTCGATCCTCCACGGCGCTCTGATGGAGCGTCTGCCCGCGGATGCGGCGGCAGTCCTGCATACACAGAGCCTGCGCCCGTACCGACAGAGTATCCGCATCGAACGGGAGTCGGGGCGTGTATTCTGGTGCATCGGGACACTCACGGAGGCGATGGGCGAGCTGGCTGCGATGGCACTCGGCACGACGACGGAGCTGTTCCTGCGGCAGAAGGGCTATGCGGTCTCGCTGCATGACTTTCACTGTGTATCTGAGAGTACAGATACGGCACTTGCCGATGCGTTCTTTCTCCCTGCACGAGCGCCGCGCGGAGCAGAGCTGACCTTTTATACGCCGACGGCGTTCAAGCGGGATGGACAGTATGTCCTCCTGCCGGAGATGCTGCTGATCGTCCAGAGTCTTCTCATGCGGTGGGGGCGTTTCTGTCCGCACGTACGCATGGAGGAGGATCTTGCCGCACAGCTCGCCGCCGGATGCCAGATTCGGCAGTATGCGCTGCACACGGCGACATTCTCCGTGGACGGACATCCGCTGCGCGGCTTTCGCGGGTCTCTTACCATAGGCTTTACGGGGACGGACAGCATGCGCCGTATCCTTGGGATGCTCATGTCGTTCGCATCGTATGCGGGCATCGGCATCAAGACCGCCCTCGGCATGGGCGCCGTGGAGGCGGATGTTTGGAAAGGGCGAGACGGATGAGGATTCTTTTTTCACCGCTGGGCGATACCGATCCCGTACGCGGCTGCTATGATGGCGCGATGCTGCATATCGTGCGGCACTATCAGCCGGAGCGCATCGTGCTTTTTTATACGCACGATATGGCGGAGAAGGAGCGGCATGATCACCGCTATACACGTGCGGTTCAGCGCCTCGCACCGGAGTGTCAGATCGAGGAAGTATTTACCGAGATACGTGATGCACATCTCTATGAGTCTTTCAGCCGCATCCTGCCGCAGGAGGTGCTGCGCATCCGCGAGACATACCCCGGGAGTACACTCCTCCTGAATCTCAGCTCGGGGACGCCGCAGATGAAGACGGTCCTCGCGATGCTCGCGTCCGATATGGAGCACTGTATCGGTGTGCAGGTGGCGGCACCGGCACGGCACTCGAACCGTGCGAATGAGGCAACGCAGGATGCCGAGGACATCGACGCCCTGCTCGAAAACAATTTTGACAACGAAGAAGGGGCGGAGAACCGCTGTGAGGAACCACCGCTGTCGGCGTTTCACTACTATGCAGAGCGGAGCCGTATCCTGTCTCTGATCGACTCCTATGAGTATGCGGCGGCAGGGAAGATTGCACGGCGGAGTGCGCTCGTTCCGTCGGAGGCGTCGCTGCTCCTTTCCCATGCAGAACGGCGCAGTATGCTCCTGACGGAGGAGGCAAAGGCTGTCCTGCGCGAATACGAAGGAAAGAAGCTCTTTCCTTTCACTGGGAAAACGGAGGAGCTGGTTGAATACTTCCTCATGATGCAGATCGATCAGGAAACGGGGCGGCTGTCGAATCTGATGCTGCGCATGATTCCGTTTCTCTATGAGTTCCTCAGGGAGTATACCGCGAAGAATCTGACAATCCCGATTCGTTCCCTTTGTGAGCCGCGTCATGGTGTTCGTTTGCTCGTGCGGGAACGCCTTACTGTGCAGGAGAAGGAGCTGCTTGCCGCATTGGATCGGGAATTTCCCTACGGCTATCGGGATCAGCCGCTTTCATTTTATCTATTGTCTCTTTGCTGCACTTATGCAGGTGAGGCACAGCGCATTCGTGATGCGAAGCTGCACACGGCGGTCATGGTGGAACTGGAATCTATTGCGGATATTCGGCAGCTGCGCAACGAGGCGGCGCATGAGATCGTGAATGTGACGGAGGATCAGTTCCGTCAAAAGGTCGGTATGGGCTCACAGGAAGCCGTAAGCTGCTTCTGCCGCATGCTTGCGCTCGTCTATGGGGATAAGGTACGGGCGATGCGCAGCACCTATCGTGATCTCAATGCGTGGATTGGACAGGCACTTGAGGTTCATGCATAGAGCATTCGCGTACGTTCGTGTCCATGCCCATATCGGTGGGAAAACAGATCTACCATAAAGGTGGTGTGCACGCCCCCATCGGCTCGCTGTGCTCGCCACTTCCCCCGTAGCGACGGGGGAAGCTATTATGCCGTTATATCCCAAAGCCTTCCCCGTTATGACGGGGGAGCGGTGGAAGGGGCACAAAGGCGGGGCTCGCGGGAGATAAGAATATGAAAAAGAAGATTTTACTGATTGCCTGCATTACTGCGTTAGCGGCTATTTTCCTCTTGCCGTTCGTCCAGCGCTCGATGGGGAAGACGGATTTTATACGGGAAGTGCTCGCTAAAGATGATGGATTTGCCGCAGAGGGCAGCGGCACGACCGGGGGTGCTGCTGCGGGACAAGACAATATCTTCCGCGTGACCAATAGGCAGGAGTTTATTGCCGCATTGGGGAATCGAAAGAACACAGAACCTAGGATTTTGATGATTTACGGTACGATCGACTTCGATACGGACGCGGATGGAAAGCGCCTGACGAAGGAAGATTATATGGCGGAGGGCTATGATTTTCAGCAGTATCTGGAATCGCATGCACCGCATAGTACCGCGCCGCAAAGCCGAAAAGAAGAGCAGGAAGAAAAAAGAAAACAATCTCAAAAAAATCAGGAAAAAAACATCATGGTTCATGTCCCCGCCAATACGAGCATCATTGGGATTGAACATGCGAAATTAAAGGGCGTGGATTTAGTCCTCGACGCGGATAATGTTATCATCCGAAATGTTATGTTTGAGTCCCCGTATGATTATTTCCCGTCGTGGGATCCAAACGATGGGCCGGAAGGCAGCTGGAATTCTCAGTATGACAGTATTACGATCCGCGGCGGCACGCATATTTGGATCGATCATTGTCATTTCGAGGATGGCACGCAGCCGACGGAAACGTATTTTCATCGTGAATACGAGCATCGGGACGGTTTGGTCGATATTACGAATCAGGCAGACGACATCACGATGTCGTACAATGTTTTTGAACGGCATAATAAAGCGATTTTGATCGGGAACAGTGATGCAAAAACGGCGGATGACGGCAAACTGAATGTGACGCTGCATCATAACTACTTCCATAATTTGGTTCAGCGTGCACCGAGAGTGAGATTTGGCAAGGTTCACGTGTATAATAATTACTACCAAACGGACGATGAAAACGGCGCATACCGTTATGCGTATTCGTTGGGCGTCGGAAAAAACTCGAAAATATATGCCGAAAATAATGTCGCGGATATCGACGGCAGGACGTATCAAGATTTTGTCAAAGTATTTGGCGGCATGGAGTTTACCGCGGTCAATAATATCTTCAACGACGAGAAAATCGATGCATTTAGCGAGCATTTATCCCCGGTCGCGTGGGTGCCCGAGCGATACATAAAAATCGACGATGTGAGTGCGGTGAAAGAAAAAGTTTTACAGCATGCGGGCGTGCTGAAAAATGAAGATTAATTTGTTCCGATTGGAATATGACCTGCCCCCCAAAAGGCCGATCTTCTCATCTAACCTTTGGGGGGGCAGGTCATAAAACTTCGTGCGGCAGCCTCGATTGCCGGCCCACTCTCAGAGCCGGATGCGCTCGATATGCTCCATGTCGATGGTGACAACCGCTGTGTTGAGCGAGATTTCGTAGAGGATGAGGTCGTCGCCGACAGCATCAATGGTCTCCTGATAGCGTGGGATCTTTGCGGCAAAGAGTGCCGCGAGATCGTAGACGGTGCGCGCAGACTTCACGGCGCGTCCGCTCGCGCGGACGTGTTCGTTTGTGCCGTTGTGCGGAACGGTAGTGAATGCGATATTCGGATTTGCCGCGATCTCGACGACCTTCTCGTTGTCTTTGAACGTGGCGAAGTAGACGCAGTGTTCCTCGGGGGCATAGTAGAAGTTCACAATGCGGACATGCGGCAGCCCGTCCGTCGTTGTTGCGAGCGCGATCTCGCGCTGTTCGCGCATGATGCGCTCAAATTCGTCCCGTAGATTCATCTCATTCACCTCTTTGATGATGATGCAATATTCTTCGTGTGAAAGATATGAAAAGAAACGCCATCGGTCATGTTTGCCGATGGCGTTTCCGCTTTTGCGAGAAATTTCATGTTTCCTTTTTCCCGCTCAGCACGACTTTGCTGAAGAGGACGAGGACGCCGAGGAAGACGAGGAGCCCAAGCATCTCGGCAGTGCCGGCAAAATCGGCGCCGACGACGGCGAGAGGGCTTTCGCTGCCGCCGTTCGAGACGGAGATGACGATGATGCCTGCCAGGAGGACGCCGATGATGGATTCGCCGACGATGAGCCCCGAGGCAAACAGCGTGCCGCGCCGCAGACCTGCGCGCTCCGCCTCCTCCCCCTTCGTCTGACGCAGGTGACGGTTGACGAAGTAGCCGAGGATCGCACCGACGACGAGCGGTGTCTGGATGACGGGCGGGAGGTAGATGCCCATACCGACGGCGAGCGGCGGCATGGCGAGATTCTTCGTCGAGCGGCGCAGGAAGAGGTCGATGAGGACGAGCACGATGCCGACCCCGATGCCGATGTAGATGTACTCCCATGCGAGCTTCTGCGAGAAAATGCCCTGAGCGATGGTCGTCATGAGCACTGCCTGCGGTGCGGCGAGTGCCTGCGCGGGATCCATGCCCGCACGCGGCAGCGCGCCCGAGAACCCATACGCCTCATAGAGGAGGTTGAGCACGGGGGCGATGACGAGCGCGCCGACCACGCAGCCGATGAGGAGCGCGACCTGCTGACGCCACGGCGTTGCGCCGACGAGATAGCCGGTCTTGAGATCCTGCATATTGTCATTCGAGATGCAGGCGATTGCGAGGATGATCGACGTGGTAAAGATGGCGGTCGCCGTCGCGAATTTCTCACCGCCCGGCAGCGCGAAGATGCCGAACATGGAGCACAACGCGTACATGACGAGCGATGCAACGATGATGCCGAGGATGCCGATGCCCGAGATCGGGCTGGAGGACGTGCCGACGAGACCTGCCATATAGGCGCAGGCGGCGGCAAC
Source organism: Centipeda felix (assembly GCF_900186465.1). Classification (GTDB taxonomy): domain Bacteria; phylum Bacillota; class Negativicutes; order Selenomonadales; family Selenomonadaceae; genus Centipeda; species Centipeda felix. Next base: position 35,693 of record NZ_LT891947.1, read on the forward strand.
GAAGAAGCCCATGAGGACGGCGACGCCGACGCCGACGAGGGTGAAGATGACTTTCTGACTGCCCGGGATCTGCTCGGGGCTGACGAAGGCGTAGAAGATGACGAGCAGCCCGATGACGGTGACGGCAAAGACGAGCCCGACACTCTTCATCGTCATGTCGATGTCCATGCGGTGCAGACCGCGCTCTGCGCTGTCTGCGCGTGCGCCTGCGATGGATTCCTTTACGCCGTCAATGACGGGGCGAGCGAGGCAGAGCAGCGTCCAGATCGCGGCGACGCCCATGGCGCCCGCGCCGATGAGGCGCACCTTCTGCTGATAGACGGTACCCGCGAATTTCTGCAGGGTCATGCCGTCGGGGAGTGCACCGGTGATGGTGAAATAGGGGACGAAGCCCGCCCATGCGATGGCGATACCGATCAGCATCGCGAGTCCACTCGTGATGCCGATGAGGTAGCCCGCACCGACGAGTGCCGACGAGTAGCCGAGCGGGAGCTGCGTCATGCCGCGTCCGACGTGGAACCATGCGGAGAGGCTGCCGCCGAGCACCTGCAGGCCGTTCGTGAGGAACGCGATCACGCCAGCGATGGCACTGCCCGAGAGGATCTCTTTCAGTCCCGAGCCGTGCTGCTCGCGGCTGTCGTCGTGCGAGCCGACCTTCAGGATCTCCGCCGCAGCGACGCCCTCCGGGTAGGCGAGGTCGCTGTGGACAACCATCGCACGCCGCAGCGGGATGGTGAAGAGGACCCCGAGGCAGCCGCCGCAGGCAGAGACGACGAGCGTCTGCCAGAACTCAAAGTCCTGCCAATAGCCGATCATGAGCATGCCCGGGATGATGAAGATGATGGCGGACAGCGTCCCCGCTGCCGATGCCTGCGTCTGCACCATGTTGTTCTCGAGGATGTTCGCATCCTTCGCCATCTTGAGTACCGCCATCGAGATGACCGCCGCCGGAATGGCGGAGGAGAACGTCAGACCGACCTTGAGGCCGAGGTAGACGTTCGATGCGGTAAAGATGATGGTGAGGATTGCGCCGAGGATCATGCCGCGCATTGTCAGCTCAGGGAGCCGCAATTCGTGCTGCATGAACTCGTTTTCGGAGTGTTTCATGCCAATACCACCTATCTATAATAAAATGAAAAACATCTGTATTATAGCACGTAAATCCAAAATAGCAAAAATACATTGGAACGCTGTGCCCGCAGCGCTAGAAAAGATACGCCAAAAACAAAACCGCCGATGCGCTTTCTCGTCACGCATCGGCGGTTCTGAGGAAAATACGGGAAGTGATAGGTAACTCTCTTGCATTCAAACGATCCACGCTTCATTCCGCATCGCCGCTAGCTTGAGATGCGGAACTTTCCGGCGAAAACGCTGAGAAAAACCACCACGACATGTTCTCTGTGCGCACATTCTGTTCCTCTCTGGGGAACGTCCTCCTCGTCATGCGCTAATCCATGCCCTCTTGTGTGCCCACCCCACGCGGGCTGCCGCATTCCCTGCCGCACCTTCGCTCGGCATCCCCGTCCGACCCAGCGGGGCGGGGTGCACAGTGCAGACCTTTGCGGCCACTCAGTAACCCATCGGAATCTCCTCCCAGTCCGTCGTGGACGCTGCGGCTGCTTCCTCACTCAGCCAGCGAGGTGCATCCCGTGTCCCTCTCCAACAACCGTCGGTCAACACGGTGGGAAATCCCCGAAGGAGATACACCATGTGCTTACAGATCACATGGGGGCAGCCTGTCCTGAATCAGCCTGCCATCTTACGTTCTCCTTAACTATCCTTAGTATAGTAAAACTTCAGAAGATTGTCAACGCTTTTTGAAAAATTTTTTTCGCGGTGGATTGACAAACGCAGAAATTCGCAATAGAATAACATATAAATTTACTATGTTATTAAGGAGATGGAACGATGGGATATCATCTGTGGAATGTTCTTGATGAGCTGAAGTCGGATGCGTATGAGTGGGTGGATCTGACGCACCCACTGAATAACGACAGTCCGTGCTGGGCGGGGATCCCCGAGGGCTCGGTGGAGCTCTCAAAGACGTGCTTTGACTGGGGCAATCCGATGCTCGACTGCCTCATCCAGACGTTCAAGTTCCCGGGGCAGTTCGGGACGCACATTGACTTTCCGGGACATTTCGTGCGCAACCTCCCGCTCGCGGAGGACTTCGGTGCGCGGCACATGCTCTATCCGCTGTGTGTGATCGACGTGACGGAGCAGGTTGCACGCGATGTGCACTATGCGGTGACAGTGGAGGACATCAAGGCGTACGAGGCGAAGTACGGCGCGATTCCGGACGGTGCGTTTGTCGCACTCTATACGGGGTGGAGCCGTCACTGGCCGGATATGGATGCGATCTCCGGGATCGCCGCGGACGGCAGTGAGAACTTCCCGTCGTGGTCGATGGATGCGCTGAAGTATATCTATGAGACGCGCAATGCCGCGGCGAACGGTCATGAGACGCTCGATACGGATGCCTCGACGGAGGCGGCAAAGGCAGGGGATCTCGCGTGCGAGCGCTATGTCCTCGGCAAGGGGAAGCTGCAGGTCGAGGTGCTGACGAATCTCGACCGCGTGGCGCCGGCAGGGGCGCTGCTCTTCCTCGGGTGGCCGAACATCGAGGGCGCGACGGGGCTGCCCGTACGCGCGCTGGCGATTACGCCGAAAAAATAAGGGAATGACCTGTGGCAGAGGTGCTGCCATCGTCTTCGAGCCGTTTTGCAAAGCCGATACCTACCGGCTTGCAGGCGGCTCCTTTTGTCTCCGTGGCAGGACTTTTGCGCTGGGTATCGAATCATAAAGAGATAACTTGTGTGTTTAGGAGACGATGAATTGCAGAGTAAATACCTCGATATTGAGAAGAAAGCAGAGCGCGGAGAGCGGCTGACGTATGAGGACGGCGTGGCCCTCTTTGCCTCGCACGACATCGCGTGGCTCGGTGCCCTCGCCGATCATGTGCGCGCAGAAAAATGCGGCGATATTGTCTACTACAATGTGAACTGTCATGTGAATCTGACCAATATCTGCATGGCGCACTGTAAGTTCTGCGCGTTTGGGCGTGACGCAGAGGATGCGGGCGCCTACGAGATGAGCGCGTCGGAGGCGGTGGCACACGTCGCGGAGGCGATGCGCGACCCGCATCTCGCGGGACTGCACGTCGTGAGCGGGCTGCATCCGACGTGGACGTTTGACGACTACCTCCTGCGTCTGCGCGCGCTGCACGAGGCCTTCCCCTCACTCTACCTGAAGGGGTTCACGGGCGTGGAGATCACGCATTTTGCCCACACGTCGGGGCTCTCCGTGCGCGAGGTGCTCCTGCGCCTGCGCGAGGCGGGGCTGCAGTCGATCGCGGGCGGCGGCGCGGAGATCCTCTCCGACCGCGTCGGGCGGCGGCGCGGAGATCCTCTCCGACCGCGTGCGCGGGGAGCTCTGCCCGAACAAGGCGACGGCGGATGAGTGGCTCGCAACGCACCGTACGGCGCACGAACTTGGGATCAAGACGAATGCGTCGATGCTCTACGGACACATCGAGACGCTCGAGGAGCGCGTCGCGCACATGATGCGCCTGCGCGACCTGCAGGACGAGACGGGGGGCTTTCAGACGTTCATCCCGTTCCCGTTCCTGCCGTCACATACGGAGCTGGGGCGGACGGTGCGGCAGACGTCGATGTGGGACGATCTGCGGACGATCGCGATCGCACGCCTCCTGCTCGATAACTTCCGCAACATCAAGGCGTACTGGGTGATGCTGACCGTGCCCGTGGCGCAGGTCGCGCTCGGGTTCGGTGCGAACGACATCGACGGCACCGTGCACAAGGAGACGATCCTCCACGACGCGGGGGCAAAGAGCCCGCGCGCCCTCTCCGAGGATCACATCATCCGCATCATCCGCGAGATCGGACGCACGCCCGCCGCGTGTGACAGCAATTTCAACATCATCGAGATGTATTGAGAATTTCGCCAATATGTCCACCGCGAATCCCTTGGAATCAGGGAATATGGCGTGACGAAGGAGATGAGGACAATGTCCGACACGACGGACGAGGAACGCATTGTGCGCACGATGGAGGCATTCCGCAAAAATCGCTACGATGTCTCGCGCTTTGCGGAGCGGACTGCGGCGGCGGACTATCTCGCTCGTGAGATTCGCGGCAAGCGCGTCGGATTCGGCGACTCCGAGACGCTGCGGGCGCTTTCCCTCTACGAGCGGCTAAGTGAGCATAACGAGGTGGTCGATCCGCCACGTGCAGGACACGTCGGCGGCATCGAGGCATTTCTTGCCGCAGGGCGCGAGGCACTGATGACGGACATCTTTGTCCTCTCGGCGAACGCCATCACGGAGGAGGGGCAGATCCTCAACATGGACGGCGCGGGCAACCGTGTCGCAGGCTCGCTCTTCGGACATGAAAAGACCTACTTTGTCGTGGGCATCAACAAGCTCGTTCCCAACATTGAGGCGGGCATCGACCGCATCCACCGCATTGCCGCCCCGCGCAACGCCCAGCGCAAGGGGAAGAAAACGCCCTGCGCAGCGGCGGGCGATCGCTGCTATGACTGCGTGGCACTTGAGCGCATCTGCAATGCCCTCACCATCCACTACAAGAAAATGAGCTACCGCCCGATGGAGCTGGTACTGATCGAGGAGGAACTGGGATTATAGGTGTAAAGCAAATGACACGAAAAAGATTGATATGTCTTTACAAATATGATATTCTACAAAAAAGGAGGCGATTGATATGGCCCAGGCAATGGTGAATTTTCGGATGGATGCAAACCTCAAGAGCGAGATGGAGGAGACCTGTCGCAAGATGGGGTTGACGCTCACATCGGCATTCACGATGTTCGCGGCGAAGGTGACGCAGGATCGCCGAATTCCGTTCGAGGTAACGGCAGAACCCGATCCGTTCTACAGCGAGGAAAACATGGCACGTCTGCGTGCGGCGATTGCGGATGTTGAGGCGGGGCGTAGCACGCTGAAACCGCATGAGCTTATCGAGGTCGACTGATGGAGAAACTGTGGCAGGATGAAGCGTGGGAAGCCTATCTGTACTGGCAGACGCAGGATAAGAAGACGCTGAAAAAGATCAACCGTCTCATTCAGGATATTGACCGCAACGGATACCAATGCCAAGGACAGCCGGAACCGCTCAAGGGCGAGCTTTCCGGCTTTTGGAGTGTTCATATTGATGAAAAGAATCGTCTGGTTTTCCGCATCAAGGATGGGCGATTCGAGATATGGCAGTGCGGTTCGCACTATCGGGACAAATGAACAACAAAAAAGACGGAATTTTCACGAATTCAGCCGTATCTCATTTCGAGAGGGGCTGTTTTTATTGTCTATATACAGTGGATATCCAACCAAGAAAGAGACTTTTGACTTTCTATTGTATAATAACGGATATAAAATGAGTAGGAGGGATTTTCTTGGCGGTAACGAAACTGGAATTGACATGGGTGGGAAAAGACGAACCCATGCAGAAGATAGAGCCGCGCCTGTTGCTGCATCACAAAGAGAAGTCCTACGGTGAGACGGGGACAGGAAATATGCTGATTCACGGGGACAATCTGCTGGCCCTCAGGGCACTACTACCGAGGTACGGCGGGCAGGTGAAGTGCGTGTATGCAGATATCCCGTATAATACGGGATCGGCGTTCTCTCAGTATGATGACAATCTGGAACATAGTACATGGCTGAACCTCATCAGGCCACGTATGGAAATCCTTTACCAGCTGTTGAATAGGGATGGCAGCCTGTGGGTTAGCATTGACGATGACGAACAGGCATACGTCAAGGTTTTGCTGGATGAGATATTCTCACGCAAGAATTTCATCGCCTCCATCGTTTGGCAAAAACGGACTTCTCCGGACATGAGATCCGTCATCAGCGATGGTCATGACTATGTGCTTGTTTATGCCAAAGACAAAGATGCATTCAAGGCATCCCGCAATTATTTGCCACTCAGTCCAGAGCAGGCATCCAGTTACAAGAATCCAGATAACGATCCCAGAGGGCCATGGCGTTCGATTGATTTGACCGGACAGGTCGGTCATGCTACCGCCAGCCAGTTTTATGAAATCGAACTCCCGGACGGACGAAAATTGCCTCCTCCTGATGGCAGGTGCTGGGCTTTATCCGAAGAAACCTTTCACTCTCTATTGAAGGACAACAGGATTTGGCTTGGCGCAGACGGAACGTCTCGTCCCAGACAAAAGAAATTTCTGTCAGAAGCAAAGGGTGTCGTTCCTTGGACTTGGTGGACGAATAAAGAGGTCGGGCACAACCAAGAAGCCAAGAAGGAAGTCATCGCCCTGTTTGGGCCTGAAAGTCCTTTTGACACACCCAAGCCGGAACGCCTGATTCAGCGCATCTTACAGATCGCCTCCAACGAAGGCGATCTGGTGTTGGATGCCTTCCTCGGCTCCGGCACCACCGCCGCCGTGGCCCACAAGATGAACCGCCGCTATATTGGAATTGAAATGGGCGACCACTGCTATACCCATTGTAAGGCGCGCCTAGATAAGGTGGTGGACGGCGAGCAGGGCGGTATCTCCAAGGCACAGAGCTGGACCGGCGGGGGCGGCTATGACTTTTACGAACTTGCACCTACCCTCCTCAAAGAGGATGCCATCGGGGAACTCGTCATCAATAAGGAATACGATGCCGACAAGCTGGCGGCGGCAGTGGCCCTCCATGAGGGGTACACCTACTGCCCCGACCAGAAGATGTTCTGGAAACAATCGCAGGGGACGGAGCATTCCTTCCTCTATGTCACCACCAAGCATATCACCGCCGCCTACCTTGCCGGTATTCAGCAGATAATGGCGGAAAATGAATTCCTGATTGTTGCCTGTAAGTCCTTTGATGAGGGCGCTGACAAGGGAACGCCTCAAATTCGCATCAAGAAAATTCCCCAGATGCTTTTGGGCAGCTGTGCGTTTGGACGTGAGGACTACGCTCTAAACATTGTGCGCCCGCCACAGTACGAGGACGAGGAAAGTGAGGGCGAAGATGATGAAGGCTGACCTGCGTTTCCTCCAATATACACCGGATTTTATCAGCGGCACGATGTCCCTGCGAGAACCGCAAAAGATTTCCTTGGAGGTGCTGGCAAATATTCTTCAGGTCGTGCCGCCGGAGAAGGGCATCGACCTCAAGGGCGCCTTGCAGAAGGTGCATGGCCTTTATCCCACATGCACGGACTTCGAGAGGGAGTTCCTTTCCCTCACCTTTGCACTGGCGACCGGCGTGGGGAAGACGCGCCTGATGGGAGCGTTCATCACCTATCTCTATACGCAATACGGTTTGAAAAATTTCTTCGTGGTTGCGCCCAACATCACGATATACAACAAGTTGCACAACGATCTCTCACAGTCATCGAGTACCAAGTATGTGTTTAAGGGGTTGTCCTGCTTCAGTTGGCCGCCCATCATCTATCACGACGATGACTACAAGGAGAAAAATGGCGACGTTTTCTTAGGGGATAGCATCTCCATCTACATCTACAACATTTCGAAGTTCGACTCTGAGACGGCCAATATGCGACGTCTGAACGAGCGGCGGGGAGAATCCTTCATCGACTACTTGGCGGGGCTGGATGATCTGGTGCTGATCATGGACGAGTCTCACCACTACCGTGCGAAAGCTGGAATGCAGGCACTCAATGATCTGAAGCCCGTGCTGGGACTGGAACTGACAGCCACGCCGCTGGTGGCTGGCAAGGGAGGAAGGCAGGAGAAATTTAGGAACGTCGTATATGAATATCCTCTTTCAGCAGCCATCGAGGCAGGATATACACGTACACCCTATGCTATGACCAGAAGCAATATTGAGAGTTTCGGCTTCGGTGAAAAAGAGTTGGATCGTGCTATGATTGATGATGGTATACGGCATCATGAGAAGGTCAAGGCGCATTTGACCGCGTATGCCGACAAGAGCAACGCCCGTCTCGTGAAGCCTTTTGTCATGATCGTTTGTAAGGATACCGAGCATGCCCAGTCCGTCAATGATTACGTCACCTCCGACGATTTCAGGCAGGGCTGTTACAAGGGAAAGACGCTGCTCATCCACTCCAAGCAGGGAGCGGCAGCCAAGGCGTCGAATGTCGCCTTGCTTGCCGATGTGGAACGGGCAGACAATCCCATAGAAATTGTCATCCATGTGGACATGCTTAAAGAGGGGTGGGATGTGAACAACCTCTACACCATCATCCCTCTGCGTACTGCTGCATCGCGTATTCTGCGAGAGCAGATGGTGGGGCGCGGACTACGCTTACCCTACGGTGAACGCACCGGCGACCGCCTGGCGGATATGGTCATGCTCACTGCTCATGACAACTTTGCTGCGCTTGTCCGGGAAGCCCAAAGCGGCGAGAGCATCTTCTGTCGCGGCAACCTCATCGAGGCGGACAAGCTGCCCGATGAGAAGCAAAGCCCTCAGCAGATACCGTTGATCCAGCCGGAACCAGAGGATCTGTCCGAGGCTCACAGAAAGCTTGGGATCGAGCAGGAAACGGACGAGACCCGCAAGGCGATCCAGGCTGTGAACGCTGTGGCGCAAAAGGCCGTACAGTCAAAGATGAAGGAGAAAAAGTCTGCGGGACTGGAAGTAAAAGACAAGCAGGACATTGCTAAAGCAGTCATCGAGGAAATCAAAGCCAAAGAGGACTACGGCTATGTCTTCCAGCACAACCAGGATGCTTTTGCAGCCTTTGTGGCGGAGCAGACCGAGGAATACACTGTGAGGACAAAGGAACGGTTCATCCCCATCCCTCAGCTTGCCATGACCAGCACGGGTGGCGGCGCATACATTTTCGATGAGTTCGATCTTGATCTGGCAGAGTTCAACCATGCCCCCATCTCCACCGAACTGATTAGACAGAATCTAGTGGACGCACGGGATGCGGAGAGGGATGCTACGAGCAAAATAACCTTTATCGCTGAGCGCCCTGTCAACTGCATCGTCGAAATCCTGCGAGGAAAGCCCGTCATCGACTACGAGCAGTGCGGGGAGCTTGTCGTGAGTCTTGTTCAGTCCGTCTGCCGGCACTATACGGAGCGACATGGCTGCGAGGATATGCGAAACATCGTCATGATGTACCGGCAGGACATTGCAGGAAAGATTTACAGGCAGATGATGCAGCACTTTCATAAGACGGAGGAAATGTTCTCCTACGATATCGTGAAGGTCAATGATTTCAATATGCCTCAGGAACTGTTTGGCAGCTCTGAGCTGGATCTGTTCTCCCCAGACGCTAAAGCGGACGGCATCCGCTCCGTGGTCTTCACGGGGATAGAGAAGGGAGTCTTCGATAGGGCAAAGTTCGACAGTATTCCGGAACTGACTTTTGCCAGACTCTGTGAACAGGATGTCAAAGTGCTGAAATGGCTTCGTCCTGCTCCTTCCGATTTTGATCTCAAGTACGGCAGGGGACACAACTACGAGCCGGACTTCGTGGTGGAAACCGCCGACAGATGTTATCTGGTGGAGATCAAGGGGGAGGACAAGCTGAACGATACTGGGGTGCTGGCAAAGAAGGAAGTGGGTATTAGATACTGTCAGACAGCCACTGCCGTGTGCCGTGAGCTGCACTACAAGCCATGGGACTATGTGTTCATCCCATCGAAGCAGGTGCAGCCAACCTCCAGCATGGAATATCTTTGCGGGCAGTTCGTCTGCCATGTATAAATAGGGCGGATGTTTTTTTAGGCGAGTGTCAATGGAGGTACTCGCCTTATCCCTTCCGTTCGCCGACATTCCAGTCGGCATCCACCTCGAAGTAGGCACTTTTTTCCTTCCACGGGTATTTGTACTCGAGCACGACGGTGTGATCGAGTAAGATTTGCACGGCGATGAGCTGTGCCGTGCCGTGCTCATCCGTATGTTTTACCCATGCCCCGCTGTCGATGTGATCCCTGACCTCGGTCAGCCATGTGATGGGGAGCTTGGACATGCCCGCCTCATTCATGCGGAATACGATCTCCACCTCTGTATCCCCGGCCTTGCGCGGGAAATGGCAGTAGGGCGCGTTGCGCGTGTAGCTGCCCGCCGATATGGGGGAGAAGAGGCGCAGGACGCGGGAGAGTCCCTCCTCGTCGACGCGGATGCAGAGGATGGATCGCTGCTTTTGGTACATGTCATCGACGGCATCCGCCGCCGCGCCCTCCTGCGGAACCTCGGCCGCACGCGATGCCTGCTGCAGCTCCTCGTCATACGCTCCGTCGACCCAGTGAAAGCACATCTGCTCAATCGTTGCACCCTCCTCGATCTCACGTTCCAGCGTCAGGAACTCGTGGTCGTCCGGCACGAGGGAAAGCCCCTGCCGCACGGCGTCCAGCGCACCGTCACGGTCGCCGAAATGGGCGCGCAGCTTGCCGAGCACGAGATAGCACCACGGATAGTCTGGCTCCTCACGCGTTCCCTGCGCGGCATAGCGGAGCGCCTTTTCCAGATAGCCGCAGTGCATGAGGGCGACGGCGTAGCGATAGTACCACGTCCCGCACCCGCACGCATTCGGCTCGGAGTCCGGCATCCACTGTATCGCACGGTAGAAGTAGGGGTACTGATCGACATTGTTGCACGCATAGGCATACCACAGCGCAATGTCGCGGTCACGATGCGCCTCCTCGCGTGTGAACCGCCCCTTAATGATGCCGTTCTTGATGTATTTGTTCAGATAGCTGAGCATTTTAAAGAAATAGCCCGTGGATCCATCCTCCATCGCCTCGAGTTTGGCGACGGCCTCCGCTGTGAGCAGGGGGCCTTTTTCTGTGTCGGAGCTCTCCGGCGCGTCGGCGGCGTCCTCCTCCTCCTCGTCGCGATCAAAAATGTTGACGGTGCCCGCCGCGTCTCGTCGGAAGGAGTGAAACACCGCCCACGGCAGATTCGTCCTCTTGAGAACGGTTTCTGCGGCGACGAGGACGGCGTGCAGATCCCACGCGAGAAAGTCCAGATAGCCGTAGTTCGTGCCCGTCGCTCCGCCGAGGAAGGTCACCGCGTGCAGACAATCGGTCTCCTCCTCAATCGCCTGCATGAGCGCATCGCGAAAATCGAGAATCCCGTCGGCACTTTCGCGCATCTCATCCGTCAGCGGATAGGCGATAAAGCCCGCCGCGATCCCATCCGCATGGTAGATGTCCACGAGCGTCGCATCGTTATCCATATAGGAACTGAGGAGGGAGGGCAGGCGCGTGCTGCCCGCATAGACATCGAGCCGCAGATCCGCATCGTCCGATGTGTCCGGCTCGCGCTCGTAGGCGAGATAGTAGTGGTCAAGGTACTCCTCTGCATCGTTCGCGAGGGAGTACCCCGCCTCTGCGAGTGCCTGCGGCAGATCCGCCAGCAGAGTCGACGGCTCCTCGCGCGGCGCATCGAGGAGATCAAAATCATGGATGAGTCGGATGGCGGCGATCTCGCCGAGTGCCTGATCGACGAGCGTGGAGAGCATCCACCACGCGCGGCTCTCGTCCTCCTGCAGGAGCGGCAGGAGCTTTTCACAGTAGACCGTGAGGGCGATCCCGTCGCCGTCCGGCGCGAACCAGACGGCGACATCCGTCATCTCGATGCTGTAGTCGTCCGTGCGAAGGGAAAAGCCAAGAGAGGACGTGCGCCCGACGTGGATGTCCCAGTGCTCGCGCACAGAGGCAGGGGCATGGCACGCGAAATAGACGAGCGGAAAGAGCTTTGCGCGCAGACCTTCGGGCGTGAGGATGAGCTCATATTTCTCGTTGCCCTTTCCGAGCTCGAATGAGACATCGTCAAAGGCGATGTGCAGAGCAGAGCTGCACCGCTCGATGAGGTCCTCGCCGTGATCCGGTCCCGCATCCATCAGCGCGCGCAGCTCCTCCTCCGCCTCGGAGAACGCGAGCCATGCCTCCTGCACGCGGATGCGGAACGGGCGCGAAAAGAGCGGGAGAGAGAGTCCGCGGCGGCAGTCCTCGATCATCTGCTCGGTGTCCTCGTCGCCCGGCAGCGCCGCAAGCGCCGCCTCAAAGTAGGGCAGGGCGCGGTTTTCCTGATCGAGGTAGTAGTAGGCATAGCCCATGCGGAAGTTCCAGACGTGATCGTCGGCAGAATCCTCTGCGTGCGGCGCGAGGAGGTCGATCGCTTTTTTGAAATACCACCACTCGCTCGGCTGCGCGAAGTTGTTGTAGGCGCGCGCCAGCTCGCCATCGAGCTCGGGCGTGCGCTCTGCGGCGGGGATCTCCTCAATCGCCGTGATGATCTTCTCGTAATCTCCGTGATTGTGCCATGCTTGACACTGTTCCAGTAATGTCATCTGCTGCTCCTCTTGTCTGGGTCTAAGTTGCGCTCAGGGCGCCCTATCGGCTCGTGATGCTCGCCGCTTCCCCCGCGCGACGGGGGAAGCGAATATACCGTCATCCAATGCCTCCCCCGTGCGACACGGGGGAGGGGGACCGCGAAGCGGCGGTGGGGGCGCTTGTTCCTAATCCCACCAGAAATACCAAATATGCGATTTCCGCAGGCCGTCGGCGAGTCTGCTGATGCTCATGCCGGGGGTGCCCTGCTCGATGATGTCGCTGCAGTAGGCGTACTGCTCCACGGCGCGCGCGGCGGCGTGCTCCGGCGCGACGGGCGTGGGGACGCGGTACTCAAGCGTGTCGTAGGTGAGGACGGCAGGGACGGCTCTGTCCGTCTCGTACCAGTACTTTGCGATCGCCGTATGCGCGGCGGTATCGGGGCAGTCGTTCCACCCGCCGAAGGGCAGGTAGGTGAAGATCTCCCACGGATGCTTGACGGGGATCTTGGCGAGGATTACGGGATGCGTTTTCCCCGTCTCGCAGTTCCAGTAGGTGATGAGGTCGTCGTTTGCCTCACCCTTCGTATCTTCTTTGACCGTCATGTCCTCCGTACATGCCGCGCGCCGCTGCATAAGCACCGTTTTGCCGTCCTTGACCGCCTTCTGCGCCATGCGCTCACGGAACGCGATGACGGCATCCCGATCGAATTCGTAGTCCTCAAACGCACCCTTTTCGGCCTCAGCATTCATCGTCAGTGCCTCCCAGAGTGTGTCGCTCGGGACGATGATGACGGGGACAATGCCGTCGCGCGCGGCTGTGCGCGTGGCGTAGCTGTACCATGAGGCGATCGGGTCGTCGTCCGCCAGCGGCGGGAGGTACATCAGAGAGCAGCTCGCCCTGCTGGCGTTCAGGTACTGCATCGTTGCGATGGCAACGTTGCTCGGATCGGCGTCCACCTGCTCCTCAGTGTTGCGCTTCCACGCATCCCAGTGCCGCTCGATGAGCTCCGCCATCTCCCGATAGAGGCGCTCGTCGAATGGGACGAAGAGATATGCCTCGTCGTCAAACTCCTTCGAGTAGTATTTTTCCGCCCCGAAATACGCGAGGGCGTGATTGTCGACGTCCGATGGGTAGGAGGGAGCCTCACCATCGTAATAGTAACGCGCGAACGCCGCGCCCTCCTTGTTAAAGAAACCGCGCATCAGGATTCCGTGCAGCTCGTCGCGGAGGAAGGGGCGCAGATCTGTCTCCGCCGGATGTTCCTTTACGGCACGGACGGTCGCCTCGTACTCGCGGATGAACCAGTCTGCCATCAGGTCATGCAGGATGCACCACCGCAGGTAGACCGCCATGTGGCTGTACGCCGTGATCTCGTCCACGGGCAGCTTCTTCTCGTGCAGGCTGGAGAGATGCCACTCTGCATTGTCCATCACGAGATCCTCAAAGTCCTCAGGGGCGCATGCACTGCGCCGCTGTGGATCGACGACGAAGCTCACGTGCCGCTCGTCAAAGAGGTTCAGCAGTTCCTTTGCACTGCGGTCGAATTTGTAGTTGAGCTCGTCGCGGTAGAGCGGGATGATCTGATAGAAATTGACCTCGTCGCCGTCCGGCAGGGGACAGACCGTGTTGTCTCCCTTTACCTGCGCCCCGATGATCAGGGAGGCGGTCAGCTTGGTGTTCTCGGCGTAGTTGTTTGTCCTGCTGTCGATGGTATGCCCCCAGCCGAGCCATGTATCATCCTCGATCGGCAGACGTGCGAGGCTCTTCAGCAGGCGGATCGGCCAGTAGTGCTCCTCGTCGTCCTCGTGGATCTTCCAGTCGGACGGCAGGGCGATCGCGAGCTCGGCACGTTCGAGCTTGTACTCGGCGAGCTCTTTTGGCACGTTCATGCGGTGCGCCCCCATCCCGAGGGTGACGAGCATGTAGTAGTTCCGTTCCTCGGTCGGATCGACGATGCATATATCCAGATGGATATCGGGCGAGACAATCTCGTGAAAGACGTTTGCATACGTGCCGAAGTTCGTCTCGATGAAGTCCTCGACGGCAGACATCTCCTCCTCGGTGTAGACTTCCGTGGGCACGGGCTTTTTTCCATGCGAAGAATTATTGCGGACGATTTTTTTCATTGTGTTCTCCTTTATGACTGAGGAGCAGGCTCTCCAGCATCGTTTCCAGAAGGCTTGTCGGTGTGATGACGAATCCCTCCGCCGTGATCGTTTTGTTGAAGAAATCGACGGAACGGTCGTGGTCGATTATGGCGCGCCTCACGTCTGCTGGTGCTGCATGGAGACAATCTGACAGTCGGGGCAGAACTCGATGTAGAGCGTGCCCTCCATATAGTCCGTCAGTGCATCCCAATGAATCTGCATGAGATACTTCATCGGCTGCCCGCAGTCGGGGCAGGTCGTGTATTCCCAGTCCTGCCACCAGAGCGCAAAGCCGCCGAGCGTGCAGGTGTCCTCGAAGCGTGCGCCGTAGAACAGAGGAACAGGCGTCTCGCCGAGGATGAGATCGTTTTCAAAAATCCTGACAAGCTCCTCTTCGATATACATGGTATCGCCCGCATCCTCGCAGGAAAGCACCTCGCTGCCGCCGTCGAGCGCATAGCGGCTCAGCCTCGGTCCCTCATACGAAACGCAGTTTGGGCAGCAGGTCGCTGTGAGGATGCCATCGATGCCGAGGAAGTGCAGACGCGCATCCCGTCCGTCGAGGACGAGCATATCCGCCATGCGGCTGCCGCAGTGCGGACAGTGCTCCTCCCGTGGTCGGGCAATGCGGACGGGCGAGCGGCGGAGCTCTTCCTCCGATGCGGCGTGCACCAGCGTATAGCAGGTGGCGAAATTCAGCGTGCGCCGTCGCCCCTCACGGTCGAATGTCCAGCCGCCGCACTGCGCATAGACAGAGGGGTTGACGTGCAGCTTCCCGCGCCAGGGGCGCGGATTGCGTTCGAGTGCGAGGAGTGCCGCAAGGGCTTGGTCGTCTCCCTGCATACCGAGGCACATCATAAGCTCGTTCGCCTCATGTGCGGCATCCGTCTCCATCAGTGCTGCGATCAGTCCGTCCCGCACGTCCGTCGGTGCATGATAGTAGAGTGCCGAGGGCCAGAAGGAACGTGCCGCGAGTGCCGCGCGTGGGATCTCCGGCGCGAGCCGTCCGCGACAGCAGAGCAGATACCAGAAGTCATCGGGAACATCCTCGATCTGCGCGATGATCTCCTGTTCCTTTGCCGAGACCTCCTCGGGCGTCCATGCGAGTGCCGCACGGCGATTCGCCGCCGTACGGCAGCGCCAGCAGAGTCCCTTGTAGCCGAGCTCCGTGCCGCAGTCGGGGCACTGGTAGGGTAGATTCATGGGCGGCTCCTTTCCCATTTAGACATATCGATTCATTCTGATAATAATACGGATGTGGAGCAGCTTCAATAGGTCTTTTGGGAAAGTAAATGAGAAGGCGGCGAAAATCCCCGCGCTTCCTTTACCTTTTCGCTGAATCTATATATAATAGAAGAAGGGAATCGCTGAATTTATCCGTATTTCCCAAGTTTTGGAGGTGATGCTATGCGCTCAGGGGAGAATCCGCTCCTTTTGCGGCTGCGGGAGGAGAAGGCGCATCGCCTCTCGGGCGGCATCTACCATGAGCTGCAGGTGCGCATGACCTACAACTCAAACCACATCGAGGGGAGCCGCCTCAGTGAGGAGGAGACGCGGCGCATCTTTGAGACGAATACCGTGGGCGGGGATGCGCATGTGGATGATATCATCGAGACGGTCAATCACTTTCGGGCGATGGACTACTGCATCGACTGTGCGGAGGAGCCGCTGACGGAAGAGATCATCAAAAAACTCCATGAGTTGCTGAAAAGCAGAACGTCTGACGAGCTGCTCCCCTACTTTCGCGTGGGCGACTACAAGGAACGTCCCAATATGGTGGGCGGCGTGGAAACGACTCCGCCGCAGGAGGTTGCAGCGGCGATGCGGAGGCTCCTTGACCGCTATCAGGCCAAAGAGAAGATCGCCTTTGAGGACATTGTGGACTTCCACTACCATTTTGAGCGGATTCATCCGTTTCAGGACGGCAACGGGCGTGTCGGGCGGCTTATCGCGTTCAAGGAGTGCCTGAAGTACAATATTGTTCCGTTCATCATTGAGGGCACAAAGAAGGCATTCTACTACCGTGGACTGAAGGAGTATGAGCGCGAGCGCGGGTATCTCGTGGATACCTGCTATGATGGGCAGGATACAATGCGGCGCCTGCTCGATTTTTTTCAGATTTTCGGACATTCCTTTGAGGAGAGTACATGAGCGATTTGAGAACGGCCCGTGCCGCTGCCGAGGGCGGGGCGCGGCTGACGAGGGAGGATGCACTCCTCCTCTATGAGGACAACGACCTCCTCGCGCTCGCCGCGTGGGCGCGTGCGGCGAAGGAGCGCGCGAGCGGGAAGAATGTCTACTATACGGTGAACCGTCACATCAATCTCACGAATATATGCAGTGCGAATTGTCCGCTCTGCGCGTTCCAGGTGGAACAGGGCGATGCACGCGGCTATATTATGGAGACTGACGATGTGGCGCGTGTTCTGGAGACGGCGAAAAAGACACCGCGCCTCACGGAAATCCATATCGTGAGTGCGCTGCATCCCGACCGTCCCTTCTCCTACTACGAGGGCGTGGTGCGGCAGGTGCGCGCGGCACTGCCTCATGCGGACATCAAGGCATTTACGCCCGTAGAGGTTGTGAACTTCGCAAAGACGGAGGGGGCCTCCGTCCGCGACATCCTGCACCGTTTGCAGGCGGCAGGGCTGTCATCCCTCCCCGGCGGCGGCGCGGAGATTCTCTCCGACCGCGTGCGCGCCATCATCTGCCCGAATAAGGCAACGCGTGCCGAGTGGCTCGACTGCATGCGCACGGCGCACGCGCTCGGCATCCGTACAAATGCGTCTATGATGTACGGACACATCGAGACGGTCGAGGAGCGCATCGATCACCTGCTCGCTCTGCGCGAGCTGCAGGATGCGACGGGCGGCTTTCAGGCATTCATGCTCTTTCCGTTCCATCCCGAGAACACGGTACTCGGTGCGGAGAAGAAGCTCGCGCGCGTCGGCTCGTGGGAGGATATGAAGATGCTTGCACTCTCACGCCTTGTGCTCGACAATGTGGCGCATTTCAAGGCATTCTGGGTCATGCTGACGCAGCCCATTGCGCAGCTGGCGCTCGGCTTTGGTGCGGACGATCTCGACGGTACGATCGGCGAGGAGAAGATCATTCACGCGGCGGGGGCACAGACGCAGACGGGCATCACGCGGCGCGAGCTCGACGCGATGATTCGTGAGGCGGGCTACGAGCCTGTGGAGCGCGATACGTTTTATCAGCCGATTGCGGCAGGGGAGGGTGCATGAGACTCACGGAGCAGGAGGCTGCCGATCTCCTCATGCACGGCGACCCGATCGAACTCGGACGTGCGGCGGACGCGGAGCGGCGGCGGCGGTTCGGCGATACGGTGACGTTCATCGTTGACCGCAACATCAACTATACGAATATCTGCGTGAACGAGTGCCGTTTCTGTGCGTTCTATACAAAGGTAGGCGCGGAGGACGGCTACCTCCTGCCGATGGAGGAGATTCTCGCAAAGGTCGGCGAGACGGCGGCGGCGGGCGGCACGCAGGTCATGATCCAGGGCGGCATTCACCCCGACCTGCCGCTTTCCTACTATGAAAATATGCTGCGTGCGATCCGTGACCGCTATCCCTCCATCGTGATTCACTCCTTCACGGCGACGGAGATTCTGTACTTTGCGGAAAAGGAAGGCATTACGATTGAGGACACGCTGCGGCGGCTGCAGGATGCGGGGCTCTCGTCGCTCCCAGGCGGCGGGGCGGAGATCCTCGTGGATCGCGTGCGAAGGCTCATTGCACCGAAGAAGATCATGACGGAGGACTGGCTGCGCGTGATGCGGACGGCGCACAAGATTGGCATGGAGTCGACGGCGACGATGGTCATCGGCTTCGGCGAGACGATGGCGGAGCGCGTGGAGCACATGGAGCACATCCGTCGTTTGCAGGAGGAGACGGGCGGCTTCCGCGCGTTCATCACATGGACATTTCAGCCGGGGAACACCGCGCTCGGCGGCGAAAAGACTTCGAGCTGGGACTACATGCGGACGCTTGCCGTCACGCGTCTCTACATGGATAATGTCGCGCATATCCAAGGATCGTGGGTGACGCAGGGCGAGCGTATCGGACAGCTGACGCTCGGCTTCGGTGCGGACGATCTCGGGAGCATCATGCTTGAGGAGAACGTTGTGCGTGCGGCGGGAACGCGGTACAATATGTCGATTAAGAAGATGATTGATCTGATCCGCGGCGCGGGCAGAGAGCCGGCGCAGCGTGACACGCAGTATCGCGTGATACGGAGGTTTTAGTATGGCAGAGCAACAGGTTCCTGCGGCGGGTTATGCCATCATCGGCGGCTCGGGGACGCTGTCGAGCGACTTCCCGCGCGCCTCGATGGCGGCGGATGTGGAGATCCTCGCGGACGGGCTGCACTTTGCAACACCCTACGGCGCGAGTCCTGCATTCCGCCTCTTCTCCGTCGCGGGACGGCGCGTGCTGACCTGCCGCATGCACGGCTGGCGCAGCGGCGTGACGCGCGCGGATGCGTCGCGGCAGGTGTTCTGGGTGCTGCGGGAGGCGGGCGTGCGGCGCATTCTCTCCGAGGGCGGCGTTGGGACGGTGAACCCGCTGCTCGACCCGCGCGACTTCCTCATTCCTGACGATTACCTTGATATGTCCGTGCGCAAGGATGTCATGCTCGACGGACGTTATCTGCTTGTGATGCGGGATGCGCTCTGCTCGGAACTTCGCACGACGCTCATTGAGGAAACGAGGAAGTGCTATACGGGGCGCATTTTTGACCGCGGCATCTACGCCGTCACTGACGGGCGGCATTTCGAGAGCCCTGCCGAGATCGCGATGCTGAAAGGGCACGCGGACATCGTCGGGCAGAGCCTTGCGCCCGAGGTCTACCTTGCGCGCGAGATCGGCGCGTGCTATGCGGGACTGTATTTCGTCGTCAACTACGGCGAGGGCATCCGCCCGTGGTCGCACGACACTCTAGAGCAGATCTTCTACGACGATGCACCGATGATCGGCGACATCCTCCTCGCGACGATCCGCAGCGTCCCCGCCGAAAAGAGCGCGTGCGAATGCCGCAGCCTGCGCAAGGAGACACTGCTCAAGGATGTTTACAACGAAGAGTCGGACAAGGGTTGACGAAAAACGCCGAACATCGTATAATGGACATAGAAAAAGGTGCTGCCGGTAAACGGTCAGCCCCCGTAATCTAAGAAATGGTTATAAGAAACCCGCCTAGAGTTGGTGACTGCAGGCGGGTATTCTTATGGTCTCAAGGCTACGATACAGATCGTTACAAGAAAGATGAACGACAGAAAATCGTACAGAGTCATAAGTATCGCCTCCTCTCTTGAGGAGACTGACCGCCTACCGCTCGTGACAACACCTGCGTGTATTATAGGAAGCACTGATAAATTCAGCACTGCCATCTTGGCACATCTTTTCCGCCCGCTCTGTGTCGACAAATCCTCCACATAGCCTTTGCTATGCGTCCGGTTTGTCTCCTTGATCGGACGGAAAATCTGTACCAATCTGACAGACTTCATTTTATCAGCGATTCCTATAGCATGAAAATATTTGTCTGTGAACTGTTGTTTCATATTGACAGGTCGGCAATACGAACTCTCCTGTATACACGCTATACTCCGTGAAAAAACCCGTTGACAATAATTCCCTGTGGTGCTACTATGATGGCGCAGGAAATCCTGCGGCGATGATTTGACCGAGAAGAGGTGTGATTCGTCGTGAAACAATTATTATCTGTACAAATTCTTCTTCGACCGTAGTGCCCGAGTGCGTTTTTGCGTTCGGGCTTTTTATTATTTAGGAGGTCATTATTATGTCCATCAACCGGGGAAAAGTCGTCATCATCGGTACGAGCAATGTTGGCTCCGCCGTGCTCAACAAGATCGCGGACTTTCAGCTTGCCTCGGAGATCGCGCTGATCGATCTCGACATGGATCGCGCACGCGGCGAGGCACTGGATACCAGTCATGCCATGTCCTCACCGTACAGTACGAACATCAAGATCCATACGGGGACGTATGAGGACTGCCGCGATGCGGCGTTCATCGTCATCACGGCGGGACCTTCGATCCTGCCCGGGGAGAAGCCCGACCGACTGAAGCTCGCGAGCACGAACACGAAGATCATGCGCTCCATCTTCTCTGAGATCGTGAAATACACGAAGGAAGCCATGGTCATCATGATTACGAATCCGCTTGACGTTGCGACCTACGTCGTATCAACCGAGTTCGACTACCCGCGCGAAAAGATCCTTGGCACGGGCACGATGCTCGAGACCTATCGCTTCCGTTACCTTCTCGCGGAGCATTATGATATGGATCCGAAGAATATCCACGGCTATGTCCTCGGAGAGCATGGCAACGATGCTTTTGTTGCGTGGTCGACGGTCAACTGTGCGGGGCTCGGGATCGATCATCTTGACGAATACTTCCACTTTAAGGAGCGGCTGAATCGTCATGACATCGAGCAGGGACTCATACAGACGGCATACGATGTCATCAACCTCAAAGGATTTACCAACACGGGAATTGCTATGGTTGCCTGCCGCTTTATTAAGGCGATTCTCTACAATGAGCATACGATCCTGCCCTGTGCCGCCGTTATGAACGGCGAGTACGGCATGAAGGATGTTGCACTCTCCATTCCGCGCATGATCGCACAGGACGGCATCGTCCGCTCGCTCGAGGTGCGCCTTGCCGACGATGAGATGGAAAAACTTTTCCGTGCGCAGAAGAGCGTTCGTGCCGCACTCGACGGTGCGGGCGTGAAGTAAAGGCTGTTATGTCCTTTGCAGTGAACGCTCCCACCCGTCAGGCTTGACGGAACGGTTCACACGTCGTATAAATGAGCACAGAAAAAGGTGCTGCCAGTAAACGGTCAGCTCCTCTGCTAAAAACGAACTAAGATTAGCCGCCTAAGTTTGGAGACAGAGGGCGGCTTTTCTTATGCTTTGATCGCTGCAATACAAATTGTAACGAAAAAGATCAGCGAAAGAAATTCGTATGGTCCCATAAGCATCACTCCCTTACGGGAGCGTGAATCGACCGCCTACCGTTATTGACAATACCTATGTGTATCATAACATGAAATTTCATGTTTATGAACATCTGTTTCATACAAAACACCGCCCCGTGTGTAGTGGCGCGGTGTTTTCGTTTGTCGTTATCCCTTCGCCGCCTCGTATCCGACCATCAATGCCTGCATATTCGCCTCAACGGTGTGCGGCGGAACGCGGTTCGCGACGGCATTCTTGACCGCATCGAGCGGGACGATGCCGGAGACGTGCGTGATCACGCCGAGGGCGACGATATTGGCAAAGAGTGACTTGCCAATCTCGCGGGTGGCGAGCGTGGTGATGGGAACGGAGACGATGTGCGCTGCCTGCGGTACATTTGGCACAAGCTCGCTGTCAACGATCAGGATGCCCGTCGCGGGGTCGAGATCGCCCGCGTACTTGTCCGCCGCCGCCTGTGTCATGGCGAGGACGATGTCGGGATGTTCGACGTGCGGATGATAGATCACGTCATCGCTGATGATAACCTCGGAGCGGGACGCGCCGCCGCGTGCCTCGGGACCGTAGGACTGCGACTGTGCGACATTCATTCCGCACGCGGTTGCCGCCTCGGCAAAGATGATGGCGGCGGTGATGACGCCCTGTCCGCCCGAGCCTGAGAGACGAAGTTCCTTCTGCATATCAGAGCCCTCCCGCGCGCCGCTGAATCTCGGCGTTCGCCGTGCCGTACTCCTCGCCCGCGCATTCGTAGAGCAGTCCGATGGGGAATTTCTCCGGCGTGCGCTTCTCGGGCGGGAGCTTGTCCCATGCCGCCTTCATGACGGCGGAGTCCTTCATCCATGTGAGCATCGCGGCGGGCGACCCCATCTTGTTCTTGCGCCCGTAGGCGGTCGGGCACTGCACCATCGCCTCGATGAGGGCAAAGCCGTGATTTTTGAGCCCTCCCGCAATCATCTGCGTGAGATGCTTGACGTGGAACGCCGTCGAGCGTGCGACGTAGGTCGCACCTGCTGCCTCGGCGATGCGGCACGCGTCGAGCGGGCGGTCGATCGTCCCGTATGGTGCCGTCGCCGTCATCTTGCCCGGCGGGGTCGTCGGCGAGGACTGTCCGCCCGTCATGCCGTAGATATTGTTGTTGAAAAGTACGACGGTGAGATCGACGTTGCGCCGACAGCCGTGCAGGAAGTGATTGCCGCCGATGGCAGTGCAGTCGCCGTCTCCTGTAATGACGATGACGTTCAGCTCGGGTCGTGCGAGCTTGATCCCCGTTGCGAAGGGAATGGCGCGCCCGTGCGCCGTGTGTACGGTGTCAAAGTCCATATAGCCCGAGCCGCGTGAGGAACAGCCGATGCCGGAGACAATGACGGTGTTGTCCTGCGAAAATCCCTCCGCAGCGTCCACCGCCTCCGCGATGCACTTCATTGCCGTGCCGTTGCCGCAGCCCGGACACCAGAGATGGGGGAGGCGGTTCTGACGAAAATACTGCTCGAACGGACGCTGTATGTCGGTCTTTGTATGTGCTGTGCTCATGCCCGCACCTCCTCGCTCATCTGACGGATCGCCGCCGTGATCTCCTGCGGCGTGAAATCCAGCATATTGTACTTGAGGCAGGAGCGGACGTGCGTGCCGTGTGCAGCGCGCGTGACCTCACCTACGAGCTGCCCGTAGTTCAGCTCCGCGGCGAGAATGCCCTTGACACGTGCCGCGAGCCGTGCGACTGCCGCATCCGCGAACGGCCAGATCGTCTGGAGCCGCAGGAAGCCGACCTTGATTCCCTCGGCGCGTGCCGTGCGCACCGCTTCGTATGCCGTACGCGCCGTGCCGCCGTAGCTGACGACGGCGTACTCCGCGTCCTCCATAAAGGATTCCTCTGTGTGGATAATCTCCTCACCCACGCGGCTGATCTTCTCGTGGAGACGGCGGATGAGCTGCTCCGTCACGGCAGGACTGCCTGAGGGAAAACCCGTCTCATCGTGGAGCAGTCCCGTGACGTGGATGTGATATCCGTCGCCGAAACGCGCCGCGTCGGGTACGAGATCCTCGCCCACGGCATAGGGCTGATAGCCCTCGGCACGCGTTGCTTTCGGCAGGCGGCGCGGGTAGATTTCGATTTCCTCAGGGGAGGGCAGTGTCACATTCTCGCGCAGATGCCCGATGATCTCGTCCGTCAGCAAAATGACGGGGGTGCGGAAACGCTCCGCATAGTTCACTGCCATGACTGCCATGTCGAATGACTCGCGCACGCTCCACGGGGAGAGCGCGATGATCGGATGATCGCCGTGCGTGCCCCAGCGCGCCTGCATCACATCGCCCTGCGAGGGTGCGGTCGGCTGTCCTGTCGAGGGGCCGACGCGCTGGACGTTCGCCACCACGCAGGGGATCTCCGCGCACGCGGCATAGCCGATCAGCTCCTGCTTCAGTGAGAAGCCCGGGCCGCTCGTCGCGTCCATGACCTTTGCCCCTGCGAGTGATGCGCCGAGAATCGCGCCCATCGCGCCGATCTCGTCCTCCATCTGGAGGAATGTGCCGCCGATTTTCGGCAGCAGCTTTGCCATCTGCTCGGCGATTTCCGTGGACGGCGTGATCGGATAGCCCGCGAAGAACGTCACACCTGCCGCAATCGCGCCCTCGGCAACCGCCTCGTTGCCCTGCATGAGCCTTGCTCTCGTCTCGCTCATTTGTGCTTCTCCCTCCGTTCCACGAATATCGCAAAATCGGGACAGCGCATCTCGCACTGTCCGCACGCGATGCAGTCCTCGGGGCGGATGGGTGTGATCTTGCCGAGCAGACTCACCTCGAGCACCTTCTTCGGGCAGAATGCCGCGCAGATGCCGCAGCCCTTGCACCGCTTTTCCTTGATATACAGCTCACCTTTCATGGCACTTCTCTCCCGCCGGGATGCGGAAACACATCCTCACATACACAAAAGCTCATCCTATCATTTCTATAAAAACGATTTTATCATTATAACAGAAAATACAGAAAGAGGATATATCCCCTGATAGGAAAGGGGGTTCGCGCGTGTATACATCTGCTTGTCTACCGATTGCCTACAAAAATCATTTGTCTGCAAGCCGTTCAAAGATACGATACATGAGTTAGGGCGCAGGATAATATGTGCCGCCTGTGAGGATGACGGCGAACTGTTCGGGCGTGATAATGGTACTTAGGACGGCTTTTCTATGCCCAAATTTTCTGTGTGTACGAACGACGAAAGCCGGGGCGGGAATTTTCGCCGCATGATGGACGCCATCAAATCGGTGGGAAAGCCTTCCCCGCATGTTGAAGTTCGCGACGGCACAGAGAAGTGACAGCGGATATCGGTGTATCGCAGGTGAAACGGTTCATGAAGGACAAGCGTCCCACCGACGGTGCAGTGATCTCTCGCCGCGAACAGCTGCACAGGAAGTGCGCATTACCTACTACACCTGCAGCGCTATGGACATCGGCTGTGCCGACGATGCAAAGAGCGCGCTGCACAAGATATTTTCGGTCATTGAAACCGCCATTTTTTTGTGCTAGAATAAATTGCGATCGGATCGGAGAAAGGATGCCATGATGGATGAGGAACTGCGCCGCTACGAGAAGATACGCGGAGCGTACTGTTCGGTCGGGCGGCTCGCGAGCCTCTATGACGGAATGATGACGTACTCGACATGGTCGGGGAAGCTGGTCTCACGGCTCGTGTGGGGGCTGGATCGCAGCGGCGTGCGCCGCTATGTGACGCTTGCGCTGCGTGCGGCGCACGAGGGCTTTACAGGACGCCTGCTTGAGGTACCCGTCGGGACGGGATGTCTCTCGCTGCCCGTCTATGCGGAGCTCCCGGAGGCGGACATCACCTGTCTCGACTACGCGCCCGCGATGCTTGCGGCGGCGCGTGCGCGTGCGGAGGCACTCGGCATTCGGAACGTCACCTTTACCGAGGGGGACGTCGGGCATTTGACGTTTGGCGACGCTGCGTTCGATGCGGCGGTTTCGATCAATGGGGTTCATGCGTTTCCCGACAAGGAAGCGGCATGGAGCGAGGTACACCGCGTACTGCGTCCCGGCGGACGTCTGACGGGGTCGGTGTTTGTCCTGGGGGAGAATGCGCGGACGGACTTCGTCGTGACGCAGCTCTACACGCGCATGGGATTCTTTACGCCGCCGTATGACACCCGGGAGAGCTTGACGGAGCGCCTGCGTGCGCTCTATGCGGAGGCCTCTGTGGAGTGCGTGGAATCGCTCGCTTGTTTTTCCTGTGTAAAGTAGGGGGATGCCTACTAGAAGGAGGACGTTTTTATGAAGTCTCGTACCCTTTCCCGTTTCCTTGCTGCCGCGCTCGTTGCGGGCAGCGCATTTGTTGCCGCACCGGTGGGCTATGCGGCGGATGCTCCCGCTGCACAGGCGCAGGAGGAGCAGGCACCGTTCCAGGGTGATGTCGTCCAGCAGCACATGATGGCGACGATTGACCGCTTCGAAAAGGGGGATATCGCAGGCCTGCAGAATGAGGCGACCGCCGATCTGAAGGCGCATCTCTCGGCCGATCAGCTGAAAGAGGCAAAGGCTCAGTTCGCACAGGACTGGGGCGCACGCGTCTCCGTTGGCAAGCCGTATATGACGGCAGGCAAGGAGAATAATGCGTGGTTCGCGGTCTGCGAGATCGCTGTCGGCTACAAGGCGACGGCTGTGGTCTACCGTCTTAGCTACGACCAGAACATGAAGCTCGCAGGATTCTTCATCCGCTGACGGATCCCTTGATTGCAGCAAAAAGGGGCTGTTGTACGAAGTCGTAAACTTCGTGCAACAGCCCCTTCTTTGTGCCCCTTCCACCGCTTGCGCGGTCCCCCTTCCCCGTGATAACGGGGAAGGCTTAGGATAACGGTATATTAGCTTCCCCCGCTAACGGGGGAAGTGGCGAGCGTAGCGAGCCGATGGGGGAATATGCAACAGCCCCTTTATGATGCCGTTTACGCCGCGTCGTGGTAGACGCTCTGGTCGTTTGTGCTGTCTGCCTTGGCCGCAGGTGCCTCTGCGTCGCGCTGGAACGGTGCCGCGCTGTCGTAGGTGGTCTGCACGCCGAAGAGAGTCGTCTCGTGCTGTGTCTGGATGTAGAGCTCTGTGCCGGCGGGGAGGTCGACGTTCTTGCCGTGGACGAACGCACCCGCGACAACGCCGATGGGGCCGAGGACGGCGATGCCTGCGAGGGATGCACCGGCTGCCATGGCGAGATGGGTCATCTCTTTCTTTGACTCCTCACCGATGAAGGTCGTCACGTACGTGCCGTCGAGTGCCTTGGTCTCCTTAAAGTCGATCTCGACCTGTGCGTTGCGGCCGAAGTTGCGCGCTTGGCGCACCTTCGTGACCGTGCCCTCACCGCGCGAGCCCTTCGTAAAGACGAGTACGTCGTTGACGAAGACATCATCCGCGATCTGGTACTCGATGGTGTCGCCCACTTTGAGATTCTTCGCGTTGACCGGGGTGACAAGGGCAATCTTGATGAGTGTGTTTGCAGGAACGGAGACGGGGGTGACGGGGATTTCTGCACGTCCAAAGGATGCGGTCGAGAGGGCGGCAATGCGCTTTTTGAACGTACCCTCGGAAGTCTTGCCGAGGAGTGCCGTTTCGAGTTCGCCGACGCGCTCCTGCACGGAGCGCATGCTCGTCTCGTGGTTGATGT
This sequence comes from Centipeda felix, assembly GCF_900186465.1. Classification (GTDB taxonomy): domain Bacteria; phylum Bacillota; class Negativicutes; order Selenomonadales; family Selenomonadaceae; genus Centipeda; species Centipeda felix. The sequence continues at coordinate 62,777 of NZ_LT891947.1, forward strand.
TCCACTCGATGGCGTTGAGATCCATTAGAACGGACGGCGATGCGCTGTTCGTATAGACCTCCTCGTAGATCGCATCGATGCGCGCCATGAGGCTGCCGCCGCGATGTTTTCCGTCGTAGTCGCGCTCCAGGCGGTTGATGCGGTCGATGAGCGCACCCGTCTGCTCGCGTCCGTAGGTGTCCTGCTCGATGAGGGCGAGCTTTGACTGGACGGCGTTCGGCGGCTCTGCGGCAAACGCCGTACCGATGGACGTGAGTGCCAGAGCGAGCGTCAGCATGAGAGCGCAGATTTTCTGTCGCATGGATTCATCCTCCTTATGGTGTCGTCTTCTGCTTTGCGAGCAGTTCTTCGATAAAGTCCTCGATGCTCTGCATCGGCGAGGTGGGCGTGTAGACCTGTGGCGCTGCCATGCCCGGCGTCGTGCGCAGTACCTCCTTCGTGTCGTAGACCCCGACCTGACCGGAGAGAATCTGGTAGGTGCGCATCTGCCGATTGAATCGGATGCGGTAGAGGAGGCGACGGTTCTCCGTTGCTTTGACCACGGCGACGCCTGCCTCGCGCTCGGCATCCGAGAGGCGTGTGATGCTCGCGGCATCCACGTAGTAGCCCGTGTCGCCGTTCGCGTCGACAAAGCGCATATCCTCTGCCGCTTCGACGCTGCTGAGGCCAGTGAAAAGGCCAATCAGCACCGCCCAAAATCCACACACTACAATACGCCGCATCCGCAGGACTCCTTCCGTACCTGTCTTTCTCTCTGATTTCGCTCTATTATAGAGGAAAAATTTTTACGCGTCAAATCCTATGGACGTATGGATACAATGAAGTTTCTCAGATTGGTGTAGATTTTTTGAGGACTGCGGGAAAACGAATGCTGGGGGATTTTCTGTCGTAGTGTTTCCCTCGGAACGAGCAGGGCGCGTGCGCTCTTTTCAGTTGCGAAAATTCCGTTTATGATGTAGTATAAGAACGTCAAATCACTTTTAAAGGACAGGAGAACGCGCCGATGAGTACAGCCCACACCACCCGTATTCTGCTCGCACTGACCACCGCCTGTGCGATTTTTCCGGGAGCGGCGCACGCGGCGTACAGCTCAGACTCGGATACGGGGATCGAGCGCCTAGATTTTATCGAAAATCAGCGGCGTGCGGAGCGTGCCAATCGTCTCACGCCGGAGCAGGAAAAGCTGCTTGCCGACGTGGCGGCGATGCGAGAGCATCTGCGTCACCCCGTGGCGGCGGATCAGCCCTCTCCGATCGCGTTTGAGGGCGATGACCTGACGTATGATGAGAGCACGGGCGACTTTACGGCGAAGGGACATGTGGATATTGTCCAGCTGGAGGAGCGCCGCTTTCAGGGGGATTATGTGGCGGGCAATACGGTGCGCGGCGTGGTATCCGTGCCGGATCGCGCGCACGTGCTGCAGCTGACGGAGGGGACGTCGCGCGTGACGCTCGACGGCTATCACATTAACTACAACTATCAGAAACACACGGGGACGATGGAACGGGCGGACGGCAAGGTCGGCGCCTACTATATGACGGGCAAGCGCTTTGAGTTCTACCCCGACAAGATCGTTGTCTATGACGGCACGCAGACGAAGTGCGGGGCGAAGAGCCCTGACTATCATCTCAGCTCGGAGATGGCGGAGCTCTATCCCGGCGACCGACTCATCCTGCACAACGTGAAGTTCTGGGTAAAGAACAAGGTGATCTTTTCTAAAAAGCGGCATGAGGTCGATGTTTCGCACCCGATGCAGAACAATTTCCCGCGCGCGGGCTATGACAGTGACGACGGGCTCTGGCTGGAACAGCGGTTTGAGCAGAACGTTGCCCCGCGCGTGACCGTCGGAGCAAATATCCATGTGACGACGAAGCGCGGATGGCGCAGCTCCTATGATCTCGGCTGGGCGAACGGGGGCGCGAGTGCCGCATTGACCTACGGCGTCTTTGAGGACGGCGACAACGAGTGGGTCAAAAAGATGCCGTCGCTCTCTCTTGGCTATGGGCAGCGCGTCGGACAGTCCCCCATCACCTACAGCCTGTATTCGGAATACGGACGCTGGTACGGCGGTGGGATCCACAGCAACCATCTTAGGTATGGGATCTCCGTTACACACGACACGATTCCCCTGCACGGCTATGGGCTTGATCTTTCGGCGGGCTACTCCGTGACGCGTGAGAGCTACGATCATTCACGTGTACAGGGGCTCAGTGCCAGTGCCTTCCTGACGAAGAAATTTAACGACCGATTTGCGGCCTACGCCGGCGGTATTTACACGAAGAGCTCCAAAGAAAATGCCCTTTTCTCCTACAACGAAGAGGACTACTCCAAGGTCTTTATGGGCGGGCTGAGCTATCGCCTCGGCGAACGTGACCGCATTGCCATCGGCACGAAGTACGCTGTCGAGCCGCGTGCGTGGACGGATGTGGACTACTACTGGTTCCACGACCTGCACTGCTCGCAGATCATCCTGCGCTACCGTTCCAAGCAGGATGCGTGGCGCATCAAATGGGAGTTCACGCCATGGTGAGTGCACTGGAGCGCCTGAAGAACGCCCCTGTGCTCATCATCGGGGATATGGTGGCGGATGTCTATCTCGACGGGACGATCGCACGCATCTCGCGTGAGGCCCCCGTGCTCGTTCTGGAGCAGCGGGAGGAGCGCGTCGTGGCCGGCGGAGCGGCGAATGTGGCGAACAATGCAGCGACGCTCGGTGGGCGTTCGTATGCCGTTGGCGTCTGCGGGACGGATGCGGGCGGCGATGCGCTCTGCGCCGTGCTCGGGGAAAACGCCGTCGATACGGCGGGATTTGTCCGCGACGCGGCGCGTCCGACCATCACGAAGACGCGCATCATTGCGGGCGGGCGCGCGACAGTCAGCCAGCAGATTGTGCGCGTTGACCGTGAGTGGCATACGCCGCTTGCGGCGGCGGTGGAGGAGTGTCTCCTCACGGAGATCACGCGCCTCCTCCCACAGGTGCGCGCGGTGGTGCTCTCCGACTATGGGTCGGGTACGGTGACGGAGCGCGTGCGCCGTACGGTGATTGACGCGGCACGTGCGGCGGGGATTCCGAGTATCGTGGATGCACGCTATGACATCCTCAGCTATGCGGGCATCGGTTACGTCAAGCAGAACGACGCGGAGCTCGCGGCGGCACTCGGGCGTGAACTCCGCTCGGCGGCCGACATCCATGCGGCGGGACGTGAACTCCTCACACGCCTCTCGGCGGACGGCGTGCTCATCACGCGTGGGGCGGACGGCATGACGCTCTTTCTCGCAGATGGGTCAGCGACGGATATCCCCGTGAGCGACCACAGTGAGATCTTCGATGTCTCCGGTGCGGGCGATACGTGCGTTGCCGTGATGGCACTCGCTCTTGCGGCGGGCGTGGATCCCGTGACGGCGGCGCGGCTCAGCAATACGGCGTCGGGGATTGCCGTGCGGAAACGCGGGACGGCGACGGTGGCGTGGGCGGAGCTGCACGCGGCACTCACAGCGGAAGGAGACGCTCATGCTCATTCCTGACGAACACATCGAGGCGTACGCGGCGGCACTGCGCGCGTCAGGTGCGCGTGTCGTCTTTACCAACGGTTGCTTTGACATCCTTCATGCAGGGCATGTGCGCTACCTAGCGGCGGCGCGTGCGCAGGGGGATGTGCTCATCCTCGGGCTGAACAGCGACGCCTCTGTGCGGCGGCTCAAGGGGCCGTCGCGCCCCATTAACAATGAGCAGGATCGCGCGGAGGTCGTCGGGGCGCTCGCCGCCGTCGATGCGGTGGTGATCTTTGGCGAGGATACGGCGGAGACGCTGATCGCAAAGGTGCGTCCTGCAGTCTACGTCAAGGGCGGCGACTACACGCGCGAGACGCTGCCCGAGGCGCGCATCGTCGAGGCGTACGGCGGCGAGGTCGCCTTGGTCCCGCTCGTCGCGGGTAAGTCCACGACGGGGATTATTGAGAAGGCGGGCCGCGGGTAATCGCGCGTAGTGTTCGTAGCGTAGGCACCCGTGAGGATTCCCTGAGCGAATCCTAGAGAAGCAAACGGCGCAGAGCGTGCGACCCGCCCCCTGCGGATTTCTATCGTTCAAGCGAAGCGCGTTAAGGAATCCGCAGGTATTTAGGCGGACGAGCACGCGCCCGTTTGCGTAACGAGGCATTCGCGAGGGGGATCGCACGGCACTGACGGCAGGCGGACACGCTGCGTATGCGCGAACATATAGCGAAAGAAAGGAGGGCAGTCCATGAAGAATATCTTGGTCGTCAAACTCAGTGCGATCGGCGATGTGATTCATGCGCTGCCCGTTTCCTATGCCATCAAGGAGACCTATCCCAATGCACATCTGACGTGGGTGGTCGAGCCGCCCGCCTATCCTCTGCTCGAGGGAAATCCGTACATCGATGAGCCTATCCTCTTTGAAAAGGCGGAGTTCCGCAGCATCGCCGGATTCCTCCGTGAATATCCGCCCCTGCGCTGCCGTCTGCGCGCGCGCCGCTACGATGTCTCGCTCGATCTGCAGGGACTCTTCAAGTCGGCAGCGATCGTCTATACGGCGGGGGCGAGGGAGCGCGTCGGCACGGCAAATATGCGCGAGGGCGCGGACCGTGTGAGCCGCCCCGTGCGCGGGCCGCACGCACAGGGACACATCGTCGAGCGCTATCTCGACGTGGCACGCGCCATCGGCTGTCGTGTGGATGCGGTGCGCTTTCCCATCACCGTCTCGGATCGTGACCGCATGGCGGCAAAGACGCTGCTGCAGCGCGAGGGGGTGCCGGAGGGGCGCGCGTTTGTCGCCTTTGCCGTCGGGGCGAACTGGCCGAACAAGCGCTGGCCGGCGGAGCATTTCGCCGCGCTCGGCGACCGTCTCTATGAGGCGCATATCGTTTCCGTGCTCGTCGGCGGTGGGCATCTCGATGTGACGATTGCCGCCGACATCATGGCGGCGGCGCGGATCCCGCCCGTGAATCTCGTCGGGCGGACGAACCTCAAGCAGCTCGCACATCTCTTTACGCGTGCCGCGCTCGTCCTCGGCGGCGATACGGGACCCGTACATCTCGCTGCGGGGCTCGGACGGCCGACCGTTATGCTGATGGGGCCAACGGATGCGAACCGCAACGGCCCGTACGGGCAGCAGGAGAATGCCATCGAGGTGGATCGCTCCTGCCGCTGCTGCTGGAAACGCGCCTGCCCGAAGGGACTCGACTGCCTCGCGCTGATCACAGTAGATGAGGTGGAGAAGAAGATTACGGACGTTCTGCATGCTGTTGTGTCATGACAGACGAACGGACATGGGGGGAAAGAGTTGTATCAAAATATTCTCGTCATCCACCTCATGCACCTCGGGGATCTCATGCTCGGCACGCCCGTGCTCGCCGCCCTGCGTCAGCAGTATCCTGCGGCGCGCATCACGCTCCTCGCGGACAAGAAGCTCGCGGATGTCGTCGTCATGAACGAGCATCTCGACGAATGCCTCCTGATCGACAAGAAGGGCGCAGACGGCGGCATCCTCGGCATCCTGCGCTATGCGATGCGCCTGCGGAAAAACCACTACGATCTCGTCATCAACCTCCACCGCAACGAGCGTTCTTCGGCGCTCGCCGCGCTCAGCGGCGGACGGCGCATCGTCGGCTACGCAAAGCCCGGCTTCTCCCTCGCCTTTGACCATGTCAGCCCGAGTCAGAATCAGGTGATGCACGAGGTGCACTCGCACTATGCGGCACTGCGCGCGGCGGGCGTGCTCGATGCGGACGGGACGGCGGGGCTCGAGATGTGGATTCCGCCTGCCGCGGCAGAGGAGGCAGAGCGCCTCTGGAGGGAGCACTTCGCCCCGATCGACAAGGTGATCGCCATCAACATCGGTGCGAGCTGGGCGACCAAGCGATGGATTGATGCGTACTTCGCCGTCGTGGCTGACACCTATCTCCGACGCGGCTATCACATCGCCGTCATGGGCGGCCCGATGGATATGGAGATGGTGGAGGAATGCCGTGCCCGCATGGAGGAACGCGAGCATCCGCACCTCCATATCTTTACGGGGAAGGTCAGCCTCGGCGTGCTCGCGGGAATCCTCTCCCGCTGCATCCTTTTCATCACGACGGACTCGGGGCCAATGCATGTCGGCGTCGCAATGCACGTCCCCGTGATCTGCATGTTCGGCGCATCGCCGATTCCCGGGTTCTACCCCTACGATGCACGGAGCATCTCCGTCCGCGCGCCCGTCTCGTGTCATCCGTGCCGCATCCACGAGTGCCCGCTCGCAGGAGAGGAGCACATGATGTGCATGAAGCGGATGCCGCCTGACCTCATTTTGCAGTATGCCGATCAGATCCTGTGCGAGGAGGGCGAGCGTCCCGCGTGCGAACTGCCCGCACCGACGGATTTTGAGACGCGGGTGGTGGAGATGGCAGACGGGCATTTTGCCCTCGCACCGCGCGGAGCGGCAGGGCGGGTCGTTCGTTCGAGTTTACCGCAGAGCAGATAGGAGCATTTTCATGGATATGGAAAAAATCCGCAGCGTCGTTGCCGAAAAGAGCGCGCGCAGCAACATCCTCGTCGTCGGCGATGTCATGCTCGACAAGTATTATACGGGAGAGGTGACGCGCATCTCACCCGAGGCACCGGTGCCGATCACCCACGTGACGGGGACGCGCGAGACGCTCGGCGGGGCGGCAAACGTCGCGCACAACCTGGCGCTCCTTGGGACGAACGTCAGCATCGCGGGCTATGTCGGCAGGGATCCGCACTGCGACAGTCTGCTGGATAAATTCAAATCGCGCGGCATTGACTATGCGGGGCTCGTCCATACGGAGCGTCCGACGACGACGAAGATCCGCATCATTGGCGGGCATCAGCAGATGATGCGGCTGGACTTCGAGGATGTAAAGCCCATCGACGGCGCAGACGCAGAGCAGTACCTCGCCTACATTGATCAGAAACTGAACGAGAGCATGGACTGCGTCATTATCTCGGACTATGGCAAGGGCGCATGCACGGAGTACGCCTGCCAGCACATCATCCATGCGGCGCACGATCACGGCGTTCCCGTCATCGTCGACCCGAAGGGGCCGCAGTGGGCGAAGTACAAGGGCGCGGACTACGTGACGCCGAACCTGAAGGAGATCAACGAGATCCTCCTGGAGCCGATCGTCAACGAGAACGGCGCGGCGGAGCGTGCGGCACACTATGCCATACGCAAGTTCGGCGTGAAGAACGTCATCCTGACGCGCTCGGCAAAGGGCATCTCGCTCATCCACGGGCAGGCGGCCGTCCACATCCCGACGCGCGCACAGGAGGTATTCGATGTCTCGGGTGCGGGCGACACGGTGATCGCCGTCTTCGGGCTCGCACTCGCAGGCGGGCTGAAGCCCGAGGACGGCGCGGCACTCGCCAACCTCGCGGCGAGCGTCGTCGTCTCGAAACTCGGTACGTATGCCGTGAGCCGTGAGGAACTGCTCCGCGTGCTCGATCGGCAGGAAGGGGAAGATCTATGATTATCGTTACCGGCGGTGCCGGCTTTATCGGCAGCAACATCGTCCATGCGCTGAATGCGCGCGGCTATCGCGACATCCTCATCGTCGACGATCTGGAGGACGGCGAGAACTACAAGAATCTGCGCGGCCTCCATTTCATCGACTATCAGCACAAGGACGACTTTCTCCACCTCGTCGAGGAGGGTGACTTCGACGGGACGGACATCGACGCGATCTTCCATGAGGGCGCATGCTCGGATACGATGGAGTATGACGTCAACTATATGATGAAGGTCAATTACTCCTACTCCAAGGCGCTCCTGCACTTTGCGATGGGGGCGCGCATCCCGTTCTTCTACGCCTCCTCAGCCTCGACCTACGGCGGCGGGGTACATGGCTTCACCGAGGGGGATGCGTGTGAGGACGCACTCAATCCCTATGCGTTCTCGAAGCTCGCATTCGACCGCTATGTGCGGCAGGTCATCCCCGAGGCACGCAGCCCGATCGTCGGCCTGCGCTACTTCAACGTCTATGGTCCCCAGGAGCACCACAAGGGCAAGATGGCGTCGATCTTCTATCAGCTCTATCATCAGATTCTCGATGTGGGCGAGGCGCGTCTCTTCCGCGGGACGGACGGTATCGCAGACGGCGAGCAGCGGCGCGACTTCGTCTATGTCGGCGACGTCGTGCGCGTCAACCTGCATTTCTTTGAAAATGGCGGGGAGAGCGGCGTTTACAACTGCGGCACAGGTACGGCACATACATATAACGAGGCGGCACATGCCGTGATCGCCGCACTCGGCAAGGGGCAGATCGTCTACCGTGATTTCCCCGAAGTGCTGCGCGGCAAGTATCAGAACTACACACAGGCGGATACGGCAGCGCTGATCGCCGCGGGCTACACGGGCGGCTTCACCCCCATGGAGCAGGCGGTGAAGGAGTACTGCGACTTCCTGAATGCGGGCGGCTACTTCTCCTATGCCGAATAAGGCCATTTTCTTCGACCGCGACGGGACGCTCAATGTCGATGTGCACTACCTCCACGATCCTGCGGAATTCGCGTGGACGGAGGGGGCGGTCGAGGCGATCCGCTGGGCGAACGCACACGGCTTTCTTGTCATTGTTGTCACGAACCAGAGCGGTATCGCGCGCGGCTATTACGGTGAGGATTCTGTTCGCCGCCTGCATGACTGGATGAATGCGGAGCTTGCACGGCAGGGCGCGCACATCGACGCATTCTACTACTGTCCGCATCATCCCGCGGGGACTGTGCCGGCGTATACACGGGTATGTGGCTGCCGCAAGCCTGCGCCCGGGATGCTCCTGCGTGCGATCACGGAGCACGATATTGACCCCGCCGCATCGCTGATGATCGGCGATGCGGCGCGTGACGTCGCGGCAGCAAAGCAGGCGGGGGTGCGCGGCGTGCGCTATGTGGGCGGGAGCCTCGCGGACTGCGTGCGGGAGGCGCTGGCATCGTAGCGGCGGTAACATATAGAGAAAGCGAAGATGGTCTGTAATATGCTGCAGAAACTCAAGGGAACTCCTGTTATACGGCTCCATACGTGGGCATTCTATCTGCTCTGCGGGTTTGGACTTTTTAGTAGTGTTTCGACTACGGTTACCAGTATTTTTCTCAGCCTGCTCACGGCGCTGCTTCTCTTCCGCTTGTGGGTGAAGCATGATGACTGGCAAGATGCGCTGCCCGATGGGCAGCTTTGTCTGGCACTTTTGCTGCTGATGGGCGCAGTCGTTTTGTCTTCTTTTTTTTCCAGCGATATCCTGCATAGTTTGCGCATATTCAGTCATCAGTATGGAACGCGTGCGGTCGGACTATTTGCTGTCCTACTGATGATTCGACAGCGAAAACAGCTGATTTGGATTGCGGCCTGTATCGGCATTTCACTCTTCATCAACGATGTGGCTGTTGTCTTTCAAGGTGTCGTGCAGGGTGATTATCGGGCCGTCGGATTTTCTTCCTATATGACAGTGGGAGGAATCCTCTCCATGCTGCTCCCTGCCCTGCTCCTTCTTTCGCTCGGTGATCATCTTGATGTACGCTGGCGCACCCTTGCAGCAGGCTCATTCCTCCTTGGCTGCGGGGCTCTGCTGTACAATGGTACGCGCGGAGCATGGCTTGCCGTTCCCGTTGCCATGTGTCTTTGCACTGTCGTTTTCGTCCGTCAAAAGAAGCAGTTTGTTATCGGTGCACTCGTTGCGTTGAGCGTGTTTGCAGGAATCTTTATGATGTCGCCGTCACTTTCGTCACGGTTTGTCTCCATCGGCGATACACATAATCAAAGTAACTCAGAGCGGTTTCTTCTTTGGACAAGTGCCTATCACATGTTCGTAGATCATCCGTTGTTTGGCGTTGGGTTTGCCGAGTTTCAGACATCATATCATAGGGAATACGTTTCCCCCGAGGCAAAGGAACCTTGGCTGGCACATGCCCACAGCAATGTAATGCATATGCTTGCAGAGTGTGGAGGAGTTGGTCTTCTCGCTCTGCTGTTCTTCTGGTATACGTTCCTATCCTATGGATTCCGCACATGGATGGCAACCCGTCATATTGCGGCACTGCTTATACCTGCCATTCTTCTGGGACTCATTCTGCAGGGACTAACGGAATACAATATGGGGAATGCAGCAGTGATGAAGCTGTATTGGGTACTAATGGGGCTCTGTCTGCAATGGCTGCGTCTGGATCACTATGCGCCGGCATAATATAGGGGAGGGGAGACGGGTGAGACTTGCCGTTATCATTCTTACACATAACGAGGAACATCACATCGAGGCGTGCATTCAGAGTGCATCGTTTGCTGATGAGATCCTTGTGATCGACGATATGAGCACGGACCGTACGGCAGAACTGGCACAGAGCCTCGGCGCACGTGTTGTCACGCACCCTCTCGCGGGAGATTTCGCGGGTCAGCGGAACTTTGCCCTGACGCAGACGGATGCGGACTGGGTACTCTATGTGGATGCGGATGAGCGCGTGAACGAGGGGACAGAGGCGGAGCTTCGCCGCATTATGTCGGCAGATGTACGTGCTGTGTACGAGATCAAACGCATCAACGTCGTCTTTGGACAGCGTATGTGTTGCGGCGGGCATCGACCGGACTACCCTCGGCGATTTTTTCCGCGCGATGCAGTGCACTGGACAGGGCTGGTGCACGAGCGTGCGGAGTCTGAACTCCCCGTACGCCGTATGGGAGGGAGCCTCCTGCACCATACATACGAAAGCTGGGAACAGTATTTTCAGAAGTTCAATCAATATACAACACTCATGGCAGAACGGCAGCATAGAGAGGGGCGGCACGCGTCCTTCCTGAAAATTCTCCTTGATCCGCCGTTTGCCTTTTTTCGCTACTATATCCTGCAGTGCGGTTTCCTCGATGGACGTCTTGGATTTATCATGGCGGTGTACCACAGCTTCTATACCATGGCGAAGTATGTGAAGCTGTATTACATGGAGATGCGTCGGAAATAGCACTATGTATTTTGTGAAGAACTCGTATCTGCAAGAGCAGGCTGGGTTTTGGGAAAGGGGAGGATATGGTGTGCGGGTCGCTGTCTTGGAAACAGTGAAGGCGGATGGCGGATTTGAACTCGAATTTGACCATATCATCATCGAGACATTGAAGGAGGAGGGGCATGAGCCCCTGCTCTTTTTGCCAAGAGATACAGATCTCGGGCGAAACTTCCATGTGCCCGTGCACGATTTAGACGGAGGGCGCATTATTAGCTACGATGGTGCGGGGCGCCTCAAAAAAATATGGCTCTCCCTATTACGGGAATATCGTCGTGTCAAATGGTTTGATGCAATGGCGAGGGCGATCATTCAGGAACGGCTCGATGCTGTGTTGATTACGACGGCAACCTATCGCTATCTGCGTGCCCTAAAAAAAAGCATACTACGAGACAGCCCTGTGCCAGTTTATTTTATCTTTCTTGGCGTAAATCCTAAGGAGATGCCCAAATTCCAAAAGGCTGCACAGTCGTGTCAGATATACCGGAATATTCATCTCTGTGTAACAACGCTGCGCGATGACTTCGGGGTAAATCGTCCCGGCAATGTGAACCTTATCGCACCGCCTGTGATGTCACTACCCACGATCTGTCCAGAGCAACCAGATCAGACGCTGCGTATTGGATTTTTCGGTCACTATCGCAAGGGAGAAAAAAACCTCACGTATTTCCTGCGTGCAGCGGAAGAAGGAAAGTTTACACGCCCTGTGCATTTCATTTTGCAGGCGGCTCCGACCACGGAGGCAGATCGTGCTGATGTCCAGTCACTCGTAGAACGCTATCGGAAGGACACTCGGGTCACTATCCTGACGGAAAAATTAGTCGGCACGGCGTGGTATGAAATGATTGCTTCCGTAGATGCGATGTTCCTCCCCTATACGGCGGAGCGGTATCGTTATAACTGGAGTGCACTCTACTTCACTGCAATCGGATTTCAAAAACCTGTCATAACGACTGATGTGCTGAATCCCGAAGTCATGGCAGCATTTGACATCGGCAGCATTGTGAACATGAATCACTATGAGGACTTTCTCGTGAAGATCGAGGATTTCATCAATCACTTTTCTGCACGACGAGCGCGCTATCGGGAGCAGCTTGCAGCGGCGGCGGAGACATACAGCAGAGCAAATTTTATTCGAAATCTGCTGAACTAGGAGGAGAGATCGGTGCGCGCATTCTATCAGCTGGCAAAACAGATCTATGACATGAAAAATCCACGTGAAGCGAGACGTGCCGTGATCTTCTGTATACGTGCAATTCTGCATCGCGGGCAAATGCAGAAACTCGATGCGTTCCTTAAGCGAGATGCGTTACTGACGGAGTTGGCAGGGATTTACCCCTTTGTCTATGAACAGCCGACACGCGCCTTTTTTTACAGCCATTCCACCTTTGATACACGTGTTGCACTGATCGAGTCACACATGGAATTTCTTCGTGAACATGTGAGAGATGAGATCGTGCTCTCCCTCTATCGAAAGGAAGCATTCTCTCTTTGGTCAGGAATAGAGTGCTGTGGAAAGATCCTGTCAGCATCTCTTTTCTTTGAGCCGGGGCAGCGCAAGGAGGGGCTTCTGTCGGTGATGCTCCGCATGGGTGAAGTATCGTTCTATCAGATTATTTTTTGGATCGCTCCCGCTCACGATGGCAGTCCTGCCATGTGGATTGGAGCAATGCAGGGACCTAATATGGAGAATGCGCGTGATATGGTGAAAGCAGCAACCAAGGTATGTCATAGCTATCGGACAAAAAATCTTATACTTTACATTGCACAAGGGGTTGCGCGCAGCCTTGGGCTCAGGCACATCTATGCCGTGACGAATAAAGGATACTATGCCAACAATCACATCCGCATTGACCGTAAGCTTAAAACGGACTTCAGTGAATTCTGGCGTGAATCGGGAGGCGTTATCATGGGGGATACACGTTTTATGGAACTTCCTCTGACAGAGATACGCAAGACGATGGAGGAGGTTCCGACGCGCAAGCGTGCGGTCTATCGGCGGCGGTTTGCATTTCTTGATGCATTGGATGAGGAAATAGAGACGTCGATGGGACGGTTGCTTAAAGATGTGGGGGAGAAGACATGATGTTGGATACCTTGAAAGATAAGATGGCATATCGCCTGACAGACTACAGAGATAAGATACAGTTCTATATCGATCTGTACAGTTACTGCAGCAATATCAAGCTAACGGATTGGCAGTCACAGTGTCCTCCCGTTGCTATTCCTAAGGTCATTCATTATTGCTGGTTTGGGTGCGGAGAGTACTCTTCGCTGATCAAAAAATGTATGGCAACATGGGAGCGTGTATTGCCGGATTATGAATTTGTTCTCTGGAATGAGGATAACTTCCCCATTGAAAAATATCCTTTTGCACAGGAGGCGTACGACAAGAAGAAATATGCCTTCACTTCGGATGTTGCACGGCTCGCTGCCTTATATGAACATGGCGGAATTTATCTCGATACAGACATCGAGATGCTGAAATCATTCGACCCGTTTTTATCGCACCGCGCATTTACCGGATTTGAGACCTATGGCAATGTCCGCGCACGGATCCAGTCGGGTGTAATGGGGGCAGTCCCGCATCACCCTTGGATCGAGCTGCTTTTACGATGGTATGAGGGAAAGCATTTTAGCGGCTACGCAACATTTATGCCAAATACACGAATTATTTCCAAGATTATTGGACGTTATTATCGTGTAAAGCTGGATGGACAGCCGATGGTTCTGGATGGTGATGTTCATATTTATCCTGCGGCATATTTCTGTCCCGGTAAACAGGCATCAGAACAGAGTTGTTGCATACATCATTTTATCGGTTCTTGGTTCGACTAATGTGGTAAACAGAACATAACACCCAACGGAGTCATTTACATCCGTTGGGTGTTTATCGTATATAAATTGGAAGAGCTTGTCCCATATCTCCTGTCTCAGATTCAGGAGCTGTCCTTCCTGCTCTGCATCATTCCTTTTCCCTTGTCGCGGGCGGCGTCCCCTGCACGCTCTCCACATTCAGCCCCGGTGTGATGCCGCGTGTGTAGCGGCGCTCCATGCGGTCGTGGACATGGGCGTATTTCGCCGTGACCTTGGGGCTGCGCTGGCGCAGGGTTTCCTGTACGACGCGCAGATCCTTGGTCTCCTGATAGAGGTTCGTGCCGCAGCTGTGGCGGAAGAGGTGGCAGGCATAGCCGGGCTGCTTGAGCCCCGCCTCGGTGAGTGCCTTGTTGATGACATAGCGGATGCCGACGCGCGAGATGCGCCCCTTCGGGTTGTTGTTCGCGCAGGAGATGATGGTCGGCGTGAGGCGGCTCTCGGGCGGGACAGCGCCGCGCGTTTCGATGTATGCGCGCAGGATGCCGAAGGTCTCCTCGCAGGGGTAGATGATGCCCGCGTGTCCCTTACCGCGGATCTCGATGCGCCCGCGCTGCCAGTCGATGTCCTCGTCGGAGAGGCGCATGACTTCGACGACGCGCAGACCCTCGACCCCCATGAGGTAGACGATGAGGAGGTTGCGCAGACGGCGCAGCTCGTTCTTGTCGGCGGCAAGGCCCTCGCAGATCTCCTTGATCTGATCGACGGTGAGGTATTTATAGTCCTCGTCGAGGTGCTGTGGGTTGCGCAGCTGGAGGTCGGCGCAGGGGTTCTCGGCGATGAAGGAGAGCCGCTGGGCGACCTTGTAAAAGGCGCGGATCGCCGCGCCCTTGATCATGAGGGTGGCAGCACTGTAGCCGCGCGTCCGCATCTCCTCCATGTAGACGCGAATCTGGTAGTCGTGCACGTCGTTTAGCGGATGCAGCCCCTGTTCCATGCACCAGTGGAGAAAGAGGCGGATGGCGAGCTCATACGTGTCGCGCGTGTCCGACGTCGGTGCGCCGCCCGCGATGTAGCGCGGGAGGTACTCGTAGAAATGTGCGATAAAGAACTCCGGTGTAATGGCGTCCTGCCGCACGCTGATGGACGGCGCATCCATGCGGCGCACAGCTGCGGGCGCATTCTCCCCGCGCCGCGCGGGAACGCCCATCTCCTGCGTGCCGTCGCTGCGGTATGCGCGATTTCCTGCCAAAAATGTCACCTCTTTCCACAGACCACGAGCATCAGTGTTTCTTGCGGAACTCTGCCATGAACGCGGCGAGCGCCTCGACGCCTGCGAGAGGCATGGCGTTGTAGATGGAGGCGCGCATGCCGCCGACGCTGCGGTGTCCCTTGATGCCGCCGAGGTTGTGTTCCTTTGCCTCGGCAACGAATGCCGTTTCGAGTTCCTCGGTCGGCAGGCGGAAGGTGACGTTCATGCGCGAGCGGCTGGCCTTCGCGGCATGCCCGCGGTAGAATCCGTCGGAGCTGTCGATGGCATCGTAGAGGAGCGCCGCTTTCTTTGCATTTGCCTCGCCCATGGCAGCGAGACCGCCGCGCTCTTTGATCCAGCGGGCGACTTTGCCGACGATGTAGATGGCAAAGACGGGCGGGGTGTTGTAGAGGGAGTCGTTCTTCTGGAAGGTGCTGTAGCGCAGCATGGTCGGCAGCTCGGCGGGGGTGTTCGCGAGGAGCTCCTTTTTCGCGATGTTCAGTACGACGCCGGCGGGGCCGAGGTTTTTCTGCACGCCCGCATAGATGAAGTCGTAGGAGGAGAAGTCCCACGGGCGCGAGAGCATGTCGGACGACATGTCGGCAAAGAGGGGGACGCCGTTTGTCTGCGGCGTGTAGTGGTACTCCGTGCCGTAGATGGTGTTGTTGAGGCAGATGTGGAGGTAGGCCGCGCCGGGCGCGATGTTCAGCTCGTCCTGACGCGGGACGCGGACGTAGTTCTCCTCCTTGGTGGAGGCGGCGACGGTGCCGACGCCGAGTTTGACGGCCTCCTCGTATGCCTTCTGGGAGAAGGAGCCGGAGAGGGCGTAGCTGCCGGGGTGAGACTCGGTGGCGAAGTTCAGCGGGATGAGGGCAAAGGTCTGGCTGGCGCCGCCGGCGGTAAAGATGATGTCGTAGTCGTCGCCGAGCCCCATCAGTTCTTTGATGTCCGCCTTGGCCTGCTGGTGTACTTCGTCGTAGGCGGGGGCACGGTGGCTGATCTCGAGGATGGACATGCCTGTGCCGTGGAAGTTGAGCATCTCGCTCTGGACTTCTTTCAGGACGTCCTCGGGCAGGACGGCGGGGCCGGGGTTAAAGTTATAGATGCGTTCGTTCATTTTGTGTCTCCCTCTATATCCTATCATTTCCATTGGGCGCCCCCTCCGTCACGCTGGCGCGTGCCGCCTCCCCCGTTGCGACGGGGGAGGCGAAGGAAGCAGTATTCGATCAGTCGCCGGTTTCCACAGCGTTTGCCCGCGTCATGCGGATCTGGGCGACGCGCGCGCGATCCATCTGCAGCACCTCGAAGGTGTAGTCCTCCCATGTGCAGGTTTCGCCGACGGTAGGGATGCGGCCGATCTGGGCGGTGACGAAGCCGCCGAGGGTGTGAAAGTGGTCGTGATCCTCGTCGGGGAGTTCGTCGATGCCGAATTCCTCCTTGAACTCGTCGATGGGGAACAGTCCGTCAAAGATCCATGTCTGCGCCTTCTCCGCCCCGGTGCGCGTGCCCGTGGGCGCATCCTCATCCGCGCTGCCGATGATCTCGCCCATGATGTCGTCCATGGTGATGAAGCCGACGACGCCGCCGTACTCGTCGAGGACGACGGCCTCGTGGATGGCACCGCTGCGGAATTTTTCGAGGACGCGCAGCCCCTCCATGGTGCGCGGGACGAAGAGCGGCTTGCGGATGTAGTCCGTGATGTCGATCTCCGTCCCGTCGAGTGCCGCGTCGAGCAGCTCCTTGGCGTAGACCACGCCGCGGAAGTCGTCGAGGTTCTCATAGGCGACGGGGAATACGTCGTGCGCCTCTGCGCGGACGATGCGCAGCTGTTCGGCGCGGGGCTCCGCGAGGTCGACCCAGGCGATCTGGGTGCGCGGCGTCATGAGCGCCGAGGCGGTCTGATCGCTCATGTGGAAGATGCGGTCGACCATGTCCTGCTCGGTCTTTTCAAATGTACCGTCCTCCGTGCCCTGCTCCATGAGATCCTTGACCGCGTCCTCCGTGGCGGAGACACGGTTCTCCGGGTTGATGCCGAAGATGAGCAGGATGCCGCGCGAGATGGAGATGAGCGCAGCACTCGGCAGCGCGGTGAGCTGCGTGAGGAGGGCGATGGTGCGGTGTTTGCGCAGGAGCATCTCCTCGGGGTTCTGGAGGGCGATCTGTTTCGGCAGAAAGTCGCCAAAGAGCAGGGTGAGCGTCGTCATGACGAGGACGCTGAGGACGAGAGCGGCGGCGTAGACCTCCATGCCCGGGAGGAGCCGCGTGAGCACCCTGCTGAAAATCGGCAGGGCAAAGAGCCCGATGCCGAGCCCCGTAAAGAGACTCATGCAGGTGACGCCCGCCTGCGCCATGGCGATGGGGCGGTCGGCGTGCTCTAGGAGGGCAAGCGCCTCGGCCGCACCCGCTTCGCCGCTTTCGGCGAGACGCTCAAGACGCCCGCGATGGGAGGCTGTGAGCGCAGTCTCGATCTGGGCAAAGTAGGCGTTTGCCATGAGGGCGACGACGAGCAGGAAAAGACAGAGAGCGTCGGATAAAGGACTGTCCAAGAGTTGATGCAGCTCCTTTCAAATGTTGATGCGTTGCTTGACACTGCCGTCGATGCGAACACCATGCTGCGCAGGAAAACGCAGCGGAGCGTTGGCACTGGCGTATGGTGCCGTCATACGATACGTGCCCCTCATTCTACCACAAGATGAAGGAAATGTCATTGGGGCCTATGCGGGGGAACCTCTATATCCGTCAGCCCGAAGTATTCCATCGCACCGTCCTTCGTGACGCCGTTGTCCCAGTCCTCGTAGTAGACGTGGCGCAGGGCGCGGCGCGTGTTCTCGATGCGCGGGAAGTGAACGACGGTCTCGCCGCGTGCGCGGGCGGCCTCGATCTGTGCGATCCGTGCCGCGTCCTCTATCCCCATCTCGTGTGTGAGGAGGAGCGCCGCCGCGCCCGTATAGGCGAGGAGGAGGAACGCCGCCGTGCGCAGCAGGCGGCCTGCCCGGGGGGAGAATTCGCTGCGCACCGATGGATCATTCAGCAGGGCGAGCAGTGCCGCGACGCACATGGCGGCGGAACTGAATGTGGCACGTCCCGGGAAGGTCGGCGCGGCGATCATGACGAGATTGTTGCAGAGGCCGAGCCCGATGAGGCATGCGGCGTAACGCGCGGCGGGAGAGGCGCGCAGCACCTCGCACCAAGAGACCTGCTGCGCAGCGTCGCGGATGGAGGCCTTCGTCAGTCCCAGCAGCGCTTTCATGCGATGGTAGCAGAGCAGAATCACGAGCCAGTAGATCGCCATCTCCTCGAAGCCGTTCATGACATTCGTGAAGAGGAAAATGGTCTTTGGTCTGGTCTGCCCGAGCGGCGTGAGTACCCCCGCGATGACTGTGTCGCGGATGGCGGCCGCGACCCATCCGCCCGTAAAATAGGAGACGGTGAGCAGCAGAAGCAGGCTCCAGAGCACTGCAGAGGCGGCGGTGATGCCGCCTTTGTCAAACGCCGCGACATGTTTTTTTCTGGCGCAGAGGATGAGCGATCCATCTCGCTCTACCGGCAGCCCAGACAGACGGCGCTGGCAGAGACGATATGCCGTGTATATGAGCAGCAGGACGGGCAGGAGGTAGAGCAGCATCTCGCCCTGCCCCGCGATCTGATTGCCAAGGTGGATGAGGATGCCCTTGTCCGCGCCCTGTGCGTCGTAGCGGACGTAGTTGCCGGGCGCGGCGACGAGCCCGATGAGCCCCGCGAGTGCGCCGACGGCACCCGTGAGCATCCACGGTGCGAACGCGCCGTGCCGCCGCGCATAGAGCGTGCAGCCAAGCGCGAGGAGGGTCACGGTCACGGCGAGGTTCTCGATCGACCAGCCCGCGAGTATGCCGAGGAGAAACATCGGCAGGATCGCCCACGCATGACGCGCCCGCTGTCTATCCCCCAGCATTTTCAGCGTGAGATTGTACGGCAGGAGAAAGAGAAAGGCGGGCACCGCCGACCAGAGATAGACCGTCGAGCCGCTTTTCCACACGGCGACCTCG
The DNA here is from genome assembly GCF_900186465.1 of Centipeda felix. GTDB lineage: Bacteria > Bacillota > Negativicutes > Selenomonadales > Selenomonadaceae > Centipeda > Centipeda felix. Next base: position 81,863 of record NZ_LT891947.1, read on the forward strand.
CCAAAATGCGGCAGAGAGAGCCAGAGGAGGAGTGCCGCCAATGCAAGCAGCCCCGGCGTCCGGGTGAGTGCGGCAGAGCGGCGTGCGTGCATCATGACGAGCACGGAGAGCGCGAGGAACATGAGCGCGTTCGCCGCGTCAAAGAGCGGCTTGCCGAGCCAGAGGAAGAGGTCGAGACAGAACACCGTGACCATGCGCCCGCCGTGCAGGAGGTAGTGCTGCATGGCGGAGGTGAGGACATCGGAGAGCGATGCGATGGGCACGCCCGTCTTCCAGACCATCAGATAGTCGTAGTCGTCGCGGTGAAGGGGCATCCAGTGATTGAGCGCGAGCATAAAGGCAAAAATGGCGGCGGCTGTGAGTGCCGTCGCGCCGTATCGGTGCCCTCCGTCATTCGCCTGTGTCAATGTATCTCCTCCTTGCCAGCTTTGCATTGTCAAATTTCTCCCCGTCCAGCTCATCGATCAGATAGCACGGACGACGCTTGCTCTCTGTAAAGACACGCCCGAGGTACTCGCCGATGATGCCGAGCGAGAGCAGCTGCACGCCGCCGAGAAAGAGCAGGACAGTCATGAGCGTCGGATAGCCCGCCACGGGGTCGCCGTAGACGAGCGCATCGACGAGCACGACGACCATGTAGCAGAGCGCGAGCGCGGAGACGATGAGCCCGAGCACCGTCGTCAGGCGCAGCGGCGCGGTCGTAAAGGACGTGATCCCCTCGACGGCGAGCGAGAGCAGCGCGAGATAGCTCCACGTCGTCTTGCCCGCCGCACGCGGCTGCACCTGAAAGGGGATCTCCTTTTTCTTGAACCCCACCCACGTAAAGAGCCCCTTCGTAAACCTCTGATTCTCGCGCAGCAGGCGCAGCGCCGCGACGCAGCGATGATCGAGCAGGGCAAAGTCATAGTTCTGCCCCGTCGGATGCGCGACGGTATACGCCTCCGTGCCCTCGTTGCGCACGGTCAGCTTCAGCAGGAGACGACCGCTCTTTTCGTTCACGGTCAGATCTTCGGAGAGATCGCCGATGCGCACCCCCGCGTAGGTGTTCGATGCCGCGTGCACCGCGGGCGTGTGCGAGGTCGGTATGCTGATGCCGATGCCTCCGCCGATGCCCGCCTCCGCCGCGGGGGCGAGGGCAGGGGCGAGGAGGGCGGCCGTGAGAAGGGCAGCGAATAGTTTCGTGGGGGTCATGGGTATTCCTTCCGTCAATCCAATTATTTTCATCGTATTCGCGCAGAAATGCGATTCCTTAGTAATTTCGACAAAAAAGGGCGAATTACCTTTTCTAGGCGGGATTTTTGTAGTAGAATGAATAGAAACACTGATTATCAGTGGGAAAACCGTCAAAGGAGAAAGTACATGGTCGTAGAAATCATCAGTGTGGGCACGGAGCTGCTCATGGGAAATATCGTGAACACGAACGCACAGCACATCGCGCAGAAACTCGCGCACATGGGGCTGGATGCCTACTATCAGACGGTGGTCGGGGACAATCCCGAGCGCCTGCGCGCCGCACTCGATGTGGCGTATACGCGCGGGGACTGCGTCATCACCACGGGCGGTCTTGGCCCGACGAAGGACGATCTGACAAAGGAGATGCTGATCTCCTACTTTGGCTGCACGCCCGTTGAGGACGAGGAGGCGCTGCGCCGTCTGGAGGAGCGCGCGGCAAAGCGCGGCGTCCCCCTCTCGGAGAGTATGCGCAAGCAGGCGACGGTTCCCTCAGGTGCAGTGGTACTGCAGAACGACCACGGCACGGCACCCGGCGTCATCATTGAGAAGGACGGCCGCGTGTGCATCATGCTCCCCGGCCCGCCGAAAGAGATGAAGCCGATGTTTGCGGATGCATGCCGTCTCTTTCTCGCGGGAAAGAGCGACAAGGCGTTCGTCTCCATGAACATCAAGCTCTACTCCATGGCGGAGCAAGGCTTTCCCGTCGGTGAGGCACAGGTTGCCGATCGGCTCGGCGCACTCGTCGATGGGGAAAACCCGACGGTGGCGACGTACGCGAAGGAGGACGGCTGCCTCGTCCGCGTGACGGCAGCGGCGAAGACCACGGAGGAAGCGCGAATCCTTCTCGCACCGACACTCGCAGAGGTCAGAGCGGCGATTGGGGAAGAGCATATCAGATTGGTGGAAGAGGACTAAATGCAGCTGCGATTTTTTCGGCATGGGCTGGGGGTACTCCTTGCCGTTTTTCTTATTGTGAGTATGACACAGGCATCCGCCGCAGGGAAATCTGTGGAGCGTGGTGCGGAGCGGAGCGGCGTACGTACACCGCCTGCGGCAGCACTGCCCTCCTCCGTGCTCCTGCGCTGGGAGCCCTACAATGGTGCGGTACGCTATGAGGTGCGCATCCTCGTGCGCACGGCGGAGGGGCGTATGGTCGAGCAGCAGAAGCTCAGCCGTGTCTATACGACGGGCGTACACATCCCCTTTACAGGGCTTCTGCCGCAGGACGACCTCTACTGGACAGTGCAGCCGCTTGGCTACGACGGCACGCCGATTGCTGCGGCGTCGGCGCCGCAGCCGGTGTGCAAGGCGCTCGCCGACCCGCCTGCGCCCGTCCTCACGGCGGAGTATGACAAGATGGCATACGCGCCGCTCTACCCCGTCTACTCGTGGATCCCGCTCAGCGGGCAGACCCATCATGAGGTCGAGGTCTACCGCCGCGCGGCCGATGGGCGTGATGTTTTCCTGCATACCCTGCAGGCGGGCGAGCAGGATGTCTATGACGATGCGGCGTTCACTGTGCCGGGACACTATGTCTACCGCGTTCGCGGCGTGACGACGGCGGGGACGCCGATCTCCGACTGGTCGGCGGGCGGCACATTCGATGTCATCTTGCATACACCGATCGCCGCGATCGGGGACAGCATCACGCATGGCGGCGGGGCGATCACACTGCCGCCCTCCTACACGCTCTATGACTGGGAGACGTACTGCACCGTGCCCGTCAAAAACCTCGGGCACAGCGGCGACACGACAGCGGATATGCTCGCGCGGTTTGACCGCGATGTGCTGCCGTTCGCGCCGCGCGTCCTCATCATCATGGGCGGCGTGAACGACTACCGCTCCGGCGTCTACGGTGCACAGACCGTGCGCAACCTCGCCGCCCTTGGGGAGAAATGCCGCGCGCACGGCATCACGCCGATCTTTCTGACGGTGACGCCGATCCGCCCCGTGTGGATGACGAAGCGCATGACGATCATGACGCCGCCCTCGGACTGGATGGATCACCGTGACTACATCAACGACTGGGTGCGTCAGCAGGAGTTCAGCATCGATGTCTCCTCCACGCTTGCGGACGCGAATGGCGAGCTCGAGGCAGCGTACACGACGGATGGACTGCACCCCGACTATATGGGGAAAAATCACATCGGGCAGACGGTGGACGCCTACCTGCGCAGGAATTTCGCTGATGCGGTGGGCGCGGCGGAACGCCGCCTTCGGATTTACAAAGAGACGGGAGAGTAGGGATAGGGCGCACACACTGTGCCGCTTGCTTCCCTATGGCGTATGAGATACAATATAAAAATGATGAAAGGAGCCTCTGTCATGCGACACCTGCGCCGCAGCAGTGCCGCTGTACTGGTCGTGTTGCTCATGTTCTGTGCATATATGGGCTTCGGATACTGGAAGAAACATACGCCCGAGGCAGCACTTGCACATATCGCCCATGCTGTTGCGGCGGAGGACCGCGTGACCTTCGATCAATACGTCGATACGGATGCCGTCCTTGCGTGGCTCTCTGAGGATGCGGCGGCACTGCTCACGGAGAACATCGACGCCCTGCACACGCGCCATCCGAGCGATTGGTTCTTTCGCCACGATGCCGCCTTCATGGAGCAGTATATGGCGGAGCGGCGCGCGGCGGACATTGCCTTTGTGCGTGCCGCGCTGGACTACTACTTTGACTCCTCGCGTGTACCGATCTCGCGCACAGACGGCACGGCGCGGTGGGCGTCCGACGAGATGCGTGCCTTTTCCGCTGCCTACAGCGTGACTGTGGGAGCGGTGCGCACGGACGGCGACCGCGCCTATGCGGATGCTGTACTGCATGGCAGCGACAGCACCTACGGACGGCTTCTGCCGGCGGCGGCCTTTACGCTGGAGCTGGCACGCATGGCGGACGGGCGATGGAAACTCGTGCGCATACGGACGGCGGCGGATGAGAACGGATTCTTCGCTCTCGTCGATGCGGCGGAGCGATACTGGGCTCTTCAGGGCTGGGACTAATAGAAAAGGAAGGAAATGCAGACGATGAAGAAGTACGAACTGACGAAAGAATATTTGACTGGAATCGATATGATCGACAAAGAGCACGGAAAGCTCTTTGATCTCGCGAACGAGTGCTATGAGCTCGTGATGGATGATGCGGGCACTGACCACTACGACCGCATCGTGGAGCTCATCGACGAGCTGCGCGACTATGCGGCGACGCATTTCGCCCATGAGGAGGAGTACATGGAGCGCGTGCAGTACGAGCGGCGCTTCAGCGAGCGGTATCAGCATCTGCGCTTCATCCAGAAACTGAGCGAGGTCGATCTGGACAGTGTGGATGAGAACCAGCAGGAGTATCTGCTCGGCATCCTCGACTTCCTCGCGCGCTGGCTCTATGGACACATCAAGGTGATGGACTGCCGTATCCCAAAGGAAGAGGACGCCGCAGCAAAGTAATTAGCATATTTCTCATACCAAAGGAGTAGCCGCTCAAAGCAGACGAAAGAGGGAAAATGCGCCATGAAGTATGAGTTTACGGATGACTATCTGACGGGGATTGCATCGGTCGACCAGCAACACGCAAAGCTGTTCGATCTGACGAACGAGTGCTACGAGCTCGTGATGGAGGATGCGTCGGAGGATAAGTACGATAAGATCGTCGCGATCCTCGATGAGCTTGCCGCCTATGCCGGCACGCATTTTGCGAGCGAGGAGGCGTATGCCGAGCGCGTCGGCGACCCGCACCGTTTCAGCCATCGCGCGCTGCACCTGCGTTTTATGAAAAAGGTCGGAGAGATTGACCTCGCCAAGGTGGACGAGAATCAGCAGGAGTATCTCCTGAACATCCTCGATTTCCTTGCGCGCTGGCTCTTTGACCACATCAAGGGGCGTGACTGCCATCTGCCGCACGCAGACGGCGGGAAGTGAGCGCAAAACAGAGGGAAGCACAGACAAAAAGACCGCGCAGTGAGCAACTGTGCGGTCTTTTTGCTGTGTATTTGTAGGAGAGTATGGGAGAAGCCGTACGGTGAAGAACGGCTCCTGAGGAAGGCTAACAGGAAATCCCTCAGGCGTTCCTCAAAACTGTGATGTAAGTATAGCATATAAGAGAATGAATTTCAATAGCGTAGAAGAAAATTTTTCATAAAACTTTCATTGAAATGTGTCATAAACAGTGACAAATTGGGAAAAAGGTCTGTAGGCAAGAAACGGGAAAGATTTTATAATGTACGTAGGACAAAGGAACTGTCCAAACAACTCATAAGGAAATGAGGTGATCGTGATGTCTGTACTATCACTTGCATCCGTACTCGACGATCCTGCACGGCAGATCCCCGTTCCGCTGATTATGCGGACGGCGACACCAACGCTTGCACAGGATGGGATTAACGTCGGCGATATCCGTTCGCAGCACTTTGCTCAGCGTGAGCAGATCCGCCTGCTGGCACGTATGGGGGAAGATGCGTACGCAGTAGACATCGAGTCCTTGGCGCGCTCGCTTCACTCGCTGGAGGAGGACATCCGCAAGGAGGCGTCGCGTGAGGTATTCGGTGATGCGTATGTGGTTGAACTGAGTACAAAGGCACAGCAGGCGAACACGGCGGCGGGACAGACGTACCGCGCTGCGTTTGCACAGCAGAACTGAAAGCAAAAAACAGCGGCAGGAACATGATTGTTCCTGCCGCTGTTTTTGTGCTGTGCTTCTTCCTTACTTCCTCACGCGGATCTGGTCGAGGATGAACGGATCCTTGATCTTGCCGTCCTCGGCAAAGAGGATGATCTTCGACAGGATCTCCGCCGTCTTCGGATCCTCGTCGAGGAACGGGAGGAAGAGACGCCCGCGATGCTGGCTGTGGACGGGCAGAACGTTGATCATCGCGCCCGCCTTCTGCTGGATGATGCCGCTGCCGAGGTGGACGGTGTAGTCGCCGAGCTTGCCGTGGATGTGCGCGTGCGCACCCTCGAGCCGCACGTTGTCCAGTTTGAACAGCGGCAGGTTAAACTGGACGATGGCGCGGCGCATCTCGATGGTCGAGTGGCTCGCCTCGGGATCGACGCCGCCGACGTGTGCGACGGAGACGACAAGATCGACGTCACGCATGACCTCGCTGAAGATGAGATCAGGGACATCGTCGATCGGCAGCCGCTTGAAGGTTTTACGGTCGAAGAACTCCACCCACTCCAGTGTCGGCGCCTCGATGTCGGCGGGCGAGTACCAGTCGGCGAGTGCGTAGATGCGTGCGATAATGTTCGCCTTGTAGTAGATGCGCTGCAGCCCCTCACTGCCGTCGATGACCCAGCGGCGCGTCTTGAGCAGAGCAACGGTCTTTGCGGGCTGCACCTGATGCCCCGCATAGCGGTGGCTCGACTCCTTGCCGTGCTCGTCCGCCGTCTTGATGTAGAGCTCGCGGAATACCTGCTTGAACGGCTGACGGATCTCCTTTTCAAAAAGATATTTCTGGTAGTCCGCCCATGTGCCGCTCTCATAGAGATCGAGCGCGTGGGCGATCTTTACCTCTGCGTCCTCCGCGAGCTCCGTGCGCGTGCCGTCCGCAGCGACGAGCGCACCGTCCGCATAGAAGCCGAGAGCTGCGCCCGTCTGAAACACGAGCGGTTTCAGCAGCGGTGCAATGACGGGGTTGTGCTCCATGACGTTTGCAATCTCGCGGGCGAGGAGCGGCGTGCCGTCCTCCATCATCTCCTCGAGCATCTTCTTTGCGCGGCGGTACTGCTCCTTTAGATTCTTCTCTGCGTCCTTCAGCTCGAGCACGTAGGCGTTCTTCTTCAGCTTCGCGGGGACGGCCTTCAGCGGCTTCCCGCCCTTCGTGCAGATGAGCGACACTGCGCCGTCCTCTGCGACGGAGAGGGAGAGCGCGACATCCTCGACCTCCTTCGGGGTGAAATGATCGGCGTGCGCCTTGATGAGCTCCGTCTCCGCCGTCCACACGAGGCGCGTCACATCGTCAAATCCGCAGGCGCGCGCGAGGTTCGAGAGGGCGATCTCCACCGCCTTCTCCTCACTCGCACGGCGCTGCGCCCCGAACTGCTTGCTTTCCTTGAGGAAATTTTGGAGGAACACATAGCGTGCGAGCATATCCTTATCCCGTGCGCGTTTCAGCGGGATCAGGCCGCAGCACATGACGAGATCTTTGTTGCGCTTCGCCGTGATTTCCTTCTCCACATCGGCGAGTTTCAGCGCACCGCGTACGGCATCGGCAAATTTGCGTGCTCGCGCGTGCTTTGCGCCGTTCGAGATGTACTTTGCCGCGTCGTAGAGACTCTCAAAATGCGCCTTGCCGAGCTCCTTGTACGCCGCTTTGAACCAGTCGATGTCGAACGCGCCCTCCTTCAGATCCTCGATCGGGATGGGCGTGTATTTCGCGATCATGCTCGCGCGTTCCTTTGGGATGTCGCTCATGTGCGCTTGGAAGTAGTAGCAGCCGCTCGCCATACTGCGCCAGCCGAGGTATGCCTCGATGAGCGGGATCCACTGCGGCGCGTACATCGCCGCCTCGACGAGGCGCTGCTGGGCGATGCCGGCGTCCTTCAGCGCCGCCTTCAGGTCGGCGGCCGTCTCGCCCGCGTGCGGGTGGCTGACCTTCAGCAGGTGGCTCAGCGTCGATGCCTTTGCCTCGTCCGAGCCCGCGTACCAGCTGCGGCGGTCGAGCTTCAGCGCACCGAGCGCCTGCAGGATGCGCACGAAGAGCTGGATGCCCTCGACGCGTAGGATACTGTCCACGGCGGCGGAGTGGAGCGCGGGTGTATCGCCGCGCCGCAGCTCTGCCGTGACGATGCTGTCGACGACGCGCTGTCCCTCCTCCTTGACAAAGGAAAGCACATCCTCCGTCTGTGCGCCGCGGCATTCGGGGTCATTGCGGTCGGGGAGCGCACCGCTCCGATAGCGCTCGAGCACGCGTATGCGGTTCTGTTCGACCTTTTTCTGATTGCGGCGTGCGTCCTTATCCATATCCTCCGCCTGCACGCCGAGGAGCATCTTGTAGAACGCGTCCTTCTTCTCCATGCCGAGGAGGTGTGCCTTTGCATGCTCGATGATGCCCGTCAGGCCGCCCTCGGGTTCCCCTCCCGCGCGCAGAAGGACATCCTCGATCCGCTCCGCGAGCCGCAGGCGCAGGGCGTAGGACTGTGCGAACTCCGCATCGTCCGCGTAGAGCCGCGCCCCGTGCAGGGCGGCCTGCATCAGTGCATTGTCGTGCGTGATCCGATACGTGCTCGAACTCCAACGCCCCTTTCGCTCCACGAGGTAGAGCTTTTCATCATAGCATTCATAGGCGCGGCGCATCAGCAGCAGCCCCGCGGCAAAGACGAATGGGCGGTTCTCCTCGGCGTGCGTTTCATAGAGCACGCGGATGACGTTTTTCCCCGTCTGCCGTCCGACGTACCCCTCGCCGAAGTAACTCAGCTTCTGCGCGGCAAGGGCGGCGGGGAACGCCGTCCAGTCCCGCCCCGTGATGCGCGTCAGCCCCTCCGTAAAGAGGGCATCCTCCGCCTTTGCCATGAGAACGGCGATGGCGAGCTGATAGAGCACGCGGAAGTCTTTGATCTCCTTTCGATAGAACTCCTCCCAGACCTCCGGGAGCGGGTAGTCTTTGATATTGTTGGGTGCCCTCTTCGTGTGTTCGGTATCCGCGCGCTCGTAAAAGCCCGAGGCCAGCGTCGTCTCCTCCCTGCCGTTCCAGCGGCTCTTGTACTCATAGTCCTCGTGTTCCGTGTAGAGCGCGTCGAGTTTTTCGACGATCGTGAGCAGTTCCTCGTCCGTGCACGGGAAAATATCCTCGAGCGTGACGGTATTGACGACGTGTACGATGTTCGTCGCCGCATCAAAGCCCGCCGCGACCGCCGCATCCGCTGTGTCATGGAGGTCAATGGTGAAGTCGGGCACGTATGCCGCATCGAACAGCGCGTCCTCCGCCTCTGCCGCCGCGTCCGTGCGTGCGAGCTCGTCGATCAGCACCTGCTCGTCCGACGTCGGCTTCTTGATCGTCTGTGCGAGGGCGAGCAGCTCCTCCTGCGGGATGCGCTCGTCCGCCTTGCAGCGCAGGAGCAGGTCGAGCGCGCCGAGCCGCTTGTTCACGTCGCGCTGCGTGAGGAGGCCTGCCATCGTCGCACGGAGCTGCGCATCGGTCTGCCCGTAGAGGAGATCGAGCACCGTGCGGCGTACATTCGCCGTCTTGAGGCGCAGCAGGGCGGCGATGTCGCCCTCGTGGCGCGTGACGAAGTCCCCGCCCATGAGACCCTTTGCTGTCTCAGGTGCCGTGCGGAGCGTGTCGGTAACCTCCGTATCGGGCACCGACGCCGTTGGGTTCTCACGGATGATCCGCGCCGCTGTCTCGGGAGCGAGGCGCAGGAGATCGATGAGTGCCTGCTCCTGCACGGGGCTCAGCGGCGCTTTGAGCAGGAGCGGTGCAGCCCGCTGTCCCGTGTAGCAGGCGGAGAGGATGGGCGCGACGCGATCCGTCAGCGCAGTGCCGGCACAGAGGGCAGCGAGCACCATCGCATTGGACAGTGCTTCCTTCGTCAGCGTCACCCCGTACCACGGGAAAATGCACGGACGGTATTCCTCCTCCTTGCGCTTCATGCGCGCATGGGCGCGTTCGCAGAGGTCGAAGAAACGCGTGGCCTCCTCTGCGTTCGCGAAATACGCCTGTGCGTCGAACTTCTTGACGAAGTCGTCGAGCTCCCGCAGGATGTAGAAATCGCCCGTCACATAGGACAGATAGCAGGCGATTTTCTGCATGTCCGCCGCACTGAGTTCCGCGTCCGTGATGCCAAGGAGCACGCGCTTGGCGACATTTCGCTCGGCCGCGCCGTCCTGCAGGGCGTGCAGGAAGTACGAGACGAGGAGGACGGAGTGCGGACGCCCCTCCCCAATGATCTCCTCCATGGCGGCGATGAGATCCTTTACGTCGTGCAGCCCCTTGCTCCACAGCCCGACCATCGCCTCGACATTGTCCGCGCTGTAGACGAAGGCATCTCCCTCCGCGGGATCGCGCAGCACGCGCATGATGAGCGCGAGGAGTTTCTTGTCCACACGCTCGCTGTCCGTGCCGATGCCGATGGTCGTCGCGATGGCGCGGCGCACGGACGAGAAACGGATGAGATTATGCGCCTCGATCAGCCCCATGATGTAGACGAAGTGCTCCTGCCGCCCGCAGTCCATCGTCTCGCAGATCGCCTGCCGCAGACCCTCCTGCAGTTTCCCCGCGAGGAGGAGCTTGCCGACGAGTTCTGCGAGCTCCGTATTGCGCGCCTTGAAGATGGCGCGGAACACATCGTAGGTGAGGATTTTCGTGTTGTTCTCGCTGAGCAGCATCTCGCGGATGATGGAGAGGACTTCCTCATCGCCGCGGTCAATCCACACGGCGATCTGCTCGGGCACGAGGAAGCTGCTGCCGTACTTTTCCACATCGTAGGCGCCGCGCAGAATCTGCGGCACGGTCAGTCCGGAGAAACGCTGGCGAATCAGCCGCTCTACCAGCGCCCAGATGCGCCCGACGTGCTGATGATAGTCACGCGAGCGGATGAGACGGCGCGTATAGCGGGTTGTGTAGGGATAGTCGGCGAGATTGTGTGCGATAGCGACGAGATCTTTCCGCAGCGCCTCGCCCATCATGAGGTCAAAGGCGGGGTAGAGCGCGGGCGGCAGGACATCATCGTCCACCGTACAGACCACGTCCTTCTTGTTGCGGCGGAAATTCGCCACAACGACATCCCAGTCATAGTCGGGCTCGCCCTTTTTGTCCGTGCGGAAAAAGAGAAAATTCAGCAGTTTTTGGCTCTGCTCATTCAGCGCGGGCATCGCCTCTTTCAGCTCCGCCAAAAGCGCGGCCATGTCCTCATCGCCCAGATACCAGTTGATCATCGTATTCCTCCAGTTACTATACGCCAGCATGATGCAGCGCTCCAAAGCGAACCTTAGTGAAGCAAGTGAGAAAAGTGCGTGTTCTGCCCCCTGTGGACTTCTTTCGTTCAAGCGAAGCGCGTTTAAGAAGTCCACAGGTATTTAGGCAGATAAGCGCACGATCACTTGCGCAACGAGGTGTTCGCGTGGAGCGTGCAGCATCGCATCAGATGAGTGCATAACATCCTCCCTCACCACATACGTCCCGCGAGCATCGTCAGACGCACAAAGGTGATCTCATCGTTCTCCTTCAGCGTGACGGGCGTATCGCACGTCTCGCCGAGCTCCTCCCCGTTCACGAAAATCCGGTAGATGCCGTCCTCGAACGACTGCCGCGCATTCTCGATCGCCGCCGCCGCACTCTGCACCTGCCCGCGATAGTCCACGCCAAAGCCGACCTTGCCGACCGTGCTCGCATCCGCGATCTCCGCGCTCGTCAGATAGCGGAGCGCCGTCTCGCCCGTCTCCGCACGCGCGTTGAACCGCGTGACCTCCGCCGTCACAAACGCATCGATCAGTTCGCCGATATCGTGCACCGCGCCAATCTCATACGGGCGCGTCTCGATGGCATCCCTGCGCTTGCCGATGTGCTTTACATTCACCTGTACCTGCATAACCCTGCCTTTCGTATCGAAAAGACACAATAACTTATCTTAAGGAAGCACTGATAAATTCGGTACAACCATCTTGACGCATCTTTTTTGCCCGCACTTCGGCGGAAAATCCTCCACAGAGCACCACTCTGCGTCCGGTTTTCCACCTCGTTCGGACGAAAAAATCTACGCCAATCTGGCAGACCTCATTTTATCAGTGTTTCCTTATATTATAGTATAGTTGAAGGATTCATACAATAAGAAGGACATTTGTTGTCAATGCGTCATGGCGGATGATGAATATCATCAAAAAATTGATTTTGGATTAAGGGAGGGGCGATTTTTACGATAATATTGTTAAGGAAGCACTGATAAATTCAGCACTACCATCTTGACGCATCTTTTTTGCCCGCACTGTGTCGGCAAATCCTCCACATAGCCCTTGCTATGCGTCCGGTTTGCCTCCTTGTTCGGACGAAAAATCTACGCCAATCTGGCAGACTTCATTTTATCAGCGATTCCTTAGAAGAAAAGAAAGGAAGGCTTGATATGGCATATTTGAGTGTACATGGAACAGATGATGCGGCGCGCGTCCACTCATCCGCCGCCAAACCGTCGAAAAAGCCAGTTGATGGAGAAGTTTTTGCCGCGATGCTCGGCGAGGCGTTGTCGACATCCGATTCCGACGCGAAGCGGAACTCAGTGGAGAATATTTGCAAGTGGTCTGTTGATCCGGAGCATTATCCGGAACCGGATGATGAGGCACTCATTGCGGCTCTCTATAACGATGATCTGCGTGATTATTCCACAATGGCGAAGCCGCGTATCGGCGGACGCCTTGTTGTCTGTCAGAAGAATCCTGACGGTTCGCTTTTCTACTACCCGCCGCGGGATGCATCATTCGAGGAAAAGCGTGCGTTCGTCGACGCGATGAAGGGGCTTTCACGAGAGGAACGCTATCAAGTGAACAATCTTATCTCCGATATGTTCGGCTTCTCTCCCTTTCATCCATTTCTGCATCGGCAGTTGCCGCGAACAGCGGGAGATGTGCAGTCGAGTACACTGTTTGATCTTCTGCGCGATGAAGTGATTAAGGATCTTAAGCAAATGCATGTGGATGATCCAAATCGCCCATGGCGTGAACAGGAAGCGGCGGTACTGGACAAGATTTTTGAACGCAGGGAAGCCGCAAAGCGTTCGGCAATACATTAGGGAAGCACTGATAAATTCAGCACAATCGTCTTGACGCATCTTTTTTCCCGCACGTCGGCGAAAATCTATGCTAAACTGAGGGACTGCTTTATCAGCGATTCCATTAGTCAAACGATTCACGGGAGTACCGCATGAGGCGAATGGCTTCGTGCGGTGCTCTTTTTGTCGTTGAACGAGGAGCGCCTTGATATTCCCGCCTTGACAATATTCGCCCCAATGCATACTATGATAGTAGAGTAAGAGGAGGAAGTGGATCAGTGAGCATCATCAAGAAGGACATCCCTGCGGAGTACAATATGCTGATTCAAAAACTCCGCCTGATCGACGATACATTCTTTAATGTCTGTTTTGATAACTATACCGAAGGGATGCAGCTCCTGCTGCGCATCTTCTTTGATCGAGATGATCTCGTTGTTCGGCGCGTTGTTACACAGCAGAGTGCGGACAATCTCTACGGGCGCGGGGTGCGTTTTGATGTGCTGGCAGAGGACAGCGAGGGGAAACTCTACGACTGCGAAGTCCAGCGGGCAAACGAAGGCGCAGCTGCGCGCCGGGCGAGATACAACAGCAGCATGATGGACTCGCGCGAGCTGGCAAAAGGAGCGGAGTTCGCGGCACTCCCGGAGACGTGGGTGATCTTCATCACAGAAAATGACATCTATCAAGCAGGATGCCCTCTGTATCACGTCGAGCGGATTGTCCAAGAAACGCAGCGTCCATTCGATGATGGGGCGCATATCCTCTATGTCAACGGAGCGAACCGAGACGACACACCGCTCGGGCGGCTGATGCAGGACTTTTTCTGTGAGCGTCCGGAGCAGATGAATTATGCGGAACTTGCGAAACGAGCAGATTATTAAGGAATCGCTGATAAAATGAAGTCCGTCAGATTGGCGTAGATTTTTCGTCCGATTGAGGAGGCAAACCGGACGCATAGCGGAGGCTATGTGGAGGATTTGCCGACAAAAAGCGGGCAAAAAAGATGCGCTAAGATGGCGGTGCTGAATTTATCAGTGCTTCCTTCAGGCAGAAGCAGAGGGGGTCAATGCCATGTGTGAACTGATGGAAAAATTTGGGGAAAAGAAGTTGGAAGAGGGGCGTGCCGAAGGTCGTATCGAGTCGGCACGTCGGACGGCGACGGCATTGCTCGCGCTGGGGAAGCTCACGCCCTCTCAGATCGCTGAGGCAACAGAACTGTCACAGGAAGAGGTAAAACGCTTGGCAGGGACGCTTGGGGTGTAACCTTGATTAGATAACAGTGTCGAATTGATCTATGTATTTTTCTACTCACGGGAGTACCGCATGAGGCTGAGGGCTTCGTGCGGTGCTCCTTTTTTATGAGCAAAATGTTCACGCAATTAGCATGGCCATGAAGCAATAATGAGAATCTCACGCAAGATTCATCATATATGAATTGAGAATATTATTCGATTGTAGAATTTGCCTAAAACTGTGATATAACTCACATTCTAGAGACAAGGATTATAGTAACATAAAAGAACCTATGTAATGTGTTTTTTCTGTGTAAAGGAAGCACTGATGAATTCAGAACCGCCATCTTAGGGCCTGTTTTATCAGCGATTCCTAAACAGAACAGCGGAGGGGTGAAGGCGTGAGCAGTATCTTTCAAAAATTCAAGTATCTGATTCCTACGTCGACTTCTGCGGATGGTCATCAGGAGACGCGCGAGGGCGGACGTACATGGGAGAACATGTACCGTGATCGCTGGTCATTTGACAAGACCGTACGCACGACGCATGGCGTCAACTGCACGGGCTCGTGCAGCTGGAACGTCCACGTCAAGAACGGGATCGTAGCGTGGGAGAATCAGGCGACGGACTACCCGGAGACGGCGCCCGATATGCCGGACTTCGAGCCGCGCGGCTGTCCGCGTGGGTCGACGTTCTCCTGGTATCTCTACAGTCCGCACCGCGTGAAGTTCCCGTACCTGCGCGGGGAGCTCGCGGCTCTCTGGCGTGAGGCGCGTGCGTCGCACGCGAATGCATACGAGGCGTGGAAGAGCATCGCCTCGGATCCCGTGAAGCAGAAAAAGTACAAAGAGGCACGCGGCATGGGCGGCTTTGTGCGCTCCAACTGGGAGGAGGTCAGCGAGCTGATCGCCGCCTCCGTGCTCTATACGGCGTATACCTACGGCTCCGACCGTATCTTCGGCTTCTCCGTTATCCCGGCGATGTCGATGCTGAGCTATGCGGCGGGCATCCGTTTCATGCAGCTGATGGGTGGTGTCGGCCTCTCGTTCTACGACTGGTACGCCGACCTCCCGCCTGCGAGCCCGCAGATCTGGGGCGAGCAGACGGACGTGCCCGAGTCAAGCGACTGGTACAACGCGGGCTACCTCATCACATGGGGCTCGAATGTGCCGCTGACGCGTACGCCGGACGCACATTTTATGGCGGAGGTGCGCTACAAGGGGACGAAGGTCGTCTCCATCGCGCCCGACTACGCCGAGTCGTCGATGTTCGCGGATACGTGGATTTCGCTGAAGGTCGGCAGTGACTCTGCCCTCGCGATGGCGATGGGACACGTCATCCTGAAGGAATACTATGTTGACAAGACCGTCCCGTTCTTCGTCGAGTACACGCGGAAATATACGGACTTCCCGTTCCTCGTGCGCATCGAAAAGCGCGCGGACGGCACGTATATCCCGGGGCGCATGCTCTCCTCGCGCGACATGGGACGCGACGAGAAGCACGCGGAGTTCCGCTACTATGTGGTGGACGATGTGACGGGCGAGATCGTCATCCCGAACGGCACACTCGCCGAGCGCTGGAGCGATCAGGAGAAATGGAACATCCGCGAGGAGAACCGCGACACGGGCGCGGAGATCTGCCCGCGTCTCTCCGTCTGGGATGATAAGACGGGGACGGTGGAGGTCGAGCTGCCGTACTTTGGCAACGACCGCGAAAAGCGCACGCTGACGCGTGCACTCCCCGTGCGCAGCGTCAAGACCGCAGACGGCGAGGTGCTCGTCACGACGGTCTACGATCTGACGCTCGCGAACTATGCGATTGACCGCGGCATCGGCGGCGAGAGTGCGGGCTCCTACGAGGACGATACGCCCTATACGCCCGCATGGCAGGAGAAGTACACGGGCATCGCACCCGACCTCGTCATCAAGACGGCGCGCGAGATCGCGGACAATGCGATCAAGACGAACGGGCGCACGATGATCATCATGGGCGGCGGCATCAACCACTGGTTCCACGCCGACATCGTCTACCGCACGATCATCAACCTCCTGCTCTTCACGGGCTGCGAGGGACGCAACGGCGGCGGCTGGGCGCACTACGTCGGGCAGGAGAAGCTCCGCCCGAACGAGGGCTGGGCGCGCATTATGTCGGGCTCCGACTGGCAGGCTCCGCCGAAGATGCTGAACTCCACGTCGTTCTACTATTTTGCGACCGACCAGTGGCGCAGCGACGAGATCCAGACGGACGCGCTCGCGGCGGCAAACGAGACGGCGCGCTATACGCATCCGGCGGACTACGCCCTGCTCGCGGCACGTCTCGGCTGGGCCCCCGCCTATCCGACGTTCAACCGCGGCTCGAACCAGATCGCCGCAGACGCGAAGTCGGCGGGCTACGAGGGCACGGATGGCATCAAGCAGTATGTCGTGAAGAGCCTGAAGGACGGCAGCCTCGACTTTGCGTGGGCGGACCCCGATGCACCCCAGAACTTCCCGCGCAACCTCTTCGTCTGGCGCTGCAACCTCCTCGGCTCGTCCGCGAAGGGCAACGACTACTTCCTCAAGTATCTCCTCGGCACGGAGAACAGCATCTTCCAGGAGGAGGATGCCGCCGTCCGTCCGCAGGAGGTCAAGTGGCGTGAGAAGGAGGAGCTCGAAAAGCCGGGCGGCGCGCTCGACGGCAAGCTCGACCTGCTCGTTGCGCTCGATTTCCGCATGGCGGGCAACGCGCTCTACTCCGACGTCGTCCTGCCGACGGCGACGTGGTACGAGAAGACCGACATCTCCTCGACGGATATGCATCCCTTCGTCCATCCGTTCCAGCCGGCGGTCGATCCGCTCTGGGAGTCGCGGACGGACTGGGATATCTACCGCACGCTCGCACAGGCGGTCTCCGCTGTCGCGAAGGATGCGGGACTCACCCCGTACACGAACATCGCCGCGACCCCGCTCGGGCACGACAGCGAGGCAGAGCTGGCACAGCCCGACGGCGTCGTGCGCGACTGGAAAAAGGGAGAGTGTGAGCCGATCCCCGGCAAGACGATGCCGAACATCGCCGCGAATACGATCGACTACACGAAACTCTATGAGAAGTGGATTGCACTCGGGCCGAATGCGGGCGGCAAGACGGCGAGCCACGGCAATACGTGGGACTCGGCAGAGGACTACGAGGAAATCCGCCGGCGCAACGGCATCATCGACAACAAGGACTATGTGTCCTACGGCTGCCCCTCGATCTACGAGGCACGGCAGGCGATCGACGCGGTGCTCGGCATGTCGCCGACGACCTGCGGCAGGACGGCCGTCCGTGCATGGGCGGCGGTCGAAAAGCGCACGGGACTTTCGAACCTCACGAAGCTCGCGAAGGATCGCGAGGAGGAGCGCTTTACCTACGATCAGGTCATTGCGCAGCCGCGTGAGACGATCACGGCGCCGACCTTTACGGGCAGCAATCAGAACCGCCGCTACACGCCCTTTACGAACAATGTGGAGGAGCTGATTCCGTTCCGCACGCTGACGGGACGCCAGCATTTCTACATGGATCATGAGGTCATGCGCGAGTTCGGCGAGGCACAGGCGGTCTACCGCCCGATCCTCGATTTCCGCCCGATGAACAAGTCGCTGAACGGTCCGCAGAAGGAGATCACGCTGAAGTATCTCACGCCGCACAACAAGTGGAGTACGCACAGCATGTACTTCGATGCGCAGCAGATGCTCACGATGTTCCGCGGCGGCCAGAGCGTCTGGATGAGCGAGAAGGACGCGGCGGAGATCGGCGTGAAGGACAACGACTGGATCGAGCTCTACAACCGCAACGGCGTTGTCGCCTCGCGCGTCGTCGTCTCGCCGCGCATTCCGCAGGGCGCAGTCTTTATGCACCACGCGCAGGACCGCCACATCAACGTGCCGGGCTCGAAGCTCTCCGGGACGCGCGCGGGAACGCACAACACCCCGACGCACATTCACATGAAGCCCACCCACCTCATCGGCGGCTACGGGCAGCTCAGCTATGGATTTAACTACTACGGCCCGACGGGCAACCAGCGCGACTCGTATGTCGTCGTGCGGCGCATGGAGGAGGTAGATTGGCTTGAAGATTAAAGCACAGATCGCGATGGTCATGAATCTCGACAAGTGCATTGGCTGTCATACGTGCTCCATCCTGTGCAAGAACGTCTGGACGAACCGGCGCGGCGCGGAGTATATGTATTTCAACAACGTCGAGACAAAACCCGGCATCGGCTATCCGAAGCAGTGGGAGAATCAGGAAAAATGGAAGGGCGGCTGGGAGCTGAAGGACGGCGAGCTGAGCCTCAAGACCGGCGGCAAGATCTCGCGCCTCGCGAAGCTCTTTTACCATCCGCAGCAGCCCGAGATGGACGACTACTATGAGCCGTGGACATACGACTATGAGACGCTGATCCACACGAAGCGGCGCAACCACCAGCCCGTGGCGCGTCCGCGCTCGCTCATCACGCAGAAGCGCATGGAGATCAAATGGGGCCCGAACTGGGAGGACGACCTCGCCGACGGACAGTCCGCACGCAAGGACTACAACCTCGGCAAGATCGGACAGGAGATCACGCTTGAGTTCCACGACATCTTCATGAAGCATCTGCCGCGTCTCTGCAACCACTGCCTCAACCCTGCCTGCGTCGCGGCGTGCCCCTCGGGCGCGATCTACAAGCGCGACGAGGACGGCGTGGTGCTGATCTCGCAGGACGGCTGCCGCGGCTGGCGTCACTGCGTCCCCGCGTGCCCGTACAAGAAGATCTACTACAACTGGGAGACGAACAAGGCGGAGAAGTGCGTATTCTGCTTCCCGCGCCTGGAGAACGGGCTGCCGACCGTCTGCAGCGACGGCTGCGTCGGACGCATGCGCTATCTCGGCGTGCTGCTCTACGATGCGGACAAGGTGAAGGCGGCGGCATCGACCCCCGATCCGAAGGACATCTACAAGGCGTACCTCGATGCGCTCTGCGATCCGAACGATCCCGCAACGGTGAAGGCGGCGCACGAGGCAGGCATCCCGGACCGCTGGATCCGCGCGGCACAGAACTCGCCCTCGTATAAGCTGATCGCCGAGTGGCAGCTCGCGTTCCCGCTCCATCCGGAGTACCGCACGCTGCCGAACATCTGGTACGTCCCGCCCCTCAGTCCGATCGCACGGCGCGCCGAGGAGAAGGTATTCTTCCCCGGCGCAGCAGAGATGCGCATCCCCGTCGCCTATCTCGCCCAGCTCCTCACGGCGGGCGACACGGCGGCGATCGAGCGCGTCCTCGGCGTACTGCTCGAGCTGCGCACCTACATGCGCACGAAGCAGACGGGCGAGCCGCTGCCCGCGGGACTCACGCACGATGCGGAGACCTACGAGGCGATGTACCGTCTGCTCGGCATCGCAAAGCGCCGCGATCGGTTCAACATCCCCGCAGGCGTGCAGGACGTATCGCAGGATAAACTGCGCGAGCTGCAGGGGACGGCAGGCTATGCCTGTCCCGGGGGGTGCTGATGATGGAGACAAACAGCATTCAAAAGGAGCTGCTCCTCACCTCCTATCTCTTTGAGTATCCCTCCAAGGAATGGTGGGGGGATGTGAAGGAGTGCGCCGCCGAGGCGCATACCGTCGAGCGCCCGCAGTC
Organism: Centipeda felix; assembly: GCF_900186465.1. Lineage (GTDB taxonomy): Bacteria > Bacillota > Negativicutes > Selenomonadales > Selenomonadaceae > Centipeda > Centipeda felix. The sequence continues at coordinate 101,657 of NZ_LT891947.1, forward strand.
GCGCGAGGTGCTTGAGGAGTTCTTTGACTACGTGGAGGAAAGCGACCCGACGGAGTATGAGGACGCATACGTGCGTGCCTTCGACTTCTCCCAGAACACGAACCTCTACCTCACGACGCACAACCGCACCGATTTCGGCAAGCAGTCCGAGGAGATGCTCGCGTACAAGCAGCTCTTCCTCGATGCGGGCTATGACCTCGACCATGAGCTGCCCGACTACCTGCCCGCGATCCTTGAGCTCGCAGCAGCCGTACCCGAGGAGCGTGCCGCACACATCCTCGGCGCGGTGCGCCCGAAGCTGGAGCTCCTGCGTGACCGTCTGATCGAGGCGAAGCTGCCCTACGCGTTTCTGCTCGATGTCGTCCTCACAGGGGCGGCGCATCTGGAAGGGAGGACGGCATCATGAAACAGTTTGTCTGGGGCGCGCTCCCCTACATTGCGTTCACGTTCCTCATCGTGGGGACGATCGTGCGCTACACCGTCTTTGAGCGGAACTGGACGACGAAGTCCAGCCAGTTCCTCACGAAGGGGAACCTCCCGCTCGCAGGCCCCATGTTCCACCTCGGCCTCGTCATGGCACTCGGCGGACACATCATCGGCGTGCTCATCCCGAAGGCGGCGACGGAGGCGGTGGGCATCAACGAGCACCTTTATCACATGATCGCGCTCGGCGGCGGTACGCCCGCGGGGATTCTCTTCTTCCTCGGCTTCATCCTCCTGCTCGGCCGCCGTTTCGGCACCGACCGCATGGCGGTGAACACGTCGTCGATGGATCGTTTCCTCTATTTCTTCCTCTTCCTTGCCATCTTCACGGGCTGTGCGGCAACAGGTCTCAACGCCTTGGAGGGCGGGTTTGACTACCGCGAGACCATCGCGCCATGGTTCCGCTCCGTCCTTGCGCTCAGCCCCGACATCTCCTATATGGAGAACGTGCCGCTCATGTTCCGCCTGCACATGCTCGCGTGGATGTCGGTCGCGATACTCTTCCCGTTCTCGCGTCTCGTCCACTGCCTCAGCGCACCGTTTGAGTATCTCTGGCGCAGCCCGATCATCTATCGGAAAAAGTAATGCACGACCGTAGTATACCTGAAAGCCTCTGCATCATTGGATGCGGGGGCTTTTTCTGTTGACCAAAGGCATAGAAGCCGATATAATAGAGAGACACGTATAGAGAGGAAAGGGTGGAGTGTGCGATGGGAGAGCCAAATGCTGATGAGCTGATCCGCACGACGCTGGGTCGGCGGACGGAGGAGCTGCGCGCGACGCTCGCGGCCGATCTCGAGACCGCGTGGAAGCATGGCGTGGAGGCCGGCAAGGCGGAGGGATTTGCCGAGGGCGAGTTCCGCGGGCGCAAGCAGGGCGTCATCCGCGTGGCGATGAACTGCCTGCGTGCGGGGATTGATACGGCGGTCGTCGCCAAGGCGGCGGAGCTGCCCGAGCCGATCATCAAGAAGCTCGCGCAGGACAACGGCATCGAGATCGCGTAAGAGATGCGCGATCTCGATGACTGAGGAAACACTGATGATTTGATGCGGCACACGCCGCATCTTTTTTGTATGCGTCGATTCGGGCGATGCATGGATAAAGAAGCACGGTGAGGGAAGTATTTTCCTGTGATATGGGAAAGGAGCACAGTATGGCATTTCCGAAGGATTTCCTCTGGGGCGGGGCGGTCGCCGCGAATCAGTGTGAGGGCGCGTACCATGCGGACGGCAAGGGGCTCGACATACAGGACATCATGCCGCATGGCATCATGGGGGCACCGACGGCAGAGCCGACCGCGGACAATCTAAAGCTCACGGCGATCGACTTTTACCATCAGTATCGGGAGGATATCGCCCTCTTTGCCGAGATGGGGTTCAAGGTGTTCCGCACGTCGATTGCGTGGAGCCGCATCTATCCGAACGGGGACGACGCGGAGCCGAACGAGGCGGGGCTGCAGTTCTACGATGATCTCTTTGACGAGTGTCTGCGACATGGCATCGAGCCGCTCGTCACGATCTCGCACTACGAGACGCCGCTCCACCTCGCGAAAACATACAATGGCTGGATGAGCCACGACCTCATCGGCTTCTACGAACGCTATGTGCGCACGATCTTTACGCGCTATCGGGATAAAGTAAAATACTGGCTGACGTTCAACGAAATCAACTCCGTGCTGCACGAGCCGCTGCTCTCGGGCGGCATCATGACGCCGAAGGCGGAGCTGTCGCTGTCGGATCTCTATCAGGCGTGTCATCATGAGTTCGTTGCCTCGGCACGCGCGGTCAAGATCGGGCATGAGATCATCCCGGACGCCAAGATCGGCTGCATGATCCTCGCGATGCCGACCTATCCGCTGACCCCCGCACCCGACGACATGATCGCCGTCATGCAGGCGGAGCATTTTAACGACTTCTTCGGCGACATGCACGTACGCGGTGTGTACCCCGGCTATATGAAACGGTACTTTCGTGAGAACGGCATCGAGATCAGGGCGACGGAGGAGGAGCTGCGCCTCCTGCGGGAGCACACGGTGGACTTCGTTTCGTTCAGCTACTACGTCAGTATCTGTGAGGGCGCAGGCGGTACGGCGGGCGGCGGCAACATCCTCGGCGGGAAGAAAAACCCGTATCTGCGGGCAAGCGAATGGGGCTGGCAGATCGACCCGCAAGGGCTGCGGCTCGTGCTCAACCGCTTCTATGACCGCTGGCAGAAGCCGCTCTTCATCGTGGAGAACGGGCTGGGCGCAAAGGACGTGCTCGTCGCGGACGGCGCGGGCGGCATGACGGTGGAGGACGACTATCGCATCGATTATCTGAACGATCATCTCGTGCAGGTGGAGGAGGCCATCGCCGACGGCGTGCCCGTCATGGGCTATACGACGTGGGGCTGCATCGACCTCGTGAGCGCGTCGACCGCGCAGATGAGCAAGCGTTACGGCTTCATCTACGTCGACCGAAATGACGACGGGACGGGAACGCTCGCGCGGTACCGCAAGAAATCGTTCCACTGGTATAGGAACGTGATCGCGACCAATGGGGGCTGTTTGCAGCGCACGACGGAATGAGATGTGGGCTCCCTTGCCCGAGGCACACGCGCAGCGCACACTGTTTTGTGAAAAACATTACAAAACACGTGCAAGCGTGACATAAAAATTGTACGCGGAAAAAAACTTGTCACTGATCACAGGCTTGTGATAAGATGAACAAAGTCGTGCGTGCGGCGGCTGTGCCGCACGTCAGTAGAACACCCCCAGGGAATCGCTGATCAAATGAGGTACGGAACGGATCAGCGATTCTCAAGACAAAGGAGGCGCATCTATGGAAACCTTGGCCGCAATCATTTTTGTCGTGATGTATATGGTGATCGTGTCGGAGAAGATCCACCGTACGGTTGCCGCGATGATCGGCGCAGTGCTCATGATGCTGCTCGGCATCCTCTCACAGGAGGTCGCGCTGCACCATGTGGACTTTGAGACGCTCGGGCTGCTCGTCGGGATGATGGTGCTCGTCGGCGTGACGAAGGAGACGGGGCTCTTTGACTACGTCGCCATCAAGGCGGCGAAATCTGCACAGGCGGAACCGCGCCGCATCCTCGTCTACCTCTGCGTGATCACGGCGGTATTCTCCGCCTTCCTCGACAATGTGACGACGGTGCTGCTCATGGTGCCGGTGACGTTCAGCATCACAAAGATTCTGAAACTCGATCCGATGCCGTATCTGCTGACGCAGATCATCGCCTCGAACATCGGCGGAACGGCGACCCTCATCGGCGACCCGCCGAACATTATGATCGGCAGTGCGGTCAAGGAACTGACCTTCGTCATGTTCATCGAACATCTCGCACCGATCGCCATTGTCTGTATGGTGGTTGTGCTCTTTATCATGGCGACGATCTACCGCAAGCAGCTCGTGACGACGCCGGAGCTGCAGGCAGAGCTGATGCAGATGGACGAGAAGGCGGCGATCACGGATCACGCCCTGCTGAAGCGTGCACTGTTCGTGCTGGGACTGACGATCCTCGGATTTTTCACACACTCCTTTACGCATATTGGGTCCTCGCTCATCGCTCTCTCGGGCGGCTTCCTGCTGCTCCTCCTCGCGGGCGGCAGCGAGCACCTCGTGGAAAAGGCGATGCACGCGGTCGAGTGGCCGACGATCTTCTTCTTCATCGGACTCTTTATCGCGGTCGGCGGTCTGATCGAGGTCGGCATCATCGCCCAGCTCGCGGAGACGGCGGTCAATGCGACGGGCGGCGACCTGACGGCGACATCGCTCCTCATCCTCTGGATGAGTGCGATCATCTCATCCGTTCTGGACAACATCCCGTTCGTCGCGACGATGATTCCGCTCATTCAGAACATGGGCGCGATGGGCATCGCGAACCTTGAGCCGCTCTGGTGGTCACTCGCGCTCGGCGCGTGCCTCGGCGGCAACGGAACGCTCGTCGGCGCCTCGGCGAACCTCATCGTGGCGGGGATGGCGGCGGAGCGCGGCGTGCACATCAGCTTCGTCCGCTACTTCAAGATCGGCTTCCCGCTCATGCTGCTCACGATCGTCCTCTCGACGGTCTACGTCTACGTGCGCTATCTGCTCTGAAATATAGGAAGCACTGATAAATTCGGCACTACCATCTTAACGCATCTTTTTCGCCCGCTTTTCGTTAGCAAATCCTCCACATAGTCTTTGCTATGCGTCCGGTTTGCTGCCTCAATCGGACAAAAAATCTACGTCAATATGGCAGACCTCATTTTATCAGCGATTCCTATAAAAGAAAATTATTCTTTGCAGGAAAATAGAGCGTTTGCGCGAATCAAATAAATACAGGAAAATTGTGGGAGACACCGACACAGTTTCGGTGTCTCTCTTTTTGACCGAGAAATATTTGCTTTCTGTGCTCTGCATGGAGAGCAGGGAGTATCATCAGGCAGGAGGGAGCTATGTTTATTCTTGCATCAGCATCACCGCGCCGCCGCGCGCTCCTGCGCCAGATCGGGGCGCAGTTCGTCTCGATTACGCCCGCTGTCGCGGAGCGCAAGGACGGGGAGCACCCGCGCGACGATGTGATCTACAATGCGCTGATGAAGGCGCGCAAGGTGGCGGCGGAGTACCCCGACCACGCCGTCCTCGGGGCGGATACGGCGATTGTCCTCGGCGGCAAGTCGTTCGGCAAGCCGCGCGACGCCGAGGAGGCGCGCCACATCCTCTCCCTGCTGGAGGGGCGTCAGCACACGGTACTGACGGGGATCGCGTGGGTCGTGGATGGACGCGTGGTCACGGACGCGACGGAGACGACGGTGCGTTTTGCGCCGATGTCGCCGGCGGAGATCGCCGCATACGTGGCGACGGGCGAACCGATGGGCAAGGCGGGAGCGTATGCGATTCAGGGGCGCGCGGCCGTCTACATCGAGGAGATCCACGGCTCGTTCTCGAATGTCGTCGGGCTGCCTCTCTACGCCGTGGCGGCACTCGCGCGCACGGCGGGCGTCGTCATGGAGGCAGCGGACGATGCCTCTCTCTGACCTCCCGCACGGGGAGCTGCCGCGCGAGCGGCTTCTGGCGCATGGGGCGGCGGTGCTCAGCGACGCGGAGCTGCTGGCCGTTCTCCTGCGGACGGGGCGGACGGGAGAGCATGTCCTCGATCTCGCACGCGGCATCGTCGCGCAGTTTCGGGAGGAGGGGCTCGCGGCGATCCTGCGCATGCCAGCCGCCGAGTTTGCACGCATCCCGGGCATCGGCGGGGCAAAGGCGGCGACGGTACTCGCCGCCTTAGAGCTCGGCCGACGCGCCTACGCGGGGACGCACGGGATGCCGCACCTGAACGAGGCGGCGGATGTGATGACGCTCCTTTCGGCGCGCTGCCATGCGGAGCGACGCGAGCACTTCTTCGTCCTGCCGCTCTCGGCAAAGAACGAGCTGCTGATGCTCGCCGATGTGTCGACGGGGACGCTCACGAATGCGCTGGTGCACCCGCGCGAGGTATTCGAGCCCGCGATCCGCTGCGGCGCGGCGCATGTGATCGTCGCACACAACCACCCGAGCGGCGACCCCACGCCGAGCGCGGAGGATCACCGCCTCACACGCAGTCTGTACGAGGCGGGGAAACTGCTCGGCATCCCTGTGACGGATCATGTCGTCGTCGCGCGGGACGGTTTCTTCAGCTTTGCCGAGGAGGGGCTGCTGTAATACTTTTTTTTCACAGAAAAAGGATTTGCCGTTTTATCATCGAAATATACAGATAACGTAACTAACAATATGCAGCAAATTAGGAGGGATTATGATGAGTGACATCAAGAAAATTCTCGTCCCTGTGGATGGTTCGGTCAACGGCTGCAAGGCTGTGGACGAGGCGCTCTCGATCGCGGAAAAATGCGGTGCGGAGCTGGATTTTGTCTACGTCGCGAGCAACATCAACAAGGATATCCCGAGCCATATCGTCTTTGACCGTATCTGGGAGAAGCTGCCCGAGAGCCTGACGGCGCGCAAGCACGTCAAGAGCGGGCACGTCGCCAAGTGCATTCTGGAGCTGGCCGATGAGGAGAAGGCGGATATCATCATCATGGGCAGCCGTGGTCTCGGCCTCCTCAAGGGCGTATTTATTGGCAGCGTCAGCCAGAAGGTGGTGGAGGAGTCGAAGATCCCCGTCATGGTCGTCAAATAGGAGGTGCAGCCATGACGGTACGTGAGCGTTTGGAGGAGCAGGAGGCGGCTCTGCTGTCGCCGCTGGCGGCGCGCAGCGTGGATGCATCGCGCAGTCATCCGATGGCGGAGTGCCCCTTTCGCACAAAGTTCCAACGCGACCGTGACCGCATTCTGCATTCCAAGTCCTTTCGCCGGCTAAAGCACAAGACGCAGGTCTACATCGTGGCGGGCGACCACTACCGCACGCGCATGACGCACAGCCTTGAGGTGGCGCAGATCTCGCGCACGATCGCGCGGAGTCTGCGGCTCAACGAGGATCTGACGGAGGCGATCGCCCTCGGGCACGATGTCGGACATACGCCGTTCGGACATGCGGGCGAGGCGGTGATGGAGGAGATCCTCGGGCATTTTGCCCACAACGAGCAGAGCCTGCGCATGGTGGAGATCCTAGAGCGCGGCGGGCACGGGCTGAACCTTACGGGCGCGGTGCGCGACGGCATCCTGAACCACACGGGAAAGGGGATGCCGTCGACGTTTGAGGGACGCATTGTCCGCATCGCCGACCGCATCGCCTACCTCTGCCACGACTATGACGACAGCCTGCGTGCGGGGCTCCTCACGGCGGATGATCTGCCGGCAGAGGTGCGCGACGCGTTCGGTACGGATACGTCGGCGATGATCACAAGCATGGTGTCGGATATGATCGTCACCTCGGAGGCACGCGGCGACGCGGCGCTCTCTCCGGAGGTGCAGCATGTGATGGATGCGTTCCGCAGCTTTATGTTCGAGCACATCTATCATTCCAAGACGCTCGCGCACGAGCGCGCACAGGCGGGCTATGTCCTGCGTGCGCTGATGGATCACTTCACCGTGTACTTTGACACGCTGCCGCGCGAGTTTATCGCGCGGGCGGAGCGGTGGGGGCGCGAGCAGTGCGTCGTGGACTACGTGGCAGGGCTGACGGACAGCTACGCCGTCGCGCTGTTCCGCGAGATCTACATCCCGCCCGTCGATCAGATGACCATCAAACCGATATGAGTGTTGGATGTGGTGATGCTCTTCGCGAACGCTTAGTTGCGCAAGTGATCGCGTTCTCGTTCGCCTAAATACCGGCGCACTTCTTAAACGCGCTTCGCTTGAACGAAAGAAGTACGCCAGGGGCGAGTCGCCCGCTTTACTCACTTGCTTCACTAGGGTTCGCTCAGGTGCATCACCTCGACCGTCAGCCCTACCACAATTTACAATAAAGAAGGAGAAACCACCTATGCGTGACCCGAGGATGGAGGCGTTCGTGCAGCAGGTGCGCGCAGGAACGGACATCCTCGCCGTCGTGCAGAGCTATGTATCTCTGAAGCGCAAGGGCAACCGCTACTGGGGCTGCTGCCCGTTCCACAGCGAAAAGACCGCATCGTTTTCCGTTGTGCCGTCGGAAGGCTTTTTTTACTGCTTCGGCTGCCATGCGGGCGGCGATGCGTTCAAATTTCTCTCGCTCATCGAGCACATCACCCCGTTTGAGGCGATCCTGCGGCAGGCGGAGCAGCTCGGCATCGAGCGCCCCGCACGCAAGCGCGACGCACAGGTACACATATAGAAGTGTATAACAGACAGGATGTGGGCCACCCTGCCCGAGCCACACGCCCAGCGCACCATGTTTTGTGAAAATCCTCCTCCTGCCCGACGGCAAGGATCCCGATGAGTACGTGCGCACGCACGGCGCGGATGCGTTCCGCGCCCTCGTCGAGACGGCCGTGCCCGCGCCCGCCTTCCACCTGCGCCATATCCGCGCGCAGATGGCGGACGGCATCGAGGGACAGCGTACGGCGCTGCGCGCGATGCTGCCCGTCCTCGCGGAGCTGGATCCTGTGGAGCGCGCTGCATACGTGCGCCGCACGGCGGCAGAGCTCTTTCTCGACGAGGGGGTCGTTGCCGACGCTCTGCGCCGCTGGCTGCGGCGCGGTGGTGCGGCAGAGGAACCTGCCGCACCCACTGCGGGCACGCCCGTACGACGTGCGGATCGTGCCCTGCAGCGCGCAGGGCGACAGCTCATCGCGGCCGTGCGGCAGGATCCCGATTTCCTCGCGCAGATCACGGCGGCCGTGCCGCTCGATGCGTTTCCCGATGAATTCTTCGGCACGATTTTTTGCGCCGTTGCCGCGCAGATCGCGGCGGGGGGCGTGATTGATGCGGATTTTATCGCGGCGCAGCCGGCGGAGGAGAGCGCGGAGATCACGCGTGCGCTGGTCGAGGAGCCGCCCACGTCGGAGGCACGCGCGGGTGCGCTCGCGGTATTTCGGCGGGCGCATTTGACCGCTGCCCTCGCACAGCATACACATCGTGCAGAAACGATGATGCAGGAAGGAAAAGCGGGCTACGTTGACGAATTAAACGCAGTGAAGCGCATTCAGGATGAGCTTGCCCACATCGGCACACAGGAATAAATATGCAGATTCCTTTAACAACGACCTGCGGTGAACGATATAATAAGTAATAGTAACTATTTAGAAAAAATACGAACTGAAAGGAGGGGGCAGCGTGCAGATCGCGGCATTACGAAAAGAAACGGAGCAGACGGCTACGCCTGTAGAGATCATGGATCTGCTGAAGAAAGGCAGAGCAAACGGCGGGACACTCACCTGCAGTGAGCTGATGGACGCGCTCGCGCAGGACAGCGTGACCCCCGACGCAATGGATGCGCTGTATCAGCGCTGCATGGATGAGGGCATCGAGATCATCGACGATGCCGATGTCGGTGCAGAGGATGACGCAGCGGATTTCGCCGATGATTTGGAGGATAAGGACGAGACGGACGCCGATGTCGATATCGACCTCTCCGTACCCGAGGGTGTTGCGCTCGACGACCCCGTCCGCATGTACCTCAAGGAAATCGGGCGCGTTCCCCTGCTGACCGCAGAGGAGGAGGTCGATCTCGCACGCCGCATGGAGGCGGGCGATGAGACGGCACGCCACCGTCTGGAGGAGGCGAATCTGCGCCTCGTCGTCAGTATCGCGAAGCGGTACGTTGGGCGCGGCATGATGTTCCTCGATCTCATCCAAGAGGGGAATCTCGGGCTCCTGAAGGCGGTCGAGAAGTTCGACTACAGCAAGGGCTATAAATTCAGCACCTATGCGACGTGGTGGATCCGGCAGGCGATCACGCGTGCCATCGCCGACCAGGCGCGCACGATCCGCATCCCCGTGCACATGGTCGAGACGATCAATAAGTATATCCGCGTCTCGCGTCAGCTCCTGCAGGAGCTCGGCCGCGACCCGACGCCGGAGGAGATCGCGCACCGTATGGGACTGAGTGTGGCGCGCGTGCGTGAGATCATGAAGATCTCGCAGGAACCCGTGTCCCTTGAGACGCCGATCGGCGAGGAGGAGGACACACATCTTTCCGATTTTATCGAGGACGAGGCGGCACCCGACCCCGCAGATGCGGCGTCCATGCTGCTGCTCAAAGAACAGATCTCGGAGGTGCTGACGACGCTCGCCCCGCGTGAGGCGGAGGTGCTGCGTCTGCGGTTCGGCCTTGTGGACGGACGCTCCCGCACCCTCGAGGAGGTTGGACAGAACTTTGGCGTGACGCGTGAGCGCATCCGCCAGATCGAGGCAAAGGCTCTGCGGAAACTCAGACATCCCGTGCGCCTGCGCAAACTACAGGGAAATTTTGACGCGTAAGGTGGGAGAGCCTACCCAACATCGACAGGAGGACAGCCCTATGCCAGAGGGGACGGAGCAAAAGAAAGCGCCGAGCACCGACATCATTGAGCGACTGCTTGCCAAGGGTAAGAAGAACGGTGGGTCGCTGCTTTTTGGTGAGCTCATCGACGCGCTGCAAAAACAGGATATGTCCCCCGATGAGATGGACGATATGTACCAACGCTTCAGCGATGAGGGCGTGGAGATTGTCGATGATGTGGCGGCGGCGGGGGATGCGGCAGACGATGATGGCCCCGACAAGGAGGAAGAGGTCGAGATCGACCTCTCCGTGCCCGAGGGTATCTCACTGGACGACCCCGTCCGTATGTATTTGAAGGAAATCGGACACGTCCCCCTCCTCACGGCCGAGGAGGAGGTCGCCCTCGCTCAGCGCATGGAGGCGGGCGACGAGGAAGCGCGGCATCGTCTGGAGGAGGCGAATCTGCGCCTCGTCGTCAGCATCGCGAAGCGCTACGTCGGACGCGGCATGCTCTTTCTCGATCTCATCCAAGAGGGGAATCTCGGGCTCCTGAAAGCGGTCGAGAAGTTCGACTACAGCAAGGGCTATAAATTCAGCACCTATGCGACGTGGTGGATCCGGCAGGCGATTACGCGTGCCATCGCCGACCAGGCGCGTACCATCCGCATCCCCGTGCACATGGTTGAGACGATCAACAAGCTCGTACGCATCTCGCGCCAGCTCCTGCAGGAGCTCGGCCGTGACCCGCGCCCCGAGGAGATCGCAAAGGAGATGGGCATCAGCGTCGCGCGCGTCCACGAGATCATGAAGATCGCACAGGAACCCGTGTCGTTGGAGACGCCGATCGGCGAGGAGGAGGACTCCCACCTCGGCGACTTCATCGAGGACGAGGCGGCACCCGCACCAGCGGAGGCGGCCTCCTTCATGCTCCTGCGGGAGCAGCTTGAGGAGGTCTTGGAGACACTGACCGACCGCGAGAAGAATGTCCTGCGCCTGCGCTTCGGCCTTGAGGACGGGCGCTCGCGCACACTGGAGGAGGTCGGGCAGAGCTTCGGCGTGACGCGCGAGCGCATCCGCCAGATCGAGGCCAAGGCACTGCGCAAACTCCGCCACCCGAGCCGCAGCAAGGTGCTGCGGGACTTCCTTGAGTAGTTGGCGAAACTGCAGCCAACATTTTTCTTGACAGCGGGGCATACAGCCTTTATAATACGCTTGTCTGACACATTCCTCGATAGCTCAGTCGGTAGAGCGTCTGACTGTTAATCAGAATGTCACTGGTTCGAGTCCAGTTCGAGGAGCCATTTGAATTTTTGGAGTGTAACGGAGAGGTTACACTCCTTTCTTATATTTGTTTGCGGGTATGTGCCCCGCGTGTGAAACGACAAGGAGGGCGGCTATGCAGCTCGATGCGCGGCTGGCGGCGATTGCGGCGCTTGTTCCGCACGGAACGACACTGGCGGACATCGGCGCAGACCATGCCTACCTCGCAGCGACGCTCGTCCTGCATGGACACGCACCGCGTGCGGTCGTCGGTGATCTCAGCGCGGGCGCATGCGAGGCGGCGCGGCGGACGGTCGGCGCACAGCGGCTCACACAGCAGATTGACGTGCGGCAGGGGGACGGGCTCTCCGTCCTCCTGCCGGGCGAGGCGGAGAGCATTGTCATCGCGGGCATGGGCGGCGCGCTCATCGCCGATATCCTTGCGGGGGCACAGGACATCCTCGGGGACGTCGGGACGCTCGTCCTCCAACCGATGAACGGCGCAGAGAAGCTGCGCCGCTGGCTCTATGCACATGACTGGACGATCGAGAAGGAGACGCTTGCCCGTGCGGGCGGACATCTCTATGAGATCATCCGCGCCGTGCACGGACACACGGCGATGCCCGATGAGGCGCTGCTCCACATCGGCACACAGCTCGTCCAGCAGCGCGACCCGCTCCTCGGCGAGCACATCGCGCGCAAGGCGGCGCGGCTCGCCCGTGCAGCAGAGGGCATGGAGGGGAGCGCGGAGGCGCGCCGGAGTGCGGAGTACCGCGAAACGGTGTCACTCTTGGCGGCACTGCGGACAATGCAGGCGCTCATCCATGCGGATCGACGAACATCCTAAGCCCCGTCGAAATGGGGGGGAGAAACCTAGCGCTCCCTAAGCCTCCCCCGTCACAACGGGGGAGGGGGACCGCTTGCGGTGGTGGGGGGCGCCTTGAAGAGAGCCGTCAACGGACACCAAAAACGATAGCGCAGCGCATCAAAAGAACGCACATCATTTTACGCACTCCCCCCATCGAAAACCCAACGCATCTAAGGAGGTCACCTATGCTCAGCTGTCAGGTCGTCATGAACGCCCTCGAACGCATCGCTCCGCATCATCTGGCGGAGGACTGGGACAACACAGGCCTGCTTGTCGGCAGCTTTTCACAGAAGGTGGAGCGCATCCTCGTCGCGCTCGACGTGGACGACACTGTCGTTGCCGAGGCCATCGAACGCAGAGCGGACATGATCGTCGCGCATCACCCCGCGATCTTTCGCGGCATGAAGCAGCTGCGCACCGACCTCCCGCTCGGACGGCGGCTCGCCGCGCTCCTTACGCACGGCATCGCCGTCGCGGCAGCGCATACGAACCTCGACATCACACGCGGCGGCGTGAACGACGTCCTCGCAGAGCGTCTGGGACTGGAAAAGCTCAGCAGCTTCATCATGGTCGCGCAGGCGGACGGCAGCGCGGAGAGCCTCGGACGCATCGGCACGCTCCCCGCCCCCGTCGCCATCGACGACTTTGCCCATAGCGTGTGCGAGCGGCTCGGCGTCTCCCACGTGCGCCTCGTACGTGCCGCCGATCGCCCCGTACGGCGCGTGGCCGTTGTCGGCGGTGCGGGCGCGGAGTTTATCGACACAGCCGTGCGGCGCGGCGCAGATGTCTACCTCACGGGGGATGTCAAGTACCACGAGGCACAGCGCGCCGCCGAGCAGGGCATGCACCTCATCGACGCGGGGCATTTCGGCACGGAGCGCCCCGTTCTCCCCGTCCTCGCCGACCTCCTGCGCGCGGAGCTCGCGGCGGAGCACGGGACGGTGGAGATCCACGTGACCGAGACACAGCGCGACGTATTCGACGTCATTATATAGGAAAGGGAATCTATGGAGCAGAAGCATATCCGCAATTTTTCCATCATCGCCCACATCGACCATGGAAAATCCACCATTGCCGACCGCCTCATCGAGTACACGGGGACACTCAGTGAGCGCGAGATGGAGGCGCAGGTGCTCGACAGCATGGATCTCGAGCGCGAGCGCGGCATCACCATCAAGGCACAGACCGTGCGCCTCGACTATCGCGGCGAGGACGGGGAACTGTACGAGCTGAACCTCATCGACACGCCGGGACACGTCGACTTCAACTACGAGGTCTCGCGCAGCCTTGCCGCGTGCGAAGGCGCACTCCTCGTTGTGGACGCGGCGCAGGGCGTGGAGGCACAGACCCTGGCGAACGTCTACCTCGCGCTCGAGCACGACCTCGAGATCGTGCCCGTCATCAACAAAATCGACCTGCCAAGTGCCGAGCCCGAGCGCGTCAAGGAGGAAATCGAGGACAGCATCGGCCTCGACACGAGTGCCGCCGTCCTCGCCTCGGCCAAGACCGGCATCGGCATCAAGGAAATCCTCGACGCTGTCGTCGCCTACATCCCGCCGCCCGAGGGCGACGCGGACGCACCGCTGCGTGCGCTCATCTTTGACTCCTACTTCGACGCGTACAAGGGCGTGATCGCTCACGTGCGCGTCAAGGAGGGCGTGATCCAAAAGGGGATGAAGCTGAAACTCATGGCGACGGGCAAGACCTTCGAGGTCACGGACGTCGGCTGCTTCCGCCCGCGCCCCGTCGATACGGGGGAACTCCGCACGGGTGAGGTCGGCTTCATCGCGGGGGCACTCAAGGACGTACGCGACGTGCGCGTCGGTGACACCGTCACGGGTGCCGAGCGCCCCGCCGCCGAGGCGCTGC
>NZ_LT891948.1 GCF_900186465.1 Centipeda felix
AAGGAGGGCCGAGGGGCCCCTGTTCGGGGACCCCCGCCGGAACCCCCCCGCCCCCCCCCGCGGCCGCCGCGGGGAGGAGGTGGGGAGGACAAAGGCTGCCGCCGCCGCGAATTGGTCCCCCCTGCTTCTAATCCACATCAAGTGGTGTAAAGGAGAGGGGAAAAAAGAAGGGCGCCGCCGCCGCCGCGCCCGCCGTGAGTGCCCCGATGAGCGCAAGCTCTCCCATCATGAGGAGAGCCGCCGCACCGAGGAGAACCGCCGCCGCGAACGCCAGACCAACCTGCCTCCAATACGCCGATAAAACCTGCCTCATATTCCTCCTCCGACCGCGCACGCAACAAAAATCCGACATCCACCATGAATGTCGGCGCACGCGCCGTCTTCGTTGAATATCAGTACCTTTATCTTATTCGACGCGATACCAAAAAATCCTTGCGAAAGAATACAATAGGCAAGGCACTTTTTCAATATTCCGTCAATACCATAAAGCGGGATTATTTACATTCGCCGTAACGATGTACTTCCCTTATGGTTATTATACGGGGTTCTACGGATTTCCGCAACCGTATTTTAATGTTAAATTGAATTTTATTCTTGTATTGTATCATAGGCTCTGATAAAATGAGCCGATTACAGAGAGAGGAGCGCATCCATGACCATCGAGGGAGCTGTCATTATCGAGAAGGGCGTCACCTTCGCCATCATCCACGTCGCGCCGGAGGTCACGCGCTACACCATCAAAGCCACGCAGACCCGCCGCGCCCTCATGCGCTTCTTCCCCGGCATGCCCATCATCCTCATGAGCCTCACACCGCAGGGCAAACCGCTGTACTACGGACGCAAGGACATCGTGGACTTTTTGAATACTGTACGCCTCAATCAGATCCCGTGGAAGAAGTATCATATTGTGTGAAAAGGGCTGTGGTACGAAGTTTTTCGTTCGTACGACAGCCTCTTATTCATAATGCCCCTTGCAGGCGGCAATGCAGATATTCTTTTCATCAAAGGCAGAGGGAAGCACTGATAAATTCAGCACTGCCATCTTAGCACATCCTTTCCACTCTATTGTACCATATTCGGTACAAAAGAAAAAGAGCCGTCATGCTTTCGCACAACAGCTCCCTTTTTCTCCGTGTCTTTTACTCCGCCGGCAGGATGAACGACAGCGAGCTGAAGATCTTCTTCGTCACGTTCGGATTGTCCGTCGGGAAGCCGACCTCGACGCCGATCACGTTCAGGCCGTTGTTCGCCACGCGCACGGAGACGAACCCATCTGCATCCGCCTGCGTCTCGGCCGTCAGGTTGCCGAGCACATCCGCAATGACAGGTGCATTCGCGTACGGCTGACCATCCTTATAGATGCGCAGGTTCAGCGTGTCGCCGCGCCGCAGGGTCAGCGGGTTCACCATCGGAACGATCTGGATGGGCACATTGTAGATCCCCGCCGGACGCACCTTGTCGCTCCAGTAGTGGACGTTGTACTTGTAGGCGTACGTCACCGACACGAGGTTCTCGATGTTCGAGTAGTCGCGCGTCGGAATGACCTTGCCGTCCGTCGTCTTGGCGAAATAGCCATAGTCGAAGAACGTCGCCGTCACACCGAGATCATCGCCCGGCACAATGGTGATGTTCTTCTCGCCGTCCACGCGCTCCACCGTCGTCGGCTGGAAGTTCACATCGTACGCATCAATGCGCTGGACACATGCGGGGTCGTAGGCATTGTCCAGGGGGCCCTCGCCGAGCACGAGTGCCTTCGTATCGACGCGATTCGCAAAGAACACGCCGTGCGCATCCGTCGATGCCGCGGTCATCGAGAGTCCGATGGCCGCACCGAGTGCCGCCGCCAAAAGCTTTTTCTTCATTAGATTTCCTCCCATCAAAAATAAGGGGTTCTGTGAATGCATACTGCCACTCCTATATTATTATAGTATAATTGATTTCTATTTGCAATAAAAAAAAGTACATACGAACAAAACGGGGGCAGCGCTATCCATCGATCTCCCCCGAGATCAGCGCACTGCCCTTGGGAGTTTCGTCAACGGGGACGAGATTGCGCCCTGCAAGCGCCTCATCGACAGGGATAAGTCCGCGCGCGGCAGGCTTCGTCGGTGCAAGACCATAGGCGGCATCTCCTTGCACGCGCAGAGCATTGATCTCATGGTGCAGCCACTTCAGCTCCTCTGCATGTTCGTGGAGTTCCCGATTTGTGTTGTTATGGTCTTTCAGCCGCGAAAGTTCTGACCGCAGTGCTATGACCTCCCTGCGCAGGGCACCTAGATCATCCTTATCCACATCGGCATCTGACACGCTCGACGATAGGCTTGCGGCAAACTCCAAACCTTTTTCCAGAGATCCTTTTCCCTTGTAATCTCCGCGATGTTTTCGCGCGCCTCCCGTCGAAAGTCTGTAAATCGGTCCTTATATTCCTTCTGCCATTCGTCGGTTTTCACCTCAAGCTGCTCCACACGATCCCC
This sequence comes from Centipeda felix, assembly GCF_900186465.1. Lineage (GTDB taxonomy): Bacteria > Bacillota > Negativicutes > Selenomonadales > Selenomonadaceae > Centipeda > Centipeda felix. Next base: position 2,475 of record NZ_LT891948.1, read on the forward strand.
CATCAGAAACATGATACAGACACCCAGATAGATACCAGTCAGCAAAAGCCCTCCCAGAATGTACAGTATCGGTTCGTTCTCTGCGCCCATCTCCTTCAGCCCATGATAGACCAGCCCCACGCCGATCAGCAAGGGCAGGAGGAACCATGCCTTTTTAACAAAATACACCCCTGCTGCGAGCATTGCGCCGAGGATCGCGATCACAGCTAAAGCAGTCAGAACAGCATCCATCTTCCGTCATCTCCTCTTCGCCCAATATCTCCACAAAGATACTGTCTCGATTATACCATGTCGAAAGTAATTTTCAACAGGATATGGCAACCATGTTCTAAGGATCTCACAGAATACTAATCCCCTTTTTATTGCTCTCTATTCTTCATCTGAGATATTCGATATAGATTCATGCTTCGGATAGCTTCAAGGAGGAATATTTATGCACATTGTAAAAGCCTTTGCCCTTGCCGTCCTCATGCTCGCACTCGCCGTCTGCTTAGCTGACACGGCAGAGGCAGCGACCGACTGGGACGGCGGACGCATCCGCGCGGAGGGAACGGGCATCGCCCCCGCACGCACGGTGAGTGCTGCACAGGCGCGTGCGGCGATTGCGGCGTTTCCGGGCATCATCCTGCGCGACAACCCCGCAGAGCAGGAGTATCCGATGCCGCTCTTCACCTCGAACAAGTATGATGTGGAGATCGGCCGTCTGCGTTGCGAT
>NZ_LT891949.1 GCF_900186465.1 Centipeda felix
GCGTCGGTGACACCGTCACGGGTGCCGAGCGCCCCGCCGCCGAGGCGCTGCCGGGCTATCGCGGCGTCACGCCCATGGTCTTCTGCGGCCTCTACCCCGAGGACAGCAAGGACTATGACAACCTCCGCGAGGCACTCGAAAAACTCCAGCTCAACGACGCCGCCCTCGTCTTTGAGCCCGAGACCTCCATCGCCCTCGGCTTTGGCTTCCGCTGCGGCTTCCTCGGGCTCCTCCACATGGACGTTATCCAGGAGCGCCTCGAGCGCGAGTACAACCTCGGCCTCATCATGACCGCGCCCTCCGTCGTCTACCACGTCTACCGCACGGACGGCACCATGCGGGAGGTCAGCAACCCCGCCGACCTCCCGCCCGCGACCGAGATCGAGCACATCGAGGAGCCGTGTGTCAAGGCGACCGTCATCGTGCCAAAGGACTACGTCGGCGCCGTCATGGAGATCTCACAGGAAAAACGCGGCGTGTTCCAGACCATGGACTACCTCGACGCGACGCGTGTCACCGTCATCTACCACATCCCGCTGAACGAGATCCTCTACGACTACTTCGACCGTCTGAAATCCGCCACGCGCGGCTACGCCTCCCTCGACTACGAGCTGATCGACTACCAGACCAGCAATCTTGTCAAGCTCGACATCCTCCTCAACGGCGACCCCGTGGACGCCCTCTCAACCATCGTTCACCGTGACCGTGCCGCCGCACGCGGCCGCCAGCTCGCGGCCAAGCTGAAGGAAATCATCCCCCAGCAGATGTTCGAGATCCCCATCCAGGCGGCCATCGGGAGCAAAATCATCGCGCGCGAGAATGTGCGCGCCCGCCGCAAGGATGTCCTCGCAAAATGCTACGGCGGCGACATCACGCGCAAGCGCAAACTCCTCGAAAAGCAGAAGGAAGGCAAAAAGCGCATGAAGGCCGTCGGCAGTGTCGAGCTCCCGCAGGAGGCATTCATGGCGGTGCTGAAAATTGACGACTGACGTACGCGGGGCAGAGGGAGAGCCGTGGGGCATCTACGTCCACATCCCCTATTGCGTGAAAAAATGTGCATACTGCGACTTCGTCTCCGTTCCGTCCGCGCCGCGTGCGGCGGAGATGGAGGACTATGCGGCGGCGCTGACGGCAGAGCTCCTGCGCGAAGTGCCGCCGCTTCGTGCCCGGCGGGGTGCGGCAGCGACCATCTACGTG
>NZ_LT891950.1 GCF_900186465.1 Centipeda felix
AGATGTGTATAATAGTCGGCGGCACGCCGACGGCACTGCCCGCGCCGCTCCTCATGGGAGTGCTGGAGACGCTCCGCACGGCGGCGGGAACGCCTGTGGAATGGACCGTCGAGGCGAATCCCGGCACCGTGGACACAGCGTACCTCGGCGCACTCCGCGCGGCGGGGGCGAACCGTCTCAGCCTTGGCGTACAGAGCTTTGACGACACGCTCCTCTATGGCACCGGGCGCATCCACACCGCTGCGGAGGCGGCGCAGGCCTTTCACGCGGCACGCGCAGCGGGCTTTGAGAATATCAGCATTGACCTCATGTACGGCCTGCCGGGGCAGACCCTTGACCACCTGCGGCGCAGCGTCGCGGCGGCCGTCGCCCTCGCGCCGGAGCACCTTTCCGTTTACGGGCTGACCGTCGAGGAGGGAACGCCGTTCGCGGCGATGCAGGCAGCAGGGCGGCTTGACCTCCCCACGGAGGACGCGGCCGAGGAGATGTATGACTTCCTCATGGCGGAGCTGCCCGCGCGCGGCTACGCCCGCTATGAGATCGCGAACTTCGCGCAGCCGGGCTTTGAGAGCCGTCACAACCGCGGCTATTGGCACATGACCCCCTACCTAGGCCTCGGCGCGGCGGCGCACGGCTATGTGGACGGTGAGCGCTGGGCGAACGAGGCGGACATCCCCGCCTACATCCGCGCCATGCGCGCGGGCACGAGCGTCCGCACGCCCGAGGACGGCGCGCGCACACGAGAGCGTGCGATGGAGGAGTATGCCTTCCTCGCCCTGCGCACGACGGCGGGCATCGACGCGGCGGACTTTCATCGCCGCTGGGGGCGAGACTTGGAGGAGGTCTATGGCGCGGTGATCGCGCACTATGCTGCGCTCGGCCTCCTCCGCCGCACGGCGGCGGGCGCTGCGCTGACGGCGGCAGGCATGAAACGCGGCAACGAGGTCTTTGCCGCATTTTTGCTTGAGGAGTAGAGTTGTGGTATGATGATACGAAGTGTGGCATTGCTGTCCGCGCGAACACCTCGTTTGCAAGTGGTCGTGCGCTTATCTGCCTAAATACCTGCGCATTGCGAAACGCGCTTCGCTTGAACGACGCAATCCGCAGGGGGCAGAACGCGCACTTCCTCCACTTGCGCCACTAGGGTTCGCTTTTGACAGCAATATCCACGGACATCGCGGTATGTCTCATCATACCGTGTGGGAGATATGGAATGATTGAACAGGAGAAATTTCCATGAAAACACTGACCATGATCGAAATGCAGGGCTGCCCCTACTGTGCGAATGCACATCGCGCCATCGACGCACTGCGCGCAGAGGGCGGCGCGTACGCGGATGTTCCGCTCACCTTCATCGACGAGAACCGCGAGCCCGCGCGCACCCAGCCCTACGCCGGGCAGTACTACTACGTCCCGAGCATCTTTATGGACGGCACGAAACTCTACGAGGCGCAGCCGGGCCAGAGCTACGAGGCCATCTATGCTGAGGTAAAGAACGCGTTTGATGCGGCAAGCGCTGAGTAAGGGGACGCGGTTTACACGAGGCTGACAATCTTGTGTAACAGCTTTGCCTTTGTGCCCCTTCCACCGCTTGCACGGTCCCCCTTGCTGACCTGTCCAAGAAGCAAGTCCACAGGACGAAGCTGATTGGGTAACAGGTCGTATGGGAAAACGTCCCAAGAACACGAGCGACAGCGATGTGTGATTGGCTGACGTTGACCGC
>NZ_LT891951.1 GCF_900186465.1 Centipeda felix
TCCTGCGCCGCTCTAGTGCTGAGGCTTGCTTGCGCTCGCCCGCCGCTCTCATCGGCGCGACTGTCATAATATAACACACGTCACAACTCCCGTCAACCCCTCTTTTTCGTTTTTTTCGCTTTTCGTCGAAAAAACCGTGTGATATAATCATATTCTATCATAAAACTCGACAAAAGGAACTATTGTCATGCATGAATACAAGCACAATCTCATCCTCCCAGCGCTCCACGCAGCGCTGCCATACCCGCCGTCACAGGAGATCATCTGTATCGGCGGAGGGCGGACACCGACAAAAGATTGGATGGCGCAGCTCGTGCAAAAATCCGAAAAGGGAGGTACCGACCGCTCCATCTGGGCCATTGATCGCGGAGTGAATATCTGCCATACTCTTTTACTCTCCCCGGCACATTTGATCGGCGATAGGGACAGCGCAGCGCATGATGCGTGGGCGTGGGCAGAGGAACACGGCGCACATGTGCATGCCTTCCCGCCCGCAAAGGATTTTACCGATACAGAGCTTGCGCTCAGGATCGCCGCAGAGCTCGTGCCCCGTGCGCTCGTTATCCTGACTGGCGCATTTGGCGGCAGGTTCGACCACCTCATGAGTGCTGCCGCAGTCGCGGCACACGCTGCTCTCCCCTGTATCCTCGCTGATGAGCGTGAGTCACTGTTCTTCCTGCACGGCGACGAATCCTTAACCATCACATGTGACAGTCCTCCGCAGGCGATTTCCCTCCTCCCCTTCACCGAGGAGTGTACAGGCATCACAACAAATGGACTGCGATGGGAGCTGAACGGTGCACAGATACATTCGCACTCTTCCACGACAATCAGCAACGTCCTCGCCGAGAGCAACACAAAGCATCGCTTCTCCGTCACCCTCGGGAGCGGTATTCTCGGAGTCTATCTCTGTCATAAAGAATAAAGGAAGCAACTCGATTCTATGAACATCAACATCCCGCAGACCTATTTCAGCAAGCTCATGCGTGCCGTCGTCGAGTTTGAACTCATCGACAACGGCGACCACATCCTCATCGGTGTCTCCGGCGGCAAGGACAGCATCTTTCTCACCTATGCACTCGCCATCCTGCGCGAACGACTGAAGAAAGACTTCACCATCGCCGCATTCACCGTCAACCCACAGTTCGACGATCCCTTTGACACCGATGCGATTGCGGCGTTCTGCAAAAGCCTCGGCGTTCCGTACGAGGTCGTTGACGTTGACATTGCTGGGGCAATCGCAGAGCAGGAGGAAAAAAGCCCCTGCTTTACCTGTGCCTTCTTCCGCCGCGGTGCGGTCAACCGCTACGCAAAGGAACATCACATGAACAAGGTCGCCTACGCCCACCATCATGATGATGCAGTGGAGACCTTTCTCATGAGTCTGTTCTACTCAGGACAGCTCAACACCTTCCGTCCCAAGACCTACCTCGACAAGACGGGCATCACCGTCATTCGCCCGCTCGTCTACTTCCGTGAGCAGGAGATCATCGATGCTATTCCCCTGCACGGCTTCACCCCCATCCCATCGCCCTGTCCGCACAACGGCAATACCACACGGCAGGCCGTCAAGGAACTCATCGCACACCTCAGTGCGGAGAATCCAAACCTCTACAACCACCTCGCCGCCGGGATGCGCGAGGGCGCCCTCGGCGAACTCTGGCCTGCAAGCAAAACCCGCAAAGAGATGGAGCACACCTACCGCGCCTTTATGGCAAAATAAGACTCAGCCGAAACACTTTTTCACCAGCTCCGCGAGTTTCCCCTCCTTTGCCGCCTGCGACGCATCTGCCTGAACAAAATTTTTCGTCTCAGACTTCATACTCTCATCAAGCCCCAGAATGTAATTCGTCGCAATGAGATAGATAATGCGCGTTGGTGCCATCCCATAGACCTGATGCTGCAGAATATGCCGAATCCGCTCCGCGTCATTTGGGTATTCTGCTTTTATTTTGTCCGAGTGATAGAGCCGCTTCACAATCTCCGTGATATAGAGCCCCGACTTCATATAGAGATCCGCAAACGTATGCGTCGCATCGTCAAAGCAGCCGGGATTCTCGCACGCGAGTGCATCCACCATCTGCCGCACAACACGGCGCGGCGTAAAGATCTGATTCGTCTTCTGCGGCGGGATCGTAAGTTGTAAAATAAATTGACGCAAAAAGTTCCATTTTGCAAACGGTTCAGTTAAACTTTTAGTCACAACACAAAAAGAAACTGAAAGTGAGACTGCAAAATGGAACAGAATCATTGTACTACA
>NZ_LT891952.1 GCF_900186465.1 Centipeda felix
GACAAATCCTCCACATAGCTCTGCTATGCGTCCGGTTTGTCTCCGCGGCAGACCATAAAATCTGCGCCAAGCTGAATGACTTCATTTCATCAGCGATTCCTCGGGAAAATCTATTCTGTTACTTTCTACCTTCCGGTAGAAGACCTCAGTGAGGAAAACATCGCGTACATGAGAACGCTTCGTTTCCCTTTCTTAGATTTTCTTGTTTCTTCTGTGCAGTTTTCAGGGAACAAATAAATGGTGGGCCTAAGTAGACTTGAACTACTGACCTCACGCTTATCAGGCGTGCGCTCTAACCAGCTGAGCTATAGGCCCATATTAGGCGCAAAGACGAGATTTTTGTGTATGGCCGTGTCATTCAAATAAGTCCTGCGGTCAACGTAATTGCCATTACGGCTCCCTTGAACTTATTCTCATTCCTTGCCCTACGCAAAACTTTCGCTTTGCTTAGTGTAAACTAAATCGGAGTTCCGTTATATCGTAACGTTCCTACGATCTAGGATAACATACAAAAGATGGTGGAGACGAGGAGAATCGAACTCCTGACCCCCTGCTTGCAAGGCAGGTGCTCTCCCAGCTGAGCTACGCCCCCATTTTATGATGGATGTTACCCTCAAAACTAGACAATGCAAAACATAAGCTCAGATGTACCGACCTAAGATTTCAAACCGTGAGGTTTCTCTTAATCCTTAGAAAGGAGGTGATCCAGCCGCACCTTCCGATACGGCTACCTTGTTACGACTTCACCCCAGTCACCTTCCCCACCTTAGACGGCTGCGCCGGCTTCGGGTGTGAATGACTTCCGTGGTGTG
>NZ_LT891953.1 GCF_900186465.1 Centipeda felix
GCGGGCGGCAGCGTCGAGATGGCGGGCAGCACGACGGCGGATGCGGCGGGCGTTTTGCTCGCCGGCTCGACGATCCAGACGGGCACGGGCAAGGTCACGCTCATCGGCCAGTCTACGGGCAGCAACACGGTACTCGCCAAGGGCATCTCCATCGACGGCGGATCGACGATCACGACGCGCACGGTCGAGTTGCGCACGGACTCCATCAACCTCGCGGGACAGATCACGGGCGACAACGATCCCGCAGGCTATGCGAAGGTCTGGACGCTCTCGGACGGACGCGCGATCAACTTCGGCACGGGCACGGGCGGACTCGACCTCGCGGGCAATACGTTCTCCGGCTCGGGCAAGATCACGAACTTCTACAAGAACATCGTCGGCGATGCAAGCCAGAAGGCGAATATCACCGTCGGCGGCGTCACGTCGGACAGCGACCTCGAACTGAACACGGGCGCGGGCACGATGGCGGTCAGCGGTACGGTGAACGTCGCTTCTGGCCATGCGCTGACGCTCGCCTCGAAGGGACAGGTCGCGGGCACGGGCAAAATCACGACCGATGCGCTGCGGCTCGACGCGGCGGATGCCGAGGTCAGCCTCACGGGCGCGAACGCGGTCAAGAACGTCGACGGCAAGGCGAAGAAGCTCACCCTCAAGAACAGCGGCAACCTTGCGGTCGGCGCAGAGACGGGTCTCGTGACGGGCGCGGGCGGCGCGGATATCGACGTCGCGGAGATCGGAAGAGCGTCGTGTAGGGAAAGAGTGTAGATCTCGGTGGTCGCCGTATCATTAAAAAAAAAACAGGAACTCACGTCTCCTGTACTGCCACCCTCCCGTAACATCACCATCACAATTTCTGACTTCCT
>NZ_LT891954.1 GCF_900186465.1 Centipeda felix
TAAGCACGCCGCCAGCGTTCGTCCTGAGCCAGGATCAAACTCTCCATAAAAGACCGGAGTCTATCTGAGAGCCTGTTGGCTCAAAATGTCATTCTTGTAAAAGAATTGTTGTTTCGTTGACCGAAGGATTTCTCCTTCACAACGATGTTGCATCTGGCTTGTTAGAGTTTCCTCTAACTTGTTTTGCATTGTGTAGTTTTCAGGGTACATCCTGCGCCGCTCTAGTGCTGAGGCTTGCTTGCGCTCGCCCGCCGCTCTCATCGGCGCGACTGTCATAATATAACACACGTCACGAGTCCCGTCAACCCCTTTTTTCGTTTTTTTGAAAAAATCGGTGTCAATGCCCCATCATGCGTTCGAGGAGCAGGACAATGACGCCCGGGATGCCAAAGAATCCCGCAATCAAGGCGCGCAGGAAGTTGATCTCGATCCCCGCGCCAAAGAGGTCGATCACCCAGAGGATGATCGCGCCGACAACGCTGTTCGTGATGAGCTTCCACACGATGCGAAACGGCAAAGAAAGCACCTTGCCGAGGACGGCAAAAATCAAAACGGCGAGTGCGACGCCTGCAGCAATATCCAAGTTATATCTCCCTTCTGTTTTCCATGGCGCGCGAGAGCGTCACCTCATCTGCATACTCGAGATCACCGCCCACGGGCAGCCCGTGAGCAATGCGTGTCACACGAATCCCCATCGGCTTCAGGAGTTTGGCAATATACATCGCCGTCGCCTCACCCTCGACGTTGGGATTGGTCGCAACGATGACCTCCTGCACATTTTCCTTGCCCGCACGCAGGACGAGCTCTCGGATGCGGATGTCGTTCGGCCCCACGCCTTCAAGCGGGGAGAGTGCGCCATGCAAAACATGATACACGCCGTCATAGTCGTTCATGCGCTCCATCGCCGCAACATCCTGCGGCTGCTCGACGACGCAGATCGTCGTGTGGTCGCGTTTTTCCGCCATGCAGATGGCGCACGGGTCGCTGTCCGTGAGGTTGAAGCAGACGGAACAGAAGCCGATCTTCTCCTTTGCTCCCGTAATGGCAGCGGCAAGACGCTTCGCACGCTCCATATCCATATCCAGAATATGGTAGGCGAGCCGCGTCGCCGTCTTTGCCCCGATGCCGGGGAGGGCGCGCAGCTGCTCGATGAGCTGCGCGAGGGGTGCGATCTGCTGCATATTAGAGCAGTCCGGGCGGCAGGCCGAGGCCGCTCGTCAGTTTGCCCATCTCCTGCGCCATCATGTCGTCCACCTTTTTCGTTGCCTCGTTGAACGCCGCCGAGATGAGATCCTGCAGCATCTCGATGTCCTCAGGATCAACCGCCGCGGGAGCGATAATAAGGCTCTGTACCTGCTTCTCGCCATCCATGACGACCTTTACCGCGCCGCCGCCTGAGGAGACCTCGACCGTTTTCTTGCGCAGCTCGTCCTGCATCTTCTTCATGTCCGCCTGCATTTTCTGGACTTTCTTCATCATGCCGGCCATATTTCCGCCGCCGTTAAACATAGTATCTCTCCTTTATCTTGGGAATCGCTGATAAAATGAAGTGCGTCAGATTGGCGTAGATTTTTTCGTCCGATTGAGGAGGCAAACCGGACGCATAGCGGAGGCTATGTGGAGGATTTGCCGACAAAAAGCGGGCAAAAAAGATGCGCTAAGATGGCGTGCTGAGTTTATCAGTGCTTCCCTTGTATCTTATGGCGTGAATTCTTCTATTGCTTCCCTAGCCTAGCAAAATCCGTCCGCAACGTCAAGCCTGCGTATCGGGTGGAAGCTCATCATCAAACATCTCAGCTTCCTCATCGGGCGTCGGCTCATACGGCTCGTAGTCACCCTCTTCCGCTGTGCTCTCCTGCGGGGGCGTGGCAGGCTTCTTCTGCGCCGCACGCGGCGGCGCCGTCACTTCCTCCACACGAGCCTCCTCGCCTGCGACTTCGAGCAGCGCCGCCACAGGCGCAGGATAGTCCGGCTCTTTGGGGGGCAGAGGTGGCGAGACATCCTCCTCGCCGCCTGTGCAGACGACGGCGAGCGGGCGTCCCGCGAGTTCCGTCATCACCTCATCAAAGACGGCACGATGGCGTTTCTTGATATAGTCACGCGCCATATCCGAGGATGGACGGATGAAGAAATGTGTCTCCGTCATGCCCTCGTACGCCGCGCCCGAGAGGAGGGATGCGGCGAGCCGATTTCGCTCCTTGAGCCGTGTCTGAAAGCTCTGCCAGACCTTCATGTCGAGCTGACGCGGCGCACCGTCCGCCACTTCTTTTGCGGCAGACGATATCGCTTTCTTCGGCGCAGTTTTGGCTGCTGCGCCGTCCGCCTTCGCTGCATGTGGGCGCAGCGAAGGTACAGCATTCGCTGTGGCAGAAGCGGAGGCGGATACAGGCGTGACACCTGTGGCAAGGCGCGCCGCCAGCTCCTCGACCTGTGCCTCGAGCCGCGCGATTCGCGCAGCATCCGCGCCGCCCGTAGGGGGCGCAGTCGATTCTCCCGAAGGAGCAGCCCCCTCCGTATGGCAGAGGCCGATCAGCAGCGTCTCCACCGCAATGCGCGGCTGCGGCGAGGTACGCAGCTCCTGCATCGTCTCATTGAGACGACGCAGAATCGACATGATCTCCTCCTGCGTGAACTGAGCCGCGTCCATGCGCAGCTCCTCCGCATCGCCCGCGCAGAGCTCCGCTGCGCTGACCGCGCCGCCGACGCCCGCGATCATCAGCCGGCGGAAGTACTGCGCGAGCTCGGCGAGCACCTGCTTCAACTCGCGCCCGCTCTGCAGGAGCTCACTGAGCTGTGCGATCAGTGCCGCCGCATCGCGCGCAGCGATCTCTCCCGCCATGTGCCGAATCCACGCACGCCCGACAAGCCCCAACGTCTCCTGCACGCGCTCCGCCGTCAGCGTCCCCTCCGCGAGTGCCATACACTGGTCGAGAATCGAGAGTGCGTCGCGCATCCCGCCGTCCGCCTGCTCAGCGATGATACCGAGCGCATCCTCCTCCGCCGCAATGTCCGATTCCTTACAGACATAGATGAGACGGTCGCGGATCTCCGTCACCGTAATGCGGTGAAAGTCATAGCGCTGGCAGCGCGACTGAATCGTCGCGGGCACTTTGTGCGGCTCCGTCGTCGCGAGGATGAAGATCACACGTTCGGGCGGCTCCTCCAACGTTTTGAGAAGAGCGTTGAACGCCTCCGTCGTGAGCATGTGCACTTCGTCGATGATGTAGATCTTATAATGCCCCTCCGTCGGAGCGAACTTCACCGACTCGCGCAGATCGCGGATCTCGTCGATGCCGCGGTTGGACGCTGCGTCGATCTCAAAGACATCCATCGACGAGCCGTCGCTGATGCTGCGGCAGGAGTCACAGATGCCGCACGGCGTGAGCGTCGGCCCCTCGGCGCAGTTCAGTGCGCGCGCGAGGATCTTTGCCGTGCTCGTCTTGCCCGTGCCACGTGGCCCTGTAAAGAGGTAGGCGTGGCTGGTCTGCCCGCTCGTCACCGCACGGGAAAGCGTGCGGCTGATATGCTCCTGCCCCACGAGATCGGCAAAGCGCTCCGGCCGCCACCGCCGATAGAGTGCAACGTATGCCATCGCGCACCTCCTTTTTGACAAACAAAAAACAGCCCACACGGGCTGCGCTGTTCCGATTTCTCCCACGGCAGACCGCAGTTCCCAGGCACCCTCGCGGCACATGAAACGATCCGCTTACCGCTGCTTCCTTCCGGACCTGACGGGGTTCACAGGGCTCCATTGCGCGAGACCAAGGCACTGCAGCCCGCCCTGAGAAAAATCAATAAAAATGGCGGAGAGTGAGAGATTCGAACTCTCGGTACGGTATCACCGCACACACGCTTTCCAGGCGTGCTCCTTCAACCACTCGGACAACTCTCCACAGTGCTCTCACATGAGAAGCTATTCATTTATGGGATAACAACATAGGGTAGTCTACATGGTTTACGGAATCTTGTCAAGAGGAAAATAAAGGAAGCACTGATAAAATGAGGTCTGCCAGGTTGGCGTAGATTTTTCGTCCGAACGAGGTGGAAAACCGGACGCAGAGTGGTGCTCTGTGGAGGATTTTCCGCCGAAGTGCGGGCAAAAAAGATGCGTCAAGATGGTTGTACCGAATTTATCAGTGCTTCCTAAAGGACTGCGGCACATGGGCACCGCAGCCCCTCAAAAGCATCATTATGCCAGCACGCGCGAGAGCCGCACGAGCTCTGGATCGAGTGTCTTGCTGTTATTGACCGCCTCGAAGAGGTTGACCCCCACGACCTGCCCCTCGTTAAAGCTGTAGACCACGTCGGTTACTCCCGAAATGATCGCGAGTGCCGCCTTCTCACCGAGCATCGACGCCTTGATGCGGTCCTCCACCGTCGGCGAGCCGCCGCGCTGAATGTGTCCGAGCACCGAGACGCGCGTATCGATCTGCGTCTTTTCGCCGATGATCTTGCCGATTTCAACGCCCGAGCCCGCGCCCTCTGCAACGACGATGATGCTGTAGCGCTTGCCGCTCTCGTACATCTCCTTCAGCTCAAGACTGATCTCCTCGAGATCGAATGCAACCTCCGGTACAAGGATATACTCCGCACCGCCCGCGATGCCCGACATCATTGCCAGCCAACCCGAGTGACGTCCCATGACCTCGACGATGATGATGCGGCGATGCGCCGACGCCGTATCGCGCAGCTTATTGATCGCATCGACGATCGTATTGCACGCCGTATCACAGCCAATCGTATAGTCCATGCCCCAGACATCGTTATCGATCGTGCCCGGCAGCCCGACGATCGGCATCCCCGTCTCCTTGCTGAGGAGCGAGCCGCCCGTCAGCGAGCCGTCGCCGCCGATGATCACGAGCCCCTCGATGTTGCGTTTGCGGAGATTCTCGTAGGCCGTCTTGCGCCCCTCGGGCGTCATGAACGTCTTGCTGCGCGCCGTGCCGAGGAACGTGCCGCCGCGTTGGATGAGATCGCTGACGCTGCGCGACGTGAGCTGCTCAATATCGTCGTGCACCATGCCGCTGTATCCGTTGTGCACCCCGTAGACATCGACGCCCTCATAGAGCGCCGTACGCACCACAGCGCGTGCCGCCGCATTCATGCCGGGGCTGTCTCCCCCCGACGTGACGACCGCGATTGCCTTTTTCAGCATAAAACCATCCCCCGTCTCGATCCTGCGCTCACGCGCGTATTGTTCTTACTCTCTATTCTACGAAAGCACGCATCAAAAGTAAAGACTTTCATAGAAAAAAGAAGGAGGAACTGCTGCACGAAGTTTTCGCTTCGCAGAGCGCTCCCCCAAATATTTTATTCGTATTTCTGTGCGCGGAACTCATCCTCGTTCCATGCCATCACGCCGCGCTGATTGGGCAGAATGGCCGGATCAAAAATTGGATTCTTTCCTGCCGCCTTCTGCGCGAAATAATCACGGAGCGCTATCCGCGCATAGGGCGCGAGCCGCGTAATCGCGTAGAGGTTCGTGAGGCAGATCATCGCCATGAAGAGATCCGCGAGGTTCCAGACGAGCTGGAACGCAGCGACGCAGCCGAAGAACACCATCGCGACCACGGCGGCGCGATAGAGATTGAGCGCCGTCTTTACATTCGCACCGAAAAAGTGGATGTTGATCTCGCCGTAGTAGTAGTTGCCGACGACCGAGCTGAACGCAAAGAGGAAGATCAGAATCGCGAGGAGCGACGAAGCCCACGTGCCGAAGACGCTCGCGAGCGAATCCTGTGCGAGTGCGATGCCGCTCACGTCACCGCCGACCGTGTACTGTCCCGTGAGGAGCACGATGAACGCCGTCGCCGAGCAGACAATCCACGTATCGACGTAGACGCCGAACGCCTGCACCAGTCCCTGCTTAACAGGATGGGTCACGCTCGCCGTCGCCGCCGCATTCGGGATCGAGCCTTCGCCCGCCTCATTCGAGAACAGACCGCGGCGGATTCCCGTGAGGATCACCGTACCGATGCCGCCGCCGACCGCCGCCTGCGGACTGAACGCATCGTGCAGGATGAGGGCAAACATCCCCGGCACCGCATCGATGTGCATGATGACAATGATGAGCGCAATGAGGAGATACAGTCCCGCCATGATCGGTACGAGGAACGTCGTAAACGTCGCAATGCGGCTGAGCCCGCCAAAGATCACGAGTGCCGCCAGCACCGAGAGGGCGATGCCCATGATCCACGTCTCCACGCCGAACGCCTTCTCCACCGAGAGCGCAATCGTATTTGCCTGCACCGAGACATAGATCAGACCGAACGTCACAGAGATCAGCACGGCAAAGAGCTTTGCCACGGCAGGCTGACCGAGCGCATTCTGGATGTAGTAGGCAGGGCCGCCGTGAAAGAGCCCATGTCCACGCGGAATCTTGTAGATCTGCGCGAGCGTGCTCTCCACGAACCCCGTCGCCGTCCCGACAAAGGCAATCGCCCACATCCAGAACACCGCGCCGGGGCCGCCCGTCACAATGGCGATGGCAACGCCCGCAATATTGCCGACGCCGACGCGCGACGCCGTACTGACGCAGAACGCCTGAAACGACGAGATTGCCTTGCGCCCGCTCGGGCGGCGACCGAGGTCACCCATGAGCAGGCGCACCATCTCGGGCAGCGCACACAGCTGGACGAGCTTCGTCGAGAGCGTGAACCACAGCCCGCAGCCAACGAGGACGACGATGATGATATAAGTCCACAAAAAGTCATTGATCGTCCCCACGGCCGAATTGAGAAAATCCATAGTATCACCCTTTCCTATAAAAACAGTTTCAATAATAAGCGAAAAAAAAGGTTCTTGTCAAATTGCATCCGTGTATTCTTTCATTGTCCAGATAAATAAACCTCCATCAACTAGCGGCATGTGTCCGCATAGTATCTTTACTTCTCCTTAAAAAGAGTGTAGAATATCCATAGATGTAAAGGAATCACTGATAAAATGAGGTCTACCAGATTGGCGTAGATTTTTTCGTCCGAACGAGGTGGAAAACCGGACGCAGAGTGGTGCTCTGTGGAGGATTTTCCGCCGAAGTGAGGGCAAAAAAGATGCGTCAAGATGGTTGTACCGAATTTATCAGTGCTTCCTAAGCTCAGGGACAAAAAAACGGGGGATATGTCATGCTGAAAAAAACAAAAATTATCTGCACACAGGGTCCTGCCACGGATCCGGACGGCATCGTCGATGCACTCATCGAGAATGGGATGAACTGCGCACGCTTCAACTTCTCCCACGGTACGCATCCGGAGCATATGGAGCGCATCAAGAAGGTACGCGCCGCTGCGGAGCGCTCGGGGAAGGTGATCTCGCTGATCCTCGACACCAAGGGACCGGAGATGCGCCTCGGCGAATTCGCCGCCGGCAAGGTACACCTCGAGAAGGGCAACAAATTCACGCTCACGTACGACGATGCGCCGGGCGATGAGACGCACGTCAGCGTCAACCACAAGAAGCTCTACACCGAGGTCAAGCCGGGCGACAAGCTCCTGCTCTCCGACGGACTCGTCGAGCTCGTTGTCGATGAGGTGCGCGGCAAGGACATCATCACCACCATCCAGAACAGCGGTGCGATGTCCACGCGTAAGCGCGTTGCAGCGCCCGGCATCGAGCTGAGCCTGCCCGCCATCTCCGAGCAGGACGAGCGCGACATCATCTTCGGCATCGAGAACGACATGGATTTCGTTGCGGCATCCTTCATCCAGCGCCCTGCTGACGTGGAGGAGATCCGCCACCTGATCGCCAAGCACGGCGGCCACATGGAGATCATCCCGAAGATCGAGAACCTCGCGGGCGTCAACAACTTTGACGCGATCCTCGCCGTCTCCGACGGCATCATGGTCGCGCGCGGCGACCTCGGTGTCGAGGTGCCCGCTGAGGATGTGCCCGTCATCCAGAAGGAAATCATCCGCAAGTGCAACGCCGTCGGCAAGCCCGTCATCGTCGCTACGCAGATGCTCGAGTCGATGACCGAGAATCCGCGTCCGACACGTGCCGAGGTCTCCGACGTCGGCAACGCCATCTTCGACGGTGCGGACGCCATCATGCTCTCGGGTGAGACCGCAAGCGGCAGCTACCCTGTCGAGGCGGTCAAGATGATGAACACCATCGCCCAGCGCTGCGAGGAGTCGCTTGAGTACGACTCACTCATCCGCTCGCGTCAGATCCGTGAGCGTTCCTCCACGACGGATGCCGTCTCCCATGCGACCGTGCAGCTCGCCTACGAGACGAGTGCCACCGCCATCCTCACGCCGACTCAGTCCGGCTACACGACGCGCGTCGTGTCGAAATACCGTCCGAAGGCGACCATCGTCGCCTATGCGCCGAGCCCGATGGTCGCACGCCACATCAACCTGCGTTGGGGTGTCTACTCCATCCAGGGACGCAAGTGGTCGAGCGTCGAGGAGATGATCGAGTCCTGCACCAAGAGTGCTCTCGACAACGGCTATGTCGACCACGGCGACAAGGTTGTCATGGTTGCAGGCATGACCTACAACGAGGGCGGTTCCATCGCCGTCCGCGTCACGACGATCCACTAAACAGAGAAAATTCCCACACTGCAAAACAGTGCTGTGAGAATCGTGAAAGGGCTGGTGTACGAAACAGAACGCTTCGTACACCAGCCCTTATTGATGAAAGGAGCCTCTCTATGGAAATGATTCACAGCGACAACGCCCCCGCTGCCCTCGGCCCCTACAGTCAGGCAATGCGCGTCGGCTCTCTCGTCTACACCTCGGGACAGATCGGCATCGACCCCGCCGTCGGCAAGATCACGGCGACGGACGTGGCAGGGCAGGCAGAGCAGGTCTGCAAGAACCTCGCCGCCGTCCTCAGTGCTGCCGGTACCGACCTCTCGCACACCATCAAGACCACCTGCTTCCTCGCGGACATCGCGGACTTCGCCGCATTCAACGAAGTCTATGCTCGCCACTTCACGGGCAAGCCTGCGCGCTCCTGCGTCGCTGCCAAGGCACTGCCGGCGGGTGCACTCTGCGAGATCGAGGTCATCGCCGAGGTATAGGAAGCACTGATAAATTCGGTACAACCATCTTGACGCATCTTTTTTGCCCGCACTTCGGCGGAAAATCCTCCACAGAGCACCACTCTGCGTCCGTTTTTCCACCTCGTTCGGACGAAAAAATCTACGCCAATCTGGCAGACCTCATTTTATCAGTGATTCCTATAATCGAGGGATAATCAATAAAAATGCGGTGATACGAATTTGACATTCGTATCACCGCATTTTTCTATTGCGTTACTCCATCACCATCGGTTCAATATGCTCATCCTTCATAAAGCTGCTGAGCTTCTGCACGCTCGCCATGAGATTGCGGTAGTTCTCCGGCGTCAGCGACTGCGGTCCATCGGAGAGGGCTCGTGCGGGATTCGGGTGCACCTCGATGATGAGCCCATCCGCTCCTGCCGCGATAGAGGCGAGGGACACGGGCTTAATCATGCGCCACTTTCCCGTACCGTGACTCGGGTCGGCAATGATCGGCAGATGCGAGAGGTGCTTGATCGCGGGAATCGCGCTGACGTCAAACGTGTTGCGCGTATACGTCTCATACGTGCGGATGCCGCGCTCACAGAGAATGACGTTCGGGTTGCCCTCATTCATGATATACTCAGCAGCGTTCAGCCACTCGTCGATGGTCGCTGCGAGTCCGCGCTTCAGCATGACGGGCTTGCCCGCACGTCCGACCGCACGCAGAAGGCCGAAGTTCTGCATATTGCGTGCGCCGACCTGCAGAAGATCGGCGTAGGCGGCGACCGTGTCCACTGCCTCGACCACCGTGACCTCCGTCACAACGGCAAGCCCTGTCTTCTCACGCGCCTCGGCGAGGTACTTCAGCCCCTCTTCCTCGAGTCCTTGGAACGCGTAGGGCGAGGTACGCGGCTTGTATGCACCGCCGCGGATGAACTGTGCGCCGCCTTCCTTGATGATCTCTGCTGTTTCGAGCAGCTGCTCACGCGACTCCACTGCGCAGGGTCCCGCCATGACCACGGGCGTGCCGTCACCGATCTTGATGCCGCGGATATCCACCACCGTCGCGGCGGGATGGAACTCGCGGCTCGCGAGCTTATAGCTCTTCGAGATCGCGACTGTCGTCTCAACGCCGTGCATCGCATCCAAGGGCGTTGCGGCGAGCTTCGTCTTGTCGCCGATCACGCCGACGATCTTCTGATGCGCGCCCTCCATCACCTTTGCTTCGAGACCTTTTTCCTCAATTGCCTGAATGACGCCCTCAATATCAGCCTGCGTGGCATCCGCATTCATAATAACAACCATCGTAAAACTCCTTTATCCCTAAGGAAGCACTGATAAACTCAGCACCGCCGTCTTAGTACATCTTTTTCGCCCTGTCTGTGCCCTAGAATCCTCCACATAGCTCTTGCTATGCGTCCGGTTTGTTGCCTCAATCGGACAAAAATCTACGCTAATCTGAGAGCCTGTTTTATCAGCGATTCCCTAAATCCCTAAAAAACAGCGGTGCTCCCTATTCATTGTGAGCGAGATGTACCGGAAATCGCCCCAACTCCTTCAGCCAGATGCTCCGCCGTGCGACGGCGGCGATCGCCTCCTCTGCGGCATCGCTGTGCGCATCGAGATCAAAAAAGAAAAGATACGCGCCCAGCTCCGTCCGTGCAGGGCGAGACTCAATGCGCGTGAGATTCACCTCGCGGCGGGCAAACTCACCGAGGACATTGTAGAGTGCCCCCGGACGCGAACCGTCGATCTGTGCCACCAGCAGCACCGTATCGGGTGCTGCGGGGGGCGATGTTTCCTGCGCACGCACGACCTCAAAGAAACGTGTGCAGTTCGCTCCGCTGTCCTCGATCCTGCCCGCCATCTCCACCAGACCATTCAACACACCTGCCCGCCGCGTACAGATCGCCGCCGCTCCCGCATCTACAGGCAATGCACCAACCATCTCCGCTGCACGAGCCGTGCTCGCCGTCTTGATGAGCTCCGCCTGCGGGCAGTGCTGCAGGAGAAACGTCCCGCACTGCGCGATGGGCTGTGCATGAGAGTAGATCGTACAGATCTCCACATCTGCGCGCCGCGCCATCAGATAGTTGTGGACAGGCCAGATCACCTCACGGTTCACACGCAGAACATCCGTGTGTGCGAGCACATCGAGCGTCACGGCGATTGCCCCCTCGAGGGAATTCTCCACAGGGACAAACGCCGCATCCACCGCTCCCGTCTCCACCGCATGAAGACACGCCCCGATATCGCCATAACAGACAATCTCGCGGTCAAGTTTCTGCCACTCCACGAGATAGCGTGCCGCCGCCTCACTATGCGTCCCCGCGGGGCCGAGCACCCCCATCGTCTCTTTCACCAGCACGCCCTCCTCATACAAAAAGACGTATCATATCATACTATATGTACGGCTCGTTGACAAGTCTATTGCGAAACACTTTCATTACTATATCATCTCCCCCAAGGTTCACCAATATGTTATAATCATTCAAGGAAACAGTAAAGGAGCAGCTATGACCCCAAACGATTATCTGTCCATCCTGCACGTCATCGCAGGCCTCAAGGAGCGTACGCGCCACGCTTGGATGAAATCCGGACGACAGGAGAGTGTCGCCGAGCACAGTTGGCGCATGGCGCTGATGGCGTATTTTCTGCACGACCAGTTCCCCAAAGCCGACCTCACGCGCGTCCTCCTCATGGCGCTCCTGCACGACGTAGGAGAGGTATTTACAGGCGACATCCCAACCTTTGAAAAAACAGACGCCGACCGTGCCCGTGAGCACGAGCTCCGCGACAAATGGATCGCCGCACTGCCCACTCCCTACACGGAGGAGATACGTGCCCTTTTTGACGAGATGGATATGTGTGAGACCGAGGAAGCCCGCCTCCTCAAGGCACTCGACCGCATGGAGGCAGTCATCACGCACAACGAGTGTGGTCCTGCTGCATGGCTGCCCCTCGAATACGACCTGCAGCACACCTATGGCGTGAAAGAGTCAGCGTTCTCTCCCGTGCTCAAAGGGCTGCGCGCAGAGGTAAACCGTGAGGTCGATGAAGTGATCGCATCATTGCAAAAGGAAGATGAAAAATGAAAACGAACTATGGCAATTGGATCTCCGCACCGATGATGAAAACTCTCGCATCCATTGCGGGCGGACTCTACATGTTCACCGCGCTCTATGCGCTCATTTTCGACCGCGTGACGGCCCCCTTCTTCATCCTTTTCATTCTCTCCTTCGTCGCAACCGTTGTCGTCATCTATATGTACTACTGCCGCCGTGTATTCGACTTCGAAGGCGGCGGGCTCATGCGCCGCATTCACAGCTATCTGCTCGATCATCTGCCGTGGGACGGCCGCGGCAGGGTGCTTGAGGTCGGCTGCGGCTCGGGCGCGCTCAGCATTGCCGCAGCGAAACGCTTTCCGCTCGCTGCGGTACAGGGCATCGACTACTGGCCGCCAATGTGGAACTATGGGCAGGCACAGTGCGAGACAAACGCCGCCGCCGAAGGCGTCGCAGATCGCTGCACATTTCAGCACGGTGACGCAGCGAAACTCGACTTCCCCGACAATCATTTCGACGCTGTTGTCAGCAACTTTGTTTTTCACGAAGTACGCACGCAAAAGGACAAATTCATGCTCGTTGAGGAAGCTCTGCGCGTACTGAAAAAAGGCGGTGCATTTGCCCTGCATGACACCTATGGGAACAAGGATATGTACGGCAGCATGGATGAATTCGTTGCCTGCCTCAAACAGCATGGCATTGCCGACGTATCCTACCTCCCGAATACCGAGCGAAACATCCCCATGCCCGCCCTCCTCCGCTTTATGCTGCGCGGTGTCGGCATGCTCTATGGAACAAAGTGACTTGTGCCGTAGACGAACGTTTTACTGTAAATTTCGAAAGGAAACGGTCACCGCATCCATAGAAAGGACGATCACCATGAAACTCTCCACACTGCCCGCTGCCCTCGCTGCCGCCGCTCTCCTCTGCGCCCCCCATTCCTTCGCTGTGCCTGCGCCCGCATCAAAGGACAGTGCACCAAGCATCCCGCGGCCTGCGTTCCCTGCCGAACTCCCGCAGACAAAAAATATCGACGCCAAACTCGCCGCAGGGCTGCACTTTTCCCTCCCTGCACCGCATCTCGACATCCTCCCCATGCCGGGGCCTGCCGCCGCCGAGGTCACCATTCTCGGCGAGCCCACTGCAACCGAAGAGCAGATGCTCGCCTGCCTCCTCGCCCGCAACCCAAAGCCAAAGCTCACGGGCTCTCCCAAGGAACTTGTCCACGCCTACTACGAGGAAGCAGAGCGCGAGGGCATTCGCCCCGACGTTGCCCTCGCACAGGCGTACAAAGAAACGGGCTTCTTCGCCTACGGCGGCGACGTGGACTGGCGGCAGAACAACTTCTGCGGACTCGGCGCAACGGGGAACGGCGCAAAGGGACTCTCCTTCCCCGACATGCGCACGGGCGCGCGCGCGCACATCCAGCATCTCCTCTCCTACGCAAGCACAACGCCGCCGCACAGCCCCATTGTTGATCCGCGCTATGACCTTCTCCGCACAAAACGCCCCGACATCTTCGGCAAACTCACGCACTGGGTACAGCTCAACGGCGTCTGGGCCGTCCCCGGCACCACCTACGGACAAGGCATCCTCGCCATCCGTGACCGCGCGGCTCTCCCTGACGGCTCCGACGCCTCCCTCCATGCCGCCAACGCGCGCATCATGCAGGCGGCCGACGCTGACAGCTACATCTATCGCGGCCTCGTCTACCTCCACCGCGGCGACCTCCCCGCCGCGCGTGCCGACTTCACCGCCGCACAGAAACGCAATACACGTCGCCCCGAGCCATACCTTGGCATCGCCCTCACCCATACCGCAGAGGGCAGCACCAAGGAAGCTCGCCGCGCCTACGAAGCATACCTGAAACTCGCGCCCGACGATGCGGGCGCACGCTACAACTACGGACTCACCCTCCTCGCAGAAAACGCCGCAGCAAAGGCCCTCCCCGTCCTGCGCGACGCCATCCATCGTGACGCCGCGAATGCCGACGCACAGAACGCCCTCGCCGTCGCCCTCATCCACACGAAAGACTACACGGGCGCATGGAAAACCCTCGCAGGTGCCGCCGCCATCGCCCCCGCAAACACCGACATCCTCGTGAATCAAATTCTCCTGCAGGCATGTCTAAAGGACATAAGCGACAAGAAGGGGAAAAAGAAATAATATCCTTGAGAATTACCGATAAAATGAAGTTCGTCAGATTAGCGAAGATTTTTTCCTGTCAAGGAGACAAACTGGACGCATAGCAGAGGCTAAAAAGAACCGTACCAAGGTGTTTCCCTCGTGTACGGTTCTTTTTTTATCGGTACTTTTACTCCACGAGCCGCAGGAGTCCCGGCTGCTCAATGTTCCACTTGTCGCTGCGTTTGCTGAAGAGTGCGGGCATATCGACGCTGACGTGATCGTAGGTCGTGCCGGCCTCATAGCGTGCAGCAAAGGTTTCCTTCATGCCGCCGCTCTCATGCAGCTTCTGATCGTAGGGGAACATGGGGCTCGGAACGACGGCAAAGTCGTCCGGCTGCCCCGGGATGTCATACGCCCAGAAGGTCGCCTCATTGAGGTCCTCGACCTCCTCGAACTTCGGCATCGCCTTGCCGTTCTCGACGGCGGCGTGATCAGAGCAGACGAGGAGATGCAGCCCGTACTTCGTGATGATCGGCATGCACAGCTCCGCACCCTTCGTGCGGTCAAAATTCTCGCAAAGGGCGTGATAGTCGTCAAGGAGATCCTGCCATATCGGCTTACTATCGAGCAGTGCGTCGAGGTCGAGATCGTCGTCCTCCTCTTCCTCCGGTTCGGGTTCGGGTTCAGGCTCCGGTGCCGGGGCCGGCTCAAGTTCCGGCTCCGGTTCGGGCAGCTCCGGCTCTGGCTCCGGTGCCGGCAGCTCGGGCTCGGGCTCAGGGGCAGGCAGCTCCGGCTCCGGTGCGGGCTCCTCGGGCGGCGGTGCCGCAGGCCGCTCCCCCGCCTCCGGCAGCGCCGCCTCAAGCTGTGCGATCTTTTCCTTGAGCTGCGTGATCTCGCTCGCGGTCATGCTGTCCTTTGCCGCGACGCTTTTGATCTCGTTCGAGAGACGCTCCGCCTCTTTGCGCAGCCACGCGACATCCTTTTCCACCGCGTCAATCGTGCCGCCCGACTGCCNCTTGACGCATCTTTTTTGCCCGCACTTCGGCGGAAAATCCTCCACAGAGCACCACTCTGCGTCCGGTTTTCCACCTCGTTCGGACGAAAAAATCTACGCCAATCTGGCAGACCTCATTTTATCAGTGCTTCCTTGCTCAGTATACACCCCTCATGTATATCTTGTTAATTTCTCTATCATGTGGCAAAATTCCTGCAACAACTCCATAGAAAAAGAGCCGCCCCGCGCGAAGCGACTCTTCTCGTCAAAAATATGATCAGGGATACCGATCAGCATGCACCGGCGATGGCTGCGCCGAGCTTCTTGCTGCCCTCGATCCCCTCGTCGTCCGGCTCGTTCTCGACGATGAAGGTATCGACGAGGTTTGCGCCTGCATCCTTCGTGCGCTCAGACCACGTCTCCATCCAAGCACCTGCGCCCCAGCCCCACGAGCCGAAGAGCACAACGGGCTTGCCGGAGAGCTTGCCGCTGTCCACCGCAGCCGCGAAGAACGGCTCGTACGAGCCCTCCTCGAGCTCCTCTGCGCCCATCGAGGGGCAGCCGAGCGCGAGGCCGTCAAAGCCGTCAATCTGATCGACGGAGAAGCTGTCCACCTCGAAGCACTCGACCTCAGCACCTGCGCCCTTTGCGCCCTCGACAACAGCCTCTGCCATCTTCTGCGTGTTGCCCGTGCCGGACCAGTATACAACTGCTACCTTTGCCATGTGAAATCCTCCTCATGAAAATATCTCCTCTGCTCCGCTGCGGCAAGAGCTGCCGTACGGTGCAGATACTCAAGCAGAATCATTCTATGTCTATTATAGCGAAAATACGCATCACTGACAACCGAATCTTTCCTATCTCTAAATAGATAAAATTTTTCAGGAAATAGTTTCTGTGCATCAGAGGGGAGCAGCATCTGCCCACTAAGGTATTCCTCCTTGCAAAATTCCCCTCCCTCATGTACAATACGGATAAATCTCAATCCGAATTTATGGGGTCAAATCTAGGGGAGGTATACTATGTTCACTACGCAGTACATGCGCACAATGCTCGCCGCAGTGACGCTTGGCTTGCTCGTCCTGACGAGCGGCTGTTTCAGCGGGGACGTGAACGTCACAGTCAACAACGACGGCTCTGCCGATCTCAAGACGACGCTCGTCAGTGCGCCGATGCTCGCTCAAATCGTCGAGCAGAGCAAGGCGTCCATGCTGGCAAAGAACCCCGACGCGCAGGTCGCGCCCGTCACAAAGGAGAATATGTCGGGCTACGAGATCACGGAGCACTACGACTCGGTGGACAAGCTGTCCGATCAGGAATTCTTCGCCGCACATGACGGCAAGAACACGGGCATTACGGTGAAGAAGAGCCTCTTCTACACGGACTATAACTTTGACCTCCTGTTTGAAGGGAGTCAGAACGGCGGCGGTGCAGGTGCATTCGCGAGCAACATCACGTTCACCTATCAGATGACGCTCCCATCCGCACCATCGAGCTCCAACGCCGACCGCGAGGAAGACGGCGGCAGGACGCTCACGTGGAACCTTGGCAAGACACTCGTCACGGGCGAATCTTCGCCGATTCAGGTCTCGTTCCGCATCTGGAACAAAACGGCCATCATCGGTACGGTCATCGCCGTACTCGTTCTGGTCGCCGTGATCGCCTTCCTGATCTGGCGCCGCCGCAAGGGATCCGAGCCCGAGGAGCAGAAGCTGATCGACGGCCCGATCATCGACGTGAAGGCAGAAGAAAAGCACTGATCGCGAATTGGATATGAAAACATCCCTGCCGCTTGGCAGGGATGTTTTTTGTTAGTCGTAATGTCCGCGACAGGCAAAGATCAAAATGCTCTCGTCCTCAACAAGATAAACCAGTCGATGCTCACCATCAATGCGCCGACTCCAAAATCCTGCAAGATTTCCTCGCAGAGGCTCCGGCTTTCCCATGCCGCAAAAGGGATCGCGAACCACTTCTCGGATGAGTTGATTGATACGCTTTAGGATTTTCTTGTCGTTTCTCTGCCAATCGAGATAGTCTTCCCACGCATCAAAATCCCACTGAAGCCTACGCTTTCTCATCATCAATTCTCAATGAGATCATGTTCGGCAAAGCGCAGCTTTCCCGCTCGGTATGCTTCCAGCTTTTGTTCGAGATAGTGCAGATTCCGCTCATCATAAAACGGATCCACAGAGACATCAAATGGGATTCGGCGTTCCCGTCCCACTTTCTTGGCAAAGATCGTAAACGCCGCACTCATGGAGAGCCCAAGTTCTGCACAAACCTGCTCCATGTTCTTCTTTACCGCTGCATCCAGTCGAAAGTTTACATTAACTGCCTGTTCCATCGCACTCACTCCTTTACAAGGATAGAATACGCAAATATAATGATTTTTGCAAGCGTTTTTCTTTGTTTTTTATCCACACTGCAAAATCAATCGGACGTGATGAAAGTTCTGCGCAGCAAGGTCTTCCTTCCGAATCCAGAAGTAGATCAGACCGCAGTCGCCGTACATAAGCTCCGTTTCACCGTCCTCGACGGTGCCCATCTGAAACAGCAGCACCCAGCGATCTGCAGCATTTCTCACAAGTTCCGCTTCCTCCTCTTCGGAAAGCTCTTCCTGCATGTCTCCGTCAATGCCCCTGCTGTATAGTTCGCACTCCGGCTCCATTTCGCCCTGAATCTCATCCGCATAGCCGAGCATCTTCATAGGATTGTCCTCGTGAGCGGCAGCATCGTATCCGAACTCCGCCTGCAGTTCGTTGTAGGTATCCCAATCCACCTCTTTCCCGCTCCTGCGGCTGTATGCAAAAGACGACAGGAGACTGACGGCATCCGCAAAGGTCAGCGCCTGCTCGCCCACGCTCCACTCCTTCGTTTCCTCCGGAATCTGTGTCGGGACAAGCCCCTCCGTCTCGGGGAAATAATAGACGCGTGCATATCCCTCAGACTTTAGTTCAAATCCCCACTCCATCGACGCGGTCTCATAGAAGAAGCTGAGCACGCCCGTCTTCGGCAGGAGACCTGTACGGTCATACGGCGCGGCTTCGCCAAGGTTGATCTGCGCGAGAAAGGCAAGCGGGCGGTTCTTCGTCACGCCCTCGAAGTCCGTTCCCTTATAGTGCGGCCAGTCAAAATCTGCGGGCAGATCGGGCGTTCCGTAGAACTTGCTCGCGCCGACGGGGAGTTTTTCCTGTGCAGGATGATGCGAGATCGCAATCTCACGCCGCTGCGTGCGTTCAAAGAACGCCGTCACCTCACGGCGCACACGCTCGCGCTCTGCCTCAGCCTCACGCACGAGCTGCTCCACACTCATAGAAACGGGCTCCTCCGCATACCAGCCGTGCTTGTTTTCAACCGCCTCTTGGCACCGCGCCGTCATGCCGCCGGGCTTGCCATAGAAGACGCGCTCGATCTCCGCCTTGCTCTCCGCATCCTCGTCTGCACGCTCCAAATAGCCGAGAGCCAGACGCAGAACACAGAGCTTCGGATACCGATTGACTGCAAAAAAGTACAGGGCATAGCCCATGCGATAGTTCCAGAGCGCATCGCGCTCGGCTTCCGGAACTTCGTACAGTGCCTTGACCGCATCGAAGAAACTGCGTTCCTCGATGTATTCCTGTGCCGTCTTCACGCTGCCTCCTTCGCCCGCCGATACTGCATGACGAGAATGACGACGAAGAGAGCAAGTCCAACGAGGTCGGTGGTGCTGCCCGGCGCGATCATGAGGAGCCCTGCAGCGATAAGAAGCAGCCGCTCATAAGGGCGGCAGTGATCGGCAAGGAAACCGCAGAGGGCGGAGCTGACGGCGATCATGCCGAGGAGGGCAGAGATCGTGACTGAGACGAGTGCGAGCGGTGTCGCATCAACCATGAGGAGGACGGGCGAGAGGACGAATACATACGGGATGATGAATGCCGCTATCGCCAGTTTTGACGCGTGCACGCCTGTTTTCAGCGCATTTCCTCCGCTGATGCCCGCCCCCGCGTACGCAGCGAGGGCAACAGGCGGCGTGACATCCGCGATGATGCCGAAGTAGAACACGAACATGTGCGCAGCGAGCACAGGGACGCCCATCTGCTCGAGCGCAGGCGCGGCAATGGTCGAAGTGATGACGTAGTTCGCCGTGGTCGGCACGCCCATGCCGAGCACAATCGCCGTAATCATGGTGAAGAACATCGCAGGCAGGAGCATCCCGCCTGCGAGATCAATCAGTCCCGATGCGAGGCGCAGGCCGACGCCCGTCTTCGTGACGACGCCGATGATGATGCCCGCCGACGCGCAGGCGACGAGCACGCCGAGCACGCCTTTCGCGCCGCGCTCAAGGCCGTAGACGATCTCGATCGGCTTCATGCGCGTCGATTTGCGCAGCATGGCGCAGAGGATGGAGAGGAAGATGGCGACGAGTGCCGCACGCATGGGCGTATAGCCCGAAACGAGCAGATAGACGATCACGACGAGAGGAATCGCGAGATGCCCGCGTTCCTTCAGGAGCGTCAGCGGATTCGGCAGCTCGGCGCGCGGGATGCCCTTCAGCTTCTTGCGCTTTGCCTCAAAGTGAACGCCGAGCCAAACCCCTGTGAAATAGAGAAGCGCGGGGATCGCCGCCGCCTTGACGACATCGATGTAGGGGACGCCGACGAACTCTGCCATGAGGAATGCCGCTGCGCCCATGACCGGCGGCATCAGCTGTCCGCCCGTGGAGGCCGCCGCCTCGACCGCCCCCGCAAAGTTCGCGTTGTAGCCGAGTTTTTTCATCATTGGGATGGTGAGCGAGCCCGTGCCGACGACGTTCGCGACTGAGCTGCCCGAGACCGTGCCCATCAGCCCGCTCGAGAGAACGGCGACCTTCGCCGGGCCGCCGCTCGCCCAGCCCGCGAGTGCATTGGCGAGGTCGATGAAGAACTTGCCGAGCCCCGTGCTCTCAAGATAGGCACCGAAAAGAATGAAGAGGAAGATAAACGTCGAGGAGACGCCGAGCGGGATACCGAAGATGCCCTCCGTCGTAAAGTAGAGATGTCCGATGAGCTGCTCCGGACTGAGTCCGCGGTGTGCGAGCACGCCCGGCATGTAGGGGCCGAGGAAGGCATACGCGATGAAGGCGAGCACGACCGTCACCATCGGCAGACCCACGACACGCCGCGTCGCCTCGATAACGAGCAGGATGCCGAGTCCGCCGACGACGGCATCCGTGGTCGATACGATCCCTGCACGTGTAATCAGCTCACGGTACTGGATGACAAGATAGGCGGGCGTCGCCGCACCGAGGACGGCGAATGCGATGTCGATCGGGTGGAAGTAGTGATCCCGCGTCCACGCACGCCGAAAGGGATAGAGGAGATAGGCAAGCGCGAGCCCAAACCCGAGATGAACGGCACGCTGCAGCTGTGCATCGAGCACGCCGAAGATCGCCGTGTAGAGCTGAAAGATGGAAAATGTAATGGCAATCGCCGCAATGATCTTCTTCGGCCAGCCCGTATAATGGGCGGTGTTGGATTCGCGGTCATACGTTTTGAGTATTTCTTCCGCATTTGCAGCATGGTCAGTCATAGCGTGTTCACATCCTTAAATAATTCTTTCGGCAGGGGCAAGCCCCAAAAATTTTCACGATATATAAAATATTTGCGGAAAAAGAAATACGAGGCCACGATCCGCAGCCCCGGAAATCTTATAATAGGCTTGTATAGAGCGGTGCAGCGACGAGGTCGATGCGCGTGCCGTCAGGACAGCGCTCATAGAGGGGATAGTCCGTGCCGCCCGCCGTAATGGTCAGCTCCGTCCCCACACCTGTGCGCAGGCTCAGCGTGTCATAGTCGCGATCCATATCGAGGATGAAATGCCCATCCTCCTCGTGAAACGTCCCCTCCTCGGGGAGAAAGGGCAGCCCCACGCCATGTGACTGGTAGCGCGTGCCCGTGAGGTGGAAATGTCCGTCCGGATAGACGGTGAGGAACTCCTCGACGGGCGTCTTCTGCACGGAGTGGATGAACCGCACGGTGAGCGGCGTCCCCTCTCTGCCGATCTCCCGTACGAGGACAGTCGTCTCTCCGCCCGCGTGCATGAGAAGCGCCGGCGCAGAGAGAATATCAAATGCGATGAGGAGCACCGCCGCGGCGAGAGCGATCAGATAGGCTCTCATTTCTCGTTAAAGTACTTCTCCGCCCCCGCATTCATCGGCAGAGACATTCCATCCTCCGCCGTTGCCTTTGTGATCTGCTTGCCGACAGCGTGCGCGGCCTGCAGGCGATCGAGGTTCGAGAAGATCGCCTTCGTGATGCTGTAGCCCATGTCGGCATCCACCGAGGGCCCCGCAACGAGCATCGCCATGACAGAGACTGAGGGGATATCCTCATTGAATCCGCCGTACGTCCCCGCAGGGATCGTGGTCTTCGTGTAGAACGGATACTTTGCGATCAGCGCATCCGCAGCCTTGTCCTCCACGGGGAGGAGACGTACGGGGTTCTGTGAGGCGATATCCTGCACAGACGCCGTCGGATAGCCCGCCGTCAGCACGGCGACATCCACGTTGCCGTCCTTCAGCGCGCTCGCCCCCTCGGCGAACGAAAGGAACTTCGCATCAATATCATCGTAGGAGATGCCGTATGCTGCGAGGATCTGGCGCACATTTGCCTCAACGCCCGAGCCGGCCGCGCCGACCGCGACACGCTTGCCCTTCAGCTCCGAGAGATCCTTGATGCCCGAGGACTGGAGCGTCACAAACTGGCAGGTCTCGGGGTAGAGCGAGGCGATCCCCTGC
This sequence comes from Centipeda felix, assembly GCF_900186465.1. GTDB lineage: Bacteria > Bacillota > Negativicutes > Selenomonadales > Selenomonadaceae > Centipeda > Centipeda felix. The sequence goes on from NZ_LT891954.1 coordinate 21,924, forward strand.
AGTCCGTCCACCTTCTTGCCGTCGAACATCTCCGTGCCTGTCACGGCATAGTATGTAATATCGTTCTGCACCGTCGCAAGGTCGATCGCCTTGTCGCGCAGCATATTGATATTCGCCACCGACGCGCCCGTGCTCTGCGCACTCGCGTTCATCCCCGGGATCTCCTTGTTCAGAATCTCGGCAATCGCGCCGCCGATCGGGTAGTAGGTACCCGCCGTGCCGCCTGTGCCGATGTTCAGGAACTTCTTGCCCGATGCAGAGTCGCCGCCGCAGCCGGTAAGGAGTGCAGCAGAGAATACAAGGACTGCACCTGCCGCAAAAATTTTCTTTACGGTAGAGATGTTCATGTTCTTTCCCTCCTAAAATGAGCGATTTTCCACAAAAAAACGAAATAACAGAAATATAGTAACATAAAAACCGCCCTGCACGCAAGCAGAGCGGCGTTTGTATCGCGGTATACATAGGAACGGCACGCGTATGACAGAATGCTTTTATCAGCGATTTCTCAGTTTTTCACAATCTCTGCCGGCTCGCCGTTCGCCTTGGCGCGCGCAATGCACTCCTTCAGGCGCGCGATATTCTTCACGTGGAGGTCGATCGCAAAGCGGATGCGCTTCTTCTCCTCCTCGGTGAATACAGGGTCCTCGTAGGCAGCGCGGATGCGGACGAGGCGTGCCTCCACGTCGCGCAGCTCATCCTCCATCGGCCGTACATGCTGCAGCGCACAGCCGTAGACCGCGCGCATCGCCTCGAGGACGTACTGGGCGTAGCCCGGTTCGCCCGAGGCTTTCTCCAGCCACTGTGCGACGTGATAGATCACGTCATAGGGTGACTCACCGCCGTGGATCATGGAGACGATCTCCATCTTTATCTGCTGCTCCCTGCCGTGCGGCTGGCGGATCAGCTCCTCTGCCGCCATCAGATGACCTTCTCGCCGTGGTAGCGTTCGCCGCCGATCTCAGGATAGACGCCGTATTCCACCGCCCATTCGCATTTGTACTTGATTGCCTGTGCATGGATCGTCTTGATACGGTCGATATTCTCTCGCATGATCTTGCCCGGGACGCCCGCGACGAGCGAGTTCGGCGGGATTACTGCGTTCTCCTTGACCACGGCGCCCGCCGCGATAATCGAGCCGCGCCCGATCTTTGCCCCCGTGAGGACAATCGCGCCCATGCCGATCAGCACATGATCCTCGATCTCGCAGCCGTGGATGCACGCGCTGTGCCCGACCGTCACATAGTCGCCGATGATGCACGGATTATCGTCCGCGACGTGCAGACACGTGAGATCCTGAACATTGGAGCAGACGCCGACCGAGATATAGTTGACATCGCCGCGCGCGACAACCCCCGGCCAGAGGCTCGCGTACTGCCCGAGCCGCACATCACCCGAGAGGAACACCTGCGGCGCGACGAACGCCTCCTCGTGAATCTGCGGCGTAATGCCGTGAAAGGCATGGAATCCGTCTCCTTTGAATGTAAACATAGCAGCTCCTTTCAAACAGATGCGCACAATTTATTTTATCGCATTTCGGACAAAAAGAAAAGCTGGTGATCCTCACCAGCCTGTATTTCCTGCCATTTGGTCGTCGATGCACGACGCGCTCGTGCGCGTCTCTCCCGTGCAGACACTAATCATCCCGCCAAGTCTCAAGGTATCCCTCGCCAAGGCCAGCTAATTCTTCCAAATGTGCCGTATGCCGTTCCCCCCCATTCCCTTTCGAATGTTGGCACACGTACAAGAAATACGAGTGATAATTTACCATATCCCCCGTGCTATTGCAATAGTTCTGCGCCCTCCAGGAAAATTTAATAGAACACAGCATTACGAAAAGACAGACGATTATTTCTTCAAAGGGCAGGCAAAAAGGTTCCTTAAAAATCGCGCTGAATTTATCCGTGATTTCCACATCTTCGCTTGACTTCATCGCGCTTCTGCGCCATAATCAACGTATGAATAACTGTTCATACAAAAGCAGAAAGCGGTGAGCCATCATGGATTCAGCAGCACAATCTCATGAATGCGGGTGCGAATGCACGCATGCGCAGGCGGAACGGAGCGCGTACCTGTCCATGCGCACGCGCATCGCGGCGGCAGCGCTGCTCTTTCTCCTCGGCATGCTCTGCGGCGAGGGAACGGCGGGCACCGTTCTCTTTCTCGCGGCATATCTCCTCGTCGGCGCTGATGTTCTCTGCCGTGCCGCCGTGCATCTGCATCGGGGGCATCTCTTTGGCGAGCACTTTCTCATGAGCGCCGCCACGCTTGGTGCCCTCGCGCTCGGCGACTATGCCGAGGCCGCCGCCGTCATGCTGCTCTACCAGCTCGGTGAGTTCCTGCAGGATCGTGCCGTTCAGCGTGCACGCCGCTCCATCACAGCGCTCATGGACATCCGCCCCGACACGGCGCGCGTCCTCATGGACGGGCGCGAGGAGATCGTACATCCCGCGGCGGTTGCCCTTGGCAGCACGATCCGCATCTATCCGGGCGAGCGCGTGCCGCTCGACGGGACGGTGACCGCAGGCGAGAGCACGCTTGACACTGCCGCACTCACGGGCGAGTCCCTGCCGCGCACCGTGCGTATGGGAGATACGCTTCTCAGCGGCTGCGTCAACATCACGGGTGCGCTCACCGTACGCGTCACAGCCGCCTATGCGCAGTCCGCTGCGGCGCGCATTCTGGAGCTCGTGGAGGAGGCGTCGGATAAGAAGTCGCGCACGGAGGCGTTCATCACACGCTTTGCGCGCATCTATACGCCCGTCGTCGTATGCGCCGCTCTCGGCATCGCCGTCCTGCCGCCGCTCGTCATGGGAGAGCCCTTCGCGCCGTGGGTCTATCGTGCACTGACCTTCCTCGTCATCTCCTGCCCCTGCGCCCTCGTCATCTCTGTCCCGCTCACCTTCTTTGCAGGACTCGGGGCAGCATCCCGTGCGGGTCTCCTCGTCAAGGGCAGTTCCTATCTCGACGCGCTCGCCCGTACGGACACCATCGTCTTTGACAAGACGGGCACACTCACCGAGGGCAGCCTCCGTGTGACGCGCATTCTCCCCGCCGCAGGCACTACGGAACAGGAGGTGCTCGCCCGCGCCGCCGCCGCAGAGCAGCACTCATCCCATCCGATGGCGCGGGCCGTCATGCGTGCCTTCGCGGAATGCGGCGGCACCCCTGCGGCTGTCCATGACATCGAGGAGCGGGCGGGACGCGGCATCACCGCGCGCAGCGAAAAGCGCGTCATCTGCATCGGCACTCACGCATACCTCAGCGAGAGAGGTGTCGCCGATCTCCCGCCTGCCGCACCTGCGGGTGCGATCTGGCTCGCCGTGGATGGAGCGTATGCGGGCATGATCTGCGTCGCCGACACGGTCAAGGAGGATGCAGCAGACACCGTCCGCGATCTAAAGACATGCGGCATCCGCAAGACCGTCATGCTCACGGGCGATGCCCGCCCCGCCGCACAGAGCGTCGCTGCGGCGGTCGGCATCGACACGGTATACGCCGAACTCCTGCCGCAGGACAAGGCGGCGCATCTTGAGCGTCTGCTCGCCGCCGAGCGCGCGGGCAGGACACTCGCCTACATCGGCGACGGCATCAACGACGCGCCCGTCCTTGCACGTGCCGACATCGGCATCGCCATGGGCGGCATCGGTGCGGACGCCGCCATCGAGGCGGCAGATGTCGTACTCATGACCGACGAACCGCGCAGGCTCGTCTCCCTCCTCGCCCTCGCACGCCGCACCGTCCGCATCGCACGGGAGAACATCGCCCTCGCCGTCGGCATCAAGGCGGCCGTCCTCCTCCTCGGTGCACTCGGCTGGGCAAGCCTCTGGGCGGCGATCTTCGCCGACGTGGGCGTCACCCTCCTCGCCGTCCTCAATGCCATGCGTGCCATGCGGGCGCAGAAGGACTTCATCCATATTTAAGCAATCTCCCCTCCATACGATATGATAGATAAAGAGATCGTTCTCTGCGGAGGTGCTGATCATGCAAACACAGCGTATCGATGAAAAACTTTCCTTTCTGCACACGGACAATCATCCCGCACGTCAGGCCACGGGACAGGCAGCAGGGCAAAACACAAAAGCTGCACCGACCATCCTCTCCCGTGCCGCCGAGGTCTATATCAGCGCGAAAGGCCGCGAACTGAGCGCAATGGATGCCCCCGACGACCGCCTGACCCCCGCCGAGACGGCACTCGCCGCCGAACAGAACGAGGCGAACGAGAAACGCGCGAAAAAGGACGAAGCCGCCGCCATCGAGCAGCGCATCGCGACCGACGAAAAGCTCACAGACGACGATAAGGCGCTCCTGCAAAAGGAAGCGGACAAGCTGAAGCGGGCGGGAATGACCGACGAGGATTGGCTCAGCGCATTCTACAAGAAGGGGCGCGAATTAGAACGGCAATACAATGCCGAAGGGCTCACAGGAGAGGATAAGCGACTCATCGGCACACAGATAAGTGAGAACGCAAAAAACATCGGTGAGTTCCAAAATATCATCAAGGAAAAAGCAGAGCATACCGACGCCCTGCGGCGTCAGTCCGTGCAGGAGCGCGCCGACCTCGAAGCCGCTGCGGCAAAGGAAAAGGAAAATGCCGCCCCCAAGGAGGACAATGCGGCGGCGAATGCCGTCACCTCCCTCACTGCCGCACTGACGAAGAAGGCACTCGATGATGCGGAGAGCAAAGACAAGGACGATGCAGGGCACAAGGATGCAGCCCGCAGCGAATAAATCTTGCACGTTACGTGGCTCTCTGATATAGTAGAGACATAAAAGGGGCTGTTACATATCCCCCATCGGCTCGCTGCGCTCGCCACTTTCCCCGTTAGCGGGGGAAGCTAATATGCCGTTATCCTAAGCCTTCCCCGTTATCACGGGGAAGGGGGACCGCGCAAGCGGTGGAAGGGGCACAAAACGGATATGGATTTAGCCGCACCGTTTCTCAGGCAGGGCGGTTATTTCTTTTTTACAGCGAGGATGTAACCCGCAGCGAATAAATCTTGCACGTTACGTGGCTCTCTGATATAATAGAGACATAGAGAAGAGACCCTGACAAGGCGTCTACTTCTTCACGCAGAGGATATAACCGCCACGCTAGGGCTAGTAGGGGCGGTTATTTCTTTTTTATCGCAACAATGTAGCCAGTGACGAGAATCAACGCAAAGATGAACTCGTAGTAACCCATGTGCACCACCTCCTTTCCCGTAGGATAATGGAAGTGGAGAAATAGACGCCCTGCCTGTTAAGGTCTCTATTCTTATTATACAAACATCTGTTCAAATCCGCAACTAAAATCTCACACAAAAGCCCCCGACCATCGTCGGGGGCTTTTCACATCTCTTTATGCCTCACCGCGGCGTCCGTGGTAGAGACACCACGGCTCCTCCGCCATGAAGTCACCGCCGTGGTAGTACGCGGCACGCGCACGGCAGCCGCCGCACGCCTTCTTATAGCTGCATGAGCCGCAGCCGCCGCCGTAGTCGAGCGTGCGCAGCTCCTTGAACACCTCGTTCTTCGCCCAGATCTCATCGAACGGCGTCTCGCGCACATCGCCGAGCTCACGGTTGAGATAGGCACACGGCTGCACCTTGCCGCGCGGACTGATGATGCAGTACGTCAGCCCCGCGAGACACCCGCGCGAAAAGCGCGTATCCACTCCGAGCTGGTCGGCAATGCGCAGGAACTGCGGCGCACAGGTCGGCTTCAGCTCGATGTCCACCGTCTCCTGCTTCTTCATGATGCGCGTGAGCACATCCTCATACGCCTCTGCGCGCAGCGACTCCTCCTCGATCGTCTCCGCGCGCCCCGTCGGCACGAGGAAGAAGAAGTGATGCGCCTTTGCTCCGATCTCCACGGCGAAATCCGTCATTGCCTCAAGCTCGTGCGCATTCCAGTCCATCACCGTCGTGTGGATCTGAAACGGCAGACCGACGGCACGGCAGTTCTCCATCCCGCGCACCGCGCCGTCCCAGCCGCCCGGGAACGAGCGGAATGTATCGTGCTTCTTTTTGTCGAGCGAGTCGAGCGAGATGCCCATCCCGCATGCGCCCGCCTCCTTCAGCGCCTTTGCCGTCGGCAGGTCGATCAGCGTGCCGTTCGTGCCAAACACGGGGATCAGACCCAGCCCGCGCGCATAGGCGACTAGCTCAAGAATATCGGGGCGCGACAGCGGCTCACCGCCCGAAAAGATCATGATACGGAACCCCGCCTTTGCGATCTCGCGCAGGAGCTTCTTGCCCTCCTCGGTCGAGAGTTCCTCGTCCGCGCGGCAGCCCGCGTCACGATAGCAGTGTGCACAGTACATATTGCAGGCGTTCGTCACGTTCCACGAGATGATCTTCACCCCGCCGCCAGCGACGCCCTTCGGGTGCCCGCCGGGGTGACCGCCCTGTCCCATGCCATGCGGATGTCCACCGGGATGCCCCATGCCATGCGGATGTCCTGCCGGGGCACTCTGTGCGGCGTGCGCCGCTTCCATCGGCGCGCTCACAGTGCCGCCCCCGTGACGCCGATCTCCTCATCCGTCAGATAGCAAGACGGATCGGACGCCCAGAAATCCCCCGTCCGTGCCTCGGCACGCGTGCGGAAATTTCCGTTGCACCAGTCGAGATACTGACAGCGCGCACAGCGTCCCTTCAGGAGCGGCTTACGATCCTTCAGCCCCGCCATGATCGGATTCGTCACATCCTGCCAGATATCGCCGAACTTGCGCTCGCGCACATTGCCGAACGTATGATGCTGCGTAAACTGATCGGGGTGCACATAGCCCATCGGATCCACCTCACCGAACGCGATCCCGGAGCGGTTGCCGCCGTTCGCGCCGATCAGCTTCTTGATCTGCTCCGCGCCCGCGTCGTTGCCCTCGGCGAGTGCCTTCAGATACATATAGACCCCGTCGCAATGATTGTCCACCGTCAGGATTTCCTTCTTGAGACCGCGCGCCTCAAAGTCCTTCGTCCGCGCGATAATCGTATCCATCGCCCGCCGCGACTCCTCTGGCGTCACATCCTCATCCATCATCTGCCCGCCGCGCCCCGAGTAGACGAGGTGATAGAAGCAGACGCGGTTGATCCCCTTTTCCTCAATGAAATCGAAGATCTTATCGAGCTCCATGATGTTGTGGTGATTGATCGTAAAGCGCAGCCCCACGCGCTGACCGACGGCGACGCAGTTCTCGATGCCCTCCATCGCCCGCTGGTACGCGCCGTCCACCCCACGGAACATATCGTTCACATCCGCCAGACCGTCGAGCGAGATGCCGACATAGCCCACGCCGAGATCCTTGATGCGCTGTGCCACATCGCGCGTGATGAGCGTCCCGTTCGTCGAGAGCGTCGGACGCACGCCGCGCTCTGCCGCGTGCTCCGCGAGCTCGAAAAAGTCAGGACGGATCAGCGGCTCGCCGCCCGAGAAGAGCAGCACGGGTACGCGGAACTCCGCGAGATCGTCGATGAAGCGCTTTGCCTCCTCCGTCGTCAGCTCCCCGTCGTACTTCTGCCCGTCCGACTCCATATAGCAGTGGCGGCAGCGCAGATTGCACGTACGCGTCGAGTTCCAGACCACCACGGGGCCTATGCCCTCTGCTGCACCGCTCTTCATCCGATGCGCATTGTGCGAGTAGCGCAGCGCATCACCATAGTACTCATCCATAAAAAGTAGTTTCGTTACACTGATCATTGGTACTCCTAAATACACAGATTGGAACACGGCTCGCGCCGTCACTCCGTAGGGAAAACAACACTCAGCCCTCTGACTGCCCGTCCCGCCTGCGGATGCCGTCGAGGAGGAGGCGTGTCTTGAGCGCGATATTCTCCTGAAAACTCAGCTCCAGCTGGCTGAACGCCGCCGCCTGATACAGCGAGTGGAACATCTCCGCGATCAGATCGACAGGAACGTCGCTGCGGATCTCGCCCGCCTCCTGTCCCTCGCGGATAATCTCGGTAAAGACCCGCTTTACCTGCGGCGCCATGCGGCTCGGATGCGGCTTATCCTCCGCCCCCTCCTGCGGAGGGGCCCCCTGCGGCTTATGATGTGACACCGAGAGAAAGAGCGGCATCACAAAGCGGTTCTCATCGAGGAACTTTGCCGTCACGCGCGCACCGACCTCAAGCAGCTCCAGCGAACTGCGCTCCGCCGACCGCGCTTCGGCAAGCGCCATGCGTATCGTCTCCCCCAGCCGTCCAAGCAGGGAGAACAGCAGCTCCTCCTTCGAGGCGAAATAGTTGTAGAACGTGCCGATGCCGAGATCCGCCGCCGTCATGATGTCCGCAACCGACGTCTCCTTGTAGCCCTTCTTCGAGAACTCGCTGATCGCGGCTTCGAGAATCATCTTGCGCGACTGCAGCTTCTTTCGTTCACGGCGTCCCATCTTCTCTTCCAAACGAATCGCACCCTCTCTCGTTAGTAATACTATTATAACGAAAAAAAAGCCATTTGAAAAGCAAAATATGAACCTCGTTCATATTTTCATTCTCAATGACAAAAATATCATCCATGTACAAAAAAACGCCGATCTTCATCGGCGTCTGCGTTCAAAATGGTGACCCAGGAGGGATTCGAACCCCCGACCCTTTGATTCGTAGTCAAATACTCTAATCCAGCTGAGCTACTGAGTCACGTGTCTTGCGACGGTGATTATAATAACATCTTTGAGGCAGACTGTCAAGGGGGATTTTCCGGAAGCTGCAGGATTGCCATAGATATGCTGCACAAGCAAATAAAAGGGAGCGCCGCATTGGGCTCTGTGCAGCCTCCTAGACGCGCTCGCCCCACACGCCGTCGCGGCAGAGACGCACGAGACGCATGGGGACGAGCTCGCCGCGCGGGACGGCAGCATCTGTATAGACGCGGATGTACGTCCCTGTCAGCCCGTCCGCCACGCCGTCCTGCTCCGTCTCAAAGAGGACCTCATCCACCGTGCCGAGCGCCGCACGATGATACGTCTCCGCCATCTCCTCGGCGAGTGCCTGCATCCGCGCTGCACGCTCCCTGCGCACCGGCGGGGCGATCTGATCCGTGCGCCGTGCCGCCGGCGTACCGCGCCGCGCCGAGTACGGGAAGACGTGCATCCGCGCAAATCCCATCGCGCGCACAAAGTCAAGGCCTGCCGTGAAGTCCTCCTCCGTCTCCCCCGGAAATCCGACAATGATGTCCGTCGAGATCGCCGCGCCCGGCACGGCGCGGCGCACATCGGCGAGGAGCTGCGCAAACGCCGCCGTATCGTAGCGGCGGTTCATCGCACGCAGAACGTTGTCGCTCCCCGCCTGCAGCGGCAGGTGCAGATGCGGCGCAAAGCGCGGCTCTGTCCGTACGAGCGAGAGGAGATCCTCCGACAGCTCCACCGATTCCAGTGAGCCCAGCCGCAGCCGCCGCACCTCCTTCGTGCGCAGCGCTGTGCGGCACGCATCGGCGAGCGTTGGGCGCTGCGGGAGGTCGATGCCGTACGCGCCGAGATGGATCCCCGTCAGCACCACCTCGCGAAAGCCCGCCGCCGCGAGTTTCTCCATCTCGCGCGCCACCGCCGCGAGCGGACGCGACTTCACCGGACCGCGCGCATAGGGGATGATGCAGAACGAGCAGAAATTCTGACAGCCATCCTCGATCTTGAGAAAGGCACGTGTGCGGTGCGGTACGCCGTGCAGGGGGATATCCTCAAAGGCACGTGCCTGCATCACATCCGTGATCTCCTCCACCACACCGTCCGCGCGCAGTGCCTCCTCCACATAGTCCACAATGCGCGCGCGCTCCTCCGTCCCGATCACGACACGCACCCCTTCGAGGCCGCGCACCTCCTCGGGCGATACCTGTGCGTAGCAGCCCGCCACAGCGATGCACGCCGTCGGATTCATGCGCGCGGCACGGCGGATAATCTGGCGGGACTTGCGGTCACTCAGATGCGTCACTGAGCACGTATTGATGACGTAGACATCCGCCCGCTCCTCGAACGGCACGATCTCATAGCCGCGCGCACGGAACAGTCCCTCCATCGTCTCCGTCTCGAACTGATTCACCTTGCAGCCGAGCGTCATAAATGCTGCGCGCACCGCACACCTCCTGTTTTCATGGGGCCGTTGCACGAAGTCGCAAACTTCGTGCAGCAGCCCCTTCTTTGTGCCCCTTCCACCGCTTACGCGGTCCCCCTTCCCCGTGATAACGGGGAAGGCTTAGGATACCTGTATATTAGCTTCCCCGTTTGCGGGGGAGGCTTGGAGGCGCGGCAGCTCAGCCTCCTCCGCCGAAGCGGGGGAGGTGGCACACGCAGTGTGCCGGAGGGGGCGCCTCTGTCTCGTGTGACGTTTCAACAATAAAAAAGAAATAACCGCCCTGCTTTTGGCACGGGAGCGGTTTATTTCCGTCTGCTGGTGAAGGAGAGCATCCCCCATGAGAGGTTCTCCTTCTCTATACTTTTATCTTAACAGATTTCGCCCGCCTTTGCAAGGCACACGCGCAGCACGCCCGCCGTGATAAATTTTTGCCCTCACCTAATGACATTTACGAAAAAAACGATATAATAGGTGTAGAAAAAAATCCCTACCATACACACCACGGAAGGAGGAAATTCATGGCAACGATTACACAGATGACCAGCGCGGCGAGCAGCATCTACCGCTCGCTCTACGCCGGCAACTCTCGCACGGATGCGACGCGTGCCATCTTCGGCGGCCCCATGCAGCGGCAGGGCAACAGCAGTCTCTACTCCGCACAGTACCGCGGGCAGGACTCGAGCGCAGAGGAGCTCAGCTCCATCCTCGCCATTGCGAATCAGGCGGCAAAGCTGCGCAAGACCTATGCGGAGACCAGCTCCAAGTTCTATGCTGAGTACGACGGCAACATGAAGGATCTGCGCAAGGCGGCACGTGCCGTCGAGAACACGGACTTCAAGTTCAGCCGCAGCGACATCACGACGAATGCCGACGGCTCACGCTCCTACAGCGACCGTCTGAAGAGCGCGATCTCGGACGTGAAGGACCTCGTCAGCAAGTACAACGAGACGAGTGACTTCCTGCGCGAGAACAAGGAACTCGGCAAGGGCGTGCAGGCACTCTCAAGCGAGTTCTCCGACACCACCTATATGGCGGGTTCGTATGCGAAGATGGGCATCTCCGTCGACGGCGCAACAGGCAAGCTGCGCGTCAACGAGAACCTGCTCGCCGACGCACTCATCGACTCCCCCGCACGCTCCGAGGCGATTCTCGGCCGAGGCGGACTCGCGGGACGCGCCGACCGTCACGCAGAGGCGGCACAGTTCTCGCGCCGCAGCGTCATCCCGACCATGGAGCAGGCGATCGGCGGGCAGCTCAGCTACGCGTCAAACATCCTGAATGGACGCTCCCTGCCCACCATGTCGCGTTACTCGAACATGCTGAATCTCTTCAGCATCTATGTCTAAACAGAAGGGAATGTAGTATGGATATTGCACAGCTTTCCGTCAGCATGGCGGCACAGCAGACTGCACAGAGCGTCGGCATCGCCGCCGCAAAGATGGCGATGGACTCGAGCAGTGAGGCACTCGACCTGATCGAGCAGAGCACCGCGAGCCTCGACCCGAGCCTCGGCGGCAGCATCGACGTATCCGTGTAACAGAGTAGGGGCTGTGCAGTAGCACAGCCCCTTTTTTTAAGGAAGGAGTGTCACTATGTTTGTCACCACCGTTGACTTTCACGCCAATATGGATAAATACTTGGCTCTCATTCCACATGAGGATATTTTCCTCACCGTCGAGGGAAAACCCGTCGCGCACATGGTCGCCCCAAAAATGAGTGCAGTGGACCATCTATATGGCCTGCTAAAAAACGCTCCTGCGGAAACAATGGCAACGGACATCCGCGAAGAAAGGCTGCAACGTCATGAACATCCTATGTGATACAAACATCATTCTCGACGTTCTGCTCGCCCGAGCACCATTCGCAGCATCATCCGCAGACGTTCTCCGTCTCTGCGAAAGCAGACAAATCAAGGGATATACGACAGCCTCGTGCATCACAGACATATTCTACTTTGTACGGAAGAACCTGCACGATACAGAGCTGGCCTATCAAGCGATAGAACACATTCTGGATATTCTTTCTGTCTGTGACGTTACGTATGCACACATCCAGAAGGCTCTGCACAATCGGACGCCTGATTTTGAGGACGGACTTGTCGCCGTTTGTGCGGAATCCCTCCACTGCAATTTTATCATCACACGAGATGCAAGTGGTTTTACTTCGTCACGTGTGCCAGCGCTCACGCCACAATCTTTTCTAAAAAAATTGCCTCAATAAAAAACACCCCTTTTTTGCGTTGATGCATCTTTTTTGTCCGCTTATCGTTAGTAAATCGGACAAAATCTACGTCAATCCGGCAGCTCCCATGTTTCACTGATTCCTCAAATATGCACACGTGAGGATGGATTCTCTCCTACGCCGAGATAGGATTTCAGTGCACGTTGGAGGAGCTGAGAGTAGTTCACCTTCTCTCGCCGCGCCAGTGTATCAAGCCAACGTGGAATGGTCACCGTCTTATTGGTCGCCCTGTTATCCATCCGCTCACGGAAGGGAGGCATCCACGCCTCAATCATAGCGATGGTTTCTCCTGCACGAAGCGGAATCTTCCCGACGGGCGATGAGGCAGGGATTGTCTCACCATCCTCCTCCATCCCGTAAAGATGTAGCTGCAGTGCCTCCTTCGCACGCGAAAATGCCTGTTCCATTGTATCTGCGCACGAAAAACAGCCCGGCAAATCAGGAAAAAATATCGAAATACCGTCCGCTTCTGTATGGAAAACGGAAGGGAACACATACGTATCATTCATGGGAATTCCCTCCTTAGAGTGCGAGCCCCGACTGTTCGGCAATCGACTTTACAAGATACTGGGGAAGATCCTTGACAGGGTGCGGCACGGTCACACGCCCCTTCTTCGTCAGATGTTTGAATTGGTGGTGATCCCCGACACAATGCACCTCATACCATCCATCAGATTTCAAAAATTTAATGATCTCTCGGGACGAATAACTGCGCATTGTCTCCCCCTCCTTTGGCGTATTATAACACGTGGAATCACCCATGGGCAAGAAAAACACAACACAAAAATCCCCCTCCCGCAGGAGGGGGATTTTATTAGGCGGTGTTCTGCCGCTGACCGAAGAATCGATCAGAAGAAGAACTCAACCGTGCCGTAGAGCTTCTGAACCTTGTCGTTGCTGCCGCTCTCGAGCTTCTTGCCGTTGAAGTACTTACCCGTCAGAACAACGTTCTTGAGCGGTGTGTAGTCCGCACCGACCTCAATGCCCTTCGTGCCGAACTGTGCACCATCCGTTGTTGCAGCAACCGATGCACCGCCGAGGTAACGATAGGAGAGGTATGCGCCCCACGAGCCCTTGTCGGCCTGATCTGCACCCTTGTAGGCGTAGGTCACCTGATAGGACTTCTTGTACTTATTGTCTACATCCAGCTTGTTCGCATGTGCATAGGCACCCGAGAGGAAGCTGTTCTTGTCGAAGTGATAGCCGAGGTCTACGCCCCAAACGTTAAGCGTATCCTTGCCGTTCGATGTGTAGGAACCGATATCCTTCGATTTGAAGTGGTAGTAGCCTGCACCTGCGACAAAGTTGTTCTTCTCATAGTTGAGCTTCGCACCATAGTAGTTCGCACGCTCGCTGAGGTTATCCTTATCAAGGAATGCCCCCTTGTAGCGGCCAGCCTCGAGCGTTGCCTTCAGATCACTGCCGAACATGACCTGTGCGCCAGAGAAGTTGTCATCGAGGACGATGGATCCCGGTCTCTGATAGCCCTCTGAGGAGAGGAGCGCCATCTTGCCGAGACGAACCTGGAAGTTCGTGTAGTCGCCCTGCACGTAGGCACGCTTCAGCGTAACCTTGCCATCCTTGCCCGTGTCATCTGCAACGTTGAGGTCGGCATCGAGACGTGCGATCGCATGCCAGTGATCGTTGATCTCAGCCTTCGGCTCGAGACGGAACTTCACCTCATTCGTGGTGTCCTTTGCCTGTCCCTCGGGACGGAGGCTCTCATACTTATACTGGAGCTTGCCGTTCCACTTTACCATGTCAGCGTTGCGCTCGAGGTTCGAGACGCGGACGCCGAGGTTGTTGAGCTCATCAGCGAACTCTGCGGCAAGACGGTCAACGAGCGCACGATCCGATGCGGACATATCGCCCTTTGCCATTGCCTTTGCCACCATCTGCGCCATCTCGTAACGCGTGATGTTGCGGTCGCCGCGGAACGTGCCGTCGCCGTAGCCCTCGACAACGCCGTCAGCAGCGAGCTGCGTCACAGCGTCGTATGCCCAGTGGTCACGGGGCACATCGGAGAACGGGTTCGCAGCTGCGAACGTGGTGGATGCTGCGCCGACAACGAGTGCCGTCGCGAGTGCGGATACGAGTGTCTTCTTCATGAGAAACTCCTCCTTCAATAAATGAGAAATACTCGATTTCCATTCGGAGGAATACGCGGGTGAAAGTATCCATGTTTCCTTTGCCCTCTGTATCCTCTCGTTTGGAACGTCTTTATATTACCATGCAGAAAAGCAAAATGCAAGTCCTATTGTGAATTAATTTTATACTAGGTGATGAAATTCAGATTAGTTTCAGATTCTGTGCGTGGCTGCTGACTTCCTATGGCAGAGACATCCCCGCGTGCGTGGCGCCCCCTCCGGCACACTGCGTGTGCCACCTCCCCCGCCTCGGCAGGGGAGGCTGGCGTTGGCGTTGCAGAATTCGTCGAATGCTCGCTTGAGGTCTGCATCCATGCGGATGCTCACGCTGGTCTGTGCCATGATTTTACCTCCTCTCATCAGGGTGAAGACAATTTCATTGTATGAATTTTATCGTGCATTGTCAATGATTTTTGATACAAAGAACGGATGCAGATTGCTCCGCATCCGTTCTTTCTCACAGCATTGCCTTATAGCGTGCCCACTCCGATTTTGGAATGGAGAGTGCCTCCATTGCCTTCTCTGCAGAGAATTTGAGGTTCTGCATAAGGTTTTTGATGGAGGAGAGCCGTTCCGTGTTCTTCCCCTCCATAAGAGCCTGCTCACAGCGCTCCGCGTTTCTTTGTTCAATTTTGGGCACAATATAGTCTTGGACATAAGCATCCCACAGTTGATTGCTCATCCTCTCATCTCCTCCCACGTTTCCTTTAAATTGCCCAACGCGCTCAGCAAGGACTTTGTAGTACATATCCTCAGCGCGCGTACAGCGAAAGTCATGCATCAGACGGCCGAGCGGTGTTGCCCCATCATGGATGGAACTATTGACATAGATGATATGGCTTCCGTCGTCAAATGGCTCGTTCGTTCCGTCAATTCTGCGCTGGATGTGGTAGATCGGCTGCCCGCCCTGCAGTACATCTGTCTCTGTAATAAAGATTACATAGGTCTCCGGCAGGCGATCGTAGTCCTCTCCTGTCTGCAACGCCGCCGCATCCATGATGCTCCCATTGTAACGAGCACGCCGCCGTGCCGCGCCGCCCGCCGCACGCTGGATCTCGATGTTGAATTCCTGTCCATCGGCAAGTGCATGAATGTCCAGACGAACGCTGTGTCCGTGGATGTTTTGAATGGTATCCTGCGTTATGACTCGCGTCGCATGGAGATTTGGATTGTTCAGGACAATCTGGATGACAAGGTCAACACATGCAAGATTGTCTTGAAAGACAACCGTCATAAACGGATCGTCGAGTAGACAAAGGCTTGCTACTGCCTGCTCGAACCGTTGTCGCTCCAGCGCATCGTGCATCATGGTATTCACATCCTCACCCATATTTTATCGTATGGAGGAAGACTGCGCAACTATATTTTCTCACTCCCCCACGAGGGCGAGGGGGACGGGGATGCGGGTGCCGCCCGACGCGCGCAGGAGCTCGACGCGGACGCCGAATACGTCGGCAATGCGTTTCTCGGTCAGCACCTCGGCAGGCGTGCCCGTGGCAGCGACAGCACCGTCACGCACGAGGATGATGTCGTCGGCGTACTGCATGGCGTGTGCCATGTCGTGCAGGACCATGAGGATGGTCATGCCGTGCTCCGTGCTGAGGCGGCGCGTGATCTCCATGACACGCAGCTGATGCGCGATGTCGAGGTAGGTGGTCGGCTCGTCGAGGAGGAGGAGGCGCGGCTTCTGACTGAGCGCCATCGCGAGGAAGACGCGCTGTCGCTCGCCGCCCGAGAGGGTGTGTACGTCGCGCGCGGCGAATGCGCCGACGTTCGCCATCTCCATCGCCCACGCGACCGCGTCACGGTCTGCCGCCCCCGTGCGCAGGGAGAACCGCCCCGCGTGGGCAAAGCGTCCATAGGCGACGAGCTCGCGCACGGTGAGCCCCGCGGCCGCCGTGCGCTCCTGCGGCAGGATGG
>NZ_LT891955.1:0-2500 GCF_900186465.1 Centipeda felix
CCAGCCTATCTACCTTGTCTTCTTCAAGGGGTCTTACTTCCTTTTAGGAATGAGATACTTCATCTCGGGACGGGCTTCACGCTTAGATGCTTTCAGCGTTTATCCCTTCCGGACGCAGCTACCCGGCCGTGCCCTTGGCAGGACAACCGGTACACCGTTGGTCCGTCCACTCCGGTCCTCTCGTACTAGGAGCAGCCTCCCTCATGTATCTTGCGCCCGCGATGGATATGGACCGAACTGTCTCACGACGTTCTGAACCCAGCTCACGTACCACTTTAATGGGCGAACAGCCCAACCCTTGGGACCTGCTTCAGCCCCAGGATGTGATGAGCCGACATCGAGGTGCCAAACCTCCCCGTCGATATGGACTCTTGGGAGAGATTAGCCTGTTATCCCCAGGGTAGCTTTTATCCGTTGAGCGATGGCAATTCCACTCTCTTTCCACCGGATCACTAAGCCCTACTTTCGTACCTGCTCGACCCGTCAGTCTCGCAGTCAAGCTCCCTTCTGCCTTTATGCTCTTCGCGCGATTTCTGTCCGCGCTGAGGGAACCTTTGGACGCCTCCGTTGCTCTTTCGGAGGCGACCGCCCCAGTCAAACTGCCCGCCTGGTACTGTCCCGAACACGGTTAATGTTCCGGTTAGATCCTTAGCATATAAAGGCCGGTATCCCAACGGTGACTCCATCACATCTAGCGATATGACTTCCCAGTCTCCCGGCTATCCTGTACGTTATATGCCAAAGACCAATGCCAAGCTGCAGTAAAGCTCCATGGGGTCTTTCTGTCCAGTCGCGGGTAACCTGCATCTTCACAGGTATTTCAATTTCACCGGGTCCCTCGTTGAGACAGTGCCCAAATCGTTACGCCTTTCGTGCGGGTCGGAACTTACCCGACAAGGAATTTCGCTACCTTAGGACCGTTATAGTTACGGCCGCCGTTTACAGGGGCTTCAGTTCGCTGCTTCACCTCAAGGGCTAACAACTCTCCTTAACCTTCCTGCACCGGGCAGGCGTCAGCACCTATACTTCAGCTTGCGCTTTCGCAGGCACCTGTGTTTGTGGTAAACAGTCGCTTGGGCCTCTTTTCTGCCGCCGACAACAGCTCCAACAGTAAATGTCTTCACCACCATCGGCCATCCTTTTCCCGAAGTTACGGATGCATTTTGCCGAGTTCCTTAACGAGGGTTTTCCCGCGCACCTTAGGATTCTCTCCCCGCCTACCTGTGTCGGTTTTGGTACGGGCGGACGACTTCTCGTTAGAAGCTTTTCTTGGCAGTGTAGTGCAGCTGAATTCAGATTGACCGTAGTCTTTCCTATCTATCGGTTCTCGGCCTTGCAGTATGGGGATTTGCCTCCATACCAGCCTACCGCCTTCGACGCGCCCAACCATTCGCGCGCTCAGCTTCCTTCCTGCGTCACTCCATCCTCAAACGAAGTCGCCCGGTACTGGAATTTTCGCCAGTTGTCCATCGCCTATGCTTTTCGCCTCGGCTTAGGTCCCGACTTACCCCGGGACGACGAGCGTTGCCCGGGATTCCTTAGGCTTTCGGTGGACAGGATTCTCACCTGTCGTTTCGCTACTCATACCGGCATTCTCACTTCTTACCCGTCCAGCAGTCCTTCCGGTCTGCCTTCGTCCAGATAAGAACGCTCCCCTACCCAGTGTGTACCGTTGTACACCCTGCCGCGGCTTCGGTTCTGTGCTTGAGCCCCGGATATTTTCGGCGCAGGGCCTCTCGACCAGTGAGCTATTACGCACTCTTTTAATGGTGGCTGCTTCTGAGCCAACATCCTGGTTGTTTTCGAAGTCCTACATCCTTCTCCACTTAGCACAGCATTTGGGACCTTAGCCGGCGGTCTGGGCTGTTTCCCTCTTGAATACGGGTCTTATCACTCGCATTCTGACTCCCAGGCTGCCCATATGAGCCATTCGTAGTTTGACTGGGGTCGGTAGGCTTTACGCCCCCTTGCCCGATCAGTGCTCTACCGTCTCTATGGTTATTCGCCTGAGGCTAGCCCTAAAGCTATTTCGGGGAGAACCAGCTATCTCCACGTTCGATTGGCATTTCACCCCTATGCACACCTCATCCCAACGTTTTTCAACACGCACGGGTTCGGTCCTCCACTCATTTTTACCTGAGCTTCAACCTGGACATGCATAGATCACTGTGGTTTCGGGTCTAATCCATGCTACTTGACGCCCTCTTAAGACTCGCTTTCGCTTCGGCTCCGCGTCTCCCGCTTAACCTCGCAGCATAAATTAACTCGCCGGTTCATTCTTCAATAGGCACGCCGTCGCACATGTATAGTGCTCCGACTGTTTGTAGACATACGGTTTCAGGTTCTATTGCACTCCCCTCCCGGGGTTCTTTTCACCTTTCCCTCACGGTACTTTTCGCTATCGGTCGTTTCGATGTATTTAGCCTTGGATGGTGGTCCACCCTGCTTCCCACCGGGTTCCTCGTGCCCTGTGGTACTCTGGATTCCTGCCCGCTTTTCA
>NZ_LT891956.1:0-48372 GCF_900186465.1 Centipeda felix
ATAGAGGCCATCTTTCATCAGAGGAGGATGCCCTCCTCTGACTTCATTCGGTATTAGCATTCCTTTCGGAATGTTGTCCCCATCCTGTCGGCAGGTTGTCTACGTGTTACTCACCCGTTTGCCACTAGATTCTCTAAAAGCAAGCTTTAAGATCATCCCGTTCGACTTGCATGTGTTAAGCACGCCGCCAGCGTTCGTCCTGAGCCAGGATCAAACTCTCCATAAAAGACCGGAGTCTATCTGAGAGCCTGTTGGCTCAAAATGTCATTCTTGTAAAAGAATTGTTGTTTCGTTGACCGAAGGTGTTTCCACCTTCACAACGATGTTGCATCTGGCTGTTAGAGTTTCCTCTAACTTGTTTTGCATTGTGTAGTTTTCAGGGTACATCCTGCGCCGCTCTAGTGCTGGGGCTTGCTTTCGCTCGCCCGCCGCTCTCATCGGCGCGACTGTCATAATATAACACACGCCACCAGTCCCGTCAACCCCTCTTTTCGACTTTTTGTCAACTTTTTTACATTCGCACCATCAGCGCGATGCTGCAGTCATCACCAGTCGCCTGAATAACACTGTTCTCAAAGCTTCTGCGCAGCATTTCCTCCATGTTCGCGCGATCCTCTCCGCGGGCTGTGTTGAAGACACGGTGCAGGACAGGCGCGAGGGTCTTCTGTCGGCGATCATAGAGGCTCATTTCTGCGCCGTCGGAGAGAAGGACGAAGCCGCATATATCTGCCACATCCCCTTTGACAAGTTTCATGGTGTCCGTCGCCTCAGGCGAGGTGATGAATACCGTGGTATTGATAAACTCACCGTTAAGCGGCTGAGAGAGGACGACGAGCTGGTCTTCGCGTAGGCAGCCAATGACACCGTCACCAATATGAAGGAGAATGAAGCGATCCCCCTTGACGGCAACAGCGAGCAGCGTAGAGGCAAGAGCATCAACATGACACGCACATTCGTCCGCCCGTGCGGCGAGTGCCGTACGCAGCTGTGTAAGGATCTGTTGTTTGACACGTGCCCCGTCTGTCTCCGCATCAAAAGCATCAAAGGAACCAGAAAATATTGCCGCAATCTCTTGGCAGGCAGTCTCTGCCCCCTCTTGGGAGAATGCAGCAGAGCCCGCGCCGTCAGCGAGAGCGATGACGGCAGTGCCCCCCGATTCACAGGCATAGGTCTTATCCTGGCACGGCAGGTCTCCGGCACGGTGCCGCCGCCCTGTAACGGCACACTCTGCAAAGTTCCATAGAATACCGCGTTCTTCGCTCAAGAGAGTGTGCTCCAGTCTTTGATACGATCGACATCGAGCTTGATTTTATCTCCTGGTGTGGAGTTCGATACGACCTTGATGCTGCTGCTGAGCCATGCAAAGAATTCTTGGAATTTCAGACCGTCGAGCCGCAGCGGCTCCCATTTCGGCGAGAGTGCAGCAAGCGCGTCCATGCCCGGCTCGCTCCCAATGCCGATAGGGAAGACGGTCAGCTTACCGGCATTCACAAGTTCCGTGACGCGCTGGGCGGCACGGCGCAGCTCAGCAGGATCGCCATTCGGTTCGCCGTCGCTCATGAGGACGAGCCACGGCTGATAGTAGTCGACCCCCTTATCCTGATACTCTTTCTTGCGCTGCGCCAGCAGGTCGAGGGCGAGGTTGACCCCCTCCCCCATCGCCGTGAGTCCATTTGCGTGCAGCTGTGGGACGGTCTGCCGTTCAATGTTGGCGAAGTCAAGCAGACATTTTGCCTCGTTGTCGAAGGTGACGATGCTGATCTCAGCAGAGTCGGCGGCGAGTATGTCGGTACGGATTGCCTCGAAGAACATTTCGATGCCCTTTTGAAGCTCCTGTATGCGGCTCTTCCCGCCCTCGACGATCTGCCAGAGTTTGCCGTCTTGGCGGATGGTCTCTCCGGTACCGACGTAGCTGCCCGCCTCGACTGCTGCCATGGAGCCGCTCGTGTCAAGGCAGAGGCAGACGGGTACACGCGGCGTCGGATTGGTGACGAGGTCGTCCATGCGGATGAGGTGCAGGTCTTTCATGGTATTTCTCCCATATTATAATAGAAAATGAACGACGGCATAGGCAATGGCAAGCCCGATGCCGATTCCGGCAACGGTCTCAAATGATGAGCTCTCCTCCGCACGGTCACTTTGCGGGACGGGCGTGCGCGAAGAGGTGTTTTGCTGTGGTGTCGTGAGCCACGTCTCGCGCTCCTTCTTTCGCGCCTCGCGGCATTCCCTGCAGTTCTCGGGCTGAGCCAGCCCCTTATCCACGAAGAAGGCGTGCTCGGCAGCGGTGATGCAGAAACGGCTGCCGCACGTTCTACATTGCTTCCATTCATAAATTTCTCCTCTGCACAAGGAACATACGCCGTGGTCGAGCTGCGTGACCGGCACCTCGCTCTTACAAACGCGGCACGGGCGTTTTTCTGGTGACTTCGACTGCTTCGCTCCAGACTTTGTATGCGGCGTTGAGTGCCCCCATGTCTTCGTTTGCTGCGGGGACTTCGCGTCTGCATTTGGTTCAATGTGCTTGTAGCGATTCGGAAAAATCTCAAGTGAGAGGGCATCCTGCTCCGCATACTTCCCATTCGTGAGGAGGTTCTTGTACTCGCGCAGGTTTGCAAGCCACGCGTTCACATCGAGGCGGTCGCACTCTTCGTAGTGTGCTTCGCCCTTGCGGAAGGTCTGATAAAACGGTTCTTTCATCGCACGGCGCGGGAGATGGCTCCAGATGAATCTCCACGGGCCGTCGGGAGCACGGCGATTCGAGTTCTCTCCGCAGGGATAGGAGAAATCACCGCGTGC
The DNA here is from genome assembly GCF_900186465.1 of Centipeda felix. GTDB lineage: Bacteria > Bacillota > Negativicutes > Selenomonadales > Selenomonadaceae > Centipeda > Centipeda felix. Next base: position 2,797 of record NZ_LT891956.1, read on the forward strand.
AATGTTTTCCTGCAGATCGTTGCCGCCCTGCTGGGAGTAAGGCGTCTTACCCGGAAGCATGATGCGGAAAAGCAGGGTCGCGATAGCAAATGCCTCATTCCCCTTCGTGCGCAGAAAGCTTGAGAACGGTTGTCCCTGCACCTCGGGGGCGGTGTAAACGGGGGTGCCTACGGGACAGGGAAAGCCCTCAATCTGATAACTGTCCGTGTCAACAAAGTAGACCTCGGTCGCGGAAACGACGAGGATATTCTGGTCATTCAGGTCGCCGATGAGAATGTCGTGGTCGTGAAGGTACTTGATCTTCTCAAGGATGGTAATGCAAAGGATAACGAGGTCGACCTTTTTCCAGTGCGGGAAAAATCTCTGCAGCCGCCGCGGACTGAAGACGGCAATCTGCAGGGACTGCCCCTGTGCACGCGGCATTAGATAGCCGACGAAGTTCCCGCTCTTGTCCGAGAGCTCCGCAATGGGCCAGCAGATACCTGCGCAGGAGATGCTGCAGCTGAGCATACGGCGAATCTTTTCCCGCCGCCGTACAGTCAGGCAGTCCCGCGCGTAAATCTTCGCAACGTATGGCGTGCCCGTTTCGTAGATCCTGCCCTCGCCGCCCTTACCGATCTCCTTGCCGAGACGTATGCGCTCCGGCACGCCGTTCTGTACGCGGAAGACAATCTCGCCCTCGATGGGGATGTGTGCTGCAGGCAGCGGATCATCGGCGATGGCCGTGACGACGGTCTTTCGCGCAGTGGTCATGGCGGACGAGCGGCTGTCCGTGCGCTGCGGCGCGGGCCTCTGCCCTGCCGTGTGCTCATGCCCACCATGCGGTCGACGGTCACCGTCTGTCTGCGCGCGCGCGGAGTCCGTCCTTTTCGTATGCGGCTTCTTTCCATCCTGCGGGAAAAGGTTGCCGCCGCCATCGATGCGCCGTACATGGATTTTCTTGCCGCGCTGAACGGAACGCTGGTTGACAAGGTTGCGGATGTCCGCGCCGAGGTCTGCATCCTGCGTGATGAGAAGGAGGTTGTACGTCATGCGGTGACGCGTAAACTGCGTGATGAAGACGTTGTCTGCGTGACCTTCCCGATCAACCGGCTCTCCACGAAATTCGAGCAGGTTCTCCTGCTGATACCGTGGCAAAAACTCTGACAAACAGCGTTCCGCATTTCGCACATCCACAGGATCATATACCCCCGCGGCGTTCCTGTAAATTTTCTGCAGTTCGTGAAGCACACGCTCCGGAACGATGACGGGGTTGTTGTACTTCAAAATATAGGGTCTGGCGCGTTCCCAGAACGTCGGCGCAGCCTCCTTGAGCAGACTGCAGGTGTCAATGAACACCTTCCAGTCCTTGAAATACATATCAAGCAGCTTCTCTTGCCGCTCCTTCATGTTGCGTCCCGTCCCTACGCGCACGCGCTCTCCACCCCCTACGTCTTTTCTCATCAGCCGATCTCGTCCCATCCACGCGGCAAAGCACTGCGGTCATGCTCCGGTACGCTGCTCTTCGGCGTGAACGGAGTGCTGTCATTGCTATTATCACCGCATTGCCGGTCCACGAGCTCAGCTGTCGCGACATCGTCCGCTGCGGCGGCGGGTGCGCTGCTCTCTATCATACCTTTCTCGAACGCCCGCATATCCGCTGCCATAGTCTCCAGCTCCGCAGCATCCGGCTCGTCGAAGATAATTACCTCGTCCGAACACGGAGGTATCTCCTCAGCGGAAGGCGGCACACGTTCAATCTCCTCAAGGTTCTCAAGAGGCGCATCGGAGGGTTCCGCAGGCACACCGTCAAGGTCATCCCATCCGATCACCGGTTCCCGCACGTCCGCATCATCCTCCTCGTCTGCATAGGAGGGTATGCCGCAGTCTGCGCCCGAAACCTGCCAGCGATAAAATCCGTGATCGGTCTGATATCCGACAAGGTCGATCTCCGCACCGCCGAGGTGAGCACGATTCAGCAGTGCGATCTGTGCTGCACAGTCAGACGTGTTCGTAAAGAGTACAATCTGATGGGCATTTTTGAATCGCGCAAACACGGAAAAGAAAGTACTGAGCTCCGACCCGTCGTCATCTTCACCGCGCAGGTCGATCAGCCCCTCCTCCTGCAGCTGCACCAAATGCTGCATACCGTGCTTGGCTCTTCTGCGCACGGCATCATCCGTGCTGCGCATATCCCCTTCAAGAGCTCGCACAGTCGCGAGGGAGATGAAGAAAGCACTGCCATGTTCACGCAATGCAGCGATCAGCGGCTCTGCTGCCGCAAAGAAGCCCTCCGATGCGACGACGCTGTGGTCAAGGAAGATGCGGCAGTCCGTCGCGAAGGCATGGTAATCCTCCTCCGTCAGCCAGTCGCGTGTACTGTCCTGTGCATATATATCGAGAGGCGCAGGGAATGTGTCGAGCCACCGCTGTGTGAGTGAGAGCGTACCGAGGTGATCGAAAAGACCTGCGTCCTCAGGTGCGTTGAGTGAGAGAATTGTCTCCATCCGCACGGCAATCTCTGGCCTCTCCCGCACAGCGCCGTCCAACACAGCGGCAATCGCGAGGAACATCGTCGCACCGAGCTCCTCGCCTCCCACCTCGATGTCCGCCATCTCCTGTTCGTGGATCCCCAGTACTGTCGCAAACTGCTTCGCATCCATTCGCAGGAGCCGCCGCAGGTACGGCAGAGATTCTTGCATGGCGGTACACATGAGTCCACGCTGCTCTTCATAATAGGTTCGGATATCCATATCTATTCCTCCTCTATCAGCGGGCTGCGCGCCCCCGCGCAGCCCCGTCCTATAATTTGATCTCCGATATCGGCTGATTCGGCCCATGCGGCTGCACCAGTATCTTTGCGGGAGTCGCTCCCGCGGGCATGGCAAAAACAACACTTGCTGTCATCTGCATCCCTGGTGATATGTTTTCCATGTGGAACGTGGCAACCCTGTTGTGAAAGAGCACGCCCATACCGCTGTCCGAGACTGCATAGCTGTTGCCATCCGTATCAACCATGCGTATGTTAAAACTCACGATGTGGATACTGCTCGAGCCTCGGTTTGCAAGCGTCAGTTTGACGAGAGCAAAAGGCCCCTGCACGGTGCCCATCGGACCTGTCAGCGAGGACGGGCGCGAGATGGACTCCACACGCCCGACAAGCGCAGGCTTCTGTGCAGATGCACTCTGCGCTGCAGGTTGGTCCGTACGCAGAGAGCCCCCCGTGGTTTTCTCGCTGCCCTTCTTTGTGCCGCGCTCCCCATTCTCCTTGGTTTTGGCATCCGTCTTTTCTGTTTGCGTCGCTGTCATCGGCTGTGCAGCAGGCGCATCTTTTTTCCAAAGCCCCAAGCCGGGGCCGAAAAAATAGATGAGCGCTCCCAGAATAAGCCCGAACAGGATCCCCTTCCTCATCTCTCTACGTCCTTTCTCATTGAACGCAAAATCATTTTATCGAGTATGAAATCATTCTACCATAAAACAAGATATGCAGCAGAAAAAATTTTCTATCCATAATTATATTTCCCCAGATGATTGTTCCTTGTTTCTTCCCCCTTCCTGTGGTATTCTATGATAGAATTTATTCTGGGGGAAGTACTGATAAGTTCGGCACGACCATCTTGACGCATCTTTTCGTCTGCTTGTCGTCGGCAAATTCTCCACATAGCCCTTGCTATGCGTCCGGTTTGCTGCCTCAATCGGACAAAAATCTACGCCGATCTGAGAGACTGTTTTATCAGTGATTTCCTAGATGAAATACCCTGAAAGGAATTTGAAATGCCGAAAAATCCGGTCAAGCATCAATGCACCTTCTGCAAGCGCATCATCGACGTGCGCGACCAATACGATATGCCGATCTACGATCCGAACACAGGCTTTGCGATCTGCAAGGACTGCGTGCGTGAGATCAACCGCTACCTCGACGAGCACGACGCATCCGTCTCCTCGGAGGAGCGCACGACGTTCCGCAAGGAGCTGGGCGACGTACTGGAAAAGACGCGCCCTCACCTCATCAAGGAGTATCTCGACACCTACATCATCAATCAGGACCGCGCGAAGAAAATCCTCGCCGTTGCCGTCTACAACCACTACAAGCGCATGAAATACGGCTACGAAAAGAAAGAGGACGAGGGCACGGAGATCGAGAAGTCGAACGTCATCATGCTTGGTCCCTCGGGCTGCGGCAAAACCGCCCTCCTCTCCCATCTCTCAAAGCTCCTCGATGTGCCGTTTGCCGTGACAGATGCCTCCAGCCTCACCGAGGCGGGCTTCGTCGGCGCGGATGTAGAGGTCGCCGTCCGCAACCTCTACTATGCGGCGGACAAGGACGTGGAGAAGGCGGAGCACGGCATCATCTACCTCGACGAGTTCGATAAAATCGCGCGCAAATCCGGTGCGAACAATTCCATCACTGCTGACCCCGGCCACGAGGGCGTCCAGCAGGCACTCCTCAAGATGCTCGAAGGCAGTGTCGTCGAGTTCACGGCGCGCGGCCAGCGCAAGCACCCCGAGGCGCCGACCATCAAGGTCGATACGAAAAACATCCTCTTCATCGTCGGCGGCGCATTCGTCGGCATCGAGAAGATCATCGCCAAGCGCCTCAAGAAAGGCAACGTCGCCATGGGCTTTGGCGCGGAGGTGCGCGGCAAGGATCTCGAAAAGGAATACGACGCACTCATCCATCAGGTCACGCCGGAGGATCTCATGGAGTACGGCATCATCCCTGAGATCATCGGCCGCCTGCCCGTGATCTGCACGCTCGAAACCCTTGACGAGGACGCACTCCTGCGCATCCTCACCGAGCCGATCAACGCGCCGGTACGCCAGTACCAGCAGCTGCTCGCGATGGACGGCGTGGAGCTCGTCTTTACCGAGGACGCACTGCGTGCCGTCGCAAAAAAGGCAATCGAGCGCAAAACGGGCGCACGCAGCCTGCGCGGCATCATCGAGGAGGTCATGCTCGACGTGATGTTCGACATCCCGCGTGAGACCGCCCCGCGCCGCGTCACCGTGACGAAGGAATGCATCACCGAGGGCGCGGCGCCGACCGTGGAGAACGCAGCGGCGGGGTGATAAATTTATCCTTGCAAAACAGAATAAACGTGTTATACTGTGTGTAGAAGTCAACGATGGTCATTGACAACCAAAAGAAAGAAATCCCCTGCGGCTGGTTACCGCAGGGGTCTTTCTTTGCAACTGGTGAGGTCGCATCTGGCTGGTGCCACAACGGCGGTCGCTTCTACCGCCCCAGCCTCTGCAGAATCAGCGCCCCGAGAATACTCCCGAGTACGCTGGTCAGCAGGGAAAGCATAACATCTCCGATGGTCATCGTGACAACCTCCCTTCCTTGCCGGATTGGGTTGGTTGGGCCGTGGCAGTTTCAGTATAACACAACGGACGACAAAGCTCCCACTGCGATGCCAGCCGCAGTGGGAGTTTTCATATGGAAATTTATACCCGCGCGAAGTCGCCGTCTGCCTCCATACGCCAGATCTCGTCCGCCGCACCTGCGTGTGCGGCAAAGCGTTCGACGTTGCGGGCATCGCTCGCCTCGTAGAAGGCGGTCGCCTCCGCCTCGGAGAGCCCCCCCTGCACCTTGCGGGCGATGAGACGAGCCCGCAGGAACGCGGCGGGTGCGTCGATACGGACGGCATAGTCGGCGAGCGGACGGAGGCCGCTCCACGGCTCCTCGTCCAAGAGCAGCCAGTTGCCCTCGACGAGGAGGATTGGCGCATCCGCCGTGACGGCATTGGGCACGACATCGTGAATGCGGCGGTCATAGACGGGGAATGTCACGCTCTCCTCCCGCGCCGCGCCGAATTTCGCCGCGAGTGCAGCGACGTCAAAGGTCTCGGGTGCGCCCTTGATGGATTTCAGGGGGATTTCTTCCCCGCCCTGCCGGATGGTATGCGCCGCGAGACAGCGATTTGGGTAGTGAAAGCCGTCCATGCCGAGTGCCTGCACGGGGGTCAGCCCCGCCTCGGTGCGTGAAAGCTGCGCCAAGAACTGCGCGAGCGTCGTTTTCCCCGTAGCGGGCGGCGCGGCAAGGAAGACGATGCATCGCCGCCCGCTGCGCCGCTGCAGCTCCGTGAGACGACGCAGCAGCGGCAGAAAGAGATGCTCCACCGTGTCGGTACGGTAACGAACACGCTGCGGCAGTCCGTTGACGCTCATCGCGCAGGTACGCCACTCTTTTTCACGCACAGAGATCCCCTCCTCGATGGAATATTTTAGCAAAAGTATGCCCGTGGTTCAACTGTAGATAAGTTTCCATATAAAAAGGACTGCTGAACGAGTCAAGCCTCGTACGGCAGTCCTTTCTTGTGCCCCCGCCACCGCTTGCTGACCTGTCCAAGAAGCAAGTCCGTAGGACGAAGCTGATTGGGAAACAGGCCGTATGCGAAAACGTCCCAAGAACACGAGCGTTAGCGATGTGTGATTGGCTGACGTTGACCGCTCGCGGTCCCCCTCCCCCGTCACAGCGGAGGAGGCTTTAGCGAAATCACGGCATAGCAGCTTCCCCATTTGCGAGGGAGGCTAGGGAAGCTAAGGATATGCTTTCTCAGTCCTTCATGCGCGGTACGGTCATCGTGCCGAAGGCAGTCTCCTTGCGATGGCAGTGCGGGCACTCGTTCTCGATGAGTCCCGTGTAGCCGCAGACGGGGTCGCGGTCGACGGGGTGGTTGATGGAGAAGTAGCCCATGTCCGCGTCGTGCATGGCGCGGACGACTTTCTCGAAGGCCTTGACGTTCTTCGACGGGTCGCCGTCCATCTCGATGTAGGCGATATGCCCTGCGTTCTCGAGCGCGTGATACGGTGCCTCGATGCGGATCTTGTCGTAGGCGCTGATGTCGTAGTAGACGGGCACATGGCTTGAGTTCGTCATGTAAGAGCGGTCGGTGACGCCGGGGATCGTCCCATAGACGCGCTTGTTCGCACGCTGGAACTGTCCTGCCGTGCTCTCCGCGGGGGTGCCGAACGTCGACCAGTTGCGGTGCTCCGCCTCGGTGTAGGCATCGGTACGCTCGCGCATGTGCCCGACGATCTCGAGCCCGAGTTTCTGCGCCTCCTCGCTCTCGCCGTGGTGCTTTCCGATGAGTGCGACGAGGCATTCGGCGAGTCCGCAGAAGCCGATCGAGTACGAGGCGTGCTTCAGCACTTCCTTGATGGAGTCGACGGGACTCGCCTTTTCGCTGTCGAGCCAGACGCCCTGCCCCATAAGGAATGGATAGTTGTAGATGTGCTTTTCCTCGATAATCTTCAGCCGATCGAGCAAATAGTCGTGGCAGAGGTCAATATAGTAATCGTAGAGTTCCCAGAATTTCCCCAGATCGCCCTTGGCCTCGAGCGCAAGCTTCGGCAGGTTGATCGTCGTAAAGGAAAAATTCCCGCGGCTGCCCGACTGCTCGGGGCCGTTGACGTTGCTCATGACGCGCGTGCGGCAGCCCATGGTTGCGACGCAGCTGTTATAGTCGCCGGGCTTGTAGTACTGGAGGTTGTACGGCGCATCGAGGTTGACGTAGTTTGGAAACAGGCGGCGCGCACTGACGCGGCAGGACTCGATAAAGAGGTCGTAGTTCGGATCCTCGGGGTTGTAGTTGACACCCGCCTTAAGCTGAAAGACAGAAATGGGGAAGATCGCCGTCTCGCCGTTGCCGAGCCCCTGCCAGATCGCGCTCAGCACCTCGCGGATGACGAGCCGTCCCTCGGGCGAGGTATCCATGCCGTAGTTGATGGAGCTGAACGGCACCTGTGCCCCCGCACGTGAGTGGAGTGTGTTGAAGTTGTGAATGAGCGCCTCCATCGCCTGATGCGTCTCCTCCTCGACACTCTCGCAGGCGAGCTGGTAGATCGTCCGCACGTCCGCCTCGAGTTCCTGCTCCGCCGGGGTGTCGAATGCTGCACTGTAGACGATGTTCAGTGCACGCATGAGTTCGGCACGGGCGCGCTCCGCACGCGCGTCGTCCTGCTTTTCCGCATAGACGCAGACGGCAAAGTCGAGCTCCGCGCGCAGTGCCTTCTTGAACGCCTCGTGGGTAAAATAACCATGCCCGATGTGGTAGAGCAGCGCCTTCCACGCCTCCTCGAGGATTGCCTTGCGGAAGGACTTCTTTACGCCGTCTGCCATGGCGTAGTCAAACGCGTTGATGCTCTGCCCGCCGAACATGTCGTTCTGGTTCGACTGGATCGCGATGCACGCGAGGCTCGCGTAGGCACGGATGGAGTTCGGTTCGCGCAGGAAACCGTGTCCCGTCGAGAAGCCGCCGCGAAAGAGTTTCAGAAGATCGATCTGGCAGCAGTTGAACGTGATGAGTGAGAAGTCCTTGTCGTGGATGTGGATAAAGTTCTCGCGGTCAGCAGTCGCATAGCGTTCGTCGAGAACGTAGTTGTCGACGAAGTGCTTTGCCCCCTCCGCACCGAGCTTCAGCATGATGCCCATCGACGCGTCTGTGTTGATGTTCGCGTTGTCGCGCTTGAGATCGGAGTCCACCGCATCGGCAAAGAAGATGTCGCGGTAACTCTCCATGAGGTGCTTCTGCGCGCGGCGGCGCTGGGCATGCCGCTGGCGATAGGTGATGTAGCGGCGCGCAATGTCATAGTGCCCGTGCGCGAGCAGCTGTTTTTCGACGAGATCCTGGATCTCCTCGACGCTGATCTCCGTGCGGTCGCCAAACGCCTCCTCGACGCTCTTCGTCACCGTGTCGATCTCAAGTGCCGTCATCGGGTGGACGTACTCCTTGCTCGCCGAGGTAATGGCATTGAGGATCTTCGAACGGTCGTAGGGCACCGCATTGCCCGCGCGTTTTGTCACCGTCGTCACTGTCATAGATTTCGCTCCTTTATCCATACATAATACCATATCTTGTGGTTCGCATTTTTTGCTACGGAAGATATTGTAACAGAGAGGAAGATTCTTGGCAAGGTATTTTTCACGCAAAAAGGCAGCGGTGCGTCACAATATGACATACCGCTGCCCATGTGCGCAGCGAGGCATCCTCGCTGCTTTTTGTTACTTCTTGCTGACGATGGCAATATAGGAAAACTCTTTGCCATGATCGAAAAAGAAATTGAACATCGTGCGGAAACGGTCGATGTTCTCCGTGCGCAGCCCGTTGCGGATGATCTTCATCGCACCGTCGAACCCCTCGTCGCGCACCAATCCGGCAGGATCGAGCAGCGTCATCCGCCCCGTCTGCACCTCCGTCGTAAATCCCGCCTGTTGAAAGAGCTGGCGCCACATGCCCTCAGAGAGCGGATCGACGTTTACGCGAATCGCACGCGAGATCCCCGCGCGCAGCTCCGCCGCCTGCTCCTCGTCGTCCGTGCGCAGGGCAACGTCATGGGTCAGGAGTACGCCGCCCGGCTTCAGCACGCGGAAGTACTCGGCGATCGCCTTTGCCTTGTTCTCGCGCGGCAGCATGGTGAGCATCGCCTCATTGATGACGACGTCGAACGCCGCGTCGGGGAACGGCAGCGCCATGGCGTTGCCCTCGACCACATCGACCACATCGGAAAGCCCGTGTGCCTCGATATTGGCACGCGCCTTCGCGAGGGCGGCGGGATTCATATCGAGGCCCGTGATGCGGCAGCCATGCTCCTCCGCCAGCGCGATCATCGTCGTGCCCATGTTGCAGGCGACCTCAAGGACGCGCGTGTCAATGGTAAAATCCACATGGGAAAGGAGCCACTCCGTCGCCTCACGCCCGCCGGGACGCAGGCGCGTCTTGCCAAGGCGTGCAAGGAACTCATGGCCCATCTCGTTTTGCTTCTGTTCTGTCATCATAACACCTCCGCTGGTCGATTATAGAACGATTCTCAGCATCATTCTACTGGGTATTGGCAGTCGTTTTCTGTAACGAATGTTACGGGCATAAAATTATTTCCGTATCTTCTATCTCCTTAACGGGAAATTCATTGCTCCGCGGCTTTGCTTATCTTTCTCTCATGAGATATAATGAAAGAGATTCTATGTGTATAAGGAAGGAATATCCATGAACGAAAACGATCCAGCCCGCCGCAGGATCATCCTGAGCGGCATTCAGCCCACCGGCACATTCACCCTCGGCAACTATCTCGGCGCGGTGAAAAACTGGCGCCAGCTGCAGAAGGAATACGACTGCTATTACTTCGTCGCCGATCTCCATGCGCTCACCGTCTATCACGAGCCTGCGATGCGGCGAAAGGCAAGCCGCGCGGCGTTTGCCCTCCTGCTCGCGTGCGGACTCGATCCGGAGGAGAGTCTCGTCTTTATCCAGAGCCACGTGAGTGCACACGCGCAGATGGGATGGATGCTCTCCTGTCTCAGCCCGTTCGGTGATCTCAGCCGCATGACGCAGTTCAAGGACAAGTCGGCGAAGCATCCCGAGGACATCAACGCGGGCCTCTTCACTTACCCTGCGCTCATGGCCGGCGATATTCTTCTCTATCAGGCGGACTACGTGCCCGTCGGGGCAGATCAGACGCAGCACCTTGAGTTTACGCGGAACGTCGCCGCGCGGTTCAACCACGTCTACGGCGAGACGTTCCGCCTGCCCGAGGGCTATTTCCCGAAGGCGGGTGCGCGCGTCATGAGTCTCGCGGAGCCGACGGCGAAAATGAGCAAGTCCGACGAGAACGCCAAGGCGACCATCTTCATCCTCGACGATGAGAAGACGATCCTCAAAAAATTCAAGTCCGCCGTCACGGACAGCGATGCCGAGGTCGCATTTCGCGAGGGCAAGGACGGCATCAACAATCTCATGACGATCTACTCTGCCATCACGGGGAAATCCTGCGATGCGATCACGGCGGAGTTTGCAGGAAAGGGCTACGGCGACTTCAAGACGGCCGTTGGGACGGTCGTCGCCGATGAGCTGCGCCCCATCCGTGAGCGTTATGCGGAGCTGCTCACGGATAAGGCGTACCTCGACGCAGAGATTGCGCGGGGGGCGGAGCGCGCCGCACACATCGCCGAAAAGACGCTCGCGAAGGCGAAACGCAAAATGGGGCTGTGCTGATGAATGCACATCGTGTGATGCGCGCCGTCATTCTCGCAGCCGGGCGTGGGTCACGGCTCGCGCCGCTGACCGATCACCTGCCGAAACCGCTCGTTCCCGTGAACGGCGTGCCGATCATCGCAACCATTTTAGATGCGCTTAATGCGGCGGGGATTTCGTCGATTACTATAGTACGGGGCTATTGCGGCGCGGCGCTTGACACGCTCAAGGACGCGTACCCGCACATTGCCTTTCTCGACAATCCGGACTGGGCGGCGGCCAATAACATCTCCTCCATCGCGCTCGCGGGTCGTGCAGGGCTGCTTGAGGACAGCTACGTCATCGAGGGCGATCTCTACCTCGCGCATCCCGCCATCATCACGCCCACACAGGAGCGCACGAACTACATCGCCTTCCCCGTGGCAGCGACGGATGACTGGTGTTTCGACGCGGATGCCGACGGGAAGATCACGCACATCGCTACAGAGAGCTCACACCCCTGCCACCAGATGCTCGGTCTCTCCTACTGGACGGCAGAGGACGGGCGGCGGCTCGCGGCCTGTGCGGATGCGATGTACCGCGAAGAACGATACCGTCAGCTCTACTGGGACGAGATCATTTTGAAATACAATCCCGACACATGTGATGTGTATATCAGGGAGTGCACGCGCGAGGACGTGTGGGAGATCGACACCGTGGCGGATCTGCGGGCGCTGGAGGCGCGGATAAGACATAATTGAGCACCGTCTGCTGGGTGCCTGTCTGTAGGGATGCCCGACGCGAAGCTACAGGAGGTTCTCTCTGCCGAGAAGACGGTGCATCCCCTGTAGCAAACCTAGTGAAGCAAAGCCTCCCCCTCCACTGAGGGGGAGGGGAACCGCGAAGCGGTGGAAGGGGCGCTTTGAGCAACAGCTTTTTTCTATCGTCAGAGATGCATACAAGCCACCAGCGCCCCTACCGTCACGCTGGCGCGTGCCACCTCCCCCGTCGCGGACGGGGGAGGCATATATACAGCAAGAATGAAATAGAGGGAAAGATATGAAGAACGTTTATACCTGCTTCTGCACGGACATCATCCACGCAGGACACAAGAACCTCCTGCGCGCGGCGGCGGAGCTCGGCCGGGTCACTGTCGGCGTCCTCTCCGACGCGGAGATGGTGCGCTACAACCGCTTTCCGACGAAGACACTCGAAGAGCGCATGGCGATGCTCAGCGAGCTGCCCGAGGTCGCGGAGGTCATCGTACAGGATCACATCATGTACGACGAGGTACTGGATCGTCTGCGCCCCGACTACGTCGTCCACGGGAGCAACTGGGCGCAGGGTCCCGAGTCCTCCATCCGCAAGAACGTCCTCGCGGCGCTCGCGCGCTACGGCGGAAAACTGATCGAACCATCCTATACCTATAATGACGAGGTGCGCAAGATCGACTGGCAGATGCGCGAGCAGCTCGCCATGCCCGAGGCGCGCCGCGGCCGTCTGCGCCGTCTCCTCGATATTGTCCCCATCGTCAAGACCATCGAGGTGCACAACGGCCTCACGGGACTGATCGCGGAGAAAACCGTCGTCGAGAATGACGGCGGCCTCGACCAGTTCGACGCCATGTGGGTCTCCAGTCTCTGTGACTCGACCTCACGCGGCAAGCCCGACATCGAGCTCGTCGACCTCTCCGACCGCATCCAGACCATCAACGAGGTCATGGACGTCACGACGAAGCCCATCATCCTCGACATGGACACGGGCGGAACGGCTGAGCACTTTGCCTACAACGTCCGCACCCTTGAGCGCATCGGCGTCTCCGCCGTCATCGTCGAGGACAAGACGGGCGCAAAGCGCAACTCCCTCTTTGGCACGGAGGTCGCGCAGACGCAGGACACGATCGAAAATTTCTCCGAAAAGATTGCGGCGGGCAAATCAGCGCAGCGCACGGAGGAGTTCATGATCATCGCGCGCATCGAGAGCCTGATCCTCGAAAAGGGACAGGAGGACGCCCTCGCACGCGCCGAGGCGTATGTCGCGGCAGGCGCAGACGCCATCATGATCCACTCGCGCGCCAAATCGCCCGATGAGGTCATCGCATTCTGTGACACCTTCCACGCAAGCCACCCCGATGTCCCCATCGTCGCCGTCCCATCCTCCTACAACACGATCACGGAGGCGGAGCTCGCGGCACATGGCGTCCGCATCGTCATCTACGCCAACCAGCTCACGCGCGCGGCATTCCCCTCCATGGAGAATGCGGCACGCTCCATCCTCGTCCATCACCGCGCCCACGAGATCGACAAGGAACTCCTGCCAATCAAGGATATCATCCGACTGATCGAGGTGGTATAGATGCAGGATGCGTGGAGAGCCATCTGGAACCGCAGAAAGGCAGTCACAGGCGGACTCGATGGGGATTGGAAACACGTTTTCCTCGAACTGAAGCGGCTCAATGGCTACGATGTCATGGAGGGCGGCATCTCTCTGGACGCATGGCTTGAACTGGATGCCGAGATCCAGCATCGGCTGCATCTCACGCATGGAGGCCGTGCCTTTGAGGTCGGCTGCGGTGCAGGGGCAAACCTCTACCTGCTGCAGCGTGCGGGGATAACGGTCGGCGGAACCGACTATGCCGAGGGCCTCGTCGCGATTGCGCGCGCGGTGCTCCCCCATGCCATCGAACTCTACGCCGGTGAAGCGGACGCCATTGATACAACGCAGAAATACGATGCCGTATACGCAAACAGCCTGCTCCACTACCTGACCGACAATGCGTATGCCGAACAGCTGATGGAGCGAATGCTCGAAAAAACAACTGGTGCGATTGGCCTGATTGACGTACACGATCGTGACAAAGAAGAAGCGTTTCACGCCTATCGCCGCTCTGTAATCCCTGACTACGACGCGCGCTACAAGGGACTCAGCAATCTCTTCTTTCCGCGCAGTTTCTTTGAGGACTTTGCCCGCGCACATGACCTGCGCATTGTCTTCACGCCAATGCAGCTTAGGGGCTACTGGAACGCACCTTTCGTCTTCAACTGCTTTATGTACCGGGAGTAAATCATGAACATCCAGCGCAACATCCTCCTCAACCCGGGGCCTGCGACCACGACGGACACCGTCAAGATGGCACAGATCGTCCCCGACATCTGTCCGCGTGAGCGTGCATTCGGCCAGCTCATGCGCGCGCTCGGCACCGACCTCCTGAAGGTCGTCCACGCTGATGCGGCGGACTGGGCGACCGTTCTCTTCTGTGGATCGGGCACGCTCTGCATTGATTCGTGCGTCAGCTCGCTCGTCCCCGCCGGGAAAAGACTCCTCATCATCAACAACGGCGCCTACTCTGCGCGCGCGGCAGAAATCGCACGCGCCTACTCCGTGCCGCACATCAACCTGACCTTCCCGGCGGACGGTCTGCCCGATCTCGATGCGGTGGAGAGCACGCTCGCAGAGAATCCCGACATCGCCGCCGTCTACACGACGCATCAGGAGACGGGCACGGGCATCCTGAACCCCGTGCACGAGATCGGTGCGCTCGCCCACGCGCATGGCGCGGTCATGATCGCCGATACCATTTCGACCTATGCCATGATCCCCTTCTCCGCCGACGAGATGAACATCGACGTCTGCATGTCCTCGGCGCAGAAGGGCATCCAGGGCATGACGGGGCTCTCCTTCGTCATCGCCAAGAAATCCCTGCTCGCGGCGGCAAAGGACTATCCCGTGCGCTCCTACTATACGAACCTCGTCATGCAGTACGAGGGCTTCGAGGAGACGGGCGAGATGCGCTTTACCCCACCCGTGCAGACCGTATACGCGGCAAAGCGCGCCCTCGCCGAATACTTCGCCGAGGGAGAAACGAAGAAATGGGCGCGTCATACACGCACGATCAATGCCATCCACGAGGGAATCGCCCGTCTGGGGCTCACCGAGACCATCCCGCGTGCGATCCAGTCGGGGCTCGTCGTCGCCGTCAACTATCCGTCGGCAGACTTTGACTTCACCCGGGTGCACGACTACTGCTATGAGCGCGGCTACACCATCTATCCCGGCAAGATGCAGACGGCATCGACCTTCCGCCTGTGTGCACTCGGCGCGATCGACGCGCCCGACATTGCGGCGTTCTTCCGCGTATTCGAGGAAGCACTGAACGCATAGCAACAGGAGCCCTATCGCGGCTTTGAGGAAAGGGACCCACCATGCAGGACGACGATTTCAGCATATTCTGGCGCAACGATACGCACGCGCAGGGGCTCTTCTATGACCTCCTCGCACGGTCGGAGCAGGCCGCCTACGACGATGACTTTCTCATGCAGCTCGCCGCGTATCGTAAGGCAGAGCCCACGAGTGAGCGCGCCGATATCTTTGCGGCGAAGTATCTGCTCCATCACGGTGATATAGAAAACGCCGCCGTATGCGCAGAACGTGCCCGCGAAAAACGTCCACTCAACTACGAGATCTGGAAGATCCTCGCCGTCGCCTACAAAGCCCTCCACCGCGAGATGGACTCTATCGATATGCAGGGACTTTCCTACGGGCTCTACCGAGCGCCGAAACTTGCACTGAACTTGACCCCGTCCAATCTGCAGGAGGGACTGGGGCGCCTCACCATTGCACTGGGACATTGTCCGAATGCACCAACAGCAGAAAGCCGTGCCTATGTGGAAAACGGCGCACTCTGTTTTTGCCATGATGTCTTTCTCGGTGAGGAGCTCCCGCTCACCATGCCCGCCGGCAGTGCACGGTTTTGGAGTGCGGTCTATACGGAGAATGCCTTTCTGTCAGACCACAGCCGCCTGATGGAGGATCTGCGCCATCAGGAGTCATTCATCGGCTACGGACACCGCGATTTCCTCTTTGACCTGCAGAAGGCGACAGAGGTGCGCGGAACGGCAAAGATCGAGCTCCCTCCGGGAGAGGAGGCGATCATCCCCATCGCAGGGACAGCCATCAACCAGCCGCTCGCCGTAACGACGGAGTCCCTCGGGACAAAGGAGGCCTATCTCGGCAAATGGGCATTCAGCTTCTTCCGTTTCAGTGAGAGTGCCACACTGCACGCCTCCGCGGATGCGCCCTATGCCGTTGGAACACCGATCCGCCTCGGTCACAGCCCGCAGCGGAGAAAGCTCGTCCTGAACCTCTTCGTCGATGGACTGTCCTGGGCGGTTGCACGCCCCTATGCAGCGACGCATCTGCCGAATGTCATGCGTTTCTTTTCACGCGGAGTCATCTTCGATCAACATTTTTCGACCTCGGAGTACACCCTGCCGGCGCATCCTGCTATTGAGACGGGATACTATCCGCATCATACGCAGATCTTCAACGAGAAGGCAGGCTATGAGCTCCCGCTCCACATGACGACAATATCCGAGCAGATGAAGGAACAGGGCTACTACTGTGCTGCACCGCTCGCATGCACAAACGGTATTTCTCACGGCATACTGCGCGGATTTGATCGGCTGATCGCCAGCGGTTGGACACTAAACTCTGTTAACGCCGTGGACTCGGCCATTCGTCATCTCAAGGCGTTCGACGAGACCGATCTGTTCCTCTTTCTGCTCGCCAATGACGTACATCCATACGACGCTCTTGATTTCAAGTTTGACACGGCGGTTGAGACGCACATGGCTCTCTCAGAGCGCATCTTCAACCAAAAAGTGCCTGCTGCCGCGGTGCGCCTCCCAAGTCTATACATCCATCAGGAGCAATATCTGGAGCGGATCAGGCAGGTTGACCGCAATCTTGGGCAGCTGTTCTCCTATCTGGAGACACACTTCAGCGAGGACGAGTATCTCGTCAATCTGTACTCGGATCACGGGGTTTCCATTTTCAACAACAGCACTGCCGCGGTGGACGTCATCTCAGAGAATTCTACCTGCGCCGCGTGGATGATGCGCGGTGCAGGTGTGCCTGAGGGACGCATCGTCCACGACCTCACGAGTATTGCAGACATCTATCCGACCCTGGGGCACCTCTGCGGATTCCCCGTCAATGACGACATTGACGGCCGTCTCCCCGCCGTCTTCGGGGGTACAGTCCGCGACGCAGCATACAGCATGTCAATGTTCCCGGGGCAGACGTATAAGCTCGCCGTGCGAAACCACGGACACGTACTTCGTCTGGAGACGCGTGAAGTGCTCGACGAGGACGGCACGGTGGATTTCACCGATGCACGTGTGGGGATCTACCCGCGCAGCCATGAGCTCGATGAGAACTATGCTGAGGATAGTGCGGATCTGCGGAAATTCTTCTACCCGCGTGCCCGTGACTTCGTCCGCGAGATCGCAAACAACGGGGAGTTCTGGCCCGCGATGCGTGATGCACGCCCCACGTGGTTCGGCGGACAGCGCTAAAAGGAAAGAAATATTATGAACGACGATTTCAGTATATTCTGGCGCAATAACGAGCAGGCTTCTGCGCTCTTTTCCGACCTCCTCGCACGTGCGGAGCAGGACGCCTACGACGACGACTTTCTCATGCAGCTCGCCGCCTATCGGGAGGCAGGCGGGGATGCCGCACACGCCGACATCTTTGCCGCACAGTATCTTCTCGCGAATGGAGATGCAGAAAGCGCCGTCATCTGCGCGGAACGTGCCTTTCGCCTGCGCTCTGTCGAGCCTGCACTCTGGGCAGTGCTGCGCCGTGCATACACAGCGACGGAACGCTATACGGATGCGCTTGTCATGCAGGCGTATACGGCGAAGCTGCTGGACCATCCGCTCACACTCCCGGCGGATATTCCGCGCAGCGCGCTGACCCCCGAGGTGCTCGATCGTCTGTCCGTTGCCATGGGAAAACCAAGCTATGCGCCGATGGCGCTCAGCCGTATGAGCTGGGAGGACGAAAAGGGGCTGTGCGCCACGGAAGGTGTTTTTGCCGGTGAGTTTATCCCCACGACGGGTGTACATCGTCCGCCCTACTACGTCGCCACATATACGGAGCAGGAACAGCAGGGCAACAAGGCATGGCTCCTGCAGACGATCCAGTCGGCAGAGGGTTTTTCCTTCAATGTCGGTGGGGAATTCGTCTACGACATCATACGCGCTAACCGTGCCCCCGGACGCGCCGAGATTCACTGCACCGGAGAGAATGTTCTGCCCGTCATCGGCGTGACACCGTTCCAGCGGCTACACATCAAAACAAAAAGCCTTGCGCAGGATGCGCCGCTCAATCCCGCGACACCCAACTTCTTCCGTCTGACCGAAGATGCCTCCCTTTCCTCTGACCGTAGTTTTCTCGTGGGCACGCCAATCTCCATTGAACACAGTCCAATGCGGCGTCCACTCGTACTGAACATCCTCGCCGATGCACTGCCGTGGGCGATCCTGCGGGAGCATTTCGCCGAGTGGATGCCGAATACAGCCCGCTTCTTCGCGCGGGGAACGATCTTCGATCAGCATTTTTCTGTATCGGAGTATACCTATCCCTCCCTGCCAACCATCGAGACCGGGATGTATCCGCATCATAACCAAATCTTCAATGATAAGATCGCTACGCCACTGTCCGCGGACATCAGTACCCTCTCTGAGCGGCTGCACGCCCTCGGCTATGCGACGGCAAATCTCATGGGCGACGGCATCGGCATCTACAACGGGGCAACACGCGGTCATGACCGTATCATCGTCTCAGGATACCGCACACTCGCCTACGAGGGCGTCGAGCGAGTCATTCGCCACCTCGAAGGACTACGCGATAGTGACCACTTCATCTTTCTCCACACGATGGATGCCCACTCGTGGCCATATCCGCTCTTCCAGATCACGTCGAGTGTGCAGGCACGACTTCCTCTCACAGAGCGTCTCTCGGGCGCAGAGGGCAGCGACCCGAGCCCCTATCTGCGCGCAACGCCGCTCAGTGCTGCGGCATGCGTCCAGGGCATCCGTGATCTCGACCGGGCTCTCGGCACACTCTTTTCCTATCTGGAGCAGCACTACACACCGGATGAGTACCTCATCAGCCTCTACTCCGACCACGGCGTTCCCATATTCAGCAAGCACCACTACATCGTCAGTCCGGACATGACACACACTGCATGGATGATGCGCGGGGCAGGCGTTCCCGCGGGGATCACGGTGAGCGAAATGACCAGCACGGTGGACATCTATCCGACACTCGCATACCTTCTCCATTTCCCTGTCGGAGAACATGTGGATGGCGTCCTGCCGCAGATCTTTGGTGGCAGCGGACGTGAGATCGCGTTCAGCAACTCGCTCTACCCCGGACGTACCTACTGTCTGCGCGCACGTACGCGGGCGCATACATTTCACCTCGAGTCATCAGATGCTCTCCTGCCGAATGGGACGGTGGATCTCGCGCGTGCTGTCACAGCATGCTACCCGCGCGGCGAGGAGGGGATCGCGGGACGTGAAATTGACGATCCAGCGCTTCGTTCCTTCTTCTACCCGCGCGTGCGGGATTTCCTAATGGGCATCGCAAGTAATGGGGAGGTATTCCCGCCGCCAAAGGAGGCATGAGATGAACGACGATTTCAGCATATTCTGGTACAATGATGAGCACGCGCAGGAGCTCTTCTATGATCTCCTCGCACGATCAGAGCGTAATGCCTACGACGACGATTTTCTCATGCAGCTCGCCGTCTATCGTGAGGCAGCACCCGCGAGTGAGCGCGCGGATATTTTTGCAGCGAAGTACCTGCTCCATCACGATGATGCGGAAAACGCCGCCGTATGCGCAGAGCGTGCCCGCGCAAAGCGCCCGCTCAACGCCGAGATCTGGAAGCTCCTCGCCGCCGCCGATAAGGCCCTCGGCCGCGAAAGCGATGCGGCCGCTATGCAGGGCCATCTCTACGGCCTTTACGGCGCGCCGATGCCATCGCTGGATATGGAATCACCGTCGCTGACAGAGGCACTGGATCGGCTCTCCCTCGCCATGGGAACATGCCTCAATATACCGACTGCCACGAGCCGTGCCTACGTGGAAAACGGGGAGCTTTTATTTCGTCCCGATATATTTGTCGGTGAGGCACTCCCCCTCACCATGCCGGAGGGAAGCGCATCCTTTTGGGGTGGGATCTACGCCGAGAATGCCTGTCTGTCGGATCAGAGTCATGTGCTGACCGATCTGCGGCATGAGCGTTCCTTCTGTCGTCATGGCTACCACGACTTCTTCTTCGATCTGCAAAAGGCGCAGGAGGTCCGCGGCACGGTGTCCATCCAGCTTCCGCCGAGGGAGGAGGCGATCATCCCCATCGCGGGCACGGCACCGGAGCAGCCGCTCGCCGTAACAACGGCATCCGACGGCACACAGGAAACCTGTCTGGGCAAATGGTCGTTTAATTTCTTTCGCTTCAGTGAAAATGCCACCCTGCACGCGCCTGCGGACAGCCCCTATACCGTCGGCACGCCAATCCGCCTTGGGCACAGCCCGCGGCGCAGAAAGCTCGTCCTGAGCATCTTTGTCGATGCGCTGTCATGGGCCATCGCACGCCCCTATGCAGAGACACATCTGCCGAACATCATGCGTTTCTTCTCGCGCGGAACGATCTTTGATCAGCAGTTCTCGAGCTCTGAGTATACCCTGCCCGCCTACCCCGCCATCGAGACCGGATACTATCCGCATCATACAAATATATTTAATCTGCGCGTCGGATACGAGCTGCCGCTCCGTATGCCGACCATCGCAGAGCGGATGAAAGGCCTCGGCTACCACTGCGCTGCCCCCATGGCGACGACACAGGGGATCGCACACGGTCTGCTGCGCGGGTTCGACCGTGTCATCGCCGCCGGATGGACGCTGCACACGGCGGTCGGTGTGGACTCCGTCCTCCGCCACATCGACGCGTTTGACGAGACCGATCAGTTCCTCTTCCTCTATCTGCTGGATGTGCATCCGTACAATGCACGCTGGTTCAAGTGCGATACGGCCGTTGAGGCACACCTGCCGCTTGCGGAACGGTTCTTCCCGCATGACTCAGATGTGGCGAGTGTCCGTCTGCCCAATCTCCGCATCTATCAGGAGCAGTATCTGGAGCAGATGCGGCAGACGGATCGCACGCTCGGGCTGCTGTTCTCCTATCTGGAGCAGCATTTTAACGAGGATGAGTATCTCATCAACCTGTATTCGGATCACGGGATTCCCATGTTCGGTGATACCATCGGCGGCAGCATCGACATCCTCAGCGAGCGCTCCACCAGTGCCACGTGGATGATGCGCGGTGCGGGCATCCCCGCGGGCACCGTTGTTCACGATCTCACGAGCACGGTGGACATCTATCCGACCCTAGGACATCTCTGCGGGTTCCCCGTCAATGACGATATTGACGGCCGTCTCCCCGCCATCTTCGGCGGCACGCCGCGCGACGCGGTATACAGTGCATCGCAGTATCCCGGACAGACGTATAAGCTCGCCGTGCGCACCCACGATCATACGATGCGCGTTGAGACACAGGATCCCGTCGATGAGGACGGAACGGTGGACTTTATGATTACGCGCGCCGGTATCTATCCGCGCGGCCATGAGCTTGAGACAGGCTGCGCCGTCGATCAAGAGGATTTGAATGCGTTCTTCTATCCGCGTGCCCGTAACTTCGTCCGCGAGATCGCGAACAATGGGGAGTTCTGGCCCTCGATGCGCGCCGCACGACCGGAGTGGTTCGGTGGACAGCCCTAAAAAACGCAGCCGAAAAAGGAAAGAGATATGATGAGCGACGATTTCAGCACATTCTGGCGCAACAACGAGCGGGCATCTGCGCTCTTTTATGATCTCCTCGCACGGTCGGAGCAGGACGCCTACGACGACGACTTTCTCGCACAGCTCGCCGCGTACCGCGAGGCGGGCGGGGATGCGGCACACGCCGACATCTTCGCGGCGCAGTATCTTCTCGCGAATGGAGATGCAGAGAACGCCGTTATCTGCGCGGAACGCTCCTTTCGTCTGCGCCCGCTCCAAGCGCCGATCTTCGAGGTGCTCGCGCGTGCCTGCAAGGCGCTCGGCCGCTATGCTGACGCGCTCCTCATGCAGGGCTACACCAACCGGCTCACCGATGTGCCAATCGCGGTGGATGACTATCCGCATGAATCGATCACACAGGAGGCACTTGACCGCCTGTCCGTCGTCCTGTCTCATCCTTCGTTCGTGCCGCTCGCCACACGCGCATCCTATGATCCAGAGTCGGGCATCACCACGACGGACGGGCTCTTTGCCGGCGAGTTTCTCCCCGCATCCGAAAATCACCACTGCGCCTACTATGTCGGTGTCCACGCGGAGCAAGGGCAGCAGGGCGATAAGGCATGGCAGCTGAAGAACGTCCGTGATGCGCAGGGCGTCGGTTACTTCGCCGCAGGCGACTTTGTCTTTGATCTGATGCGCGCGCAGCGTGCCCCCGGGGCAGCACATATCGAGCTTGCTCCCGGACAGGAGGTCGTCCTCCCCATCATCGGCACCGTGCTCCCCGCTATCGGCGTGTGCCAGCCACAGCAGATCCACGTGCATTCTGCATCGGTCGACGCGCCCGGCTGGCTGAACGTTGCCACACCCAATTTTTTTCGGCTTCGTGAGACGACTGACTTCTCCTCCGATCACGCATTTCTCGTCGGCACCCCGATCCAGATCGGACATCATCCACGACGCCGCCGTCTGGTACTGAATATCCTCGTCGATGCGCTCCCCTGGGAGATCGTCGGCAGCTGCTTCGCAGAGATGATGCCGCAGACGGCACGCTTTTTTGCGCGCGGGTTGATCTTCAATCAGCAATTCTCTGTCTCCGAGTACACCTATCCGTCGCTGGCGACCATCGAGACCGGGCTCTATCCACACCACAGCAAGATGTTCCACGACAAGATCCCCGTGGAGCTCTCCTCTAGCATCGCAACGATCTCGGAGCGTGCACGGGACCACGGCTATGCAACGGCACAGCTGATGGGATTCGGCATGGGGCTGTACGACGGGTGCATGCGCGGCTATGATCGCCTCATCGCAGCAATGTACCGTACGCCTGCCTACGAGGGGACAGAGCGCATCATCCGCCATCTGGACGGCATGCCCGACGCAGATCACTTCATCTATTTTCACACGGCAGATGCCCACCCATGGCCTGCGCCGCTCTTTCAGCAGGTGACTGCAGTGCAGGCCTCGCTGCCGCTTGCCGCACGTATGACGGATGAGATTCACGCGCCGCATAGCCCCTATCTCCGTCCGAGCCCCATCAATCAGGCATCGTTCCGCTATGGGGTGCGCAGTACGGATCGGGCTCTTGGCACACTGTTTTCCTATCTGGAGGAACACTATGCGCCGGAGGAGTACCTCGTAAACCTCTACTCCGACCACGGCGTCTCCATCTTCAGCCCAACGCCCTACATCGTGGACAGCCCGCTGACCCATACGGCATGGATGATGCGCGGCGCGGGCATTCCCGAAGGGGTTATCACCGAGGAATTGACCAGCACAGCAGACATCCATCCGACGATAGCGCATCTGCTGGATTTCCCCGGCGATGCCGATGTGGACGGCGTACTCCCGCACGTATTGGGCGGCCCAGGACGGGATGTTTCATTCAGCAACTCCCTCTACCCCGGCAAACCGTACTTTCTCGCGGTCCGCTCGGCATCGCATACGCTCTGCCTTGAAACGAAGGAACCGGTCCACACCGACGGCACCGTCGATCTCGCACGGGCAAACGTCGCCATCTATCCGCGTGAGCACGAGCGGGAAAATGGATATGAAATCGACGACCCTGCCCTGCGCGCATTCTTCTACCCGCGCGTACGGGATTTCCTAAAAGGCATTGCAGATAACGGAGAGATATTCCCGCCGCCGAAGGAGGCATGAGATGAGAGAAGACAACCGCGTATTCTGGCGCAACAACGAACAGGCCTCTGCGCTCTTTTATGGTCTCCTCGCACGCACGGAACAGGGCGCCTACGACGACGATTTTCTCATGCAGCTCGCCGCGTACCGCGAGGCAGCGCCCACGAGTGAGCGCGCGGATATCTTTGCGGCGAAGTATCTCCTCCATCACGGTGACGCGAAGAATGCGGCGGTCTGCGCGGAACGCGCCTACCGAAAGCGCCCCGTCAACCGCGAGGTCTGGCTTCTATTGGCCGAGGCATACACGCAGCTGGATCGTCCCGTCGATGCGCTCACGATGTATGGATACGCCTATGGGCTCTATCTCTCCCCCGAGATTCCCACGGAGCTGCTCATGCGCGGCGGAACGGAAGGTCTTGACCGGCTCTCCATCGCCGCAGGCATCGGAACGGGGGTACCGACGACGCAGACGCGCGCCTGCCTTGCCGATCATGCACTGGAGTTTCAGCTCGACGCCTTCGTGGGAGAGTATCTCCCGCTCACGCCGCCCGCAGGAAACGCGCGCTACTGGGTCGCCGCCTATGTCGATAATGCGTTTCTCTCGGATCAAAGCCAACTGCTCGAGGAGGTACGGCACAGCGGCGTCTTCGTCGATAAGATGCAGCGGGATTATCCGTTCTGCCTGCAAAAGGCGCAGGAGGTGCGCGGCCCTCTAACGATCGAGGTGCCGGAGGGGGCGGAGGTCATTCTCCCCATCGCAGGAACAGAGCCGCTGCAGGAGCTGACGATCACGACAGAAACCCAGCCGCCGGCATCCGCCTATCTCGGCAAATGGGCGTTCAGCCAGTTCCGCCTCGCGGAGACGACCGAGATCACCCCGGCCTCCGATGCCGTCTATGCCGTCGGCACGCCGATCCGCCTCGGGCACAGCCCCGTGCGGCGAAAGCTTGTGCTGAACATCCTCATCGACGGGCTCGCGTGGAATATCGCGCGCACGCGCTTTCCCGATGCGATGCCGAACATCGCGCGCTTTTTCGCGCGCGGCACGATCTTCGATCAGCATTTCTCCACATCGGAGTGCACCTATCCGTCCCTCCCCGTGATCGAGACGGGACGCTATCCGATCCATACGCAGGTGTTCAATGAGCGGGACAGTCACGAGATTCCGCTCGACATCAAGACCATCTCGGAGTGCATGACAGATCTCGGCTACTATGCCGCCGCTCCGGCAGGGGCAAGCGACAGCCTCTGCTGCGGTGCGCTGCGCGGCTACGATCAGATGAATGTGACGGCGTGGAAGCAGCCCTCGGCAGAGTGTGTTGACCGCACCATCATGCAGCTCGAAGCGTTCGACGAGACGGATCAATTCCTCTATCTGCATCTCTCCGACGTGCATCCGTGGAATGCCAAGGGCCTTAAATTCCACCCTGCCGTAGAATCGCATCTGCCGCTCTCAGAGCGGCTGTTTGAGATCGATGAGCATATCGCCAGTGTGCGCCTGCCACGGCTCAAGATCTATCAGGAGCAGTTCTGGCGGAGTCTTCGCCGCGTGGACCGCAATCTGGCGCAGCTGTTCACCTATATCGAGGAGCACTACGCGGAGGAGGAGTATCTCGTCAGCGTCTACTCCGACCACGGTAACTCGATCTTCAGCACGCCCGTGAACGGAGTGATGGACGTGATCGCCGAGAACTCAACGCGTGCCCTCTGGATGATGCGCGGGGCGGGTGTCCCTGCGGGACGCATCGTAAACGAGCTGACCAGCACGGCAGATCTCTATCCGACACTCGGTGCGCTCTGCGGCTTCCCCGTGGCAGAGGACATCGACGGCAATCTGCCGGCGGTCTTTGGCGGGAAAGAGCGTGACGCGGTATATAGCATGTCGATGTTCCCGGGACAGACCTATAAGCTCGCCGTGCGCACCTACGACTACGCGCTGCGCCTTGAGACGCAGGACCCCGTCGATGAGGATGGTACAGTGGATTTCGCCGGTGCACGTGTGGGGATCTATCCGCGCGCCCACGAGCTCGAGGAGGACTACGCCTTGGGCAGTGAGGAACTGCGCGCATTCTTCTACCCGCGTGCGCGCAGTATTGTCCGTGAGATCGCGAACAACGGGGAGTTCTGGCCTGCCATGCGCGCCGCACGACCGGAGTGGTTTGGCGGACAGCCCTAAAAAGAGCAGTCGAAAAAGGAAAACGATATGATAAGCGACGATTTCAGCGTATTCTGGCACAACAACGAGCGGGCTTCTGCGCTCTTTTACGATCTCCTCGCACGCGCGAAGCAGGACGCCTACGACGACGACTTTCTCACGCAGCTCGCCGAGTATCGAGAGGCAGGCGGGGATGCAGTGCACGCCGATATCTTCGCGGCGCAGTATCTTCTCGCGAATGGAGATGCAGAGACCGCTGCCGTGTGCGGAGAACGCGCCTACCGCAAGCGCCCCCTAAATCCTGCTGTATGGAATGTACTGGCCTCGGCCGATGAGCAGCGTGGCGACGGCCTGAGCGCTGCGATTTTTAGAATCTATCTCCATCGTTTTACACATACGCCGCTCCCCGCTTCTCTGCCGCAGGGACTAAATGCGGCCGCCCTTGCCCGGCTCACACGCGCGATGAACGGTGCGCTAAACGCACCGCTGGCAAAGTCTCGTGCCATGTGCGATGGCGGTGTACTCGTATTTCGTCCCGATGTCTTTGTCGGAGAATACGTCCCGATCACCACGCCGGAGGGAAGTGCTAGCTATTGGTGCGGGACCTATGCCGACGGCGGTTTTCTCTCCGACCGCTCCTATATGATGGCAGACGCACGTTCAAAGGATTGGTTCCAGGACAATATCTGCCGCGATTTCCCATTTGATCTGCAAAAAGCGCAGGAAGTACACACGACGGTGAATATCGACGTACCAGAGGGACGTGAGGTGCTCCTGCCCATCGCAGGAACAAAGCCGCTGCAGGAGCTCATCATCAGCACGCCCACCCACGCAGATCAGCTCGCCTATCTCGGTCAATGGTTCTACAGCTATATGCGTCTCTCCGCCCCTACGACGATCACCTGTGAGGAGCCCGCGCCATTCGCTGTGGGAACGCCGATCCTCCTCGGGCACAGCGCGCGGCGGCATAAACTCGTACTGAATATCCTCGTCGATGCGCTGCCATGGAATATCGTGCGTACGCATTTTTCCGAATGGATGCCGAATATCGCGCGATTTTTTTCCAAGGGCACGATTTTCGATGCACATTTCTCCACATCGGAGTACACGTACCCCGCACTCCCCGCAATCGAAACGGGACGATACGCCCACCACACACAGCTTTTTCAGGCGGATGCCAGTCACGAGCTCTCACGCGCGTTCCTGACGCTGGGCGAATGCATGAAGGATCTCGGGTACTACACCGCCGCCCCCATACTGACGACAGACAGCATCTACAACGGAACCATGCGCGGCTACGACCGGCTGATTTCAACGGTATGGAATCAGCCCTCCGGCATCGGTGCAGAGCGAGCCATCCATCACATCGAGGCATTTGGCGAAGCGGATCTCTTCACCTTTCTCCATTTCTCTGATATCCACCCGTGGGATGCGATGGGGTTCAATTTCCATACGGCGGTCGAGACGCATCTGCCGCTCGATCAGCGCCTCTTCGCTTGGGAGAAGGCGACGGCGAGCGTCCGCCTGCCGGATTTTGAGATCTACAAAGCGCAGTTCCGGGCAGGTCTGAGGGATGTTGACCGCAATATCGGTATGCTGCTTTCCTATATCGAAAATCACTACGAGGACGATGAATACATCGTCAGTCTCTACTCCGATCACGGCAGCTCTGTCTTCACCCCGCGCCGGGATGAGGATCCGCTCGACATCATCGGAGAGAACTCGACCATGGCGGCATGGATGATGCGCGGGGCGGGCGTGCCAAGAGGCGTGATCGCAAACGAGCTGACCAGTGCCGTCGATCTCTATCCAACCCTGGGGGCTCTTTGTCATTTTCCCGTCGCCTCTGACATTGACGGAAATTTGCCCGCTGTCTTCGGCGGTACGGCACGCGACGCTGTATACTCTTTCTCCCTTTACCCAGGGCAGACGTTCAAGCTCGCTGCACGGACAGCCACGCACGCGCTGCGGCTGGAAACAAAAGATGTCACGCAGCCGGACGGTACGGCGGATTTTGCGGAGGCATGCGTCGGGATCTATCCACGCGGGCATGAGCTCGCGGCGGGCTGCTCCTTAGACAGCGCAGAACTGCAGGCGTTCTTCTACCCCCGCGCACGGGATTTTATCCGCGAGATCGCAAACAATGGGGAACTCTTCATGTGACTTCCACGAAAGGGATATGTATGCCAAACGAGCTCACATCTTTCTGGCGCAACGATGAATATACGCAGGGGCTCTTTTACGGTCTCCTCGCACGCGCGGAGCAGGATGCCTACGACGACGACTTCCTCATGCAGCTCGCCGCGTACCGCGAGGCGGGCGGGGATGCGGCGCACGCCGATATCTTCGCGGCGCAGTATCTTCTCGCCAATGGGGATGCGGAGAATTCTGTCACCTGCGGGGAGCGCGCCTTTCGGATGCGTCCCGCCGAGCCTGCGGTCTGGTCTGTCCTCAGCCGTGCCTATCTGGAGGCAGGACGCCATGCAGATGCTCTCGTCATGCAGGGCTACGCACTGAACTTCTTTCACGTCCCGATCACTCTCGACCTCCCCGCCTCAGTGCTGACGCAGGAGACACTCGACCGTCTGTCCATCGCGGCCGGAAAGGCGAACTATGCCCCCTATGCGCTGAGCCGAATGCACTACTCGCCAGAGACGGGGCTGGAGGCAGAGTCCTCCGTGTTCTTTGCGGAGTTCCTGCCCGTCTCCCAGCACATCACGCCTGCGTACTATGTCGCTGCCTACGCAGAGCAGGAGGTGCTCGGAAACAAGCACTGGCTGATGAATGCCATGCGCAATACGCCTGGACTTGCCGAAAATGTCGGCGGGGATTTCACCTTTGACATCATGCGCGGTACGCGCGCGCCAAAGGAGGCAGCGATTCACGTTGTGCAGGGGACGGAGATCATTGTCCCCGTCATCGGCACAGCAGCAGGACAGATGCTCCGTGCGCAGACGACAGCGGTCAGCGACGTTGCACCGCTCAATCCCGATGCGCCGAACTATTTTCGGCTAAATGAAGACACGGCACTCTCATCGGAGGAGGACTTTATCGTCGGCACACCGATTCATATCGGTCACAACCCTACGCGCCGAAAGCTCGTGCTGAACATTCTCCTCGATGCGCTCCCGTGGGAAGTGATGGAGGCTTCTTTCGCGGATGATATGCCACACACGTCGCATTTCTTTGCACGCGGCACGACATTTCACCAGCATTTTTCCGTTCACGAGTATACCTATCCCTCGCTTGCGACCATTGAGACGGGGATGTATCTGCAGCATACGGGGATATTCAGTGAGTGGCAGGCCATCGAGCTGCGTGAGGAGATCATCACCATCGCAGAGCGCGCACGCAGCGCGGGATATGCGACGTCGAACCTCGTCGGCGATGCCATCGGAATATATAACGGTGTGACGCGCGGCTATGACCGCCTCGTCGTTACGCCCTATTGTACCTTCGCCCACGATGGGACGGAACGAACCATACGCTGTCTGGAGGGCTGCGGCGATGCAGATCACTTTATTTTTCTGCACCTGAACGATATCCATCCGTGGAACAGTGGACTTTTTCAGATTCCTGCTGCGGCACAGATGCGCCTCCCCCTCGTGGATCGTCTCCCTGAGGCCAAGGCACACGTCCCCAGTCCCTATCTGCGTCCGAGCGGATTTTACCAAGCAGCGTTCCGGCAGTCCGTGCATAGCGCGGATCGTACGCTCGGCATGCTGTTCTCCTACATCGAGGAGCACTATGACCCCGCTGATTATCTCGTGAGTCTTTACTCCGACCACGGAGTATCCATCTTTAGTCCGAACCCCTATATCGTCGATGCCCCGCTGACGCATGCCGCATGGATGATGCGCGGGGCGGGGGTGCCCGAGCACGCAGTCGTGGACGATCTGACCAGTGCCGTGGACATCTACCCGACGCTGTGTGCGCTCCTCGGGTTTCCCGTCGATGCCCCGGTGGACGGCATCCTCCCGCGTGTCTTCGGGGGAGCAGGACGGGAGATTGCATTCAGCAACTCCATCTTCCCTCGTAAGGAATACTTTCTCGCGGCGCGCAGCAGGGACTACACCCTCTGTCTGGAAACACCGAATGTCGCCTCCGTCAGTGGGACAATCGACCTGCAGTATGCCAAGGCGGAGATCTACCCCCGTGCACACGAGAAAGAGGCTGGATATGAAATCGACGATCCTGCCCTGCGCGCCTTCTTCTACCCGCGCGTGCGGGAGTTCCTAAAGGGCATCGCGAGCAACGGGGAGGCATTCCCGCCGCCGAAAGAATCAAACGCATGATAACAGGAGGATACGATGAACGCAAACGATCTCATTGCCGCCCTTGGAGCAGAGTTCTTTACGGGCGTGCCCGACTCGAAGCTCCGCCCGCTCGTCGACGCTCTGATGGATACCTACGGGGCGAACAGTCCGTCGCACATCATCGCGGCGAATGAGGGGAATGCGGCGGCACTCGCGGCGGGCTATCATCTCGCGACGGGCAAGGTGCCGCTTGTCTACCTGCAGAACAGCGGGCTCGGCAACATCGTCAATCCCCTGCTCTCCCTCCTCCACGCGGGGGTCTACGGCATCCCGTGCATCTTTGTCATCGGCTGGCGCGGCGAGCCAGACCTCCACGACGAGCCGCAGCATCTCGTACAGGGGCGCCTCACGCTGCCGCTCCTCGAGACGATGGGCGTCAAGACGATGGTGCTCACGGAGGCGTCCCAGCCGGAGGATGTCTCCGCGTGGATGGAGCAGATCCGCCCGCATCTCGCTGCCGGCGGACAGTGCGCGCTCCTCGTCCGCAAGGGAGCGCTCACGCATCCGAAACACAAATACGCAAATGAAAATCCCCTGCGGCGCGAGGATGCCATCGCACGGATCCTCGATGCGGCACAGGGCGCTGTCGTCGTCGCAACCACGGGGAAGACGGGGCGTGAGCTATTTGATCTGCGCGAGGTACGCGGCGAGGATCACGCCCATGACTTTCTCACCGTCGGCTCGATGGGGCATGCGGGGGCGATTGCTCTCGGCATCGCCCTCCACCGCCCGTCGCAGCGCGTCTTTCTCCTCGACGGGGACGGTGCAGCCCTCATGCACATGGGCGCGATGGCGACCATCGGTGCCGCTGCACCGCCGAATCTCGTCCACGTCCTCCTCAACAACGAGGCACATGAGAGCGTCGGCGGCGCACCGACAGCGGCGCATACGGTGGACTTCCCCGCCGTCGCGCGTGCCGTCGGCTACCGTCTGGTGCAGACGGCGGCAGATGCGGCAGAGCTCGCGCAGGTGCTCCCTGCGGTAGGGAGGAGTGATGTGCTCACCTTCCTTGAGGTGCGCACCGCCATCGGCTCGCGCGCTGACCTCGGCCGTCCGACAACAACGCCGACGGAGAATAAGGAAGCTCTGATGCGGACACTACGGGAATAAAAAAAGAGCATTGCATTGGCGAATCACCCGTGCAGTGCTCTTTTAAGGAATCGCTGATAAAATGAGGTCTGCCATATTGACGTAGATTTTTTGTCCGATTGAGGCAGCAAGCCGGACGCATAGCAAAGGCTATGTGGAGGATTTGCTAACGAAAAGCGGGCGAAAAAGATGCGTTAAGATGGTAGCGCCGAATTTATCAGTGCTTCCTTAATATGTGATGTTGTTAATAATCAAGTTGGAACGTCCCAGCAAAGAGGCTTTGTTTTTCCCCATTACTGTTTCCCGTGAATTAGTCCCAATGCGAGCTCGGCGTTGCGTGCGGCGAGGCTGCGCATCTGTGCGAGGAGGTCCGCGTTCGCCGCCGTAAATTCGCTGCGTGCCGCCCATTTGCGGCGGACTTCCTTGAGGACGCTCACGGTGGTGATGTCCTGCAGGTCGTTGACGGGTTTTTCCCCGATGGAGCGCAGGAAGCGGTCGACCTTCGGATCGTAGGAGATGCCGATCATGGGGACGCCCATGACACCTGCAAAGATGAGGGCGTGCAGGCGCACGCCGATCATGAGGTCCATGTTCGCGACGAGGGAGAGGAGCTCTGCGGTGGTGTATTCGCCCGTGAGGACGGTGCAGTCCTCCTTTGTCCATGCGGCGACGGTCTCCGCCGTCCGCACGTCCTCGGGGTACTGCATGGGGAGAAAGATGACGCGTGCATCGAGCTCGCGGACGATGGCGTCGCTGATCTCGGCAAGGATTTCCTTGTAGTGCTGCCAGCCCTGCCAGTCGCGTACGGAGATGCCAACGACGGGGCGCGCGCCGTCCGCTCCGCAGGCGGCGAGGATGGCGCCCTGCCTCGCGCCCGACGGGATGGATGCCGAGTACGGGGTCGGCGGTGCACTCCATCGGCGGACGGCGGATGCCGAGGCGGCGCAGCTCTGCCATGGAGCCCTCGTCGCGCACGGTAATGAGGGAGACGCGGTTGCCGAGCCAGCGCATGCAGCGGCAGGCGAATTTCCCCGTGACGGGACCGATGCCCTGCGCGTAGAGCATCGTGCGTTTGCCGAGGAGGAGGGCAAGCAGGATGACCGCCATGTAGTAGTAGAGACTGCGGCGGCTCGTGACGTTCTGGAGCAGGCTGCCGCCGCCGCTGATGAGGAGGTCGGCGTGCCGCATGGCGCGGAAGATTCCGCGCGCGTCAAGCGAGCCGACCGCATGGACGCCGTGGCGCCGCTCAGTGTCGGCAGGGTTGGCTGAGATGACCGTGATATGAAGTTCCGGGTCCAAATCTCCGAGCACCTCGAGCATCGCCGCGAGCATGGCCTCATCGCCCGCGTTCTTCGCACCATAGTACCCGGATACAACGATCCGCTTCATCAGGTAAAGCGCCCTCCGTTCCGTTTTCCCATTCCTATGACGATTTTCCTGCGCCGCCCATGGCGCCCCTTCCACCATGCTCCGCATGGTCCCCCTCCCCCGTGTCGCACGGGGGAGGCTTTTGTTTCACCGTAATCGCAGCCATGCAGTACTCCGTAGCAAACCCTAGTGGAGCGAGCGGAAGAGAGGGCACGTTCTGCCCCCCTGCGGATTTTAACCGTTTAAGCGAAGCGCGTTTGGAATCCGCAGGTATTGGGGAATCACGAACGCAATGATGCTGTTCAGATTGGTGCAGATTTTCCGTCCTATCAAGGAGATAAACCGGAAGCATAGCGGTGGCTATGCTGAGGATTTATCGACACAGAGAGGGCGAAAAAGATGTGCCAAGATGGACAACTGAATGCGTCCGTGATTCCCTCGCAGATAAGTGCCCGACCGCTTGCGTAACGAGGGTTCTGCGAGGAGTAGCAGGGCACTCATACACGGATGCCGAGCGAGGTCCTCTCGCAGGGGAGGCTTCGTTTACGGCAGCAGTTCAACCAGCCCGCTTCACCCGCTCCAAGAGTCCATTCCACGCCGCGACGAGGGCGACGAGGACGGCACCGATCGCACCGCCGAGGAAGATGCCGCCGATGCCGCGCACGAGCGACATCTCGATCGGCGTGCGCATGTGTGCGAACGTCTCGACCATGGAGCCCTGTCCGATGGTTGCCACGAGGACGAGGGCAAAGATGATCCACGTCCGCCACCGCCGTACCGCCGCGCAGAGTGCGAGCAGGAAGGCGGGGTGTCCGATCATGAACTCCTTCGTGCGCGGACGTGCGTAGAAGAGCTGCTCGAGCGCGGCGCGCATTTTCAGCTCGATCCCGGGCACGGGCATTCCTGAGGTGTGCCCACTGCGCAGGACGAGGACGATGAGCGCGCCGATGAGGACAAGGCCGCCGAGGAGCGAGCCGATGCGCACGGGGGTCGCGAGTATCTCGCGCACCTGTCCGAGGACGCCCGCCGACGCGTCGAACTGCCCATCAAAGATATCAAAGCGCTGCATGAACGCAATCGCCACGAGCACCATCGGCAGGACAAAGGTCAGCTTGATCCCGCGGAAGATGTCGAACTCGAGGAGATAGCGCGTATCGACGAGTGAGCCTGAGAGATAGCCCGCGCCGACGAGGGAGAGCGCACTCGTGATGCCGAGGAGCACCCAGCCCGCGACGATGATGCGCCATGTGGGCGTATCCTTTGCGAAACGCCGTCCGCCGAGGAGATCGAGCAGCCCCGTGATGGCGAGTGCCGGAAAGAGGTTCGCGCTCGCGAGTGCCGCGAGCATGCGGATCTTGCTCCCCGCACCGAGCAGGACGGGCATCATACCGATGAGCGCGAGCACGACGAAGGCGAGGAGCACTGCACGACGGCGGCGGTTCAGCGCCGGAATGACGAGCGAGAGATAGAGCACGCCCGCCGCGGCGACACCCATGATGACGAGTGCGCGCAGGAGGCGGGACGGCGCGTAGTCCGCAAACGTCCCCGCATGGCCAAGGGCAAAGCCGTGTGCCTCAAGTGCCTTGCGCGTATCGGTGAAGTACTTCATATTCGTCTCAAGGAGAGACATATTGGGCGCAGGCGTATCATAGATGCGCAGGAGATTGATGCGGATGTTGCGCTCCTCATCCGTCGTCACCCAGCGCTCGACCGCCTCGGCGATCTTGAGTTTTTTCTGCTCATCGGGCGGGATGGCGTAGAGACGCGCGACGTGCTCCTCTCCGAGCCCCTTTGCGATCTCGTCCATCCCCTGCTGACGGTAGAACTGCAGCTGCGTGATGCCCTCGATCAGGCCGAGCGTCAGCCGACGCTCCTTCATCTCGTCGATGGTCGTCTGCAGTGCCTTCGGTGCGCCGAGCGTCTCCTGTCCCGAGAAGACAATGGCAGAGACACGGATGCCCTCCATGCGGTCAAAGACAGCGCGTACATCATCCGGCGTGCAGTCGTGGTAGTTCGACGGGCGCGCGAGTACGTCAAAACCTGCTGCGTTGACGGCGCGCATCTCGTCCGCCGGCATCCCGATGTTCTGTTTCAGGAACGCCTCATAGAACGCCTTGACCGCGATGACCTCCTCATCGCCGACCGTATCGACGGTGACGCGATCCGCGCCGAAACGGCGCAGGAGGTCATCCTTTAGCTGTGCGTAGGTCTCGGGGTCGCTCCCCACGACGTAGACCTCCGTGCCGACGATCTTCCCCTCGTCCACCAGCGTGCGCCAGCGCGGATCCATGAGCATCCCGCTGTGATAGCGCGCGAGGATGTCCGCGCCCGAGAGGACGGCCGCCTTGCCGTTCGCGTTGAACTTCTTAAACGTCGTCTCATAGACGGCGAGCGAGGTGATGCCCGCCTCCTTTGCCTGAGCGAGCACC
The DNA here is from genome assembly GCF_900186465.1 of Centipeda felix. Lineage (GTDB taxonomy): Bacteria > Bacillota > Negativicutes > Selenomonadales > Selenomonadaceae > Centipeda > Centipeda felix. Next base: position 37,853 of record NZ_LT891956.1, read on the forward strand.
TCATCGGCGGGGAGCCCCTCGCGCTGTGCGAGCTCCAAAAGCCCCTCGTAGTCGATGGCGAGCTCCACCGTGCGCGAGTTCACCTCGACGGCGTGCCGCTGGAAGCCGATCACGACACTCGCGACAAAGCCGATGAGAATCGCCGCCAGCAGAATCGGATGATAGTAAAATTTCTTCATCTAAAATAAGTCCTTCGATATAATGCAGCGTCCATGCTGCGCGCTCTGTATCAAATAAGTGTGAAAATGAGGGTGAAAAATAATGGTATCTATTCCCACGCAGGCTGCGGTGACAGCAGCAAACCCTAGTGGAACGAGCGAGGAAAACGTGCGGTACACCCCGACGAATTTCTTCGTCCAAGCGAAGCGCGTTTAGAAATTCGTCGGTATTTAAGTGTACAAGCACGTGATCGCTCGTGCAGCGAGGCGTTTGCGATGTTACCGCACCGAAGCCTTACTTTCCAGCCGTCAGCACCACCACGCCGTCCCGCGCCTCGACGCTCTCAAAGGCGAGCCCGAGAGGCAGACTGTTGGCACGCGCGACAAGAATGTCGGGGAGGATGCTGTCGAGGCTCAGTGCATTCAGTCCGAGCCCGCGCGCGGAGATGCGGCGTGCCTTGTAGTAGAGATCGCCGTCCGCGACGCTGAACGCGCCGTCGATGGTCACGTCAAACGTCTGCCCGAGCGCCTTCGTCTCTGCCGTTGCGAGCACCTTGCCGGGCTCCACCTTCACCTCGACGCCCTCGAACTTGCCCGAGGAGCTGCCGATCAGCTCGCGCACGGCATCGGCATCGACGACGCCGCGCATCTGGACGCTGTCGGCGGAGGTGAGTTCCACCTTGTGCTCGCGCAGGAGGGTCATCATATCCACCTTGAGCCCCGTGCCGCTGACGGTCAGCTCACGCACGAAGAGCTTGCCGACGCGTCCCTGCCGCATGACGCCGTCGACGGCACCGATCTCACCGAAGACGAGACGCGGGCTGTCCGTGATGGAGATCTGCACATCCTCCGCCGCCGTCTGCTGCTTCAGCGCATCGACGATGTGCTCCTCGACGACGGTCGGCAGGACGAATACCGCTCCCGCCGCAATCAGCGCGAGGATGAGAATGGCCGTGACTGCCTTCCACATGATGAACCCTCCTGTCAATAATCGCCTCCCCTGCCACAGCGGGGGAGGGGAACCGCGCAAGCGGTGGAAGGGGCACCTCAGACGACTGCAATGATGCGTCTGCATCGATGCAGATGTTCCTCAGGCACCGGCGCCCCTATCGGCACGCGAAGCGTGCCACATACTGACCTGTCCGAGAGGCAAGTCCATCGGACGCAGCCGATTCGGGTAATAGGTCGTACGGGAAAACGTCCCAAGAGTATGAGCGATAGCGAAATACGATTGGTCGACGTTGACCGCTCCCCCATTGCGATGGGGGAAGCCAAACTTCTCTTAAAACTCGTGATTTGCCTTGGCGTTGAGATACGCGCGGATGAATGGGTCGAGTTCGCCGTCCATGACCGCCTGCACGTTGCCCGTCTCGGCGTTCGTGCGCACGTCCTTCACCATCGTATAGGGCTGGAACACGTAGGAGCGGATCTGGCTGCCCCACTCGATCTTCTGCTGGACACCCTCGAGCTTTGCGATCTCCTCTTCCTTTTTCTCCTGTTCGAGCTCAAAGAGCTTCGCGCGGAGCATCTTCATGCACTGCTCCTTGTTCTGGAGCTGTGAGCGCTCATTCTGGCACTGCACAACGATGCCCGTCGGCTCATGCGTCATGCGCACGGCGGACGAGGTCTTGTTGATGTGCTGTCCGCCCGCGCCGCTCGCGCGATAGTAGTCGACGCGCACATCGTCCATGTTGATCGGCACCTCGACCGCGTCGTCGATCTCGGGCATGACATCGCACGCGGAGAACGACGTGTGTCGCCGTGCCTGCGAGTCAAACGGCGAGATGCGCACGAGACGGTGTACGCCTTTCTCCGACTTCAAAAAGCCATAGGCGTTGTGCCCCTTGATAAAAAGCGTTGCGGACTTGACGCCCGCCTCATCGCCCGGCTGCAGGTCGGCCGTCTCCACGGTAAAGCCGTGTCGCTCCGCCCAGCGTCCATACATGCGGAGGAGCATCTGCGTCCAGTCCTGCGCCTCCGTTCCGCCCGCGCCAGCATGGAGCGTCAGGATGGCATCGTTCGCATCGTAGTCGCCCGAGAGCAGCACCTCGAGCTGCAGCGTCTCAAGCCCCTCCGTGATGAGGTCGAGCTCGGCGCGGATATCGTCCTCCATGGACGCATCCCCCTCCTCGATGCCCATCTCGTAGAGCGTCTCGGCATCCTCGTACTTTGCCATAAGCCCCTTGTAGGTATCGACGCCGCCCTTCAGCGCGGCGAGTTCCTGATTCAGCTTCTGCGCCGCCGCCGCGTCATCCCAAAAGGACGGCTCGCCCATCTTGTACTCGAGCTCGGCGATCTTCTCCTCCTTCGCGGGGATCTCGAGCGAGATGCGCATCTGATCGAGCTTTTCGCCCAGATCATTCAGTGTCGGTTTCAGATCTTCCAGCATAGTTTATTCCTTAAAATGTAAGTTCAACGTGATATAACAACGGACCGTTCAAAGCGCCCCCACCGGCTCACTCCGTTCGCCACCTCCCCCGTACCGACGGGGGGAGGCTTTCGTATTCAGTAGAATGCGGCAGGATGCTCATAAGCAAACCCTAGCGGAGCAAGTGAGTAAATACTGACCTGTCCAAGAAGCAAGTCCGTAGGACGAAGCTGATTGGGAAACAGGTCGTATGGGAAAACGTCCCAAGAACACAAACGTCAGCGAAGTGTGATTGGATGACGTTGACCGCTCGGGCGACTCGCCCCCGGCGTACTTCTTTCGTTCAAGCGTAGCGCGTTTAAGAAGTGCGCCAGTATTTAGGCGAACGAGCACGCGATCACTTGCGCAACGAGGCGTTTGCGTTGAGCATCCGTCGCAAAGCCTAATAATCATTTATCCTTCCCGTGGCAGTTCTTGTACTTCTTGCCGCTGCCGCAGGGACACGGATCGTTGCGCCCGATCTTTTTGCCGTCCTCATTCTTCTCCGCCTTTGCCTCGGCGGGCGCGGACTCATCGCCGTGCGAGACACGTGCGTTCATGAGATGGTTCTCGAGCTTCGAGCGCTCGCGTGCGAGCAGCTGCTCGGCGCGCTGCTGTGCCGCCGCATCCACGACGGGCCAGCCGGCGCACTGCCGTCCACCGTGCCCTCCTGTGCGGGCCCAACCGGCGTGACGATGCTCACATGGTACATGAGCGAGGCGATCTGATCCATGATCGCCGCCTCCATCTCCTCGAACATCGTGAGTGCCTCAATCTTGTACTCGACGAGAGGATTGCGCTGGCCGTAGGCGCGCAGGTTGATGCCCTCGCGCAGCATGTCCATGTGATCGAGGTGATCCATCCACTTCTGATCGACGACGCGGAGCATGACGACCTTTTCGAGCTCGCGCATATTCTCCTCGCCGAACATCAGCTCGCGGTTCTTGTAGCCCTCCTCGGCGACCTTCTCCAGTTCCTCTTGGATCTCGTCGCGCGCGAGCGCCTCGAGCTCCGCCTTCTTGAGGCGTCCCTTCGGGGCGTAGACCTTCTCCGCGTCCTCGATGAGGGCGTCGAGCTGCCATTCCTCGGGATAGAGTTTCTCGTTCGCGTACTGCGCCATCTCGTCCTTGATGATGTGTTTGACCATCGCGAGGATGTTGTCGCGCAGGTTCTCACCGAGCAGGATCTTCTTGCGCTCGCCGTAAATGACCTCGCGCTGCTGATTCATGACGTCGTCGTACTCGAGGACGTGTTTGCGGATGTCGAAATTGCGTGCCTCGACCTTTTTCTGCGCGTGCTCCACCGAGCGCGTGATGATCGCATGCTCGATCGGCTCGTCCTCGTCCATGCCGAGGCGATCCATGATGCCCGCGATGCGGTCGGAGGCAAAGAGGCGCATGAGATCGTCCTCCAGTGAGAGGAAGAACTTCGACGCACCGGGGTCGCCCTGACGGCCCGAGCGGCCGCGCAGCTGGTTGTCGATGCGCCGTGACTCATGCCGCTCCGTGCCGATGATGTAGAGGCCGCCGAGCTCCTCGACGCCCTCGCCGAGCTTGATGTCCGTGCCGCGGCCCGCCATGTTGGTCGCGATCGTGACCGCGCCCTTTTGTCCTGCATTGGCGACGATCTCGGCTTCTTTTTCATGGAACTTCGCGTTCAGCACGACGTGCGGGATGCCGTTTTTCTTCAGGACGTGCGACATCTCCTCGGACTGCACGATGGAGGTCGTACCGATGAGGACGGGCTGCCCCGTCTCGTGGATCTCCTTGACCGCCTGTCCGACGGCGCGGTACTTGCCCGCCTTGGTCTTGTAGATGACGTCCGGCTCGTCGACGCGACGGATGGGCTTATTCGTCGGGATGACGATGACTGGCAGCTTGTAGATCTTGAGGAACTCGTTTTCCTCCGTCTTTGCCGTGCCCGTCATGCCCGCAAGTTTGTCATACATGCGGAAATAGTTCTGGAATGTGATGCTCGCGAGCGTCTGCGACTCGCGCTGGATCTTGACGCCCTCCTTCGCCTCGATCGCCTGATGGAGACCGTCGGAGTAGCGGCGCCCCTCCATGAGGCGGCCCGTGAACTCATCGACGATGATGATCTCATCGCCCTTCACAACGTAGTCGCGGTCGCGGTGCATGAGTGCCTTGGCGCGCAGTGCTGCCGTAAAGCAGTGCGAGAGCTCGATGTTCTCGGGGGCGTAGAGGTTCGAGATGCCGACGATCTTCTCGATCTTCGGAACGGCGGAGTCCGTCGGTGCGACGGTCTTGGCCTTCTCATCGACGGTGTAGTCCTCGCCCTCCTTCAGGTGGCGGACGGCCTCCGCCATGACGCGGTAGTTGTCCGTCGACTTCGTGCCGGGACCCGAGATGATGAGCGGCGTGCGCGCCTCGTCGATGAGGATGGAGTCCACCTCGTCGACGATCGCATAGTGCAGATCCCGCTGCACCATCTGGCTCTCGGAGAGCACCATGTTGTCGCGCAGATAGTCAAAGCCGAACTCGTTGTTCGTGCCGAACGTCACGTCGGCGGCATACGCCGCCTTGCGCTCGGGGAAGTCCATGTTATGTGCGATGAGGCCGACCGTCAGCCCGAGATAGCGGTAGAGTTTGCCCATCCACTCACTGTCGCGGCGTGCAAGGTAGTCGTTAACCGTGACCATGTGGACGCCCTTGCCCGCGAGTGCGTTGAGGTAGACCGCCGTCGTCGCGACGAGCGTCTTGCCCTCGCCGGTACGCATCTCGGCGATGCGCCCCTCATGGAGGCAGATGCCGCCGATCAGCTGTACGTCAAAATGCCGCATGCCGAGCACGCGGCGCGAGGTCTCACGCACGACGGCGAACGCCTCGGGGAGGATCTCCTCCATCGTCTCCCCCTGCGCGAGCCGCTCACGGAATTTCTGCGTATAACCCGTCAGTTTGTCATCCGTGAGGTTCACCATCGACGGCTCGAGCGCGTTGATCTGCTCCACGATGCCGCGGTAGCGCGCGATCTCCTTGTCGTTGTTGTCGCCGAGGAATCGCTTGAGAATCGAAGATATGCCGAACAAATATTTCACACTCCTGTGCTGCTGGTCACCATAAACCGATTGAAAGACAGTATTCGTTTCATTATAGCACACGGTAACGTCTTTGCACAAGAAATCTTCAAGAGCCCCCGTTCGTGGGCAAATTGCAAGTTTAATTGTCGCAAGGTCCCGTTAAACTTTTAGCGAGTTATATCATCGCAGCATACATATCATTTGCTGACTTATATCCGAAAATCTTGCGCGGATAGTTGTTAACCCAATCTTCGATCCGCTGCAGTTCCTTCGGCTTCAATTTGCTGAAGTCCGTTCCCTTGGGAAGAAACCTGCGCAGCATCCGATTTCCGTTTTCGTTGCTTCCACGCTCCCAGCTGCTGTACGGATGCGCGTAATATACCTCGCCGCATTTGGCGGCACGCTTCATTCCTTCGCCATCCAAAAACGCTGACCCGTTGTCTGCCGTGATACTCTTGAATACGTGCGTAAAGTCTCCTTTGACGCGCCGCTGCAACCGACGAAGTGCTTGCAGTACTTCTTTTTGGCTCTTGTTCTTTATCAGAACATAGAGTGATTTCCTCGTCTGCCGTTCGACCAATGTTAAAATTACCGGCTTTGTCCCTTTGCGACCGACAACCAAGTCAATATCTTACGTCCGAGCGGGATGAGTTCGGCAGCCGTCGTCCCATTGATGTAATCAGAAAATGCCGTCCGATTGTGATATTGGATGAGCCGCAAAAAATGGGCAGAAAAGCTACGCAGAAGAGCCTCAAGGAGTTTGATCCGCTCTTTTGCCTGAACTATTCCGCGACGCACAAGGATTGTCATAATCTGGTCTATGTATTGGATGCTCTGGACGCCTACCAAAAGAAACTGGTCAAGCAGATCGAGGTCAAGGGATTTGACATCAAGAATCTCGGCGGGATGAACCGCTACCTGTTTTTAGAGAGCATCGTCATCGCGGGGGACAAGCCGCCCACGGCGCGTCTCGAGTTTGAGATCAAGCATCATAAGGCCATCAAGCGAGAAACACGTCTCGTGACAGCAGGCGACGATATTTTTTCGCTGTCGAAGAACATGGAGCAGTATCGTGGCTATCGCATCAATCAGATTGACCCCATCGAGAGAACGCTCTCTTTTACCAATGGCGAGGAAATCCAGGTCGGGCAGGTGCAGGGGGACGTATCGGAGGAGACGCTTCGCCGTGTGCAGATCAGGGAGACCATCCGCTCCCATTTCGAGAAGGAGAAGGAGCTGTTCGGCAAGGGGATTAAGTGCCTGTCTCTATTCTTCATTGACGAAGTGGCAAAGTATCGGAGGTATGATGAGGATGGCAACGAGATCAACGCCGTGTACGGCGATATTTTTGAGGAAGAATACACAGCGATCCTCAATGAATATCTGACTCTTTTTTCTACCCCCTACGAGGAATATCTGAAGGATATCGAAGCGGCGAAGACGCACGCCGGATATTTCTCCATCGATAAAAATGGACATAAGGTGAACAGCACGTTGAACCGGGGCTGTGACGAAAGTGACGATATTTCCGCCTATGATCTCATCATGAAGCACAAGGAACGGCTGCTCTCCTTTGAAAATCCCGTGCGGTTTATCTTTTCGCACTCGGCACTCCGCGAGGGCTGGGACAATCCCAATGTGTTCCAGATCTGTACGCTGAAACACGGCGGCAGCAGTGCCACGCAAAAGCGACAGGAGGTCGGACGTGGGCTGCGGCTGTGTGTCAATCAAAACGGCGATCGACAGGACGTCCATGTTTTGGGCAGCCAGGTGCAGAGGGTGAACCATTTGACGGTCATCGCCGCCGACGGGTACAAGGAGTTCGTCGCGGATTTGCAGCGCGGTATTCGAGAGGATCTCTACGACCGTCCCACCGAGGCGACCGCAGAGTATTTTATCGGCAAGACGCTGATACTGAATGGCCAAGATGTAACGATCAGTGAAAAACAAGGACGCAGCATATACAATTATCTCGTTCGCAATGACTACGTAGACGATGACGGGCATATCACCGACAAGTACAGAAATGATAAGGAAGCGAATACGCTCGTCCCTCTGCCGGAATCCGTCGAGGACATCAGTGACGGGGTGCACGCCCTGATCGGCAGTATTTTCGATCCGCATGCACTGGATGGCATGATCCGAGACGGACGCGAGACGACGGTGATGGAGAACCCGCTCAATGATAATTTCTACAAGGCAGAGTTCAAACGTCTGTGGGATCTGATCCATCACAAGTACGCCTATACGGTGGAGTTTGATGACGAGGAGCTGATCCAAAAGGCCATTGCACACATTGACGAAAAAATGTTCGTGACCCGCCTCCAGTACACGGTGACAAGCGGGCAGCAGGAGGAACACCTTACGGCAGACGATCTCAAAAATGGAACCGCCTTTAAGGAAGAGCGACGTAAGACTCTTACGCTCGAGCGTAGTGGAGGCTCTAGCGTGAAGTATGATGTGATCGGCAAGATCGCCGAAGGTGCGAAATTGACCCGCCGCAGTGCTGCAAAAATTGTGGCGGGGATAAAGCGACCTGTCTTTGCGATGCTCCAGAACAACCCAGAGGAATTTATCGTCAAGGCGATCCGATTGATCAATGAGGAAAAGGCTGCGATGGTTGTGGAGGAGATTACCTATAATCGGACGAATGAGGTTTTCGAGAGTTCCATTTTCACCGATGAGAAGAACCGAGATTACGCCCGTGCCTACCGTGCGAAGAAGAATGTGCAGAACAACTACCTCTTCGCCGATGGCTATGCAAAGGATGGCCTAAGTGTCGAGCGTCGCATGGCGGAGGACATGGACGTCGCCAAGGAGGTGTGCGTCTACGCGAAGCTGCCCAAGGGGTTCTATATCCCGACGCCGATGGGAAATTACTCCCCGGACTGGGCGATTGCCTTCAATAAGGGGGCAGTGAAACACATTTTCTTTATCGCAGAGACCAAAGGGACGATGGAGAGCCTGAATCTAAAACCCATCGAGCAGGCAAAAATCAAATGCGCCAAAAAACTCTTTGCCAGGCTCACCGATGATGACGTAGTGTATCATGAGGTGGACAGCTACCAGAGTCTCCTGAATATCATGGGAAAACTATAGAACGATAGAAAAACCCTGTGGGCCATGACACCCACAGGGTTTATTTATTCGTCTTTCTTGTCGTCGCCCAGCAGTTTCTTCGTCAGTGCGCGCAGGTAGTTCATGACGAGGCGGACGTCGTCGAATACCTGCCGTCCCTTTTTCGTGACGAGGCCGCTGTTGATGAAGAGGGGGTCGATGAGGGGGATCTGGACGAAGCCGTCGGTCGGGAGGACGGACGGACGCGCGAGGAAGGTCGAGCCGATGCCCGTGTGAACGAGATTTTTGACGGTGTGGAGGTAGGGCGAGTAGTGGACGACGTTCGGCTTTTCGCCAGCACGCCCGTACGCGTCCTGCACGAGGCGATCGACGAAGAATTTGCTGTCGAGCATGATGAGCGGCTCGTCCTTGAGTTCGCTGATGCTGAGCGCATGCCGCGCGGCGAGCGGATGATCGGGGCGCGTGACAAAGGTGCACTCGCAGTCAAAGAGTTTCGCATAGGAGAGCCGCGCGCTGAAATCCGCCGTATAGTTCGTCAGGGCAAAGTCGAGTTTCTCCTCCTCAACCATCTGCAGGGCGCTCACGCCGCCCGTCTCGATGATCTCGAGCTCGATCTCGGGATGCTCCGCGCGGAACTCACCGAAGATGTGCGGGAGAAAGACGACGCCGAGCTGCAGCGGCATGGCAACGCGCACCTTTGCGTGGCGGTGCGCCATGTCGCGGATCTCATCGTCGAGCCGCGCGACCTCCGTGAGGATGTAGGAGACCTTACTGAGGAGCTTTGCCCCATCCACCGTTACGGTGATCTTGCGTCCCTCGCGGTGAAAGAGGTTCAGCCCCGTCTCCGCCTCGAGCGCCTGCATGGCGACGGTGACGGTCGGCTGTGAGACGTGCAGATGCTCTGCGGCCTTTGTGATGTTTTGCCATTGGCATACCTCGTAGAAATACCGCATCTGAACCAGCGTCATCCGATCATCTCCTTCCGCGCCTCTGCGGCGACAGAACGTAGTGTATTCCTATATCATCATTAGTCTACTATATAAAGAACCGGGACAATATTTCAAATATCACATTTGTCCAATAGATTTTTTTAATAAAGTTACACTATTATTTTATCAGAAAGAAATATTTTCCACAAGTCCCAAAAAATGATATGCTCGGTTCGAAATAAAGATCACCATCAACGGTCATAGGAAGGGGTTTTACGATGAAGGTATATTGTGCAGATGCAGTGGAGCGTTTTGTCGAGGATATGCTCAAGGCGAACGAGGACAATCTGAAGGCGTATGAGACGAAGCCGGGCGTGTATGCCAACGTCGACCCGGACACGCATCATGATACGGTCGAGATTCCCGACGTACATCTGACGAAGTAAGACGTTTGATAAAAAGCGAGCGGACGATCCGCTCGCTTTTTTGTTCGTAAAAAATCATGTCAGTAAAAATCATGCAAACATCATCCATGGAGGTGGGTGTTCCTGCCGTATCCTAGCAAATGCGCGGCACCAGTTCCCCAAGCGGCAAATCCACGACGCGGATGCCGCCGAGTGCCGTCCTGAGCCCCACCGTACCGGGCGCATCGGCCGTCGTGTGTCCGATCACGCACGCCTCGCGTCCGTAGGTGTTCTCGTGCATCACATCGAGAACACGCGCCGTGAGCTCGGGACGGACGAAGGCAAGGAGTTTGCCTTCGTTCGCGAGCGTCAGCGGGTCGAACCCGAGCATCTCGCAGACGCCCTGCACGGCGGGACGCACGGGGATCTGCTCCTCATCGAGCAAGACGCCGACGCCCGCCGCGCCCGCCAGCTCGTTCAGCGACGCCGCCACACCGCCGCGCGTCG
>NZ_LT891956.1:48563-130353 GCF_900186465.1 Centipeda felix
AACCCGCCCCCTCCGCCACGCCGCGCATGACCCCTCCCCGCTGCGGCAGGGGAGGCTTTGGTCTGCCGCAAATTGCCGCTATGCGTGCTGCGAATGAACCATCCGCGCGAGCCCCACAGCCGCCTGCCCGTAGGCCTGTCTCTTATACCCTTCTGCGGCAGGGTGAGACCGTGGCGCGCCGCCATCACGGTCGCCGCATGGTCGCCGAGCGTGCCCGAGACGATGATGTCCATGCCCGCCGTGATGTTCGTCGGCGCGATATCCGCCCCCGCGAGCATCGTCCCGACACCTGCCGTATTGATGTAGATGCCATCGCCGCAGCCACGCGGCACGACCTTCGTATCGCCCGTCACGATGGAGACACCCGCCTCCTCTGCCGCCGCCGCAATGTCCGCGACGATGCGGCGCAGCGCGGCGATGGGAAAGCCCTCCTCAAGGATGACGGCGAGCGAGAGATATGCGGGCGCCGCCCCCGTCATGGAGAGATCGTTGACCGTCCCGCAGACGGCGAGCCGCCCGATGCTCCCTCCGGGGAAGAAATGCGGCTGTACAACATAGGAGTCCGTCGTAAACGCCGTGCGGCCCGTGAGCGGCAGTACCGCACCGTCGTGCAGAACGTTCAGCAGCGTGTTGCCGAGCGCGGGCAGAACGACCTCCTCCATGAGCGCATGGGAGAGCTGTCCGCCCGCCCCATGTGCCATGGTAATCACATCATGCTCCATAGTGGAACCTCCCTCCGCCGTACTTGTACCACGCGGCGCACGTCCCCTCGACCGACACCATGCAGGGGCCGACAGCGTGCTCCGGCACACATGCCCGACCAAAGAGCGCACATTCCTTCGGCAGGATCGCCCCGCGCAGCACCTCGCCGCAGCGGCAGCCGCGCCGCCCCTCGATGCGCGTCTCGATCGTGAGCGGGCGCACAGCGGCAAAGTCATAGGCACAGTACGCCTCGCGCATCGCAAGGCCCGAGGCTGGGATCATGCCGAGTCCGCGCCATGCCGTCTCCGCCGGCTCATAGACGCGCTCCATCGCCGCGCGCGCTGCCGGATTCCCCGCAGGCTGCACGACGGACGGGTAGGCGTTCTCGATGCGCGCCGCCCCCGCTGCGATCTGGCGGACGAGCATCTGCAGGGCGGTGAGAATCTCCAGCGGCGCAAAGCCGCCGACCACACCGGGCACATGGTAGTCCTCCGCGAGGAAGGAAAATGCCTCCGTCCCCGTCACGACGGCGACGTGCCCCGGCAGGAGAAAGCCGTCCACGTGCGTCTCACCGCCGTCGAGCAGGGCGCGCATGACGGGCGGCACAAGTTTCTGCGCCGAGAGCAGGAAGAAGTTCCTGCGCCCCTGCTGCTCTGCCGCGAGCACCGCAGCCGCCTCCGTCGGCGCAGTGGTTTCAAATCCGACGGCGAGGAAGATCACCTTTTTCTCAGGATGCTCTGCCGCAATGGGGAGCGCGTCGAGCGGCGAGTAGACGATGCGCACGTCCGCCCCCGCCGCCTGCGCCTCGGCGAGACTTGAGCGCGTCCCCGGAACTTTCAGCATATCGCCGAACGTCGTGATGATGACATCCTCCATCCCTGCATACGCAATCGCCGCGTCGATGTAGCTGTCGGGGGTCACGCAGACGGGACAGCCCGGCCCTGAGACCAGCTCGACCTCGGGCGGAAGGATCTGGCGCAGCCCCGCGCGAAAGATCGCGACGGTATGCGTCCCGCAGACCTCCATGATGCGGATATGCCGCCCCGCGAGCAGACAACGCATCTCATCGAGGATCGCCCGACTCTCCGCCTGCATCTCCTGTGTGCGGGTCATGCCATGTGCTCCATGCGCGGCGTATCGATGTGCGTCACCGTGCGCGGCGCACCGTTCATCTCCGCGCGCAGTGCCTCAATGCGCTCCATCTCCGCGGGATCGACGATCTGCATCGCAAAGCCCGCATGGACGAGCACGAAGTCTCCCACCTTCGCCTCGGGCAGGAGCATGAGGCTCGCCGCACGGCGCACCCCCTGCACCTCCACCGAGGCGAGCTGATCCTCTATTTCAACGACTTTCGCCGGAACTGCTAAACACATGTTGTTTCCTTCCCTATATGATGAAAATTTTATCTACAAGGACATCGCATCTAAAGCGTCCAAGGTGCCCCCTCCGTCACGCTGCGCGTGCCACCTCCCCCGCTGTGGCAGGGGAGGCTTTCGGTTTACGGCATGCAGCTTCCCCCGTCCAAGACGGGGGAAGTGCCGAGCAGCGTGAGGCGATAGGGGCGCTCGTTGCTCATACACATTTCTCACGATAGAACACCGATAGCGTTCAAAGCGCCCCCTCCGTCACGCTGCGCATGACACTTCCCCGCTGCGGCAGGGGAGGCTTTGGTCTGCCGCAAATTGCCGCTATGCGTGCTGCGAATGAACCATCCGCGCGAGCGCCACAGCCGCCTGCCCGTAGGCAATGCCGCCGTCGTTCGGCGGAACGCGGTGCGGCAGGAGCACATGATAGCCGCCGATGCGCGGCAGAAGCTCCTCCAGGAGAAGCGCGTTCTGGAACACGCCGCCCGCGAGGGCGACCGTGCGCAGCCCCGTCCGCACCGAAAGGATGCCAAGCACCTCGGCGACCGCCGCCGCCATCGTCACGTGAAAGTCCAGCGCGCGTCCCGCACGCTCCTCCACGGTCAGCGCCTCCGCCCCATCCCAGAGCTAGTTGGTTTTTTTCTTTTAACATACCGCCACCCCCTAAGTACCCCCCTTTTCCCCTCCCCGCCACTTTTCCAATTTTCTGCTGAATAGCCCGCGCCCTTTCTCTTATCCCCATCTCCGCCCGCCTGCACCCCGCCGTTGACGAGGAGGCGATAGGCGGGGCCGCACGCGGCGCACGCATTCGGCTGCGCGTGAAAGCGGCGGTCGCGCGGATCGTCGTACTCACGCTGACAGGCGGGACACATCGGAAACACCGCCATCGAAGTCAGCGGACGATCGTACGGAACGCCGCGGATGATCGAGTAGCGCGGGCCGCAGTTCGTGCAGTTCGTAAAGGCATAGCCATACCGCCGATCCGCTGCCGACAGGATCTCGCGCCGACAGTCCGCACAGACCGCAAGATCAGGCGATACAAGCGTCGCTGCCCGCGTCCCCGCGGGGCTCGGCAGGATGCGGAACGTCCGCTCCCCGCATGGCATGACCGCCTGCCACGTCACCGCCGTTACCACTGCCGCACGCGGCGCATCGTCTGCGAGAGCGACGGCAAAGGCGTCGAGTGCCGCCGCCGTCCCTTCCGCCTCGATGCCGACTCCCGCGCTGTCGTTCAGCACCCAGCCGCTGAGTGCATACTCCTCCGCGAGACGATAGACAAAGGGACGATAGCCCACCCCCTGCACAATCCCCGAGACACGAAAGGCGCGCCGCTCGGCGGCGCCCCCCTCCGTATGTACTGCGGTATGTGCCGCGCCCGTCATCTTAGGCATACGGTACGGCACGCGGCGCGAGCCGAACGCCCCACGCGCGCAGCTCCTCGGCCGCACGCTGCGCGAACGCGGGCAGGGCCGCCTCCATCGCAGGGCTCATCGTCAGCCCCGCCGACAGATCGTAGGGCTGCATCCCGAGCACGACCACGTTCGGGATCGCCCGATCCGTCACCGTCAGCCACGCGAGCACATCCTGTATGCCGATCTCGTGCGATGAGACCTTTTCCTGAAAATGCGCCATGATCGCATCATCCTCAAAGCGGTACGCCGTCCCCGGAGCACCGTCACCCGAGACCGCGTCGAGAATCAGCAGATGCTGTGTCCCCGTGACGAAGTGCAGCAGCTCGGGTCCGAGCGTCCCGCCGTCGAGCAGGCGCACCTCATCCTCGGAGAACGCCCAGTGCTGCTCCAGATACTCCATCGCGCGCACGCCGAACCCCTCGTCGCGCAGAATGATATTGCCGATGCCGAGTACGGTCACAGGCGCAACGGGTACAATCGACTCCTCCATCAGCGCACCTCCTTCCCCGCCTTCTTTGCCGCCACCTGCGCACGCAGCCACGCATACCAGTCCGCGAGACCCTCGCCCGTCTGACAGGAGACAGGAAAGATCGCGATCCCGGGATGCAGGGCTGTGATGTCCGCACGCGCCGACGCCATATCGAAATTCGTATACGGGAGAATATCCACCTTGCTGAGGACAGCCGCCGCCGACTCCTTGAAGATCAGCGGGTACTTCAGCGGCTTGTCGTCCCCCTCCGTGATGCTCAGAACGACCGCCTTCTCATCCTCGCCGAGCGCGAACTCGGCAGGGCAGACGAGATTTCCGACGTTCTCGATCACGAGGAGATCGAGCGCGTCGAGATCGAGGCGGTCGAGTGCCGCCGCGACCATCGCCGCGTCGAGATGACAGCCGCCGCTCGTATTGATCTGCACGACAGGCGCGCCGCAGCGCTCGATGCGTGCCGCATCCTTCGTCGTAAAGAGATCCCCCTCCACAACTGCCACGCGCAGATCACCCGCGAGCTCCTGCAGCGTCTGCTCGAGCAGCGACGTCTTGCCCGCGCCCGGCGAGCCGAGCAGATTCAGCGCATAGATCCCATGCTGCGCAAAGAGCGCCGCGTTCTCCGCCGCCGCCGCATCGTTGCGCCCTAGAATGTCTGCTTTTACAACTACTTTCATCGCTCTATTCCATCTCTATAAAATCCACGCGCATCTCGCGGCCGCCGATGATCTCCATTCCGCCGCCGCAATGGGGGCAGAGGTAGTCCTGCGGTCGGATGTGCTGCTCCCTGCCGCAGTCGTGACAGCGCCCCGTGAGGGGGACGCGCTCCCAGGTGAGCACGGCATCTGCCGCGATCGTGTCCGCCGTAAGGGAGGAAAAACACAGCGAAAGCGCATCGGTCTCCACGCCCGACAATTCGCCGAGCAGGAGGCCGATGCGCTCGATGCGCGCTGCGCCATTTTTCTGTGCATAGTCCAGGGCAATATCCAAAATGCCCTCGGCAATCGCCATTTCGTGCATCTTAGAGCTCCGCCGAAAGCCCATGTGCGGCAAAGGTACTGATGAGCTCCGTCATCTTCGTCTTTGCCGGGTCATAGTCCACGGTCGTCTCCCCGTCGTGCGTGTGGATGTGCACGTAGAGGACGCCGGGCAGCCCCAGGAGCGCCTTCTCCACAGCGGCGGCATTCTCCTCGGTGTAGCCCTTCACAAAAAACTGTAGATGCGTCGTGCTCTCTGCGAGCCCGCAGCCGCATTCTTTACACATAGAAAACTCCTTTATCTCCTAACAAAAGCATATTGCTTGCGTAACAGAAACACTCATCGGTGCAAGGGTGCCTGATTGATCAAAGCGCCCCCACCGACGCGCAAGCGCGCCACCTCCCCCGTAGCGACGGGGGAGGCGAATCCACCGTTCATCGAGTGCCTCCCCTGTCACAGCGGGGGAGGGGGACCGCGAAGCGGTGGAAGGGGCGCCTGTTACTTGCACAACGAGGTGCCTGCACGCACACTGCTTTACTCCACGTCGTTGACATCCGCCGGGGTATGGCGCAGGAGCTTCGAGCCTGCGAACATGCTCGAGACCTCTGCCTCGCCCTCCATGAACTCAGCGCGGATGACCATGTAGAAATGGCCGATGGCAAAGAGAATGATCGCCCATGCCGCATAGTGATGCACATAGTGCGAGATCATCTCGCCGCCGAGCACGCGGTTCACCCAGCCGAAGAGCGTCCCGCCGATCGCAGACGGCTCCGTCATGTAGTACATGGCAAAGCCCGTCAGCACCTCGATTGCCACGAGCACGTAGAGCCCTGCGTACGATCCGCGTGCGAGCGGGTTGCGCAGAAACGGCTTGTGCGTCGCCTTGATCAGCATATAGTGCTGCGCCACTTCCATCGTGTCCGTGTAGTACTGCTTCTCCCAGAAATGCGGGAAAAGGCGGTCGCCGCGGTTGATGATAAAGCCGTAAACGCGGCCGATGAAGCCCGCGCAGAAGGCAAACGCCGCGATGAAGTGGACGTTGCGCGTCACATTCATCAGGAGCGGCGACGCATCCGGCTCCGCATACAGCATCGCAGGTGGCTTCGTGATGAGGAAGCCCGTGATGAAGAGCACGATGATCGCAATGACCATCAGCCAATGGAAGATGCGCAGAAAGGGACTAAAGAGATAGTACTCCTTGCGTACTTCTTGTTTCATGCGGTTCGCCCCCTTATTTATCGACGCTGACGCCCGCGTATGGATCGGTCGTCACAACGCGGATCTTCTCCCCCTTCGCGTTGAAGAGGTGGGTCGAGCACGCCATGCACGGGTCAAACGAGCGGACCGCCTTGACGATCTCGAGCGGCTTGTCTGCGACCTTGACGGGCGTATCCATCATCGCGAGCTCGTATGCGCCGTGTCCCTCGGCATCGTCGCGCGGGCAGGCATTCCACGTCGTCGGGACGACCGCCTGATAGTTCGCGATCTTGCCGTCCTTGATGACCGCCCAGTGGCTGAGTGCGCCGCGCGGTGCCTCGTAGAGACCGACGCCCTTTGCCTCCTTCGGCCAGGTCGAGGGATCCCACTTGTCGTTGTTCACCACGCGCGTATCGCCGCTCTTGATGTTTGCGACGAGCTTGTCGAAGAAATACTTGCTGATCTCCGCCTGCAGCTGTGCATCGAGCGCACGCGCCGCCGTGCGTCCGACCGTGGAGGGCAGCCATGCCTCGACGGGGACGTTCAGCACCTTCGTCACGGCATCGATCTGATCGACGATCATCTGCTCTGCCCACGTCAGGTCACCGAGGAGGCCCTGCTTTGCCTTCGTGTAGAGGACGATGTAGCGTGCCAGGGGGCCGACCTCGCAGAGCTTGCCGCGCCATTTCGGCGTCTTGAGCCAGGAGTACTTGCCCTGCTCGTTGAGCGCCTTCCACTCGGTCTTCGTGCCTTCCTTCGGCTCCGTGTAGTGCGGGGTCGTCTCGCCCTCCCACGGATGGAGTGCCTTGTCGTCGCCGCCCTTGTACTCGTACCAGCCGTGCTCGACGCTCTCTGCGACGCCGTCGGCATCCGTCAGATCCTTCTCCGTAAAGTCATAGACCTTCGCATTCATGACGCCCGAAGCAAAGTCCTCGACGACGCCGTTGCAGCGCACGAGGAGGTTCTTGAAGAAGTCGCCGTTCGTCGCACCCGAGAACGGCTCCTCGGAGAACATGCCGAAGGCGAGCACGCGCTTTTTCGCGAGGCCGCCGCCCGAGGTGTAGCCCTTCTGGACGTAGAGATGTCCGATGGCGAGCACGTCGGGGAGATAGTAGTCGTTCATCATGTGGCGTGCCTGATTGATCGAGCGGTCAACGATCGCGAGGCGCGCTGCATTGATCGGCGCGTTGCCGTCCTCCATCGAGATGGAGCATGGCATGCCGCCAAGCACATAGTGCGGATGCGGGTTCTTTCCGCCGAAGACGACGTGCGGGACGACGAGATCCTTCTGCTTGTCGAGCATCTCGAGGTAGTGCGAGATCGCCATGAGATGCACCTCGGGCGGGAGGAGCTGATAGTCCGGATGATCCCACCACTGCGCGGAGAAGATGCCGAGCTGACCGCTGTCGACGATCTTCTGCACCTTTGCCTTGATCGCGGCGTAATAGGTGGGCGATGCGATCGGGAAGTCGTGCGGGTAGGCATCCGTGTCGAATGCCGCAGGCCCGCGGAAGGGGAGGCGATAGGTCTGGAGCACCGTGTTCTGGAGCGCCGCCGTCGCCGCCGGATCCGCCTTCAGCGCCTCGAGCGGGCTGACCCAGTCGAGCGCGTGGAGGTGGTAGAAATGGATGATGTGATCCTGATGCCCGAGGCACGCCGCAATGATGTTGCGGATGTAGTGCGCGTTCTTTGGGATCGTGATGCCGAATGCGTCCTCGACGGCACGCAGACAGCCGAGTGCATGAGAGGATGTGCAGACGCCGCAGATGCGCTGAATGTATGCCCATGCATCGCGCGGATCGCGGTCGTTCATGACGAGCTCAAGGCCGCGCCATGCCGTGCCAGAGGAGATGGCATCGGTGACCTTGCCCGATGCCTCGTCCACCTGCAGCTCAACGCGCAGATGTCCCTCAATACGGGTGATTGGGTCGACAACGACGTGTTTCATTCATGCACCTGCTTTCCCTCTTTTTCGAGCTGCTTCTCATGGCATCTCTTCTGTACAAGGCTCGCGCCCGCGTGCGCCGCAACACCGACTGCCGTTGCGACGGCAAGGCCTGCGCCGACCATGTCGACATCGATGCCGTTGTACTCCGGCAGACGCTTCGAGAACGGCGCCTGATCCCAGAAGTTCGCGTTGCTGCAGCCAATACAGGGTGCGCCCGACTGGATGGGGTACGAGAGTCCCTGATACCAGCGCAGATTGCCGCAGGAGTTGTACGTCTCGGGGCCGCGGCAGCCGAGCTTGTAGAGGCACCAGCCCCCCTTTGCACCCGCGTCGTCAAAGCGCTCGGCAAACATGCCTGCGTCGAAGAACGGACGGCGGTAGCAGGTGTCGTGAATGCGGTTGCCGTAGAACTGACGCGGACGTCCCTCGCCGTCAAGCGGCGGCAGTGTGCCGAAGAGCGCAACGTGCATAACGACGCCTGTCATAACCTCGGGAATCGGCGGACAGCCGGGCACAGCAATATAGGGCTTCGCGCCGATGAGGGAACGGATCCCCCTGGACTCCGTCGGATTCGGTGCAGCCGCCTGGATGCCGCCCGCCGTCGCGCACGTGCCGTAGGCGATGACCGCCTTTGCTCCCTCCGCGGCGTGCTTCAGCGTATGCTCGAAGGAGTGACCGCCCGACATGCAGGTGTAGGCGTGCTCCCCGATGGGAACCGCGCCCTCGACGGCAAGGATGTACTCGCCATGATACTTCTTGATCGTCTCCTCGAGATGTGCCTCGAACGCCTCACCCTCGCCGGCGCAGAGGAGATGGCTGTATTCGAGCGCAATCTCGTTCAGCACGAGATCCGATGCGAGTGGTGCGCCCGAGCGGATGAACGACTCATCGCAGCCCGTACACTCATGCCCGTGCAGCCAGATCACAACCGGCAGCGGCTTCGCCTCGGCGGCCTCGACGACCTTCGTGAGGTTGTCTGTGCTCAGCCCCATGAGCGACGTGAGGGTCACGCAGCCCTTGAGGAAATTCCGCCGGCTGAAGCCTTTTGCGAGATATGCCTCCCACAAGCTCTCCCTTTTGTTCACATTATGCCTCCTGTCCCTATGGAAGACTGCCGTCATGCCAAACACCCGCATCCATCCCGCCGCGATCGGCACACAGACACCTTTGCGAGCAGAACGACAGGGCGATTGACAACAGAAACTCGCGTCAATACTTCCCACACATCAGATATATAAAACCAATCCCGCGAAAGCCAGGGCCCTTCCGTACAAAATAATAAAGGAGGAGCCGTCCGACGCACCCGAGGGCACGACAAACAGTCCCTCGTAGCAGACGAATCCAAGGGATATTTTGCATCAAAATATCCCCTCCTCGCCCTTGCGCGGCAATGTTGTCGTTTCCTTTTCAAGGGAGCGTGGTTTTCTGCAGGAAACCGCGTTCGGAAGGGAGGCTCCGGCATTTCTGCCGAACCCCTGTGCACTGCAGGGATCACTCCCTGCGGCGCAGGCGCAGCATCATAGGCATCGCCCTTAGATGCTTTTGCTCGGAAACCGAGAGGTACAATGTACCTCTATACCTATGTAATTAATAACAGTTTAACAGAGTGAAAACAGCCTGTCAATATGCGAAAATTATTCTCATCACATGTTTGAGTTATACTTGTTTATTATAGTTATAGAGTGATCCATTCGTGGTGTATGGATGCTGTATCTGCAGTTAAGGAAGCACTGATAAATTCGGCACAGCCATCTTAGGGAAGTACCGAGAGACTGTTTTATCAGCGATTCCTTAATTCGATCAAAAAAGGGGCGCATCCCTCTGGCATCGGTGATGATGCACATGGGGAGATGCGTCCCTCGCTGTTATTTCTTTCGGCGCAGTTCCTGCCGTACGGCGTCGCGCTCTTTCTCTGTCATGGTGTTTGCGCGGATCACGGCGCGGTGCCCCTCGCGGCTGCTCTCCGTGATGAGTGCGCTATTCCCGTCGTAGGCGAGGATCTCGTAGGTGCTGATGGCGTCCTTCTTCGGGCTGAGCACGCGCCGCTGCATGGTGTAGCCGAGGTGCTCGTAGTCCGCATTCTTCATCGCCTCAGCGAACTGCGCCCGACCGAGGTTGTTGTAGAGAATGAGCTGCCAGTAGGAGACGGAGCCGTCGGCATTGCGCTTCATGCGGCTGCGGTCAAAGAACCAGCCGCGCCGCTCGTCGCCCTCGATGAAGACCCAGTCGCCGTCCTTCAGCGTGACGGGCTCGATCGCCGTCTCTTTGCCGTATGCCTCGCGCTTTGCTGCATCAGCAGCGGCAGCGGCATGCTTTTTCTCAGCTTTTTTATCCGCGGCATCTGTCTTCTTTGCAGGCTCTGCGGACACGGCGGAATGCCCTGCGCCGTCCGTCGCTGCGGCGGCCGGCTCCTTTTCCTTCGCGGGTTCTTTGACAAGAACGGCTTCGGCCGTCCCTTCCCCATCAGCCGTTTCTTCTGCCGTCTTCGTCTTCGTCTTTGCCTCCGCATCTCTCGCCGAGGCGGCATTGGTCTGCGGTGTCTGCTCTGCTGGAGGGTTCTCTGTGCCGAGCTCATCCATCTCCGCATCGAAGGCATCTTCCTGCGTGCACTGTTCCGATGCCGCACGGTCCTTTGCCGCGGGCTCCGCCGTGGTCTGCGCCCTGTCTGTCGTCTTTTCCGTATCCACTGTCTCCTGTGCATCCTTTGCGGCAGATGCGGTGCGCTGTTCTGACGCGGCAGCTTCTCCATGAGACTCCTCTGCCGCCATGACGGCATGGATCTCCGTCTCCTTCTCGGCGGCCGTCCCGCTGACGGGGAGGAGGAGGATTCCTGCGGCGAGCAGGCAGGTGATGGATTGCATAGTGTCTCCTTTGCTTACAAATACGAGGCCGGGTTGACGGGCTGTCCGCTGAGGCGCACCTCGTAGTGCAGATGCGGTCCTGTGGAGTGCCCCGTCGAGCCGACATAGGCGATGATCTGTCCGCGCCGCACGCGCTGTCCTGCGGTCACCACGACCGCCGAGGCATGTCCGTAGCGTGTCGAGACGCCGCTCCCGTGATCGATGTCGACCATGTTGCCATAGCCGCCCGCGTTCCAGCCCGCGATGGTCACGACGCCGTCCGCCGTCGCGACGATGGGTGTTCCCATCTCGGCGGCGATGTCGATGCCCTGATGGAACTCTGCGCCATTCCAGCGCAGTCCATACCCTGAACTGATGAAGCCGTCCGTCGGCCAGCCTGTCGGGGTGGTGACGGGTGTATCGTCACCCAGGAAGGAGGATGCCCCCGGCACATCCTTCTGCATCATGACGGCAAGCTGTCCGATGGAGGTGCGGCGCACTGCGGTGCGTTCCTCTAGCATCGTGAGTGCCTCGCTGACCTCATCCGTCGTGAGTGCGTGCGGTGCGCCGCCCGTCGGTGCCGGTGCGGCATCTCCTTCCTGTACCGCGCTGTCCGTCTCCGCCGGCGGTGCGCCGACGAGTGCGCGCAGCCCGTCCTCCGTACGCTGGATGGCATCGACCTCCTGCCCAAGCGCGGAGGCCTTTTTCGCGATCTGGCGGATCTGCTCCTGCTGGATGCGGTTCGCCTCGCGCAGCTGTGCAGCTTCTGCCTCATGCAGATAGGAATGCGTAAGGGTGTAGATGGAGAAAATGGAAGCGGCGGCAACGATCCCGACAACGGCTCCTGCCCCCACGGCAAGCAGGCGCAGTCCTCTCCGTGAGAGCCGTACCGTGCGTGTCGTATCGGTCACACGATCAACCAGCTGGAGTTTATAGCGCGCATCTTGTTCTTCGTTCAATGTATGTACCTCTTCCCCTATCACAGTCACATCCTTATCCTAGCCAAAGAACATGAAAACCTGCTGTGACACAGCAGGTTCTGCAAGAATATATTTCCTCAGTAGCGAATCGGCAGCGGTTTTGCCATGGCTTCCTTCAGTACGTCCTTTTCCTCGTCGCTCAGCGGATACTCCGACGATCCGTTCTTAATTGGCTTAATGTAGCTGCGTGAGTCCTCACGGGCAAAGATACTGGAAAAAATGACGCCGTCGTTGTTTGCATCGAGCAGAGCAACCGCATAGCTGAGATCGCCGCCCATGTCCTCGAAGGCACGGAACCGTACGGAGGCAACGCGCACGAGCGACTGGCGGATGAACTGTCGGATTAGTTCGTTCTCCTCGAGGATGCGTGCGTTCGTTGCCGCGACCTCCTCCACCGTGCGCACGTGCTGGATCAGCATCCCCTCGAGATCGTCCTTGCTCGAGCCGCGCATCATCGCGCGGTAGCGGCTGCTCATCGTCGAGAGCCGTACCATGACGTAGATGACGAGGATGAGCAGGACGAAGATCAGGAGCAGCGCGGTGAGCAGGAGGGCTGCATCATGTGCTTCGATCGACTTCACTAGATTACTAAAAAACAAGTTCTCTCTTCCCTTCTTTCCTCCGTCCCCCATGGGGCGGAGGCGGATGTGCCCCAGAGGGCGGCAGACGGCACGCCGCACATCCTATACGGTGAATTTCTGCGTGGAGAATGCGCGCAGTGCCGCACGCTTGTCCTCTTTTGCCACGCCGTCTGCCGATACGGTCAGGAGCGACAGCAGTCGCTCCAGATCCTCGGCGGAGAAGTAGCTGATTTCGAGCCGCCCCTTCCCCTCCTCGCGTCCCGTCTGGATGCGTACCTTCGTGCCGAGGCTGCGCGTCAGGCGCTCCTCTGCCTCACGGACGAAGAGGTCTGGCTTTTTCTCTGGCTTTGGCGGCGCTGATTTTTTCAGTGCGTTCGGATCCTTCGCCAGGCGTTTGACGAGCGCCTCGACGCCGCGCGCCGAGAGCTCGTGCTCCTGGATGTACTCTGCCGCCTCACGCTGCAGCGCGGCGGTCTCGAGCGCGAGGAGCGGACGTGCCTGCCCCATGGTGAGAACGCCGTTCGCGATGAATGCCTGCACCTCTTTCGCGAGGCGCAGGAGGCGGACGCTGTTCGCGATTGCCGAGCGGCTGCGTGCGACGCGGCGCGCGAGCTGTTCCTGTGAGAGTTTGAACTCGGTGAGGAGCCGCTGATAGGCGTGTGCCTCCTCGATTGGGTTGAGATCCTCACGCTGGAGGTTCTCGATGAGTGCCATCTCTGCCATCTCCGCGTCGTTCGCCGTGCGGAAAAATGCAGGAACGGTCGTAAGCCCTGCCATCTTGGCGGCGCGCAGACGCCGCTCGCCCGCGATGAGCTCGTACTTGCCCGCGCCAATGTCGCGGACGGTGACGGGCTGGAGGATGCCGTGCTGTGCAATGGACTCGCGCAGCTCCTCGAGTGCCGCCTCGTCGAACTCGCGGCGCGGCTGAAAGCGGTTGGGCTGGATCACGTCAATGGAGAGCTCCGCCGGGACGCCCGCGGAGGCTGCAGCGGTTTCTGTCTTTTCCTCCGGCGGCGGGTCGGTCGGCAGGGTGAGCGCGTCTTTTCCGAGTCCGAGTGCGCCGAGCCCACGCCCGAGGCCGCCTGTTTTAGCCTTCTTCACGCCGTATGACCTCCCTTGCGAGTGCAATATACATCTCCGCCCCGCGCGATGTGATGTCGTACGAGGTGATCGGCTGCCCGAAGGAGGGTGCCTCCGAGAGTCGGACGTTGCGCGGAATCATCGTCTGATAGAGCGCGTCGCCAAAGACGTCGCGCACCTCGTCGACGACCTGCCCCGCGATGCGCGTCCGCGAGTCGTACATCGTCATCACGATGCCCTGGACACGCAGTTTCGGATTGGCGCGCTCCTTGACAAGGCTGATGGTTTTCATCAGCTGTGCCACGCCCTCGAGGGCAAAGAACTCACACTGGATGGGGATGAGGACGGCGTGTGCCGCCGTCAGTGCATTCAATGTCAGAAAGCCGAGGGAGGGCGGGCAGTCGATAAAGATGTAGTCGTAGTCGGTCAGCACCTCGGCGATCGCCTTGTGCAGGCGTGTCTCACGATGTTCCAGCGACGCCAGTTCCACCTCGGCGCCCGCAAGCTCCACATTGGCGGGAACGACGTCGACGAGGTAGTCCGACTCGATGATGACCTCGCGCATGTGCTTTCCGTCGATCAGGACGCGATAGGTCGTCGCGGGGAGGGTGCTCTTGTCGATGCCAAAGGCACTGGTCGCATTTCCCTGCGGGTCGATGTCGATGAGCAGAACGCGCCGTTTCGCACGCGCGACGGCGGCGGCGAGATTGACTGCCGTCGTCGTTTTGCCGACGCCGCCCTTTTGACTGGCAACCGCAATGATCTTTGCCACGGGATCATCCTTTCTACGGGTGCTGTGGTGGATGTTCTAGAAAAGTACCTTTGCGAGGTGCAGGTACTCGGGATCGAGTTTTTTCTTGTTGTTGACGGCGTCGTAGAGGTTGACGGAGACGACGTGTCCCTTGTGGTAGCCGAACACAATGCCCGAGAGCCCCGAGATGAGTGCGAGTGCAGCCTGCTCGCCGAGCTGGCTGGCGCGTACGCGGTCGATAACTGTCGGCGAGCCGCCGCGCTGGATATGGCCGAGCACCGAGACGCGCGTCTCGATGTCCGTATGCTTTGCGATGTAGTCGCAGACGTCCTGCCCCTTGGCCGCGCCCTCGGCGACGACGATGAGGATGTAGCGTTTGCCGTGCTCGTATGCGTTGGTGAGGTCGTTGACGATCTCCGCGAGGTCAAATTTCTCCTCGGGGACGAGGATGTACTCCGCACCGCCCGAGATGCCCGAGACGAGAGCGAGCCAGCCCGAACCGCGTCCCATGACCTCGAGCACGATGATGCGCCGATGCGCCGATGCTGTGTCGCGCAGCTTGTTGATCGCGTCGATGATCGTATTCGCCGCCGTGTCGCAGCCGATCGTATAGTCCATGCCCCAGACATCGTTGTCAATCGTGCCCGGCAGGCCGACGATGGGGAAGCCGAACTCCTCGGCGAGCAGCTGTGCGCCGCGCAGCGAACCGTCGCCGCCGATCACGCAGAGCCCCTCGATGCCGCGCTCGATGAGGTTCTCATGTCCGCGGCGGCGTCCCTCGGGCGTCGTCCACTCCTTGCAGCGCGCCGTCCCGAGGAAGGTGCCGCCGCGCTGGATGATGTCGCCCACATCCTTGGACTCAAGCTCCCACATATCCTCATCGAGGAGTCCCTGATAGCCATCGTTGATGCCCCACACACGGACGCCTTCATAGAGGGCTGTGCGCGCAACGGCACGCGCCGCCGCGTTCATTCCGGGGCTGTCTCCCCCGCTCGTCATGACTGCAATACTCTTTAACACAACGCATCCTCCCCCTGCCCATCATTTCCATACGCTCAGTGCGCGGTCTTAGGGAATCGCTGATAAAATAAAGTCTGCCAGATTGGCGTAGATTTTTTGTCCGAACAAGGTGGAAAACCGGACGCATAGCAAAAGCTATGTGGAGGATTTTCCGCCGAAGTGCGGGCGAAAAAGATGCGTCAAGATGGTAGTGCTGAATTTATCAGTGCTTCCTTAGCTTTTTCTACCCTTTTATCATAGCACAAACGGCAAAAAAAATCCCCTCTTTTTTTGAGGGGAATGAGAAAAATGTTTCACGTGAAACAATCTACTCATGCGCGAGATCGCGGAAGCGCGTGTATTCCTTCTGAAAATACATGCGCACGGTATCCGTCGCTCCGTTGCGGTGCTTGGCAATGCTCAGTTCCGTGATGTTTGCATTCTCTGTATCCTGATTGTAATAATCCTCGCGATACAGGAACATGACAATGTCCGCATCCTGCTCGATCGAGCCAGACTCGCGCAGATCGGAGAGCATGGGGCGTTTGTCCGAGCGCCCCTCGGTCGCGCGGGAGAGCTGCGAGAGAACGATGATGGGGACGTTCAACTCACGGGCAAGCACCTTCAGTGAGCGCGTCATCTCTGCCACAGCGAGGGTGCGGTTCTCCGCGCGCCCCGGCGCCTGGATGAGCTGAAGGTAGTCGATGGCGATGAGATCGAGTCCATGTTCCGCCTTGAGGCGGCGGGCACGCGTGCGGATATCGAGCACTGTCGTACTGCTCGTATCATCGAAGTAGAGTTTTGTCTTCATGATGCGGTCAGCGACCTTGACAAGCCGCTCCCACTCCTCATCATCGAGCTCGCCGCGGGCAAGGCGCGTCGCGTCGATCTGTCCCTCAGCGCAGAAGATACGATGCATCAGCTGCTCGCGCGGCATCTCCAGAGAGAAGAAAGCGACGGTCCCACCCTGCAGGGCGACGTGCGTGGCGACATTCAGGACGAACGCCGTCTTACCCATGGCAGGGCGTGCCGCAACGATGATGAGATCTGAGGGTTGGAGACCGCGCGTCACACTGTCGAGTGTTGCGAGCCCCGTCGAGAGCCCCGTGATACCCCCCTTTGCCTTGGCGAGTTCACTTACGCGATCCACGGCGTCAAAGACGACCTCCTTCGCAGAGATAAACGCCCCCGTCGTCTGTCCTCCTGCGATCGCAAGGATCTTGCGCTCTGCATCGTCGAGCTGCTCGGCGATATCCTCGCTCGCCTCATACGCTGCCCCCGCAATCTCCGTGCTCGCGTCAATCAGTGCGCGCAGGACAGCCTTCTCCTTGACGATCTTTGCATAGTGTGCGAGGTTCGCCGTGCTCGGCACGGTGTTCGTCAGATTGGCGAGGAACGAGATTCCTCCCACCTGTTCGAGCAGTCCCGACTTTTTCAGCGACTCGGTCACGGTCACGATATCTATAGGCTCACCGTTGCGCAGAAGCAGCTCCATCGCCTCAAAGACGGCACGATGTGCCTGACGATAGAAGTCCTCTGCATGGAGCAGCTCCACAGCCTGCGACACCGCCGCAGGTTTCAGCATCATCGAGCCGAGCACCGAAAGTTCCGCCTCGATGCTCTGCGGCGGCACACGTCCTTCCGGCATATTATACTCCTTTTCGTATCATCATCCACATGAGGGAGGGATTCAACGCGACCCTCCGTCATGCTCTGCATTCTCTTTCCACTTCTCATCGGCGAACAGCACGCCAAAGGCTTCCTCAGCACTCTTGAGGCGGTAGATCTTCAGCCTCAGATGATCCTCGGGGATGTCCTTCTTGTTCTCCCATGGGATGATGAGAGTTGAGATCCCCGCCTGTCGTGCGCCGTATGCCTTTTCAAAGACGCCGCCCACCGGGCGGATCTCCCCCTGCAGAGAGATTTCCCCCGTGACTGCCACATTCTGCCGGACTGCCGCACCGGTCACAGCACTGACAATCGCCGTCAGGATGGCCGCGCCCGCACTCGGACCGTCGATATTGCCGCCGCCAATGATGTTGACGTGGAGGTCATAGTCATGTAGGTCACGTCCCGTCAGGCGACGCATGACTGACGCCGCATTGAACACAGAGTCCTTTGCCATGCTGCCTGCTGTCTCGTTGAAGCGCACAGTTCCTTTCCCCTTTTCTGCCGCAGGGAAAGCGACGGCCTCAATCTCGATGATCGAGCCGAGGAAGCCCGCCACACCGAGGCCGAACACCCTACCCACGGCAGGTGTATTCGAGGCCTTCTTTTTCCCAAAGGGATAGAGGCGGCTCACCTGAACGACCTCGTAGATGTCTTCCTTTGTCACAGGGATACACGGAGGATCTGTTTCACGTGAAACATTTTCCACTTTCTTCCCATCGTCTTGTGTGGAGGAAGGCTCCATGCCGAGGAGTTCTTTTTCTTCCGCGATGGATGTTTCACGTGAAACATCTACATTCGCATCTTCCTGCGTCTCATGTTGTTCCACAGAGGATGTTGGCTCGATTGTTTCACGTGAAACAATGCGCTCCACCTCTGCGTCATCCATGCGGTTCAGTGCGAGGCTATAGGCATCGGCGAGGATGTTAATCGCCTTGCGCCCCTCAATCGTGTATGTGCTGATGAGCTCCGCTGTGCGGGGGGCGAGCGCGACGTGGAGGCGCTGCGCCGCATTCTCTACAATCGTGCGGATATGCGCCGGTGTCAGCGGCTCAAAGTAGATCTCCGCACAGCGCGAGCGCAAGGCAGGGTTGATGTGATCCGGCTCGCGTGTCGTTGCCCCAATAAGTACGAAGTCTGCCGGCGCGCCCTCCTCAAAAAGTTTGCGGATGTACGGAGGGACACGCTTGTCATCGGGGTCGTAGTATGCCGATTCAAAGTAGGCGCGTTTGTCCTCGAGTACCTTGAGCAGCTTGTTCTGGAGCATCTCATCCATCTCACCGATCTCGTCGATAAAGAGGATACCACCGTGTGCATCGGTCACCAGCCCTGGTTTTGGCTCGGGAACGCCACTGTCGGCAAGGTTCTTCTGCGCGCCCTGGTAGATGGGGTCATGCACCGAGCCGAGCAGAGGATTCGTCATGTCGCGCGGGTCCCAACGCAGCGTTGTGCCGTCTGTCTCAACAAAGGGCGCAGTCTCTGCAAAAGGCGATACCGCACGTTTCTTCGCCGCCTCGAGAACAAGGCGTGCCGCTGTCGTCTTGCCGACGCCGGGCGGTCCGTAGAGCAGGAGATGCTGGGGGTAGGGTGAGGAGAGCTTTGCCATAAGGGAGCGCACGGCACGCTCCTGCCCGACGATCTCATCGAACGTCTTTGGGCGCAGGAGCTCCATCACCGACTGTGTGAGATGCACCTTTTCCAGCGCCTCAAGTGCCTCACGCTTTTTCTTGTCATGCGGAGACTCTGCGCCGGGGCTCTCCTCCGAGATTACCTGACGGCGGATGTCGTCCACATACTCCTCATGATCCTTTTCGAGCTTTTCATTCACCTTGCGCTCGATGCGATCCTCCAGATCGCGCCGTGCGAGGATGCCCGCGACCTGCTCCGTCATGCGCGAAAGGATCTCGGGCAGCTCTGTCTCCGCGGGCGGGGGAGAGAGCAGCGGATCCTCCTCAAGAATGCGCATGAGTGCGAGGACGCGCTCACGGCGATCCTCCGAGCGCATGAGTGCCATTGCATTCATCTTGCCCGCTTGGATGACTAGGCGCTCCGTTCCCATTGTATCGGCGAGCATGCGAAAGATCGTCGCGATCTCCTCGTCGATCTGCGCGTCCCGTGAGAGCTTCGGATGCTCCTTCCCCGCGTCCTTGCCGCCGAATAAATCCTTAAAAAAAGACATAGTCCTCCCTTTTGAGAAGGGCTGATGAGACATGCTCATCAGCCCGCTGTATTGTATTCAATCAATATGAGTGCATCGTTCATCAATATTTGCGCAGAGCACGCAGCGATTACTCTTTGCGCACGTGAATCTTGATCGTGGTGGCAATGTTCGGATGCACCTTGACGACGGCCTCATAGATCCCCTCGCCCGTCACCTCTCCATTGATCGAGATCTTGCGGCGATCCACGTCGATGTTCTGCTTCTTCAGCGCCTCCGCGACATCCTTGCCCGTCACAGCACCAAAGAGCCGTCCGTTCTCGCCGATGCGTACGGGGATCTCCACCGTAACCTTTTCGAGCTGTGCGGCCATGAGCTTTGCCTCATCGACCTCCATTGCGTTCTTGCGCGCCTTTGCACCCGCCTGTGCCTTTGCCACGTTCACGTTCGACGTGTTTGCGGGCAGCGCAAGCTTCCTCGGCAGGAGGAAATTACGGCCGTAGCCGTCCGCCACCTCCACGATCTCGCCCTTTTTTCCGATATTCTTTACATCAGCCTGCAGTATGACTTTCACGTTGGTCACTCTCCTCTATATATGCCTTTGCTTTTTCTACCACCTGTGCGCGCACCTCATCCAGCGGGACGCCCTTGACCTGCGCGCCTGCGACATTGGCGTGTCCGCCGCCGCCGAACGCCTCCATGATGACCTGCACATTCATCTCTCCCGACGAGCGTGCACTGATGCCCACCACGTCGCTCGCGAGCGGGAACACATAGATGCTCATGCGCACGCCATCGACGCGGAGCATGCCGTCCGCCGCCTGTGCGGCGATGATCTGCCCGTTTGGCAGGAGATCGGGGAGGCTCCCCACGATCAGCCCGCCCGGGTAGTAGACAGCGTTTGCCTTCGCCCGTGCGAGCGATACCGTCGTCTCGTAGTCGCTCTGGAAGAGCGTGCGGACGAGTACGGGATCCGCGCCGGCGCGACGCAGGTATGCCGCCGCATCAAAGGTGCGCACGCCCGCACCGACGCTGAAATTCTTCGTATCCACCACGACACCCGAGTAGAGCGCCGTTGCATCGAGGCGCGTCGGGCGGACGTTGTCGCCGAAGTACATGAGCAGCTCCGTCACGAGCTCGCTCGCCGAGCTGGACGCCGTCTCGATGTAGACGAGCAGCGGGTTCTTGACGAAATGCTCGCTGCGGCGGTGATGGTCGATGACGACGACCTTCGGAATGCGTTCGAGCAGGGCAGGGTCGGCGAGGATATGCGGGATATGCGCGTCCACCACGACGAGCAGGGAGGACAGTGACGGCGGCTCCGTGATATCGCCGGGACGGAGGAAGAGTCCCTCGTAGGCCTCATCCTTGCGCACGAGATCCACGATGCGGTCAATGCCCTCATTCATCTCGCTGAGGACGATGTGTACCTTCTTCCCGAGAGAGCGTGCCATGCACGCGACGCCCATCGCCGCACCGAACGCATCGTAGTCCTCGTTGTGGTGTCCCATGACGTACACCTCGTCCGAGTTCTCCATAATATCGCGCAGTGCGTGCGCCACGACGCGTGCCTTGACGCGCGTATGCTTCTCGACTGCCTTTGCCTTGCCGCCGAAGAACTGCGTCTTGCCACTGATGTCGAGCGCCACCTGATCGCCGCCACGCCCGAGGGCAAGGTCGAGCTTTGCCTCCGCTTCCTCACCGAGCTCGCGCAGGGTCTGCTCGGCGGCGAGGGAAAGGCCGATGGAGAGCGTCACAGGCATGCCCTTCGTGTTGATGATCTTGCGTACCTGATCGAGGATGTCGAACTTCTCCGCGATGGCGTGGTCGAGTGACCTGCGGTCCAGCAGCGCCACGTACTCACCGTCGGAGATGCTGCGCAGGAAGCCACCGAGCCCGCCGACCCAGCCATCGATCTTTTCGCGGACGGCGAGGAGGAGCATGGACTTTTCCGTCTCGCTCTGTCCCTGCATGATCTCATCATAGTTGTCGATCTGGATGTAGAGGAGGGCGGTACGGCTCCCGTAGTAGCGCTTCTCGAGCGCCGCATACTCCGTCTCGTCCTCGACGTAGAGCGCAATCAGCGGCTCACTATGGTACGATTCCGCGATCATGCGGTGATAGACGCGATAGGAGTGTCCCGCGTGGGAGAAGCGGTGCTCTCCCTCCGTCCCCCAGATGGACTCAAGGTTAAAATGCGGCCAGAAATCCGCGACCGCCGTACCGGGCTCGGGCATCTCGCCAAGCGCATCACCGAGCTGGTGATTGCACCACTCCAGATGCCCCTCCTGATTGACGAGGAGGATCGCCTGCGGGAGACGATCCACGGCGTAGTTCATAACGTCGTTCACATTACGGATGATGCCCATGCAGTAGCGTTCAAATCGCCGCTCCCTGTCACGACATCGTTCCCACGCAAACGCGGCCAGCACCGCCCATAGGAGGAGGGCCGCCGCACCGACAAACGTGCTGTAGCAGAACGTCACGAGCGCAAGCGCAAGCATGACGATCAGATGGATCGTCAGATCGACCCACGCGGATAAGTTCCGCGGCATAGTACCACCTTCTTTACGTTATTTTATCTATATCGAATATGTATTTTCATCGCATATACAGTATATATAAGCCATTAGTATTATTGCTGTTCACGAATGCGTCGGCGATAGTCGTAGACCATATCGAAAAGCCCCGTCCACGAGATGATCTGTGTCATCACGCCGTTGACGAGAATGAACACGTAGATGAGCGCACGCACAAAGGGCGAGACACGGAAGCGCAGGAGCAAGAAATGCAGGAGTGCAAGGCCCTGCACGAGCCCTGCGAGAAACGCAATCACATAGCCGTTGAGCGCCACCTGATAGAGCAGCACGATCTCGCGCGTCGAGCCCCAGTAGATACCGATCAGAGAGAAGGCAAAGAGATAGGGGAACACGACGGGCAGATGCCACGCGGCAAACGGCGGAAGCGCCGTAACGGCGACACCCATGCGGCGCAGCACCTTGCGCATGACAGCATAGCAGACGCCCACCTCGATCAGCGCACTGCCCACGAAGAGCGCAGGCAGCATCAGGAGAAAGAGCTCCAGCACCTCGCTCGCCGCCGCGCGCGTCTCCTCGATCTGTACCTCGGTCATGCCGAGCGAGCGGTAGATCCCGAGCGTCTCATCCATCGCCTGCTGCATGACGGCAGGATCCATCGCAAACGGATTGATGCCGAAGAGCAGGAGGATGAGCAGGCCTGCCGCCGCCTTTCCGAGGAGCGAGGCGAGCGTGCCGCCCACGAGTGCACGCAGGGTGCTGCCCTGACGGCGCAGGAGCAGCCCGAGGGCAAGCCCTGTCGGCGCAAAGGAGAGGACAAACGTCGCCCCCGCCACGGGGGTGGCAAAGAGCATCGTGAGGAGGAGTGCCGCCACTGCCGCGAGCGCGCCGAACCGCCCCCCCGCGCGCACCGTCACGAGCGCGATAAACACGGGCCAGAGCATTCCCATCATCATGGTCAACATGGGCAGATAGATCGCCGCGAGCGCATAGACCACGGCGGCGGCAGTCATGACCCCTGCCGTGGCAGTGGGGCGTGCAGCATGCTCGTTCATTCTGTATCCTTTCAGCGGAGGGATCCCCCGCACTGCCATTCAGGAAGCACGGATAAATGCAGCGCCAATCCGAGGGCTGTTTTATCAGCGATTCCTTTATTCTCTTATCGCAGGAAAGTATTCCCCATTATAACAGATTTCCGCCGCGCTGTCACCGTGTCCGCAAAGCCAAGGGAAATCTTCGCCTCACTCCCCCATAATGCCCGCCATGCGCAGGAGATACTGCGCGTTCGTCGTGTGGCAGCGCCCCGCGCGCATTTTGAAGTCAAAGAGGATCTTATCCCCCTCGTAGTGCTCCTCAAAATGCGCATTCGTCACGGGGATGCCCTCGCGCCCGAGATCGCAGAGCTCAAAGTCGTGCGTCGTCACCACCGTAATCGCGTGCGGCAGTGTCAGGCGACGGATCGCCTCGCGCGCACCGACAATGCGGTCGGCAGAGTTCGTCCCGCGGAAAATCTCATCAATCAAGATCAGCATCGGCTTGCCGCGCTTGCTGTAGACCATCATCTTCTTGATGCGCAGCAGCTCCGCATAGAACGTCGAAATCCCGCCCGCGAGATCGTCGCTGATCTGAATCGACGTATAGACCGCCATCGGCGTGAGCGTAAAGGAGCGCGCACATACCGGCGCACCCGCATACGCGAGGACAGCATTCGCGCCGAGGCAGCGCATATAGGTCGTCTTGCCGGACATATTCGACCCCGTGATGACGAGCGTCCCCGCCGTGAGCTGCGCGTCGTTCGGCGTCGCCGTCTCCTCCGTCAGGAGCAGCAGCGTCGCGTCCTCCGCCATGAGCTGCGGCGCGCCCTCCTCCGCAAAGCGCGGAAACGCGTGCACCTCGCGCGTATGCCCGACGCGTGCGAGCGAGAGCAGCACCTCCGTCTCCGCCCACACCTTCAGCCAGTCGGCAGCCGCCGCACCGTAGCCCTTGCGCCAGTGGGAAAAATACGCCATGCAGTGAAAATCCCAGAGCAGAATCCCATTTGCCAGAATAAAGAAAAAGAAATTGCGCCGCATCGCCGCGCAGTCGGCGAGAATCGTCAGGCGGCTCAGCCCGATGGTCGCGCGCACGGGCGCAAAGAGCGGCGACAGAATCGCGTGGAACGCAGCACTGCGCAGCGGGGCGCGCTCGAGCGCACGAAAGATCCGCCCATAGAGCCGCAGCGCACTCGCCATGTGGCCGAGCGGTGCGAGCTCGCGCTGCGTCCGCGAGAAAAAAGCCATCGCCATCGTGAGATTGAACGTAAAGAGCGCAATCGGAATCGCCCAGCTGCCGCCAAAGAAAATCGCCCAAAACAGCGACCAGACGCAGGCATTGGCAAGAACGATGCCGATGCAGGAAATGAGCTTCAGCGACCCCTTGAGCGGCTGCGCGAGCTCCTTGGCAAGCACACGCGTATCATGCGCATCGGGCAGGAGTGCACCGCGCGCCTCCAGCTCCAGAGCGAGGAGCGGATGGGCGAGCAGCTCCGTCACCGCCGCCTGCCGCCGCCGCATCCTGCGGCGTCGCCGAGAGCGCAGCGGCGAGACGGTCACGCCCCATGCGCGTATGCGCTGCGCAAAGATACTGATAGAGCGACGCCGCGCCGAAAATGTGCAGATCCCGATCGGGCGGACATTTCTCGCGCAGATAGGCAGCGCCGTCCACGGGCGACTTCTTCCAGCTCCCATCAAAGCGCGCGAGATACTCCCCCACCACGCCGAGATACGCCTGCGTAAAGATGCGGCGCCGCTCAAGCCGCCGATGCCGCAGCACGAGCACCGCAAAGAGCAGCAGGAAAAACCCGCCGAGCATCAGCTCCTCCACCGAGCCGCGGTCATAGCCGTGAACGAGGGCGACAAGCATCAGCGGAAACACCGCCGTGCGCGCGAGAATGAACCGCGTCCGCCACGTATCCTGCGTATGCGCATGGGCGAGAGCATGCTCGCGTACATTTTCATAAAAGTCCTTCTTCATAAGGAACTCCTTAAGGGAATCCACAATTCTGGGCAACATTCATAAGGAAACACTGATAAAATGAGGTCTGCCAGATTGGCGTAGATTTTTTCGTCCGAACGAGGTGGAAAACCGGACGCAGAGTGGTGCTCTGTGGAGGATTTTCCGCCGAAGTGCGGGCAAAAAAGATGCGTCAAGATGGTTGTACCGAATTTATCAGTGCTTCCTTAACAGTCATATTATATCATAACGATAATAGGAATGTAGACAGTTTCTGCCAAAACTGTTAGAATACTTATCAAAGGAGGGATGTGCATGGTACAGGACCCATCGGACGCCATACGGCGCATCGAGGCGGACATCCGCACCCTCGACGCACGGATGCTCCGCGCATCGGGTGACCTCGACTACGAAACCTGCCGCTGCGAAAAACGCGCCCTCGAAACTGCCCTCCATGCCCTGCGCAAACAGAGGGAAAGCGGTGCAGATGCAGCATTCAGCCAAAATTCAGCATCATCGGATAGGATAAAAGGCAAATAGTCAAAGCAGAGAAAGGAAAACACTATGTCACAACGTATGACCATGGACGAAGTCCTCAAAGAATACGGCGTCCCCCAGCTGCGTCTCGACGTACACGCGACGCGCAGCGACCTCCTGAAGCTCCGCGAAAAGCTCATGGCGATCCGCGACCTCTCCGACGGGCGCGAGCAGGGCTACCTCGACATCAATTGCAAGCTCTACATCGACGTGGACGACATCGACCGCTACCTCTCAGGCGAGCTCGACACCGTCGGCGAGATCTACGCCTTCCCCGAGGACATCAAGTCCTATCAGGAGTAAGGCATCTTCGTGTGCTCCTCGCAGAACACCTCGTTACGCAAGCGGTCGTCAAGGTATAAATCTGCGTTCTTCAATCCGGTTACGAATACCGGGGCTATCCCCGTATCGAATGATATATGAAGGAGAATATGGAATGAAACTAAAGAAACTCATCGCTGCGGCAATGGTCGGCTCGCTGGCCTTTACCGCACCCATCATCGTCCCGAACGCCGTGCAGAGTACGCTCGGTGCACAGGCAGAGGCCGCCAAGGGCGGCGCGCGCATCTCACCGAAGGCGACGCCCAAGGCCGCACCGAAGGCATCCGAGGGACAGAGCAGCAGCGGCAAATCCGTCTCGGGGAACGGCAACAGCTACGCCCCCTCGAAGAACGCGAACCAGCTGGAAAAGAATGCCCCCGCGGCAAACAGCAAGGCGAATGCAGCAAACGCCGCGACCCCCGCTAAGAGCAGCACAGGCTGGGGGAATACCCTGCGCAACATCGGCCTCCTCGCGGGCGGCATGATGCTCGGCGGGCTCCTCGCGAGCCTCCTCGGCGGCATGGGCAGCGGCCTCCTCGCCGACATCCTCGGCGTCCTTGTGAACGTCGCCATCGCCGTCGTCGCCTTCATGGTGCTGCGCTGGTTCTGGAACCGCTTCCGCTCCCGCAAGGAGGAGGAGAACGTCTACCAGCGTGCAGAGCAGCCGCGCGCGGCCGCACCGCAGCCGCCCATCACGGACATCCGTCCGCAGGGCACCGCACCGCAAAACGCCGCGCCGATGGACGTCACACCGCAAAACGCCGCGCCGATGGACGTCACGCCGCCGACCTCGGCACTCGATGCCGGCGACAGCCCGCGTGCCATCGCCGACCGCTATCGCAGCCGCTGAGATACACAGAGAAACGTGGGACACTGCACGAAGCTCCGGCTTCGTACAGTGTCCCTTTTCTTATGCCCATACACTTACTGAAGAATCCCATCAGAGAGATTTCCCACCCTGTAAAAACACAAAAGCAAATCAGTAAAACAATATAGATAAATTCCATAAAATATCGATAAATAACTATAAATTAAAATCAATAACTTCAAAATGGAGTATTTTACACCTTAAAAGGCAGGAATGCGTATGGGAAAATCCCTCTAACCCCGCGTCATTCCTTCCTCACAGCGATTTTTTATACGCTGAACGCCCCAGCACGACGACAAAGCCTACCGCATCGGACAACCTGCCGCATTTCCCTCCCCTTTCCCTTGAAAAAGGCAGCATTTTCGTCCATAATAGAAGGGAACGGAGCATAAAGGAAGCAGCGTTTTCTTTATCCGCCCTGCGAATACAATGTACACGGTACATTTCTTCACCCCTCGCGCGCAGATAGGGAATCACTGATAAAATGAGGTCTGCCAGATTGGCGTAGATTTTTTCGTCCGAACGAGGTGGAAAACCGGACGCAGAGTGGTGCTCTGTGGAGGATTTTCCGCCGAAGTGCGGGCAAAAAAGATGCGTTAAGATGGTTGTGCCGAATTTATCAGTGCTTCCCTAACTGTCCGCGTGAGGCTCGCATCAATCGTAAAAGAATCACAAAGGAGCAACAACTATGAAATCATCCACCCTTGCCGCCGTTGACACGCTCATCGCACGCTATCCCGCACTCGAGGCCTGCGGTACAGACATCCGCGCCGCCATCAAGGCACTCTGCACATCCTACCACGCAGGCGGCAAGCTCATTGTCTGCGGCAACGGCGGCTCTGCGGCAGATGCCGAGCACATCGTCGGTGAGCTGATGAAGGGCTTTCTCCTGCCGCGTCACCTCGACGAGGACATCCTCGCAAAACTCCACGAAGCGTGCGACGCCGCTGACCCCTTGACCGTCGACTATTTCATGCGGCACCTGCAGGGTGCACTC
Organism: Centipeda felix; assembly: GCF_900186465.1. GTDB lineage: Bacteria > Bacillota > Negativicutes > Selenomonadales > Selenomonadaceae > Centipeda > Centipeda felix. The sequence goes on from NZ_LT891956.1 coordinate 75,957, forward strand.
CCCGCCATCTCCCTCCCGTCCCAGCTTGCGATCAGCACAGCGTTCGCGAACGATCAGGCACCCGATCTCACCTTTGCCCAGCAGGTACTCGGACTCGGGCGCGCGGGCGACGTCCTCCTCGGCATCACCACCTCGGGCAACTCGAAGAACGTCCTCTACGCCTTCCGCATGGCAAAGGCACTCGGGCTGAAGACCATCGCCCTCACAGGCGCATCGGGCGGCAAATGCGCGTCGGGCTTCGCCGACATCGTCATCAAAGCCCCCGAGGAGGAGACGTACAAGATCCAAGAGTACCACCTCCCCATCTACCACACCCTCTGCATCGCCGTCGAGGAGGAATTCTTTGGTGCGGAGTAAGGATATGTCGCTCGCGGTGCAGTCCACTATCTATTGATAAAGAAGTTACGCCCCCACCGCCGCTGTCGCGGCACCTCCCCCGCACCGGCGGGGAAGGCTCGGGGCACTCGTGGCGTAGTAGTATCCCCAAAGCAAACCCTAGTGGAACAAGTGAAGATAAGCGCACGTTCTGCCCCCTGCGAATTTCGTCGTTCAAGCGAAGCGCGTTTCGGAATTCGCAGGTATTTAGGCAGATAAGTGCGCGATCACTTGTGGAACGAGGCGTTTGCGTGGGGATACTCACGCATAATGTATAATGCATAATATATACCCCCACAAACACACAATCATACGCAAAGGAGGAATCCCCATGCCCCTGACCCAGGACGACTTCAAAAAACTCGCGAACGGCAGCGACATCCGCGGCGTCGCCGTCCCCGGCGTGCCCGGCGAACCTGTCACCCTCACCCCCGAGGCAGCAAACCGCATCGCTGCCGGCTTCGTCCGTTTCCTCAGCGAAAAGACGGGCAAAAGCCCCGCAGAGCTGCAGATCGCCGTCGGCCATGACTCGCGCATCTCCGCGCTCGCCATCAAGGACAGCGTCCTCACGGGACTCACCTACACGGGCGCGCACGGCATCGACTGCGTCCTCGCCTCCACCCCCGCCATGTTCATGGCGACCATCTTCGAGGACACGGCGGCGGACGGCTCGATCATGATTACCGCGAGCCACCTCCCATACAACCGCAACGGACTGAAATTCTTCACCGCCGCGGGCGGCGCAGACAAGACGGACATAGAGAAGATCCTCACTTACGCCGCCGAGGCAAAGGAAGAACACGGAACGCTCGAGCACGTCCTGAAGTTCGACCTCATCGGGCGCTACAGCGAACACCTCACGAAGAAAATCCGCGACGCGTTCGGCGGCGCAGAACGTCCGCTCGAGGGGATGCACATCGTCGTCGATGCGGGCAACGGCGCGGGCGGCTTCTTCGCGGGGCGCATCCTCACCCCGCTCGGCGCGGACACGACAGGCAGTCAGTTTCTCGACCCGGACGGGCACTTCCCGAACCACATTCCGAACCCCGAGAATGCCGATGCCATGCGCGCCATCAAGGACGCCGTGGTGAAGAACCATGCCGACCTTGGACTCATCTTCGACACCGACGTAGACCGCATGAGCGCCGTCCTCGCCGACGGCACGGACGTGAGCCGCAACGCCCTCATTGCCATGATGGCCGCCATCCTCGCGCCCGACTACCCCGGCTCCACCATCATCACCGACTCCGTCACCTCCGACGGGCTGCACGACTTCCTCGAGGATCACCTCCATCTGAAGCACCTGCGCTACATGCGCGGCTACAAGAACGTCATCAACGAGTGCATCCGCCGCAACGAGGCGGGCGAAACCTCCCCGCTCGCCATCGAGACCTCAGGGCATGGCGCGCTCAGCGAGAACTACTACCTCGACGACGGTGCCTACCTCGCGGTAAAGCTTCTCATCGCAGCGGCAAAGGCACACGCCGAGGGCAAAACCCTCAGCGACCTCATCAAGGATCTGCGCCATCCCGCCGAGGCACGCGAGATCCGCATCAAGATCACGGGCATGGGCGACGTCAAGGCATACGGACGTGACGTCCTTGCCGCATTCGAGCAGCGCGCCAAAGACAAGGGGCTCAGGATCGCCGCTCCCTCCTATGAGGGCGTGCGCCTCATCTTCCCGAGCGGCTGGGCGCTGCTGCGCATGTCGCTGCACGATCCGAACATGCCGGTCAACATCGAGGCGGACGCAGCGGGCGGCGCGGACAGGATCGAGCACGAGGTCAGGGAGCTCCTCGCGGGATTCGACGCGCTCAACCTCTCCGGCTTTCACGCATAGAACACATCCATGTCAGCCGCCCACGTGAGGGAAAGGCACAAGAGACTGTCGTACGAGGTGGACACCTTCATATCGCAGTCTCTTTTCTCTTGGTAAACGTACGACCTGCTCTTTTCTCATTTTTTCCCACACGCACCCGTATTTTATGATATAATGCAGTGGTATATTGATATTTATTTCATTTATCCCTTATTGGAGAACAACGCAGGAGAAATGAACCCCTATGAAGGAAGCCGTACAGCACGCGCTGAAGAATGCCATTGGACTGGCTGCGTTCGCCGCAATCATCGGGTCCATGGCCTTTGCCTGGCAGCTGCTCAATACCATGCCGTATACTGATCTGGCTCGCTCGTACGCCCTCGTCGGCAAGGATCTCACACATAACGACATCCTTGGTTTTCACGCGGCGGAGCATGACTGGCAGCCCTATACGTCCCCCGTGCCGCCCCTTTCCGACGATGTGAAGGCGGTCTATCTCTCGTGGGAGATCCCGCAGGATATACCTCTCTCCATTGATCACATCCTCGCGGCGACGACGAATCAGAACCTCTGCGTCTACCTCGATGACCGTCTGATCTACACCACCGGTCAATGGGACGGTTTCCACAACCCCTATGGGCGCACCCTGCACTTCATCGACGCAAAGGAGTCCCTCGCGGGGAAACGCATCACTTTCCTCCTGCATACGGACTATGCCCGGTGGCTTGGCAGCGTAGACTATTTCTTCATTGGCAGCGAGCTGGCCCTCTTCCAGAAAATCAGCATCAGCGATGCCATCTACACGGCGAGCCTTGCCATCGCCGCTGCACTCATCGCCTTCCTCGTCATGGATATCATCTGGCGCGGTTATATCCGACGACGGCATCTGCAGCTTTACCTCATTGCCTTCCTCCTGAGCATCATCTTTTGGGCGACGGGCACCTCCTCACTCTTCCCCCGACTCTTCGGCACGACGCAGGTCTGGGCGGAGCTCCACTTCATCATGCTCTACCTCATGCCGATGCTTTTCGTCAAGATCATCGAGCACATCAGTCCGCCGAACTGCAAGCATCCTCTGACCGGCATCTTTGGTCTCTACGGCGCACTCTTCGCCGTCGCAACAACGGCGGAGGCACTCGGGCTGAACGGCTATATGAATATGCTCTTTGCCTTCTACCCCATCCTCGCCGTCACCTTCCTCTACCCCATCTTCGTTCTCCTGGGCACCTCATGGGCAAAGCATCCCGCCTGCCGCTACGGAGTGATCGCAGCGGCCTCGCTGATGATCTTTGTCGCGATCGATGCCCTCCATTTCGAGTATCATCTCTTCACCTCGACACTCTCAGCAACCGTTTTCTCGATCTATGCCATCATCCCATTCGTCTTCTACCTCATCCGCGAGCAGATGATACAGGAGGCGCAGCTCGTCCGGGAGAACAACGCCCTCGTGCAGGAGCTGCAGGTATCGCAGGACGAGGCAAAGCACGACTTTCTCACGGGCGCATTCAATCGTTTGCAGCTCGAACCAAGTTATGAGCGGTTCGCCTCATTCGCACACGAGAAGGGCTTCTCCTTCTCCTACGCCATCTTCGACATCGACCACTTCAAGGAGGTCAACGACACGCGCGGCCACCTCGGCGGCGACGATGCGCTGCGCGGCGTCGCCGAGATCGTACAGGAGAAGATCGACCGCCGCCACATTTTCATCCGCTACGGCGGCGACGAGTTCATCCTCCTCGCCCTCCATCACGACCTCACACAGATGGCAGAGTTCTGCGAATCCCTGCGCTGTGCCGTCGCAGAGACCATGGACGGCATCACGATAAGCTTCGGTGTATCGGCGTGGCATGGGGCAGGCGATACCATGCACGATCTGATGGAACGTGCTGACCGTGCGCTCTACTGCTCCAAGGAAAAGGGACGCAACAGCGTCTCCACCGAGAGCGAGGCAGCGTGCTGCGATATCTGTGCGAACGCGAATGCGGAGCACCATCGCTGACGAGTAATATAAAGGCAGCGCTGATAAAATAAGGTCTGCCGGATTGACGCAGATTTGTCCGAACGCGGCGAACGCCGATGATACCAGCGCATCAGAGGACTGCTGTGCGAAGCGCAAAACTTCGCGCAGCGCCTTTTTTGTATCCCTTCCACTGTATACTTAGATCACTGATGCTGCGGGAATCGTCTTTTCTATTGTTTCATCGCACCTAAATATGCTATAATGTTAGAAAATCCACACAAATTCCTACGAAAGTCCTTCTCTCCCCCAGAAGGAAGGTGCTCCCCATGATGAAACTCCGCACATTCCTGCAGGACAATGCCGCTGCTCTCCTCTGCACGGTAGCGCTCGCCGCCATTTGCATCATTTCATGGCGTCTCCTCGCAGCGCCCCCCGACCGTCAGCTCCCCCCCACGTATGCCCTCGCGGACACGACCTCCCCGATGCTCCGCGATTTTCGCGCTGACGCGCTCGACTGGCAGTCCTATGACTACCCCGTCCCGCCGCCGCTGCCAACGGATGCATCGGCGGTCTATCTTTCGTGGGAGATCCCGTATTCCTCGCGATTCATGAACTGCAACCTGCTCTTTACCACGACGAATCAGGATATCGCCGTCTACCTCGACGACGACTTCCTCTACCGCTACGGTGACTGGTCGGGGCGCACGGAGACGCGCGGCCGCACGATCCACTATATACCGCTCGACAACAAGGCGGCAGGACGGCGGCTCACGATCCTCCTGCACACGACGGATATGGGGCGGCGTGGGAGCATCGACGACTTTGAGATCGACACGACAATGCAGTTCATGAAGAACATCTCCTTTGCCGACGCGATCTACATCTCGGCGCTCTCCATCGCCCTCGCGATGATCGCGTTCCTCAGCCTCAACCTCTCGTGGCGCGCCCTGCAGGACATCCATCGCCGCGCACTCATCTACCTCATCGCCTTCCTCGCTGCATTCGCCCTGTGGACGACGGGCAACACCTCTCTCTTCCCGCGTCTCTTCGGGATGCCCGCACTCTGGTGGGAGCTCCATCTCGCGATGATCTATGCGCTGCCGGTCTGCTGGGCACTCGTCGTGCGCGAGATCGTCGCTCCGCAGTACCACGCGCGCGTAAAGAACATCCTGCACATCTTCGTCGGCATCTTCGCAGCGGCCACCCTCGCCGAACTCATCGGACGAAACGCATACAGCAGCATGCTCCCGTTCTACAATGTCCTGATCTTTTCGTCAGACCTCATCCTCATCCATGCACTCGTCCGCTCCCACTGGGCATACCACCCCGCGTGCCGCTACGCCGCCTTTGGGCTGATCGCCTTCGTCGCGCTCTCCATCTTTGACGTACTGCACTGGGAGCACCATCTCTTCACGGGGATTCTCTCCATGGCCGTGTTCTCTGTCTACGCCATGGTTCCGCTCATCCTCCACCTCATCCGCATCCAGATGATGGAGGAGGCGACACTCGAGCGCCAGAACGAGCGCCTCTCACAGGAGCTCGCCGCCTCGCAAGACGCCGCCAAGCGCGACTTCCTTACGGGCTGCTACAACCGCCATCAGCTTGACGTGGGCTTTGCGCAATTCTCTACCCTCGCGCACGAGCGCGGGTTTAGGTTCTCCCTTGCCCTCTTTGACATTGACCATTTCAAACAGGTCAACGACACGCACGGGCACCTCGCAGGCGATCAGGTGCTCAGAGACATCGCCGCCATCATCCACGATGAGATCGACCGCCGCCACATCTTCATCCGCTACGGCGGCGACGAGTTCATCCTCCTCGGCCTGCACTACGACCTCGAGACGATGACCGCGTTCTGCGAGAGACTGCGCGCCATCCTTGAGGAGCGCATGGGCGGCGTCACGCTCAGCTTTGGCATCTCCACATGGCACGGGGGATGCGACTCCCTCCCCGGGCTCATCGCGCGCGCCGACCGCGCCCTCTACCGCTCCAAGGAAAAGGGGCGCAACGCCGTCTCCGACGAGAGCGAGATCGATGCGGCTTAGGGGTATGCGTTCGCCGCCAAGTCAAATGCTGCCGACAAGGGGGCTGTTGCACGAAGCTGCAAACTTCGTGCAACAGCCCCTTCTTTGTGCCCCTTCCACCGCTTGCGCGGTCCCCCTTCCCCTCCTTTTTTACTCTCTCTTTCTCTTTTAATACTAGGTCATATATTTTTCTTGTGAATCACAGGCAACTATGCTACAATTTCCATATACTTGGGAATCGTTTTCCATTAGGGAATCACTGATAAAATGAGGTCTGCCAGATTGGCGTAGATTTTTTCGTCCGAACGAGGTGGAAAACCGGACGCAGAGTGGTGCTCTGTGGAGGATTTTCCGCCGAAGTGCGGGCAAAAAAGATGCGTCAAGATGGTTGTACCGAATTTATCAGTGCTTCCTTAGACAGTGATTCCCTCATCAACGAAAAGGAGAATCATCATGTTCCAAATCGACAACATTCGGGAAATGTTCTTCTCGTGGGAGGGGCGTCTCAACCGCAAGCCCTACATCCTGCGCTGCCTCGCCCTCGGTCTCATCCTGACGGCGGTCTACATCCTGCTGATGGTGATCGCCTTTACCACGGCGGCGGCACAGGTCGGGAATGGCATCCCCACGATGGGCGCATTCAGTGCGACCTATATCCTCTACCTGCCCTTCATCATCTCGGGCTACCTCCTCGCGATCCGCCGTCTGCACGACCTCGACCTCTCGGCATTCTTCATCCTGCTGAGCTTTGTCCCCGTCGTCAGCTTCTTCTTCGCGCTCTACCTCATCTTCAAGAAGGGCACAGAGGGACCGAACGCCTACGGCCCGGATCCGCTCGGCACGGGGGATGAGATCCCCGTATTCACGGCGCCTGTCGCCCATACGACGAACAGCACAGGAATAGATACTGCACAGACAGACAGTGATACATCGCATGACAGCGGCGTATCGCGCAGCTGAGGACTGCGTATGAATCACGCACTCTTTTCTCGCACGGGCAGGCTCACGCGGCGCGACTTCGCTCTGACGCTCGGCGTCATCAGCGGCGGCGTCTTCTTTGCCATGCTCGCGCTCTGCTATCTCCTCTTCCCGCTCACCGCATCCGCTGCGGTGGGCTTTTTCCGTGATTCGACAGAGGTCTTCTTCACCGTCTACATCGCGGCGTTTCTCGGGCTCAACCTCCTCCTCTACGCACTCATCCCGCCGCTCGCCATCCCCGCCGTCGTACGGCGTCTGCACGATCTGGGACACGGCGGCGGCTGGGCGGCGCCCATGCTCCTCCTCTGCGTCCCCGTCCTCCTCCTCATGCTCCTGCCCGTATGCATCTTCATCGGCATCCTCAACGAGATGATAGGGCCATCTTTTCCCCTCTGGAACGGAACAACGGAGGCATTCGCCTCCGCCGTCGCCGCGAGCATGGGCATCGCGCTGCTCCTCTTCTTCCTCCTCTTTCTCCCGCTCGCCTGCTGGCTCGGCTGGCTCTTCCTCAAAAAGGGAAAACCCGAGGCGAACCGCTGGGGCGATCCACCCGTCGAGGAGGTACTGCCGCCCACGCGCACAGCGTATTTCTCCTGTGCGGGGACGGTGACGCGCACGGCGTTCATTCGCCGCAGCCTCCTCCTCCTCCTCGTGCTGGGGCTTGTCCTCCCGCCGGCGGCACAGCTCATCCTGCAGTCCATGGCCGGCGTGTTCATGATCCTTGTCGCGGCGATTCCGGAGGCAGCGCGGATCCTTGCCACAGTCATCATCATTCTCTTTGTCCTCCCCTTCGTACTCTTTCCGCTCCCCCTCCTGCCGCTCGTACGGCAGCGCCTGCGCACGCTGGGACATTCCCCCTATGAGGCGTTCCTCCCCTTCGCCGTACTGCTCCCACCCCTCATCACACCGCTGCCGTTTGCCCGACTTTTCTCCTACGAGGTTCTGATGGAGGGCAGCACTGTCACGGACGGCGCGCTCCAGTCGGCAGTGGACAGCATGATCGGCGTGCCGAGCATCCTCCTCTGGACACTCTGCGGCATCCTCTCGTTCATCGGTATTATCCGACTGCTCGCAAATGACGATATATCCTATAGAAGGGAATCATCCGACGAAAGCGAGGTCCATGATGTACTGCCCAAAATGTGAAAAATTCGTCCCCTCCACCGCCACTGCCTGCCCGCACTGCGGCATCCCCATCATCTCGGGATTCTCGCCGAACTACGGCGCGGGCTTCTCCCTCGGCGACGATGACACAGAGAGCCGCAACGACGCGCCCCCGGCGAAGGTCGTGAACTCCGACCTCTACGACGACGTGCCCGACACGGATGCACCGCCCACAGAGGGCATCGGCAGCAAGCTAAAGTCGCTCTTCGGATTCGGGAAGAAGTAACAAGGCCACATACAGAAAGCCCCTCGGCATGCAGCCGAGGGGCTTGTCTATTGGATGATACGGGCTCTACTCTGTCAGATCACGGCGATACACCTCAGGATACACATCATGCCGCAGCGTCAGCTCAAACCCGCCCGCAGAGTACGGGGCAATATCATACGGATTGTAGAACACATGGAGATCATTGTTCGCATCGAGCATCCAGTCGATATACTTCTGCCAGTCACCGCCATCATGATAGTCATTCAGTGTCTCGTCAATATCATGTGAAAAGAGATCCTGCTCACGTCCCGGATACTGCTTGCGGAAGGCATCCGCCAATGCGAGCAGAAGCACATCACGACTCGTAATCACCGCATCAATGGAAACCGGCTCCCCCGTCTCCGTACTCAGCGTCACTCCCGTGACCGCATGCTGAGGGTGGGTACCGCCGTCATAGGTACCGGCCAGTGCCGCCATCATAGTCTTTTTCATCGCATATCACTCCTTATGTATAGAAAAGACTCCTCACGATGAGAAGTCTTGTCTGCTTTCATGGTGCGATTGGCGCGAGTCGAACGCGCGACCCTCTGCTTAGGAGGCAGATGCTCTATCCATCTGAGCTACAACCGCAGGAACTACTAGAGTTTACCAAAAACACGCGAAAAGTGCAAGCCGTTCCACGTCTCAGTTCTTTACCAAAGCGTCACATATCTCGCAGCAGGCGCCCCCACCCCCGCTTCGCGGTCCCCCTCCCCCGTGCCGCACGGGGGAGACTTGTGACTACAGTACATTAGCTTCCCCCGCCGTGCGGGGGGAAGTGGCGACAGAGCACAAAAAGGACACTGGACGAAACATTTCGCTTCGTCCAGTGTCCCTCATCATGTCCTGCCGATGCAGTACTCAGGAAAGCTGAGCGCTGTCTACCGTCTGGACACTGATGTCCTTAATGGAGACAGGGTATGCCTCACCGAGCATGATCGCCTTCTTTGCGATGACATCCTGCAGGCAGGTCTCCACCGCCGCCTTCGTCAGATCATCCTTCGGATCCATCAGACTGACCGTGTGGTTCTTGCCCGTCGAGAGTGCCAGCGTCATGCGGAGCTGTTTCTTCGTCGACATAGTCGTACCTCCTTTCTATGTCCTCACATCATCTGCCGCGCGGGGGCTCAGTCCGTCAGGACAGCCGTATCCGTGCGCATCACCTGATCGAGCCCGTGCTTCTGCAGATTCGCGAACCCGCGTCCGACCGCGAGCGCATCCGCATCCGTGAGCACAGGCGCAAGCCCTGCGATCGTGCGGTTCTTATAGAGGTTCTTGCCGTCTGCGCCGACCCCCGTAATCACCTTCAGCGTGAGCTTGCTCGCTGCTTCTTTGCGTGCCATAGATGTCACTCCTTTCCGTTTTGTTCGTCCGCTGTAAGCTGCTTACACCCAAATACCTGCTGCGGCGAAAAAAAAGAAGAGCCTCCATGCAAAATTTTCTTTACATACGAACATATTTTCTCTATAATAGCATTCAGAAAGGAACAGGAGATCCAGAATCGTGTCCCGTGCCTGTGCGCCCCGCCAGCGGCAGGCAGGAGTCATGGAGTCACAGCATTTTGCCGTGATTCCCCCAAACAAAGGAGATCCACTATGAATCGTACGAAAAGAGAATGCCTGATGCAGCGCCTGCCCGCTCCGGCGGACATCCTCGCCCTCATTCCGGCACAGGAGGACGCGACGCGCACTGCCGTGATCTGTGCGCACGGGAGGAGCCTGATGCTCGGCGCCACACCGGAGCACGTGCTCGCCTGTCTCGCCGAGCGCGAGGACAAGGCACTCCGCCTCATCCGACGCAACGCCGCCCGTCTCATGGCACGGCGGCGCAACATTATCCTCCCCATCCTACATGGCTGCGTCCTCACCCCGATCAAGATGTACAATGCGCGCCGCGGCGGCATCGGCTACATCAACACAGCATACGCCGCCCTCGTCCTGCAGCGGCGCGGCACGGGGAGCGACATCGCCCTGCAGAACGGTGACATCATCCACAGCCTGTGGGCGTTCGGCACACTGGAGCGCCACGTGCGCGAGGGGCGCGCCCTCCACTACAAACTTCTCAACGACGTGCGCCGCCAGCTTCGCTTTGCTGAGGACTTGGCTTAGGGTATCACTGATAAATTCAGCACCATCATCTTGACGCATCTTTTTTGCCCGTACTTCGGCGGAAAATCCTCCACAGAGCACCACTCTGCGTCCGGTTTTCCACCTTGTTCGGACGAAAAAATCTACGCCAATCTGACGGGCTTCATTTTATCAGTGATTCCCTAGAAAGCTCCTTGCATTTCTCCTCCCTCCATTGTATGATACGAATATCGAACAACGGAGGGTACAATATGCAGATTTCGAGCCGCTTTACCATCGCCGTCCACATCCTCATCTGCGTCGATCTTTTCGGCAAACGAGAGCCCGCGACAAGCGAGTCGCTCTCGGGAAGCATCGGCGCACATCCCGTCGTCATCCGCCGCATCCTCGGTCAGCTCCGCCGCGCGGGGCTCATCACCGTCGCGCGCGGGCGCGAGGGCGGCGCACATATCGCCAAGGAACTCACGGACATCACGCTCGCCGACATCTTCTGTGCCGTGGAGAGCATCAGCGGTCAGTCCCTCTTCAGCTTCCATGAGAATCCGAACCCTGCCTGCCCCGTCGGCAGCCACATCCACGATGTACTCGACCATCGCCTCGCAGACATCCAGCACGCCATGGAAAAGAAAATGGAGGAGACCACTCTCGCCGACATCATCAAAGAGGCACGAGAAAGAGCAAACACATAGTTACTTAACGGCTATTGTCTGCACAATATCTATCCGTATAGATTCGATGCCCGTCCCCATTTTCAGAGGAGGAAATACGCCATCATGACATGGGTATCGCACGCTGCACTCACGGGTACGATTGCCTATGCGGTGAGTGCCGATCCACTCGCGGCGGCGGCGGCATGCGTCGGCGCCGTCCTGCCGGACAAGGTGGAGGGCACCCCCGGCAGTGTCGGATGGCGTACATGGCGCAGCCGTCATCGCGGCTGGTCACACTGGCCAATGCTCTATCTCGCCCTCATCGGTGCGCTCCTCCACAGCGAGACGTACATTGGGAGCAGGATGTTCCTCACAGTACTCCTATGGATCTTCCTCGGTGCACTTCTCCACATTGCAGAGGACGCGGTCTGCGGCAAGGTGCCCGCCGTCCTCCCGACACAGAAAATCGGGATACGCCTCTTTACCGTCGGCTCGCTGAGGGAATACCTATTCACAGCCGTATGTATCGGCATTGTCTATGCAGGAAGTTGTTTTCTAGGGAATTAGTGATAATTAAAAGACCTGTCCAACGAAATCACAGACTTCGTCGGGCAGGTCTTTTGCTGATGGCTTAGGGAAATACTGATAAATTCAGCACTTCCCTAGTGATTTGCCGCCGTGTAGATGGTGATGGCGTCGGCGCGTGTGAGCGGATGGAACACGCCGATGCGGATGCGATCCTCCTGCGTCGCATCATCGGCGAGCTGCTCGATCGTCCCCGCCGAGAGGGTGCCGATCCCCAGCCCGCCGATGCTCGTCGGCATCCCGATGGAGGTGAAGAACTCCTCCATGTGACGGATGCCCGCGCGCGCCCGCTCCTCATCCGTGCCCGCATCAATGCCGAAGAGGTCGGCAGCGAACTGGGCAAAGCGCGCCGGGTCGTAGGGATAGGCAAACCGCGCCCACGATCCCCAGAGCGCAGTGAGCGCACGCCCGTGTGTGGCATCATAGCGTGCAGAGAGCGGATGGCTCAGCTTATGTACGGAGAAATCCTTACCGCATCCAAGTCCTGTCAAGTCGCTGTGCGATATACTGCCGCAGTACATGAGCTCGCTCATCGCATCGTAGTCCTTGCGCGAGACGAGAAGGCGTCGCACGGATTCCATCACAGTGCGCAGGAGGTCAATCGCGACGCGGTCGGTGAAGACGTTCGGCTCCTTGACGTCCGTGAAGAACCGCTCCATCGTGTGCATCATGATATCCGATGCCCCCGCGGCGATCTGCTCACGCGGCAGGGTAAAGGCGAGCGTCGGGTTCATAAAGGCGAAGACAGGGCGGTTGAGCGGCGCGTTCAGCCCAAGCTTCTGCCCCGTATCCTCATTCGTCAATACGGCGGAGTCGCTCGTCTCGCTTCCTGCGGCAGGGATGGTGAGCACGGACGCAACGGGCATCGTGCGCGTCAGCTCTGCCTTTTTCGTCCAGATATCCCAGATGTCCACGTCAGGATTTGCAATGCCGTGAGCGACTGCCTTCGCCGAGTCGATCACGCTGCCGCCGCCGATGGCAAGGATGAAGTTCACATCCGCCGCGAGCCCCTCGCGGATCGCCTCACGAACGAACGTAACGCGCGGGTTCGGCTGTACACCGCCCATAACGAGGAACGCCAGCCCCGCCGAGGTCAGATTCATCTCGATGCGCGAGAGCAGCCCCGAGCGCTCCGCACTGCCGCCGCCGTGGAGAATGAGCACGCGGCGCGCCCCCGCCGCACGCAGTTTTGCGGGAACACTATCCTCCGCCCCCCGCCCGAAGATGATCTCCGTCGGACAATGATAGGTAAAGCTCTGCATGAAACTCCTCCTCTTTTCACAAACTTATTTCATCGTGTTCATTATAACAGAACCGAGGAAAAAAAGTCATTCCATCGGTTAAGAAAAGTGTTGCAAAAAGACTTCAAAATTTCGTATAATAACAATATAAATAATGGGATTATCGATTACCATTGAAGGAGGCTGAGAAAATGAGCGGAGATCAAAGCAAAGAAGCCCAACAGATTCATGAGGCGGAGCAAAAGTTTGATCGCACACGTCGTCTCGTCGGTCTTTTCGGTGCGCCAATCCTTGCGATTCTGGTGCTTCTGACGCCGATTGACGGACTGACGCTTGCATCACACAAGCTGCTCGCCATCATGGTTCTGGTGGCACTCTGGTGGATCACGGAACCCGTACCCATCCCCGTCACGTCCCTCATCGGGCCGACGCTCGCTGTCGTAACAGGCGTGGTCACGGCAAAGGATGCCTATGCGGCATTCGCCAATCCGATGATCTTCCTCTTCATGGGCGGATTCATCCTCGCCAAGGCGATGATGGATCATGGACTCGACAAGCGTTTTGCCTACTGGCTGCTCTCGCGCTCGTGGGTCGGCTCGAATCCGCGCCGCATTTTCCTCGCGATCGGTCTTGCCGCAGCACTCTGCTCCGGCTGGGTGAGCAATACGGCGACGGCCGCGATGATGTTCCCGATCGCCCTCGGCCTGCTGTCTGCCGTCAAGGAAATGATGGCCGCGAACGGCAAGGAGATCGACCTGCACGACTACAAGTACGCGACCGGGCTGATGCTCATGACGGCGTATGCCTGCTCGATCGGCGGTGTTCTGACTCCGATCGGCACTCCGCCGAACATCATCATGCTCGGCTTCCTCGATCAGATGGCAAACATCCACATCTCCTTCTTCGAATGGATGACGTGGGGCGCCATTGCAATGGTGGCCTACTTCATCATCGCCTATGTGGTTCTCATCCGTATGTTCCCGCCCGATGTCGAGCGCATCGACGGCGCGGAGGAGTTCATCCGCGCGCGTGTCGCCGAGCTCGGCGGCTGGACGCGCGCACAGAAGAACACACTCGTCTGCTTCCTCGTCGCCGTCTTTCTCTGGGTGTTCCCGGGCATCCTCTCGATGGCGCTCGGCAGCACCTCACCGCTCCTCAAGATGTACAACCACCTCTTCCCTGAGGCGGTCGCGGCAATGGCAGGCGCGCTGCTCCTCTTCCTCCTGCCGATCAACTTCAAGGAGCGCAAGTTCACGCTCGAGTGGAAATCGGCCGTGCAGGGCATCGAGTGGGGCACGCTCATCCTCTTCGGCGGCGGCCTCGCGATGGGCGGCATGATGTATAAGACGGGGCTCTCGCAGTGGGTCGGCGACCGCATTGTCGGGATGCTCGGCGGTGAGCCGTCCGAGTTCGCCCTCGTCGCGATCTTCTGCGTGATGGCGCTGCTCCTCTCCGAGCTGACCAGTCACACGGCGGCGACGAACATGATTGGCCCGCTCGCCATTACCGCAGCGGTATCCGCAGGGTTCAGCCCGATCCACGTCGCGATCGGTATTGCCCTCTCTTCGTCGCTTGGCTTCATGCTTCCTGTGTCTACACCTCCGAATGCAATTGTCTATGCATCGGGCTACATTCCCATCACAAAAATGATCAAGACCGGTGTCTACATCGACTTCATCGGCATCTTCTGCGTGACCATCCCGCTCGTGCTCTACTTCGTGGTATGGCTCGTCGGGTAACATCGATACAACGGAACAAAAAAGGAGCTGCTGTGCAGCTCCTTTTCCATGCATGTGAGGAAACATGACCCCCTTTCTCTTCTTTTCCATCATCGCCGCCATCCTCTTCGGCTCGTTCTTTCTTGCCGCCTATCTCTACAGTGTAAGACAGCGGCACAAACAAGAGGCACATGATGCATATCTCAGGCAAAAGAAGGAAGAACTGTCCCCCTATGCGTTCTACCGTACGGTGCAGAGTGCCGACAATCAGATATTTTCCTTCGGACACATACGGGCAGGAGACCGTTTTCGTATCCGACGGGACTTCGTCGACCACGGCGGGCAGACGTTTCATGCGGGAGAGACGTATGATTTCGCATCAGCCTTCTTCCTCCCCTATGAAGGCGTCTATACCCTCTTTCTCTCAAGTGACGGCAAAGAGATCACCCGCATGTATCTCCATATCCCCTACGCGAGCATCAAAATCTCCGTCTCTGACCGCAGAGGAGAACTCACACATGAAGAGCTCCCTGCCGAAGAGGACATCTGCTGTCATACGGAGGAATATTTTGAGCTGCTTCTCCCGAGAGAATGACCGCCGCAGCGCCGCATACAAAAAGAGCCGCCATGCGGCTCTTTTTGTACAAGGGAACGACTTACTCCTCCGGCGTAAAGCGAACCGGCACCTCCGTCAGCTCCGTCTCCATGCGGCGGCAGGTGACATTCGCCGAGGCGAGCATCCGCTTCGATGCCTTCGTACTGTCGGCGGCGGCGTACTTGTCCGAGAGATAGATGACCTCACGAATGCCGCTCTGAATGATCGCCTTGCAGCATTCGTTGCACGGGAACAGTGATGTGTAAATACGGCAGCCTTTCAATGACGTGCTCGCATTGAGGATGGCATTCAGCTCTGCATGCACGACATAGGGGTACTTTTGCTCGGCGAACTCCCCCGTCCGTCCCCATGGATACTCATGGTCGTCGCAGCCGTTCGGCATCCCGTTGTAGCCGACGCCGACGATATGCTTGTCCTCGTTGACGATGCAGGCGCCGACCTGCGTATGCGGATCCTTGCTGCGATAGGCGGAAAAGAGCGCCACGCCCATAAAATACTCATCCCACGAGATGATCATGACGATTCCTCCCTGTATTGCATGGCATACATTTGTTTGCTATAATCATAGCAGGCACTGATAGGCGCAGTGGTAACTCAGCCCCCGAAAGGGGGGATTGATATGGAGACCTACGAGTTCTTAACGTTTCTCGTTGTGTTCACCGTATTAGTTTTATCCGTTAAACGATAAATGAGAAAGCCCCGCCTTGCGTCTCCAAACAACAGGCGGGGTATCTCGCATGTATAAGGGGGCAACCGCTGAGCGGCAGTGCCCTTTTCTATGTCTATTTTACTTCAATCCGCCAATTTCGTCAAGCACGAAGCTCACACCACATCGACGCGCAGCACGCCGTCCACCTGCCGCAGGGCATCGGCGATGAAGGACGGCTTGATGTTCTCACGGTTGTAGACCTCAAAGGTCAGGTAGATGCGCCGCTCTCCGCCCGTCTCTGTCTCCGCCTCGTCCTCGTCCGTCCTGACCTTCATCCCGCGTGAGCGCAGATGGAGATCCTCAATGCAGGCACTGACGCGCATGATCTGCCCGGGCCGATCAATCGTGTGGATGGAGAGGGAGAGCAGGCGTTCATGATCGACCCATGCATCGAGCCGCGAGAGATTCCCGAGGATGAGGAACACAATCGCGGTCGTCACGCTCGCGCCGAGGTAAAACCCCGCGCCGACCGCAAGCCCGACCCCCGCGACCACCCAGAGCGTCGCCGCCGTCGTCAGTCCTGTGACCGTCAGCCCCTCCTTCATGATCGCGCCCGCACCGAGAAAACCGATACCTGAGACCACCTGCGCCGCGAGACGCGCGGGGTCGGCATTCGTCTTGCCCTCCACATTGTCATAGATCGCCTGCGACATAATCATGATAAGACATGAGCCGAGCGCCACGAGCATATTCGTCCGCAGCCCCGCCGACTTGTTCCGCATCTGCCGCTCATAGCCGATGATCCCGCCCATCACACACGAAAGCACGAGCCGCAGACATACCTCCCACTCCGCCATCAAAACTTCCTCCTAAAATAAACAGAATATATCGTATACGACCTTTTCCATAAGTTATCCCCAACTGTGTAAAACTCTGTGGATAAAATTGTTCAAAAGCCCCCCAACTGCCTTTATCCACACATCTTTACACAATGTGCATAATTTTTACGAACGATCCTCCGATTTCTGTGGATAACGTGGATAAATTAGTGGATAACCCCATATATGGGAGTTGATCGGCTGACATTTTCCATATTTTGTAGCAGAATCGGAGCTACTTGTCCACAGGGACACGTGGATATCCGGACTTCTCCTCCGCCGTCCAAGAGTGATAAGGGTGCACAATCAGTGACGAATTGTAGTAGCGTTTTTCCCCCGTCACCTCGCGCTTCACCCACGCAGGCAGCGTGACCTCCGCCGTCTCCGACGGCAGCTCCACCTCGGCGACGACGAGACCATCGTTCGCCCCATGAAAGACATCGACCTCCCATCGGCGCCCTGCGACATCCACGACATAGCGCGTCTTCTCCACGAGCGGCGGATCGCAGAGCGCGAGCATCGCCCGCGCATCCGTCGGGGGGATCTCATACTCATACTCCGCGCGCACCATCCCGCGCGTCTCCCCCTTGACCGTCAGATAGCCGCGCCCGCCGGCGAGACGCACGCGCACCGTCCGCTGCGGATCGCGCGAGAGATAGCCCTGCGCCATCTCCGTCCCCGCACCCTGTGGGCAGAAGTCCGCCCGCACCGTAAACTTGCGCTCGATCTCAACGCCCATATTTTCCCTCCTACATTATAGTAGGTTTTCTTTCAAAAATGATGCGGCAAAATAATTTTCTCGGCACGAATCGGCATTTCATCCGACCATGGAAAAAGTAGCGCAGGCTGCATGTTTTTTGCGATTAAACCGAATGGAACAATGAATACAGCCCCATCCTGCCGCCTAGCGCCAGCAAAAACAGCAGATTTCCGCCATTTTCCAAGGAACAATCCCTTGCATATTCGCCGCGTTTGCTATATATTATGTGATACTGAGTAGATATGTACCATCCCTGTGATTTCTACAGTATAATCCACACGCACGCGAAGCGCAACCGCACGGCGCGGAATACACGCGCCCTCCTGCGATGGGGGAGGAAAGGACAGATTCTGCATTGACGACACTACCACCGAAGAGACCAACGGCGAAAAAGAAACGATGGCCCTACATCGTGCTCGGCACGATCCTCATCTTCGTCCTCGCGGCGCTCGCGGGCGTCTTCTTTGCCCAGAGCAGCCTGCTCGACCGCGCCAAGGAGACGCCGAAGGACGAGCTGCTCACCGCCAAGGACAAGGCAACCATCATGATCATGGGCGTCGATGAGCGCTCCGACGACGTCGGACGCAGCGACACCCTCATGGTCGCGACCATCGACCCGCAGAAGAACGAGGCCTCGCTCCTCTCCATCCCGCGTGACACGCGCGTCGCCATCCCGAAAAACGGCTACGACAAAATCAACGCGGCATACGCCTACGGCGGCGAAAAACTCACCCAGCGCACCGTCGAGGACTTCCTCGGCATCCGCATGGATCACTACGTCATCATCAACACCCACGCCTTCCAAAAGATCATCGACGCCATCGGCGGCATCGACATCGATGTCGAAAAGCGCATGTACTACGAGGATCCGTGGGACGACGACGGCGGCCTCGTCATCGACCTGCGCCCGGGACGCCAGCACATGGACGGCAAGACCGCCGTCACCTACGTCCGCTACCGCGACGAGGAGGGCGACATCGGCCGCGTCAAACGCCAGCAGAAATTCATGCGCGCGTGCGTTGACGCTGTAACCACCCCCGCCATCCTGCCGCGCCTGCCGGGCATCATCTCGAGCGTCATCGACAGCGTCAAGACCGACCTCAGCGTCCGCCAGATGCTGGAGTTCATCGGCACACTGAAACAGGCACAGGCAAAGGGCCTGCGCACCGACATGGTGCCGGGACGCCCGCTCTACATCGAGGGCATCAGCTACTGGATCCCCGACATGGAGCAGCTGCGCCGCAACATGGTCAACACCCTCGGCCTCAGCCTGAACGCGAACGAGCGCAGCCGCATGGAGCGCGCCATCCGCGACTACGAGAACTCCATCCCCGCCGGCGCCACCGAGGTGCCCGAGGGGGACAACAGCATCGGCCGCCGCGTCAGCGGAGACGAGGCACTCGACACACGGAGCCGCAAACACTCCTCCTCCGAGGACAGCAGCAAGACCGAGCGCAAATCCACCGAGCGAAAGAACAGCGACAAGGGGAGCAAATCCCAGAGCACCGACACATCCCCACCGAAAAAATCGGCCGACACCGACACTGGAAGTGGAAACGGGAGCAACAGCCGCCACGCGAGCACGCGCCAGAGCAGCAGTGCCGACAGCGGCGGCGACACCGCAGCACCGCAGCGCAGCGGCGGCAGCCCCGGCAAGGAAAACTAAGAAATCGCTGCACCGATCCAATCACAAAGCATAACGCCCTCTTGCCTCCCCGATGGGGAAGGGGCACCCTAGAAACGGCGGCAGAGGACATATAGAGAGGACATCCCCAAGGAAAGGAAAATGCACTATGGGAAGCAAATTTGATGCAGAATCACTCGACCTTCATAAGAGCCATCACGGCAAGCTCGGCGTCACACCGACCGTCCCGCTGAAGACCCGCGACGACCTCAGCCGCGCCTACACGCCCGGCGTCGCCGCACCGTGCCTCGCGATCAAGGCAGAACCCGAGAAGATCTACGACTACACGAGCAAGGGCAACATGGTCGCCGTCGTCACGAACGGCACCGCCGTCCTCGGTCTCGGCAACATCGGCGCAGGCGCAGGCCTCCCCGTCATGGAGGGCAAGGCGATCCTCTTTAAGGGCTTTGCGGGCGTCGACTCCGTCCCCGTCTGCGTGAACAGCGAAAAGGTCGAGGACGTCGTCAAGGTCTGCCAGCTCATCGCACCGACCTACGGCGGCATCAACCTCGAGGACATCAAGGCACCGCAGTGCTTTGACATCGAGAACGAGCTCAAAAAGACCCTCGACATCCCCGTTTTCCACGACGACCAGCACGGCACGGCGATCGTCGTCGTCTCCGCCCTCCTCAACGCATACAAGTACCTCGGGCGTGACCTCAAGACGGCAAACATCGTCATCAACGGCGCGGGTGCGGCAGGACAGGCGATTGCCCGCCTCCTCTTTGCCTACGGCATCAAGACCGTCGTCCTCTGCGACACGACGGGCGCGATCTACGAGGGACGCGAAAAGAACATGAACCCGTACAAGGAGAGCATCGCCAAAGTCTCCAACCATCAGAAGGAGCAGGGCACCCTCGCCGAGGTCATCAAGGGCAAGGACATCTTCATCGGCGTCTCCGCGCCCGGCAGCCTCACGCCCGAGATGATCAAGAGCATGAGCAAGGACCCCGTCGTCATGGCGATGGCGAACCCCGTCCCCGAGATTCTGCCCGACGAGGCAAAGGCGGCAGGCGCACGCATCGTCTGCACGGGACGCTCCGACTTCCCGAACCAGGTCAACAACCTGCTCGCCTTCCCGGGCATCTTCCGCGGTGCGCTGGACGTACGCGCAAAGGAAATCAACGAGGAGATGAAAATTGCCGCCGCCGGCGCGATTGCCTCCCTCATCCACGAGTCCGAGCTGAACGAGACCAACATCATCGCGAGCCCGCTCGACCCGCGCGTCGCACCGACCGTCGCCGCGGCTGTCGCTGAGGCGGCACTCAACACGGGCGTCGTCGCTGAGGCGGCACTCAACACGGGCGTCGCACGCCGCACTGACATCACCCCGTCCGCCGTTGCCGCCCACACGCGCGAACTGCTCGGGCACACCGTCAGCTGAGTAATATAGAAAACGAAAGGGACTGCTGCACGAAGCTGCAAACTTCGTACAGCAGTCCCCTATTTTATTTCCGATGTTCTCTCACGTACGCCTTCGCCGCCTTCAGCCGCACCTCAAAATACTGCGCCAGCCGCTCCTCCAGGAGTGCGGCATCCTTCTCCCCCGACGAGTGCCCCGGGTTTGCCTGCAGCGTCTGCGCCCAGTCCTCTCCCGCCCGCAGATAGAACGTCATGATCGGCACCGCGCGCGCCTGCTCCTCCGTGCCCTCCGGCAAACAGCAGAATGTTATCCTGCGCCCATGTGCCTCCGTGAGGAGTGTATCGTCGCCCTGCGGGCGATAGAGCGCGTGCAGCGCACGGCACAGATCCACAGCATCCGCTCCGCGTGCCTCATGGAGAAAGATAAAATCGCCCTGATCAAAAAGCGGCTCTCCCTCGTGCATCACATGACTCTCGTGCAGCGTTGCCGCCTCCTCGGGGGACGCCGCCGTGAGATGAACGTCAGCCGCGGCAGCATTCACCGCGGGATAGAGATGGGCGAAATAGCCTTCCGCATACGCCGCAGCGACATCCGTATCGCGGTAAAGGAAGGGATAGGGGAACTGTGCACGCCGAATCTCCGCCGCAGCGGTAAAGCGGATCCCGTTCCCCGCATCATAGAGCGCATAACGATTCCTCTGAAACGGCTTTTCCCGCAGCGTCTGCACTCCCTCCGGCACGACCTGCGCCCCATAGGCATGAAATTTTCCATTCACCATCGCGGCGACCTCATCCGCCGTATAGGGATCGCTGTTTTCCGTGACGAAAAAATCGCAGCCCGACAGCACGGAGCAGAACAGAGCGAGCACCGAAAGACAGAAACGACGCTTCATATCACACCTCTCACGTACCGTCCGCCGTACGCACAAATCTCGCCCAGATCGATCGATATGCGTCCTCCACATCATGCACATAGCCTGCGGCATCCGTCAGCGGTGCGTGCCGCAGCATCGTGCGCAGATTCATCCGCAGAGCACGCAGGGTGGCAGGATCGGAGGCAAGCCCCGCCGCGATCCGCACATAGTCCGCCGGCGTCTGCGCGATGAGCTCGGGGAGATGTGCATTCGTGAGGAGGCTCGCACCGAACCGTGCGCCGTGACTCTCCCCTGCGAGCGTCACCACGGGTACGCCCATCGAGAGCGCCTCACAGGTCGTAATGCCGCCCGTATAGGGAAACGGATCGAGTGCGATATCCACATCCCCGTACTCTGCCAGATAACCGCGGCTGAACCCGCGCATCTCAACACGCACGGCGGGAATTCCACAGCGCACGAGACGCTCCGCGACTATCGTGCGACCCTCCGCATGATCAAAAATCTTGCCCTTGACCAGGAGACGCGCCCCCGGCACCGCATCCAGCACTTGCCGCCAGAGGTACAGCACCTCATCCGTCACCTTATTGAAATTATTAAATGAACCGAACGTCACGTGTCCCCTCTGCTCCATCGGCGGAGGCATGACAGGGGGCAGATCATCGGGCAGCGTACAGCAGAAATGACTGTGCGGCAGGCGGAGGATCTCCTCCGTCATCGCATCATCTCCCGCCCCCGGCGGATCGACATACACATCCGAGAGCACATAATCCACCGCAGAGAGCCCCGTCGTGTTAAAGTAGCCGATCCCCGTCACCTGCACGGGCGCTGGGCGGAACGCGAGAACGGGCAGAGAATTTCCCTTCGTATGCCCCGCAAGATCGACGAGAATATCCACCTCGTCACGGCGGATGAGCGCCGCCGCCTCTGCCGCAGAGAGCGCGCGAATATTATGCCACACATCCACAGCGGCACGAAACGTCTCGGAGAGCGCATCCTCTGCGCAGCGCGCGTAGCAATGGACGGCAAATTGAGTGCGGTCATACTGCGTGAGGAGCGGACGCACGAGCCGCCCGACGGGATGCACGCAGAGATCGGGCGATATATAGCCGATGCGGATGCGCGCATGCCCGCGCACGGCGTCCGCCGCCCCCGCCCGCGGCAGGACATCGGCAAAGAGCGGATCATAGACGCGCGCAAGCCCTGCATAGGCGGGGCGCAGATGGGTTGGAAGATAGTTCACGGCAAAGAGCGCGTTGCTGTACTCCACCGCCCGCTGTGCGCGCTCCGTCTCCAGCTGTGCGGACGCGAGAAACGCCGCGACCGCCTCCTGTGCCTCCCCCGCCTCCGTCAGTGCCGAACCGAGGAGACTGTACGCACTCGCAAGAAACACCGCATCGTGCGCACGGCGCTCCTCCTCCTCTGCCATGCGCCGTTTCAGCATATCGATCAGCGCGCGCAGATGTGCGATCTCCGTCGCGAGCCTCCCCTCCGCGCGGTCGATATAGACCTCCTGCCGCGCGGCGCCCGCATGATCGGGACACACGGCGCGGATGCGTGCGACCTCCGCCCGCGCCGCATCGTACGCCCCCGTCTGCGTCAGCGCGGCGGCTAGAATATAGCGCATCTCCGCATCCTCGGGCAGAACCGTCAGCAGCTCCTGCGCGACCTCCGCCGCACGCGCATACTCCCTCTTTTCATAGAGATCATTGGCACGCAGGAGAATCTCCTGCCGCAGTGCCTGCACATCGTCCATACCATCCCGCCTTTCGCAATATAACCTCTATTCGACGGGAGGAAGAAGAATCCCTTTTCTCCCCTCTCTCAGCAAAGAGCCCCTGACTTTTGACAAAATATCGTGAGACGATGCGGTGCGCAGCTCCTAAGCGAACCTTAGTGAAGCAAGTGAGTAAAGTATGCGTTTCGCCCCCGGCGCACTTCTTTCGTCCAAGCGAAGCGCGTTTAAGAAGTGCGTCGGTATTTAGGCGAATAAGCATACGATCACTTGCGCAACGAGGTGTTCGCGTGGAGCGCGCACGGAGAATATCTCCGCCTTGTGCAATACGGTGTTACCCCACGCCCCCAAACATAGACTTTTCCCCGCGAAAATGCTATACTTAGTATGTATTTTTATGAAACGAACACGGAGAGGTGACATTTTGGATCTGGACTTTGGACAGGGGCGCATCGTCCCCGTCAACCTCGAACACGAGATGAAAAACTCCTACATCGACTATGCGATGAGCGTCATCGTCGCGCGCGCCCTTCCTGACGTACGCGACGGCCTAAAACCCGTACACCGCCGCATCCTCTATGCGATGCAGGGCTCTGGCATGACCAGCAGCAAGCCGTACAAAAAATCAGCGCGCATCGTCGGTGAAGTGCTCGGTAAATATCACCCGCACGGCGACAGCTCCGTCTACGACGCCATTGTCCGCATGGCGCAGGACTTCTCCATGCGCTACATGCTCGCGGACGGCCACGGCAACTTCGGCTCCGTCGACGGCGACTCTGCCGCCGCCATGCGCTACACCGAAGTGCGCATGTCGAAAATCGCCGAGCTCATGCTGCGCGACATCGACAAGGAAACCGTCGACTTTACGGACAACTACGACGGCTCGGAGAAAGAACCGACCGTCCTCCCCGCGAAATTCCCGCAGCTCCTCGTCAACGGCACCGCGGGCATCGCCGTCGGCATGGCGACCAACATCCCGCCGCACAACATGGTCGAGGTCATCAACGGCACCCTAATGCTCATCGACAACCCCGACACCACCATCGACGAACTCATGGGCGTCATCAAGGGACCCGACTTCCCGACCGCGGGACTCATCCTCGGCACCGAGGAAATCCGCAAGGCATACACCACCGGACGCGGCGTCATCAAAATGCGCGCACGCGCCCACATCGAAACGATGAGCAATGGCAAACCGCGCATCATCGTCACCGAGCTACCGTATCAGGTCAACAAGGCACGCCTCATCGAGAAAATCGCCGAACTCGTCCGCGACAAACAGATCGACGGCGTCACCGACCTGCGCGACGAATCCGACCGCAGCGGCATGCGCATCGTCATCGAACTGCGCCGTGACAGCGCGCCGAACGTCATCCTCAACCAGCTCTACAAACACACCCAGCTGCAGGACAGCTTCGGCGTCATCATGCTCGCGCTCGTCGACGGACAGCCCGTCATCATGAACCTCAAGCACGTCCTTGAGCACTACATCGACCATCAGGAAACCGTCATCACGCGGCGCACACAGTACGAACTGACGAAGGCAGAGGCTCGCGCCCACATTCTCGAAGGACTGACAATAGCACTCGACCATCTGGACGCTGTCATTACAACGATACGTGAAAGCCGCACGGCAGACATCGCACGCACGGCACTCATGGACGGATTCAAGCTCACCGAGAAACAGGCACAAGCCATCCTCGACCTCCGCCTCCAGCGCCTCACTGGCCTCGAGCGCGAGAAAATCGAAGAGGAGTACCAAGAGGTGCTGAAGCTGATCGAGGAGCTCAAGGGCATCCTCGCCGACCGCATGAAGGTACTTGCCATCATCAAAAACGAGCTCATCGAAGTACGTGACAAATACGGCGACAAACGCCGCACAGAAATCACCTTTGATGCGAGTGAGATGGACATCAAAGATCTCATCGCCGAGGAGGACGTCGTCGTCACCCTCACCCTGAACAATTACATCAAGCGTATCCCGCTCGATACCTACCGCCGCCAGCGGCGCGGCGGCGTCGGCGTGCGCGGCATGGGGACCAAGGAAACCGACATCGTCAGCGACCTCCTCATCACCACCACGCATCACGATATCCTCTTCTTTACGAACCGCGGGCGTGCCTTCGTGCTGAAATCCTATGAAATCCCCGAAAGCGGACGGCAGGCGAAGGGCACGGCGATCATCAACCTCCTCGCCGTCGAGAATGACGAGCGCATCACCGCCGTCATCCAGGTCAAGGAATTCCGCGCCGACCGCTACCTCTTCCTCGGCACCAAGCACGGCGTCGTCAAGAAAACACCGCTCTCCGAGTTTGGCAACATCCGCAAGAACGGCCTGAGGGCGGTCAACCTCGACGAGGACGACGAACTCATCGGCGTCAAATTCACCGACGGTGAGAACCGCATCATGCTCGGCACGCGCGGCGGCAAGGCGATCACCTTCCCCGAGGACGGCGTACGCTCCATGGGGCGCGTTGCGCGCGGCGTGCGCGGCATCACCCTCGCCGACGGCGATGAGGTTGTTGCCATGGACGTCCTGCGCAGCGACTCCGAGGTGCTCACCGTCACCGAGGGCGGCTACGGCAAGCGCACTACCGCCTCCGAGTATCGCACCCAGACGCGCGGCGGCAAGGGACTCATCAACATGAAGGTCACCGAAAAAACCGGCCCCGTCGTCGGCATCCGCGTCGTGCGTGAGAACCAAGAACTCATGCTCATCACCACCGAGGGAATCGTCATCCGCACCAGCGTCGACGAGATCTCCCTCATCAGCCGCAACACCCAGGGCGTCAAACTCATGACCATCGCCGAAAGCGACCGCGTTGCCTCCATGGCAACCATGAACCGCATCGTCGACAGCGCAGGTGAGTGAGTAAAAACTACATATCAAAAAGCATCGCTTCTTTTCACAGAAAGCGATGCTTTTTTTGCAGAATCACCGATACGTCTCTAAATAATCCTCCCAAACCTCTGCCGGCACGAGCCGCCCGCCCGTCGCCCATGCGATATGCGCCGCACGATGGAGACGTTCCTCCGTCAGACCATGCGCTGTGCAAATGACGTTTTATCTGTATTTTCCTAGGCGAATAAAAGAAATTATGGTATGATGAGAATGAGCGCTGCGCTGTTGGTTGGGGAGAAGAGAAAATGAACATCAATTTAATGGATTTTAAATTTAAAAAAAGAAAAATACTTATCGATAACAATATCCCCATTGTAACCGCCGGAGAAAAAACGTACATCGTTTATGCAACCGTCGAAATAGGAAGTCCTGCCTGTCATATTCTCATAGGAAAATACTCTACTCTTTCCCATCGCCTCCTCTTCGAGATTGCAGTCAACCACGACTACCGTTGTGCAACAATGTATCCCCAACACAAGCTCCTAGACGCGAACGCTCTTCCCGGAGCAGATGGTGTGACAAACCCGCATTCTGATCCAATCAATTATCATCAGGTCGTTATCGGCAGCGATGTATGGATCGGCTGCGCTGCTATGATCCTGAATGGTGTCCGCGTTGGCAACGGCGCCATCATCGGTGCGGGTTCCGTTGTGGCAAAGGACGTCCCCCCATACGCCATTGTCGTTGGCAATCCGGCACGTATCATCAAGTATCGATTTGATGCGGAGACCATCGCTGCACTGCAGCGCATCAAGTGGTGGAACTGGCCCGAAAAGCAGATCGTGGAGGCAGCCCCCCTTCTCTACGGAGATATACAGCAATTCATTGACGCATTCGATGTTCCTCAACCGATCGAGGAGCCAGACGAAATCATGGAGACCATCAACGATCTGCGTGAAAAGAACTATCACATCTCCTACTTCATCCCGGACTTTGAAATCGAACCGAGCGCAGCAGTGTGGCCACGCGTCGTTTATACCTTTCTGAATACCTACCATGCAGAGGATCGGGCAGCACTCATCATGGCGATCCCGCCACACGATCAATGCGGGGATTGCCTCAATATCATCCTGAATGCCATCGCCGAGCACGGCGAACAGGCACCGCTCATTCTAACGCACGAAAGGGACGGCGACCTCCCCTTCTCCATCCCGGCCCTCCGCGCATCCAGCGACTACATCACCACACGTGAACATATCTCCTCCCTTGCCGTGGACTACGCCTCTGACGCCAATGTGCGGATCCGTTACGGCCTCGATCAGGGTACGCTCCTCTTCCCGTCACTGAAATAACAAAAGCTCCGCCTCCACAATGGAGGGGGAGCTTCTCTATGCCTGAATGGACCGTTTCTACTCCTTTGTCTCCCGCACGGCTGCCGTTGTTCGGATGCGCTTTTCCATGGCGCTCGGTGGGAGAATCTTCAGCACCTCGGTGTAGACAAGATCGACGAGGAAGAACTGCGCCGTCTTGGAGGCGATGGAGCCCGTCTCGAGAGGGGTTTCCGCCGCGATGTAGGTAAGACTCACATCGGAGGCGCTGCGCAGCCGCGAGGGATGATGCTCCGTCAGGGAGATGACCCGCAGGCCGCGTGTGCGGGCGATATCGACCGTTGCAAGGATGTCCGCCGTCTCACCCGAGTGCGAAATGGCGACAATGACATCGTCCGGCTCCATGATGGCGGCGATCATCCGCATCGTGTGATTATCGCGCGGCGCGATACAGTTCATGCCAATGCGCAGAAACTTGAAACAGGAGTCCTGCGCAATGATCCCCGAATAGCCCAGTCCGATGAACGCGATCCGCTGTGCGCCGATGAGAAGACGGGCACAGCGGTCAATCGTCTCATCCGTAATGATGTCCTGCGTCTTTTCGAGGGCGATCACGTTCGCGGAGAGCAGCTTGCGCGCCGTCTCACGCGGTGTCTCCCCATTCCGGATATTCCCACGATCGAGATAACGTCCCAGCTCTGCTCCCTCCGCAGCAAGTGCTGCCTTGAAATCGCTGAGACCCGCAAAGCCCATCTTTCGAACGAAGCGTGTGCAGGTCGCCTCTGCCGTGCCGCTCGCATGGGCGATCTCACGGATGGTCATGCGCGGGATTTCCGTGAGATGAGCACGGATGCAAGCGATAATCTTGCGGTCGCCCTTCGAGACGCGAAAGGGCAGATCATCAAGGCGGCTGAGTATCTTCATTGGATCACCTCATGCAATTCTTGCCTTTCATCATAGCAGATTTTTTTGAAAAAGAAAACGCCGTCCACGCAGAGCGGCGTTTTTCCTGTAGACCCTCATATTATTCATGCGTGCGTTCTTCGGAACTTTCGTGCCGCGCCGTGATCGCGCCGTTCGTTTCGGTAACGATGATCCTCTTTTCCTCCGATTTCAGTGTGTCGGGGTGATCCGTGCGGTAGTGTGCCCCCCTGCTTTCCCGTCGGAGCAGAGCTGCTGTCAGAACTGCCGTCGCTGTCCGCAGCTGAGCGGACAGTCGGAGGACTGCGGCGGCATCCGCTGCAGTGGTCGCGGGGGCATTACGCTCCATTTCCTCCCGTGCGTCCGTGCAGAAGCGAATCGCCCGCGTCAGCCCATCCGCGCTGCGTGCGATCATGGCGTTCTCTGTCATCACGCTGCGGAGACGGCTGCGTATGGCGTGTGCATCGGGGATGCTGTGCGCGCGCAGGAGGATCGCATCGTCCGCAGCCATCGTGCCGCCCGTCTCTGTAGCGGCGGATTTGCCCGCGATCTCTCCGAACACCAGCCCGTTTGCACTGGACAGCCCGCCGATCCGATCCGCCCCGTGCATCCCGCCGGTCACTTCGCCGCAGGCATAAAGGCCGGGGACATCCGTTGCGGCATCGCTGTCGATCACGATGCCGCCGTTCGCTGCATGGGCGTACATCCCAATTCGCACGGGATCGTTCGGGGTCAGCCCCTTTTTCTCGTGCAGCCAGTCGAAATAGGTCGCGATAAACTCGGGCGGATTTTGCTTCATCTCGTCCGAATAGCTCACATACGCCCCGCCGCTTTTCTCCGCGCGCGCAATGGCGAAGTCGACCGCGCGATCCGCGCCCGCAGCGGTAAACGGCCCGTGCGTGGATCGCTGCGCCAGCAGTGCGGCGCGGTTCGGCAGATGCGCCAAGATGTCGTTTCCGTCCGCGTCGCGGAAGGTGGCAAAACGAAAGGTCTTTTCATTGAATACGGTCTTTGGCGCAGGGGAGAGGAAGCCGGGCATCATCTGCATGAACTCCATGTTGATGAGCCGCGCCCCTGCCCGCAGTGCCAAGGCGTGCCCCGTCCCTGTGACATCGGCGGTCGTGAGGCAGTTCTGAAACAGCCCGCTGTAGCCGCCCGTGGCGAGGACGACCGCCTTGCTGCGAATGGCGAGGAGGCGGTTCTTCGCCGCGAACACTGCGCCGCACACGCGTCCGCTGCGCTGAACGAGTTCCAATGCCTCATGATGGGGGCAGCGCCGCACCCCGTATTCCGACAGCTCCTTTTGGAAGACGGCACGCATACGGGCGGCTTCCAGACCATTCCAATTTCGCCGCTTGTGGTCAAAACAGGGGATAAACTCTTTTTCATCGGATTTTTCTGCGGTCCGTAGCCGGATGCCGCATGCTTTCAGCGCGTTGATCGAGGGATTGATCTTGTGTACGAAGGTTTTGACGAGCGCGGGTGTCGTCATCCCCGCTCCGACCCGCGCAATGCTTGCGGCAAGGTCGTCCTCGTCCGCCGCGTCCACAGGACCGATCAGCCCCAGTCCCCATGTCCCCGGGAAAAAGCTGGAGCCGGAAAAGATCTCCGTACTGCTCGTGAGCACGACGGCGCAGCCCTCTTTTGCCGCCGCAATCGCCGCACAGATCCCGGCGATGCCCGCGCCGATCACCAGCACGTCACAGTGGTCTTGGGATGGAACAATCATGTGGGTTTTCTCCTCATTAGGACAGGTGTTCAGTCAGAGGGACGACACGCCTCCGCGGTTCGGCGTATTTTTCCTCGCCTTGCAGGGTGCTTAGATTCGATACGGCCCAGTTGTAGATCTCGTGGTTAAAGCCGCCGACGACCAGCATCTCATCCGCATTGAGCCGCACAGAACGCGCACCGAGAAGCGAGACGGGCGTGCTGTCCACGTTCGGCCCCTTGATCTCTGTCCATGCGCGTGTCTTCGGATCGTAGGCATAGCCGTCCGTGTACGCTACGTTCGCGCCGCCGCTGAATACATAGAGCCGCCCGCCGAGGAACTCCGCAACGGACTGCTCGCGTGGCTCGCCGGGGAAGTCGAGGAGAGATGACAGCATCCCTGTCTTGACATCGTAGGTGTAGAACTTCTTGCTGAGTGTGCCGTCCTGCTTGCCGCCGCCGAGGTACACTGTGCCCTTGTCATAGGCGGCGACACCGTTCTGGAGGGCAAAGGGCAGCGCGGGCAGCGTCTCTGTATGGAGTTTCCCGTTCGGCGCAGTGAGGCGTGTCACTGCACGCGCCCCCGTCTCGTCCGTACTGCCGCCGAAGTAGAGCACGCCGTCCGGTGTCGTCACAGATACGCCGTAGCCGACGGGGTACGGCATCTGCGCGTGATCCGTCTCGGTGAGCCCTGCTGTCGTGGCACGCAGGACGTAGACGTCGGGATAGGTCACCTTTGCCCCGCCCGTGAGCGGCCCACCATCGGGGAAGTTCGCGCCGCCGCCGACGATGATGCAGTCGCCGAACGTCCCTTGTACGAGACCCGCAACGCCGATATTCTCCGTCCGCCCCTCTGCGGGTGAGAGCGTTCCCATCGACTGCCATGCGAGTGCAGGACTTCCCACGGTGGCGGGAGCAGCCGCAGCAGAGAGCGGCGCAAGTGCAACGAGTGCCGCGAGCGCAGTGCAATGCAATGAGCGTTTCATATTGTTTTCTCCTTTGTGTGCCAATCATCTGCCCACGAAAGCAGCTTGATGACGCCGACTTTTAGGGAATCACTGATAAAATGAGGTCTGCCAGATTGGCGCAGATTTTTTCGTCCGAACGAGGTGGAAAACCGGACGCAGAGTGGTGCTCTGTGGAGGATTTTCCGCCGAAGTGCGGGCAAAAAAGATGCGTCAAGATGGTTGTACCGAATTTATCAGTGCTTCCTTAGGGGCATCTTATCCAGGAATCGCTGATTCCTGTTCCTGAAGGAAGTGATAGAGTGCGCCGAGCATGCCGGCGTTATTCTGTGTGGCTGCGAATGCGATGGTGGTCGCCTCATAGACGATGGGTGGGAGGCGATCGCGCAGTGCCGCCTCAAGGAGCGGCCACAGCACGGCCTCCTGCGCCATGATCCCGCCGCCGAGCACGATGCGCTCCGGATTCACGACACAGACAACGTTCGTGATGGCATCCGCAAGAGAGTCAATGAGCAGTGCCACCTCCTCCTGCGCCGCATGATCGCCCTTGGCGAGGAGGTCAAAGACGGCGTGCCCGTCGATGCTGCCGGCAGGCAGCCCCTTTGTGCGGCAGACGGAGGCGACGAGCTCCGCTGCCGAGCAGCGCTCATGGAGGCGTCCGCCCGGCACGCGCATATAGGCGATCTCACCTGCACTGCGCGAAACGCCATGCACAACGCGTCCATCCATGATGAGACAGCCGCCAATACTCGTACCAACGGTCATGGCAAAGAGTGAGGATGCACCGCGCCCTGCCCCCTTCCACAGCTCACCGAGTGCGGCGCAGTTGACGTCGTTTTCGACAGAGGCCGGGAGATCAAAATTCTCGCGCATGATGGCTTTCCAGTTGACCCCACGATACTGTGGAATAGATTCCTCCAGTGCATAGACAATCTCCCCCGTCGCGGGATCGACCATCCCTGCCGTAGAGATGGCGACACCACGCACATCGTATACCCCGCATGTCTCACGAACGAGGTCCGAGACCTTGCGCACGATGCCGAGACCGCCATACGTCTTCGCCTCGGTGGGGAGGGTGCCATGCACAGCGAACTCGCCCGCCACATCCATGACGCCGTATTTGATATCTGTCCCACCGATGTCAATGCAGATATACAAAGTCTGTTCCTCCCAAGATTACACGCGAACCTTAAAGATCCCCTTTTTGAGCGGCGCCGGTGCATCCACCTTCACCCCTGAGCGGTGCACATCCTCGGGGAAGCATACGAGGAAATCCCCAGGCCGCATGATGGTGGTCTGTGTGACGGCACCATCGGCGGGCACATAGTCCTTGTCCGCCTCGTAGGGATGTGTCTCCATCCGCTCGATCAGGCTGACGTCGATCTTCTCCGTCCCCTCAGCAAGGACGTGGATGTCGATGTAGGCGCGGTGCGCCTCCCAGATCTTTTCGCTGCGCTCCCCCGTCGTATAGTGCGCAATGTTGACATAGACATCCTCGCCGTCGATGTCGTTGCGCCCCTTGGGGAGCGCGCCGAGGTCGTGCGTGCGGGCAAAGTCGAGTGCCTGCCGAATGCGCGGCGGGAGGAAGGAATAGGTATCTTCATGATGGATGCTGCCGTAGATCATAAAACTCTCCTTTGACAAATGCCCGACGCAGCTGCGCCGGGCGTAATGAATAGCAACGAATTATTTATGTACGTGACACACTGCCGCAACCTCCTGCCCATCGCAGTGGGACGCGCCGCGCGTATCATAGACCGTCGTACCCGCAGGTGCCGTATAGCCGGGTGCTGTGAGGCGGCTGACGATCGTACCGACCCCAAGCGTGAGAGCGATGGTGATGAGGGTATACGACCAGAACGAAACGGAGGGGACGAAGTACTTCAGGTAGATGACCACTGCCGTCGACACGAGGAATCCTGCGACAGCACCTGCCGCATTGGCATGGCGGCTGAATGCACCGAGAACGAAGACGCCTGCGAGTGCACCGAGTGCAAGCCCGATGAAGCTGTTGAACCACTGATACGCCGAGCGGATGTCGCTGCCTGCCATGATGATCGCAACGACGATGGAGAGGATACCGATGCCGAGCGAGATGAACTGCGCGATGCGCGTCTGCTTTTTCATCGGCATCTCAGGATGAAGGACGGACTGGATATCGAGCACCCAGCTTGTCGCCACGGAGTTGATGCCCGTGGAGAGCGTGGACTGCGCGGCGGCAAAGAGCGCGGCCAGCAGGATCCCTGTCAGGCCCGTAGGAAGCTCGTATGTGATGTACGCTGCCAGCACGAGATCGCGCCGGTCGGTCATGAGAAGGCCGGGGTTCTGCTGATAGAACACGAAGAGTGCGGTACCGACGAGGAAGAACACCGTCGCGGCAAAGATGGAAATGACTCCATTGCCGAGTGTCATCTTGCGCAGCTGGTTCATGTCGGTCGTCGTGGTGAACCGCTGGACGATGTCCTGACTGGATACATAGGATGCGAACGTGACGAGACCGCCGCCGATAAAGGTAATAAAGACGCTGCTTGATACGATATCGGGGCTGAACCAGACCTCGTTTTCGAGCAGGAACTTATGCCCTGTGGTGAGTGTATCCCAGACCGTTCCCCAGCCGCCGTGGATGCTGCCGATCATGACAACGAGCGAGAGAGCGATGCCGACAATCAAAACCGTTCCTTGGATAAAATCGGTGTAGAGCACCGCCTTGAGTCCGCCGGAGTAGGAATAAATGATGGCGATGACCCCCATGACGACGATCAGCAGGTTGACATCGATCCCCGTAACTTCCGCGAGTGCAACGGACGGCAGATACATGATGATGGACATGCGTCCGAGCTGAAAGACGATGAACATAAGCGCACCGAGAATACGGAGTTTGCCGCTCTCAAAGCGCTTCTGAAGGTAGTGATACGCCGTATCGATCTCCAGGCGGCTGTAGATCGGCAGGAAGTAGCGGATCGTCAGCGGGATGGCGAACAGCATACCGAGCTGCGCCCACCAGAAGATCCACGAGCCGTGATACGAGTTGCCCGGGATGGCGAGGAAGGAAATCGGGCTGAGCAGCGTCGCGAAGATGGAGACGCAGGTAACGTACCAGGGGATGGTGCCGTCGCCCTTGAAGAACTCCTTGCCCTTCATTTCCTTTTTTGAATAGTAGAGACCTGCCAGGAGGACGCCGAGCAGGTAGATGATGAGGACTGCCGTATCAATCCAGGTAAATCCTTCATGCATGAAAATCTCCTCCTATTGTGATGTGAATGGGGGAAGCAGCGCGCCCCTCCCCCGACGTGCGGGGAAGGCTTTGGATGCGGCTGCACACGATACCAATCTTCTCAGAAATACTTCTTGTAGATCTCCTTGGCGCGTGCACGCATCTCCGGCGTATACGCCTTCATCGGCTCACGGCAGCAGCCTGCCTCGACGCCCTGCTCCGCGAGAAGCAGCTTGATCGTGCCATAGAGTCCATTATCGAGGATATCCGTGATGAGATCGTTCGTAATGTGCTGTACCTCGAGTGCTTCGCTGATCTTGTTCGCATGGGCGAGGTCATAGATCTGACGGGCGCGCGCCGCGTTGACGTTATAGGTCGAGCCGATCGCACCGTCGATGCCGAGCACCGTCGCGGGGAGAAGCATCTCGTCGAACCCGGCGAAGATGAGCTTGTCCGGGAACGCCTTGCGCATGCGCTCCAGGAGGTAGAAGTCGCCCTGCGTGAACTTGACGCCGACAATCTTCTTGTTCGAGAACAGCTTCTCAAACTGCGGAATACTGATGTTGACGCCTGTGAGGAACGGGATGAAGTAGATGATCATACGGTTGTCCACATCCGCGATGATGCTCTCGTAGTAGTGGCGTACCTCATCAAAGCTGAACTTGTAGTAGAACGGCGTGACCGCACTGAGCGCATCATAGCCGAGATCCGTCACAAACTTCGCAAGCTCGATGGACTCCTTGAGATTGATCGAACCAACCTGCGCGATGAGGGTGACATCGTCCTTTGCCTCGTCCTTTGCGATCTCAAAAATGCGCTTTTTCTCATCGGTCGAGAGCATGAAGTTCTCGCCCGTGCTGCCGCCGACATAGAGCCCATCCATCTTGTTGTGGTCGATGTTGTGGCGGATGATCTGGCGCAGTCCTTTCTCGTTGAGCGTGCCATCCTCATGGAACGAGCAGAGCAGTGCAGAATACAGTCCCTTAAGATCTTTCATGATAATTTCTCCTTTGAATAAAATAATAACATCTCTCACTGAGCAATATCACTTGCAAGAGATTGCTCAGTAATTTTATGGAATCACTGATAAAATGAGGTCTGCCAGATTGGCGTAGATTTTTTCGTCCGAACGAGGTGGAAAACCGGACGCAGAGTGGTGCTCTGTGGAGGATTTTCCGCCGAAGTGCGGGCAAAAAAGATGCGTCAAGATGGTTGTACCGAATTTATCAGTGCTTCCTTATCTCTCTATATTATGCAATCGCCTCGGTAAACCGCCGCGCAATCAGCTGGGGACGCGTGATGGCAGAGCCAACAATCGCGCCGAAGACGCCCGTCTGCATCACCTGTACCAGTTCCTCCGGCGTGTTGATGCGCCCCTCCGCAAAGACAGGCACGGGCGCATCCTTTGCAAGACGCTGCATCAGCTCGAAGTCCGGCCCCGCGATCTGCGGGCTGTACGGCGTATAGCCCGACATCGTGGTCGAGACGGCATCCGCGCCGAGCTCCGCTGCCTTCATACCCTCTTCATAG
Organism: Centipeda felix; assembly: GCF_900186465.1. Taxonomy (GTDB): domain Bacteria; phylum Bacillota; class Negativicutes; order Selenomonadales; family Selenomonadaceae; genus Centipeda; species Centipeda felix. The sequence continues at coordinate 111,868 of NZ_LT891956.1, forward strand.
GTCGAAATATCGGCGAGCACGAGGCGATGCGCCGCATGAATTCGTGCAATAAGGTCACGCACATCCGTCTCCTGCGGACGCTCACGGTTCGTCATATCGAGGGCGATCATCTCACATCCCGTCCCGATCAGTGCCTCTGCCTCGCGCATCGTCGGTGTGATGTAGATCTCCGAGTCCGCATAGGTCTGCTTGATGAGACCAATCACAGGCAGCTGCGTGACGGCACGGATCTCATCGATGTCCGCCACACTCTGCGCGCGAATGCCGACCGCGCCGCCTTCCTTTGCTGCGCGCGCCATGCGCCCCATGATGAATGGACTGCAGAGCGGTTCGTCCGCGAGTGCCTGACAGGAAATAATGAGCTTTCCCTTGACCTTGTCAAAGAAATTCATTGAAACAGCCTCCAATTTATTTAAATTTATTTCTATTTTTAGTAATTGTTATATATTTATTCTTCAAAAACAATCCCGCCCGCCAATCACTGTGTGATGTATCCGGAACTGCTCATCGAAGATCGCAATATCGGCGTATTTTCCGACCGTGAGCGAGCCGAGACGGTCATAGACACCGAGCTCCTCGGCCGGGGTGCGCGTCGCCGTCTCCACGACGGCAGGGATGGACGCCCCCGTATTCTCACGAAAAATCGAAAGTCCGTGATTCAGGCAGAGTACACTGCCCGCGATGGTTCCGTCCGCGAGTGTCGCAAGCGTTCCCTTGACGAATACCTTCTGCCCGCCGAGTTCCGAGACGCCGTCGCCGAGCCCGCAGGCACGCAGGGAGTCCGTGATGGGGATGATGTGCGCACCGCGCTTCGCCGCGTAGATGATGCGCTGCATGGCGGGGTGGACATGGACGTTATCGACGATCAGCTCGCAGTTTGCATCGCTGTCGAGCGCCGCGCCGAGAACACCGGGACGGCGATGATTCAGCCCCGTCATGGCGTTGCAGAGATGCGTGATATGACCTGCACCACGGCGAATCGCGGTGTGCGCCGTATCGTAGTCCGCCGCCGTATGGCCAAGCGAGACGATGATGCCGTGCGTGCGGCACTGCGCAATAAAGTCCTCCTCTGTCAGCATCTCGGGCGCGATCGTGATGATCTTGATGACATCCGCATAGGGCGCGATCTTCGCGAATGCGGGCGGCAGAATGTACTGCTCGTCCTGTGCTCCCTTCTTCGCGGGACTGATGAAGGGGCCCTCCATGTGTGCACCGAGGACGCGCGCCCCCGTGCCATCGGCGTTCATCGCGCGGCGGATACGCATAAGTGCGCGCTCTACGGCATCAAAGGCACAAGTCATCGTGGTCGGCAGGAAGGAGGTAACACCCGTCCGCGCCTGAAATGCGGCGATGCGGCGGAGGGCATCTGCGTCCTCATCCATTGTATCCGCGCCGTCACATCCGTGAATGTGGACGTTCAGAAATCCGGGAGCAACATACGCACCTGCCGCATCAATCACCATTTCGGCATCTGCCGCACGAAACTCTGCCGCCGGCAGGATGTTCGTGATGCGTTCATCATAGCAGAGGACAAGACCCTCCTGCGCGGTAAAATGTCCGTCCGCGCTCGGCAGGATGAGAACGCCGTTTTGGATGGCTCTCATTTCGTATCACTCGATTCCCGCAGCAGCGCGCCCGCCTCACGGTCAACGATGAGCGTGACCTGCGGATGCAGCTGGAGGATGGAGGCGGGGACGCGCGGCGTAATCGTTCCGCATACCGCATCGCGCACCGCCTCTGCCTTCTCTGCGCCGCTTGCCATGAGGACGATATGGCGTGCATGAAAGATCGTGCCGATGCCCATGCTCATCGCCTCACGCGGCACCTCATCAGGAGAGGAGAAGAAGCGTGAATTTGCCTCGATGGTGCTCTCCTTGAGCACCACCTTGTGCGTCGTCCGTGCGAACGCCTCGCCCGGCTCATTGAAGCCGATGTGCGCGTTGCGCCCGATCCCGAGGAGCTGCATATCGATGCCGCCCGCCGCCGCAATCGCCGCCTCGTAGCGCGCCGTCTCGGCGTCTGCATCCTTTGCCATGCCGTTTGGGAAGAAGATGTGATCCTTCCGTATATTCACATGGTCAAAGAGATTCTCGTGCATAAAGCGGTGATAGCTCTGCGGATCGTCCTCAGGCAGGCCGACATACTCGTCCAGATTGAATGACGTTGCCTCGGAGAAATCCAGCCCCACGGCCTCATGCAGCCAAACCAGATTCTGATAGAGCTCGACCGGCGTACTGCCTGTGGCAAGTCCCAGAACCGAGTCCGGTTTGACCCAGAGCTGCCCCGCAAGGATCTTCGCCGCCTCCTTGCTCATATTCTGATAGGTGTCGGTATAAATAATACGCAATGCAATTCTCCTTTCGATAAAACTCGTCCGAAATCTCCTACAATATAACATAATCTGTGATATTTTTCAATTATTTTTCACAAAATAATTGAAAAATATCTATTTATCGTTAATAAAAGAAAATATTTTTCGTTTTCATAGGATAAACATATTGCGATCGACGATTCTGCCGATTTTATCAGCAGTTTCTTAATAGAAAACAATAAAAAAGAAGGACGATCATGCGAGGGGCTGCATCCTCCTCATATCATCGTCCTTCTTTTATACTCATCCCGCCGTTTTGTGATCCCCCAGTGAAAAGATATCACCTCATACCTGTACGCGCCGACTGCCGTCCGCTGATGCCATAAACTGTGCCGGATTCAGTCCCTGCAGGAGGTCAATGACCTTCTCGCTCTCCGCATCGAGCCGTGCGATCTCCGTGCGGTAGTCCACGATCTCCGCGATCACCCCGCGGAGCATCTGCGTACCCTCCTCCTCCTGTTTCTGATACTCCTCCGTAATGCGCGCATGGATGCTGTCCATGCGTTTTTTCGCCTTGATATACGCGTTAAAGATCACCGCGCCGGCGGCGATGCCGAGTGCCGTCCAGTATACCTCCCCACCGTAGAGACCGAGCATCACGGGAAGGAGCCATATCCATCGGAAGAGCTTTTCCTGTGAGGACAGCTCATAGGGACGCATGCGGATCATGCGCTGAACGTCGTTCCACGTGACAAATAACCGCAGCAGTTTTTCCTCATTGGAGCCGTCCTCTGTCTCGTTATCAAATGCAAGAATCTTAAATTTGATGGTCTGCGGGATGGCGGCGCGGTTCTCCGCGACAATATCGCGAAAGGCGGAAAGAATCGAATCACGCCCAAGGGCAAGCGCCATTTTCTGCAGCGCGGGGCTCGCCTGCATCTCCTGCGGGTGCATCGCCGCATCCGACAGGAGCTGCATGAAGTCGCGCCGCTCGTCAAAGGCCTTCACCTTCTCCGCCAAAATCTTGCGGGCACGATCCTCCCTGCCGCCCTCATGGATAACCAGCTTCTCAAGGATCGACTCCATGTGCAGCGGCTTTTCCGCCGCATCGAAATCGGCGGCCAGACGCTCCAGGATGCTGTCCAGCTGCTGTTTCAGCGTGCGGGGCGGCGCCGTCTGCGTGACGATCTGCTGAAAATGTGTACTGAGTTTCTCATAGAGACGCGCACACGAGAGCGTATGCTCCAGCACCTCCGACGCCGATCTGGCATGCACCCTCAGATAGGGAAAACTGCCCTCTGCGGGCGGAGCGGGGCACATCGCCTTCATCGCCTCATACCAGCGTTTTTCCTGCGCATCGGCAAAACTATATACCCGGCTGAACCGATCGATCCAGCCGTCGATCCGGCGGCGGATGAGCCCATCGGCATCGCGGCCGAGGAGGCCTGACACATAGGCATCAATGACGATGGCCGCCTTGCGGTCGAGCGCCCCGCCATCCAGTCCGGCAAAGTAGCGCTGCAGCCAGTGCAGGCTTGCCTCTTTTCGTCCAAAACGGCGGCAGACGAGTGCAAAAAAGAGCGACGTTCTCTCATCGTCACGATGGAGTGCCTCCGCGCATGCGCGGTTTGCGACCTCCTCCTCGTCGCTGATCCACGCCGCGAGCGCAACGAGCGCCGGTGCCAGCCAGTAGCCGGGCGCATGGAGCATGAGCTCCTCTGCCGCCGCACGCAGCGTGTCCCGCTGCACGACCGCGAGATCATTCGCCTCCAGAATGCCGCGCGCCATGCGGCGGATCTCCGCATAGTGTCCGAATCGATGCTCGATCTCCTGCCGCAGCTTCACCAGACGGATCTCCGCGAGCTGGATGCGGTTCGTCCGCTCCTGTTTTGCCGCATAGGCATGAAAATCCTGCGTCAGCGTCTCCACGTCCCCACGCAGATCATCGACACTGCGCCCGACAGCATGGATCTCCGAGTGTGCCGCACCGACAAAGTCGCCGAGCGCGTCCAGACGATCCTCCAGATACGATAGATCCGGCTCGATGTAAATGGTATCGCTCATCTTCTCTCCCCATATTTTGTGTTATTATTTATTATTATTACTTTTATTATTTTTATGGACATCGTGATACAGAAAATAGTATAGCATAGGCACACGCATGGAACAAGAAATTCGATCGGATGCAAAAACTAAGGAATCGCTATCCGCAGCGCATGCCGCACGGGGACGATGAGCACGCAGTCCGCCGCACGGAGCATAGAGGGCAATACGCGCATCAGAGACGACAGACGGGAGCGCCATGACATCCACCACGCCGCGTGCCTCGCGCTCCGCTGAGAGCAGCTGATCCTGCAGCACCAGAAAGTCTCCCGAAAGCGGGCACGGCGGACGCACATTCATCAGCGCGCGCAGAAGCCGCCGCTGCTGCTCTCCCGACACACCGATCTCCGCCGCCTGCGCGCGATACTCCGGCATCTCAGCGAGGAGCATTCTGCCGCCGGGCTGACATAAACCCACTTTGCATCCTTGCGCGCACGAAGGGCAGCCAGTTCCTCGGTCTGTGCCTTGGCGACTGCGTAGAACGCCGCCGGGAACTCCGGCGTATCCAGGAGCTGCACCCTATGCGATGCATCGACATAGAGACTTCCTGCACCGCCGACGATGTAGAGACACGTATTCGTCCCCGCAACGAGATCGGCGAGATGCTGGCTCGTCTTTGTGTGCAGCGGCAGTGTCTCCGGCGTAAATGCACCGAACCCGTCCACGACAGCATCAAAGCCCACAAGATCCCCCTTCGTCAGATCCAGAATGTCCTTCTGCACAAAATGCCTCGCCGCACTCTGATTCTCATGACGTGCAAACGCCGTAACCTCATGTCCGCGTGCCACAAGCTCCTCAATAATCGCACGGCTCGCCTTTCCATTGGATGCCACAACTGCAATTTTCATCATAAATTCCTCTATTTGATTTATATTTTGTAATTTCTTTGATTACACCAGCAATATAACACAGATAAAATAGAATTTTAATAGGTACAATATATTTTTTACCGACCTCTCTGCATCGACGCAAAAACGTCATTGAAAAAGAACGAAGCGTGTGCTATCTTAAGATAAGAAGAGAAGGAAATGGAAAGTGCTCCGGCACGGGCGCAAAGCCGCATTCCGCCGTTTCGTCTTTCCAAAACGGTGCAGCCCGCACCGCACAAGGGACAGCGCCGATGGATCCCCCACTTTTCGGGGCAGAGTTCATCCGCAGACGCCAAAAACGGCGCAAAAAAGCGCGTCTTTCTAAAATGCCTTCTCAGCCCGCGCGGGACAAGGGCTGCGGGACACAGTGTCCCAACACACACAATGCTGCGTGCGGCATTGAAACTATAAGCAAAAGTGTGTTCGCCACTGAAAATTCGCGTCCCAACACACACAATGCTGCGTGCGGCATTGAAACAACGGAGGCTGGCAAAATAGGTGGTGTTCATAAGAGTCCCAACACACACAATGCTGCGTGCGGCATTGAAACCTCACCCCGATGGTGTGAACATACTTGAATATCGGTCCCAACACACACAATGCTGCGTGCGGCATTGAAACCTCACCCCGATGGTGTGAACATACTTGAATATCGGTCCCAACACACACAATGCTGCGTGCGGCATTGAAACGCCACCATCCTGCTGCAACAATCGCGGCAATGCGTCCCAACACACACAATGCTGCGTGCGGCATTGAAACGCCACCATCCTGCTGCAACAATCGCGGCAATGCGTCCCAACACACACAATGCTGCGTGCGGCATTGAAACTCGGAAATTGGAACGCCGTCGATTTCCTCGACAAGTCTCGACACACACAATGCTGCGTGCGGCATTGAAACGGAAGATCACGAACCTCATGGTTTCCACAAGAGATGACGTCTCGACACACACAATGCTGCGTGCGGCATTGACAGCAAAACGGCTCTGCGTGTCCTTTCGGTCACACAGAGCCGTTTTCGTATGCAAAAATCGCACAGCAATCTTAACGATGCGGCGCACAGATGTTAGTATAGAGATACAAAAGGGCACTGCCGATAGACGGCTGCCCCTCATTTTTGGCAGAGAACCCCGCCTACAGTTTGGATGCATGAGGCGGGTTTTCTCTTTTATCGTTTAACCGACATGATCAATACGGTGAACACAACGAGAAATGTAAAGGAAGCACTGATAAATTCGGCACGACCATCTTGACGCATCTTTTTCGCCCGCTTTTCGTTAGCAAATCCTCCACATAGCCCTCGCTATGCGTCCGGTTTGCTGCCTCAATCGGACAAAAAATCTACGCCAATCTGGCATACCTCATTCTATCAGCGATTCCCTAGAAATACCACAGACAAAATAGAATTTCAATAGATACAATATCTTCTTTTGAGAAAACTACACGATCACAGAAACACGTATATGGCATAAATAAATCCCCCTGATGCTATGCTGCATCAAGGGGATTTCTGATCGGAGTCAGATGCTCCGCATGGTGGAGATGCGCTGCGCTCCATCCACATCCTCAAAGGCGATGATGAGATCCTGCGTAAAATGTGCCGTGATGCGTGACCCGTGCCGCTCGTACGGCGTCTGATTCCACCGCAGGAATCCCTCGACCAGGATGCGGTGATCCACATCAAACTGCTGGATGCACTGCGATACCGTCGAAATAAAGCGCGGAAAATCAACGGGATCAAAGACCGCATCCGGCACATCCGACAGGCCGACGAAGAATGCGCCGCCGTCATGCGGACAGCGATAGTAGGCGTACCCGTCCGCCAGTCCGCAGGCAACGATGGAGAGGTTGTGCCCGTTATAGGTATCGTTCAGTTCGAATTCGTCCGTCGTCAGTGCCTCGATCTGCTGCGCTTCACCGAACTCCCTCGTCTCACGCGCGAGGCGGATGATCTTTTCGGGGAAATCATTGATGTTCTCCCAGCCCCAGAGCCATGTGCCGCTCGATGCAGACTCGCTGCCGATAAACTGGAGCGGGTATTCGCGCGTGCCGAAGCTGATCACGCCGCGCGCAAAATCGACGTTCCAGTCCTCGTTTTTCACCACGTACTCAGCACAGGCTTGCTGAACGCTGATCATCTTGCCGAGGCAGGCCGAAAAGAGCGCCGTCCAGTCCCCGCGCGGCACAGCGAGTTGGTCGAGAAATTGCTTCATCGTAGTTCCTCCATATAGATCATAAAATACATCAAAAGAATACAACGCATGGAAATCCTTGACGGCGTTATGTGCAGATGATAGAATAGAGATATAAAAGGGCACTGCCTAGCGGTCGCCCCCATAATGAGCGAGATTTCCCCGCCAGGGTTTGGTAGACGCAAGGCGGGGTTTTCTCTTTTATCGTTTCACCGATATAATCAGCACGGTGAACACAACGAGAAATGTAAAGAATTCGTAGGTTCCCATACCAATCGCCCCCTTTCCGGGGGCAAGATTCGACCGCCCTTTCGACAGTGCTTGCGTTTAGTATAGCACAGGAACATACGTATGACAACAAAATCCCCTTGACACACATGGCGTCAAGGGGATTTTTTTCATATCGATTTCTAACTCAAATATCCAGATTTCGTACGAGTTTTGCGTTCTCCTCGATGAACTGGCGGCGCGGCTCGACCTTGTCGCCCATAAGGATGGTGAAGAGCTCGTCTGCCGCCTCGGCGTCCTCTGCGCCGACCTGCAGCATGGTGCGCCCCTCGGGGTTCATGGTCGTCTCCCAGAGCTGCTCGGGGTTCATCTCGCCGAGTCCCTTGTAGCGCTGGATGGTCACGCCGTCGCGTCCGATCTCGTCGAGTTTCTTCGCCTGCTCATCGTCGGAGTAGGTGTAGAAATGCTTCTTGTCCTTGCGGATCTGATAGAGCGGCGGCTGCGCGATGTAGACGTGCCCGTGGTCGACGAGCGGCTTCATGTAGCGGTAGAAGAACGTGAGGAGCAGCGTGCGGATATGCGCGCCGTCCACGTCTGCATCGGTCATGATGATGATCTTGCTGTAGCGGCGCTTCGCAAGGTCAAACTCCTCGCCGATGCCCGTGCCGAACGCCGTGATCATCGTGCGGATCTCGGCATTGGCAAAGATCTTGTCGAGGCGTGCCTTCTCCACGTTGAGGATCTTGCCGCGCAGGGGCAGGATCGCCTGGAAACGGCGGTCGCGTCCCTGCTTTGCCGAGCCGCCTGCCGAGTCGCCCTCGACGATGTAGATTTCGCATTGATCGGGATCCTTGACGGAGCAGTCCGCGAGCTTGCCGGGGAGGCTGGAGACCTCAAGCGCGTTCTTGCGGCGCGTCAGCTCACGTGCCTTGCGTGCCGCCTCGCGGGCGCGCGACGCCATGAGTGCCTTGTCGAGCACCTTTTTCGTGACGGCGGGGTTCTCCTCGAAGTACTCCGTCAGTCCCTCGGTGACGATGGAGTCCACGATGCCGCGCACCTCGGAGTTGCCGAGTTTCGTCTTGGTCTGCCCCTCGAACTGCGGCTCGCGCACCTTGAGGCTGATGACGGCGGTCAGTCCCTCGCGCACGTCCTCGCCCGAGAGGTTGCCGTCCTTGTCCTTCAGCACGTTCAGGCGGCGCGCAAAGTCGTTCGCCGCGCGCGTGAGGGCGATCTTGAAGCCCGCGAGATGCGTGCCGCCCTCCTCGGTGTTGATGTTATTGACAAAGCTGTAGATATTTTCCTGATAGCTGTCGTTGTACTGCATGGCGATCTCAACGACGGTGTCGTCCTTCACGCCGTTGAAGTAGATCGGCTCCTCGTTGATCGTTTCCTTTTTGCGGTTGAGGTGGGAGACGAAGGAGCGGATGCCGCCGTCAAAGTGGAAGGTCTCGCTGCGCACTTCGGCGCCGCGCTCGTCGGTGAGCGTGATCGTGATGCCGTGGTTGAGGAAGGCGAGCTCGCGCAGGCGATGCTTCAGCGTGTCAAAGCTGTAGGTCGTGACGGTGAAGATCTCGGGGTCGGGGACGAAGTGGACGCGCGTGCCCGTTGTATCAGATGTGCCGATCTCGTGCAGCTTCGTCGTGGTGACGCCGCGCGAAAAGGAGATCGCAAAGATTTTCCCGTCGCGGCGCACCTCGACGTCCATCTCCGTGGAGAGGGCGTTGACGACGGAGACGCCGACGCCGTGCAGACCGCCGGAGACCTTGTAGCCGTCGCCGCCGAATTTGCCGCCCGCATGGAGGACGGTCAGAACGACCTCGACGGCGGGCATGCCGCTCTCGTGCATATCGACGGGGATGCCGCGTCCGTTGTCCGTGACGGTGATGCTGTTGTCCTTGTGTATCGTGACGCCGACCGTGTCGCAGTAACCCGCGAGCGCCTCGTCGATGGAGTTGTCCACGACCTCATAGACGAGGTGATGCAGGCCGCGCTCGGAGGTCGAGCCGATGTACATACCGGGACGCTTGCGTACCGCCTCCAGTCCTTCGAGGACTTGGATCTGTCCCGCGCCGTAGTCGGCGTCGACGGCGGTCACCTCATCGCCCATCTCCTCCTCCGAGATCGCGATACCCGTAAGATCGGGCGCATCTGCCATCTCAGCGGCTTCCTTTGCCTCCTCGGGGGTCAGCGGACGGATCTCCGCCTGCTCGTCCGTCGTTTCATTTGGGTTATTTTTCTTTGCCATTATGTCCTCCTTGGGGGTATTGAACTTCTTATTTAGGGAAGCACTGATAAATTCAGCACTACCATCTTGACGCATCTTTTTCGCCCGCACTTCGGCGGAAAATCCTCCACATAGCCTTTGCTATGCGTCCGGTTTTCCACCTTGTTCGGACAAAAAATCTACGCCAATCTGGCAGACTTCATTTTATCAGCGATTCCCTAGGGAATTTCAGAGATTTTACGCGAATGATCTCATAGTTATTTTCTTTCAGGATATGGGCGCAAACCTCCCTAAGAATTGGGATATTCTGTTCAATCGTATCCCAAACAATTTCAAAATCAAGGCTATGGTCGTAATCATGCGCGAACAAGTTCCTCATTTTCTTAATATCTTTCCATGGAATTTCAGGAACTTTCTCAAGAAAATCTGACGAGATTTTTTTTACAACCTCTCCGATGGTCTGAATCAGCATAGAGCAAGAACTATGATATGCATAGTTTTCTATGAATTCCTTTTTTGATTTTCCAAAGAGACGAGAAATTTCGATAATCTCATCACAATGCTTTACGATAATTTGCAGGATCTGCGCATCCTTCTCGCTGACGATCATAAAGAAGTATCTCCTCCCTTTCGACGTATTTCTTGAAGATTTTATTCTCCTCCGGGAGTCTCGTAATCAGATCAATTTCTTTGCCCAGGGCTTCTTCGAGGTCTGCATAAATACCACCGAGCCCAAACAGCCCTATCCCCTTAGGAACTTCCATATGAAAGTCCACATCGCTGTCCTCACGTGCCTCGCCGCGTGCATAGGAGCCGAAGAGCCATACCTTTTCAATTTTGTATTTCTCGCAGATGGGGCGGATTTTATCACGGATTTCATCAATACTGAGAATCATGGGTGTCACCCCCTACGATTTCTTCGCCTTGCGTTTTTTCATCTCTTCCCAGAACTCACGTGTGGTGATGAGCTCGTTGCGCAGTTCCCAGAAGGTGCTCTGTATCTTCTTCGATGTGACCTCTCCGGGCGGCAGGCCGCGGTGCAGCATGGTGAGGAGACGCGCATTCTCGCTGTCCTGCGCCGTGTACTCCGTGCGGCCTGCGATGCAGCGGATGAGGTCGGCGCGCTCACTGCCGACCATGAGTGCATCCGCCGCGGGGATGCGCCGCGTGATGTCCGCGAGCTTTGCCCACGGCTCACGCCGCAGGATGGCACGCACCTCGCGCCGCACTCTGCGCGCCTCGCTGCGGCGACAGTCCATACAGACGCCGCGGACGAGCCGCCCACAGACGGGGCACGGGGTGAGTCCGCACGCTTCCTTTAGATGGCGTGCCTTGCGCGTCGTCAGATAGGCGCGCTCGATGTGCGTGCGCAGGTCGCTGTCCTCAATTCGGGCGGCGAGCGACGCCCCGCGTGCGATCTCGGCGTCCGACAGTCCCGTCTGTGCGAGCACACGCCGATAGGCGGCAGGCGTCTCCGCTGCGGCATCGTCCGGCATCTGCAGAGCGGGGCGCATCGTCCGTGCAAAGGCGATCTCCGTCACCATGCGTCCGCCCGCATAGTTGTTGACCCGCTGGACGATCTCGGGCGCACTCATGCGCATCTCGTTCTTCCAGACCGCATCGGGCGCATAGAGAAATAGCTTCTTGTCGCGCACCGCAACGGCACGCACGCGGCGTGCGACCATCTCCCCCATGATGTCCGCCCAGTGGGAGAGGGTCGTGTGCGTGATGTAGTCGCGCTCAAAGGAAGGACCGAGGCGACGAATCGCGGCGCGCACATCGTCGCCCGCGCCCGCCGTGCCAAGTGTTGTACGCACGTCTCTTCCTCCTTTGTGTCAATCCCGCATCAATACATCGGATTGGGTATCCCATACGTCCATGGCGCCCCCTCCACCGCTTGCGCGGTCCCCCTCCCCCGTATCGTACGGGGGAGGCTAAGGCAACATGGATACATTCCGCTGCATGACATTGACGCATCTTCTCCACACATCAACGGAAAATCTATGCGAATCCTTAATTCTCCCGCACTGTCCCCGCCTCCACATACCGATACGTCCCCATGCGCTCTGCGGGGAAATACGCCGCATCGGTCGCCGTGATAAAGGTCTGGATGTGCTCGTGGCGGATAAAGTCGAGGAGGGCGCGGCGGCGGTCGGCATCGAGCTCGCTCATCACATCATCGAGGAGGAGGATCGGCGCCTCGCCGATATTCTCCTGCAGGTAAAAGAGTTCCGCGAGCTTCAGCGCGAGCGCGCCCGTACGCTGCTGCCCCTGCGAGCCATAGCTCCTGAGGCTCATGCCGCCGACGCGCAGGACGAGATCATCGAGATGCGGGCCGACGCCCGTCGCCGCCCGCGCAATATCTCGCGCACGCCCCTCGCATAGCATCTTATTATACCATAGATGGAGTGACTCTGTCATGTCGTCTTCGGCAAAGTCCTCCGCCCCCGCGCCTGCGATCTCATAGGCGAGCGTCAGCTCCTCGCCCGCCGCGAGCACCGCCTGCACGCGCGCGGAGAGCGCACCGAGCTGAGCGACTGCCGCGATACGACGCGTCACGATGTAGGCGGCACTCCTTGCGAGCTGCGCATCCCACGGCAAGAGATCGTCCGGCGCGGCGAGACGCTCGCGGATATCCTTCAGCACGGCGTTGCGCTGCTTTAGGATGCGCGTATAGCGCAGGAGCTCGCCGTAGTAGGCGGGACTCGCCTGCGATAGCTCCGCATCGAGATAGCGACGGCGGAGCGCCGGCGCCCCCTTGACGAGAAAGAGATCCTCGGGGGAAAAGAGCACCATCGGCAGGAGACCGACGAGGTCGCGCTGGCGCAGACTCTCTCCTGCGTAGGTAATGCGCCGCCGCGCCCCACGGGCAAAGGTAAAGGAGAGCTCGCCCGGCACATCGTGCCGCCGAAACAAAAGACCGATGTGTGCACCGTCTGCCCCCGCGCGAATGAGCTCCGCATCGCTCGATGTGCGATGGGAGCGTCCAAAGGCGGCGTAGTAGAGCGCCTCGATGATATTCGTCTTGCCCTGTGCATTCGCGCCGAGAAAGATCTGCACCCCGGGATCGAACGCGAGGTGCAGCGTCTCATAGCTGCGATAGCTGCGCAGCGTCAGCTCTGTGATCTGCATCGTTACACGCGCACGACGCGGTATGTATTACTGCCATCAATCGTAATGACATCACCCGGGACGAGCTTGCGCCGCCGTGCCGTCTCCGGCACATCGTTGCGCAGGATCATGCCCTCCGCGAGGAGCGCCTTGACCTCGCCGCCGCTCGCCACGGCCCCCGCCAGTTTCAGAAACTGATCCAGCTGGATCGTATCGGTATGAATCGCGATATCCATCACGTCAGTGCGTCCTCACAGGCGTTACCACATAGATATAGTTCGGATCGGCCTCCTCGCGGATCGTGATCGGCGAGAGGTTGACCCCCTGCTCGTTTGAGCCCTGTAGGGAGAGGATACACGTATCGCTGTCAAGCGACTTCATCGCATCCATCAGATAGGAGGCGTTGAACGCGATCGTCACATCATCGCCCTCGACCTGCGCCGCGATCGTCTCCTCCGCCTCACCGATCTCGGGGCTGTTCGAGGAGATGCACATCATCCCGTCCGCAAAGCGCAGCTTGACGATATTGTACTGATCCGTACGCGCAATGAGTGAGGCGCGATCGACGGCGGCCGAAAATGCCGCGACATCGAGCGTCACCTTCGTGCGGATATTCGCATCCTGCGGAATGACGCGGCGATAGTCGGGGAATGCGCCCTCAATGAGCCGCGAGGTCATATAGATGTTGTCGAACGAGACACTGATCTGATTATAGGAGCACGACACATGGACATCAGACGGCACATCGCTGTTCATTGTCCGTGTTACTTCCTCTAAAAAGCGTGCGGGGATGATGACGCGGATCTGACCGGCCTCCTCCTCCAGCTGCTCGCTCTTGACCGCGAGACGATGAACGTTCGTCGCAGCGAACGTGACCTCGCGTCCCTCGACCTCGAGCTGGCAGCCCGTGAAGATCGGACGCCGGTCGCGCTGCTCCTCCTTGAGACAGGCAAAAGCAGATTTCTTGACAAGACGTGCAAGGACACGATCTTTGATGGAAAATTGCAGCGTCCCGTCCATACGTTGAAGTACAGGAAAGTCCGTGGCCTCCATCGTGCGCAGGGTGAATCGTACCGTACCCGAGCGGATCTCGGCGAGCCCGTCGGAGCTCTCCGTGTTGATCGAGACCTCCTCAGCGGGCAGTTTGCGTGCGAACTCTGTGAGATACTTTCCGGGGAGAACGGCGGTGCCGGTTCCATGAATTTCGGCGGGAATGGTGACGATAAATCCCAGCTCATAGTTTGTGGTCTGGAGTTCGAGCTGTCCTTCTCTGGCGTTCATATAGACACCGGAGAGAATCGGGGTCTGCGGCTTGGTCGAGAGCCCTTTGCTGACGATCTGCAGCGCGGCGATCAGGTCGCTCTTGGGCAGGGTGATGTTCATGATGAGTCCTTTCGCTTTCTGTGCGGCGTGTGGTTTTCGATTGCCACGTGATATATATAAATATAGTAACGGTAGTAGTAGGCGCTGTGGATATGTGGAAAATGGGAAAATCTCCAGTTTTGACGCGCCTGCGCCTGTGGATAATTGAGGCCGAGTTATGCCTGACTTATCCACAGGTTACACAGATCGGTAGTGGATGAGTCATTTTTCCACAGTACGTCCACATGTCATGAGACGTCTCCTGCACAGTGTTGTCCACAGGGGGACGTACGGTTGATGCGGTGAAGGAAGTACGGATCAATTCGGTGCGACGGATCAGCGATTCCTTAAATCCCGCGGATCTGGATGGAGAGCGACTTGATGAGTGCATCGGTCGCGGGATCGCTCTCTGTGAGACTCTGGATCTTCTTGTGCGCGTGGATGACCGTCGAGTGGTCGCGGTTAAAGAAGCCGCCGATCGTCGGCCACGATACCTCCGTCATCTCGTGACAGAGATACATGGCGATCTGGCGCGGATAGGCGATGTCGTTGCTGCGCTTCGTGGAGCGGATGTCCTCGCTCGTCACTTTGAAATGTGTGCAGACGATGCGCTCGATCATCTCCATCGTGATGCGGCGCCCCTTCTCCCCGCGCAGATAGTTGCCGAGCGCGGCGACGCAGGTCGTCTCGTTGATCGGCATACGCATCATGGAGGCGTATTTGATGAGGCGCGTGAGGGCACCCTCGAGCTCGCGGATGTTGCTGTCCACGCGGCTCGCGATATAGGTCACCACATCGGCGGGGATATCGACGTCCTCGCTCTGTGCCTTTTTCTGGAGGATCGCGACGCGTGTCTCGAACTCCGGCGGCTGGATATCCACGACCACGCCGCCCGCGAAGCGCGAGATCAGGCGATCCTCGAGCCCCTTGACATCCTGCGGCTGGCGATCCGAGGTCAGGATGATCTGGCTGCCGTTGTCGCGCAGCTTGTTGAATGTCTGGAAAAACTCCGTCTGCGTCTGCTCCTGCCCCGTGAAGAACTGGATATCGTCGATCAGCAGCACGTCGATATGGTAGTATTTCTCGCGGAATGCGTCCATATTCTTCTCACGAATGGAGCGGATAAATTCATTCGTGAAATCCGTGCTCGCAATGTAAAGGACGCGCTTCTCGGGGTGATCCGCGAGAATCTTGTGGCCGACTGCGTGCATCAGATGGGTCTTGCCGAGCCCCACGCCGCCGTAAATGAAGAGCGGGTTGTGTGAGGGGAGACCAGGCGCATCCGCAACCGCCTTTGCCATCGAGTACGAGAACTGGTTGGAGCGTCCCATGACGAACGCCTCAAAGGTATACTTCGGGTTGAGCGTCGTCGCGTCGTCCGGTGCAGGCGTATGCGTCTCGGGCGGCGTGAGCGGGAGACTGCCCTGCGTGGGGTATGTCGCCTGCTCGTCCGCGGCGATATGCCCGGCGGCTGCCTCCTCTGCCATGGCGGGTTCCACCGGGATTTCCTTCACCGCAGGCGGCTCTTTCTGGGATGCTGCCGCCGGATCAATAATGATCCGGAACGTATAGTCGGCACCGAGCGCCTTTTGTATGACATCACCGAACAGTGCACCCAGACGTGATTCTACGTATTGCTTCTGGATATCTTCGCCAACGGCAAGCAGCAGTTCCTTATCGTTGAGTGAAACGGGCACAATGGGCAAAATCCACTTCTTTACTGCGTCTTCGTGAATGATTCCGCTGGTCTTATCCAGCACTTTTTGCCACAGGTCGGCGAGGTTCTTTTCTTCGGACATACAATTTTGTCCCTTCGTAAAAATTTGTTATCAACAGAGTTATTCACACTTGTGGATAACTCTTCCGATGTGAAACGCTAGGTAATCCGTGAAGATCGAAAATTATGCACGATGTTTTCACAGGTTTTCCACAATGAACCAAGAGATATTTTATCAAAAAAAAGCGGACTTATCAACAGGTGCTTTGGTCTTATCCACCAAAAAAAAGGCGAAATCATGCCCGTGTGCCTTGACATACGCGCGTTTTTTCGTCTATAATGTGACCTGATTCACACGCGAGACTACCTGCGCGGCGGTATGTGCCGCGCGTTGCAGCAGAAAAGGAGGTGACGAGAGGTGAAGAGAACATTTCAGCCGAACAATCATTGGAGAAAAAAGACGCATGGATTCCGTGAGCGCATGAAGACGAAAGGCGGCCGCCTCGTACTCAAGAGAAGGCGTCAGCGCGGAAGAAAGAAACTTTCGGCGTAATATCGCTGGACTTTGGGCAGGAGGTCACCGCAGGTGGCCTCTTTTTTACGAATATGGAACAGAAAAGATATACACTGCCGCGCAGCAGGATGATCAAGCGCCGCAGCGACTTTCAGTGCGTCTATCAAAAGGGGCGCTCGGTCGCGGGGCGGAGCATGATCCTCTATGTCCTGCGCGACCCGCGTGTCGCGGGAAAGGTCGGCTTTGCCGCCGGGAAAAAACTGGGCTGTGCCGCCGTGCGCAGCCGCACGAAGCGCCTCCTGCGCGAGGCGTACCGCTGTCTGCAGCATGAGCTGCGCGGCGATGTGGGGATCCTCCTCATCGGGCGCGCGGGACTCGCGGACGGCAAGATGCAGGACGCCGCCGAGGACCTGCGCCGCCTCATCCGCCGTGCGGGGATCTTTGCTGACGGCGCATCGGAAAAACATCGGAGGGAGCACGGATGAAACGCCTGCTGCTCTTCCTCATCCGCTTTTATCGCGCGGCGATTTCGCCGCTCTTTCTGCCGCATTGCCGCTACTACCCGACCTGCTCAGCGTATGCCTTGGAGGCGGTCACGCGCTACGGCGCATGGCGCGGCGGGTGGATGGCACTGCGGCGCATCCTGCGCTGTCACCCCTTTCATCGGGGCGGCTATGACCCCGTACCGTAACGAAACGATTCCGAACATCCGAAATACAGACGACTTCGACTACCAAACGTCCCAAATCGTAGGAGGAACTATCCTTGATCGAATTTTTCAGCAATCTGTTTGCGCCCATCATCCATATATTGCAGACGATCCTCGGCGCATTCTACTCCGTTACCAGTGCCGCCGGCCTTGAGAGCTACGGCTTTCCCATCATCCTGCTCACCATCCTCATCAAGCTCGTGACCTACCCGCTCACCGTCAAGCAGGTCAAATCCATGAAGGCGATGCAGGACATCCAGCCGAAGATGAAGAAAATCCAAGAAAAATACAAGCACGACCCGCAGATGCTCCAGCAGAAGACGGGCGAGCTCTTCCGCGAGGCGGGCGTCAACCCGCTCGCCGGCTGTCTGCCGCTCCTCGTACAGATGCCGATCCTCATGGGCATGTACTACGCGCTCTTTAACTTTACCTTCCCGAGCGCGGAGGCGGCGTCGTTCTTCTGGCTGCCGAGCATGAGCGAGCCGGATCCCTACTACATCCTCCCCGTCCTCTCGGCGGCGACGACCTTCCTCCAGCAGAAAATGACCTCCAGTGAGATGACGGGTCAGATGAAGATCATGATGACCGTCATGCCGCTCTTCATCGGCTGGATCAGCCTCACCTTCCCATCGGGACTCGTCCTCTACTGGGTCACGATGAACGTAGTCCAGATCGCCCAGCAGTGGTGGATGTACCGCGGTGAGGACAAGACGGCAAAGGGGGCGGCGTAATGGCGGAGATCATCGAGACGACAGGCAAGACCGTCGAGGATGCCCTCGCAGCAGCACTGGAAAAACTCGGCTGCGGCCGCGAGGAGGTCACCTACGAGGTGATTCAGGAGCCGTCAGGCGGCTTCCTCGGGCTCTGGGGCAAACGCGAGGCGCGCATCCGCGTCACGACGCGTCCCATCATCCGTCCGCATCATCAGGAGATCCCGACCCCGCCGCCGCCGACCATCACCGCTGCACCGCGCGAGGAGAGTGTGCCCGCGCGCAGCGAGGACGACGGCTTCGACCCGCGCGCCAAGCGCTACCACACTGATCTGCGCTCCTCCGCACGCCGCGCTGCGGCAGGCGATGGATCGCGCATGGAGACCGAGCGGCGCGAACCTGCCCCGCGGCGAGAGCGTCCTGCACGGGACGAC
>NZ_LT891956.1:130481-288510 GCF_900186465.1 Centipeda felix
CGGCGAGAGCGTCCTGCACGGGACGACGCGCCGCGCGGCTACGGCAATGCGCGTCCGCGCTACGAGGGGCCGCGCGAGCGTGAGGGCGGCTATCCGCCGCGCCCGCGCCGCGAGCGCAGTGACGTACCGCTCCTCCCGCTCACCGATGAGATGGCGGCGGCAGCAGAGGGCTTCCTCGGCAAGATCTTTGCCGCGATGGGACTCTCCGTCACACTGAACCGCGCGGATACGCCCACGGGCACGATCTTCAACATGCACGGGGAGAACCTCGGCATCCTCATCGGCAAGCATGGTGCGACGCTCGACGCGCTCCAGTACCTCACGAACCTCGTCGTGAACAAAATCCCGGAGACGGGCTTTGCGCGCATCATCCTCGACGTGGAGGACTACCGCGCCCGCCGCGAGGAGACGCTCATCCGCCTCGCGGGACATCTCGCGGACAAGGCGTGCCGCATCGGCGAGGAGATCCACCTCGAGCCGATGAGCCGCCACGAGCGCAAGATCATCCACATGGCACTGCAGGACAATCGCCGTGTCACGACCTACAGCGCGGGCGACAACCCGCGCCGCTACGTCGTCATCGTCCCGAAGCGCCGCCGCTACGGACGCAGCGAGGACGGCTATGAGGCGTACGAACAGTGACTGCCTCGCTCCACTGAGAAATGGGGACGGCAATGCTCCTAGGGAATCGCTGATCATAAGCGTACACGCGCACGCCCGCTTGTGCAACGAGGTGTTTGCGTGGAGTATGCCGTCGTAATGTTTTGATGTAGAATTTTGATGCAGATACTTATAGGGTTGTTATACGGAGGGAACCTTCGTGCAGCAGCCTTTTTTTGCACAGTGCACCAAACAACGACAGAAAGGACGCGCGCCATGACTGAGGATACCATCAGCCAGATCGCAACCCCGCACGGCGCGGGCGGCATCGGCATCATCCGCGTGAGCGGGGGGGATGCGCTCGGCGTTGCGCAGCGCGTCTTTCGGCCTGCGGCGGGCGGCACGCTCGGCGACATGGCGCCCTATACCGCGCGCTACGGTCATATCACGGCGGCGGACGGCACGGTGATCGACGAGTGCATCCTCCTCTATATGCGTGCGCCGCACTCCTATACGGGCGAGGATACGGCAGAGCTGCAGTGTCACGGCGGCGCGGTCGTCCTGCGCGAGGTGCTCCTCAGGACATGGGAGGCGGGCGCGCGTCCCGCAGAGGCGGGAGAGTTCACGAAGCGCGCCTTTCTCCATGGGCGGCTTGACCTCGCGCGCGCCGAGAGCGTCATGGAGCTGATCGCGGCAAAGAGCACACGCGCCGCGCATGCCGCACGGGAGCGGCTCGCAGGTGCATTCTCCCATGCAGTGACGGACATCCGCACGCAGATCCTCGGTGCCGTCGCGCACATCGAGGCAGGGATCGACTTCCCTGAGGACGACATTCCCGCGGCCTCCGCCGAACACCTTGCGGCGGAGATCGACGCCGCCTCTGCCGCCGTCCGCCGCCTGCTCGCGGGTGCGGATACGGGGCGCATCCTGCGCGACGGGGTCAAGACCGTCATCGTCGGGCGGCCGAACGTCGGAAAATCGAGCCTCCTCAACGCCCTCCTCGGCATGGAGCGCGCCATTGTTACCGATGTGCCGGGCACGACGCGTGACGTCATCGAGGAGGAGATCAATGTGGCGGGCATCCCCCTGCGGCTTCTCGATACGGCAGGACTGCGCGCGGCAGAGGACGCCGTCGAGCAGATCGGCGTCGCACGCACCGAGCAACACCTCATGGATGCAGAGCTGATCCTTGCCGTCTTTGACGCGTCAGAGCCGCTGACCGCGGAGGATCACGCGCTCCTTGCGCGTCTTTCGGCAGCAGCGGCAGATACCATCATTCTCTGCAGCAAGGAGGATCGCCCCTCCGTACTGAGTGCGGCGGACTTTGCCGCCGTCGCTGCGCCCGTCCTCCGCATCTCGGCGCAGGAGGGCACGGGGCTTGATGCCCTGCGGGAGGAGATCGCCGCGCACATCGTTCGGCGGGAGGGCGACCTCAGCGATGGGGCGCTCCCAAACAAGGAGCGCGAGATCGAGGCACTGCGCCGCGCGGAGGCGCATCTCGCGGCGGCGGCAGAGACCCTCGCCGCAGGTCTTGGGACGGACTTCGTCTCCATCGACCTGCGCGCCGCCTACGATGCGCTCGGCGAGATCCTCGGCGAGACCGTCGATACCGACCTGATCGACCGCATCTTCAGCGAGTTCTGCATCGGGAAGTAAACATAACACGAATAAAATCAGATTTATGTTATAAAAATAGGGGAAAATATATACGTGAACAGCAGTACAAACTACGACATCATCGTCATCGGCGCAGGCCATGCGGGCGTCGAGGCGGCACTTGCAGCGGCACGTATGGGACAGCGTACACTCATCGTCACACTGTCGCTGGACAACATCGCCATGATGCCGTGCAATCCATCCGTCGGCGGCCCCGGCAAGAGCCACCTCGTCCGCGAGATTGACGCGCTCGGCGGTGAGATGGGGCTCGCGGCGGACCATGCGAGCATCCAGCGGCGCCTGCTGAACACGGGCAAGGGACCTGCCGTCCATGCCCTGCGCATGCAGGCGGACAAGTTCCTCTATCAGCGCATCATGAAGGAGACGCTCGAGAACACGGAAAACCTCGACGTGCGCCAGCTGCTCGTAACGGAGCTCATCACGGAGGAGAGTACGGGAGAAAAGCGTGTGACCGGCGTCGTCTGCGAGACGGGGGAACGCCTGACGGCACACGCCGTCATCCTCGCGACGGGAACGTATCTGCGCGGGCGCATCATCCTCGGAGAGACGATCTATGACGGCGGCCCGAACGGGCAGCGCCCGGCGATGGCGCTCTCGGACTCCCTGCGCGCGGCAGGGCTTCGCCTCATGCGGTTCAAGACAGGCACGCCCGCGCGCGTTGATCGGCGGAGCATCGACTTTGCAAAGACCTCCATGCAGGAGGGCGACCCCGCTGCGCCGGCATTCTCCTTTTTGACCGAGGAGATGCCCGCGGAGCAGACACCGTGCTGGCTCACCTACACGAACGAGGCGACCCATGCCGTCATCCGTGCAAATCTGCACCGTGCGCCGATGGCGAACGGCGTCATCGAGGGCATCGGTCCGCGCTACTGCCCCTCGATCGAGACGAAGATCGCGCGTTTCCCCGACAAGGAGCGGCATCAGCTCTTTCTTGAGCCGGAGGGACTGCATACCAATGAAATATATGTACAGGGTATGTCTACCAGTCTGCCAACAGATGTGCAGGAGGAGTTTCTCCGCACCATTCCGGGAATGCACCATGCACGCATGATGCGCCCCGGCTATGCCATCGAGTACGACTGCCTCGACCCGCTGCAGCTGGAGGCGAGCCTCGCGGTCAAAGAGATCGCAGGGCTTTACTCTGCGGGACAGGCGAACGGGACGAGCGGCTACGAGGAGGCGGCGGCACAGGGCCTCGTTGCGGGCATCAACGCCGCACGTGCCTGCATGGGAGAGGAGCCGCTCATCCTGCGGCGCAGCGACGGCTACATCGGCGTCCTTATCGACGATCTCGTGACGAAGGGCACGGACGAACCCTATCGCATGATGACAAGCCGCGCCGAGTACCGTCTCGTCCTGCGGCAGGACAACGCCGACCTGCGGCTGACGCCCATCGGACGCCGCATCGGACTCGTCTCGGATGCGCGCTGGGCGCGTTTTACGGCAAAGCGCGGCGCGATCGATGCGGCGCTCCGTCTCCTGCGGGAGCGGCGGCTCAGCCCGAGCGCCGAGACAGAGGCGCTGCTCGCAGGCGCGGGCATCCCTCCACTGCGGACACCCATGACCCTCTTTGCCCTGCTCGCGCGCGAGGGAGACTATCGCGTGCTCGCCGCGCTCTTTGATCTGCCTGCACTCGCAGACGACGTGCGCGAAGAGGTCGAGATCATGGCGCGCTACGACGGCTACATACGGAAACAGGAGGAGCAGATCGCGCGCATGGAGCGCCTCGAGGCACGGCGCATCCCCGCCGATACAGACTACGCGGCAATCGGCAGCCTGCGCCTCGAGGCGGCAGAGAAACTCGCAGCCGTCCGCCCGCGCTCCATCGGACAGGCGTCGCGCATCAGCGGCGTCTCGCCGGCCGACATCTCCGTCCTGCTCGTATACCTCGAGAGGGCGCGGCGCACATCGTAATTTCAGATAAAAAGAGAGAGCCTGTCTGCGGATAGGCTCTTTTGAGTGAAACTATGTTTGTATTCGAATCGCAGGAGACAAATTTGAAGACACTGCGGAGCACCAGACCATTTTAATCACATATCAATTCCTCTGAGCGCACGCCAATGATATACTGTATAGGATTATATGATTTTGCGGAAAGGAGAGCGCTGCATGAAGATGAAGATGGCACGGATCGTTCTGCTCCTTGGCGCGCTTATCCTGCTCGCCGTATTTGCTCATCGCGAATACGCGGCGCAGGAGCTGCGCGCGCAGCTCCTCACGGGGACGGTCGAGGCGACGCGGGTGGAGGTCAGCACGAAGGAGAGCGGCTGCATCGAGGAGCTCTTTCTGCAGGAGGGGATGACGGTGCGTGCCGGCGATCCAGCGGCACGCATTGGCCGGCGTGATCTGGACGCCGCAGTTCTGCGCGATGAGGCGGCGCTCGCTCATGCCGAGACGAGCCTCCAGCGGACGCAGAGCGGCAACCGTGCGGAGGAGATTCGTGCGGCGGCGGAGCGGACGAATGCCGCACGCGCTGCCGCAGAGAAAGCAGATGCCGACTATGCGCGCGGCGCGGAGCTCATCGCGGGCGGAGCAATCTCCCAACAGGCATTTGATGGCCTGCGCGAGGCGCGCGACGCGGCGAATGCGAACCTGCGCGCGGCACAGCAGGAACAGGCGCTCACGGAGAGCGGCAGCCGTCCCGAGGATATCCGCATGGCGGAGGAGGATGTGCGGCGCCAGCAGGCAATCCTCGAAATCGACGCCTCTGCAGTCAGCGATCTCACGGTCCGCGTGCCGAAGGACGGCATCGTCCTGTCAAAGAACTATGAACGGGGCGAGTTTGTCCGTGCGGGCACGCCGATTGCAACGCTCATCGACCCGCAGGACGTTTGGGTCAAGGTCTATGTGCCGACCGACGTGCTCGGCGATCTGCGCATCGGGGATCCGGCGAAGGTCTACATCGACGGACAGACGGAGCCTTTGGACGGCACGATCAAGGAGATCAGCGATGCGGCGGAGTTTACCCTGCGCCAGAGCATCACGAAGAACGAGCGCGCGAACCTCGTCTTTGGTGTAAAGGTCGCGGTGGATAATGCCGCGGGCATTCTAAAGCCCGGCATGCCCGCGGATGTGGACTTGGAGCCCCGGAATGGAACGTGAGCCGCGCGCGGACGATGCGCCCGTGATCGAGACGCACGACCTCACGCGCGTATTCGGCAGCTACACTGCGGTGGACCGGCTGAATCTCTCCGTGCCGCGCGGGGCGATCTACGGTTTCATCGGCTCGAACGGATCGGGGAAGTCCACGGCCATCCGCATGATCTGCGGGCTCCTCCCGCCGACGAGCGGCACGGCATTCGTGCTCGGCTGCAATACCGCCGTGCATCCGGAGCGCGCGCGGCAGGCGCTCGGCTACATGTCGCAGCGGTTCAGCCTCTATGCGAATATGACCGTTCGTGAAAACATGATGTTCTACGGCGGGCTCTATGGTCTGCCGCGGGAGGAGCGGCGCACGCGCGTCGCGGAGGTGATTGCACGGATGCAGCTCACGGACCGCGCCGACGTGCTCGCGGGCGGCCTCTCGGGCTGGCTCCTATACACATCTCGATGAGGATAAGAGACAGCGCACGCACCGAGCAACACCTCATGGACGCAGAGCTGATCCATGGCGGCGTTGACGAGGCCAGATCGGCAGAGAGTGTTACCCGCGCCTACAAGGGAGCGCGTCTCATTTCTGAGACAACGACCTGTTTCTTATACCCATCTAGAGGTGTATAAGAGACGGGCCTCGCGCTCGGCTGCGCGATTCTCCACCGCCCCGCGCTCCTCGTGCTCGACGAGCCGACCTCCGCCGTTGACCCAACCTCGCGGCGGCTCTTTTGGAACCTGCTCTCGGAGATGGCGGGCACGGAGCGGACGACGATCTTTGTCACGACGCATTTTATGGATGAGGCGGAGCACTGCGATGAGATTGCCTTTCTGCAGCGCGGGAAGAAGATCGCCTCCGGTTCCCCGTTTGCGCTCAAGGAGGAGCTGCCCGCGCGGCTCTACATCCTGCCGCAGGACAGTGCGGAGGAGGGGGCGGCGGCGCTGCGGGCGGCGGGTGTGCCCTGCGATGAGGTCTATGTATTCGGACGGCAGGTGCGTGCACTCGTTCCGCGGGAGACTGTGCTGCCGGAGCAGCTGCACGCGGCACCGTGGGATCTCACGATGGAGGACGTCTTTATCTACTACGACCGGCGGCAGAGGGAGGCACAGGGATGACGCGCATTCTTGCACTGCTCGCGAAGGAGCTCATTCAGATGCGGCGCGACCCGATCACGATCGGCGTGACTTTCCTCCTGCCCGTCATCTACCTCGTTGTGTTCGGCTTTGCCATCCGTACGGACGTGCGGCACCAGTCCACGGTCGTATTTGATCAGTCGCGGAGCGAGGAGAGCCGCAGCTTCCTTGCTGCGATGACGGCGAGCAGCTATTTCGACCTGCGCTATATCGCGTGGAGCTACGATGAGCTGAACGAGCGGATCGAGCGCGGCGATGCAAAGATCGGCATTGTCTTTTCGCCCGATCTTGTACGGGAGGCAAACGCGGGGCACACCGTGCCGATTCAGGCGATTGTCGACGCCTCGGACTCCATCGCCTCGACCTCTGCCATCGCCGCCCTGACGGGGCTTGGCATGCGGGTGCAGCCCGTCGCTGTGCGCGGGGCGCCCGTGGCTGCGCCTGCCTACGACGTGCGCATCCGCGCATGGTACAACCCCGATGCCGTCACCGCCTACTACATGCTGCCCGCACTCATGGGCATCATCCTCTCGATCACCATGGTGCTCATGGTCTCCATGTCCATCGTGCGCGAACGCGAGGCGGGCACGCTTGAGCAGCTCCTCGTAACGCCGCTGCATATATGGGAACTGCTCATCGGCAAGATCCTGCCCTACATCATCCTCGGCTACATTCAGACGACGATCTGCGTCCTCATCGCCCTTGCGGTCTTCGGCGTGCCCCTGCGCGGGAGCATCCTGCTCCTCTATGCGCTCACGACCCTCTTCCTGCTCGCCTCGCTCACGATGGGGCTCATGATCGCATCGCTCGCGCAGAACCAGCTGCAGGCAGGCCTCATGAGCATTGCAACGCTCCTGCCGGGCATCCTCCTCTCGGGCTTCATGTTCCCGCGCGAGGCGATGCCCACATTCTTTCAGTACCTTAGCCTCGCCATCCCCATGACACACTACATCGAGATCCTGCGCATGATCTTCCTCAAGGGCGGCGGCATCACGGCGCTCTATCAGCAGACCGCCTTTCTCGCCCTCTTTATCCTCGTCTTCTTCGGCACCGCCGTGCGGAAATTCAAGCGGTCGGTCATATAAAACGCCCTTGGACGCGATGGATCCAAGGGCGAAAATATGTTTGTATTTTAAATTCGACGGTGTTGCCATGTATTTGAACATCCGGGGCGGGAGCAATCCCGCGGCGGTGTCTTTCCCCCGAAAGGGGGTGAGCGGATATGTCTGAAATCGGTGCGATTCTCTTGTTGGTCGCTGCCACAGACTATATTTTAGCGATAAAAAAAGTAACCGCCCAGCTTTTGACCGAGTGAGCGGTTATTCGAAAGAATATTAAGCAGCCTTGGAAAGATGCCGTCAAGGACGGTTCTTTCTATGCTTACTATAACAGCCCGCCTGCTCCGATGCAAGCGGATTTTTTCTTTATAACACCGCAGTCAGCCGCTCCACGTCCCGCGTGCGTTCCCTCCATATAGCCCGAGGCAAAGGAAAGCCGTTCGCCCATTTCATCGGCTCCTTTTTTGCACGATTCTATACCATCGGACAGCATACGGGGATTCAAGGAGATTTGTTAAGAAAGGGAACTTTTTTTCCGATAGAAATGGTAAGGACAATCGTACAGCACAGGATGCAAGAAGGGAGGGATTGAAGTGGAACTTGAGAAAATCTATGGCAGCGGCGGAGCAGTGCCCGCATCATCTGCGCGGCGCACCCGTGCGAAGGAGGACACCTCCGGCACATTTGCACGGATGCTGCAGAACATGCGCGAGGCCAAGCCCGTCAACAGCTATGGACGTGAGGACCTTGAGGGCGATACCGTCGTCACGCGCGTGCTCGCGGACGGCTCAGTCATCACACAGATCTATAAGGGAACGACGCTGATCTCTGAGACGACGACGCCCGGGACGAACCCCGAGGCGGGCAAGGCACTCATCTCCGAGCGTGTCGAGCAGCTGAAGCTTGACGAGGATGCGGCGCAGAACCCCCTGCTTGACTCGCACGCAGCGCAGGGTGCACAGGGCATCGCGGCACTCATTGGCACTGCGGTATCATCCGACTGATCCATGCAGCTGACCTCCTATCCTATGCGGACGGGAGGTCGCTGTGTCTCTCCCGCCCCACTGCTCTGTTTTCCATCTGTGAAACAATACGCGTTTTGTTACATGGACGTGACAATTCCTTAGAATTTAACTAAAGTTTCTGAATCTACTTAAGAATATCTGCGTCATTCCGATAACAGTGATAGGAGGTTACTATCTCGCAGGGAGCGCGAAAGGAGGGAAGAATATGAAATTCGATAAAATATATGTCGGGCGAGGTATTGCAGCACCGACTCCTGTGCGCCGCACCACGCATCTCGGCGAGGATACGGGCGACACTTTTGCGCGTATCCTGCAGGAAGAACGCGACGCGGCAGAAGCGGAACTCCAAAACCCCGAGAACAGCGAGCCGGATACGATTGTCACGCGTGTGCTCGCGGATGGGTCCGTTGTTACCCGCGCCTACAAGGGAGCGCGTCTCATTTCTGAGACAACGACACACGGCAATCGTCTCACTCCGAGCAAGGCGCTCATCGCGGAGCAGGCGACCTATCTGCCCGGTGCAGCACAGTCCGCCGCTGCAATGCTCGCATCGTTGACACCGCAGGGGGCGGCCGAACGCACGGAACACATCAGCAATACGTTATAACATCATAACATTGCCAAAACGACCTCTCACCCAGTGGAATGTGTGAGAGGTCGTTTTGTGTATGGGGGAGCATGGATCAGTCAGATCAGATCGAGACTTCTGCATCCCTGTCGTGCCTTTTATCCGCTGTATTACATTGACGATCCCATCATCCACACCACGTCGTATCGCAGTACCGCACTATACTGTGGGGAGACGACAATGCTGCCGCTCCGATCAATGAATCCCCACTTGCCGTCCTTTATGATCGGGGCAATTCCGGCGGAGAAATGCCACGGGAACTCCAGCCCCGCAGGGAGATGAAAGGCAATCTGTCCGGTCTTGTCAATGATAAGGACATCGTCTGCCGCACGTACGCGCGTGAGCCCCTCATGGAAATCGTCTGCTTCATCGTAGGCAGGAGGGATGTGCATGATGCCGTCCCTGCCGACGTAGCCCCACTTTCTGCCGTCGTACACAGCAGCCAGATCATCGCAAAAATAGTGCATCCTGCTGTACTGCGGATGGATGATATTGGCACCGCTTCGATCGACGGCACCCCATTGTCCATGCACCTTGACGAGGGCGATGCCGTCCTTGAACATGGTGGTATAGTCGTTCGTGGATGGGATAACCTCCGTGCCGGAGGTATTGATATACCCGCGTCGAGCCCCATCGTCGATGATGCTGCCGTCATCTTCATAGAGCGGCGCTCCTGCGGCAAGAGAGAGCGCGCATGTAATTGCTGAACCCAAATCGGCCAGTGTACTTGTATCACGGGAATGGGAAACTGCGGCAAGCCCGTCATAGAAGGAGCGGGCTTTGGTCCACTGCATTTTGAACGGTGTCTTTCCTGCCTTGTCGATGAAGGTGATCTTTTTTCCTTTCATGACCAAGGCATACCCCTCATGAAATTCTTTCGGATGGCCTAGTTTGCGAAACTGCGGCGCGATCACCATTGCACCGCTCCTGTCGATAAAGCCCCATTTCTTGTCGATATTGACGGCGGCGCGATCCTCGTGGAATGGCTCTGCGCGATCGTACGAAGGGGGGATGACCATATTGCCCTTCTCGTCGCGTACGACGATGATGTCATCCATCGGCGGTTTGATATTCACGTAGGCCGCGGGGACGATCTGCGTGCCGTCGGTACGGATGATGCCCAGTCCGTCCCCCTTCTGGACGATGAGATAACCCTCTGCATAGGTGACGATGCGGTCATACACAAGGGGGACGACCTCCGTTCCATCGGCAGTGATGGAACCCCATTTTCCGTTTTTCTGTACTTGGAATACGGTACGTGCGGTGTCCGTCATGATGACGGCGGAGGACAGCTCCTCCTGCGGTTTTTCTGCCGCCTGTCCGATGCCCGTGCTGAGGAGGAGGGCGGTGCTGAGCGCGGCGACGGCGGTGCACAGGCGTGTCATGTTCATCCGTGTCATTTCGTTCTCCTTTGTCATGGCGCAATCGTTTCATTTTGTTCTATTTCGCGGAAAAGACGCGCTTTCCTGCATAGGGCACAGGGGGGCTTCTCCAGTTTTTCCTGTGATCCTCCACAGCGCTTCACGCATCACTTTTCCATCGGCGCGATGAACGGCGGCGGTTGGATTCATCAAAAAAGCACGGCAGATGGCAAGGCCGTGCTTTTTCGTAAGACGAATCTAATCCGTCGATGCTATCATGATGGTCAAAGCAATTCGGTCACAGGGATCCCCCAGGAGGCATGGCGATAGATGACGACATCGATGTTTGTCCTGATTCTGTTCGGCGTGGTGGCATGTGGAGCAGCGCTGTGGTCGATGTACCGCGGGCTGAGCGGCGGGGCGACCAAAAAATTCCTCCATTTTGAGAACAGACGGCTGACCGTATTCTATTACTCCTTCCCGGGGATGCACGAGAAGACATACGCGCTCGATCAGATCCGTGAGGTGCGCTTTACCCATCACTGGGTGCGCAGCCCGGTCTCGCATACGGGCAAGATGCAGATCGTATTGCACGACGGGACGGTGAGCCGGTCATTTTTCTACGATGGGAGCGTCCACATGAAAAAGATGGTGCTCGCCACCTCGCTGGCGCTGATGAGCCTCACCACGAAGGAGCTCGCCGAGGAGTTCCGCCGGCATGGCGTGCGCCGCATTATCATCGATCCACACCTTTTGGAGTGAGGCAGGGCGACGGAGACAATCAAAAAGCACGGATTAGCGATAAAGCCGTGCTTTTTCATTTGCTGTGCTAAGGAAGCACTGATAAATTCGGTACAACCATCTTAGGGAAGTACTGATAAACTCAGCACCGCCGTCTTAGTACATCTTTTTCGCCCTGTCTGTGTCGACAAATCCTCCACATAGCCTCTGCTATGCGTCCGGTTTGTCTCCTTGACAGGACAAAAAATCTGCACCAATTCGACGGACTTTATTTTATCAGTACTTCCCAGCGCATCTTTTTTGCCCGCACTTCGGCGGAAAATCCTCCACAGAGCACCACTCTGCGTCCGGTTTCCCACCTCGTTCGGACGAAAAAATCTACGCCAATCTGGCAGACCTCATTTTATCAGTGTTTCCCTAAAAATCCGCCAGAGCCCTTATTTCTTCGCCGGAGCGCCAAAGAACATGCCCGCGTCCTCGTACTGCGGTGCGATCACCATACTGCCGCTGTGGTCGATGTAGCCCCACTTGTCGCCGACCTTGGCGGGGGCAAGCCCTGCGGCGAAGCTGCCGAGCTCCGTCACTGTGCTCGGCGTGAGGAAGGGGACGCGCCCCGTTTTGTCGATGAAGAACGGCTTTCCGCCCTTGACGACGGCGGCCAGCCCCTCGTGAAAGTCCTGCACGGCATTGTACGTGGGCGCGATGGCAACACTGCCGTCCTTTGCCGCGTAGCCCCACAGCTCTGCCGTATCCTGCACGGCGGCGCGGTCCTCGGAGAAGCGGCGCATCATGCGGTAGTTTGCGGGAACGAGATATGCCCCCGTGCGGTCAACGCAGCCCCAGCGGCTCTTTACCTTGACGAGTGCCATGCCGTCAACGAATGTGCTGTTGTAGTCGTTCTTGATCGAGACGATCATCGTGCCCGTCTTGTCGATGTAGCCGCGCTTCACATTTTCATCGTCGAGCATGAGCGGGTCATAGATGTACTGGCCTGCTGTGCCGGCGACGATGGTGAACACCGCGCCGAGAAAGTTCGTCGATTTTACCTTGCGGCGCACCTCGGCGAGCCCGTCATGAAAGGGCAGTGCGCT
Source organism: Centipeda felix (assembly GCF_900186465.1). Classification (GTDB taxonomy): domain Bacteria; phylum Bacillota; class Negativicutes; order Selenomonadales; family Selenomonadaceae; genus Centipeda; species Centipeda felix. The sequence goes on from NZ_LT891956.1 coordinate 142,887, forward strand.
GTCGTACGGCGCGGCAAAGACCTGCGTGCCCGTCTTGTCGATGTAGGCGAGCCCCTTCTTCCCGCGCACGGCGGCGAGCCCCTCGCTGAATCCCGTGGGGATGTCCCGATACTGCGGCGCGATCACCATCGTGCCCGTCCTGTCGATAAAGCCCCACTTGCCCCCGACCTCGACAGCGGCCAGTCCCTCGGAGAAAATACTCGCCGAGGCGTACTGCGGCGCGATCACCTCTGCGCCCGTCTTGTCGATGAAGCCGACGTGCTTCTTGTCCTCCATGACGCTCGCCAGCCCCTCGGAGAAGATACCCGCCGACGTGTACGACTTCTCCGTCAGGCGGGAGCCGTCCGCACGGTAAAAGCTCCATCGCTTGTCCGTGCCCTGCACGATGGCGGCGCCGTTATGATAGGGGACAATGTCGCGGTGGACGACGGGGAGGATCAGCGTGCCGTCCGTCCCATAGCAGCCCCATTTCTTGTCCGCATCCTGTACGACGATGCGATCCTCTGTCAGCTCCTCGATGTGACGATAGGCGGCGGGGACGACCTGCTTGCCGTCCGCGCGGAGCACGCCCCATTTCTTCCCCTGACGCACGAGGAGATAGCCCTCTGCATAGGGACGTATCTCATCGTACTCCGCTGCGATCACGGCGGCACCCGTCGTCGAGACGGCGCCCCATTTCCCTGCGGTCTTGACGAGGGCGAGCGGTGCCGCATGGACGGCGGCGGACGGCTCCTGTCCGCGGTCGACCAGGATGCCCATCCCCGTGTAGAGCGGGTTGTCGTGAATGGATTCGGCGGCGGCGTGAGGCATCTGTGCCGCGATCAGGCCTGCGGCAGCGAGCGCGGCGATGGCGGTGCGCAGACGCGGCGTCTTCTTCTGTGTCATATTCATTCCCCTTTATTCTTGGAAATTTCCTTATCCTGCTGTTATTCGCGCAGAATCAGTGCTTTCCCTGCCATGGAAATGGATAAAATGAAAATCCTTGTCGCAAAAACCCGCACACCATGGGGAAGGTGTACGGGTTTTTGTGTTCCTTCGAACATTGTGCGCCGCAGGCACTCAGCAGTTCCCGCGATGGATATGGCGCAGGTGACGCGCGGCAGATGGCGCTGATGACCTCGAGCTCGTCCATGGTGTAGAGCGTCCCGTACTCCGTCGGGTGCGAGAGGTAGACCATGCCGGGGCGCACCATGTGATCGCGGTTCGCGTCCTCGTGATACGTACGCAGACAGCTCTCGATGGCGCGTGCCGTGAGTTTGCCGTCCGCATGCGGGAGCGCGAGCACCTTGTGGTCGCCGCACTCGATTGCGCCCGCCTCGTGTACGGTGATATGCCCCGTATCTGCGGCAATCACGCCCTCATAGGGATGCAGCAGAGATGAGATCACGATGCGGTTCGTCTGCGTTCCCCCCGAGAGGAAGTGAATCTCCGCACGCGGACTGCGGCACGCCCTTCGGATCTTCGCACGCGCCGCATCGGAATAAGTGTCCAGCCCGTAGCCGGCCGTCTGCTCCAGATTTGTCTCTATGAGCCGCCGCAGAATCTCTGCATGTGCCCCTCCAGATAGTCCGAGCCAAAGGACAGCAGTTCGCTCATTCTCGTCATCTCCTTTTTCGTACGATTCTATATTATCGGAAAATCGATGGGGATTCAAGGAAAATGTTAAGAGGGGGGGGATTTCTCCGATAGAAACAGTAAGGACAGCAATATCATGCAGGAAGCACGAAGGGAGGGAAACCGATGGAACTCGAGAAAATCTATGGCAGCCGTGGAGTAGTGCCCACATCATCCGAGCAGCGCACCCATGCGGCGAAGGAGGACACGTCCGACACATTTGCGCGGATGTTGCAGAACCTCAAGGAGTCCAAGGCGGCAGAGGCGCGCGACTGGGCGGAGAAGGTCGGCGATACCGTCATCACGCGCGTGCTCGCGGACGGCTCGGTCATCACGCAGATCTATCAGGGGACGAAGCTCATCTCCCAGATTGTGACGCGCGGCTCGCATCCCGAGGCGGGCAAGGATCTCGTCTCCGAAACAATCCAAAAGATGAAGCATCAGGCCCTCGAGCAGACCGCGGATCCGCTGCTCATGTCGAAGGCGGCGCAGAGCTCCGTCGCGACGGCGGCAGCTGTCTCTCAGATGATGTAAGGCATTCGGTCAAGACAAAGACCTCTCGCACCGAGGATGGTGCGGGAGGTCTTTTGGTTTGTAACAATGCGGGAACGTCAAAATCCCCAGTCAAGCCCTGCCTTGAAGGTGACGCCGCGCTGCTTGCCGGCCCAGCCCTCGACGCTGAGATCGGCGGTGGCGCGCTTGCTGAGGTTCGTGCGGTAACCGAGCTCAAGGCTGCCCGAGAGGCCCTTGAGCGAAGGGCTTGGGGTATCGTAGGAGAAGCCGCCCGTGTGGTAAGTTGCACCTGCGTCCCCCTTGAATTCATACTGAAGGGAAGTGCCGAGGATGAGTGCGCCGCTCCCCTTCGGGATCGTCCAGCGTGCGCCCGTGCGCAGGCGGTGGCTGTCGACGGCGTGGAAGTCATAGCGGTCGCCGGTCGAGAGGGTTGCGCTCGCTCCGTTCTGATGCGTATAGAAGTAGCGCAGATAGAGCTCGCGCTCCGTTCCGTTTGCCGCCTTTGCCGTGTGGCCGACGCCGAGATGCGCGCCGATGTAGTTCGCGTCCGTATCGTAGGATGCGCGGCGCGTGATCCCTCCGACGGGAAGGTCTGCCTCATAGTCCGTGCTCATGCGCCCGAAGCGCAGGCTGCCCTCGTAGAACATGCCGCCCTTCTTCTCCTGACGCAGGAAGGCGCCGCCGCCGACGTAGTGGGTATTGCCCTCGCCGTGGGTGCCGTCGTCGAGGTAGGAGTCGTAGCTGCCGCGCCCGTATTCAACGATGGGGCCGAAGAGGATGCGGTCATTGCCGCGCATGACCTCGCGGGAGAAGCCGACGGCGAGATTCATGCCGCGGACGTTGACGTGCGAACCGGTCTCGTGGCGCAGGCTCGATCCGCCGATTGCGGCAAAGGGGGCGAATCCGCCCGCGCCCGCTGCCTCGGCTGAGGCGCTCGCCATGCCGGCTCGCCATGCCGCCGCCCGCGATGAGGTCGCCGCTCGCACCGAGAAATGCCGCTGTGCCCGTCATGGTCTCGGCAAGGGACTTCGTGTTCTCGTGCAGAACGAAGTTGTTATTGCCGGGGTTAGGATTCGGATTCGGATTCGGATTTGGGTTGGGGTTCGGATTTGGGTTCGGATTCGGATTTGGGTTGGGATTCGGGTTCGGATTTGGGTTAGGATTCGGGTTGGGATTCGGGTTCGGATTTGGGTTAGGATTAGGGTTCGGATTTGGATTCGGGTTCGGATTTGGGTTCGGGTTGGGATTCGGGTTTGGGTTTGGGTTAGGGTTAGGATTCGGATTCGGGTTCGGGTTTGGCGTTGGTGTCGTACCCCCGTCGATGGCGCTGCCGTCGACCTTCACTACGAGCTCCTTCTTATTCGCCGTGACGCCCATTCGTGCCGTCCGATGTCCCGAGACGCCCTCGTAGACGGTCATCGTGGTCGCACTGTCCGTATCGATCTGCGCATTCTCTGCGTAGAGGAGGCGGAGGCGGTTCGCCGTGCTGCTGCCCGGCATGTATGCCTCAAGTGCTGTGCCATTGAGATTCGTATTCGCACTCCCCGTGACGCGCAGCATTGTGTCGTTCTCCGTCATCCCTGCGGGCACGTAGAACGCAAGCCGCTGAAAATCCGCAATGCTCTTGGCTGTGATTCCCTTCGTCTCGCGTACGATGAGTGCGTTGTTTTCCCGTGTCACATTTGCCGCCGTAGCCACGCCGCCGTGGAGGTGTGCCGCACTGAGGTTGGGAGCCCCTGAGATTTCGACCGTATTGCCCCGTACGATGGCAGTTGTGCCGGCAGAGCCGTCCGTCGTTGCACGCCCGCCGTAGATCGCGTCCTCATATTTGCCGCCGCTGATATGGAGCTCATTGCTCTCTGCGGCAGCGACTGCCGTATTGCTGCTCGATGCGGCACTCGCATCGCCGCCGTAGACAGGCTGCTCGAAGGTGCCCGCGCTGAGCGTCAGGATATTGCCGTCCGCAGTCGCCGTGGACGCGGCAGATATCCCATTCGCAATCGCCCTACCGCCCCTGATCTCTTCCCACGCGGCGTTCGTGGGGCTGAGTGTGACGCGGTTTGCGTTTGCCGTCGCAAGGTTTGTGCCCGCGCCGTTCAGGACAGTTGCAGAGCCGCCTGTGACATTACGCCCATTCGAATAGGTGCCGCCCGTGATGGCGACGGCATTCTCATTTGCCGATGCAGTTGCGCCCGCGCCCGAGGCGTTGGCATAGGCTGAGCCGCCGATGTAGCCGCCATTGGTGCTTGATGAATTTCTGAGGGTGACAGTGTTTTTGTCCGCGTGCGCCTCTGCTGCGCCGCCTCCCGTCTCGGCTCGGGCAAAGCCGCCCTGCGCGGAGAATCCATGCGTGAGCGTGCCGCCGTCGATCGTGATATCGTTGTTCGTGACGATTGTCTCCGCCGCGCCGCTGTCCGTTTTGATCGAGCCAAAGCCACCGTCGAACGTGTAGGAGTATGTTCCGCCCGTGCCGATCACGTCGTTGTCATCGACCGTCACGCTGACGCGCGTGGCAGTCGTTCCGATGAGATCGACCGAGGCGGCGGCGTGATTGATCGCACCGCCCGTGTTGGTCACGCGGTTCCCCTTTGCCTCGGCGGTAAAGGACGTACCCGCACCCGCAGCCTTTTGCTCGATGTGCGCGCCGTAGAGGTCGCCGATCTGTTTGCCCCCTGCATTTACAAGGATTGTATTGTTATTTGCCCGATAGTTGACGGGGCCTCCCTGCGTACTATAGATGCGGATGTTGCCGCCGTAGAGATGGGTCGTTTCTCCCTGTGCGAGCGTGAGGGTGTTCCCGCTCGCCGTGAGCGTGGTCGCGCCCGGCGTCGTCGCGTTGTCGTAGCGCTGGTATTCGACCCACCCGCCCGCAAGGAAGCCAAGCTCGTCATTGGTTCGTACATCAAGCGTATTACTGCTTGATGACGCTGTGCCGTCACCGTTATCATGACGCAGCTCTGCATAGCCGCCGTATACCGTGCCCTGACTGCCATCCGTCACCGTTACGTGATGATTGTCCTCGATCGGTGAAGCGGATGCGTTCACTCCTCCGAGCGCCAGCCCTGCTGCAATCAGTGCGCCCAGACGCATCTGTCCCCTGCGATTCATAGCATTGACTCCTTTCAACGTGCCTGTTCTAATGAGAATATATCCATCCCATTGATAACATAGCCAATCGTATGCGTAAATGGGGCAAACGTAGGGGATGAGGCGGGACTCATTCCGTTTGGCTGCTGCATTATGGCGGTGATATTAGACGGGAGCAGAGTCCCGTCATTTCGTGGAGGCGCGCATGCCGTGCCCTGTCTGTTCTCTGCGCTTTCTTAAAGTTTCCGCATACAAATAGGACTGTAGTGCGACACTGCGCGTTACAGTCCTATTTCGACGCATTATATGTTGTTGAGGGAAGATGATGTTTTACTGAAGAGAGGTGAGTGCCGTCTTAGCCGTGCGTGTGCAGCCTGTCAAAAGGTACCCGCCACGTCGTACGCAGGGGCGATGACGATCGTGCCCGCGTGGTCGATGAAGCCCCACTTGTCCCCGATCTTCGCGGGTGCAAGTTCCGATGCAAAGTCACCGAGCGTCGTGATCATGCTCGGGACGAGAAAGGGTACACGCCCCGTCTTGTCGATGAAGAAGCTCTTTCCTCCCTTGGAGACGACGGCGAGATCCTCGTGGAAGTCATGCGCCTCCTCGTAGGCAGGCGCGATTGCGATCTGTCCGTCGCGCCCGACAAAGCCCCACTTGTCGCCGTCCTTCACCGCAGCCATATCCTCGGAGAAGCGGTGCATCTCGTTGTATTTTGGTTCGACGATGTATGCGCCCTTCTCGTTCACGCAGCCCCATTTGCCCTTGACGACAACGAGTGCCATGCCGTCCACATAGGTGGAGTTGTAGTTGTTCTTTGGCGATACGATCTCATTGCCGCTGTGGTCGATGTACCCGCGCTTGATCTTCGGATCGGTATATAGATCCGTACCGAGTGAGAGGAAGCCCGAGGCAAAGGCGGCAACGCCGATGGCGGCGCCGAGGAAGTTGGTCGATTTTACCTTACGATGTACCTCTGCCGTACCGTTGCTGAATGGCAGAACGGTCTCATAGCGCGCATCGAATTGTTTTGTACCGGTCTTGTCGATGAAGATCCAGTTCTTTTTGCTCTGCACGCCCGCGAGCCCCTCGCTGAATCCGCCCGCAACGTCGCGGAACTGCGGCGCGATGACCATTGTCCCGCTTTTGTCGATGAATCCCCATTTCCCTTTGACCGCCACTGCCGCAAGCCCCTCGCTGAAGATCATGGCGAGCCCGTATTGGGGGGCAATCACCTCTGTGCCGTCCATGTTGATGAAGCCGACGCGTCCCTTGTTGTCTTCAACGCTCGCAAGTCCCTCGGAGAAGACGCCGATGTTCTGATAGGATTTCTCAGTCAGGCGTGTCCCGTCTGCACGGTAGAATGTCCATGACTTGTCCTTTGCCTGTACGAGAGAAATGCCATGCAGGGCGGGGACGATGTCGCGCTGCTGGCGTGGGAGGAAGACGTTGCCCTCCATGTCGTAGCAGTCCCATGTTCCGTTCGTGTTCTGTACGACAATGTCGCTTTCTTCAAACGGCTCGATGCTCTTGTACATCATGGGGACGATGAGCTTGCCCGTATCGCGGAAAACGCCCCATTTTTTGCCTTGGCGCGCAGAGACATAGCCCGATGTATAGGGGGTGAGCTCATCGTACTCCGGCGGAATGACGAATTCTCCTGCGGTATTGATTGCGCCCCATTTTTTGCCCTGCTGTACGAACGAGAGCGGTGTGGTGCTCGTGGCTGGCTCTGTCTTTTGCTTGTCCAGCAGGACCTCTACGCCGCTGTAGAACGCGTTGCGGATCGGTTCCTTTGCCGCCTCGCCTACGGTGCTTGTGACAGGAAGCCTGCCGCTGTAAATGCGGCGATGGAACGGAGCAGCCTGTGTTTTGTACGTAACATGATGCGCCTCATCTCCTTTGCAATGAACACTCCTATGTGCACAGCATACCGCATTTTCCTGTGCAATACAATCTTTATTCAGCAGTTCCCACGATGGACGTGCCGCAGATGGCGGCGTGCGATCGCCGTGAGGCGGTCGATGTCCGCAATCGGTGTCGGCGGCGCGCTCATGCGGTGGCGCGGGAAATAGCGGCTGATGTGGAGCGGGAGGTCGGGCGAGAGGGCGGCGAGCCAGCGTGCCTCGGCGTCCATGTCGGCGGGACTGTCGTTCATGCCGGGGATGATGAGGGTCGTCACCTCAACGTGGACGCCTGCGCGGACGGCGTGCGTGATGGTCTCGCGCACGGTCATGAGGTCGCCGCCGAGCCGTCGGTAGAAGTCCTCGCGCCAGCCCTTGAGGTCGATGTTCATCGCGTCGACGTGCGGGAGGAGGCGCGCGAGCGGCTCTGCGCAGATCGTGCCGTTCGTGACGAGGACGACGGCGAGCCCTGCCGCGTGGAGGAGCGGCGCCGTATCCATGATGTACTCATAGCTGATGAGAGGCTCGTTGTAGGTGAACGCAACGCCGAGATTGCCGTGCGGGGCGGCACTCAGCTCCTGTGCGAGGGCGGCGAGACGCGCGGGCGGTACGTTCTCGGTCGGTATGGCGGCATCTGCCGCCGCGATGTCCGCGTTCTGGCAGAACGGGCAGGCGAGATTGCACCCATAGCTGCCGACGGAGAGGATCGCGCGGCCGGGGTGGAAGTGATAGAGCGGCTTTTTCTCGATGGGGTCGAGTGCGAGCGCGGTCAGCCGCCCGTAGTTCGTCGGACGGATGACGCCGCCGACGTTCGTGCGGGCGCGGCAGAAGCCCGTCTCATCCTCACGCAGGCGGCAGGCGTGGGGACAGAGACTGCATACTGCCGTCACGCGTGACGCTCCGACGTGAACCGCCAGATGCGGATCTCGGCGTCCTCGGGGATGCCCGCCTTTTTGCGGGCGGCGCGCAGCTGCTCCTCGGCAGTCTCTGTGCCGGGGGCAGCGGGGAGCATGACGCCCTTGCGCCCGCGCGACTCGGCGATGATGCCGTAGGTTTTCGGGTCGAGCGCATCTGCGCCGTCCACGAGCTCTGGTTCGCTGAGCACATCGACCGTGATGTCGAGCGTGTCCAGTTCCTCCTCCGTCACGGGGGCGACGTGGGTGTCGTTTCGTGCGGCGTGCGCGGCATTGCGCGTGATCTCGTCGGCGATGTTCTTTGCCGACGGCTCGAACGTGCCGTACGTCCCGCGCGGCGCGCCGTCCCGTGTGAGCGTCACATAGACTCCCGCGCGCCCTGCCATCTCCTCCGGGAGCTCTGCGGGCACGGGCGGCAGTTTCCCCGTACGGACGATCGTCTCCACGGCGCGGCGGGCGAGCCGCACGTAGTCGTCCTCTGCTGCGCGGCGTTCCTCGCGGGCGCGCCGCTCCAGCATCTCATATCGCTCCACGAAGCTGCGGCGCGGATCTTCGCGCATCACCTTGAACGACACGAGCCCGTAGCCGACGCCCGTCGTCCCCTGATAGGAGAGCTTTTTGATCTTCAGTGCACGCGCGTCGAGCACGCCCGCCAGCATCCACAGCCCGCGCAGGGCGCACTCCGCCGCCGGCTGATAGATCGCGGGATCCATGCGCAGGAGCTTTAGAAAGTCGCCCTCCTCCAGATACTTCATGCACGCCTTGTCAAACCGCGGCCCCTCGGGCGCAAAGCCGCGCGGCGCGTCGGGCGTCAGACGGTGGGAGAGATCACCGCTCGCGAAAAAGACCGCCCGCCGTCCGAGCTCCTCCGCCACGCGGGAGATGCACCGGCCGAACACATAGTGCTCCTTGGGCGAGAGCCCCGAGACCCCGACGCGCACGAGACGAAAGTCCGCCGTGTGTGTCTCAAGGAAGGAGAGCGGCACCATCACCCCGTGATCGAGCGCGGCACCCCGTCCGCCGACGCCGCCCGCCGCGATCCCCTCGGCGGATGCCGCTTTTGCGAGCTCCTTGGCAAAGGGCTCATCGTAGTCCGCCATGACGCGCAGATCGGGCGCGCCGAACGCGGCGAAGTCCCCCGACGCCATCTCGCCCGGCGCGATGTGGAAGTAGTCTGCGTACATCACCGTGTGCGGGCTCGCGACGATCACCGTCTCGGGCGCGAGCTCTGCCGCCTCCTTCATCGCGCGTTCATAAGCGTTAAGTGTCAGTTGGAGCTTTCGCTCCTCGCCCTGTCCGACCTCCGGCAGGAGGAGCGGCGGGTGCGGTACGGCATATGCGGCAACGATGGACATAACGATACCTCCTCTTCGGTATATTATTATATGGATTCGACGCGCGGGGCGAAAGCCCTGCATTTTTCATTGATCCGATGCGTGCAGCACGGTATGCCGGGAGGGGTGAAGGACGCACGAAGAGATAAAAAACCGCGATGCTTTGGAGGCGGACGGGACATGGTGTATAAGCATCTCTCTCGCCTCTGTATAGGGATGAGGTGCGCTGGCAAGAGGAGTACGCGCGCCGCAGAAGGTGCGATAAAATGGCTTTATCACTTCGATTGGAATTGTCGGATCGGAGTGATTCGACCGATGTGTCGACATATGTATGAAAACAGCCTCCTGTATCGATCATGATGCAGAAGGCTGTTTTTCACTCACCCCATCCCCCAGAGAGCGGCGATGACGAGGGCGGGGAGGAAGTTCGCGACGCGGATGTTCGGCAGGCCGAGGAGGTTCGTCCCGATGGCAAAGATGAGGATGTTGCCGACGCAGCTGAGCCCGGCGAGGGCGCTGTCCGTCATGTAGGGAGCGAGCAGTCCCGCGAGGGAAAAGATCGCGCCCTGAAAGAGCCCGACGGAGACGGAGGAGAAGATGCAGCCCTTGCCGAGGGTCGCCGTGAGAAGCATGATGATGACGCCGTCGAGGACGCTCTTGGTAAAGAGGACGGACGGGTCGCCGAGCAGGCGGTCGTTGATCGAGCCGATGACCGCCATGGCGCCGATGCAGACCGTGAGCGAGGCGGTGACGAAGCCGTCGATAAACCGCGTATCGCCCGCGCTGCCCGAGACGCGCTTCAGCCACGCGCCGAACGCGGTCATGCGCGCCTCGATGTTCAGCAGCTCGCCGACGAGACCACCGACGATGAGGCTCGTGATCATCATGTAGATGCCGCCGAGCGCGAGCTGCCCGTCCGCATTGGCGCTGAGCATCGTGCGCAGCGTGCCGCCGAGCCCGAGGAACATCACGGCGAGCGCACAGGCGCGCATCAGGGTCTCCTGCACGCGCTCCGCGATAAAGCGGCCGCAGCCGAGCCCCAGGATGCCCCCGAGCGCGATGGCGGCGACGTTGGCGATGATTCCGATACCGGGGAGCATCGTCCCACCCCTTTTCCCATTTCGTGATGGTATATTCTACTCCATTTCACGGTGGATGTAAAATGAAGATATGTGATGTGACGATCCGTATCAATGACGGAGGGGGGGGCAGCGCCTCATCTGGCCGATCCCCCGAAGGGGGGCACGCCCCCTTCGGCTCGCTGCGCTCGCCACTTCCCCGTAGATGGGGAAGCTATTATGCCGTTACTCCCCGAAGCCTCCCCCGTATGACGGGGGAGGGGGACCGCTTGCGGTGGTGGGGGCACACTGATTCCTGTATACATACAGATTCCATAGACATTTAGTGCTTTATCATGGTAAAATGTGCGCATATTTTTTTTTCGGAGGGATCTTGTATGGAATCGTTTCTTCCCGTACTGAATGCGGTGGACTCCTTCCTCTGGGGGGCGCCGCTCATCGTCCTGCTCGTGGGGACAGGCATCATGCTGACGCTGCGTCTCTCGCTGATCCAGGTGCGCCGCCTGCCGCGTGCACTTGCGCTCATCCTCAAGGCAAAGAACCGCGGAGAGGGCGATGTATCGAGCTTTAAGGCACTCTGCGTCGCGCTTGCCGCGACCATCGGTACGGGCAATATCGTCGGCGTCGCGACGGCGGTCAAGGTCGGCGGCCCCGGTGCGATTTTCTGGATGTGGATGGCGGCGTTCTTCGGCATGGCGACGAAGTACGCGGAGGGACTGCTCGCCGTGAAGTATCGTACGACGGATGAGCGCGGCGAGATCGCAGGCGGCCCGATGTACTACATCCGTCACGGCATGGGGGAGAAATATCGCCCGCTCGCAGGATTTTTTGCGTGTGCGGCGGTGCTTGTCGCATTCTTCGGCATCGGGACATTTCCGCAGGTCAACGCCATTGTGGACTCGGCAGAACTGTCCTTCGGCGTGCCGCGTCTCGTGACGGATATCGCCCTCACGGTGCTGATCGCGGCGATCACCATCGGCGGCCTTCGGAGCATTGCCGAGGTGGCCTCGCGCATCATTCCCTTTATGGCGGTTCTCTACATAGTCATCAGCGTCGGCATCATCGTGATGCACATCGACGGCATCCCCGCGGCGATCGGCCTGATCCTCGACGGGGCATTCACCGGCACGGCGGCAGCAGGCGGCTTTGCGGGCTCCACGATCATGATGGCGATGCAGAACGGCATTGCACGCGGCGTCTTCTCCAATGAGTCCGGTCTCGGCTCTGCGCCGATTGCAGCGGCGGCGGCAAAGACGAAGGAGCCCGCCGAGCAGGGCCTGATCTCCATGACGGGCACCTTCATCGACACGATCATCATCTGTACCATGACGGGGCTCGTCCTCGTCCTCACGGGAGCATGGCAGAGCGACACGGCGGGCGCGGCGATGACGGGCGCGGCATTCACGGGCGCGTACGGGCACATCGGCGGCGCACTGCTCACCATCTCGCTCGCTCTCTTCGCCTTTACGACCATCCTCGGATGGAACTACTACGGCGAGCGCGCCATCCTCTACCTCGCGGGCGTGCGTGCGATTCTGCCGTACCGCTTCGTCTTTATCGCGCTCATCGCCTGCGGTGCCTTCCTAAAACTCGAGGCGATCTGGGTCCTCGCCGACATCGTCAACGGTCTCATGGCGATCCCGAACCTCATCGCGCTCATCGCCCTCTCGGGCGTCGTCGTCCACGAGACGCGCCGGTATCTCGACAAAGTGAAGCGTAGCAAGCGGATGCGGCGGTAGGCAGGTATTTCTTGTGTGGCTGGATATTGCTATGCGATTCTGTAGGAGAAAACTGCACCCCGTAAGGGGCAGGAACGATCACTTTCTTATGTGCAGGAAGTGATATCATGGACATTGAGATGTATGGTAAAGCGCGGCATGACGATACGCTGCGAAAAAGGGAGTATTACACGCTGATTGACGTGCAATACTCCCTTTTTAATTGTGTCGAAAGAACTGCTTCAGCCTTTTGGGCATCAGTGATAAATACATCGTGATCATCGCGGCGCATCTTTTTTGTCCGAACTTCGTCGGAAAATCCTTCACAGAGAACTACTCTGTCTCCGGGGTGCTTCCTCGTTCAGACGAAAAGTCTACGCCCCAATCTGAAGACCTATTTTATCGGTGATTCCTTAAGTTTCGAGGTAAGACCGGTAAGGTTGAAGCATGCAACGTAGTGATCGACACTCGCTTGAATCTTGTAGATAACGTATTTCTCGCCGTCGATGCCGCTGACCGCCAGGTTCTGATAGAGCCTTGCGATCTCCTCTTTGACACGCGGAAGATCGAAGGTGTAGTGACCGCTGATCTCTATGATCAATTGCGTCAGTTTCTCGTCCTTGAAGATATCCTCGGGTAAGAGCTGATCCTTGCCGTCGACCATCCATTTCTTCCAGCGGCCGCTCTGCACGGATTCCTCACGAAGCGCTGCGCCGAGCCCCGAGGCTTCCTTGATGAGTCCCTGTTTTACCAGACGTTCCTCGGTCTCGATGAGCTTTAGATACGCCTGCGTCTCGACTGTGCCGAACTCAGGTGCGACGTTCATCGCGGTGACGCCCAGTGCGGGATGCTCAAGGAGTGTTGCGTCGTCCAGATAATCGCCGTTGTGCTCCTTGAGGCCGACGCCGTACTTTTTTGCGACCGCAGAAAGCTCTTTGCAGGACGTGCTGTCGACATGACCAACATTTTCTGTCAGGCGCGTGAGTGTACCCGTATTGCCGACGATGAAAGCGGGGTGCGGCAGCCCCTTCGCATCCAGCTGTGCGTGCAGCTTCTCGATGAATTTTTCATAGTTCTCCGGTGATGTGAGGCCGCCGTTCGTCTCCTCCGTGCCTACCTCATAACTAACGGGCGGCAGATTGCGCTTTTTGCGCTCCGTCTCGACGTAGTCGATGAGCTCCACCGTGCGACGGATGTTTACGTCCATATCAATGACCTTGCCGACGACGTAGGGATCCTTGGTCGGGTCGATATGCAGGAGATCGAAACCGTTCTCGAGATCGACGAGGTAGGACTGCTTGCCGAGGCGCATCGCCTCATCCTCTGGCAGATGAGCGTTCCGCTCATTGTCGCGCTGCCACGGCCCGCCGTGATCGCGGCAGAGGTAGTAAAGCCCCTCGTAGCCGACCGCCTTTGCTGTTTCTTGGATTGCTTTGTGGAAACGCGCCTGATCCCAATGGCAGACGTAACCGCCGCCCAGTTCATCCGCATCCACCTGATTGCGGCTCGCAATGAACATGAGGGGGAAATCCTTTTGCTTGGCGAGCAACATGGTTGCCTTGATGAGTGTTGGACTCATGGGTCCGATACCGACCATTGTCGCTTTTGCACTGCCTTCGAGCCGCAGCATTTTCTGAACGACTTCATGCAGGGTCATCTTTGACATGTGTAAGATCCTCCTTAGATGTATATATTATTTTTCTGACGACGCTATGTCCTTGCGCAGTATATGCAGGCAGAGCGCCGTAACCAAGACACCGATCAGCATATCAATCGCGTACCACAGCGCACCATGAGTCACGGCGGGCAGTACGATCAGTCCGCCGTGCGGAACCATGCACTGAACACCGTGGATCATGCCAAGTCCTGCGCCGACTGCACTGCCGATGATGATCGATGGAAGTACAGTCCGCAGGCTCTTGACCGCGAAGGGGATAGCGCCCTCAGTGATGCCGATCAGCCCCATGAAGATTGCGGAGATGCCCATCTGCCGATCTGCTTCCTCCCATTTCTTTCGCGAAAGGTAAGTAGAGAGACCGACCCCGAGCGGAGGTATAGCGACGGCGATACGATAGGCTCCGTTCGGCTCATAGATGCCCTCTGCCATCAGTGCGAGTGTGAAGGCTGTTGCCGTTTTATTGACGGGACCGCCCATATCAAAGGCCGCCATCGCACCGACGATCAGACCGAGGATGAGTGCGCTGCCGCCCTGCATCCCTGACAGCATGGAGATCAGCTCACGCATGACCCAGCCGATCGGTTCGACAAGAATATAAATATAGGCAAATCCGACGATGAGTGTCGTGAAGATCGGGATGATCAGGATGGGCATGATGGGCTTCAGTGTATTGCCGACATTCCATTTCTTTACCCATTGACCGATGTAGCCGACCATGATGCCCATCAGCATTGCGCCGAGGAAGCCTGTCTGTACGTGGTTATCACCGAACGGTGTGTTGGCGAGATAGCCCGTGATCATGCCGGGGGCAATACCGGGCTTGCCGCAGAGAGCGTAGGCGATATAGCCTGAGAGAACGGGGATCATCATCGCAAAGCCTGCCATGCCGAGCGTTCCGAGGTTTTTCAGTACAGGGTTCGTGACCACCATGCCTTCACCGGCTGTCGCGTCTCCGCTGGCGAGCGACAGGGCTAAACAGATACCGCCGACCACGACGACCGGCATCATGTAGCTGACGCCAGTGTTAAAGGCTTTTGTCAAGTCAGCTAGGATGGATTTTGCTTCTGCCATTTTCTTTTTCCTCCTCTTCTATTTTACAAGTGCGATCGCCTTGTCCACTGTCGCGGCGGGGTCACGGATGAGATCAGCGGGGTTCAGGGTCAATACGCGTCCTGCTTCGTCCTTCTCCTCGAAGCGATCCTCGCCCTCAATGCCGATGGCGACCGCCATGACAACAACATCCGCGTCGTCGATTTCATCCTGTTCAAGCTCGTTTTCGATGCCCATGCCGCCTTGTGTCTCCACCTTGCAGTCAAAGCCGCGTTTTTTGCACTCCTTTTCCAGTGCTTCCTGCGCCATGTAGGTGTGGGCAATGCCCGTGATACATGCTGCTACACCGACGATTTTCATATGAAACCCTCCTAAAATAAAATACTTATCGAATGCTCTGGTCGATCTCGCTCAGGAGAGCGTATGCTTCCCGCTGTGATCGACAGGCATAGAGTTTCTCCCTAAAGTCGTCATCGAGGAGCTTCTTGCTGATGGCGGCGATCGCCTTTAGATGCAGCATCTCTGTATTCGTCTCCGGCACGCCGATGAGGAATGCTGCCTTGACCTCGTCTCCCGTCTCTTGGTCCCAGATAAATGGTGTCTCGAAGCTCATAAAGGAGATGAATGGTTCTTTTACCGCGTCTGTCTTTCCGTGTGGGATCGCAATACCGTATCCGATGGATGTTGAAACCTCTTCTTCCCGTTGCAGCACCGCTTCCATGAATTCCTCCGGATCTCTCAGCACCCCCTCTTCTTTTGCCGCCCCTGCGATTTGGCGGATAACATCCTCCTTGTTCTTGAGGGCTTCTTTGGCAAAGATCAGTGGCTCACGAATCATTTTTTATAGATCCCCCTTTCTGTTCCTTATTCACAGAATAGCAAAACAATGCGTGGAGTAAAACACAGCGTATTTTCTTCTGCGTGCAAATCCTTGTGTGAAAATAGGAGCAGCTGTATGAAGGTACAGTTGCTCCTATTATGGATATTAGGTGATGATTTCATCCGGCGATAAGATGCGCCAGCTCGAGCCGGAACTCCTGTACAGGCAGTGCCTGCATCTCCGGCAGCGCACGGCGGAGCTCCTCGCTGACCAAACGTTTGTAGAAACTTGAGATGAGTGGGAGGCGGCGGCCCATGTCTACGCGGCTGACGGCGAAAATAAATACATAGGAAATATCAGAGACCCGCCAACGGAGCGGCTGTTTCAGACGGATGATGAGGAGTGCGGTCTCACGGACGAGGTCGGGATTTCCATGTGGTACGGCGATTGTGCCGAGATCTGTCGAGGAGATATATTCCCTCTCCAACAGGCTGCCGAGATAGTCTCCCGTGACCGCCCCTGCCTCCTCGAGTTTTCGCGCGGCAAGCGTGAGCGCCTCCTCCGCATTGTTTGCCCGTTCCATATCCATGACATGTGCGCGCATCAGGTAGAGCAGCAGGACGTTCCTCTGCCCTTGGGTCTCCACGAATTGGCGCACGGCAGCTAGTTCCTGCGCTGGCAGCGTCGGAGAGACATAGAGGACGGGCGGCAGACCCTCTGTATTCGCAATGGCCTCCGTGCTCACGACAAGATCGGCTTCCGCTGCATCATGTGCGAGGAAACTTTGCATCGAGGTGCTGCCGATGATGAAGATGCCCGCGTGCAGATGCGTAAGGCGCTCGGCGATGAGGTTTGCCGCCGCCATGCCATAGTGGCAGACGACCAGCACACGTACGCGCTGGCCTGTGCTCCTGAGACGTTCAAGTGCCGCTTGGAAATGCAGCGTCAGGTAGAGAAGTTCCTCCTCCAAGACCTGATAGTCATACATCTCTGCTAAAACTTGTGCTGCGATCACCGCCATTTCGAAGCCGATCGGGTACTCGACGCGGATCCCTTGTCCCTCGTGCTCTTGAAAGGTCGTCTTGAGGAGGTCGCGCCGGATCACTGTCGTATAGAGGTGTACGGCGAGTCCTGAGAGCAATGCCTCATCCCCTGAGAGATCGAGTACAAGACGCCCCTCGATGCGTGTGAGAATCTCATTTAATGCACCCTGCATTTCCTCACGATAAAATGCGCTATCCTCCATCTTTTGCTTGCGCAGACTTAGGAAGAGATAGCGAAAATATGCCCGCTCGTCGACAGGCAGCCCGAGTGCATGCACGACATCCTGCGCAAGTTCCTGACAAAGCGCCTCCCCTTTCATGCCTGTGGAAAGCTCTCCGGCCAAGGGCCCCGGTGATGCCATACGGAAGGCCCGATGCACATAGGTGATGTAGACCATCTGGAGATATGCCAACCGCTGTGATTCATCCGTGAAACTAAATGCGCGCTGCGCACGGAGCAGACCGACCGCTTTGGCGGCTCGTGCCGCTTCCTCCTCCGTCACGAAATCCAGCAGCGGGAAATGATCCCTGTGGAAGAGGCGTGTTTCCTCCTTGAAGTCGATCCCCTTGAAGTACGGCAACAGGAGTTCTGCAAACAGATTGCGCCGCTCGAACTGGGTGCTTGTCATGCGTATACCATGCCGACGCATGGATATTATCTCGTCGTCGTACTTTTGAAGCAAGATACTCATAACCTTTTCCAGCAGGGACTTCGAAATGAAGAGTGCGTCTGCCATATCTTGGAGCACCATGAAATCATCGCTCATCAAGAGGAGTAGGCGTACCTGGCTTTCGAGGGAGAACTCCTGCATTGTTTGGGCGGTCTTGCGCAGATAACTCAAATTTTCCCGTCCGATCAGGCGGATTCCTCCGCCCGAGCGTATGGAGATCTCCACACCATGCTCTCTGAGCAGGGGCGTGAGCTGCAGGAGGTCGTTTTTTACCGTTGCCGCTGCGACATGCAGCGCCGCTGCAAGCTCTCGCTGTCCCCACTGCGGCTGCTTTTGCAAATAGCGTAAGAGCGTCAGCTGCCGTCGGATCAGTTTCATTTCCTGCACCTCCTTTGTATCCTGCTTCCCTACGCGATGCATTCATCATAGCAAAGAGGGGAGACAGATAATACACATATTTTTTCTGTGTACAATAAAATTTGTGGGGCTGTTTGACTTTGTATGGAAAATTTACCCCCACGGCACTCTCCTTTTCTCGTTTCACAGCAACTACTCTCGATAGAGGTAAATGTGAGGCAGGAAAGGAGAATTTTTTATGCGAAACAATTTGCCGCGTGTGGACTGGATGGTCGGGACGGGGCTGGTCGTCGTCGCGATTCTCTCCGTGTTCTATGGGAGCGCGGAGCTGACGAGCAACATCGCCTCGGGGCTGATCGGCTTTCTCGGGCGCACGGTCATGATGCGCGGGGAAAAGGAGGGGACGCGATGAGTGCGGTGCTTCCTGCGTCTGCCATGCGGCGCGTGACCTGCCGTGAGCTGCGCCTCCTCGGGGCGGCGTACCGCCTGCCGCTCGCTTATGCCGCCGCGCGCTGCGCACGCGAGACGAAGCTCTACCTGCACTGGACGGCGGGGCACTACGGGCAGTTCTTCGCGGACTACCACGTCCAGATCGACGCGGACGGCGCGATCTATGTGATCGGGGACGGTGCACTCGATGCGCTGCACGCCGCGACCTATCGGCGCAACAGCGGGAGCGTCAGCATCGCCCTCCTCGGCTGCGTCGGAGCGACGACGGAGGATCTCGGCGCAGAGCCGCCGACCGCCGCGCAGATCGAGGGGCTGGCGATGGCGGCTGCGGCACTTGCTGACGGCCTCTGGCTCACGATCGACATCGAACGCATCATGACCCACGGCGAGGCGGCGGACAACGCGGACGGCGTCTGTGCCCACGCGCCCTATGGACCGCGCACGACATGCGAGCGCTGGGACCTCGAGTACCTCGGTACAGCGGAGAGCCCCGCCTTCGCCCCGTGGGCGAAGGACGGCACGCGCGGCGGCGACGTGCTTCGAGGAAAGGCACAGTGGTATCGTCAGCACAAGTAGACCGCCCTGCCAAGGCAGAGAGGACCCTCATATACGATCACGGTACCTCACAAATTCCGATCCATAAAAATAACCGTCAGTCATATAATGCATTCAGCAAATATGACCGGCGGTCATTTTATTGGGGAAATCAAGGGATGATCATGGAACGAACAAAACGCAGGCGTTCCTTCCTCGTCATACTGAGCACAGTTATGGCGTTCGCCTTGCTCTCAACGGACATCTTCCTGCCCGCTCTGATCGATCCCCCTTTGGCCGCGGACGACGCGATAAGCTGACGCGGGATTCTCCCGTCATTTTATGCAGTCATAAAAATTAGCAGTAAGTCCTAACAGAACTTAAATTCATTTTATATCCATTTCCCATATGCGCATCGTATTCTATCCACAGAGACCGTGATAGGTTGACGGCAGCGCCGTCTGAAAGGATGTGGTTCACATGATGACAACAAAGATGATGAAGCGGACTGCGATCGCCGCGATCGTCGGCGCCATGAGCTACGGTGCCGCAGGCGTGGCCGAGGTATCCGCGCACGCGCTCAGTGTACCGGCAGAGCGCGCGTCGTACACGAGCTTTGACGGACGCGATGATGTTCAGCAGCTCGCATGGGGCGGACGGCGCAAGAGCGGCAGCAAGCGCTACTCGAAGGGAAGCATGACTACGGCCGCCATCGCAGGCGCTGTCGTTGGCGCGATCATTGCGAAGAATACCTGATATTCGGAGATCATAGGGCACCCACTCCTACGGGGGCGGGTGTTTTTTTGTGCTATAATATCTGCAAAGGAGGAAATCGGATGATATATTCCACTTTTGCCGGGGCAATGCGCACATATGTCCTGATCGGCGCTCTGTTCGGGCTTATGCCGCTCTCTGCCGCTGCACATCCCGTGGACGATCCGGCGGATCCTGTCTACCGGGCGCGGACGGTTCTGCCCGACGCGGCAAAGGCGCGCCGCGACGCACCGGCACTCGAGACGCTCCGCGCCGCTGCTCCGCGTACGGTGCATTTCGCCGATGCGGCGGTGACGGCCGCCGCTGCTCCGCGTACGGTGCATTTCGCCGATGCGGCGGTGACGGCGGAGACGCGCCGGCTCTATGCGTATCTTACAGCGCTCGGGCGCCTGCAGTACACGATCTACGGACATCAGAACGACGCGCATCATAAATTTTTTCGCATCGACAGCGGTACGAACTCCGATACGAAGGACATGACGGGCGCGCTCGCAGGGATCGTCGGGCTCGACGCACTCTCGCTGACGGGTGAGGAGCTGGAGCTGACCGATGCGGAGCGCGCAGCGGGCATGAGCTGTGCGGACAAACTCGAGCGGATCGCGGCAGAGGCGTCGAACGAGGGCGCGATCCTGACGCTCTCCATGCACATTCCCAACCTCGCGCGCGCGGCCAAGCGACCGCAGGCGGCTGGCGGCTATGACTTTTCGGGCTATTCGCCGGACGATCTCTCGGGGCATGTCCTGCACCGCGCCGTTCCGGGCGGCGATCTGCATCCGGTCTATACGGCCTACCTCGATATGGTCGCGGATTTTCTGCTGCGCATGCAGAGGCGCGGCATCCCCGTGCTCTTTCGCCCGCTCCATGAGCACAACGGAGACTGGTTCTGGTGGGGCGCAGCGGGGACGGACGGCGCGGACTACACTGCGCTCTGGCAGTACACGGTCCACTATCTGCGCGATGTACGCGGCGTGCACAATGCGCTCTACGTCTATGCGCCGAACGCGCCGTTCTCGTCGGCGGAGGACTATCTCGACCGCTATCCGGGCGATGCGTATGTGGACGTATTCGGCTTTGACTTCTACGACGATGACGACGATACGCCCGCCTTTTTGGAGCGGCTCGAGCATGCGGCGGCGCTGGTTGTGTCTGCGACGGATGCGCACGGCAAACTCCCTGCGCTCACCGAGGTCGGCGTTCATAAAAACGGCGGCGGGCTCGCACTCACGGGCAATGACGATCCGCATTGGACGAGTGCGGCGGCAGCCGTCGCGCGGCGTCATCATATCCCGTATCTCATGACGTGGGCGAACTTTGAGCAGGAGGAGAAGAACTTCTACCAGCCCTTCATGGTCAGCGATACGCGCGGCCACGAGCTCGTCGACGGATTCATTGACTACTATAATGAGGAGACCTCGCTCTTCGCCGACGGTCTCGGAGACTGGCGGGGATTGCCTGTGCCTGTGCAGGAATAAAGATTGGGGGCTGGGAAATCGCCGGGTATCCCGGCCGCACGCACTCCCCCATAGACCTTCCTTGCGATAGAAATGATACCTTACCTTTCGTTCTCTTTCTGCAGGTAAAATCCCTACGCCAAGCGGCTGCTTTTCGCAAAAAAGCGAACAAGGACGGGCATCTGTGTGCTATACTGAGCAAAATGAGTTCGTATCAATCTTGAGAGGGATTGTTGTGCCCTTGGCATTACTGAGGGAATGTGTCTTTATATTTGCGATAGGGAAACATAATGAGAAGAGCATATTATTCGGATTCAATTTCTTCTTTTTTGATGGCAAAAGAAGATCATATCCTCGGGCGGTTGATGATCGAGGATTCGTTTCGGACCGAGGATATTCAAAAGAACGCATGGCGTGCGGAGATCCAGATTTTAAAGGAGCAGCTTGCCTCCTTTCCGGACGGAGAGATCGCCTTTGAATTCACGATTCCGCGTATGGGACACCGTGTGGATGTCGTGCTCATCATCCAGGGAATTATTTTCCTGCTGGAGTTCAAGGTCGGGGATGATACGTATGCAAAATCAACAAAAGATCAAGTGATGGATTATGCCCTTGACCTCAAGTATTTTCATGAGGCGAGTCGGGACCGCACAATCGTGCCGATCATTGTGCCGACGGAGGCGGCCGATCAGACGAATACACTGGCTCTGATGGAAGATGGGATTGCACAGGTGCTCTGCTGCAATCGGCATAACATCGAGGGCGTGCTTCGGCAGGTCCTGTCGCAGATGCATGCCGCTCCTCTACCCATGGATACGTGGCTGGATGCGCGCTATGCGCCGACACCGACCATCATTGAGGCGGCACAGGCACTCTACCGCGCGCATTCAGTTCGTGATATATCGCGCAGTGATGCGGGGGCAGAAAATCTGACTGTGACGACGGCAGCGATCAATCAGATCATAGATGAATGCAAGGCACGCCACAAAAAGGCGATCTGTTTTATCACAGGAGTTCCTGGGGCGGGAAAGACACTTGCGGGTCTGAATATTGCCAATGCGCGTCATCAATTCAATGAGGATGAACATGCCGTATTTCTCTCGGGGAATGGCCCCCTCGTTGCGGTTCTGCAGGAGGCATTGGCACGTGATCGGGCAGCGACGCACAATGTGACCAAAGAGCAGGCGCGACGAGAAACGAAGTCTTTTATTCAGGTGATTCATAAATTCCGTGATGAGGCGTTGTCCTCATTGCGCCCGCCCATCGAGAAAGTTGCCATTTTTGACGAGGCGCAGCGTGCATGGGATGCTGATGCACTGATGAAATTTATGAAGCGGAAAAAGGGTGTGCCAGATTTTCACCAATCGGAGCCGGAGTTTCTCATCAGCATCATGGACCGGCATGCAGACTGGGCGGTGATCGTCTGTCTCATCGGCGGCGGGCAGGAGATCAATACGGGGGAGGCCGGCATAGCGGAATGGCTGCATGCGCTACGTGAACAATATCCGGACTGGGAGATCCATCTATCGGATCGGATGACAGACAGTGAGTATGTGGGGAGCAGTGACATTCAGCGGATGCTGGGGGATCGGGCGTATCGAGTTGTCTCGTCCCTGCATCTGGGCGTATCGCTGCGTTCCTTTCGGAGTGAGCGGCTTGCAGATTTCGTTAAGGCACTGCTCGATGAGGATGTAGCTGCGGCACGAGAGCTCTATGCTGCGCTTTATTTGAACTATCCCATCGTTTTGACGCGAGATCTTGCGCGTGCAAAGGCGTGGGTGCGCAGCAAGGTGCGCGGGACGGAGCGATCTGGGGTGCTTGCGAGTTCAAAGGCGAAGCGTTTGAGAAGTGTTGGCATTTGGGTGAATGTGCAGCGGGATCCTGTTGCATGGTTCTTGAATGATCCGGCGAATGCAGATGCTTCTTGTTTCCTTGAGGTTCCCGCTACGGAGTTTGAGGTACAGGGCCTCGAGATCGACTATGGGCTCCTTGCGTGGGACGCAGATCTCCGCTATTGTGATGGTGGATTCGATTATTTTGACTGCCGCGGAGCCCGCTGGATGCACGTCAATAAGGAACAAGGGCAACGCTATCTGAAGAACGCCTATCGCGTCCTCCTCACCCGGGCCCGGCAAGGCCTCGTCATCTTCGTTCCTGAGGGGGACATGGATGATGAAACGCGCAGGCCGGAATACTATGATGGTACGTATGAATACTTGAAGTCGCTGGGACTGCGAGAGATTTAATCAGCCTCACTGCGGGGATCATTCCTCTGCATTGGCATCCGGCGTTCGTTCGGCATTGGCTGCGCGTGCCATAATCCTCCTCATATTGAGAAGGACGCAGGATTTTAGAGACGCAGGAAATATTTTCGTCTTTATTATTGGAAAAGTTTGATAACAGGTTTATAATAAAGCGTCTTCAATTTTTTATGATTGCCTTTGGGAGGCGTGTCCAATGAATTCATTCTTTGAGCGGCAGTTTCGGCTGCAGGAGAATCACACAACGGTGACAACGGAGGTCATCGCAGGGCTCACGACATTTGCAACGATGGGCTATGTGCTCGCCGTTGTGCCGCATATGATGGGGGAGGCAGGGGTTCCGACGGGAGCGATGCTTACGGGCATGGTGCTCATGATCTTCGTTGCGACGATGGCGATGGGGCTGTATACGAACCGTCCCTTTGCCCTCGCGCCCGGCATGGGCAGTGTCGCGATTTTTTCGATTACGATGGTGCAGCTGCAGAATGTACCGATTGGTGTGGCGAGTGCGATCGTTTTTCTGAGCGGATTGCTTTTTATCATCGTGACAGTGCTTGGCATACGAAAGGCTATTGTCACGACAATCCCGCGCGGCATCAAGATCTCGATCGGTGCGGGTGTGGGCATCTTCCTCGCGGTTATCGGGATGCGCAATGCAAAGCTGCTCGCAGCAAATGCGAAGAAGGTCGCGCTCTCGTTCGGCGATCTCACACAGCCGGTTGTCCTCCTCGCGGCGATTACTTTCATCATCCTGCTGGTTCTCTCTGCACGTAAGGTGCGCGGTGGAGCGCTCATCAGTATTCTCGCGGGGACGGTCATTGGCATCCCGATGGGCATTACGAAGATTCCCGAGAGCATCTTCCGTATCCCGGACAGCATCGCCCCCATTTTCTTCAACTTTGACCTTGGTGGTGCGCTCAATCTCGCGTATCTGCCGTTCCTCTTTGCGTTCTTCCTGCCGGACTTCTTTTCCAGCTTCGGCACGGCGATCGGCATCGGGGGCAAGGCAGGTTTCCTCGACAAAAACGGCGATCTGCCGGGGCTTGACAAGGTCTTTCACGTGGACTCCATCGCCGCGACGATCGGCTCACTCTTTACGATCCCCGTGCTCATCACCTATCTCGAGTCCGGCGCGGGGGTCGAGGCGGGCGGCCGCACGGGACTGACGGCGTGCACGACGGCCCTCGCATTCCTCCTCATCCTCGCGGTGACGCCGCTTGCGCTCATGATCCCCGCAGCGGCGACGGCGCCTGTCCTTATCTACGTCGGCGTCAGTATGATGGCGGGTATGCGCAATCTTGACTATACGGATATCGCCGAGTATATCCCTGCATTTCTCTGCGTTGCGTTCACCGCGTTCACGTTCAACATCGCGAACGGCATCTCCGTCGCCTTTATCTCGTTCGTCATTATCAAACTTGCCATGGGGCGCACGGCGGAGCTGCACAAGGGACACTATCTGCTTGCCCTCCTGCTCGCGTATTATTTCTACGCCATTGCAGGGGTAAAATAGGAGTATGGTATGGATATTGACATCCTTCTGACTGATGGGAAGATATACAACAGCTATCTCAAAAAATTCATCCCGGGCAATATTGCCGTCAGCGGCGATCGCTTCGCCTATGTCGGCATGGACGAACTGCCGCTCACACCGCGGTGTACGGTCGATCTCGCGGGGCAGTACGTCATCCCTGGGCTGATCGACTGCCATATGCACATTGAAAGTACGATGTGTGCGCCGCGTACGTTTATGAACGGCGCGGCACGCAGCGGTGTGACGACGCTCATCGCGGAGCCGCATGAGATCGCAAATGTATTCGGTCTCGCGGGCATCCGCGCGCTGATGCAGAGTGCGCAGGACGGCCCCTGCGACGTCCGCATCGCCATCCCCTCGTCCGTTCCGTCGACGAATGACGCGCTCGAGACGGCGGGTGCTGCGATCGAGAACGATGATGTCGAGGCGCTCATGCACATGGATCAGGTGATCTGCCTCGGCGAGGTGATGAACTGCCGCGAGGTCATTGCAGACGCGCACTCCAAGACGAATCGTCTGATCCGCCAGATTCAGCACGGCCGGCCGGATTTCTCCATCGAGGGGCACTGCCCGCGCTTCGTCGGATGGGAGCTGGCGCAGCTCCTCTATCGCGGCATCCGCTCCGATCATACGGATCAGTCGCTCGAGGGGCTCGCACAGCGCGCCGCAAATGGAATGTTCATCCAGCTGCAGGAAAAGACACTGAAGAAAGAGTTTCTCGACTACCTCATGGAGAACCGTCTGTCGGGGCGTTTTGCCCTCGTCACGGACGACACGATGCCCGATGACTTCATGCGGCGCGGGCAGCTGGACCACCTCGTCCGGCGGAGCATGGAGCTCGGCCTTGCGCCCGAGGAGGCGGTCTATGCGGCGACCTATGCACCCGCGCAGCATATGGGGCTGCGGGATAAGGGCGCGATTGCCCCCGGCCGCATCGCCGACTTCGTCGTGCTCTCGGATCTGCGGGCCTTTGAGATCGAGCGTGTCTGGCGCGCGGGACGGCAGGTCTTTGCGCGCGGCGAGGCGTGGGAGGAGCCGGAACGGGACACGTCGTTCCCCGCGCATTTTTACCGCAGCGTGCATCTGGCGCCGCGCAGTGCCGAGGACTTCGTTCTGCGTGCGCCGATCACGGAGGGGGCGGTGCTCTGCCGCATCCTCGAGGTGCAGGAGCATACGACCTTTGTCGCGGAGGGGTGGGCAGAACTGCCCGTGCGCGGCGGCGTGATCGACTGGGAGAGCAGCCCCTACAACCTTGCCTGTGTCTTTGAGCGGCACGGCAAAAATGGCGGCTGCGGCATGGCGCTCGTCGGCGGGACAGCGCTCACGCGCGGTGCGGCGGCGACTACCTATGCGCACGACAGCCACAACCTGCTCGTCCTCGGACAGACGGCAGCCGATATGACGGCGGCAGCAAACGCCGTCATCGACATGCAGGGCGGTATTGCCGCTGTACGGGACGGAAGCGTCACTGCGTGTGCACCGCTCCCCATCGCGGGCATCCTCTCTGACCGCCCGCTCCCCGTCCTCGGCGAGCAGATCGCGCATGTTCGCCATGTCCTTGCGGACTGCGGCTATCGCCACGACAATGTCATCATGTCCCTGAGCACCATTCCGCTGCCCGTCAGCCCGTATTTCAAACTGACTGACAAGGGGATCATCGACGTGAAAAAAGGCGCCGCAGTGCCTTTGATTGTGTAACGAAAAGTGCTGCTGTACGAAGCTGGAAAACTTCGTGCAGCAGCACTTTTTTGATGTGTGATTCAATCCGGAGACGCTCCGTCTTTGTACAGTACCACAAAGCTGTCCAACAGCTGCTTTACATGAGTATCATCCGATTCGATGCACAAGCCGCGGTGAGTACCGCGCGCTCTGCTATCAGGGCTACAATGCGGCGCTCATGGCAATCGACCGCGCGCAGACGAATCCCGCAGCCCGCAGCGGCAAGCCGCTCGCCATCGTCCTCGACTGCGATGAGACCGTCACGGACAACACGCGTGCCATGGCAGAGGCTGCCGCCGCGGGCAACGGCCGCTACGATGCGCTCTGGTGGCGTGCGACCGTGCACGAGGCTCGCTCCGAGGCCCATGCCGGGCGCGGCAGAGTTCCTGCGCGAGGTCGCGCGGCGCGGCGTTGCCATCTTCTACGTCAGCAACCGCTGGAGCGAAGTCAACTACGAGCCGACCATCGAGAACCTCAAGGCACTCGGCTTCCCCTCCGTCGACGCGGAGCACGTTCTCCTCATGGAGGATCGGAAGATGAGCGACAAGCAGCCGCGCTTTGATCGGATCACAGAGGACTACGATGTCGTCGTCTATATGGGCGACAACGCGGGCGACCTCCCCCTCGGGACCAAGGGAATGAACCGCGCCGCACGGAATGCCGCCATCGACGCGGCGCAGGAGGAGTTCGGCACACAGTACATCGTCTTTCCGAATCCCGCCTACGGCTCGTGGGTCAGCGCCCTCTCGAAGGACTACATGACCATGAGCCCCGAGGCGCGAGAGGCGTTCTATGAAAAGATGCTGACGGAGTAACAGAATACAATGAAAAGAGCCCGTCTCTGCAAATGCAGGGGCGGGCGTTTTGGGGGATATATTATAATGCAGGAATCGACGGATAATACGGCGAAATAAAGGAAAATACATTTGATGTAAAGATGCATAAATTATACAGAGCATTCTGATGAGAACTAACCAACGATACAATACTTAATTTGATATGATGCGAAACGAAGCCTTTCTCCTATGACAATTCAAGACTTATATGGATCGGCCTGTTTGCGGTAGATTGCAAGAATAAGTTGCACGGTAAAAAAGACTAGCAAATCGAAGCCTTACGACACTCATTCAGGAAACATTCCTGTGCAGTGTGGTAACCGGGTTTTTTCATGACAGGTTTCTGAGCCATTGTTGTATCACAATAGCAAGAGTATCGATCGCGTTATTCTTTTGAAGCAGAGCAATCTGACCTTTGAGAAATAGAGACTAAATTGTTTTAGTACACCTGAGGCATTTGCAAAA
This sequence comes from Centipeda felix, assembly GCF_900186465.1. GTDB lineage: Bacteria > Bacillota > Negativicutes > Selenomonadales > Selenomonadaceae > Centipeda > Centipeda felix. The sequence goes on from NZ_LT891956.1 coordinate 170,693, forward strand.
GCGTATGTGATGAATTGTATTCTGCCCTAGACGTCAAGCGGATTCTCTGGGATGTACTCGATTAGGTACGGTGAGTATATATCCTTTGTATAAAATATGGACAATATCACGTTGACCGTCTACCCGTTCTGAAATCATTGGGGTGATGTGGATATATAGTGAGCTTTTCTAGGGAATGGTTGATAAAATAGGCTCTCGGATTGGTTCAGATTTTGTCCTGTCAAGGAGAGAGCCCGACGCATAGCAAAGGCTATGTGGAGAATCTGTCGATAAAGAGAGGGCGAAAAAGATGTACCAAGATGGCAGTACTTCCCTAATTATACGGTAAGAGAATTGATGATGGACTATCTGCCGAAGCAGTGTTATAATTTAAAAGTAATAATAGACTTAGGTCGGCAGTGCCGGGGGCAGCTATTCCTGTGCTCTCGCTTTTAGCACCCATAGTAGTTATCCTAATAGGTTTGATGCACGACTTCGTAACAGAAGCTGGCATGTCGGACAAGGAGGAGTTGCCTATGAAAGCTAAAACGAAAAAATGCCGTACCATGATTACATCAGTACTAAATTCTGTATGGTCTATGGGCGCTAACTTTTCAGCAGGAGCACTGCTGACCTAAGTCTATTATTTTTTGAAAAATATGAATTTCAAGTATATACGTCAATAGCTTTTGCAGAGAGGAAAACGATGGAGTTTAAGAAAATATCGATCAAGAATTTTAGAAATTTTGAAGATATTGAAATTGATATCACGAATAAGAATATATTTTTCGGGTTGAATGATATCGGGAAAACAAATTTCTTGTACGCCATGCGTTATATATTTGACAAAGATATAAGAAAGAATGGATTTTTAGACTCAGATTTCCATCGAAAAAACATAGATTCTCCCATTGAAATTATTGTTGTTCTAGATATAAGTGATACAGATGATTCGGATACACAGAAACTGAGAGCTCAGCTGAAGGAGGTTATGCGTAGCAATCATACAGAAGCTTTTATTAAACTGATTGCTGAGTATGATGTCCAGGATTTAGTTGCGATGCCCATCATGTCTTGGGGCGACAGTTTAGATCATCTTTATGAAATCAAGCAGAAAGGATATCGATATGAGCTGGATTATGTTTTCAATGTAATCTATATCGACTCCTATGTAGAGCTGCATAGCCTGTTTAGAAAAAACATCAATTGGTTGATTAGAAGCGATCAGGAGGATGATAATGATATACTTCAGGACATCCAATCAGCATTGGATCAGCTCAATATGAATATATCGAATCTATCCGGTGTCAAGGAGTTTGAGAAGAAGATTACACCGGAGTATCAAAAATTTCGTGACGAAGGCATTTCGATTTCAATCAAGTCGGAAATTGCTGTAAAAGGCTTATACTCCAATATTGTTCCGTATATCAAACAAGATAATGATGAAAATTTATATCCAACTGCTGGAGAGGGGCGGAAGAAATTACTATCATATTCAATTTTTGGACTGCTTTCAGAGCAAAGTGAAGAGCGAAAAATCAATATATTCCTTGTTGAAGAGCCAGAAAATCACCTGCATAAATCCATGCAAATTGCCTTATCTCAAATATTGTTTGCGAAAGATAAATATCGATATCTATTTGTCACCACCCACTCTCCGTTTGTGTTGTATGGTATGGATCATGTAAGTCTTATTCGAATCTTTCATGGCTCGACAATTGACAGCGCAAGCTATTTCTATAAAGTTTTACCGAATTTTGAAAAAACCAGAAAAATGCTGAATCGATGTTTAGCCGAAGCCGTTTTTGCAAGTACAGTGCTGTTGGTGGAAGGTCCTTCCGAGGTCCTGCTCTTTGAAAGAGTATTATCCATAATCAATCCTTTTTACGAGGTTAATGGCATCTATATCTTATCAGTAGAAGGGATTGGATTTGAGAAGTATCACGAAATACTTAATGCGCTAGGCATAAAATTAATTATCAAAACGGATAATGATCTAAGATGTCCTCATGGAAAGAAACAATATATGGCATATGGATTTCAGCGTTGTAATAAGATGATTGGGAAAGAGCTTCTTGCAATTCAATCATGTATGAATAATAGTGAGGAGAAAAAAAGATCCCTATATGCTGAACAACGAGAAACTCTCGATAATATCCGCAAAGATTATGGCATCTTTCTTTCCAAGGTTGATTTAGAGAATGACCTGGATGAGGTTTTGCACGATCAGCTGTGTAAATACTTAGATACAGATTCTCCGGTTAAATATTTGCAAAAAGCAAAACGCTTCCACATGGTTGAATTAATAAGTGTGATAACGGATGATGATTGTAGCGCAATCTTCAATCATTACAATTTTTCGTGTTTGAAGGAGATTCTAAAATGACATTATCATCCGTACAACAGAAAATTGTAGAGACACCTGGAAATTTAGTTGTTCGAGCCAGTGCAGGTACAGGAAAAACACATACAATGGTTACGAAAATCGCTGCTGAAATTGAGCAGAACCATTCACATAAAGTAATTGCTGCAATTACGTTTACAATTAAAGCTGCACAAGAGATCAAAGATCGCTTGATAATTGATATATCAAATCATTTCATTGGAACAAATAATAGCTTTGCGATTGAGGAGATTATCAAACCGTTTTTGAAAGATGTATATGGGGCTGCATATGACGATGATATGAGTACCGACTATTCTGTTCGTGTCGATACATTTGAAGAAGGCCTTGATAAAATAAAACAGGAGAAGGTGTTGTGTTCTTATAAGGAAAACAAAAATAATTTTATTTTTGACCTTGCTTTTGATATTATGAGTAAATCATCTGCATGTAAATTGTATCTTCAGGCAAAATATTTCAAGATATATATTGATGAATACCAAGATTGTGACAAGTCAATGCATAAATTCTTTATGTATATTTGTGATGATCTTGATATAGATACCTTTATTGTTGGGGATGAAAAGCAATCCATCTATACATGGCGAGGGGCATATCCGGAAGCGTTTCGAGGCATTTGGGGAAAGCCTAATTTTCAGAAGATATTTATGGGGGATAATTACCGTTCATGTAAGCAGATTCAAAATTACTCGAATCTATTATTTGAAGAAACGCGTGCGCTTTACAGATCGACGGATCGCCTCGACAATATTATTTGGATAATCTCTAATCAGAGAAGATGGGCAAATGACACACTTAGGCACATTGACATGGAAAAGAAGACAGCACTTTTACGCTATAGAAACAATGATGCCGAAAGTGGAGCATCTGAACTGAGTCAAGCCGGAGCCCCATTTGTATTCATTCCCCAGCCGCCAATTGCAGACATCACAACAGAAACGGCTTGGTTATATGCAGGAATTGCAAAGTATATTATCCTGCAAGAGTATTCGGTGTATGATTTGGTGTCTGAAATTCCCTCTGAAGGTACAGCTGAGCGTAAGAACATAGTAGCTATCAAGAAAAAACTTGATTTGATCGCGGAATCCCCAGAAGAACAGGAGTTTTGTGACGCTGTAATTGATTTATGTGAATATCTTGGTTATGAATACCGGGGCGAGCATTTGAGAAAACTATTTATAACGATCAACCAAAAAAGATATTATGCAGCATTTGATACAAATAAATATCAAAATATCGCACTCACACTTCACTCATCAAAAGGTTTGGAGTTTGACCAAGTAATATTATTTGTAGGCGACTATAATCTTTCAAAAAAAGAAGACATATATAATCATTACGTCGCAGTAACTAGAGCAAAAGAAAAAGTAGTTATTATAAAGTTTGATGATTATCCTGGAAGTAAATTTGAAAATAATCTATCTGAGATCGTTGCGTTGAGTGGTTTGAATATCGATGATTTAGTGACACTTGGATAATCGCAGTGAATTTTATATCGATGAGTGTTTGTCTGTTGTATATGATGCGTAGACTCTTGAAGTGGAGGAACGGTGTATGTTCTGCAATATGTTATAATAAACGCCAAGGGGGTGTATATGAGTACATCGACAAATATGGACATAGCAGAAGAATATAAGGTAAAGCCCATCCTAAAGTGGGCAGGCGGGAAGACGCAGCTGCTCGGGGAGTTGTCTGCAAAGGTGCCGCCGCACTATGGAAAATACATTGAGCCGTTTTTTGGCGGCGGAGCTCTTTTTTTCGCGTTGGAGCCGGAGCACGCTGTTCTTGCGGACAGCAATCCGGAGCTCATCAATATGTACCGTGAAGTCGCATCGAATGCAGAGCAGGTCATCGCATATCTGGAGCAATATGAGAATACTGGCGAGCGTTTCTATGAGGTGCGTGCACTTGATTGGGAGCAGCTGCCTCCAGCAGAGGCGGCTGCACGGATGATCTTCCTCAACAAGACGTGTTTTAACGGGCTTTACCGTGTCAATAAGAAGGGGCAGTTCAATGTCCCCTTTGGGCGGTATAAAAATCCAAAAATCTGTGATCGTGCGGCGATTCATGCAGCGTCGCGTGTCCTTTCGCGTGCAGAGATCATCTGCGGCGACTATCTGGATGTATTGGAACATCATGCGGCGGCGGGGGATCTGATCTTTCTGGATCCGCCGTATCTGCCGATCTCGGCGTATGCGGATTTCAAGCGCTATACGAAGGAGCAGTTCTACGAGGAGGATCATGTACGTCTCGCAGAGATGGTCGCACGTCTCTATGAGCGCGGGTGTTATGTCATCCTTACGAACTCGAACCATCCGCTCGTGCATGAGCTTTATGCGCCGTACCGGATTGATATCATTCAGACGAAGCGACATATTTCCTGCAATGGGAAGAGTCGTAAAGGAGAAGATGTAATCGTAACAGCAACCCCTGCGCCGTATCCGCGTATTACGCTCGGCGATGTACCTCTTTCGCCGCAGGCTTCACACTATCCACCGACGCGTTTCATGGGGTCGAAGCAGAAGCTTCTCCATGAGGTTTGGGCGGTCGCGTCACAGTTTGACGCAGAGACCATCACAGATCTCTTTTCTGGCTCGGGGATTGTCAGCTATATGTTCAAGGCGCAGGGCAAGACTGTCCTGAGCAATGATTATATGGCGATGTCAGCGACGTTCTCAAAGGCGATGGTGGAAAATAATACGGTTACACTTTCGTCACGCACGGCGGAGGAGCTGCTTCTCGCGCAGAAGGAATCGGATCACTTTGTTGCACAAACGTTTCAAGGAATCTACTATACGGATGCGGAGAATGAGCTGATTGATACGCTGCGGACAAATATTCGTGATCTGCACAATCCGTACGAGCGAGCGATTGCGATGACGGCACTCATTCGCGCATGCATCAAGAAACGTCCACGCGGCATCTTTACATATACAGGGCATCGTTATGATGATGGCAGAAAAGATCTGAAAAAATCATTGGCAGAACAGTTCCTTGCGGCAGTGGAATTGGTGAATGCGGCGATTTTTGACAACGGTCGGGTGAACCGCTCGCGCTGGGGCGATGCGATGACGCTCCGAACACCGGCGGAGCTCGTCTACATGGATCCGCCCTACTACTCACCGCTCTCGGACAATGAATATGTGCGCCGTTACCATTTCGTTGAGGGACTTGCACGGGATTGGGAGGGCGTGGAGATTCAGGCGCATACGCTGACGAAAAAATTCAAGTCCTATCCAACTCCATTCTCCTCACGTCTCGGTGCGGCAGAGGCATTTGACCGCCTGTTTCGTAAGTTCGCTCAGAGTATTCTGGTTGTGTCTTACTCTTCAAACAGCCTGCCGACCCAGGAGGAGATGCTTGCTCTGATGGCAAAATACAAGGAGCACGTTGAGGTAATTCCTGTGGACTATCGCTACTCATTCGGCAATCAGGGGGCTGCGAAAACACATCGGAACTCTGTGCAGGAGTATCTCTTTGTCGGGTATTGAGGGGATGTCATGATGGTGCGGGAAATCGATATCTGGTTGGTCGGCAATACGGGATTGCGCAGCCCGAACCGTATTCAGGAGGGGTTTCGTATCTACGCGGAGTCTCCATTTGTGGGGAATTTTCGCGGGCGGGACAACGAAATTGGTTTCATGAATCTTCTCAATGAACGCGGCATCATTCACAATGAGGCTGGCAAGGATGCCTCCGGCAGTCATGCACGAAAGTGGCGGCTGATGTTCGCGAAGAACGGACTGATTTACCCCAAGCTGAAAAAGATGAAGGAGAAACAGGCCTCTCTTGGTGCACTCGACACTGTTACGCCGTTTGGACGTACGTTCCTCATGGCAGACACCTATCCAGCGATGCAGGAGTGCTTCCTCCGTGCGATGAGCGTGGCACAGGAGATCCTGCCGGAGGGAGGCTATTTCGCACCACTGCGTTGGGTGCTGACAATTATGTTGGAGCTCGAGCGACGCACGGGTTCGTCCGAGATCAGCCGTATCGAGTTTGCCCTCTGGGCACAGACGACAACACCGCAGGACGATCTCTCTGCCGTTGTGGATCGCATTCTTGACCTCAGGGAGCGCCGTCAACATGCTGCGTCGAAGAGGAAGTTTGATCGCGGCGAAATCGAACGGCGTGCGGAGTGCTACCACAAGAAAGCGGATAATTTTCTCGACTACGCAGATATGAATATGCGCTATCTCAGGATCACAGGCATCTTCCAACGCAGAGGCAGAGGGCTGATGATCTTGCCGACGAAGCGTGTTCTGGCGGAGCAGCTTGCGCAGTCATCGGTGTCGGAGAATTCGCTCCTACATTCATATAAAGTATTGTGTGCCGGAGCTCCTCTACCGACGGACGATGTTCCCGTTGCGCGCAAATTGTTGGATGCGCTGCAAAAACTCCTAAAGGAGCGGCACATCGCATTTGAGCCTCCCGCGCCACCTCTCGAGACAGCGGTACAGATCAATGTCGCACGACAGAGACTGGAGCAGCTCTTGGCGCAGACAGATGAGATGCAGTATGCGCAGCGCCAATGCCACGAGTGGCGTGAGATCTCTGACTATATGACACTCATCCTGCGCGGCGGCGGGAAGAAGACCTATGATGAGGACTACGAAATCGAGGTGCCGCGGGATGAGCTGCCTGTGTATCTCGAGTGGATTCTGTGGCGTGCAATTCTTGCCATCAATCACCTGACTACGATGCCGTATGAGGTGCGCGGGTTTAAGATGGATGCGGATTTTATGCCGGTCAGCACCGCAGGCGGCGGCAAGGGCGATCTCTACAGCGAGTTCGACGATTTTGCGATTCTCACGGAGGTTACGATGTCCTCGTCCTCGCGGCAGGAGGCGATGGAGGGGGAGCCGGTGCGTCGTCATGTTTCTGATGCGGTTCTCCGATGGGCACCCAAGCCGGTCTACGGACTCTTTATTGCGGTGAAAATTGATACGAATACGGCTGAGACATTTCGCCATGGGATATGGTATACGAAGGAGGATGTGCGGCAAGAGCTGCAGATCGTTCCATTGACACTGGCACAGTACCAGATGTATTTTAATGCAATGTTTTCTTCCGGTGACGCAGTACCTGCACGTGTGCGTGAGCTGCTGCGCTGTTGCGGGGAGAATCGTGCGGTGATGGATGCGCCTGCATGGAAGTCACATATTGAACATACTGTGCGAAGCCATGTAGATGAGCTGCAACGGATGTCACAGACGGGTAGCCATGCCTACATCTACGAGGAAGGGCAGACCCTCACGGCGGCGGACAGGAAGTGTTTTGATCGGGATACGGATTTGTCACAGGGCATGCAAATTCGTTAAGGAATCTCTGATAAAATGAAGGCTGTCCGATTGGTGGAGATTTTTTCCTGTTCAGGAGGCACTCGGATGGATAGCCAGAGCTATGTGGAGTGGGGGAGAACGAAATGTGGGAAAAAAGATGCGCTAAGATGACGTTGCTGAATTTACCAGTGCTTCCATAATACCCAAGGGAATCGAGCTGTTGCATGGGGAAAAACACCTTCGTGCAGCAGCTCTTATGTTTTCCAGGGCTGTTGGACGTGTCCTTTTTTCTCTTGCTGCGGAATATGTTATAATAGAAGAAAACAAAGAGAGTGTTTCTCATACTGTGCGCGGCAAAGGAGGTGTATCATGCAGCGGCGATATATTTTTACGGGACTGGTGCTTGCTTTGTTGGCCGGTGTATTCTTCTACCTCCGTGCCGAGCAGCGGACGCAGATCGATTTCGAGCAGGTGGAGCCGATCCCGGGGTACAAGATGGAGATGCGGGAGCCGCCGCTGCGGGTGGCGATGATCTCGGTGCTGAACCATGCGCGCACGGAGGGCTATCAAAGTCAGATGGTGCGCAGTCTCGGGCGGCTGCTCGGACGGCCGGTGCTGCTCCTGCATCGCCGCAGCTACGCCGAGATCAATCAGCTGTTGGCGAAGGGGGATGCGGATGTAGCGTTTCTGTCGAGCGGTGCATATATGGTGTATGGAAAAAAGGAGGATGTACGCCTCTTGGCGATGCCGGAGCGGAGCGGAACGAACTACTATTTCTCGTATGTGATTGTCCCGCGTACGAGCCGCATCGAGTCGCTTGCGGAGCTGCGCGGGCGGCGGTTCGTCTATGTGGACCCGATGAGCTACTCGGGCTATCTTGAGCTGCGTGCATATCTGCGGAAAATGGGCGAGGATCCCGAGACGTTCTTCCGCTCCTCCTACTTCACCTACAGTCACGACGACTCGCTGCGTGCGGTGGCGGACGGTCTGGTGGATGGCGGCGTGATTGCGAGCCTGACATATGACTACTATCAGGAGTATGCGCCCGCGATGCTCGAGCAGGTGCGGATCGTACAGGTGCTGCCGGGGAGCGGGATGGGTCCTGTGGTGGCGCGGCGCGATCTGAGGGAGGCGGATGCGGTGCAGGAGATCCTGCTGCATCTGGACAGAGATCCGGAGGCAAAGGAGGCGATGGAGCAGCTGCTCATCGACCGCTTCGTACCGCCGCAGCCGGAGCTCTATCCGCGGTTCTCGCCGGAAGAGGGGATCTGATGCAGTATTTTGCAAAGCTCCGCATTGCGGGCAAGCTGACGGTGATCGTGATGGGGATTGTGCTGCTCTTCGCCATTCTCTCGGGTGCGCTCATGCTCGTCACGCTGTCCGACATCATGCGTGCGTCACTGGAGCGGCGCGGGCTGAGCGTGGCGGCAGAGGTGGCGGAGCTCAGCAGCGACGCGCTGCAGACGGGCAATCTCTTTGCGCTCGAGGAGCTGATTCACACAGAGAAGCGCAACAATGACTTTGTATCGTATATCTTTTTGCTGGACACGGACGGACGTGTGATGGCGCATACCTTTCCAAAGGGGATGCCGCTGCATCTGCGCGAGCTGCACGGAGCGGATGGTGCAGAGCCGGAGGTGCTGCGCGTGGACACGAGCCTCGGGCAGATCCAGGACATCCGCTGGCCGATCGAGGGCGGTGCGCTTGGCGCGGTTCGCGTCGGTGTGAGCGAGGATGCGCTGCGGGAGCTGTTGGTCTCCAATGTGCTGAAAATGCTGGGGATAACGCTGGTCATCCTGCTCCTCGCGGCGGTGCTGATCTTTCGCCTGTCGGAGATCCTGACGCGTCCGCTCCATCATCTGATGGAACGTGCGGAGCATATCTCCAAGGGGCATTTCTCGGGGCGTGCGATCACGTTCCCCGCGACAGATGAGATCGGGCGTCTGGCGAATGCGATGAACGATATGGAGCGACATCTGCGCGAGGGTGCGCAGGAGCGCAGCCGTCTCCTGCGGCACATCATCACGGCGCAGGAGGAGGAGCGTAAGCGGATTGCAATGGAGCTGCACGACGAGAGCGGGCAGACGCTGACGGCACTGCTCTTTTCCCTGCGTGCGCTCGCGAACGAGACGGACGATGAAAATATGCAGAAGGCGCTGCTCGCGATCCGTGACGAGACGGCGGATACGCTCGCGCGGCTGCGGAATCTCGCAGTGGAGCTGCGCCCGCCGGCACTGGATGAGTTGGGGATTGAGGCGGCACTTGAGAAGCTGGTCGCGGACTATCGGCGCAAGCACGCGGTGGGCATCGAGCTCGTCTGCGCGGTCGAGGCGGTGCCCGGCGACGTGGAGAGTCTGGCGGTCTATCGGATCGTGCAGGAGTGCCTGACGAACATCGTGCGGCATTCCCACGCGACGCGGGCACAGATTCGCCTGACCGCAGAGGAGCGCATCGTGCTCTATGTGAAGGACAACGGCGACGGCATTACGCAGGAGCGCATCCGTGCGGCGCGGCGCGAGAACCACATGGGGATCTACGGGATCGTGGAGCGCGTGCGCCTGCTCGCGGGGCGGATGGAGCTCTCTGCAGAGCTGCCGGAGTGGACGACGGTCTATCGCATTGAGCTGCGTGGAAGGGGAGGGCTGACGGATGAATCTGATGATTGTGGATGACCATTTGCTGATCCGCGCGGGGATGAAGCTGCTGCTCAAAAACACGTCCGCCTATACGGTGACGGCGGAGGCGGAGAGCGGCGAGGAGGCACTGCGGCTGCTGGCGGCGCAGCCGATCGACCTCGTGATCATGGACATCTCGATGCCGGGGATGGGCGGGCTCGCCTGCATCCGCGAGATCCGCGCACACTATCCTGCGGTGAAGATCCTCGTGCTGAGCATGCACGAGGATGAGGAGTATATCTACAAGGCGATGCAGTACGGGGCGATGGGCTATCTGCCCAAGACCTCGGCGGACAACGAGCTGTTCGATGCGCTGCAGGCACTTTCGCAGGGACGGCGTTACCTCAGTCCGAATGCACAGCAGTCACTCATGGACATCATGTTCCGCCCCGCAGAGGAGGCGGCGGATGACCCACGCAGCGTGCTCACGGCGCGGGAGCGGGAGGTCTTTGACGAGCTGATCCACGGGTATACGATCACGGAGATTGCCGAGCGGCTGCATCTCAGTGTAAAGACAGTGGACACACATAAGAAACATATCTACGAGAAACTCCACTGCAGTCGGCGCAGCGATCTTGTCACGCTCGCCCTGCGGAACGGGCTTTTACAGTAGCGTGCCGAGACATATCAAAAGAACCCACATCGGATTTTTTCTGATGTGGGGTTCTTGTATTTCTGATGGAAAAATGGGGGGAAATCCGAGGGAAAAACAGAACTTTGCCGATGGTCGGGCAATGCGGCATTCGCTATACTGCAGACAGCATAAAATTTTCAAGGGGGATGGAGTTATATGTCAATTTTTTCACCGGCACCGCACATTGAGCGGCTGCCCGCCGACCAGATTGACGAGCGGTACAAGTCACTCCGACGGCAGGTCTTTCTCGGGACGTTCATCGGGTATGCGACCTTCTATCTGATTCGCAAGAACTTCAGTCTCGCGATGCCCTACATGATTCAGGACTACGGCTACTCCAAGGCGGATCTTGGTATCGTCCTGACCATGCTTTCGGTTGCATACGGCGTGAGCAAGTTCGTCATGGGCAACATCTCGGATCGCTCGAATCCAAAGTATTTTGCCACGCTGGGCCTCCTGCTCAGTGCGCTCGTGACGCTCGCGTTCGGCGTTGTGCCGGGGGTTATGACGAGCATTCCGATCATGTGCGCCCTGAGCTTCATGAACGGATGGTTCCAGGGGATGGGCTACCCGCCGTATGCAAAGTCCATGGTGACGTGGTTCTCCCAGACCGAGCGCGGCGCGTGGTGGTCGTGGTGGAACGTCTCGCATAACCTCGGCGGCGGCCTGATCGCACCGCTGGCGACGGCAGGTATCGCCCTCTTTGGCACATGGAACAGTATTTTCTTCTTCCCTGCGCTGATCTCCATCGTCCTCGCCTTCATCACCTTCTTCCTCCTGCGTGACACGCCGCAGTCCTGCGGTCTGCCGCCGATCGAGGAGTACAAGCACGACTACCCGAAGGAGCACGGTGCTGTCATGGAAAAGCAGATGACGGCAAAGGAAGTTCTGATGAAGTACATCATCAAGAACAAGCTGCTCTGGTACCTCGCGATTGCGAACATCTTCGTCTACTTCATCCGTTACGGTGTCGTCGATTGGGCGCCGACGTATCTCGCGGCGGTCAAGGGCTTCTCCAAGGAGAGCTCGCGCTGGGCATACTTCCTCTATGAGTGGGCGGGCATCCCGGGCATGCTCGTGAGCGGCTACCTCAGTGACCGCGTATTCCGCGGACGGCGTGCGCCCGCAACGATGATCTTTATGACGTTCGTCATCGTCGCGATCCTTGTCTACTGGTTCAACCCGCCCGGCAACGTCCTCGTGGATAACCTCGCACTGATCGCAATCGGCTTCCTCATCTACGGTCCGGTCATGATGATCGGTCTGCAGGCGGCGGACATGGTGCCGCGTGTCGCAACGGGCGGCGCGACCGGCCTCACGGGCCTCATGGGCTACATCGTCGGCTCTGCGTTCGCGGGCGTCTACATGGGCTTCGTCGTTGACCACTTCGGCTGGACGGGCGGCTTCATCAGCCTCCTCGCTTCCTGTGTCCTCTCGATTTTCTTCCTGTTTATGACCATGGGCGGGAAGAAAAGAACAGAATAAAGGAATCGCTGCATTCCCACATAAAAATCCCGCCGCGTTCGGAATGCTCCGAATGCGGCGGGATTTTGTGTGCATTTAGGAACCGCTGATAAAATGAAGTCCGTCAGATTGGTGCAGATTTTGTCCTGTCAGGGAAGCTGCTGCCGGTGCAGCGGCGGCGATGAGAGTGACTGACTTGTCGAGACGCTGCTTAGTGATAAGAGATTACATTTCCATGAATAAGATGATGGGAAAAAAAGGGATACCGCGTCGCTCAAGCTGCTGCGTCATGTCCCTTATGTATGCTTTATCAGTGCTTTTCTAGCTCACCGCAGATTCCTGTGAGGCACTTCCACCGCCGGCAGGTAGATCTTCCGGCAGAGCAGGGCGGCGACGAGTGCGATGGCCGCGCCGATGTAGCCGATGTGGGCGATGTGGTCAGCCCCCGCTGCCAGCCCGCCGATGTACGTTCCGCTGCCGATGCCGAGGTTGAAGATCCCCGAGTAGATCGCCGTCGCGACCGTCGATGCGTCGCGCGGAACCGTGGCGAGCACCTCCGCCTGGAACATCGTATTGTAGAGCGTTGCGAGCACGCCGAGCACCATCGTGAGTACGATCATCGTGCCGACGGAGATGGATGCCGCCTGCCAGAGAAAGAGCATGGCGGCAACCCCGACCAGACACCAGCGCAGCAGGGAGAAACGGCACCTGCCGTACATGCGCGAGAACACGAGGCTCGCGATGATGCCGCTCACCCCGAGCAGCATGAGTGCCACCGTGATCAGATTGGGCGAGAATTCTGCGACCGTATGCAGGAACGGCTCGATGTAGCTGTACATCGTGAAATACGCCGTCGCAAAGAGCGCCGTCATGACGTAGATGCACGCAAGCGCAGGCTGACGCACGAGCGACGGCAGCTCGCGGACACTGACCCCCGCCCCCGGCGTGCGCTGCGGCAGGAGAATCGCGAGATAGACGAATGCGGCAGCAGCGACCGCGGCGAGCAGGAGGAACGTCATGCGCCACCCTGCGGCGAGCCCGATCACGCGGCCGAGCGGGAGCCCGACAATCGTCGCGACCGAGCTGCCCGTCACGATCATACCGAGTGCCGTCGGCTGATGCTCGCGCGTCACGAGACGCGTCGCGAGCGGCGCGGCGATCGACCAGAAAATCGAGTGCGCGCAGGCGACAACGATACGCGCCCCGAGCAGCATATCATAGCTTGTCGCGATCCCTGAGATCATCTGCCCGATGCCGAAGAGCGCCACCATCAGGAGCAGCAGTTTCTTCAGCTCCATGCGGCAGGTCAGCAGCATCAGCGGCAGCGACAGCAGGGCCACCACCCACGCGTAGATCGTGATCATCTGACCCGTCGCCGCCTCCGTCATGGAGAACGACTTGGAGATATCGATGAGCAGTGCGATCGGCATGAACTCCGACGTGTTGAAGATAAACGCCGTAATCGTAATCCCGAACAACATCATGTACTGGCGCGGCAACATCGTCATAATACATCCCTCCCTATCTGTGTTTTCCTTGTGTGACAGTATCCACATTGTAGAGAAAAATAAAAAAAATGCAAGGGGGAAACACCCTTTTTTGCGGATTTTCCGCGATCTGTATAAAGCTGTGAAATTGTGATAATGGCGCGCGTATTTTACCTGTGTTATAATTAGAAGCAATGAAGTAAAATACGCACAGAATAAGAAGAGAGCGTGATGGAGTATAAGGAGGTGCACACGGCAGGGGCGGTGTGGTGATTGTGCTGGCTTTGTTCGTACGGTAAGAGCGCTGTGCTGAACGCTTTCTCAGCAGGGGGCTGTGCCTTCCTGCCGAGCATCGCACACAGGAGATGGCACAACGAGATTGCTCCTGTGAGAAAAGGAAAAGAAAAATAACCTGTGTAATTCCTTTAAGGAGGCCATACGATGCTGGGGGCAGTCATTGGCGATATTGTCGGTTCGCGGTTTGAGTTCGACAATCACCGCAGCAAGGACTTTGAGCTTTTTGCGGAGGGATGTTTTGCGACGGATGACAGCATTATGACGCTGTCCGTGGCGAAGGCGATCATGGAGACGCAGAGGGAGGCAGCGGACGCACCTGCGGCGGATGCCGCGGGGCTCTCGGATGCGGCAGAGGCGGAGGAGGCGTTTTATGCGCGCCTGCGCGCGAATGCGGTGCACTGGATGCGGAGCATCGGGCGGCATTATCCTGACTGCGGCTATGGCGGGCGGTTCTACTGGTGGATGTTCATCACCGATAACCCTGCGCCCTACGACGGCTTCGGCAATGGTGCGGCGATGCGCGTCAGTCCCGCGGGATTTGCCGCGCGCAGCATGGAGGAGGCCATCGCCCTCGCCAAGGCGGTGACGGAGGTCACGCACAAACACCCCGAGGGGATCAAGGGCGCGGACGGGATGCACGCAGCAGGAGATCGCCGCCCATATCGTGGAGCACTACTACGCGCTCGACTTTACCATTGACGGGATTCGGGAGGACTATATTTTTAACGAGACCTGCCAGCATACCGTGCCGCAGGCGATTGAGTGCTTCCTCGAGTCGTGCTCCTTTGAGGATGCCATCCGCACGGCGATCTCACTCGGCGGTGACAGTGACACCATTGCTGCGATCACGGGCGCGATCGCTGAGGCGTACTATGGCATCCCAGACGCGATCCGCGAACAGGCACTCTCCTATCTCGACGACCGCCTCCGTCCCATCTATGATGAATGGGAGGCGCGCTATAGGATGGAGCAGAGAGCGCACTGAGAGCTGAGAGAACAGAAAAGCTCCCGCGCGCCGACAGCGGCGGGAGCATCAGAAAATGGAGGGCATACAATGAAGAAGGCAATCGTCGTTGTGGATATGCAGAACGACTTCGTGGACGGCGCACTCGGTACGGCGGAGGCGCAAGCGATGCTGCCGCGTATGGTGGAGAAACTGACGGCGGCACGTGCGGCGGGGACGGCACTCGTCTTTACCATGGATACGCACGGCGCGGACTATCTCACGACGCAGGAGGGGGAGCATCTGCCCGTCCCGCACTGCATTCGCGGCACGGCGGGCTGGGCGATCGTGGAGGCACTCCGCCCCTTTGCCGATGCGGCGGCCGCCGTGATCGAAAAGCCCACGTTCGGCGCGACGGCACTCCCCGCCGCCCTCGCGGACTATGACGAGATCGAGTTCGTCGGGCTCTGCACGGATATCTGCGTCATCTCGAACGCGCTCCTCGTGAAGGCGTTCTGCCCCGAAAAGCGCATCAGTGTCGACGCCGCCTGCTGCGCGGGCGTCACGCCCGAGAGCCACACGACCGCACTCAACGCGATGCGAGCATGCCAGATCGAGGTGCGCGGGTAGGATGAAGCGTGTGTTTTGGAAAATGATGGCGAGCCGACAGGAAGAAATTTGTTTGCCGGCGTTGATTTACAGCGTTTGGTCGGTTAAAATACGGGAAAGGAGGCGCTTGGATGAAGGACTGGAAAGACCTGACGATCAGTGACGACTATATGTTCAAGTTGATTATCAAACGGAAACGCATCTGCAAGCAAATGCTTGAGCGCATCCTGCACATCGAGATTGAAGATCTGTCCTATGTCGGCACGGAGAAGGTACTCATTCCCGTTTACGGAAGCAAGGGCGTCCGCATGGATGTCTACGTGAAGGACGGAAAGGGCACAGTCTGCAACATCGAGATGCAGGTGAGAAAGCCTGAGGGGGACGGTCTCGCAAAGCGTACGCGCTACTATCAGGCGATGATGGACGCTGACCTGCTTGCTGCAGGGGCGGACTACGATCGTCTGAACCCGACGATTATTATTTTTATCTGTTCCTTCGATCCATTTGATGCCGGTCGGTACATCTATACATTTGAGAATCAATGTCTGGAGGATAATCACATCCAGCTGAAGGACGGCACGCGAAAGATCTTTCTCAACACCAAGGGAGAGACGGGCGAAATCGACGCATCCATCAAGGCGTTTCTCCGCTACGTCGACGGCGCTGTGACGACAGATCACTTTGTGCAGGAGATCGACAGGGAGATTCATGCGATCAAATCTACCGCAGAAGAGGAGGCGAGTTATATGAGCTACGCGATTAGTCTTGCAGAGGAGAGAAAAGAAGGACGAAGAGAGGGGCAGAGGGAAGAGCGCCTCGCCATCCTCCGTCGACTCGTCTTTATGTCGGGGATGTCGACCGATGAGGCACTCTCGTTGATTGGTGTCCCTGCCGATGAATGGGCGCAGTATCGGCAGGAACTGGAAGAGATAAGATAAAGGAAAAACGTATATTACACAAAAAAAGCACCATCTTTTGGATGGTGCTATATTTTCGCTGGAGCGGGCGATGGGAGTCGAACCCACCTCTAAAGCTTGGGAAGCTTTCATTCTACCGATGAACTACGCCCGCAGTGATTGCTATGATAGCAGATTCTCCCGCGTTTGTCAAACGCGCTCACTCCTCGGGCAGGAGCATGGCGAGGTCGGGCATGAGCTTTGTGATGTCGCGGATGAAGACGCGCAGGACGCTCGTCATGACCTCGGGGTCAAACGCCACGGGGTTATGCGGGACGACGACGTCGGCGTGGATGGCGGTATCGGAGGTGAGGTAGAACTTGATGAGGCGGCTGTCTTGGTTCTGCCGCATGAGCCAGCCCGTGAGCAGCATGGCGTTCGTGTCGTCGACGGCGTTCTGCGCAAGACGGACGCGGATGGTCGCATAGGCGGTGCTGTCGATGACGACGGCGATGGGCAGCCGCCGCTCGCCTGCCTCGATCTCGCTCTCAAAGACGGTGGTGTCGCGGTCGTCGCCCACCTCGCGGATGGCAAAACCGGTGATGTTTTCCTTTTCAATATACTCCTCGAATGTCTTGGCCGCCTCGATCACGACCAACCACCTCCTCGTGCTTATTCCTCTTCGTATGTAAACTGATCTGTGTCCGCGTGATAGTCGAGCCGATACCGCACGGCAGGTCTGCCCGTGTCGGTATAGAGCTCGGGTCCGAATGCGAGCGCGATGTACGGATGATCTGCGCTGTGCTGCACGGATCCGATGTAGACCTGAAAATCGTCAGGCACCGGATTGTAGTAGTCGCTGCTGTCGACGTAGATACGCCATGCACCGTCCACCGGCGATTTTCCGACGATGACCGCACGTCCTGTGGCGGGCGGGGCCCCCGGCGGACGCCAGCCGGCACGTGTGTTGATGTTGCAGTAAAAAAACAGATGCCCGTCGCTCATAAACGCTCCGGAAGAGCCGAGCCCCAGACGCGATGCCGGTGCACTAAAGTGAAAGACGTTCTGCTTGCCCTCCCACAGGGTGAAATGGATCTGCGTGCCCATCTGTGCGAGCGTTGCCTTGATCTCCGTCGTGCCGACCTGATAGTAGGAACGGCGCACGTCTTTGCCCTGCTCCATGCGCACGGGCTTTAGGATGAGCTGGGCGCCGGAGACGGGCGGCAGTGCCGCGGATGCGGTCACAGCAGCAGTGAGCACGGCGATGGATAGGATCAGCAGGAGGAACATCTGATATTTTTTCATAACCGTTCTCCGTCATCTTCTAACGATATTTTATTATAGCATAGCGCGCGGAAAAGGGAAAGAGAAAAGAAGTGCCCGCCAGGAGACCTATTGTGTGAATCTCCACAGAAAACAAAAGTTTTATAAAAAGAGGATTTTTGCCGCAGCGCGCGAACTTCTAATATAAGGGACGCACGAGAGAGAAAGGGCTGTAAAAATGAAATCTTTGCGGAGTTAATTCATGCTGGCGCTGATGGCGCCGGTGATTGCGCTGTCGGTGCTCATCATCGTGCTGCTGCTCATCATGGCAGATATGCGTGATCGCCATACGCATGAGCAATTCCGTACGATGCTGTACACGGACTACGACAATATGATCGGCGTCGCGACGGAGCTCGCACGCAGTGAGGTGCAGAGCGCCTACGATATGTACCGGGACGGACGGCTGACGCAGGATGAGGCAAAGGCAGAGGCGATTGCCCGTGTGAAAAAGCTGCGCTATGGAGCGGACGGCAGCGGATACTTCTGGATTGACGACACAGACTGCCGGCTGATCGCGCATCCATTTTTGGAAAACAAGGAGGGCACGGATCGCAGAGACGACCGTGACCCCGACGGCAACTATGTCATCCGCAATCTTATCGCAGCAGCGAACGACGGAAGCAGGTACAGTAATTTCATGTGGGAAAAGCCGGAGAACGTCGGGACGGGGCAGCTCTCGCCGAAACGTGCCTACTCGCTGAAATTCGCTCCGTGGAACTGGGTGATCTCGACGGGCAACTACGTGGACAACATCGATGCATATCTTGCGGAGCGCAGTGAGGAAAGCCGTGCAGCAATGTATGAGGGGCTGCTCCGTGATCTGAAAGAGGTGAGCGCGCGCGTCGCCGACGAAAAGGAGCACGGTACGGCAGTGGTGCATGACCTCCTGGAGGAGACGGAGCGGGCAAACGCCAACATCGCGGCAATTACGCGCCTCGTCAACGAAAACAACGAGAGTGCCGGCAAGATCGGCGAGGCGAGTACGATGATCGAGTCCATTGCCGAGCAGACGCGCCTGCTTGCACTGAACGCTGCCATCGAGGCGGCACGTGCCGGAGAAACGGGGCGCGGATTTGCCGTGGTTGCGGATGAGATCCGCAAGCTCGCCGACCAGTCGAGCAGCTTTACCAAGGATATCAAGGAGATCATCGCGGAGCTGACACACAACTCGGAGAACGCCGTTGCGGGGATTCAGGATGTGGAGCGCACCGTGACGGTGCAGACGGAGGCCATCGGCTCGACGCGCAGCAACTACATGAGCATCGCGGCCTCCATTGAGAGACTAGAACACGCGACAGCGGCACTCGAGTCGTCGATGTCGGCCATCTTTGCCAACGTCAAGGAGATTACGCCGCTCGTCTCCTCACTCGCGGACGGGGCGCAGAACAGTGCCGCAAGCACGCAGGAAATGGCGGCAAGCATCCAGCAGCAGACAAGCGATATCAACGGCATGGCAGATGTGGCACGTGAGCTCGCTGAGGCGGTGCGCGCCATCCAGGAACAGATTGAGGCATTTGACGTATAATCGTCATGGCGTTTGTCCATCATAAACGGGACTGCGGTACGACATTTTCGAATTCGTACTGCAGTCCCGTCTGTATTTCAGCCCCGTGGAGCGTTCCTCCTCAGTGATGGAAGAGGCGGATGTGGGTCATTGCCATAGCAATACCGTATTTGTCGCAGGTCGCGATGACGTTGTCGTCGCGGATCGAGCCGCCGCTCTGCGCGATGTAGGAGACGCCGCTCTGATGAGCACGCTCCACGTTGTCGCCGAACGGGAAGAACGCGTCCGAGCCGAGCGCGACACCCGTGACCGTGCGGAGGTAGGCGCGTTTCTCCTCGCGTGTAAAGGGCGCGGGCTTTTCCGTAAAGAGCCGCTGCCAGTCCGCCGCGAGCAGGGCGTAGTCGTCCTCGTCGCCCGCGACGTAGACGTCGATCGCGTTGTCGCGGTCGGGACGGCGCACATCGTCACGGAACGGGAGTGCGAGCACCTGCGGGCTCTGGCGCAGCTGCCAGATGTCCGCCTTGTTGCCCGCGAGGCGCGTGCAGTGGACGCGCGACTGCTGTCCCGCGCCGACGCCGATCGCCTGTCCGTCCATCGTGTAGCAGACGGAGTTCGACTGCGTGTATTTCAGCGTGATGAGTGCGAGCAGGAGGTCGCGGCGGGCGGCAGCGGGGATGTCCTTGTTCGCCGTCGGGCGATCCGTGAGACAGTCCTCCGTGATCTTCACATCGTTGCGCTGCTGCTCGAACGTGACGCCGTACACGTCCTTGCGCTCGATTGCGGCCGGCGTGTAGCTCTCATCCATTTGGAGGACCAGATCTGTCTCTTATACACATTCGAGCAGAGATCGGAAGAGCGTCGTGTAGGGAAAGAGTGTAGATCTCGGTGGTCGCCGTATCATTAAAAAAAAAAAAAAAAAAAAAAAAAAAAAAAAAAAACAAAAAAAAAAAAAAGAAAAATACTAGTACAAATAGGCAGATAAATGAGACACACATACAGATAGATAACAATCTGACAGAGAGACAACACAGAGTAAAATTAGTTGTAGGAAAAGCAAGTCAATCAAGATTGGAGCATCAGTGAAAGTATAAATGGGGCCTGGGGTCGAGCCTGTGCTTCTCCCGAGCTTTCGCGCGGGGGCGGTGGAGGACGTTTTCCCCCCCCCCCCGGGGGCGGGGAGGAACCTGTTTTTTTGCCCAAGCGAGAGGGTAAGAAGGGCAGCCCCGCCATCGCCTTCAGCTCGCGCACGAGCTGCCAGCTGTTCAGTGCGTCGAGCAGATTGATGTAGCCCGGCCGTCCGTTCAGTACGGTAAAGGGCAGTCCGCCGTCGGCAAAGACACGTGCGGGCACCTGGTTCGGATTGCAGCCGTATTTGAGGGTGAGTTCTTCCATGTGAGCACTCCTTTTTGCTGATGAATTCTCCTTTTATTATAGCGGGAGGGGGGCATTTTTTCAACTGAAGAACAGCGGTGACAGGAACGCGGTGCGGCGGATCGCTTGCCTGTAAATTTTCTTTGACAGTGCTGCAAAAGCAACGTAATATGTAGGTGAAAGAAGTTGTAAAAACATACAGCTCGATGTATAGGAAGCACTGATAAATTCGGCACAACCATCTTGACGCATCTTTTCGCCCGCTTTTCGTTAGCAAATCCTCCACATAGCCCTCGCTATGCGTCCGGTTTGCTGCCTCAATCGGACAAAAAATCTACGCCAATTTGGCAGACCTCATTTTATCAGCAATTCCTATATTCTGCCATCCGCGAGGGAGGTACCATGGAAAACGAAAACAAACAGCGGTTCATTCAGTTCCCCGAGACGTATGACCGGAGACGCCTGAACAAGATGTACCGTGCGGCAGGGCTGCCCGACCGCAAGTCGTACCTGCTCCGCAACTATTTCTGCGCGATGGCGAATCTCTATGGCACGATTTCGCTGGCGGAGGCATGGAAGCTGATTCATGCGTATCATCCGCGTGGCGCGATTACGGAGGAGCAGTTCTGGACGTTTGCCGAGCTGGCACGCCATGAGGATGAGGGCTATGACATCATGGGGCTGGACGAGTGCTTTGCGGATGAACCGCCGCACACGCCGCAGGAGCGCAGCATCATCAGCGGTATCCTGTTCGATACGGACGAGGGGTATGCCGATATGCTCAACTGGCAGCGGGGAAAGCCGCTCTATGTGCCTGCGACACAGGAAGAGATGCTGTACTATGCGGATTGGCGGTACGTCGAGGCGACGCCGTGGCAGAAAAAGCTCGCGGCCTTTCTGATGAAACGGATGCCGAAGAACTGGTACCTAGGCGAGCGAGAGCGCGCACTCTGGGAGGTCTTTTTCGACGTGCGCGTCGATGGCGATGTTCACCTCCTCCTCGGCGCGGCGGAGGAGTGGGGGCTTGTCATGAAGCGTGACAGCGAGGTCGAGGAATTTGTCGCGCTTTGCGTGGACTACACCAACCACGCGCGTCTGTTTTCCAATCGCGGCCATACGCCGGCCGAGCTTTCCGCCTTGATGCCGCATGACTTCACGCAGCGGCAGACGGCGAGCATCGGCCCGCGGATGCGCGAAGCACTCGCGCGCGGGACGATGACAGTGGAGGAGCTGCGCGAGCAGTTCCGGACGCAGGAATTCCCCCATGAGAGCGTGCGCACGGCATTTTTGGAGGAGCTGGAGCGCGTCGCGGCAGAGCTTGGACTCGCCGCAGGGAAGGAGAAGGTCGGCCGCAACGATCCCTGCCCCTGTGGGAGCGGGAAAAAATATAAGAAGTGCTGCGGACGGTGAGCTGAAAAAACTTTTCATATCGACAGGAGGAACACATGGACGTTGCAACAATGATCGATCACACGCTGCTGAAAACGGATGCGACGAGAGCCGGTATCGACCAGCTGCTCAGCGAGGCAAAACAGTATCATTTCGCCTCCGTCTGCGTCAGCCCGATTTGGGTGTCCTATGCAGCGGCGTAAAGATTGTCAGTAGGCAGGGGGGACGGCAGTAAATCTGGTAGAGGCTGTGGCAAAAGATTATTCGGACTTTGTGCCACAGCCTCTTTTGAGATAGGGGGAAGGAGTACGAAGCGGAATGGGTTAGGATATTGCACAGAGATCTATTGATGTAGTAATTTTCACACCTATGTTTTATCATATTAAGTTCTTCGAATTCAGTGATTAAAATCGGGTACTCTCTTTTTCCTGTGCCTGCACGCGATCACGGGTGGTTCTTCTTGTAGAACGGCAACTAGAGTACCATTCCCGGAGAGGAAAACAGCATGTTCCTCTGCGCTGAGCCGATGGACGTGCGTTGGCAATATTGAGGCCTGCGAGTGTTTTTCCAGCGCAGGGGACACCGGTCACAAAGCAAATGCCTTCCTGCGCAACTCTTTACAGGCGTCCATGACCTGTCCAATGGCCGTTGTCGTATTCATCGAATTCGATGCGCCAGCATCGTTACGAGATATATCGTACACTGCGCGGTATGCTGAGCTCAAAGGCAATCTCTCTGTCGGTAAACGGCATGAGCAGGTCCTTTAAGATCTGGATTTCAGCGCGTCATGCGTTCTTTTATTGGTCCTCTGTCTGATGTTCATCCGCGACTATGAGCTGACCAAGAATATGATCTTCGGTTTTCACAAGAAATGATGAGATTGAACCGGAATAATATGCGTGTTTCATTTTTTTCTTCGCGATCAAGTCGATGGTGTAAATGTATGCTGATCATACCATGACTTAATCTTTTTATATGAGCGTATTTGGGGTTGACATGGATAAGGTTGCGTACCATAATGATAAGACCCAATATCATACGGAAGTGTTTTGACGTACTTCAGAGCAGGGGACCCAGCATAGATGAGGAGGCGCGGTCAATGGATATGACAGCAGCAGGAATCGTGCGTAATGGTGAGGCCTTTTTGGGCATCGAGTTGGGCTCGACACGGATCAAAGCCGTTCTGATTGATGCAAAATGCAATGTGATTGCACAGGGGAGTTATGCGTGGGAGAATCATTTTGATGGACGGTATTGGTCCTATCATCAGGATGAGATCTGGCGCGGCCTGCGCAGTGCATATACGGATCTCCGACAGTGTGTGGAAGAGCGGTACCGAGTATCCATTCAGCATGTTGCAGCGATGGGAATTAGCGGAATGATGCACGGGTATCTCGCTTTTGATACGGCAGGAGATCTGCTTGTTCCTTTTCGGACGTGGCGGAATAATACGACGGGAGAGGCCGCAGAGGCGCTTACCCGCGCGTTTTCGTTCAACGTTCCCGAACGGTGGAGTGTGGCGCACCTCTATCAGGCGCTGCTGTCTGGCGAGATGCATGTGGCGCAGGTCGACTATATGACGACGCTCTCCGGCTATATCCATTGGCAGCTGTCCGGCGAAAAGGTGCTCGGCATCGACGATGCATCTGGCATGTTCCCTATCGACCCCACGACAGAGACGTACGATGCGCGTATGCTGGAAATATTTTCCGGACTTCCGGCAGCGGCGGCACTTCATAAAAAGCTGGATGACATCCTGCCGTGTGTACTCATGGCAGGGCGGGCAGCAGGTAAACTCACGTCCGAGGGGGCGGCACTTCTGGATGAGAGCGGTACTCTTATGGCGGGCTGCCCCATGTGCCCTCCGGAAGGCGATGCGGGCACGGGAATGATTGCCACGAACAGCATCCGTGAGCGGACGGGCAATATCTCCGTTGGTACGTCCATTTTCTCGATGAATGTGCTGGAGCGGCCGTTTCAAAAGGTTTATCGGGACGTTGATATCGTCATGACGCCGAACGGGAAGCCGACGGCAATGGTGCATAGCAACAACTGCACATCGGATATCAACGCATGGTTCGGTCTTTTTTCGGAGATTGTCACAGTGGTGGGGCAGCCCGTCTCTGCTGATACGTTATATCAAAAGTTATTTCAGCAGGTGGAACAGGCGGATCCAGGTGGTGGTGGCCTCCTCAACTACAGCTTCCTCTCAGGGGAAAACCTCACGCGGACGGAAAAAGGCAGGCCGCTCTTTGTCCGCACGCCGCAAAGCTCACTCACGTTGGCAAATTTTGTATTGACACAGCTTTATGCGGCGTTTGCCCCACTGCGGATTGGATTTGATATCCTGACGCAGGAGGAAGGCATCCGGATGGAGCGCATGATTGCCCACGGAGGCTTGTTTCGCACGCCGCACATTGCGCAGCAGGTACTTGCCAACATGCTCAATGTGCCAGTGGCGGTGATGAAGACGGCAGCAGAGGGCGGCGCGTGGGGAATGGCAGTGCTGGCACTCTACGCGTTTCGTGGAAGAGGAGAGGATCTCGCCGATTTTCTGGATCGGGAGGTGTTCGCGGCGACAGACGGAGAGACGCTGACCCCCGACGTGGCAGGTGTGCGCGGCGCGCAGGAGTTCATTGCCCGTTATCGTGCGGCACTCCCCATCGAGGATGCTGCCGGGAATGCACTAACGTACGACGGATGAGCATGCATGGCTGCCGTGCGAAGAAGAGACTTCCGCACGGTGGCTTTTTTTGTGTTGTAAATTCTCTGTGATTTGCTGCATTCATCCTGCCTCCCATGAAAACGGTTTCTTTACAAGTTGCCGAAATAGTGCTAGAATTTTGTTATTGAAGATTCCTAATATTAGCAGGAGGGACTTATGGACTTTGCAAAAATGATCGACCATACGCTGTTGAGAACAGATGCAACAAAAGCTGGTATTGATCAGCTGCTCAGTGAGGCGAAACAGTATCATTTTGCCTCTGTCTGCGTCAGTCCGATCTGGGTGTCCTATGCAGCAGAGCAGCTGCGCGGCACTGGAGTCAAGACTTGTACGGTTATTGGTTTCCCGCAGGGCGCGACACCGACAACGGTGAAAGCCTTCGAGGCACGACAGGCAATCGAGGACGGCGCAGAAGAGGTAGACATGGTGATTCCGGTTGGACGCCTGAAAGATGGGGACTATGATTATGTGCGTGCAGATATTTCTGGTGTTGTTGCTGCGGTAAAAAAGAAAGCGCTTACAAAGGTTATCATCGAGACGTGCCTTCTGACCGATGAGGAGAAGCGTACGGCATGCCGCCTCGCCCAGGAGGCAGGGGCGGACTTTGTCAAGACTTCGACAGGGTTCTCCACAGGTGGTGCGACGGCGGCAGATGTCGCACTGATGCGTGAGACCGTTGGCCCCACGATGGGGGTCAAAGCGTCGGGCGGCGTCCGCAGCCGTGCAGATGCCGAGGCGATGGTCGCCGCCGGGGCAACACGACTCGGGACGAGCAGTGGTGTAAAGATCGTGAATGGGGAGGGCTGAGTGCCATGAAAATCGCTGTTGTTGGATCTAACATGGTCGATCTGACGGCCTATATTACGCGGATGCCCGCCCCGGGGGAAACGCTGGAGGCGCCCGACTTTGCGCTGGGCTGCGGTGGCAAGGGGGCAAATCAGGCAGTTGCCGCTGCTCTGTGCGGTGCAGATGTCATGATGGTCTCGCGGGTCGGGTCGGATATCTTTGCGGATAATACGATTCGTAATTTTCAAATATACGGCGTTGATACGACTCACGTCAAGAAAGTGGAGGGGATGTCCAGCGGTGTTGCCCCTATCTTTGTGGATCAGCATGGACAGAACAGCATCCTCATCATCAAGGGGGCGAATAATGCACTCACGCCGGCCGAGGTGGATGCGGCGGAAGCGAATATCAGGTCGTGTGGGCTGATTATCTTGCAGCTTGAGATCCCACTCGAGACGGTCTATCATACGATCGAGCTCGGGCGGCGCAGTGGGATTCCGGTACTGCTGAATCCCGCACCCGCGACCAAGGAACTTGCTATCGACCGTGTGTGTGCCTGCGATTTTTTCGTGCCGAATGAAACGGAGCTCGCCATTCTCACCGAGATGCCGATGGCGACGCAGGAGGATGTCGAGCACGCGGCGACATTCCTCCTCGAAAAGGGATTGAAGAATGTCATCGTCACCCTCGGGGAGCGCGGCGTTCTTTGGATGACTAAGGCGGAGAAGTACTATGTTCCGGCGTGCCGTGTGGATGCGACCGATACCTCCGGGGCAGGTGATGCCTTTATCGGGTGTTTTTCCAGCTGCTATGTGCAGGATGGAGACGTCCTTGCGGCCATTCGGAAGGCGAGTGCGTTTGCAGCACTCAGCGTGACGCGCAAGGGAACGCAGATGTCGTATCCGGATCGTGCGGCGTTTGCGGCGTTTCTCGCACAGCAGGGGAGGCAGTGAAAGATACAATCAAAAGATAAGATTATATTGACAATTCCAAAGAAAAGAAATACAATACATTATGTAATCGCTTACAAGAAAGAATATGGGAATTGACGCTCTAAGCACGATGAAATGCCTGAGACAACGTTCGCTTGAATCATTCTTCGGAGGAGGTGCAGCGATGAGCGTCAATATCTATGATGTTGCTCGCCGTGCGCAGGTGTCCTCGGCGACCGTCTCACGTGTGCTCAACGGTAGTCCCCATGTCAAGGAGGCGACGAAACGGCGTGTCATGCACGCCATCGATGCATTGGACTACACACCAAATGCATTGGCACGCAAGCTGAGTACGGGGCGCACGGGGAATATTGGCTTTCTGATCCCAGACATGGAGAACCCCTTCTTCTCGCAGCTCCTGCGTGGCGTGACGCACGCTGCGGATGAAAGTGGTTATAACATTTTCTTGTATGGCACGGATGATAATGTGGCAAAAGAGCATCGCTTCTTTGATGTGGTGCGCACGGAGCGGCTCGCAGGTATTCTCGTAATTCCCGTGGATGCGGGAAACGAAAAGACGTGTGAGCGGCTGCTTGCCCTTGAGGCGGAGCATGTGCCGGTCGTCTTGATTGACCGTGACCTAAAGAATGGACGTTTTGACGGTGTCTTTTCTGAAGACTTTCGCGGCGCAATGGATGCGGTAGACTGCCTTTTACATGAGGGGCATCGCCGCATTGCGACGATTCGTGGCCCGGAGAATTCTCGTCCCGGCAGTGAACGGTGGATGGGATATCTGGCGGCCCTTGCCAAGTGGAATATACCGCAGGATATGCGCTATGTGGTGCAGGGCGATTTTCATCGAGAGCGTGCTTATGCCGCTATGCATGAACTCATGGAGCAGAACGACCCGCCGAGCGCTGTCTTTGCGGCAAATAACATGACGTCGCTTGGCTGTCTCCGTTATTTTCACGAACGTGGGCTGCGGTTGGGTGAGGATATTTCCCTGATCGGCTTCGATGAGATCGAGATGCTGCATTACAGTGGCACGGCCCTCAGTGTCGTTGACCGCGATATATGTCGCATGGGACAAGATGCGATGCATCTCTTGATTCGGCGGATTCAGGACAAGGCGGAGCATGCAGGAGATGCGCGCAGGCGGCAGGAGATTTTCCTGCCGACGAATCTCATCCTGCGTGGTTCAGAAAAATGGAGAGGAGCGTGACCGATATGAAGGAGTATGAGGAGCTCTATCGCCTAATGCTCCGCGAGCATGAAAGTGTTTTCGCGGCGCAGGATCAGACGCAGCTTGCGACGGCTCTCGTGGAGATTGCGGCGGCAGGGCGTATCTTTGTCGTTGGAGCGGGACGTGAGGGCATCGCTGCGCGTGCTTTCGCGATGCGGCTGATGCATCTCGGCAAGGAGGTACATTGGCTCTGGGACGATACGACCCCGGGGATGAGAGCAGGAGATCTTCTCATCGCTGTCAACGGCTCTGGTGCAATCGGTCACATTGATTATCTCCTCGATCAGACGGGGAAAACCGGTGCGCGGCGTCTTGTCATCACGGGAGCACCTGCTGAGAGGACTCCGTCGGAGGCGGAGGCGATCCTCTTTGTACCAGCAATGGTATATAAGGGGAATGACCCGCGTACGATTCCATCAAAGCAGCCGATGGGCAACCTCTTTGAGCAGCATCTCTTTTTACTGTTTGATCTTATCGTCATGTTGCTGGTGGAGCGCCTGCATGAGACGCCACAGACGATGGAGGCGCGTCATCGCAACATTGAGTAGTGTGCCTCACCTTTTGTAGATCTATTGGATTGGAGGTAGTACATTATGTTAAAGGGTATCCCAAGGTGTATCGGTCCGGATCTTTTGAAGGCTCTCGCAGACATGGGTCACGGCGATCTTGTTGTGATTGCAGACGATTTCTATCCCGCCGTGTCGATGGCGAGGAATGGAATCACGATTAATGCGGACGGCATTGGTGCGGCGGAAATGCTGGATGCGATTTTGACACTGATGCCGCTCGATACAGAGTATGAAAAACATCCGGTGCAGATTATGGATGTCATGGAGGAAAAGCGGGCAGAAATCGGCCGCCCCAAGGTATGGGATGACTTCATTGCAGCGGTAAAACGCCATGTGCCGGAGGGTGAGTCCTGTGTTGGTTTCATCGATCGTTTCAGCTTTTACGATAAGGCAAAGACGTCTTTTGTAACAATCTCCACAGGAGAGCGACAGCCCTATGGCTGCGTGCTGCTGCAGAAAGGCGTTATGTAGGGGCCGCCGCCCGGCATCCCCTGAATAAGATGAGGAGGTTTTCATCATGACCGTGAAAAAGAAACTCTTGGCGGTGGCACTCGGCGTCACCTGCTGCCTGTCGTTCGCCGGCTGTGGCGGAGATAGTGGAAAGCAGGAGGGCAGCGCAGATAAGTCTGTTGCGCACGTCGTCGAGACCACAGATGTGGCGACGCAGGGCGAGAAGAAGGACTGGAAAATTGCCGTTGTCGTCAAGGACTCGTCCAACGGCTGGTTTGCACGTATGGATGAGGGCGTGAAGCAGTATGCTGCTGATACCGGGATCAACGCCTATCAGAAGGGGCCGGCGGCAACCGATGCAGCACAGCAGGTACAGGTCATTCAGGATGTGATCAACCAGGGAATCAACGCCCTCTGTGTTGTCCCTGTTGATCCGGCGGCGTGTGACCCGGTACTGAAGGAGGCCCGCGACAAGGGCATCGTTGTCATTACGCATGAGGGCTCCACGTGCAAGAACTCGGATTATGACCTTGAGGCATTCAATAATGCAGGCTATGGTGCGTTCATTATGGACAAGCTGCAGGAAGCGATGGGCGGCAAAGGCATCTACACGACGATGGTCGCACATCTGACGAATGCCTCGCAGAATGAGTGGGCAAACGGTGCGGTCGCGCAGCAAATGGCAAAGTATCCGGATGTGAAGCTCCTCGATAACCCGAAGCGCGTTGAGTCGGAGAACAACTCGGAGAAGGCATATCAGGTCGCGAAGGAGGTTATCAAGTCTCATCCGGAGGTTACCGGTTTTGTCGGTACCAGTTCGATGGATACCCCAGGTATCGCGCGTGCGATCAACGAGCTCGGCCTGAAGGGCAAGGTCTTTGTCGTCGGCACTGGTATGCCGAATGAGTGCCGTGCGCTGATCAAGGACGGCTCACTTTCCTACATCACGCTTTGGGATCCAGCCGAGGCAGGATATGCAATGTGCGTGCTTGCGCGTCAGATTCTTGAGGGTAAGACTCCGCAGGCTGGCATGGATCTCGGCCTGAAGTCCTATAACAATCTGCAGGTTAGCCCGGACAATCCGCACCTCTTCATGGGGGCCGGCTGGCTTGCAGTCAACAAGGACAATGTCGATAACTACAATTTCTAATTAAATGTGTCAGCGAAGGCGCGGCAGTCCCCCGGCGGGCTTCTGCGCTTTTGCTCTATGTACCTATATATTGGAAGGAGGCGCTGGGGGATGTCTGACTATATTCTGAAGGCAACCGGTATCAAAAAATATTTCGGTGGCGTCAAGGCGCTGGATGGAGTCAATCTCTCCATACGAAAAGGGGAGGTTCATTGTCTCGCGGGGGAAAACGGCTGTGGAAAGTCAACCATCATTAATGTCATTTCGGGATTTTATACACCGGATGATGGGGTGCTCGAGATCGACGGCGAGACGTTCGACTACATGACACCGCAGATAGCAATTAATAGCGGCATCCAGGTTATCTATCAGGATTTATCTCTTTTTCCGAATCTCACAGTGCAGGAAAATTTGGCGCTGAATATGGAGGTCGCCTCGGGGCGCAGCATCGTCAATAAGTCGCGGATGCGGCAGACGGCACAGTCAGCACTTGCGAAGATCAATTTGGATGTAGATCTCGATGAGCTCGTGGAGAATCTAACCTTTGGCATGCGCCAGATGATCGCGATCAGCCGTGCACTGCTCAATGACGCACGCCTCATTATCATGGACGAGCCGACGACAGGTCTCACAAAAAAAGAAGTGGATACCCTGTTCCGACTGATTCGTGAATTGCAGTCGCGCGGCATTGCCATTCTCTTCGTCTCCCATAAACTGGACGAAGTATTCGAGATCGCGGAGCACTATACAATCTTCCGTAGCGGAAAAAATGTTGCGGAGGGGAAGACGAGTGAACTCGATCAGGATAAATTTACATATTATATGACCGGGCGTGAGATTGTCACGAAACATTTTACCTATCAGGACAATGGTGCCCCTACGGTTCTCGAGGTAAAAAATCTCAGCCTCGACAACGGTTTCCGCGATGTGAGTTTTTCTCTGAAAAAGGGGGAGATTGTCGGTATTACGGGGCTTCTCGGCTCGGGGCGGACAGAGCTCGCGGAAGCTCTTTTTGGCTACCATCGCCCACAAAGCGGAGAAATACGAATAAATGGCGAAAAAATAGAAATTAAATGTATTCGCGATGCCATAAAGAATGGGATCGGCTATTTGCCTCCTGATCGCGTGACAGAAGGCCTCTTTTTGAGTCAATCGATTGCGGATAATATCTCGACAGAGAAATGGGACGAGTACGCCAATGTACTGGGAGCAGTGGATCAACAGAGAATTGAAGAGATGGCGCATTATTGGGAGAAGGAACTCTCGATCGCTCTGCACGATGTTGAGGCGCCGGTCGGTACGCTCTCAGGCGGCAACCAGCAGAAATGCGTCTTAGCAAAGTGGCTTGCCATCCATCTGAATGTGCTTATCCTTAATGGACCGACGGTTGGTGTGGACATCGGTGCGAAGTTCGATATCTATGAACGCGTGCGTAAACTGGCGAAGGAGGGGCTCACTGTGCTGATCATCTCGGATGATCTGCCGGAGATTCTGACGAATTGTAATCGCGTGATGGTGATGCAGCAGGGGCGGCTTGCCGTTGCGTTATCAACGCAGGAGCTGGACGAGAATACACTTGCTGGCCTTGCCCATCAAGGAGGGGATGCCGCATGAGGAAGCGGATATTTACATCGACAGAGTTTTACGTCGGTATTGTGTTGATTTTGCTCTGCCTATTGGTTCAGATAAAGAGCGGGCAGTTCTTCACGGGGAACAATGCGGTGGATCTCCTGCGCGCGTTTTCCGTACCTGCGATGTTCTGCATCGGTGAGATGTTCGTCATTATTACGGGCGGAGTGGATGTCTCATTTCCTGCGATTGCATCGATGGCGATGTTCATTGTCTGTTCGCAGCTCGAGCATGTGACGGATAATCCCCTGCTGTTCTTTGCGGCGGCGATGCTTATTGGGCTCTGTGTGGGACTTGTCAACGGCTTTATCATTGCGCGGTTTCGGTTTCCCGCACTCATTGTGACACTGGGAACGAGCAGTATCTGCTTCGGCATCATGCAGGGGGTCTTTAAGTCGCGTGAGTATCCGCTGTGCCAGCCGCTCTATGAGCTCGGTCAGATGAAACTGCTGTCGGTGACGAATCCCGTCTCAGGACTCACGTCGGATATGCCAGTCGGGATTATTCTCATGGTGCTGCTTATTTTTATCGGGTGGTTTATCCTCGAGCGCACCATGCTTGGTCGTGGTATCTATGCGATTGGCGGAGATGTCCGTGCAGCGCAGCGCGCGGGATTCCACGTATTTAAGACCATTGTGTTCATTTATGCGTTTTCGGGCTGCATGGCGGGACTTATCGGTGTACTCCGTTCAACCATGCTGCTCGCCGTTCATCCGAACAACCTCGAGGGCCTCGAACTGACTGTTATCGCTGCATGTGTGCTGGGCGGCGTTCGCATGGAAGGGGGCAAAGGGACGGTGTGGGGTGCGATGCTCGGCATGGCGCTCCTCACGGTCATGGACAATAGTCTGATTCTTCTCGATGTATCCACTACATGGCAGAAAGTGTTTACAGGTGCAGTCATCATTCTCGGTACGGCGATCTCTGCTCTGCAGGCACGGAGAAATGAGCGTAAACTCACGGTCCATGTATCGGATGCGAAGGGGGGGGAATCGTGATGGATGTTTTACGTCAAGTCTTCCGCAGGGATAAGAATCTCATGCGCCTGATGATCGTGTTTCTCGTGGTTTTTGCTTTTTGTACGGTACTCAAAGGAACCCTCTTTCTGAGTGTGTCAAATTTTCAGTCCATGGGAAAACAGTTTCCGGAGTTCGGCCTCCTCGCCATTGCCATGGCATTTACGCTCTATACGGCAGGAATTGACCTCAGTGTTGTTGCCGTGGCGAATCTCTCTGCCGTCCTTGTGGCAAAGGTGTTGCCAGCATTGATTACGCCTGATACATCAGAATCTACAGTGACCCTACTCATCCTTGCCGCGTGCGTGGGGGCGCTTCTCTTCGGGATGTTCTGCGGAGCCATCAATGGGTTCCTGATCGGTGCAGTCGGCATTACACCGATTCTCGCGACACTCGGCACGCAGGCACTCTTTATGGGGACGGCGATTGTGCTGACGAACGGCAGTACGCTTGGAGGTCTTCCGCCGCAGATTGCTGGGGCAATGTCGGCGAAGGTTCTCGGGATACCAACGCCTTTTATCATTTTCGTCATCCTTGCGCTCGCATCGGCCTTTGTTATGGAGCGTACGACACTTGGTTATAAGCTGCGTATGCTGGGGACAAGCGTAAAGGCATCGACGTTCTCTGGCTTTAACAATATGCGTCTCTATCTCGCCAATTACATGGTCAGCGGACTTCTGAGTGCAGCTGCGGGGCTGATTATGCTCGGGCGGTTCAACTCTGCAAAGGCGGACTACGGTGCGTCCTATCTGATGGAGGCGATCCTGATCGCCGTGCTTGGCGGTGTTGATCCCTACGGCGGCAAGGGCAACATGAAGGGGGTCATCGTTGCCATCCTAATCGTCCAGATGATATCGAGCTGGCTCAATATGTATGAGAGCATCTCGAACTTCTATCGCCAGATCATCTGGGGCGGGCTGCTCATCTTCGTCCTCATCTATAACTACATTGTCAATGAGCGTGAGAAGAAGAAGGCTAGTCAGAATTAAAGGATAAATAAAGAACAAAGAAGCACTCTGCATGATGAGAGTTTTCATCATGCAGAGTGCTTCTTTGTATATTGACTAAGGAATTCAAGCTTTTTTGGCACAACTTTTCGTACTTCGATGAAACAACTGACACAGGCTCGTATACGGTGTCCGGTTTTCCATCTCGTTTGGGTGAAAAATCTACGCCGATTCGAGGAACTGGTTTATCAGAGGTCTTTTAATCTTTCGAGAGCAGAGCCTCGGTCATGGCATCCATGATCTCCTCTTCCCAGATGTAGTTGCCGCTGAATGTGCCTGCACTGCGCGGGTCGTCGTCCTCGGCGACGGCTTCGCCGTTCATGATGTAGACGAAGCCGTCCTTCGTTCCAGGGCGGAAGAATACGCCGGAGAGCAGACCAAACGCCTCGCCGTTGTGCCCGACAAGATCGACCACATGGCTGCGGCTCACACGCGCCGTGCTGTCGCCTGCGATCTGCAGTTCGCCAAGCCCATAGGACAGCAGTGTGCCGCCGGCGGTGTTTCCGTTTTTCTGCGCTGCATCATACTGCCATTGGGGGCGCAGCATCTCTTGGATGGATGCAGGAGAGAGAATCTGTTTCCCGCGATAGGTTCCGCCGTTCATCAGCAGTTCCAAACCGTGTGTCAGCTCCTCATAGGAGATGCGCAGACCGCCCTGCGGGGAGAGCATCGTTGCATTCGTGCCGGGCACATAGCCTGCGAGGGGAAACCATCCCTGGATGTCCTCTGCGTACGGATTTTGCAGGTAGATGGACTCTGCTTTCGGCTGGCGGCCGTTATAGTCATCCGCCTTGCCGTACCAGGGGCCATTTTCATTCCAGGTGCCGTTTTCGTCCTTCTTTTGATAGATCGTGCCGAGCTTTGCAAAGCTGCGCTTCGTGAGATTGCCGGGAACATAGTCTGCTGCCGTATCCAGCTGCTTTAGAATGTGCTCTTTTTGGTAGCGGTCAAAGCGCTCGCCCGTCACTTTCTCAATGATGGTGCCGAGGAGGCCGTAGTTGATATTGGCATAACAGAAATATTGTCCAGGAGCTTCATTTGCAGGGGCAAAGTGGTCGCCGTTTTCGTAGTAACGTCCCTCGGGGGTGAAGAACTCACGTACGCTGACCGATGGCGGGATGCTGTAGACTTTCCCGTCCCGCAGCGATGAGGTGTGGCTCGCGAGCATCCGCACCGTGATGGGGGTGTTGGGGTGGGCGGGATTTCTCAGCGAGAAGCCGAGATAGCGGCTCACATCGTCGTCAAGGCCAAGCCTTCCTTCCTCGACGAGCTGCATCAGGGTAAATACCGTAAACTGTTTGGAGACGGAGGCGATGCGAAACCGTGTATCTCGTGTGATTGGCTCCGCTGCGATTGGGTTCTGGCGGAGAAAACGACGATTGCCGGCAAAGTGACTGTACACTTCCTGTCCGTTGCGGTAGAGAATAACACCAAGCCCGGGCACCTTTGTGCCCGTATCTCCGATCATTGCATCCAGGCGCTTTGTCAGTTGTGCTGTTGCCGCAGGAGAGAGAGCGGCACCCTGTGGGAGTGCGGCAGGGTCGCCGACGACGGGGGATGCCGCTGTCTTGTGTGCAGCGGCGGCGATGGAGGCAGGAGCGTTGTTTGAGGCCGCGTATGCCGCAGGCATTCCGCAGAGGAACGCCGCGCCGATGACAAGGGAGAAGCGGCGCAGGGAGGTGATTCTTTTCCGCATGAGAAGCTCCTTTCGTAAGATGAAAACGAGACAGAAGAATACAACGGTAATTATACAACGGTTCTCTCGATAAAGCACGATGGACTGAGAAAGAATATTGTATACGGCGGAACAGGTTGTGCGTACCCATCTGCCGTATCCATCCGATTGCGTTAAACGGAAAACCAAAGAAAACAAAGATCAAAAGAAATAAAAACAATCAAATATTATATTGACTTATGATAGATTATGTTTTATTATATAAAAAACAAAGATAAAACAACATAAAGACAACAAAACAGACAAACAAGATATAGGAGGAAAGAGACGATGGAGCATCCGTATTATCTGGCGATTGATATTGGCGCATCGAGCGGGCGTCACATCCTGGGCTGGATTGAGAACGGGAAGATCCGTATCGAGGAGATTCATCGCTTTCAGAACGGTCTCGTGGGAAGGAACGGGCATCTCTGCTGGGATGTGGATCATCTCTTTCACGAGGTGGTCGAGGGGCTGAAGCGGTGCCGTACGCTGAATCGGATTCCGAAGAGTGTCGGGATTGACACGTGGGCGGTGGATTTTGTCCTGCTCGATGAGGCCGGACAGCTGCTCGGCGATACTGTTGCCTATCGGGATGGGCGGACGCAGGGCATGGATACGCTGGTCTACCGGACGATTTCGGAGCAGGCGCTCTACGCACGCAACGGGATTCAAAAGCAGATCTTCAACTCGATCTATCAGCTTATGGCGATCCGGCAGGAAAGTCCCGAGACCCTGTCGGCGGCAAAACATTTTCTGATGATT
Organism: Centipeda felix; assembly: GCF_900186465.1. Classification (GTDB taxonomy): domain Bacteria; phylum Bacillota; class Negativicutes; order Selenomonadales; family Selenomonadaceae; genus Centipeda; species Centipeda felix. The sequence goes on from NZ_LT891956.1 coordinate 206,918, forward strand.
CCCGACTATCTGAACTATCTCCTGACGGGGGTCATGAAGAACGAGTACACGAATGCGACAACGACGCAGCTCGTGAGTGCAGAGACGCAGGATTGGGACTACGAGCTGATGGATATGCTCGGCATCCCGAAGGAGATGTTCGGCGCGATTGCCATGCCGAAGACTCCCGTGGGTGCACTCACGGAAAAGATCGCGGCGGAGGTCGGGTTCCAGACGGAGGTGGTTCTGCCCGCGACGCAAGATACGGGATCGGCGGTCATGGCGGTGCCGAGCACGTCGGATGACAGCATCTATCTGAGCTCAGGAACGTGGTCGCTGATGGGCATCGAGCGCCTGATCCCGGACTGCTCGGAGGTGTCGCAGCGGCACAATTTCACGAACGAGGGCGGCTACCACTACCGCTATCGCTACCTCAAAAATATCATGGGCATGTGGATCATGCAGAATCTGCGCAAGGAGTTCCGCCACGACTACACGTTCGAGGAGTTGTACCAGCTCGCGCATATCGGCCGTTACTTTACCTCGACGGTGGATGTCAACGACGCGGCCTTCCTCGCCCCCCAGAGCATGCGGGCGGCACTGCAGGAGTACTGCGGGCGGACGGGGCAGGAGGCACCCGAGACGGAGTGCGAGCTGCTCTACTGCGTCTACAACAGTCTCGCCCAGTGCTATGCCGAGACGGTGGTGGAGATCGAGGAGGTGACGGGGCGGACGTTCGAACGCATTCACGTGGTCGGCGGCGGCTGTCAGGATCAGTTCCTCAACCGCCTGCTGCAGCGGCAGACGGGCAAGGAGGTCTGCGCGGGCCCTGTGGAGGCAACGGCGATCGGCAATCTGATGGCGCAAATGCTGAAGGACAAGGTCTTTGAGGATCTGTCCGAGGCACGTCAGATGGTGGCAAAATCCTTTGATATCAACGAGGTTTCGCCTGTGCTGTAAAGGCGCAGGCGCGGCCGGAGCAGGAGGAAGACGACATGGAGATAAAAGAGGCAGAGTTTATGGAGCGCTTTCAGCGCCTGACCGCTGATGCGTTCCAAAAGGGGTGGCATGAGCGGAACGGCGGGAATCTGACGTATCGCGTTCCGGCGGAGGAAGTGGAGGCGGTCAAGGACTCGCTGCACGAGGTCCGCGCATGGCAGCCGATCGGCAATACGGTGCCGGGGCTCGCGGGGGAATATTTCCTCGTGACGGGCAGCGGCAAGTATATGCGCAACGTCGAGCTCGCCCCGGAGGAGAATGTCGCGCTCATCCAGATCGATGCGGCGGGCGAGAACTACGGCATCGTCTGGGGGCTCGTCGGCGGCGGGCGTCCGACCAGTGAGCTGCCGACGCATCTCGCGGCGCATGAGCTCAAAAAGGAGATGACGAATGGAACGAATCGCATCATCTACCATGCGCATCCGACCAATCTCATCGCACTGACCTTCGTCCTTCCGCTTGAGGACAAGGCGTTCACGCGCGAGCTTTGGGAGATGGCGACGGAGGATTCCGTCGTTTTCCCGGAGGGGATCGGTGTCGTGCCATGGATGGTTCCGGGCGGCAAGGAGATCGCCGATGCGTCCGTCAAGCTGATGGAGAAGTACCGCGTCGTTGTCTGGGCGCATCATGGACTCTTCGTCTGCGGCGATGATTTCGACGAAGCGTTCGGCCTGATGGACACTGTGGAAAAGGCGGCCACGATCTGCGTCAAGGTGCTCTCCATGGGCGGCAAGAAGCAGACGATCCCGCGTGAGGGCTTTGTCCAGCTCGCGAAGGATTTCCATATCGCGCTCAATATGGATTTGCTCGACTGACATCATTACGGCATCATAGAAAGGTGAGATTCCTATGTTAGGGGTAAAGCAGGACATGCACATGTCCGCGTGGAAAAAGACGCTGATCGCAGGTCTGATCAGCTACATCGACGCCGGATCGATTGTGGCGGGTGCGTCGGGGCTCAGTATGTGGGCTGACTATCTCGGCATGAGCAGCGTGCAGATGGGGCTGCTCGCGGCGCTCTCGTCCAACACGGGCGGGGCGGCACTCGGCGCCCTCATCGGCGGCAGGATCTGTGATAAGTACGGACGCAAGTTCGTCTATAACTGGGCACTCTTAATTTATATGATCGGCGTTGCCATTATCTGCCTCGCGACGAACTATCCCATGTTCCTGCTCGGCTATGTCATCGTCGGCCTCACAGTTGGTGCGGATGTCGTGGCATCGTGGACGTTTATCGCCGAGGAGGCGCCGTCGAAGGACCGCGCAAAACACTGCGGCTCGGCGCAGATTGCGTGGATGCTCGGTCCGGTCGTCGTGTTCGCCGCATCGATTCCCATGAACTCGATGTTCGGACTTTTGGGGAACCGCCTCATCTTTGCCCATCTCATCATCGTCGCCGCGTGGATCTGGTACCAGCGCCTCAAGATGCCCGAGTCAGCCGAGTGGAAGGCAGCCAAGGAGCATGCGGAGAAGCTTGCTGCTGAGGGGATTGTCCAGAGAAAGGCGACCTATGCCGACATCCTGCGCGGCACTTCGCTTCGTACGGTCATCATGTGCTGCGGCGTCTATACGATGTGGAACCTTGCCGCGAGTACGAATGGATTCTTCATGCCGTATGTCTATGAGCATGTCGGAAATCTCAGCAATGCGATGGGGCTTTTCCTCACGTGCCTGAACTTTGCGGTCTGTATCCTGACGACGGTGATCTTTATGTATACGGCAGACCGTTTCAACCGCCGCAAGATCTTTGCCATATTCTCCGGGCTCGGCGTCATCAGCTGGCTTGTCTGGGTGCTCCCGCCCGATATGCTGCAGACGTGGATGCTCTTCTTCTTTACGATTGTATGGGGCTTTTCCATGCAGCAGCAGTTCTATCAGCTCTGGAGCTCCGAGCTCTTCCCGGTGCGCTATCGTGCGACGGCGCAGGGGTTCACCTTCTTCGTTACGCGCTTTGCGGCGGCGATCTGGGGCTTTGCCGTTCCGATCATCATGGAGCTTCTCGGTTTCCAGACGGCGGCGATCCTCATGGTCGGCTTCTGTGTCATCAGCTGGGCGGCAGGGACCTTCTTCGGCGCGGATGACCGCGGCAAGACACTCGATGAGATCACGGCCGAGCGTTACGGCGACGAGGTGGATGAGAACGGCTGGCTTGTTGACCCTGCGGCGTCTGCACGGACGACGGGTCATACGAACTGAGAATCGAGGAGAATCAAGTGGAGCGATTTGCGTGGAAGGCAACGGTCAAGGACGGCATGCTCGCCGAGTACAAGCGGCGGCATGACGCCATCTGGCCGGAGCTGAAACAGGTGCTCAAGGATGCCGGCATCAGCAACTACACGATTTGGAACACGGGGAATGAGCTGTTCGGCTATTTCGAGTGTGAAAAGGGCGTTGCCTACGCCGAGGACTACCAGGCCAAGAGCGAGGTCGTTGACCGTTGGAATGCGTATATGAAGGACGTGATGGTGATGGAGCTCGACCCGGAGACGGGGGCACAGCCCAAGATGCAGCAGGTTTTTTTCCTGGCATGAACATCGAGTTCTCATACGAAATGAAGGAGAATCAGAATATGCTTGTCAATACAAAGGCAAAGGTCGGCGTTTTCTCCATCGCACTCGGGGCATATCTGCCGCAGTTCCCTGAGCTCGTTCCGGAGTTCAGGGGGCAGTATGAGGCGTTCAAGAAGACGCTCCCCGGCACGGTGGAGCTCGTCGACGGCGGATTCGTCACGACGAAGGAGGAGTCGCAGGCGGCGGGCGAGAAGTTCCGCGCGGCCGATGTGGATCTCGTCATCCTGCAGCTGCTGACGTACGCGACGTCCTACAATATGCTTCCCGCCGTCAAGGATCTCGATGTGCCGGTGATTCTGGTCAACGTGCAGAAGAAAAAGGCACCGGACTATCAGCATACGGACATCCCCACATGGCTCGGCACGCTCTACGCCTGCGGGGCAGTCGGCGAGATGGCGGCCGATCTCAACCGCTACGGCAAGCGTCATGCCGTCATCACGGGCGTGGTCGAGGGCGGCGACCCCGAGGTGCAGCGCGAGATTGAGGATTGGTGCCGTGCGGCGCAGGTACGCCGCCGCTTCCGCGATACGAACATCGCGCAGATCGGCCGTCCCTATCCCGGCATGATGGATCTCTACATCGATGAGTCGAACCTCTATCGCCGCCTCGGTCTTTACACGAAGCAGTTTGACTGGGAAAAGATGTGGGCGATTGCCGACAACGTCGCCGATGATGCCGTGATCCGTGCCAAGGCACAGGAGATCCTTGATACCTTTGACATTGCGGGCGGCGCGACGGTCGATACGGTCTGGGATATGGCAAAGTATGTGGTCGCATTCGAGCAGTGGGCACAGGAGGAACGGCTCGGTCTGGTCGCGTCCCACTATGACGGCTATGCGCAGGGGGCGGCAGGAAAACTCGACAGCATGCTGATCCCCGCGTTCTCCATGCTCATCCAGCAGGGCACAGCGTGCGCGGTCGAGGGCGATATGAAGGTCGCCATGGCGATGAGCATCATGAAGACGATCTGCGGCACGGGACAGCTTTCGGAGATGTATTCGATTGACTTTAACGAAGATATCTGTATTATAGGACACAGCGGCTCCGGTGATGCGGATATTTCGCAGGCAAAGAAACCGACGATGAAGATCGTTCCGGTGTTCCATGGCAAGACGGGCGGCGGCTACCTGACGCAGTTCTATCCGCCGACGGATACACCCGTTACCTATCTCGCCATTACGCAGGACGGTGACGGTCGTTTCAAATTTATTGTCGCTGAGGGCGTCAATGAGTCGGGGGAGATCTTTACCTTTGGCGATACGAATATGCGCATGCGCTTCACGTGCGGTGCGCGTGAGTTCTGCAATCGCTGGAGCGAGGCAGGACCGACGCATCACATGGCGGCAGGCGCGGGCAGACACATTGACACGCTGCTGAAGGTTGCGAAGATCTTGGACATCCCCGCAGAGATCGTGACACGGTAGTATTGGCCCGGCGTTTCATCGCATAACGATACCGATTCCTTTCTCACGCGGAAGGAATCGGTATTTTTCATTCCATAGAGGAGGTTTGCTATGCTGGGCGTAGAGCGGCGGCAGCGCGTGATGGAGATGCTGACACGTGACGGCAGGGTGTATGTGGGAAAACTGGCAGAGGCATTTCATGTGACGGAGGAGACCGTCCGCCGTGATCTGGAGAAGCTGGAACAAAAGAAACTGCTGCATCGAAGCTATGGCGGCGCGGTCCTCGCGGAGGCGACGAGTGAGGATCTTTCATTTGTACGGCGCAGCGGGCAGAACCAGGAGAGCAAACTGCGGATTGCCGATGCGGCGCATCCCTTGATCCACGAGGGGGACACCATCATGGTGGACTCCAGTACGACCTGCCAGATGCTGCTGAGCCGCCTCGTGAAGACGCCGAACATCACCGTCATCACCAATTCCGTTCGGCTGATGTACGATTTTCGTTCGAGTGATTTCCGTATGATCTGCACGGGCGGTAACTTTCGCGCGAGTTCCTGCTCGCTGACGGGGCCTGCGGCGACGCGGATGCTGGCGGGCTATCATGCGGACTATACGATCATCAGCTGCAAGGCGCTCGACCTTGCCAAGGGGCTGATGGAGTCCAACGAGAGCGAGAGCGAGGTCAAAGAGGTGATGATGCGGCAGGCGCGCAGCGTGATCCTGCTGGCCGACCACAGCAAATTCGACAAGACGGCACTGGTGCACTTTGGTGACATCAGTGCGCTCTCCTACCTCGCCGCCGACCGTGAGCCGTCGGAGGAGTGGAAAAGATTTCTGGACGAGCACGATGTGAAACTGTTGGTGTGATATGACCCGAGCAAGGATTACCGCAGAAATGCGTGGTTTATTCAGTGTATGATTCTGAGACGGGGAAGGCGATGCAGGTCGAGAGATGCTGCGTTGTGAGGCGTGGAAGAAGAAATGTGTCGATGCGATGAATGAAGGTGCAGGACCTGATGTGAAGAGCGTAGGGGGATAATTTTGGAACAGGCAAAGAAACGCGATCACAAGATCAGGATCACAGATATTGCTGTCAGCAAGGTCTCTCTAGTTGCCGTTCCTGGATTTTCCTTGGCGCAGAATGAATCTTTAAGGACGTTGCATAAGGAGCTGCTTCGCGATGCACAAATTCATAATGACAGCAATGAGGTTGTCTATGCTGTGCCATTGGATTTTTCCAGTAGGGTCATAATCTACGGGGGAAGAGACCACGTTTCGCTCCAGTCGAATACAGAACTTGCCTCATTAAAGAAACGAATTTATGCACATGAGTTGATTCTTGCACATAATCATCCATCAACATCGAATTTTTCCTTCGCAGACATTGCCATATTTGTTTTTGATCTGAGCATCGGACTGATGACCGTGGTAACAAATCAAGGTGATGTCCATGTGTTGCAAAAGAGAGAGCTTTTCGAGTATAATAAAGGTAAAGAACTGCTGACTTCGTTGATCGAGAAGTATCGGTTGCACAAGGGTGGCACAGAAGAGAACCAAGAAGCGGCTGCACATGAGTTTTTAAAATCTTGCGGAAAGGCGGAGATATGGTATGGAAGAAGCAAATAAGCCAAGAAGTCTTATCGACGACAGACCGCTCACGCCGGAGGAGTGCAGGAAACTCCTGTGCGGTGAGAGCATCTGGGGCGATTTGGGGGTACCGAGCCAGCGGGAGGATGCTCGACCGGAGGCTCGGAGCCCTGTCGCAGTATAAGATGAAAAATGGGCTGTTGCACGAAGTTTGCAGCTTCGCGCAACAGCCCATTTTCTTATGGCTAAGAGAAAACGCGCGCTATGGAAGGCACACAAAAAGAACATCCAGTGTCAGCGGTGAGGGTGACGGCTCATCCGCTGCTGCTGCCACCTCGCCTATGCGTTCTCGTCACGGTGGAGAGGATGTTCTTATTGCCTTCACTATACCATAGGGGCGCATGGAAGGCAAGGAAGAAGGTGTATGGTGCTTAGAGATATGCTCTGCGTACACAAAAAGAGCCTTGCCATGGGTGCAAGCTATCCAACGGCACAAAGCGCCGGGACGATCCGCCCTGCAAGGCTCATTTTTCTCAAGTATACTGACGGCGGCAGATATTGTCAAGGCGTGCGGGCACGTTCTGTTATCATTGGTATATAAATAAAAGAGGACTGCTCGCTGAGTCGCGTCCCGAACGGGTGCGGCTGGGAGGCATCATGCTCCACTCACGAATAGTCCTTTAACACTCTCAGTATAGCAGACGAGGTGGATTTGGGCAAGACGAAAAGAGAATATCGGGGGTCTATCTGCACGAAGTCACAGCAATCCAAAAAGCTCGAGAGTGCGTTCAAGACCCCCACCAAAGGAGGCGCACCTCAAGCTTCTAGATGCATTATCGCAAAGTATCTTGAGAATGTCAATCGTTGTTCTAAGGCGGTTGACGAGAACGAAGAGCTGCTGGCAGTGTATCATACGATGTGGTGCGTGAAGATATGCTCTGCACACAAAAAGAGGACTGCTCGCTGAGTCGCACCCCGAACGGGTACGGCTGGGAGTCATCATGCTCCACTAACGAAACAGTCCTTTAGTATTCTCAGTATAGCAGACGAGGTAGATTTGGGCAAGGTGAAGAGCGCCATCTGAGTTGTTTGGGGCAGAGGAGCGGGAGATAGTTGCCAATGTGATCTGTTGCGCTCAGGGAAATGGGCAGCGAGACGGATGATCGTCCGTCTTTTCGTCGGTCTACCGAGCAAGTAAAAAATGGGAATGCGTCGTAACCGAACAAAAAGAAAAGCACTGCCTAGTAGCAGTCCTACGGGAACTCATTTCCCGCGATTGTTGCAGACGGCAATGCTTTATCTGCCGCTATTGTATCAGGTGCGAGGCGGAATGTAAAGACGGAAGTGGATGCTGATGCGTTTACTATGTAAAAATCTCCCCTCGCCGCTACGCCACGTCCGAAGACAGGCGTTAGTGCGGCCGAGGGGAGACTTCCCAAAGGCGTTTCCCCGCAACGTATCCGGGTTATGAGCCCGGGCGAAGAGAGTCAAACGCCTTCTGTGAAGCCGATTCCCCCACAAGTCCTGATCGATAAACAGGGGGAGGAATAAGCCTCTTTTGTTAGCCATATTGTAACATGGTGACGGCACGAAGTCAACGCAGTCACATTTGCGGCTGAAGCCGTGTGAGTTGCAAGAAACCGCACGGTGCGTTAGGTGTGTATTGCAGAACACTTTCCGAATGACTGTATCTTTTCAAGACGGCATTTTTGATCATGAGTGTGGTGATCTCAAGATCGCGCAGATCGGAACGAGCCATTAGATTTGCAGAAAGAGGAAACGCCGCGTCCATGCTTACAGGTCACCCCCGCCGGACAGCAAATGCCGCCGACAGCCTGACGCCTTCGGTCGTTCTCCTCTTTCACTTTTATGATATAGGAGAAGTTTGGCAGTGTCAATCAGGAGGCAAGCACCTTATCAGTGTTTCCCTAGAGACGACCAAACCAATGGGAAAGATATATTTTCAACATACTGTATTTTTTGGCGCATTGGGATTATAATAGAAGTATAACTTAAGGAAGCACGGATAAATTCGGCACGACCATCTTGACGCATCTTTTTCGCCCGCTTTTCGTTAGCAAATCCTCCACATAGCTGTTGCTATGCGTCCGGTTTGCTGCCTCAAGCGGACAAAAAATCTACGCCAATCCGGCAACCTCATTTTATCAGTGATTCCTTCGATTCAGAGGAGGGCTGTGCATGGTGCCGCGCGTGGGTCATATTGCGTTTCTCAATGTGCTGCCGCTGACGTATGCGCTTGCGCATGGAGCGGCGGAGGGGCTGGATATCCTGCGTGCGGTGCCTGCACAGCTGAACGACTGTCTTGAGGCGAAGCATCTCGATGTGTCGGGGGTGTCGTCGATCACCTATGCGCGCCATGCGGAGGATCTGCTCATCCTGCCCGATGTGTGCATTGCCTCGGACGGTGACGTGCGGAGCGTGCTCCTCGTGAGCCGTGTGCCGGCAGAAGAGATCGGGACGCAGCGCGTCCTGCTCTCGGATAAGTCCGCCTCGTCCCATGTGCTGCTAAAGATCATTCTGCACCGCCGCTATGATGCCGCGCCGACGTATGAGGTGCGGCCACTCACGCTCGCTGACCCCGTGCCGGGCGGTGCGGCGGCGTCGATGTTCATCGGTGATGATGCGCTGGAGCTCTACCATCATCCGCCCGAGGGGATCTATATCTACGACCTCGCACGTGAGTGGAAGCTGCTGACGGGGCTGCGCATGGTGTTCGGGATCTGGGCGGCGGCGCGCTCGTTCGCGGCGGTGCACCCCGCGGCACTCCGCATGGTGCACGGGCGCATCGCAGGGGCGTTCCGAGACTGGGCGCGCGTAAAGGACGCGGCGATCGGCGAGGTGCTCGCGGATGGGCGCTTTACGCGCGCGGAGCTGACGGCGTATCTCGGTCACGCCGTGGTCTGGCAGCTGGACGCGGAGACGCTGGAGGGGCTGCGCTGCTTCTATCGGTACGCGGCGGAGGACGGGCTGATCGCGCGTGCTCCTGCGATTGAGTTGGCGCAGGTTTGACGGATTTCCTTCTTTATAGTAAAATATTTCCATCAAAAGAAATGGATGCGCTGCGTGGAGGGCACGGATTCCATACAGCCAATCGAAGCGTATGAGGCGTGCCGCCGATGGGGGAATGACTTGCAGCGCGTTGAGAAATGAAGGGAGCATCCGAATGACACAGATACGAAAACTCCTTTTCGCGGTGAAACATATCTTTGGCCGTCGACGCGTGATGCGCCGGACACAGCGGACGCTGCGCCGCAGTCTCGCGGCGGGAACGGCGCTGGCGGTCTGTGCACCGCTGGTGGTGCAGATGCCCGCCGAGGCAGCACATATCCTCGTCAAGGAGGGGATGCGCGGCGGTGCGGTAAAGCACGTGCAGGAGCTTTTGATTCAGGGCGGTTATCTTGCAGGGGCAGCGGACGGGATCGCGGGCCCCATGACACGCGAGGCAATCGAGCGCTGTCAGGCGGCGCATCAGCTCACCGTGGATGGGATCTGCGGCGAGGCGACCTACCACGCGCTGTCGGGCGGGGCGGACTATGACCCCGCGGCGCTCGGCATCGTCGAGGAGCGCCCCCCACAGGTGAGCCGCGGCGGTGGACGCTCAGTCTATGTGTCGGCGACGGCGTACAGTGCGTACGATCCCGGCAACGGCAGCCATACGGCGACGGGGACGCTCGTGCGCCACGGCGTGATCGCCGTTGACCCGTCCGTGATCCCTCTCGGGACACACGTCTTTATCCCCGGCTACGGCGAGGCTGTGGCAGAGGACATCGGCTATGCAATCAACGGCTATCGTATCGACGTTGCCTTTGATACACACGCGGAGGCATTGTCCTTCGGTCGACAGGATCTTGAGATCTTTATTATGGAGTAGTGGATTCGTTCATGAAGCTAAGTGTGGAGCGGACCAATGAGTGGATCCGCTATGCGGCGGCGGCGGGCATCTATTTTCTGGTCATGGTCGCCGCCTATATCAATATGGGACAGGACATGGGCGCGGAGTATTTTCTCCCCGGGCTCATTCCTGTCCTTGTTGTCCTTATGCTGCTGCAGTATGGGACGGGCGTCTCACTCTTTTCGCGCGGGATGCTCGGGGCGATGGTGCCGGGGCTGCTCTGGTGTCTGACGTTCCCGCTGCTTTATGCGTGGACGTACCATCAGGACTGGTACAAGTCACTGATCTACTTTGACTTTCTTATCGGGACGGCGCAGATGATTGCGCTCGCCGCACTCGGCGGGGCGTTCCTGCGGCTCGGCCATCGGCGCGTGACGGCGGCACTGCTCGCTGTGCTCGGCTTTCTCATGTCACTCATCCCGCTGACGCAGATCGCGTACTATATGACGGTCTGGCACGCGCTCAGTCCCGCCTCACTGATGGCGCTCTATCTGACGAACTGGCACGAGGCGGGTGACTACATCGAGTCGACGGTGGGGACGCTGCCCGCGCTTGGCATCGGGGTGCTGCTGCTCCTCTTTGTCTATCTCCTCTACCGCAGCTACCTCGTGCTCGCGCGCCATATCTATCCGAGCGCGGAGGGCTCGCGCATGGGCGCGCTCGTCGCGGTTATGGTGGTCGCGGCAGGCGTTCTCTTTGCCCTCGTGCCCGAGTGCTCGATTGCAGGGGTATACAAGGACGTGACCTCGTATGTCGAGGAGACGCAGTCGTATGGACTAAATCAGGGCGAGCGCTACGAGTCGCTCATCATTGATCTGGAGAATACGCTTGCCGCACGTGCGCCGGGGACGGTGATCTTTATCATCGGTGAGTCGGCGTCGCGCGACTATATGCACGCCTATACGCCGGGCTTCCCGTACGAGGATACGCCGTGGCTGGAGAGTATGGCGAGCCGGGACGGATTCCTGATCTATCAGAATGTATACTCCTCGTGGACGCAGACCGTTCCCGTGCTGGAGCGCGCGCTGACGGAGAAGAGTCAGTACAACGACAAGGAGTTCTATGAGTCGGCGTCGATTCTCGATGTGGCGAAGAAGATCGGCTACAAGACGTATTGGTTCAGCAATCAGGGGCGCTATGGGCAGTTCGACAGTGCGATCACGATGGTCGCCAAGACGGCGGACGTGGCGGAGTGGACAGATGACTCCTACAATTTCACGACAAAGTATGACGAGAGCCTGCTCCCATACCTGACACGTATTGATCCAAAGGCAAACAACTTCGTCGTCCTGCATCTGATGGGCAGTCATATCTACTATAACAACCGCTACCCCGATACGTGGGCGAAGTTCGCCTCGACGGCGGGGGACTCGACGGCGACGAGTGCGCCGTCCTATGCGAACAGCATTCTCTATACGGATCATATCCTCGCGGAGATCTTTGCCTATGCGGAGAAGAATCTGAACCTGCGCGCGATGGTCTATTTCTCCGATCATGGAGAGAATCTGCAGATCTCGCACAATCCCGATGTGTTCAAGTTCGATATGGTGCGCATTCCCATGTTCATCTATCTCTCGCCCGAATACCGCGCCGCGATGCCGCGCCGCACGGCGACACTGACGGGGCGGCGGGATGCGTACTTTACGAACGATATGATGTACGATACGGTCTGTGGCCTCCTCGGTGCGCCGAACAACCGCTACGATCCGCGGCAGGATTTCTCGGCGTCCACGTACGGGTTTACGCGTGAGACGCTGACGACGATGTTTGGGACGCATGCGCTGACCGAGGATGTCGATCCGCCGATATATGCGGCGGGCGCACCTGCTGCGCCTGCTGATGGGAAGGAATAGGAGGATTACGATGCACTTTTTCTGTGAGCAATGCAAAAAGGAGTATCCCGTTGCGACGCATTCTTTTCAATGTGAGTGCGGCGGCCTGTTCCGTCTGTACCAGAGTGCGATGGATGCAAAGGATGTCCATGATGGGGTGACGCTCGGCGAGGTGCCCACGCCCCTCCTGCCGCGTATGATGGACGGGCGGCGGTTCTATTTCAAGATGGAGGATCGTCAGCCGACCAGCTCGTTCAAGGATCGCGGGGCAAAGCGGCTCATCGGGGAGCTGGCGCATATCGGCATCGACAAGGTGGCACTGGACACGGCGGGCAACGCGGGCGCGGCGGTGGCGGCCCTGTGCCTTTTTAACCACTTGGTGGGGAGAAAGGAGCGCCGGCATTGCGCCCCGCCGGCGGATGCGNATTTGACCGGACTGTGCAACATACTGCTCATAGTACGTCCAATCGGAACGCTTCTGCGCTACCGTGCCGCGCTTTATTTCCTCGTACAAGGTGGAGCGGGCGATGCCAAGGTCTTTGGCGATTTTCACCTTGGGGACACCGAGACGCAGCATCGCTTCGATCTGCCCGCGCTGATAGGCGTTTAAGTGCTTGAATGTGCGGCGTTTTGTGGTAGAATGAGTGTGGGACATACAGAACCTCCTGGTAGTGTTTGTGCAAAGATATTTTACCAGATTGATTCTGTATGTTCTACTTTTTTATGTGTCCGATTTCATTTTACAATGAACCAAAATTATTCATGGAATCTTGAATGCCATACAGTTCCATCGAAGATATGATACACAGAATGCGGATAGCAATCTTCAAACATCACCTGCGGTGGTCTGGGCAGCATATTCTTGCTTGGGCGAAAACCGTTCCCGATACTGCTTTGGCGTGAGGTACCCAAGTGTGTACGCCGGTCGTTCTTCGTTAAAGAAACGGATGTAATCCGATACCTGTTTCGGGACGTTCTCCGATGAGGTAATATGGAAATCCGTAAATAGTTCGGCCTTGATCCAGCCATTGATGGATTCCATAGCGGCATTATCGGTTGGTGTGCCGGCTCTGGACATTGACCTTGTAATGTTGTACATGGGCAAGAGTTCGTTATAGCTCTTGGATGCATAGACAGAACCTTGATCGCTGTGCAGGATAAGTTTGTATTCTGGATACTGCTTCTTGAACGCAAGCACATCCTGTAAGCCGGCAAGATAGGTCATGCGGTCTCCACGTCTCGATGAAAGCGCGTGAGCGATGAGTTCGTCATTCCACAGATCCATGTATAGTGTGAGCTTGTAGTATGTGCCCTTCACATAAAAGACGGTCATATCGCTCACAATACACTCCATAGGGCCTTGGATGTCGATTCCTGCGAGCAGCAGATTCGGATAGATTCTAAACGGATCCCCGGGCTTCTTGTATTTGTAGTGTTTGGAAACACTCTTGATTCCTGCCATCTTGCAACATTTATGGGCATAGGGATCGGAAAAGATGATTCCCTTATCCAGTCTGATTTTGGCGTTCAGCCAACGGTACCCGTGAGAGGGAAAACGTATATGGTATTCCTGAAACAACAGGATACTCTGTACAAGCCGCTTCTTCTGCTTAGACGGATGTTCCACACTCTTTTTCCAGTGGTAGAAGCTGCTGCGCGGGATGCCGATTCTTTCGCAGAGCAGCTGAACGGGAAATTGACCGGAAAGCTCCATCACTACTTGGTACTCTTCCTGCCGATAGGAATGAACTTCTTGTGCGCACCAACTCCTTCCACCAGATAGCCTTTTTTTTAAGCGTGCCTCCGTAATTTTTGCCATCACGAGGGCATCGATCAGTTCTTCTTTTGTCATGGATTGGAGTTCTTCCAGCCCCGTTGGAGCCGGCGCAGATCTTGTTTTGGCAAGGCCACAGATATGTTGCGCGCCCTTTCGCGGCGGAAGATGGTTGACATCGTGGTACAGCCGCATGTAATTGCGTGCGGTCTGCTCGCTGATCTTGTATTCATCGGCTGCTTCATACCTTGTGAGCTCGCCGTCATAAATACGACGTCCTATGTCAAGCCGTTCCTCCTTGGTGTACTTCATGTGATAACCCCCTGTCTACATTGGGAGAGACGTTGTGCACTGCTTGTTATCCTGTGCACAGGATACTCCAAGCAGTGTCCATTTTCTACCCCCTCTGTGTCCAGTTTTAGTTTACCACTTCAGAATGATAATGATTTGGTAGAGTGTATCAAAAAACGTTAAATATACTGTTTTGTATGAGATGGTCTGCCAAAGATAAATTTTCCATAGCGTGGATCAACCTGTTTCCGGCGGCAATTTCCTGTGTGGCAGATCCCCAATCCTCCGGTATCGGAATTAGCATTTCTTGTATGTGACGAGGCTGTAAATGTTGTTGCACAGAGCCGTATTCATCAAGCAGCATCAGCGAGCGTGCCGTCGATGAAGAAAAGTATGTTAATAAATAGGCGCGCAGCGTTTTGTCCTGCACTCGGATTCGAATTAAGTCGTCACTGACCAAATAGGCCATGGCTAAGTTCTTTGTGGCATAGGTGACTTTTCCGATTGTGCCTGAGCGCGTGATTAAAATATCCCCCTCCTTAATTTTGAGTAATGATCTGCACTCACGTTGCTGTCTTGTTGCCTTGGAAAAATCAAGCCATTTTACAGTAAAGCGACGTAATTCCAAGGCACCATTTGCCGTCAAATATGGAGTGAGTTCTGCTGTATTCGTAGGATTATCCACCTTTATTGTTGCAGAATTCCATCGCGGACCCATAAAAATTTTCATACCGGCTTCTAGTTGTCCGATCGTTGTTACAGACCAGCCGGGTTTTTCATTATACTCCAACACATGATCGATTGCCCTGTTTAGGCGGGGAGAATAATGTTGGGGATTGAGGTTGAGGTGATCCTTAAGATCATTCCTGTGAATAGAGAAAATATACTCAGAAGGGTGTATCGCCGTATTATCTTGAAGGAATGAAGAATATGCCTCGGCAATTTCATCCAGATCTTGACTGAGAATACCTGTGCTGTTCCCGTTGTTGTCAACCACGTAAACGGCGTTTCCCTTTGAGTCTTGTCCAATTCTTTGTGATTGTGCCATAAATATTCTATAATTATTTATTCCTTTGTGCCCCTTCGAATATTTTTCCAGTATCAGTACGCAAGTCCTTACACCGGTATCCGGTTGAAAGGTATCCTTATGCAGGGTGATAATGGCTTTGATATTGCAGTTGTCCAGCAGCCATGAACGATATGCTTCACAGGTAATGTTGTCCAATACTCCTTTTGGTAGAACGATACCCAACCGCCCTCCTGGCTTCAACCAGTCGATGCAACGCTCCAAAAAAAGAAGTTCCGGGGATTGACGTGATAGGAGGTCATTATCAGATTCGGAAAAAATATAGGAACCATCCTGTTGTTGTGTATATGTATGTCCAAACTTAAAATTTCTCAAAATATTTCGGTCGGATATTTGGGAATCTGCTTTCTGACCAGAAAATGGCGGGTTTGTCACGATGATAGACGGTGCATTTGTTGTATTTGCAAAACAGCGCGATTTAATCCAAGGATCCAGTCGGTCATATTGATCGATAGAGTTTCCCCTCGTCATTCCTGTTTGTCCATCACCGGTAAGGAGCATTGCGCATTTTGCGATTTTTACCAATCTGGCAGCAATCTCAACAAGGTAGATGCTGTCTTTAATCGTTGTTAATTGGCGGTCTCGTGCTGCTGACCCATGTTTTGTAGACATGATCACTTTGCGACGCAAATAACGGAACATAGCTGTGGCAAATCCCCCGCCCCCGCCGGCGGGGTCTAGTATTCGGTCGCCAATTTCGGGGGCTAACATTTTTACCATCATATTGACGACAAGCCTATTTGTAAAGAATTGACCTTGTTGTCGCTTGAGGTTGATGTGGGTAAATTGCTCGTATGTTTCTCCCATGAGATCCCAGTCATCTGCGTCATCATTACATGCAGCAAGATTCCACTTTTGTAATATCCCGACAGCTTCCGCAATACAGTCATTGCCAACGGATATTTTTTCATGGGCATCAAAAATATCCGGATATTGATCTGCATACTCTCTAAAGAGGGTTTGTATCGTGGAAGCTACTGCGGCTCTTCCTTCTACGGTTTTGAAGTCTTCGTCCGTGATCCAAAAACGTGGATATAGACCGGGACCGGTTTCGTCTTGGATTTTTGCAAGCAGGATTCGCACCATATCCATCGCTAGATCAAAATCTTCATTCTCCATCCCACGCCCATATAACTTGTTGTGACAAGTTGCTAGGAGAAAGCGTATGTTATGCGGGCGTTTAAGCTCTTCTTTTTTGGGGATGGCATCGTGTTCAGACTGCCATAATTCGTGATAGAGTGGAAGGGATTGAATTTCTTCTAGCCTTCCGATTTCTTTGGTTTTGCGATATATATTGATTTGATTGCCGTTTGTCCACACTGCACCTATGGCAGATGTGTTAAATACATAGGAAACAAGCTGATTGTAACCCCATCTGTTACATTGGGTTTCTTGCATTCTACAACAAATAGAATATTTCCTTGATCGCCATCTAGTGCGGCTCGTTTATTGTGGTAAACAACAATGTCTGCGCGAATGTCAGCACCGGTTTCGTCCTGTAAAATCTTTGATCCGCTTTGAATGCTAACTTCTCTGCGGATGATTTCTTTCGGATAAAGATAGTCTTCGTGCAGAGTGCGGATAAAAGTCTGGCGCACAATTTCCTCTGGTGTAGTTTTTAAGATAGTTCCCGTGAGATAGTCAGAAATCGTATCGCCATAATACATGTTTTCAGTAGCCATAGGAATCCTCTCATGCAAAATAGAATTGTCTTTATATTATATAGAATATCATAGATTCCAAAGAAATTAAATAAATTCCATCAGCATACTGCAGAAGAATTTCGTCACGATGAGATCCCTTCGGGGCGTCTTTTTCTGTGTGAAATTTAGGAAGCACTGATAAAGACAGTCGTGCCGTCCTGACGAACTACACCTTATCGGCATTCCTTTCCGCATAAAAAACGCCCGCCCACGAATGTTTGCACGTTCGTGGGCGGGCGTTTTCGGCTGCTCCGGCAGAGGCAGGGGGCTCCCCATTGTGCCGCACTCCCGCAGGAGGCGGCGAAAGCGTACATATATTCAGGGGGCGAAAGCGTGTTTTGGTGTTGGGGAAAGTGCGTGCGGACGGGGCATTGATGCGGCGTGTGTCTGCGGCAGGGTGCTGTACGGCGCAGTCTGCATCCGTACACTGTGCGTTCAGGGACGCCGTTGGGTGTTTCGGCCATTGCGTTTTACACGGCGAAGTGTGGTGGCGGTCTCTCCCGCCAGCCCCGCGTTCATCCGCCCTGCGGCATGGTCCGCCGATGCCAAGGCGCGGCGCGGGGGTGGTATTTGAATTCTCCTCACAGGGAGTGTCTATACCATGTTTTGAGCTCTGTGTGCGGATACACACAGAGGGGGGTGTGCAGCCTCTTTGTTCATCTGCACCTGAACCGGGAGTGGAATCCCTGCCCCTGCCGGAGCAGCCGTTATTTTGGTGCATCTTTTCCGTTTTCGCCCCTACCACCGCTTACGCGGTCCCCCTCCCCCGCTCTCGCAGGGGAGGCTGAAATGGCGGGATATTCGCTTCCTCCGTCGCTGCGGGGGAAGTGGCGCGCGCAGCGAGCCGAAAGGGGCGCCCTTGTTTTCGCTACTTCCCTTCCAGTGCCTCGATGATCTCCGTGAGGGAGGTGCCATCGCAGCCGAAGATGCGTTCAATGAGGCGGCGTTCGGCGCTGTCTTCGCCGAGGGGAGGCATCGTGATCGGGAGCTGCAGCGTGTAGTCAACCTGCACATTGAGGAGCGCCTCGTCAAGCGCACGGGACGTATCCGCTGCCGTTTTTGAAAGTGCCTCCTGCATGCGGCGCACGGCATTCCGATCGTAGTCGATCGTCTTTACTACCTCGATGTCGTAGCAGTAGGGGGTCTGGTTGCCGTCCTTGTTAAAGACGTAGCCCTTCCCGGCGCCGCGTTTCATCCTGCTCGTGGAACGCTGCTCGGATAGGTGCGCGAGCGTCTTGAGGAAGCGGCGGCGTGCCTTGTTCTCCTCGGCGGCGGTGTCGAAGTTCAGCGTCATTGTCGTCTTTGCCTGTGTAATGGCGCGCCCGAGCCGTTCCTTTTCCTCCATGAGGGCGTGCCATGCGCGCAGCACAGTCATGGGATTGTACGCCATGTAGAACTTCTCGCTGCAGTCCACGTCCTCGTCCGCCTGCTCGGGGACGACCTTGCTGCGGAGATGCTTCTCCGTCACCGTCATGACGTTGTCCGTATCGTCCAGATATGAGGCAGCCTCCTCCAGCAGGCGGCTGAGGATCTTCTGCATCTGGAATGCTTCCTTGAGATTCATGTGTTCCTCCGTTTTCTCTCTTATTCCGTGCGTGTTCCTTTACACGCGCACGTACTGCATGATGTTTGAGCTGTCCTTGCCGAGTGCTTTGGCCGCGGTGACCTTGCCGCCGTCGACCATGTCGTAGAACGCTCTGCCGAGGGTCAGTTTGGTTCCGCGCGGCATTGTCCAGTCTGTGCCGAAGAGGGTCTTTAGGCTGAACTTTGTCCCCGGCGTCAGTGCCTCGACACGGCGCAATGTGTCGGCGTATGTCGCCGCAAACGCATCCTCCGTGCCGAGGAGCAGCGCGCGGATGTGCGCGAGGACAGGAATGCCCTGCCTCTCCGCGGCCTCTGCAATATGGGCGTACTCATCGTCGTTCAGTAAGAGCTGGATATTTTTCATGATAACGCTCCTCACATATTCTTGCTTGATGAAATGAATTTATGGAAGCACTGATAAATTCGGTACAACCATCTTGACGCATCTTTTTTGCCCGCACTTCGGCGGAAAATCCTCCACAGAGCACCACTCTGCGTCCGGTTTTCCACCTCGTTCGGACGAAAAAATCTACGCCAATCTGGCAGACCTCATTTTATCAGTGATTCCTTAGTTGTCTGTGAGCATATTTAGATTATATATACTCTGATTGATAATGTCAACCAGAAAAAGAAAAATATTTTTCAGAACTTGAAAGAAAAGTAATATTGTTTTATTCTTGTCAAAGCAATATTCTTTTGATGAGAGAGAAAGGTGAGGGGCTTGTATCAAAGAGCATTGGGCGAAAATATGTTCCACGACTTTCAAAAGGGTGGCCCGCTCCACGACCTGCTCGCGTACGTGCAGAATGATGACACCCTTGATTTGGAATTTCGCGGGGAGTACGCGGCGAATATTTACTATCGCGGCGGCAGCCTCTTCCGCATTGACCGCAGCGCGACTGGCTATACGCTCACGTTTGATACGAAGTATGATGAGGGGATGGCGGCAAATCCTTCGATCTGCGTGGCAGTCGGACTTATCCCGCTGTATAAGCATGCGATAGATGTCTGGTTCGCGAAGAATCGGAAGTATGAGCGGGAGTTCCAGCAGGTCGTCGTACGGGAGAATAATCGGCATGGCGCGATCTCGCACGCGACGGATTATTATATCGCTGATGTGGAGTATGTCTATCGCGATACAGAGGGGACGAATGCGCGGTTTGATATGGTCGCTGTGAAATGGCCGTCGACCGCGTCTGCCCGAAAGGACGAGGGAGCACCGACGCTCGCTGTGATCGAGATGAAGTATGGAGATGACGCGCTGGATGGTTCGGCGGGGCTGGTCGCTCATCTGAATGATGTTCAGGCATTTGTCGACGGCGCAGCGATGCATCAGTTCTGTGCGGATATGGCGAAGGTGTTCCGGCAGAAATGCGAGCTTGGACTGATTTCGGATATGGCGGAGAAAAAGCATCATATCACGATATCCGAAGAGAACATCGAGCTGATCTTTCTCATCGCGAACCATGATCCGGACAAGACAAGGCTAAGAGCAGCGGTTGAGCAAATGGCAAATCTTGTTGCACATCAGCCGTATCCGTTCGCCATCAAATTCGCGGCCTCATCCATGATGGGGTATGCACTCTATGCCGATCCGATGAAGACCCTTGGGGAGATGCAGGAGATGCTCGAAAAAAAGGCATAGCACATACGAAAACGCGCCCCTCCGCGCATGGCGGAGAGGCGCTCTTTTGTCTGTGTGTGTAGAGGCTTAGGAAGAAGCACTGATAAATTCGACATGACCATCTTGGCATACCGTATGTTTCAGTGATTCCTATCTGCAGCGTTTGCGTATATCACTATTCACTGGCACGAACTTTAATTGAGGTTATCATACCGTTCTTTACCGTAAACCACATTGTCACAGACTCGTTTACATTATATGCATATATCGTTTTGTCGAAACGTTTCCGATACTCCTCATTATCTTTTTCAGAAAGCTTCGGGGCCTTATGTCTTTCCGTAGATACACCATCTGCTGTGCCGTATATTTCGGATAATACAGTTTCTGACATTCCGACACTCACACCATCTGCTGTACTAAAGTCGCCTCTCCCATCTACGGTAATTGAGGTTACGATATAATTATCATCCAAATCCCATGCGGTCAATTGAATACTTGCTCCCTTGTAGGAAAGGTCTATTCTATGGTCTGATTGTGACGTATGATACGGCTTTCCAAAAGCAGCAAGCAGTTTTTTCATAGAATCCCCTACACAGATACCATTGATTGACGTCTGCTCCTTGTATATAGAACAACTTATCGGAATAGCTCCGAGATTCCTTGTGTATTCCACGGGACGTTGAGCAACACATATAGGACTAATAAATAAGCAGAAAAAGAACACAATGCCTATCTTTTTGAAATATTGTCTTCCGAACATCATCTCATTCCTCCATATTAAGGAAGCACTGATAAATTCAGCACCGTCATCTTAGCGCATTCTTTTGCCCTGTCTGTGCCCTCGATCCTCCGCATAGACTCTGCTATGCGTCCGGTTTGCCTCATTGACAGGAAAAAATCTGCACCAATCCACGGGCCTGTTTATCAGCCCTTCCCTAACAATCGGCATTCCATTTCGGTAAAGGGGCGCTGCACCATGATGTTGCCTCTCTCGTCGTGCTGCTGTTTCCCTCTATTGTAATATTTCGGAGGCCAATCGTGCAACAAAAGAATTTATCAATATTTCCTTAGCTCTCAGAATCCCCCATCCACTCGTCGTCGAAGAGGGGGGCATCCTTGACGAGGGCAACGATTTCCTTGCGCGTTGCCTCGATCTGTTCGGGTGTGAGGACGGTCGAGAGCGGCTTTGCGAGCAGGGAGCCGATGTAGGCGATGTCCTCCTCGCGCATTCCTCGGGTCGTCGGGTTCGAGGTCGAGAGGCGCAGGGCGTGGAGGAAGAGTCCCGGATCCATCGTGGGCATGGTGTCGAGTTTGACGCGGATGCCCATCTGTCCGATGACCTTGACCGCCGTGCCGATGTCAACGCCCGCCGCCGTGGAGGCGAGGACGAGGTGTGTGTCCGTGCCGCCGCAGAGGACGGACGCGCCGTGGTCGGCGAGGGTGCGCGCGAGCACCTGTGCGTTCTGCACGACCTGTTCGGCGTAGTTGCGGTAGCGCTCGCTGGCTGCCTCGCGCAGGACGACGCCGAGTGCGGCGAGGTGGTTCATGTGGAGTGCCTCATGCCCCGTGTTGATGACGGCGGCATCCATGCGCGAGGCGAGCTCCGCCTTCGTGAGGACGACGGCGCCGTCGGGCCCGCGCAGGGAGTCGCGCGTGGAGAACGTGACGACATCGGCGAGGGGGACGGGCGAGGGGATGAGTTTGGATGCGACGAGGCCGACGCTCTGGCTGATGTCGACCCAGAGGTAGGCGTCCACGGTCTGTGCGATCTCATAGAGGATCTGGTAGTCGATCGTGCGCGGGAAGCTGACCGGGGAAAAGATGATGAGCCGCGGCTTTACGCGCTCTGCCTGCGCGCGCACTGCTCCCCAGTCGATTTCCTGCGTGCCGGGCTCGATGCCGTAGTTCTCAAAGCAGTAGGAGAGTCCCGCGACGTGATCCTTTTTGCGCAGGTTGAGGGAGAGTACCATGTCGCCCTCTGCGAGGAGCGCCTGAAAGACGACGCGTGAGGCGGCGACGATGTTGCCGAGGCGGACGATGGCGTGGTCGCTGTGAAAGAGCTGCTTTGCACGGTCGCGCACGATGGCCTCGAGGTGGAGGCCGCCGGTCGGGGTCTCGTCGCTGCGGTCAAAGAAGCTGTTCGTGAGGATACTGCCCTCAAGATACTTTGCGAACGGCGACATGGCGTTCATGTTCGGCATCAGCGAGAGTGTGTAGCGCTGGCGCTGGCGTTCTTCCTGCAGGAGGTTGTAGATCTCGGGGTCGAAGGCTTCGAGATGATGGACGACTTCTTCGCGTTTCATGGGCAATTCTCCTTAAAAATCGACAAAGAAAGGATACTGTTGACGTTTTCCATGCCCACAGTATACCACAATATTTCCGTTTGGTCACCCACTTTTGACGTTTCTGAATATTGCTATCAGGGAGAGAGGGGGCTGCTATGCGCCCCTTCACTGTGCATAGCGCGCCCGATGGCGGAGCAGCACCCCGCCGCTCCTCAGTGCGGATGGACGACGGAGACGGCGCCATTGCTGCTGATGGCGCGGTATGTGCCGTCGCTGTAGACCTCGACGAACTCGTAGCCGCCGTGTGCGGCGAGCGAACGTGCGCCCTCCATGCCCTCGGGGAGGGGCTCGCCGCGCTTATAGTGCATGATGATGCCCCCGGTGATGTTGATGGTGTGCACCTCGTAGGGTGCGCCGAGAAAGCACTGCGCGACGATGCCGATGGGGATGGATGCGATGCTGACGATGTCGGGAAACTCCGCGCGGATGGCGTCGACGATGGCGTCGCGCTCTGCCGCGCTCATGGTCGCGCCGCCCGCATCGAGCTTGTGGATGGCGTCGATGTACGCCTTGGAGCGCGGCTCTTTGAGACGGCGCGCGAGCTGCACGGCGTTTTCCTGCGCCTCTCTCTGCGTCTCTCGGGGGGCGGCGGTCAGGCTCAGGCGGCTTTCCTGCGTCTGTTCCGTCTGATTTCGGTGGAGTAGTGGTCGCGGCATGTTCGTTCCTTTCTGTCGGGGGAGTTACACCAGTACCTTGCGCGTGCGCATCTCGGCGGATTTTTTGAGCTCGGTCTCGCTGCCGATGGGGCGTCCGCTCGCGGGGACGGCACGCTCGCGTCCCCAGTCGCGGATGGCGGCGATTTTTTCCGGCGCGGTCGCGGAGAGCGGGACGACGTTTTCAAAGGCGCTGCGCAGGTTCTCTGCGCTCAGGCTGAACGCGGGGTTCGCGATGGCGCGGTAGGCGAGGTCGCGGACGGTGGACTCGAGATCCGCGCCCGTAAAGCCGTCGGTCATTGCGACGAGGGTGTCGGCGAATGCGCCCGCGAAGTCGAGCCCCAGATACTTTCGCATGTAGAGGTGCAGGATGTCGCGGCGCTCGTCGGCGGTCGGCAGGTCGATGAAGAAGAGCTCGTCGAACCGCCCGCGCCGCAGGAGCTCCGAGGGGAGCATGGAGACGTCGTTCGCCGTCGCGACGACGAAGACCGGCTTGCGGCACTCCTGCAGCCAGAAGAGGAACTGCCCGACCATGCGCGTGGAAACGCCGCCGTCGTTCGAGCTGCCCGCGCCCGAGAGTCCCTTTTCGATCTCGTCGATCCAGAGGATGCACGGCGCGACGTTCTCCGCCGTCTGAAGTGCGCTCTGCAGCTGCTGCTCGGTCTGCCCGACGTAGCTGCCTTGTACGGTCGCAAAGTCGAGGCGGTAGAGCGGGAGCTTCCAGCTGGCGGAGATCGCCTTGGCCGAGAGGGACTTGCCGCAGCCGGGCACGCCGACGAGCAGGATGCCGCGCGGGGACTTGAGTCCCTTTTCCCGCAGCAGGCTGCGTTTCTCCGCGGTAAAGAGGAGGCGTTTCTCGTCGAGCCAGTTCCGCAGTCCCGTGAGCCCGCCCACGTCGCGGACGCTCTCGTCGACGGTGATCTTCTCCAGTCCCGAGATGTCGGAAAAGAGGCGATCCTTCGCCGTGCGCACCTCGTCCATGTCCTCCCGCCGGATGGATTTTTTCGCGATGAGCGCCGCCATGACGTTCTCTGCCTCGATGGCGGTGACGCCGCAGAGGATGGAGGCCGCCTCGCGGATGTCGGCGTCCGTCCACTCGATCGTGATCTCGCCGCGGTAGTCGTCGATGTAGCCGCGCACGATCTGCTCCATCTCGTCCTCGTCGGGCAGCGGGAGCTCGAGACGCAGCCCGAGGCGCTGGAGGCGGTTCCAGATGGGGGAGGTGGTGAGCACGATGATCTGCCCGCCCGTCTCGTTCGCGAGGGTCACGAGGTCGAGGAGCTGCCGCGCGTCGTTCGTGTCGGTCGAGAGGTCGGGCGTCTCGGTCAGGACGAGGGTCGTGTTCGCGCGGTGCTTCATCTGCTCGCCGATGAAGTCGAGCGCGCCATAGACGGACTTGTCGTCGCTGAGCACCTTGTCCGTGGCGAGGTCGTAGACGCCCTTGGACAGGGTATGGATGCAAAAGGGTAGGGAGAGCTCCTCTGCGACCTCTTTGAGCAGTGTCAGCGCGCGGGCGCGCTCGACGGTGTGGAGCGTGATAAAGGGGATCCGTGCGATGCCGTAGCGCGCGAGCAGCTCCTTGCACGTCTGTCGTGCGGTCATGAGAACGCCTCCGTTTCCAGTACGTTTACCCTGTGGCTGCGCACGAGCGCGCTCATGCGCCCCGTGCGGTCTGTCTTTGCGGAGGCCTCAAGGGACTCCTGCGTGCGGTCGGCCGCCGTCTGTACGGCAGCGATGGTCTCTTTGCGCGTCGCGGCGGGGAGGGCGGGGAGATCGGCCGCCGCATAGAGCGTGCGAAATCTGCGCCGCTGGGCGAGGAGTGCCGCGATGGTATCCTGCTCGGCGGATGCGCGCGCGAGGTCGCGCGAAAATGTGTCGCCGTCCTTCTGGATGCGCGTGTTCAGGGCATCGAGCAGCCGCTGGGTGAACCGCTCGGCGACTCCCGACTGCCACACGAGCGTCCCCGCGCGCATGGCGTGCACTGCCTCCTCGTCCGCCGTCCCCGCAGCGAATGTCGTTAGGAGCGCCGCCCACTGGGCGTAGGTGCGCGGCGGGGCGATCATGCGCGTCTCCTGCGCACGGGCGCGGTCGGCGGCTTGTGCGGCGGGGGTTGCTGCGCCGTGCGCTGCCGCATCGCTTGTGGGGATCGCAGCAAACGGATGTTGCTCGTTCATCGTAGGCCTCCTATATCTATATCCTCGGCGAGACACCTGCGGGCGCTGATCTATAGGGAAGCACTGATAAATTCGGCACAACCATCTTGACGCATCTTTTTCGCCCGCTTTTCGTTAGCAAATCCTCCACATAGCTCTTGCTATGCGTCCGGTTTGCTGCCTCAATCGGACAAAAAATCTACACCAATCTGGCAGACCTCATTTTATCAGTGATTCCCTAGCCCGTTCATTGTTGCCTCCTATATCTGCATCCTGCGGCCGCCCTCGCGGACGGTGCGGAAGGCGGAAACGTCCAGTGCCGTGAGGTAATCCAGCGTCTTTTGGCTCTCGGCGTCGAGCGCGCGGTATGCCTCGCGGTAGTCCACGACCTCGGCGAGGAGGCCGCGCACGATCTCCGCCCCTGTTTTGCCCTGCTCGGCAAAGTGCTCCTGCAGCTCCTCGCGCTGCGTTTCGAGGGCGCGCTTTGCGCTGCGGTAGTTCAGGTAGATGAGCACGCCGATGACCGCGCCGATGACGAGCCCGACCGCACCGCCGAGATAGAACCCGAGGACGATGGGGACGATGCCCGCCCACTTGCAGAGCTCCTGCTTCCCGGTCAGACGCAGCTTTGCCAGCTCGCGGTCGCGCATGGCGTCGTTCCACGCGGCGAACTGCCGCAGGAGCTCCTCCTCGTTCTCGCCGTTTTCCGTCTCCCCCTCGAACTCTCCGATGCGCAGCGCAATGCTGTGCGGCACGGCGGCGCGGTTCTCCGCGATGTGGTCGCGATAGGCGGAGAGCATCCAGTCCTTGGATATGGCGAGCGCCATCTTCTGCGTCGCGACGCTCGCCTGCGCCTCCTTCGGGTTCATGGCGGCGTCGGTCAGGAGCTGCATAAAGTCGCGCCGCTCCTCGAACGCCTCCTGTTTGAGCTGCATTTCCTTCTTTGCGCGCGTCTCGTCGCCGCCCTCATCCGCGACGAGCTGCTCGAACGTCACCGCTTCGCGCAGGGGCTGCTCCGCCGCGTCGAAATCCGTCACGAGGCTCGTGAGGACGCGGTCGAGCTCCTGCACCAGCGTGCGCATGGGCGGGTTCTGCATGACGATTTGCTGGACGTGCGCGTAAAATTTGCCGTGCAGCTCCGCGCCGGCGAGTGTGGACTTCAGATCGGCGACGGTCGGGCTGTGCTCCTCGAGATAGGGATAGTGGAACGCGGCGGGCGTCTCGGGCTGCATGAGGGAGAGTGCTTCCTTCCAGCGGCCCTCCTGCGCCTCGACAAAGCCCGGCTGCTCGGAGAGGCGGGCGAGCCATGCGTCGAGCTGCTGCGCAATCAGCCCCTCCGTGTCCACGCCTAGGAGCCCGCTCGCATACGCATCGACGATGAGGATCGCCTTGCGGTCGAGTGCCGTCTCATCCTGACGCATGAGATAGTGCTGCGCCCAGTGCAGGGCAGGGGCACCGCGTCCCGCACGGCGGCAGACGAGGGCAAAGAAGAGCGCCGTCTTCTCCTCGTCACGGCGCAGTGCCTCGCGGAGCGCACGCACGGCGATCTCCTCGTGGTCGCTGATCCAGGCGGAGAGGGCGACAAGCGCGGGCGCGAGCCAGTACTCGGGTGCGCGCAGCATCAGCTCCTCGCCTGCCGCGCGCACCGTCTCCTGCCGCACGATGGCGAGATCGTTCGCCTGCAGGATGCCTTTCGTCGTGCGGCGGATCTCGGCGTAGTGCCCGTACTTTTGCTCGAGCTCCTGCCGCAGCTTGACGAGACGAGTCTCCGCGAGCTGGGCGCGCGCGGTGAGGCGGTGCGCCTGCACGAAGGCGTGGAAATCCGCCGTCAGCGCATCGAAATCCTGCTGCAGCGCGTCGACATTCTTGCCGACGGTGATGACGTTGGAATTGGTTGTGTCGATGTACTCACCGAGCTCCCGCAGACAGTTCCATATCCCGGAAAGATCCGCCTGCGCAATAATGCGGTCAGCCATGCAGTACCCTCCTGTTCAGCGATGCATCATATAATTTGATTCTCATTATATCATATTGCGAAAAGCGTGAAAAGCCTGTGTATGTGCGAATGAATCCGCAGCAGATCGAACGCTGAACCGTGCACCTGACGAGGCTGGACGGGATCGCGGCGTACGCGAATGAAATCTGTGAAAAATAATTGACACTGCGATATGCCTACGGTATACTACGATAGCAAATATAAATAAGCAGGTTCGGTGCCCCTCGGGGCGTAACAGGGAAATTGGTGCAATGCCGATGCGGTCCCGCCGCCGTAATGCTGAGAATGCCCTATGATGTCACTGGGAAACCGGGAAGGCAGGGCAACGATGAAGCAGAGCCGGAAGACCTACCGAATCTCGTACGCCGGTGCGCCCTTGGTGCGCGCCACTGCATCCTGCGATGGACAGGACGGCAGGCTTTTTTCGTGTGAAAATGCAGCCGTCCCTGCCGGGACGGTTTTTTGCGGGCGTACAGCGGATGTATGTGTATGGTATGGAGGAACAGCAATGACAAAACGGAATTTGGCACTTGCGGTCGCATTGGCGACACTGAGCGCAGCATGGACGGTGCCGGCAGCGGCGCAGGAGGGCGCGGCGGACGTGCACGCATCACCAGATGAACATACCCTTGGCGAAACCGTTGTGACGGCGACTCGTATCGCAGAGTCACGCATGAAAATCCCTGCTAACGTGACGGTCATCACCGCGAAGGATCTTGAAAAAAGGCATGCGTTTAGTCTGCGCGATGCCCTGACACGTGAGGCGGGCATTTACGTTGCACCAACAGCCGAAGTCAAGGATGGTGTCATGCTACGCGGATTTTCGGGCGCAGATATCCTCGTCATGTATAATGGGCAGATGCTGAACACTGCCTTTGACGGAGGTGTCAATTGGGACTCCATCCCACTGACCAATATTGATCGCATTGAGATCGTGCGTGGCGCCGGATCGTCGCTCTATGGTGGACATGCCGTCGCGGGCATCATCAATATCATCACGAAGAAGCCGACTGCATCAGAGGCGACAAAACCTCAGATCCATGGACAGGTCGATCTTCAGAGAGGCAGCAACAATACATGGCAGCGCGGACTTCAGGTCACAGGTGGTGATAAGAATATTTCCTTCCGCGTCGGCTATGAGAAGCGTACGTCGGACGGGTGGGTCGGTCATGCCGTAACGGCGGAGGAAGACAGTGGAAGTTATACGCCCGATGCGACCGGTTCCTTCAGGAGGCTGTCTGATGGCGACTATATTATAGGCAGCCGTGGGGCAAAGAAGAAGGACAGTGAGAATACCTTCGTCGATCTGAACTATGCGTTTGACAAGAACCGCTCACTTGGCTACACCTATCTGCATGCCTCGTATCAGTACTCCTATCATGATCCCATCACCTATTTCAGGGATGCCGCCGGGCTCCCTGTTTTCTCAGGCACTGTCCTTCTGCCAAACGGAAACTATATCAGTGCTTCGCCCGATGATTTTCTTGGCTACTATGGCCAGCGGGAGCAGGATATTCACAAACTGCGCTATGAGGATACAAAGAACGGTTTCAAGGCAGGAATTGGCTACAGCAATACTTGGAAGGATGGATACTCCAGTGCTGATGGAGCAACGGATATTGACTGGACGGGTGCCGGCGACCGTGCGGAGTATCCGGCCAAGAACTATAATGCGGATCTGCAGAAAAAGTGGACGCTTGGCAACAATACACTGCTTGCCGGATTCTCGTGGATGAAGGATAAAATGCGCTATCGCAGATTCGATCTCCTCCATTGGAAGGATTGGGGCTCGACCTATGGCGCACCGTATCAGCAGAGCGGCGGTTCTGTGATGTCGTCGGCACTCTTTTTGCAGGATGAGCTGGCACTGGATGCACGCTGGAAACTTCAGCTCGGTATACGCTATGACCGCTTCGACAAGAAGGACGGGTACTCCTACATTGGAGCCGCACGCAGGGACTACGAGGACACATCGTTCCATGCGTGGAGTCCGAAGTTTGCCGTTAGCTATGAGCCGCAAAAGGATACAATGCTCTATGTAAGCTATGGAAAATCCTTTAATCCCCCGTCGATCTATCGGCTCTATCGCCGTGCGGGAAACAGTGCGAGCTCTATCCAGGCGAACCCGGATCTGACCCCGGAGATCTCCCGTACACTTGAGCTGGGAGTCAAGCAGAAGATCGGTAGGAATACCTCCTATGGACTGACGCTGTTCCGCGTGGACACGGAGGACAAGATTGCGATTGCAAAGAGGAATAACGTGCGTGCCTACTATAATCTGAACGAAGCGATGGTCAAGGGGGCGGAGTTTGAACTGAAACACCGTTTTCATCGTGACTGGCGTGCGTATTTTAACTATACCTTTGAGTCCGGTGAGTATACGAGTGGCGGCAAGACCGAGCGTGACTGGGATCTGCCAAAACACATGATGCGGTTTGGTATCGAATATAATCGTAATAAATTTAACGGCGTACTCGATGCCCAGTACATTGCCGCGCGTCAGGGCGCGGACAGCGTTACGGGAGAGTATGGCTCGGAAGACAGTTACTTCGTGACCAATTTGTATCTCAATTACAAGCTCAATGAGAACGTTAAAATGCAGTTCGGCATTGAGAACCTCTTTAACCGCAAATACTATGCAGGTGAAGCGGCAAACGAGAGAACCTACACCTTTGGTACAACATATTCGTTCTAGATTTTTAAGGAATTGCGCCTGTTGAAGGATGAATAGAGGAACATAGAAAAAGCTGCTGCACGAGGAGATACTTCGTGCGGCAGCTTTTTCTATGCAATTTTGGCGTGTCAGAACGGCCAGACGAGGGGGATGATGAGGACGCAGACGATGAGGGAGAGGAGGACGAGCGGAAGGCCGATTTTGACGTAGTCCATGAAGCGGAACTGTCCCGCGGCAAGGACGAGCGTGTTCGGCGGGGTCGCGACCGGTGTGGTGAACGCGCAGGAGGCGGCGATGCCGATGGCCATAACGATCGGGTACGGCTCCGCGCCGATGGTCTGCGCGATGGAGATGGCGATGGGGGCGAGGAGTGCCGCCGCCGCCGTGTTGGACATGAACTGGGTCAGCCCGCACGAGAGGATGAACATCGCCGTGATGATGAGCATCGGCGAGGGGGCATCGCCCATGAGCCCGACGACAACATTCGCGATGAGCTGCCCCGCGCCGCTGCTCTCCATGGCATTGGCGAGCGGGAGCATCCCCGCAAAGAGGAAGATCGTTGTCCAGTCGATGCCGCGATACGCCTGCTTTTCTGTCAGGCAGCCCGTCAGGACACAGGCGAGTGCGCCGATGATGGCGATGGTCTCCATGTCGACGCCGATGCTCTTTTCGAGCACCATGGCGAGGACGACGGCGATGAGGATGACGGCGCAGATGACCATTTTGCGCGGATCGCTTTTCTCCGCCTCCGACTCCTCGGAGACACTCTCCAGTGCGAGGTGACGCGGACAGAGATGGCGGCCGATCGTGAGCATGTAGATCATGCCCGTGAGGGAGAGCGGGATGCCGATCCATGCGAATTCAAAGAAGCCAAAGGGGCGCAGATGCGCCGTCTCAAGGGTCGCACTCATGAGGATGTTCGGCGGCGTGCCGATCATCGTGATCGTGCCGCCGACGTTCGCGGCGATGGCGAGCGCCATAAGCTGCGGCGAGACGGGGATCTGTGCCGTGCGGCAGATCTGGATGACGACGGGCATCAGACACGCGACGGTCGCCGTGTTCGAGGAGACCGACGAGAGGATGATTGTGATGAGCATGAGGGCGGCCATCAGCGCGCGCTCGTTTGTGCCTGAGCGCCTGACGACGGCGATGCCGATCTGCTGTGCGAGTCCCGTCTGGAACATCGCTGCGCCGATGATGAACATGCCCGCAAAGAGGACGACGGTGGGGTTCGACAGCCCGGCAAAGACTTGTGTCGGCGTCAGCACACCGAGGAGCCCGAGGACGATTGCCGCACTCATCGCTGTGACGGCGAGCGGAATGACCTCGGTCGCAAAGAGCACCGCCGCAGCGGCGAGGACGATGAGCGTCAGTGTTGCCTGATCCATAGATTTTTCTCCATTCTCAATCAGTTCAGTTCTTCCTTGGCATGATTCCTGTCATGCTCGTATCTGTATGATTTGGTGTAATTCGCGATAAAGTGGCGCATACCTGCTGTCGGACGCGGGTAAAATACACACGGCGTTATGTGTCGTGCGCCGTATTGATTCGCTCAAACCGATACCTCTGTGCGGCACCGGGGTATTTCATGCGGTCCACCTCGCTCAGGAACATCGCGAGCGGGCGCGCGTAGATGCCGTATGTCCCGTAGAGTGCCTGATAGATGACGAGCATTTCGCCCGTTTCCGTGTGCTCAGCCACAGTCTCAATGCGGTAGAGCTTCCCTTTGAAGTGGCGCCAGATCTCGCCGTGTTTTGGTGGTTCGCGCGTCATCGTTTCCTCCTGTTGTGAAATGCCGAGGCATGAACGTGTGGCCTATATCCTCCGAGATTCCCTGAGGAATTGCTGATAAAATGAAGTCTCTTGGATTGGTGCTGAACGCATCAGTGAATTCCTAAGTCGTCACGATGATAGACGGAAGGCGGACGATTGTCAATCAAATATTTTCTTCCCCATGAGAGAAAATTCGTGTAAAATAGAAAAAGCGATAAAAGGATTGATTCGGAGGACAGTCGAGGAGGAAATGTCATGAAGATTGTTGTGCTCGACGGATATGCAGAGAACCCGGGGGACATCAGCTGGGCGCCGCTGGAGGCGCTGGGGGCGGTGACGGTCTATGACCGCACGGCGCTCACGGAGTCGCCGCTGATCGCGGAGCGCATCGGCGATGCGGAGATCGCCGTGACGAACAAGACCCCGCTCACGCGCGCGGTCATCGACGCCTGCCCGAACCTCAAGGCGATTGCTGTACTCGCGACGGGCTACAATGTCGTGGACACGGCGTATGCACGACAGAAGAATATTCCTGTCATGAATGTGCCCGTCTATGGTACGGACAATGTGGCGCAGTATGCGATAGCGCTCCTCCTCGAGGCGTGCTCGCAGGTCGGACTTCACGATCACTCCGTGCATGCGGGCGACTGGACGCGGAGCATCGACTTCTGCTATTGGCAGCGTCCGCTGATCGAGGTCAGCGGCAAGACGGCGGGCATCGTTGGATTTGGGCGAATCGGTCAGGCGGTCGCACGCATCCTGCGCGCGATGAACGTCCACGTGCTCGCTTACAGCCGCACGGAGCGCGCGGAGGGACGAGCGCTCGCGGACTATGTGCCGCTCGATACGCTGCTGCGCGAAGCGGACTTTATCTTTCTCCATTGCCCGCTCACGCCGGAGACGGAGGCACTCATCAATGCGGCGAATATCGCGAAGATGAAGGACGGCGTCATTCTCGTCAACAACGGGCGCGGGCAGCTCATCGTCGAGGCGGATCTCGCAGCGGCGCTCGCGAGCGGCAAGGTCGCGTATGCTGCGCTCGATGTGGTATCGATCGAGCCGATCAAGGCGGACAACCCGCTCCTCCATGCGCCGAACTGCATCATCACGCCGCATATCTCGTGGGCAACGAAGGAGGCGCGTGAGCGCATCATGAAGACGACGGCGGATAATGTGAAGTCGTTTATCGAAGGGAAGCCCGAGAACGTCGTGAACTGAGGGATTCCAATATTATAAAAGCCTGTTTGGAGTTTGTGCTCCGAACAGGTTTTTCGATAATATGTTTGGCTTTTCGCGTGGGCGTCCACTATAATGGATGTGGAACGTCCCCGGACTTGTGGCGGCTTCTTTCCCCCGAAAGGGGGTGCGTGAGTATGACCGAATTTGACGCGATTGTATTGCTTGTCGTGGCAACCGGATATTTACTTGCAATAACCCAAAAGAAATAACCGCCCAGCTTTGACCGGTCGAGCGGTTATTCTCTATGAATATAACACTTGACTCTGGAAAGATGCCGCTAGGGACGTTCTTTCTATGTCCATTATAACAGGTGACATACAGATTGACAAGAGGCAGGGCGCCTCTTGAATCGTGTGTTATAATAGGAAGAAAGAAGAAAAGGAGCGATGATTATGAATCTGCGCAGCGATGCGGATGGCATCATACAGGAATCATTGGCGGCGATTTTGCCGGATGCGGCGGTGGAGAAGGCTCTGCGCGGGCATACGTTCGGCACGGGGCGCATTGTGTTGGTCGCGGTCGGCAAGGCGGCGTGGCAGATGGCGCATGCGGCATCGGATGAGCTTGGCAGTCGTATTGACTGCGGCATTGTCATTACAAAGTATGGACATATCAAGGGCGATATACCAAACATTGCCTGTCATGAGGCGGGACATCCCGTGCCGGATGCGAATTCGTTTGCGGCGACGCAGGAGGCGCTTGACCTGACCGAGGGGCTCACGGCGGAGGATACGGTGCTCTTCCTCCTCTCGGGTGGCGGGAGTGCGCTCTTTGAAAAGCCGCTGATCCCGGCGGAGGAGCTGAAGGATCTGACGGAGCAGCTGCTCGCCTCGGGCGCGGACATCGTGGCGGTGAATACGCTGCGCAAGCGGATGAGTGCTGTGAAGGGCGGGCGGTTTGCAGAGCACTGTGCGCCCGCACAGGTCTTTACGATTGTACTGAGCGACATTCTCGGCGATCCGCTCGATATGATCGCATCGGGCCCCGCATATCCCGATACATCGACGGCAGAGGATGCACACGCTGTCGTGAAGAAGTATGGCATCCGTCTATCTGACGCTGCAACAAAGCTGCTCGATACGCCGCTGCCGTCGGAGCTGCCGAATGTGACGACGCACATCACGGGCAGCGTGCGCGAGCTGTGCGCGGCGGCGGCCGAGGCGGCCGAGCCGCCAAGGCGGCGCAGAAGGCGGCGCGTGACGCGAAGAAAGCAGAGGAAAAACGCGAGAAGAAGGCGCGATACAAGACCCTTTTTGTAGACAACGGCTTTACCTACTATCTGGACTCCAAAAACTCACGTTGGGTACTGCGTCCGAACAGCGGCAGGGAGCGCATGATCGAGGCGTGGGTGCGTCTCGTGGAAAACACGACGGGCGGCCCCGTTGCCGAGGATGGCAAGGTGCGCCCGAACAAGTATTTTTTGGAGCACTACTACATCAGCCCCGAGCGGCGCGAGATCATGTTCATCTCAGAGCTCGAGGTGACGGGACGCCCCGAGAACGCTGTCAAGGAGCGCCCGTACGATGCTGCAAACTGGGAGCAGCTGGTGCCGGGCTCGATTGAGGACGATCTCTTTGACGCCATCGTCGCCAAGATGAAGCAGGCTCCAGGGGAACGCTCGGGCGTGCTCAGCGGCACGAGCGGCATGAGCCTGCGTGACATGCTCGAGGAATTCGCGCGTATCTCGCTCTGAGAAATCACAGATCAAACCATGGATCAGATTTTCCTGTTCGGCTGCGCGAATTACCGAGCATACCGTCGCAGCCGGGCAGCAGCTGCGGCCCGGAAAAGCGGGGAAAGATGCACTGTTGCAGCACTGCGGGGCGATCCCCTTAGGGGGTAGGTGAGGCGAATATGGGAACAACATTACTGGAAAACTATAGTAAAAAAGAGGTCTGTCCCGTGACCGGCCTTCTCAATATGATGCAGTTCATGCGGCATGCGTCGCTCCATTTGCAGGATCCGATGACGCGGCCGCTCACGTTCATTTATTTTGATATTGAAAATTTCAAGAGTTTTAACCAGCGCTACAGTTTTCAGCAGGGCAACCGTTTCCTGCGCTATATCGCGGATCTCCTGCGTGAGACGTTTCCGGGAGATCTGCTCTCACGGTTCAACGACGATCACTTCGTCGTGGCGACGCCGATCGAGCAGCCGGATCGACAGGTGCAGTTCATCCACGATCACGTCCGCATCTACGATACGCATCTTCCGCTCGAGCTAAAGGCGGGCATCTACCGCCCCGATGCAGATGTGACGGATGTCGCGCGCATCGTGGATCGCGCCAAGATCGCCTGCAACACCATCAAGAACACCTATGATCTCGTGTGGGCGGTGTTCGACCTCTCGATGGAGGAGGAGCTCAACTTCCGCAGCTACATCGTCCGCAATTTTTCCAAGGCAATTATGGGCGGGCACATCATGGCCTATTACCAGCCCGAGATCCGTACGATGACGCGTGAGATCTGCGGATTCGAGGCACTCGCGCGCTGGCATGATCCCGTCTATGGTGTCATCTCGCCGGGCGTGTTCGTCCCTGTGCTGGAGGACGCGCATCTCTCGCCGCAGCTTGACCTCTGCATCATCGATCAGGTCTGTGCATCCATCGTACAGATTCAGCGTGATATACCGGATTGGAGTCTTCTGCGTGTCTCGGTGAACCTCTCTCGGGCGGATTTTCGCCTGATGGATATGGTGCAGGCGGTCGAGGATGTCCGCCTGCGCCATGGCGTGGCACGGAAGATGCTCAACATCGAGGTCACGGAGGGCGTGCAGGGCGACGATGAGACGTTCCTGCAGGGCGAGATCGCGCGCTTCCGTGCGCTGGGCTACGAGGTCTGGATGGATGATTTCGGCAGCGGTTACTCCTCGCTGAACAACATCAAGGACTATATCTTTGACGTACTCAAAATCGACATGAACTTCCTGCGCTCGTTCGAGACGAACCCGAAGTCGGCGATTGTCATCCGCTCCATCGTCAACATGGCAAAGGAACTCGGGATGCACACGCTCGCCGAGGGCGTCGAGACCGAGGCGCAGTTCGAGTTTCTGCGGGAAATCGGCTGCGAAAAGGTGCAGGGATATCTTTTCAGCCCGCCGATTCCGTATGCAGAGGCGATTGCCTACTGCCATGGCCCCACGGCGCGGGTAAAGGTGGAGCCGTTCCGTCTCGGCAGCTACTACGCGCGCGTCGGCGCGATCAACGTGCTCTCGAACACGCCGCTCGAGCGGCGCGGCTCACCTGAGATCGGCGACTCGCTCGCGCTCGCCATTCTCGAGGACTGCGACGGCTCGTTCAAGTACCTCTATCAGAACCACATGTTCCGCCTGTTCATGAAGAGCATCGAGCTCGACGATGGGAGTGTCGACACACCGCACTACGAGCGCCGCCTCGAGCAGAACCGGCGCATGATCGCGCGCATGATCGAGGAGGCGGACCGCACAGAGCGCGAGGTCTATACGGATTTCGTCACGCGCAACTCCTTTAACAGTGTCCGCCTGCGGCTCATCGCACGCGACGCGGACGACACGCGCGCCGTCTTCCTTATGGCGACTGTGAATATCTCGCGCTTCAGTGCCGAGGCAGGCTCCACACAGGAGGCGATGAACCAGATCATCGAGCTCTACGACCGCGTCGATCTTCTCGACCTCAATCGGCGTCGGCTTACGCAGGTGTACTGCTCCGTCACCGAGCCGAGCTATCTCAACAAATTTGATCCATTTGAGGAGTTGCTCGACCGCTACGGCAAGGCGATGGTGCTCCCCGCCGAGCTGCCGCTCTATCAGCGCTTTTACAGCACAGCGCATCTGCAGAGCCTCCTCCTCCACGCGGATGCGGAGAGTACGATCCTCCTGCACAAGCGCCTGCCCGATGGCACGCGCGTCCTGCGGCTGCACCACCTCATCCCGTTCCACATGGAGAACCGTGACTACATCATCTCCTGCATCCAGCAGGTCGACGAGAACGTCATCAGTGCATCCCTTGCGTCGCTCGCGGCGCCTGAACTGCCGTAAGAAAATTTTGCGTATGCTGCATGGGTGAAAAAACCCATCGAAAAGATATCTGCCGCAGAGAAATCTGCGGTTTTTTCTGCCATCACAGGGATGATGCTTTTGCAGGGCGTTCATCGAGCTGATATACTCCAGATAACAAAACAAATGTTTGAAGGAGGAGTATCAAATGGTATTCGATGGAAAACAAAGGTACGCGCCCCTAACGAAGGCGGAGGAAGACGCTGTCATCATGCGCGCCGTGCGCGGTGAGGCGGGCGCCATGGCGGAGATGACGGCGCGCTACCGCGGGCTGATCGTTGCGGAGGCGTATGCGCCGTATCTGCGCGGGACATCGCTCGCGGCAGAGGCGGAGAACGTCGCGGCGCTCGCCTTTCTCGAGGCACTACATGACTACGACGCACAGCAGGGTGTCCCGTTTGCGGGCTTTGTCAAGGCGCGCGTCCACCATGCGCTCATCGCGGAGTTCCGCCGTGAGCTGCGGCGGCGGGCGCGCACCTGTGCACCGCCGGAGGAAGCGGACGGTCAGGAACTGTGGCGGGGGTGTGCCGCCGACCGTCCGATGGAGCGGGCGGAGGAGCGGCTCCTCGCCGAGGATATCCTCACGCGCGCGATGCACCGCCTCACGGCGCGAGAGAAGGAGGTGCTCGATCTCCACTACTTTCGCGACCTCACCCTGCGCCGTATCGCGGTGCTCCTTGGCACGAGCGCGGGCGCACTCTCCAAGAGCAAGGCAAATCTCCTGCGAAAACTGCGTGCCTGTGCGGCTCTCCCTATTGCAACGGCGCACGAAATATGATATTCTTAGAAGAAAGTGTGAACTTGTAAAGGGGATGGCATACATGGCACAGACCAGCATTAGTATCCGCATGGATGCCGAGCTCAAAAAGAGCTTTGAGCAGTTCTGCGGTGCGGTCGGGATGAATATGTCGACGGCGATCAATATGTTCGCTATTGCGTGCGTGCGCACGCAGAAGATTCCGTTCGAGATTTCCGCGCAGCGCGCCCTGCCCGGAGAGTCGCTCGATCTCTTCACGGATACCTCGTGGGGGGAGAGCGAGGAGTAAGAGGCGACGAAAAAGCACCGATCAAGAGCTTCTTGATCGGTGCTTTTTGCTGCGGAAGCGTGCGTTATCCATGAAAGCAATAAATAACGATAAATATAAATAAATTACGATAAAATCAAAACAATTAGGAAAAATAATCCAAGCCCTGTACGCCATTTTTTGCACGGCGCTCCGTCAGCCATGCCTTCAGCCGTGCGGGATCATCGTTGAGCGCAAGCTCTGTGGGGAATCCGATCTCATCGAGAATGGCGTGTGTATAGCCGTGTTCCCCGACGTCTGCGTCGATGTGCGCATCACTCCCGAGGAGGATATGTGCGCCGTGACGGCGGCAGGCGGCGAGCAGATCGCGTGCGAGGCGATCACTGCCGGGGCGGCTGCCGTGCGGGTCGTGGGAGGAATTGTTCATCTCGATGAGGACGTGCTCCGCTGCGGCAGCACGCGCCAATGTGTCAAAGTCGACAGGGTAGGAGGGATTATCGGGGTGACCGATGATGTTGACGTAGGGATTTTTCATTGCGCCGACGAGCGCCGCCGTATTCTCCGCCGTGCTGCCGGGGGCGATCACGAGATCGTGCAGGCTCGCAATGCCGTAGTGGAGCTTTTTCAGCACCTTTTCGGGGAGATCGACGCGCCCCGTCTCATCCATGACGTTCAGCTCTGCCCCCATCATGATCTCGACGCCGTACGAGGCGTGACCGATCACCTTGAAGTTGTGAAAGTAGATCTCATGGAACGTCCCGGGCATGGCGGGCGCGTGGTCGGAGATGCCGAGGAGGGAGAGACCCTTCTCCTTTGCGGCTGCAGCCATCTCGCGGATGGTGCTGTATGCGTGCATGCTCGCGACGGTGTGGGTGTGCAGGTCGATGATATCCGTCATAGGGCTTCCTTTCTGCGGTGAGATTTATCTTGCGTGCAGGTGCGGGGTCTGTTATAATAACAATAGAAAGAACGCCCCAGGCGGTGTTTTTCCAGTATCATAGGTTATCTTTTTCTAACCGCTCCACCGGTCAAAGCAGGGGCGGTTATTTCTTTTTGTTTATCGCAAGAATATAGCCTGTTGCCGCGACAAGAAATAAGATCGCGCCAATCTCGCTCATTATTGCTCACCCCCTTTCGGGGGAAAAGACACCGCCGTTTGTCTGGGGGCGTTCTGTGGTTATTATACCGTGAATTCGGTGAAAAGCAATTGTTTCTTACGAAAAGAGGGCTGTTGCACGAAGTTTGCAGCTTCGCGCAACAGCCCTTGTTTCATGCGGGATTTAGAATCTAAACTTCTGCGTCGTATTCTGCAGGTCGGTGGCGAGGGTTGCGAGTGCCTGTGAGGCAGCGGCGATCTCCTCGCTCGATGCGGACTGGCTCTCCGAGGCGGAGGCGATGGTCTGCATGTGTGCCGCTGTGGTCTGCGAGATGGCATCGGCCTCGCCGGCAGCGTGGACGATCTCCTCCGCGCCCTGGGCAACGTTCTGCATGGCCGCGTTAATCGCTGTCATCTCCGTATTGATCGCGTCGACCTTGTGCATGA
Source organism: Centipeda felix (assembly GCF_900186465.1). Taxonomy (GTDB): domain Bacteria; phylum Bacillota; class Negativicutes; order Selenomonadales; family Selenomonadaceae; genus Centipeda; species Centipeda felix. The sequence goes on from NZ_LT891956.1 coordinate 246,697, forward strand.
TGCTGTCGAACTGCTCGCCGACGGCATGGATCGCCCCCGCACCGACCTGCACCTCCTCGGTGCCCGTGTGCATGGCACTGACGGCGTGCGTCGTGTCGTTCTGGACGGAGGAGATGCGCTCCTTGATCTGGTCGGCGGCGTCGCGCGACTGCTCCGCCAGCTTTCTGACCTCCTCAGCGACGACGGCGAAGCCGCGCCCTGTCTCGCCCGCGCGTGCCGCCTCGATGGCAGCGTTGAGTGCGAGGAGATTTGTCTGCTCGGCGATGGCGGAGATGGACTCGACGATCTCGCCGATCTGCTGGGAGCTCTCGCCGAGTTTCTCCACGACCTCCGCCGAGCGCTGGACGCTCTGCTCGATGGCAGTCATTTTGTCCATGGCGTCGTTCATCAGGGATGCGCCCTTCTTGGCGGCGTCAGCGGTCGCGGCGGACTCGTCGGCGACGGCATCGGACTTCGCGGACATTGCCCCGATGTCGTCCGATACCTTGTGGATCGTGTCGCGTGCCGCTGTGAGTGCGTGGAGCTGTTTCTCCGACCCCGTTGCCGTCGCGGAGACCGTGCCCGCGATCTCCGTGGCGGACTCTGCCATCTGATGTGCACTCGCCGTCAGCTCCTCAGAGGAGGCGGCAAGCTGCTCGGCGGTCGATGCGACCTGTTTGATGAGATCACGGATGTTCTTCGTCATGGTGTTGAAGTTCGCGGCGAGCCGTCCGAGCTCGTCGTCCGAGTTCACAGGGAGATCGGGGAGGTTCAGCCGTCCGTGGGCAAGCGCATCCACATGACCTGTGAGTTCCTCCGTTGCCGTTGTGATCGTCGCGGCAAAGCGCAGCAGGGCGATGATGATGCCGATGACGAGCAGGATGCCGACAATGGTCAGCCCCGCATAGGAGATGCGCAGATCCGCGAGCTGAGCAAATGCCACGTGCTCGGGAACGGCAATGGCGATGATCCATCCCGTTTCGGGGACGGTTGTATAGGCGATGATCTGCTCCTCATCATCGATGGGGGCGACGAAGTGTCCCTGTTTTTTCTCCTGCATTTCCGCGAGATGATCCTTGAGGACGGGATCATCCGACGCTTTGCGCAGGGTATTGCCGTCGGCATCCGTGATAATGATTCCTGTGCGGTCGATGATGACGCCTTTCCCTTCGCCGTGGTATTTCAGTTCCTGTACGCGTGCGGAGAGCGTGTCCAGTGTGACGTCGGCGCAGACGGCACCTGCGAAGGTTCCGTCTGGTGATCGGTAGGGAGCAGTAGCCGAGATGATCAGCTTTTTGTTCAGCGGATCCTGGTACACTGAGGTGAAGCCGGGGGCATCCGCTGCCTTTGCATCTTTGTACCAGTCGCGCGTGCGCGGATCCATCTCGGCGGTGATATCTCCATCCACCCAGCTGATGAAAGTACCGTTTTCGGCACCGTGACTGAGGTCAAGGATCGCCTTGTCGCCGGTGGCAAGACTCATGAGACTGCGGTCATGTTCCATGGGACTGCCCGCCATGGCGGTGAGCAGATTTGCCGCGCTCTGAGCGAGCTGCTTTCTTTCCAGCAGCCAGCCGTTCAGCGATGTAGCTTCGGCGTTCAGCGCAGCGTCAATCTCGTTGGAGGTGCTCTCAACAAGGGCACTTTGTGCCCTGTGATAGCCAACCGCGCAGATCACGCCGACAAGGATCGCCATGACGGCGCCCATAAGCAGCAGCTTTTGTTTGATGGACATGGTATTCTTCCTCCCCGATCGCCTGCATATCCTGCCATATAAAAAGAGTGTAGCGCATTTTTCTCAAAGAATCAAGGAAATTTCACATTTATTTTAATCTACATAAAATAAATTATTGCCGCGGTACTTTAGGAGCTGCCGGTACAATGAAGTCTGTCAGATGGGCGTAGATTTTCCGCCGAAGTGCGGGCAAGAAAGATGCGTCAAGAGACGCGCGCTGAATTTATCCGTGCTTCCTGTATTTGCGATGCGATGTGAGATGTGTTAAGATGAATCTCGTGCCGCAGGCAGGATATGTCCGCCTGACGGCGCGCCTGCGGCATCTCGTGGGAGCGTGTTTGCGCCGCTCCATACGATGCGCAGAAGGGCTTTAAGGAATCGCTGATAAAATAGAGCCTCAGATTGGCGTAGATTTTTGTTCGGACGAGAGACCCCAATCGGACGCATCGCTAAAGCTATGTGGAGGATTTGCAGGTATTGAGCGGGCAAGAAAGATGCGTCAAGAGACGCGCGCTGAATTTATCCGTGCTTCCTTAGTATCAAGGAGGTTCATCATGCAGGATGAAAAATGGGCAGACGCCATCAGCCGTGAGGCGAGGCGTACTGCGGCGGTGGGCGTGCTCTTTGCGCTCATCTGGATCGTGCTCGGATTCGGGCTGTCTGCCGTCCCCGTGACGGTCATGGGGCTGCCGCTCTGGGCGGTTGCGTCGTCGGTCGGCGTGCTCGTCACGGGCGCGGTGCTCGCCGTCTGTCTCGCACATACGGCGGAGGATATTCCCCTCGACGATGAGGCGGGAGAGGGGGGGGCGCGATGAGCGGGAATCTCATGGTACTCCTGCCGCTCCTCGGCTTTATGGCGGGGATGCTCGCGCTCGGTTTCTACGTGCGGCGGCAGAGTGCGGCGGGCGGCTTCCTCTCAACCTACTTTGTCGGCGGGCAGTCGCTCGGCGGCTTCGTGCTCGCGATGACGATGGTCGCGACCTACAGCTCGGTCAGTTCCTTCGTCGGCGGTCCCGGCATGGCGTATGAGATCGGCTTCGGCTGGATCTACATGGCGGTCATCCAGACCATGACCATCTTCCTTGTGCTCGGGATCTTCGGGACGCGTGTTGCACGGCTCGCACGGCGGATTCACGCCGTCACCATCGTGGACATCATCCGTCACCGCTATCGGTCGGATGCGCTCGCGGCAGTCGCGGCGTTCGTGATCGTGCTCTTTTTCGCTGCCTCGATGGTCGCGCAGTTCGTGGGCGGCGCGCAGCTCTTCGCCGCAGTGACGGGCTACTCCTATGAGCTGGGGCTCGTGCTCTTCGGCATCGTGGTCGTCATCTACACCTCGATCGGCGGGTTCCGTGCGGTTGCGCTCACCGACACCTGCTGTGCGATCGTGATGATGCTCGGCATCGTCCTGCTGTTCTACTACGTCCTCGCGGCGGGCGGCGGATTCACAGCGATTCTGGAACAGCTGCGCACGGCGCATCCCGCGATGCTGACCCCAACGGCGGAGGGACGCATGCCCATCTCGCTCTATGTCTCGCAGTGGCTGCTCGTGGGGGCACTCACCATCGCCCTGCCGCAGTCCGTCGTGCGCGGCATCAGCTATCGCAGCAGCCGTGATATGCACCGCGCCATGATCATCGGGACGGTGGTCATCGCCTTTATGAACATCGCCGTCAATCTCGTCGGCGTGCTCGGGCGCGGCGTGCTCGGCGTGGAGGCAAAGGAACTCGGGGGCGTCGACAGCGTGATCCCGCAGCTCATGGCGCACGTCATGCCGCCGGAGCTGCTCGGCTTTGCGATCATCGGGCCGCTCGCCGCCTCCATCTCGACCATCTCGGGCGTACTCATCGTTGCATCCTCCGCCGTGGTGAAGGACGTCTACCTCCACCACGCACAGAAGCACGGCAGGGACGTTCCCGAGGAGCGGCTGCGCCGTCTCTCCATGGGGGTCACTGCCGTGCTCGGCGTGATCGTCTTTCTCCTGGCAGTATCGCCGCCGTCGCTCATCTGGCTCATCAATATGTTCGCGTTCGGCGGCCTTGAGACGGCGTTCTTCTGGGTGCTCGTCTTCGGCCTCTTTACGCGCTGGGCCAACCGCACGGGCGCACTCGCCGCGATGGCGGGCGGCACGGTCATCTACTGCGCCGCGATGGCACTCGGGATCAAACCGCTCGGCCTGCATCCGATCTCTGTCGGCATCACCGCCTCCCTCATCCTATTCCTCGCGGGGAGCTATGTGGGGCAGCACAGCGAGCGCACTTGACAGGATTTTGTGGGGAGAATATAATAGAGATAGAAAAAGAGTGGCTGACGCGTGGGAACGTCGGTCTCTCCCTAAAGTCTTTGTACTTGAAGAAAGAACCGTCGTTGCCTAATATTCGGCAGGTTCTTTTTTGATCGAAAAGGGGAATAGGCGAGTTGCCTATTCCCCTTTTGCTATGCGATGACCAATGGTACGAAGAATGCCTCCGTCCCCGCGATCTCCTCGGGGGAGAACCGTGCGCCCACGGCGGACGGCGTGCCGAAGAGCATGAAGCACGAGAGCGTCAGACAGCCCGTGAGGCTGCCAGAGTCGACCGTATGCGTAAAGCGCGGCTGACGGACGAAGTCCTGATACATTGCCTTCCTGCTCGCGCGGCAGATGATCTCCTCGGGGCTGTCGGGCTGCCGCTCGTAGACCATCTCCTCGCGCTCGCCGCGCTTCTCGACGAGGCGGACGTTCTTCCCCTCGCGTCCCCAGATCTCCTTGCGGATGTAGGTGCCGTCCCGCAGCGCATCGAAATCGTCCTCGAAATAGGACGGCGTGAGGTAACGCTCCACCAGCGCACATTCCTCGGGCGTCAAGAGCTGCCCCGTGCGTGCGAGCGCGTAGACGAGCGCCATAAAGGACTTGTTCTGCAGGAGAATCGCCTCGGGCGGATTCATCATGGCAAAACTGCCTGCGCGGTAGAGATCGAGGAACATCGTCCCGAGCGGTGCATCATCCTCCGTGCGTTCGTCCACGAGAATCTCCATTGGATGCAGGCGGTAGAGTGCTGATGCGTATGCGTTGTCGTCCAGCGGAATGCCGTGCGCGTCGATCGCGAGATCATAGAACGAGAGAAAGCGGATGTCGCCGTGGGGGACGCCCTCCTGCATGAGTCGCATGAGGTAGAGCGTTGTCCCGAGATCCTCGGGATAGTCGTCGAACGCAGAGAAGACGAACGGCCGCCGCGTGAGCGCGCGCCGTCCGAGATCGGCGAGGGGGGAGGAGAGACGGTTGTGTACCTCCGTGAGGAAGCCGCGCAGCTGCGCCTCCATCCCCTCGTTTGGGTCGCGGCGTCCGTTGTATGCGGCGGCGACGCCGTTCGCGTAGAAGGACTCGATGACGAAGCACGGCGTATCGGCGTTGATCTCCACCATGTGCAGCTGCTGCGCCTCGTCGAGTACGAAGTCGAACCGCGAGAGCCACGTCGGCAGATGAAAGGCGTTCACCGTGTGCAGATAGGGCAGGATCTCGCGCGGCATATCCATCGCGCGTGCGAAGTCGTTCGGCGCACGCTGGAGCACCTCGGCGGCCTTGCAGAAGACGCGGAACAGCCCTGCCGATGCCGTGCGCATCTCCTCATAGAATGATGCCGGGAACGCCTGCACTGTATGCGTGGGGTAGCGATCTGGATAGTCGGCGTATTGAATAAAAGGGAAAATCGAAGGATCGAGCTGATCAATATAGGTGGCTGGATGCATCATGATGCTCCCGAGGAGGAGCGGATGCCTGCCCGTCCAAAGCCGGACTGCTTGCTGATGTCCTTGATGCGGCGGCTCTTGTTCCGCTCATAGTTGTCGTTGTCGCTGTTTCCTCCGCGACCGCCGCCGCTATTGATGACCGTCGTGTGATGATGCCGGCCCGACCGTACGGGGATGGCCTCGGGCAACGGTGTGAGCGCCCCGTCGATGCGGTAGGTCATCTGTGCGAGCTCCATGTGACCGCCGGGGTAGGAGAATCCGTGAAAGGCGAAATAGTTTGCCGCCAGAGGGGCGATCATGCTCGCCGTGCCGTACAGCCAGACGAGATCACCGCCCTCGTCGCGCCGGAAGGTCACCGCCGTATCGTTGTCGTAGAGCACGGTCTCCGTGCCGTCGCCGTTGTTGAGGAGGCTGCAGCGGCGATCGAGATCATCCGTGAGCCGTGCCTCCCCCTCATTCCATTCGGGATGTACGATGTCACATATTTTATATATAATGTCGTTACGATAGTAATACCCTGCCCCAAGAGCGCCGACGGCCGCGACGGCAGCAGCGAGGATGGCAGCCTTGCGTCCCATATTTTCCATGCGTCCGCTCCTTAGTGCACTGCTCCGCTGATGACGAGGGAGAGCCCGACGAATACGCCAAAGAGGAAGATGCCCGCTGCCATGTTGCCGCGCATGATCTGCTCGGCGAGTGCGTACTTTCGATGCCACATCTTGATGATGAAGAAGCCGAGAACGAAGAACACGATGCCGACCGCAGCGTAGACGATGCTGAGCAAGACGCCCTGCAGGAAGTCGGGCGGGACAGCATCGTAGGCGGGGGAGAGGATCACGGCGCGCAGGATCTGCCCGATGCCGATGAAGGAGCCGGCGGAGAGCCATGCGACGGCACAGTTGCCGCGCTTGATCTCAGCGGCGAAATCGCCGGGGACGAAGAAATCCATGATCGTATTGGAGACGATCATCAGCAGGATGCCAAAGAGCGCATAGAACGCGGTGAGCAAGAGGGTGGACAGATCAATCATAGCGGTTCTCCTATCGTCAGTGGACTGCATATTATCAGCGATTCTCTAATGTGCGAGATGCAGGGATGGCTTTACCGCTCTCCCATCGGACGCCGCCTGCATTTTCTCAACCCATTCGGCGCGTGTCATGATAGATGACTTGTCCTGTGCCGCTGCCGCATCAGAGGGCGCAGCTGTGGACGCAGGGGCGGCGGGGGCGGCAGGCGGCGTTTTCGGCGGCGGTGCATAGATGGATCGTGGGAGCGGCAGGGGGGCCTCATTCGGGCCGGGCTCGACAACACCGCGGCGGCCGGTCTCACTCCACCCGCGCACCGTCTCGGCATAGTGGCCGAGCGTGCGGGCGGTCACCGACGCCACGCGATCTGCGGGAAGCGGCGCGTGTGAGACGACAATGCGCGCCTTCCCCTCGCCATCATCGGAGATCTGCAGGTTCTCTTTCTCCGCGCGGAGGAAAATCAGCTGCTGCGGCGCATCCGTGTCACTCTCGGCGATCTCATCCACGTACCCGCCCAGCCCATCGATGAGATCGAGGGCAGCGGCGTTCTTGTCGATACTGGCACGGTAGACCTGAGCATCCCCCTCCGCCGGCTCCTCCGTGTAGTATGGCGCATCCGAGAGGCGCTCATGAAGTGCATACGGGAACCCGAACGTGCGGCGCATGTCGTGGATGGAGTTGATGTCCAGGTCAACATCCAGCATGATGACGACGAGAAATATGGTCACCCCCCATACGGCACTGCTGGAGAACAGCTTGCTTAGGATGGCCTTCTGTTTCTTGGTCAGGAACCCATGGCGCTTTTGGGGGCCGGGGTCAAAGGTTTGAATCAGATGTGCATCGATTCTCACCCCGCGCGACCCGTATTTTGACCCGTCCCAGTCCTCAAGGAAGAAGTATTGATTGTCGTCAATCTCGTACTGCTCGTAGGCCGCACAATCGCCGTACGAGGCCTCCGTATCACCGAGTGCGCTCGTGACGACCTCGATCCCCGTGTCGATCAGACGGTAGGATTTTGCCGGTACGACGCGCGCGACGGGGGTGGAGAGCGTGCACTCCGCGCCGTCCTCGCTGATGCTCAGCCACATGCGCGCCTCGCTGTCCTTGTCCTCCTCTAGGGTGAGCCCGTACTCCGTCCATGTGTCGCTCCCATTCTGCTCGCGGTAGCAGATCTTTTCCACGATGATGTAGCGTACCCCGCCGATGATGATGCCGGACCAGCAGTCAAACTCGATGGACATCCCTCGCCTCCTTTCTCCTGATACAGCTTCTCGTTCATCAGTTTATCAGCGATTTCTTAAAATAAATGAAATTTTATAAAATCTCTTTTATTGAAGGGCTCCAATGTCCCTAAGATGGCCGTGCCGAATGTATCAGGGCTTCCCTAAAATCCGATCACAAGCCCCTCGACCACAAAGACCATAATGCTCGCTCCCGCCGCACAGCGAAAGAGACTCGCGCCGTTCCACGCGAGAAAGAGGGCAAAGACGAATGCCGCGCCGCCCGCCAGAGGGGTGCGCGTCGCGAGCACGATGGCGGGGAAGGTCATGACGGCGAGCGTCACGTAGGGGACGTAGAACAGGAACGAGCGGACGAAACGGCTCTTGATCTCACTGCGCAGGACGAGCGGCGGGATGAGGCGGATGGCGAGGGTCACGATGCTCATGACCGCGATGTAGATCCATACGTCACGCATCGGCATCCTCCTTCTGCTCCGTGATGGGGAACAGCCACGCGCCGACGCCCGCGATGAGGAGAGTCAGGATGATCGTGCGCGTGCCGCCCGAGAGCTCGCACGTGATGGGGGCGTACGTCGCCGCGAGCGAGAGCGCGAAGCTCACACTGACCATCCCCGCGATGGGACGGCTCCTCTTTGCGGGCGGGAGGATCACCCAGACGAACATCCCATAGAGCGCGACCGAGAGCGCGGAGAGTGCTGCCGCCGGCAGAATACCGCCTGCGAGGATGCCCGCCGACGTGCCGATCGCCCAGGCGGGGACGGCAATCGCCATGGCGCCATAGTTATAGTAGGGATTGACCATGCCGCCGCGCGCCACCGTGATGCCGAAGATCTCGTCGGACACGCCGAAACTCACGGCGAGGCGGTGGAGGAGGGGCGTCTCGGGTGCAAACCGCTGCGTGAGCGCTGCTGACATGAGGAAGTAGCGCGCATTCGCGACGAGGGTCAGCACCGCGATCTCTAGATAGGGCGCCTGTGCCGCGATCACCGTAAAGCCCGCATACTCGCCCGCTGACGCGAGATTGACAAAACTCGTGAGAAAGCCCTGCCACGGCGTCAGACCCGCCGTCTTGGCGAGAATCCCGAGCGTAAACGCCACGACGAAATAGCCGAGTGCAATCGGCACGCCGTCATGCACCCCCGCGAGAAAAACTGCGCGCCGCGACGCGCCGATGCTCTGCTCCATGAATCCTATCACCTTGCCCATGACTGTCATTTGATTCTCTTATTGTAAGATAAATCACGCCATTTGTAAATGTCGGGGCGCCAAGACAAATGATTGTCAAGAGGAGAGAGAACTGGTACAATGGAGGAAATAAGGGAAACTTGATCGAATCGTCCCTCGGATGGATATAGATTTTTCGTTGAGGTGCGAAAAGAGACACGAATATGGCGGTGCAAAATGGATCCTTGCTCCGTTAGGAAAGGATGTGTAGGCGATGTCACATGCGATGGCGTTGAATCCGCCGGCAGAATCGATGGAACAATGGGGAACGTCGGCGCATCGTCCCGTTGCCATGGGCAGCATGAGCCGTGCTGCTCTGGATGCGGCACTTGCAAAGGGCATGGCGTCACTGGAGACGGGGCGGGGAATGTCGCCAGATGAAGTAGATGCCGCATTGAGGCAGGAATTTGGCGCATGAGCCGCTATCGGGTACAGTATTCTCCTGCCGCTTATGATGATTTACGTGCCATCTATCGCTATATTGCATTTGAGCTGATGGTGGAAGAAACTGCACGGGCACAGACGGAGCGGATTCGATATGCGATCCGTGCACTCGACACGTTTCCACAGCGCTATCGAGCTGTGGCCTGGGAGCCGTGGGCATCACGGGGAATACGTCAGATGCCGGTGGATCATTATTGTATCTTTTATCGTATTGATGAAACTGGTGGTATCGTTACGATTATTCGTATTTTTTATGCGGGCAGGGATATAAAAAACATCATAAAATAAACGGTCATGCAGGAGATACTCCCGCATGACCGTTTATTTTCTTGTGTATGTCCTATGCGATCAGCCCAGTTCGTAGCCCGCGTCGTCGAGGACGGCAGCGTACTCGCTGTTGGGGATGTCGCGGCTCGTCTTAAAGGTCGCCGTGCCCGCCTCGAGGCTGACGACAACGTCCGTGACGCCGTCCATGCCGCTGAGTGCCTTCGTGACGTGCTTGACGCAGTGCGGGCAGGTCATGCCCTTGACGTGAATGGTCTTTTCCATGAGATTTGCTTCCTTTCTGTCGGCGGCAGATTCTGCCGCGGCTTTGGTGATGGATGAGGACGGTGCGTCCGGCGCGCCGTCGCTGTCGATGGGGGCGATAGTCGGTGCGGCGGGAGCTGACTCCGTGCGCTCTGCCGTCTCCTTCGTGATGGAGAAAAAGCGCAGGCGCAGGGCATTCAGCACGACGCAGATGCTCGACAGGCTCATCGCCGCCGCCCCGATCATGGGCGAGAGCTTGATGCCGAACGCGGGGTAGAGCACGCCCGCTGCGAGCGGGATGCCGATGACATTGTAGAAGAACGCCCAGAAGAGGTTCTCCTTGATGTTGCGCATGACACTGCGCGACAGGCGGATCGCACTGACCGCGTCGAGGAGATCGCTCCGCACGAGGACGGCGTCCGCACTCTCGATGGCGACATCCGTGCCCGCGCCGATGGCGATGCCGAGATCTGACTGCACGAGGGCGGGCGCATCATTCACACCGTCGCCGATCATGGCGACACGGTGTCCCTCAGACTGCAGTCTCTTGACGTGCTCCTGCTTATCCTTTGGCAGGACCCCGGCGATCACCTCCGTGATGCCGAGCTGATTGGCAATCGTGCGCGCCGTGCGTGCGTCGTCGCCCGTGAGCATGACGGGGGTGAGCCCCATCACCTTCATCTGGGCGATCGCCGCCGCGCTCGTCGGCTTTTCCGCGTCGCGGACACCGAGGAGTCCGACGATCTGTCCCGCACGGACGACGATGAGTGCCGTCTCGCCGCGCCACGCCATCTCGGCACGCACCGTTTCAATGGCGGGCGGCAGGGCGATGCCGAGCTCCGTGAGGAGTGCGGTGTTGCCTGCCGCGCAGTCCGCACCGCTCACGCGGGCGCGCACGCCCTTGCCGAATACGGCGTGAAAATCCGCCGCGGCAGGGATGCTCTGCCCCCTCTCCCCTATTCACCCCTCACAGGGGATTAAAGATAGACCTAAAACGGAGAAGCACACCGCCTTAAACCCAACTATTTCAAGGGCCGGAGGAAAGAACTGTTGCTTATACACATCTACGCCGACGGGGCGGATGCTCGTGAGCTGCGGGCGCCCCTCGGTGAGCGTCCCCGTCTTGTCCATGAGGACAGTGTCGATGCCGCCCGCCGTTTCAAGTGCCGTGCCCGACTTGATGAGGATGCCGTGCGCCGCCCCGCGCCCCGTGCCGACCATGATCGCGACGGGGGTTGCGAGCCCGAGCGCACACGGGCAGGAGATGACGAGGATGGAGATCGTGATGGAGAACGCGAACTCAAGGCTCGCGCCCATCATGAGCCAAACGCCGCCTGCGAGGAGCGCGATGGTGATGACCACGGGGACGAATACCCCCGCCGCGCGATCCGCCAGACGTGCGATGGGCGCCTTTGACCCGCCCGCCTCGTCCACGAGACGGATGAGCTGGCGGATGGTCGTATCCTCGCCGACGCGTGTCGCCGTGAATCGGATCGTCCCCTCGATGTTCTGTGTGCCCGAGGTAACCGTATCCCCTGCCGCTTTGCTGACGGGCATCGACTCCCCTGTGACGGCGGACTCGTCGACGCTCGTCGTGCCCTCTGTGACCGTGCCGTCGACGGGAATGCGTGCGCCGGGACGCACGACGATGGTATCGCCCGCGGCGAGGGCACTGACGGGAACGGTCAGCTCCACCCCGTCGAGGAGAACGGTCGCCTCCTGCGGTGCGAGCTTCATCAGCGCGCGCAGGGCGTCCGTCGTCTGCCCCTTGGCGCGCGCCTCCAGATATTTTCCGACCGTGATGAGAGTAACGATCATGCCCGCCGACTCAAAGTAGAGATTCGTACTGTACTCCGCGGTGAGAGCGAGGTCGCCGTGCCCCAAACCGTAGCTCATGCGCAGCATCGCAAATGCGCCGAAGAGGGCAGACGCCATCGAGCCGATGCCGACGAGGCTGTCCATGTTCGGCGCCCCGTGCAGGAGATTGCGAAAACCGTTGACATAGTATGTACGATTGACATACATGATCGGTAAAATAAGCAGGAATTGTACGAGTGCAAAGGTCAGCGCATTCTCCGCGCCCCAGAAGATATCAATAAAAGCGGGCGCGTAGGGGATTCCCCATGCCGCGAATGTATGGCTCATCGAGATGGCGACCGTCGGCACGAGAAAGAGGATGGAGATGAGGAGACGCGTGCGCATCGCACGGATGGCCTTGCCCGCCGCATCGTCCTCCGCGTTTCCTGCCTGCGGTGCAGCGGGGGCGGCAGTCTGCGCCGTCTGCGCAGCGGATCCGCCCTTGACGCTCGCACCGTAGCCCGCCTCCTCCACCGCCGCAATGATGGCGGCGGGGCTCGTGACATTCTCGTCGTAGGCGAGACTCATCGTATTTGTGAGGAGATTGACGGAGACATCCGCCGTTCCTGCCATTTTCGCCACCGTGCGCTCAACCCGCGCCGAGCACGCCGAACAGGTCATGCCTGTGATATTAAAACGTTCCTTTTGCATTCGATCCCTTTCCTATTGAGAACTGTTACACTCATTATATAATTGTTGTCAAGAGATAACAGCCACAGTCTTTTGGCGCGATATTTGCGTACGGATGCGGGCAGCGTCCCTCGATTCAGCGGGGGCGAGCCAGCGCATCGGCAGGATCCTCATCGTGGTCGATGCAGTATGAGACAAAATCCGCTGTTTTCGGTATGCTTCGGAACGTATCTGTTTGGCGAAAATCCGCTAAAATCTCCTCGCACAGCCGGCGCATATCGGCGCATTGCCTCTCCATGTTGTCCTGATAGCGCGCGATGAGTTCCTCCTCCTTGAACAGTTCTGCCTCTGCGATATCCGTATACGTCCAGTCGCCGGGGTTATAGCGCAGATTCGCGGCGGCAGACGCATCCGTGCGATCGCTCGCGCCACCCTCTTGGTATTCCCTCAGCGTCTTTTGGAACGCCTCCTCTGTGTTCATCCCGACAAGAAACTCCGCATACTCTGTATTGCAGTCAAACGCCAGCGCGTAAAATCTCTCCCGGGGATGTGCGCGGAGAAACTCCTCCATCGCGGCAGAGATCTGCGCGACAAGATCTTTTTTATTCATGTGGTACATCACTTTCTAGGGAGTTGCTGATAAAATGAAGTTCGTCAAATTGGCGTAGATTTTTCGCCGAAGTGCGGGCAAAAGATGTGTCAAGATGGTAGTGCTGAATTTATCAGTGCTTCTCTAGGACATCTCGATAGGCGTCCTTTCTCTGCAGCATCATCTTCGCAGCGTAGGAGCAGACGGGGACGATCTTCCTGCCTTCACGGCGTGCCGCCGCGATGATCTCCTCGATCAGACGGCGGGCGATGCCCTGTCCCCCGTAGGCGGGATCGACCTCCGTATGCGGGATGACCCAGCGGCCGCCCCTCTCCTCGATGACGGCATAGCCGATACATGAGGCTCCGTCGTACGCCGCGCTGCGGCAGCGCTCTTTTTCAAATACAATGTTCATGGGGATTTCCTTCCTTCATATACTGCGCAACAAAGGCGGCAATATCTTCCCGCGCATGCAGCGCTGTTTTGCACCGTCTGTCATGACAATGCCATACTCCTCCCTGCGGTTCGGAGCAGAGAACATCTCCTGCGGCAGGAGGGCGGCGGTGAGCAGAACTGCGGCGAAGAAGTGCATCATGGGGACGGGATCGTGTATCTATCTCCTTTCTATCGTTATAGCGCAGAATTGGGTACGGGTCAAGAGGCGTGCGAAAAGCCTCCCCCGTGAGGTCGGGAGAGGCTTTTGTATATAGAAGGAAGTTGACCAAATGGAAATCGTTTAGAAGAAGAACTCGACGCGGCCGAAGAGCTTCGATGCCCTGTCCTTATCCGAGCCAAGATAGCGCGCATAGAGATCCTTGCCACGGAAATACTTCGCGGAGAGCACGACGTTCGGCAGCAGCGTGTAGTCGGCACCGATCTCGACGCCTCTTGCCCCCTCCATCGCACCATCCGTCGTCGGTGCCACGGAGGCACCTGCGATCTGGCGGTAGGCGACGTATGCCCCCCACGAGCCGCGATCCTCAGGCTCTGCACCCCTGTACTCGTACGCGATCTGATAGGATTTGTCAGGCATATTTCCCATCTTGAAATCCTTGCTGTATGCGTACGCACCCGAGAGGAAATTATACTTGTCGAAGCGATAGGCGAGGTTCACCCCGAAAATCTGCATCGTCTTCTTGTTGTTCTTGAGCATCGCTTGGAGATCTTCTGCATTGAGGCGGTAGTAGCCGAGCCCTGCCGTCAGGCGTCCGTTGTACTGGAGCTCTGCGCCCTGATAGTTTGCCGCCTTGTCATACTGGAACTCGTCACTGCCCATGCGTCCTGCCTGCAGCTTGACACGCAGGTCCTTGCCAAAGTTGACCTCAGCTCCTGAAAACTCGCGGTCGAAGACGATCGCACCCGGCTTGGCATACGCCTCTGCCGAGAGCATCTCCAGCTTGCCGAGCTTGACGTTGAAATTGCCGTAGTCGCCCTGTGCCCATGCGCGCTGGAGCGTTACCTTGTCGTTGTCCTCTTCGCCCGCGTCCTTGTTCACCTTTATCGAGGCATCGAGGCGTGCATTGACGTGCCAGTGGCTGTTGATCTCGGCAGACGGCTCAAGACGGAACAGCAGATTGTTGTCGTTGACTTTTGTCGCTCCTGAGGGCGTACGCGATACTTCCGTGCGGTCGCTCGTGTAGGTATACTCAACTTTGCCGTTCCACTTCACCATGTCGGCGTTGCGCTCGAGGTTCGATACGCGCACGCCGAGATTGTTCAGCTCGTCGGCGAACTCGGCGGCGAGGCGATCAACGAGTGCGCGGTCGGAGGCGGACAGGTCGCCCTTTGCCATCGCCTTGGCGACCATCTGTGCCATCTCGTAGCGCGTGATGTTGCGGTCGCCGCGGAACGTCCCGTCGCCGTAGCCCTCAACCACGCCGTCATTGGCGAGCTGCGTTACGGCATCATACGCCCAGTGGTCGCGCGGCACATCACTGAACGGATTCGCCGCCGCGAACGTCGTTCCTGCCGCTCCCACGACGAGAGCCGCCGCAAGTGCGGACACCAGAGTTTTCTTCATCGGAAAATCCTCCTTTTCGGATCATGCGAACCGGCACCGCCTGTCTGTGTTTCCCATCGTGGATGGTGTCCGTGACGTTTGCTGCATCCATTCGCATAAATAATAATAACCTTTCTCATTATATATGAAACTAAGATGAGACGTCAAGATGGTAGTGCTGAATTTATCAGTGCTTCCCTAAATACAGAGAATAAACATGACGAACATGATTCGTATCATTAGAGCGGGAATCTATGGTATAATAAAAATACAGAACTATTTCAATGGACGGAGGAAAGAATCGTATGAATGAATCAATCAAGGCGGCACATCTCACGCATGATGCAGCGCCGCAGGCAGATCTCACGCCCTACAGTGCAGAGGCAGCAGCGCGTGTGGAGGCGTTTCATCGGACACTGCCGACGTACGAGCCGACGCCGCTCGCCGACCTCAGGCATCTCGCACGGTCGCTCGGACTGGCGCGGATCGCCGTGAAGGATGAGAGCAAGCGGTTCGGGCTGAACGCGTTCAAGGGGCTCGGTACGAGCTACGCCGTGGCGCGCTATCTCGCGCAGTATCTGGACATCCCTGAGGAGGAGATGACCTATGAGCGCCTGCGCGCACCGGAGAACCGCGAGCGGCTGCGCGGCGTCACCCTCGTCACTGCGACGGACGGCAACCACGGGCGCGGTATTGCGTGGGCGGCGAAGCTGTTCGGGATTTTTGCGCATGTCTTTATGCCGAAGGGCGGCTCGCCCGAGCGTCTGGCAAACATCCGCGGACTCGGCGCAGAGGCGTCGTTCACCACCTACAACTATGACGATACCGTGCGCTATGCCTCGCAGATGGCGCAGGAAAAGGGGTGGGTGCTCATGCAGGACACGGCGTTCGGCGGCTACACGGAGCGGCCGCAGTGGATCATGCAGGGCTATTCGACGCTTGCCCATGAGGCAATGGAGCAGTACGCTGAGATGCCGACGCATATCTTTTTGCAGGCAGGTGTCGGGTCGCTGCCGGGGGCGATCACGGGATACTTTGCCGCGCACTATGGGGCGGAGTGTCCCGTCATCACCATCGTTGAGCCGAACCGCGCCGACTGCATCTATCGCACGGCTGCCGCCAGCGACGGCGAGCGGCATATCGTGACAGGCGAGATCAGCTCCATCATGGCGGGTCTCTCCTGCGGCGAGCCGAATCCCCTCGCATGGGAAATCCTGCGGGACTATGCCG
Source organism: Centipeda felix (assembly GCF_900186465.1). Taxonomy (GTDB): domain Bacteria; phylum Bacillota; class Negativicutes; order Selenomonadales; family Selenomonadaceae; genus Centipeda; species Centipeda felix. Next base: position 262,904 of record NZ_LT891956.1, read on the forward strand.
ACCACTTCGTCTCCGTCCCCGAGTGGGTCGCGGCGAAGGGCATGCGCATCCTCGGCAACCCGCTGGACGACGACCTGCGCGTCGTCTCGGGCGAGAGCGGCGCCGTCACCACGGGACTCGTCGCCGAGCTCATGCAGAACGCGAGCCTCGACTACCTGCGCGACGCCATCGGCCTCACGAAGGACTCCCGCATCCTCTGCATCTCCACCGAGGGCGACACCGACCGCACGAACTACCGCCGCGTCGTCTGGGACGGCTTGTATCCGAGTTTTTGACCCTAAATAGATACAAAATGCCCCTGCATCGAAATGGTGCAGGGGCGTTGTCATAGGCGAAAGCATTCTTGCCGCATCATATCAAATAGGGATGTGTATGGTACTTGGAAATGGCATGCGACATCGGGAAGTTTCGGATTGTTCGAGCGCGTCGTTATGCGACCGGCTGACTGCTCGAAGCTCAGGAGCGTATAGCCATATACTTTGGCGGCGGAAATCAGCCACGGGTCAGCAACATTTTCTCGCGACCAGAGACGAAGTGCGGCTTCGCTGTATTGATCGCTTTGCTGAATAAAGCTCAGAACGTCTCTATACATTTGAATGATTTGTATCTCCTGCGTCGACAGAATACATTCGTTCGGAAGATCGCTTATCCAGGCAGAGAGTTCGTCTGTTCCCTTTAGAATCTCATCCCGTACCTTATCCAGAACGGCTATTTTATCCAGTGAAATTTTAGGACGCAGCTGCTGCCAGAAAGATGGGGCGAAATCAAAAGGATAGTATGCACGGGATGGGCGTATCAGGCTATTGGCATCGATGAGGTATTTTTTGCTCAACTCAGACGCCTCCCATCCGCTCAAGCGCCTCTCTGTAGGTCTTGCGATTGGTTGCTGTCAGCCGGTAGGCATCTGTATCCTGTGTGTTTCCCTGAGTTACACTTCGTTCAAGGGCGGCGAGGAAACGATGATCAAGGTTCGAGAGCAGAGTGTTGTAGAAATCTCCGCCGCTGCTTTTCTTTTTTTGTGCCTTTGCATGCTCCCAGCGCTCCTTTTGCAGAGCTAGCATACGCGCATATACATCCCGTGGTATTCTTTTCATCTCATAGGCGCGCCGCAGAATTACGGATTCACTGCATCGGAAATGACGTGCGGCCCGTTCTATCATATCTTCAACAGGAATGGACGATTCCCATATCTCGGAAAAATCTGCTGCAGGGACGAGCAATTCTGCTGCAACGGCATTGCACTTCTGTTCGAGCAGACTTACGTGTTCATCCGACCATTCGGAGTTGTTGAAGAGACTGTTTTTGCCGAGCCATACATGAACCGTTTCGTGCAGGAGGGAGAAGAGGCGTCCGTTTGCTGTGTCTGTTGTGTTTATAAAGATGAGCGGCGCGTATGCATCGACGAGTGTAAAGGCACGAAACTCCTTCACATCAAGTGGACGATGTGTATTTGCTCCGACCTTTCCCCCCGTAAAGATGAGAAGCCCATACTGTGCGAGCGTGTTGCGGAGGTGATTGAAATTATCTTCCGCATTTTTTCCTTCTCTGTACCAGTTTGTTTTGAGTGCAAGGGCATCCCGTATCCGTTGCGCAATCTCGGTTGCAGAATCGTGGAGACTGCAACATCCGACGAAGGGAAGAGCGTCCGATTGTTCCCGTTTGAGGTCATCCCTCATCCAATCCTGAATTGCCGTCATCTGATCCAAAATGTCGATGAGCTCACGGCTCGGCTTTTGATGTTTTTTACTCCCAACCGTGCGATATTCGGCAAGCGCAATATCCTCGTCAGGCGGTGTCTGTAAAAGAAAATAGCCGAATGGAATACGTGTCTTCCTGCTCATCGCTTCCAGCTGTTTCAGCGTAGGCTGCTTCTCGCCGGTCTTCCATGCGTTCAGCTGGTCGAGCGCATCAGGGGTGACCTGATCTTCATGGATGTTCTGCACAATCCAGTCGATCACAGGTGCATGAACCGGTACGGTAACTCCCGCCATACGGCTCACCTCCTTTTGTTCATTTCTTTTATGATAACATATCGAGAGAGCGAGTTCCACACAAAATGACCTACTGGATGCCGAAATACAGAGCTCCACCGGAGCGGTGTTTCCGTTTCTGTTGAAAAACGGAAATACAAAAGGGATAAGGGGCGTAGAAAATTCCGTTTGTATGGGAGGGAATCGGTATGGACACGCGCGCAGGATATGAATGCGGCGATGTCCGCACTTGAGACGTATATACACGCAGAGGACACACTCGAACCACTGATTCGTACGGCACTCGTTCACTATCAGTTCGAGACGATTCACCCCTTTCTTGATGGGAATGGACGCATCGGACGGCTGTTGATTACACTTTTCCTGATGGAGCAAAATCTCCTGAGTACGCCTGCACTCTACATCTCCTATTTCCTGAAGCAAAACCGTATCGAATACTATGACCGTATGACCGAGGTGCGGCGCACCGGGAATTATGAGCAGTGGATCCTGTTCTTTCTGCGTGCTGTTGTAGTGTCATCAGAGGACGCTGTGAATACCATTGACCAGCTGCACGAGCTTCATGAAAAAAATGTTGCACTACTTGCGGACGGGGCAAATCATCGTCAGCTTGCCACACTAACAAAACTCTTCTCCTACATCGAGTCGCATCCCATCATTGAGATAAAAAAGACTGCTGAGGCGCTGAACGTCTCCTATAATGCTGTTTCACGAGGTGTTTCTATTCTAATGGGAAAGGGGATCTTGGAGCAGTGTCAGCGGGTCGGAAAAACGCGGATTTACTCGTATGCGCAGTATGTAGAGGTACTGCGGAAGGATATATAAAGAAATATGTACTTATTGGATCACATTGAAGGATTATTATTGCAGTTCATAGAATTATTGTTTTATTAATTGCTTTCACAAGAAAGGGATGTTGCCTTATGCCACAAAAGAGAAAAGAACTTAGTGAGAAGGAAATCAGTAGAATACGTGAGGTTACAGCATATGATCATCACGATAAAAAAAGGTCGAATAACCCTGCTATTGGGATGGCAAAATATGATCGCAGCGATGAGGAGATGACAAAATATGAATATGATCCACATATCGATCCGTCACTGCAGTGGGCTGGCAAAGCCGAAGGAATCTCGTTTGAAGTGTCAGCATCGTCTATTCATATTCACGAATCAATTAAACCATCAAAAATACTGCGCGCTGTGCAGACAATCGGAGATGACTTTGAAGAGGTTCAAACATCGCTTTGGGAGAGTCCATTAGAACGGCAACGGCGTCACCGGGATGCTCTCGAGTTTTATCAGCATGGAGTGGATTGGACCAATCGTCTTATTGCTGGAGATAGCCTTGTCATTATGAACTCACTGCTTGAGAAAGAAGGATTGGCAGGGCAAGTTCAGATGGTATATGTAGACCCTCCATATGGAATAAAATATGGATCAAACTTTCAGCCATTCGTAAATAAGAAAGAGGTGCAGGATAATAAAGATGACGATTTGTCACAAGAGCCTGAAATGATTACGGCATTTCGTGACACATGGGAACTAGGGGTTCATTCTTATTTAACCTACATCAGAAATCGACTACTTTTAGCAAGGGGATTATTGGCAGATAGTGGAAGTATATTTATTCAAATTAGCGATGAGAATGTACATCATATTCGTGAAATATGTGATGAGGTGTTTGGTGGACAAAACTTCATTAGTCAGATTTATGTACGGAAAACAGGAGGATTCTCAAGTTCTCGTATAGATAATGTTGGAGATTATATTATTTGGTATGCAAAAGACATTAATATGGTGAAATACCGCCCTCTTTATAAAGAGAAAAGTTTATCGAAGAGTGGTGTTTCTAATTATTCTTATGCTTTGTTGCCGGACGGAACATCTCGTACATTAAAAAAGGAGGAGAAAATAGATTTTACTATTCTTCCAAAGGGTACAAGACTATATGGTATTCACTCTTTAACCAGTAAGGGAGCTGCCAATACGTCGCAAATCTATGATTTTAATGGGAAAAAATTTTGCCCTAAAGAAAATGAACATTGGAAAGCCTCCTATCCAGCTGGCCTTGATAATTTGAAGAAGGCCGGAAGATTAAGAGATACTGGTAAGCGTTTAGGTTACATTCGCTACTTCGATGATTTTCCTCTTGTGAGTATTGATAATAATTGGGATGACACACGAGGAGAAATGGATATGATCTATGTTGTTCAAACTGCGGAAAAGCCAGTTCAACGTTGCCTTTTAATGACAACAGATCCTGACGACCTAGTTCTTGATATTACATGTGGAAGTGGAACAACCGCATATGTTGCTGAACAGTGGGGCCGTCGCTGGATTACTTGTGATACATCGCGCGTTGCAATTGAGCTCGCAAAAGAGCGGTTGATGACAGCAACTTATGATTACTATAAGCTTGCGTATCCTAAGCAGGGCATATCGAGTGGATTTATCTATAAGACGGTTCCGCATATTACCTTAAAATCTATAGCGAATAATGAACCACCGCCAATGGAAATCCTGTATGATCAGCCGGAAATTGATAAAACCAAAGTACGCGTCTCTGGCCCCTTTACAGTTGAATCACTTCCTGCACCCCTTGTGAAACCTCTTGATGAGGTTGTTACGCCTTCAGAGGTTAATGCGGTAACTTCAAAACAAGATGGCTGGCGCGCAGAGCTGCTAGCTACAGGCATCCTCGGGAAAAATGGGAATAAGTTGGACTTTTCTCGTATAGAACCTCTTGGAGGAACAACATTTTTCCAAGCGGAAGGTGAAACAAAGGAAACGGAACCAAAACGTTTTATTATTTGTTTTGGCAGTGAAAATAAGGTTATGGATGCTCGTTACATCGAAGCTGCTCTTGATGAAGCTCAAACAATGCGTCCGACGCCAGGTTATATTATCTTTGCAGCGTTCCAATTTGGTCCAGAAGCAGCTCAGCTTGTAGATGATGTTGTTTGGCACGGTGTCACTGTGCTTAAAGTTCAGATGAATACTGACCTTATGACAGATGATCTCAAGAAAAAAAGATCATCGAATCAAAGTTTTTGGCTTGTTGGTCAGCCAGATGTTGAGCTCATACAAGATCAACGCAGTAAAGGAAAGTATAAAGTCAGAGTGAAGGGATTTGATTATTATGATGTAAAAAATGGCACCGTAAAATCTGGATCGGCCAGCAATATCTCGATGTGGATGCTCGACACTAAGTATGATCCGATGAGTTGTATTGAGCCTCATCAGGTCTTTTTCCCGATGAGTGGCACAAAAGGTGGATGGATAAAGCTTGCTAAAACTCTTAGGGCGGAAATTGATCAGGAACGCATTGAACGCTATGCTGGAAATGAATCGCTCTGGTTCACAGCAGAGCCGCATAGCAAGATTGCTGTCAAGATTATTGATGATCGGGGAATTGAGAGTATGCGAGTATTAAAGGTCGGTGAGGAATGATGTCTGGAATCAAGCAATTAATTATAAACTCAGCTTACCAAGAACCTTCTTCTCATTGGAAATATAATATTGAAACACAGACTTTTGCGCGAGAACAAGGGAGACGCCCCGCTGGTTATATTGTAGCTGGGCAGCAGCGGAATAGTTACAATGATCAAGGCGAATTTAAGCTCCTTCCGCTTGTCAACAAAATCCGACCACGTGTAAAAAACTGGCGTGAATCAGGTTATCCTGGCGTTACGGGGATAACGAGACGTTTGTTGGAGTATTGGTACGATACAGAAGCACGGCAATAACCCTTTTTCTTCTGCCAGCTTGATGCCATTGAAACGATTTTATGGCTCGTTGAAGCCTCTGATATGGAGAGGATAGGAATTGAGGTTCCGAATGACGGCGGGACGTTTCAGCGTATCTGTACAAAAATGTGTACGGGAAGCGGAAAGACCACTGTCATGGCGATGCTTATTGCATGGCAAATTTGTAACAAAGTTGCTTATCCGCGTGATAAGCGCTTTGCAAAAGATATATTCATTGTTGCTCCTGGGCTTACGGTCAAAAGCAGGCTCTCTGTATTAGAGCTGGGGGGGATGGATAACTATTATATTCAATTTGGTATCGTTCTGTCCAGTATGTTGGATCAGTTGCGCCAGGGACAAGTTCGAATTACGAATTGGCAAGCTTTATCATGGGATAGCGATCAAGATATTGCTAAGAAAAAAACGGTTGATAAACGTGGTGCTTTGAGTGATGAGGCATATACGCGACAAGTACTTGGAGAAATGTCGCATGCACGAAATATACTAGTTATTAATGATGAAGCACATCATGCATGGCGCAAAAATCCAGAGGTGAAGGTCGCGTTAAGTGGGAGGGATAAGAAAGAGTATATTGACAATGAGGCCGAGGCTACTGTTTGGATTGGCGGATTGGATCGCATTCATAGGACCAGGAATATCCTTTGCTGTTATGATTTTTCTGCGACTCCATTTGCACCTTCAGGTAAAAAAAATGATGAGGGCTCATTATTTGGCTGGATTGTCAGCGATTTTGGATTAAATGATGGTATTGAGTCTGGACTTGTGAAGACACCTCGTGTCGTTGTGAGAGACGATGCAATTCAAACTAAAATTGGGAATAAATTCCGCTCAAAACTGTATCACATTTATTCTGACCCTACAGTTAAAGATGATATTAATCGTTCAGCTGATGAGACCGAGCCGTTGCCAGACTTGATAAATCAAGCATATACGTTGCTTGGAAAAGATTGGCAGGCAACGTATGAGGAGTGGAGGTTGCTCGGAATGCAAACGCCTCCAGTTATGATTACGGTTGCTAATCGAACAGAGACTGCTGCAAGGATAAAAAACGCATTCGATAAAGAACATGTTAATGTGCCGGAACTATGTGTTCCTGATTATACTGTGCGTATTGACTCGAAGATTATGAAAGAAGCAGAGACTGGAGCAGGCTCTAAAAAGGAAGCCGCTGTTGCTTTACGTGAAAAAGTTGATACTGTTGGGAAGAAGGGAAAACCTGGAGAAAACGTGCGTAATGTTATTTCTGTTGGTATGTTATCTGAGGGATGGGATGCCAAGACTGTCACCCATATCCTTGGACTTCGAGCATTTAGCAGCCAACTTCTTTGTGAACAAGTGATTGGTCGAGGCCTGCGGCGTACTTCGTATGATCTTCAAGATGGCGAAGATCAGTTGTTTGTTCCGGAGTATGTTAATATATTTGGTATTCCGTTTCGTTTTCTTCCAACGGAAGAGGATAGTAGTCAAAGTCCTCCTCTATCAAGTCCCAAAACTCAGATTGAATCCATACCAGAGCGTGCAGAGTACTGTGTTTCTTGGCCCAATATTATCCGGCTAGATCGTATTTGGAAGTCTAAACTAGAACTTGATGTTAATTCAGTTCCCTTGTTGGAAATTGACGCCAATGAAACACGTATTAGAGCTGACCTTGCACCTGTTCTGGACGGGAACACTGATCTTACAAAATGTACCGAAATTGATCTTGAGAAATTAGATGCAGAGATGCGCATGCAGAGTATTATCTTTAAAGTCGCTGGACGTGTTTTTGATGCAACAAATGCGAAATGGAAAGATAGTGGCACAAAATATGGGCTTTTGGGACAATTATTTCGAGTTGTTGAACAGTATTTGGAGCGGCCTAACACAATCCATGTGTCGCCGCCTTTGTTTTTCAGGTCGGAGCTCAGGCGTCGTATTGTTTATATGCTGAATATGAATAAGATTGTTCAGCATATTGTGGATTATATTAAAACGTCACAGTCTGAGAAACTTATTCCTATCTATGACACAAATCATCGTATACGCAGTACAGCTGATATGTTGACATGGTTTACCTCTAAACCTGTGGAGCTTACGAAGAAGTCTCAAATTAGTCATGTTGTTTGTGATGGTAGCTGGGAAGGGACAGAGGCCTATCAAATAGAAAAGAATCAACACGTTCTTTCATATGCCAAAAATGATCACCTTGGATTCAAAGTGCCCTATACGTTCTCAGGAGTTATTTATAGCTATATCCCAGATTTCCTTATTCGACTCAATAATGGGGTCACACTCGTACTTGAAGTAAAGGGGCAAAAGAATGCTCGATCTGAAGCTAAACGGAAAGCTTTGGAAGAATGGGTACGTGCAGTTAATGAAACAGGTGAGTTCGGCCGGTGGGAGAGTGATATATCGTATGCAGTAAAGGATGTTGATGGGATTATAGAGAAATATTTGATATAACCTGCGGTAAAGAAGGCTATGGGTGTATTACGTTTCACTGCCGGAGTCGATGGGATGATGTTGCGACTGCAGAGGATATTCTCTGCGAACTGACGATCCGTACGGAGCACCAGGGCACGTTTGGCACATAACGCCGTTTGCCATGAATTTTCTCTTACGAATTTTCCTGTGTGCACTTGCTACACGACGCGAGAATGCAATCACTTGGATGATTGCAGAGATGTTACTTGGATATTTCTGGGTGGTCGTGGAATGTATACATATAGGGGGAGGCGATGGCGCGCATCGATCCATTTCCGCACGTCTTCGATCTTCTTCGGGAGGAATATATCTCTGGTCGGTGGTCTATAACGAGGAGAAGGATGAGCTGTGTTGGGAGGAGGAGATCCAGTAGACGACGGCCATTCATGAAATGGATAGCCTTCACCTTGCAAGTGCAGAGTTCGGACGTGTTGATGTGTTCCTGACAACAGATACAAAGCTGATTCGTGCTTGCCGGAATACAGTAACTCGTATGCGTGTGATGAATCCTGTATCCTACTTGGCTGAGGTGATTGAAGATGATGGATATTAACGTGAACAGCCCCGGCGAGGTGAGGGCAGCAGGGATGCAGGTGCTGGCTGCTGCACTGGAGCCAGTTGGGTTCACGAGATTTCTCCAGCAGTTCGAGAACGGTCGGGGGAACTATACACTGGAAAAGTATGAGCAGCCTGCGCTGGCATTTGATATGATGGATGAGATGCTTCGCGCCTACTCGTAGACAATCAAGGATGATAAGTAGGTCCGTGGGGGCTAGTTCGTCAGTGCTTCCTTAAGGCTTTGCTCCATATTTTTTAGAGGCTGGCATCAGTAGAGGAGATGAGTTCATCTCAGTTATCGTTATTCATCCATGGGGGGATATCCAGCGACTGCAGATCCTCTTGTGTGATGGGAGATTGCACCGTTCCGCTTGGCATATAGAATATCTGGTCTTTTTCTTTGATTTGGACGACATCGTCAACAATAAATTTGATCAAAGGGAATATTTCTGACATATTGGGAGGGATAATAGGGCTCACCTCGTATTCTCTGGGCACACGACCATCAATTTTTAGATAGTATCTATGCCCATCCAGCCCAATAATACGATCAACGAAAGATGATCCCCAATCTGCATTTATGACGGCGTTGATAAGTGACATATCGTGTTCTTTCAGTACCTTCTCGTTTACCGGAGTAAACTGCTTCACGTAGCGAATAAAACCGTTATCATGTTCTGCCATTGTGACAGCTTTGTTTATTTTCATTTTGGATAGAGCATCTCCCATTCTTGGGGAGTAGTAATCCACTATTTTGTGAAAGTAGTCGATAGAGGTCAGCCCTACGTTCCAGTATATCCTGTAGTCATTATTGCCCATCTGATATACTTGGGCGCAAATTGCAGGGGGCCGCTGAGAACAGACGATTTTCAATTCAAGGAGTCGCTGTCCATTTTCCACACAGAAGGAAAAACAATCTTCATAATTACTCATTGCAAATATTTCCTTGGTAGTCGCATCCGTCCATGCTAGGGGACGAATGTTGTTGCTCGGATGTGCGAATTATGTTATTCTGAGCATGTCAAAGAATGGATGAGCAAGGGTCAGCTCCACTTTCCCTACTCGTTTTTGCAGTGATGCATAATGGCTGTGCCGCCAACAATAGTGGAGCCTCTCGCGAGTTGTGCGGACGGCCGTTTTCTTTGATGCGCTCGTGCGCGTGATGGGAGGCATTCATTGTGGAGGCCTTGTATGTCTGCGTATGCGTGTCCTTGTCCCCGTCCTGAAATGAGGGGACAGGGCGCCCCATCACAAAACTGAATGTCGGCACCTACTGTTATGGTAGGTGCTTTTTTACTGGTTCGTATTTGCTGTGTCGTATTTGCTGTGTCGTATATCGTGTTTATCTCATGACGATCTTCCCTCTTGCCCCTTTGTGTGCGGCACGCTGCTCTCATCCGGCGGGATGCGTGCGCTGTCGTGTCCGTCCGGGCGGGCGCGGTCCTTTGGCAGCCAGAAGCCCCACACGTTGTTGGAGAATTCACCGGCGGCGAAGCGGTGAACGCTGCCGTCCACGGTGATTTCGTATACGTTCATGGTGTAGGGCTGCCCGTAGAGCGGATCATGGACACGGATACATTTGCGCGTGTCTGTCCATTCGTGGGCAAATACGTCCACGCCGAAGAGGAAGCATTCCTCGCCGATGGCGGTGGCTGCGTACTCAAAGTCCGATGATTTCTCCACGCGGTACTTCTTGCCGATGGCGGTTGTTATGTACTCTTGATCTGCTGATTTTGTCATGGTGTCACGCCTCGTTCCTGCTGAAAATCCCCCGCAGAGTATCTGCGGGGGATCCGTGTTTAGGAATTGCTTTCCTTACTTTTTCTTTTCGTCGAGTTCCTTGATGTCGACGAGGTTGCCCGCGGCGACAAGGTAGTTGAACTTCGCGATGACGTTGCTGAACTTCTCCGGGTCGGGGTTCCCGGCGGTGTACTCACGCACCTGAGCGATGAAGCTGTCGACCTTGCTCTTGTAGAAGGAGAGGGAGGCTGTGCCGGATGGGAGCTTTTCGAGGAGGGCGCTGATCTCACCGATCTTCGCCTCGGCGGCGTTCTTGTCGACCTGCCCGTCGCTGATCATCCTGAAGAGCTCTCGTGTCTTGCCGGTCAGCTCGAGGAAGGTCACTGCATTTACCCTGCCCTCCTTGCGCATCGTATCGATCTCGGCAAGGCGTATTTCTTCGAAGTGATCGGTGACGATGGCGCCGAATTTGTCGTAGGCAGCGCCGAATTTGTCATAAAGCGGAAAGAACTGTGCGACCATCTCGTCTGACTGCGCGTAGTTATCGGTCAAGTAGGTATTGGCGGAGTAGTAGGCCTCCATCTTTGCGGCGAGCGGCGCGAGATCCTTCAGGATGGCGAGCAGGTCATCTGCCGCTGCATCGATGTCGGGGTAGACACCTGCGACTTTCGGGTCGGAGCGTGCCTTCTCGAGCCTGTCTTTCAGCTTTTCAAAATCTGGCAGGAAGATGTACTCCTTGCGCTCTCCCTTGCGGAGGCTGTCGAGGGAAGGGGTAATGATAACATCACAGGTGACCTGGCCACGGTTGTAGTGGTTTATCGCATCGATGTACGGATTGAGCGACTGTCCGTTGCTTGCTGTGGCCTGCTGTGATGCGGCGCTGTCGCTATTGCTGCCGCAGCCCGTAAGCAGTACGGCAGGGGCGGCGAGCAGACTGCACGCGGTGAGGATGGAGAGGGCACGCCGAATCGATGGATGGGTCATGGAAATCCTCCTTGCTGAAAGCATCTGAATATGAATATAAGATGAATATTGCAATGAGTATAACGCGGGTGAGAAATTCTGTCAAACTTTATGCGACGTGATGCACCTTGTTTTGCCGTGCATGGGAGATGTGGCGCAGCGCAAAAAAGTCCCTCCTGCGATGAAGCAGGAGGGTAGTGACCCCAAAAAGTTAGACCTGAAAGCGTAGGAAAGCAAAATCCTGCGCTTTTTGCTATGCGGCGAGATGTTTGCGGCGATACTGTGCAGGACTGAGCCAGCCGAGAGATTCCTTAATGCCGGTACTCGTTGTAGTAGACGATATATTCCTCAATCGCCGTTTTGAGCTCCTCGTAGCTATGGTAGACACACACGCCCATAGTAAATCTCTTGCTTTAAGAGTCCAAAGAAGTTCTCCATCACACTGTTGTCCAGACAGTTCCCTTTGCGCGACATACTCTGAAAGATTCGCTCCTCCTTCAGCCGCTTTGTGTACGACTTCATCTGATACGCCCATCCCTGATCCGAGTGAAATGTACGCCGATAGGGACAGTCCGCTGTCACACGAATCGCTTCCTCGAGTGCGCTCTGAATCCCCGCGGCAGATGGTGTCTTCCGATATGGAAGCTGACAATCTCGCTGTTAAACAGATCCATATATGGATCGAGATACAGCTTGTGTACGACGGGCTTACCATTATCCTGCCCCCAGTATTTGAATTCACTCGTATCCGTTGTTATCTTCTGGTGCGGGATAGAGGTTTTGAATCTGCGGCTGAGGAGATTGTCTGCAGCCTTGCCGACAGCTCCCCTATAGGAGCTGTACTTGCGCGTTCTGTGCGTAAAGGAATGCACTTGCAGTCCAAGCTTCTGCACAATCCGCTGCACCGCCTTGCGATTGATCTTGTGCCCAAGATTTCGTAGCTGTGCCCATAGGCGGCGATAGCCATAATCTTTGTGTTCTTTACGAATGGCAAGGATAAGCTGTTCCCGCTCATCCGGCACTTCCGGTTGAGCAAATTTCTTTTGCCAGTACATATAGGTCGCTTTCGGAAAACCTGTGACGGCAAGGATATCTTTCAGCTGAAATTCTCCTCGGAGGCTGTGGACGATCCTTGCCTTTTGCTCTGCATCTTTTCCTGCAGACGCAGCCTCCTGAGTCCTTTTAAATAGGCGACCTCGATGCGCAGTCTCTGATTTTCGTCCTGCAGGGCCTTCAGCTGCTGCGTGGTCTCGTCTTGTGGAAGGTCTTGGGGACGCTCTTTCATCTTTCTTGGCATGGTGGGTGCTCTTCCTTTCGGTTTTGGTTTCAGGGCATCCACACCGCCAAGGCGATATTCCTTCGTCCAGCGGGCGAGCAGGGGCGGATTGTTCAGGCCAAGCGCGATGGCTACATCCTGATAGGATGCCTCTGTTGACAGATAACATTCTACCGCAGAACGCTTAAATTCGAAAGAGTAGGTTTGCTGTGCACGGGAGCATTTCAGGCCATCTTCTCCAAAAGCTCGATATGCTTTCACCCAATGTTTGATTTGAGATTTCGTAATCTCGTGCCGTTTGGATAAGGCTCTGTATCCTCCTTGTCCTGCAAGGTATTCCCTTACAATCTTCAGTTTATATTCTGTACTGTATTTTGCCATTACAATACCCCCAAAAGTTAGATTCCTTAAGTCTAACTTTTGGGGGGCAGGTCAGAGGAAGGGGGGATCGGTGCTATTTTTTCGCGTCGAGCGCATTCACATCGACGTTGCTGCTGGTGGAGGAGAGTCTGTTAAACTCCTCGATGACGTTGTTGAACTTCTTCGGGTCGGGGCTTCCGGAGGTATACTCGCGCACCTGACCGATGAAGCTGTTGACCTGGCTCTTGTAGGAGGAGAGGAAGCCCGTGCCGGAGGGGAGTTTTTCGAGGAGGGCACTGATCTCGCCGATCTTCGCCTCGGCGGCGTTCTTGTCGACCTGCTCGCCGTCGAGCATCTCGACGAGTTCTCGTGTCTTGCCGTTCAGCTCGAGGAAGGAGGCGGCGTTCTCCTTGCCCTCGCTGCGCAGCGCATCGATCTGGGCGAGGCGGAGTTCCTTGTAGCGGTCGGTGACGACGGCGTCGAATTTGTCGTAGGCAGCGTCGAATTTGTCATAGAGAGGGAAGAACTGCGCGACCATCTCGTCCGACTGCGCATAGTTGTCGGTCATATAGGTCTTGGCGGAGTAGTAACTCTCCATCTTCGCGGTGAGCGGGGCGAGATCCTTCAGGACGGCGAGCAGATCATCCGCTGCCGCATCGATGTCGGGGTAGACACCTGCGGCCTTCGGGTCGGAACGTGCCGCCTCAAGGGCACTTTTCAGATTTTCAAAATGCGGCAGAGAGATATGCTCCTTGTGCTCTCCCTTGCGGAGGCTGTCGAGGGACGGGGCGATGGAAAAGTTAAAGGTGACGATGTTGTGGTTGTAGTCGTTCGTTGCCTCGAGGTAGGGGTTGAGTGCCGTCTCGCGCGACTGTGCATTGCTTGCTGTGGTCTGCTGTGATGCGGCGTTGTCGTTGCTGCTGCCGCAGCCCGTGAACAGTACGGCAGGGGCGGCGAGCAGGCTGCACGCTGTGAGGATGGAGAGGGTACGTCGGATCGTGGAACAGATCATGAGGAGCCTCCTTCTTGAAAATATCTGAATATAAGATAAATAATCACAACAAGTATAACCCAGGTGATAATTTCTGTCAAACATTATGTGCCTTTCATCCGTGGATCTTCGTTGTGTGTCATGGGGGAATCGTGTACGGGATTATGTTGATCGGCACGCAAAAACCTCCTGCCGTGAAGTGGGAGGGGGAGATTTATGTTGTGCGCTATTTCTTTTTCGCGTCGAGCGCATTCACATCGACGTTGTTGCCCGTGGCGGCGAGGCGGTTGAACTCCTCGACGACGTTGTCGAGTTTGTTCGGGTCGGGAGGTCCCGCATTATACGCGCGGACGGCCGTGACGAGGCTGTTGATGCCGTTCTTGTAGCTCACGAGGTAGCCGGTGCCGGCGGGGAGTTTCTCGATGAGGGTGTTGATCTCGCGGATTTTCGCCTCGGTGGCTTCCGGATCGTGTCCACCGCTGCGCAGCATACGGACGAGCTCGCGTGCCTTCGTGCGCAGCTCGAGGAAGGTGGCGGCGTTCTCTCTGCCGTCGCTATGCATCGCGTCGATCTGAGTGAGCCGCATCTCTTTGTAGTGGTCGGTGACGATGGCATCCAGTCGGTCGTAGGCTGAGATGAACCGGTCATAGAGTGGGAGAAACTGTGCCGTCATTTCGTTCGCCTGCGCGTAGCCGTCCGTCGTGTACGCCCCGGCGGCGTAGTAGTTCTCCATTTGGTCGGCGAGCGGGGCGAGCTCCTCCAGCGTGCTGCGCAGTTCCTCTGTCGCCGCATCGACGTCGGGATAGACGCCCGTGCCGCCGGGCGCAGCGTGCGCCGCGTCGAGCTCACGGCGGAGTTTTGAGAGCGGCGGGAGCGTGATCCTCGTCAGGTGCTTCCCCTGCCGCAGGTCGCTGACGGTGGTGGAGACGGCGAGGCTCAGGGGGAGCATCGTGCTGTTGTAGGCGGTCGTTGCCTCCATATACGGGCCGAGTGACGCTCTGCGCTCCTCCATGCTGCGCGCGGGCATTTGCTGCGTCGGGACGGGGGATTCCGCGCTGCGTCCGCCGCAGCCCGTGAGCAGTACGGCCGGCGCGGTGAGCACGATGCAGAGGGTGAGGGCAGCGCATACGCGCCGCAAAAATGGGTGCAGCATGGGAATCCTCCTTTACATAAAACCTTCATTATAAAAAGTATATGATAGATGAAAGTCTCTGTCAAGAAAGATTACGGTGCACTGTTACTCTGTTGTACGTTCCTGCTGCATTGCGCCGCGGATGACCTCGGTGATGACGCGCGTCCAGTCGATGCCGCCCCGCGCGCCGCCGTCACCGCGCTCGGCGTGGCGTGCCTCCTGCTCCGCCTTGTGCTCGGCACGGCGCAGTTTCATCCAGAGCTCGTCGTCTGTCTTGTCGGAGGCGTCCCACGCCGTGCGCAGTTCGTCTGCCGCATCGTCGTAGCGGCCCATGTCAAAGTAGATCTGCCCGCGGTAGCGGTGCAGCTGCCAGATGGGATAGGGCGTGTTCGTGTGCGGTGTGCGGTCGGCCGCGTCGAAGTCATTGAGTGCGAGACGGTCGCTGCGGAGCTCGTAGTAGGCGCGCCCGCGCAGGTAGAACGCATACGCACGCGCATTCCCTGTGACGGCGGGATCCTCGATGAGGAGGGAGAGGTCGGCGATGGCGTGCTGCTCGTCACCGCGCTGGATCATGGATGCCGCGTCGTCAAAGATGCGGCCAAGCTTGTAGCTCTCCTCGAGCTGTGCGCCGATCTCCGCCTTTTCTGTGCCGCGTGCCTGCTCGTAGCGTGCGAGGAGCTCGTCGTTCTGCCGCTTCAGCTCGTCGCGTTCCTTCTGGAGGCGTGCCAGCTCCGCCTTGTTCTGGGCGAGGGCGGCGAGATCGACCTTGGACGTGTCGACCTCGCAGACGAGATGCACGCGGTAACGCCATACGTCGCCGATCAGTTCGGGGGTTACGTCCTCGTGCAGGACGCGCAGCACCGTACCCGCGACCATGCGCACCTCGTCCTTGGTGAGGGTGAGGTTCTGCGTCTCCGTGTAGCTCTCAACGTAGACGCCGGCCTGCTCCGTCGCGGAGCGCATCGCCTCCTGCCGTGCGGCGTCGCGGGCGATCTTTGGCGAGTCGTTGTCACCGACGGTGTAGACGCCCTCCGCCTCGATGGTCTGCGGGGCGGCGAGTGCCGTACTCGCTACGGTGAGGAGACACAGCGCGCAGCAGAGGGCGCGCAGAATATGTCCGATCATGCAGTTCACTCCTTGATGGGCATGAGATGCCCCGAGATGCTGTCCATAAACTACCTCGTATTGTTCCAAATAATCCTTAAAGTGAAGTGAAACGGGGATTAGCCGCAGATGATTCCCACTGTGAAAAAAATATTTGCTGCGGGGTTGACAGGAGCGCGCGGCTCGGGTATAATTCCACTATCGCCTGTGAGGCGGTATGCTGATTTAGCTCAGTTGGTAGAGCAGCTCATTCGTAATGAGCAGGTCGTAGGTTCAAGTCCTATAATCAGCTCCATTTGAAACGCAGAGGCTTCCGAGAGATCGGAAGCTTTTTTTCTTGCCTGTGAGAAGTTCACATATTTTGTCATAATAGAAGAAGGGATGAAAGGGGCAGAGGGAGAAGTAGGAAAGCACAGATTGCGTACGTAAAGGAGGAGTGATGATGCAGGGGCGTGTCTATTTCTATGCCGTCAGCGCAGTCCTCATGTGGTCGACGACAGCGGCACTGGTGAAGAGCCTCCTCACGGCGATCCCAACGTATGAGGCACTCTTTGTGAGCAGTCTCGCGGGCTGTCTCTTTCTCATCGTCATGCAGCTCGTGCGTGACGGCGGACGCGTGTTCCGCGCCTACGATGTGCGCGGTTATGCGGCGATGGCGGGGCTGGGCTTTCTCGGGATCTTCCTCTACTCGGGGCTCTACTACTACGGGCTTTCGCAGCTCACCTCGCAGGAGGCGTGCATCCTCAACTTCCTCTGGCCGATGATGATCGTCCTCTTTGCGGCGTTCCTTCTCGGGGAACGGATCACCGTCCGCACGGCCGCCGCCCTCCTTCTCTCGTTCTCGGGGGTCGTGGTGCTCACGCTCGGCGGGGAGGGCAGCGCCGAGGGAAATGGAATGCTCGGCGCCGCCGCCTGCATACTTGGGGCACTTTGTTACGGCCTTTTCTGCGTGCTGAACAAGCGGCGGAACATCGATCAGATCGTGATGATGGTGATGGCGTGGGGCGTGACGGCGCTGTGCTCGCTGCCCGTGACGCTCATCATGGAGGAGTGGGTCACGCTCTCGTGGATGCAGTGGGGCGGGATTCTCTGGCTCGGGATCTTCATCGATGCCGTGGGCTATCTCTGGTGGGCGATGGCGCTCCAGCAGGCGACGAACTCCGCCGCCGTCGCGAATCTCGCCTACGCCGTGCCGCTGCTCTCGCTCATCGTCTCCGCCGTTACCCTCGGCGAGCGCATGACAGGGGCGGCACTCCTCGCGTTCGTGCTCATCATGGGCGGGATATTGCTCCAGAATGTGCGGCGGGGGCGTGGGTAGACGAGGATTACTTTGTATCGATCATGCGCCAACGAACGGATGAGAACATGGCGTCGAGCATATCATCAGTGATCTCGCGGTCATCGGCTCTGTATTCAAACATGACAACCCAATCCTCTGTGTCGGTACAAACGAAGAGATATTCCATCTTAAAAATATGCCACTCCCCGCTTTGAAAGCGATAGGGATACATGACGGAAACACGTTTGACAGGAGTGTTGCCCAGTCGTAATGATTCACTGCGCAAAACGGTCCAATTTGGTGTATCATTGTCAGTGAGGCGATCCAGTGCTTTTTCGATGATCTCCTCTTGGGATGGGCGGGAGAGGGGGGCGTCATTTGACGAAGGAGGCTCGTAGAGGCGGTGGAAGAGGGCAAAAGCGATGTGTTCATTCTTGCTGGTGAGAAAATATTCATCGGAATCTCTATACCTGCGAAAAGGTCTTTTTACATCAAATGGCAGGCTGATGTACAGTGCATGCCCCCGATCCTTGAGCACATTGTCGCGCAGTTCCCATGACGGGGGAACGTCTTCTGTGCCCTCGCCCGTAAAAAAGAGCACCTCATCGCCAACGTTTTCCGTCTGTGCCGAGACGGTCGGCATGAACAGGAGGAGTACGGCGCAGATGGTCAGCGCATAGATTGTTTTGATGGACATAACAGGTTTCCTTTCATGTCCCTTGGGATCCGCGACTGAAATGGAGTCGGTTGATTGGCGCAGACATTTTCGTCCGAATGAGGTAAAAAAAGGGACGCACAGCAAGGGCTGCGCGGAGAATTTTCCGTCGAAGCATGGAAAAATGTGTCAAGAGAGGCTGTCTGAATGTATCCGCCGTTACCCTCAGCGAGCGCATGACGGGGGCGGTACTCCTCGCCCTCGTGCTCATCATGGGTGGGATCCTGCTCCAGAATGTGCGGCGGGGCAGGAGCTCGAGGTGAGCCGCTCTATGCATGCTGTCTTTGGTGTTGGAGTAAGGATTATTCTTCCGTGTCCGTGCGGATCACTGCACTGTCCAGAAGGCTGGCTGCGTGGTAGGGGATGATCGGATCGCTTGTGTCGTAGATTACCTGAATACACCATACGTCGTTCTTATATGAGAGGAAAAGCACCTCGCCGATCGTTTCCCGTCCGGTTCTAAGAGACCACCACACCGTGAGCCGCCGCGCAGGAAAACCGTTTTGCAGCAGGGCTTCGTTGCGGCGCACTTCCTTCTTGTATCCATTTTGAGATGTCATAACACTGTCGATGAACCCCTCGACCATCTCATCGAGGCTTTGGTTGATTGGTTTTGTCTGCAGGTCGTCCTTTGCCGGGAAATGTAGCAGCATCATCGCCATGGCGAGTGGTGTCTTGTAGTAGTTGGCAAATTGATTGTTGACAAAGAGAGTGTCCCCTGTGCGTACCGTAGATTTGGCAAACGGCGTGTCCGTCGAGGGGATGTCCATCGTTAGGACAGAGCCGCGGTCGTGGAATTCGCCGATTTTGACGGACATAACAGGGATGGTCGGTGCAGGGAGATGACGTACCTCCTCCGATGTTGACTCTGCACTGGCGTATGACTGGATTTCTGCATGCACCGGTGCGCAGGCAAAAAAACATAGGAACGTAAGACACAGCGGCACTATTTGTCGGAACATTTACGAATTCCTTTCTCTAACGAAACGCGGCTGAAATGGAGTCGGTTGATCGGCGCAGACGTTTTCGTCCGAATGAGGTGAAAAAAGAGGACGCACAGTAAGGGCTGCGTGGAGAATTTTTCGTCGAAGCATGGAAAAACGTGTCAAGGGCCGCTGCCTAAATGTATCTGTGATTTTCTTGGCAGGTTCCTATGCGCCGATTTTTATGGAGGATAAGAGAACGGGGACAAGCTCCGCCAGTACCGTGTCCTCTGCATAAAAGGTCAGCTCGGCGATCCATGTATCTGTCTTGCCGCGGATGAGCAGGATCTCGGTGATGATGTTTTGACCTTGATAGTGCGCCTGCACGGTCAGCCGCCGTGCGGGACAGCCGTTTTGGGATTGGACGTCGTCGCGGAGGATCTTTTTCTCGCTTCCCTGCGGGGAGGTCAGGATGCCTTGGGTCAGCAGCGTCGTTTGTTCGTTCAGGCGCTCCCCCATGGATTCGTTCGTTTGCCCTGCGTCCATATCGGGCGTATGGATCAGCACGGCGGACAGGGCAAGAGGCGTGTCATCGTGTGAAAATCGGTTGCTGGTAAAGAATGCACTTTCCGTGTGCGAGGTGTCGACGGAAAACGGCACCCCAGAGGTTGGCAGCTGCATTGTGAGGATGCTGTCACGGTCGCGGATCGTTGTGGTGCTGAGCGCGTGGGAAGATACATCGCCGTTCTCAGCGGCTCTCTTTGTGAACTCGATGGGCTGTATGCCGTCTATGTGAACGCGAGGCACTGTCGCCTCGGAAGAGCTGAGTTTGACAGAGGTCAGTATCGTGTCGATACGCCTTTCCTGCTGTGCGCTCGGGGCGTGACACAATATACTGATGCGCCAGATCCTCCCCTCGTCGGCAATGAAGAGAAAGTCACGCCGCGCAGCACCCCCGTTATAGGAGAGGCTGATCATCCATGCAGGATGTTTGTCCCGTGAGAGCAAATATTCACGGATGATGCGGGGGGCGGAATCGGATGCGGGGATGGTGGAAATAAAATTGTGCGCATAGTCGGAGAGCTGATTTATCGTATCGCCGTCCTTGGAAAAGGCGGCATTTTCTTCGCAGGAGATTCCAATGTAGAGGGCATCACGGGCATCCCCTGACGAGAATGTGTTTCCGACAAATCCAAAGTCGTTTCCCTCCGATTTCGTCGGAAAACGTCCCAGCTGGCAGTATTCCAGGGGCGGCAGATCGATGGTGAGGCGTGCGCCGAATCCCTCCAGTGTCGTTGCCTGCAGAGATGCTGCCCACGGGTTGGTCTCTGTCTTTTCCTGTGCCGAGACCGTCGCTGCAGCAAGGAGAAGAGCGCAGACGGTCACTGCGAGAATCTTTCTGATGGACATGGAAACCACCTTGTTTTGTGTCTGATGATGCTGTGCGCGCGCCGTACGCTTGGTGTTCGAATCAGTGTACCTCCGGCAGCGCCGCATGCAGCACATCACCGATCGGCTCGCGGATGACGAGCTCGGCACGGCTGTCTGCACGCGTCTCGCTCTTGTTGATGAGGATGAGATGTTCGCCGCGGAAGTAGTTGATCAGCCCCGCTGCGGGATAGATAATGAGCGACGTGCCGCCGATGATGAGTGTGTCCGCCGCGCGGATCGCTGCGACAGCCCCTTCGATCGTTGCGGGATCGAGACTTTCCTCATAGAGCACGACGTCGGGACGGACGATGCCGCCGCAGGAGCAGTAAGGGATGGGCGTGTGCTCCATGATGTAGTCGAGCTCGTAGTGCGCGCCGCAGTCCATGCAGTGTGCGCGGCGGATCGAGCCGTGCAGTTCGTAGACGGTCTTGGAGCCAGCCGCCTGATGGAGCCCGTCGATGTTCTGCGTTACGATCGCCGCGAGAATGCCGCGCCGCTCGAGCTCTGCGAGTGCATAGTGCCCCGGATTCGGCTCCGCTGCGAGGTAGACAAAGCGCCGCCGATAGAAGTCAAAGAACTCGGCGGGATGCGCCATGAGGAAGCTGTGCGATGCCATCTGCTCGGGACTGAACTCCTGATGAAGCGTCTCGCTGTATATCCCGCCCGCACTGCGAAAGTCGGGGATCCCCGACTCCGTGGACATGCCCGCCCCACCGAAGAAGACCGCACGACGGCTGGCACCGAGGATGGTGCGAAGTTTTTCGATGGAATCCATCATTGTTCTCCTTTCGATATCCGGTATCCATAGATGGGGGTTATTTTTCTGTATCTTCGCCGACGCTCACAGAGGAGAGGAGGCGAGGAAGGAGATCAACCGTATTCGCATCATCGGCGTTGCAGTCAAATTGAACGAGCCATGCTCCCGATGAATCGCCAATCCACAGGATTTCGACAATGGTATCTCTCTCGTGTGTGAATACGCTCATCGTCAGGCGCCGTGCGGGAGAGCCATTCTGTTTCAGTGTTTCATTGCTGAGGATCTTGACATTGCGCATGAGGGGCGATGTCTGGTAAGAGAGGATGGTGCGGTCAGCGTCGTCTTTGAAAGGTTCGGCTGTCGTCTGTGCCTTTCCTGCAGGAGCAGGCATATGTGTGAGCAGCGCTGTAAGGCGCAGCGGCACATCGCCATTTAAAAATTTGTCATTGACAAATAGGGTAATGCCGCCTTTGAGCCTATAGATATAAAATGGACCATTAATGAGCGGTACTGACATCGTGAGGGCGGAGCCCTGGTCACGGAATCTCAGGTATTCTGTCGCCGATGAAAATCTTGAGCGGCCGACCGCATCCTCGGGAACCGGCTGGACTGACGTCGTTTTGGGAAGGGGCTTTTCTGCCTGAACTTGTCCGTACGGGTGTAGGAACAGGAGCGGCACGAGCACGAGGCTCGGCAAGAATAATTTTTTCAGCATGATAGATCCTCCCTTTCCCTCATTCTACCGAAAGCAGGGGCGAAATGCAATGCATTCTGCGGCACAAAAAATACCTGCGCCCATGGGGCGCAGGCGAAAAAGGGAGGGCGGAACGATGTTATGCGTCGAGGTCGATGTCGAGGATGCCCGCTGCGTAGGAAGCCGCCTCATAGCGCTGAATGAGTACATGAATGTGTCCGTTGGCATCCATATAGATGTCCTTGGGCGCGGTCTCGAGCTTTTTGAAGTCCTTGGCCGCGCCGTTTTTCGGCTCAGCGAGGCGTTTGTTCAGTGACTCCAGCGTGTAGCGTTCGGCCTGCTTCTTTCGATCCGGCAGCTGCTGTACGTCGTCGAGAGTGAGCGCCTTGCCGTCGGACAGACGGAAGATATAGCCGTGAGCATAGGACATCGGATGCGCCGCGCTTTCCTCGGAGATGAACTGCTCCGTCTTCAGGCTGAGCAGTTCGTCGCTGCTTTTTGTGATCTCGTAGCTCATCTTTGCCGCAGGCGGCTTGCCCGCAACGCGTGCGGCGTCGATTTCCTGCATGAATGCCTTCACATCGTCCTCGATCACCATATTGATGCGCTGCTGTGCCTCAGGCGCATCGGCCTTTACGACGGGATAGGTGAGCGTCGCACCGTCGCTGGTCTCCTGTCCGTCCGTGACGGTTGCCATCGCAAATGCCGCGCCGGAAAGCATCGTTGTCATCGCCGCTGTAAGCGCCGCAGCGCGCAGAGTTTTCTTCATCATGGTTCCTCCATTTGTTCTTCTGTTGATTGCTGACGGATGATAGTGTAGCAAAAGTAATGGGGAACGGCGTAAGGAGGGGATTATATGTTGGTAAAAATTTGCGGATGCATGATTTCTTGATTTTTGCAAGAGGCGTGTCTATAATGAAAAATAGCTGACATGAGCCGCGCGGGGCCTATCGAAAGCGCGGATGATGAACCTTCTGGACGATTTTCTGCGGGGCGGCGCGGTTCCTGTGCCACCTGCGGAGGGAGGACGATGAAATGAAGACGGTCGAGATGCTCATTGATGGTGTACGTGTCGCAGGCGAGGGGACGCTCCCCGTCTATCACAAGGCGACCGGCGAGGTGATTGCGGAGATCTGCACGGCAGGGCAAAAGGAGGTGCGCGCGGCGGTGGATGCGGCGGAGCGCGCCTTCCACACGGTGGAGCTCAGCCCGTACGAACGCTACGAGATCATCATGCGTGCGGCAAATCTCATGCGCGAACGGCGTGAGGAGTTCGCAGAGGCGCTCTCGGCCGAGGCGGGCAAGCCCATCCGCGACGCACGCGGTGAGATCGACCGTTCCTATCAGACCCTTATCCTCTCTGCCGAGGAGGCAAAGCGTCTGCGCGGGCAGACGGTGCCGCTCGCGGGGGCGCCCGGCTGCGGCAATCGGATGGCGTTCACCATTCGCCGTCCGCTCGGCGTGGTCTGCGCCATCACGCCGTTTAACTTTCCCGTCAATCTCGCCGCGCACAAGATCGGTCCGGCACTCGCGGCGGGCAATACGGTTGTCTACAAGCCTGCCTCGGCAACGCCCCTCACGGCGTCGCTCCTCTGCGACGTGTTCGTGGAGGCGGGACTGCCTGCGGGCTGCCTCAACCTCGTCTACGGCGCGGGCAGTGCGGTCGGACGGCTGCTCACGGCGGACGAGCGTATCCGCATGTTTTCCTTTACCGGGAGCGTCCCCGTCGGCAAGGCGCTCCACGAGGCGGTCGGGTTTCGCCGCATCTCGCTCGAACTCGGCTCGAACTCGGCGAACATCGTCCACGAGGATGTTGACGATGTGGCATGGGTTGCGGAGCACTGCGCGCGGCATGCGTTCGTCAACGCAGGGCAGGTCTGTATCTCCTGCCAGCGCGTCTATGTCGCGCGCAGCATCTATGAGGCGTTCTGCCGCGCTGCGGTCACAGCGGCGGAGGATTTCCGCAGTGGCGACCTCATGGACGTACACACGCAGATCGGCCCAATGATCGCAGAACGCGAGGCGGAGCGCATCGAGGCGTGGGTGCGCGAGGCGGAGGCGGCAGGTGCACGCGTCCTCACGGGCGGCACACGGCGCGGTGCGTTCTATGCGCCAACCGTGCTCACCGATGTCACCCCGGCGATGAAGGTCGTCTCCGAGGAGACATTTGCCCCCGTGTTCAGCATCATCCCCTACGACACGATCGAGGAGGCGGTGCACATGGCGAACGACACACGCTACGGCCTGCAGGCGGGCGTCTTTACGCGCTCGCTCGCCGTCGCGAACTACTGCGCCGAGAACCTCGAGGTCGGCGGCGTCATCATCGGCGACGGTGCGACCTTCCGTATGGACAACATGCCCTACGGCGGCGTCAAGGACAGCGGCGTCGGCCGCGAGGGTCCCGCCTATGCCATCCGCGAGCTGACGGAGGAAAAGCTCATCGTGCTGAACGTCGAGGGATAAAGTTTTCATAGAAAAAAGAGCAGCCGTCGTGCGGCTGCTCTTTTTGCTGTCCGTTATTCTTTTCCGACGAGTTCTTTGCCTTGTTTGCCCGTGATATGGACGATGGTCATTTCGAGCATGTGGAATCGTTTCCATGCGCCGTCGATTTCGTGCGTATGCTGCTCCTCCGTGTTGTGCGGAGCATATTTGAGAGCGAGCTTGCGCGCGGTCGCCCGCTTTTCTGCATCATCCTCGACGATGCGGATGCGTCCGAATACGACAACACTGCGGTATGCCGTGGTGTATTTTTCGGGGATGATCTCATCGCGGTCGATGACGGCGAAGGAGACATTTGGGTTCTGCTGGAGGGCATCGACCTTGTGTCCCGTTACCGCCGTGTGAAAGTAGATGTGCGTGCCGTCGTAGACGTAGCTGATGGGGACGGCGTACGGGAACTCCTCATCACCCGCGAGGGCGAGAACGCCCGCTGTATTGCGGTGCAGGATTTCCTCGGTCATTTCCTTTGTGAGCTCTTGGCGTTTGCGGCGCATCGGACGGAACATATTTTTACTCCTTATACAAAAATAAGGCATCCGCGTAGATGCCTCTTTGTCATCGAGATGGTGGAGACGAAGAGGATTGAACTCTCGACCCCCAGATTGCGAACCTGGTGCTCTCCCAGCTGAGCTACGTCCCCATGATTGACAGGGGCTATTATAACCCGTGCGGGAGGAAAATGCAAGCGAATTTTTTACACGAGGAGAGGATGGCAAATTGCAAGTTTAATTGTCGCAAGGTCTCGTTAAACTTTTAGCGAGTTATATCATCGCAGCATACATATCATTTGCTGACTTATATCCGAAAATCTTGCGCGGATAGTTGTTAACCCAATCTTCGATCCGCTGCAGTTCCTTTGGCTTCAATTTGCTGAAGTCCGTTCCCTTGGGAAGAAACCTGCGCAGCATCCGATTTCCGTTTTCGTTGCTTCCACGCTCCCAGCTGCTGTACGGATGCGCGTAATA
>NZ_LT891957.1 GCF_900186465.1 Centipeda felix
TATTACGCGCATCCATACAGCAGCTGGGAGCGTGGAAGCAACGAAAACGGAAATCGGATGCTGCGCAGGTTTCTTCCCAAGGGAACGGACTTCAGCAAATTGAAGCCGAAGGAACTGCAGCGGATCGAAGATTGGGTTAACAACTATCCGCGCAAGATTTTCGGATATAAGTCAGCAAATGATATGTATGCTGCGATGATATAACTCGCTAAAAGTTTAAC
Organism: Centipeda felix; assembly: GCF_900186465.1. Lineage (GTDB taxonomy): Bacteria > Bacillota > Negativicutes > Selenomonadales > Selenomonadaceae > Centipeda > Centipeda felix. Next base: position 222 of record NZ_LT891957.1, read on the forward strand.
GAGACCTTGCGACAATTAAACTTGCAATTTGCCGTAAAGCGTGCTATGGAGAAAATTTCTTGACATTCGCGTAAAAATTTTTTAGAATAGCGACGTGTGATATTTTCCATGTATCCATTAGCCCCGGAAGCGTGAGTGTATATCGCATCAACCAATATTGAAAACTCTTACTCTCTAGGGGGGAATTACGTGAAAACCACGGTTATGGCAAAAGCAGCCGATATTGAGCGCAAGTGGTATGTCGTAGATGCAGAGAACCAGACGGTCGGCCGTCTTGCAACGGAGATCGCAAAGGTCCTGCGCGGCAAGAACAAGCCCATCTACACGCCGCATGTTGATACCGGCGACTACGTCATCGTCATCAATGCTGAGAAGGTAAAGTTCACGGGAAAGAAGCTGACGGACAAGACCTACTTCCGTCACTCCGGCTATCAGGGCGGCACGACCTTCACAACGGCCGGCCAGATGCTCGATCGCTTCCCTGTCCGTGTCATTGAACACGCGGTCAAGGGCATGCTTCCGAAGAACAGTCTCGGCGCACAGATTTTCCGCAAGCTCAACGTCTACGCCGGTCCGGAGCATCCCCATGCAGCACAGAAGCCCGAACCGCTGAAGTTTGATATTCGCTGAGTTTTGTATAAGGAGGAATCTGTTCAATGGCACAAGTCACTTACTACGGAACGGGTCGCCGCAAGACCTCGGTTGCCCGTGTTCGCCTCGTTCCCGGCGACGGCAAGGTTACCATCAATGGCCGCGAGATGGCAGAGTATTTCGGCCTCAAGACGCTTGAGCTGATTGTTCGCCAGCCGCTAAACCTGACGGAAACCGTCGATAAATATGATGTCATCGCTAACGTAGCCGGCGGTGGTGCATCCGGTCAGGCAGGTGCGATCCGTCACGGCATCACACGCGCACTGATTGAGATGGATGCAGAGCTGCGCCCTGCACTCAAGAAGGCAGGCTTCGTCACGCGTGACCCGCGTGAGAAGGAACGTCGCAAGTACGGTCTCAAGAAAGCACGTAAGGCTTCCCAGTTCTCGAAGCGCTAAGATACGCATACGAAAATCCCCTCTTCCATTTGGATGAGGGGATTTTTATTTGACATTCGCTGCATATTAACATATTATATAGCTATAAAAAATATGTTTTTAGAAGGAAGCATCGATATGAAAATCTCAGCGAAGGGGCGCTATGGCATCGCATCCATGGTCTTTTTGGCACGCAGCTACGACACCTCCTCCCCCGTCACCATCATCAGTATCTCAGAGCATCTCGGCATCTCTAAGATCTACCTCGAACAAGTCTTTGCACTGCTCAAGCGGAGCAAACTCGTCAACTCGATCAAGGGTTCACAGGGCGGCTACCAGCTTGCTCGCCCCCCACACGACATCACTGCCTATGACATTCTCTCTGCCATTGAGATCGCACTGATTGAAAAGACAGGCAGTTCCTGTGAGAAGATGGAAAAACTAGACCTCGTTCTCGCACGCGACCTCTTCGGCGTACTCGACCAAAACATTCACGATACACTCAATGCCGTAACACTTGAGGATCTCCTTACTGCGTGGAAACGCGAGGAGAACAGCGAGACACTGATGTATTTTATCTAAACATCTGTGCTCCGAGGAAGAGAAGCAGACCGATGCAGCCACCGACGAGCGAGCCGTTGACACGGATCCAGAGAAAGTCCTGCTCTACCTTGTCATAGACAAGACGATTTAGCTCCTCATCCGTGAGACGCATAAGTGCATCGGAGACAACGATACCGACCAATGCCTGTGCATGGAGAGCCGACCGTGCGATGAGATCATACATCAGGCGTGTCATGATTTGCTGCAGATCACTGTGCTCTGTGAGGAGCGTCAGCATCCGCTGATATTCTGCATGGAGTATGCTGCGCAACTGCTGATAAAAGGCCGGCATGTGCTCCTCCATCGGATCCACATCACGCTGCAGATCAGCCTGCACATGTGTCCGCAGGCCACTCAGAATGCGCTCAATCGACGCAGCGATTGGCAGCGTCTCTGCCAATCGCTTTTGCAGCTCACGCACGAGTGTGGTGAGTTCCTCATCCCGTTCGAGGTCAGAGAGCGCATCATGGATCAGATTTGCCGCATGATTTTGCAGCGGCGAGTTATCCCGTCCGAGCTCTTCGATGACATGACATGTGTGCTGCTGAATCAGTTCTGCCCCCTCATCCAGATTGATGGTATTCGTCGCGGTGAGAATACGCGATAGAAATCCGTCGCCGATCTTTTCCCGCTCCAGCTGCTCCAGTGCATTCCTTATGGAGGCATACGTCTCCTCCGTCGCCGCCTCCCTGACAAGTATCCGCGAGATACTTGTCAGGGCTTTTTTATCCCATCCCTTCTCGCGCAGGAGCTCGTCGAGTCGTTGCATCAGCACGGCAGGATCCTCCTTCAGGAGTAAATCCCTCAGGCGCGACGAGAGATAGGAAACGATCTGCGAATTCCTCCGACGCAGAAAGGATGCACGAATAAAGTGCAGGATCATTCCGGTCAGCTGTTCCTCCGTTGTCGGACGGCGCAGATAGTTTTCTATCATTGGAAAGAGGTGCATCTGCTCCATGTGGTGGAAAATCTTGCGCTTGGAGAAGAACTCCTTCTGAACCATCGTGACAATCGCTTGAACAAAGCTGTCACGGCGACGCGGCAACAGCGCTGTATGATAGGGAAATCCGAGCGGCTTCCGAAAGATCGCAGTTACTGCAAACCAGTCCGCAACTCCACCGACCAGTGCCGCTTCGCTTACTGCGAGCAACGCACGCACCCAGAGAAAATCCGCAAATCTGATATGAAGGAAAAGGGCACACAGAAAGAGGACTGCCGAGAGCAGCAGTGCGGCCTCTGCTTTATTCCACGTACGCATTAAAGCCCCCACATCCTTTCCGTCATGCAGACGATGAGGGAAAGTGCCATACCAACGGCTGCGCCAACCACAGCACCGTTGATGCGGATCATCTGAAGATCGGTGCGCACCTTCCCTTCCACAAATGAAACGAGTTCATCGTCCGACTTTTGATTCAGGTACTCACGCACAAAGCGGGCAATCATTTCATGGTGTTTCTCGACCTCTCCCGCCGCGAGCGATTTCATCCATCGGTCAACACGACTTTGCCACGGGATAGAATGGGCGTATGCTTCGATTTTCTGATGCAGGAGCTCTCGCACATAGGGAATCCAAAACGGATGATTCCCCTTCATTCGGCTCTCGATGAAATCCGACAAAATGGACTCCATGTCAATGTCCTCAATCAGATGCTCCTTCGCTCGACGCATCGTCGTGCGAAAATCATCATGATCGCTGAGCGATGCAAAGAACGAAGAGAGTGCCTGCACGCCTTCGCGGTGACGCGGATTCTCCATCTCCAATGCCGCCGACAGAATCTCTTGCAACCGTTCTGTGATCCACGATGCAATCATCGTATCGTCTACGAATGAGAGAACGAGGGCACGGATCATCCCATCGCCCTCATATTTCTCACGAATAGAGGCTATATTGTCATGGAGGATCTCTTGAAAGAGCTGAGTCTGCACTAGCTGGATACCGACGCGGACAAGTACCTGAAAAATCCGCTCTGTATGATGCTGCTCCGTAAAGAGCGCCATCAAGTCTCCTGCGTGATCTTCAAGCGGCAGCTGATAGAGTGCCTGTTTCACGTATGGCGTCAGCTCATGTGAAATGCGCGTACTGTCAAGATCCGCTGCCACATAGCGGAGGACATCGATGGCAGTGTCCGTCAGGCGTTCCTCCCCACCGCGATGCAGCAAATAGTCTGCGAGCATTGCCCCCATATTCTCGCGCTCAATGACTGCCATAATATTCTTCTTGCTGAGGAGATCCTCCGAGGAGAACGCAACGATGGACTCCATAATCCGCCCACGATTCCGACGCAGAATATCAGTACGGTGCGAGATGCCGAGCGGTCGGCCGAAAATCGCCTTGATGGCGAACCAGTCTGCTAGTCCGCCGATCGTCGCCGCGATAAATCCATGATGAATCGTTGATAGGAGAAGACTGCTCCCCTGTCCTGCCGTCCCAACAGCACCGAAAACACTGAGCGCGAGAGCCAGATTTGCCTGATGTTCCTTCTGCAATCCAACCGCCTCACAGTGTTTCCGCTAACTGTTTGAGATACGCACGGAACGAGTCGCCAAGATCACTGCGACGCAGAGCAAACTCCACCGTCGCCTCCAAGAACCCGAGCTTATCTCCAAGGTCATAGCGACGTCCCTCAAAATTATAGGCATAGACCGTGTCCCGCTGGGCGAGTACCTTGAGTGCATCCGTCAGCTGAATCTCTCCCCCTTTGCCGGGCTCTGTATTCTGCAAGATAGAGAAAATCTCGGGGCGGATGATGTATCGACCGAGCACAGCCATACGGCTTGGTGCCTCAGCAAGTGCAGGTTTTTCGATCATATCGGAGACATGCATCAGGCGCTCATTCTGCATCGCTCCTGCAACGATACCATAGGAGGAAACCTGTGCATCAGCGACAATCTGACAGCCGAGAACAGAGCCCCCCGTCTCCTCATAGACATCGATCAGCTGACGCAGCGCAGGACGCTGCGGATGGTAAACGACATCATCGCCGAGGAGAACAGCGAACGGCTCATCGCCGACGAAGGTGCGGGCGCACAGAATCGCATCCCCCAGACCGCGCATATACTTCTGACGGACATAGTGAACATTGACATCCGTCGTCTCACGCAGGACGTTGAGAAGGTCCTGCCGCCCCTTGCGCATGAGCTCGTGCTCGAGTGTCGGCGCGGAGTCAAAATGATCCTCGATGGCGCGTTTCCCATGACCGCTGATAATCAGAATATCCTCGATACCGCTTGCAAGGGCTTCCTCCACAATATACTGGATGGTCGGCTTATCGACAATGGGCAGCATCTCCTTCGGTGTCGCTTTCGTCGCAGGAAGGAATCGTGTTCCATATCCTGCTGCCGGAATAACCGCTTTTCGTATTTGCTGTGCCATGACTATACACTCCATCCATATAAATAGAGCGGAGGGCGCTTGAACCCCCCGCATATTCTGTATGATTCAGCGTGCCAGAACATCGAGTACTGCATGTCCAATGTCTGATGTACGTGCCGTTCCGCCAAGATCCGGCGTCAGCGTCTTTTTCTCCACGAGCAGCGTCTCGATGGCACGGAGCACGCGCTCTGACCACTCTGTTTCACCAAGAAAGTCGAGCATCTGTGCAACTGACCAGATCGAGGCTAATGGATTCGCGATCCCCTGCCCTGCAATATCAGGAGCACTCCCATGAATCGGCTCGAACATCGACGGATAGCGTCGCTCAGGGTTGAGATTCGCCCCGGCTGCGAGCCCCATCCCGCCCGCAATCGCCGCACCGAGATCGGTGAGAATATCGCCGAAGAGATTGCTCGTCACCACAACGCCGAACCGCTTCGGATCTTTGACGAAGAACATGCTTGCCGCATCGACAAGCAAGCTATGTGTCTCAACATCGGGATACTCCTTCCCAATCTCGGCAAAGATCTCATCCCAGAACACCATCGAGTATCGCAGTGCATTCCCCTTGGAAATCGAGGTAAGCGTGCGCTTCTCACGTCGCGCCAGCTCGTAGGCATAACGGATGACGCGCTCACATCCGTGCCGTGAGAATACCCCCGTCTGGAGTGCCGTCTCACGCGGTGTCCCGGGATAGAGCCGTGCACCAACATTCGCGTACTCCCCTTCACTGTTCTCGCGCACCACGATCATATCGATATCACGTGGAGAAATATCCGCGAGCGGGCAGGGAGCACCGTGCAGGAGGCGTACAGGACGTAAATTGATGTATTCATCAAAACCACGGCGGATGCAAAGCAGGAGATCACCGAGAGACACATGGTCCGGTACACCTGGATAGCCCACAGCCCCCAGATAGATTGCATCGTAACCGCGCAGGAGATCGAGCCCGTTTTCCGGCATCATCTCGCCGGACTTCAGGTAGTACTCACATCCCCATGGAAAGTCCTCAAATGTGACAGAGAACGTCCCGTCCATCTGTGCAATTCCCGAAAATACCTTTTTCCCCTCAGCAATGACCTCAGGGCCGATCCCGTCTCCTGCAATCACCGCAATATGAAACTGTTTCATCTAGCTCCCCCACCGAATATCCCATAGAATAGGCGTATTAGAATGCCTCTGCAATCGTCTTGATGAGCAACGACTCCTGCTGACGCGGCAGACCGCTCTGATGCAGGGCTCGGCCAAAGCCAATGAGGAAGTCCACCTTCTGCATTCGCGTGAGTTTCGTGCTCTCACGCAGCGCACGCGTCAGGGCCTGCACCCCCGTGATGCTCGCATCGCGCTTCAGCTGTACCTGCATCGCGAGCTGTCCCGCAAGGATATGCCGGCGCACCTCATCCGAGATTCCATCCAGACTCTCTGCGGCAGGCGACACAGGCGCTGCTGACGAGAATGCGGGAACGCCGTCAGGACGTACCGTGTACTCGGGCGCGGGGGACATGTCCTCCGTGATCGGCGGTGCAAGATGCGACTCCGTCTCTCCCACAGTGGAAAACTCCTGCGGCTGCTGTGGTACGGCGGGTGAGGTAGCGGGTGCATTCAGCGCGAACTCACGCGGCAGCTGCTGATACCGGGGACGCTCGGGTCTGCCTTCAGCATCTGCTGGCTGAGGCGGAAGCTGTGCCTGCACAGCGGCTGGAGCGGCGGGCGGCGGCATCGGAACGACACGCTCCTGGGGAGGAGGTGTCTGCATCGGTGCTTGCTGCGGCGCGGGTGATGATTCCTGACGCACTGCAACGGGCATCGGGCCGCGCTTCAGATTTACATCACCGACAAGCTCCTGCGGTGGGCGGCCTTCCTTCGCGGCGAGCTTCTGCTCACGTTTGACATCTGCTGCTGTAATGATAACGGGCTGCGCCTTCTGCGCAGCGAGTGTGAACGAAGGCTGCTCCTTATTGCGCTCTGCGATCCCCTCATCCACCGTCTCCCAGCGGAGGCGTGTCACCTGCGGTGTATTCTTGGCAGGTGCCGTGCCGAGCGGACGAACAGCAGCATCCTTCTGCTGCCTGGAGATCGATGCCTCATAGTGGTCAGCATCAGCACGTTCCTCTACCGCCGGTGCATTGGCACGATCCGTCACCAGTCGATTTGCATGGAAGAGATCCTGCGAGTCCACCGTCCCGGGGGTCGCCGCATACGTTGTACCGGAGGTCAGTGCGACAAGTACTGCCGCCGTCAGCATTGTGTTTTTGGATGACATCTTCATGAGTCTGTTCTCCTTCTTTCTCTCTCGGCCACGTCACTTACTGCATGGTACGCGCGCCCGCCATAAACGTTGCTACGGACTTCGCACGGAGCGTCGGATTATCAATGAGCTCGAGCCCATACCGCTGTCCGTTTGCCCCACGGAAGAACATCACTGCCGTCTGATTGTCCGCCTTCGCCGTCGCATCGACGACGCCATCGCCATCCTCGTCAATATCGACTTCCTTTGCCGTCATGGCAAAGATCGCCTTGTTGGTATCCGAGAGATTGATCAGCATGATCCCCTCGTATCCATTGCTGTGCTGAATACGTTCCAGCAGGTTCACCGCATCCTCTGGATTGATCGTGTTGAGATTCGGTACGGACGTATCAGAGAATGCATTGACAAAAACCGCCCACGCATACTTGATATTGTACTCCTCATTGTCAAAAATGAGAATCTCGCCCTCGCGGTCGTCATAGAGTGCTGACGCTGGAATCACTCCGACGGGTTTCTGCGGGCACATGATGCGGTAGCCGTATGTCTTGCTCTCATAGGAGTATGTCAGCGCATCGGGGGCAATCGTCTGTGTGGCCGCCGGTGTCGCTGATTCTGTCCCCGCTGGCACATCAGCCGCTGCAGCATAGGAACTGCCGCAGAGCAGCGCTGAGAGCGAAAGAGCAGCGACGAGTTTCTGATAGCGTTTCATTTATCCATCTCCCTAATCATCTCCTGCACCATGGCAAGAGCTTTATTGACGGCGGCACGCTTAATCTCGGCGCGTACGCCAGAAAATACATTTTTTTCCACCGAAGTCTTTCCCGGAGCAGATACAGCAATGTAGACCAGTCCGACCGGCTTTTCGGGAGAACCGCCGCCGGGACCGGCGATCCCCGTGATGCCGACGCCGACATCTGTCTGCATGAGGTCGCGTACCCCCTCTGCCATTGCCCGCGCCGTCTCCGGAGAGACAGCACCGTGCGCGACAAGCGTTTCCTCCGCCACGTGCAGGATACGGGACTTCACGTCGTTTGAGTATGATACGACACTCCCCATGACGTACGCAGAACTGCCGGGCACGTCTGTGAGCGTACTCGTGAGCAGCCCGCCCGTACAAGACTCCGCACAGGAGATCGTATAGCCTTTTGCACAGAGCATTTGCCCAACAATATCCGGCAGACGTTCTCTCTCCGGCATCACTGCACCCTCTCTCCGACAATATCGTATGTAAAGCCCTGAAGGAGACGCACGCGGACAATCTCGCCCGGTGCACCCTCTGCATCACCTTCGATATAGATCTGGCCATCCACCTCAGGTGCCTCGCGGTAGGAACGCCCTACGGCAATCCCCGACTGCTCTGCGTCATGTCCCTCGATGAGAACATCCAACTCCTGATGCTCCAGCCCGATATTGATCTCCTCGGAGATCTTACTCTGGAGACTCATGAGGTCATGGTAACGCTCCTGCATCACCTCTTCGGAAACTTTCTTCCCCATTGCCGCCGCGGCAGTGTCCTCCTCCTCGGAGTAGGTAAAGATTCCCACCTTATCGAATCGCTGCTTCTCCACAAAGCGACGCAGTGTCTGATACTGGGCGTCGGTCTCCCCAGGGAAGCCAACGATGAATGTCGAGCGAATCGCGACTCCCGGGATGCGTGCCCGCAGCTTTGCGATCAGCTCCTCCATCCCCGCCCGTGTATCGGGACGATTCATCGAACGCAGCACGGCATCATGCGCATGCTGCAGAGGCAGATCGACATACTTGACCACCTTTGGCTCAGTGGCAAAGACCTCGATCAGCTCATCGGTAAAATACTTTGGATAGCTGTATAGCACACGAATCCACGCAATTCCGTCGATCTTTGCAAGCTCGCGCAGAAGCGTCGGCAGCATCGGCTTTTGATAGCAATCCAGCCCATAGTTTGCGCTGTCCTGCGCGATGAGAACCAGCTCGCGAACACCGGCAGCGGCGAGCTCACGTCCCTCCGCTACGATATCCTCCATTGGACGGCTGCGGAAGCTCCCGCGTATGAGCGGAATCGCACAGAACGCACAGCGATGATCGCACCCCTCCGCAATCTTGACATACGCCGTATAGTTCGGTGTCGTCCGCAGGCGCGGTGTCTTGGCATCGTAGATCGTATCATCCTTCCCCGCGATGAGCAGGCGACGCCCCTTGAGCGTCGCCTCGATCACCTCCATGATACGGCTCCACGCCCCCGTCCCGATGATGGCATCCGCCTCCGGGATCTCATCGAGAAGCTGCTGCCCATACCGCTGTCCAAGACAGCCCGCTACGATGAGACTGCGGCAGCGCCCCGTCTCCTTGTAGTCCGCCATCCCGAGCACCGTCGTGATCGACTCCTCTTTTGCCGACTGAATAAAGGCACACGTATTGACAATCAGGATATCTGCCTCTGACGGATCATTGGTAATATCGATGCCATGCTCACGCATAATTCCGAGCATGACTTCTGTATCGACCAGATTCTTTGCACAGCCAAGGCTGATAAAACCTGCTTTCACTGGTTACATTCCCCCACAACTACTCTTCATAGAACCGCACCTCTTTGACCCAGCGATCGAGAAGTATCTTCTTCTCCGCCGGGCTATAATACGGCTTACTCTTAAAAATATTGATATTCTTTCCCGCAAACATCCGATAGGACAGCGTCACGGGGTTGGTCGTCAAAAAATAGATATGCTGCCGTGCCAGTGCCAACTGCGCCTCATCCGTCAGCAGCCAGTCGGCAAAATCCTCTGCCGCCTGCACATCGTGCTCGCTCGCGCGGAATGCAACCCCTCTACCGTAAATCACCGCCGCCGTCCCGTCCGTCGGATAAAGCACACGGATGGGATAGTCATCGTGAATATAGCGGAGCGTCTCACTGAGAACAGCAACCGAGACATCGACCTCCCCCATCCCCGCCTGCCGTACGGGCGTATGCAGATAGCGGGAATACTGCATGATCTGCGGCTGAATCCTGCGCCAAATAGCGAAGGTACGTTGTTCACCGTACTCAGCAATCATGCTGTAAAGAAGATTCGACGAGGCATCAGCCGCCATAAAATCCGTCGTACCGATGCGTATATCCTTCTGCTGCGCCAACAATTGCCACGAGTCAGGAAGATCGAGATGCGTGCGTAGATAGTCTTGATTTATTGCAAAGACGATCGGATCATACCACACACCCGTCCAATACCCATCGGGCTGACGAAATTGATCGGCGACCTGATCGCTCCTCTCGGACTGATAGGGCACAAGATACCCTGCCGCCGCCGCGCGGTCGAGCACCTCGCGGTCTGCGAGGACAAGCGCTGCCGGCGTACTCACGCCGCTCGCTGCCTGCTCCTCCAGTCGCTTCTGTATCTGCTCTGTGGATAGAGGAACGAAACTGACACGGATATTATACTCCTTCTCGTACGCCTCCGACAGTGCCGCGGCAGCCTCCGTCGGCAGCGTCGTATATGCCACAATCTCCTGCAGAGGGCGGCGTGCAAGTGCCGTACTCTGCCGTCCGACGGACAGATACGCCGCCCCCGTGGCAGCCACGAGAAACAGCGTCGCGATCATCAGAATAAAGAGCGGAAACCGCTTCATGAAAAAACCTCTCGAATAGAAGAAGATACACTGTTACTATTATAAACAATTCCCTTGGAATCTACAAGAGATATTACATCTATCCCATTCATTTGGCTGCTGGAATGTCTCGTGACAATTTCGTGATGGTCTCCACGTGCGAAGTCTGTGGAAACAGATCGACCGGCTGTACTTCCTGCGCATGATAACCAAATTCTTTCAGTATGGCGAGGTCGCGTGCGAGAGTGGCGGGATTGCACGAGACGTAGACGATGCGCTGCGGCTTCATATCGGCGAAGGTTTTGAGGACGGTCGGCGTACAGCCCGCACGCGGCGGGTCAACGACAACAACATCCGGACGAATCCCCTGTTTGTAGAGTGCCGGCATGATTTTTGTCGCATCGCCGACGATAAATTCTGCATTTTTGACATGGTTATCGCGGGCATTCTTTCGTGCATCGAGAATGGCAGGCTGCACGATTTCGATGCCGTAGACCTTACGTGCTCTCTGGGCAAGAAAAAGGGTGATTGTCCCTGTGCCGCAGTAGGCATCAATGACGGTCTCTGTCCCATGGAGATCCGCATAGGCAAGTGCCTGTTCATAGAGGCGTTCAGCCTGCTGCGTATTGACCTGAAAAAAGGATCGCGGTGAAATGTGAAAATGCAGCCGTCCGAGCGCATCGAGGATGGTCGGCTTTCCCCAGAGGAGCACAGTGTCGCGTCCCATGATGACATTGTTCCGATAGGTCTGGATGTTTTGATGTACACTGACGAGGTTCGGCAATCGCTCTCGCAGCAGTCGAATAAAATCCTTTGCACGCGGCAGCTGCTTGGTCGCTGTGACGATCACCGCCATAAGGTCGCCATTCTGCCCGACACGCCCAACGATGTGACGCAGGATGCCCTTATGTGTGTCCTCATTGTAGACAGGAATGCGAAGCTGCGCGACAATAGCGCGTACGGTATTGGCAAGCGCATTATTCGGCTCACGCTGAATATGGCAGTTCTCTGTATCGATGATGGTATGGCTTCCCTGTGCGAAACAGCCAACGACGATCCTTCCCTTTGTGAGGCCGACGGGAAACTGCATTTTATTGCGATAGTTCCACGGTGACTGTGCCGCGAGTGTCTCTCTGACCAAGACATGAGGAAGTTTGCCGATATGGGACAGTGCATCAATCACCTGCTGACGCTTCGCGCGCAGTTGTGCCGCATAGGAGAGATGCTGGAGCTGACAGCCGCCGCACTCGTCATAAAGGCTGCATAAAGGTGTGATGCGATCATTGCTCTGCTGAAGAATTTCCGCCAAACGTCCACGGGCATAGGAGGTTTTTACCTCCTCAATGCGTACCGTGACCCGTTCGCCGGGAAGTGCATTAGGGACAAATACGGTAAAGTTATCATATCGCCCGACGCCCTCGCCGCTCGTTCCGAGCCGGTCAATGCAAATCTCATAGACTCCCCCTCGACGTACGGGAACCATCTGTACGCGTGTCTGCGCCTTTTGTGTTTTTTTCATGCCTCTCGAAACGTCACCTTTTCAAATAGTTCCATCGGAGTATTGAGGAGCACATCCGCGCCGTGTTCCCGAAGCTCCTGCTCCGTGCGAAATCCCCAGAGAACACCCACCGCAAGCGTTTCTGCATTGCTTGCGGTGTCCATGTCGACCGAGCTGTCTCCGAAGTACGCTGTTTCCTGCCCCGTAACGCTAAACTCTTTCATGATGTGCAGCACTTTCGTTGGATCCGGTTTTCGCGGAAGTCCCTCCCGATCACCGATGATCTCCCGAAACATATGCGGAGGAAACAGTGCCGTGATGATGCGTTCTGCCGCACTTTGATGCTTATTCGTGCAGACAGCCAATGGAATACCTCGACGGCAAAGCTCCTCCAGCATCTCCATAATACCGTCATAGGGAACGGTCTTATGCAGGAGGTTTTCAGCATAGCGTTCTTTGTACTCTGCCATAAAACGATGAACAAATGCGGCGTCCTCCGCCTGATGCGGCGGCAGAATCCGTTCAATCAGTTTCTGTGTTCCATTTCCGACAAAAAATCGATACTTCTCCGCTGTATATGTCGGAAAATGATATGCTGACAGGACAGCATTGGCACTGTCCGCCAAATCTTCAAGCGAATTGATCAACGTGCCGTCCAAATCGAAAATCGCAGCCTTATACTGCATGGCAGTCTCTCCTTTTGAGAAAAACAGCCTTTCCCCTGCGGAAAAGACTGCTTGCTTTCTCAGCCAAGTTTTTTTGCCAAAAGTTCATTGACCATCTGCGGGTTTGCCTTGCCCTTGGACTGTTTCATCACTTGTCCGACCAAGGCACCAATCGCCTTTTTATTGCCGCCCTTGTAGTCCTCTACCGCCTTTGCATTGGCAGCGATGACTTGATCGACGATGCCTTCGATCTCCTTGGTGTCCGTAATCTGGATGAGCCCCTTGTCCTTGACGATCTTCTCGGGAGCATCAGGAGATGTCCACATTGCCTTGAACACGGTTTTGCCGATCTTAGAAGAAATCGTCCCCTTTGCGATGAGGAGAATCATCTCGCCGAGGCGCTTTGCATCGACAGGAGAGTCCTCGATCGTTTTCCCTTCTGCGTTCAGGTTCTTGGAGAGATCGCCCATCAGCCAGTTTGCCGCCAGTTTTGCATCCGCTCCTGTTGCAACAATGGCATCATAGTACTCAGCCATCGCACGCGAGCTCGTGATGATGCCCGCATCGTATGCGGAGAGTCCTGCCTCGTCCATCAGACGCATGCGACGGGCGTCCGGCAGCTCCGGCAGCTCACGCCGCACCGCCTCAATTTCCTCTTCACTCGTCACGATGGGCGGAAGATCGGGCTCCGGCATATAACGGTAGTCATGCGCCTCCTCTTTGCTGCGCATGGAGAGTGTCATACCACGCTCTGGATCCCACGTGCGTGTCTCCTGCACAATGTGTCCGCCGTCCTCGAGCACCTCTGTCTGACGCTCGATCTCATAGTTGATCGCATCTTCCAACGCTTTGAAGGAGTTGATGTTTTTCATCTCCGTCCGTATACCGAGCTGATCTGAGCCGACAGGACGCAGGGACACGTTGATGTCCGCGCGGAGATTTCCCTCCTCCATGCGGCAGTTCGAGACGTCGATATACTCCATGATCGACTTGATCTTCTCCATGTAGGCACGTGCTTCCTCGGCTGAGGACATATCGGGCTCGGAGACAATCTCAAGCAGAGGAACGCCGGTGCGGTTGTAGTCCACATTGGACGAAGCAGAATCCTTAATCGTCGTACCGGAGTGAACGAGTTTTCCTGCGTCCTCCTCCATGTGGATGCGCGTCAGGCGAATGCGCTTCTTCCCCTCTTCCGTATCGATATCCACCCAGCCATGTTCGGCGATAGGCAGGTCGTACTGCGAGGTTTGGAAGTTCTTCGGCAAATCCGGATAGTAGTAATTCTTGCGGTCAAACTTGCTGTATCCGTTAATCGTGCAGTTCGTCGCCAGCCCCGCCTTGATGGCGAAATGGACGACCTCACGGTTGACGACAGGGAGAACGCCGGGCAGACCGAGGCAGACGGGACAGACATGTGTGTTCTGCGGGGCTCCGAACCCCGTAGCACAGCCGCAGAAGATCTTGGTCTTTGTCTTGAGCTCGCAGTGAATCTCAAGGCCGATGACGGTTTCGTATTTCATGCCCTTCCTCCAATCGGCGCCATTTTCGTATGGAAATCATGCCCCTGCTCATAGGCAAACGCCGCACGCAGGATCGTCTCCTCCGCCAGCGGACGACCGATGATCTGAAGTCCGATCGGAAGTCCCGCCGCAGTGAAGCCGCAAGGGACGGAGATCCCGGGGAGCCCCGCGAGATTCAGTGGAACGGTCGAAATATCCTGCAGATACATCTGTAGGGGGCTCGTCATTTCACCGATGCGATACGCCGGTGTCGGTGCTGTCGGTGTCATGACGACATCCACCTGCTCAAAGGCTCGCGTAAAGTCCTGCTGAATGAGTGTCCGTACCTTCAGTGCCTTGAGGTAGTACGCATCGTAATATCCGGCGGAGAGTGCATAGTTGCCGATGAGGATGCGCCGTTTTACCTCCGCGCCGAATTTCTCCGTGCGCGTCCGCGTCATCATATCGACGAGATCCTCTCCGTCCACCCGTGCGCCATAACTGACCCCGTCATAGCGTTCCAGATTCGTCGCAGCCTCTGCAGGTGCAATCAGATAATAGGTGGAGACGGCATAGTCCGTATGCGGCAGGGAGATTTCACGAACCTCTGCCCCCATCGCCTCCATATCCGCAATCGCCTTGCGGACGGATGCCTCAACCTCCTGATCCATTCCGTCGATAAAATATTCCTTCGGGAGTCCGATCTTCAGCCCCTTGACATCTGCACGGAGTGCCTGTGTATAGTCGGGAACATTGGCGCGGCTGGCCGTCGAGTCCATCGGATCATGCCCTGCAATTACGTTTAGGAGATGGGCTGCATCCGTGACATCACGCGTAAGCGGTCCGATCTGATCGAGCGACGACGCATACGCCATCAGACCATAACGAGACACACGCCCATAGGTTGGCTTCAGTCCGACAATACCACAGAATGATGCGGGCTGACGAATTGACCCGCCTGTATCGCTGCCGAGCGCCCAAATCGCCGTTCCCGATGCCACGGCAGCGGCACTGCCGCCCGATGACCCACCGGGAACACGTGCCGTGTCCCAAGGGTTGTGCGTCGGGTGAAAGGCGGAGTGTTCCGTCGAGCCACCCATGGCAAACTCATCGAGATTCGTCTTTCCGAGAATGACGGCGTCCTCTGCATGCAGCTTCGTCATGACCGTCGCATCATAGGGCGGAACAAAGTGCTCCAAGATCTTGGACGCGGCTGTCGTGCGTACACCGATGGTACAGATATTATCCTTAATAGCACCCGGAATCCCTGCGAGGAACGGAATCTTCTCTCCTGCGGCACGTTTTGCATCCACGGCATCTGCCTGAGCAAGCGCACCCTCGCGTGTTTCCAGAAGGTATGCGCCAACATCGCCCTCCACGGCATCCATGCGCGAAAGCACATCCTCGGTCAGTTCACGGGCGCTGATCTCGCTGCGCGCGAGCATATCGTGCAGGACATGCGCCGGTTTTTCATATAGACTCAAAACAGCCCCTCCTTACCCTTCGAGTACCTTCGGCACTTTGAAATACCCGTCCTCCTGCAGCGGTGCATTCGAAAGCGCCGCCTCGTTGGAAAGGGACGAGCGCACCTCGTCTGCGCGAAAGACATTCTCGATGGGCAGTGCATACGTCGTCGGCTCCACATCTTCCGTATCAACACGCGAGAGATTATCCACGTATGAGAGAAAGTCTCCCAGAGACGCCAGTGCCTCTTCCTTTTCCTCGGTCGGAATCGAAAGACGCGAGAGATGCGCGGTTACCCTGAGATCCTGTTCCGTTACCTTCATAGACTCCACCATCTTTCCATGCTTCGGGAAGCACTGATAAATGCGGTACGACCATCCGGCACACCTCGTTTTATCAGCGATTCCCTTAGTCGCAGTTTCCTCGCTATTATAACAAATCACTTCATCGGTATCAAACGGAAATCACTACACCTGCGGCGGACGGATAAAATCTGCTGAAAGTGCGAGCAGAATCTCCCGCAGGAGCTTGAGTGCCGTTGCCGTCGATGTACCGCTGGCGTCAAGCGGCGGCGAGAGCTCCACCATGTCGCATGCGACAACCCTGCATCCACGCACAACGGAGAGTGCCGCCTTCATCAGTTCGATGAACGTGACACCGCCTGCCTCCGGCGTTCCCGTACCGGGGAAGACGGAGGGATCGAGGACGTCGAGGTCAATCGTCAGATAGACAGGACGTCCGTGGAGGCCGGCAATCACATCCGAGAGCCCTGCAAAGGTAAATGGATGGAGATCCGTATGCCCTGCCCGTGCCCACTGCCATTCCGCACATTCGCCGCTGCGTATCCCAAACTGATGGATGCGCCCATCGCCGAGCAGATCCCACGCACGGCGGATAACGGTCGCATGGGAGAGTTTGTTGCCGAGATATTCTTCGCGCAGATCAGTATGTGCATCGAAGTGAATGACAGAGAGATCGGGATATCGCTTCGCCGCAGCTTCGATTGCGGGGAGGCTGACCAGATGCTCCCCGCCGATCAGAAAGGGCAGCTTTCCGCTGTGCAGGATCGCCTCTGCGCGCTCCCTGATCATCGCCAGTGCTCGTTCGGTATCGCCAAAGGGCAGCTCCAAATTCCCCCCGTCAAAGACGCGTGCATCCTCGAGATCGAGTTCCTGATACGGGCTGTACGTCTCCAGTCCGTATGACTCCGCCCGCATTGTACGGGCAGCAAACCGCGTACCCGGACGATAGGAGGTCGTCGAGTCAAACGGCGCACCAACGAGGACGATATGGCTCTCCTCATAGGTGTTATCGCAGCCGAGAAATGTTTCAACGTTGCGGTTCCACATCTTCGAGTATCTCCTCCACATAGTTCGGCAGAGCAAATGCTGCTGCATGAAGCTGCGTATTGTAGTAGCGCGTCCGAATGCCGAGTGCCTTCCATCGTGCAAAATCGACGCCCTCCACGGGGCGGCGGTTCTTGGATGAGAAGCCAAACAGCCAATGCCCCGACGGATACGTCGGAATATGCACCTGATAGACGCGGCTGTATGGGAACGAATGAACAATGCGCTTGTGCATCCGCTGCATGGCATAGGCGTCCTGCTCATAAAAGGGGCTTTCATGCTGGTTGATCATGATGCCGTCAGCTTTGAGCGCCTTGAAGCAGTTGCCATAAAACTCTTTGGTGAACAGTCCCTCTCCTGGTCCGAACGGATCCGTCGAGTCCACGATAATGAGATCGTAGACATCGACCGGTCGGCGCACAAAGCGCAGCCCGTCTTCACAGTGGATGCTCACCCGCGGATCATCCAGTCCTGCCGCCGTCGACGGCAGATATTCACGGCAGACATCGATCACCATCGCATCGATCTCCACGAGATCGATATGCCGCACCGACGGGTAGCGCAGCAGCTCCCGTACCGTCCCTCCGTCCCCGCCGCCGATCACGAGGATGTTCTCTGCCTCCGGATGCACACACATCGGTACATGGGTGATCATCTCATGATAGATGAACTCATCCTTCTCTGTGAGCATCATATAGCCGTCAAGCGTCAAAAATCGCCCGAACTCGGGCGACTCGAATACGTCAATGCGCTGGAACTCGCTCTGCCCGCTGTAGAGCTGACGATCTACACGGATGGAGAACCGCACGTTCGGTGTATGTTCTTCCGTATACCAAAATTCCATGGTCTATCTCTCCGTCATTACATTGAGACGTTGTATACTCATATCCTCCGGCCCTGTGATCTGACAGCCCTTTTTCTTCGCATAGCGGATGTAGGTCAGAATCTCGTCCGTGATCTCCTCCCCCGGTGCAAGGATCGGGATACCGGGAGGATAGCACATGACAAACTCGGCACAGATACGTCCCTTGGTCTCTTGGATGGGCAGGGACTCCTTCTCCGCGTAGAACGCATCCTGCGGACCGCAGACGACCACGGGGTCGATATACTCCATCTTGAGCGTCTTGGAGGGATCCTTGCGATAGTTCCGACGGATCTCCGCCAGTGCCGCGACAAGCCGCTCAATATCCTTCGGACGGTCGCCAACGGAAACATAGGCAAGCAAGTTTGCGATATCCCCGAACTCGGTCTGGATGTCATAATCATCGCGCAGGATGTCATAGACCTCAATGCCGGCGAGCCCTGTTGCACATGTAAAGATGGACAGCTTCGTCGTATCGAAGTCATACACGGCATCACCGTCGATCAGCTCACGCCCATAGGCATAGTAGTCTCCGATGGCGTTGATCTCATCACGGGCATAGGCGACAAGTCCGATGATGCGGTCGATCACTTCACGGCCGCGCAGTGCCAAATTGCGGCGGCTGATATCGAGACTTGCGAGGAGCAGATATGAGGCACTCGTCGTCTGTGTGATATTGATGATCTGATGGACATATCCGAGCGGCATCGTATCCGCACAGAGAAGAATGGAGCTCTGCGTCAGCGAGCCGCCGGACTTGTGCATGCTGATCGCGGCCATATCCGCGCCTGCATCCATCGCCGCCGTTGGAAGCCGATCACTGAAATAGAGGTGCGTACCGTGTGCCTCATCGACCAATACCTTCATCCCGCGGGCATGCGCTTTCTCCGTAATGGCACGCAGATCCGAGCATATTCCGTAATAGGTCGGATTGTTGACAAATACCGCCTTGGCGTCCGGATGGCGCTCCATCGCGTCTGCGACATCGTCCGTGCGCATCCCGAGCGCAATCCCAAGCGTATCCTCGATGCCTGGATTGACATAGATCGGCACAGCGCCGCAGAGAATCAGTGCATTGATGGCACTGCGATGAACATTGCGCGGCATGATGATCTTGTCGCCGCGTCCTACCGTCGATAGGATCATTGCCTGCACCGAGCCCGTTGTCCCGCTGACCATGAAAAAAGCATGGGCGGCACGGAATGCTTCTGCTGCCAGACGCTCTGCATCACGGATCACGGAGACTGGATGGCAGAGATTGTCGAGCATCTTCATCGAGTTTACATCGACATCAAGACACGCAGTCCCGAGGAACTCAGCCAGCTCCGGATTGCCGCGGCCACGTTTGTGCCCCGGCACATCGAACGGAACGAGGCGTGCCCGCTTCATCCGCACAAGCGCCTCCTCAATGGGCGCATTCGTCTGGGAGAGATAGGGCATTACTTCTCCTCCGACAGGAGGCGGGAGACCAGATCATCATAGCCGTAGGCGGCCGCATTTCCCTTACTCGTCACCCAGCGCACAGCCTCCGTCACATCCGACTCTGCCGGACTTCCTGCATAGCGATAGGACGGCAGTACGAGAACATCCCGCGCCGCAGGCGGGAATCCACTCCGCTCCACGACGAGATCCAGATACTCCGACTGCGGCGTATTGTTCAGATCGTCGACTGCTTTATTGTAGGCGCGGTACATCGCCCGAACGGATTTCTCCTTATCCTGAAGGGCGGATTTGGAAAAGACGATTACCCCCGGATTGATACCGAGATCACCCGAGCCGATCACATAGTGACTGCCCGATGCCGCCGCGACGCTCGCCATCGGCTCAGGCAGAACTGCCGCTCCGAGATTTCCGCTGCGGAGCATCTCAAGGCGTACCGGGATCTGCGGGATAACGACCTTTGCGACATCCTCTTCACGCATTCCGTTGGCAGCGAGAATCTCGTCCGTCACATACTCGATGATCGTGTTCTTGGAAACGGCGATCTCCTTGCCACGCAGATCAGCAGGGGAGGCAATCCCCGCACCATCGGATGCAACGAGATTGTAATTGCCGTCCGTATAGGAAACAGCACGGACATCAAATCCGCCGGAACGGGCGAAAATCACAGCCAGAAGGTCAGACACCGCTCCATCGAGATTTCCGCTTTGCAGTGCCGCATCACGATCCATTGCACTCTTGAACGGCTGCAACTCTACCTCAACGCCTTCCTCGGCAAA
Source organism: Centipeda felix (assembly GCF_900186465.1). Classification (GTDB taxonomy): domain Bacteria; phylum Bacillota; class Negativicutes; order Selenomonadales; family Selenomonadaceae; genus Centipeda; species Centipeda felix. The sequence continues at coordinate 20,606 of NZ_LT891957.1, forward strand.
GTAGCCGCGTTCCGCTGCAATAATGAACGGAATAGAGTCCGTATCGGGCATCAGCCCGATGGTCAGCTTCGGGAGCGGCTCACTTTTCTCCTGCACAGGAGCCCCACAGCCTCCCACAAGGAACAACGTCAGACAAAATAGGCAGGCAAGAATTTTCCTCATTCTATATTCCCTTCTATAGGCACTCTGCCGCCGTGTTCCTTCGCCATGTGCTCACACAGATAGCGCAGTGTCCACAGCGTATTGTACGGCGTAATGGATGATTTGTAGGTGATATGTGGAACGCCCGCATCCTCCACGGCATGGAGAACCTGTGTCAGGCGCTTCCCCTTCACCCCATCCAGCAGCATCACACGATGCGGAAATGAGAACACATCCCCCTCCTGCGCCGTTTGCTTCAAAAAACCCTTGCGGCCAAGGAGATAGCCGACCTTCTCACGCCATGCATCCGGCGAAAGGATCTGAACGCCCACTCCCATCGGACGCAGTGCACCCGTAATCAACTCCGCCTGATCTGCGGGAAACTGATAGAGCAGAACACGCTCCTTGCTGTTCGCCATGGCAAGCCCTCCATCATTTTGCTGAGAGACCGCGCATGAGGAGATACGTCACAAGTTCGTCCAGAGAGACTTCCTCTTCAAGCACCTTGCGGTCGAGGGATGCACGCAGGCTCTTGGGCAGACGAACAGTGAGAAATCCATTCATGACAGCGTTGCCCGCCTCATTCTTCGGCGTTGCTTCCTTTGCCGCAGGCGCCGCTTTTGCCTTGGATGTCGTCTTCTTTGTCTCCTTGGGGGCAGGTGCCTTTTGTGTTGGTGCCTCTGCCGTGTGTTCTGCCGCGTCTTTCTTCTTCGCCGCAGCTGTCGTGCGTTTTTTCTGCTCGCGTGCCTTCCCCGCTGTTTCTGCGTTTACTTTTGCATTATTCTTCGTCGTCTTTTCTTCTGCTGCTTTCTTCTTTGCCACGTTTTCCTCCGTTTTCTTCTCCTTCTTTTTCCGTGCTGCCTTCTTCTCTTTCTCCATCGGCGGCGGGTATACGAAGAACTCGTTGTATGCGTTGCGCAAGTCCTCACTTGCCTGCTTTGTTCCAATGCCGATAATGTACGATGGATCCTCAGCGTTCAGCGACTCAGCAATACGTACGAAGTCAGAATCCGTTGTTATGATAAAGTACTTGCGCACCCCCTCTTGATAGAGGATCTGCGCCGAGTCATAGAGGGCAGAATCCAGGGAATTTTTTCCCAGAAAGGTACGGCTGATCTGTCGAAAGGTAAAGTCCGGGGACTCCATGAGCCGATCCCAACGCTTCTGATCGGGATGTGCCTCCCAATCCGAGACGACGATCATGCGGCATGGCTGGTAACGCTGTGCAATATCAATGGTATACTGAAGCATTTCAATCGGCGCATTCTCTATGTCGTAGAGGATCGCCACGGTATCATTGCTCGAATCGAGCATCCTATCTCTCCTCACTCTTCCGCATCGAAAAACAGACGCCGTGCGCGTTGTGCCAGGAAGGTTGCCTCTCCCTCGAGCACATCTGCCTGCCGCAGATTCGTCTCGGCAGAGCGGATCGTCGCTGCGTTCTTATCCGTCATCCACGCTGCATATCCCTCCGCGTAGGCGATATGGAGATCGCAGATCTTGATACGCAGCTGCTGGAGACTCTGCATCGTACGGGGAACGGAAACAGCACTCAGCTCTTCGCGCCGTTCCTGCCAGTCCGCGAGGACATCCTGCTCCATGATCTGGCGTGCCATGTCCCGTGTTGTCTGATTCCCCAGTGCGCCTGCGCCGAGCACACGATAGAGACGCATCTGTGCCGCACTGACGCTCTGATCATGCCGCCGAATAATGGCATCCGTCTCCTCAAGATACTGCTGAACCCGCAGGCGGCGCGCATTGCCCAAGAAGGCTGCATAATCATACAGATTCCGTATTGATACGACCTGCCAATCCCCATCATCCGAAGGAGCAAGGCAAACCTGAAACGTGAAATCCGCATCTGCTTCGTCCTGATGCGCAACGACATCGACCACCGCCGTACGTGCTGCCTGATCCACCGTCAGATTTGTCGTCTCACGGAACGAGAGGTCACGCAGGCCGATACGGGACAGGATATTCTCTGCGTCCGAACCGTCCTTTGCAGCATCCGCCGGCGGCCAATCGCCCTCCGTCAGATACGTATGAACCGCATCATTCAGCATTTTGATAAACGCCGGCTTGAGCATCTTTGAAAAATCCGCCAGAGCCGCAGACGTATCATGCGCTCCACCGAACTCCGTATCCATCGTCCCGGCCATGAAGTCATCATAGCCCATGTCAAGGACATCATCCAGACGCACATAACGCAAAAAAAGCGTCTCATCCCGCGTCTCAAAGGCGCGCTCAATTGAGCGAAGCGCATACTCCGGCGTCTTCGTATAGACGCGAAAATACCAAAAGAGCCCTGCAAGCACCAGCAGCACACAGAGCAGTGCGGCACATGCGGCCTTTATTTTCATGGCATGGCTCATCATCGTTGTTCCCTCTCTCCATCATAGCGGCTCATGGTATCACATGGTCGATGCTGCCGCCGCCCAGTACGGCATCGCCCTCATAGAATACAATGGACTGCCCCGGTGTCACAGCACGCTGTGGCTCGGAAAAATGTACCGCCACAGTACCATCGCCCTGTGGCTCCATCCACGCATCTGCCTCGCGTTTTCCATAGCGTATTTTTGCCCGCACACGACGAGGTTTGTGTGGTGGCCGCGACAGTGTCCAACTCAGATCGGACGCCGTCAGTGCGTGTGCAAAGACCTCATCAGATGCACCGACAATCACACGGTTTTCAGACGCATCCAACGCCGTCACGTAGAGCGGATGCTCTGCCGCAATCCCGAGCCCCCTGCGCTGCCCAATGGTATAAAAGGCAATGCCTTCATGTGTGCCGAGGACATGTCCCGTACGATCCGTGATCGCCCCCGTCTGCATCGTCTGCGGTGCGTGCGTACGCAGGTAGGACTTATAGTCGTCACGGGGGACAAAGCAGATCTCTTGACTCTCCGCCTTGTGGGCAACGGGAAGCCCATAGTCCTCCGCCATACGCCGAATCTCGTCCTTGCGATAATCCCCGAGCGGAAAGAGAACATGATCCATCATCTCCTGTGTCAGATGATAGAGCACGTAGGACTGATCCTTCGCCGCATCAATGCCCTTTCGCAGATGGTAGGTTCCATCTTCCGTATGCGTGATCCGAGCATAATGCCCTGTGGCAATATACTGTGCACCAAGCGCCCGTGTTTTCTCCAGCAGCCCTTCAAACTTAATATAGCGGTTGCACGCAATACACGGATTCGGCGTGCGCCCACGCGCGTACTCCTGCGTAAAATAGTCAATCACCAGCCGCTGAAATGGATCGGTGAAGTCCATCACATAGTGTGGAATCCCCAAGATATCTGCGACACGGCGCGCATCGTCCACACTCGAGAGAGAGCAACAGCTGCGCCCATCGAGGTCGGCGTCGCGCGCCTCCTCCGAGAGACGCATCGTCACACCGACGACTTCATATCCCTGCTCCTGAAGAAGTGCCGCCGTGACCGAGCTGTCCACACCTCCACTCATCGCGACGACAACACGTTGTTTCTCCATCCTTTGCTCCACTATGAAATTCAATCAAATGTGAATTTAGTATAGCATTCGCATTCCGAAAATACAAGATATTGTATTTGTGAACGAAGGACTACACAAACGTATTCTTTTTTGATAAAATTAAAAAGAAAAAAGGGGAGGTGAACTATGGACGTCATCGGGGTAATCGCCGAATACAATCCATTCCATTACGGTCATGCCTGGCAGCTTCGTGAACTGCGCCGAAGATTCCCCTCTACGGACGGCGTCATCGTCGTCATGAGCGGCAGCATAACGCAGCGCGGAACGCCCGCCGTTCTTGACAAGTGGACACGGGCAGGTCACGCTGTCGACGGTGGTGCTGACCTCGTACTTGAGCTCCCTTTTGTCTTTGCCTGCCGTAGTGCACAGGACTTTGCACGCGGCGGCGTCTCCCTCCTCATGCAGCTCGGCGTCGTCAGTCACCTTGCCTTCGGCACAGAGGCTGCGGACATTGCCCCGCTCGAAAGAGCTGCACGGGAGATCGACACAGAAAAAATCCAGCACAGGATTGCGCATGGACTCTCCATGGGACTGTCCTACGCAGCGGCACTCTCCTCTGCCCTAGCGGAGCAGCTTGGCATCGAAGCACGCATCCTGCGTACGCCGAACAATATCCTCGGCATGGAGTACCTGCGCGCACTCCACGCCAAGGATGCAGACATCACTCCGCTTGCCCTGCCGCGCAAAACAGCGGCGCACGGAGAGGCACGACTGCGCAGCGGCATCACCAGTGCATCCTCCATCCGCACAGTACTGGAACGGGACGTCCCCTCATGGGAGCACATCGCAGCGTGTGTCCTGCCAAACGTGCTTGGTGATCTGCGCCGTACCCATCCGCACGCACTCCCCTCTCACGGAGAACTCCTGCGTCTCCTGCGCTATGAGATCCTCACCATGACGGACACAGAGCTCCACAGCATCTACGGTATATCCGAGGGGATCGAAAACCGTCTGGTGCGTGCACTGCGTATGGCAGAGACCTACGAAGAGCTGCTGACACATGCATCATCCAAGCGCTATCCAAAGAGCCGCATCGGACGTCTCGCCATCCACCTCCTGCTGCGGCTGCAAAAAATACAGGCAGAGGACTTTGACCGCGCCGGCTGTCTCTACATCCGCCCCTTGGCATTTAATGGAAGAGGCAGAACGCTGCTGCGGCACATTAAAAAAAATTGTCCTCTCCCAATTATTGTACGTACCGCAGAAACGTTGACGAGTGATGCGCGTGCGCGCTCCCCAGCGAAGCTGTCTCTGCTGCAGCAAATGCTCGCCTTCGATACACGTGCCACAGAGCTGCGTACGTTGACACTGCCACAGCCACATGACGGCACATGCGGCACAGATTTTCTCTCCTCGCCGATCTATCATGAATGAGTTACAGAAAGGACTATGTTCTATGGCACCACAAGTCAATCTTTCCAGCCTGCTCACCCTGCATAATTTACGCATGGATCCTGTCCTCGCCGCACTGGAAGATGCCATGATGTACGGAGATGAGGGCGAAGAGGAGCGCAGTGAATGCTGTGCAGCACTGATCGCCGCTGCAGAGAATCTCGGTCTGCGCGGAAATCTGCTGCCGCGCTACCTCCTCCACATCATTACGCACACACCGAATATCGTCTCGGAAACAATGGAACGCACGGGGCTGCCGCCCGGAAACAGCCTGCGCCATATCTTCTATCAGGATATCGCCCTGCTGCATCCAATCTTCGCACTTCCTACCAGTGCATTTCTAAAGGCTGAGCTGCTGGACAACTACGAGCCCACGAAAAACATCTACGATAAGACAGAGGATTTTCTTCTCCCGCTGCTCGATGCGGCAAAGACGACGGAGGACTACGCCGAGGCACTATTAACGTTCTACGCACGTTATGGCTATGGAGATATGGCGTCCTATTCCGTATTCCGTTGGGACAGCGCAGCACACCAGATCTGCGGCATCGACCACTTTGAGTGCCCTCGTATGAAGGATATCATCGGCTATCAGCACCAGAAGGAGCAGCTTATCCGCAACACGCGCGCCTTCGTCCTCGGCAAGCCGTCCAACCACGTACTCCTCGTTGGGACACGCGGGACAGGAAAATCCTCCGCCGTCAAAGCTCTGGTCAGCGAATACGAAGAGAACGGTCTGCGTCTTGTACAGGTCACCAAGGAACAGCTGCGTGAACTTAGCACGATCATGAACGAACTGCGCCGTTATGCGGGGCGAAAATTTATCATTTTCCTGGATGATCTGTCCTTTGAGGACTCGGATGCCGAGTTCAAGGCGGTCAAGTCCGCAATCGAGGGCAGTGTATCATCCTGCCCCTCCAATGTACGCATCTATGCGACGTCCAATCGCCGTCACCTCATCCGTGAGACATGGCGTGAGCGCGAGCAGGATGAGGTCCATCGCGATGACAGTATCAACGAAGCGATTTCTCTCTCGGATCGCTTTGGTCTCATCATTCAGTACCATACACCGGATCAGGAAGAATATCTGGCAATCATCGACCATATGCTCACACAAAAAGGCATCCACCTGACACCTGAGGAGCTGCGCATTGCGGGGCTTCGTTGGGAGATGACGCACAGCGGGCGCAGTGGTCGCACGGCACAGCAATTCGTCGCCTATTATTTGGGAAACAACGAATAATATGAACAAACTCAGCAATACACGGAGAGTGCCAGCGGGACGGTCCTCACACACAGCGGAAGACGTGGTCCGCATTCCCCGTCCACATCACTAAAAAGCGGTGCATCCGCTGTTAGCTCAAATGTCCGTGCACGTATGTGCAGGATATTGTCCCGCTCCGATACCGGTTTTCCGGCAAACAGGTCTGCCGCCACAGACATAAACTGCGGCAGGCCTGTTTTTTTTACGGCAAGGAGATCGAGCATCCCGTCATTGATCGCAATACCGCTGCCGATCTGCTTCATCCCGGCCACCACAGGGCTGTTGGCGATGACGAACAGAAAAATTTCTTCCTCATAGTGCTCACCATCCGCCGTAATGCGCACCGGAAATGAATGCAGGCGCGGAAGCTCTCCGATTCCCTTCAGATAGTAGGCGATTCTGCCAAGCGCATTCTTGTAGGCCGACTTCACCTCATGGGCGATCCCCGTCATAACACCGGCACTGAGGACGTTAACAAAATAACGCCCCTGCCCTTCCAGAACTCCCAGATCGACGCGCCGCGACTCATCCGCCGCGATGCGCTCCACATAGGACTCCCAATCTCCGCCGATCCCAAGGTGCGTAGCAAAATCATTTGATGTTCCGCTGCCTAAGATACCGAGTGGTAGGTCGATCTTTGCATCCTGCAGTGCATTCACTACTGCGTGCACCGTTCCATCACCGCCTGCCGCCAGTACGCCAGCAGGGGCAATCTCACAGAGGAACTGGCTGAGCTGATCCTGCCCATTCCCACGCGTGCGATAGGGGCAAAGCATGATGTCGTGACGCTGAAAAAGCTCAATCAGCATATCCAGCTTCCCCTTGAAGAGAGCATGTCCCGAGACCGGATTGTAGATCAATGCCATTTTCTTCATGACTTATACACTCCAATCCGCTGTAAAAATCGGATGCCGACCGCGCCGACCATCGGCAGACGATGCAGATCCTCCTCGATCAGGCCGCGCAGCAGGATCATCGCTGCCACATAGACAAAGCAGCCGAAGAACACCGCACCGAAGGTAGAAATCGCAGCAATCCCCCACCATGCCAGTGTCCATGCGTAGAAAAAGTGGACAGCACATGCCATAATCCCGGCAGAACATATCGTCTTGATGAGCTGGAGGAGCTCGATACGATAGCCAATAAAACGGTAGATAAAGTAAAGATTGATGATCGCCGCGACACCCATATCTGCCGCCGTTGCCCATGCAGCGCCCATGATGCCGAGCCATGGGATCGCCGTCAGATGCCAGTTTAGAAAAATCTTTGCCGCCGCTGCGAGCACCATGTTCACCATGGGGATGGTCGGATGACCAAGTCCCTGCAAAATTCCCGTTGAGACTTGATGCAGACCGAGCAGGATGATGCTCACCGCCGAGATCATGACCGCAGGCCCCGCGCCCGGTGCATTGTAGATCAGCGAAGAAATTGGCGTCGCCAAAATAAACACAATGACAAAGGCGGGAAAACAGACGAAATTTGAAATGCGCACGGACGCTGCTGTCTGATCGTAGACGCGCGCCTGATCGCCAAGCACGCGTGACTCCGAGATGGCAGGCACAATACTCATCGCCATGGATGCAGTCAGGATCGTCGCCAGATTGACGAGCGGGACGGCCATGCCGTTCAGATAACCGAAAAGCTCCGTCGCCTCACTGATGCTATAGCCTGCTGCCTCAAGACGCTGCGGAACAATCATCAGATCTAGATTCGAGACCACGGGCAGCATAATGCTCGCCGCCGAGACTGGAAGTGCCAGCTTAAAAATACGATGAATGATCGAAAACCGCGTCTCGTAAGGAACATTCGGCAGCGGTTTCAGCTCCGTCCCGTAATCACGAGCAATATCCCGCTCCAGTTTGATATGGAAGTAGACGAGAACAATGAGCCCCGTCACCGCTCCTGCGAAAGCCCCGAGTGACGCGCCGGCAGCTGCGTAGTCCAGCCCCCATGGCATGAGAAGACTCGCAAGGACAATCATGGTCACCACGCGGAAAATCTGCTCTACGATCTGCGACACCGCCGTCGGCGTCATGCGCTGCCATCCCTGCAAATACCCGCGTGAACTGGCGAGCAGGGTCACGAAAAAGACCGTCGGGGCAAGCACCACCACAGCCTTGTAGGCACGCGCATCACGAATCAGCTGCCACTCGATCAGCCAGTCTGCCGCCAAATAGGTCAAAATCGAAAAGAGCAGTCCTGTCAGCACCATGAGCATCATAGAGATGCGAAACACACGCTTCGCTCCGTAGATATCCTTGAGTGCGACGCGTTCCGCCGTAATAATCGAAATCGCTACCGGGACACCAGCCTGCGAAACTGTCATGGCAAAAAAATAAATGGGGAACGCCATCTGGTAGAGACCAATACCTTCGCCGCCCAGAATACGGGAGACGAAGATCCAGTTCAGCGACCCGATCACCTTAACCACAAAACCTGCGATGGTCAGAACAAAAGTACCCTTGAGAAAGGATTCTCCTTTGCTATTCTTCCCTTCCGCAACATTCATCTCACTAATGAGAAACACCGCCTCAACTGCTAATTATGAGAATAATATCGATTGAATTATATCATGAACTGCCTCCACTATCAATGGACTTCACTCACACGGACAGATGTTTCAAACCACAAAAAGACCTCACACGATACAGTCGCATGAGGTCTTTGAGGAAAATTATTTTCGTGCTTTTTTGACTGCGGCAAACGCCTTCTCCGATGCGGCAATCGTATGCTCAATGTCTTTGTCTGTATGCGCTCCCGACATGAATACCGTTTCAAACTGGGACGGGGCAAGATACACACCCTCGTCGAGCATCGTCTCGAACCAGATGCGGAAGGCATCCTGATCAGCGGCAGCGGCATCCTCATAGTTATAGACATCACGATCAATAAAGAAGATGCCGAACATCGAGCCAGCCTGATGCGCGCATATCGGCACGCCTGCCTCCTTCGCCGTACGCTGCCAGCCAAGCAGGAGATTCTTCGTCTTGATGGTCAGTTCACGGCTGTAATCCGCTTTGCCTTCTTCGGGGTCTGCCGTGATGAGCTTCAGCGTCTCAATGCCCGCCGTCATGGCAAGCGGATTGCCCGAGAGTGTGCCCGCCTGATAGACGGGACCCGAGGGCGAAATCTGCTCCATGATCTCACGGCGTCCACCGTATGCCGCAACGGGCAGGCCTCCGCCGATGATCTTGCCGAGACAGGTGAGATCGGGGCGAATGCCATAGGCAGCCTGTGCACCGCCCAAGGACGCACGGAAGCCGCACATCACCTCATCAAAGAGGAGAAGCGTGCCGTGCTGCTCGGTCAGCTCGCGCAGCAGAGAAAGATAGCCCTGACGCGGCAGCACCAGCCCCATATTTCCCGCGACCGGCTCAACGATGACGGCGGCAATATGATCGCCCTCGCGCTCCATCACATCGCGGATGGCGTCCTCATCGTTGTACGGAACAGCAATCGTATCCGCCGCCGTCCCCTTCGTCACACCGGGAGAACTCGGAACGCCGAAGGTCGCCATGCCTGAGCCTGCGCTGACGAGGAGGCTGTCGTTATGCCCGTGGTAACATCCGATGAACTTGACGATTTTATCCCGTCCGGTATAGCCGCGTGCCAGTCGCAGTGCACTCATCGTCGCCTCGGTACCCGAGTTGACCATGCGGATGGATTCAATGGTTGGATAGACCGACTGAACAAGCTTGGCCAGCTCCGTCTCCATGAGCGTCGGTGCACCGTAGCTCGTCCCACGCGCCACAGCCTCCTGCAGAGCCTTCACCACCTGCGGATGTGCGTGCCCGACGATCATCGGCCCCCATGATCCCACGTAGTCGATGTAAGAGTTCCCGTCAATATCGTAGATATACGACCCCTCCGCTCGTGCAATAAAGAGAGGGTTCCCCCCCACATTGGCGAACGAACGGACGGGACTGTTGACCCCGCCGGGCATATACTGTTTTGCCTCATCAAAGGCAGCCTTTGATTTTTCGGTATGGCGCATATAGCTCTCTCCTTATCCGTTCATCCAGTCAGCAGCATCCAAGGCATGATAGGTGATGATGATCTTTGCACCGGCGCGCTTCATGCCCGTCAGCGTCTCCAGAACAATTCGCTGCTCATCAATCCAGCCATTTGCTGCCGCCGCTTTGACCATGGCGTACTCGCCGCTGACATTGTAGACGGCAATGGGGCGATCTGTCACCTCATAGACACGGCGTACCACGTCGAGATAGGCAAGAGCCGGCTTAACCATGATGATGTCAGCGCCCTCTTCCACATCCAGTGCAGTCTCTTTCAGTGCCTCACGGACATTCGACGGGTCCATCTGATACTGCCTGCGGTCGCCGAAAGCGGGCATGCTGTCTGCCGCATCGCGAAAAGGGCCATAGTATCCCGAGGCATACTTTACTGCGTAGCTCATGATGGAGGTGTTCTCAAATTTATTTTCGTCAAGTGCCTCGCGAATGGCGGCGATGCGTCCATCCATCATATCGGACGGCGCAACGATGTCTGCCCCCGCCTTTGCCTGACTTACGGCAACCTTCTGCAGGAGTGCGAGCGTCCTGTCATTATCGACATAGTGTCCCGTGAGATGCCCACAGTGTCCATGCGTCGTATACTGACAGAGACATACATCACCGACAACCAGCAGCTCAGGAACGGCATCCTTGATCGCAGCGATCGCGCGCTGGACAGGACTCTCCATATCCCATGCAGAGCTGCCGTCCTCATCCTTATAAGCAGGAAGGCCGAACACCTCGACGGCGCGAATCCCACGCGCTGCGATCTCGTATGCGAGTGCTGCGACCTGATCCACAGAGTAGTGGAAACACCCCGGCATACTCGGGATCTCTTCTTTGATCTTCTCTCCAGGAACGACAAAGATCGGATAGACAAAATCGCGCACCGACAGCTCTGTCTCACGCACAAGATCGCGCATCCCGGACGAGATGCGCAGACGGCGCGGACGCTGAATCATACTCATTCTATATTCTCCCTTATGCAATCTACCAATCCATCAATCGTATAAGTTCTGGCTGTCATGGCAGACATCAGCGCATAACTCTCTACGGTTTCTGCCGTTACCGGTCCAATGCAGGCAATCTTCGTATGCTGCAGCGGCGTAATATTGCCGAGCATGCGCACGAGATTCTTGACGGTAGAGGAGCTGGTAAATGTAACGTAGTCAAACGCACCGTCCATCATCTGGGCGGCGAGCTCTTCCCCATGTTCTGTCTCGGGTACCGTCTCATAGGCTGCGGCAACATCCACGACCGCCCCATGTGCACCCAAGGACTCAGGAAGAACGTCGCGAGCCTCCTGTGCGCGCGGCAGGAGGATATGGGCACGCGGCGGCAGAATCGGACGGAGCGCATCCACGACTGCCTCTGCGCGGAACTCCTGCGGCACAAGATCTGCCTCGATCCCGTAGGTGCGCAGACGATCCCGTGTCGCCGTACCGATGGCAGCAATTTTAGCATAGCCGAGTGCTCGTGCATCCTTTCCTGCGTGATGAAGCCGTGCAAAGAAATGCTCCACACCGTTGACACTGGTAAAGATCACCCAGTGATAGTCCTGCAGTTTTCCGATGGCAGAATCCAGGCCTGCGTACGAATCGGACGGCGGAACAATGCGAATCACCGGTGCCTCGACGCAGGATGCACCGAGTGCCGTCAGTTTCTCCGTCAATGCCGAGGCCTGAGCACGCGCACGTGTGACAAGAACGCGCTTCCCAAAAAGAGGACGGAACTCTCTGCGGTCGAACCAGCGCAGACGGTCTCGCAGGCGCACCACATCTCCCACAATAAAAATCGCGGGCGGGCGTATCCCATCACGACGTACCATCTCAGCCGCCTCACCGACCGTCGTCACGTACGTCTCCTGATCGGCACGTGTCCCCCATCGAATAAGTGCTGCCGGGGTATCTGCGGGACGCCCATTCTCGATCAAATGCTTCGTGATCTCAGTAAGATTTGCCACGCCCATCAGAAAGATCAGTGTATCCACACCTGTTGCGAGATGCTGCCAGCGGACATGAGACTCGGGTTTCGTCGGATCCTCATGACCCGTAATCACGGCAAAGGAAACCGCCACACCTCGATGTGTTACAGGAATACCGGCATAGGCCGGCACGCTGATCGCAGAGGTGACACCGGGCAGGATCTCAAAGGGTACTCCACGTTCCAGCAAAACGAGAGCCTCTTCCCCGCCGCGGCCAAAGACGAACGGATCTCCGCCCTTCAGACGAACGACCGTCTTTCCCTCCTTCGCCTTGTCTGCGAGCAGGACATTGATCTCCTCCTGCCGCATTGTATGATGGCAGGACTGCTTGCCGACATAGATCCGCTCTGCTGCCTCAGGCACATAGGAGAGAATACTCTCATCGGCAAGATGGTCATAGACAACAACATCCGCCTGTTTCAGGCACTGCATCGCCCCCACGGTCAAAAGGCGCGGATCTCCGGGACCCGCGCCAACAAGAAACACCATTCCGTTCTTCATGCTGTAATTCCAATCTCTTTCAAAATCTCACGTCCGCCGGCATCGAGGAGCTCCTCGGCAAGAGCAGTTCCCAGAGCCTCAGCCTGCTCGCCTGCTCCGTGTGCATCAGAACGGCAGATACGCTGTCCATCGACCGAAGCAATCATAGCATCAATGGAAATCTGACCATTAGCATCGACCTCAGCATAAACCCCGACAGGGATCTGACAGCCGCCCTCAACACGACGCAGGAACGCGCGCTCTGCCTGTGCCGCCGTCGTCATACCCGCATCACGCAGAAACTCAATGGCGGAAAGAATTGCGGCATCCCCAGCACGGCATTCAATGGCAAGAGCTCCCTGCCCAACCGCAGGAAGCATCACAGAGCGCGGCAAAATGGTGCGGATACGACGTTCAAAACCGAGTCGCTTTAGTCCTGCCGCCGCAAGCACAATCGCATCGAACTCCCCTGCGTCGAGCTTGGCAAGACGCGTATTGACATTTCCGCGCAGATCACAGATCGTTAAATCGGGGCGCACGGCGAGAAGCTGTGCGCGGCGGCGCAGACTCGACGTACCCACGCGTGCCCTGACAGGAAGATCCTCCACTGCAGCGTAGTGTGCACTGACAAAGGCATCACCGGGGTCGAGCCGTGTTGTAATCGCACCGATGACCAGTCCGTCGGGAACCTCCGTCGGCATATCCTTCAGACTATGCACGGCAAGATCGACCGCATCATCCAGCATCGCCTGCTCAAGTTCCTTCGTAAAGAGCCCCTTGCCGCCGATTTTAGCGAGCGGTGCATCCAGGATGCGATCTCCCTTCGTCGTCAGCTTACGCAGCTCCACACAGCAGGACGGATGTTCCTTTTTAATGGCCTCCGCCACATAGTTCGCCTGCCACAGAGCCAACTTGCTCGCTCGTGTACCGATAGTGATTGTGCCGCTGTTCACTGGTTCCTGTCTCTCCCATCGCATCTAACTTAAAAAGAGAACGCATTGCTTCGATGTAAAATGCCTCATCCTTGGTTCCCGCAGATGACCGCAGCTTCATCATCGGGATGCGCAGTATCTTTCGCACAATCATGCGGCTCATGTGCTCAACCTGACGGCCTTCCTCTTCCGAGAGATCGGGCAGCTTCGCGCTCACACGCTTGATCTCACGCGCGCGAATGCGCTCACATCGTCCTGAGAGCAGTGCCATAAGCGGCTGAAAGGAAAGATACTTGAAGCGTTCCTGAAGGGCGGCAACTTCCTCCTCCACAATTTTCTGTGCCTTGACCGCCTCCGCCTGCCGTTCTCCCAGGTGCTCATCCACCACTGCCTCGAGTGCGTCAATATTATAGAGCTCAATTCCCTTGATCCCCGCAACATCGGGGTCAACATCACGCGGAACGGCAATATCGATAAAGAAGATTTTGCGTCCCTGACGACGCGTCATGAGGCGGCGCGCCTCCCACGCCTTGATTACATAATGCGGTGCCCCAGTCGATGTAACGACAACATCAACATTTGTCGCATAGTCCATGGCACGATCAAACGGAATGGCCTCTCCGCCGATCCGCTCGGCAAGCCCCCGTGCGCGCTCAATATGACGGTTGGCAACATAGATCGTCTCAATCCCATGCGCACGCAGATGTTCTGCCGTCAATTCCGCCATCTTCCCTGCACCGAAGATCAATGCTCCGCAGCCGCCAAGCCCTCCCAGAGACGCAGCAGCAAGCTCGACAGCAGCATAGCTTACTGACACAGAACGATAAGCGATGCGCGTTTCCGTCCGTACGCGTTTTCCCGTAGCAATAGCACGGTGAAAAAGCAAATTGAGGATCGTCCCGGTCACGCCTGCCTCTCGTGCCAACGCATACGCCCCCTTCACCTGTGAGAGAATCTGCCCCTCACCGAGTACAAGCGAGTCGAGACTCGACGCCACGCGGAAGAGATGCTCAATCGCCGCACCGTCAGTGTACGTATAGAGATATGCATCCAGATCATCGCCGCCCTGCGCCAGATCGCACAGGAACTGCCGCACGGAGCGCTCCCCCTCCGCGAGCTCCTCCACAGCAGCGTAAAGCTCCGTTCGGTTGCAGGTAGACAGAACCACAAGCCCGCTCACTCCGTCGTAATCGCCTAGGTTCTGGAGCCCCGTGCGCAGTTCCTCGCGCGAGAACGAAACCCGCTCACGTACATCAATCGGTGCAGTCCGATGATTGAGCCCCAAAGTCAAGAGCCGCATTCCGTAGTTCAACCTCTGCTTTCTCCATCGCACCATGACGAACCATGGTCAAAATATCAGGGCGCAGTGCCGTATGCCAAAAGCGCGTGCGTGCACTGCTCGATGAGACACTCTCCTGTAGTTCCACCCGCAGGGATGATACACGCTCCAGCCACACTCCGAAGGCGGGCGGATACATCTCCTCCAGTTCCATCCGTATCGCACGCGAGAGCGCCGGACTGCCGCCTGCGGTCGAGACGGACAGCATCAGCTCGCCGCGGCGTATCGAGGCAGGTACCTGAAAAGTAGATGCCGCAGGATCATCAATGACATTGACAGGAATCCCTCTGCGTTTTGCCTCCGACGCCACGGCCGCGTTGACCTCGCGCAGATTCGTCGCCGCATAGGCGAGAAACGCACCTTCGAGCATTCCGTCCGCATAGCATGTCTGCTTCCAGCACAGCCTGCCTGCCGCGGCATGCTCCTGCAGCACAGAAGTGACTTTTGGTGCGATAACACAGATGGATGCCTCCGTCCCAGCAGAGAGAATGCTGCATGCTTTACGCTCTGCCACCCTGCCGCCGCCGACAAGGATAAGAGAACGTCCGCTCAGATCGACATTCAGCGGATACAGCACACAACTCACTCCTCTTCACCGCGCGAATTTTAACTAAAGAAACATGAACCCCATTCATATTCAATATTATACCGCATACAGGAATGAAAAAAAAGAGGAGAAGGCCGAATCTCCTCTCTTTATAGTGATTATCAATGTGGTTATAGCGCATCACCCAGTTGGCGCAGCAGCGGATAGTCCGTCATATCCACGCCCAGTGGAGTCACCGCGATCAGCCCATGCTCCACCGCATAGATATCCGTTCCAATTCCCTTATCCGTATCAGACACCTCGCCTGCTACCTTGTAATGCACACGCCCCTCTTCCATCTCAATACGCTCAAATGCATTCACGTAATCGCGTCCACCCTGGCGGCAGAACACAAATCGCGGCTCATCCCCCGCCAGATCCTTCGGGAAGTTGATGTTCAACAAAAATGGCTGATCTGCAGCAGTAAGAACTTGTTCCATGAATGGTACAAAACAATCTGCCGCATCGGCAAATGAAAGACTGCTGCCATCAAGAAGCGAGAGTGCAAACGATGAAATTCCATGGAAATATCCCTCAAAAGCGGCACCAACCGTTCCCGAGTAGATCACATCCGTACCGAGATTTGACCCGTGGTTGATCCCTGAAAGCACAACATTTGGACGTTCCTCTGCAATCGCATCCAGGTAGAGCTTCGCACAGTCCGTCGGTGTGCCGTCGATCGCCCACGCCGCGACATGACACTCTGCATCGAAATTCTCATCCTCACGCACCTCAATCGCACGCCCGATCGTCAGCGCGTGAGACGTACCACTCTGCTGATGCATAGGAGCTGCAACCGTCACATGATGTGCTCCAGACAGGCGGCGCGCAAGTACATGAATCCCCTCTGCAGCAATCCCGTCGTCATTTGATATCAGGATATTCAAAGGCATCTTCCTCTCATTTGCTTGATACACGAAAGGCAGGTTGGTATGCCAACCTGCCTAAAACCGCATATGCGGGCAACATTCATGGTGACCCACCACGGAATCGAACCGTGAACCTACTGATTAAGAGTCAGTTGCTCTGCCAGTTGAGCTAGTGAGTCGTCTGCACCTTGCGGTGCATAGTTATTATAGAGGAACAATACATGCCTGTCAATCCCCTTCGCGTGTTTTCCATAATCACGCGTACAAAAAAGGATCTCCGAAGAGATCCTTTTTTATTCCTTCACGGAGAAAAGATTACTTCAGTGCATCAGCGAGCTGTGCATTGACAGCACGTGCAGCTTCGACACTCTCCTCGAACTTCACCTTCTCCTCGCCCTCGAGCTTGACATCGACAACTTTCTCAAAGCCGCCCTTGCCGAGGACAATAGGAACACCGACGCAGAGTTCCTTCTCGCCATACTCGCCTTCGAGGTAGACGCAGCAAGGAATAACCTTCTTCGAATCGAGCGCAATCGCCTCAACCAGCGTTGCAGCAGATGCGCCCGGCGCATACCACGCAGACGTACCAAGAAGCCCCGTCAGCGTTGCGCCGCCGACCTTCGTCTTCTGGACAACATCAGCAAGGACATCCTTCGAGAGGAGCTGCGTGACAGGAATGCCGCGGAGCGTTGCAATGCTGACGAGCGGAACCATCGTCTTGTCATTGTGTCCGCCAATGACCATACCGTCCACATCGGTCGGGGTTGCAGGATGCCCTGCCTTGTTGAGTGCCTCAGAGAGATAATAACGGAAACGGCTGCTGTCGAGCATACCGCCCATGCCGATGATGCGGTTGCGCGGAAGTCCCGTGGACTTGAGTGCAAGATAGGTCATCGCATCCATCGGGTTGGAGATGATGATGAAGATCGCATTCGGGGAATGCTTCAGCGCCTGCTCCACAACACTCTTGACGATCTTTGCATTGACGCCGACAAGCTCCTCACGCGTCATGCCCGGCTTACGCGGAAGACCGGAGGTAACGACGATAACATCGGAATTTGCCGTCGCAGCGTAGTCATTCGTAACACCCTTGACCGTCGTGTCAAAGCCGAGCGCATGCGAGCACTGCATCATGTCCATTGCCTTGCCCTCGGAGACACCCTCTTTGATGTCGATAAGGACAACCTCACTCGCAAACTTCTTGAGCGCAACGACGTTTGCTACGGTAGCACCTACGTTACCTGCACCAACAACAGTTACCTTCATACGTATTTCCTCCTTAGTAAAGCTCTTGTGCTGCTTGTTTCACAATAAACAACACAATTAAAACAAGGTATACCAATAGATCTGAACTATGAAATCATTATAACATCTCCATTCAGAAAAATCAATTACTTTTCCGTACTCAATGTCACAGTTATGGAAAATAAATACAAAATTCTATTGTTGGATAATACTTTCTTCATTTTTGGAAGAATTTGGTCATAAATCACGGCGACGGACCGATCATGATAACAGGGACGCTCATATATACAAAGTTTTTTCAAAGAACTTCCGTGGCTTTTATTGCTCACGCAAAAATTGAAACCAAGGATCATTCCAAAATGATTCCATTACATCATGAGGATTGACGTCATCTTCATCATCGTAAATGTAATCAGGTTCATGTTCATCCCAGAAATTCGGATCAAAACCTTCATCCTCTAATATCCGAAAAGCCATTTTAAATGCTTGTATGAAGTTTGCTCTTGACGATTGACAACTATAACATTCTCCTGGCGTATCATCAGCGTTTTCCTGTATGACCATTACATTCAATATATCATTCGCTTCAGTTGTTTCGATCTTTATGTTCGTACAGCTACCTTCTTCGTCAATGTTAAGCTCCTCAGAGGAATTGCCCGATTCCAGACGTTTTAGCAAATTCAATAATCCATCAAATGGCGAAAATAAGTAAGATAAGTTAGCGACACATCTTGTTCCTTCCAAACTCATATACATCTTGATCCAACCATATTTTTGGGGCTCAAATGCCACTTGAAAATTTTTGTATATATCCAAGCCTTGTTTTTCAAAAATCAATAGCTTATCTACTTCTCGGAAATATTGCTGTTTATCAAAAACAAATTTTCCTAATTCGGCGTAGTCCCATTTTTCTCGATGGTACATATTAAAACCATACCATGTAACCGTCTTTATCCCAACATCTACTGCTACATCAAGCGGCCAACAGTCAACGACTCCGCAGCCGCATCCAAAAATAGATACGCTGTCAAATTCCAAATAGTCATTATGCAAGGATTCATATAGTCCTTTTGGGGTTATTGTGGCATGACCTGCTATGCCTGGATTACCTTCAGCCTCAGCAAAAGGACGTTCTACGTCACGGACTTTATCACGAAAATTCTCGCCATTAATATATATTTCCACAGTTAGTGTGGGAAATTTATCCGGTCCGTAGCAGTAACTTGTTAAACGAAATTCAATAAGATCTTTCTCTGCCGAATTCATGCAGACACCTCCCACCAGTCAGTTTGCCATAGCTTATTCCTCGATTTCCTCTAACCGACCCCAATTTGTCATTGCTGCACTCCTCCCTGCATTGCTATACTCTCACCCAATTTTGACACAAGGCAGTAGTTTTTTCAATTCCAAGTGAAAAAAGTATCCTATAAGGAAAAGTTGCACTTGACTTGACAATTCGCTCCCCTAATTTTTCAGTTTCAATCCACGCGCCCCGTGCGGGGCGCGACAGGGAGTTCCCTAGGCGTTTCCGGTCGAATGGGGGGTTCAATCCACGCGCCCCATGCGGGGCGCGACCCCCGAAGAGCGCATGTTTTCTAGTATGGAGATGTTTCAATCCACGCGCCCCATGCGGGGCGCGACAATATCGCCGACCGAAAGCCCTGCCTTCCACGTGTTTCAATCCACGCGCCCCATGCGGGGCACGACCTTGCCGGCATGCGACACCGCCGAACACAGAGCGTTTCAATCCACGCGCCCCATGCGGGGCGCGACCTCCGGTGCGATCACCGGCGTTGATGGATATAGGTTTCAATCCACGCGCCCCATGCGGGGCGCGACTAAACGCCCCGGCAGTATCTATGCGGGACGGATGTTTCAATCCACGCGTCCCATGCGGGGCGCGACAATATCGCCGACCGAAAGCCCTGCCTTCCACGTGTTTCAATCCACGCGCCCCATGCGGGGCGCGACGCGTATCTTGCAATAGGGAGGTGATAGCATGACTGTTTCAATCCACGCGCCCCATGCGGGGCGCGACGAAAGTCCCGTAAACGTCTGCACCTCCTTAAAGAGTTTCAATCCACGCGCCCCGTGTGGGGCGCGACATTCCTTGATGGACGATGCGGGATTATCGACAAGTTTCAATCCACGCGCCCCGTGTGGGGCGCGACTGCCGGCGGCGATGGTGCTGCGGACGTGATTCATGTTTCAATCCACGCGCCCCGTGTGGGGCGCGACCCGAACGAGTCCGTAAACGGTGCCTGTGTCATTGGTTTCAATCCACGCGCCCCGTGTGGGGCGCGACCATGGTCGACATGCAGAGCCGCATCGTGGCACTTGTTTCAATCCACGCGCCCCGTGTGGGGCGCGACAGTCCTTTTCTTGCTTCTTTCCAACGTCGTATTGGTTTCAATCCACGCGCCCCGTGTGGGGCGCGACTGCATACAGCGTGCACCCAGTGATCGTAATAACGGTTTCAATCCACGCGCCCCGTGTGGGGCGCGACCTCCATTCTGTATTTGGAACAGGCGGTTAAAGAGTTTCAATCCACGCGCCCCGTGTGGGGCGCGACATTCCTTGATGGACGATGCGGGATTATCGACAAGTTTCAATCCACGCGCCCCGTGTGGGGCGCGACCGCGTTCTCGTAACAAACGATTTAAGTTATCAGTGTTTCAATCCACGCGCCCCGTGTGGGGCGCGACTTAAAAAATTCTGTACCTTGAGGCAGACAGCCGTGTTTCAATCCACGCGCCCCATGCGGGGCGCGACCCTTCTCGGCAAGATGCGGGCGAGCTTTAACTTGTTTCAATCCACGCGCCCCATGCGGGGCGCGACGGTCGAGGATACGATCCCCGTCGTGCTGGATGCGTTTCAATCCACGCGCCCCATGCGGGGCGCGACCCATCCGGTTTAGACGAATCTGCCCTGCACCTTTGTTTCAATCCACGCGCCCCATGCGGGGCGCGACTGCTGAGTGGATTTTTCCCAAGATCGTCGCGAAGTTTCAATCCACGCGCCCCATGCGGGGCGCGACCCTTTAACTTGCCCGTATAACGGGGCAGGCGGTGTTTCAATCCACGCGCCCCATGCGGGGCGCGACGCGTCCATGATCTTGTGTGAATCCATTTCGCTTTGTTTCAATCCACGCGCCCCATGCGGGGCGCGACCCGAACTCATGCGGTCGATCATCTGCATAATCGGTTTCAATCCACGCGCCCCATGCGGGGCGCGACCTCGGGCGTATTCCATTCCTCCTCGATACGGATGTTTCAATCCACGCGCCCCATGCGGGGCGCGACCCGCGTTTGTGTCGCAGGCAATCGCCGTGCTCGTGTTTCAATCCACGCGCCCCATGCGGGGCGCGACAAAGCTGCGCGGAGGCTTTTTGTCTACGGTCATGGTTTCAATCCACGCGCCCCATGCGGGGCGCGACTGCTGCCCGAGAGTGCCCCTGATGGCTACACCGTGTTTCAATCCACGCGCCCCATGCGGGGCGCGACAACCAGCCCTTTAACTTTGTGTCTTATTTCGGGGTTTCAATCCACGCGCCCCATGCGGGGCGCGACAACCAGCCCTTTAACTTTGTGTCTTATTTCGGGGTTTCAATCCACGCGCCCCATGCGGGGCGCGACCCCGTTGCTTGCTGAGTGGCAAGTCCATACAGTGTTTCAATCCACGCGCCCCATGCGGGGCGCGACAACGGTATAAGGAGTGGCTCAAGAAGGCAAAAAAGTTTCAATCCACGCGCCCCATGCGGGGCGCGACAGCGGTTTGCCCGTGGATTTGAGATGTATCTTTCGGTTTCAATCCACGCGCCCCATGCGGGGCGCGACTATGTCCCGAAAACGGATTTGACGAGCTCTACACGTTTCAATCCACGCGCCCCATGCGGGGCGCGACAACTTTCTGCACTGAAAGGAGGTGAGGGAAAATGTTTCAATCCACGCGCCCCATGCGGGGCGCGACGGCAACTGGAGTCACGACTTCCCCCTTTTGCCACGTATTTATGGGCATTCCCCTCCACAAATACGATTTTCTCGGCACCTAAGTCCCACGCCCCTCCTGCGGCATGATTCTCGCACCTATATTTTTACATTCTGTTTTCTGTTCACTTCACCTTCGCACTCAGTAATGAATGCTCAGATGATGATGACCGCCTCCAAGTCATAGGACTCTTTAACACCATAATGCGTTACTTTCGGTCCTTTATCCTTTCCAAGGTAGTAAAATCGCAGGCTGTCTTCCTGCAGGTCAATGATATCCAACAGCGCAAGTTCCAATTGCTTACATTGGGTTGGATCCACCTTACACTCAAAGACAGAGTTCTGCACGCGCTGCCCATAGGCTCTGCATTTTCGTGCGACCTGGCGCAGCCTCCTGCGCCCATCGGCGTCAACTGTACTAATATCATAGGTGATCAAAACATACATAGCAAGTACCTACTTCCACAAAAATGGCGGGTAGGCATCAAGATCCCCACGCAGATGGCGTGCAAGCAGCATTGCCTGCACATGAGGAACAAGCCCCCATTTGATTTTTTCCTCCAAAAAAGGATGTGTCATCATCCCCTCTTTGTGAGCATGCCATGCCTCCAGAATCTTTTTACGCCCATCATCGGTCAGATATACGGCGCCGCCCTCTTCTAGGCGAAAATCCTTGCCGCTGATCTTCTTGGTATTGACCATGGAAAATGCCGTACGATCCGCCATTGGGCGCAGTTCCTCCATGAGATCAAGTGCGAGTGACTGTCTGCCCGGGCGATCACGATGCAGAAAGCCGACATAGGAGTCCAATCCCCCCCCTTCAAGTGCCGCCCCTACATCATTCATGAGGAGGGCATAGAGGAAAGATAAGAGACAGTTCATATTGTCGAGCGGTGGTCTGCGGTTACGCTCAGTAAAAAAGAACTCTCCTTTTTGTTTGAGTATCATATCATCAAACACAGAGAAATAGCTGACGGCAGCCTTACCCTCGACGCCGCGGAGTTCCTCCAAATCAGATGCACACGTTGCCTCATGACAGGATGTCTGGAGGAAGTCACTGACACTCTGAAATTCCTCCTCATCAATTCGCATGGCATAGTCTCTGCGCGTCCGCTCGATTATCCAGCGCGCATTATAGATCTTGCCAAGGATGAAGTTCTTCGCAAGTGCAAGACTGGCAGTCTCATCATCTGCACGACGATACTGCTCCCTGCGCAGGAGGACATTGCCGTTCATCTTACCGATAACGCGCGCCTGAAATCTTCCCTCCGGACTCATAAAGGTCAGTGCAATATTCTCCTCAGCGCATTTCCGCATGAGAGCGGGGCTCGCTCCCGTGTAGCCAAAGGTTGTAATCTGCTCAAAGTTATGAAGCGGAAAACGAGCTAGTTCCTTCTCCTCCCGAACGACCACGACATTGCCGCCGTCCAACGCCAAGTACGCCTCATCCTGATTGACAAAAAGTGTGTTCAAAAGAGGCTTCATCCCTCTGCCAGCCTCCTCTCAAGATAATGTTTGGCAGATCCGAGCCGATTCAATTTCGGCATACAGATATTGTTGAGAGAGCAGTTCTTGCAGCCTTTTCGGCGCTTCACGCGCGGGGTATGTCCACTCCGGATATACTGCCGCATTTCCTGCACCAGAACCGGGATCCGCGCTTTCAGTTCGTCCGAAAATATGAACTTAACCCGACGGCGAATCTCCCCATAATACAAATAGCCGAAGGGAATATCTGTCATGAGCATATCCTCGAGGCAGAGTGCCTGCAGGGTCAGTTGGAGTACATCCTCCGCCCCCTCCTTGGGCCTTCCTCTCTTATACTCTATTGGGACGACGCGATAACTGCCCTGATAGGAGGGAATACTTACTCCTGTAGGATCCGCCTGGAATTCGACAACATCGCAGGCCCCGGAAATTCCAATCCGAGGGGATGCTACGCGCATTCCACGTACAATGATCTTATTGCCGCGCTTCTCCTTGATGTTCTCATCGTGCGCCCTTTCGTGCAGGGCATTCCCCTCGACGGTCAGAATATTTTCCTGCCAATGCTGCTCGAGATGAATCAGCCCCCATTGACGAGGACAAAAGACATAGTGCTGAATCTCCGAGAGCATGATATACTCTTCCTCAGCATACCCCATATCAATCGACCAAGCTTCCCTCAACATATTTCTCAATGTGAATGCCGTCAATAGCGTAGAGCGCACTATCGTCAATGATGTAGTCATCCAAATGTGATGGTGTCTCTACTCCATCCTTTTTCTGTGCCGAAACGCTGCGGTGGATCTTCGCACTCGGTGCGCAGCCGGTTTTATTGGCATGCTCAATCCAATAGAAACGGCTCATCTCCATGCTTCCCTCAGGGCGGGCGGACGATGCATCATTCTCGAAAATTGTACAGAGAGCCTCCTTGATCTTTTCGGCATCCCCCTCGCTGAACCCCGTCTTTTCCGCCAGCTGGACGTTAATACTGCCCTGGAATTTATACACGCCAAAGTCTACGCGATACTTCATGCCCATCGTATCCGAGCCTTTCTTATCGCCTGGCTCATTGTTGACACTCTTCGTGATCTGTATACCCGTGATGGTGACAGGATCGAGGCTGACTGCCGTATGGAGAGTTACGGGGCCCCGCACGCCGACGGATACGCCATCAGTATCTGTTGATTCAGATTCCTCTTCTTTGTTTTTTCTCTTATCCTGCTTTTTTAACGCAAAAACCTGACCAAAAGTTCGAACATCTATCCATGCTCTGCATACTTCTCTTTCAAATTCCAGCCGCATTTCTCTTTTGTTTTCCACACCTTGACCTTTTCCTTTGCCCTTATTCATCTGCGCCAATATCAATCCAACTTTTGGATGTTTTTCTACACGAGAACGAATACTATCACAGCCATCGTCAGAACGTTCATCTGCCTGGATAAGAATTCTCTCTCCTGCATCCTGCAGGCGATTCCGTATTTTACGCTTAATGCATACATCGGACATTTCCCCATAGCCATCGTAGTCTGTACGAGGCTGATTCCCATTCAACGGATCTCCATTCGGATTCGAGTGATCCACAATGATAAATCCAATAAAATCAATTTTCTTTTCCAAAGTAGCCATCATTTATTCTCCTCTCTCATTGCATCCTTCTTATTCTCTTCTCGCTCTTTTCTCAACGCATGACGTTGGCAGGATAATCCCAAAAGGAATTCAACCTCTAACGGTGCATTCGAGCAAAAGTCCCCATCATCAAACATAGAGATAATTTCATCGATAAGCGCTATTTCTTTTCCTCCATACTTTTCCCGTTTTGCCTGATAAGGAAGAAGCTTTTTTTGTATGGTTTCCCATGTCGAAACCGGCCGCGAGGAAAAGATATTCATATAACGCATTGCGTTGGTGATACGACTCCCCTTTTCCTCTGCAGTGAATGTTTCACGCTCCATCTGATCGGCAACAGCCAACAGCCTGCCAAACAGATATGATCGATTCGTCTTTCTCTCATTCAATGCCACAGTATATACCTCCTTTTTACGATTCAACCGATTGCAGATAATAGAGCAAGCAGGTTCTAAAATCAGATGCTCCCATTTTTCCAATGGATCACATATTGCCCTTTTTACCACTCGGCTAAACGCCATTCGCTCCATATCTGCAGGCAATGGAACGCCTTGGACAATAGAGAAGAATATTCTATGAAGTTCCATCTTCATCTGCTTATCACTGATGTTATCACCACGATATGCATAAACCAGCTTTCGTGGACTAGGAACTCCAAAGTAAGATGGATACCAACCTGGATTTTTCTTGTCCCTTGTATCTTGATTTCGCTGATACCACTGACCAGCTGTATGCCATTTTTCGATTCGTTCGATAAAGTCCTCGCCCGCCATCTCGCCGTAATAGCAGATAGAAAGCCGCCCCTTATCAGTCACTGCGTCTAGGATTATGACATTAACCTGACTCGTCTTTGCACGCCGAAAATCATGCCGATAGCCATCCAACGCTTTATGCAGATTCTGAGCCCACATTTTCAGAGTATCCGGCTGCGCCGCCTCCATAGGTCTGCGCTTGTGTATCAATCCCTCCGTATCATCAAAGACCGAAGGAATCGACACGGAGTTTCTACCCCATGCAAGGAACACACGCCCATCAACGTTTTTTCCTTGATTCTCAACAAGCCATCGCAATGCATTCATAGACTTTTGAACGGTTTCTTCTCCAATTGAAAGACATTCCTTTCCTAAAACAAACCGTCCACGAAAAGTAAAATTGTCTTCATCATTGGAAGAAATAAGCCTTGTCCCATCTCCATGCGTTCGAATTCCTCTGGTATCAGGTTTCTCAATAGTTACCATCATCTTGCCTGATCCATAACAAAGAGACTTGGATGCATTCTCATAGAATAAACTACTATATATTTTTTTATAGGAGTCTTGTACCTCTTTGTCTCGCCAAGGATCAATACGCCCCTCTATCCTAAAACGAACGACCGATGATAACTTTGATGTTATTTTTCCTTTTGTCGCAATCTTCCTTTCAAGCAAATCATGAATTAGGTCATGCTGACTGATATATGCATAAACTGCTCGCACAATCAATGGAGAATCTTCTTGCTGCACCCACTTTGTGAGAAGCTTTTTATATGCCCTATAAGACTCCATATCTTTCTTTTTTGGGTTTTCAATAAATTTATGGTAATCTTTAGATACATATGCTATTTTATCAAATAACGGATGCGGCACTGCTTTTGATGTTCTTGGGTATGGCGTACAAGGCATAGGGGTCGCCCGTTCTTCCTTAGGAAGTTCAAATGCATCAATAAATTCTCCGTTTTCTCTCAATACTACTTCGATCCATGCATCATGTATGCTATACCCTATCGGAGATAAAGCAACCTTCATACCCTCAACATCATCCCTGCCGGCAAAGCGCTCGTTCTCATCATAGGTCTGCACCAGCTGTTCCATCCAGCTCATAATCTCCCCCCTTCCAATTCCTCCCATTCATCTGCAGCAAAGGTAACGCTGTTCTTATCGAAGAGCTTGCTCTTCACCTTGCGAATGTCGCGCACAAGACGGCATTCCTCCGGGCGCGGGAAACGAATCACACCGTCTTCCATTACCGGCTGCCAAAGGCGCACCTGTAGCATATTTCCACCCGTTTCATCAACGTAGTTGAATCCGTGGAACATCGTGCCGAGCGGCATCTCACCTGCTTTATCGTAGTATCCGACGCCCTCTCCGTAGTTCACAGGCTCGACATAGCCCTGACACTCGCGCGTGCCGAGGAAGATGTCGCGCCGTCCGCCGCGCTCCACCATCCTCTTTGCGATATTGTGATGCTTATGCTCATCCCTGTCCGCTGCCAGCTCCTTTCGATGCAGATTGAACTCGAAATGCGCACGCACCTGATAGCACACATCACTCAGATATGTATAGATGGAGAGTTCGTTGCGACCACCGCTATACTTCATCGGCTTCACACCACGCGACTGCGTTGTGATTCGATTCATGACACGCACCTCGTCGATCACCCAGTAGAACGTAGGTTTCCAATACAAACTTTCGGTAATCCCCTTCAGTGCCTGATAGGTCGGTATCGAGTAAGAGGATCGCTCGCCACCAATCTTCGTAATCGGATCGGTAAAGAGTGCCATCCTCCCATAGACCTGAAACTCAATCGTATTTCTCATATGTTCACCTCCTTAAATCATGCAGTAAGCATTCCCCTGCTCTTCTGTCTGCACACCGAATGCCTCATTGTAGTATTCCTCGCGCAGTGCCATCACCCCGCTCTCCGTCCGCCAGACTGCACCAAGTCCTGCGAGTTCTTTTATCTCATACGAAAAGAGGTTAACCATATATTGCTGCGCTGATTTCATCTGCTTTCCGATTGATTTCCTGTCGAAAATCCTGTCATCAAACGCGACAATCATATCCTTCCCGCCCGCATAGGGAACAAGTACGGCTTCGGTATGTGAATCAATGACGATAAAGGCACGCCCCGCATCCCGAAATGCCTGCCTAAAATAAGAAGAGATCCTATCCCCGCGTCCCATACGAGCCTGCACGCCTGCGCTATTAGCGCTTAATAAGTCAAATATTGTATTTTGAGTATTTAGAGGATAGCGCATTTCTTTCCCAGTACGCCCAGCATAAAACCTGCGAAAGTACTCCTGCATGACTGAGGGACTTAAAATTGTATTTGCCGCTCGATCATAAAGCATAACGCGGGCAATATTTTTCCCGTGACGAATGTCTTTCAAGTGATCAAGATTTTCATCGGCACATTCAAAAACCCGAACTATCCCCTTCTCCATTTCCCCGTGCCGATTACACCGCCCTGCAGCCTGCGCGATGGAGGAGAATCCTGCTAGAGCACGATAAACCACGGGAAAAGACACATCAACCCCCGCTTCAATCAGCTGTGTACTGATGCAAACAAGTCTTTTCTCCGGATGATTTTTACGCTCAGCAAGCGCCCTTCGAAGTTCTTTTAAGGTTGCTTTACGATGTGCCGAGCACATCTTCGTGCTAAGGTGCACAATTTGTATCTCTTTATCTGAAGGCTGTATCTTTTCCGAAACAGCCTGATAGATTTCCTTCGCTTTTTTCGTGAGATTCACAATACAGAGTACATCCCCGATTTCTTCCACGCTTTTGCAGATTTCTGAGGCAATCTCCTCCGCAGACCACCCGCCATCACGATAACAATTTTCAACATCTACCCTTTCGAATCCTTCAAATGTCTTTTTAATATCAGAGGTCATGGCTGCGTTGTCACTGAGATTGATTGAAACATCTAGCTTCTCCAAAGGTGGCTGGGTTGCCGTACACAGAACCGCTGTAATGCGGCAGAAATCTTTAAGAAAATTCATAGCTGCATTGAAAAGAAAAGTACATCGTACAGGAAGAGTCTGTATCTCGTCAAAGATTACAATGCTGTCCTGCAGAGAATTCATCCTGCGAATGGAACTGTTCCCGCCAGCAAAAAGTGTGTTGAGAAACTGCACCTGTGTTGTAAAGATGATGGGCACATCCCATCGTTCTGTCAGGATACGACGCCAGTCCATACTCTCTGTGTCTTCTCCGTCCGCCTCGGTAATGACATTGGAATGATGCTCCAGAATTGCTTCATCCACGCGGAAAATATCGCGAATTTCTTTGACGTTCTGGTCGATGATCGAGGTGTAGGGTATGACGACAATGATTCGTTTCTTTTGATATCTCTGTGCATGCTGTAGGGCAAAACGCATGCTTGCCAGCGTTTTCCCTCCGCCCGTGGGAACACAAAGCCTGAAAATTCCCGGCTCCTCCTCCGCAGCTTTCAAACAATCATCGCTGATTTTTTTGCGCAACTGTGCAATCTTCTTTGCTTTTGGTTCCTTCGGCAGAGAAAAACCCGCAAGTTTACACTCCAATTTATCAGAGAAATCCGCCCATATCTCAGCAGTTTCCCATTTATCTGTCAGTGGTCTATCCAGCTCAAATTCCGCGCTGTCCAAGCGATCTGCGTCAACCAGCATACTAAGCAGGAGTTTGTGTACCATGCCCCAGTAAAAACAATATGCTTCATTCATCTCGTCATCCGGGCAATGTACGGCACGCGCAATTTTCGCATCCAAATCGGCAATCTCATAAATCGACTGTTCAAATATTCCATTAAGTTCTTCCTCCGCAATCACTTCACTGAAAAAATATTTGAGATCGACCCGAGAGAGTATATCCGCCTTATCGTTACGGCGAAGAAAATCAGAAGATTCATCTTTTCCATCTTGTCCATAATAATTCAGTAAGCCAGTATGATGTGAAAAAATCACAAGCGATGCGATTTCTGCAACAAACCTATAATCTGCATTCTTTCTTCCATACTGTACCAACAGAAACTGACCGCCCGCCGTCGAGTGATCCACATCACCTGCACGGCTGTAATTCCCAGGATTCTTGCGGCACCAGTCAAGATACTCTGCAAAATCCTTCGAACATTTCCCAAGATCATGCAGCACGCCGATCAGATAAGCAAGCGACGAGAGTCCGATCCTCGCCGCATCTTCTTTCATCAAATTGCCCACACGAAGAAGATGATCCTCCATCGACTGTTCTTTCGAGCCATCGCGCCGAATATGTGCAAGATACTGTTTCATCTTCATCTCACTCCTAAGGTTATAATTCTATTTTATTTTATTAATTCCTTTAACTATTTATTCTAATCAAAAAATTTTATACCCTTTCATGTATAGACATGACATTAAAAAATCCCCTCGTCCGAAAATCATCAGACGAGAGGATATATGTTCATTTGGTGGCGGCACAGAGATTTGAACTCCGGACACTGCGGGTATGAACCGCATGCTCTAGCCAACTGAGCTATGCCGCCGATGGTGGGCAGGGATGGATTCGAACCATCGTAATCCGAAGATGACAGATTTACAGTCTGTTGCCTTTAACCACTCGGCCACCTACCCAAAAACTTTGACAAGTATATGCGATAAGGCGCTCCTTTGTCAAGGAGTTTTTCCCGTTATTCAGCAAGCGGTTTCATCGTCGGGAACAGCAGCACATCGCGGATGGACGGGCTGTCCGTCAGGAGCATGACGAGGCGGTCGATGCCGATGCCAAGTCCGCCTGTCGGCGGAAGTCCGTACTCAAGTGCCGTCACATAGTCATGATCCATGACATGTGCCTCGGCATCCCCTGCCTCGCGCTGTGCGAGCTGATCCAGGAAGCGCTGTTCCTGATCGATGGGATCGTTCAGCTCCGTAAAGCCATTGGCGAGCTCACGCCCATAGATGAAGAACTCGAAGCGATCTGTGATTCGCGGGTCGTCCGCGTTGCGCTTGGCGAGCGGCGAGATCTCCGTCGGATGTCCCGTAATGAAGGTCGGCTGCATCAGAGACTCCTCGACCTTCTCCTCAAATGCCGCATTGAGAATTCCGCCGATGCCATGACGCTCCTCGAACGGGACGTGAATCTCGCGCGCCATGGCGCGTGCCTCGTCCACTGTACGGCAGGAGAGGAAGTCCTTCCCCGTCGCCTCACGGACAGCATCATTCATACTGATGGTACGCACCTGTTCAAGGTCGATCTCAACCCCCTGATACGTGATCTTCGTCGTCCCCAGTACATCCTCTGCCGCCTGACGGACAATACCCTCCGTGATCGCCATGAGATCGCGATGATCAGCAAATGCCTGATAGATCTCAATGGAGGTAAACTCAGGGTTATGCCGTACGTCCATCCCCTCGTTGCGGAAGACGCGCCCCATCTCGTAGACGCGATCCAGTCCGCCGACGATCAGACGCTTTAGACTGAGCTCGGTCGCAATACGCAGATAGAGGTCAATGTCGAGCGCGTTGTGATGTGTGACAAAGGGACGCGCCGCTGCCCCACCCGCGAGTGTGGAAAGCACGGGCGTCTCAACCTCTAGGAAGTCGCGCGCATCGAGATAGCGGCGAATCGATTGGAGGATTGCTGTGCGCTTGCGGAATGTCTCACGCACCTCCTGATTGACCATGAGATCAAGATAGCGCTGACGATAGCGTGTATCCACGTCCTTCAGTCCGTGGAACTTCTCAGGCAGAGGACGAAGCGCCTTGGCGAGGAGGTCAAAGTCCTCGACACGCACAGTCACCTCACCGCGCCGCGTCTTAAAGACGACACCGCGAATGCCGATGATGTCGCCGATATCGAGCCGTTTGAACTCCTCTTTGTACTTCTGCTCGCCGAGCACGTCAAGCTTAAAGTATACCTGAATGTTCCCTGTGCGGTCATTCAGCGTGGAGAAGGACGCCTTGCCATGCCCGCGAATCGCCATCAGACGCCCTGCAATGCGGACTTCCTTTCCCTCCTCATCCTCGGCGAGATGATCGTATTCCTTTTTCAGATCCGCCGCATAGTCCGTGACCTCATAGCGATGTCCAAACGGGGCAATCCCCATGGCGCGGAACGCATCCATCTTTTCCCGACGGACGCGCATCATTTCATTCAGATCCTGTTCCTGAGCAACGGATGCATGTTCTTCAGCCATCAATGTTCCTTTCACTTCTTGATATCGATAATCTTGTACTGGATGACACCCGCGGGGGCATTCACATTGATGGTGCGCCCGATTTTCTGTCCGAGGAGCGCCTCGCCGAGCGGGGACTCATTCGAGATCTTTCCCTCATCGGGATCCGCCTCCGTCGAACCGACGATGAGGAACGTCTCCTCCTCGTCAAACTCCAAATCCTTAACCATCACACGGCTGCCCATCGTCACAGTCTTGCCGTCGCCCGCCTTGATGATGTCGGAGTTGCGAATCTTGTTCTCGAGCTCCTGAATCTCGCCCTCGAGAAATGCCTGCTCATTCTTCGCATCATCGTACTCAGAGTTCTCGGAGAGATCACCGAGAGCAATGGCGGCCTTTAGACGCTCTGCGATCTCGATGCGTCGAACGCTTTTGAGATAGTTGAGTTTCTCAACGAGCTTGTTGTACCCATCTTCGGTCAGCATGACCTTTTTCTCTGCCATGAAATGATCTCCTTCACTCTATGTGTACTTTTTTATTGATTTCATCCAGCAGTGCGGTGAGTTCCTCACCGCCTGACAGGACTAATGCTTCTCTTTGTGCATGCCGGAGTTTTTTGATCTGACATTCCCTCCGCTGCGCCTCCTCCTTCGTCGAAAAGGACTCGACATAGGCGAGGAAAACGGGGCGGTGCGCACGCGTGTACTTTGCCCCGCTGCCGTCATAATGCGCACGAAGCCGCCGCTCAAGGTCGTTTGTCCAGCCCGCGTAAAGGCTCCCGTCCGCGCACCGCAGGAGGTAGGTGTAGTTCATTCGTCCGCAGACTTGATCGTGATCTTCTCGATCACGACATCATGCACGGGGCGGTCTGCATAACCGGTCTGCGTGTGTCCAATGTCGCGTACGACATCCATCCCCTCGATCACCTTTCCGAAAACGGCATGATGATCGTCCAGCCACGGCGTCGCGGCAAGCGTAATGAAGAACTGACTTCCGCCCGTATTGGGACCCGCATTTGCCATGGAGAGGATGCCCTCATCATCGTGACGGAGTGACGGGTCGAACTCATCGGGAATACTGTAGCCCGGACCACCCGTGCCATTCCCGTTCGGATCTCCGCCCTGGATCATGAATCCGTCAATGACGCGATGAAAAATCAGCCCGTCATAGAACCCCTTCTCCACGAGATCAATGAAATTTTTCGTCGTGATCGGCGCCTTGTCCTCAAACAGCTCGACCTCAAATGTTCCCTTATTCGTTGTAAAAACTGCGATGTGATTTGCCACGGTGTGTTGTTCTCCTTTTTGATTCTGCGACAGCATATTGAGTGACATCCCTGCGTTCCCGCTGTGCACGATGCAAAGCACGGCAGCCACAACGAAAAAAACGAGCGCAAGGACAGAAAATTTCTTTCCCATTCTACCGAATGCTCTCCTATATTTCAACCAAAATTGGAAAATTTATGCCGCTCTCCCGCCGTGCAGGGGGACCACACAGGAATTTCACGCCCCTTGGCAAAGAAATCTGCGGAGGGCTGCCATGCGGGATAGCCAACGGAATGCATCGCAACGAGTGCGCGCGGATTCGTCTCGGCGCAGAACACCTTCGCACCGCGTTCCATGGATGGACCAAGACGCCCGTCCACAGGGAAAAATGCGACGTCACACGAAAGCCCCGCCAGCCGTTTCATCTGTTTCCGAAAGCCGTTCTCGGCAAACTTGCGGTTCACCTCGGTGTCCCCAGTCCAGTCCCACCAGTTGAAATCGCCGGCATGAAAGATACGCTTTCCGTCCGCCTCGACGAGGAACGATGTTCCCTCGTCCGTAGAGGAGAACGATGTCACGGATATGCACTCATCCTTCCATGCATCGTAGCAGCCGATCCACGTGGTCTTATCCTGCGGAATCCGTGCTGCTCCTGCATTTTCACGAATATCCTCACTGAGGATATAGCGTGTGGTTTGCGCCGAAAAATCGGCAATCATCGGGTTAAAGTGGTCAAAATGTGCATGTGACGCAAAAAAATACAACGGCGCATCCCCATGGGCCCCAATCTGCTTCGGCAGCACGCCGGCAGGATCATCAAATGCATCAAACACGAGCAGAATCTCTCCCACACGGATGAGAAATCCACTGTTCAACAAATAGGTCGCTTCCACGAGCACTCATCTCCTTTCGTTTTCATCTTCCGTATTTTCATCGGATGCTGCGGCATCGTTTTGATTGATTCGCCCGAATCCGCGCCCCATAACCTCATTGGCCGACATAATGATGACGAAGGCATGAGGATCGACATTATGGACGATAAATTTCAGTTTTCCGACCTGCGTTGTCCCGACGCAAACGAAGACAACGTTGCGCTCACGGCGTGTATATGCTCCCTGTCCATGCAGGAATGTGACACCGCGGTGCATGTTGTCGATGATACTCTCCGCGATTTCCCGATGACGATCGGAGACGATCAGCACGGCCTTGCGCTGATTGAAGCCAGCGACAATCTTATCCACCATCGTCGCATTGATGAACATATAGATCAGCGTGAACATCGCCGGCGCCATGCCAAACAGGAATGCAGCAATCAGCATGATGAGACAGTTGAGCGAGAAAAGCACGCCGCCCATGTGCAGATCATAGTACTTTCG
The DNA here is from genome assembly GCF_900186465.1 of Centipeda felix. Classification (GTDB taxonomy): domain Bacteria; phylum Bacillota; class Negativicutes; order Selenomonadales; family Selenomonadaceae; genus Centipeda; species Centipeda felix. The sequence continues at coordinate 54,981 of NZ_LT891957.1, forward strand.
CACGATCGCCGCAAGGATGTCGAATCCGCCCGTGCTGCCGTTCATGCGGAATACAATGCCGTAGCCTAGTCCTGCGAATACACCGCCGTACACCGTTGTCAGCATCATATCGTTCACCGGCGCATAGGCATTGAACGGGCGTGTGAGATCAAGCAGAAAGGAAAAAATCGCCGTACCGATGATAATATCAACCGTATACGCACGTCCCATCAGCTTCCACGCCATGAAGAGCAGCGGAATGTTATAGACGAACGTCTGCAGACCGATCGGCAGTCCAAACAGATAGTAGACAATCATCGCAATTCCGGTTGCACCGCCCGTGAGCAGATGAGCCGGGACGAGGAAGAGATTGATCGCACTGCTCGCGATGAGACATCCCAGCGCAATGCCGGCATAGCGCATGACGCGATGCCCCAGTATACGCATGTGCAGATGATGCGTCATGTTCCGTATCCTCCCAGACGAACAGGAGCAGCAGACGGCAAGGCAGTCACATCTATCTCCTTCTGTTCGATGAAATCACGCGCAAAATCCTGCACACAAAAGGGGCTGTATGGAGAACGTGCAAGTTCCTCTGTCTCCTCCTCGGTCAGCGGCAGCATGGTCATCCGCGCGGAAAGCAGTGCTCCGTGCTCGGCATCCAGATTCAACACGAGATGGCGGTGCACATTCATCGGATCGTCATAAACATAGCAGGTATGATCATCCCTGAACTGCCGCTGTGCTTTTCCAAACACACGAAAGATGTAGCTGCTCGTCGCACCATAGCGTACATCTTGCCGCAGACGGTACGCTTCTCCCATGAGGCTGATGTCCACCACCTTCTTTCCTGCGACAGTGGTCGAGACGACAACATCCCCGTATGTGAACGTACGGAGATGAATCCCATGAACCATCTGCGTCCCCTCTGTATTCTCCTCACCCCAGGCCTGTTTGAGTGACTGCTCTGCATCCCCGAGGGAAATGCCACGATAGGAAAAGTCCGTGTCCTGTATCTGCCCCGCCGCTTCTCCTCTTGCAAAGAGAACACAGAATGCCAGCATACAGGAAAGAAAAAAGAGGATGCTCTGCGTATTGTTCCGCATATTCTTCACCTCAACCATCGGAAGCAATCAGATAGGGACGTTCTCAAAAGGAAAAGCTGCCATGCTCCATGATCGTGATCTCCTCTCCCGCCCGCGTCCTGCCGATGACGGATAGATCTGCCGTTCCGATCATAAAGTCCTCGTGAACAAGGGAATGATTGACTCCATGACGGAGAAGCTCCTCCTCCGTCATGCCATCGCCTCCCCTGATGCACGTCGGATACGCCTTACCCAAGGCCAAATGACAGGACGCATTCTCATCAAAGAGCGTATTGTAAAAGAGGATACCGCTCGCAGAGATGGGCGACGCGTGCGGCACGAGAGCCACCTCGCCAAGGAAGGGTGCCCCCTCATCTGTCTGCAAGAGCTCGCGCAGATGCTCCTCCCCGCTCTCCGCATGGTAGTCCGTTACCTTCCCCGCACGGAATGTCAGCGAAAAACCAGAGATCAGATTTCCGTTATAGTGCAGGGGCTTCGACGCAACAACAACACCGTTCACACCGTCTCGCTTCGGCAGTGTGTAGACTTCCTCCGTGGGAATATTCGCGACAAACATCGTCCCCGATGCCGCCCATTCCGCACCGCCCATCCAGATATGCCCCTTGGGCAGCTCCACATGGAGATTCGTGCCCAGACCGTTCCGATAGTGAAGTTCCGAAAAATCATGTGCATTCAGAAAATCTGCCGTCTTCTGCAGAGCGGACACGTGCTCCTTCCACGCCGCAACGGGGTCAGACTCCTCCGACACGCGCACGGCACGCAGAATCTCCGTCCAGAGACGCGCGACCGCCGTCTCTTCTGTCTCATGTGGGAATACCTTGCACGCCCACGCAGGCGTAGGAGCAGAGACAACACACCACGTATTCTGATTGCTCATCAGCCGCGCACGATAGTCCTGCAGAGCCTTGCCTGCTGTCTGCCCCGCCTCCGTCAGACGCTTCGGGTCGACATCGGAGAAGAGATCCGGATTTTCCGCCGCGATGGAGATAAACGCAGCTCCCTGCGCCGCACTTTCATCATAGAAGGCCTTCCGCCATGCGGGAAACTCACGGAACCGTGCCGCAGGCGCCTGGCGAAAGCGGATGTGTGAGAACTCCTCATCACTCCAGTTCACAGTGACATCATGCGCACCCGCATTGTAGCCCTCCGCCGCAAGCGCATGGACAAAATCTGCACAAGTGATCGGCGCATGAATAACGAGCGGTTGGTCTTCCTGAAGATTCACGCCGACACGTACCACAAGAGCGGCATATTTACGAAGCAAATTCGTATTCATTCTATACCTCATCCGTATCAAAGAGGAGCGTCACGGGACCGTCGTTGACTGATGCCACCCGCATATCCGCACCGAATTCTCCATGTGCGACAGAAACGCCGTGTTCCCTTAGATGCGTCATAAACGCCTCATACATAGGAATTGCCACATCCGGCTTTGCCGCCTTGGAAAATCCCGGACGGCGCTTTTTGAGATCCGCAAAGAGCGTAAACTGCGAGATCACCAATACTGCACCGTTCACCTCAGAGAGCGCACGGTTCATCTTCCCCGCATCATCAGAGAACACGCGCAGATGAACGATCTTTTCCGCCAGATGCGCTGCATCGGCGTCCGTATCCTCCGGCGCAATACCAAGCAAAACAAGATAGCCCGTTCCGATCTGCCCATGCAGCATCCCATCAATATGGACGGATGCCTCCTTAACACGCGTGACTACTGCTCGCAACACATCACCTCGTTTTATCAGTGATTCCTTTACATAATGTTCTCTATTATAACACGCCTTGCCGCGGATGTCTTTCCTATGCGGAGAAAAAAGACGAAAGAAGCCGCGTAAGTGCCGTCTGATCCTCTGCCCCCATGGTCTCGCGTGCAGAGTGCATCCCAAGAACAGGGACGCCGATATCCACCGTCCGCATTGGCAGCTGTGCCGAGAGAATCGAGCCAAGTGTCGCCCCGCCCGGCGCATCCGAATGATTCGTAAACACCTGATAGGGGATCTCCTCGTCCTCGCACAGTGTCCTTATGACAGCACGCCCGTAGGCATCCCCTGCATAGGATTGATTCGCCGCCACTTTCAGGACGACGCCTCCATTCAGCACGGGCTGATTCGTCGGATCTGCCTTCTCTGGTACATTGGGATGGAGTGCATGAGCAACATCCACCGAGAGACAGAATCCTTGCAGAATCGTCTCAAGATACTCCTCACGTGAGCATCCGAGGGCCGTATAGACCTGCTCCAAGATCATCCCCAACACAGCCGAGCCTGCGCCCTGCTTCGTACGGCTGCCGACCTCCTCATTGTCAAAGAGCGCTGTGACACGGATCCCCTCTGTGCCATTCCAGTCATTCACAGCATCGAGACATGCCTTGACCGAGGACAGATTATCGAGGCGCGGCGCCGACAGAAACGCATTGTCCGCTCCCAGCAGGCAGCCGCACTCACAGGGATAGGCATTCAGATCATAGGACAGGATCTCCTCCGGGGGAGCATTCAGCTCCTCGGCGAGAAGTGCAGTCAGTCTATCCTCGTCAGAGCCTTCTTCACGACCGTCAAGGAAGAGCAGCGGCAGGAGATCCTTCTGCGGCTTCAGCTCCACTCCCTCATTCACTTTACGGTTCATGTGTATCGCAAGATTCGGAACGATCATCAGCGGGCGGCGAAAATCGACACAGTGCATCTGCGGAGCAAGAGGATCTGCACTACGCACAGCCACAGCCCCTGCGAGGGAAAGGGGACGATCCATCCACGTACTGCGGATCATCCCGCCGTATACCTCCACATTGAGCTTGCCATAGCCGTGCTCATGCATCACCGCATGCGGCTTGACGCGCAGACATGGAAAATCCGTATGGGCACAGACAATGCGCAGCGGACCGTGCACATTCTCGCCAATCGAAACGACAACGCCGCCCGTATCAAACAGGGGAAAATAATAGCTGTGCCCCGCAGAAATTCCTTCCTCAGGAGACAGATGTGCCCCGAGCAGTGCATTGCACGTCCTGCCTGCCACATGATATGGCGAAGTCGCCGTATCAATAAAGTCAATCAATTCCTCGGCACATTTCATCTCTTCGTAGGTCACGTGAAAGCCCTCCGCCCCATAAACAGAAAAAGACCCGCCCACCGGCTGGTCTTCACTAAACAAAAAATGGTCGGGATGACAGGGTTCGAACCTGCGGCCTCATCGTCCCGAACGATGCGCGCTACCAAACTGCGCCACATCCCGACAACGATATGTATTCTAGCAAGTTTCATCGGAAAATGCAAGCATTATTTTTTCAGCTTGTCTGCCAACGTAAGTTGTAAAATAAATTGACGCAAAAAGTTCCATTTTGCAAACGGTTCAGTTAAACTTTTAGTCACAACACAAAAAGAAACTGAAAGTGAGACTGCAAAATGGAACAGAATCATTGTACTACAAAAACAGGGAAATGGAAACAGCTGACGGAGCGGGATCGGTACAAAATCGAAGCCTATTTCCAGGCCGGGTTGAAGCCGCAGGAAATCGCCGCATACATTGGCTGCTCCAAGCGTACGATTGAGCGGGAGCGGCGTCTTGGAATGACAGTACAGCTCAAACCTGCGACGAAGAATATCAAGACCTGCGGAGACCTGCAGGTGCAGTGGGTGTATCTTGCCGATGTAGCACAAAGACGACACGAGGAAAACGCTGCTCGTAAAGGGCGGGGGCTGAAAATCGATAAAGACCACGCGCTTGCTCGACACATTGAACATAAGATCAAAACAGAAAAATGGTCTCCTGCGGCAGTTATCGGTGAGCTCTGTCAACGCGGCTGGAGCTATGATGTCCGCATTTGTGTCAAGACCCTGTATAACTATATCGATCAGCAGCTGTTTTTCGAACTCACAAACGACGACCTCCTATACAAAAAGAATCAGGGTAAACAGACAGAAAACAGCAGGCGCGGTGTTGCGTGGAATAACCGGGACGGGAAAAGCATCGACGAGCGCCCTGAGCCGGTGAATCGGAGAGAGGAGTTCGGACATTGGGAGATTGACTTGGTCGTCGGTCGCAAAGGGACAAAGCCGGTAATTTTAACATTGGTCGAACGGCAGACGAGGAAATCACTCTATGTTCTGATAAAGAACAAGAGCCAAAAAGAGGTGCTGCAAGCACTTCGTCGGTTGCAGCGGCGCGTCAAAGGAGACTTTACGCACGTATTCAAGAGTATCACGGCAGACAACGGGTCAGAGTTTTTGGATGGCGAAGGAATGAAGCGTGCCGCCAAATGCGGCGAGGTNATATTACGCGCATCCGTACAGCAGCTGGGAGCGTGGAAGCAACGAAAACGGAAATCGGATGCTGCGCAGGTTTCTTCCCAAGGGAACGGACTTCAGCAAATTGAAGCCGAAGGAACTGCAGCGGATCGAAGATTGGGTTAACAACTATCCGCGCAAGATTTTCGGATATAAGTCAGCAAATGATATGTATGCTGCGATGATATAACTCGCTAAAAGTTTAACGAGACCTTGCGACAATTAAACTTGCAATTTGCCTCAGCTTGTCTGCCAAGCACGCAATCAACCCCTTTTCCGCCGCTCTCGAAAGAAGTTCTTGAGCAGAGCGGCACACTCCTCGGCCAATACCCCGGCACACACATCCGGTTGATGGTTCAGTCCCGGACATCCTGTGATATTGAACAGGGATTCACACGCCCCTGCTTTGCTGTCTGTGCTCCCGTAGACGACACGGCTGATGCGGCTCATCACGATTGCACCGGCACACATGGGACACGGCTCAATGGTGACATAGAGCGTCATCCCCGTCAGTCGCCAACGCCCTAGTGCCTTACAGGCACGGCGGATCGCAATCAGCTCTGCATGTGCTGTGGCATCGTGCTCCGTCTCACGTAGATTGTATCCGCTCGAAATGACACTGCCTACATCATCGAGGATGACTGCACCGATGGGGACCTCTCCGCATTGATAGGCACGCCTCGCCTCTTCCAAGGCGAGGCGCATGCCATGAAGATCATCCGGCATGAGGCAGTTTTCTCTTTGCATCGGAAATGTCAGCCTTTCCCTGATAAAACAGGGACTGCGTTGCACGCCCGATCTCCAGATGATATGCCGTCTCGGAATCCTCCTGCTTCATCTGTCTCTTTTTCTTCTTTTCTACCTCATCTTCAAAGATAGAGGAAAAGGATTCATCCTTTTCTCGCTCTTCAAACCCTTTTCTGCGCTCAAAGAGCTCATCGTTATTGAAGCGGACGCGCTTAATGCGCATGACACGTTCAACTCGTTCTACCATTGCTGACACCTCCTTACATTCCAGAATGGATGTTATTTACGATCTCACCTTTAATATCGACATTTCGATGTAAACCTTAAACAGAAAAGGCATTTCGTCCGTCCAAAGGAGTGATTCATCAAACACTGTAACGCTCCAGCAAGCCAACAATGACAAGATATCGCAAGAATAACACAGAGATTCTCACACAAAGACGAAATAGCAGTATAGAGGGCGAATTATGGTATTTTGTAGACAAGCTGTAGACAACAAAAAAGTAGAGTGACGGCACACGTTACGCTGTCCCTCTTGTCGTTTACGCCATTACCACTCCGCGACGTTATACATTACCGTCGCGCACAGCATAAAGTCAAGTACCACCGCTGAGATGACAATCCCGATATAGGTCAGGATTTTACGCACGAACCCTTTTAACATGTCCTTGCTTGTGATATAGCCATCCTGTATCGCCCCACGAATCCCATACGCAGCCGCAAAAATCGTCGGCGTTGCAATTCCCTGTTCAATCAGACGCTTGCGTGAGAGAAACAGCCACTTCGTGAAGAGGTCAGCAAATACGAGGATACAGAATGCACCGAAAATCTGTGCGTGCTCCTCGTACGCAATAGACAGAGCGCAGGTAACAGACAGTTTGACACCCCATGCATCTTGCAATTTTTGAAGTACGTGTAACATAAAAACCTCCACTTCATATTACTCCCTTCCTGCATGGAAAGGGCGCACGTTCTTAGGCGCGCGCCTCCCCTTTTCTATCTTTCCCATATCTGCCCGATCTCTCCTTATCCCATAATAAATATCCACCCGCATAGCGGGTGGTTTTTCATTTTCGGACATAGCCCTTATGTAATTGGCGGCGTACAAGTACGCCTTTTATTGGCCTGCCAGCTATGCACAGGTTACTTGCCACCCATAAATGGGTCTCTCGGGTCAAACAAGCTCAGTTGATCCTGTTCCCGGTCCTTCTTCAGCTGATCAGCTATGTACTCCTTAATCGCCTTGGTGTTCTTTCCTACGGTATCGACATAATACCCTTTGCACCAAAATTCTCGATTCCGGTAGGCAAATTTCATATTTCCATACTTCTGGAATATCATTAGGCTGCTCTTGCCCTTTAGATACCCCATAAAGCTCGATATGCTGATCTTCGGCGGGATACTTAACAGCAAGTGGATATGATCCGGACAGATTTCTCCTTCTATGATTTCTACTCCTTTCCACGCGCACAGCTTTCTTAGGATCTCCCGGATTTCCAGCCGTTTCCCTTCGTAGAATACTTTTCGCCGATACTTCGGTGCAAACACAACGTGATACTTACAATTCCACTTTGTGTGTGCTAAACTATGCGTATCGGCATTTTGTTGTTTCGACATAATGCTGTTTCCTCCCTAGTGTCTTTACTATTTTTAGGCTGGCAGGCTTACGCATAGTTTAGCACACTGGGGATTTTCTGTTCACCGCTTAAGCTCTTTCCATGATATTGTCAAGAACAGTTGACAAATTTCTCACAAGGGAATGAACGCTTAAGTAGCTGCGGCAATAGAGTCATAGAACTGACGCCGCTTCACCATCGGAGGAAGCCCCCCGTTTGTTGAACAAATCCGACGGTTGTTCCAATAGCTCATGAAGTATCGCCAAACCAGTACCTTCAACTCTTCGATTGTCATCTTCTTTGTGTCATAGCGTCCATAGAGCAGCTCGGACTTCATGCGCGCCCACATACTCTCACAGCGCGCATTGTCATGACAGCGTCCACCGGCACTGTTCATGCTTTGACGAATCCCATAGGTATGAATTGCCTCCCGATACAGCTGACTCGTATACTGGCTGCCGCGATCCGAGTGCAGGATTGCTCCCCTGAGCTTTGGGTAGGAGAGCATAGCGTTATCCAGCATCCTTACGCATAGAGAAGCCTTCATGTTCGTGTCCATAGACAGTCCGAGCACGCTGGCATCATAACAGTCAAAGAGTGCTGAAATGTAGAGTTTTCCGTCATACGCCGGAATCTTTGTCATGTCAGTGACACACTTGGAAAGAGGTGTGTCGGCAGTAAAATCGCGCCCCATGAGATCCTCTGACATCTGTGCCTTATGATCTGTTTTGGTGATACCGTTCGGTCTATGATTGGGGCGATGACTTAAGCCAATCTCTTCCATAACACGGTAAACAGTTCGTTCACTCGGAATACGGACGCCTTCCGGCTGTTTGATCTTGAGTGCCTGATACATGCGGATTCTTCCGTAGGTGTCGTTGCATTCGTCCTCTGCATGAATCTGCATCATGGCGTCGGCAAGTTCCTGATATTTCCATGGGCGGTCTTTGCTCGTCAAATACTGATAAAATCCCTGTCTCGTGACATGGAGCATCTTGCAGCAGAAGCTGATATTTCCTTTGAGGGCGCCATCTGAGGTCTTGAACGCAATCAACTTCATGCGTTCGTTTTTGTTGACTTCAGACGGCTCGCGGCGAAAAAAGCGCTTGCTTCCTCCAGAAAGTCATTCTCTTTCTTTAGCCGTCGAATTTCCTTCTCCTGTGCTTTGAGTTGTGCACGAAGCTGTACGAGTTCCTCGTGCAGACTTAGGGCACTCTGCGGTGTTTGCGTGCCACACCCAAGATCCAAATATCCAAGCCGATGAGCACGCATCCATGTATACATTGTGTTCTTGGAAATTCCCAGCTCTTTGGCGGCTTTCGCCTGACCGATTTCCTGCGCCAGCTTGATTGCCTGCACCTTAAATTCGTGATCGTATTGTCTGTTTGTTGCCATTTTGATCTCTCCTTCTCCTCTTTGACTTTATCTAAAATCCTTGCAGAGAAGTTGTCAACTTTATTTATACAACATCATACCATAAATGTGATATAATGATAGACATCTATTCGTCTGACCTGCTATTTACGAGGAGATGTCATTATGACACAGCGTCCTGCATTTGATGAGATTCGCTCATATGAGGAGTTTATAAAATATTATTGGTATCGAACAGAACTCGTAGAGATTTGCAAAAAGCTTGGAATTGCACACAGGGGGGTAAAAAAAGATCTCAATCACAACATTGCAGAATACTTTAAAGGGAACATAGTCAAAGCCACTCCCCAAAAAGAGCAGATGATGTCATCTGGAGCGATTTCCTTGGACACACCATTACTTGCTTGCAACTTTTCGTTCAACACAAAGTTTAGAACATATTTCTCAAATCTGACGAGGGTTTCTCCCTTTAAATTTACAGCAGATATGGCGACCGCATGGCGAAAGGTGAAAGCGGATCACGACACATCGTTTACTATACAGGACATGTTGAATGTATATAAGGGGATATCGACGTATGCAAAGTATGATTCTTCTGTATGCGAATGGAACCGCTTCTTAAAAGATTTCTGCGCTGATCCCATAAATGACAAGTTCAAATCAAAATTAAAGGCAGCTGCTATCCTATGGCGAATTGTTCGTGATTCCGATCAACCTAAAATGTATTCACACACATTAGTGCAAGATCATTTAAAACAACTCGAAAAGCTTTAAGGATAACACTTCTTAATTAATTTGTTGACTGTATTGTAAGAAACGCTGATAACTGTAGTCCAACTTCTCTCAGCGCATCTTTTCCCTGCCAATGTCCCCCTATAGAGTACCGATCTTCATCCGCTTTATTTCCTTAAATAGAACAAACCTCTACATCCATCAACGCCGCTCTCAATCCCACCCTTGAAAACAACAACTGCCACACCATCCTCCTTGACCATAATGTGATCGAGCACCCCGCCCCATAGCTCCTCGTCAAACGCAACCTGCTCCTCGTTGATACCACATAGCACTTGAATCATGCTCTCCAAAGCGTTTCTCTTACTCTCCCTCTCGGTAATTTGCTCGTCCAACTGCTCCAAATGTCCCTGCTTTTCCACATAGAGTGCGCGAATCTCATTTTCCTGTTTCAGATATGCCGTCTGGTCCTGTGCCACCAGTGCATTCTCGCGAATCAGTTTTTCAATCCTTTCTGCCAAATTGCCTAAGTCTTGCTCTACCATACTGCGCTCCTCTATCAGCTCCTCCATCTGGCAAACGCTATCAATCAGGGAACGGAGTTCTGCGATCACGTTCTCTTTGACTTCCATCAAGGAGTTCAGTGCCTTGACGAAAATCTGTTTCATTTCCTCCTCGGTCAAGTGGACAGCTCTCTAGAGAACGGACAGTAAAAAAGATCCCTACTGTTGTAAAATAAAAATTACAACAGTAGGGATTCGTCATGTCTAGGAAGTATACAAAAATAGAAATGTTGTCAGATGAAATTCTCCACCGCAATGGACGGAGCAACGTAGAACTCCGTCAGCCCATGCTCCCGCGCCGTAATCGCCATTGGGAGAATACCACTGATCGGACGGCAGTTTCCATCGAGAGAAAGCTCTGCAGAGAAAAGTGCTCTCTGCACCGCCGCCTCGGGAACCATGCCGTAGGATGCAAGGAGTCCAACCGCAATCGGCAGATCAAGCCCCGAACTGTCCTTTCGCACATCGGCGGGTGCAAGATTCACCGTCACCCTCTCCTGCCGCAGCTGGATGCCCGAGTTGCGGATTGCAGTGCGTACACGCTCCTTCGACTCCTTCACCGACGTATCGGGAAGCCCCACCAGCTCAAACCCCGGCAGCCCCGGTGACACATCCACCTCAACGTCGATAATCCGTCCATCTATCCCGAGGGTCGTCGCACCATAAGTCTTTGCAAACAACGGCATTCCCTCCTACGTTTCAAATATAAGAAAATTATAACACAAGAGAGGGTATGTTGCCTAATGATTCTTTGCAAAGAAAAAAGAGATTCCAAACGCTAAGTAGGGCGAATGGAATCTTCTCATTAATGAGGCATTATTCACTCATGAAGATATATTTTTCTAGTTTTAAGCCAATATTTTCCATTTCTTTAAGTAGATTTTTTTCTACCTCTTTAATATTAGTCAAATTATTTTTTTTAGAATACTGCAGTATTCCATTCACGGTTAAATACATAAACTCCTTATAGTGTATAAAAACCTCCTCATCATAAAGCTTACGAGCCGCCTCACATAAGTTTTTTGCAGGTGGGAATAGATTATCCCTTATAGCTCTAGTAGCATTATCTTCAAGATTACTAATAGACGTTCCCCTCGTTGAACCAAAATTTGATTCACAAGCATCTATTGTCCAGACTAATTCACAGGACTCTTCATCCCCCTCTCCTACTCTACGAAGTATTTTCCGTAAATCTTCTGTCTCATGAGTTGGCAGCTTGTTTACCCATTCCGTTATGCTTTTATCACAAAACAGGCGTGGTCCCTTCCCTCTTGATTCCGCTTTAACAGCTTTAAGAAAAGTTTCGCCACTTATATTCCAAGCTCTTTCTAGTTTTTTGTCAATAATATTTCTTATCTCAGAAATACATATATTCTCGCGTTCACCTTGTGCAATGCCTCCTCGAAATAAAATAGGTTCAGCTTTATGCGGGTGAAAATCAATTCCATCATAATCAATAAAACGCTCTGAATCCACGCACTCCATATCTAAAAATTTTTTTTGAAAAGACTTAGCGGATAACATAAATACTGTAGCCATAAAATATGAGAGATTTCTCATGAACAAAGGAGTATCGTTTTTGGAAATAATCACAATCGAATCACTGGCGCTAATGAAATAGTCAAATGTACTAAATCTACTTCTTTCTGAAAGCGCCCAACTTTCTTTCGGATTATGTTTTTCAAACTCCTCTTGAGGATGGAGTTTATCGTCCATAAACGCTGTTTTCATTCTATCCTGAACTATACATAATACATCATTAACCTTAGCCATATCTTGCTTTATGAGTCTGGAAAATCCTAAAATATCTAAATACGCTATAAGCATTTCGCTTCCCCCTCATGACTAACTTCCTTAAAAAGACATAACACAGAAAATATGTCTTTACCAAAGCTTTTTCAAAAACGTATTAGGCTAACCATGTATCACTGTAACATTTTTGGTACAGATTGTATAACATAGATCACTCCGCATCAAATCATCCTTTACCACGCTCCGCAATTTCCGCGCGATAAAATGCAATCTTATTATCGAGTGCCTCCATATGTGCGTGCAGCTTCTCCACCTCTGCCGCAAGATTGGCGCGATGCGCTGTGAGCATTTCCATCCGCACCGAAAGGGTGCCATCGCCCTCTGCCCGCAATGCGGCATAGCGCCGAATCTCCCGAATTGGCATCCCCGTCTCCTTGAGTCGCAGGATGAATGCTGCCCACGCAACATCTCGTTCAGAGTAGCACCGCCGATTCGCCACCGTACGCTCCGGCAGGAGCAGTCCCTCATGCTCATAGTAGCGCAGTGTATGAATGCCAAGACCCGTTTTCCGGGAGAATTCACCAATGCTATATTCCATAAAATCTCCTCCTTGACATAGAGTATACTCTACATTATAAAGTAGTGCCAGAAGGAGGATTTCATCATGAGCAAACAAAACAACAGATACACCGTCATCACAGGAGCAAGCTCCGGCATCGGAGCGGCGACAGCAAAAGCATTCGCTGAGCGCGGACACAACCTCATCCTTATTGCACGGCGCACAGAGCGACTAAATGCCCTAAAGGAAGAGATTCTTGCCGCACATCCGGCACTGGACATCGTTATCAAAACTGCCGATCTCTCTTCTGTCGAGAACGTCACACAAGTCTATGATACAATAAAAGCCTTACCTATTGGGACATGGATCAACAATGCGGGCTTTGGAAGCTATGGCGCAGTCGACACATCCGACCTTGACAAAATCAGACAAATGCTTCATCTAAACATCGAGGCACTGACCGTCTTTTCCACACTCTTCGTACGAGACTTCGCTGAGATAGAAGATACGCAGCTGATCAACATTTCCTCCGTCGGCGGCTACACCATTGTCCCAACTGCTGTCACCTACTGCGCGACAAAATTCTATGTCAGTGCATTCACCGAGGGACTCGCACATGAACTCATAGCACGCGGCGCGAAGCTCCGTGCAAAGCTCCTTGCCCCCGCTGCAACGCAGACCGAGTTCGGCGCAGTCGCGAACAACAACGCCGCCTATGACTATGACAAGGCGTTCGGCACCTATCACACAAGCAACCAAATGGCAGAGTTCCTTCTCGCCCTATACGATAGCGACCAGACAATCGGTATCGTTGATCGCGAGACCTTCGCATTTCGTTTGTGCCTGCCACAGTTTCCCTATGCGGGAGGTTCTGCACATAATCAAAATGAAGTCGATGAGTAATTAAGCCATCTCCTTATAATGCATCGTCAACGTACGTAGCCGTGTACGGATCACCTCTCTGAGTGCCATAGACTTGACCGTTTGAACTTCATCTCCATAGTGGATAAAGTAATCCGCGATAAACTCCTCCTCGCCCACATTGTAAAATCCATGGATATAGTACCGCCCATTCTCCTCCACAAGTCGCATGGACGGATAGTGTTCTTTATAAAAAAAATCTCGTCCTTTTGCTGTAATTTCGACAACAAAGGAGAGAGCATCTGCACGGCGATAAAGTTCCTCTGAGGGGCGTGCAAAGGACGAGAGAGGCATCCCCGCCACATCCATACACTCCTCCACCGCAGTGATGCGGTCACACCGAAAGACACGCGCCTGCCCCATCTCGAAATCGTGTGCCGTCCCATACCACTGCCCATACGCTGCGCGAATCTCGAAGAACTGCACTGTATAGCGGCGCAGTTCTTTCTTTTGATAATAAATCACGCAGGGCTGCTCCTTTACAGCAAACTGTAAAATATCCCGCAAACATGCACTCTCATTCGCGTGCTTCGTTACATCAAGGCGTAAAATATCCGCGATACGATGCAGGGATGTCCTGTGGAGAGGGGCGCACTCCTCAAATTTCTCCCGCAGACGCACCACATCCAGATGAAACGGTGTGGTCTGATATGAGTCGAGCGTACGCATGGCAACGTAGAGCGCATACATTTCATCTACTGTAAAAAGGATCGGCGTAAGTAGATGATTCGGTAGAATCCCATATGACCCACCGCGTCCTACGCGTGTGAAAATTGGCAGTCCCAACTCCTCAAGTGCACGCACATCGCGCAGAGCGGAGCTGCGCGAAATACTGTATCGCTCCATCAGATCACGCAGTCGAAAAGAGTTCTTTCCCGAAAGATAACGTATCATATCGTTCAGACGCTCGGATTTATTCATATACATCCTCCATAAAGGTGCCGCAAATTGACACCTTTTTATACTATACTACAACTATTACACAAAGAAAAGGAGTATGAATATGAACCTGAGTAACGAATTTCTGCGCCTGATGGCAGCACATCAAGACCTCGCACTTGCAACATCGGTGGACAATACACCCCATGTGCGCATTGTTAATTTTGTCTATGCAGAGGAGAAAAAGCTCGTCTACTTCGCAACCTTTCCAGACAATGCAAAGGTTGGTGAAATCGACGCAAACCATACAGTTTCGTTCACCACGATCCCTCATGACGGGGGAACGGCACACGTCCGTGCCGTTGGCACTGCCGCGAAGAGCAAGCGCAGTATCTTCGACCTCGCCGATACCTTCACAGCAAAGATTCCGGGCTACGACGAAACAATTGCTGCGGTCGGTGACGCACTCATTGTCTACGAGATCACATTTCCCACTGCGACAGTGACCGTCGATATGGAACACAGTGGAACGGTGACGATTTGAGTCTTGCTGCCCCATACTGATGATTGAAGGGCATCTTTCTTAGGGCGACTGAAAGGTCGTCCTTTTTGCTGCGTCTGTTGCGAGGCTGATTCTGGTAAATAGAATCTTCTGCGTGATGGAATCTTTTGCGTGAAAGGTGATCTCTTGAATTTATATCTTCATCCCTAAACTGCAGTCTCAATCCCGCCCTTGAAAACAACGACTGCCGCTCCGCCCTCCTTAACCACAATGTGATCGAGCAGTCCGCACCATAGCTCCTCATCGAACTCAACCTGCTCCCCACTAATACCACATACCGCTTGAATCATGCCCTCCAAGATGTTCCTCTTGCTCTCCCTCTCGGCAATTTGGTCATCCAACCTCTCCAAATACGCCTGCTTTTCCATGTAGCGTGCGCGAATCTCATTTTCCTGTTTCAGATACACTGTCTGATCCTGTGCCACCCGTGCATTCTCTCGAATCAGTGTTTCAAGGCGTTCTGCCAAAACAGCGAGTTCCTGCTCTACCCTACCACGCTCCTCTATCATCTCCTCTGTCTGCCAAACGCTGTCGATCAGGGCTTGAAGTTCCGCAATCACGTTCTCTTTGACTTCCACCAAGGAATTCAGTGCCTTGACGAAAATTCGTTTGATTTCCTCCTCCGTCAGATGCCTCGTACTGCATGGCTTCCCTTTGTGGGCATATTTCTTGTTGCAGCGATAGATCACCCTGCGGTACTTGTCCGTGGAGTGCCAGACCTTCGCACCGTAGTACCCGCCGCAGCTGCCGCATTTGATTTTATTCGCGAAGATGCTCACGCCGCTATGTTTGCCGTTCTGCTCTCTACGCTTTATCTCCGACTGGACGAAATCAAACAAGTCCGGCGGAATAATCGCCTCGTGATGTTCCTCCACATAGTACTGCGGAATCTCACCCGTATTCTTCCGTCGCGTCTTATCGAGGAAGTCCGCCGTATACTCTTTCTGGATCAGCGCATCGCCACGGTACTTCTCGTTGGTGAGGATGGAGCGCACTGTGGAAATGTACCACTTGTCCTTTCCCGATGGGGATTTGAGGCCGCGCTTCTCCAGTTCCTTGGTAATGGCGTAGAAGGAGCGTCCACCGACGAATAGCTTGTAGATGAGCTTCACCACTTGCGCCTGTTCCTCGTTGATTTTGAAATCCTTGTCATAGCCGAGAAAGGCACTGTAGCCCACACTGGTCTTGCCCTCGGCGAACTGCTTGCGCTTGCCCCATGTGGTGTTTTCCGAGATGCTGCGGCTCTCCTCCTGCGCTAGGCTCGACATAATCGTGATAAGGAGTTCTCCACGCGAATCAAATGTCCATATGTTCTCTTTTTCAAAGTAAATCTCTACACCGTTTTCCTTGAGTTTGCGGACATTCTGCAGAGAATCCACGGTATTCCGCGCAAAGCGGCTGACGGACTTGGTGATGATGAGGTCAATCTTGCCGGCAAGGGCATCCTCGATCATCTGGTTGAAGCCGTCACGCTTCTTTGTGTTGGTTCCACTTATCCCCTCATCCGAATACATGCCGACGAAATCCCAGTCTGCACGGCTCTCGATGTAGTTCTTGTAGTGTGCCATCTGCATTTCATAACTGGAAGCCTGTTCTTCATGGTCGGTCGAAACTCTGGCATACCCTGCTGTTCTGCGCCGCCTTGGTTCTGCCGTAACCTCCGACCGAAAGATTTTAGGACTTGCAGGGATTACCCGCACTGTCTTTGCCATCGGTACGCGCCTCCTTCTTTGAGTTGAAATATGACCTCATCATCGGATATGACAATCCGCTCGACGTTCTGCACAATCTTGCCCTCGTAGCCATCGCCGAGCAAGGATTCTGCCGCTTCCTTTAGTTTGGATTCTGGCAATCTCCTCAGTTGGCATTTCGTGCGTGGCTGACTGCAAGACCATACTTTTGCTCCCTTCGTCCATGTATCGCGCTCACACTTGCTGCCGCAGGAAGCGCAGTACACTTTATTCGTGAATGGATTGCTGCCACGCTGCCCGTTGTAGATGCGAGCAGTCTTTTTTATGTGACCGTTGATTAGGTGAAATTCCACACAGTCATTGTGAATGACGATCTTAGAGACTTTGCGCCTGAGTTCAGCGGTATCGAAATCATCCTTCTCCATGACGGTTCTAACCGCAGCCACAAGCTCCTCTTCCTTGATCGGACGGCTATCGCAAGCAGTGCTACCTTTCCGCTCTCTTGTGTTGCAGCCCCATCGTCTGTACTTCCCGGCGGTTCTTCTGCTGAAGCCGCCTCCGCAGCATCCGCATTTTACTATTCCCGAGAATGGCATCCGTACAGGATTCCGATTCACAGCCCGTTCGGCTCTCCGTTTCCGTATCTCCTGCGCCTTATCGAAGTCTGTCTTTGACACCAGAGGCTCGAACGTCCCCTCCACCAGATACATGGGAAGTTCCCCTTTATTCCGCTTGCGGATATGACCTTCTGTGATGTAGTTCTTCTGCAACGCCATCGTGCCCGTGTAGGAGCAATTTGAGAGGATGTCCTTTACCGTGGTCTGCTCGATGGGTCTCCCCTGCCGTCCCATAATTCCATGCTCTGCGAGACTATTTGCGATGGCATAGGCAGATTCCCCGGCAAGGTATCTTCGGTAAATCTCCTTGACGACCTTGCCCTCGGCAGGAACAATGCGAAACATCTCTCCGTCCCATGTGTAGCCGTACGGTGCTTTATGTCCGTTCGGAATCCCCTCTGCGAACCGTCGCCGCACGCCCCACCGAATGTTGTCACCAATGCTTCTGCTCTCTTCCTGCGCAAAAGATGCGAGCAGCGTCAAGAGGAGTTCTCCGTCCTCGGATGTGGAATCAATGTTCTCGCGCTCAAAGCGGACGGCAATCCCCTTCTCTTTCAGTCGTCGAACGGTATGAAGGCAATCCACGGTATCTCTGGCAAAACGGCTGATGCTTTTGACGAGCACCAAATCAATCTTCCCGGCGTTGCAGTCGGCGATCAGTCGCTTGAACTCATCTCGGTGTGTAGTGCTTGTCCCTGTGATTCCTTCGTCTGCGTACACGCCGGCATATTCCCACGCAGGATTGTTTTGGATGAGAGCACTGTAGTAACTGACCTGCGCCGCAAGGGAGTGGTGAAGCGTATCCACAGAAACGCGCGCATAAGCAGCCACACGCAGCTTTTTCTGCAATACAGTGCTTGGTTGAACCCGTCGTATCTTCATGCTAGTCCCTCCTTTCCACTCCCATATTCCCGTACTATCCGCACGATAGCAAGTCAATATCTGAAAATAGAAGCCCGATGACGGGACGATATTTCTCGCGCATTTTCGCTTCAAACGCAAGATACTCGTCCTCTGACAAAAGCCCGCTCTGCAGCATTTTCCATGAAGCACGCATCACCATCTGATACGTCATTTCCCGAAGTCCTTCTTCCTTGCTCATTTCAACATCTCCCTTCATGGAACAGCGGACAAAAACGGCTCTTGTGGTCACCTTTTGGGGCATAAAAATAACCCGACGATAAGCCGCCGGGCATTGAGGTTAAAGCAGTTATTTATCTCTGAGGCTGTGCATCATATCCTGCAATTTCTGTGGGACGGGAAGCCCCATCCGCGCTGCGTTCTCGATGATGGAGATTCCTTCATTCGAGATGTAGAAGAAGATCACGGCAGAGCGCAGGACGCATCCGCTGCCGATAATGTGGGTATCGAGGACATTCGCCACACCCACAAGAGTAAAGATGCAGACCTTCTTGCAGATCCCCTTAAAGCCGATGGCGCTCGACAGTTTCTTTTCCACAATCGCACGGAGAACTCCCGTGATGTAGTCCGTCGCAACAAATGCGACGAGGGCATAGAGCAGATCGTCAAAGCTGCCGAGGAACTCCCCGACCACGATGCCAATGCCCGCCGCATACAGACGTATGGTTAAAATCTGATCCATATCAGACACCCCCTGCTTTCTTCCATTTATTGAGATTGCTCATCCTGCGCAGACGGTAGTTATAGCATCCGCGCAGAAGCTCTGTAAGCTGACCGTCTTTCCATAAATATAAGGGCGAGCCTGTGCTGACAAGATATTTCCCCTGTCCCAGTGGGCAGAGGCTTGTACGGGCAGTCGGATTCGTTTCCAGTTCCATGAGCAGCTCATCCTTTGCACTGTAAATCTTTGAAATGTACTTTTTCCCAAGGGTAAGATAATCAAGATTTGCAGGAAAGCGCATATACATTCCGTCATGGATTGGATAGCGGATGCTGTAATCCGGTGCGCTCCATCTGCTTTCCGAAGTATGGGATTCCCCTGTAACAGTGTCTCTTGACGTTGTTTTGGTTTTCTCCATCCAAGGTTCCATGTTCTGACCGTCGAAGAACACATAACGGTCTGTGCTGACACGGCTTCCGTCTCCCCCATGCTCTGATATAGAGTGCCATATCATCACTTTGAAGTTCCCAGCTTTATCCACCCGTCCGCCTACGGTTTGGCAGCTATAGAGGTCAGTGGGACCAGATACGGCGGGAGCACCAAACATCGGCACAAGATCGTATGCGGCGATGATCTCTCCGTTGCGTTTGACAGAAAGAACACTGTCACGCTGATCTGCCCCGATGAGCGGGAACACGAGAACATTCACTGCTTCGAGGGTATAGAGATTCCCTTGCTCATCCATTTCGGCATCAAGCATTCCATAGCCCGAGACATACGCGAAGTAGCGGCTGCTGTTGACCATCCATATGTCCTCTTGGGAAAAGCCGAGCGGATGAATCTTTCCTTTTGTGTAGTACAAATGGAGCATCTGGTTTTTATGATCCTTCCACTTTATTTGGAGGAGCGGTATGCCGGAAAGTGCATTCGTTGGAATGTAGCTGCTGCCACCCTCAGCTTCATGCCCGTAGACGCAGCGCCCGTCCGTCCAGATCCATTCTCCTTCCTGAACGGAGCGGTTCCCAATGCAGGTAAGCCATACGCCATCCGCAAGCACCCGATTCCCGCTCACAGCTTTCACCCTCGCCCTGTGCATATACATCACGCTCCCACGATTACAGCGGTACCACCCTTTGAAATCTGCACCCACACAAGACTGCCGTCACTGGTGTTACAGTCCACTACCGCACGGAAAGGATACGACCGCTCCCCGATATGGACGCGCCCGTTACGGATAATTCCCCTTTGTGCCTGTGATTCAGCCACCTTCGAGTTCTTTATCCCTGCCCGTATCGCCGCTGCAAGCCCCAGAACACCGTTCATCCGTACCACCTCACCATCTTGATTGTCTGCCGCAAAAGACGCGGCGTGAGTTCCACCGTATTGGACTGAAGGAAATACTCGTATCCCTCAAAACGGATGCGCTCGGTGAAATCGACAATGTGGTCAATATCCGGAACGCCGCTACGAATCCGTGCGCGAATCTCCACCGTGACCGTCTCCTGCGTCTTGCGATTGAGCCATTCGATCTCTCGTGTCAAGACACGCAGATAATCTGCGCCCACAACGGGAAACTCAGTGTCAATGAGCGAGGAGTACGGAAGCTCATCGTCACTGGCGTAATGAGCACCAAGGCTGAGATTCGACTGCTCGACGGTGAACTGACTTGCCTTGCCGCCGGGCTTCCCCTGCGACAAGTTGCTCCCCTCCAATGCGCCATCGACATAAACCGTGGTTGCATACCAGCCATAGCCGAGCGGCGCGTGGTAGGTAATGCGCTCCGTTCCCTTCTCGTTGCTCCAATCCTCCCAGTCATATTCCGTGTGCTTCTTTCCATCATTGACGGATTCTGTTGTACGCTCCCATTCCTTAAAGAGATACACGTCGCGCCCCGTGGAGGCGTATGCGTAATCCGTGCGGCTTGTCGAACCGTCCACGTTGTGCGTGCGCTTTTCGGCGAGATATTCCCCATCATAGGAATAGGTGCTGTAGCCGTTCTCATTCGTCTCGCGCATGAGAAAGCCGTTGGAGTAGGTTCGGCTGATCTCTTTGAAGGAAATCGTGCCGGTGAAAGGAACAGGCACGCTGTCCTCCTCGTTGTGCGCTCCGCTAGAATCGTTGTGAGAGCTGTGCCAGATAGAGCGCACGAGTTTCCGCTCGATGGTCGGCTGCGCGTGCGGCCAGTTCGTAATATCCACCACGGATTCCTCCATGCCACGCTGAATGATATGGAGCGTGTCGCCCCGTATGAACACATTGATCTGACACTGCGGCAGTTTTGCCGTCCATCCGAAGAGTGCGGAGATAAAGTCATGATACGTCATTCCACTCCCCTCGAAGTTCTGCGACGGTGTGAAATCATCGGTCAGACGATGAAGCCGAAGCCCGAGTGCCGATGCAATTTCCGCCGCATAGCGCGAGACCTTCGCCCGCTCGACGTAGATATGGATGGGCGTGTAGAGGAGTGTGTCTTTACTGTACGTTCCCTTGACAGACTGCACGATTCCGCGCTGACTCGTTTCCTCCACGAGAAAGCGAAAGGCATAGTCCATCACCCGCCCCTCTACAGTCGCGCCAATGGAGAGAGGATTCACCGTTTCGAGTTGAATGTTATCCGAGAGACTGAGTTCGCCGAGCGTCACGGAGAAGGCGCGAATGCCGCGCTCTCTGAACTCTGCATAGGTCAGTGTATGAGGAATCTCTATCCTCGTATCTGCAAGAATCCGCGACTGTTTGACAAGAGTTCGCTTCGTATCTACGAGAACCGTACCACAGCGACCAATGCGCCGCTCTGTGTCGCTCGTTACCGTAATTTTCTTGACGATCCGAATATCGCGCAGGGTATCTGCATGAACAGAACAGGATGACGTGACTTCACATGACGTATCTCCGCTGACCTGCACGGGCTGACGAAATACGGGAATCACCGTGGCATATATAACAGACTTGATGTGAATGCGCCCGAACGGCAGCCACGCAATACAAATGCCAGGTTTCAGCTTGATGCTCATGTTCCCGCTCTCCATCCGAACTGCCGCCCCGTGAGTTCTGCAATCGTCATGGAGACAGTGCGCGTGTCCATAACGGTGGAAGTTAGATTCTGCTCGACGATATGCCTTCCATATTCAGTGACCGTCCCACCGCTCTTTTCAATCGCCGTCAAAGCACACAGCCCTTCTGCCGTGCGGTAGGCAGGATTCCCGATGAGGGAAATCCCCGTCACACGCGAGTCTGCGCCATACTGCGTAATAAGTGATGCGGTATCCACAGATTGCAGAATCTCCTGATTCGTAGCCGTCGCCTCATAGCTTCCATCACCGCAATCGGTCATATCCGTCTGTGTCGCTTGGACGGGCAGCATGATAACCTGCTCCCGTGGGCTGATTTCCTCATCCGAGAGGATGAGGTTCGAGACGAGAATGTCCTCGGTTCTACTGTAAACCGTAATGGTCTTTTCACTGGAACTGTAGGCGTACCAAAAAGAGCAGTCCTGCTTGTTATAAACCTCGCGTTCGTTCAGGAGTGCCCGAAAGATACCGTCATTGTTCTGCCCCGGTTTGACGTGGAACCACAAGGTATTGACTGCATTTACGCGAATGCTGTCGGAAGTGGCAATGGTATCGTTATTGTTGTCTCCCTTCATGCGCCACCTGCTCCAGGACGTTTCCGCACTAACGATGATGTAGCCACCAATTGCAAGGGTAAGTTTGGCACGGTCTGCATTCTCCGGTGCTTTGAAGTACAGATCCAGTTTCCCGTAAAGCTCTGCAGGGAATTCTGAAATCGTCAGCCCTTTGTCACTGGTCGGCTGCCAGAAGGATATGCCTGTTTTGCTGTACTGCTCCCCTGTTACCGTCGTGCCGCCACGAACTGAGAGCAGCTCCGCATAGCCTGGATTGATGTATTTGAAAGCCATACGAACCTCCTCAGTCCGACACAAGCAGCCCCTCTGCCTGAATGTCCACACTCGAATCCTGCTGTGGCGGCTCATCTGTCGTACTCAGAGCCTTGACCCAGAAAATCGTATTCTTATCGGCAATATTGGATAATGAGATACTGTCTTTCCACTCGGCAGACTCCAATGCCGTTTCGGCAGTGTATTTGTTATCCGTCGCGGCTTTCCACTTGTCCGCATGATCACCGACGAACTTGACCGTAAGTGTTCCGTCGATATGGAAGCCGCTCTCGCAGCGTACTGCACATTTGACGGCTTTCTCTTCGCCCTTGCCCGCATCGAGCAAAACGGAGATCGGTGCAAGTTCCGTGCCTGAGCTCACCTCCGTCCCGTCCTTGCCGCCCTCAGTCGGATTGTTCATATAGATATGCAGCAGTTCTGCCATTATCACACCCTCCAAAATTCCAGAGACAGTTTATATACCTTCGGAAAATGAGCCATATACTCGTAGGATTTCACCACGACACGCATAGAGGGCAGGATGTTCCCGCCCTCATCGGTCACGGACACCCTTGCCCGGCTGTCCCAGTAGCTCTTGATCTTTTCCCAGTCGGCGGCAGTGATTGTGACCGTACAGGAAATACGGTCGCCCTCCGTGATGTGTCCGAAATCCTGCACGACCGCGCCGCCGACAATTTCGATGATTTGCTGACGATCGTCGGGAACGGTCTGCCAGTTTTCAACGGATAATGTCCGTACCTCACCAATGTGAATATGAATTGGAATCACCTCCAAGGGCATTTTCAACGGCGGGGCGAATGCGGTCGGCGACGTGATCGGCAAGCATACGCATTCCCTCGTTGTCCTCCGTGACGGCGTTCTCGATTTGCACCTGTATGTGAATCTGACGGTTGTCTGTCATGGATGGAGCAGTCTGACCGCTGTTCCGCGCGTCAGATGCGGAAGAAACGCCTTGCACCTGCCGCCCGAGTTCCGACATCATCCCCGCATAGGAGAACTCCTGCCCATTCACACGGATGCGGGAGCTGTCCTCACGCTTCTCGGGAGCGAAATTCGGCAGGAGATTCTCCATCGCCCATTTGCGCCCGGACTGAAACTGTTGGAGAAGCTCCGGTGTCAGCCCCAGATCCTCTGCCGTAAACTTGTTCTTCTTGCGAAGGTACTCCATCAACCCAACTTGCCCGGATTTCTTGAACACCTGCAGTTCCTCTTTCTGGGAGCGGAGGACTTCCAGAGCAGCGTTGCGTTTGGCATCGAGCTTCTGCTTCTCCGCCCAGCGTGTTGCCTCGACCTCGTCCAGTCCCTTCTGTACCCACGCATCCTTCTCGCGCTCTATCTCTGCAAGGCGGTTTTCAAGCTCGGTTTTCCAGATGGAGTCAATATTGGAAGCAACGTCTCGCTCCCACTGCTCCATGACACGCGCCTTGCTCTCACTGAGCCACGCCTGTGTTTGGAGTTCGTCCAAGCCCTTTTGGTGGAAGGCATCGGCTTCACGGGCGATGGAGTCCAGTTTGTTTTGCAAATCGGTCTTGTAGAGCGCATTCGCCTTGTCCACAACGTCGCGCTGAAAGTCGGAATATATCTTCGCTTCCTTCGCCAGACGGTATTCGTCGATCAGATGCGGATCTGCGCCTTTCTGGAAGAAATCGAAGGATTCGCGATCCAGACTGTGAAGGCTGTTCTGGATGTCCGTATGCGTCAGTGTATATAAACTGTCCGTCAGTTGTGCGGTCGCCTTTGCAGATTCGCTGACCGTTTTCACGGCATCTTTCTCTGCCGCCGCACGGATTTTTGCAGCTTTGGCATTCTGCTCCTGTGCCTTGGCATTCTTCTCCGCTTCGGCACGCGCCTTCTCCTCTGCCGCCGCTTTCTCTTTGGCGATTTTCTGCTGTTCTTGGTATTGCTTGTATTCGTCCCCGTAGAGAGCATCGAGAACGCTGCCGCCGAGGAACGGAACAGCAATCAGCGGAGATGCCACGGGGTGATTTTTCACAAGCCAGCTGTTTGCCTCGGCGTGTTTATTGACCTTGTGAATCTGTTCTCCGACAAAGCCCGCGAGCTCTGCGACGGTCTTGAGAGCTTCGCCCCATCCGAGCACGGCATCCTTGATCTCGTCCTTGTTGTCGCGGATCATTTCAACCAGAGATTCAAAGCCGTCATTGATCTCGGGCATGAGTTCCTCGGCGACAGGAAGCAGTGCCGCACCAAGCGCAAGTTTCAGCTGTCCCGCTTCCATCTCCATCGCACGCCACTTGAGATAGGTCTCATGCGCCTGCTCTGGGTCAAGCAGTCCCGTGGTCTTGACGCGAGAAGAAATAGTCATCAGATCGTCATACTGCTCTAGAATCGGGATGAGAGCCGCACCACGCGCACCGAGCACCTCGGCGGTATACGCTTCCTCCATTCCCGCTTCGCTTGCCGTCTTGTATCCCTTGGCAAGCTGCGCCAGCTGCTCGTTCAGAGGCAGGAGATTGCCCTGCTGGTCTTTGAGCTCAATTCCGAAACGTGAAAGGGCGCGGACGGTATCGTTGCCGCTCTCTCCCGCAGATCCCACCTGTTTGTCCAAACGAGCGATCAGTGGAATAATGCTCTTGATGTCCGTATCCGCAAGCTGAAACACCCGATTGAGCGTCGCCGCCTCTCCCGCGGACACATGAAGCCGCTGTGTAAGTTTATAGACGTTCTCGCCCGCAAGCATCGCATCTTTCGTGATGTTGAACAGTCCTGCACCTGTTGCCGCAACAGCCATAACAGCGGCCATCTTTGCAGAGAGGACGTTGAATCCACTCGTGAGATTCCTGACTCCCGCCTGTGCCGCCGTCATTCCTGCGGAAATGTGCCCGCCAAGCGTGCCGGAGAGAACCGCACTCTCCTTGAGGCGCGTGTTGAGCTTTCGGACTTCCGCTTCTGTCTGGGCAACGGTTCTCTGCTGACGCAGGAGATTGTTCTCGGCACGCCGATAGGACGCACTATCCACGCCGTCATTCTTCTTTGCGGATTGGAGGACAGCGGCAAGAATCTGTTCCTTTTGCCGCTGAATGTCGAGTTCTCGGTTAATCGCCTGATGACGCACCTTGATCTTATCCAGTTCCGTCCCCACACCGTCGAGTTTGGCAAGATCGGCATCCAGTTTCAGATGGATGTTGTTTGCCTTGTTGTTCAGGCGTGCGATGGAATCTGAGACGGTCTTGCCCGCCGTGTCGAAATCTAGTTGCAGCTGTGCGATGTTGAGACCGATGTCGAGATAGAGTTCATCAATCTTCTGTCCGCGCTTTGCCACTCCATCTCCCTCCCTACATCACGTCGTCAATAAATCGCTCGGACAATCTTTCTTCGCAGATCGCCTTTACAACAAGCTGATCGAGCAGAAATGCAATCTCGTGCCCGTCAATCTCCTGCATCGTCCACCCATAGGCGGACTGCAGCCGCTCGTAGTAACGCAGTAAGTTCCGGTACGGAGAAAGAACTACGCCTCTTTCCCCGTCTCCTCGTTTGGGAGGTTCACCAGTTTGGAAAACGTCAGCGACTGAATCCATCGGAAAAGCGCACGGGTGAGCGGCACAATGTCCGCAACTTCTACGTTTTCGTCGATGACTTCCTTCGTCACTTCCTCCCGTCCGAAGCCGAGGACGATCAGTCGGACGTGCTCGTCCAAGAACGTCTCAAGATCCATGTCCTGTTTCTCTGCATCAAAAAAAGCAAGGAACTCGCGCCATACCTTCATCTTCGGAGGATGCGGCGTGATCTCCCTGCCCGCAATATGCAGTATTGGTGTTTTCATTGTGACCTCCCTCAGACCTGCTCGTACCACTTCGTTCCAGTCTCAGCGGCAAAGCCCGCCGCCTCCTCATCTGCCTTGGCGTAGGACAGCCCGTCCGAGAGTCGGTAGATCGCCTTTGCCGTCAGCGTCGGCGTGTCGAACTGAATGCTCTCCTGCTTCGAGTTGCCGCTCTCCGAGGGTTCCGTGAATTGGACTTTGTAGAATTTGGTGTATCTCTTCTTGCCGTTGCGCTTATCCGACTGAAAGAGCACGGCGAAGTACGGAGCGACATCGTCCTTGCCCGCCTTCATCACGCCGTTCTCGATACTATGTCCCAAAAGATAGGCTGTGTATTCCAAAGGAAGCGCGGCAGTATCGAAGGTGAGGTCGTAGGATGCGGTATTCGATGCCGTATCTACGGACTGCCCATCGGCGAAAAGCTCCGCCTGATTCGTCTGCGGCTTGATGTCCACCTTGCGGAGCAGTTTTCCGAGCGGAATCGGCTTCTCGTAGCTCGCCGTACCGTCCGCCTCATCGGTGAGCATCTTGGCGATATGAAGTTTCTGGATGTTGATGAACTGCCCGCTCGTAAGATTCCCTGCGGGCTTTGCTGCCGGTGTTGGACTTGGCATATTATTCTCCCTCCATTGCTGTTTTATAGTCTGTGATTTCTACGAATATATCTTTCTCTGTCAGTTCCTGTGTCTGCACACGGACAAAGCCGAGCGGCAGAAGCACATTCTGCACTGCTCTGTGAATCTCTCGAAAACGTCCATCCTTCGTCAGAATATGGATACGCACCGTGATTCGGCGTTCCAGTTCCGCACCGTCTGCCGAGAGCGCAGGAACGTCGGAAATGACAGAGTAGACGAGAATGGGGTATGTCCCCGCATTGGGACTGCGCCCGTGGTAGATGCCCTTTCTCCCATGTACGAGAAGCTGCGTCAGCTCCTTAGAGCATACAAGAGATTGGTACACCATCTTCGCAATACTCATTTCCCTCTCCTCCGTATTGCCATACGGACGGCATCGACGATGGCAGAACGGATACTGTCCCTCCTGGCATCAAGGGCAGGATAGAGAAACGGACGGTTGATGCGTGGGCTGAACTCAACGAGCACACCGTAGAATACGCCATCCTGCGATTCCGCATTTGCCGCAATCCTCCAAACAGAGCCGTCCTTTCTGCGCAGTCGCTTATGGATGGAGTCACGGAGTGCGCCCTTCACTACACGCTTATCTGTTCCCGTATAGACGGGACAGCGGTTCTTTGCCTCTGCGACCACATCGTCCGCACCGTGTGCGAGGGCTTCCTTTGCCACAGCCGTCGCCTCTGCACCAAGCTCCGAGAGGATCTTCTCGGCAGAGACGAATCCTCGATATCTAGCCATCTTCCACCAACTCCCTGCATTCCAGAACAAGCCACCGTTTCTTCCCGCCAAGCGGATACGGCGGCGCAATCGGCGTGAGCGTTTTATTGCCCCAACGGATACAATCCGTCACTTGTACATCTGTGCGGTAACGAACAACGATGCGGTAATCCACCTCCTGCACCTTCTCCGCATAGCCGTCGGAGATTTTCGCCGCAAAGGGCAGAACGAGGGCCCAGGCTTTACCGACTTCCTGCGTTGTTTGTGCGAGGATATTCCCCTCATCGTCCGTATCCATCACGGGGCGCAGAATGGTGATTCGATGACGCAGTTCGCTCATAGACACCTGCATCTAAAAGACCTCCTTCCGAACGCCGAAGAGAAGCGACCGCAGTGTCAAGGCAAGCCCTCTGTGATCCGCTTCCTCCCGATGTTCATAGAGATAGGACACGGCGTAGAGAATTGCAACGCGCACAATCGCCTGATCTTCGACCTTGGACAGCTTCTTCACGCGCAGTAACGCTGTACAGATTTGTTCTGCCGTTTCCGTAAAGTGCGTGAGGAGATCGTCCTCCTCATCGCCGTCAATCCTAAGATACTGCTTGACTGCTGCAAGCGGCACAAGCATAGAACCACCTCCCTTCTTTGCCGCATATACCAAATCAGCCCTTCATCTTGAGCGTCTGCACAGCCTCTTCGAGTACGAGCTTGCCGTCCACGCGCTCCTTCATGACGTAGCCGACCATGCCGTTGCCCGCGAAGAGTTCCTTGAGTTCCTGCAGGGAACGTGTCCCACGGTCGCCGATGTTGTAATAGGAGTAATCGCCGAATGCAATGACGATCTTTCCCGCCTCGACAGCGGGCATATACGTCGAGGAATAGACGGGATAGCCGAGCAGACGGTCGGGTTCGCCCATCTGGTAGGACGGCTGCCAGAAATACGCACCGTTGGCATCCTTGAGCTTTCGGATGCTTGCAAGGGTCTGGTCATTGACGATGAATGCCGCATTCTTCCGGTATGGACGCTTGAGACTGTAGACGAGTGTCACGAGTTCATCCGCCTTGAGGTCTGCCGCCGCCGTGGTAACGGATGTCTTTGCGGAGGCAAGAAGTCCCTTGGGCTTATGAGTCCCGTCGCCGTTCAGGAATGCGTCCTCCTCTGCGTTGCCCAGTGCCTTGCCGAACTGCTCGATGAGATAGCTCTCAAGGTTGAAGGCGTTGTCGTAGAGGAGTTCCTCCGTCACCTTGACCGCGACATGGAGTTTGTGCGCATCGAGAACGATCTGGGCAAAGGTCGCGTCCCCGAAGGTGAGCGGCGCGCCTTCCTCAATCCACGATGCCGCAGGCTTCGTGGCGGCGATGTTGATCTTGTGCTCCCCGCTCGTGGTGATTACCGTCGCAAGCGGGCGCAGGACGTTCTCCTCATTCAGAACGTCAATGAGACGCTGATCGTATTCCTCGGGTACGAGATAGCCGCCGTTTGCATCCACGCCTTCCTGCAGGACGTTCTCCACCTGCCGGAAATTCGTACGCAGTGCCTTGAGCATTGCCGCACGGTATGCCTCGCTTGCACGTCCCGTCTTTTCAGAAGACAATCCTGCCCCCGGAGTGTTGGTGATCGCCGCTGTCACAGGCTTTGCGAGCTGCGCGTCGAGAATCGCCTGACGTTCCATGCGCTCGATGTCCTTCCCGAGCGCAAGCACCTCGTTCTCCATCTGCTCATACGCCTTGGCATCTTCGGCTGTGAGATGCCCGTCCTTTTCGTGAGAATCCAGAAACTGCTTTGCCTGTTCCCACATTTCTGCACGCTTCTCGCGCATTGCCATTATCTTATCCATGATCTTTTTCCCTCCGTTAGTGTGAAATAGAAAAGAGCCGTCTTTTCAGAGGCTCTACATCGACATTGTTTGATGGTGTTCCCTGCCCGAATTTCGAGAGCAGAGAGTTCGTGACGGCGGCACGGGAGAAGATCAGCCCGTCTGCCGTATCGGTCACAGGGCGCTGTGCGTCCGCATAGAGAACGGCATCTGCAAATCCAAGTTCCACTGCTTTCTTTGCATTCATCCACGTCTCGGCATCCATCAGCCGTGAAATCTTTGCACGGGAAAGTCCCGTCTTGAGTTCGTAGGCGTTGATGATACTCTCCTTGATTTCGGCAAGGAAGGTAATCGTCCGCTCCATCTCATGTGTGTCTCCGATGGAAACAGTCATCGGGTTGTGGATCATCAACATCCCCAAGGGAGAAATCTCCACGGTTGATCCTGCCATTGCGACGACAGATGCGGCAGAAGCGGCAATCCCATCAATCTTGACAGCGACATGCCCCTTATACTCCATGAGCATATTGTAAATCTGCGCCGCCGCATAGCAGTCCCCGCCTGGTGAGTTGATCCAGAGGTCAATATCTCCCTCGGCGGCGTGAAGTTCGGAGCGGAACATCTGAGGTGTGATCTCATCGCCCCACCACGTTTCATCCGAGATTTCACCGTCCAGAAGCAGAGTTCGCTTCTCTCCCTCGTTCCGTACCCAGTTCCAAAATTTACGTTTCATCGCCGTCTCCTTTCTTGTTGGCGAATAAACCTGCATCCTTTAGCTTCGTCATATTCCCGTTGATGAGATAGAGATCGCCGCCCTCGATAGATTCAATCGGATTCATGTCCTCGAGACTGCGGATGTCGTTCGCCGATAGCCATCCGTTCTGTCGCCCGATGGCATATCCCTCCATGCGGCTCTTATAATCCCCACGCAGAAGTCCGTCCACGTTGAAGCGGATGAAGTAATCCTTCCGCTCCTTGTCCGTCAGAAGTGCTTTCTGCAGCGACTGCTCCCATCGCATTACCCACGGATTTAGCGTGTACTTGACGAACTCCAAGGACTGCTGCTCGATATTCGAGAAACTCGACTTTTCCAGATCACCGACCATATGCGGCGGCACACGGTAGAGCCGTGCAATCTCGTCAATCTGGAACTTCCTCGTTTCAAGGAACTGCGCCTCCTCCGGCGGTATGGCAATCTGCTGATACTTCACCCCCTCCTCGAGGACGGCGATCCTGCCCGTGTTCATCGTACCACCGTAGACGGCGTGCCAGCTCTCACGGAGCTTCGACGGGTCTTTGAGCACACCGGGATGCTCCAAAACGCCGCCCGGACGCGCACCATTCTTGAAGAACGCCGCGCCGTATTCTTCCGTTGCAAGAGCAATACCGATAGCGTTCTTCGCCATAGCGATTGGGCTATAGCCGACAAGTCCGTCAAATCCAAGCCCCGGAATATGCAGCACATCCTCACGTCGCAGACGAATCTGCCCCTTGTCCGCAAAATTCGGATTCTCCTCCGTGCTTCTCGTGTAGGTGTAATAGAGTTCGCCCGTGCGGCTGTCACGGCTGACCTCCATCTTGTCCGGGAGAAGCGGATAGAGTCCAAGGACACGCCCCCTGCCATCCCGCAAAATTTGTGCGTAAGCATTCCCCCACAGGAGGAGATGCGCCATAAGCGTCTCACGAAAGACGAAACTCGTCATTTCGGAATTCGGCGCATCGTGGAGCAGAAAATACAACGGGTGCTCCGGCACGCGCTCCTTGCCCTGCCCTTGGTAGACGTAGACGTGAAGCGGCAGCCCTGCGATAGATTCCGCGAGGATACGCACACAGGCATAGACTGCCGTCGTCTGCATTGCAGTACGCTCATTGACCGGCTTGCCCGCTGCCGTCTGACCAAACAAAAAGGACAAGCCGCCGAGATGATTCATGGGCTTGTCCCGCGAACGGAAGAGTTTGCTGAATAGGTTCATGGAAACCTCCATTTCCAAAACGGTATGAAAAAGCCTTACCACAGAAGATGATGAGAGCAAGAGCACCGCCCTTTCGAGCGGTGCTCCGTCGTTTCAGCTTAGAAAATTTCGATGCAGGAAAGCTCCATGCTGTTGATGTCGGCTGTGAATTTCGCGCCCCGCGCAATCTCGTCGGCGGCTTTCAAAAGTTCCTCCGGCGTTGGATCTCCGCCCATCTGGCAAATGCCGGCGTTGGCTTTGATGTCCCAGAAAACCTTGCGGGCTTCCCAATCCGTCTTGTCATAATCCCTCTCTTTGCGAACCTCGATGCGGATGCAGGTGTCGTGGTTGCTCTCGTTTGCCCAGCCCATCGTGTTTTCCTGCAGCTTGAGTCCGTACTCGGCAGCCTTGCTCTCGATGATCTCGGCAATTTCCTTCTTCGTCATTTTCTTTTCCTCCGTTTCTTGGTTCTTCGGTTTTCCCTTTCGGTATGTGTATATTCCCGTACTATCGGCAAAATAGCAAGGCCATATGTGAAGATAAAGAGTGTATACGATCGCCCTAAAACACCCACACACCACGGCTCTCATACACCGATTCCGACGTATCATTCCCGCAACGGATCGCACGATCCAGTGCCATGATAAGTGCGATCACACCGTCGATCTTCTCCATAGATTTCTCCTTATCTGCCTTGATGTTCCCCGCAGGGTCGGTGCGAATGAAGATGTTGTCTGCCATCCAGCGCATGACGGGATGCCCGCCGTGCGCTATTGTCTTTTCCAAGGTCAGCTTCATCAGTTCCTTGGTCGGCGGGCTCATATCCTTGAAGCCCTGCCCGAATGGAACAACGGTGAATCCCATGCCCTCAAGGTTCTGCACCATCTGCACCGCGCCCCATCGGTCGAAGGCAATCTCGCGGATATTGTACTTCTCACCCAGTTTCTCGATGAACATCTCGATGAATCCGTAGTGAACCACATTTCCCTCTGTCGTTTGCAGGAAACCTTGCCTCTCCCACACGTCATACGGCACATGATCACGCCGCACACGCAGGTCAATGTTCTCCTCGGGAATCCAGAAATACGGAAGCACGGCAAACGGCTCATTTTCCTCCGTCGGAGGGAATACAAGAACAAATGCCGTAATATCCATCGTGGAGGAAAGGTCAAGACCGCCGTAGCAGACGCGCCCCTCCAAGGACTCGGCATCCACAGGTGTGGCGCACGCATCCCACTTATCCATCGGCATCCACCGTACAGACTGCTTCACCCACTGATTCAAACGCAGCTGACGGAAGCTGTTCTCCTCGGCGGGATTCTGCCGTGCAGAGTCACACGCCGCCTGTACCTTGTCGATGCCGACCGTGATGCCGAGGGACGGATTCGACCGTTTCCAGACCTCGGGATCTGTCCAATCCTCATCTTCCTTCGCTCCATAGATCACGGGATAGAAGGTCGGGTCAATCTTTCGACCTTCCAGAATGTCTTTCGCTTTCTGGTGCGTCTCGTAGCAGATGGACTGTGTATCCGTCCCCGCCGTGGTGATGAGGAAGTAAAGCGGCTGCATTCGCGCATCGCCGGAGCCTTTCGTCATAACGTCAAAGAGCTTGCGGTTCGGCTGCGTGTGCAGCTCATCAAACACAACGCCATGAATATTGAAGCCATGCTTTGAATACGCCTCTGCCGAAAGCACCTGATAGAAGCTGTTCGTCGGCAGATACACCATCCGCTTCTGGGAGGCGAGGAGCTTCACTCGCTTGCTGAGTGCAGGACACATACGGACCATATCTGCTGCGACCTCGAATACGATGCTCGCTTGCTGACGGTCAGCGGCACAGCCATACACCTCGGCGCGTTCCTCCCCATCGCCGCAGCAAAGGAGGAGTGCAACAGCGGCGGCAAGTTCACTGTTGTGGGTTGGAATGAAGGATTCCCCTACCAGATAACAATGACTCCTGCTGTCCACTTGAATGCACTGCATGGGGACTCTCTCTGAGAGCAGCACGATGTCTGTCAGATAATGAAAACAGGAGCGAGCAACGGGCAGGTTCCTTCCCTCGATCTGCAGCGTCTTTGCCGCAGGGATACGAATGATGGAGCGGCGTGCCTCTTTATCGTTATCCCGATATTTTTCTCTGTACCTCATCGTTCGGCTGTAGATTTCACCCGTTGTCCAAAGCATGGATCGCGGCTCGCCGATGATGTGCTCCACATTCCAGAGATGCCGTTCCCCTGCGACGATGGACGAGCCGTCACGAAAAGTCAGCCGATAGGCTTGCTCGGTATCATCCACATCACTCTTGGCAACAACACGGCAGGGCTGCCCGTTTTCGTCAAAAACGGTATCTCCGACGCGAATATCGCCCATCGTAGTGAATCCGTTCGGTGTCGGGATTTTCGTATCGAGAGCAAGCTGTTTTCCCTGTTTCTTGGGAATCTCCACATATGCCGTGTTGAACTGACGATAGCCGTTCGGCTTCAGAATTCCGAAAATGTCTCGGATAATGCGCTCCTGCCAGTCGATCAGCTCGAAGGGCTTTCCTGCCCACGTCCCCTTCGTATGGCACAGGCACTCAATAAATCCCACGGCATAGTCCGCAGCGGCTTTGTCATAATGCGCGTTCTCTGCCATAAACTTTGTCGGCTTGTAGTCCGTAAGTTTTCGCAAGCAATCCTCCCCATCAAAAAAGAGCCGCTGTCAGCGACTCGAAATATCTGTAACGAGAAGCAGCCCCGAAGGGCTGTTTTGTTGTTCGGCGTGGCTTAGATGCGCTTCATGCACCAAGCCATCGCGTGCCCGCCGTCCTCGAAAAGCTCGGTGGCGGCTTCGACAAGGTTCAAGCGGCATTCAATGTCCGCGAATCCCGTCTCCTCCGGCGTTTCGACCATCTCGTAGACGGCTGCGTGGAAGCCCCAACATTCCATCCCGACGACAAGGATCTGCTCGCCGTACCGCAGGATCGCGCCGCTCGTCCCGAACCGCATCTCATCAAGGTGCTCCATCGTGGTGGTCTTCGGCCATCTTGCTTCTACGCTTTTCATTTTGTGTTCCTCGCTTTCTGTGTGTAGGTTGTTCCCTTCGTCATGTGTATATATGCCTCTAAACACAGAATATAGCAAGTCATATTTCGGATAAACTACACTTATTTTTCGAGAGAAACACAGCCCCGAAAGGCTGTGCTGAGTCGCTGAAACTATCGCCTATTGTTCACCCGTGAGGATGAAGCGCACATACGCTGCGCGGTCCTCCTCGATGTAACAGACCAGCTCGTAGAATCCCTTCTCAAACGCTATCCGCTGAACCGCAGGAACATCGAACATATTCACCTGCCCCGAATCACGGATATCCATGATTTGGGAAACAACCTTCTCGTTCATGATTGACCGCCTTTCTGCACGATGCGGAAGGAGTCCACGCCGGGGATCAAACTGAGCGAGGAGCCTGTCGCCCATCGGACGAGAAGCTGTCCCGCGTCATCAATGCCCAGGACCTCGCCCCTCGTTCCCACCGTTGGGGCTTGCGGATCGTCCATGCCGAGGAGTTCCACCTTTGTCCCGCGTTGGTACTGCCGCTGAAGTGCAGCGATCTGCTCCCTACTCGGAAAATGCATGACGCTCATCTCCTTTCCGATGTCCGCTCTTAAACGCGCTGCTGCCCGTGAGGTTCTGCAGGAGAATCTTGCGCGACTCTTTGTAGGCACTCCCGATCATGCCAAGGCGCAGGAGGAAGCAGCGGAATGCATATTTCTCGTTGTCCACGATCTTCTCCTTTGCCGTGACACGCTTTTGCGTCCGTGCCATCAGGCAGAGTTTGCTGATGAACTCGGCATATGCCTTTGCTGTCTCATCGGTGATCGTGCCGTGCAGCCATGCGAAGGTGATGCGGTCATCGGTCAGCGTGTAGGTCGCCTCGCGAATGTCAAAGGCGTGCCGAATGAGCCGCCCCTTGCTCAGGAGGAGCGCGTCCAGATTCTGCAGTGCCGTCTCGGTGAAAAGGCTGCGTGGGAGACTGATGGAAAGGGTATCTTCGGAGGAGTCAGCTTCTGCATCTGCCGTTTCCGTCGGGGTGGAATCGTTCTGCGCCGTGTCCTCGCAAGGAGTCTCGCTCGTCGCGGATTCCGTTGTGCTCGGCTCCTTCGCCCCTGTGTCTGCGCAGATGCCCTCGTTCTCCCCGCCCTCGGACATGAAGCCCTCCTCGCGCAGTGCCGTGCGCACACGCGCAAGTGTCGCTTCGTCGGTGGCATCGTCGAAGCAAAGACCGCCGTCCTTCGTGATCTCGAATGCTCCGATCTTGTAGGAAAAGCTCGGTGCGCCACAATAGACGGGCTTTTCGCCGACTGCCTTGCTGACTGCCGCGACCATCGCCTTGCGCTCTTCCTTTTGGATGTTGTAATTGACCTTCATGGTGGTTTCCTCCTTCATGTACTTTGGTCATTACATTCATCACTCGTATGGGAAGAATTAGCAAGCAGAATCTGTTGTATACACCATAGCCATCTAGAGAGATAAACCGCAGAGCGTCATCATTTCACAGAATGAGGAGCAGTCATCCGCTCGAGCATCTTGCCCGTCATCCAGATCGCCCCGTCAATGACAAGCGGCAGGAAGATGCGGTCACGGAATCTGCACCATCCTGACTCCTTCTCG
This sequence comes from Centipeda felix, assembly GCF_900186465.1. GTDB lineage: Bacteria > Bacillota > Negativicutes > Selenomonadales > Selenomonadaceae > Centipeda > Centipeda felix. The sequence continues at coordinate 91,402 of NZ_LT891957.1, forward strand.
GCACTCTCTTTCAGTGCCGCCGTATACGCCGCCGACACTTCACGCGCCACAGGAAGCCCCTTCTCATGCAGCCAGAGAACGGTCGCTTCCTTCGCTTCCGTGCGCACAAAGTCCCCTACATGGTTCTTCAGCTCGTTTTGAATGTGTTCCAGTTTCATCTTCAACACGCTCCTTCATAATCCGTTACCCCACGCGCAATGGCGCGGGCAAATCCATCCTGCCGGCTGCGGAGCAATTCTGCATCGCCCGCATGGTCAATAAACGCAAGCTCCACGAGCACAGCGACCGCATCGGTGTTGCTCAGAACGTACAAACCGTTGACACCGGGCTTTGCGCCCTTTGTGCCGCGATCCACAGTTCCGAGCGCATCCACAATCTGATTCTGGATGCACTGTGCCAGCTTCTCCCCTGCGCCGCTTCCGTAGTAGTGCCAAACCTCCGTCCCCTGCGCCATGCCGTTGCACGCATTGCAGTGGATGGAGATAAACACATCGGCATCCGCAGAGTTGGAAGCTGAGACAACTTCACGGAGACTGTCGGACTGCAATTTTCCGACCACCTCAACACCTGCGGCAGTGAGATAGCCTGCAACAAGGTCAGCGACATTCTTTGCCACATCACATTCTCGCAGCCCATAGCCGCACGCGCCGGGGTCGGGATTCCCGTCCGGGGCATGACCCGGATTCAAAAACACACGCATTATGCTTCCTCCTTTGGTTTCGGTACATCCGCATACGGAATGCGCTCACCATCACGTTCCAAAAATACATCTTCTGCATTGCCGTCCTTGCTCTGGATGTACCGCTCAACAGCGACATCCACGAACTTCGGCTCAAGTTCCACACCATAGCAGATACGCCCCAACTGGTCGCAGGCGATCAGCGTTGATGCCGAGCCAAGGAATCCGTCGAGAACGATACCATTCGTCTGCGTACACTGCTTGACGAGATACGCGATAAGCGGCACGGGCTTCGAGGACGGATGACCGCAGCCGTCCTTCTTCGAGTCCTTGATACGATCAAAAGAGAACACCGTAGTCTGCTTCTGATCGCCGTACCATCTGTGCCGCCCATCCTTTCTCCATCCCCAGATAATCGGCTCGTGGATGTACTTCCAGTCCGTCCGTGTGAGGACGAGGCGGTCTTTCTTCCACACCAGACCTGCGCCAACTTTAAAGCCCGCATCCTCATAAGCGTCATGAAAGATGCGGGCTTTTGCTGTTGCGTAGAAAATGTAGATGGAAGCGTCCGTTGCCATCGCCGAGTGGAAGGCGGTAAAGGCGGATTTCAGGAACTCGTAGGCATCCTTGTCATTCAGATCGTCGTTCTTGATTTTCCCCGATGTGCTTTCAAGCTGGATCATGTATGGGGGATCCGTGCATACGAGGTTGACCTTCTCGCCGCCAAGCAGACGCTCGTATGTCTCCGGCAGTGTGGAATCTCCGCAGATGACACGGTGCTTACCAAGATGCCATACATCGCCCGACCGTGCGACACAAGGCTTTACGAGTTCTGTATCCACATCAAAGTCATCTTCCTGCACCTCCCCATCATCCAGTGAGAGCAGGTCGGCAATCTCGAATTCGTCAAAGCCCGTGAGTGAGATGTCGAAGTCCATCCCCTGCAACGCTTCCATCTCAACGCGCAGCATATCTTCATCCCATCCTGCATCTAGTGCAAAACGGTTGTCTGCGAGGATGTATGCCTTCTTCTGCGCCTCGGTCAGATGGTCGACGAATACGCACGGAACTTGCTCGATGTTCTCTGCCCGTGCGGCCATAACGCGCCCATGTCCTGCGAGGATGCCGTAGTCCTTGTCAATGATGACGGGACTGACGAATCCAAACTCACGCAGACTGCCGCGCAGCTTGTTGATCTGTTCGGGCGAATGCGTCCGTGCGTTGTTGGCATACGGAACGAGTCTCTCAATTGGAACGAGCTTCATCTCCGATGTTGTTTTGTTCAAATGACTTCCCTCCTTACTTCCTCGAGCGCAACAGCCGCTCCATCCGATCCTCCTGCGGCGATCCGCTGAATGTGGTGGTGCAGTTCTGCTTTACGATGTCAAATATCTCATACCAGAGCAGATTGGACTGCTTCTGAAACGCCTGTCCCATTTGAACAAAGGGGCTTGCAATCGCTCCACCTGTCGTCGGATGCTTGCCAATGAGCCCGTATTGACTCATTGCTTCCTCACACTGGATGAAGCGGGCAAATGCCTGCGCGTAGCTTTCAATGAGGCGAGGATTCACGAGACGCTCACAGCCGCGCTCCTTGAGCCACAGCCACGTCTCGCGGAAAATCTCGTCTGCACCGAGCGGCTTTCCATTCCGCTGACGCGCCGACAGGTACTCGCTCGGATTCGGCATCTCCTCGCCGTAGAGGTCGGCGGCATCCACAAGGTCTGTGCCGTCCAGTTCCATCATCGGGAACTCCATCATGTGTGCTGTGCGCCCGCCCGCGATTTTATCTGCGAGTGCTTCGGGTTTGTCTCCCGCCCGGATGCGCCGTCCGCCGCGATTTGTACCGTCACGCGCCATCTTCCCGCCCCCTTCCTTTAATACCCCGTTTGAACCGACGTTTTTGTGCGTGCGCCCCCTCCCCGGTCCACTAACGGCGCGGTTTTAGAGATTTGACCGCCCCTAGGGGGTCTAGCGTATTGCATTTGCTTCACTTTCGCGTTACAATAACCAAAAGGAGGTTATGCATCATGTCCAAGACCGCAACAATCAATATGCGCATCGAACCGACAATCAAAGCGCAAGCTGAAACCGTTTTTTCCAGTTTCGGTATCTCCGTGACCGACGCCATTAACATCTTCCTGCACGCATCCATCATGGAGGGAGGCTTTCCCTTCCAACCGAAACAGCCCCGTTATAATAGGGAAACACTTCTTGCCATGCAGGAAGCACGCGACATCATGGATGGTAAAATTGAGCCGAAGCGTTATCCGTCGCTGTCCGCACTGATGGATGATCTGGATGCGGAGGATGCCCATGCTTGATCTCGTCACCACCACGCAGTTCCGCAAGGATTTAAAGAAACTGCGCAAACGTGGGGCAGATATACAAAAGCTGGATGATGTTCTGAAAATGCTCTGCGCGGAAAAACAACTGCCCGAAAGGTATCGGGATCACGCACTCGTTGGTGATTACATTGGTTTTCGCGAATGCCACATCATGCCGGACTGGCTACTCGTATATGCCATCGACAAAGGAAAACTGATTCTGACCGCTTCCCGCACGGGTTCACATAGCGATCTCTTCTAGCCGATTCATTGGAGTCGGCTTTTTATTTTGGTGCTTTCCGTTGATGAATCCGCTCATGACAAGACACGCAGAGCGACATCAAATTGCTCTCATCGTGCGTGCCGCCGTCGGCGAGAGGTCGAATATGATGCACAAGCGTCGCGAGAACGTATCTGCCTCGCTCCTTGCAACACTCACACAGCGGATGCGCTGACAAGTGACGGTCGCGAATCCTGCGCCACGCGCTGCCATACCTCTCGTGCTGATCATAGCCGCGCGTGAAGTGGTCGTAATGTCGCTGCATGACTTTCTCGTGCTCCTCACAGTAACAGCTTTTCCGGTCTGTAAGATTCGGACAGCCTGTCATTCGACAAGGGCGCTTTGGTTTTCTCGGCATTGCGTTTCTCCATCAAAAAAGCCCTCACGGAGAATTGCTTCTCCAAGAAGGCTGATTCCATATCCTATTTTCGCTGAGTATATCATATCACTGTCAATGTAGTGACATCAAGACGACATCGACTGCCATTTAGTGACATTTAGTGACATCGGAGAAATATTTTTCAGTCCAACGCCATGCAGACGGTAGATTTGACGAAGACCAAGTTTCATCTCCGTCGCAATCTCTGCCCACGAGCGGTAACCCATATAACGGAGATACAGGACACGCCGTGCCTCTTTGTCCTCCACCTGCTGTATCGTTTCGTAGATTTCGGAGCGCAGATCGACAAGCCGATCAATCTCAGCGTCGATCTTCTCTTCACGCTCGATGATTTTTGCAATGGTGTCGGAAAGCTGCGACGTGTTCCTCGTTGCATTGCTCGGCATTCCCGTAATCACGGCGGTAGTCTTTTCTGCCATACTGCGAAGAACTGAGACCTCCTCCAACATACTCTGGATTTCATTGTCAATGTTCCATGCCTGACTGAGATATTCCTTTGCTGTCACACAAATTCCCCCTCTAACTGTTGGAGAAGCCACTCTCCGTTTATACTCGTCAACTGACCAAACCATGCGGAACGAAAGAACCGCTCAGTTTCGCTGCGCATCGCTGCCGCTGCAACATTCCCTGCGTCTTTGGCAAGAGTCGTTCGTGCCCACCGATAGTCTTTCGCCGCCTGTTCGACGATGGCGTTTGCCAGAATTTCATAGTTCATGATGTTACCTCCGCTTTGACGGCAGCAATCAGAGCCGCCTGTGTCTTGTCCTTCTGCTTCAAAGCGCGAAGGATTCTCTCGTCAATCGTGCCCTCGGCGATGATGTGCTGCACCACCACAGTGTTTGAGTTCTGTCCCTGCCGATAGAGCCGCGCCACGGTCTGTTGATAGAATTCCAAACTCCATGTGATGCCAAACCACACCAAGCTCGAACCGCCGCTCTGAAGGTTCAGCCCGTGACCTGCGCTCGCCGGATGGATGAGAGCAACGGGGATCTCTCCGCGATTCCATCGGGCGATTGCGTCATCCGTATCCAGTCGGACGCACGGCACGCGCTTTTCGATGCGCTCCGCATCATGCCGAAACCAATATGTCACGAGAAGAGGCTTGCCGTTCATGCTCTCGACGATGTCCTCCAAGGCATCAAGTTTGCGGTCATGGATATGCAGGGTAGTTCCATCGTCCGTATAGACTGCACCGTTTGCCATCTGCGCGAGTTTCCCGGACAGGACTCCGGCATTTGCCGCCGTCACCTCGTCGCCCTTCATCTGCAAAACCAACTGCTCGCACATCTCGGCATACATTTTCTTCTCTTCCTCATTCATGCGAACACTGTATTCGCTCTCGATCAGCTCCGGCATTCTCAGATGGTCGGCGGCTTTCATGGAGATGGTGATGTCGGCAATCTTCTCGTAAATCCGCTCCTCGGCTCCGGGCAAGGGAGCGTAGGAGAAGACCACCTGTCCGTTTCGCTTGTCCGGCACGAAGTAATCTTGCCGGTACGTCGTAATGAACCGCCCCAAACGCTGTCCCATGTCGAGCACCTTGAACTCTGCGAACAAGTCCATCAAGCCGTTGCCGGACGGCGTTCCCGTCAGCCCGATGACTCTCTTTGCCAGAGGGCGAATCTTCATGAGTGCCTTGAAGCGTTTACTGCTCCAATTCTTGAAGGACGAGAGTTCGTCAATCACGATGGCATCGTAGGAGAAGTCCGTTTTCTCCACGAGCCACGGCACGTTCTCGCGGTTGATGATGTAGAGGGAGGCTTGCTTGCGAAGCGCATCCCGACGCTCTTTCTCCGTTCCGACTGCAACGGAATAACGGATATGGTTCAGATGCTCCCACTTACCGATCTCCTGCGGCCATGTGTTCCGTGCCACACGAAGCGGTGCGATAACGAGAACGCGAGAAATCTCAAAATGGTCAAAGAGCAAGTCATTGAGGGCTGTAAGCGTAATTACCGTCTTTCCAAGTCCCATATCGAGGAGTACGGCGGCAGTTTTATGGCTTGCGATAAAGTCGATGGCGTACTGCTGGTAATCATGCGGTATGAACTTCATGGGGCATCACCTCCAATCTCAACGGAATTCATTACCGAAACACTTCCTGCAGCACATCCACATGATAGGTATTCACCATGCCATATTTGGCATCGTACTCCTTGCCGATGTGGTAGCCCTGCTTTCTGGACATTGCCGAGGCTTTGCGTCCGAGTCTTGCGGCGACATCCCGACCAACGCCACGAACTCCCGTGAGGTTTGCATAGCCGATGATGGTGTAGTGGTGCTCATCGATGGTCATCTGCTTGGACTCGACCTCAAGAAGCCGCTCGTCCACCTTGTCAATCCGTGCATTTGCCGCCTTGATTGCCTTCGCCTGTTCCACCATTCGCTGTGCACTGTAGAGCAGGAATTCCTCGGGGGTCATGTTCCTCATAGGGTTGAAGTAGCTTTCTTCCAGCTCATCGAAAACATCCCATGCCCGCTCGGTTCCCAGCATCTTGCTGTGGCGCGCCGCCCCTTGTTTCGTCCAAAGAATCAGAGACGGTGCGCGACTCCCGACAACTGACTCGATATTTTCGAGTGAGTCCTTGAAAGCCTTGAGATCAGCACCTTCAAGTTTGAAGTAATGCTTCCCCTCAACGAATCGCTCCCTGTTGTTCTTAAAATTCTGCTGGATATGAATTGCCCTGCATCCATACGCCTCGGCAAGCTGCTCCGTGGTCATGACACGGATGCTGTTGTGTTCCAATACCGTAAGTTCATTCATGGTCGATTTCCTCCAATACGCCGTCAATCTGCTCGATGCCGTCAATCACATACACCTTGAATCCAAGCCGCTGAAGCAGCCTGTGCCGTGCCAGCTGCAAGGCTCTCGGCTTCTTCCCCGGTGCTTTCAGTTCCACAAAACCCATTCTGCCGCCGGGCAAAAGTACCAGTCGGTCGGGCATTCCATCGAATCCCGGTGAGGTAAACTTTGGTGCGATGCCGCCCATCGCTCTGGTTCTTGCTGCAAGTTCCTTCTCAATGTCCTTCTCCCGCATCTTGTTCTCCTGTTCCGCACTCCGTTCCATGTGCTTGTTCCATCCTTTCATCCAGTCATAGCAAGGCTTCCGATAGTTTTCGGAACAACACTGCACAGGAAATTTTGCTTTACGCGCGTATGTGTATACCCGCGCGCTCACTATTTATTTTTTATATATTTTATTTAATATATAAATATTGTTCCCTTGTACCGAAGCCTTATACAGCAAAGCTTTGAACGTGGAACAACTGCGGCACAAGTCACAAGCGGCTGTAAATTCTCTGCTTGCCATAGATCGGGATGCGTCTCGGCTCGGGCAGTTTCTGCCATTCGGGGATCTTTGCCATAATGGCAGCGATGGCATAGCTGTCGATGGGACGCAGATCCTCTTTCCGTCTGCCAAAACATTCACACCAGATCTCCATATTGCTGACGGTCTGCCGCTTTTCTGTCCCTCGTGCGGAAAGATCGTCGCCGCTCAGGAAGTCCCGCCGTTCATAAAGCCCCATCTGATTCCAGTTGGCAGGCAGAAGTTCATCCAGATAGAGCCGCACCAATCCTTCACGCTCATCCTGCTCCGTAACGGCATCCTGCTCGGCTTTCGCCACGGACTCCAACTCTGCGTCAAGGTAGAGGGATTCCCCGGCATCGTATCTTGCGACTGCCTCTGCCCAGATCTGCTTGATCTCCTCCAAAGAGAGATCCCACGGCTTCCTTTTCCCGCCCGGTGTCTTGACTGTCCAAAAGCGGCGATTTCCTGTACCGTCACGGAGATATGCACCCTCGCAGTTGGTCGTGCCAAAGAAGATGCACTGTCTCGGATGCGGGGTAACACGCCGCCCGAAACTGGCTCTGTATTTATCATCCTGCCGCGAAATGAACGCCTTGACCTTGTCGATGTCGGCTTTCCGCATTCCCGCAAGTTCTCCGATTTCCATGATCCAGTAGCCTTGGAGTTTTTCGGCTGCGGTCTTGTCGTTCATGTCGGTCAGAGACAGGCTGTCGGAATACCACTCGCCGCCCAGAAGTGCCACAATCGTGGACTTTCCGATACCCTGCGGTCCGTTCAGAACGAGAATGTTGTCAAACTTGATGCCGGGTTTCCGCACTCTTGCAACAGCGGCGCAGAGTGTCTTTCTCGTGACTGCACGTACATAGGCATTATCCGGCGCTCCAAGATAATCAATGAGCAGGGTGTCCAGACGCGGGACTTTATCCCACGGCGGCAGACTGTCTAAAAACTCACGGATGGGATGATAGGATCGGTCGTCGGCGACCTTGGTCACACCAATCTCATAGTTTCGTGCCGAGAACGTTCCATAGTGATCGTCTACATAGCAGATGAGCTGCGCGTCATCTGCATCCCGCCAGAACCTCCCCGGATGCTTCCACGGGACTTCTCCCCGAATTTCCATATTGTCCGCCAGTTGGTTGAATACGATCCCCTTCAAGACCGAATCATGCTCCATGATGAGTTTCAAATTGCGCAGGGAGTTGACCAGTACGCCGTTCTTGTCACGAACGAGTGCCGTCTCCCAATCACTGCCCTCAAAATCCTGTGCCGCCGTCTCCCTCCGCTCGGCGAGGAGCAAGGAGGAAACGAGTTCATCGCGACTGGCAAGTTCTGCCATCGCCGCAAAGGACTTCTTGGAGTCATCGTCACCGAACTTATGGATTCGAACGAGGTCAAATGCGTTCAGGAGTTTTTCGGAGGCAGGATCGGTTGCATGATGCGAGTATGCGAATTTGCCGTCATAGACGACCACACCCGCCGTTCCTTCGCCGGGGATGTAGTCATAACGCCCATCTACCGCCGACGGTGTATAGACATCGGAGAGATGTTTCTCAATGACTTCCTCGATGCTGTAGGCACGGCAGAAGGCTCCGACGATGCCACTTTTCTGAAGTGGATCTGCCTGTGTGCTGACACTGTGCTTTACGGCTTCGGACTGGCGGGAAGATACCGGCCATTGTGTCACATCCCGCCAGTCATCGTATTTTGCGAGATAGGCATCCACATCCAGCGGATCACCGTCCTGCTCCTCAAATATGAACTCGCCGTTGGACGGGCAGGAAGCCCAGTACATCATGCGGTTTGCCTGATAGGTGGAGTCATCGAAATACTCCATGCCGATCTGTTTTGCGACCATACGCATGAATGGTGCATATTCTTCCTCACTGACTTCGCGGGAGAACGGCATCACGAGACGATACCGCTGATGTTGTGGCGCATGACTGTGGGTGGAGTAGATGAAGAAACGTACGCCCGCGAGGACTTCTTTTGCTTTACCGAGAAAATCCTCCCCGTCGGGAATGTGATCAGCATCGAGCGCACCGCACTCCCTGCTGATGACATGACCTTTCTTCCGAATGCCGCCTCTCAGCCAGCCGCCGACAAAGCCACCCTGGTCTTTGGCAATATCCCGCTGTGCCTTCGGCAGTTTCGGATACTCTTCCACGGTTTCCGAGGTACGGATGGGATGACGGTTGCGCTCTTTGATGTCCTCCCAGCTCATTTCTTTGTTTTTGTACCGCTTCTCGGTATTACGATTACAGACCGCGATTTTCATGGAGCAAGCACCTCCTCGCATTTGGTTGTGAAATAACGGATGTTCTTCCGCAGTCTCCCGGCATGAGCAATCTCCGTTTCCATGCCCTCGGTGATCTTCTCGCCGAACACCCAGACCTCGCCGCACAGCCTCAGAAGCTCGAAATTCATATCCATCGCTTTCTCCCGCTCATCTACCTCCGACAGAAACTGAGGAAAGTACAGATGCGGCGCGAGTGGTATCCGCCCCCTGCCCACAGCAAACTTGCAGTACTGCCGCGCCCGCATGACGTTGACGCGCGGATTGTCCCGATAGGGAGAGCAGATATAGGTAAACTGATTTTGTCGGAATACCCTGGTAAGAGCGGCATACGCCGTTGGGTCGGCGTAGCCCTCGTGGTTTCTTCTCTCAATCATTTCTCGCACCTCATCTTCCTGCTGCATTCCGTGCAGCAGATCGCCGTACCAAAGAGGTCAAACTCCGCATCGCCGAAGAACTCGTTGAAATCGACGGGCACTTCCGCTCCGCAGCGCGGACAGCGGCAGAAGACATTCTCGTCATTGATTTCCACCGTGACCTCCAGAGTGTCATTGATGTTTTCCTTAACATAGAACATAAGATTTCCTCCCTTTGAAAACTGATTAGTTCCTCTCATCAGTAAGAGGACGAACAGGGAGGTTTTGGTCACCAAAAATCCTCCCAATTTTCTGGGAGGATGGAAATTACTCTTTCTGATAGAATTGGCACTCGAAACCGTCGGCGTGGAGCAGAAGCCCCTCTGCCCAAGGCGGAGTTCGCGCCATCTGCTCACACACGGCAACAAGAGAGACTCGCTCGTCGCATTCGATGATGAGTTCGTCATGGACGTGCGCGACAATGTCCATCGTTCGCAGCGTCTGCATGGCATAACAGAGAATGTCACGGCTGATTGCCTGCGTGATGTTTTCCACGAGCTTCGGGCCGTAGGATTCGATCCGCGCCCACTTTTTCGATAGGTCGAGTCCCATATAGGTGATGGATTCGCCGCCAAACCGATTCTCCCCGATGCGCGGCTTCACATAGGCGAGCCTGCGACTGCTCGGAAGCTCGATGAACATCATGCTGCCCCGATAGATGAACCGGATGCCGTGTGTGACCTTTGTGCTGCGCTCCTTGATACAGTCCTTCGCGGCGCGATCCACCGCCCACCAGAAGTCCACGATGTTCGGATTTGCTGCACGCCATGCATCCACGAGCGGTTTCAGCTCCTCTTCCTTCATCCCGGACTCCAATGCACCGAATGCTTTCAGCGCACCAACGGAGCCGCCGTATCCACTCGACAATTCTGCTAATTTACCGTACTGCCTGAGATGCCCGTTCTCTCCATGCTTGACCACATTGCAATGGAACATCCTGCCCGCTGTAGCGCAGTAGATGTCGCCATCATTTGCAAAAACGTCCATACGCCATCGTTCCTTGGCAAGCCATGACAGTACCCGTGCTTCAATGGCAGAGAAGTCCGCGACAATGAATTTTCTGCCCTCCTTGGGGATAAAAGCAGTACGGATAAGCTGTGACAGGACATCCGACACGGATTCATAGAGCATTTCGAGTGCCGCATAATTCCCTTGGCGCACGAGGTCACGGGCACACTCAAGGTCGATGAGATAATTTCTTGGAAGATTTTGCAATTGAATGTGCCGTCCCGAAAATCTCCCGGTGCGGTTCGCACCGTAAAACTGAAACATCCCGCGCGCTCTATCATCCGAGCAAACGGTATTCTGCATTGCCTGATATTTCTTCACCGAGGACTTTGCAAGCTGCTGCCGAAGTTCCAGCACTTCCCTCAGCGGAGTGGGAACATTGGCAAGGAGGGCAGTCACGGACTTCTTGTCGAGCGACTCGGTTTCAACGCCCTGCTCCTTGAGCCATGCCTTCATCTGCATCACGCTATTCGGATTCTCAAGCCCCGTCAGAGACTTCATCCTGTCCAACAGTTGATTTTTCGTAATCTCGTCAATCTGGACGGCATTCTCCACCAAGGGCATATCCAGACGTATCCCACGGTCATTGATCTCCTGGTCTAGCACATACTCCTCCCATACCGACGGAGGCACAGGATATTTGGACAGACGCTGTTGAATTGCCATCTCCACTTCGACATCACGGCGATTGTAGGACTTGAAGAGTTCCCACTTCGCTCCCGTGGGTTCGTGGAACGGAGGCGTTGAAAAATAGCGGATGAGTGCCTTGCCCTCGTTCATTTTCTGCTCTTCCAATCCCAACACCCGTCCGACGGCGGCAAGTGAGAGCGGAAGTCCCATGTAGGCAGACCAGACCATCGTGCATCGCCAGCTGTGGGGACTGAGGAAACAAGCGCGCTCGGTAGTGTGAAGCATCCCCAAGTCCGACAAGTATCGCGACAAGCACACACGCTCAAAGTTGGCGTTGAATGCCCACTTGATGACGCTATCATCCGCCAGCGCATCCAGAATTTCCTGCGGAATCCGCTCACCACGCACGAGGTCAATGACCTGCACCGCGCCTCCGTCCACGGAATATCCAAAGAGCAGGATCGCGAAATCCTCTGCCTCGGTGTAACGATATACGCCGCTTTTCCCAATATCCACACTGCTCCGCGTTTCGAGATCAACGGACAATGATTTCATGTCACTTCTCCTTCCGTGACAAAAGCAGCGAGGAAGAATCCCCACTGCCCATGTCTGTCAGCCGTTATTTAGCTGAGAAAGTCCTCGTCCTCATCCGCGAAGTCATCCTCGGCACGGGTCTTGCCGCCGAGCGGCTCACCGTCGGAAATCTTCTGCAGGTTGTTCAGCCCGCAAGCTATGCCCTTGTTGCCGTTCGAGTTGAATGCGTAGAAGTTGATGCTTGCGCGTCCGTAAACGCCGGAGTAGACCTCCGAGTGCTCGATGATCGGATTGCGGGCAGCATCCACGATGCCGGGAGCCGTCGCAGAGTTTGCATTGATAAAGTAACTGTCCTGATACGCCGCATCGTCCGGGCGTTCCACGTCTCCGTCACGGAGCGGGTTCTTAATCGCCGAGAGTGCGGGCACGGACTTGCTGCTGCCCTTGAGCTTCGACTGCCCTTCCTCGTATGCCGTCTGAATGGCGTTCTTGACTGCGGTCACGGTCTTGGTGTCGGACTTCGGGATGATGAGCGAGACGCTGAACTTCGGCGTACCGCCGTTGATGGACTTTGGCTGCCAGACGTTGGCGTAGCTCCAACGTGTCTTGACACCCGTGATCACTTTTGTCGGATTGATAACTTTTGCCATGATGTGTTTTCCTCAACTTTCTTCAAAATCTTCTGCTGCGGTATTCATCGCAGGCCGCTTGTCGCTCATGGGAGCGAGGGTTGGTTTCCCCTGCGGTTTTACGATGAAGCCTCCGAGCAGTTCCTCAAGCTTATTTTTTCCGAGCAGACTGGTCATTGCCGTAATCCCGAGCAGTTTCTGCTCATATGGCTCATAGCCCGCTTCTTTGACTGTTTTGGCGACCGCCGCCTCGTCGGTGTATTTCCGATTCGAGCGGCCTTCCACCAGTTTCCAGTCCGTCCACTGTTTTCCTTGGATTGCCCGCTGCAGGGCGTATTCCTTGATGTCGCTGACCCATGCGGCGAGCATATCGGCTTTTGCAAGCACCGCTTCCACCTCGGCATCTTCCAATGTCGGAGGCATCTCAAAGTCATACCGAGCCAGTTCCAGATTGTACTCTGCCCGCTTGCGGCACGTTGCCTTAATCCTGCAGAACTGGCAGTGTGCTCCGGCGCAGAACTCTCCTTCTCCTTCGTGTGCCAGTTTTGCTGCGGGTACAAGCGTGTCTTGCGCCCACGCCAGAAGGTCAGTTTTCGAGATGGTATACTCCGAGATATTGCTGAGTCTCGGCTGGAAGATAATCATCCAGATCGACTCGATGTCGTACAGTCCGTCGAACATCTGGATGCAGCCGAGCGCGTAGCACATCATCTGCGGATTGCGCTCAGCACTGACCTCAATGCCCTTTCCGTGCTTGTAGTCCACGATGCAGACAGTCTTGCCGGAGATGATGAGCGTGTCGGCTGTGCCGAACCCATCGGGTACAAAGTCCGAGAAGTCCACACGCTGCTCCACGGACACCATCGTATCCTTCGACTCCTCGCGGAACTGCGACACAAGCCCCATAACGAACTGGGCATAAAAGTCTGCACACTCTTCCATCTCACTGTCATAGGAGGACAGCTTCTTGGTCGGATCGCGCACTCGCTCACCAAGTGCCTTGCGGAGTTTGTACTCACAGAGCGTGTGCGCATCTGTCCCTTGGGCGGCATACTCGCTTGGCGCATCAGACTTTTCCGCATTGAGGCGAGCTGACGGCGGGCAGGCGATCCAACGTGCAGCAGAGGATGCCGAGAGGATGGCGTGTTTACGAGCCAATCTTCTCAGCCTCCTTCAGGAGTGTCGCATAGTGCTCCGGCGCAAGCTCGCTGAGTTTGTCTACGCCGAACTTGGAGATCAGAGACTTGACTGCTGCGCTGTGCCCTTCGACAGAGAGTCGTGCAAGCACGGTGCGTACTTCTTCAAGTGTCGGTGAGGCTTCCTCCGATTCCGACACCTTCGACTGCTCATCGCTTGGAGTGCTCTGCACGAATTCCTCCAAGACATCGACCAATCGGTGAAGAACGCCGATAAGCTCGGCTATTGCTTCGTTTTCCTCCCGCATGGAGATCACTTCCTTTCAATTGACTGCGGGGATTTTCACCTTCCTATAAAGAAGAGGACACCGCCGTATGTTTTGGTCACCAATTTTTACATAAAATCTTTGAGCTGTGCTTGAAGCCCGGGCATGAACTTATTCATGCGCTTGCGGATGCTTTCCTTAGATTTGAAACCGACAGCGGCGGCAATGGCACGCTCCGACTGTCCCGAAGCCCTGCGGATAAGAATTTCATGGTCGATGGGATCGAGTTTGGAGAGAGCCTCGTACAGCCTGCGATTACGCTCCTCGCGTGCTGCAGTGTCGGCAACATCCTCGTGGACGGGAAGTGCCGGGTCATTGACATCCACCGCACGTTCCAAAGAGATTGTCCGATACACGGGATGTGAGCATCCATCACAGCTGCGGTTGGCGCAGCAGGGCTTTCCTTCATACATACAGTGCTGCTCGCGCTTTTCCCGCTTATCCTCCCGCCAGATTGGGCACATGACGACGGAGTATTGATTAGCATCGACAGGTGCATAAATTGCCCGCCCCGACGCCTTGAGGAACTTTTCTCCGGCAGTTTTCCGCCGGACGAGTTCATCCATGCCCGTATCCCGGATTCTTCCGTTTTCGTGGATCTGAATCGGGACGGGGACATACACGCCCAGCTTCTTACTGAGCTGAAAACGATGCCCTTGCTGTTGGAGAGCCTTGACCTCCTGCGCAGAGTAGTCTTTGATGATACCGTTAAGCTGGATTTTCATAGTTTTGCGTTCCTTTCGTTCTTGCCGAACGGCGGGATGCAAAACTACGCACGGGCTTCAGTCCGAAAATGGGCATAAAGAAGCACGGTGGGAGCATAGAGATACTGACAAGCTCGTTACCTGTCAGTATCCCTATTCGCATCCCGCCGTCCTATGGCCATCTTGGACAACAGATTGACTTACCTAGGGAAACCGAATTTGTCTCTTCCTACCACCACCTTAAAAATCTTTCTCTACATCGAAGCGGACACATACATCCGATTTGGTCACCGAATTTCTTGCTTGATTAGAAATTTTTCTGGTTTTTTCTCACAAAAGCGAGAAAAGAAACTCTTGCTCGTGTTATAATTTAGACATCAACTGCTCTTGAGTTGCCTCAAGTATAAACAATGCGCTCGGTACAAGCGGGGACGCTATGGTACGCTTCGGCAGAAAGGCTCGAATATGACGTTTTCAGAATTCGTAAATCGCCTTCATGGCATTATTGGAGGAGGCGAGAACACTGTTGCATTTACAAGATCCATACTTGATGCCATCACTACAGAGGAGGCTGATGAGCTCCTCAAAAAATATAAAAATGATGCCTATAAGTCGTATTTCAACGGAAATAGATCCATCGGCAATTTTGCGAAGGAGCTCGCACCTTACATTGAACCGGAGGTATTTGCCAGCTTCATCGCAGATCTTCCCTCGGATGCATTGAGAGAGACTTTGTGCAAAGAGTTCTTGGATATACTCCCCGATGCAACCCCCTTCACTATTGACAAAGAACTTTCTTCCCTGTTTGCCGATATTCTCCGAGTAGAAGCCTCAACAAAAAGAAAAGCCCCTCGGAGACAAATCTCTGAAGAGCAGAAAGAAACTTCGAATAACGGAAAGACAACTATTCTGGATGATTGGGACAATAAAATAACCGTCATTCATCATCAGACAAATGTGGTTCAAAGCGGAACCAACAATATCAATCTGACAAATAACGGTACGATGACTTTTAATCTGTGAGGTTGTCTATGAACGAACTGTCACGCATTTCTCCCGTGCAACAGATTTCCTATAACGTGAACCAACCCGGTGATAAAAACATCAATATATTCAATCATGCCGATGGTGTGATTAATCTTGTATCCCCAGCTCCGTTACAGCTTCCAGAGCATAATACGGAGCAGCTCATTGCCATACAAAACTTCAGCAAAGATTACTATCAGTTGATTGTCACAGTGGCAGAAGATATTTTTACGAGCAACGAAGTCATCATTCCCATCGACCAAGCTTTGACACAAAACCACGCTCCTTCAGAAATATATGACCGCTGTTCATCCTTATCCGAGACTGGCATTGATGAATTAAAAACATTCCCGGCTCTGATATGCAACCAAAACACAGACTACCACGGTCTGACAGATGACAAACAACATGCCATATACAGCTATATCAAACGAATAAAAAAAGAAGGCAGAAATATCAAAATATCATTTTGTCCCATAGCTGTATTTCCCCAACATAAGCTCTGCAAAAAGAGTACATCTGTTTACTTTGATCTTAATATGGAATGTGCCATTACAGATCTGAATCACAGTGCGTGGTCAGTCCACAAGGTCAATCTTTTTGAAGCATTTGCTATCGCCAATCTTTCAAATATGCCGAGACCGTATTGATGAGGGAGGAAGAGTTATGTCAACGAAACTTCCATGTGAGATTACCAAAATAGTGTTGGATGATGCGAGCTACAAAGGGACAAAGGTAGAGGTTGTTCCCACATATATCAACTACTTTTTTGGCAACAACGGAACGGGAAAATCTACGCTTGCGGATGTAATCGGAAAAGGACGCGGTCTCTCTTACAGAGCCGGAAGGGATTCCTCTGATTATACGACCTATGTGTTTGACCAGAACTTCATCAACAAAAATATGAATCTCTACCATAACCTTCCGGGCGTTTTCACGATCAATGAAATCAATGTTGAAATACAACAGCAGCTCGATCAAAATACAAAAAAACAAACTGCCGCAAACGATCTCATTTCTACTGCTGCAAAAAAGAAAGAGGAATATACCAAGCAAAAAGATGAGCTAATCACTCGGCTGCATAAGGATTGTTGGAAAAAAACAGCAGAGCTTCGAACCTCTTTTGAAAAGACACAGGAAGGAAAGAAAAAAGCAAAACTGTTCACCGATGCCGTAAAAACACATTCTCCAGTCGAGCATGATATTGATGAGATGAGGCGAATGTATAAATCTGTGTTTTCGGCATCCGCAAAGAAATATGAACGCTTCAAAGAGGTCAATGATCCTGCTGTCCTCGATTCTGTAACGGGATGTGAAATTCTCAGCCAAGCCATTGTAAACACATCAAATACAAAATTTGCAGAGTTTCTGAAAAAGGTAGGTTCCATACAGTGGGTTCGTCAGGGACATGATGAATATCATGCGGCAGCCGAGGGATGTTGCCCCTATTGTATGCAGGAACTTCCCGCAAATTTTGAAGAGCTGCTGTCCGCAAGTTTTGATGACCAATACAACGAAAGCCTCTCAAAGCTGAGCACCTTCTTATCGGCATACAGGGAGTCCGCAAAGGAACTCTTCGTACCATTAAGTTCGTTGCCGACCGAAGTATATCCTTCGATTGATATAAAGCCCTATAATGAGAAGCTCTCAGTTATACAAGCGAGGATTCAATCAAACATTGACAAGATCAAAGAGAAAATAGAATCCCCCTCCTTGATCGTTACTCTTGAAGAAACAGCTCCCCTGCTCCGTGAATTATCGGAAATCATTCAAGGCTACAACAAACTCATAGATGCAAATAATGAACTTGTTGCTGCAGGTCCCCAAAAGAAGGCAGACTGCACAAAAGCCGTCTTTGAGCATATTTCCTTTATCCTCAAAGATGTCCTTGAAGCATATGTCAGAAGCGAGAAAAACCTTGATCTTGAGCTGAAAAAACAGGAAAAAATTATTGACGAACAGCAAGCCGTTCTGCGAGACCTGCGAACAGAATATCGAACGCTCAGCAGCAAGACCGTGGAAACCGAAACCGCCATGAACACCATCAATATGATGCTCCGTGATACCGGCTTCCAAGGATTTGAAGTGCGCCCCCATAAGGAAGCCAATAAGGCAACCATCAATTATGAGGTCATCCGCACCGATACTGGCGAAATTGCAGAGAGTCTCAGTGAAGGAGAGAAGAACTTCATTGCCTTCCTGTATTTTCAGCAACTCGTATTCGGTAGTTCCAATGCGGACGGAGAGTTCAAGGATAAGATCGTTGTTATTGATGATCCCGTTTCCAGTATGGACAGCAAGGCTCTGTTTGTCGTGGGCGCACTGGTCAGAAAGATGATCGAGATTTGCCGAAACAATGCGGATAACAGGAATGCCCTTGTTACGGGTAATTTCATCAAACAAATCTTTATACTCACGCATAATGCCTATTTTCACAGGGAGGTCTCCTACTCTCATGTGAAGCATTATGCCTTCGTATCCTTCTATCTCATTCAGAAGCGGGACGGAAAATCAGCCATCCGTCTGTGTGAATGCCAAAATCCCAACTGCCCTTCAGAGCAGATGAATGTAAACCCGGTCAAAAATTCCTATGCAGCATTGTGGGACGAATACAAAGAGGTCTCCTCCCCCATCCCGTTGATGAATATCATCCGTCGAATTTTGGAGTATTACTTCCTTCAGCTTTGCGGATATGAAGGAGAATCTCTGCGAAAGCGCATTCTCGAGGATCATAAGGAAGATTTCATATGCGATGATGATTACACGAAATTCGATATGGCTTCTTCCATGCTGTCCTATATTTCAAGCACAGCACGTGGCATCAATGATGATATGCATTATGTGGATGATTGCTCTGACACCGATATGTGTCGCGATACATTCAGAATGATCTTCCGGCACATGGGACAGGAGCAACATTTTGAGATGATGACAGGAGTTGGTAATTAAGAAATCCGCAAAAAAGGCATCCAAATAATTGTTGGTATATCTTTTTCGACCATTTATCGACGACAGAACAAAAATCTGTATCAATCTAATGGACTTCATTTTATCAGTGATCCCCAAATTGAACCACATAGAAAAAGGAGCTTATCATGATAAGATTTAGAAATCCTGGAACACAGTATACAACACAAATTCAAGTTATCAGACAACTATATAAAGCTCTACACCATCAAACTTATTTCACCCTTGAAGATATGGCTGTCGTAATTGCACAAGGTCGATTAATGACAGCTTATGGATACGCAGGCGATGATGCTCTCCGCTTAAGCAATACAGATCAAGAAAGTATGAATTCAGCTTTAATGAACGCAAAGATGTATGCCGAAGTTTTTCGTATGCTTGGCTGGGTAACACCTTACAGCGAAAAATCGTCATATCCTCTAGTATTTACCTACATTGGTATTCACATAGCCCTATCAAAAGGAGAATGCTCTAGGCTCTACGAGCAATGTGTTCTTGGTATAAACACCCCAACACAGTTAAGTGGAAAAATGCGATACAGTGAAAAGCTGCGTTTTTTTAAATGTGCATTACGTTCTTTTATCGACTTAGATGGTATTATGTATAAGCATGAACTCTGTCTTGGCCCTATGAGCATCAATGATGAGGACGAACGAGAATATCAAAGCATGATTCAGTGTATAAAATCCTTGAGAGGTGATCATAAAAGATTAAAGAAAGCCTTTGAAGATTTAGCTTCAACTCTTGGTATGAAGCCAACACCCGTTGACAATTGCACAAGGCTCCCTATTGCCTTCATGAAAAGCTGTAGTTGGATTGAATCCATTCGAGATAAATCTTTATACGGAAAATCCTTGGATTGTTTAAAAATAACAAACCACGGAATTGAAACTTATGAACACATAAAAGATATGTATGATCTACGACTTGATCAGTACATAGATTTGGATCCCCATACACAACACTCCATGATTCGTCTGGGGACATACTCCATGTTAATGCGGTCAGGCTATGATATGTCAGACGTTCTACACTTAATGGAATCTGACAAAGTTCAATGCCAAGAAATAATAGGCGATAAAGAACTCCTTTTCTCTCCTGCCCAAACGATTCGACGCAGTCAGATTGAGGAGGCCCTTGATTTAAAGCTTGGACTAGGTATTGATTCTCAGTACCATATTGATGCATTTGAAAGTACCGTCAAAGAACGTGAGCGCCTAAATAACACACAAGTTTGGAAGCTTAGCATTCCAGATAGTGCAGCCAAGTATCTACTTAAGGCATCCGAGGATCGAGATTTCTTACAGCGAATTAATCAGATGCTTGGAGCAGGAAAAAACAGTCGCATGATTGTAAACATTCTTTTTGATGATTACCTCAATGCTACACAGGAGACTTTTTATCCTTTAGTAGCTACATTATTTAAAATTATGGGATTTAATTGCTCTTCCTCCAGACAAGGTGACAACGGCGCTCGCTGGGATGCAATTATTGACGATCCTACGAGAAGCATTCCCATTGAAATAAAATCACCAACCGAAGAACAACACCTCTCCATCAAAGCAGTGAGACAGGCACTCGAAAATAAAATTATCCTTTTGTCCCGCAAGACGCACATAACCACACCTGATGTTTCCACTTTAGCTGTAGGATATTATATGCCCAACGAGCGTGCTGAGGTGGTTAGATTGATTTCGTACTTTAAGGATACGTATGGATTTAACGTCGGAATAATTGACTTAAAGACCTTACTCTCACTTGCAATAAGCATTCTCGTAGATAAAAAGGGATTTGATAAAGAAAAACTATATAAATTGGAGGGATTAGCAAGTGCAAATATTTAAAGAAAAAGTGAACAGACAGAGTGTTCTCATCCTCGAAGAAATACCTACTGCATTTGAAATAGATCATGGAACCTCCGCTACTGCTCATTTCAAAAATGAAAAAAAAGATCATATTGGTTGTATTGGATGTCTAAATCCAAGATGTATGTATTTTTTTGAGGATGAAACAGAGTGTAATTGCAATGGAACATTTGCAAACGATAAGTCAGTTAATGTTTGTCCTGTGGAAGCTATCACATGGGATGATTTAAGCCATACTCCTATAATTGATTCAAAAAAATGTATCCTATGCGGAATCTGTGTTAGCCGTTGCCCCGTTGGTGCGCTCTACTTTTCAAGTCATGAGAGTTTGATGGTCGATACCACGCAAAGCGATATTGTTGAATATAAAAAACTTAACGACTTGATACAGATTAAGCACGCTCATCAAATCGAGCAGTTGTTAAAGGTTCAACGATTCGGAGTATCACAAAAAATATCTGATGAGCTATTCAAAATTATCTATAAAAAACTTCGGCATATCAAAAGTAATTATCATAATATTATTGGAAGAAACTTACTTATTGCATTGGGCTGCAAATGTTCAATGCCAAGAATGGGTGACGTATATACACGCATGGATGCTATATACTGTTCTCCGTCCGGTTCATTTGGTGTCGTAGAAATAGAGTTTGGAAAAGATACCTTGGATGCATCCAGAGGGATTCTTGATGATATAGCCGTACTCAACAGTAGATATGGAGTAAATAAGCACAATAATAAGCCTATCGTGATTTGTCTACAATTGCCAAATATACGACAGGGATATTGGCAAGTCGTAAAAGATATAAAAAATGTAGTCGGAATCAAGATCGGAACTATTACCATCGGCGCTTTGATGTATCTTTTGTGGAATGGCTGCAAATTTGAGCCTGAAAATGATCGATACTACATAGACTACGACAATAGAAATTTACGGGAAATTCTATGTGTTCAAAGTTATTGTGATGGTATTCCATTGAGTGACAAAGCACTGGGAATTATGGAGCCCATGAAATAAAGTTCAAGTGTTGAATAGTCTTGATAAGTATTGCCTTTTAGAGTATCATGTGGAATAGTTATTATTACGCAGAAAGGCGAAACTGTATGTCTAAAAACATAGTAGGAACAAAACAGGCAGCAGAACTGCTTGGGATCAGCACTTCAACTATTTATAGAATGGTGGATCAAGGAATTCTTCAACCTTCAAAAACACCTGGAGGACAGCGAAGATTCTCTGTAAAACAACTGGAGGAGTATAGAGAAAAAAGTCGTGGTATTATTGCTCCGCAAAATCCATATCAGATGCGATTCAGTACGGAATCAGAAGAAATAGTGGAGCCCCCGCCCTCCGGGGCTACGCTTAGAAAAACTGATGTTGCCGAAATAACTGACTCTCTTTTTGATAATAAACCAGTAGATCCAAGAAATACATTAAATGATTTAAATGGTTCACAATGGCTTCCTGAAACAAAAAGTTTCTTTTATCAGAAAGGACTTGGTGCTAAACATCCACATGCACAAATTGAACGCCAGCATCCTGCCCCCTTCTCATTTCAAGATATTACACACCTTATTTCCTTCTTTACAAAAAAAGGAATGAAGGTACTTGATCCCTTTGGTGGAGTTGGTTCGACCGCAAAAGCTTGTGCGCTAGAAGGACGTATATGCACAAGTATTGAACTACAAAAGAAATGGCATAAATTAGCACTTGAGCGTCTTGAAGTAGAAATAGGTACAAGTACATCTAAAAATCATACTTTTATTCTTGGAGATACTCGAGCAGAGCTAAAAAAACTAGATGCCTGTTCGTTCGATTTTATGGTAACTAGCCCGCCTTATTGGTCAATACTAAATAAAAAAGCCGACTACAAAGTAAAAAAAGAGCGCTTAGCGAACAACTTAGCTACTAATTATTCTAATGATGATAAAAACGACCTTGCGAATATAGAAAACTACGAAGATTTTCTTCACATTCTTGTCAATGATGTATTCTTAGAATGTGGTAGGCTCCTTCGCCCAAAAAAATATATGTGCTTAGTAGTTTCTGATTTCAGAAATAAATCTGAGTTTATTAGTTTCCATAGTGATTTAATTCAGCAACTAAATGGTAGAACAACTCAAGATAATTACAAGATTACGCTGCAAGGTGTTAAAGTTCTACTTCAAAATCATAAAACACTCTTGCCGTATGGATATCCTTTTGCTTATGTCGAAAATATTCATCACCAATACATACTGATTTTTAGAAAGGAAAAAAAATAATGCAGGAGCATTATACTGGGATAGTTTGTGGAAATTCAGATATTCTCCTTCAAGAAATGCTAAATTCTAATCTCAAAGTCGACCTTATATTGACGGATCCGCCTTATAACCTCAATAAGAATTTTGGAAATGACAGCGATAAACTCTCACTAGAGGCCTTCTTGAAAATTTCTAAAAAACGTATTGAACTATGTCGCGATCTACTCGTACCAAAGGGAAGTATAATATGGTTTGGCATCCATCACTATATTGGATTCATTCAATCCATCATGTATGAAGTTGGACTGAATTATCGACGCATGAATATTTGGTACTACGAAAACGGTTTTAGTAGGTTGACCACGGCTCCCCTTACCCAATATGAGCCATTTCTGTGGTTTTCAAAGTCTCCTAAAGACTGGATTTATAACGTTGATGATGTTCGTATTCCATATAAAAGCACCGAACGCCTAAAAAGCCCTGTTTATTACAAGAACTCTAAAGGCGAGCGAGTAAAGTGGACTCCCCACCCTCTTGGTGCAATGCGTGGTGACGTATGGGCATTCCCTACTCTCGCGGGAAAACTTTTTAAACATGAAAAAACACCTCATCCGACCCAGAAGCCTGAATCCCTCATTACTGAAATTATAAAGGCCTTTTGCCCCAAGGATTCAAATGGATTTTATAGAGGCACCATCTTAGATCCATTTCATGGTTCTGGTACATTAGGCGTATGCTGCGAGAAGCTAAATAGAGAAGGTCACAAAATCGAGTGGATAGGAATCGAACTTGAGCAAAGATGGTGTGATATTGCTACAGAACGCCTAAGCACCCTGAACTGTTCTCCTACATAAACAAACAGTATGACAGTTATGAAAGAAATTCAGTCTGTCTCCATCTCGGCGACCACGGACACTACAAATATCAACCGACTTATTTACACCACGCGCAGTCAACAGGTAATCCTTGCCAGCGACCTTGCTATGCTCTACCAAGTGGAGACACGAGTCCTGAATCAGGCTGTGAAGCGGAATCAGAAAAGATTTCCCGGAAGATATTGCTTCCAGTTAACCAAGGAGGAGGCAAACTTGACATCACAAATTGTGATGTCAAGTTCCGCATATGGCGGGCAGCGAAGCCCTCCTTACGCGTTTACCGAACAGAGTATAGCTATGTTGTCAGCAATTCTCCGCAGGAATATTTCTGTGGAATTAGTAAAGACTACCTCAAGAAAATTTGGTTAATTGCTATTCACCAGCAAAATTTGAGATCCCAATTTGGCACCTCAAAAGGAAAGGAGCTTTTATGAGTGAGAAAGCCCCTGATCAGACATCCATAGCGCCGATAGACACAAGCCACATACGGAATTTGGTATACACCGTTCGTGGCATTCAAGTCATGCTAGACTCAGATTTGGCGTGGCTTTATCAGGTAGAAACAAGGATACTGAACCGTAATGTAGCCCGCAACGCCCGTCGCTTTCCAGAGGATTTTCGCTTTCAACTCACAGAAGATGAGTTTGAAATCTTGAAATCCCAAATTGGGATTTCAAGTGACACTGTGCATGGCGGCAGACGCTATCTCCCCTACGTCTACACCGAGCAAGGGATTTCCATGCTGTCCGGAGTACTGCGAAGTGATGTCGCCATAGAGGTCAGCATCGGCATTATGCGGGCTTTTGTTGAGATGCGACATTTCATCGCCAGCAATGCCCATCTTTTCGAGCGCATAGAACGAATGGAGCTAAAGCAACTCGTCTCTCAAAAAGAAACCGATGAAAAATTCGAGCAAGTCTTTGACTTTATCCACGCCCACACGGAGTCCAGTCAAAAGATATTCTTCAACGGGCAAATCTACGATGCATTCAGCTTATTGGCGAGCTTGATTCAAAAGGCAACCAAGGACATCATTCTCATTGACGGCTATGTAGATATAGGAACGCTCAATCTGCTGGCAAAAAAACAAGCTAATGTTTCCGTGGAAATCCACACATTCAACAATACGAGATTGACGGCAGCAGATGTTGCGACCTTCAACAGTCAATATCCAACGCTTACCATTAATCACACCAATGCCTTTCACGATCGTTTCCTTATTCTTGACCACCAAGAGGCATATCACATCGGCGCATCGCTCAAAGATGCCGGAAAGAAATGTTTTGCCATCACGCTTTTGCAAGATGAGGCTCTCCTACAGGAACTTCTGACACATTTGTGAAAAGACATTCACAGCTCTGCGAGGCCTGCAAGGAGTTGGGGGCAGACCTTCCGTTTTATGAATTACGAAGAAATGGACTTCGAGTTCATTTTAAGGCTCCCCATAGTCCACTTGTCTCTCATCCTAAATCCCCAAACCGACATAATGTCGGTTTGGATGTCGGTATAGCGTATAAAATTCTGGAACTGGTCGTAGCTAATCCTAAAATAACAATGGTTGAAATGGCAGAAAGGCTAGGTGTCACAAAAAGAACAATTGAGCACGAGGTAAAACTGCTTCGTGAAACAGGCAGCATCGAGCGCATCGGCAACAAGCGATTCGGACACTGGAAAATCAACAATTGAAACTATAGGGTCGAGGCATAAGAAACTCCCATGCACTCGACCCTATAGTTTTATGGAATTGATTTGTGTGATTCAATAAAGCATTAAGCAGAATCTCGTTCGTCGTTGCATTGTATCGTTATCGACGTTACTTCGTTCATCGCGGCTACCAAAATGATACTAGAGGGAAACGTCAGTGTTGCGTTCGCACGCGACACCGTAATCTGACGATCCTCAATTGGCTCTCGCAGTACCTCAAGCGTCTTCTTGCTGAACTCCGGCAGCTCGTCGAGAAAGAGCACGCCGTGATGCGCGAGTGTCACCTCGCCCGGACGTGGGATGCTCCCACCGCCGATCATCGCTACCGTCGAGGAGGTGTGGTGCGGGCTGCGAAATGGACGCGTCGTCACAAGTCCCGTATCCTTGCCGAGCAGTCCCGAGATACTGTAAATCTTCGTGATCTCGATGGCCTCTTCCTTCGTCAGCTCCGGCAGGATCGAAGACATCCGACGTGCCAGCATCGTCTTGCCTGAACCGGGCACGCCGACCATCAGGACATTATGCCCTCCTGCCGCTGCGATCTCAAGCGCACGCTTCGCCTGATACTGTCCCTGCACATCTGCAAAGTCATCGGTAAATGCAGCGTCCTTTTTCTGTTCTGTTGGGTGTGGCTCAGCAGGAGTCAGCGTTTCCGTTCCCGTCAGATGGCGCACAAGCTGCGCCAGATTCTCGACCGCATAGACCTTCAGTCCATCAATGAGGAGTGCCTCGTCTGCATTGGAGGGAGCAACGTAAAGCTCTGTGAGACCATGTTCACGTGCCGTAATCGCCATTGGGAGAATGCCGCTGATCGGACGACAGTTTCCATCGAGGGAGAGTTCCGCAGAGAAGAGTGCACTCTGCACCGCTGTCTCGGGAACCATACCGTAGGATGCAAGGAGGCCAACGGCAATCGGCAGATCAAGCCCCGAACTGTCCTTTCGCACATCGGCGGGCGCAAGATTCACCGTCACCCGTTCCTGCCGCAGCTGGATGCCAGAGTTGCGAATCGCCGTCCGTACCCGCTCCTTCGACTCCTTCACCGACGTATCGGGAAGTCCCACCAGCTCAAAGCCCGGCAGCCCCGGCGATACATCCACCTCCACGTCGATAATCCGTCCGTCAATCCCGAGGGTCGTCGCACCATAGGTCTTTGCAAACAACTGCCTTCCCTCCCACGTTTCAAATATAAGAAAATTATAACACAAGAGAGGGTATGTTGCCTAATGATTCTTTGCAAAGAAAAAAGAGATTCCAAACGCTAAGTAGGGCGAATGGAATCTCTCTTGTGTGTTATAAACTTTGGAGCTTATCTGGAAAAAGATGGGCTCCTTCTCCATGAAGAGCCTCAATGAAAAACGCACAGAATTACACAATCTGAATGATTATGTAGTTTCATGTTTTTTCACGATATGTGGACTCCGTCCTCAGATACAGTTCCTCCTTTGTTTTCATTTGTTGCCGGGACTTCAGGAAGGAAGTGCACCTCTACACGGTTCTTTGCTTTGTCCGAAATCCATTCGGTCAAGCGAGCACGCGACGCTTCGTCCATATCCGATTGCAGATATATGAACGCAATTTGCGTTTCACTCAGAGCAGCCGATTTATCCCCAGTCCCGGCGGGTACGCGTACACTCCCGACAGCGATGCGGGAGATTTGCGGAAATACGATGCGTGCCTCACGGTTCCAGTCCAAGATGTAAGTCCCCTTCTTCTCACTTTCCTCGCGGGCAGACTTGAGTGCGGTCACGGTCTGCTGCTCCTGCATAGAGGGAATGGCACTTTTTTCGACCTCGCCGAGTCTTTGATCGATCATTGCCTCCATCTTTTCTCTCTCTTCCACCGTTTCCGCAGAAAACACCTCCAACCGGAACGGCCTGAGGTATTTCTTTTCATGCAGCTTCTCCGTCAATGCCGCCAAGTCGTCCTCCGCTATTCCTGCAACCGTAAATACCGTCAGCATTTTCTTCTCGTTGTCCAACGTATAGGAGATTGCCAGACGGGGCGGTGCTTTGAAATTCTCCTCGATATAAATCTTCGCCTGCTCGTTCTCCAGATTTTCCTGCACGCTTTGATACGCAAAGAAACAGCTGGGCAGCGTGACAAGCACTGCAAAGGCCATCAGGTAGCGTTTCTGTCTTGAAAATTCCACGGAGTTGCGCTCTATCTTGGAGGGAATGTCAATGATTTTCAGGACGATGAACGCCGTCAGACAGATAAAGAAGCTGTTGATAAAGAACAGGTAGAGTGCACCCACGGTGTACGCCATAACGCCCGTAGCAATGCCATATCCTGCGGTGCAGAGAGGAGGCATCAGAGCTGTTGCAATCGCAACACCGGGGATGACATTCCCGCCCTCTTTGCGTGTTACGCCGATGATGCCTGCGAGGCCGCCAAAGACAGCAATCAAAACGTCCCAGATGGTCGGCGATGTTCGTGCAAGCAGTTCCGACGAAGGGCCATCGATCGGTGTGAGGAAAAAATAAAGCGTCGATGCAGCAACCGAAATGATCACCTGGGCGAGCAGACTTCCTGCACTGGAACGAATGTATGTGCTGTCATAACGGGCAAGCCCATAGCCAATTCCAAGGATCGACCCCATCAGCGGAGAGATCAGCATCGCACCGATGATGACCGCCGTGCTGTTCATATTGAGCCCAATGGAGGCGATAAAGATCGCCAGCATCAGGACACTGAGATTCGTCCCCCGAAACTGCACGCCGGCATTGATCCGCTCTGTAATCTCCTGTATTGACGCAATGTCACCATGCAAGTCAAAAAAATCTTTTAGTTTCTCCCAAATCAAACAAACAGCTCCTTCGGTCTCTATCATTACGCTCTTACAAGCATCGTTAAGGAAGCACTGATAAATTCAGTACTGCCATCTTGATTCATCTGTTTTCGCCCTGCCTGTGTCGACAAATCCTCCACATAGCCTTTGCTATGCGTCCGGTTTGTCTCCTTGGTAGGACAAAAAATCTGCACCAATCTGACAGACTTCATTTTATCAGCGATTCCTTAATTCCTTCACTGACGTATCGGGAAGCCCCACCAGTTCAAACCCCGGCAGCCCGGGCGACACATCCACTTCAACGTCGATAATCCGTCCATCGATCCCGAGGGTCGTCGCACCATAGGTCTTTGCAAACAACGGCATTCCCTCCTACGTTTCAAATATAAGAAAATTATAACACAAGAAAGGGCAAGATGGCTAATGATTCTTTGCAAAAGAAAACGTGATCAAAATACCGAATGGGACAGTGAAATATCGATGAATTTCTCCTTCAGATTGTACACGTGCGCTCTGCACACTTAGATTGCAATCGGCTGCTTTTCCCTCGCTAGACTTCCCTCTTTCCGATCTATAGGAAGCACTGACAAATTCAGCGCTGTCATCTTGCCATCGATTCCTACACAACATTCTTGACATACCCAAAGTCCATGTCCATAGGGCGGATAAATGACCGTGTGGAATGGATCACGCGCCATTCATTGCCCTCTTTCTGAAAGACCTCGACGCAGTTGTAGCGTATATTGATTAAATTGGTATCCGCATAGAGTTCGTAAGTCAATACCACCATAATGACAAAGCCGTCAAATCCCCATTCATTGCGCAGCACATCGGTCAGAAGTTCTCTGCTGCTCGATGCGTGCTCCCGTTGATAAGATTGTACGCCATCATTACGGTGCGCGGCTTTGCCTCCCGCACGCAGATCTCAAACGGTTTCAGATAGATCTCACGCAGACCCAGAACACTATTCGAGGTATAGCGGTTCGTTTCCTGATTGTTGCAGGCAAAATGCTTGATTGTTGCGGCGCAGTTCGGTCGACTCTGAACACCGCACACGAATGCCGATCCCATGCGCCCACTGAGCAGCGTCTCTACATCGAGCGGATGCAGACCGATTGTCGGCTCATCGAAGACGAATACAGAGCCCTCCTGCCCCCTGCCCATATCGCTCGCGAGCTTCAGACGCTGCGCCTCGCCGCCCGAGAGCCCGGGCGTCGCCTCACCGAGCGTCAGATATCCGAGTCCGAGATCGTGCAGGATCTGAAGGCGCCGCTGCACCGTTTTCAAATCACTGCAAACCGCCAGTGCCTCGTCAACGCTCAGGGACATCAACGCGGGGAGCGAGCACGGCTGCTTCCCCTTGCGCGGCACACGAAGAATCTCGGCAGCTTCCTTGCGGTATCGGGATCCGCCGCAGTCGGGGCAGTCGATCGTGACGTCGGGCAGAAATTGGACATCGAGGCTGATCGAGCCGGTTCCGTCGCAGGTCGGACAGCGAAGTTTTCCCGTATTATAGGAAAAATCCCCGGCCTTATACCCCTTCTCCTTTGCTGCCGGCGTGCGCGCATAAAGTTTTCGCAGCTCATCGTGCACGTTCGCGTAGGTAGCAACGGTCGAGCGCACGTTGGCGCCAATCGGTACAGCGTCGATCAACCGCACCTGCCGCACACCGTCGGCGGCAATCGACTGGACATGCGCGGGCAGCGATGTCCTGCCGAGCTGTGCTTCCAGTGCCGGAATCAGGCTTTCCAGAATGAGCGTCGTCTTGCCCGAGCCAGAAACACCGGTCACAACACTCAGCCGTCCCTGCGGAAACACGGCGGAGAGCGGCTTCACCGTATGAATCTGCTCTGTCTTGAGCACAATCCGCCCATGCTTGAACATGTCCTCGGCCGCCGCAGGTGTATGAACCTGCACCTTTTTCCTGCCGTCAAGAAAACCACCGATGCGTGAGTTCGCACTTTTTTTCATCTCTGCAAGTGTTCCCTGCGCGATGATCGTACCGCCGCCTGCGCCCGCCTCCGGCCCGAGCTCGATGAAATGATCTGCGCTGCGCAGAATCTGCACATCGTGATCGACGAGGACGATGGAGTTCCCGTCGGACATAAGCTCCCGCATGACGTTCAGCAGTCCGTCAATGTTCGAGGGATGGAGTCCGATGGACGGCTCGTCAAGAACGTAGAGCACGCCCGTTGTCCGATTGCGCACGGCACGCGCGAGCTGCATACGCTGCCGCTCCCCCGTCGAGAGCGTCGAGGCCGCGCGGTCGAGCGTGAGGTAGCCGAGTCCAAGCTCCATGAGGCGCGCCGCCGTATGCCGGAAACTCTCACAGATGCTTTCCGCCATCGGAATCATATCCCGCGGCATAGCCTTTGGAACATCTGCGATCCACGCCGCAAGTTCCGTCAGCGTCATCCTGCAGACATCCGGCAGAGAGTGCTCGGCGAGGCGCGGCGCACGTGCGGCATCCGAGAGGCGCGTGCCATGGCAGGACGGACAGATTTCTTGGCGCAGGAATTTTTCCACACGCTTCATGCCCTTTTCATCCTTGACTTTCGCAAGTGCATTTTCTACGGTATAAATCGCATTGAAGTAGGTGAAGTCCATCTCCCCCGCCGCACCGGTCTTTTGGATCTGATAGATCATATGCACCTTGTCGGGCGATCCGTGAAAGACAATATCCTTTTCCCGTGCAGTCAGCTCACGAAACGGTACATCCGTCCGTACGCCCAATTTTTGTGCAATTTCCTTCATCAAAGACCACATGAGCGTCTGCCACGGCAGCACCGCCCCCTCGTCGATCGAGAGGGAGTCATCGGGCACGAGCGTCGATTCGTCAACGACGCGCACAATACCTGTCCCTCCGCACGTCTCACAGGCACCGCCGCTGTTGAACGCGAGTTCCTCCGCACCCGGCGCATAGAAATGTGCGCCGCACGTCGGGCAGACGATTTCCTGCTCCGCCGCCACCTTGCGCGTCGGCGGTACATAGTGGCCATTCGGGCAGCGATGGCTTGCCAAACGAGAGAACATCAGCCGCACAATGTTCAGCAGCTCCGTGGAGGTTCCAAACGTGCTGCGCATCCCGGGCACGCCGGGGCGCTGATGCAGCGCAAGCGCCGCAGGGATATAGCGCACCTCATCGACACATGCCTTCTCTGCCTGTGTCATGCGCCGCCTCGTATACGTTGACAATGCCTCAAGGTAGCGGCGTGAACCCTCGGCGTAAAGCACGCCAAGTGCGAGCGAGGACTTTCCCGAGCCGGAGACGCCCGCAATACCTACAATCCGATGCAGCGGAATATCGACAGATATATTTTTCAAATTGTGGACGCGCGCCCCGCGGACTTCAATCGCCATCGGCTGCTTTTCCATTACCACATGCCTCCTCGCTTTCTTTGTGCTGCCGAAATCATCATACCGCCTTGCCGCACATATTCAAACAGCAGCCACCTGCATTTCAAATAAAAAAATCATAACACAGAACACGCTGTGTTGCCTAAACGCTCGATTGCCTCCACAGGACAGCTCTCATGGCACAGGTCGCAGTGCAGACAATGCGCTGCGGCGATGACATCCAAGTCTAATAGACTTTATTTTATCCGTGAACCTCCTAAGTAGGAACATCTTGCTCCATATGTATCAACTCCTGCCAATGCCGATACATTGTCGACATTGCAAGGATAAATGCAAGAATTTCCGCGATGGATCCCGCGTAGAACACGCCATCCAAACCAAAGAGACAAGGAAGCAAGATGAGAAACGATATAATTTGGATGACGACTGTGGCGAGTGCCGCACCCTCAATCTCCCACCCAAATCCGATCATAAAGAGGTTTTCTGAATCAGTCCCCCGACAGGTGCGACACCAAGCGGATTCTCCTTTGGTGTCATGGCGACTTTGGGCATACAAGCTCCTATCAAATAGAATCACGGAATTAAAGAGATTCCAAACGCTAAGTGGAGCGATTGGAATCTCTGTTGTGTGCGGAATTTACCGTATGACAGGAATTAAGCTCTGGCTGTTGCGGCTTTATATTCAACCGACGCACCATCGGACGGCATATCATAATTCACCACGCCGCGACGTGCCAAACATCCTCGCAGTGTATGCCTCGTAAGCGCAGCATGTGCGACATTGTCCAAGTGCGTCAGATAAAGACGGGCGTTAGGCGCAGTCATTGCAACGCAGTGAACATCTTCATCGTTCATGATGAGGCGTCCATTTTCCACGGTCTCTGCGGCACAACAGTTCAGGGCAATCACCTCAGGCTGATAGTTCCGCAGTGTCTCAGCTATGCCGGAATACCAGACCGTATCCCCTGCCAAATAGAAGGTGTTCTCCTCCGATGCCTCAAACACAATCCCCATCGCGTCACCGCACGGAACAACGGTGCCGTGCAGGGCAGGGACGCGGGTCAGTCTCGCCGCACCGAACTCCATACCGCTTGTCGGCAGGACGATTACCTCTGAAAACCCGGAACTCCGCAGAACAGAGGCATCCTCCTCCGACTGACAGATGACTGGAACCGCCTTATCAAGCGGCGCACCGACCGTCCCGTCCGGTGCCATATCAATATGATCGGGATGCAGATGCGTAACGATGTAGTAGTCGACACCGCTCAAAATCTGCCCCATATCCATCGGCAAATTGTAGAACGGCATCGGAAGATGCTCCTTCATCGGATCGGGGATGTGGAACGGCATGTCCGGAATATCGACAAATGACATCTGGTGTTTCGGTGCAAGCCACGGATCAATCAGAAAGACTTTCCCTGCATAGTCCAAACGGTTCGTTGCATTGCGAATCTGTGTGAGTTTCATAAGTGTTCCTCCTGTTCATCATTTGGTTGATCTGTTTCAGCAGTATATCGAACTTCCCAAATGATAACAAGAAAAACAACGGGGCTTGCCGAAACAATATTGTTGCGGTAAAATAGATAACGATGAAAAAGCTGGGAGGTATGAAGATGAATCGAAAACAGATGGAGTATTTTATTGAGGTCTATCGCTGCGGCAATATCCAGACGGCAGCAGATCATCTTTATGTTGCAAGACAAGGTCTCAGCAGAGCGATGAGATCATTGGAGGCGGAGCTTGGGCAGCCGCTTTTCACCCGTACCCCACGCGGAATCATTCCGACCGATTATGCAGCAGCGCTACTGCCCCACGTTCAACGTATGCTGGATGAATATCAATCCATCGAAAGCATGAAATCCCTCGCCACCCATTCAAAAAGTGTTGTTACCATTTTTGCACTGGATCACGTCTTTTCTTATCTTGGATCGCAATTTCTACAGGATTTTCATACTACTCATCCGAGCATTATTCTGAGCATTGTCGATACAACAGACGACGATGCAATGGAGGGACTTCTAACAAAGCGATCTCATTTTTCCATTGTCACCGCCCCTTTTGATCAGACACGCTTTCAAGGGGACGTACTCTTTTTCTCCCGCTACTGTGCTCGTCTCTCTGCGCATCATCCCTTGGCAGAAAAGAGCCGTATCTCCTACACAGATCTCGACGGACAAATGATCATCAGTAAAGGACGCGCCTATCACTGTTTCCGTCATAATATCGACAAACACATTCTCCTGCCAGGTCTCAAAATCGAGATTCTAGCCGAAACTGCCGATGAATCCCTCATTGTTGATCTGCTGCGTCATAATCCTGCGATCAATCTCGGCTACGACTACGCAGCCGTCATGAACAGACAGCCGGACATTGTCATGCGAGAACTTGGCGACGGAAAAGATGTGGGGCAGGAGGTATGCCTCATACAGGACAAGACCGTCATCCTCACCGAAGCGGCGCGTACATTCCGTCAATTCCTCTTGGATTGGCTGAAAAAAACGAGAAAGGATCGTATCATATGGTAACTGATGAACAGAACCATTCTATTGCTATGGGGTCGCCCTCATGTGCCTTTACAATGGTTTCATAGGGGAGAAGTCGGTCACTCATGGGGCAACACCTCCTTCTGTGTTTTTTGCACAAAATTTGAGGCTGCTGCACGTTTGTTTCGTGCAACAGCCCCCTTTGATTACCCACCAGCAAGGACAGACGGGGCTGTCAACGGTGGGCGCAGCCCATTCACTTGCCGTTGATCGGCTCGGCTGGATTTGCTAAATCAATTTTTTCAAAAGTGTTTCTACTTCTTTTGATTTCAACACTTTTCCCATAGAAGCAACCTGCTCATTTACAACAAGAGCTGGCATACTCATTACTCCATACTGCATGATTTTTTCCATGTCTGTAACATATTCAATCTCAATAGTAAGTCCCATTGAATGAACCGCTTCCTGAGTTGCTTCTAACAGTGCACGACAGCTTTTGCAACCAGAACCTAAAACCTTAATACAGCAAATTCCGTCCACTGTTTTTCCGCAACACTCTTTTTCCAGCTTGATTTCTGTTGCCTCGCTTGTCGGGCAGCCGGCATTACAAGCACACGCAGGCGTTTTTTCTTCTTTGTTTTTTCTGTTAAATAATGACATAATGAATACCTCCATTTATTTTTCGCTTTCAAAGCGTTTTTTCAAAACCTCATAATGATTTCGATTGCTTTTATCCCCACCATTATCCGGGAACAAGCAATAAGGCAAACTATCCGTTGTACGGTGCTTTATGACGCAAGCATAACACCTCCCATGATTTTGGCACGATATTTTAGGACAAATACATTCTTTTACATTTTCGCAGTGTATTTTTCTACCTCATTTCAAATTAGTATTGGCTGAATGGCATTAAAGAGATAGCCAACCAGTATAATTCCGACAGTACAGATTGCGATAAAAATCCATAAAAGTTTAGGTTTTACAGCTTTACGAAGCATAATCATTGAAGGCAGGGACAAAGTAGTAACGCCCATCATAAAAGATAAAACAACGCCCAACAATGCGCCCTTTGCAAGTAGTGCTTCTGCAATCGGAATTGTTCCAAAAATATCTGCATACATGGGTACTCCGGCAATAGTTGCGATAATTACACCAAATGGGTTATTAGCTCCGAGTATCTTAACAATGATTTCTTCCGGTATCCAGTTATGAATAATAGCCCCGATACCTACACCAATCAAGACATAAGGTGCAACCTTTTTCGCAGTAGATACATCCTGTTCCCATGCAAAATGAAGTCTATCCTTAAAGTGCAATTCTTCCTGCGGAATATCAACAGATTTTCCATTTTTAATGTATTCCTCTACTTCATTTTCAAGGTGTAATTTTTCGATTAAACTCCCTCCTGCAACAGCAATTATAAGTCCGAGCAGAACATACACGATTGCCACTTTCCAGCCGAATATGCTCATAAGGAGTACAAGAGAGCCGAGGTCTACCATAGGAGAAGAAATTAAAAAAGAAAACGTAACACCCAGCGGCAGCCCGGCACTGGTAAAACCGATAAATAATGGAATGGACGAACAAGAACAAAACGGCGTAACTGTCCCCAAAAGGGCAGCTATCATATTTGCCCCTATTCCTCGAAATCTCCCTAATATCTTTTTGGTTCTCTCAGGCGGGAAATAACTTTGAATATACGAAACTATCAAAATTAAAACGCCCAGCAATAGCATAATTTTTATGGTGTCGTAGATGAAAAACTGAACGCTTCCCCCTAACCGAGTTTCAGTAGATAGACCACATGCTTCTAACAGATTTCCTATCAGTTGGTTTAGCCATTTCATACCGAGGATTTCATTCTGAAAGAAATCCCAAACACTTTTTAGTGCCTGCATATCCTAACCTCTCTTTCTTATAAATCAAGAATTTTCGATTTGATATTCCTAAAAAAAAACCGTTGCCATATTGGAACGGCTTTTAGGTGTTTGAACACTTATTACAACTCATATTTGTTTCGTCAATAGCAATCGTATCTTTCAATAAAGCCAGTACCTTTTCACTGCCTTGCTTGCTGATTTGGTAATGTGTCCATTTACCGTCCTCACGACCTGTCACAATACCTGCTTCACATAGGATTTTCATGTGATAGGAAAGCGAAGATTGAGGCATATTCACTTCATCGGTTAAAGTGCAAGTACACTTTTCTCCATTCTGCAAAAGTTCTAAAATGCGTAATCTACGTTCATCACTTAAAGCTTTAAAGATTTTTGCTCTTTCCTCATAAATAGTTGCCATGCTCTCACCTCAAATCCAAATTTCTTGATTTAAGTGTATGCTTCAAATCGAAAAAAGTCAATATGAAATTATAGTTTTTCTAAATTTTGATAAACAGATACGGAATAATAGGGCCTGCTGTCTGCAAAATTCTTGTGTGCTACTTTGCCGCACATGAGCATTATAGCACGGGATGTCACTATGGATTTTGTTTTTGTTTAGCTGTTCAACTTCATTTTACAACGAACCCCCAAAAGAGAATTGTGTAGATTCCCCTAATAGAGATCAATTTCCCATCTTGTTGGAGTTTATCATCTTCTTAGGCAAGCAGTCACGTCAATCTTGATTAGAAACCATTGTAGTTCTCCCAACGCCAACCTAAAACTCCCTGCTCGAAGCGCAGTATCTTCGACCTCGCCGATACATTCACAGCAAAGATTCCGGGCTACGACGAAACAATTGCTGCGGTCGGTGACGCACTCATTGTCTACGAGATCACATTTCCCACTGCGACAGTGACCGTCGATATGGAACACAGTGGAACGGTGACGATTTGAGTGTTGCTGCCCCATACCGATGATTGAAGGGCATCTTTCTTAGGGTGACTGAAAGGTCGTCCTTTTTGCGGCGTCTGTTGCGAGGCCACTTCTGGTAAATGGAATCTTTTGCGTGAAAGGTGATCTCTTGAATTTATATCTTCATCCCTCAACTGCAGTCTCAATCCCGCCCTTGAAAACAACAGTCACCGCGCCATCCTCCTTAACTACAATGTGATCGAGCAGCCCACTCCATAGCTCCTCGTCAAACTCGACTTGTTCCCCGTTGATACCATATACCACTTGAATTATGGTCTCCAAAGTCTTTCTCTTACCCTCCCTCTCGGCAATTTGCTCATCCAACCTCGCTAGATGCCCCTGCTTTTCCAGATAGCGTGCGCGAATCTCATTCTCCTGTTTCAGATATGCGTTCTGATCCTGTGCCACCCGCGCATTCTCACGAATCAGTATTTCAAGACGTTCTGCCAAAACGCCGAGTTCCTGCTCTGCTCTATTACGCTCCTCGACAAGCTCCTCCGTTTGGCAAACACTGTCAATCAGGGAATGGAGTTCCGCGATTACGTTCTCTTTGACTTCCACCAACGAGTTCAGTGCCTTGACGAAAAGCTCTTTGATCTCTCCTCCTCGGTCAAGTGGACAGTTCCCTAGATAGAGGACAAGCAAGAAAATCCCTCCTGTTGTAGTGGTCTGCTCCCTAGAGAACGGACAGTAAAAAGATCCCTACTGTTGTAAAATAAAAATTACAACAGTAGGGATTCGTCATGTCTAGAAAGTATACAAAAATAGAAATGTTGTCAGATGAAATTCTCCACCGCAATGGACGGAGCAACGTAGAGCTCCGTCAGTCCCCGCTCATGTGCCGTAATCGCCATCGGAAGAATACCACTGATCGGACGGCAGTTCCCATCGAGGGAGAGTTCCGCAGAGAAAAGCGCACTCTGCACTGCCGTCTCCGGAACCATACCGTAGGATGCAAGGAGACCAACGGCAATCGGCAGATCAAGCCCCGAGCTGTCCTTTCGCACATCGGCGGGTGCAAGATTGACCGTCACACGCTCCTGCCGCAGCTGGATGCCGGGGTTGCGGATTGCCGTCCGCACACGCTCCTTCGACTCCTTTACCGACGTATCGGGAAGCCCCACCAACACAAAGCCCGGCAGTCCGGGCGACACATCCACCTCAACGTCGATAATCCGTCCATCGATCCCGAGGGTCGTCGCACCATAAGTCTTTGCAAACAACGGCCTTCCCTCCTACGTTTCAAATATAAGAAAATTATAACACAGGATAGGGCAAGATGGCTAATGATTCTTTGCAACAAAAAAGAGATTCCAGGCGCTAGGCAGGACGGGTGGAATCTCTCTTGTTATCCTTGAAGCATCATTCATCAACGCCAATCTCAATCCCATCAAACTTTCGATGACGCCCTCCATCATATCACTGCTTTTCCCGATTAGAAGCACGTTTTTCCTATAACCATTTTCTCCTTTAGCTCGCACCCAGAGACTCTCTCATGTTCCAGAGCCCCTTTTCCCCATACGAATCATAAATCGTCTGGAGATGCTCCATTATCTCTTACTTCTGATCTGGATTTTTCCATATATCGTAGTAATAATAGAATCGTTTGTCGCATCAATTAGCGTCGAATTTTCCAGATCCTGTAAAACTCCTTCAGTTCCAAAATGCGCTCCCCCTCTATTTCCTCCTGAAAGCCGCCCTACCGGACATCTTTCATCAGCTAGGTATCAGGGAAAATGGTCAGATCCACAACAACGATCTTGTCCGGATGCAGCAGATTGAATATAGATTTCGCCGTTGTTCTCAAATACATCCATGCGCAATTATTCCTTGGTAAGCCATGACTGTCCCCTTACTTTGATGGCTAAGAAGTCAACAACCATACTTTTCCTGTCCTTCTTTAGAATACGGAGCAACTGCGACAACACAGCCTTAGCGGACTCATAGAACATTACCTTTCATCTATTCTTTTATAATTTTTGAGATCCTTTTTTATAAAAGAAAAACCTACAGGAATGGCACCAATCAATCCAAACACAATACCTACAGCGGTTGGAATAGATGGATCAACCTCACTACAAAAATAGGTTAAGATGATTACTAATAATACAAGAACTATTATTTTGCACATAATATTAAAAATTAGACATTTTTTTCTTTTTCGTATCAACTGTTTTCTCTTTTTTTCTTCCTCCTTTCTATGATATTCCGCCAATTCTGCTTCAAGTTTTTTATTTCGATCTTGTTGGGATAGAATAAGTCGGTTTTTTTCTTCTAAAGCATTATTCTTCTCAGACAGTTGTCGATCATTTTGATCACGTAAATCTTGTAGTAGGCGATCCTTTTCTTGTATCGTTTCCTTATTACGATTAACTTCTTCTTCATAGCGAGCAAGATACTCTAAGGAAAAATCAAGATCGTCTTCAATTGTCTCAGAAGTTAACTCTTCCGGTGTAATCGGTTTTTTTCGAAGAGCAATAATTCTCGAAGCTAATTGAGCCTCTGTTATCTCCCCAGAATTAAACAGTTCTTTGGTTTCAGTATAGAGTTTTGAAATGTTATGTGAAATTTTTGATGCAAGCAGCATACGTGCTTTTAACACTGCATTTACGTTCGTAGGATAGGTTTTTCGACCTAATCCATTCCCTAGTTTATACCAAAGGATATTGGTTAACTTCTCTACAGAAACTGCATAATCACAAACATTGTCGAGAGATTGTTCTTTCATAACTCTCTCAACTTGATCCCTTGATGCATTCAATGTTAATCCTGTATTTGTTACAATTAAAAATTTGGCATCTAAATCATTAGAGTATATTATGCCTTTTCGAAGTTTGTTGATGTGACTGATAAGTTTTATGCTATCATACATTCTCGGATCAATTGACAAATTCTCGAGATTATACGGAACATCATCTATTTCATAATAGTCCATCCGTTCATCTTCAACTATTCCGTATGTATACTGTAATCTATGATAAAAATCAGACATTTTAATTCTTACATCAGCAGATGTTGAACAGCCGTTTATTATAGCCTTCATAGCAACAGTATCAAACAACAACTGTTTTCCATCTACAATACTTTCTGCACTAGAAAAGAATTTGTCTATTTCTTTTCTTACATCTGAAAAATAACGAAGTGAAATTCGCTTAGTTTCAATATTTGCAGCCTTGATCTGAATGTACAGATCCTGTGCCAACTTCCTATATATTTCACCATTATACCCATATAAGCTAAACAGAACCTCTGTGCCTAAAAAAAGTGTCAACTCATTTCTAACGCTTCCTATTTCATTGATATTGTGATTAAGGCCAATATATAAAATACCACCTTCTCGTATTGCTGCTAAAGACGTCTGTATTTTCTCGTCAGTTTCATGTTTGAGAATGAATTGACTAATTAAATCCGTATATCTACCTGAAGCAGTTGATCTCTGGTCATCGAGAAGATAGGCTATGAATTCTTGTGTAACAGTGTCAACCACTACTGTATTTGACACATTATTATCTTTTATAAAAGAGATAAGCAAATCGATGACGTGAGCGTTACTGGCTTCAGCAGCAACGTTCATCTCCTCAAAAGAAGAAATCTCCTTAATCCCAGAGCGATCAACATAATGAACCCCGTTCTCTGTCTTAATAAATGCTAATCCTCGAACAGATGTTTTAATAACAGCTTCAGGAATATCAAAACCAAATATTTCGATAAGCTTGTTCTTCATCTCTATTGCAGTAAATGAATGAAGTCTACATTTTACTATAACATACTGAACAAATTCAGCTAAAATTTGATACGGACTCTGGTACTGTTTTGCATCTACCATGCTTTTTATCGTTGAAAACGATGCCAGTATAGAAGTCGGATTGTTGTTCATTTGTTTCCTCCACACATTCCTCTACATATTGTATATTCCAAAATGAATTGGATTACAATCAAAAATACAAATTGAATAAAAACTGGACTTTTTTTCGTGAATCTCATCAAGTAAATATACTGCCGTCTCGGGAACCATACCGTAGGATGCAAGCAGACCAACGGCGATCGGCAGATCAAGCCCCGAGCTGTCCTTTCGCACATCGGCGGGCGCAAGATTCACCGTCACCCGCTCCTGCCGCAGTTGGATGCCGGAGTTGCGAATCGCAGTGCGTACCCGCTCCTTCGACTCCTTCACCGACGTATCGGGAAGCCCCACCAGTTCAAACCCCGGCAGCCCCGGCGACACATCTACCTCAACGTCGATAATCCGTCCGTCAATCCCGAGGGTCGTCGCACCATAGGTCTTTGCAAACAACGGCCTTCCCTCCTACGTTTCAAATATAAGAAAATTATAACACAAGAAAGGGGAAGATGGCTAATGATTCTTTGCAAAAGAAAAGAGATTCCAAACGCTAGGTAGGGCGAATGGAAGCTCTCGTTTGTTGGTTTGAGAGGCATCCTTCAACAAGCAGGCTCTCTCAGCCATAAAAATTTGAACGTATCATATAACGCCAACCGTGCCTTGAAGATCATCTTCGCGCAGGATTCTTTTTCCGCATAATGCGTGCGGGACATTTCCTGCCATCGGTGAACCATCGACATGTTTTACAACCAAGACAGGGGCGATAATTCATATTCTCCATCGATCGCACGACAAATGATGGATCGGCAAGAAACGCCCTACCATAGGCGACAAAATCACAGGAATTATGTTCCACGAGAACGTTGCCTCGTGCAAGCGTGTCAATCCCCCATACGGTGATGACGGGGATGTGTATGTGCGGCTTGATCGAAGAACCTGCGTATACAATGCTGCTATATTCATAATCGGCAGGCAGATGGAAGTTCCGTGTCTGCGGTATCCCGTGCGAGACATGTAGCATTTCGATGCCGATATCCTCGAACGCCTGCGCTACTGCAATATCCTCCTCCAGTGAATTTGTCCAGCCCATTCGATAGGACAGGATGAAATGGTCATCGGCGAATTTCTGAATACCGCCCACGATCTCCCGGGCAAACGTCAGCCGCCCATACAGATCTCCTCCATATTTGTCGCTGCGTCGGTTCGCCTCGGCGGAGGTCATCATATTCAGAAAAAAACCATGTGCGCCGTGTAGTTCGACACCATCTGCTCCCGCACAGAAACAAATATATGCGGCATTTATAAAATCATCTCGTATGCGCTCCAAATCTGCTATTGTCAGCGTGTTGACATCTTTGGAATCAAATGCCAAAAAATCATATCCACCTTTGCCCAACTGTACAAAGAACCTGCTTCCACACCTATGACAACGATCTGCAAGCTGCTGCAGATATGGAATATGTCGCTTTGAATACGCTCCTGCTCCACCGGATGTTCCGGCAGAACGCGCCATGGGATCGTCTGATGCTGATATGCTCAGAGACTGGCTGATGAGAAGCCCAATCTCTTGATCGCAATATTCAAGGTATTCGCGGATAAGCACATCTCCCATAATCCCGTCACTGCAAGGAAACCCGAACCGTACCATCGGCGCCATAACGATTCTGTTTTTGAACATCACTTTTTTGATCTGATAGGATGAAAAAATATTGCTCATACATGACTCCCTCCTAAATCTTGCTATTTTTGTCAGCATCATTATAATCGTTGTATACCACTCAATATAGTACGCATTAATTTGTAAGATACTATCTAAAAGGAGAGAATTACATGATTCAAAATCTCTGCCGCAGCAAAGAGGCTCCGTTTTTATCAACCTTAGCGGTCATCGGGGGCAAGTGGAAAATGCGCATCCTCTATGAGCTTTCATGTGATTCCATTTTACGATATGGCGCTCTGAAACGAAATCTGGCTCCTATCACGCACAAAATGCTGAGTACGCAGCTGAAGGAGCTTGAAAAAGATGGCATGATTATACGCAAGGAATATCCACAAGTGCCCCCAAAGGTCGAATACTCCCTGTCCGATAAAGGAAAAACATTCGTCCCCATCATCAACGCAATGTGCGATTGGGGAAAAGCGTATCCCATCAACAGCTCATTCGGCACTCACTAAAAAGTGCCTACTTGTGC
This sequence comes from Centipeda felix, assembly GCF_900186465.1. Taxonomy (GTDB): domain Bacteria; phylum Bacillota; class Negativicutes; order Selenomonadales; family Selenomonadaceae; genus Centipeda; species Centipeda felix. Next base: position 134,272 of record NZ_LT891957.1, read on the forward strand.
CAGTCTCCGACACGCAGTACTATAAATCAAGCGTTTTACGACATATAATACTGCAAAGGAGAATGAAATGAGTAAGCAGGCACATGATAAGAACGTATATATCATTCACGGGTTTGACGCATCATCCACGCGGCACTGGTTCCCCTGGCTGAACAAATTTCTGACAGACAAAGGTGTTACCACTGAATCCATCGATATGCCGACACCAGCACAGCCGGACTGCAAAACATGGATATCATTTCTCTCAGAGCATCTCACGAGCATAACATCAAACACCTATTTTGTTGCCCATAGTCTGGGATGCATTACAACGCTGCGATATTTACAAACAGTCGCTGCACCAATCGGCGGCGTTGTACTCGTTTCCGGATTCGATCAGTCGATTCCAGACTTTTCGTTCCTCGATGAATTCACCGCCACACCCCCGAACTATAAACTGCTTTCAAGAACAATCCCAAACAGAGCTGTTGTTTCCGCCATAGACGATCCGATTGTCCCCCACGAGTTCAGCCGCTCGTTTGCCGAACGATTCGACGCAGTCTTTTATGAGACCAAGACGGGCAGACACTATCTGGACGTTGACGGCGTGACAACACTCCCCATCGCTGCCGATGTACTGTCTCGCATGATGGAATAATTGCAAATAGAATACCGTGTCCGATGAAGCAGAAAAGAGATTCCAAACGCTAGATAGGGCGAATGAAAATCTCTATCCTAACCGGAGAATGGTGTATCCCCATCATGCACGTACGAATTTTCCTGCCACGAATGCAAAGACAGCGGCGAGCAAAACAAAGCTAGTGATGATGCAGCACATGGCGACGGGCGTGCCGTCCGAGAACACAGCGAGGAGAGCGGAGGAGATCATGCCGCTGCCGTATTGGAGTGCGCCGATGAGTGCCGCCGCAGAACCCGTGATCTCATCCGGAACTTTGGAGAGTGCCGCCGCATTGGAGCACGCGGTAATAATACCATTTGTACTGCATACCAAGAACATGGGAATGGCAATCCCCCACAGACCGAGCTTACCCGTCAGTCCATCCGCTAGCAGCCAGAGAGAAAAGAGTGCAGCAATGCTCGTTGCTGCCTTGAGCAGCCGTGAGAGGGAGAAATGTGTCACAAACATGCGGTTGAAGTAACTCACCGCTGCAACGCCGATGATGTTGACACCGAAGAACAGCCCATAGTACTGCGGATCAATACCGAAGTGACGGATGTAGATGACAGGCGACTCCGTAATGAAGGCATACACCGCCACATAGAAGAACGTCACGCTGAGGGTATTCATCATGAAGGATTTCATCCGTACGAGCCTCCCATAGCTCTTGAATGCCGCACCGAGGCTCTCGGCAGAGCGTTTTTCGTGCGGCAGCGTCTCCGGCAGGAAATGCACGGAGAAAACGAGCAGTACGGCAATCGCAGCCATCAGCCAGAAAACCATGCGCCAACCACCGGCGCCCATGAGAAATGCACCGAGCAGTGGTCCCGCGATCGGCGCCGCCGACATAATGAGGACGAGTGTCGAGAGCATTGCTGCCGCCTGACTGCTCGTGTAGAGGTCACGCATCATCGCGCGGCTGAGCATCGGGCCGACACATGCGCCGACGGCCTGTACCACACGGAATCCGATGACGGCCTCCATCGAGGGTGCCAGTGCGCAGCCGACCGATCCGATGAAAAAGAGCAGTGCACCGATCGCGAGCGGAATGCGACGACCAATGTGATCGCTGATCGGCCCCCAGACGAGCTGGGCAATGGAAAAGCCAACGAGGAAGCTCGTGATCGTCAGGGCTACTGCACCGCCGAGGTCATCCTGCATCGCAGGCATCGCGGGCAGGTAGATGTCCGTCGACAGCGAGGCGAATGCCATAAAGGCACTTAGGATCATCATAAAGGACAGACTGCGTTTCGGTTCCTGCATAGTAATTTCCTTTCCATTTCCGCATAACGGATGCTCTTTTTCTTGTTGATATTGCATATTATAACTACTGCATCGGTATCTGTAAAAAAAGAGATTCCAAACGTCAATCGGACGAATGGAATCTCTTTTTTCGCATTTTTATTGTTCCAGTGATTTGAGTGCTGCCTGCTTCGCATGAATGCGTGTGGTATCAAAGAGTGGAATATCGGTATCAGATTGCTGAATAAGAAGTCCGATTTCCGTGCATCCCAGGATGATCCCCTGCGCCCCGTTTCGTGCGAGTTCATGAATAATGTCCAGATATGCGGCTTTGGACTTCTCAGAAATTTTTCCAAGACACAGTTCATCGTAAATAATGCGATTGACGATATCGACACCAGCATCATTTGGAATGAGAACCTCAATTCCCTGTTCGATCAAAATATTTTTATAGAAATCCTGCTGCATAGTGTATTTCGTACCGAGCAGACCGACTTTTCGGATGCCGTGTTTCTTTAGCTGCACAGCGGTCATGTCCGCAATATGCAGGATTGGGATATGAATTCTCCTGCCGATTTCAGGCGCTACCTTGTGCATCGTATTGGTGCAGATTACGATATAATCTGCCCCCGCCCGTTCCAATGCTTGTGCGGCTTCAGACAAAACATCTGCGCTCTTATCCCATTCTCCGCCTGCTTGATATTTCTCGATTTCATCAAAATCAACACTGTATAGAATACATTTTGCAGAGTGCAGACCGCCCAGCTGCTTTTTTATCGTTTCGTTGATGACCTGATAGTATGTCACGGTGCTTTCCCAGCTCATACCACCGATCAGCCCTATTGTTTTCATCATATCACCTCTGCCATTACGATAGCACCGCCCGTCCGTCATGACAAGGTAAAAATTGTAGGGAGGACAATTCACCCCGCTCTGCCTTTGTTCTTCCTAGAGAATCAATGTCTCCGTCTGCGGCGGGATCGTATTTTCCTCCATCAAATCATGAACAATCCGCAGTCCGCGCACGAGCTCCTCATTCGTTGGCGGCGAGCAGAGGGCAAGACGGATAAAGGAATGCTCCGCCTCGCTGCCGACGGCAAAGCAATCCGACGAGAGGACACGCACACCGCGATGCTGCGCCTGCGCCTCAAAATTCGCCCCACCGCATCCCACAGGCAGCGACATCCATTGGAAGAAGCTGCGTGTATTCCCCGTATGTGCAGGGAAGAGCCCTCGAAAGATGCGATTGCGCTCCTCAGTCAGCCGACATTTCTCCCGCATTATACGCTCCGCCGCGCCGCTGGCAATCAGCTCTGATGCAATCGCGGCACTCAGCGGCGGGATCGCCATACTGATGCTGCGCGCCGCTCTTCGAATGAGCTGCCTAAAATGCGATGGAACAAGCATGTATGCAACACGCAGTCCGGGACAGGTAAGTTTTGAAAGACTGTGCAGATAAACGGACTGCCGTGGGAGGAGCACGGTCATGGGCGCAGCGTTCCCGCGTGCCGTAAAGCCGTAGGCATCGTCCTCAATCAAAAGGATGTTGTGCTTACGCAGCACTGCTGCAATCTCCTTGCGCCGCTCCTCAGGCATGACGATGCCAGTCGGATTCGCGCAGGACGGCATAAGATAGACACCCTTGATGTTTATCTGCTGATGCTGCTGTGCGAGCGCATCCGGCAGCATCCCGTCCACATCCCCCTCGATGGGGATGAGTCGGATGTTCAGCTGTTTTGCAAGGCTGATGAAATTCGCATACGTATACCTGTCCACCGCAATTCGATCCCCTGCATCGAACAGCGCAGTGAGTACGATTGCAAGTGCACTCTGCGTGCCAGCAGTAAGAAGGAGATTCGTCGGCTCTGCCTCAAGAGAAAAACGTGCAAGCCAGCGGCATGCAGTCCGCGCATGACGCTCCTCATCCTCTGCACCGAGAAGCGCAAAGAGGTGCGTTGCCTCCCTGCCGCGCAGGATCTCCCGTGCGGTGTCTGCAAGAATCTCGCTAAGTGAATCGTACGGATGAATGCTGCCAAGTTCAATAAGAGACTTTTTCGTATCTGCTGTTGTATTCGACAATGCTGCATTCGGCGAGACGAACGTCCCGCGTCCAATAACTGCATAGACCAACCCCTTGTCCGTACAAAGACGAAAGGCGCGCGTCACCGTGCTCAGATTGAGATCGAGGTAGTCGGCAAGCTCCCGCTGCGGCGGGAGTTTTGTATGCGGCGACAGCCGTCCGCTGAGGATATCACGTTCAAGCTGCGCGGCAAGCGCACGGTAGAACGGAGGATGCAGATGGATACGTTCTGGACGCCACGTCATCGGATAATCATCGAACGAATTGATGGGCATATAACAGCTCCTGCAACATTGTCATACATACAATTTTACTGTTGAAATCACACAATAGGCAGTCTAACATAATAATTGTATGTATTATATCACAAAGGGGATGCCAGTGGAGATGAAAAATAACGTTACTTCAACGTGCACAGCGATATCCGCCTCACTTTATATCCTGCCCTTTATCCTGGTCGGCTCGTTTCTGTCCATCTTCGACCAGTTCGTTATCAATGTCGCCGCCCCCGCCATCATTTCCTCCTTACATCCGTCGGCTGCAGAATTCGAGGGCATTATGAGCGGATACGCGCTCGTCTATGGGGCGGGGCTGATGGTCGGGGGACACCTCGGCGACCGTTTCGGACGGCGGCGTATCTATCGTCTCGGACTGTTTCTTTTTGCCGTGACCTCGTTGCTCTGCGGTGCTGCTCAGACAGCACTGCAGCTTGTTGTCGCACGCCTTCTGCAGGGGCTTTCGGGCGCCGTCATGGTGCCGCAGGTACTTGCTCTGATTCGTGTCTCATACGAAGAGAATGCACGTGTGCAGGCACTATCTGCATTCGGCGTGTCCATTGGGCTCGGGCAGATCATGGGGCAGGTACTCGGCGGCTGGATTCCCGCATGGGATTTCCTCGGACTCGGTTGGCGCATGATTTTCCTTGCCAACATGCCGATCTGCCTGATCGCCGGCATTGGCTGCAGGTCGCTGCCCGCATGCCCAAACTCTGCACACGAGGCATACCAAAAGCAGTTCGGAAATCCTCTTCGACTCTTTCGTTATCGTGGCTATACGGTCGGAATTTTTCTCAATGTATGCCTGTACGCCGCCATTGTCCCCTTCTTCGTCGTGCTCGGTCTCTACCTGCAGAATATCTGTGACCTCACACCGCAGACGGCGGGGCTCGTCTTTATGGCGGTCGGCACGGGATTCGTCCTCGCCTCGTCCACAGGACCTGCACTCATGCGGAAGTTCGCGCCGCCGCGCGTACTGATCTGCGGAACGATCTGTACCAGCGTGGGCATCCTCGCCGTGTTGCTTGGTACAATCACAGGACGAGCCACTGCGATTCCCTTCGTCATTCTCGCTCTGTTTGTCCTCGGTGTCGGCAACGGCACAGTGATTCCCATTGCAACGGGTGTTGTCCTGCGCTATCTGCCGATGGCGGACGCTGGCGTTGGTGGTGCCATCCTGACGACGGGACAGCAACTTGCGGGTGCGCTTGGGATTGTGCTTGCAGGCGAGTTTCTCATGGGAGACGGCGCATCCCTCAGCTCTCCCGCCACCTATGTGGACGGTCTCGCCCTTCAGGTGTGCGCCGCATCGGCTGCACTCTGCTGCGCCGCTCTCCTCAGCCGTATCCCCACCGCCACGCAAAATGTATCCTAAGTCGCAATATCAAATCAGACAGCAGAACATAACAGAATCAAAAACTATGGCCGAAGATTTTTTAGTGCGGCATCGAAGCATTCTTGCAGCGCCTCATAACCTAGAATTTTGAGTGGCAGCGTATTGACCCAATCCTCTACGCGCTCCACTTCTTCCTCGCTCAAGTTCGTCATATCCATCCCCTTCGGAATGAAATACCAAATGAGCGCATTCTGCTTCCCCTTCGTTCCACATTCCCTATGGACGTAAGGACGAGCATAGTACGCCTTCGCCTCCGGAACAGCGTCTTGCAGACGAGCAAACCGCTCCCATTGTCGCAGATGGTCGTATGAAACACCTGTGAAAATGTGCCCCGCAGCGATCTCTTAGTTAGGTGGTCTTCGTGCAGATCTGGACCTCAAATAGATATGTACGTCTGTTGAGCCCGCAGATCGCACCAGGGGAATGCTTGTCTTTAAGAATGCGGGGGCTTCAACATATCGGATGAAATCCCGCGCGCAATGAGCTTGGAGGACTTTACTGCGTTCTTGCGATTACGCTCATAAACGATTTGACCAGTTTCGTCAAAATGCTGGTCATAGTATGTCCAGTCTGAACGCATCTGCCTTGCTGTACTGCGCTTTATTTCAGCGTACAGAGTGGAGCATGCGATGCCGAGGTTTTGGGCGATTTTCACCTTAGGAATTCCAAGACGCAGCATCGCTCCGATCGGTCAGTGCTGATAAGCGTTTAAGTATTTGAATGTGCGGCGTTTAGTGAATGCAGATCAAGTACTTGACCTGATTTATCTGGAGTATCTGAAAGCTAATGTGTCATATATACATGATCGTCGGGTGGAAACATACCCTTATGCAAGAGATTCCATACATTATGCCCTCCCGCCGCTGCAATCTCAAGCGCACGCTTCGCCTGATACTGTCCCTATACGTCCGCAAAGTCATCGGTAAAAGCCGCATCTTTTTTCTGTTCTGTTGGATGTGGCACAGCAGGAGTCAGCGTCTCCGTTCCCGTCAGATGACGCACGAGCTGCGCCAGATTCTCGACCGCATAGACCTTTAGTCCGTCAAACGAGCAGTGCCTCATCTGCATTGGACGGTGCAACGTAGAACTCCGTAAGTCCCCGCTCACGCGCCGTAATCGCCATTGGGAGAATGCCGCTGGTCGGACGACAGTTCCCATCGAGAGAAAGCTCCGCTGAGAAAAGTGCACTCTGCACCGCCGCCTCCGGAACCATACCGTAGGATGCAAGGAGTCCGACGGCAATCGGAAGATCAAGCCCGGAGCTGTCCTTTCGCACATCGGCGGGCGCAAGATTCACCGTCACCCGCTCCTGCCGCAGCTGAATGCCGGAGTTGCGAATCGCCGTCCGTACCCGCTCCTTCGACTCCTTCACCGACGTATCGGGAAGCCCGACCAGCTCAAAGCCCGGCAGCCCCGGTGACACATCCACCTCAACGTCGATAATCCGTCCGTCAATCCCGAGGGGCACGCACCATAAGTCTTTGCAAACAACGGCCTTCCCTCCCACGTTTCACATGATGATTCCTGTTAACCATCTGCCCCCATGAAGCCTATTTATTTGACAGATTTTGTTGCAATATAGGTTTTGATGTTCATGTCATGTAGTCTGCCAAAACCATTGGTGTCTTCATATAGATCAAGCAGCGTAAATCCTGCTTTCAGTTGTCCCCCGATCTGTTCGGTCATCGTATGAGAGAACTGCATCCCAGAGCGTTCCGCCAGCATGAACGCCCTAGCTTTTTCATCTTTCAATGGATTGAACGGCATATTCCAAACAATCTCTTTTTCTTCATTGTCAACCATATAGTTGATTTCACTGTTCAATCCAGAAAGCAACATGCCGCCTTGTTTCAAAACTCTGTACGCTTCACGGAAGACAAACTCCACATCTTCCACATAGCAGTTTGAAACAGGGTGAAATACAATATCAAAACTTTCATCTGGAAAAGGGAATTTTTTTGTCATGTCCCCCTCAATCGCATCAATATGATAGCCTTCCCGCTCAGCTACCAACAATTCAGATGCTATCTGCTTCGAGGAGTAATCAAGCACTGCACATTCTGCGCCCAACGCATGAAAGATTGGCATTTGCTGACCGCCGCCCGATGCCAACCCCAGAATCTTCTTCCCTTTTAGATCACCAAACCATTCATGCGGAACACAAACCGTAGGCGTCAGTAAGACATTCCAATTCCCCTGCTTCGCTTCAAGATACTCCTCATGAGACGTAGATTTTCCCCATATCCACCCTTCTTCAACCCACCGATCAATCGTTTCTTTATTTATATCTTGATAGACCTTTGCAAACAACGGCTCTCCCTCCTACGCTTCAAATATAAGAAAATTATAACACAGGAGAGGGTAAGATGACTAATGATTCTTTACAAAAGAAAAGAGATTCCAAACGCTAGGTCGGGCGAATGGAATCTGTGTTGATCTTGAATTCTTCACACCCATTGTTATGTTGAGAGTCTTTCAACTAAAAGAAAATACACATCCTTAAACCAAAGATTGTATAGCATATTGGATGTGCATTATTTTGTTCAGTAATTATATTTTTGAGTGGCATTATCGCCGATAGGGCATCGGCCAATCCCTCTATTTTTTGTACCCAGTCCACTGTTCATATTTATTGGCGCAGTGGTAACCCGCCTTGGTTTCTTTGCCCTTGAACGAACTCTTTTTATTGATGCACACGCCCAAAACTCGATCATTTTCACAGCGAACAGACTTGCCGGATTCTCGCTTGCCCATCCAATGTTCACAAGTAGCACAGCATTTGCGGTTCAGTAGGACGCTCATTAATATCAACTCTTTTATTAATGATTCGCTAAATTTTCATGCCTGCCTAAATTGCAATATCAAATCGGACAGTAGAGCATAACAGAATCAAAAATTATGGGTGAAGATTTTTTCGTTCATTGTAAAACGAAATGGGACACATAAAAAGTCGAACATACAAAATCGCTCCGGCAAAACACCTTTGCCAAGGCCAGTATATTCGACGCTCATTCTACCATAAAACACCGTGTATTCAAACATCTAAACGTCAATCAGCGCGTACAGTCAAGCCGATGATTCGACTCCTTCCGCCTCTCTCTTGACAATAGGCAGAAGCAGTGATATTCTTCCTCACGGAAGCCATTATCACGACAAACAGCATACTGATGAATCAGGTGTCGCAAGACTCAATAGAGAAGCCGGAAGAGCCGGCGCGGTCCCGCCACTGTGTCAGCGAGCGAATCTGCAGGAAACGTCACTGAGGAAACTTGGGAAGGCGCAGAGGAGCGATGAACTGGAGCCAGGAGAACTGCCTGATCAACGATCACCGTCTGACCTGCGAGCGACGGGGAGGGGATCTGCGTCTTGCGCCGGATCGATCCGCATCTTTGCGGCGTCGTTTCGGTGGTGATTTTCTGCACTTCGGCGCTGCACGCGGCGAGGCAAGGATATTTTGCAGTCTCTTCTCTCATTCGCAGAAAGGGGCTGCCTTTATTTTGCGAATGTCCAAGACGCAAAACAGCACCTCTTCTCACAGACCTCGGACGTATGCTCTGCAAATCTACAGCTTCCATGGGCGTCGCAGGAAATGCTTTCAGCAAAAAGGGGACTGCGGCGGAGAACTCATATTTTTGATGGGGTGAACACATGAACACGAAGAGAAGAAATGCACTCATCACGATCGGCGTCGGACTCATCCTATGGTTCCTGCCGGTTCCTGACGGAGTCACAGTACTCGCCTGGCATTTGCTTGCGGTCTTTATCGCGACAGTGCTGGGCTTTATCCTGCATCCGCTGCCGATCGGCGCGGTGGCCTTCATCGCGATTTCCTTCTCCGCATGGGCAGGCCTGCTAAAGACGTCCGATGCCTTGGCAGGCTACGGCAACAGCACGATCTGGCTGATCGTCTGTGCGTTCCTCTATTCCCGCGGCTTCATCAAGAGCGGACTCGGCAAACGCATCGCTTTCCGCATCATCGAGGCAATCGGCAAGAGCGCGTTGTCGCTCGGCTATGCCATCGCCCTGAGCGAGCTTGTGATCTCGCCCGCGACGCCCTCGGCCACAGCGCGCGGCGGCGGCATTCTCTATCCAATCGTGCGTTCACTCGCGGAGGCTCTAGGCTCGAAACCCGGTGAGAGCGCACGCCGCATCGGCACCTACCTCATGCAGGTCGGCTACCATACGGACGCCGTGACCTGCACGATGTTCGTGACCTCGATGGCGGGCAACCCGCTCTGCGTGGCGCTCGCTGAGAAGACGCTGGGTGTTCAGGTCACGTGGATGGGCTGGGCGAGCGCTGCAATTGTGCCGGGACTCATCGCGCTCCTGCTCGTCCCCTATGTCATGATGAAACTTTCGCCGCCTGAACTCGTGCGTATTCCCGACGCCAAGGATCTGGCACAGCGTGAGCTTTCCGAAATGGGGCCGATGAGCCTTGCGGAAAAGGGACTTTCCGTCATCTTCGTCGTCTCTCTCGCACTCTGGGCAAGCTCCGGCCTCACGAACATCGACGCGACACCCGTTGCCATGGGCGCAGTCTGCCTCATGCTGATACTCGACATCATCAACTGGCAGGACGTCATCCAGGAAAAGGGTGCATGGGACGCGATGTTCTGGATGGGCTCTTTGATGACACTCGCTTCGGCTCTCGCAAAATCGGGCATCATCACATGGATCGCCAATGGTGCGGGCGCGGCGATTTCCTCGCTCGGCTTCGGTTGGCTTATTTCCTGCCTCATCATCCTGCTCTTCTACACCTACATCCACTACGCCTTCGCCAGTGTCACGGCACGCATCAGTGCCCTCTATGCGGCATTCATCGCTGTCAGCGTCAGCGTCGGTGCACCGCCCCTTTTGGTCGCCATCATCTTCGGCATCTTCGCCGATGTGCCGATCTCCCTCACGCATTACGGCAACGGCTGTGCCCCGATCTACTTTGGCGGAGGCTATGTCTCGCAAAGCGAATGGTGGAAGAACGGCTTCATCATGACGACCATTACGACGCTGATCTACCTGACAATTGGCGCGGCATGGTGGAAAGTCTTGGGCCTTTGGTAAATAGTAAATCACTGGCAGCCCCCTACGTGGGGGCTTTTTATATACCATTCTCCCCTCCCTCGTTGCCCGTAAACAGGACGACAAACTCTTTTGGCTCCCTGAGTCTGTCATAATATCCTCTTGTAACTGATTCTTGATATAATTCCAGAATAAGAGAATTATGACTTAGTGTAGGGGAAAATGGCTAATGATTCTTTGCAAAACTACAAGAGATCCCAAACGCTAGTACAGTGACTGGGATCTCTTGTATGATAGAGTTTTTCTTCGTTCAGACGTACGGACGGACATCCTATTTTCCTGTGATAGGTTGACCTTCATCAAATCGCTCTGCCATATGCTTGTAATGAAGTACAGCTGACTAAGCAGTATGAACTATCACAGCTGTCAGTACGAATTGCCATTTTCATAGGTTTCCTCCATATTTCCGGTTTTTGGATTGACCCCATCTATAAATAGCTCTGCACCATGTGCCAACAACAATTCTTTTTGTTCCTCGTTGTATTTTTCTCCTACAACAGACAGCTCATCATAAACCATGCTTAACGCCGATGACCGAATATGCCACTCATCCTTCGTACTGCACATAGAATCGAAATCCGTATTGTAATTAGGGTCAGCCCCTCTGCTTAGTAAAAATTCCATAATACGAGCGTCTGGAATATATACCGATTCGCATAGCGGAGTACACAGACACCCAAATCCGTATAAATTGATATCAGCCCCATGCTCGAGAAGGTAATCAACGCACTTCTGCATCTGGGAAATTTTTCGTTCCACATCGTCCATGGATTTCCTAGGATCACATTCATCCAAATAATCATCTGCGACAGCCTCAACACATTTATAGACCGGAGTCCCACCGTCTTGGTCTATCGCCAGTACATCTGCACCGGCTTCTATTGCAATCCGTATGGCATCTATGTCGAGATTATCACAGGCCTTAAATAGTGATATATCCTTCTCTGTAAAGCGATTTATCTTCTCGCCGTGTAGTAGCTCCATATCCTTGAGAGAAAGCGTCGTAAAATAATCCTTGATTTCGTCCCATCCATAAGAAATGTCCTTTCGTTTATATCTGTTCCAGCTGAGCAAATCGTGAGCTCCATAATCTTTTTTTACGTCATCTGTGTCGATGATAATGTTCAGAACAGGGGCCGGAGTCATGCTCAACGAAGGCCCATCAATAAAGGTAGAATCTGTTGTTTGATATTCCGTGGAAACTGAATACCCCTCGGAAACTCTTATGATTCCAGATTCTGCAATCGACGCCATCGTTTCATACAGTGAATCAATTGCATCATTAGGTGTACCATTTTTATAGACCAGTTTATTAAAGGAACTGTTGATAGGAACCCATTTCACATCAAAGGCCGAGGAGTATTTAGATTTCATTACGCCCAATGACATAACGATTAGCTGCATGGCATAGGACAGCTTAAGTGATGTAATTTGATTCAGAATTGACGTATCAAAGGGCAATTCATCATGCGTTTGTCCATAAATCCGAATGCTTTCTTTTGGTCTGCTTATCGCCACTGGAAAATATCCGCAATTATAAGTCCGTATATCCGCATTTCGCAGACAATCGTTCACGCTATAGATATCGGAAATATTCATGCTATACATCTCCTACAACAGATAACAGCAACGAAACAGACATCGGAAAGAGACATTCAATCGACAGTAATTATACCATTTCCACTGCTTTGTGAGTAGAGCCTATTCCTCCCCTGCCAGATCGACCATTGTATTAGGCAACGGCTTGGCATCCTCCCCGCGTAGCGACTACGTATAGAAAGAGCGATACCTCTCAGTCACTGATGCGTGCCATCTTTGGGCTTGGTTTGAAGGGTATCGCTTTTTGTTGACATGCTTGTTTTTCGTGCAATACTAACAATATGAAAATTGCTTGTTCCAGCTGCCATGGGGAATTGGCCCCCGGCAGGAGCTGGAACAGGCAATTTTTCTATGCTGTTTTATACGTCACCGTATTTATCCTTGATGAGGATTTTCTGAATAACGCCATTCTGATCCGTCATGAAAACAACAAAGCGAATGCCCACCTCGCCACTTGGAAGGGAGAAAGGAAGCGCCCCAAACGGCGGCATGTAATCCTTCGCATATTTTTTTTCTGCTGCAGGACGTACCTCTAAGTTTTTAAAGATCTTCAGTACGTCAGCAATTTTCATTCCAACACGTACCCCGGATGGCATAACCAGTGCACTGTTCGTGCTCTCAATGGTCTGAACGAGTGGATTCGTTTTACCGCCAATAATGTCGTATGTGATGACAAACCCCTGCCCATAATAATCTACCAAATAGGATGGATAATTTCCTATTTTTCGTGTCTTCTCTCCATCCGGTTCGCCGTAGATACTTCGCACATACATCAGATCATTGCCGGGGGAAATCCCTGCGATTGACGCATCCTCAAGTGTCATGTCACGTGGCGCAGCCAGCGCGCTGCTCATGAGGAGCAGCATCAGTGCCACTGTGAAACAAAAGATATTCCGATACATGAAAATCCCTCCTGTTTGTTTTCCCTGTTCAGTGTCCGCCTTTTCCTCGCTCCTCCTGCGAGAAGAACTCCGCATAGGCGCGCAGAGTCTCTTCGACCTTTGCCCGTCCGACATACGGCGTATAATCCTCCTCAATATCTGTCTTTTCGCGGCTTGTCAATTCCCGTGAGAACTCCTCACGGAAGAGATCGGCCGGATCGCGAAATGGCGTTTTCTCCTTGTCATAGAGACACTCCCCCGCTCGATTGTAGATGCGAATGCCTTGAAAGGTATCCTGCTCGTAGAGCGTATGCAGGTTGTCGACGAGAGAGCGAACAACACGGTCATGATGTTCCCTTGGTGTCATGCGCGGAGTAAGCCCTGCCTCCTCCATCAGTCGATAGCGTTTCAGTGTACTGAGATATGATTTTTCGGGACGCACGAGAATCACATTTAGAGAGACATCATATCCACGTGCGGCAAGAAGATCATGCGTCCGTAGCGGCACCTCGGTCGTCCGCAGTGTCCCTTCAATGATGAGATGATACCGCGACAGGCTCAGATCGTCGATCAGAGCCTCCGTCATCTTCCCCGCGAACTGTTGTGTATGGAGGACAGCATCATCACCGTACTGTGCTTGCAGCTCAATGAAACGAGGGTGATACCTGCGGTAATCATCGCTCGAAATAAAGATGATATTTCCACCATGTGCTCGTGCACAGATATCTGCCAGTTTCGTTTTCCCTGCTCCAGGCTGTCCTGCAAGCAAATAGGCACGCGGATGCGTATCAGGTGCTGCACTGACCAAAAGATCGTCTTTGATGCGTTCTTTTTGTTCATTAAGTTCCTGCGGAGTGTAGTTATCCTGCATGATTGGTCTCCAGTTCCCGTATATAGGTGCGGGCATTTTCAAAGGTCTGCCGGAGTCTTTGTATATCCTCCATGGTATTGTATGAATCTCCAAGAATATTATGCAGCGTCACTCGTAGATTCTGTTGAACGAGGGAAATCGGCTGAACGGTATCATACCGATCAATGCCCATACGTTCTTTGATTCGATTCACATCGGCAAGCAGCTCTGCTATACCTTCATGCAAAATTTCTTTCGCTTCGATTACTTCGTACGGAATCATAGCATCGCCTCCTCTCTTTCATGATACCACAATGGTGCAGTGTTGACCATAGCGATCTTCCCTGTACCGCACTTGCCTGTGGGATAGATTCACCTCACTTCCTGTATCACATGATTGTTGGCGATGCCCCTATTCTCATCAATTGTATGTATACCAAGTGCCGCGCATCCCTTCTACATCAAAGGGTTATTGAAATACGGCGCATTTTAGCGTATAATGCGTTGAGAATTCACCATGATGGGAATTATACCAATCCATAGGGGGACATTGTATGTCATTAATTGTAAAGAAGTTTGGCGGAAGTTCGGTGGCTACCCCGGAGAAGATCAAGAACGTAGCAAAACGCATATTGCGTGAGAAAGCCCCCGATGATCGCATTGTCATGGTGGTATCTGCCATGGGCGATACGACGGATGATCTCATCGCGCTAGCTGGCGAAGTGGTGGAAAGCCCCTATCAGTACACGCGCGAGATGGATATGCTCATGACGACGGGGGAGCAGGTCTCGATCGCACTGCTCGCGATGGCATTCCGTGCTCTGGGACAGCCCGCCATATCTCTCACCGGTGGCATGGCAGGAATGCGCACAGATCATGCGCATACCAAGGGGCGTATTCTCGGAATCGAGCCAAAACGTGTGCACGAGGAGCTTGAAAAGGGCAACATTGTCGTTATCGCTGGCTTTCAGGGTACAGATGTCGACGGCAACCCAGTGACGCTTGGACGCGGTGGGTCGGATACCTCCGCCGTGGCGATCGCGGGCGCAATCGGCGCGGATACCTGCGAGATCTACACGGACGTTGATGGAATCTACTCCGCCGACCCGCGCATTGTCAAGGGCGCGCGCCGCATGAAGGAGATTACCTACAACGAGATGCTCGAGATGGCACGTCTCGGCGCGGGCGTTATGCAGCCACGCTCGGTGGAGATGGGACAGCTCTATAGCATCCCCATCCACGTTCGTTCGACCTTTACCTCAGAACCCGGAACCATCATTAGGGAGGAATATACAGTGGAAGAAAAGTCCTTTATCATTCGCGGTGTCGCACACGATGAGCACGTCGCTAAGATCACAGTGCTCGGTGTCTCCAACGTCCCGGGCGTTGCCTACAAGATATTCTCTGCCCTCGCCGATGCGAACATCGACGTGGATATGATCGTGCAGAGCCTCCGCAGTGCCGACTCCAATGTAACCGATATGGTGTTCACTGTTGCATCCATTGACGCCGAGGAAGCGCGCCGCGTTGTCGAAGGGATTTCGGCAGACATTCACGCATCTGGTGTATCCATTGACAATGATGTCGCGAAGATCTCCATTGTCGGAGCCGGTATGCTCGGCAATCCCGGTATTGCCTCCCGCATGTTCGGGGCACTCTCCAATGCAGGCATCAACCTCGAGATTATCAGCACCTCCGAGATCAGCATCTCCTGCCTCATCAAGGGCGGCAGCGTCAAGGACGCTGTCAACCGCATCCACGACGAGTTCTTTCCGAACGAGGCATAAGAATACGTGTATACACCTGTGCGGCTTGTGGACATAAGGAGAGTCGCGCGCTATCATCATATTACGCTACGACGGCACGGATCAACGACGCCCTACCCCTGCGGAGGACACGATGATCCGTGCTTTCCATCGAAAAGGAGAGCATATAACATGGCAATTCAAATGGCAGCATCACACGCGGCATCGCGCCGCCTGAAGGACGCGATCTTCGGCGCCAATGCGGCATGCCGCGCCGCAATCGCAGAGCACGGTGAGGAGCGCGTTGTCAACGCGACAATCGGTGCCGTCATGGACGACAGCGGTAAACTGGCACACCTGCCGACGGTCGAGCGCGTCTTCCGCTCCCTCCCCATCGAGGACTATATCGCCTATGCGCCGATCTCTGGGCTTCCGGAGTATCTCGAGGCAGCGATTGATATTACATTCGCCGGCAAGCGTCCTGCGGGCTATCTCGCCGCTGTCGCAACGGCAGGTGGAACGGGAGCTCTGCGCACCGCCGTCGACGACTACGTCGAGCGAGGCGATCAGGTGCTCACCTCGGACTGGTTCTGGGGAACGTACAACATCATCTGTCAGGAACTTGGCTCCTCCGTCACGACCTTCACGCTGTTCGACGAAGCCAACAACTTCAATCATAAGGCGTTTTCAGAGGCCGTCGATGCTCTTTGCAAAAAACAGGACAGCCTGCTCGTCATCCTCAACACACCTGCGCATAACCCGACGGGCTACAGTCTTTCTGCGGAGGACTGGGATCACGTTCTGGACACGGTCAAGGCACAGGCAAAGACCGGAAAGAAGATACAGCTCCTCGTCGATATCGCCTACATTGACTTTGCGGGCGAAAAGCATGCGACACGCGCCTTCATGCAGAAGTTTGCGGGACTCCCCGAAAACATCCTGACACTCTTCGCCTTCTCCATGTCCAAGGCGTATACATTCTACGGACAGCGCTGCGGCGCACTCATTGCTCTTTCTGCAAACAAGATGGTCATCGATGAGTTCAGCGAGATCAGCAAGTACGCTGCACGCGCAACGTGGTCGAACATCAACCGCGGTGCAATGACCCTCCTGACGCGTATTCAGCAGGACAGCGCAGCGTATGCCGCCTATGAGAGGGAGCGCGACGCACTGTACCGCCTCGTACAGGAACGCGGCGATATCTTCATGCAGGAGGCTGCCGCGTGCGGTCTGCCCGCCCTCCCCTATAAGGGCGGCTTCTTTCTCGCTATTCCTTCGAGCGATCCACAGGCGGTCTGCGACGCTCTCCACGAGGATCTCATCTTCGCTGTTCCACTGAAAATGGGCGTGCGTATTGCGGCATGCTCTGTGCCGAAATCGAAAATGCACGGGGTTGCAGAAAAAGTAAAGCGTGCTATGCGTAAGTTGTAAAATAAATTGACGCAAAAAGTTCCATTTTGCAAACGGTTCAGTTAAACTTTTAGTCACAACACAAAAAGAAACTGAAAGTGAGACTGCAAAATGGAACAGAATCATTGTACTACAAAAACAGGGAAATGGAAACAGCTGACGGAGCGGGATCGGTACAAAATCGAAGCCCTAAATTGCAATATCAAATCGGACAGTAGAGCATAACAGAATCAAAAATTATGGGTGAAGATTTTTTAGCGCGGCATCGAAGCGCTCTTGTGGCGTCT
Organism: Centipeda felix; assembly: GCF_900186465.1. Lineage (GTDB taxonomy): Bacteria > Bacillota > Negativicutes > Selenomonadales > Selenomonadaceae > Centipeda > Centipeda felix. Next base: position 151,771 of record NZ_LT891957.1, read on the forward strand.
CATAACCTAGAATTTTACGTGGCAGTGAATTGATCCAATCCTCTAGGCGCTGCACTTCTTCCTCGCTCAAGTTCGTCATATCCATGCCCTTCGGAATGAAATACCGAACGAGGGCATTCTGCTTCTCGTTCGTTCCACGTTCCCAAGGTGCGTAAGGATGAGCATAGTACACCTTCGCCTCTGGAACAGCTTCTTGCAGACGAGCGAACTCGCTCCCATTGTCGCAGGTGATCGTACGAAATACCTGTGAAAATTGTGCCCCATAGAGCTCTCTTAGTTTGGCAATCCCCTCGGCAACCGCCTCTGCGGTCTTTGCACGAATCTTTATAAGGTGTCTCTTTCGCTTCTTACATTCATCTGCGGCAAGCAGAACAGGATCCGTTCCCTTTTTCCCGACGATGGTGTCAAGTTCCCAATTTCCAAAGGTGGAGCGTTCGTCAACAAGAGGGTCACGGCGGTCAATACTCTCACCGAGCGTCCTGCCGTCGTCATGGTTCTTTTTCTCTTTGCGCTTACGACGGCGTACCTTCTGTCGCAGGTCGATGTTTTTGACCTTGAGCAGCCCCATCGCAATGTAGTTGTAGATGGTCTTTGTGCAGACAGACACCTCGAGCAGATTCATACGCTTGGCACGCCCGCAGATTGCATCAGGAGAGTGTTTGTCTTTGAGAATGGCGTTTTCTACATACCGGATGAAGTTCTGTGCAGCATTAAATTTGGACGGTTTTCCGGAGTTCTCACGATTGCGCCCATAGCGCATTTGACCGGACTGTGCAACATACTGCTCATAGTACGTCCAATCGGAACGCTTCTGCGCTACCGTGCCGCGCTTTATTTCCTCGTACAAGGTGGAGCGGGCGATGCCAAGGTCTTTGGCGATTTTCACCTTGGGGACACCGAGACGCAGCATCGCTTCGATCTGCCCGCGCTGATAGGCGTTTAAGTGCTTGAATGTGCGGCGTTTTGTGGTAGAATGAGTGTGGGACATACAGAACCTCCTGGTAGTGTTTGTGCAAAGATATTTTACCAGATTGATTCTGTATGTTCTACTTTTTTATGTGTCCGATTTCATTTTACAATGAACCTTAAACTTTTAGCGAGTTATATCATCGCAGCATACATATCATTTGCTGACTTATATCCGAAAATCTTGCGCGGATAGTTGTTAACCCAATCTTCGATCCGCTGCAGTTCCTTCGGCTTCAATTTGCTGAAGTCCGTTCCCTTGGGAAGAAACCTGCGCAGCATCCGATTTCCGTTTTCGTTGCTTCCACGCTCCCAGCTGCTGTACGGATGCGCGTAATATACCTCGCCGCATTTGGCGGCACGCTTCATTCCTTCGCCATCCAAAAACTCTGACCCGTTGTCTGCCGTGATACTCTTGAATACGTGCGTAAAGTCTCCTTTGACGCGCCGCTGCAACCGACGAAGTGCTTGCAGTACTTCTTTTTGGCTCTTGTTCTTTATCAGAACATAGAGTGATTTCCTCGTCTGCCGTTCGACCAATGTTAAAATTACCGGCTTTGTCCCTTTGCGACCGACGACCAAGTCAATCTCCCAATGTCCGAACTCCTCTCTCCGATTCACCGGCTCAGGGCGCTCGTCGATGCTTTTCCCGTCCCGGTTATTCCACGCAACACCGCGCCTGCTGTTTTCTGTCTGTTTGTCTCGATTCTTTTTGTAGAGGAGGTCGTCGTTTGTGAGTTCGAGAAACAGCTGCTGATCGATATAGTTATACAGGGTCTTGACACAAATGCGGACATCATAGCTCCAGCCGCGTTGACAGAGCTCACCGATAACTGCCGCAGGAGACCATTTTTCTGTTTTGATCTTATGTTCAATGTGTCGAGCAAGCGCGTGGTCTTTATCGATTTTCAGCCCCCGCCCTTTACGAGCAGCGTTTTCCTCGTGTCGTCTTTGTGCTGCATCGGCAAGATACACCCACTGCACCTGCAGGTCTTCGCAGGTCTTGATATTCTTTGTCGCAGGTTTGAGCTGTGCTGTCATTCCAAGACGCCGCTCCCGCTCAATCGTACGCTTGGAGCAGCCAATGTACGCGGCGATTTCCTGCGGCTTCAACCCGGCCTGGAAATAGGCTTCGATTTTGTACCGATCCCGCTCCGTCAGCTGTTTCCATTTCCCTGTTTTTGTAGTACAATGATTCTGTTCCATTTTGCAGTCTCACTTTCAGTTTCTTTTTGTGTTGTGACTAAAAGTTTAACTGAACCGTTTGCAATATGGAACTTTTTGCGTCAATTTATTTTACAACTTACGGTCCGATTTCATTTTACAATGAACCCATATTTCTTTTTCTCATCTCGATAAGTGATTACAATACCGCCTTTGATTGGTGTGGACAAATTTGGGAAAACTTTGTCACTGTCTTCCTCATATTCCAACACTTTGAAATGTGGATCTTGCAACATCTTTTCGTTCCACGCCTTCGGCGTCGACCCTGCATTAAACAGAAACCTTGCAGGATGTATAAGTTCAACTTTATCAGCAATTTTATATGCTTCATCAAGAAATAAATGATAAATCGGAGGAGCATAATTACGCAAATCTCCATTAGATTCATCCTGATACGGCGGATTTCCAATCACAAAATCAAACTTCATTGTTCTTCCCCCCGTATTCACCCTACGATACTCCAGTCCGCTCTTCCGCCGCCAGTCATAGATGCGCACAGGCGGCATCTCTCCCGTATGCGCGGGGAACAGTCGGAGTTCCTCGATCTCCTCGGGCAGATCAAAGAGCATCAGCTCCATCGGCTCACTCTCCTCGGCATAGGGAATCGACCCACGTATCCCGTCCATCTGCCAGAGATTCCACACTATCGTGCGGATGATGGCGCGGTACTCCTGTGCTGTCGGCTTTCGCCGCCAGCGTGCACGCAGATACTTCTCGAACGTCATGAGGAGATTGTCCCCTTGGAACTCGTAGCCATACGTCGCCTGATAGGCGCGCACTGTCCACCGCATCCATTCCGTTTCATCCGCGACATTCTCGCACACGATGCGCAGTTTGCGGTCAAGAACGCCCTGCCGCTCCGCGAGCGGTACGCCCTCCATCGTCGCGACATCATAGCGGTGCACGAGATAGGGCGCCTCGCCGCAGGTGATCTCCAGCCGCCGCGCATCGACATAGTGCTGCCATTTTCTGCGGCGCGGAAAACTGACGCGCGCGGACGGCACACCGTCCACCATAAACGGATCCACACCGCCAAAGTACGCAGCATCCGCATCGCCGATCATCTGCCGACAGACGGAAAGTGGGGTAAACACCTCGGCATGCCGGCGCGTGCGCTCCGACTGCTGTTCCATCTCCTTGCGCGCCCGCGTCTTGATTACATCCGAGTGCTCTCCCGTAATCAGGGCAGGTCGGATCTCCTGTGTCCGCTCGTACGGAAAACCGAGGGAACGGTAGGCGTCCGTCGCCCAAATGATATTCCGTTTGGTCGTCTTATCCGCGAGAAGCGGGGCAAGGAGGCCCTTCGCGTGCAGCCGCAGAATCTCATCCTGTATTCCGACGAGCAAGATACACCTCCTTTTCCCATTCTCTCTCGTATGATCTGCTATTCGATATGATACTTCTCATAGAGCCGATGTCGCGCCTCACGATCCATCTGGTGGCTGTTTAATTGCAGGATCCATGATCGCTAGCTCCTTTCTTTCGTTCATTTCCTTTTATTTTATCAGACATCACGTATTTCTTCCAGTAGGCACATTGTTTTCTCAACAAAGAGCACCCCCATATATCGAATGCTCTTCCGACATACGGGGGTGCTTCTGTTATCCCTCTCCGTTTCCTGCGCCGAGGGTGCGCGTGACGCGGTAGACGTCCTTGAGCTGGCGGACACGCGTCATGACCCGCTCGATCTGGTCGATGTTGCTGACGCTGAGTCCGAGCTGGACGGTGGAGGTTTTATTGCGGCGGTTCGGCGTGGCGTTGATGGTCTGGATGTTGATCTTCATCTCAGACGGCACGGCGAGGATCTCCGAGAGCATCCCGTTGCGGTCGTTGCAGATGATCTCGATGCCGACGGTGTACTCCTTGTCCAGACCGATGTCCCAGCTCACCTCGATCATGCGCGTAAACTCGGTGTCGTTGAGGACGTTCGGGCAGTCGGAGCGGTGCACGGAGACGCCCCGTCCGCGCGTGATGTAGCCCGTGATTGGGTCGCCCGGGACAGGGTTGCAGCAGCGCGCGAGGCGCACGAGGTAGCCGCCCTCCCCTTCGACGAGGACGCCATGACTTGCCTTTTTCCGCTTGCCACGGCGTGGCGCCTTGAGCTCCGAGAGCATCTGCGAGACCTCTGGCGGTGTGCTGTCCTTGATTGCCTGCTGATAGAGCTCAATCAGCTTCGTCATCGCTCCGCGCAGGCTGACACCGCCGTAGCCGAGTGCGGCGAGCAGATCGTCCTCGCTCTGCACATTGAGCTTTTCCGCGACCTTGGCAAGTCGCCCATCCGTCATGAGATCCTTTGCCGCATAGCCAAGACGCTTTGCCTCATCGCGGATGAGGGTCATGCCGCGCTCGATGTTCGCCTCGCGGTTCTCCCGTTTGAACCATGCGCGTATCTTCCCGCGCGTCGCCGAGGAGGCAACGGTGTTCAGCCAGTCGGGGCTCGGTCCGCTGCTCGCCTTGTTCGTGACGATGGAGACGATGTCGCCATTCTTCAGCTTGTATTCGAGCGGCACGATCTTCCCGTTGACCTTTGCGCCGACGCAGTGATGCCCGATCTCCGTGTGGATGTGATAGGCAAAGTCGATGGGGTTCGAGCCTTTCGGCAGATCAATGACATCACCGCGCGGCGTAAAGACAAAGACCTCGTCGGAGAACACATCGAGCTTCAGCGCCTCAAAGAATTCCTTCGGATCGTCGTATTCCTTCTGGAGGCTGACCATCTGACGCAGCCACGACATCTTTTGATCGTTCTCATCGCCCGCGCCGACGCTCCGCCCCGCCTCCTTATACTTCCAGTGCGCCGCAATACCGAACTCGGAGATCTGGTGCATCGCCTTGGTGCGGATCTGGATCTCGAGCGGATCCCCCTCCGTCATGACGGTCGTATGCAGGGACTGATAGCCGTTGGACTTCGGCATGGCAATATAGTCCTTGAACCGCCCCGGGATCGGCTTCCACATCGCGTGGATGACGCCGAGCACACCGTAGCAGTCCTTGACCGTCGAGACGAGGACGCGCACCGCTGAGAGGTCGTAGATCTCATTGATGCTCTTGTTGTCCCGCTTCATCTTGCGATAGATGCTGTAAAAATGCTTCGCGCGGCCCTTGATCTCTGCCTCGATTCCCGCCGCCTCAAGCTGGGCACGGATTTTTTGAACGGCATCCTGAATAAATTCCTGCCGCTCACGCCGCTTCTGCTTAACCTCTTCCACGAGCGTATAGTATGCCTCGGGTTCCAAATACCGCAGGCAAAGATCCTCGAGCTCCGCCTTGATGCCGGAGATGCCGAGACGATTCGCGAGCGGCGCATAGACTTCGAGTGTCTCCCGTGCGATGCGCTGGCGTTTGTCCTCACGCATATACTTCAGCGTGCGCATGTTGTGCAGACGGTCGGCAAGCTTAATCATGATGACGCGGATGTCCTTCGCCATGGCGAGAAACATCTTGCGGTAGTTCTCGAGTTTGACATCCTCCTTGGACATGGACTCAATGCGCCCGAGTTTCGTCACGCCGTCAATGAGCGTCATGACGTTCTTTCCGAATACCGCCTCGATCTCCTCGAGGGTAGTCTGCGTGTCCTCCACCACGTCGTGCAGAAATGCGGCGCATATCGTCTCATCGTCAAGATGGAGCGTTGTAAGGATATAGGCGACGTGCATGGGATGGACGATATATGGCTCACCCGAGACACGTTCCTGTCCCCGATGAGCGTTTGCCGCAAATTCGTAGGCGCGTATAATTTTGTTGATATCCGCGTTTGGCTGATATGCGGCAATTTCCTCCAGGATCATATCGAGTGTCACAGGTTTCAGTTCATCCGACATTTTTTGTCGCCTCCTTTCTCTCCTGATGCTGACGATAGGTCGGCGCATCCATCAGCTCCATTGTACCCCGCGGCGGAACAAAATTCCACCCCTCAGACGATACATTCAGCACGCCGAGCTCCAAAAAGATCTGCAGGGCGCAGTCCATCGTGTAATGTGAGATATGTTCCATCGTATATGAAAAGCGGTGGGTAAGCACAGGTACACTCCCCCGTATCGTCCCATCCTCCGCCGCAAGAGAACGCAGGAAGGCATAGATCCTGCGAAGCAGTTCCCGCTCTGGAAAGATGCGTTCGTGTGCGGCGGGCGTGACCGTATCCACCATGCACTGCACGGAGCGTTCGCCCTGCCACTCGTTGATGCCCGGCGTATAGGCGAGGTCGCTGTCCTCCTCCGTCAGCACTGTCGCGAGATCGCCCGCATTCCAGTAAAGTGCCGTGATGTGATGCTCCCGCGTGCCGATGTCCATGCGCAGATGCTTTCCCTCCGCACCGATGGACGATGCCTTCTGCGGACGGACGTTCCGCACGCCGAAGATCGGGCGCGGATTTCCCATCCCATACGGCTCCAGCAGAGCCAGCTCCTCCACTGTCTCGACGGTCCAGTCCGCAGGAGCGGCAAGAGCAGAAACGGCGACCTTCGGGATAAAGTCCTGCGCGGTCAGTCTGGTGCGCACCGCCTCCGAAAAGGCACGGCGAAAGTCCGAGAGCCGTTCACAGGAGAGTGTCAGTCCTGCCGCCATAGCATGTCCGCCGAACTGGATGAGGGTGTCACGACAGGCGGAAAGTGCCTCATAGAGATGCAGTCCCGCGATGCTGCGGCATGAGCCCTTATAGACATCGTCCAGACGCGTGAGGACAATGCTCGGTCGATAATATTTTTCGACCAGGCGAGATGCCACGATGCCGATTACGCCTGCGTTCCATTCCTCTCCTGCCACGACAATGGCAGGAACATCGGGAGTGAAATCCGCCAGCTGCCGCTCCGCCTCCGCCAAGATGTCCTGCTCCAGATCACGCCGCTCCGTATTGAGTGCATTCAGCTCCCCTGCCATGCGGGAGGCACACGCCGTATCCTCGGTTAGAAGGAGCTCTGCCCCATGACGTGCTGTCTCAAGACGGCCTGCCGCATTGAGACGCGGGGCAAGCTGGAATCCGACCTGTCCCGTGTTGATGCTCTTGTCCGCAAGCCCCGCGACCTCGATGAGGGCGCGGATGCCGACACAAGGGTGCTCTGCCATATGCCGCAGTCCCATCTGTACAATTTTTCGGTTCTCGCCGACGAGCGGCACAAGATCGGCGACCGTGCCGAGTGCCGCGATGTCCAGATACTCTGCAAAGGATTCCTTTCTCTCCATCTGCCAAAGTGCCTGAACGAGCTTAAACGCGACACCAACACCTGCGAGATTCTTCTCCGGATAGGCGCAGTCTGCACGATGCGGGTTCATCACGGCATAGGCAGGCGGGAGCATCTGCCCCGGCAGATGATGATCCGTGATGACGATGTCCATGCCGCCCGCCGCCTCTGCCACAGTATCCACCGAGGCAATGCCGCAGTCCACCGTCACAAGAAGGCGGCAGCCCTCCCCCGCGATCTGCTGCAGGGCATCGGCGTTCAGCCCATAGCCCTCCGTGAAACGGTTCGGGATATAGTAGGAGACATTGCCGCCAAGCGTGCGGATACTCCGCATCAGGAGGGCGGTTGCCGTCATGCCGTCCACGTCGTAGTCCCCGTAGATCACGATCGGCTCGTCACGGCGGATGGCACACAGGACGCGCTCTGCCCCGCGCTCCATATCCGCCATGAGAAAGGGATCATGAAACGGCGTATCCGCGGGGTGGAGAAAAGCTCGCGCTTCCTCTGCCGTGCGGATGCCGCGCTGCCAGAGGAGCTGTCCGATGATGGACGTGACGCCGATCTCTGCGGCGAGCGCGTCCCCCTCGTCTGTATGCTGTGCGACGATCCATTCTTTCAGCACGTTTTTCTCCTCCTCTTCCCACCTCATCAAAAGAGCCTGCTCAGCGACCCAAGCAGGCTCTTTCCCTATGAAATCACTCCGCCGCTGCAGGTTTTACCGCAGGGCGGCGATGCTCCGTCCGATTGCGCAGCTCAATCCAGAGCTGGCTCGCAATGAAGATGGAGGAATAGCAGCCAACCGCAAAGCCGATGAGCAGTGCAAAGGCAAAGTCCTTCGTCGTCTCGCCGCCGAACCAATACAGGGCGAACGTCGTGAACAGCACCGTGAACACCGTATAGAGCGAGCGGGTCAGCGTCTGATAGATGGAACGGTTGACCAGCTCGTTCACATCCCCGCCGCGGCGGAAATGCAGTTTCAGATTCTCACGGATACGGTCAAAGATAACGATGGTATCGTTGATGGAGTATCCGACAATCGTCAGCAGAGCGGCGATAAACGAAGAGTCAATCTGCCGCTGCGTGAACGAAAAGACTGCCATGACGATGATGATGTCATGGATGAGCGCGAGCACGGCCGACACCCCAAAACGCCACTCAAAGCGATACGCGACATAGAGGATGATGAGTGCCCATGAGATCACGAGAGCAAGCACGGCGTTCGTAATCAGCTCGCCGCCGATGGTCGCACCGACCTTTTCCTCGCGCAGCACTGTGTAGGGACCGACATCCTGCGTGAGTGATGCCATGACTTCCTTGCGTTGGTTCTCCTCAAGGTCGATCGTGCGGATCATCACGTTCTCAGACGCATCAATCCCCGCCTCTGCACCTGCAAACTGGATCGTGCTGCCGTCCAGATCATACTTTGCGAGGCTGCTGCGCACCCCCTGCAGGGTCACAGGCTGCTCAAAGCGCAGATCCATGATCGTGCCGCCCGTGAAGTCGATGCCGAAGTTGAATCCGCGCACGCCCATGCAGATAATCCCAGGGATAATGACGAGCAGGGAGATCAGAAACCATATTTTGCGATGTCCTGCGATATCGAACTTAGGCATTCTTCTCAGCCCCCTTCTTTCCCTCGAGCATAAAGCCCGTCGCACCATAGAGGCGCGGATTCTCTGACAGCTTCGAGTTGATCATCAGCTTGAGCATGAACTGCGTCAGCGTGATCGCCGTAAACATGGAGAGAATCGTGCCGACGCCAAGCGTGATGGCAAAGCCGCGTATCGTCCCCGTCCCGAGGAAGAAGAGCACACCCGCCGCGATCAGCGTCGTGACATTCGAGTCAAAGATCGTTGTAAATGCACGCTTGAACCCCGCGTCCATGGCAAGGCGCAGGGACTTCCCATTGATCTGATACTCCTCTTTGAAGTGCTCAAAGATGAGCACGTTCGCATCCACCGCCATGCCGATGGAGAGGATGATGCCCGCAACGCCCGGGAGAGTCAGGGTTGCATCCATCAGGTAGAGGATACCGAGCAGCATGATCGTATATGCCATCAGTGCCACGTCGGCAATGAACCCCGAGAAATGATAGAAGAAAATCATGAATACGACGACCGCACCAAGGCCGACCGCAAAGGCGAACTGGGACTTGTCCTTCGAGTCCTGTCCGAGCGTCGGGCCGACCGTGCGCGTCTCGATGATCTCGACCTTCACGGGCAGTGCGCCGCTGCGCAGGACGACGGCGAGGTTCTGTGCCTCCTCGAGCGTCTTCTGTCCCGTGATCTCCGCACGTCCGCCGAGAATCGGCTCGCGTACGTTTGGCGCAGTGAGTACCTCACCGTCAAGCAGGATCGCAATCGTACGCCCGACGTTCTTCATCGTCAGGTCGGCGAATTTCTGTGCACCCTCATCTGAGAACTCGAGGTTGACGACGTTCTGCCCCGTCTGCGGATTCGTCGATGCCTGTGCATCTTTCAGATCGGTACCGGTCAGGACGGTATTTCCTTCCTCATCACGGAACTCGAGCATCGCCGTCTTGCCAATGGTCTTGATCGCTGCATCGGGATCCTTGACGCCCGGCAGCTCGATGATGACGCGCCGCTCACCCTCGCGCTGGATGATCGGCTCGGTGAGGCCAAGTGCATTGACGCGCTTCTCCATGATCGCCACCACGCGGTTCATCGCATCGTCGTTGACCTGTGCCTGTTCCGTATCGACCGCCTCCAGGACGACGTGTGTACCGCCCTGCAGGTCAAGCCCCTGTCGTATGGAGCTCGCAAGCGGCCGAACGCACACGAAAAAAGCTGCGATGATGACGGCGACCGTAATCACCAGCTTTAACAGACTATGTTGTCTCAACAGCCTTTACCCCTCTTTCACTCTGCCGTTTCGGCAGTCCATGCTGCGCCGCTCGGTCAGAATCCGATCAACGCGTGCATCCCACGCCGCCATGGGAACGGCAGGAACGATCTGAAAATCAAATGCCAGAACGAGACGTTCCGCATGCACCGCACGCGGCAGGAAGCGGTCATAATATCCGCCGCCCAGTCCCAGCCGTCCGCCGTCTGCATCAAACGCCGCACCGGGGACGATGACGACATCGATCTCCTCGGGCGGAATCTGCGCCCCACGTGCAGGATCAGGTGTCGGTATATCAAATGCACCATCGATCAGAGCATCCATGGCAGCCAGTTCCCGTGCCTCCATTGTGCCGCGCCCCGTGATCTCGGGCAAAGCGATGCGTTTCCCCGCAGAGATCAGCTTCTCCATCAGCGGAAAGAGATCAATCTCCTCCGGCATGGATGCGTAGAGCATGACCGTCCCTGCCTGCTTCAGTTCCGGCAGGACCTGCGCCGTGATGACACTGCCCGCATGTGCCCGCTGCTCCGGTGAAACTGCACGGCGGCGGCTCAGCATCTCCCGCCGCAGAGCCTTTTTCTCAGCACGTATATCCTCTGCCATCACAGCGGATTTACTCCTGTCCCTCACTCACGCCGCTGATCGCAGAGCGCTCAAAGACGATGCTGACGTTCTCGGCAGCACTGAGGGTAACGGTTTTCTCATCAATCGCAGTAATCCTGCCATGCATCCCGCCGAGCGTAATGACCGCATCGCCGACCTTCAGACGGCTGAGCATTTCCTCACGCTTCTTCTGTGCCTGCTTCTGCGGGCGGTAGAGGAGGAAGTAAAAGAAGAGCACCAGTATAACAATCGGGCCCCACGAACTCAGCTGTGCCATCATTTCTGCATCCATAAAGACAACTCCTTCACTTATTTCTATGATAGTGACTCATAAAGTCCTGATAAAACGATAAAAACGTCCCATCCAAAATTGACGCACGTATCCGCCGCATGAACTCCTGCAGGAAGTAGAGGTTGTGCAGGGAGAGCAGCCGCAGTCCAAAGATCTCCTGCGCCCGTACGAGATGACGGATGTACGCACGCGTGTACCCATTGCGGCAGGCATAGCAGCCGCAGCCGTCCTCCATGACGGTATGGTCATGCGCATACGCCGCATTCTTCATCACGAGCCGCCCCGTCCATGTCATTGCCATGCCGTTGCGCGCCACGCGCGTCGGGAATACGCAGTCAAACATGTCGATGCCGTGCCGTACCCCCGTGAGGAGGTAGTCGGGGGTCCCGACACCCATGAGGTAGCGCGGTTTCTCCTCGGGCAGAAGCTCTGTCGTATAGGAGAGGATCTCCTCCATCAGTGCATGCGGTTCGCCGACGCTCAGCCCGCCGATGGCATAGCCCGGCAGATCGAGCTCCGTTGCAGCGGCGGCGTGCCATGCGCGCAGGTCGCGGTACATCCCGCCCTGCACGATGCCGAAAAGCCCCTGCTCCTCTGCGCCCGCCATCGCATCGCGGCAGCGGATGAGCCAGCGCTGTGTGCGCTCCGTCGAGGCCTTCGCATAGTCATGGTCGGCAGGATACGGAATGCACTCGTCAAACGCCATGACGATATCCGAGCCGAGCGCGCGCTGCACCTCCATCGATACCTCGGGCGAGAGGAATTTCTTCGCCCCGTCAATATGCGAGCGGAACGTCGCCCCCTCCTCGGTGATCTTGCGCAGATCGCCGAGGCTGAACACCTGAAATCCTCCGCTGTCCGTGAGGATCGCACCGTCCCAGTGCATGAAGCGATGCAGTCCGCCCGCCTCACGCACAAGCTCCATTCCGGGGCGCAGGAAGAGATGATAGGTATTGCTGAGGATGATCCCCGCGCCGAGATCACGCAGCTCATCGGGTGAAACGCCCTTGACGGACGCCTGCGTCCCCACCGGCATGAAGATCGGTGTTGGAAAGCTCCCATGGGGGGTGTGAATGACACCGGCACGCGCACCCGTCGCAGGATCTTTCCGAATCAACTCATAGGTAATCGCCGCCAATCATCCACCTCCACGCCTGCCAAATTCTCTCTATTGGCGCAAACTCTTCCGACTCACAACACTACTATATTATGTATCACGCCCGACATTGTCAAGCCGATTCGCGACAATTCAATGAGCAAATCCAAATTTTACATTCCATAACATTTATCATAGAGCCGAAATCGGTCAAAATATGGCATCATGCCATGCAGTGTGGTATACTTGCCATGATTTATCGTGTGCAGGAGGTAGGAATGTGCGAATTGTAGTAGCAGGCGCGGGACAGCTTGGATACAGCATTGCCTCGCTGCTCTCGGAGGAGGGCATGGACGTCGTCGTGGTGGACGGCGTGTCAAAGCAGCTGGAGGCGGCGAAGACGACGCTCGATGTGCTCACGGTCGAGGCAAATATCGCGAGCCCCATAACGATGAACGATCCCGACATCAATAGTGCGGACATTCTCATCGCGGTGACGGAGAGCGATGAGGTGAACATCGTCGCCTGTGTCCTCGCGAAGAAACACGGCATTCGTCATACGATTGCCCGCATCCGCGATATGAAGGTCACGGTGGAGGCAGGCAAGTATCTCAAGGAAAATTTTGACATTGATCTCGTGCTGAACCCCGAGCTCATCACGGCGAATGAAATCAACCGCATCCTCATGACCCCTGCCGCACTCAACGTGGAGGATTTTGCACAGGGCAAGGTGCAGCTCTTCGAGACGCGCATCCGCCGTCATGCGCCGATCGCCCGCATTCCGCTCAAGGACTTAACCCTGCCGCAAGGTGTCTTGGCAGGGCTGATCTTTCGTGACCATCGAATGATTATCCCCCATGGCGATGATATGTTTCTCCCAGGTGACAATGCCTACTTCATCGGCCTGCAGGAGCGGATCGAGGAGTTCAGCCAGAGCCTCGTGCCCAGCGACACGAAGAAGCTCGCACGCGTCGCCATCATCGGTGCGGGCCGAACGGGACGTGCGCTCGCGCTCATGCTCGAGCGTCAAGGGGTACAGGTAAAGGTGATCGACCGCAGCCGCGAGCGCTGCGAGCTGCTCGCAGGAATGATGTCAACAGGCCTTGCAATCTGCGGCGACGGTACGGATATGGATCTCCTGATGCAGGAGGGAATCGCCGAGGCGGATGCCATCGTCTGCCTGACGGAGGACGACAAGCTGAATCTGATGCTTGCCCTCCTCGCACGCCATCTCTCAAACAGCAGCATCAAGTCATTGGTACGCGTCAACCGCAATGAGTATATCGATCTCATGGAGAAGGTCGGCGTAACCATCGCGCTCTCGGCGCGTCTGCTCTCCGCAAGCGAGGTGCTCGCCTTTGCGCGAGGCGGCGATGTGGCGCGTGTCACCCTGCTCGAGGGCGCACGTGCAGAGGCGCTCGAGGTGATCGTCCGCCCCGGTGCTCCCGTCGCAGGAAAAAAACTGATGGATGCACGGCTCCCGCGCGAATGTCTCGTCTGTGCCTATGTGCGCGGAGAGAAAGCGGCAATCCCGAACGGCACGACGGAGCTGCAGCCGGGAGACCGTGTCATTCTCTTCGTCCTGAAGAGTTTTGCCAATAAGGCTCTCACCTACTTTGGAGACGACTGATGCGTTTTGATCTCTTTTGGGTGCTCATGGGGCGCACGGCGTACGTCTTCGCTCCGCTCTATCTTATTCCCTTTGCCTATGGGATAATCGTCGGCGATGCCTCGACCGGTTTTTTTCTCGTTCTCAGTGTACTGACCTTTATCCTCGGCATGGTGTTCGGCAATATGGGGCGCAGTCACATGCGCCAGTTATCCGTGCAGGAAGGGACGCTCTTTCTGCTCGTCGTGTGGTTTTTCCTCGCGCTGCTCGGCATGCTGCCCTTTCATCTGGCGGGGCTGCATCTCTCGCCGATCAATACCTTCTTTGAATGTATCTCAGCACTTACGACGACGGGTCTGACGGCACTGCCCGAGGATCTGCCGCCCGCACTCCTCCTCTGGCGCGGACTCATGAGCTGGTTCGGCGGACTGCTCTTTGTCGTCATTCTTGTGACGGTGCAGCCCGTTGTCAGCGGCTGCTTCGGCGTGGATTTTTCGGTGCGGCAGGAGCGGCTCTTCAGCCCTCTATGGAACCGCATGACGCGCCCCATGCACGAGATGACGCTGCTCTACATTGCCATCACAATTGCTGCGGCTCTCCTCTATCTTGCGGCGGGCGACACGGTCTTCTCAGCACTGCTGCTCGCCCTCTATACGATTGCCTCGGGGGCAGGGCCGATGGCGGGCGACCTCCCGCCAACACCATCTCTGATGCTCGCCGGCGGTCTCAGCGCTCTGCTCTCAGCACTGCCGCTCCTCACGATCCGACAGCTCCTGCGTCGACGCAGCGAGGTGGACGTACTGCGCCACACAGAGCTGCAGGCCTTTTGCCTGCTCTTTCTCTCCGCCGGGCTGGTGCTCACCATTCCAGCTCTTCTGTCCAGCACATCCTCCCCCATCGATGCCATTGCCCACGGATTTTTCTACGCCATTTCCTTTCTCTCCACGAATGGGCTGCTGCTCGCGGGAGCGATCCCCGTCCACGGCGGTGCTGTGCTGCTCCTGACGCTCCTCGCCATCATCGGCGGCTGCATGGGCTCGGCAGCAGGCGGTTTCCGCATTTCGCGCCTGCTCGTACTGCTCGCACTCTCATGGACGGAACTGCGGCGCACCCTGCACCCGCGCATTGTATTCGCCGTGCGGCAGGGGGGAATGCCGATCCCCATCCACTCGGTCGGACGGGTGCTCGTCCTCTCTTTTTTCTTCGCTGCAGTCTTTTCAGTCAGCAGTCTCCTCATCTCTCTGACAAACCTCGCCCCCATCGAGACGATTGCTCTGACGGTCTCCTGTCTCACAACGACGGGCGGTGTCGCGGGGCTGGTACACATGGACACAGCAGCGGCGCTCCCGGCATGGACAAAGATCGTCTGTGTCTTTCTCATGATCCTTGGACGCATCGAGATTTTTGCCTTTTTCCTTTTCATCGGTGCGCTGTTCAAGGACACCGGGCATAACTGGTAGGACGCTATGAATATCTATACGGTCAACTATATTCTGTCACGCCTTTCCTTTGCGATGGCGGCGGCACTCGCGATCCCCCTCGTCCTCGCCATCGTCGGCAAGGAGGCAAGCCGCGAGGCGTTCATGCTGTCCGTCTTCGTCAGCATTTTTTTCGGCATTGCCTTTCGCCGCTACGGGGAACGCTCCGATGATCTGACCCCGCGCGAGGGGATCGCCATTACAGCGTTCGGCTGGTTCACGGGGACTTTTCTCGGGATGCTTCCCTACCTCCTCGGCCACTACCTCGGTTTTCTCGACGCACTCTTTGAGAGTATCTCGGGCTTTACCGGTACGGGCGCGACGGTCTTTGTCACACTCGATGGGGTGCCGTACAGCATCCTCTTCTGGCGGATGATGACAGCGTGGATCGGCGGCCTCGGCATCATCGTGATCTTTATCGCGCTGCTCCCGCAGTCCGGGGCAAGCACGATCTATATGTACAGTGCCGAGGGCAGCGGTCCGACGCTCGACCGCGTCATGCCGCGCCTGCACGAGATGACCGTCGCACTCTTTAAAATTTATCTGATCTTCACCATCATAACAACGGCTGTTTTCATGCTGTGCGGTGTCGATTTCAGTATTGCTCTTGCCCACGCAATGTCCACCATCGGAACCTGTGGATTCTCCACCTACGACGACAGCACGATGCACTTTCACAATCTCCCATTCGAGCTGTGGACGGCGCTCTTCATGTTCCTCGCAGGCGGCAGCTTCTCACTCTACTACCGTGCCTATGTCAAGGGACCTGCGGTCATTCTGCACAACACGGAGTTTCGCACCTATCTCGGCATCGTTCTCGCGGCGACGCTCCTCATCGCGCTCAACCTCATCCTCTCGATGGGGATGGACGGCAGTATGGCGGCACGCGTCGCAATCTTTCAGGTGACCTCGCTGTCGACGACGGGATTCGTGTCGGCGGACTTTGAGACGTGGCCGACCTTCTCCAAGATGGTACTGCTCCTCCTCATGGTGATCGGCGGCTGCGCAGGCTCGACAGCAAGCGGCATCAAGGTGGTACGCCTCATCCTCCTCGTGCGCAACGCACGTGCCGTCGTCCTCCAAAAGCTGAATCCGAACCGCGTGGTGGATATCACGCTCACGGGCGCACATGTCGACGGCGCAATGCTGCTGCGCGTCGGGACATTTTTCTTTCTCTACCTCGCCGTCATCTTTGTCACGGCGTTCCTGCTCGCCATGGACGGTCTTCTCCCGTTCGATGCTGTCGCCGTCGCCATCACGACCATCGGCAACATCGGCCCCGCATTTGGGATCGTGAGCGCGACCTCCACCTACGCACCGCTCTCCGATTTCTCAAAGGCGATACTCTGCCTCACGATGCTCCTCGGCCGCCTTGAGATCTTCACCCTGCTCATTCTCCTGCAGCCGTCGTTCTGGCGCAGGACGTATCGGTGGTAAAAAATGGGGACTGTCCAGCGAAACATCTTCGCTGACAGTCCCTACTATTTTTTACGCCGCAGTTCTTCGAGCCGCGCCAGTGTTGCACGATCGATCCGTTCGTGCACCTCGATGCGCCCGAGCGGTTTCGTGTGCGTGCTGATGTACTCCGCACGCATCAATTTTTTTGCCTTTTTTACCGAACGCCGCAGCTCGGGTGAGGTAATGCGATACGCGCCTGCCCCGAGGATAAGGCTCTGCTCTGCTCCGTCCGACGTGACGACGTGTACCTCACGTCCCATGCGCACCGCTGTATAGGCGAGCCTCTCGATGCAGCTGTCCGCCGTCTCCCCCGTCGCTGTATAGATGACACGCATACGACTGCTGATCTCCAGCGCATGCTCCTCTTCGTCCGTAGCAAATGCGTCAAAGACAACGGTCATCTCGTAGTTCTCAAACGCACCGTACTCCGTCAAAATACGGATGAGGACATCACGCGCCTCGTCGAGGTTGCTGCGCAGGCGAATGAGCTCCGGCCACGCGTTGATGACGTTGTAGCCGTCGATGAGGTAATACGCGGGTTCCCGCTGCATTGCCATGTCACACCGCAGCCTTTGCCCTGCGCTGCCGCTGTGCCTCGTACATGAGGATCGCCCCCGCAACGGAGGCATTGAGGGAGTTGATCTTCCCCACCATGGGCAGGCGTACGGTAAAGTCACAGAGATCACGCGTGAGGCGGCTCATGCCGCGTCCCTCGCTGCCGATGACGAGGACGAGAGCGCCTGTGAGATTGGCATGGTCATAGGTCTCCTCGCCGCTCATATCCGCCCCCGCAATCCAAAAGCCCTGCTCTTTCAGCGCACGCATGGTCTGTGCGATGTTGCCGATGCGCGCAACGGGCACGTATTCGAGTGCCCCCGCCGAAACGCGCGCGACGGTTTCCGTCAGGGGGACACTGTGGCGGCGCGGGAGAAGAATCCCGTGGACGCCGGCCGCATCTGCTGTGCGGAGCAATGCGCCGAGATTCTGCGGATCCTCGATGCCGTCGAGGAGCAGGAGGAGCGGATTCTCCCCGCGCGCCCGCGCGCCCGCGATGATCTCCTCCACCGCAGCGTAGGCGACGGGTGCAACATAGGCGACTGCCCCTTGATGCCGCACATCCTGCGACACGAGGGCATCGAGCTTGCTGCGGCCGACCGTGTCCACCGTGATGCCATGCTCGCGTGCGAGATCCCGCAGTTCGTTGACGCCACCACCGCGCACATTGTCGGCGAGCAGAATGCGGTTGATGCCGCGCCCCGCCTTGATCGCCTCGATGATGGCATGCCGTCCCGCCAAGATGGGCGGGGCCTTTTCCTCCTGCGGCACAGCATTGCGCTGTGCATGCTTTTCTTTCATCGGATTCACCTTCTGCACCATCAGCTGCGCGGGATAAACGCTTCAAGCCACGGCTCCTCTGCGACGATGAGATCGCGCATCCGCAGCATCATCTCTTTGATTTCCCACTGCGCCCCGGGGGTTGTGACGCGCTTTTCATAGACATCCATAAAGGAGCGCAGATTGAGTGTCGTGACGAAATTCGTGCACGCTCCGCCCGGCAGAACAAAGCGCGCATCCTGCTTTGCGACACCGAGCGCGAGAAGCTCGTCGTATGTCTTTTGGATCTCCTGCATACAAGCCATATAGCGTGCATACGCCTCTGCGTTTTCCGCCACGGTCTGCGGGACGACATGCTCAAAGAGCCCGTCCGTCTGCTTTTCGGACTGCTCCGAGACATAGCGCTGACTCTGCACGCTCAGTGAAACGCCGATGCGATGACGGCTGTATTGGGCGAGGAGCGTGCGCGACACATCCTTAACGGCAAAGGTCATGGAGCAGTGCTCGACGACAGAAAGATGTTTGCTCGTCATAATGCGCGTGAGGAGACGCAGCATCTCCTCCTCCGTCTTTTCCTCCGTGAGCAGTTCGATGGGCGAGTCTGCGCTGTAGCAGGTGCGCGCCGCTGTCCAGCAAGTTTTAAGGTAATTCGGCGTCTTCGAGATCAGTTTAATTTCCATGCTTTTTTTCCCCCTGCATCTCCTCCATCATTGCCTTGGCAATGATCTGAAATGCCGCTTCTGTAATCTCCTCGAGACGCTCTGTCTCATGGCGAATGTAGAGGCTGCCGAGAAGCGCCTCAAAGCCCGTACTCGCATGGTAATCCGCGACTGATGCACTGCGCGGCGCATGGCTCTTCGTATTCCGTGCACGGCGGTAGATCGTTTGCTCCTCCTCGGTCAGCATAGGGGCGATGCCGCGATAGGCGCGTGCCTGCCAGACCGCCGAGACGATCTGAGCACTGAATGCGTGCAGCCCCTGCACCTGCGTCTGTTCGTACGAGAGGAGACGCATGCGTACATAGAGGTGAAAATATGCGTCGCCAATGTAGGCAAGCACGAGCGGATGCACCTGGGCGGCATCCACATGGTCATAGCGCACGGCGGGATTCCCGTCGCCATCCGGCAGGAACATCGTGCGAACGAGCTGCTGAAAGCGTTCAAACTTCATGCGCTTGTTACGCCCGCTTCCAGCGCACACCAGTCGGCGTGTCCTCGATGAGAACGCCCGCCTCCTTCAGCCCGTCGCGAATCTTATCCGCAAGTGCCCAGTTCTTCTGTGCACGCGCTTCCTGCCGCAGGGAGATAACAAAGTCCATGATAGCATTAGTCAGGCCATCGTCTGCGGGAGCCACCTCATCCTGCTCAAAGATGCCGATGATCCCGGCCATTTTGCGATATGCCTCGGCTGCCATGCGGAAATGTGCCATGTCAAACGCTGCGCCGCGCTCGATCTCCTGATGATAGCGATTGATCTCCTTCGCGAGCCCAAACATCTGACTGATCGCAAGTGCCGTGTTGAAATCGTCGTCCATCGCTGCATCAAAGTCGCGCAGAAATGTCTCCGCCTGCGCGGCAAGATCCGCCGCCGTGTCCGCTGTTCCCTCCCGTTTCAGGAGCTCGTCGATCACGTCATTCGCGCCTTTCAGACGCGCAAGAGCCGCCTGTGCCTCCTTCAGCCGCTCATCGCTGAAATCGAGCGGGCTGCGGTAATGGGTCTGGAGGATGAAGAAACGGATCACCTCGCCCGGATATTCCTTCAGAATGTCCTTGACCGTAAAGAAGTTATTCTTCGACTTCGACATTTTCTCGTTGTCGATGGTGATAAAGCCATTGTGCAGCCAGTAACGTGCAAATTTTACGTCAGCGTCGATGCATGGATCTGCCTGTGCAATTTCATTCTCGTGATGCGGGAAGATCAGATCGCTGCCGCCGCCGTGGAAGTCAAACGCCTCACCGAGATACTTCACAGACATTGCCGAGCACTCGATGTGCCAGCCGGGGCGTCCCTTCCCCCATGGGCTGTCCCACGAGGGTTCGCCCGGCTTTGCCGCCTTCCACAGAGCAAAGTCCATCGGATGATGCTTCGTCTCGTTGACCTCGACGCGCGCACCTGCCTCCATGTCGTCAAGACTGCGTCCGCTGAGGCATCCGTACGGAGCAAATGCCTCGACGCTGTAGTAGACGTCGCCCGCCTCCGTAACGTAGGCATAGCCGCGCTCGATCAGCGTCTCGATCATGCGGATGATGTCGTCCATCGTCTCGGAGACGCGCGGGAATACATCGGCACGATGCACATTCAGCGCATCCATCGCCGTGAAGTAGGCGGCGATATAGCGGTCAGAGATCTCCTTCCACGTCACGCCCTCGCGATTCGCCGCATGGATGATCTTATCATCCACGTCGGTGAAGTTCTGGATGTAGCGTACGCGATAGCCCTTGTGCGCGAGATAGCGGCGTATGACATCCCACGTCACAAAGGGACGTGCATTTCCGATGTGCGGGTCATTATAGGGAGTTACACCGCAGCAGTAAATGCTGACCTCGCCCTCACGCAGCGGGTGAAACTCTTCTTTTTTTCGGGTCATTGTATTGTAAACAGTAATCATCGTATCTCCTTATTCACGCTTTTCAAGGACATCCAGCCGCGCCTTCAGTGCGGCGATCTCCTGACGCATCTGTTCGATCATCTCCGCCTCCGGATCGGGCAGCATGTCATGATCGAGGTCAACATCCAGCTCACTCGCGATCTCCTCGGCACTCTCCTCACAGTCTATGGAGTAGGCGCGTGCCCTCAGCAGCTCTGCCTCTGTACGGACACGCTGTCCCTTCATCACGACAATGCGCCCCGGGATGCCAACCACTGTGGCATGTGCGGGAACGGGTCGCAGGACAACAGAGCCCGCACCGATCTTGGCGTGGTCGCCCACCGTGAACGAGCCAAGCACCTTGGCACCCGATGCCACGACGACGTTGTTGCCGAGCGTCGGATGGCGCTTTCCCTTTTCTTTGCCCGTTCCACCGAGGGTCACCCCCTGGTAGAGCGTGACATTCCGCCCGATCTCCGCCGTCTCCCCGATGACAATGCCTGTCCCGTGGTCGATAAAGAGCCCCTCGCCGATGCTCGCTCCCGGGTGGATCTCAATCCCCGTCAGGAAACGCCCGAAGTTCGAGATCAGGCGCGGAATCAGCACCCAGCCGCGCACAAAGAGTGCGTGGGCGATACGGTGCAGCCAGATGGCATGCAGCCCGCCGTAGCAGAGCACCACCTCGATCACGCTCTGCGCCGCCGGGTCACGCTCAAAAACGACGCGAATATCGCGCCTGATCTGTGCGAACATGAAAGAATCCTCTCTGTGATAAAACACAAAAAACAACACGGGTAACATCGAAGTTTGTGCCGTGCTTTTTTATTTTATCAAAAAAAGAGCTGCCGCGCAACCGCAAGAAAACACCCGCAGAGCCACGCCTCACGAGTGTTTTCTTGCAGCTGTCGGCACGCTCAGAGCCCCTCCTCATCACGGCCATGATGCGGCTGTCCATCGACGATCTGCATTGCGCGCACCGTCTCTGTGAGCACCTCCACCTCGTATTGGAGCTCCATGCCCTCAGCGCGGTTCAGGACGTCGCCCTTATGCGTCGACACATAGCGCGGGGGCAGATTGTTGAGGGCAATCATCATCATATCCGTCCTGCACCGATCGCACATACAGATGTCGGGGTACTGCGGCGCAAGACGCTTCAGCATGTGATCGACGGCATCCTCCATGTAGTTCTTAAATGGCAGATGATTCATCGCATCATTCCTCCCCACCGTGGGTTCAGCCCAGACGAACGGTATAGATGGTTCCCTTGTAGTTCTTCGCCATGAGCGCCTTTTCCGCAGCAACCGTGTACTCAATCGTATTCGGCGACTTCTTGCGGATATAGACACCGACATCGTCGTCGTCACTCACATCGCTGTCGTCGATCATGCACCGCACCATGCGCACCTCAGCCGCCTTCATGTTCCCCTTGAGCGCACGCGGTTCCTGCGTGTAGTACAGCTCGAACTCATCCTCATCCGCATACGTAAAGTAGGTCCATACACCGTAGTCGACGCGTGCATCGATGTCCACATGGAAGCAGCCATGCTCGTTCAGGCTGCCGAGAAAATACGGGAACAGCAGCTCGTCATGCGCATCGACATTCTTGTTGATGATCTTGACATCCTTCCCGCCCTTACGGCAGCGGAGCAGACCAAAGGCCACGCCCGTCTTTCCCGTGCGCAGGCGGTCAAAACCATCGAGGAGCTTTTTGCCCATCTCCTTCTCCTCATGCTCCATACCGAGCGGGAGGTAGAGGATGAAGGGTGCGTCCTTGCGCTGCATCGTAGACTTTGTATGCTCTTGCTTCTTTCCGTCCGTTTTCTCGCCTGCCGTTTTCGCTGCGGGCGATATGGCGCCGATCTGACGATCAATGTACTCATCGAACAGCTTCCGTACGATGGGTGCCTTACAGGAGTTGCCCGCGAGGAAGATGTGTACCTGCCGTACATCACGTCCCTTGAAGGCTGCCGCCATCGCCTGAAAGAAGTTATCTACGCCGCGCCGTATGCGGTTCTCAAGTGTGCGCTCGAGCTTTTTCACGTCGATGTGCAGGCGGACATCCGCACGGTTTCCTGCATTCCCCGTTTTTTCCGAGGAGAACAGTGTCATCTCCGTATCGAACGCATCCCCAGCCGCGAACTCCTCATAGCCTGCGCCATGTTCCCAGAAGGGACGCAGCCGCTCGGCGAGGATCTTGTTGTTGAGATGCGACGCCGCATCGCGCGTCTCGCGCACGAGTGCCTCCGCCCCCGCAAATGTCTCACTCTCGGGCGGGAGCGCAAATGTGATCTTATGCTGGCGCATCTCGGGCAGATTGTCCTTGAATACCTCGTAGGCAAGCAGCTCGAGGATGTTCTCTCCGCCGAGATACATATCGCTGCCGAAACCAAACTGCTCGATGATGAACTTGCGCCGCCCATTCTCCGGTACGGACTCCACGCCGAAGTCAAAGTCCGTCGTGCCGCCGCCGAAGTCAAACACGCCGTAGGCGACCTCCTCGCCCGCACGCTTCGGCTCAAGCCCGTATGCTTCAAGGGCACTGATCGCGTACGCAGCGGGCTCATTTGCCCCATCGTACACGCGGAAACGGCGCATCATATCCGCATCGTCGAGAAGAGCCTTCGGCAGCGTCTTTCTGAGTCCGCGCTCAAAGCTCTGGCGGATGTGCTCGCGTACGCTCTTCTCATAGCCCACGGGGAAGGAGAGGATATAGTCGAGATAGATGCTGCGATGCATATTGTTGATATAGAGTCCGAGATAGTAGGCGTAGATCTCGATGGGGTCGAAGCCGCCCGCATCGAGCGGCTGCGTCTCCGCATACGGCTTTACCTCCTGAATGTAGCCGTGCCGATCCTTCAGGATCGGGGAGTTCGCCGTGTCCCTTGTCCAGCGTTTCAGCTCGCTGAACACGGAGTAGTAGACAGCGATCCCCTCCGTCGACTGACGCTCAAAGATCGCATCCGCCGCCTGATGCGACGCGGTCACCTGCGCCCACTCCGTATAGGGGCGTCCCTCGCGTGCACGGTAGAGCTGCTTGAACTTTTCAATATCGATCAGCTCAATCGCCGTCGGATTCTCATAGTCCTGAATCGTCGGCTCATTGGAGTAGTCGCCCTTGCCGATGCGCAGGAGACGTGCCTCGCGGTCACGGCAGACGACGACCGTACTGCGCGTACCGAAGTCGATCGCGCAGGTTCCGTTCATGATCACGTCCATCTGGGGCGGACGTGCCACGAGGAAATCCGTCGGCGGCAGACGCAGACAGACGCTGTCCTCACGCCCCTCATCCGTCAGTTCCTCGTAGAGATCCCAATGCCCCAGGCTCATATCCGTCAGGATGCGCTCCGCATAGGGCTGGATATTGGCGCGGACATGGTCCGTATACAGGAGAGATTTCTTGAACGGCTCGATGGAAAAATCGAGGGCAACCGAGCCCGTATTGATCGCCGTCTCAATAACGCTCTGGATGTCAAAGGTCGTGCCGAAGATCGTCTCCTTGAACCGCCCTGCCACCACATCCTCGGCAAAACGCTCATGGTCAAAGATGAGCTGATCCTCCTCGATGCGGATGTAGGCACGGATCTTCGGATACTCCGCCACCAGACGGCGCAGACGCTCCTCCTGCTCGTGCGAGACATCCTCGGCGTTGAACTCATCCGAAATCCATTTCAGGAAGCTCTGTGCGCCGCTCGTCTCCATCCCAAGGGAGAACATATACTTCTTATTGACAATGGAGGCTGTCTCATCTTTGAGCGCAGCAATATCTCTGCCGATTTGCTTTCCAAAACGAAGCGTACTCTCGTAAAAGAATTGCCGAAATGCGTTCTTTTTCAGATGTAAGCTGCGCATGAGCACCGGACGCGCCGTCGCCTGCACCTCTTTTCGCGTCATTCATTCATCTCCTAACGAAAAACAAAATTCCTTTATATAAATATTCTTCGTATTTCAGAAAAATCCTTTTCTTCTCTGCATGAAAAAACCCCGCGATATTTCGCGGGGTGATGGATCATCATGGTGCGCTCGGCGGGAGTCGAACCCACGCTTTCAGCTCCGGAGGCTAACGTCCTATCCACTGGACTACGAGCGCAAAGCACATGGTGCATTATAACGCAAAAGTATCTATTTGTCGATATTTTTTTCTTGCTCCGCGCGTGCGCCATCCTCCTCATCGGCACGATGTGCCGCCGAGATGGGTGCAAAATAGTCGCGAACCGCAATGATATCGTCCTCGATGAAGAGTGCTACAGGCGATTCACGCAGCATGACGAGCTCCAAAAGGCGTGCCTGCGCCGCAGCATCCTTCTCCTTCATCGCTGCAGACTCGGCGGCTGCACGCGTCAGCGTCACTGCCTTCTGCTGCGCCGCCGCATAGTCATCGGTCTTGCTGAGAATGGACGCGAGATGGTCGTAGACATCATCCGACAGTTCCAGCGGAGGTGCATTTTTCTCGATGCGGCTGCGCTGTTCCTGCATGTCCTGTTCGAGTGACGAAAGCCGCTCGCGCGTCACCGACAGGCGTACATTCCCCGCCTTGGCATCGGAGAGGATCTGATGATAGCGCGTCCAGCCGCGGTCGAGCTCTGCGACCTGCTTCTGATACGCCGCCCACCACGGCATGAAGTAGTCCTGATCCCGCGCAATCGCGGCGCGCTGCTCCTGCGTCAGCGGAGCAGGAGCACGCTCCGGCAGCTGCATGTGGACAACGATGGCACAGAGTACTGCAGCAAGCGCGACAAAGACAATAAAGATCCGATGCGGCAGATAGCGAAACAGCAATATGAGCAGCAGCAGGACAAGGACGACAAGAGCATAGATCAGCATCGCTTACGATCCCCCACGCCTTCATCAGCACGGCGACGGAGTGCCGCACGATCAAGAATGTGAATACAGCCGCGCGAGGCACGTACCATGCCCTCCTGCGCAAACTCACCAATCAGACGGCTGACGACCTCACGTGCCGTACCGAGCGCCTGTGCCGTCTGTTCATGGGTCAGGCGAATCTCACTGCCCGCCGTGCGTTCGGTCTCTGCCAGCAGGAATTTTGCCAAACGCTGGTCGGCGGGAGTAAAGAGCATCTGCTGAAACCGCCACAGCATCTCTGAGAGACGGTGAACGGCACCCTCATACGCCAGCAGCCGCGCGTGGATGTTCTCCTCGAGAATCTTATGGCAGACGCCCATCTCCGAGCTGAATAGCTCCGTATCTTCCGCCGCCGTAATCGTGACCTCGCAGGAAACACTGCCGAGAAATGCTGCGCTCGAAAGGAGGGCGACTTCGCCGACGCGCATGAAGCAGAGGGTCAACTCGCGCCCCTCATCCGTGACGACGTAGACGCGCAGTGTGCCGGATACGATGTGCAGTGTTCCGAGATGCCCAAGCGCACCGCGATGAATGATCTCCCCTTTGGTGCAGCGGCGATAGTGCGTATGAGCAGCTAGGAGAGCACGCTGCTCTGTCGTCAGCGGCTTCCACAGATCAAATGTATCGATATAATCCTGAAAAGGACGTGCCTTTGACACATGTTCCGACATAATCATCCCCCCTTTTTCGTTTCATTTCCTTTCCACGGCTATGCCGTTTTTACAGCGGACAGTCCCGCCTGTGCCCCCTCGTACACAGCCTTGGCGATCTGCAGCAGACCACCCGTGCAGTCCCCTGCTGCATAGACATGAGGGACATTAGTCGCCATGTGTGCATCGACGGCGATCCTGCTGCCGTCAAGCCGAACGCCCAGTTTTTGTGCCAGCGCCGTACTCCCTGCTACACCGACGGCAAGAAAGACTCCATCCACGTCCAGCGACGTCTCATCGGCAAAAACAACGCGCTCCACGCGGCGCTCCCCCTCGACATGAAGCAGACGGCGCGTATCGACGGAGACGGCAGGAGGAAAGGAAACCTCTGGTGCGGCGCCATTCGTCAGGAGCGTCACGCGTGCAGCATGCGGGAGCAGGATCTGCGCCTCATGCTGCGCGTATGCCCCTGCCCCAATGACAGCGACATGCCGTCCGCGATAAAAGAACGCATCGCAGACCGCACAGCTGCTGACACCGTGACCCTCGAACGCGCGGATGCCCGCGACGGGGAGTCCCGCACGCTGTGCTCCTGCAGCCAGAATCAAGGCATCTGCTTCATAGCTGCGCTGCCGTCCGACGACAATATAGCCGTTACCTTCCGGCGGCGAGGCAAAGCCCACCACCTCATCGCGTTCAAATACAACGCCCAGACGACGGGCACCCTCACTGCCGCGATGCAGAAGCTCCGCCCCGGAGATAGGTTCCTCGAAACCATAGTAGTTCTCGATCCGATCGGCAGCGGAGAGTGCCCCGTCGTCCTTGGCGACTACCGTCACATCGGCACCGCCGCGCCGCGCATAGAGCGCAGCCGAGACACCGGCGGGACCGGTGCCGACAATCACAACATGCATACCTGTCTCCTATATAGGAAGCACGAATAAGTTCAACACTACCATCCTGACGCATCATTTTATCAGTGATTTCTACAGATGCGAAAAAGGGACGTCTCATGGGACGCCCCTTCCTCCCTCCATCGATATCGTCGGCTCAGTGATGATTGAAGAGCAGACTTACCGAACGATGACTTTGAATGCGCACAATCACATCGGCGAGCGACTGTGCGAGCGAGAGTACGACGAGTTTTTCCGACTGTTTCTCCGGTGCGAGCGGAATCGAGTCCGTAATGACCAGCTGATCGATCACGGACGCGTTGATCCGCTCCATGGCCGGATCGGTCAGAATCGCATGGGAACATGCTGCCAGTACGCGCTTCGCACCACGCGCGGCAAGTGCCTTTGCGCCCTCGCAGAGCGACCCAGCTGTGTCGACAATATCGTCGATCAGGAGTGCCGTCTTGCCCTCGACATCACCGATGAGGTTCATGACCTCAGCACAGCCGGGACACGGACGTCGCTTTTCAATGATGGCAATCGGCGCACGGAGGAAGTCCGCCATGATACGCGCACGCGTCACACCGCCCAGATCCGGCGAGACGACAACGAGATCCTCGATGTTCTGCTCACGGAAGTAATTTGCTAGTACCGGTGCTGCGGCAAGGTGATCCACAGGAATATCAAAGAATCCCTGAATCTGTCCTGCGTGCAGATCGACGGTGACAACGCGCGTCACCCCTGCCGTCGTCATCAGATCGGCGATGAGTTTCGCCGAGATCGGCTCGCGACCGCGCGTCTTGCGATCCTGCCGCGCATAGGCATAGTAGGGGACGACCGCCGTAATGCTGTGTGCCGACGCGCGTTTGCACGCATCCGTCAAGATCAGCAATTCCATGAGGTTGTCGTTCACAGGATAGCTGGTCGGCTGAATGATGAAAATATCCTTCCCGCGGATACTCTCCTCAATCATCACCTGGATCTCACCGTTGTTGAACTGTCCGACGAATGCCTCACAGAGCGGAATGCCAATGCGGTCTGCGATTGCTTTCGCCAGCTGTGGATTGGCATTTCCCGTCAGGATGCATACATTATCGGCCGGAAAACTCATCTCTCTGTTCCTCCCAAATACCGAGCGTGCGGTTATTAGTGAATACACAATTCATACTTAGTATAGCACGCACACCAGCATTTGGGAAGCCTAACAGGGGCTTTTTCATTTTTCTGTTATTAGCTACGCTTGTCGTGCCAGCCCTCGACCTCCTTCTGACGTGCACGGGCGATGGAAAGTGTATCGGGCGGGACGTCGTGTGTGATGGTCGATCCCGCAGCGACGTAGGCATTCGTTCCGACCGTCACAGGAGCAACGAGGTTGGAGTTACACCCGACGAAGGCATGATCTCCGACCACCGTGCGGTACTTTTTCTTCCCATCGTAGTTCACCGTGATCGTGCCGCAGCCCATGTTGACGTGCGCGCCCATATCACAGTCGCCGATGTAGGAGAGATGCGGCAGCTTCGTTCCCACGCCGATGTCGGAGTTTTTGACTTCGACGAAATTCCCGAGCTTAACGTCCGCAGAAATATGACTGTCGGGGCGGATGTGATTGAACTGCCCAAGATCCACATTATCGTCGATCTGTGCATCGTGCACATAGGCGTAGTGTGCCTTGACGCCATTGCCGACCACGGTGTTCTGAAAACGCACATGAGGACCGATGCAGCAGTCCTCACCGATCACCGTATCGCCCTCAAGGAAGGTAAAGGGATAGATTACCGTGTCCATGCCGACACGAACATCGGCATCCACGAAGGTCGTATGCGGGTCGATAATCGTCACCCCGTCCGCCATCAATTCCTCTGTCTTGCGCCTCCGCAGGATGCGCTCAGCGATGGCGAGCTGACTGCGCGAGTTGATGCCGAGTGTGCTCTCGTAGTCGTCTGCCGCAACCGCCCAGATCTTCTCCCCCGCATCGCGCAGAATGCTGAGCACATCGGGCAGATAGTACTCACCCTGTGCGTTGTCATTCGTCACCTTGGCCAGCGCCGAAAAAAGCGCCTGTGCGTCAAAGCAGTAGATCCCGGCATTGACCTCGTGAATCTGACGCTCCTCCTCCGTCGCATCCTTGTGCTCGACAATCTTCAGAACCTCGCCATTGTCACGGCGCACGACACGCCCGTAGCCCTTGGCGTTCGGCATGATGGCTGTGAGCACACTCGCCTTTGCCCCCGCCTGGACATGTTCCTCGTGGAATCGTGCCAAGAGCTCTGCCGTAAGGAGTGGGGTATCGCCACAGAGCACCATGATCGTCCCGTGCTCCTCGCCGAGGAGCGGCTTTGTCTGCAGAACGGCATGCCCTGTCCCGAGCTGTTCTTTCTGCTCAACGTACTCCACGCTGTCCCCGATCGCCCTGCGCACTGTTTCGCCGCCAAAGCCCGTGACGACAATATTGCGGCGTGCGCCCGCCGCATCTGCTGCATCTATGACATGCTGCAGCATCGGTTTTCCTGCTGCGCGGTGCAGCACCTTCGGCAGCTTCGATTTCATGCGCGTTCCCTTGCCTGCTGCCAGTATCACCGTTATAAAATCCAACATGACACGCCTCCCTTTTTCCATCGCTGCCTATTCGGCATCGCTGCCATTCCGTTTGGAGCGCCGCTTGAGCAAGGGCGTCCCCGTCTTCTTTTCCTGTTCCTCAATCGCACAGAGCAGCGTCTGCTCCGAGTTCTCCATGTGCTTCGCCGCCATTTTGCGCGCACGGCGGGCATCGCCCGAACCGATGGCATCGACAAGAGAGCGGTGCTCCTCCAGAGTCGCCTTGAGACGCCCGGGATACGACATGGAAATCGTGCGAAACCGCGTCAGCTGCTCGCGCAGATTGCCGATGATCGCGAGCAGGCGCTCGTTGCGCGCTGCCTGATAGAGCAGCTCATGAAACTCGATGTCCGTCTGCACGATACGCTCCATATCATGCTCCTCGATCGCGCGTCCGATGGCGACCAGGAGGCGTTCCAGCCGCTCCTGCTCCTCCTCCGTGATGCGCTCTGCCGCCAGCTCACAGGCCAGTACCTCAAGTGCGGCACGGATCTCGAAGATCTCGTTGATGTCACGGATGGAGACGCTCGCCACGTAGGCACCGCGCCGCGGAACGGTGACGACGTAGCCCTCCTGCTCCAGCTTGCGGATCGCCTCGCGCACGGGGGTACGACTGACGAGCAGCTCATCGGCAAGATCGTTCTCCTTCAGCCACTCCCCCGGCTTCAAGACGCCACCGCGAATCGCCTCGCGCAGCACCTCACAGACGATCTCGCGCAGGGGCTGATAACTGTTGACCACAACCGGCGATAATTTTCCTTGCATAGCTATATCCCTCTGCCTACTGCTGACCCCTCACATCTGCCCCATCGTATGCGTCAGATGTACGTCAGCATCTGTCTCCTGCCGCATCATTTCTGCCGCACGCGCTGCATCATCTGCATCAGTAAATATGCCGAATACCGTGGGGCCGCTGCCCGACATCATCGCACAGACCGCCCCTGCCGCACGCAGGCGCGCGCGATAGTCGCCGACGACGGGATGTGCCGCCTCCGTTATGGGCTCGAGCACGTTTGCTGCCATACGCAGGCACGCCGCTATATCCCCTGCATGGAGCGCACGCAGGAATGCCGCACGATCTGGATGCTGCGTCGGCGGATTTGCATCATAGGATCGGTACGCCCACGGGGTTGAGACCGCCACAGGCGGCTTTGCGAGGACGACCGGCAGATCGAATGCAGCGGGCAGATGCTCAAGCACCTCGCCGCGTCCCGTGGCAAGTGCCGTCCCTCCCATCAGGGAGAACGGTACGTCCGAGCCGATCTGCGCTCCAAGACGGCAAAGTTCTGCATCGGATTGTCCGAGCGCATAGAGCTCGTTCACGCCGCGCAGCGCAGCCGCCGCGTCTGCACTCCCGCCGGCAAGGCCCGCTGCAATGGGAATTCGCTTGTCGATGCGGATGTGAACGCCGCCGCGCACGCCACACTCCCGCATGAGAAGCGCCGCTGCGCGATAGGCGAGATTTCGCTCATCCGCCTCGAGTCCCGGCAGGTCAACCGTCAGCGTGATCCCCGACTCCTGCTTGGTGAGCGTCAGCGTATCGGCGAGTGCGAGGGACTGCATCACCGTCGCGATTTCATGGTAGCCGTCCTCACGCTGCCCGAGAATGTCGAGCAGCAGGTTGATCTTCGCATACCCATTTACCGCCACCATCGGCAGACCTTCTTCCATTGTGCAGAGGATTTGCACCACATAACGTCACAAACTCCTTCTTCTCTCAGATTAGCAGGATTTTGAATTATATTCAATAGTTTCCAATTAAAAAATAGTAATTGGATCGATATCTATGGCAACATCATCGCGCAGATGCATCCCCTGTTCCCGCAGGAAGTCCTGCACATCGACCAAGTCGGCTACCTTGATGAGTACGACAAAACGATACTCCCCACGTTCCTGTGCGATGAGTGCCGGAGACGGCCCAACCAGCATATATCCCTGTCGCCCATGAAACTCGTTCTGAAACACATCCGCGAACGCAGCTGCTGCATCCCATGCGCGCTGCCGATCCATCTGGTGAAAGAGGAGCTTGACGAGACGGCTCAGCGGCGGATAGAACAGCTCCCGCCGCAGCACGATCTCCTGTGCGTAAAACGCCTCGTAATCCTGCCGCAGAGCAGATTGCACCGCATAGTGCTCCGGATTGTACGTCTGGACGATGACCTCGCCGCGCGCACCATGGCGCCCTGCGCGTCCCGCCGTCTGCGTGATGAGCATGAAACATCGTTCTGCCGCACGAAAATCCGGAAGATTGAGGCTCGCATCCGCACTGATGATGCCGACCGTCTGAACGCCGGGCAGGTCGTGCCCCTTTGCCACCATCTGTGTGCCGAGGAGGATGTCGTAGTCGCGTCGACGAAAATGCGCAAGGATCTCCTCATGGGCGTGTTTGCGTCCCGTCGTATCACGGTCCATGCGGATCACACGAGCCTGTGGGAGCAGCTGTGCCAACTCTGCCTCGAGCTTTTCCGTGCCCGCCCCGAAATATTTGATGCAGCGGCTGCCGCATTTGGGGCAGACCGTAGGTACATCGGCACGCAGATCACAGTGATGGCAGACGAGAGTACCGTTGGCATGGTAGACCATCGGCTGCCCGCACGCATGGCAGGAGAGCACGAAGCCACAAGCGCGGCAAAGGACAAACGTCGAATAGCCGCGCCGATTCAGCATGATGATCGCCTGCTCACCGCGCGCCAGCGTCTCCGTCAGGAGATCACGCAGATCGTTGGAGAGGATCGTGCGCCGCCCATGACGCAGCTCTTCACGCAT
This sequence comes from Centipeda felix, assembly GCF_900186465.1. Taxonomy (GTDB): domain Bacteria; phylum Bacillota; class Negativicutes; order Selenomonadales; family Selenomonadaceae; genus Centipeda; species Centipeda felix. The sequence goes on from NZ_LT891957.1 coordinate 184,222, forward strand.
ATCGACAGCACGCACGTGCGGCAGTGGCTGCGCACCGATGCGCTCCGGCATGCGGAGGAGCGTCAGTTCCCCGGAGAGCGCCCGTGCATACGTCTCAAGCGAGGGCGTTGCGCTCCCCATGATGAGGATCGCCCCATGCCGACGTGCCAGGATCTCTGCGACAACGCGTGCGTGATAGCGTGGGGACTCATCCTGCTTATAGGACATATCCTGTTCCTCATCGAGGATGATGCAGCCGACGTTCCCCGCCGGCGTAAAGAGCGCGGACCGTGCGCCGATGATGACCCCCGCTTCGCCGCGCCGCACGCGGAAGATGGCATCGTTGCGCTCGGCAAGTGAAAGGCGGCTGTGCAAGACGACAATATCTCCGGCAAAGCTCTCTTGAAACGCCGTGATGAGCTGACCCGTGAGCGCGATCTCCGGCACGAGTACGATGACCTGCCGCCCTGCGCGCCGAACGGCTCGAGCTGTCTCCATGTAGACACGCGTCTTGCCGCTCCCTGTCACCCCATGAAGGAGATAGCCGTGAAACGTCTCCGCGGCAGCGCCTGCCTGCAGTGCGGCGACGGCATGCTGCTGCGCCTCCGTCAGCGTCTCCCCGCACGTCTCACGCGCCCCTGCCGCATAGCTGTCACGCACCTGACGGCGCAGGTGCTCCATGAGAATATGCGCATCGGTCAGATGTCGGATGGTCGCGGTCGTAATCCCTGCCTGCTTCAGTTCTGCGAGCGTGTGCTCGCGCTCCATGCGAAAGAGCTCCAATGCGCGCCGCTGCGCCGGTCTCCGCGTGAATGCACGGAGCAGTTCCTCCGTAATCTCGCCCGCCGTATAGTACTTCTCATACTTTGCCTTGTCACGCCGATCGGCACGGTATTCCTTGCGTATGAGGCCATAGCGCAGGAGCTTTTCCAATGCCCCATCCACATCGCACGCCGGCAGAGCCGTCCGCAGCTGTGCCCCGCGCTGCTCGCCATACTCGCAGAGGCAGTCGTAAACGGCGCGTGCTGCCGCATCCATGAGGATGGGATGCGTTTCATCCACATCCTCTGCCGGCACATAGGCGGAAAAAATACGCAGCCCACTCTTGCCCGGCATAAAGAGCCGCATCATCTCTGCCGCAGAGCAGAGATAAAATGCCGCCAGCTCCTGTGCCGCTGCAAGCAGCTGCGGCGTAAACCACGCCTCCTCATCCACAGGCTCGAGAATCGCGCGCAGACGATGTGCGCCATCACGTGCCGCATCGTAGGGGCGTACGGCGACGACGAATCCCTCAACACGCACCTTGCCAAACGGGACGAAGACACGCCATCCTACATCGATCTGCGGCAGCGCATCCGGCACGACATAGGTAAACGCCGTGGCAATACTCTTGACGGGAATGTTGACATAGACATCGGCAACCGTCATGCCTTCCCCTTTTCCGCAAAAAAGAAGCCGTCACACGAACACATCCGTGCAGCAGCTCCTTCCCTCCCGTTCGTCTGATTATCCAATGACCGCCTGATTGGCGAGAATCGCCTTGCCTGCCTGACAGGCAGGACAGATACAGGTATCCTCGCCCTGCTCTTTTGCCTTCTTCGCAGCAGCTGCCAGTTCCTGCGCTTTCTTTTCACCAAAGACCTTGACGCCGTCCGGTGAATCCGTGAACCCAATGAGCTGATCAATCGTCAGCACATCGCCCTTCAATTCCTCGACCAGCGTGTGGAAGGAAGCGTGCTCCTCTGCAGTTCCCGCTGCGCGGAGAAAATACTCTGCCTTCTCCTTCAGTCCCGCATAGACCGACGGTGCTTCTGCCAATTTCTTTACTTGAGCAATCACCTCTTCACGACTGAGTGCCATAACAACATCTCCCTTCGAAGTCATTGATACGATAACATAATCTATTTGTTATTATAGGGCATGACACAGTGTTTGACAACAGAAAACAGCCAAATAAACATAACTATTATAAATCTTTATTTGAGAATAAATATTATTTTTTCTGCACATCTTTGACTTTTTGACAAACCAGATGTTATACTATCAGCATAAAGGAGGGATTACCATGTCAATCTTAAACAATATCGAGGACGCACAGGTGCTGTCACTCAAGGACCAGGTTGCCTATGCAGACGGACAGGTCGTCAGCAAGACGCTCGTCCAAAATAAAGGTCTCGGCATCACACTCTTTGCCTTCGCCAAGGGCGAGGGCATCAGCACGCACGAATCCAAGGGAGACGCGTTCGTCACAGCGCTCGACGGTGCGGGCATCATCACCATCGACGGTGAGAAATACGAACTCCACGCCGGTGAGAGCATCGTCATGCCCGCCAACCACCCGCATTCCGTCTATGCGACAAAAGATGTGCCGTTTAAGATGCTTCTCGTCGTCGCATTCCCCGAGGCTTAGGGAAACACTGATAAATTCAGCACCGCCGTCTTAGCACATCTTTTTCGCCCTGTCTGTGTCGACAAATCCTCCACATAGCCTCTGCTATGCGTCCGGTTTGTCTCCTTGACAGGACAAAAAATCTGTACCAATCCGACGGACTGCATTTTATCAGCGATTCCCTAGAGAATCACTGATTCGCGAAAATAGAGCTGCGTTCCATAACACAGTTCTATTTTTTTTGCCGCTCCTGCATGAAGGCACGCGGCGACGTGTGCATATACTTTTTGAACACACTGCAAAAATTCTTATAGTCGCCAAATCCATTCGCCTCGGCGACCTCGTAGACGCGATATTTTCCTGATGCCAGCTGACTTACTGCCTTATGCAGACGCTCCCGCGTCAGCGCCTCGAGGAATGTCTGACCCGTCGTCTCTTTGAACTTGCGGCTGAGATAGCTCGCACTCACACCAGCTTCCTCCGCCAGCTGTTCAATGCTGAGTTTTTCATGATAATCGCTGCGAATCCGCTCCATCGCATGGCGGACGTAGGGGTTCAGCCCCTCATCCGAAAAATATCGTGCCCAATCGAGCCCCTCCGACAGTGGAGCAGGCTCTATTTTTTCTTTGCCGTGCTCTGCAAGGCGATGCAGAAGCGCTGCTAGTTCTTCCTCGTTGACCGGTTTCAGCAAATAATCTGCGGCATGGAGTTCAATCGCCTTTTTGGCATAATCGAACTCCGCATAGCTCGTGAGAAAGATGAGCTGCGGCAGAATCCCCTCATCGCGTGCGTGCTCTGCCATCGTGATCCCATCCATGCGCGGCATACGGATGTCCGTCAGGAGGATGTCGGGATGCGTTGTGCGCAGCAGCTCCAGCCCAGCCGCACCGTCGGCGGCATCACCGACGACAACGCAGTCCATCGCCGCCCAGTCAATGGTACATACCAGTCCCTTGCGAATGATCTCCTCATCCTCGACAATCAGCACACGCTGCATTTTCCTCACCTCCGCTGCGTCGAATCGGCAGCACCATCTCCACGCGCGTACCGCCCGATGGTGGGCACGAAATCTTCACACCGTATTCCACGCCATAGAGCAGGCGAATCCGACGGTCGATATTATAAAGCCCCGTATGCACGGAGCGGTTCTCCCCCTCCGCCATCATCGTCCGCAGACGATGCAGCGTTTCTGCATCCATCCCCAGCCCTCTGTCCTCAATGACAATATGCAGCTGCTCTGCCTCCATGGTCATCCGCGACACGATCTCTATGTTCCCCTCTGCATCCGCACCATAGTGGATGGCATTTTCCACAATGGGCTGAAGGAACAGCTTTGGGACGAGACAAGTCTCTGCCCCTTCCTCCATCTCCTCGCGATAGGAAAACCGCGCCCCAAAACGCAGCCGCTGAATCTCAATATAGCGTTCCAGATGACAGAGATCCTCGGCGAGCGTCACCTGCCGCACACGATTGTCAATGCTGTAGCGCAGGAGTGTCGAAAGAGCAGAAATCATACGCACGGCATCGTCGGGGGCGAGCTTCGTCATGAACTTGATATTCTCGAGCGTGTTAAAGAGAAAGTGCGGATTGAACTGTGACTCAAGCTGGCGGAGTTCCGAGATAACCCCCGCGCGCGCCTCCTCCTCGTTCTCACGCATCAGGCGGACGAGACTCTCCGCCATGCGGTTATAGGCGGCGGCAATCTCCTCAAACTCATTATCTGAGCGGATCACAAGTCTCCTCTGCAGATCGCCGTGGCGCACCGCGCGAAACGCATCCACGATTTCGCTGACCGCCTGTGTCTTATCGCACGTCTCACGCCGCACACTGACGACAATCAGCGGCAGCATGAGCAAAAAGACGCCGAGAAGAATCGCCGCCCCCGTTGCAAATTGAGCGATTCGACTGCCGAGCGGAAAAAGCGCATAGATGGTAAATCCCCCGTCCAACACCTCAGATGCCGCATAATAGTGCTGCCCATCCACGCTGACCAGCCCCGTCCTACCGTCCAATGCGGGCACGATTTTTTGAAACGCACTGTCCCGCAGTGTGGGCATTGTGACAAATGGTGCACGTTCCGCGCGGTCGGTAATGACGATGTGTAACTTCTCCCCCGTCTGCAAATGCTGTCCCAGTTCCCGCGCGGGCAGGACAAAGACGGCATAGCCTTCGATTGTCGATGTAGCGTCCCCCGTGCTAGGAGCATAGCGAACTGCCTGCCCGACAACATAGTCCCAATCCTGCGCGCCGTTTGGGACAAACTCCGCTACGCTCCCCTCCTGTCGCTCCATGCGCGAGAGTACGCCCCAGTGCATTGACGGAGGCAGAAGATATGGCGGAACCTCTTGCTCTGTGGAAAAGAGAACGTGCCGCTCCACGTCTAGGAGGAAGAAATGCGGCTGTGAACCATAGCGGTTGAGCTGTGCGTAGATGCGCTCCATCGCGGCACTTCGCCCATTTCCGTCCGCATGGAATCCATCGAGTCCACCCGCTGCGATCGCTGCGGCACGCTCCTCATAGTCCTGCGTCAGCTCCGTAAAGATTGCCCCTGTTGCCCGTACCTCCTCCTCCGTGTGGGCGGCAACATTCCGTTGCCAGTATAACGCTGCCAGCAACAGACAGATCACCGTGATGAGCACGACGGGTACAATGGCATACAGAAGGAGTGCACTACGCACCTCATCTTGAAATTTCCGCACGCACTCCCTCCTCATACGGCATACGAACTAATTAAGGAAGCACTGATAAATTCAGCACCGCCGTCTTAGTACATCTTTTTCGCCCTGTCTGTGCCCTAGAATCCTCCACATAGCCTCTGCTATGCGTCCGGTTTGTCTCCTTGACAGGACAAAAAAATCTGCACCAATCCGACGGACTTCATTTTATCAGCGATTCCTTAACATCCGACTCTATTATACCAAATTTGGGCAAAAACAAAAATACCGAGGTGTTGCGCCTCGGTATCTTTATCCTCACACAGCGTTTACTGGACGCTCGTAAAGATGTCCTTGAACTTGTCCAGCCACGACTTCTTATTCTTCTCGACAACCTGCTCATTATCATCGATGATCTTGATCTGATCCTTCGGCAGGAGGCCGACAGGCGGATCCACATCGTCACGCACGGAGCGGCGATGGAGCTGCGAGGCGATAATGCTCTGTGCCTCTTTGCTCGTAATGAAGTCGATGAACTTCTTCGCATTCTCCATGTGCTTTGCATTCTTGATGATATAGATGCCGTCCGGCTTTGAGATAACGCCTTCCTTCATGTAGACGAGCTTGACGGGAGCGCCGTCGGCGACGTATTTCGCGCCGCCCTCTTCAAAGGTCAGACCGACAGCGTACTCACCGTCAGCAACGCCCTTGTAAACGGCAGACGAACCGGAGAGGAGCTTGCCGTCCAGATTGCGGCAGAGCTTCTCCACATAGTCCCAGCCCTTGTCCGGATCACCGTTCCCCATCGCATAGAGCATATTGATGAGATGCTCATAGGAGGACGAGGACTTCGACGGATCGGCAAACGCGATCTTGCCCTTGAGCGCAGGGTTCAGCAGATCCTCATAGCCCTCAACCTTCACATCGCCGATGAGGTTCGTATTAATCATGATAACGCTCGGAATATCCGTAAAGCGCGTCATCGGTCCCTCGGTGTTCTTGAACGCGGGCTGAATGTGATCCTCGTTCACCGAAGTATAGTTCTCAAAGAGCGCCGCCTTCGGCTTCATCGTATTGAGTGAGCCGCCCCAGAAAATATCCCCGAGAGGATTTGCCTTCTCGGACTCGACGCGCTTTAGGAGCTCGCCCGTACCGGCGGCGATGACCTCCACCTTTACACCGCTCTCTTTCTCAAACTCCTCGACAAGAGGGTTGATGAAGGCAAGTGGATGCGGGCAGTAGATGACGAGACTGTTGTCGTCTGCCTTTGCCGCCTGCTTCTCACCACCGCTCCCGCCGCCGCAGCCACTGAGCGCGGTGCCGAGAACGAGGGATGCCGCGACGGCGGCAATCACCTTTTTGAATCGCATGAGATGACCTCCTTTGACAAAACTGCCAAACCTATAACATCATCGGGAACGTGCCCGAAAAAAACGCATTAGAGGGTAACGTCGCGGCTGCCCGACACGCGGAAGAAGATCAGCATCGCGGCGATCGTCGTGAGCGTCAAGATCGTCGAGAGTGCTGCCGCCGTACCGTAGCTTGCACGAATGACCTCCGTGTAGATGGCGACCGACATGGTCTTGGTCGCGCCCGTGAAGAGGATGACCGAGGAACTGAGCTCATTGATCGCCGTAATCCACGAGAGGATCGCGCCGCTCATGACACCCGGGAGCATCATCACCGCCGTCACCTTAAAGAAGGTTTTCAGCGGGGACGCACCAAGACTGATAGACGCCTCCTCGATGCTCGGACTGATCTGATAGAGAATCGCCGAACTTGAGCGCAGGGTATACGGGAGGCGACGGATCACGAGAGAGATGATGATGATGAGTGCCGTCCCCGAGAGGAGCAGCGGTTCTTCATTGAACGCGAGGAGCAGCGTGATACCAAGAACAGAGCCCGGGATGATGTACGGGAACATTGTCAGCGTATCGATGATGTCCGTGAGCAGGCTCTTGCGCCGCGTTGTCAGATAAGCGACCGTCATACCGAGGAAGACGATGATGAGGATGGCCGCCGTACTGTAAAGATAGGTGTTCGAGATCGCCGTCCCCAGACTACTGAAGATCGTCGTATAGCTCTCAAGTGAGTAGCCGCCCGTAAAGACCGCACCATTTGTCTCCAGGAATGAGGTGTAGACCACAACGAGCTGCGGGATGAGCGACAGTGCGACGAGCAGATAGATGGCGGCGTGCATCAGTACATTCCGTGCACCGTGCAGCTCTTTCACCGCAATCGGGCGCAGGGAGCTCATCGTAAACGACTTGCGGCTCACCACATACTTTTGCAGCAGGAAGATCGTCGAGGTGATGACGACCATGATCGCCGCCATCGCTGCCGCGAAATTCGCCTGATCGCCGACCTCGTTGATGAACTCCGAGTAGATCATGACGGGCATGACGTTGAACCCCTCACCGATCAGCATCGGCGTACCGAAGTCCGCCATCGCATTCATGAACACCATGAGTGCCCCTGCGAGAATGGTCGGTGTGATGAGCGGTACAATGACCGTCGCCACTTTGCGGATACCGCTGCAGCCAAGACTCTCTGCCGCCTCCACCAAGGCCGCATCGATACTCTTCATCGCACCGGCGGCATAGAGGTAGATGAATGGATAGAGCTTCAACGTCAGCACGAGCAGAATGCCTGAAAAGCCGTAGATCGACGGGAACTCATAGTGGAACGTCGTCTGCAGCCACTGCGTCAGAATGCCGCTGCGCCCGCCGATGAGAATCCATGAGTACGCGCCGATGAAGGGCGGCGAGAGCAGCGAGATGATGATGCAGATCTCGAGTGCCGTCTTGCCACGCACACGGAAGAGTGTCATACAGTACGCGAGTGCCGTTCCGATTACGATGGCAAGCACCGTCACACAGGCCGTCACGCTGAAACTGTTGATCATCGACTGATAGTAATATTTTCGCTCGAAGAAATGTGTGAAGTGCTCAAGCGTGAACTCCCCCGTTACGGCATCCTGAAACGCCGAGATGAAGAGGGAAAAGAGCGGATAGATGAGGAAGAGTCCGAACACGGCAATCGACAGAGCCGTGATGCCCGTCCAGAAGTCGAGGCGCACGCCATGCTTACTCATAGTGCACCACATCCTTCAAAATATTGCGTGAGCCGTCTGCCGTGAAGACATTGACACGCTTTGCATTGGGGCGCAGACAGACCGTATCCCCAACCTCCAGCTGCTGCTCAGCATGGCCGAGATCCTGTGAGAACTCGATGGATGCCTGATGCGGCAGGATCATCTCATCGGCGAAGCCGAGGCTGTAGTTGATGTACTTGCCGAGGAACACCTTTGTGCGCACCTCACACGAAAGTCCTTCGGACTGAATGGACAGTTCCTCGGGGCGCACGGAGACGACGACCTCCATTCCGTCCTCTGCCGCATCCTCGATCCCCTCCATGGGCATCTCCCAGCCATTGCGGAAGACGACGCTCGTCTTCTCTCCCGCCCGCTTCACCGTGGCGCGGAAGAGATTGGAGTGCCCGATGAAGGTCGAGACAAAGATGTTCCACGGGCGCTCGTAGATGGTCTGCGGACGCGCCGTCTGCTGGATCTCGCCCTTGTTCATGACAGCAATGCGGTCGGAGATCGAGAGTGCCTCCTCCTGATCATGGGTGACATAGACCGTCGTGATGCCAACCTGTTTCTGTACCGCGCGGATCGCGGAACGCATCTCCACGCGCAGCTTTGCATCGAGATTGGAAAGCGGTTCATCCATGAGCAGTACGCTCGGATGGATGACGATGGCACGGGCAAGTGCAACGCGCTGCTGCTGACCGCCCGAGAGACGTTCAGGAAGGCGATCCTGATAGTCCGTGATCTGTACCACGTCGAGGATTTTATCGACGCGCTCCTTCATCTCCGCCTTTGGCACCTTACGCAGCTTCAGCCCATATTCTACATTCTCCCGCACGGTGAGATGCGGGAAGATCGCATAGCTCTGGAACACCATGCCGATGTTGCGCTGATGCGCGGGAATGTCATTGATGCGCTTCTCGTTGAAGCAGATGTCGCCACCCTCGATGCTGTTGAATCCTGCGATCATGCGCAGGAGCGTCGTCTTGCCGCAGCCTGAGGGACCAAGCAGGGTAAAAAACTCTCCATTTCGGATATGCTCCGTGATCCCCGGGATAATGGTGAGATCACCGTATTTCTTGACGGCATTCTCGATCTCTATCGCTACGCTCATTTTCACTCCTCCAATCGGAAATACGCACGATCACACTATTATTTATTTAATTGTATGTATTATACAAATATTTGCGATAGAATAATATCCTTAAAACTGCAAAAATATCCGGAAAACTGAACATACAAAAACAGCCCATCCTCGCGAATGAGCTGCAGCGCATTGAGAACTATACTACCGTCCTCGATGGAACGATCCCCCGCCGCGGTACGTATTGACAACGCAGGTGAATACTTGTCCGCACGTCGGACACTGAATCACATGATCGATGATGTCGTCCACCCAACATCCATCTTTTTTCTCTTCTCCGAGAGGACAGGTTCCCTCCACGAGGATAAAGCCCTCGTCGGCGACCAATCGCTTCATCTGCTCAATCGTTCGCTCATACTGGCGCGGAGAGGAGAAATGAGGCACTTCCTCGACCTCTGAGCAATGTCCGCACACATTCATTCCTCCCAGTGAAATCTACTGCGTCAGGATAGCTTCTGCTGCCGCCATCACGCCGAGCGCTGCGTGCTCGAACGTCAGCCCGCCCTGCAGATAGATGCAATATGGCGCGCGCATGGGGCCATCGGCACTCAGTTCGATCGACGCCCCCTGCACGAATGTCCCTGCCGCCATGATGATCTGATCGGTATAGCCCGGCATATCCCACGGCTCCGGTGCGGCAAATGCATCGACCGGGGACATCGCCTGAATGGCACGTGCAAACGCCTTCATCCGCGCAGCATCCCCGAGCTCAATCGCCTGGATGATGTCGCCGCGCACCTCGTCAAAGCGTGGAAACGTACGGCAGCCAAGCCCCTCAAAGATACCAGCGGCAAAGACCGCTCCCTTGAGTGCCTGTGCCACAACATGTGGGGCAAGAAATAGCCCCTGAAAGAGGAGGCGATTCGAGATGAGACTCGCACCGAGTTCATCGCCCATCCCCGGTGCAGTGAGGCGGTAGGACGCCATCTCGACGAGGTCACCGCGCCCTGCGATATAGCCGCCCGTCGGGGCAAGTCCGCCGCCGGGATTCTTGATGAGAGACCCCGCCATGATGTCCACATCCGCGATTGCCGTCGGCTCCTCCGTCTCCACAAACTCGCCATAGCAGTTATCCACAAAGACAATGCAGTTGGGATTCGCCGCCTTGATGCGCGCGCTGACGGCACGGATATCTGCGATGCTGAGCGGCTGACGCTCACTGTAGCCGCGCGAACGCTGGACGAGTGCCACCTTCGTCTCGGGCGTCACGATGCGTGCGATACCGGCCAGATCCACGCGCCCATCACGCATGGGCAGTTCATCGTAGGAGACGCCGAACTCCTTCAGCGATCCACAGCTTTCATGTGCCCACCCGATCACCGTCTGCATCGTATCGTAGGGGGTGCCCGTGACGGAGACGAGGCGGTCGCCGGGACGGAGAATCCCGAACAACACCGTCGCGAGAGCGTGCGTCCCCGAGACGAACTGCGTCCGCACGAGAGCACGCTCCGCACCAAAGACGCGTGCATAGAGCTCATCCAGTTTCTCGCGCCCGAGATCGCTGTACGCATAGCCCGCACTCACGTTAAAATGCGCATCGGAGACACGGCATTCCCGCATCGCATCGAGCACCTTCTTCGTGTTCTCTTCCGCGACTGCATCCATGCGCTCAAACGCACTGCGCGCGCGTGCCAGTACATCCGCCCGCAGGCTGCTCAGTTCATCTCTCTGCACAATGTCCTCCCGTTTCCATCATCCGCGATTTTCCTCCTGCTCCCTCGCCCATTGTTCCGCTGTAAGATGCAGATAGCGCACGAGATGCAGCTCCAGCCGCTGCTCCAGCTCTTCCAGATCGGACGCATCAAAGTCATAGCTCACATAGGGCATCCCTGCCACATGGTACTCACCAAAGAACTCATTGCGATAGCAGTTATAATAGATGCCGACGTCGTTCCCCTTGGCAAAGTCCACATAGTCGATGATGAGGAATGAACCGTTCGTCAGCTGTGCCGGAGCCGCAGGTCGGACGAAGAGCGAAAATCCCTCCATCTCCTCGGCAAGAGCTGCTCCATACGCCCACGTACGGATCGCATCACACACGGGAGCAAGCTCCTGCGTCGCCAACGCCTCCGCATGCAGCTCCGCCGTCACACGCGGCAGATTCCGTGTGAGCTCCCGCCCGAACGTCTCCAAATCCCCACAGACAAAGGAGGGCAGGGCAAAACTCACCACCCCGACCGCAACGCGCACCTTGTAAGTCTTTGTGCCGTCGTCATAGAAGCCCACGATCGCACGGTGCTCTGCAGGCGCGTCATAGCGAAAGAAATCATACTGCCCCTCATGCTCCTGCCGCATCTTGGAGAGTGTAAACCCATCCAATTCCTTCGGCAGTGTATCGAGCACCGTCCATGCCGCAAGCGCTTCGTCTACTTCCTTCGTAAACTCCTCCGCCATCGTACGCGTCCGTTACTTCCCCGTACGACCGCGCTTCGTCATGGGGATTCCCTTGGCGCAGAGCGGGCAATGCTCGGGCGTATAGGTCTCCACATCCATCGTGAGGAGGGCGGTCGCAGGCACATCACCGAACGTCGCCTTGCCGCCGCTGCGATCAACGAGCATCGAGACCGCCACGGGGACAGCACCCGCCGCCTTCACCACGTCGATCACCTCTTTGATCGAGCCGCCCGTCGTCACGATGTCCTCGACAATCAGCACACGCTCGCCCTCACGCAGGGAGAAACCGCGGCGGAATGTCATCTTGCCGTCCACGCGCTCCGTGAAGATTGCACGGGTTACGAGTGCCTTCCCCGTCTCATGCGCAAGCAGGATGCCGCCCGTCACGGGGCCAACGACCGTCTCAATCCGCGCATCCTTGAACTTCTCCGCCATCGCCTCACAGAGCTGCTGCGTGTACTGCGGATGCTGCAGCACGTTAAACTTCTCCACATAGTGCGGGCTATGCAGCCCCGATGTCAGCAGAAAATGCCCGTCCATAATCGCGCCTGTCTGAACCAGCAGTGCGCGCACCTCATCCTGCGTCATCATATCTCCTCCAACTCCTTCAAAACAGCCTCTGCGGCCGCACGCGGATCCTCCGACGCATAGATGGCACGCCCCACCACGATCTGCGACGAGCCGGCGCGAAGTGCTGCCGCCGGAGTCATTACCCTGCGCTGATCGTCATGCGCCGCACCGGCGGGACGAATTCCCGGTGTCACGATCCAAAAATCGCGGCCGCAGGCGCGTCGAATCGCCTCCGCCTCCACGGGGGAGGCAACGACACCATCCAGTCCCGCCTCCTGCGCCAGCGATGCACGGCGCAGCACTGCATCCGCGACGGTTCCCGTATGACCGAGCCCCGTCCAGTCCTCCGCATCCATGCTCGTGAGCACCGTCACACCGATCAGCTTCGGACAGGGGACGCCCTCCTCCTCTGCCGCGCGGTGCAGTGCCTCTGCGGCTGTCCGCATCATGCGCAGACCCCCCGCCGTATGGACATTCAGAATGTCGGGACGCAGACGCAGCAGAGAGCAGAGCCCGCCTGCTACAGTATTCGGTATATCGTGCAGCTTTAGATCGAGAAATACCTTCTTTCCCTCTCCTTTCAGCCATGTGACAACGTCACCGCCGAGCGCATAGAAGAGCTCCATGCCAACTTTGTAGTAGGAAACACTGTCCCCCAACTGTCCGACCAGTCTCTCTACAGCCTCGCGTGTATGGACATCCAGTGCAGCAATCAGACGTTCATCTGCCATCATATCACTCCTCCACCATCCGCACCTGCTCATATCCCCTACGATCCTGCTCTCGTAAGAGGCGCACGTGCAGTCCCGTACGACAACGCAGGACAGGTTCGGCCTCAGCCGTCAGTGAGGAGAGGACAAGCTCCCCACACGCCCCATCCGCAGCAGAGCCCTGGCCTGCTGCATCAATGACCTCAGCAAAAAGCAGACGTCCATCGAGATGAATGCCCGTACCATCATCGTCGCTGCATCCAATCAGCACCCCCATCGAGGCACGTGTAAAGATGTGCGTATGATGCGCTCCCATGCGTGCCACCATCCGCTGCGTACGCTCCTGCGGACATGGGTGTGCACCGATGGAGATCAGCCGATAGAGTGCCATCCTATCCAATGTCTCTTCGAGCAGAGGAATATCCTGCTCCCATGCGATCACCGTATCGGGGACAACGGCATCCATGAGCCGCACAGCATCTGCCGCCGAGGCACAGGGGAGAACCGTCGCGCCGAGACCGTCGAGCGCATATTGGAGATCGAGTGTGCGGCTGTCCGCAGCATTCCCGACGAGCAGCACCGTACTCGCACGGTGCACGTCGCAGGTACGGAGCATATCTGTCGCTGCCTGCACCTGCCGCACCACATCGCCCTGCGTATAGCAGTGCACCTGCCCGCCAACACCAGTGGTATCCCGCAGCACACTCACGCGCATAAGTCCCGATAAGGGCAACGTAAGCATGAAAAAAGGGGCGTTCGCCCCCTCCTCTGCCACGGCATCCAAGAACGGGAGCCGCACCATATCTGCGAAATCCTTCACGTCAGCATGGGACACACCGGCACGTGCGAACGCGCCACGGTATGCCGCTGACTTTTCCTCTGCCCACTTGACCTCGCGCAGGAGCAGCGCGCGCCGCTGTTCCTGCGTGAGCTGCGGTGCACCGCTCATGACTCGAGCGGCCGCTGATAGAAGAACGGCTGAAAGCTCGTATAGCCCATCTTGCGGAAGTTGAGAATCGACTCCGTCGCACCGACAAAGAGAATGCCGCCCGGTTTCAGCGCCTCAAAGAAGTGGCGATAGAGCTGCTCCTTTGCCTCATCCGTGAAATAGATGACCACATTGCGGCAGAGAATGAGATCGAAGCCCGTCTCGAACTTATCCTGCAGGAGATTGTGACGCTTAAACTCGATCATACTTTTGATCTCCTGCTTGACGGCATAGTGGTCACCGTCCTCATCAAAGTATTTACGACGGCGCTCTGGTGACATACACTTGATTTCATCCGCCGTATAAACGCCGCGCTTCGCCTTCGCCAGGATCTCGATATCGAGATCAGACGCAAGGATACGGTGACGCGTCCCGGGCGTCATCTCCTTCATAATGATGGCAAGCGAGTACGGCTCTGCGCCGATGGAGCAGCCAGCGCTCCAAATATTGAGCTTCGACGAGCGTTTTAGGAGGTCAGGGATGACATCCGTCTCGAGTTTGCCGAATTTCTCCGGCGTGCGGAAGAACTCCGACACGTTGATCGTCAGATACTCGATAAACGCAGCAAAATCGTCCTTGTTCCCGCACACATGGTCAAAGTACTCGCTGCATTCCTTGTAGCCGGCGCGCGTGATCAGATTGTTGATACGTCGCTTCATCTGCGGTTCTTTGTAGAGATCCAGATCAATCTCCGTCTTTGCCTTGAGCTTCTGCTTGAAAAGCTCCCAATCGCGATCCTCCGACATAACGTCCTCCCGTTCTACCTCTCTCGATCTGCTCCCGTCCAAATTATTGTATCGTAAAGACGCGGCGCGACTGCTTCTCCGCCAGCTTCGGCAGGATCACATGAAGAATGCCCGCCTCATAGGAAACGGATGCATCCGCATCGTTTACATCGTCGATGAGGAAAGAGCGCTCAAAAGCCCCCGTCCTGCGCTCGTGGCAGAGGTACCGCGTCTCCGGAACATCGGCCGCACTGCGCTCCGCCTTGATCTTCAGCCGGTCGTCCTCACTGTACGACACCTCGATTGCATCCTTGGAGAAGCCCGGCAGCTCGGCAAAGATCTCGTACTGCGTCTCCGTATCAATCACATCGACACGAAACGGAAAGAGCACGCCGCCGACCTTGTCCAACGGATTGAAGGAATGTTCCATCACCGTATCCAACGCCTTGCTCAGCATCTCCTGCCCCTTCTCGGCATTCTCCTTCAAATTAAATGGCAATGGACGAAACATAACAGCCACCTCCGACCCTATAACGTACCAATCTACCGTATCATTATAGCAATAACCCGCCTTTTTTTCAATATGGCACATACGCATAAGAAAAGGGTTGTTCAACGAAAAACAGGAGCTTCGTCAAACAACCCTATAGCGGTTCCTCTTCCTCGTAAAACACTGATGCCATGTTATAAGAAACGTAGGTATACAAAAAAGGAGTGACATAACATCACTCCTTCAAGTCTCTATCGAGTTATACGATCAGTCCGTCACCGTCTCGTCGCCCTCGGATGCACTCTCCGCCGCATACTTCTTGATGTCAGCACTGTCTGCATCACGCTTTGCCTTCGTGATGGAGAGGGAGATGCGCTTGCGCTTCGTGTCGATGCGGAGCACCTTGACCACAACGACGTCGCCCGTGTGGACTGCCTCGTCCGCACGCTCAATGCGCTTTTCGGCGAGCTCACCCATCGGGATCAGTCCATCAAAGCCCGGCTCGATTTCCATAAATGCACCGAAGTCAGTCAGCTTAATGATCTTGCCTTCGATGAAGTCGCCCTCTGCGTACTTCTCTGCCTTTTCGACCCACGGATCCGGAAGGGTATCCTTGACCGAGAGGGAAATGCGCTTCGCATCGCGATCCACGCTCTTTACGTAGACGTCGAGCTCCTGCCCAACCTCGAGCACCTCTGACGGATGCTTGACGCGATGCCACGCGAGATCAGAGATATGTGCCAGACCATCCACACCGCCGATGTCGATGAAGGCTCCGTAGTCCACGAGACGCTTGACCGTACCGCGTACGATCTGCTCCGGCTCGATGGCAGAGAACACAGCCTCTTCCTTCTCCGCGCGGTCACGCTCGAGCAGCTTACGGCGCGAAAGGACGAGACGGCGCTTCTGCACGTCGATCTCGATGATCTCCGCCTCAACCGTCTGGTCAACGTAGACCGAAAGATCCTTCACGAAGTGAAGCTCCATCTGGGAGGCAGGAATGAAGCCGCGCAGTCCCATGACGTAGGCGACAAGTCCACCCTTGACCTCTTTGGCGACCTTCGCCTCGACGGTCTCGCCCTTCTCCTTGATGACCTCGATGTCCTTCCATGCGGCCATCTTGTCAGCTTCGACCTTCGAGAGGCTGCCGCCGTTATCGCCGCCGAGAGACTTGATGTAGACATCAATCTCATCGCCGACCTTCACGACATCGCGTGCATCGTCCGGCGCAGGAACGGCAAGATCCCTCTTGGAGACAGGAATTTCCTGCTTGTAGCCAATATCCACATACGCCTCATCACGGGATACCTGGACAACAACCCCTTTGACCACGGTGCGCTCTTGGATATCGGGCATATCTTCCTGTTCCAAAAGTTCCTTCATGCTCTGCTCTGACACTGTTTAAAAACCTCCTTGATAATCCAGTCCGGTGTAGAAGCACCGGCTGTAATACCAATTTTATTAATATGATTCAACCAATCAGACTGCAGTTCATCTGCTGTCTCAATGTGATAGGTTCGACATTTTTCGCTGCACAGCTGCGCGAGTCGCATCGTATTTGCGCTGTTCTTCCCCCCGACGACAATCATTGCATCCACGTGCTCTGCCAGATCCATCGCCGCCGACTGACGCATATCCGTCGCCGTGCAGATCGTCCGCAGGATCTTGATGTCGCGCGACTTTTCCAGAAGGACAGACGCGATGCGCCGAAAGCGATCACTCGAAAACGTTGTCTGACAGACGACGCCGAGCTTCCCAAAGGTTGGCAGCGCCGCTGCCTCCTCCTCGCTCTCAATAATGTGTGCCCGCTGTGCTGTCCACTCGAAGATACTCTTGACCTCCGGGTGATTTTTTTCGCCGATGATGACAACGGTATAGCCCTCCTCCGAGAGCTGCTTTGCCGAAAGCTGCGCCTTCTTGACGTGCGGACAGGTTGCATCCACAAGATTCAGACCGCGTTGCTCCGCCTGTGCATACACCGACGGACCCACGCCATGCGAACGGATGATGACCGTCGTCCCATCCTGCATCTCGTCCAGTGTGCTGACCGTGCCGACGCCCTCCTCTTTCAGGCGTTCCACCATCTGCGGATTATGGATGATCGGACCGAGTGTACTGGATGTCCCATCGGGGGAAGCGTTCTCTCTGGCAATCTCAATGGCGCGTTTGACGCCATAACAAAAGCCGAGATGTTCCGCTAAAATAACCTCCATAGACCTCTCCAACACATACCGAAATACACGGCGACTCTTATCCCACTCACACAATCTGTTGAACAGTATAACACGGCTATCGCGGGCGTGCAAATAAATTTTTTCAATTCGCGCAAAAACTTTGGCGCGGGGTTTAGTTCCACGCGATCGTGGTGACGATTGCCTCCACGGCCTCAACGGAAACCGGCTCCTCAAAGGAGAGGGAGAAGGTATACCCGCCGCGCGACCAAAGGGCAAGATGCACCAGCCGCCCCGACCCCTTGACGCGGATGTACTGCCGTCCGGCCTGAACGACCTGGTTCACTTCGTACGCCGTGCTGTCACCGCTGATATCTGCATTCCCCGCCGCCATGCGGAAGAGGATCTCCTTGCCGTCGCTGTTGCGATAAAAGATTTCGGCGAGGCTTTTGTCGATTACGATAACATTCTTCTGTGCATAGCCCACAGGAAGGAGTGTCGGTGTGTAGACCGGCAGTCCTGCCACCGCCCATGCGTCACGGACGCTCGGATACTCCACGAGCGGCGACGGCATTCCGACCATCGGCTCTGCACTGACGGCCGTCGGCATTGCCTCTGCCGCTGTGGCAAACGCTGCACACGAAGCAATCAAACCAGCCATCATCAGACGTTTTACATCATTGTACTTCATCAAGATATCGTTCCTATTTCCGACTGCTTCAACTCATTCTTCTTCGTCGCTGCGCCCGCGAGCATGGTACGGGCATTCGCAAGTGCCGCCCATGTGACATCGTCCCCCGATGCCATGCGTGCGATCTCGCGGACGCGCTCCTTCTCACTGAGCGGCTCGACGCGCGTCACTGTCGCTCCGTCGACGACGGATTTTGCGATATAGAGATGCACATCCGCCATGCAGGCGATCTGCGGCAAATGCGTGATGCAGAGCACCTGCTTATACTGCGCGACGAACGCAATCCGCTCTGCGACCATCTGCGCAGTGCGCCCGCCGATCCCCGTGTCGATTTCATCAAACACCATGCTTGTCCCATCGGTATCCCGTGCCGCAACGATGGACTTGATGGCGAGTGCAATGCGCGAGAGTTCACCGCCCGAGGCGATTTTCTCCAGAGGCTTTTCCACCTCGCCGACATTTGCGGAAAACAGCATCGTGAGACGATCTGCACCATGGGTTGTATACTGCTCCTCCGGCGTGACAACAATGTGAAAACGTGCCTGCTTCATGCCAAGCCCCTGCAGCTCCCGTTCGATCTTCGCGGAGAGCGCCGCACCGACCTTCTGCCGTTGTTTCGTCAGCTCCGCGGCGCATTGTTCCATGCGCTGCCGGAGCCTTGCAATCGCCGCATTCAGTTCCTCTATGTCCATATCATAGCGTTCAGCGGAGGAGATCTCTGTTCGCAGTGCTTCGAGGCGCGCTAGGACAGCAGAGATGCTTCCGCCGTATTTTTTCTTAAGGCGCTCGATCACATCCATGCGCAGCTGGATCTTGTCCAGCGAGGCGGGATCCGCGTCGATGCCCTCTAGGTAGTCCCGCACCTCATAGGATGCCTCCTGCAGGGAGATATACGCTTCCTCGATCATTGCCTGCGCCCCCGCAAGGCTCTCATCGTAGCGTGCAATCTCCTCCAGTGCGTGCGTGACGCGCGATAGTGCCGTCAGGACGGCAGCCCCCTCCTCCGTATCCTCACTGAGGAGATTACTCGCCTCGGCAGCGTGCTCCACCAAGCGTTCCGCATGGGAGAGACGTCGAATCTCGGTCTCGAGTTCCTCATCCTCTCCCTCTGTGAGTTCCGCCTCTGCGATTTCCTGCTCCTGCCAGCGGAGCATATCCAGACGCTCGGCGATCTCCGCATTTTCCTCCGTACGCATCTCACGCTCTTTCGTCCGCGCCTTCCAGGCCCGATAGACATCCTGATAGGCACATAGGCGCTCCGCGAGATCGGCATCATCGCCTTCAAGGAGGCTGCGCTGCGCTTCCTCGCGCAGGAGTGCCAAGTTCTCGTTCTGTCCATGGATATCCACGAGATGCGGCGCAAGTTTTTTGAGAAAGGTCAGCGTCACATGGGCACCGTTGACAAGAATGGAGCTTTTCCCCGCACGTGATACCTTGCGTACGATGATCAGCTCATCATCGTATTCGATCTCCTGTTCGGCGAGCAATGCGGACACGACAGAGTTTTCCTCGATGGAAAAAACAGCCTCCACACGCAGAAAATCACAGCCGCTGCGTATGACGTCGGCAAGGACACGCTGACCGAGGATTGTCCCCAGTGCACCAATCAGAATGGACTTGCCCGCACCGGTTTCACCCGTGAGGATGTTCAGCCCCGTGCCGAACTTGACGGTCACCTCTTCCAAAAGGGCAAAATTCTGAATCCGTAGGCTGTGCAGCACCACACATCCCTCCTTTTAGTGCATGAGTTTTTGAATACGTGCAACGATATCCGCCGCTGCCTCCTTCGGGCGGATGAGCACGAAAATATGGTCGTCGCCTGCAATCGTTCCGATGACTTCCGACCATGCCGACGCGTCGAGCGCGGATGCCACCGTTCCCGCTGCCCCTGGCGCAGTGCGCACGACGACGATGTTCTCACTGAAATCGCAGCTCTGCACATTGTCTTTGAAGACACGACGCATGCGTGCCTCGGAAAAACGCTGTCCCTCTTGCGGCGCGACAGCATAGCGATAGCGTCCGCCGCCTGCCGGTACCTTGATGAGCAGGAGTTCCTTGATGTCCCGCGAGATCGTCGCCTGCGTGACGTGCACATGGCGCGCACAGAGCGCTGCCGCAAGTGCCTCCTGTGTCTCGATGATTTCTTCACGGATGATCTGTTTGATGAGGTCGTGACGACGACGTTTCATTCCGCTCTCTCCTAGCAGTTTCTCCAGAGTTTTGTCCGCAGCGTCTGATAGTAGTCTTTGTCCTCAAATTTGATGATGCCCGCCCGCACGTCGGAACAGCGTACCGTCACGGTATCGTCAGGACGGATCGGCGTGGTCTCCTGCCCATCGATGGTGACGATGATGCTCTGGCGCGTATCGAGCAGATGGATGTGCACCACGTCCTCCTCGCGTATGACTAGCGGGCGGATGTTTAGCGTATGTGCGCAGATGGGCGTGAGCAGAATGCCGCGCACCATCGGGTTCATGATTGGCCCGCCCGCCGAAAGGGAGTAGGCCGTTGAGCCCGTCGGCGAGGCAACGATAAATCCGTCCGCCTTGCATGCAACCAGCGGTGTACTGTTCACCGTCAGCCCCAGCGTGATAACGCGCGCCACATCGCCCTTGGTCACCACAATGTCGTTGATCGCATAGCCGAGAAAATGCTCTTCTCCGCATGGATGCGTCACATAGCCCGCGAGCAGCGGCCGTTGCTCCACGCGGTAATCTCCCGCACAGAGCTGTTTCAGACGCCGTTCCAGCTCATTGAGCTCAATATCCGCCATAAAGCCGAGTGTCCCCAAATTGATGCCACAGACCGGCACGGGGTTCTCCGCGTAGCGTCGGCAGATGCCGAGCAGTGTACCGTCTCCGCCGAGACTCAGGGCAAAGTCGGCGGGCAGACGCTCGATGTCGTCTGCACCGCACTCCTCCATGCCGAACTCCGCCGCGCGCGCACGCGGCAGGATGATACGCGCGCCCCGTGCCGTAAGAAAGCTGCGGATGCGCAGGACAATATCCCGCATCTCCGGACGCTCGACATAGGGAAAAACTGCAACCGTCAACATAATCCGCTCCGCATCTCATCCATCCAGTGTACGATGTGCCTCTGCCACCACAGCGGCGATCTCCTCATCCGCGATAGCCGTACGTCCGCCCTGCATCCCCAGATAGAGGAGATACTCGATATTCCCCTTTGGTCCCTTGACCGGAGAAAAGGTCAGTCCGCGCGGAACAAAGCCCAGCCCCTCTGCGGTGGCAAGGACGCGTGCAATCACTTCCTCGTGCACTGCAGGGTCACGCACAACACCGTTCTTTCCGACGCGATCCTTTCCCGCCTCGAATTGCGGCTTGATGAGGGCGAGCACCTCTCCCTCCGGTGAGAGGAGCGTCCGCACAACGGGGAGCACCTTATCCAGCGAGATGAATGCCACATCGATCGAGGCAAAGTCCGGCGCATGATCCAGCATATCCGGCGTTACCTTGCGGATGTTCGTACGCTCCATGTTAATGACGCGTGCATCCGTGCGCAGTTTCCAGTCGAGCTGTCCATATCCCACATCAATCGCATAGACCTTGACCGCG
Organism: Centipeda felix; assembly: GCF_900186465.1. GTDB lineage: Bacteria > Bacillota > Negativicutes > Selenomonadales > Selenomonadaceae > Centipeda > Centipeda felix. The sequence goes on from NZ_LT891957.1 coordinate 205,790, forward strand.
CCATTCTGCAGCATACAGTCCGTAAATCCGCCCGTGGACGCACCAATGTCTGCCGCTGTCCGCCCCGCAAGGCAAATGCCGAACGCAGTGATCCCCTTTGCGAGCTTCAGTCCGCCGCGGCTGACATACGGAAGATCTTCTCCCACGACGCGCAGTACTGCATCAGCGGGAACGGTTGCGCCTGCTTTATCCACACGCTGCTCGTTGACAAGCACCTGTCCTGCCATAATGAGGCGCTTCGCGCGCTCACGGCTCGGTGCAAGCCCTTGTACGGTGAGCAGCACATCCAAACGCTCTTTCTTCAACGGCGCCCCCTACTGCTTCCGATACACGAGATAGGACACCAGTTCACGCAGAAAATCTGCCTCCGCGCCGAAATCACGGAGCGCCGCACACGCATCCTTCACCGTCTGTGCTGCAAGTTCCTGCGCCTCATCGAGCGAGGTCAGGGAGACATAGGTCGACTTGTGGTTTTTCTCATCGCTTCCAACGGGCTTACCGATGTCCTCTGCTGTCCCGACGACATCGAGAATGTCGTCCGTGATCTGAAAGGCAAGCCCGAACTGCTCCGCATACGTTGTAAGTGATGCAAGCTGTGCCTCGGACGCACCGCCAAGGATTGCGCCGCTGCGCAGCGCTGCACGAAAGAGTGCCCCCGTTTTACCCATGTGGACACGGCGCATCTCCTCCATCGAGATGCGATGTTCCTCTGCACGCAGGTCGAGCACCTGACCGCCCACCATGCCCTCAGCACCGGCAGCACGACTGATCTCATCCACCACGCGCAGAAGTGTATCGGCGGATACATCCTGCTGGCGCAGGATGACCGTAAACGCTAGCGTTAGAAGTCCGTCACCTGCAAGGATGGCAATGCCGTCGCCAAAGACCTTGTGATTGGTCAATTTGCCGCGCCGATAGTCGTCGTTGTCCATCGCCGGGAGATCGTCGTGAATGAGGGAATACGTGTGAATCATCTCAAGTGCACACGCCACGGACAGGAACTTGGCGCCATCCGCTCCTACCGCATCCGCTGCCGCCATGAGGAGCACAGGTCGCAGACGTTTCCCGCCTGCCATCAGACTGTACGCCATCGCCTGCCGCAGCGTATCATCGAGCACATCCGTCCGATCCAGCTCCGCCTGCAGCGCACGCTCCACCAGCTCCTGCCGCGCCCGCCAACGTTCCTTCATCTCAGCCTCCGATCTTCAGTGGTTCTTGTGCAACGCCGTCCGCCGTCTCCCGCACGAGGAGATCCATCGTCTCCTCCGCGCGCCGCAGCGACGTGGCGCAGAACTCCGAGAGCTTAATTCCTTCGGAGTACTTTGCCATGAGATCAGAAAGGGCCAAATCACCCGCCTCGATCTCAGCAACAATCTGCTCCAACGCCCCCAGTGCTTCCTCAAACGCCATCTCTTTTTTACGCGCCATTCTGCTGCTCCTTTGCCTGTTCTACGACGGCAGATATCTTGCCGTCCGCAAATGTAATGTTCACGCGGTCACCCGCCGTGACGTCCTTCACGCGGCTCACGGCACGCCCGTCCTTCTCCACAATGCTGAACCCACGATAGAGAACCCGTACGGGGTTGAGCAGCTCCAGTCGCTTCAGCACGAGCTCAAGACGATGCCGCGCTGCGACGCTCTGCTCCTTTGCCACACGATGGAGCTCTGCCGTGGCACGGTCACTGCGCTGCATCAGCGGGGCGATCAACATGCGCGGATTGGTGCACCAAGGCCGCTGAACGAGCGTGCTCAGGCGCGCGACGGCGTGATCGATCTGTCGCTTCCGCCCCGCGTCAAGACGTGCACGCAGCCCCATGAGGAATCGCTCCATTTCCGCCGCATCAGGAACGGCAAACTCCGCCGCCTGCGAGGGTGTCGCCGCACGCCGGTCGCTGACGAAATCCACAAGTGTCGTATCCGTCTCATGCCCCACGGCCGAAATCACGGGAATACGCGACCGATAGACGGCGCGGACGACGACCTCCTCATTAAACGCCCAGAGATCCTCTGCACTCCCGCCGCCGCGGCCAACGATCAGGACATCCACCGGATATTTCTCATTGAAAAACGCCACGGCATCTGCAATCTGCTCCGCCGCTCCTGCGCCCTGCACCAGAACGGGATGAAGGATGAGCTGCACACCCGGCCAGCGTCGCTTGGAGACATTGTGGATATCGCGCAGCACCGCTCCTGCCGACGACGTGACAATCCCAATGCGTCGCGGAAAGCACGGCAGCGGCTGTTTATGTCCTTCATCAAAAAGCCCCTCGGCGGCGAGGCGATCGCGCATCTGCTCAAAGGCGAGGGCGAGCGCCCCCGCGCCCTCGGGTGTCAAGAAGCTGACATAGAGCTGATATGCTCCGTCACGCTCATAGACGGAGATATTGCCGCCCGCGATCACCTGCATCCCGTTCTCGGGTGCAAAGCGCAGATTTCGCGCATAGCCGTTGAACATGACGCACTTCATACTTGAGCCTGCATCTTTTAGGGTAAAGTAGGCATGTCCCGACGGATAGCGTTTATAGTTGGACACCTCGCCGCGTATCAAAAGATCCGACAGAATCGGCTCATGCTCAAACATCCCCTTGATATAGCGCGTTACATCACTGACACTGTGAACGGTCATAACCACCTCTCCCCCATGACGATAAAAAAAGAACCATTGCACCGACTGTGCAACGGATTCTTTTTCATCAGTTATCCCATTGATTTCTGCAACGCAGCAAGGATACCGTTTACATAGCGGCCCGCATCGTCCGACCCATATTTTTTTGCCAGCTCCACTGCTTCGTTAATGGCAATCGGAGGGTCAATGCGTTCCTCCTGATAGCACATCTCATAGTACGCCATGCGGATGAGATTGCGATCCACGGGCGCCATGCGATGGAGCTTCCACTCCTTCGCCATGCGCTCAATCGCCGCATCGATCTCCGGCTGAACGGAGCACGTACCCTGCACGAGCCCGTTTGCATAGGCAAGATCCTTCTCCGTCAACCCGTCCACAGCGTCGCTGGCAAGATCCCCTGCCGCGACAGTCGGCGGACGATCCTGATCGAACTCCCGCTGAAAAAGTGTCAAAAGCGCCGCCTCACGCGCGTGTCTGCGGCTCATGACATCCTCCGAAAGAGATTCCGCAGTCCCGACAGATCAATGATCTCTGACCAATGTCGATGCTCTGACTGCAATCCAATATACATGCCGATACCGGCACAGAGAATCACAAAGACAATATTCCAAAAACCAAACAGCAGGACACAGACGCCGAACAGGGTTCCGAGCACCAGTCCGCCTGTCCGTCCGCGATGGTACATCCACTGTTCCTGCAGGAGCTGCAGCAGATATTCTTTCATGCGCACCTCCCACTACGCCACAGAGCGTTTTGCCGCACCGGACGCGCCGATTTCCGTCACACTGATCTTGACCGGCACCTCGGCTACACCGAGGACCTCATGAATATGCTGCTGCACACTCTGCGTCAGCTGCTCCGTCACCTGTCCCAATGCTGCGTGATCCGCAATGCTGATCTTCAGCTCAATATGCATGGGCGGATCTGCGCTGTCCTTCCGCTGCTCATGCACCACAATGACTGCCGCTGCCTCACGCACTTCCTGCATAGCCAGCGTGGTACGCTCGACGATGCCCTGCACGGCAGGGAGTGCTACCTGAACGGAACCGGCCGGTGTCTCGATCACCATAAACTCCCCGTCCGTACGTGTAGAAGATGAGAAACGCGAAAACACCGCAAAGAAGAACTTTAGGCTGAACAGAAAATACACCGCACAGCCTATAAGGAGTTCCTGACGGGACAGTGCATAGCGCAGTTCATTCAGCCAGATACTCTCCGGCAGGATACGCAGTACTGCCGCTGCGACGGCAACGGCGAGTGCCATGCCGAGAATCGCATACGGCAGGAGAAGCAGACGGTTAAGAATCCCCATGGTTCATAGCCCCCGACTGCACTTAGTGTACACGCGACTCCTCGACCTTCGGCTCCTCCTCAGGGAATCCGACGCCCTGCACATGCACGTTCACCTCGACCACAGACAGCCCCGTCATCGTCTCGATGGCGCGCTTGACATTCTCCTGCGCCGCAAGGGCAACTTCAGGAATGCGAATGCCATACTTGACGATGATGTAGAGATCAACCGCAGCCTCTTTCTCACCGACTTCGACCTTGACCCCCTTGGAGAAATTCTTACGCCCCAGGATCTCAGCGATGCCGCCGGCGATACCACCGCTCATGCCCGCAATTCCATCGACTTCCGTCGTGGCAAGCCCCGCGATAATGCTGACGACCTCATCGGCAACGCGAATCGTCCCAAGGCCTGTTTCCTTCTTTACAACATCCTTCTCATTGTCCATGTTCATACCCTCCAAATTTAATATGATTATACTCAGGCGCGCTCGATGTAGTTGCCCGTGCGCGTATCAATGCGCAGAACATCTCCCTCGTTGATGAAGAGGGGCACACGCACCTCATAACCGGTCTCAACCTTTGCCATCTTCGTCGCGCCCGTCGCCGTATTTCCCTTGACACTCGGCTCGCACTCGACGACCTTCAGATTGACGGAGTTCGGCAGCTGGATGCCAATGATGCGCCCCTTGAACTGCTGCACCGCCACCTCCATGTTCTCCATGAGGTAGTTCAGCGCATCGCCCAGCTGTTCGCGCGTCAGCTCCGTCTGCTCATAGGTCTCCGTGTTCATGAACGTATAGACGCCGTCCGCCTCATAGAGGTACTGCATGGTATGCGTCTCGAGATGCGCCGCAGGCATCTTCTCGTTCGGATTGAACGTGCGCTCCACCACAGCACCGGTCTCGACGTTCTTGATCTTCGTACGGACGAACGCGGCACCCTTTCCCGGTTTCACGTGCTGAAAATCAACAATCTGCCAGACACCCCCATCGTACTCAATGGTCAGGCCTGTGCGGAAATCGGTGCTGTTAATCATATTGTTCGTTCCTCCATATCTGTTATACCTTTACACATTATAGCGGGTTTATATACATATTTCAATAAATTCTTTTGGCGCGTGCGTCAGCGGCTCCGCTCCGTCATGTGTGATGAGCACCGTGTCCTCGATGCGGATTCCGCCCCAGCCCGGAATATAGATTCCCGGCTCATCGGTAATCAGCATATTCTCCTGCAGTGCGACAGGACAGGACTTCGAAAGGCGCGGCTCCTCGTGGATCTCAAGCCCAAGGCTATGCCCGAGCCCATGTCCAAAATACTGTGCAAGATTCTTCTCAGCGAGAGCATCGCGTGCCACGCGGTCTGCCTCGATCCCTGTGACCCCGGGATGCAGTGCCGCGAGTGCACGTTCCTGCGCCGCAAGCACAGCATCATAGCGCTCGCGCTGATGCGCGTCTGCCCGTCCGACGCAGATGGTCCGCGTGATGTCTGAGCAGTAGCCCTCATAGACCGCGCCGAAGTCCATCGTCACGAGCTCGCCGCGCGCGATCTCCTTCGTACTTGCCACGCCGTGCGGCAGACTGCCCCGCACCCCCGAGGCGACAATCGTCGTAAAGGCAGGGCGCTCCGAGCCCTCACGCCGCATGAAGTACTCCATCTCAGCGGCCACCTCACACTCCGTCATGCCGGGGCGAATAACGGTGATGATGTGCGCGAATGCCGCATCGGCAATCGCACAGGCACGGCGAATGGCGGCGATCTCATCCGCATCCTTGACCATGCGCAGTGCATCAAGGGAGAGCGACGTGTCAAAGGAGATCTCTCCCAGCATAGATTTCAGCTGTTCATACCGATCACAGGTCAGTGCACCGCCCTCAAAGCCAAGCGCAAGAATCCCAATATCCTGCGCGGCCTCTGCAATCTTTTTGCTCAGCCCCTCATGCTGTTCGACGACATCATAGCTTGGTGCCTGCAGCTGCGCCTGCTCCGTATAGCGATTGTCTGTCATGAGAAGAAGCCGCTCGGGGGTTATAAGGAGTGCCGTGGAGTCACCGCGAAAACCGCTAAAATAATGGACACTCTCCTCTTTCGTGACAAGCACCCCGTCCAGAACCTTCTCTGCCATGAGCGCACGCAGTCGCGCGACTCGTCTCTCAATCTCCATTGTATCCCTCCATGCGGCAGATGATTGCCTCAAGTGCCGCCATATAGCTCTCCGCCCCCAGCCCTGCAACCTGCCCCCAAACGACCGGCGCAATCACCGAGTGATGCCGAAACTCCTCGCGCTGATGGATATTCGAGAGGTGTACCTCGATGACGGGAACCTCAGCGGCAGAAATGGCGTCGCGGATGGCAATACTGTAATGCGTGAAGGCAGCGGCATTCAGGATAATGTAGTTCGTGTTCCCGCGCGCTGCCTGAATGGCATCCACCAAGACGCCCTCGTGATTCGACTGCAGAAATGTGATGGCAAGGCCTGCACGCTCCGCACGACGGCGCAGGCGTTCGTTGATGTCGGCGAGCGTCAGCGCGCCGTAAATCTCAGGCTCACGTGTCCCGAGCATATTGAGGTTCGGCCCATTCAGCACCAATATTTTTCCCATCATACTCCTCTAATAGCGCACGTCAAAGCTGCGCTCCCCCTCAAGCAGAGCGCGTTCCTCGACCGTGAGATGATTCACGTGGATAAACATATTTCCTGCACGCATGGCGTCAAATGCCGCCTCGACGGCATCCGCTGCGCCCTGCAGTTCCATTGTCACCGTGCCGTCCGACATATTCTTGACCCACCCCGTGATGTCACGCATCACCGCCTGCTGGCGGACAAACATGCGAAAGCCCACGCCCTGCACACGCCCTTCGGCACATGCAAAGCGGCGAATCACCGTGCTCATGATCCATCCCCCTTTTTCATTGGCACATCGCGGCGCAGGATGCTGTATGGCTCTGCCGGACGCACCAGCCGAATGCGCACGATCTGCTGCGGGTGCGGTGCGGCGTCGATTGGCGTCCCCTCCTCATCCCACATGGCATCGAGAATTTGGCGAAAGGACGGCCCCTTCGGCTGAAAGATCTCAATCTCCTGACCGACGCGCATGTGATTGCGCTGCTCCACCTCTGCCAGCCCTGTCGTGGCATCATAGGCACGCACCAGCCCGACGAACTCCGAGTTCTGCTCATAGGACGAAGACCCATAGATCTGATCCTCTGCCGTCGTCTTTCCGAAGAAAAAGCCTGTCGTGTACGCACGGTGGGATACCTTGTTCAATTCCTCCAGCCACGATGCTTCGACATGGTAGGGCTGCTCTGACAGGCAGGCATCCAGCGCCATGCGATACGCCTTCACAACGCTCGCCACATAGTGAACGCTCTTCATGCGTCCCTCGATCTTCAGGCTGTCCACACCGCATGCGACGACCTCGTCCAGATACGTGAGCAGGCACAGGTCTTTCGAGTTCATGATATAGGTGCCGCGCTCATCCTCGGCGATGGGATAGTACTCTCCGGGACGGGATTCCTCGACCAGTGCATACTTCCATCGGCAGGACTGGGCACAGCTTCCGCGGTTCGCATCGCGCCCCGTGAAGTAACTGCTGAGCAGACATCGTCCGGAATAGGAGATGCACATCGCACCGTGCACGAACAGCTCCAGCTCCACGTCCGTTGCCCGCCGAATCTCCCGTATCTCCGCCGCCGAGAGCTCGCGTGCGAGCACGACGCGCGCCGCGCCAAGCTCCTGCCACGCGCGCACCGTGCGCCAGTTGACATTGTTCGCCTGTGTGCTGACATGGATGGGAAGTCCGGGGGCCGCCTCGCGTGCACACATAAAGACACCGAGGTCGGCAACGAGGACGGCATCTGCCCCTGCCTCCTTAAGAAAGCGCAGATAGTCCGGCAGTGACACCAGATCCTCATTGTGCGGGAACACATTGACCGTCACATAGATCTTCTTTCCCATCCCATGAGCAAGGCGAACGGCCGCCGCAATCTCGTCCTCTGTAAAGTTTCCGCCAAAGGCACGCAGGCCGAACTGCCGTCCGCCGAGATACGCCGCATCCGCACCATAGCGGAGCGCCGCCTCCAGTTTCTCCATCGTCCCCGCAGGGGCAAGGAGCTCAGGTCTGCGCGTCATCGGAGCACCTTCACTGCATCAGCGCACCTGATCGACAAGGGCGAGGTGATCCGCATAATTCGTTGCATAGTAATTCTTTCCATTCCGATCCGCCACGAAATACAGATAGTTCGTATGTGCGGGATGCAGCACGGCCATCAGCGACGCTGTACCGGGGCTTGCAATCGGTCCTGGCGGCAGGCCGACATTCTGATAGGTATTATAGGGCGACGCGACCTCCGTGTCGCTGTAGAGAAGATCCTCCTTCGGCTCATCGAGCAGATACTGCACCGTCGGGTCAGCCTGCAGCGGCATACCAAGGCGCAGACGCTTCAAAAAGATCTGCGCGATGATCGGGCGATCCTCATCATGATACGCCTCCTTCTCCACGAGGGACGCGAGCGTCACGAGTTCATAGATTGAGAGGTGCATCTCCTTGGCGCGGTCTCGCATCTCCTTCGTCAGGCGATGATCGAAATTCTCCGCCATCATCGTCATGATCGAGTCGGCATCGAACGAATCGCTCAGCTCATAGGTGTCGGGGAAAAGGAATCCCTCCGCCGCATAGCGTACATTCTCATGCTGTTCCATATAGGGGTAGGGGCGAAAGGTCTTGGCTCGCTCCATAAAGTCATCCGCGCGCACGAGCCCTTCCTTTTCCAACCGCTCGGCGATCTCCTTCACGCCGAACCCTTCGGGAATCACGAAGCGGATCGTAACGGTATTGCCATAGACGAGTTTTTCCAGCGCATCACGCGGCGTCATCCCGGTCTGCATGGCGAACGTACCAGTCTTGACCTTGTTTTCAAGTCCGTTCAGCTTCGCCGTCCACCAGAACTTCATCTCGCTGTCGATCACACCGCGTTCGTGCAGTTCCTTGCCGATGCTGCTGACACTCATCCCGGGGCGTACGGTAAAGTATACAGGCGTCCCCTCATTGGTGGGCGAGGCGGACGGCGACGCAATCAAAAACACAAAAACAAGGAAGAGGAGGGCGACCGCAGCCGCCCCGCCGAATATCATTCTCTTTTGCTTTGGGGTTCCCTTTCCGCGGTAAACCGCCCGCAGGGCCTCCTGCCATTCGGCGTGCTCCAGAAAGTCGCGTGTCTTCTGCCACAACTCCTGCAATGACTCCCGCAACAAAATCCATCCTCTCTTGTCTCAGTGTCGTAGGCCCACGCAGTCTCCTGCTCCACAGAACATCATGGTCCGCTGATGCGGCGGCGATCTGCGAGTCCCTTATTCTTCCTCCTGCTCTGCAAGACGCTCATAGGCGCGGCAGACCGCCTCGAACTCCTCGTCTGTCGGATCTGTGTAGATGTCCTCGCCGCTCTCATCCACGATGATCTTGGCAATCGTCGCCTCGTCCTCATCGTCGCTGTCTTTAAGTGCTCCATCCGCATCCATGTGGAGTGCCACGAGCACGGCAAATCGCTCCGTTCCGAGCGGCACGATCATCTCCTCGCGATAGTAGTGTTCCACTCCCTCCTCATCGGAGATAACGACAATAACGTCCTCGTCGTGAAGTTCTTCCTGCTCAGTCATCTTCTCTGCTCCTTCAATCAAGGAAGCCCGGATAAATACTGTGTGCGTCTCCCGGCGCATCTTTTATCCGTGATTTTCCATATTCTGTCGATCCAAAAATCCCTGTAAAATATAGACCGCCGCCATCTTATCGATCACCTTGCGGCGTTTTTTGCGTGAGACATCTCCGGCAATGAGCGCGCGCGAGGCGGCGACGGTCGAGAGGCGCTCATCCCAGTAGTGTACCTCCGTCCTCGGAAAGTGCTCCTCCACCTCCGCCATAAAGGCACGCACAATGCTGCAGCGCTCGCCCTCATCGCCGTTCATGTGCTTTGGCAGACCGGCCACGAGCGCATCGACCTCATACTCCTGCATGAGCTGTCCGAGGCGGGCAATGTCTGCCTCGAGTGTCGTGCGCCGCACTGTCTCAACGCCCTGCGCCGTCAGCCCGAGAAGGTCACTGACCGCAACCCCGATCGTCGCATCACCGAGATCGAGTGACATATAGCGTTTCATTTCTCGTGTTCCAGATAGAAGCGCACGAGCTCATCGAGCAGATCGTCCCGCTCAAGACTCCGTATCTTGCTCCGCGCGTCGCGGTGACTCGTCACATACGCGGGATCACCGGACAGCAAATAGCCGACCAGCTGGTTGATCGGGTTATACCCTTTCTCCCGCATCGCCGCACTCACATCCCGTATGACGACATCTGCCTTTGGCTTATCCTCCCCGAAGGAGAACATCATGGTTTTCTGTTCGTCCATTACCTTACCTCACTATGGAAATAGTCACAGCTTCCCTTGCTTGATCGCATCCAGCGCCGCGTGCAGCGATGGATAAATCCCCGTGCAGATTCCCCGCATCTCCTCTGTCGGCGGCAATGTGTCGGGAATCATCACCGCCACACAGCCCGCTGTCGATGCACCGCGCAGCCCATTGTAGCCATCCTCAAAGACATAGCAGTCCGCCGGTGCGATCTGGATTGCCGCGGCCGCGCGCAGAAAAATATCAGGGGCGGGTTTCCCACGCTCGACCATATCCCCGCCGACAATGGCATCAAAGTACTCTCTCAGGCCGCTCTGCGCGAGATTTTTCTCGATCTGCGTCACCGTCGAACTGCTTGCCGTTGCGATACGGACGCCATGCGCACGAAAATAATGGAGCAGCTCACGCGCCCCCGGCATGATCGGCAAGTTCTTCGCTGCCTCATCACGAACGTACTCCGCCACACGGCGCGAATAGGCGTAGGCATCTACCATTGGATAGAAGGAATGCACCACCGCCGCCATCGTCTCCCCACTCGTGCCGCAGCATGCCTTGCCCAGTTCCGGGCTGCGCGGCACACCAAATTCATCGGCGACGACCAGCCATCCATGCTGATACATCTTCTCCGTATCAAAGAGCAGTCCATCCATATCAAAGATCGCGCCTTGCTGCATATCTCCTCCGCCATACTGCAGAAATGAATCCGCACCGGATCAGCCAAATGTCATTCCATCCGTGATTCCCCAAAATCCTATGGTTGATATTACCACAAAATGTGAAAAAAGAAAAGGCGCACTCGCCGTGCGTCTTTTCTGATCTTCGTCAATCCCGTCCGAGTTTATCGCGCAGGATTACATCGTGTGCGCCGCCCTCGACGATGCTGGTCGAGGAGACGAGGGTGAGCTTTGCCTTGTCACGGAACTCCGGGAGGCTGAGCGCACCACAGTTGCACATCGTAGAGCGGATCTTGGAGAGTGTCGTCTGCACGTTCTCCTTCAGCGGTCCTGCATAGGGGACGTAGGAATCAACCCCCTCCTCAAAGGAGAGCTTCTTGCTCCCGCCGAGATCATACCGCTGCCAGTTGCGCGCGCGGTTCGAACCCTCGCCCCAATATTCCTTATAGTAGGTGCCGTTCACCATGACGCGGTCCGTCGGGCTCTCATCGAAGCGTGAGAAGTACCGCCCCAGCATGAGGAAGTCCGCGCCCATGGCAAGCGCGAGCGTCATGTGATAGTCGTAGACGATGCCGCCGTCGGAGCAGATGGGGATGTAGACCCCCGTCTCCTTGTAGTATTTGTCACGCTCGGCACACACGTCGATGAGTGCCGTGGCCTGTCCGCGCCCGATGCCCTTCGTCTCGCGCGTAATGCAGATCGAGCCGCCACCAATGCCGACCTTGATAAAGTCTGCCCCCGCATTTGCGAGGAAACGGAAGCCCTCACCGTCCACGACGTTGCCCGCGCCAACCTTAACCGAATCACCGAACTCCTCGCGGATGTACTGGATTGTCATGCGCTGCCACTCGGAGAACCCCTCCGAGGAGTCAATGCAGAGGACATCGACGCCCGCGTCGATGAGCGCGGGAACACGCTCCGTATAGTCGCGCGTATTGATGCCCGCGCCGACAATGTAGCTCTTGTTGTCGTCGGTCAGCTCCAACTCATTTTCCTTGTTGTCCGTGTAGTCTTTGCGGAACACCATATAGCGCAGGCGCTGATTCTTGTCGATGAGCGGCAGCATGTTGAGCTTGTGCTCCCAGATGAGATCGTTGGCGAGCGTCAGTGAGGTCGCATCCGCATCGGCCCAGACGAGCTTCTCGAACGGCGTCATGAACGTATGCGCTTTCGTATCGAGCGACATGCGGGAGACACGGTAGTCACGGCTCGTCACGATGCCGACGAGCTTGCCGTTCGCGGAGCCATCCTCCGTGACCGCCATAGTCGAATGTCCCGTCTTAGCGAGAAGATCGAGCACCCCACCGAGTGTCGTGTCAGGACTGATGTTCGAGTCACTGCTGACAAAGCCCGATTTATAGTTCTTCACACGCGAGACCATCGCCGCCTCTGCCTCGATGGACTGCGAGCCGTAGATGAACGATACACCGCCCTGCTTGGCGAGGGCAATCGCCATCGTGTCGTTGGAGACCGCCTGCATGATCGCAGAGGTCAGCGGGATATTCATCGTGAGCGCCGGCTCTTCATCACGACGAAATTTGACGAGCGGCGTGCGCAGAGAAACATTTGCGGGGAAGCATTCCGCCGAGGAGTAGCCGGGTACGAGCAGATACTCTCCGAACGTATGCGACGGTTCAGTGTAATAATGCGCCAAGGGAACCCATCCTTTCCACTTTTCGAAGAAAGTACTGAAAAATTCACCCATTTATCAGTGCTTACCTAAGATGGCGGTACTGAATTTATCAGTGCTTCCTTAAATTTTTCTGTTAAATATACGCGCTTCCACGCGCTGTGTCAACCAATAAATCAGTATGAGAAATATAGGTGTATGGATAAAAACTCCCTAAGAGTTTCACATTCTCTTAGGGAGTTTTCGGAAGCCATAATGGCTGATCTTCAAATGGTGCCGAAGGCCGGGGTCGAACCGGCACGCTGCTCACACAGCGGCAGATTTTGAGTCTGCTGCGTCTGCCAATTCCGCCACTTCGGCTTGGGGGAAATACGAGATGTATTATAGCATTCCGCACGGTCTCTTGTCAAATATCAGCGCAGGCGCGGCTCGATCTTCCGGATGAGATCCATGTCTGCCGCAAACCACGGGACACTGTAGAGATCGGCGCGCCCGAGCCACCGCCCCTCGGAGTGGACACGCAGCTGCGGCTCTCCCGCTGCGAGTCGGCAGAGGTAGAGGCGCATGTTCATGTGGTACTCCGGATAATCGTGGTCAACCGTGCCGAGGAGTTCCTCCACTGTGACCATAACGCCGAGCTCCTCCTGCATCTCACGCACAAGTGCCGCCGCATCCGTCTCCCCCGGCTCAACCTTTCCGCCCGCGAATTCCCACGTGCCCGCATACGCTCCATAGGAGCGGCATGCGCCAAACACCTTCCCGTCACGCAGGATCGCTCCTGCGACGACATCGATGTGCTTTCGCTCCTCCATGCCCTACTCCTTCTCGCTCTTATTGCGCCGCAGAAACAGCTGCATCAGCTGTGCACGCGGGTCGCATCCATGCGCGACGATCTCGTATACCGTCGTGCAGATGGGCAGCTCAACACGATACTCCGCGGCAAGAGCCATCAATGCCTCAGCGGTGTAGACCCCCTCGGCGATCTTATGAAAGTCGCCTGCCGTACCGCGCACAACAGCCTCCCCATAGCGGCGGTTGTTGCTGTGCGGAGAAAAGAGCGTTGCCTCGTAGTCACCAAGATGCGACAGCCCGTAGATGGTGTCCCCATCGCCACCCATCGCATGCACCAAACGCGAGAGCTCACGCGCACCGCGCGCCATAAGTGCCCCCTTCAGGCTGCCGTAGGAAAAGCCGTCGAGCATCCCCGCCGCGAGCCCTACCACATTCTTCGCCGCTGCGCCGACCTCTGTGCCGAGGAGATCATCCCCATAATAGAAGCGGATGAGTGGACTGCCAAGCACGTCCACCAGATCGTGCAGCACTGCCCGCTCCTCCCCTGCGAGCACCATGCAGTTCGGAATGCCGCGCACAAAGTCCTGCACATGCCCAGGGCCAACCCAGACGACGGGCTGTATGTCTGCGCCGAGCTCTTCCTTGACCACGGTGGTCAGACGCTTTCCCGTGCCGATCTCAAGCCCTTTCATACAGAGGATCATCCGCTTGGTGCGGAGCTCCTCCATAAGGCCGTGTGCGCATACATCGTGCAGGAAGGCACGCAGTGCCTGTGCATGGATGGAGATGATAACGATCTCCGCCGTCTGCAGCACCGCTGCGAGATCATCCGTCAGATGAACCTCTGGTGGGAGAGTCAGAAACTCATTCGTCCGTGTCTTCTCCAGTGCCGCGAGATGTTCTGACCCGCTGCGCCCCCACAGCGTCACCGCATGACCGACACGCTGGGCATACCATGCGTGAAACGAGCCCCAACGCCCACATCCGAGAACCGTAACCCTCATGACGATACCTCCACCGCTGCACCCGTCAGCACACGTACGACAACCCCCCCCATAATCCCCCCCGCCACAGGCGGTACAAAGGACACACTGCCCGGTGCCAGATGCCGTCCCGGTGCCGGCGCACAGATGCCCGCGGCGGGACGCTTCGGACGCTCGCGCGAGCAGACGACCGTGAGACGCCGCACGCCGCGTTCCTTCAGCTTTTTCCGCAGAATACGTGCCAATGGATCACCCTTAGTGCGATAGATGTCCATCACCTCAAAGAGCGTGGGGTCAAGTTTGTTGGCCGCTCCCATACTCGCAATCAGCGGTATATTCCTCACCTGACACTGCACGGCAAGATCCACCTTCGCCGTCACCGTATCCACTGCATCCACGGCATAGTCATAATGCGTCTCAAAAAAGGAATCCGCCTCCTCAGGCAGATAAAACGCACGAATTTCGCGTACCTCACAATGGGGATTGATCGCTCGGATGCGCTCTGCCATGACCGTGGTCTTGGCTTTTCCCACCGTCTCGGTGAGTGCGTGAATCTGGCGGTTGATATTCGTCACGTCGATCGTATCGTGGTCGATGAGCGTCAGACTGCCTACACCGGCGCGCGCCAACGCCTCTGCCGTGAATGAGCCGACCCCGCCGACGCCGAACACAGCCACCGAGCTCGCTGCAAGGCGTGCAAGTCCTGTGTCGCCAAGCAGCATCTCTGTCCGCGCAAAGCGCTGATCCTCCATCATTCCCTCCCCATTCTACATCGAAAAAGCTGCCGCAACTGAGCGGCAGCTTGAAAGAATCAATCAACGGTCATTACTTTACCACGAGAACAGGACACTTGGACTGCTCGACCACATACTGGCTGACGCTGCCCAGCAGAACCCCCTTGACGACCCCAAGGCCGCGGCTGCCCATGACGATGAGATCGATGTCGTTCGTCTCTGCAAAATCGAGCACGACGACAGCGGGCGACCCCGTATCCGAGAACGACTCCTTCTCGATTCCCTCGGGCACCATCTCCATCGCGCGGTCGAGGACGACATTCCCCGCCTTTGTCACAGAGTCGAGAATCGCATCCGACAGGACGGCATTGATCGCGAGCTGGTTGATGTTTGCGACATAGAGAAAATTCAGCTTTGCACCGCAGATCTTCGCCAGCGTCACCGCCTGCTCAATCGCACGATCTGCTCCCTCGGAACCATCGACAGGAACTAAAATATTCTTCATCATGGAAGTACCTCCTCACTGTTCCTATACTTCAATCATTTCCCGCCACGAGGACACATGCATGTGCACGCTCCAAGACAGTCTGCATCACACTCCCGAGCAGCAGACCGCTCACGCGTGAATGCTTGCGCCCGCTGATGGCAACCAGACGAATGCCCATCACGTCGATAAAGCGCAGGATCTCCTCCGCCGGCATCCCCGCACGATGATGACATGCACGGGCGACCTCCTGCGGAAGCAGGGACTCCGCCACGGCAAAAATCTCCTGCGCCTCTTCTGCCGCAGGGCGTACAATACTCGCGGGAAGCCACGACGCATCCCCCTCGTCCGTGCTCTCGTCAAACGGGGAAACATAGAGGAAATCAACGGATGCCTCCATGAGACGCGCAAGCTCTCCCGCCGGACGAATGACACGCAGCGCATCCTTGGTCCCATCCACGGGAATCAGGATGCGCCCATAGGGGGAATCTTCCATCGCGCACCTCCGCTTCGTCTTGACACGGAAAGCACGGTATTTCATGCTTTCTTTTCCTTATTTTATTCGCGAAATACGGGCAAACTCCTTCTTTATTCCGACAATTTTTCGTTGATGGAAAAGAATTTGACGCGCTTCATTGAACATGATAGACTAACTTCATTAAATAGACAAGGGGAGATTATCATGGGAGAAGAACAGCACGTACCGACCGATGAAGAGATCGTCGCATCCACAGGCATATCCGATATATACGCCGCCGCCAAGAGGCTGGAGGGGATCGTCCGCAAGACGCCGCTGGTATACAGCGACTATTTCTCTGAGCTCTCGGGGAACGCGACCTATCTAAAGCTCGAAAACCTCCAGACGACGGGAGCATTTAAGCTGCGCGGTGCATACAACCGCATCAGCATGCTCACCGAGGAGGAGCGCGCACGCGGCGTCATCACCGCATCGGCCGGAAACCACGCGCAGGGCGTTGCCTACTCCGCGCAAAAGCTTGGGGTCAAGGCGGTCATCTGCATGCCGGCAACGACACCGATCCTAAAGGTGGAGGCGACGCGGGCACTCGGCGCGACCGTCGTACTCCACGGCAACGGATTCGACGACGCCTATGCGCACAGCCTCGAACTGCAGAAAGAGCATGGCTACGTCTACATTCATCCGTTCAACGACCGCAACGTCATCGTCGGACAGGGCACGATCGCCCTTGAAGTAATCGACGCGCTCAAGGACGTAGATGCTATCCTCGTCCCCATCGGCGGTGGTGGACTCGCTTCCGGCATTGCCCTCGGGGCAAAAACCGTCAACCCGCAGGTGAAGGTCATCGGCGTCGAGCCAGAAAACGCCGCCTGTATGAAAGCAGCGCTCTCCTGCGGACACACCATCACCCTCCCGTCTGCCGATACCGTTGCGGATGGCTGCGCCGTACGCACGGCGGGCGCACTCACGCTCACGTTCTGCCGCCGCTACCTCGACGAGATCATCACCGTCTCCGAGATGGAGATCATGAGTGCCCTGCTCTCCCTCATCGAAAAACACAAGCTGATTGCCGAGGGCGCAGGCGTACTCTCACTCGCTGCACTGCAGAAGCTCCACATGAAGGACAAGAAGATCGCCGTCCTCATCAGCGGCGGCAACATCGACATCTCCACCATCTCCGCACTGATCTCCAAGGCACTCATCTCGCGCGGACGCGTCTTCCGCTTCGCCGTACAGTTGCCCGACAAGCCCGGACAGCTGCTCAATGTCGCTCAGATCCTCACAGAGCAGGACGCGAACGTCATCCGTCTTGACCACGATCAGACCATGGTGACTGACAGCTTCCAAAAGGTGCAGCTGACCGTTACCGTAGAGGCGCATGGACAGGATCACGTCGACCGCATCGTGCACGCACTGGAAGAAAATGGCTTTGAAATCAATAAGATCTACTGACCCCGCGAAAGGATATGGGAACGCATGACCTCCGCCCCCGTAAAATCGATCGACGCAGATACAGCACAGCATCTCGCCGACCTCTTCAAAACACTCGGCGATCCGACCCGCATCAAAATTCTCTCCCTGCTCACAAAGACGGAGGAAATGCGTGTCTATGACATCGCCGACAGCCTGACGATGGGACAGTCGGCCATCTCCCATCAGCTCCGCGTGCTCCGCAGCGCGCGTCTGGTCAAGTTCCGTCGTGACGGCAAAGAAGTGCTCTACTCGATTGATGATGACCACGTGATGAAGCTGCTCGGCCAGGGACTCGAGCACGTACAGCACGCATAACCGCATGAAAGGAAGATCGCGATGAATCGCCTGTACCGCCTCCTCACCTGCATGGGCATCGCCCTGCTTCTCATTGGAGGAACGGCATCCGCCTCCCCCACCCTGCGCGAGGGCTCCCATGGACACGATGTGCTCGTCCTGCAGCGAGCCCTGCAGAATGCTGGCTACCAGATCAAATCGATCGACGGCAACTTCGGCAAGGAGACCGAACACGCCGTTGCTGCCTTTCAGCGTGACAATAAGATAAAAATCACAGGCGTCGTCAACAATGCGACGTGGCGTGCCCTGCGCAACGCACCAGCCAAGCGTCCATGGGGCATTGACGTGCCGCGCCCAGCGCCGAAAAAAATCCCACTCGCACCGAATGGGACACCGATCCTGCCCGCAAACAAGGTGCAGGATCTCATCAAGACGGCAAAGACGTATATGGGCACACCCTATGTCTTTGGCGGGGCTACCCCGAAGGGATTTGACTGCTCGGGCTACCTCCAGTACGTCTTTCAGAAGCAGGGAATCACGATCCCGCGCACCGCAGATGAACAGTACAAACTTGGTCTGCGCACCAAGAGTACAAAGGAACTCGTGCCCGGCGACCTTGTCTTCTTCGAGACCTACGAAAAGGGCGCATCGCACTGCGGCATCTACCTTGGCAAGGGGGAGTTCATTCACGCCTCTACGAGCAAGGGCGTACGCATCGATGAACTCTCCAACGATTATTGGCAGCCACGCTTTCTCGGGGGAAAGCACATCGTAAAATGATGAGTTGACTTTTCCCTAACCGCTCATTATAATAATGCGGTATCGGGATGTAGCGCAGTTTGGTAGCGCGCTTGCTTTGGGAGCAAGATGTCGCAGGTTCAAATCCTGTCATCCCGACCATGCACCTGTAGCTCAGTTGGATAGAGCAACGGCCTTCTAAGCCGTGGGTCGAGGGTTCGAATCCCCCCAGGCGCACCATCGGAGAGACGGGGCTGTTGAACGAAGGTAAATTTATCTTTGTGTAACGGCCTTTTTTTCGTATAGGGATGGATTGACGAAACAACGATAACGGAAACTTACACCTCTACAGAAATAGGGTACACGAACAAGGACGATAGTGACCATTACACCCACAGACTTGAACTTCACACCCGTATTCTTGATTAAAGAATCTTCATACACAAAAACCTCGGACTTCCTATTCTCAGTCCGAGGTTTTTGATTCTAAAATATTCTTAGCCGATCTTCGCCGCAAGCACATCTGCCTCGTACTCCTTCGTCGCCATACCGAGATAAGTCAATCCATAGAGATTGGCAAAACGATGCACTGTGTATTCACCCGCTCCCATCGCCCATGTCTCAGGGGATGCCCCTTGAAAAAGGGAAGCAAGATTCCAGGAGAGACTGCCCTTCTCCACAGGATCATAGAAACGATGAATAAACATTCGCCAAAACACAGCGCAAACATCCAAGGATGCGATCATACCGGAACAAACAAAAAGCTGCATACCACCTCCTTTCACTTCGATGCCCCTCTCCTCAAAGTGCTTCGTAATTTTTATCCGTCGCCAGTTCACACCATTCGTTCGAGGCGTCTGTCCTCGGCACCTCGACAGCAATATGGCTGAACCAACGATCTACCTGTGCGCCATGCCAATCCTTCACGTTCGGTGGAATACGACATCACCCACCCGGGGTCGACGTGCCGCCCTGCCCTCCTCCGGCATATCTCAATCGTGAATCCTGAGCTCGTGCAGCCATTTCACGAACGCAGGGTCGTCGTGGTTGACGATCTCGCTGTGCCCGAGGTCGAGCTTTGCGATCTCTGCCATCTCCGCCTCGTTCAGTGCAAAGTCCCAGATATCGAGATTTACCGCGATGCGCTCAGCACGCACGGACTTCGGCAGGATCGACACGCCACGCTGCGTATTCCAGCGGAGTGCCACCTGCGCCGCCGTCTTTCCGTACTTCTCCCCGATCTTCGTCAGTACGGGATGCGTAAAGATGCCGTGTTTGCCCTCGGCGAGCGGTCCCCATGCCTGCGGCACGACACCGTACTCCTTCATCGTCGCGAGTGCCGCCTCCTGCTGAAAGAACGGATGCAGCTCCACCTGATTCACCATTGGCTTTATCTCCACCGTCTCACAGAAGTTCGCAAGCACGGCAGGATAGAAGTTCGACACGCCGATCGCCCGAATCTTCCCCGCGTGGTGCAGCTCCTCGAGCCGCCGCCACGCGCCGAAGAAATCCCCCATCGGCTGATGAATGAGGTAGAGATCGAGATAGTCCAACCCGAGTTTTTGCAGGGAACGCTCAAACGCCGTACCCGCCGCCTCATAGGAGATATCCTGCACCCAGAGCTTCGTTGTGATGAACAGTTCCTCACGCGGCACACCCGACTTTGCAATCGCCGCACCCACCGCCTCCTCGTTCTGATATGCTGCCGCCGTGTCGATCAGGCGGTAGCCCTGCCGAATCGCCTCGATGGTCACGCGCTCACACTCTGCAAGGTCGGGAATCTGGAACACGCCGAAGCCCTCAAGCGGCATCATTACACCATTATTGAGTTTTACATTTTCCACTGCCATTTGAAATCCTCCTTAATATCCTTGTTTCGACATCCATTCATAGAGTGCCGTCCGCGCCTCCTCGGGCGACTTCTGCGCGATATGTCCCTGGAGTGCAAAGCCCTCCCTGACATCCGCCTTTGTCACGTCCGCAATCGACCGCTGCGTATCAGAGAGCCCGCTCCCTTCATGTGTGCAGAACGGCAGGATGATCTTGCCCACGAAATTCTCCCGATCGAGGAAGGTGTAGACAGGCATCGGCATGTCGCTCCACCAGATCGGATAACCGAGAAAGACGACATCGTACTTGCTGAGATCGGGCAGCTCGCCGACGATTTCAGGACGGGCGTTTTCTTCCTTCTCTTGCTTGGCGGCTTCTGTCGCGGGACGGTATTCCTTCGGATACGGCTTGACGGTCTTGATTTCAAAGAGGTCACCGTGCGTGCGTTCGGCGATCATCTCTGCAAGAATCTTTGTGTTTCCCTTCTCGATGTAGCCGACACCGCCTGTGTTTTCGTCGGCGCGCGAGAAGTACACGACAAGGACACGCTGATCGCTTCGTGCAGATGCTGTCGTCTGTGTTTCTTTCTGTGCAGAAGTATCTGCGCCCGTTTGCGCATTGCCTCCGCCGCACGCTGTCAGCAGCAGCATCATCGTCGTCATCAGGATTGTCAATAGGGTTCTCATGTCATGACCTCCATTTCATTCGATTCCCATATGTTTACTTTGCCAAATCTATTGCGCAGGTGCGAGCAGTTTCAATAATTCTGCATCGTGGTGATGTACGAGCTTCGTATCAGCGTCAAACATCATGGTTGCGCCTCCTTGCAGTGTATAGGCATCTCAATTCGGCATGCTGGGTGCTTCGGGTTTTCCCGTGCGGGCGAAATTAATCCAAGCGCGGCTCATCTGCGCTTCGAGTTTCTTTGCCTCCGCGCTCCCGCCGATGCTTTTCTCCGCGCGGTCAATGTTGTGAAAAACAAAGGGGATCTCTGCCGTGTGGTAGGACATATAGACTCCGCCCATCATCGGCGAATCCCACGCGAAGAGATAGGCGTAGACAGGTGCGCCGCCCTGCATTGCCTTGTGATCCATGATCTCTTTGATCGGCAGGCAGATCATCGTGTCGACATAGAGTGCATCTGCACGTTTCTTCTGCGGATAGGCGCGCAGGAATGCCGCCGCGATTTTCTCCGCCTTATCGCCGTATGCGTCCTTGAGACGACGGTCAACTTCCTCTGTGCTCCAGGTATTCTTGTTGTTGGACTGTGCTCTCTCCATCTCCATGATGTCGGAGAAATTCGTCCACTCCGTCCGATTCGAACCAATGAGCAGTGGGATGTCCTTCCCTGCGACGGCAAAGCTGTCTGCCGTTACAGGATTCGTCGGCATGAAGTCGCCGTCCACCACAGGCTCCCAGCTGAGCCCGTAGCCCGATCCCAGTGCACGCGGTACTTGGAACTCCTCGCCCGCCTGCTGCAGAGCGGTGTTCGATGCCTCCGTGAGGCGGTCGTACGGAATCGTCTGAAGTTCTTCCACGCGGTCTGCGTCAAACCCCAGGTTCCTCAGCGTCAGCTCCGTCACACGCGCCGCCTCCTTTGGCATGAATACGGGTCCCATGGTCGCAGTTGCACCGCTCTCGACGATGCCCTTGTGAAACAGCCCCTTTGCATAGGGCGTCGTCATCAGTGCGAGCACTTTTGCACCGCCGCCCGACTCACCGAAGATCGTGACGTTTGCAGGGTCGCCGCCGAACTGTGCGATGTTGTCCCGCACCCAGCGCAGCGCGTCAACGAGGTCATAGATACCGACGTTGGCGGAGTCCCGATACTTCTCCCCGTAGGCGGAGAGATCCATATAGCCGAGCACATTCAGACGATGATTGACAGAAACAACGATAACATCGCCCGCGCGGCTGAGATTGGCACCGTCATAGGCGAAAATCTCGGCAGACGAACCTGCGGAGAATCCGCCGCCGTGCAGCCAGACCATGACGGGGCATTTCTTGCCGTCCGCGATGCCGGGCGTCCAGATGTTGAGATTCTGACAGTTGTTGTCCAAGCATCCATCGACTACATCGACTGGAAGCAGGGATTCTATGACGATGTGCTCTCAGGGCGCACGCCCTACATCAGCAATCTTCTCCTGAATGAAGCAGATGCAGAATCTGCAGAAGAGAGCTCTGCACATGGGTGATTCTATAAGAAAATAACTGCTGCACAAGGATACGTTTCCTTATGCGGCAGTCATTTTTTAAAGCTATTTTTAGGATATATTCCTGCATGCGAGCGGCATAGTCATATATCGTTTTGAACTCTTTGTCGATCGGAATACTTCATGCCACCAAAACCTTTTCTTTCATAATTGTTTTGTAGAAATTACTGTCCGGGTTGACTTCACCGATCTCAAAAACATCTACTTTTTTCTCTAACGTTTCTCGCAAATCCTCTGCCAGAGCAAAAATCATCGTTCGCTTAAACTGTTCTCCACCGTAAACCAAAAATCCAAATCAATCCGACGATCTTCAATCGTGCAACAGCCCCATTTATTCTTGCAAAAAAACGGATGCAGGATTTCTCTTGCATCCGTAAGTGTCGATATGGTGGAGACAAGGGGGATCGAACCCCTGACCTCTTGCATGCCATGCAAGCGCTCTCCCAGCTGAGCTATGCCCCCGCGCTCTTCGCGCTGACAAAGGAAAGTATAGCGAAAAGCAGACAGCATGTCAATAGCTGCCAAAAATAAATACCTCCGCCTCATCTTCGAGTGCCGACATGAAATAGGACATGGCCGCATCATGATACTTGTATGCAGGATCACGTAGATATCGGAAGAAATCCTGCCGTGTCACGCTCTGCAATCCGAAGGCCCTCTTAAACGGATCCAGCACCTGTTCAATTAGTGTAAGATGGTGGTAGTGGTACATAGGATGCTCCTTGATCAATGTTGTCTCGTCTCCAACAAAAAAGACAGCGCAAAGCTGTCATATATGATATACTGTCAAAAGGTGCTGCCAAGACGGTAGGCGGTCAATCTTAGCCCCTAGAGAGGGCGATGCTGATGACGATCAACGATTTACTCGCGTTGCTTCTCGTGACGCTGTTTATCCTCGTCGTTCTAAAAGCATAAGAAAGCCCGCCTAGCCCCAGCAAAGTTTAGGCGGGTTTTCTAAACCAAAAGTCTAAATGGGGCTGCTGACCGTCTGCCGGCAGCACCTTTCTGTGTCTATTATAATCTCTCTCCTCGTTTTCGTCAAATCGTTCTTCTCTCACTCGAACTCGATCGTTCCCGGCGGCTTCCCCGTGCAGTCATAGAGCACGCGGTTCACGCCGCGCACTTCGTTGACGATGCGCGTCGTCACGCGCGCAAGAAGTTCCCATGGGAGCTGCGCGGACTCCGCTGTCATGAAGTCGCTGGTCTCAACGGCGCGCAGGGCGATCGCATAGTCGTACGTACGCCCATCGCCCATGACCCCGACGGAACGCATATTGGTGAGTGCCGCGAAGTACTGCCCGAGATTTTTGTGGATGCCCGCCTTCTCAATCTCCTCACGGTAGATGGCGTCTGCCTCCTGAACGATATGTACCTTCTCCGCCGTAACCTCTCCGATGATGCGGATGCCGAGACCGGGCCCCGGAAACGGCTGACGATCAACAAGATAGTCAGGGATACCGAGCTCACGCCCCGCCGCACGCACCTCATCCTTAAAGAGGAGACGCAGCGGCTCGACGATCTCCTTAAAGTCCACATGATCGGGCAATCCGCCAACGTTATGATGCGACTTGATCACCGCAGATTTTCCGAGTCCGCTCTCAATGACATCGGGATAGATTGTCCCCTGCACGAGGAAATCCACCGCACCGATCTCACGTGCCGCCTCCTCAAAGACGCGGATAAACTCCTCGCCGATGATCTTGCGCTTCTGCTCTGGCTCCGTTACGCCCTTAAGCCGCGCATAGAAACGATCACGGGCGTTGATGCGGACAAAATTGACATCATAGGTGCCGCCGCGCCCAAAGACGGCCTCGACCTCATCGCCTTCATTCTTGCGCAGGAGACCATGATCGACAAAGACGCAGGTGAGCTGACTGCCGATTGCCTTGGAGAGGAGCACGGCGGCGACGGAGGAGTCCACACCGCCCGACAGGGCACAGAGAGCCCGCCCACCGCCGATCTGCTGACGCAGTTCCTCAATGGTCTTTTGCACGAAGGAATCCATGCGCCACGTTCCCGTGCATCCGCAGACATCATAGACAAAGCTGCGCAGCATCTCTGTCCCGTGCTCCGTGTGCATCACCTCGGGATGGAACTGCACGGCATAGAGACGCTCTGCGGGGTTATCCATCGCCGCGATGGGGCAGACGGGTGTGCGCGCCGTCACGTGAAAGCCGTGCGGCAGTCCGCTGATGTAGTCCGTATGACTCATCCAGCAGACGTTCGTCTGCGGTATCCCCTGAAAGAGAGGCGACGAGGTGTCGACGATCTCCACCTCCGTACGCCCGTACTCGCTCGTCGGCGCCGTCTCCACGCGTCCGCCGCAGAGATGCGCCATCAGTTGCGCTCCATAGCAGATACCGAGCACGGGGATGCCGAGGGCAAAGAGATCCTTGGGGGCGGTAACAGCCCCCTCGCCATAGACACTGTTCGGACCGCCCGTCAGGATAATACCGCGCGGAGCGAGTGCACGAATCTGCTCCAATGGCAGCGTATGCGGATGCACCTCGCAGTAGACATGGTTCTCACGCACGCGGCGCGCGATGAGCTGATTGTACTGTCCGCCGAAGTCCAGCACCAAGATCATTTCTGTGGCATCGGGTCTGTTCATCTTCGTTCCCCTTCTCACGTTATTCTTCCATATCCTCGGCAAAGGAATCCCTAAAGTGCCGAACGGCACTGTGTGCCACATCGACCGAAAATCCCCGTTGGTAGAGCGTTGCCATCATCTTCTGTTCCCTGTCGCCCGCTTTGTACTTCATGGCAAGGACACGTTCTGCTGCCGCCACTTCACGCTCATCGATATCCTCGGGAACAACGCTCCACACGAGATCATGATCAAACCCGCGCTGCATGAGCTTTACACAAATTTGACGCACAGAGCTGCAGCTTTCCTGATAAAGATACATGAACTGCTGAGCACACAGATCAGCATCATCGAGGTAATGTCGTTCGATCAGCCGTGCAATCGCAGCATCGACCTCCTCTGCCGAAAAGCCCTTACGCATCAGTTTTTCCCGCAGCCTTTTTTCGCTGTGTGCCTGACGCGCAAGATAGTCCACCGCTGTCATGAGGGCTGTGCGCTCCTCCCGCTTTTTGCCCCCGCGCCCTGCTTCAGCCTGCGCAGGCGTCATTCATCTTCTCCCATCGGCGGCTCCTGTGTCGGCAGATCCGAAGGATCCTGCGCTGCTGCCTCAGTGGCAGCAGTCTTCTTGCCTGCTCCCTTTTTCTTCGGCTTCACTCCCTCGACGAGGAGCTTCGTGCGGATCTTCTCCTCGATCTCGGCGATCATCTCGGGTTTTTCCTCAAGAGTCGCCTTGGCGTTTTCCTTGCCCTGTCCGAGGCGTGTTCCCTCGTAGGAGAACCATGCGCCGCTCTTATCGACGATGTCCAGCTCGACGCCCATGTCAATGATGCTGCCGAGACGTGAGACACCCTCCCCGTACATGATGTCAAACTCCGCTGTCTTGAACGGCGGCGCGACCTTGTTTTTAACGATCTTGGCACGCGTACGATTGCCGAGGGATTCCGTGCCCTGCTTGATGGAATCGGCGCGACGCACATCAATGCGCACTGATGCATAGAATTTCAGCGCGCGCCCACCCGTCGTCACCTCCGGATTGCCATAGGTAACGCCGATCTTCTCGCGCAGCTGATTGATGAAGACGGCGGCCGTACGCGTCTTGCTGATGATGCCCGTCAGCTTGCGCATCGCCTGACTCATGAGTCGCGCCTGCAGACCGACCACAGAGGTGCCCATATCGCCCTCAATTTCGGACTTCGGCACGAGAGCTGCGACCGAGTCCACGACAATGATGTCAATCGCGGCACTGTGCACGAGCGCATCCACGATTTCAAGTGCCTGCTCGCCCGTATCCGGCTGTGAGATGAGGAGCTCCTCGATGTTGACGCCGAGCTTGCGTGCATACTCCGGGTCAAGGGCATGCTCTGCGTCGATGAATGCCGCAATACCACCTGCCTTCTGCGCCTCGGCGATCATGTGCAGCGTGACCGTCGTCTTGCCCGAGGACTCGGGGCCAAACACCTCGATGATGCGTCCGCGCGGAATGCCGCCGACGCCAAGTGCGATATCGAGCGGCAGGATCCCCGTGGAGATCACCTCGACGTTCATGTTCGCCTTGGCTTCACCGAGGCGCATGATCGCCCCCTTGCCATGCGCCTTCTCGATGTTCTGCAGGGCATTCTCAAGTGCCTCCTCACGCGTCATCGGCTTATCGAGTTTGCTTGCCCGCTTGTCCTTTTCTGCCATCTGTATCTCCTTGTTCGTTTCTGTGAAAGAATTCTCTCCTTCAATTATATAAAAATCCCCGCTCCTTTGTCAAAGAAAAGAATGCGGGGATATGTTCGGAAAAGAAGATTATTTCAAATGGTCACGAACGATCTCATTGATGAGCTTGCCGTCCGCACGTCCCTTCACGCGCGGCATGAGAACACCCATCACCTTGCCCATATCCTTTGCCGTCTCAGCACCGACCTCGGCGACAACGTCCGCCACGATCTTTTTCAGCTCATCGACGCTGAGCTGAGCAGGCAGATACGGCATGAGGAGATCTATCTCCGCCTTGGTCTTGGCGACAAGATCATCGCGCTTGCCGCGCGCAAACTCCTCAATGGAGTCGCGGCGCATCTTCACTTCCTTCGAGATGACACCGATCACCTCATCGTCCGTGAGCGTCTTCTTCCCGTCGATCTCCGCCTGACGCACCGCGCCACGCACGAGGCGAATGACGGAAAGGCGCTCCTTTTCGCCCTGCTTCATGGCTTCCTTCATATCCGCTGTGAGCTTTTCCATAAGTGACATTGCTCTCATCCTTTCATAAAAAGAAAAACACCCGCAGCACTGCGCCACGGATGCCTTATGCAATCAGCCCCTGTATTTGCGTTTGCGTGCCGCCTCAGACTTCTTCTTGCGGCGAACGCTCGGTTTCTCGTAATGTTCACGCTTACGAACTTCGGCAAGAGTACCGGCCTTCTGTGACATACGCTTAAAGCGGCGGAGAGCACTATCGATCGACTCATTTTTGCCGACCTTGATTTCATTTGCCATGCATTTCCCCTCCCTCCACGCGCGGAGTATTTTTGCATCCAAAAATGATGCTCTGTCATTATACTCCATGAAGATAATTCGTGTCAATCATGTAATCAAATTTTCACAAAACGGAGCATGCTTCTCCCATCGACATCTGAACATTTATTTATATATAGTGTCTATTGATAAAAATTTTCTATATTTTGTGCTTTACCTATTGACAATCTATCTCACTATGGCGTATCATTTTCCTATCATCGTTTCACCAATCTACCAAATGTTCAGTGTTTTAAGGAGCTGTATCCATGAAAATCACAACGAAGATTCTATCCCTGCTGCTCGTCCTCCTCACGACAGCACTCCTCGGCTGCGGCGGATCGCAGCAGCCCGCGGAGAAGAAAGCGGAGAAACCGTTCCGCATCGTCACGTCGTTTTATCCCATGTATTTGGCGACCATCAACATCACGGACGGAGTGGACGGCGTTGAGGTCACCAACATGACGAAGCCGCAGACAGGCTGCCTGCACGACTACCAGCTCATGACCGAGGATATGAAGACACTCGAACACGCCGATGCCTTTGTCATCAACGGTGCCGGCATGGAGGACTTCATGGACAAGGTAACGGGCGCACAGAAGGAAATGAAGATCATCGATGCGTCGCGCGGCATCGAGCTGATCCACGACGACGAGGGCGACAACCCCCACGTCTGGCTGAGCGTCACCGACGCCATCGCGCAGGTGCGCAACATTGCCGATCAGCTGAAGGAAGCCGATCCTGCCCATGCAGACGCTTATGAGAAAAATGCTTCCGCCTACATCGAAAAACTCACGGCACTGAAAACAGAGATGCACGCCGCGCTCGACGGTGTTCCACATAAGGACATTGTGACATTCCACGAGGCATTCCCCTACTTTGCGAAGGAGTTCCATCTGAACATCATTGCCGTCGTCGAGCGCGAGCCGGGGACGGAGCCGACACCGAGCGAGCTGCAGGAAACCATCGAGCAGGTAAATGCACTCCCGACCAAGGTGCTCTTTACCGAGCCGCAGTACTCCCCTGCCGCCGCAGAGACGATTGCACGTGAGACGGGCGCAAAGATCTATACGCTCGATCCCGTCGTCACGGGAGAAGCAACGCCTGCGGCAAAGGATGCATACATCGACACCATGAAGAAGAATATGGAAGTACTGAAGGAAGCCCTTCAATAACAGCATACACATATAGAAAAAGAGCTTGCCGAACACGGCAAGCTCTTTTTCTGTGAAATTATCGTCCGAGTGCGCGATGTGCAATATCCTTGCGATAGTAGACATCCTTAAAGGAGATCTTCGCTGCAGCGGCATAGGCGGCATCGACGGCGGAGGATATATCCGCACCGCGCCCAACCACGCCGAGCACGCGTCCGCCATTGGTGACGAGCTTCCCATCTTTCATCGCCGTTCCGGCATGGAAGACGAGTGCACCCATCGCCTCGGCGTCGGCAAGCCCATGGATCTCCTGCCCCTTGTCATAATGTCCCGGATAGCCGCCCGAAGCAAGCACGACACAGACGGCCGCGCCGTCCTTCCAACGGATGGGAACGTCGGCGAGAGTTCCGTCTGCACAGGCACACATGATTGTCACGAGATCGCTGTCGAGAAGCGGAAGAACAACCTGCGTCTCTGGATCGCCGAACCGCGCGTTGAACTCCACGACCTTCGGGCCATCCGCCGTCACCATCAGACCAAGATAGAGACAGCCGCGATAGATGCGTCCTTCCTTCGCCATGGCGGCGATGGTCGGCTTTAGAATCTCCTCCACGGCACGCTCCGTCATCTCCGGTGTCATGACCGGCGCAGGCGCATAGGTCCCCATGCCGCCCGTATTCGGTCCGCGGTCACCGTCATAGGCACGCTTGTGATCCTGCGCGCTGATCATCGGACGGATCGTCGTCCCATCGGTAAAGGCGAGAAGGGATGCCTCCTCCCCCTCCATAAATTCCTCAATGACGACGCGTGCCCCCGCATCACCGAAGGAGTGATCCTCCATGATGGCATCGACGGCATCGAGTGCCTCCTGCTCCGTCATGGCGACGATAACGCCCTTGCCTGCCGCAAGGCCATCCGCCTTGACGACGATGGGAGCGCCCTCCTGACGGATGTAGGCGCGTGCGGGTTCTGCCGCGGTAAAGACCTCATAGCGCGCCGTCGGGATTCCATACTTTTTCATGAGATCCTTAGCGAAGGACTTCGAGCCCTCGATCTCCGCTGCGTTCGCGCGCGGGCCAAAGGCACGAATGCCCGCCGCCTCGAGCTCATCCACCAGCCCATTCATCAGCGGCACCTCGGGGCCAACGACGACAAGTCCGATATCTTTCTCCTTGACAAAGCGCAGGATCTTCGCATGATCGTCAAGTGCAATCGCCGCCGACGCGTCCATGCCGGGATTGCCGGGGATGGCGTAAATCTGCTCCGTCTGCGGGCTTTCCGAGAGTTTCCAATACAGAGCGTGCTCGCGCCCGCCCGAGCCGATGACAAGAATATTCACGTCGTCTTCCTCATTTTTCTATCTGCTGTGAGAGATATGCTCCGATGGCACGGTCATACTCTGCCGTATGAGCAAATGCCTCCTGCGCCAGACGCATCCGCGTCATGCCGTCCACCGCACCGTCTTTTTCGATCATCGCGGCGATTTCTGCATAGCGCGACGGATTGGTAATGACAGTGACGAACTTAAAGTTCTTCGCTGCGGCACGAATCATCGCGGGACCGCCGATGTCGATCTGCTCGACCGCCTCGGCAAGTGTAACGTTGGGCTTCGCCACGGTCTCTACGAACGGATAGAGATTGACGACAACGAGATCAATCGGTGTGATCTTCAGCTCCCGCAGCGCCTTCTCGTGCTCCGGATTGCCGCGCACAGCGAGAATCCCGCCGTGCACGAGGGGATTCAAGGTCTTGACGCGGCCATCCATAATCTCAGGAAACCCGGTGACATCACTGACATAGATAACGGGAATCCCCGCCTCACGCAGCGCCTTCATCGTCCCGCCCGTAGAGACGATCTCAATGCCTGCCTTCTGCAGTGTCCGTGCGAATTCGACGACACCACTCTTATCGGATACGCTGATCAGGGCACGTTTTATCTTCATAATGCTCCTCCTTCGGCAGGGGGCAGGATGTGTACCTGTCTGCCGTCTGTACGAAGTCTGCCATCAACATAGAGTCGAATTGCTGCAGGAAAGATCCGATGTTCCTCCTTTAGAACGCGTGCGGCAAGGCTGTCCTCCGTATCCCCTTCTGCTACAGGCACAGCTGCCTGAAGAATGATGGGGCCGGAGTCCGTCCCCTCATCCACAAAGTGCACCGTACATCCGCTGACCTTCACCCCGTAGGCCAATGCATCTCGATGGGCATGTGCCCCCGGGAAACTTGGCAGCAGAGCGGGGTGGATATTGAGGATGCGTCCCGCATAAGCACGCACGAAAAGCGGTGACAGGATTCGCATAAACCCTGCCAGCACGACGAGGGTGACCCCGTGCGCGTGCAGTTGTTCAAGCAGGGCGCGCTCAAAGTCCTCGCGCGCAGCGTACGCTTTGCGTACAACAGCAACATCAGGGATGCCATGTTCCCGTGCACGCGTGAGCGCATAGGCATCCGCCTTGTCCGCAAGGACGACAGCAATCTCCGCACGAATGTCTCCGCGCTCCATAGCGTCGATGATGGACGCAAGGTTCGACCCGCGCCCCGAGCAGAGCACACCGATTTTTTCCTTAGGCATCAAAGGCACCGCCCTTGATCGTCACCTCATGTGCGCCCTCGGTCACGCGTCCGATTCGGAAGACCGCCTCATGCTGTGCACCGAGATGCGCCTCGATGCGTGCCGCCACCTCCTCAGAGGCAATGAGCACCATGCCGATCCCCATGTTGAACGTGCGGTACATCTCCGCCCAGTCAACGTTGCCCCACTCCTGCAGAAGGCGGAAGACCGCAGGCATCTCCCACGCAGCGGCATCGACCTCCGCGCCCATCCCATCGGGGAGGGCACGCGGGATGTTTTCATAGAAACCGCCGCCCGTGATGTGCACCATACCGTGAAGATCAAATTCACGAATCAGCGGCAGGCACACCTGCGGATAGAGACGCGTCGGCGTCAGCAGCTCCTCGCCGATGCTGCGTCCCAATTCCTCCATATACTCATCGCCGCGGAAGCCCTTGTGCTCAAAGACGATCTTGCGCACGAGGGAGTATCCGTTGGAATGTACGCCCGAGGAAGGCAGTCCGAGCAGGACGTCTCCTACCTTCACACGCGCACTCGTGATGAGGCGTTCGCGCTCGACGACACCGACGGCAAACCCCGCGATATCGTACTCACCCACGGGGTAGAACCCCGCCATCTCCGCCGTCTCACCGCCGATGAGCGCACAGCCGGATTCCTTGCAGGCTCGGGCAACACCCGAGACCACATCGGCAACCTGCGTTGGCTCAAGTTTGCCGACGGCGAGGTAGTCGAGGAAAAACAGGGGCTCTGCCCCCTGCACGAGGATGTCGTTGACACACATCGCCACGGCATCCTGCCCAATGGTATCATGCCGATGCAGCAGGAAGGCAAGCCGCAGCTTCGTCCCGACTCCATCCGTTCCGGAGACGAGCACGGGTTCACGATAGTCCTGCGCACGCAGGGCAAACAGACCGCCGAAGCCGCCCAGATCGCCGAGCACCTCCGGACGATAGGTCGCACGCACGCTGTCTTTGATCAGCGATACGGATTCGTTGCCCGCATCGATGTCGACCCCCGCATCACGATAGGTCATCTTTTCCATGGACACTTACATCCCCCTTTCGCGCTGTGCAAGCCGCTGCTGCTCACGCGTGATCGCGTCGCCCGCGTCGAGGGCGGCATCTTCCTCGGGAACCGGGTACTGATTGTTAAAACATGCGTAGCACATGTGATCCGGATTGAGGGCAGGTACGCATGTCCGCAATCCCTCGATGGAGATGAAGTGAAGGGAATCCGCACCGATGAAATCGCGAATCTCCTCAAGGCTCTTCGTCGCCGAGATCAGCTCCTTGCGCACCGACGTATCGATGCCGTAGTAGCAGGGATCGGTGATCGGCGGGCTGCTGATGCAAACATGGATTTCACGCGCTCCGGCATTCCGCAGGAGCCGTACGATCTTGCCGCTCGTCGTGCCGCGCACGATGGAGTCATCCACCATGATGACGGACTTTCCCTCAACAACAGAGCGCACGGGGCTCAGCTTCAGCTTGACCGCCGTATCGCGCTGTTTCTGCGTCGGCTGGATGAACGTCCGTCCGATGTAGCGGTTCTTGATGAGGCCCTCCGCAAACGGGATGCCCGTCTCATAGGCGAATCCCGTCGCTGCCGTCGTTCCCGAGTCCGGCACCGAGATGACCACATCACCGCGAAGCCCGGACTCGCGCGCCAGAACACGCCCCATCTCGAAGCGTGCTGCATGAACACTCTGTCCATCGATGATCGAGTCGGGGCGTGCAAAATAGATGTACTCGAAGATGCAGGAAGCAACATCCTGCCCATTGGTGAAACGGTAGGACCTAAGTGCGCCGTTCTCCACGACGACCATCTCTCCCGGCAGCACATCGCGCACGAAGGAAGCTCCGTTGACATCGAGCGCACATGTCTCGGAGGAAAGCACCCAGCCGCCCTCCTCCGTCCGTCCGATACAAAGCGGACGAAAGCCCTGCGGATCGCGCACACCGATGAGCTTGTTCTCGGTCATGATGGTCAGGCAGAATGCGCCGCGTACCTTCTGCGCGGTCTCCAAGATGCGCTCCTCGATGGTCGCCTTCTGTGAGCGTGCGATCAGATGGACAAAGACCTCCGAGTCGATCGTCGTCTGGAACACCGTACCCTTGCTCTCAAGGTCACGGCGAATCCATGCTGCATTGGTGAGGTCGCCGTTATGCGCCAGTGCCAGCGCACCGCCGGCATAGTTGACGCGCAGCGGCTGTGCATTCGCCGCAAGGCTGAACCCCGTCGTCGCATAGCGCACATGGCCGATGGCAATTTTGGCATGGTCAAGATGAGGCAGTTCCGAGCGAAACACCTCGGTCACCAGCCCCATCCCTTTTTTGACGTCAATCCATGCACCGTCCGTCAGCGCAATACCCGCACTCTCCTGTCCGCGATGCTGGAGCGCAAAGAGACCGAGATACGTCATCTCGGACACATCCTCCGTCGGAGAATACACGCCGTAGATGCCGCACTCTTCCTTCCACTTTGGCACTTTTTCGTACATCGCTCTTATGCTTCTCCCGTCAGCCTGCGGAGCATCTCCTTATAGGCATCCTCTACGTTGCCGAGGTCGCGGCGGAAACGATCCTTATCCAGTTTCTCCTTCGTATCGCTGTCCCAGAAACGGCAGTTGTCCGGCGAAATCTCATCGGCAAGGATGATCTTCCCGTCGGCATCTCTGCCGAACTCCAGCTTGAAGTCAATGAGATCCACCTTCTTGGACTTGAGGAACTTCGTGAGGATATCATTGATCTTCAGCGACATGCGTTCGATCTCGTCCAGTTCCGCATCCGTCGCGATCTTCATGGCGCGGATATGATAGCGGTTGAGCATCGGATCGCCGAGATCGTCGTTCTTATAGCAGTACTCGATGACCGGGAACGGCATCAGAACGCCTTCCTCGAGTCCAAGACGCTTGGCGAGTGAACCGGCCGCCACGTTGCGGATGATGACCTCAAGCGGAATAATCGTGAGCTTCTTCACGAGCATCTCACGATCGCTCGGCATGGAGATATAGTGATGAGCGATGCCCTCCTTCGCCAGCAGGTCGAAGAAAAATGCCGACATCTTGTTGTTCATGATCCCCTTGCCCACGATCGTGCCGCGCTTGGCACCGTTCCCCGCCGTCGCGTCGTCCTTGTAGTAGACAAGGTACTCATTCGGATTGTCCGTGGCATAAATGATCTTTGCTTTTCCCTCATAAAGAGCCTCTTTACGCTCCATCGTTGTCCTGCCTTTCTTCCCAAATAATAGAAAAATCCCTTAGAGCTGTGCCGCGACGCGATCTGCCTTCTTCTCGACCTCCAGCACCATCTTTTCCCGATAGTCCATGAGTGCCTCGGCGATGGCAGTATCGTATACGGCGAGGATCTCCGCTGCAAAGATTGCCGCATTCTTCGCACCATTGACCGCCATGGTCGCTACGGGTACGCCCGACGGCATCTGCACCGTGCTGAGCAGCGCATCCATCCCGTTCAGCGGCGTCGCATTGACCGGAACTCCGATCACCGGTTTGATCGTATAGCTCGCTACGACACCTGCGAGATGCGCCGCTGCCCCTGCCGCCACAATAAATGCGGCAAATTCTTTGTCGTGATCTGCCTCCATAACAAAATCACGAACGATAGACGGCGTACGATGTGCTGACGCCACCTTAACAACTGGCTCGATACCAAAGTGTTTCAGGAGCTCAACTGCCGGCTTCAGAATCGGCCAATCAGAATCGCTGCCCATCAAAACTGCTACCTTCATATTATCATCTCCTCATGCCTATGATAGCGAGATTTCAAATTCATGTCAATAGAACGAAAAAAGGACTGCCGTATCGCAGGATACAGCAGTCCCATAGAACAAGTCTCAATTTTCTTTGCTTGTATCGTGCAGGGGCTCACCAAAGATCAGTGTGTCCAGAAGATCGATCAGTTGATTGATCTCTGGTTTCGATACCTGTCCCGATGCACCGAGGCTCTCGCCCTTGCGCCTCATCTCCTCGCTGATGAGCGAGGAGAAGAGAACAAGCGGAACCTCCCCAAGGCGGTCATCCTCGCGCACGAGCTTCAGTAGACGATGTCCATCCATCTTTGGCATCTCTACATCGGAGATGATGATACGGACGTGGTTCTCGATCGGCCCATTCTTGCGTGCAAGATCCTGCAGATAATCCCATGCATCCTGTCCGTTGCCGAAGTCACGAATGAACTTGTAGCCTGCCTCATGCAGTGTCGTCACGAGGAGTTCACGCAGCATCTTGGAGTCCTCGGCAACGACGACATGCGCCGTACCGCGCCGCGTTTTGGCATCCTGTGTTGCCTCGGCAACCGTCGTGAGCTTCTGGTTGATCTCGGGATTGATCTCCGCGATGATCGTCTCAAAGTCCAGCAGTAGAACGATACGATCTTCCATCTTGATGATGCCGACCACGCGCGACCCTTCACCAACATTCGGTGCCGGCTCCATATTTTTCCACGAGATACGATGGATACGGTAAACACTGCCAACGAGGAAACCGATGTCATAGTTATTGATCTCTGTCACGATGATGTTCTGCAGCTCATCCGACGTCTGGAGATTAAGGCAGCGTGCCATATTGACAAGAGGGATTGCCTTACCGCGCAGTGTGAACAAGCCATCGACATAGGGATGGGCCTCTGGCATGGCAGTCACCGGCACACGCGTAATGACCTCGCGTACCTTCGCGACATTGATGCCGTAGTTCACTTTCCCTATGCTGAACTCAACAATCTCAAATTCGTTTGTTCCTGTCTCAAGCAGGATGCCCTTTTTCTCTTCGGTTACCGTATCTGCCATTTATCTCTCCCCCTGCACGTCAACATTCTTCGCTATGCTCTCTATTCGCCCTTGGAAGAAAAAATCCTTCCTTGGATTAAGAAAAAACTAGTTCTTTTTGTGTTCTTCCAATAAGTACGTCCATCCATCCTCTTGATGGATGCGGCCTTCCTTCATCAACCGCCCAAGGGCGCGCTTAAATGCGGCCTTACTGATCCCGAAACGATCCTTAAGCACCGCAGGAGATGTCGCGTCCGTATACGGCATCTTTCCGCCATGTTCCATCAAAAGTGCGAGCAGGCGATCAGCATCCAGCTTGCGCGCGTCCTCTTTCGGGGGGCGCAGGGACGCGTTCAGCCGCCCGTCCTCACGCAGATAAGTCACGCGAATCTCGACGGTCTCGCCGACGCGTGGCCGCCACGGAGCCTCCTGATGATCGATGAACGCAATATAGTGCTCCTCAGTAAAGAGAAAAATACCGCGTTCTGTAATGTTATAGACAGAGCCTCTCAGCCGATCGCCTACATGCACACCCGTGGCAGGGCGAGAGGCACGGCGCAGCTCATCCTCCACCTCCATCGTTACGGCAAGGCGCCCGGACTTATCCGTATAGAGCTTCGCCCAAACTACCTCACCGACCTGCGGCCGTCCGCGCATCCCTGCGTAAGGCAGAAAAATGCCGCGCTCTGCTCCGACATCGAGAAAGGCGCCTTCCTTCGTCACGTTGATGACACGCAGACGAGCAACCTGCCCTTCCTTCATGCGCGGTGTACGCATACTCGCCGTCAGCCGCCGTTTCGGATCGAGGTAAAGAAAGACGCGGACGCGGTCGCCCACCTTGACCGGTGCAGTCTGCTGCATCGTGTGCAGCAGAATATCATCACTCGTATTGCCCGTTTCTGCATCCAAAAAGACGCCCCACTCGGATTCGCGCACAGCAGTGAGTTCCGCCACCTGACTGGGGCCGTATTTACGGTGCGCAGGCACGGGCTTTTGCAGCTCCGCCACGGCCTATTCTTCATAGGGCGTAAGTTTGGCATCGCCCCAGAGCCGCTCCAGCGCATAGTACTCGCGCGCATCCTGCTGAAATATGTGTGCCACCGTATCACCGTAGTCGAGCAGCACCCACTCGCCCTCTCGGTAGCCCTCCTTGTGGAGAAAGTTCACCCCTGCCTCCTCCATCTTCTCCTCGATATTGTCTGCGATCGCGCGCACCTGCGTCGCAGTATTTGCGGAGCAAATAATAAAATAGTCATTGGTCGACATCAGTCCGACCATATCCATCTGTACGATGTCGCGCGCCTTCTTTTCATCCGCTGCCGCCTGAATCACACGGCTTTTTTCCTGCTCTGTCAAACTCTACTCCTCCTTCTTCTGCTCTCCTTCCGTCTCCTCCGACGGAAAGAGTTCACGTATGATCTTATCGGTCGCCGCACGATCCATAATCCACACCGTATCATCATCCCGCGCAAAATCGCCCGGCAGCATGATGGTGCGCGGCGGCTGTGCATTCAGCTTCCGCACCACATTCCCGATGTGCACCGAGTCAAAGAGCTCGGCACTCGTGGTGACATCCTGTTTCAGTATATCGGCAAGCTGTGGGATCTTGGGCAGCGTATCTACACGGAGCAGCTTGGCGTAGAACGCCTTGACAAACTTTTGCTGCCGCTGCGTACGCCCGAGATCGCCGAGATCATCCCCACGATAGCGCAGGTACTGTTCCGCCTCTGCCCCATCGAGATGGCGATATCCCTGACGCATGTGAATGGAAAGACCCGCCTCCGGATCGTCATAGTCCATATCCCGCTCAACGTAGAGATCGACCCCCCCGACAGCATCGACAATCTTCTCAAAGGTATCCATATCGATGACAACGTACTGATGAATCGAGATGTCGAACATCTGATTGATCGTCCGCACCATCAACGGTGCTCCGCCCACTGCATAGACGTGGGAAAGGCGCGTCTCCCCCTTCCCCTGAGCCATGGGCACCCACGTATCGCGCGGGATATTGAGGATGCGTACCTTGCCCGTCGCATTCTCCATGCTCATGAGCAGAATGGCGTCCGCACGCTTTTCCGATGCTTCGTCCATATTCACTGCATCGTCGAGACCGAGCACGAGAACATTCGTATAGCCGTCAAACCGCACATCGACCTCGCCGCGGTTTTCCTCCTGACGAACGAGATATGCCTCATACATTTCCCGTATATCATGGTACGCCTCAACACCCCATCCGATCAGATAATAGCCCGAGATGCCGACAAAGACGAGGAGAAAGACCGTGCAGATCAGGCGAAAAAGTCCGCGCAGGACGGCCATGCGTCGGCGGCGTGCACGCTGTGTGCGGCGTCGCTTTATGTTCTCGCGCGAGTTTTCGCTTGCCAGCTGTGCCGCGAGATCCTCCGTATCATAATCGGACAACGCCCCTCTCCCCCCTTTTTCCCTCTGTTCAGCGCTGCCGCAAAAGCAGTTCGTTCCGTGCCGCCACCGTATCCGGATGAACGAGCCCTCCCTTTTTCAGAACGAATTGGATGGACTCCGTGAGTCCGACCAGCAGCATCGCGTCGAGTGATGCCGTACGCGCGAGCTCCCGCAGATGCTCCACCTCCGGATATTCACGCGACGGCTCAATCATATCTGCAAAGTAGATGATCTGATCGAGCGCGGTCATCCCTCTTCCCCCAACCGTATGCCGCCAGATCGCCTGCGCAATGCCCGCGTCATCGACGCCATAGTCCTCATAGATGAGATAGGCGCCCACGTAGGCGTGCAGGAGCAGGGGCATCGCCGCCTCGATCCTGCCGATGGGAATCCCGCGCCGCCGCGCCTCTCCGGGAAGCTCCGCTGTCGCGTAGGTGCGCCCGCAGTCATGCAGAAGCCCTGCGGTACGTGCGCGTTCCTCGTCCATGCCGAAGCGTCGTGCCAGTTCCGCCGCCGTATCCGCCACCCCGAGCGAATGCTGATAGCGTCCCGGCGCAAGACGTTCTTCCAGACGAGCGCGCATCTCCTCATACGTCATGTCCATGCGCACGATATAACCCCCTCCCTACAATATACTCCTCTACGGCACGCGGTACAAGATGCCGGATGGATTTTCCTGCGCGTACGCGTGCGCGGATCATCGTCGACGAGATCTCCAGATGTGGCGTCGGAACGACGTCAATGTGGCGGCGCTCCTCCGCTGTAAACTGCTCCGCGAGAAGCGTCTCATCAAGCGGAGTCCCCTGCCGCGTCGCCACGATGAACTGACAGGACTGCAAGAGGCGATGCGGTTCATGCCATCGGTACAGATCATTCATCGCATCCGCACCCGTAATAAAGAAAAGCGCCGCCCCGTCAAATTGGTCGTGGAGCGCCGCTATGGTATCCACCGTATAGGACGGTCCCTCCCGACGCAGTTCCATGTCCGAAAGAGAAAAGTTCGGATTGTCCTGTATGGCACACGCCGTCATGGCAAAACGATCCGCAATGGATGCCGCACGTGTGCCGTCCTTGTGCGGGGGACGTGCGGAAGGGATAAAGAGCACCTCATTCAGCTCCGCCTCCGCGCGCACCATCTCCGCCGTAATCAGATGTCCCATGTGAATTGGGTCGAACGTTCCACCCATGATTCCGATGCGCTTTTCCATCTGATTCACCTCACGATGCAGACTGCCAGCAAAAGAACGGTGCAGAGCAGTAGGAAGGTCGCCCCCGCATACAGATAGTCACGCAGATCATGCCGTCCCTTCGGCGATTCTGCATACTGCCGCATGGTGCGCCAATATCCGATCAGGCGCCGCATCCGCCGCACGACTCCGATGCAGCAGGCGTATTTTCCCGCACCTGCCCCTCGCCATAGACAAGATACTTCGTACTCGTCAGAGCCTCGAGCCCCATCGGACCGCGTGCATGAAGTTTCTGTGTGCTGATGCCGATCTCCGCACCAAAGCCAAACTCGAACCCGTCCGTAAACCGCGTCGAAGCATTGACATAAACCGTCGAGGCATCTGCCCTCTGCTGAAAGGCATGTGCCGTACGGATGTCATTCGTCACAATCGCCTCGGAATGCCCTGTCCCATAGCGATTGATGTGACGCAGTGCGGCATCCATATCCGCGACGACACGGACGGAGAGGATGAGGTCACCGTACTCCGTCGCCCAGTCCTCCTCCGTTGCCGCAGCCACGTCGCTGAGAATCGCACACGTCTCTGCACAGCCGCGCAGCTCCACTCCATCGACACTCAGTTGCTCTGCCATCTGCGTCAAAAATGCAGCGGCAATATCACGATGCACGAGCACGGTCTCTGCCGCGTTGCAGACCGAGGGGCGCGAGACCTTGGCATTCCTCACGATACGGCACGCCATCGTGAGGTCCGCGCCGCGGTCAACATAGATATGACAGATGCCGGATCCCGTCTCGATCACAGGGACGCTGCTGCTCTCCACGATGTGGCGGATCAGCCCCGCCCCGCCGCGAGGAATAAGGACATCCAGCAGCCCTGTGAGATGCGTCATCACATCCACGGCACTGCGCTCCTTCATCGCGAGCATCTGAACGGCTCCCGCAGGAATGCCGGCAGCATAGGCAGCGCGTGAAAGGACATCGGCAATAACAGCGTTGGAGCGCAGTGCATCCGAGCCGCCGCGCAGGAGCACGGCATTTCCTGACTTCAGACAGAGCCCGATCGCATCCGCCGTCACATTCGGGCGCGCCTCGTAGATCATGCCGACAACCCCGAGCGGTACGCGGACACGGTGAATCTCCAGACCATTCGGACGGCGCACAGCGTAGTCCTCCCGCCCAAGCGGGTCAGGAAGCGCTGCGGTCAGCCGCAGCCCCTCCGCCATCGCATGAATGCGCTCCGACGTGAGCCGCAGGCGGTCGATGTAGGAAGCACGCACACCCGCCGCCTCGGCGTCTGCCACATCGGCGGCGTTCTCATGCAGGATCTCCGCCGCATGTTCCGTCAGTGCCGCCGCCATCGCATGCAGCGCCGCATCACGCACATCGCTGCGGAGCACCGCAAGGGCATAGGATGCCTCCTTTGCCGCTTCTGCCTGTGCCCGCACTGCCTGCTCCATCATCGCCGTCGCTCCTTACTGCATCAGCACCAAATTATCCCGGTGTATGATCTCCTCATGTGATGCGTCCGAGACAAGGCCTTGAAAGTCCTGTGTCTGATGCCCCATCAGCCGCGCTGTATCCGCCGCACCGTAGGCAGTGATCCCACGCGCAATCTCCTGCCCCAGGGGGCTGAGCACACGTACCATCTCGCCCGCAACAAAGTCGCCGTCCACTGCCGTCACACCGACAGCGAGAACACTCGCGCCGCGCCGCATCGCTGCCGCGCACCCGGCATCGACAGAAAGCTCTCCCGCGAGCTTCTTGCCAAAGGCGAGCCAGCTCTTGCGCGTCCTGAGATGCGCCTCACGCGCAGGGAAGATCGTCCCGATCTCCTCCCCACGCAGAATGTTGCGGATGATGCCGTCCTCATCACCGCGCGCAATCACCATCGTCGCACCGGCATTGCGCGCAATTTTCGCCGCCTCGATCTTCGTCTGCATCCCGCCCGTGCCCTGCACTGATCCGGCACCGCCCGCAAGATGCTCAATCTCGGGCGTAATCTCTGCGATCTCGGAGATCAGCTGCGCCGACGCATCCGTCCGCGGGTTTGCCGTATAGACTCCGTCGATATCCGAAAGGATAATGAGCGCATCGGCATCGACAAGTGCCGCGACAACCGCCGAAAGGCTGTCGTTGTCTCCGATTTTGATCTCATCCACCGCCACAGCGTCGTTCTCATTGATGACGGGAATGACCTGCATATCGAGCAGGGCGAGAAGGGCACGGCGCGAGTTGATGTACTGATGATGACGCGCCGCATTCTCCTTGGTCAGGAGCACCTGTGCCATCGTTCGTCCATACTCATGAAAGAGCTTTTCATAAATGTGGAGAAGGTATCCCTGACCGATCGCTGCAAGGGCCTGCCGCGCAGGCACCGCTGCAGGACGTTCCTTCATGCCGAGCGCATTCATCCCCGCCGCAATCGCACCGGAGGAAACGAGGAGAATCTCCTTGCCCTGATTGGCCTCGTCGATCAGCTCACGCACAAGATGCTCGATGCGGCGCAGATTCATTCCGCCCGAGGGATGCGTCAGCGTACTTGTTCCAACCTTTACGACAATGCGCTTCGCCTCGGAGAGACGCGCCCGCGCATTCACAGCTCAATCCTCGGCTTGTCAAAATTTCGTTTGAACAGGAGCCCGTTCCTGCCGATCACCTGAACGAGGTTGGCGTCGGCGCGCTCGGCAAGCATGGTAATCGCGTCTGCCGGTTCCTCCGGCGCATTCTGCAGAACACGCACCTTGATCAGCTCGCGCTTTTTTATCACCTCACGTGCGGATGCCACTACAGCAGGACTGACTCCCTCCTTGCCGATCATGACGACCGCTTCCTCCGTCATGCCGAGGGAGCGCAGCTTTCGTATCTGCTTACTGGAAAGTGATTTTCGCAGCAACGTCTTTCCTCCGTTAATCCTGATAATCGAACGCCATATCACCGATGTGGACGGTCATGCCTTCCTTGATGCCGCGTGCACGGAGCTTCTCATCCAGCCCCTTGAGCCGCCATATATACTGGAATCGGCGCACGGCTTCATCATTGTTGAAATTGGTCATAGCGACCAGCTTCTCGATGGCCTTTCCCGAGACGGTGAAATCGCCCGCATCGTTGCGTGAGACCGTCACCTTCTCGTCATCGTCCGCATTCTGATCGTAGACGACGACATCGTCCTCCTCCGCCTCCGGCTCAGGGACATAGGCGTCTAGCCACGCACCGACCCGATCAATCAGCTCCTGCACGCCTTCACGCGTCGCCGCAGAGATCGCAAAGAACGCAAGCCCCTCCTGTACGGCGAGCTCCTTCAGACGCGGCAGATGCTCCGCCGCAGAGGGAAGATCGACCTTGTTGGCGACAAGGAACTGTGTGCGCCGTGCAATCTTCTCGCTGTAGCGTGCCAACTCTGCATTGATCTTGTAGTAGTCCTCTACAGGGTCACGGCCTTCGATCCCGGAAGCATCCACAATGTGCAGGATCAGCCGTGTGCGCTCCACATGGCGCAGAAAGTCATGCCCCAGCCCCACGCCGTCGGCGGCGCCCTCGATCAGCCCGGGGATATCCGCCATGACGAAGCTCTTCTCATAGTCCGTCTGGACAACGCCGAGGACAGGCGTAATCGTCGTAAAATGGTAGTCTGCGATCTCGGGACGTGCAGCCGAGCAGGAAGCGACAAGGCTCGACTTCCCGACACTCGGATAGCCGACCAGCCCGACATCGGCAAGCAGCTTCAGCTCAAGGCGAAGCTTTCGTCCCTCGCCCGGCTCACCGAACTCAGCAAAGGACGGCGCACGGTTGGCAGAGTTGGCAAACTTGGCATTGCCGCGCCCGCCGCGTCCGCCGCGTGCAATCACCGCCTCCATCCCAATCTCTGCGAGGTCGGCAAGCACCTCTCCTGTCGCCTCATCCGTCACAATCGTGCCGGGCGGGACATCGACATAGAGGGGGGGCGCATTTTTACCGAACTGGTTCTTGTACTCACCGTTCTCGCCGTTCTTCGCGACGAACTTGCGGCGATAGCGAAAGGAGAGCAGCGTATTCAGATTGCGGTCGGCACGAAAGATCACATCGCCGCCGCGTCCGCCGTCACCGCCCGAAGGACCGCCCTTGGGCATAAACTTTTCATGGCGAAACGCGGACTTGCCGTGACCGCCGTCCCCCGCTTTCACCGTGATTTGGGCACGATCGATAAACTGCATACGTCCCTCCTCCCTCTTTACACAATAAGCTGTTTTCGCAAGTGCACTCTCACCTGCGAAAACAGCTTCTAAAAGAGCCTGTACTAGAGAGTACAGGCATCTCTGCATATCAAACTTCCGTGCTTAGACCGCTGCGCCCGCGAGCGGATATACGCTGATCTGACGCTGATGGCGTCCCTTGCGTTCAAAGGCGACCTTGCCGTCAATCTTTGCAAAGATCGTGTCATCCTTGCCGATGCCGACATTGTGCCCCGGATGGAAATGCGTACCGCGCTGACGTACGATGATGCTGCCTGCCGTCACATGCGTGCCCGCCTGCTCCTTCACGCCAAGGCGCTTCGAATGGCTGTCACGTCCATTGCGCGTCGAGCTGACACCCTTTTTATGTGCAAAAAGCTGCAAATCAAACGAGAACAAATTATTCACCCCTTTACTGCCTGAATCTGAATGCCTTTCGGGCTGATCTTTTCAATCTCTGCGAGTCCCATCCACATGG
This sequence comes from Centipeda felix, assembly GCF_900186465.1. Classification (GTDB taxonomy): domain Bacteria; phylum Bacillota; class Negativicutes; order Selenomonadales; family Selenomonadaceae; genus Centipeda; species Centipeda felix. The sequence continues at coordinate 250,316 of NZ_LT891957.1, forward strand.
TTCGCAGAATCGCTTCACTGCGTTCATCCGGCGGTTCAGAGAGCCGCACACGGAGGTTGCCGCTCGCAATGTCATAGGTGACGGCGCGATGCAGATGCTCCATTATTCCGAGAAGCGCGGACTGCGTGAGCGCAGATACACCGGCACAGACAATATCCTGTCCGCGTGCCGCCGTTCCGCTGTGCCCTGAAACAGCATAACCGTCGATCATCCCATCTTCATTCACGAAGATCTTGACCGAAATCACGGATTAGCCCTCGATCTTCTCGATAACGACTTTCGTGAACGGCTGACGATGCCCCTGACGCTTGCGATAGTTCGACTTCGCCTTGTACTTGAAGACCAGGATCTTCTTGCCCTTGCCGTGTGCCGCGACCTTGCCCGTCACCTTCGCACCGTCCACCATCGGACGGCCGATCTTGACATCTGCACCGTTGACAACGGTCAGAACCTGATCGAAAACGACAGCCTCGCCCTCACCCGCCTCGAGCTTCTCCACAAAAATGGTATCGCCCTCAGCGACCTTGTACTGCTTGCCGCCCGTCTTTACGATTGCATACATGAAAACACCTCCCTATCACGTTACTCGCCGGCTGCGGTTCGGCAGCGCCGATTGTGTGACCTCGCCGTGCGGTTGGGGATGGGCTTTCGCCCAAACAGGCTATACGCCTACATTAGGGGATAATAGCATATCAAAAGGGCAGTTGTCAAGACGGAGATTGGACAGCCCCTATTCCCACCCGCTCACCAGATGTTTTGCCAGAAGGAGGGCAAGGATGCCGAACACGATGCTCAGCGCGATATAGGCAAGAGCAACGGCGAGCTTTCCGTTCTCGATGAGAGAAAGCGTTTCCAACGAAAAGGTGGAGAATGTCGTAAAGCCGCCGCATATCCCTGTCTGGAGGAAGAGGACAAGGCGCGGGTCAAGGCCGCTCTGACGTCCCGCCATGCCGACGACAGCGCCGATGGCGAAACAGCCAAGGACGTTGACAGCAAACGTGGCAAGAGGAAAACCGCTCCCGATTTTCGGCACGATCTGTCCCAACAGAAAGCGCAAAATCGCTCCGACCGCTCCGCCAAGCCCGACGGCGAGGACGCTCATTGTACCGTTCCCGCACGCAAATGTGCCACATCGTTCATGCGCGTCAATACAGCAAAACCGTCGTCCTCGAAGCGGATGCAGTTAACCGCCGTGTTGAGCTGAGAAACGTGCCAGATCGAGCGGATCGGCATGGCAAGTATATCGGCGATCAGAATGCGGATTGCCGCACCGTGCGAGACGATGATGACGCGCTCGCCTCGATGCTCTGCGGCGATCGTGCGCACACGCCCTGCGATGCGCTTTTGGAACACGGAAAAGTCCTCACTGTCCGGAATATTCGCATGCTCCGGATCACGGTAAAAATGCTTCAGCGTCTCGGGATCCTCGGTGTTGATCTCACTGAAGAAGCGCCCTTCCCATGCCCCGAAGTGAAGTTCGCGCAGAGCAGGATCGGGTACAACGGTCAGACCGAGCCGCGCTGCAAGCGGTGCCGCCGTCTCCATCGTCCGTATGAGGTCACTCGCATAGAACGCATCTGCATGGCCGACGTCGAGATGCTGTCCAAGCAGTGCTGCCTGTGCGTGTCCCTCCGGTGAGAGCGGCACATCTGACTGTCCCTGAAAACGTCCCGTCTTATTCCACTCGGTCTCCCCATGACGTATGATGATGATTTCCGTCATTTCCCTTCCCCTTCCTATGGTTTTCTATGCGCGAATCTCACAGACAACGCCGCCCGAGATCAGCCGTTCTTGACGCATAAAGGCATACGTGCCGTAAAATTCCTGTGCCAGCTGATGCGTACGCGCGTCGATCGCCGCCGTCGACAGATCGGATGCCCAGAGTGCACCGACCACCGTACCGCTGTGTGCCACCAGTACACCGAGCGCGCCTCTGCTCTGCGCCGCCGTGATGAATCGTTCCAGCTCCGGTTTTTCTAGGTGCTGCTGGTTGCGCCGTGCGCTCTCGGTCGCCGCCTGTCCGAGGAGGCGCTCTTTTTCTGCCCCACTCACGGCAAATGCCTGATCGACTGTATGCAGCAGAGCGCGATAGGCGTCGTCCTGGTCGCCTGCATTGCCCTTGCTCTGATAGTAGGCGATAGTATCGACCTCACCGCCCGCATCGAAGATGGAGACGCCGAGCAGCGGAACATTATGGTACTGACCGAACAGTTCCCCCGTCGTATGACTGACGTGCGAAAGCCCCGCGAAGGCAATGCCGTCGCTCGGCTCGATGGCGATGGCGATGTCCATGATCTCGCGTCCCGTCAGTTCCCGTCCGTATGCACGCGCTGCGGCATAGGAGACCGCTGCAATATCCGCACTCGAGGATGCCATGCCCTTTCCCTGCGGGATCTCCGTCTCAAGACGGATGCCAAAGCGAAACGCCTCCTCACCGATGTGAGCGAGCGTCCGCCGCAGTGCTTCCTGCGCCTTGGTTCCCAGTGCATGTATCCCCGTAAACGCATCCGAGACCGTCGCCGTCGCATACATACTGATCGGTGCGGTGACAAGAAACGGCGTTCCCGCAAGAGAGCCCTCGATCAGCTCCCCGCAGGACGCGGGCGCTTTTGCTATAATTTCCATAATAACCCCCAAATGTTCGGATGTGTTGATGCCAGGGAAAAGGTGGCGAGAACCAGAGTCTCCGTCAATACGGTGACCGCACCATAGACATCACCTGTCACTCCGCCGAGGATATTGGTGATCGTGCGGCAGAAAAGAAGGGCAAAGAGCACGCCCAACAGCAGCGAAAGTGCCGCCAATACGCCCCACGGCAGGACAAGCACCGCCGTCGTCACAGCAGCGATGAGAACGGTGCGTCGATCTGCCATATCGGCAAAGGTCTTTCCGACACCTTCCGCACGGGCGTATGGAAAGAGCGCGATCGCAAGTACCATGGCAAGCCTGCCGATGATTGGCATGACGAAGAGCGCGGGCACAAAGAGGAGCGGATGCATATCGGAGATCAGGGCAAACTGCACGAACATGAGCATGACGAAAGAAACGACGCCAAATGCGCCCGCGCGGCTGTCCTTCATGATCTCGAGCTGACGTGCGCGCTCCCGCCCCGAGAAGATGCCGTCCGCCGTATCCATAAAACCGTCCGCATGGATGCCGCCCGTCAGGAGAATCGGCAGGATGAGGATCAGGACGCACGTCAGCGACCGCACGCCGAGGAAGTAGATGAGCACCCATGCCGCAAGCATGTAGCACAGGCCGAGCACGAGCCCGACCAGCGGGAAAAAACGCGTACTGCGCCCAAAGTCCTCCGCCGTCCACGCCGTCTGTCGGACGAAGCGGATCCGTGTGAGAAACTGAAGGCCGATCAAAAAAGAATGCATAGAACCGATCCTTAACGATAGAGCGAAAACAAATAGGCAAAGAGCAGAAAGAGAACCGTCGCCGTATACATGAGCCGTACCGCGCCCAAGATGTGTTTGGGGGCAATGTCCATGTGGGCGTCGCCCATATAAGCACGGAAGTGCTTTTGTCCAAAGTAGTAGTTGATGCCGCCGAGACGGATGTGCAGTGCGCCCGCCACAGGAGCCTCCGCATATCCGCCGTTCGGACTGGGATGCCCCGCCGCGTCGCGCCGCAGGATAAAGAGCGCGTTGCGTGCATCATAGCGCAGGAGGAAGGCCGCCATCACAAAGAGGATGCTCGTGATGCGCGCGGGAACATAGTTCAGCACATCGTCCACACGCGCCGCCATGCGCCCGAAGTAGAGATAGCGGTCATTCTTGTAGCCGAGCATGGAGTCCATTGTATTCGCTGCCCGATAGAGCACGGCGAGCGGTGCGCCGCCGAGGAGAAAGAAGAAAAGCGGCGAGATGACTCCGTCCACTGTATTCTCCGCGACGGTCTCAATCGCCGCGCGCGCAGCGTCCTCCTCGTCGAGCTCCGCCGTATCCCGCCCGACGATATAGCCGACGCGCACCCGTGCACCCACAAGGTTATCCCCGTCGAGCAGGGCATAGATTTCATGCCCCGCCTTTGCCAGTGACCGTGGAGAGATACAGAAATAGAGCAGGATGATTTCGAGGACATCTGCCCCCCATGCCACAGGCAGATGCCGCGCGGCAAGGATCAGCCCCTCCGCCGCAGCGTAGGAAATCGAGAGGACAATCAGCACCAGCAGAGTCCCCATGGCGAACTTCCTGCCGTCTCCTCCATAGGATGGATAGAGGTGCCGATCCAGCCATCCGATAAATCGCCCGAGAAAGGCGACGGGATGCAGGCGGTTCTGCGGATCCCCCGCTATCGTATCGAGAAAAAACGCCGCCATGGCGGCGATGGGCGGGGTGATCATCGTGCATCTCCTGCCGCAATGATCGCCGCCAGTTTATCCATATCGAGACTCCGCTGCACCGTCGCAGCCAGGCGGTCATAGGCGTGCTCCTTTTCCGCCCCGCAGCGGTACTGAATGGGAAGCTCCTCCATGCCGCGCCGCGCGCGCAGACGGTTGAGCACTGCCCGACGGAAATGATCGTCGTCAAAGATGCCGTGGATATACGTGCCCACGACTCCTCCGTCTGCCGAGACCGCACCGTCCAATACCGACGCTTCTGTATTGCCCGCACGGACGATACGGAACGGACGGCATACCTCCTCGGCAAATCTTGTGTCGCCCATGTGGATCTCATAGCCCCGCATCCCGTGCACAGAGATGTTCTCCCCCAAGAAGGGAAACGCCGCACAGTCCGCCGTGACCTGCCGCAGATGCTTGCGCGCGGCAAAGGTCGTCGTGAGCGGCAGATACCCCAGCCCCTCCACCGCATCATGCGCCGACTCGGTGTGGAGCGGGTCGGAGATCCTCTCCCCGAGCATCTGGTAGCCGCCGCAGATCCCAAAGAGCGGCGTCCCCGCCGTGACGCACGCACGGATGGCATCCGCGAGGCCCACCTGTCGGATATGGAGGAGATCTTCCGTCGTATTCTTCGACCCCGGCAGGAGGATGAGATCCGGATGACCCAGTTCCTCTGGCGTGCGCACGTAATAGAGCGCGACATCCGGCTCGTGCGCCAGCGCGTCGAAGTCCGTAAAGTTCGATAGTTTCGGCGTACGAACGACCGCAATGCGCAGCTGCCCATCGAAGGCGGCCGTATCGCCATAGTGCTGCTCGTCGAGGGAGACGGAGTCCTCCTCATCGATGCCGAGCGCGTCGATGTGCGGGATGACCCCAAGGACGGGCTTTCCCGTCTTTTTTTCCAAAAAGTCAAGGGCAGGCGTCAGGAGGCTCACGTCACCGCGAAACTTGTTGATGACAAGGCCCTTGACGAGCGCACGCTCCTCCGCGTCGAGCAGTTCCAGCGTCCCCACAAGGGCGGCAAGCGCACCGCCGCGGTCGATGTCGGCGATCAGGAGGACGGGCGCGCGAAGATGCTTTGCCACGCGCATATTGACGATATCGTTTGCCTTGAGATTGATCTCGGCGGGGCTGCCCGCGCCCTCGATCACGAGCAGATCATACGCGGCACGCAGGCGATCCAGCGACACCTCAACGGCCTCCCATGCCTTGAGCGAATAGCCCGTGTGGTACTCCCGAGCACTCATATTGCCGACCGGTTCACCCATGATGACAACTTGTGACTGCGCGTTCCCCGTCGGTTTGAGGAGGACAGGGTTCATATCGACTTCGGGGGCGAGTCCCGCCGCCTCCGCCTGCGCGACCTGTGCCCTTCCCATCTCCCGCCCGTCGAGCGTGACATAGGAATTCAGCGCCATGTTCTGTGCCTTAAAGGGCACGACATGCTTACCCTGCTGATGAAAAATACGGCAGAGTGCCGTCGTCAGGATGCTCTTGCCGACGTGAGAACTCGTCCCCATCAGCATGATGCTCTTCGCCATTTACACCGCCTCCGCCAGTTTTTTTAGATCAACGGGAATGCCGCAGGTGACGAGATAGACTTTTTCCGCGTGACGGGCGAGCTGCTGATTAGCAAGCCCCGCCATATCCCGATAGAGCCGCCCGAGGCGATTGGCAGGAACGATCCCGTCCCCCACCTCATTCGTGACAAAAATTGTCGTCGCATCGGCTTCCTCAGCGGCACGAATGAGCGCATGGATACGCGCCTCGACATGGCGTGCAAAGGAGTCGCGCTCCTGTTCCTCCTCCGAATACCGGAGCATATCGTTGCTGAGAAACATCGTCACACAGTCAAAGAGGATGACGCCGTGCGCCTGCCCCGCCTCCCGGATGGCGTTCTCAGAGGAAAACGGTGCCTCGTAGGTCGTCCAGTCTGCCGGACGGCGCGACTGATGCAAATCGACACGCAGCTGCATCTCTGCATCATAGATCTGCGCGGTCGCAATATAGGCGACGGCCGTGCCGCTCTCTGCGGCGCAGCGCGCCGCACAGCGTTCGGCAAACGAGGATTTGCCCGAGCGGACGCCGCCCGTTACGAGAATGATCTGCCCCATTGATGACACGCCTCCACAAAATGCTCAGCCGCACTGCGGCATCCTGCAAAGTGCAGGTGCAGATAACTGCCGAGCGTATTCCCCCGACGATGTCCTGCTGGATACTGCGCGCCGCTGCGCAGTTTCGTTAAGCGGAAAGGACGGAGCTCACTCTCTTCCGCCTCCGTCTCCTCGACGGAAAAGTGAAACTCGTGCCCGTGCAGGATAAGCCCTGCCGCACCAAGTATCGTATCCTCCGTCTGCTCCGCCTCCACGTAGCCGACCATCTGCAGGCGTTCGGTCATGCGCGCCCGCGCCGCGAACACCCCCGCCATCTCATGCTCTGCTCCCGCGAAATCCACCATCGAGCGCATGAGGTACATATAGCCGCCGCATTCGGCGTAGATGGGCATCCCCGCCTCCGACGCTGCACGTATCGCAGCGCGCATTGCCGTATTTTGCGCTAGGTCTGCGGCAAACATCTCAGGGAAGCCGCCGCCGATGATGATGCCGTCCACATCCGGCAGTGCCGCATCGTGCAGCGGGCTGAACTCCACCAGCTCCGCGCCGCATGCACGGAGTTCGTCGAGACTCGCCGCATAGTAGAAGGAAAACGCCTCATCGCGCGCAACGGCAATGCGGCACGGATGCTGCGGTGGGCGTTCTCCCCCCCCTGCTGCTGCCGAAAGGGGCGGTGCCGTCTTAGCCAGAGCCATAATGCGGTCGATGTCGAGTCCCGTCTCAACGCACGTCCCAAGGCTCTGAATCATCGCCTTTGCTTCATGCTCCTCCACGGGGGTCAGACCAAGATGCCGCTCGGGAAGAACGAAAGACGCATCGCGGCGCAGCGACCCATAGACGGGCATATCAATCCCCACCATAGCCGTGCGAACCATCGCCTCATGTGTCCCGCTGCCGAGACGGTTGAGCAGTACACCTGCGAGTTTTATGCTTGGATCGTAGCTGCGAAAGCCAAGTGCTGTCGCAGCAGCGGAAGCCCCGACGGATTTGACATCCATGACGAGGAGCACGGGCGCATCCAGAACCTTTGCGATGGCGGCGGTCGAACTGATGCCGCGCCGGCCGCCGTCGTACAGCCCCATCACACCCTCGATCACGGCAATGTCTGCGCCGCGGCACTCACGGGCAAAGATTTCCGCGAGCCGTGCTTCGGGCACAAGCCATGTATCCAGATTATGCCCCGTACGCCCGCCTGCGATGCGGTGATAGCCGAGGTCGATGTAGTCGGGGCCGACCTTAAAGGACTGTACGGAAAGGCCGCGCGCCCGCAGTGCTGCAAGCAGTCCTGCCGTCAGCGTTGTCTTTCCTGCCCCCGACTGCGTTGCCGCGATCACAATGCGCGGAATATTCCACTGCATGATGTGCTCCTCAGGGACGGGTATTGTCGATCATATACATCAGCGCATTGACTGCCGCCGCCGCAATCGGACTGCCGCCCTTCGACCCTTCGACCGTAATGTAGGGAACGATGTCGTTTGCGGCGAGCTCCGCCTTGGACTCTGCCGCACCGACAAAGCCGACGGGAATACCGACGATACAGGCAGGGCGAATCCCCTCCTCACGAACCAGGCGCAGAACCTCAAAGAGCGCCGTCGGTGCGTTGCCGATGGCGACGATGCTGCCGTCCATATCCTTGCCAAACGTACGCATGGCAACCATTGAGCGCGTAATCCCCTCCGCCTTTGCGCGTGCGGCAACATCGGGATCCGCCACCAGGCAGTGCACCGTACCGCCGAACGAGGCAAGTTTCTTCTTGTTGATGCCCGTACGCACCATCTCGACATCCGTATAGATATCGACCCCGCGTTTCAGAGCGGCAATCGCCGCGTCGATCGCCTGCGGGTGTACGCGTGTAATGGGCGCATAGCCCACATCTCCCGATGCGTGAATGAGGCGCGAGTAGAGCTTCGTCTCACGCTCGTCGAGATGCAGCTCTGCCAGATGCGGTGCGATCAGCTCCATACTGCGATTTTCAATGGTCATCGGCTCTTTGATAAAATCCATGAAGGTCTCCTATTTTCTATCGTAAATATCAGCAACAAATGTCAGAACTTCCTCCGCCGTATGGGCCAGATGCGGATAGGAAAGCACGGGGCGGTCGATCACCACGACAGGCAGACCGAGATCTTCCGCCGCCTGAAACTTCGCATCCGTCCCGCCGACAGTGCCGCTGTTCTTCGTCACAATCACGTCTGCTTCGTACTTCTCGTACATGGCACGGTTCAGCGCACGGGAAAAGGGCCCCTGCATCGCAATGATCTGCGCGGGCGTCAGCCCCAGCTCCGCGCAGAGTGCCACGACCTCCGCCGTCGGCAGAACGCGCGCTGTGAGCACGCAGTCAAACGTCGCTGCTGCATGGACGAAACGCTCCAGATTGCGGCTGCCCGTCGTCAGAAAGATATGCCGCCCCAAGCCCGCCGCGGTCTCCGCAGCCTCCTCATAGGAGTGTACGAGATGCACCTTCTCATACGAGATATCGCTCAGATCGCGCTCGTAGCGGATGTAGGGAACATCTGCCGCCGCACACGCCGCCATGGCGTTGCGCGAAACATTGACAGCGTAAGGATGCGTCGCATCGACAAAGACGCGAACGTCATGTGTCCTAAAATACGCCGCCATTTCATCCGCATTGAGCGGCGTATCATGCACCGTCAGATGCCCGCCTGCCGCACGCTGCGCCTCGAGCAGCTGCTCCCCGTAGGAACTCACAACAGATGCTGTCACGTCGTATCCCGCTTCGCAGAGACGGCGGACGACGGCACGCCCGTCCTGCGTCCCCGCTGCCGTGAAGATCACAGTCCCGGCTCCCGCTTCTGATAGCCACGCGGCGTAATCATCCACTGCCCGTTCTGCTTCGTCTTCGAGTTGCCGATGATCACAATCGAGAACATATTGATGTCCTCTTTGGTAAACGCACCGAGGGTTGAGATCACCACGTTCTCTCCCTCACGGCTCGCCGACGTCACAATGCCGACGGGCGTTTCGGGCGTGCGCTCATGCAGGAAGATCTCCTGCACGGCCTGGATCTGGCCGACGCGCTTATGGCTGCGCGGATTGTAAAGCACCGTGACGAAGTCTCCCTTCGCCGCGAGCTCTGCACGCTCCTGGATCAGCTCCCATGGCGTGAGGAGATCGGAAAGACTGATGACGGCAAAGTCGTGCATGATCGGCGCGCCAAGGAGCCCTGCCGCCGCACTCATTGCCGAGACACCCGGGATCACACCGCCGAATTCGGGACGCAGATCCTCATCCATCTTCATGAGGAGTTCGAGCACCAGCCCGGCCATACCATAGATGCCGGCATCGCCGCTTGAGATCACGACGACATTCTCCCCCGCTGCTGCTTCCTCCAGTGCCGCACGGCAGCGATCGATCTCCTGCGTCATGCCCGTATCGAGCACCTTTTTCCCTTCGACCAGATCGGCGATCAGCTGGATATAGCGGCTGTAGCCGACAACTGCCGTTGCTTCCTCAATCGTGCGATGTGCACGATAGGTCATATCATCCGTACTGCCGGGGCCAATGCCCACAACACTTATTTTTCCCATAGGAGTGCCACCGTCACTTTCCCAAATACTGTTTTTCCGAGTGCCATGCGGCCGCCTTCCGTGCCTGCTGCACAGAGTGCCGCCGCCTCACATACATTTCCGACACCGATTGTTTTCCGCACAAAATCCGATTCGGTCAGACCATAGTCCTCAATCATCTGCCGAAGCTCCTCCTGCGGGAAAAAGACAATCTCACGGCCGAGCGTCCGCGCGGCTGCGAGAAGCCCTGTCTCATTACGCTTGACCTCGGTGCTCGCAAAACAATCGATCGCGGATGGTTCCCGTCCGATCATCCCACATGCCTCCGTCAACGCGCGGAGAATCTGGGCCTCCGTTACACCGGCACGGCATCCTACGCCCGCGATCAGGCGCCGTGGAACGAGATAGAGCGTCCGCTCCTCCGCAGTGGCAGGCACATGCTCCGCCCCAACGATGACAACGCGACAGCTCGCTCCATCCGCAGGGGGAACCTCGCCGCGAAAGAGCCGTGCGCCGATCTCCTGCTCCCGCAGCTGTGCCTCATAGAAGGCGGCCTGCGGCAGATCACTGTCGATATCGTAGTGCACTTCCTCGCCTGCCATGAGCGCCGTATTCAGCACCTGTATGGCAGACTTTGGCACAGGGCGCAGGGCAAGCCGCGCAGCGACAGCATCGGGAGCGAGCACACCCGTCACATCCGTTGCCGTCGTAATGACGGGATCCGCGCCCACCGCCGCACAAAGCGTGCGCGTCAGATCATTCGCCCCGCCGACGTGGCCCGAAAGGAGACTGATGCCATGCCGCCCCTGCTCGTCAAAAACGATCACGGCGGGGTCGTACAGTTTGCTGCGGACACAGGGGGCAAGCGTACGCACGACAATCCCCGTCGCCATGACACAGACGAGTGCATCATAGCGTGAAAACGCCGTCGTAATCGCCGCGGACAGATGGGCAAAACAGGCAGTATGTCCTGCCGTTGGTGCACTGCCATTCAGCCGCTCCGGCAAATAGAGCTGCGCCTCTCCGTCAAGGGCGGCACACAGACGCGCCGCAAGCGCAGCTCCGCCGTCCGTCAAGGCAAAGACAGCAGCTCTCACTGCTTTGCATCCCGAAACATGTGCGAGAAATTGGCAGCATAGAGCCGCGACGGCTCATACACCGCATCGAGGCAGTCGCCGACCACGATCATCGCCGTGCGGTCGATCTCCTCCGCCTTCACCTGCTCCGCAATCGTCGCAAGCGTACCGCGCAGGATCTTCTGCTCCGGCCATGTTGCGCGCTGCACAATGGCGACGGGGGTCGTCGGCTCATACCCGCCCGCTGTCAGCTCTGCCGCCACCTCCTCGATCATCGTGATCGAGAGGAAAATACACATCGTCGAATGGTGTGCAGCGAGACTGCGCAGCTTCTCGCGCTCCGGCACGGGTGTGCGCCCCTCGTTGCGCGTGATGATGACCGTCTGTGAGATGCCAGGCAGGGTATACTCCTGCCGCAGCGCCGCCGCTGTCCCGAGAAAGGAACTGACGCCCGGCACAACATCATAGGAAAAGCCGCGCTTTTCCCACGCGTCCATCTGCTCTTGAATCGCCCCATAGATCGCAGGATCACCCGTATGGAGACGCACGGTCATCTTCCCTGCCGTCTCCGCACGCGCGATCACCGCAATGACCTCATCAAGCGTCATGTGCGCCGAGTTGTGGATCTCCGCCTCCTCCTTGCAGAAATCGAGGAGGGCGGGGTTCACGAGCGAGCCGGCATAGATAACGACATCCGCCTCAGCCAGATAGCGTGCGCCCTTCACCGTGATGAGCTCAGGGTCACCGGGACCCGCACCGACAATATGAATCATGTATTCCTCACTTTCTCTGTGCCGTAATGATATAAATCGGATTCAGTGCCTTTGCCATATCGTAGGGACCGACGCGTTCCAACCGACTGATCTGCACCTGTATAGCCTCGTAGGTATAGAGCTCCGCATGCGCATGGAAATAATCCAGACAGGCGGCGACCGTCTGCATCGTAATCGCATTTGTCACGATGCGTCCGCCGCTGTTCATCCGCGTTCCGATGATGTCCAGAATCTCGGGCAGACGCCGTCCGCTGCCGCCGATCAAAGCGACATCGAGATGGGGAAGCCCATCCAGCGCGGCGGGAGCCGCCCCCTCGATCACCGTGAGGTTCGGCGTGGAAAAACGTGCCGCATTCTCCTTGATGAGGGCGATTCCCTCGGGATTTTTTTCGATGGCGTAGACATGCCCCTGCGGCGCAAGACGCGCTGCCTCCACCGAGAGTGAGCCCGTCCCCGCACCGACATCATAGACGACAGCATCGGGAGCAATCTGCGCCTTGACGAGCGTGAGAGTGCGTATCTCCTCTTTTGTCATAGGCACATTACCGCGCACAAAAGCGTCATCTTTTATGCCGAGATTCATGCATCATCCTCCTTCACCGCACAGACGATAATCACGCCGTGCCCAATTCCTTCATCACGCGCCGCATCTCCCAGCGTCGTCCGAACAATGTTCTCATCCGCATAGGAAAGGCGCGTCGCTATATACATCATGTCATCTGAACGCCAGCCTGATGAGAGCAGGCGCTGCGCGATGGTCTGCGAGTTGTGCTTCCCGTCCGTCAGCATCCCGAGCACGGCATCTGCCGTACGCGCGAGCTCCTCTGCCCGCGGCTCGCGCCCGTGAAAACTGAGCAGACGCGCATCGTGCCACGGCAGGGCGAGCCGCGCAAAGGCAAATTGGAGCGAGCTGATGCCCGGGATCACAGCCATCTGCTCGGGCGGGAACGTCCGCCGCAGAGCATCCAGCATCGAGTAGTAGCCGGGATCTCCCGAGACCATGACCACCACATCATCGTCGCGGAGCGCATCCCGGATAAAGGTCAGCACCTCTGCAATATCCGCTCCGATCGCATGCGTACGTACCCCCGCAGGAGCAAGATCGGCGAGCGCGCGCCGCCCGCCGACGAGGACGCGCGCGTCATGGATCGCCGCCCGTGCCTGCGGCAGAAGATAGGCGGGGTCGCCGGGGCCGATGCCGACGACGGTGATCGTATGTCTCATGCGTTCAGTCTCCATCCGCAGGCATCGGCAAAAGCCCGCGCCTGCTCATCCACACCGAGGATCTCCCCCGCGAAATTCACCATGACGGCACCGACCTTCATTTTCCCGAAGAGATACCGCTCCGCACGGATACGCACGCGTGCGGCGATCACCGCGCAGACCCGCTCAGCGAGCCCTGCCGACGCGATCACCGCCAAGGCATCCTCCGTCGTATTCGATGCCAGTACGGCGCGCACATCCGTCTGGCTGAGCCCCTCAGCGGCAGCATACGCCGCGAGCGTCTCCAGCCGTGCGTCCGCCATGCGGTTATGTGTATGGAAAATGCCGGCGGCAATCTTCACGAGCTTGCCCGTATGACCGAGAATCAGTACACCCTTTGTACCGCGCTCGGCGGCGCGCTCCAGCATAAAGCCGATAAAGTTGCTCGTCTCAATAATCGCCTTCTGCGAAATCCCCAGAGAGAGGGCAATCCGCTGCCCGATCTTCCCGGGAACAAAGACGAGCACCTCCTCCCCCGCCGCACGTGCCACATCGATCTGTGGAACAAGGGAGTCCTTGAACGCCTCCTCCGACATGGGGCGAAGCACGCCCGTTGTACCGATCACGGAGATGCCGCCCTCTATGCCGAGCACGGGATTGAGCGTTCTCTTTGCCAGTTCTGTCCCGGCCGGGATGGCAATCGTCACCTCTGCGCCAACATCCTCCCGCCCCGTCATCTCAGTGACAACACGTCGGATGAGCGCACGCGGCCCCTGATTGATCGACGGCTCACCGACAGGAAGGCTCATCCCCGGCTTTGTCACCGTGCCGACACCCTCGCCTGCACGGAACACAATTCCGCCTGCATCATCGCACAGCCTGACCGTCGTAAAGACGGAAACGCCGTTCGTGATATCGGGATCATCGCCCGAGAACTTGACGACCTCTGCACAGATCCCGTCCTCCGTGCGTGTGACCGCCTTAACGGGAATCGTCAGCGGCGTTCCGTCCAGTGCTGTGAGGGAAATCTCATTCCACGCCTTCCCCTGCAGGAAGAGGAACGCCGCCTTGACCCCTGCCGCCGCGCATGCACCTGTCGTATATCCGCTGCGCAGTTCTGTCGCCATACATCGTCTCCGTCCAAAACAAGAAATTTAGGAAGCACTGATAAATTCGGTACAACCATCTTGACGCATCTTTTTTGCCCGCACTTCGGCGGAAAATCCTCCACAGAGCACCACTCTGCGTCCGGTTTTCCACCTCGTTCGGACGAAAAAATCTACGCCAATCTGGCAGACCTCATTTTATCAGTGATTCCTTTATCGAAGAAAAACTGATTTATTATAACACTCTGCCGACAAAATGAAAAGGGAGCACCGTGCATTTTACACAGTGCTCCCCAGTGTCCTGTCAAATATTACGATAGAGCCCAATCACCTTGCCGAGAATCTGGACATCCGTCTCGTAGAACGGCTCCATGGAATCATTCTCGGGCTGCAGGCGGATGCAGGTCTTTTCACGGAAAAAACGCTTCACTGTCGCCGACTCACCGTTGACGAGCGCCACGACGATATCGCCGTTGTTCGCTGTCGGCTGCTGACGCACGAGCACGAAATCACCGTCGAAGATGCCGACGTTGATCATGCTATCCCCCTGGATGCGGAGCATGAACACATCCTCCGCCGTCCCGAGAAGCCCGCGCGGGAAGGAGAATACATCCTCCACGTTCTGCTCGGCGAGGATCGGCTCGCCCGCCGTCACAACACCGACCAGCGGTACGGGGATCGTACGCCCCCACGGATTTTCCCCCATGATGTCGATCGCGCGCGGCTTCGTTGCATCACGGCGAATCATGCCGTTCTCCTCGAGCATCGACAGATAGCGGTGCACCGTCGAACTGGATTTCAACCCGACCGCCGTACCGATCTCACGAACCGAGGGCGGATACCCCTTCTCCACCAAGAACTCCTTGATGTAGTCCAAGATCTCCGACTGCCGCCGCGTGGATATTCTTGTCTTCTTCACCGTGATACCCCCTGACAGGTCCGCATACATACTATTATTGATATCATAGCATATATACGTTCTAAAAAAAAGGGGTAAGAGAAGATTTTCCACTAATTCGTATCAAATTTCTGCTCTGCATCGTGGAGGATACTGTCACGGCGTGCCTTCGAAGCGGAAAAATAGTCGTGGATCGCCTGTCGATCTCCTGCATCAATGGCCGTGATGACCTCCCCCATGATCGTCTGCAGCTCGCGCAGGGCATCCGTGATCGCCTCCGCGTTCGTCATGCAGATGTCCGCCCACATATCGGCATTCGAGGAGGCGATGCGCGTCGTGTCCTTGAACCCGCCGCCGATGAGCTTCAGGCAGGAGGAGAGATCATCCCCGCTGCGGTTGAGGAGGGTGACGAGGGCTGCCGCCGCGAGATGCGGCACATGGCTGATGACCGCGGCACAGCGGTCGTGCTGTGCGAGATCAAGTGTCGTAAATCGGGCACGCGTGAGGCGCAGGACATCCATCAGACGCTCCTTGACCTCCTGCGAGACGGCCGGATCGTCGATGATGACGTACGCCTTATGGGCAAAGAGATCCTTTGTCGCCGCCGCTACGCCGCTCTTTTCGCGTCCCGTCATCGGATGCCCCGGGATATAGTAGATATCCGCCGGCAGGATCTCATGCAGCTGCCGATAGAGTTCGCCCTTCGTACTGCCTGCATCCGTCAGGATCGCACCGCGTTTCAGATACGGCAGGATCTTCTGTACCATCGGAACAATCTGGAGGACGGGCGGGCTGAGGTACACGATGTCCGCATCCCCGACTACCTTCGCCAGATCCGCCCCTGCATAGTCCACTGCACCGCAGTCCATCGCTGCGCGCATGGACTGCTCCGAACGGCAGAGCCCTGTAATGTAGATCTCGTCACCGAGAGCCTCTTTGAGGCACAGCCCGAGTGAGCCGCCGATCAGTCCGACGCCGATGATGGCAAGCTTCGTCCGCGTCATGCGCGCCGCCCAACGGCAGGAGCAATCTGCCGCACCTCATCCATCAGCATCTCAAAGTTGCGCGGGATCAAGCTCTGATCGCCATCGGAAAGTGCCAGCTCGGGACGGCAGTGCACCTCGATGATGAGCCCGTCCGCGCCGACGGCGACGGAGGCACGCGCCAACGGGCGCACCATCTGCCACCGACCCGTCCCATGACTGGGGTCGGCAATAACGGGGAAATGCGTCAGCTCTTTGAGTGCTGCAATCGCGTTGAGATCCATCGTATTGCGCGTATAGGTCTCATACGTACGAATGCCGCGCTCACAGAAGATAATGTTCTCGTTGCCGCCCGCCGCAATATACTCCGCCGCGTTCAGCCACTCGCTGATCGTTGCGGAGAGCCCGCGCTTGAAGAGCACAGGCTTCTGCGTCTTGCCAAGTGCCTTGAGCATCTGGAAGTTCTGCATATTGCGCGCACCGACCTGCAGGAGATCGGCATACTCCGAGACGAGTCCGATGTCGTCCTTGTCCACAACCTCCGTAACAACGCGGAGTCCCGTCTTATCCGCGACATCGCGCAGGATCTTCAGCCCCTCCTCGCCGAGCCCCTGAAAGTCGTACGGGCTCGTACGCGGCTTGAACGCGCCGCCGCGCAGGAACTGTGCTCCCGCCGCCTTGACTTTGACCGCAGCGTCATAGACCTGATCGTAGCTCTCGACGGAGCACGGTCCCGCCATGATTGCCAGCTGCTCACCTCCGACAGGGAAGCCCGACACGTAGACAATGCTGCTCTCGGGGTGGAACTCGCGGCTGACGAGTTTGTACTTCTCCGTGATGCGCACCGTCTTTTCGACGCCCTCCATCATATTCATTTCGAGCCCTGAAATGAGCTGCTTGTCCCCGATCACCCCGATGATGACACGGTCCTCTCCCTTCGAGAGATGCGTGCGCAGTCCTGCCTGCTCAATCTTGGCGATCACATGGTCGATGTTCTCCTGCGTAGCTCCTGCGTTCATAACGACGATCATAGCGTACCTCCGTCATACCTTTATCATGGCGATTTCATCACAGTTCGGATACTTGGGGCAGTCGATGCATTCCTTCCAAACTTTCTGCGGCAGCTCCTCCCTGCTGATGCGGAGGAAGCCTAGGGTCTCAAAAAATGCCGGCTTGTAGGTGAGAGTAAAAAACTTCTCAATGCCGAGCGTATCCCCCTCATCGAGGAGGCAGCGCACGATCTCTGCGCCGATCCCCTGTCGTATATGCGTCGGTGCAATCGCCATCATGCACACCTCGGCGAGACGATCCCACATGATGCGCAGTGCCCCGACACCGACGACGGTACCGTTCTCCTCAGCGACGACAATATCGCGCAGGTTCTCATAGAGCGTATTGCGCGAGCGCGGCAGCATATCCCCCTGCGCCGCATAGTCCCGTACGAGCTGATAGATCGGCTCAACGTCGTCAAATTTCGCCTTGCGATAGATCACGCATATACCTCCTCTCTTCCCCGTATCCTATGCCGTGCTACTCGGGCAGACTGCTGCGAGAGCACACGTATCGCAGTGCGGCTTGCGCGCCTTGCAGACCTGTCTGCCGTGCAGGATCAGCCAATGATGTGCGTCGCTCCAATCCGCGCGTGGAATCGCCTTCTGCAGCCCCTTCTCCACCTCGAGCGGCGTCGTACCGACCGCAAGGCGCAGGCGGTTCGCCACGCGGAACACGTGCGTGTCCACGGCGATGGCGGGCGTATGAAAGGCAACGCTCATCACGACATTCGCCGTCTTGCGTCCGACGCCCGGGAGCTTCTGCAGCGCCTCAAAGTCCGCCGGCACCTCGCCGCCGTAGTCATTCAGCAGGATATGACAGGTCTCTATGATGTGCTTCGCCTTCATGCGGAAAAATCCGCAGTCATGAATCTCCGCCTCAAGTGCGGCCTGTCCGAGCGCAGCAATCGCAGCAGGCGTATTTGCCTTTGGAAAGAGCCGTCCCGTCACCACATTGACGCGTGCATCCGTACACTGTGCCGAAAGGATGACGGCGATGAGGAGCTCGAACGGCGTCTGGAATGTGAGTGCGGGCTTTGCATTCGGATAGAGGGACCGCAGGATACGCAGCTGCTCCACCTTAACGGCCTTCGTGACGCGCATCAGTTCGTCAGGGCGCGCGTCGGCGCCGGGATACGCCCGCCGCGTGCAATGAACGCCGCCGAGCTGAAGGCACTGCGGACGGGGACGATGGGCGAGTAACCTAGGAGCCCACCGAAGGAGACCGTCTCCCCCACCTTTTTCCCGGGCACGGGAATGACGCGCACCGCTGTCGTCTTGTTGTTCACCATGCCGATCGCCGCCTCATCCGCAATGATGCCGGCAATCGTGCTGGCAGGCGTATCGCCCTCAATCGCGATCATATCCAGTCCGACCGAGCAGACACAGGTCATCGCCTCGAGCTTCTCGATGGAAAGACTGCCGCGCTGAACGGCGTCGATCATGCCCTCATCCTCACTGACGGGAATAAACGCCCCTGACAGGCCGCCGACATGAGAGGTCGCCATCAGTCCGCCCTTCTTGACTGCATCGTTGAGGAGTGCGAGTGCCGCCGTCGTACCGGGTGCCCCACACGCCTCGAGCCCCATCTCCTCCAAGATGCGCGCCACACTGTCTCCGACCTCCGAGGTCGGCGCCAGAGAGAGATCGATGATGCCGAACGGGACGCCAAGGCGGCGTGACGCCTCACGCGCGACGAGCTGTCCCACGCGCGTGATCTTGAACGCCGTACGCTTGATTGTCTCGGCGATCTCCGTGAAGTCCGCGCCCTTCAGATCCTCAAGGGCATGCTTGACCACACCGGGGCCGCTGACCCCGACATTGATGACGCGGTCGCCCTCGGCAACACCGTGGAAAGCGCCCGCCATGAAGGGATTATCTCCGGGTGCGTTGCAGAACACGACGATCTTGGCGCAGCCGAGCGCCTCCTGCTCGCGCGTCAGCTCCGCCGTGCGCTTGATCACATCGCCCATCTCGCGCACAGCATCCATATTGATGCCCGCCTTCGTCGAGCCGATGTTGACCGACGAGCAGACAATATCCGTCGCTGCCATCGCCTGCGGAATGGAGTCGATGAGCACGCGGTCGCCGTGCGTCATGCCCTTTTCGACGAGTGCCGAAAATCCGCCGATGAAGTTGACCCCGACCGCCTTGCCCGCGCGGTCGAGCGCCTCTGCCACAGGGACGAAGGAATCCGTCTGACACGCATCCGCTGCAATCCCGATGGGCGTGACCGAGATACGCTTATTGATGATGGGGATGCCGTACTCCGTCTCGATGTCCTCGCCCGTCTGAACGAGATACTCCGCTGAGCGCGTGATTTTCTCATAGACATTCTGACAGAACTTCTCGAGATTTGGATGGGCACAGTCCCGCAGGGAGATTCCCATCGTAATGGTACGCACATCGAGGCGGTTTTCCGTAATCATCCGATTGGTTTCACGGATGTTCTCAAATGTAATCAATCTGCCGCTCCTTGCTCAAATCTTGTGCATGACCTGGAAAATCTCCTGATGCTGAACCTTGATCTCGAGTCCCTGCTCCTCGCCCTTCTTCCGCAGAATCTCCTGCAGCTCCTTGAGCTTGATCTCTGCATCATCCGGCATCTCGGCAATCATCACCATGTTGAAAAAACCGTCCATAATATTCTGGTTCACATTCATGATGTTGACGCGTTGCTCGGCAAGAATCCCGCTCACCATCGCCACAATACCGACCTGATCCCGTCCGACTATCGTTACAACCAGCTTCATCTTTGCCACTCCTCATCCATTTGCCCACATGGGCTATGCAATATACCCTGCATCATATCAAAAAAGACAGACAGCGTCAAATGCAAATACGGCATGAACCACACTGCAACGTGCTGTCCATGCCGCATCAAAGCCCCAGATCGCCCATCCGCATCTCCGACACATGATCGTCTGTGATGGAGAAGGCAAATCCGACCGTGGGATCCTCCTCGAAGAAATATATGTAGTCTTTTCCATAAATCATGCTCGGCTCGCCGTAGACACGCCGCAGCTCCTCGACGGGCGTGCCGATGCGTACGCCCTTGCCGGAGGCAATGGTATTGTGCGACCGTACGCGCACCATGCGCACTGTACCGTCCACCGTCTCGACGAGAAGGCCATCCTCATATCTGCAGGCAACGATATCCTTGCCCGCATAGCGCATGGATTTCTGCGATGTCGTCTCCTGCGGTGTTCCATAGCTGGCACGCACCTCTGCGTCCCCCGCACCATACGCGATGCCGCCGAGGAGCAGTGATTTGCGTTCCAGCCGAACGGCCGAGGTCTGCTCCTCTGTACGGTGCTGGCGAAGCAGCTGTGCCTCACGCTTTGCCGCATCATCCGCCATCAACGTCTTTTTGACAGACTCACGTGCAATCGGTACATGTCCGCTATGCGTACCGTCCTGCGGTTCTTCCGCACAGCCCGGAAACATAGAATAGGCGGTAAGAACAGCTGCGGCTCCTGCGATGGCAATTCCCGCATACATTGCGTTCTTTCGCATCTTCACCGACCATCTCTCCCTCAGCGGATTGTGCCCACGCAGAACTCAGCAACGCGGCCGTGCTCGATTTCAAAGGTAAGACCGACGCTGTTATCCCCATCCACGCGGTAGATGTAGTCATCCCCATGGATCACATCCGGCTGCCCGTATGCCGCAATCAGTGCACTCAGATCACTGCCGACCGTGATGTTATCCTGCGTATAGATGCCGTTGCGCGCACCGACCTCAATCTGCCGAACGACGCCGTCCACAAAGATGATGTCAAAATCGCTGCCGTACTCCCACTCGGTCACATGACTGCCCGCGTACATGGAGTCATACTTCGTCTCCACCTCGCGCGGCGCGCCGTAAATACTGCGCACATAGCTCTCCGACGCACCGTATGCAATCCCGCCGGCAGCGAGCGCATCCTGCGGCACCGACGCCTGCACAGCGGTCATACCGAGGAAACTGATGCCAAGAGCCAATCCTGCGATTTTGCTGTAAAAAATCATCACGTTCTCTCCTTATTTTGTTATTAATAAAAATATAGGATAAAACGCTGAAAAGCCTCTGAATATTTCCTTTCAGAGGCTTTTCATATCTTAGGGAAGCACGGATAAACTCCGTACAAGTATCCTGACGCATCTTTTTCGCCCGTTTTTCTTGTGCCCTTTATACCGCTTATGCGGTCCCCCTTCCCCGTAAATAACGGGAAAACTCTGATGATCCATGATTCCTTAGAGTCGATCTATGTCGATATACACCCGATTCTGTTGGACACAAAGGTGACTCTCGGCGAGTATATCCTTCATTTTTCGCGTTTTCCCATACCCTTTCCGTATCTCCGTGAGTGGGATGAGACGGCAGAAGAGATTCATATCGATCCCGCGTGCAAATGGGACTTCGAGCAGCCCACTCTGTGTCTTGAGAAAACACGTCGTCATATCATACGCCTGCAACTTTTTCAACTCTTTGGACGAAAGCATCGCATGACATACGAGGTGGGCGCCCATGGGATCAATGTCAATGCGGTCAATCAGTCCGAGGTCGATCGCCAGCCGCTTGAGATGTTCCTCACGCATCTGACGCGCCGCCACCATAAAAACGCGCTTCTTATGTTCTGTCACTACCTTGATGGCGGGCAGAAAATCCCGATCATGGGAAAATATGGCGACCCCGCCGATCTCCGCTTCTTCGTAGATTGCACGTACAATGGCCGCCGTCATAAAGGTATCGGCACTATTTTTTCCGACGAAGGCGCGCACGTAGTTGTGTCCAGCAGCCCACTTGGGACAGACTTTTCCAAATACATCGATCTGAACGAGCTCATGATCTTCCTGCAGACGGCTGCATCCCTCGATAAACAGGCGTTGACTGATATTCTCTGCATCGATAAAAGCGTGTATTTTCATGAGGATGCTCCTCTGCTGTATGTGTCGCAAAACTCCACTCCTGTGTTGCCATACCTCTTTTATTCTACTTGCGAACGCCTGATTCCTTCTTTTTAAAAATGAACTGTTCCGCACGCAGCAGAACAGTTCTATGATATTTTTACTTACACGCTTGGAACCGGCACATCCTCATCCGACAGAGTTCCCTCAAGGTCGTGATTTGTGATCGCGCAGACAGCCGAATCCGACCAGACATTTTCCGCCGTCTCAATCATATCGATGATCGAGTAGATCGGCAGGATGACCCCCATGAGCCCGACCGGTGCGCCAATCGACGCCATGAGAGAGAGCGTCAGAAAATAGCAGCCCATCGGAACGCCCGCATTGCCGACGGCGGCGAGCACGGCGATAAAGAGCCAGCTGATCATCGTGCCGAGCGAGAGTTCCATCCCTGCATTCTGCATGACGTAGAGCGAGGTCACGAGAATGAACGCAGCACAGCCGTTCATGTTGATTGTCGTGCAGATTGGCAGGACGAAACGTGTCACCGAAGGATGCGCCTTAAGACGCTGCTCGGCAGAAGCGAGTGTCACGGGGAGCGTACCTGCCGAGCTCTTTGTAAAGAGAGCGACCGCGACCGCCGGCATCATCTGGCGGAACACGCGCACGGGATTCAGGCCGCGTACAGCGAGGAAGAACGGAATGACAACGAAGAACTGAATCAGATTGCCGCCGATAACAACCGCGGTATAGACACCGAGCGAGCCAATGATGACGCCCGCCTCAATCTGTGCCGCGAGCTGTGCGGCAAAGGCGAGAATTCCCACAGGCAGAACAGTGATCAGCGCGCGAATGAGCGTGAAGAGCAGCTCCTGCAGACCGTGAATCCCCTTGAGGAGCATCTCACGGTTCTCCGTCTTGGGGGCAAAGGCAAGTCCGAGCCCCGCCGCAGCCGCAACGAGCATGACCGAGAGGACGTTGCCCGAGACAAACGGAGCGAGCACATTGTTCGGCACGATGGAGAGAAAGTGATCGTAGTAGGACAGCCCCTCCAGCTTGCCCGGCACATCCGATGCGCCCGCGCCGACGACATCGGCGGGCAGGTTCACAGGTGCGAGCCAGAGGAAAAGTGCCAGCCCGACCGCCGCCGCACAGATTGTCGTCAGCAGGGTATAGGTGACGGCGTGGGCAAAGATGCGCCCCGTGTCGCGCTTCGTCCCAAGCGCGGCAAGCGTCGTGATGACGGCAAGAGCAATCGTCGGCACGGCGACGAACTGGAAAAGGCGCGTAAAGACGGTTGCGATAAAGCTGAACAGGTTGTTCAGCGCGGGCACGTTCGCCCAGCCAAGAATGCCGCCGACGATGAGCGCCGCGATCCACAGTGCGAGCTGACGCTTCTGCCCGCTGAGCTTCGCGGCAGAGAGCGCCGCCTGCGCCTGCTGTTCCACCTCATCATGAGGCGTATGTTTATGTTGATCTGCCATAGAGAATTCCTCCATATCCCAAGATGTAAGAAATCGCTGGTAAGATGATACTGAGCAGATCAGCGATCTCCAAAAACATTGTTTGCATATTATATTTCTATGTTAATGATATGTCAAGTAAAAACTGCCGTGACAGCACGGCAGTTTTTCTCAGCAGGAGCAGCAAAGTGTACGAGAAAATCCGGTACGTCCTTATGCCTTGCCTGCAAGTTTCTTGTAGTTGTTGTAGCGCGTCTCCGCGTCCTTCTGCGTCTTCTCAAAGAGTGCATCCGCCGCCTCGGGGAAGCTGCGCTGGAGATTGATGTAGCGGTTCTCACCCAGCAGGAACTCACGGAACTTCGAGAAGTCCGGCTCTTTCGAATCGAGGCTGAACGGATTCTTGCCTGTCTCGATAAGCTGCGGGTTGTAGCGATAGTTCGCCCAGTAGCCGCACTCCACGGCGAGCTTGCCCTCAAGCTGAGCACAGCCCATGCCCTTGCGGATGCCGTGATTGATGCACGGCGAGTACGCGATGATAAGCGAGGGTCCCGGATATGCCTCCGCCTCGCTGATCGCTTTCAGCACCTGATTCTGATCGGCGCCCATGTCGATCTGGGCAACGTAGACGTAGCCATAGGACATCGCCATCATGCCGAGATCCTTCTTCTTCGTCTTCTTGCCCGTTGCAGCAAACTCTGCAATCGCCGCCGCCGGCGTGGACTTCGACGCCTGACCGCCCGTATTGGAGTAAACCTCCGTGTCAAAGACCATGATGTTGATGTCTTCGCCCGAGGCGAGCACGTGATCCACACCGCCGTAGCCGATGTCGTATGCCCAGCCGTCACCGCCGAAGACCCACTGCGAACGCTTGACAAAGTAGTCGTTGTCACTGTAGATGCGGCAGAGGAGCTCGTCCGTCCCCTTCTCCTTCTCGAGCAGCTCGCGCAGGAGGTCGGCGCGGTCGCGCGTTCCCTCACCGCTGTTGCGCTTTTCGAGCCAGAGCTGCATCGCCGCCTGGAGCTCCGCCGAGCCCTTCTTGGCCTCCAGCGCCTCCGTCACAGCGGCAGCGAGCGACTCACGTACCGACTTTGTGCCGAGCAGCATACCGAGACCATACTCTGCGTTGTCCTCGAACAGGGAGTTCGCCCATGCAGGACCGCAGCCCTTCTGGTTTTTCGTGTACGGAATGGCAGGTGCACTGGCGCCCCAAATGGAGGAGCAGCCCGTTGCATTGGCGATCATCATGCGGTCTCCAAAGAGCTGCGTGATGAGCTTGGCATACGGTGTCTCACCGCAGCCTGCGCACGCCCCCGAGAATTCAAAGAGCGGCTGCTCGAACTGCGAGCCGATCAGCGTTGTCTTCTTCATCGGGACATTCTTGACCGCGACCTTCGTCGTATCGACACCGTAGTCAAAGTACTTCTGCGCATCGCGGAGCTTGTCATCGAGCAGGGTCATATCAAGTGCCTTGCCCGGGCAGACCTGTGCACAGTTGCCGCAGCCAAGGCAGTCAAGTGTCGAGACGGCGATGGTGAGGTTCATTCCCTTTGCGGGACGCGACTTCACAGACTGCATCCCCTCAGGTGCTGCCGCAAGCTCCTCGTCCGTCGTCAGGATCGGACGAATCGTCGCATGCGGACAAACAAAGGAGCACTGGTTGCACTGAATACACTTCTCAGGGCGCCATACGGGGACAGAGATCGCCGTGCCGCGCTTCTCATAGGCTGTACCGCCCACGGGGAACGTACCGTCCTCCATGCTGAGGATCTCGGAGATCTTGAGCTTGTCGCCCTCCTGACGATTCATGACATTCTGGACGTTCGTGATGAATGCAGGCGTCTTCTCGTTGACCGGCACCTCTTCGTCCACAGCATCCTTCCACGCATCAGGAACATTGACGCGATGCAGCGCCTCGATGCCCTTGTCGATCGCACCATTGTTCATGTTGACGACCTTCTCGCCCTTGCTGCCGTAGGAGGTGACAACCGCATCCTTGAGATACTTGACTGCATCGTCGAGCGGAATGATGTTGGCGAGCTTGAAGAACGCGGACTGCATGACCATGTTGAAGCGTCCGCCAAGTCCGAGCTCACGCGCGATGTGAACGGCGTCCACCGTATAGAACTGGATGTCGTTGCGTGCGATAAAGCGGCGCATTGATGCGGGCAGATGCGTATCCAGCTGCTCATCCGACCAGAACGTATTGAGCAGGAACGTGCCGCCCTTTCTGAGTCCTGCGAGCAGGTCATACTGACGTACATAGGACTGCTGCGAACAGGAGATAAAGTCCGCACGGTTGATGAGATACGGGCTGATGATCGGCGACTTGCCAAAGCGCAGGTGACTCATCGTGATGCCGCCCGACTTCTTCGAGTCGTAGGCAAAGTATGCCTGCGCATACATATCCGTCTTGTCGCCGATGATCTTGATCGCGCTCTTGTTCGCGCCGACCGTGCCGTCCGAGCCGAGTCCCCAGAACTTGCACGCCGTCGTCCCCTCCTTCGTGAGGTTGACATCTCTGTGTGCGGGCTTCAGGCTGCGGTTCGTCACATCATCGACGATGCCGAGCGTAAAGCCGTGCATCGGCTCGTTCTTCTTCAGCTCCTCGTAGACGCCAAAAATCTGATCCGGCGTCGTATCCTTGCCGCCGAGACCATAGCGGCCGCCGACGATGACGGGATCCATGCCTGAGCCATAGTACGCCGCCTTGACATCGAGGTAGAGCGGCTCGCCAAGGGCACCCGGCTCCTTCGTGCGGTCGAGGACAGCAACCTTCTTCACCGTTTTCGGGAGATACTTGAAGAAATGCTCGACGGAGAACGGACGATAGAGATGAACGGACAGCAGTCCGACCTTCTCGCCCTGTGCATTGAGATACTCTGCGACCTCCTCCGCCGTCTGGCAGACCGAGCCCATCGCAATGATGATGCGGTCCGCATCAGGTGCGCCGTAGTAGTCAAAGAGATGGTGCTCACGGCCTGTGATCTTTGCCATCTGTGCCATTGCTTCCTCAACGAGGGAAGGAATGGCATCATAGTAACGGTTGACCGCCTCACGCCCCTGGAAGTAGATATCAGGGTTCTGTGCCGTGCCGCGCACCACCGGATGATCCGGGTTGAGCGCACGGCGGCGGAACGCCTCAACGGCATCCCAGTCGAGGATCTTCGCGAGGTCAGCATAGTCCACGACCTCGATCTTCTGGATCTCATGCGAGGTGCGGAATCCGTCAAAGAAGTTGATGAACGGCACACGTCCCTTGATGGCGACGAGATGCGCTACTGCAGAGAGATCCATGACCTCCTGCACGCTCGACTCGGCGAGCATGGCAACACCTGTCTGACGCGCTGCCATGACATCCTGATGGTCGCCGAAAATGTTCAGCGAGGAGGCGGCAATGGCGCGTGCACTGACGTGGAACACGCCCGGCAGCAGCTCACCTGCAATTTTATACATATTGGGGATCATCAGCAGAAGACCCTGCGATGCTGTGTAGGTCGTCGTCAGCGCACCCGCCTGCAGAGACCCGTGGACAGCACCTGCAGCACCGGCCTCCGACTGCATCTCAATCAGACGCAGCTTCTGTCCAAAGATATTTTTCATTCCTTTGGCAGCAAGGCTGTCGACATACTCCGCCATCGGCGACGAGGGCGTGATCGGATAGATCGCTGCCACGTCCGTAAAGGCATAGGAAATATAGCCCGCGGCGGTATTTCCGTCCATCGTCTTCATCTTTTTTGCCATAGTACTGCTCTCCTCTCTTTAGAGAAGCGCCGATAAATTCGGCACGACCATCTTGACGCATCTTTTTCGCCCGCTTATCGTTAGCAAATCCTCGACATAGCTCTCGCTATACGTCCGGTTTGCTGTATCAAGCGGACAAAAAATCTACGCCAATCTGAGAGACTGTTTTATCAGCGATTCCCTAGAAATGCTTCTGCACTTCATCGAATATTAAAATATATACACATGAGCAAAGAATTTCTTCCCCTCCGTCGAACGAGAAACAATATCTATGGAGAAGTATCAATTCTATACTTTCTGTTTATTATACAACGGAACACCCGCCTTGTAAACAAGACAGGTGCTTTGTATCTCCGATATTACGGTGTTCTATCATTGTTTTTTATGATGCAAGCATCCGAACGCCCTATTTCGTTCCTGTTTCCTTCTGATTAAAGCTCGGTTCGCGTCTTTCCAAGAATGCCGTCACAGCCTCACGATGATCCGGAGAGGCCCCCGCCTTCCCGAGATTTTCCGCCTCGATGCGACTGTATGCCATATAGTCGCGGTAAAAAACCTCATAGTAAAGCTGTTTCTGCATGGCGATGGCATCAAGAGGACGGCGCAGGAGCTGTATGGCAAAGGCACGCGTTTCCTCTTCCAGTTTTCCTGCGGCAGCGACCCGCGTGGCCAGTCCGAGACGCAGCGCCTCCTCACCGTAGACGGGGGTACTCAACGCCATGAGCTCAATCGTCTTCGCGAGTCCAACAATCTGATGTAGATGATAAATGCAGCCCGTGTCCCCGGGCAGAGCGACGTTCGAGAACGCTGTGAGCAGGCAGCTCCCTTCCGTCATGATGCGGAAATCTGCGCCGAGCGCGAGGCCGCAGCCGGCGCCCGCAGCCGTGCCGTTCACCATCGCAATCACAGGTTTTCGGCACTTTCGCAGAGCAAGCGACGCCTGCCCTGTCAGCATGGAGAGTTCATAGCTGATGAATGAAAAGGTCGCCATCTCCTTGATGTCGCCGCCTGCGGAGAAATTCTTGCCCGCACCCGTGAGGATGATCACCTTCACCGCTTCGTCCGCATCACAATGCTCCACAGCCGCAATCAAATCGCGGAACATCTGCGCGTCCAGTGCATTATTTGATGCGGGACGATCCATAACGATCTGCGCGATGCCATCCTGAATGGATTGCTTGATATGCTGATCCATGGGAAACCTCCTATCGGAATACACAAAGGACGATGTCCCGCTCGGGCAGCGCACGGGACATTCTCAGCAGCTTGTCCTGCCAAGGAGCGGATGTGCGGTCGGACGCAGGTCACGCACGCGGATGAGGTGCAGTGCCTCCGCGAGATCAATGTCTCGACGTTCGGAGCCGTTCTCGTACACGTAGACAGGATACTCCACGCCGACCTCGCTGCCCGGCATATAGACATACTCCGCCGTATGCGCATCACCAAAGATGATGCCGCGATCCAGCTGTGCTTCGCGTATCAAAACATATCCCTCCGCCAGAGCAGGTAGACCGCCAGCGTCGATACGCAGACAGCAAAGATGAGTACGCGCAGGAAGCCCGTCGGATCATCCTGATACGGCACCGGCACATTCATCCCTAGGAAACTTGAGATCACCGTCGGGATGGCGAGAATAATCGTAATTGCGGTCAGAAACTTCATCACGAGGTTCAGATTGTTCGAGACGATGGACGAAAACGTATCGGCAAGACGCGCCAAGATCGTGCTGTATAGATCCGCCATCTCACGCGCCTGCTTATTCTCGATGATGACATCCTCCAGGAGATCCTCGTCCTCCTCATACATGCGAAAGATATGATGGAGGGAGGTATTCGTCCGCAGGCGCATCAGGCGGTCGAGCACCGCTCCGTTCGAGCGCAGTGCTGCATTGAAATACGTCAGGCCCTTCTGCAGCTGCAGCAGACGCAGGATTTCGCTGTTCTTCATATCATGCCGCAGCCGATCCTCGATTTCCTCGGTCAGCTTGCTGATCTGCCGCAGATAGCGCAGGTAGAACACATCGGATTTATAGAGAATCTGAAAGAGGAACCGCGTCCGCTTGTACGTGCGGAACATCTTCGCTGTCCGCTCGTTGAACTCCGCGATGACGGGCGTCTCTTCGAGACAGACGGTGATGACATGCTCATCCGTGAGAATGATCGCAAGCGGCAGTGTGTCGTAGCTGTCCTCGCCGCGATAGACGGGGACATTGGTCAGGATCATGACGGAGTCATCCTCAACATCCGTATGCGAACGCTCCTCATCGTCGAGAGCGGAACGCAGGAAATCGGGATCAACCTCTGTGAGGGTACTGACGACCTTCAGCTCGTATGGCGTCGGATTGACGATATTGATCCATGCCCCTTTGGACAGCGTCTTGAGTGACAGCTCCTGCAAGGGGCCGGATTCCATGGATTTATAAATCTGCAGCAAGGGAGAACGCTCCTTTCCGATCGTCCTCCCCCGCTGTCACCGCATCATAGCTGCGCAGCGAAGGGAGGACAAAATACACGTATGCGGCGGAGGCTGCAAAGGTGTATCGTCCATGCTCTTCACTTCCTTTCATCGTGCTCAGAAATTACGCTCAAACATTAAAACGGAAATTCACCACATCACCGTCGCGCATGACATAGTCCTTGCCCTCAAGCCGCACCAGACCCTTGTCACGCGCTGCCGCGACACTGCCGAGCGAGACGAGATCGTCATAGTTCACGATCTCCGCACGGATGAACCCACGCTCAAAGTCCGTGTGAATCTTTCCTGCCGCCTTCGGCGCGGTCGTTCCGCGCGTAATCGTCCACGCACGGCACTCATCCTCTCCCGCCGTGAGGAATGTCTGCAGGCCGAGCAGGGCAAACGCACCGTGGATCAGGCGATCCAGCCCGCTCTCCGCAAGGCCAAGATCTTCAAGGAACGCTGCTGCTTCCTCGTCATCGAGCTCGGCAATCTCCTCCTCGAGGCGCGCCGATACCGTCACCACCTGCGCACCCGTACGCGCAGCATACTCCTTCACCTTCTGCACGTGAGGATTCTCCGCATCCGCTGTCGCCGCCTCATCCTCGCCGACGTTCGCGATGTAGAGGATGGGCTTACGCGTGAGGAGATTCAGATCACGCAGGATCCCCTGCTCCTCCTCGGAGAGCTCCATCTCGCGCGCAGGCCGCCCCGCATCGAGCGCCTCCTTCAGGCGCTCCAGTGCCGCGTGCTCCGCCTTTGCCTCCTTGCTCCCCGATTTCAGCAGTTTCGTCACCTTGACGAGGCGTTTTTCCACCGCCTCCAGATCGGCAAGGCACAGCTCCGTCTCGATGATGTCAATATCGCGCAGAGGGTCAATGCCGCCCTCTACATGCGTGATGTCCGAGCTCTCAAAGCAGCGCACCACATGGGCGACAGCATCCACTTGGCGGATGTGCTCGAGGAACTTATTGCCCAGCCCCTCGCCCTTCGAGGCGCCCTTCACAAGGCCTGCAATATCGACGAAGCGCACACTGGCGGGCGTCGTCTTTTTGGAATGATAGAGATCCGTCAGCACCTTGAGACGCGCATCCGGCACGGCCACGACGCCCACATTCGGCTCAATCGTGCAGAACGGATAGTTCGCCGCCTCTGCGCCCGCCTTCGTGATCGCGTTGAACAGCGTGCTTTTTCCCACATTCGGCAGACCGACGATTCCGACTTCAAGATTGCTCACAGATATTCCTCCAAAACACGTTATGACAGATATACACGTTATGTTATAGCACACAACCCATGCACAGGTCAATTCCAACACAGTTCTCCGACGCTTTTCTTCACAGCATGGACGTATATGTTGCAAATGGTACTTTCAATTTTTATATCTTGTGCTATAATGTGAAAAAGTCAAGGATATCTTCCTTCTTTTCACTGTATTTTCCCATAGGAGGTCATTATGGCAATTACCAAAGATATGAGCATCATCGAGATTGTGCAGAAGTACCCCGACACGGTCGAGGTTCTGATGAACGCAGGCATGGGCTGCCTCGGCTGCGCGGCGGCACATTTCGAGAACATCGAGCAGGGCGCACTGGCACATGGCATCGACATCGACGCACTCATCGACAAGCTCAACGAGACGGTCGGCGAGACAGCCGCGGCACAGTAAGCACAAAATACGCACGAAAAAGCCACCTCACGACAACGAGGCGGCTTTTTTGATGCAGTTGTTAGAGCATTCCCGCACATCCCACCAAATCACGGCCGAGCGCGTTGCAACAGTGCATTTTCCGTTCTTTGCCTCCGCGCAGACGGCACGGTGCAGCTCCTCACGCACGGCATCCGTGACATCGCCCTCATACTGCTCATAGGCGAGCAGCCGATACCGCAGCTCATCCTCAATACTGCGCTCACAGCGATAGTCAATTGTGCGCACGTTGGCGAACCGTCCCTGCGCAGCAAGCATATTGTAGAGAATCTGGAACTCCTCCACGTCACAGCTGCTCGCCGAGCGCGGATTTTTCTTGTCGGGGATCTCCGCCACGATGGCGCAGTATGCCTTCGTATATGCCTCCATCTGCAGGATGAGCGGCCATACATCCGCATACATCCAGAAGACGAGCGACACCGTCACGAGATCAAATGCACGGTCAAGTGCCCCGCCGACAGGAAGATCCTGCACCAGCTCCTCGATCACCGCATAGTTGGACACACCTGCCTCAGCGGCATTTTCCCGCAGGAGGTGTACCATCTCATGCGACGGTTCCACTGCCGCAGCGAATTTGATCTTCTCGGCAAAGGGAATAATAAAGGAGCCGGGTCCCGCGCCGATATCGAGCATCGTCGCGTCCGCGCTCAGAATGTGCCGCAATGCCGCATAGGTTTTCCGCCCGTAGTCATAATCGTTGCTGCGGCGCATGGCGGAGAAATCTCGTGCGCGCTTGTCCCAATAATCCACCTGCGGGTTTGCCCGTATGTGCTCCACGCGTTCGTGAAATTTCTCCTTCCACCAGGCATTCCAAAAAGAAAAGTCCGGCTTATCTCCCATGCAAATACTCCTTTCCCGCGGCGAAATGCTCCTGTTCAATGATGCCGAATGACGGTAAATCGTGCGAGAGAAATCGGCTCTTTCGGCATGATGTGTGCCTTCTCCCGTGCAATGGCGATCTGCTGCTCCGCCGTGTCGATCCCCGCGAGATCGGGCAGCAGGAGACCGCGCCGACGGTCCGCCACGCTTTTTACGATAACGCCGTAGACATGCGGATCCAGTTCCTCTGCCGACGTGATCGGCTCAGGCGTACTGAGCACATCCACGCTGTAGACGAGACGATCCAGTTCCTCCACGGCAATCGGCTCAAATCGACTGTCGTGTGCCGCTGCCGAAACTGCATTGTAGAGAATCTCCTCGGCGAGACTCTGCTGTGCGGGCAGAAACGTCCCGATGCAGCCACGCAGTTTTCCATATTTCTTGATGGAGACAAAAGCCCCAGCACGTCCCTCTGTCAGCTCCTCCGGCATATCTTGCGGCAGAGCGGCATAGGTATGCGTCCGCACAAAGTGCTCCACGCTCGCCCGCGCGAGACGTACATACATATCCTCCGATGCACGCAGCTTCTCCATCGCCGCATCCTCCGCACGAACGAGCTGTGCCGTATAGTCGCGGCTCTCATCCATTCCCGTGACCGTAAAGGAAGCCACTGCATAGCCGACGCCGAAGGGTCCTTCATAGCTGCAGAGACGGCTCTCTATTGCACTGCCGTCGAGCACACCGGCGAGCACCCAGAGCCCATTCAGCCCACAGTGTCCTGCCGCCTCGGCAAAGCTCCCCGGAATCTGCAGCAGGGAGAAAAAATCCCCCGTCCCCATAAACGCCGTACAAAGGCGGTCAAACTCCGGTCCCTCCTCCGCAAAACCATTCGGTGCCGCAGGACTGAGCCGATGCGAGAGATCGCCACTCGCGATACACAGAGTGCGCCGCCCCAGCCGCTCTGCCACGGCAGCAATGCACTGTCCGAGCCGTGCGTGCAGATAGGCCGACAGCCCCGAAACACCGATGCGCACCACCTTAACCGGCGCATCTCCGAGATAATCGCTCAAAAAAGCCAGCGGAATCATCGTCGCGTGATCGAGTGCCGGCGCCCGCTCACCGAGGGTGCCCGCCGGAATATCGTGATCCATCGCCGTCGCGGCAAGCGCCCGTACGAAATCCTCGTCATAGTCGACACCGACAGAGATCGCGGGATGTCCAAATGCTGCAAAATTTCCTTCCGCATGCTCTC
Organism: Centipeda felix; assembly: GCF_900186465.1. Taxonomy (GTDB): domain Bacteria; phylum Bacillota; class Negativicutes; order Selenomonadales; family Selenomonadaceae; genus Centipeda; species Centipeda felix. Next base: position 283,719 of record NZ_LT891957.1, read on the forward strand.
CCGGCGAGATATGAAAGTAATCCTCATAGACGACAGCATGCGGACTGATGACAACAACGGTATCGGGACGAAGCTCTGCCGCCGCACGCATGACCTCACGATAGGCGGCGACGGTGTGCGCAATCTCCTGCTCGCGTCCCGCGCCGATCGCGGGAAGAATGAGCGGCGGATGTGGTACAGCATAAGCAGCAAGAACAGACATAAGATTCACACTCCTATACAACGAATGATGGACTTCATCTTATCCGCGATTCCCTAAAAAAATACCGACTGCACTGCAGTCGGAAGGAACGGTGCACCATGGGTGCGGCTTCGTCCTGCCAAGGAAAAGAAGACGATATAAACCTGCAGCGAACCCACGAGAACAAATGAAAGAAAGCGCTGACCACTATCCCGTCAGCGGTTCCGATAAGCCAAAATGGTGCGGATGAAGGGGGTCGAACCCATACGCCTTGCGGCACTGGATCCTAAGTCCAGCGCGTCTGCCAGTTCCGCCACATCCGCATGGAAATCATTCTATCATGCACGCGCAATACTGTCAATCCGCGCTCCCCGCCACGAGAGAACGGTTTTCCGCATCTCTGCTGTGTGCAGCACGCCCTCCGCGAATCCGCGCCGTACCAGTTCCGCGGGGAGATACTCATCGTACTTGTCAAACACAGGCACTTCATCCGAATAGAGAAGCTCCATCGGCGTAAAGTCTGCCGCAGCTTCTTCCGCGAGAATGCGGAAAAAGTCGGCAGGAGACGCCTTCATCGTAAACTGCATAAAATACGGCCGCATGGATTCCAGCCCGCGCAGGCCAAGACGCGCAGCACAGCGGATCCGCAGAAAGCGCTCCAACGCGAGAAAGGCATAGCTGCCAAGCCACGGCAGAAGTGCATACATTGCTCCGCCGAGCGGTATGAGCACGTCCCGCCCTGCCCCTGAATGCTGTGCCGCCCTCCGCGCTCCCATGAGACGCGCCGCGGCATTTTTCAGCAAATACGGAGGGAGAAGATCCTCGGCGAGCACCTGCCGCATCCGATGCAGGATATGCGTATGGATGTCCCCGGGACACTCGCCGAAATACGCGGGCACATTCCCCTTGACCATTTCACAGTAGACGTGATGCCGCTTGCGGTCCACCTCCAGTACACGCCACACATGCCCCGCAATGGCAATTTTCTCACCGACCGGCGGCGGTGTGACAATCGTTCCGATCTCCTGGGACTCGCAGCGAACCGTGTACTCCTCGTTTTCCTGAAAGACACCGTAAAAGCGATAGGACTGCACGACGCGCTCCCCTGCCAGCCCAACGATCAGGCCGCCGCGCTCCGTCCGCTGGATATGCTCCTCCTGCAGGAGATGGCGCAGGAGTGTGCGATAGTCCTCCTGCGTCACGCGTGCGAAAACAGGCAGTGTGAGTACCCGTTCCGCCAGTGCGCGTGGAGAGAGCTCGCCACAGGAGGCGAGGGTGCTCATCGTCTGATGGTAGAGGAGGCTGAACGGGAGACGATGAAGGCGCGGCGGCTCCACCCAGCGCTCCTCAAGATAGAGCTGAATCAGGGCAATCCCCTGCAGGAGCTTCCACGGGATCGCTGCAGGCAGGAGAGCGCGTGCATCGGGAACATCCTCGCGCACGACAAAGTGCATCTCCTGCGGCTGCCCGCGCCGCCCCGTCCGTCCCATGCGCTGGAGGAAGGACGACACCGTCCACGGCGCATCGATCTGAAACGCGCGCTCAAGTCTGCCGATGTCGATGCCGAGCTCAAGCGTCGCCGTCGTGCACGTCGTGAGACAGCTCTCCTCATCCTTCATGCGCGCCTCTGCCGTCTCACGAAAGGCAGCCGAGAGATTGCCGTGGTGGATGAGGAACCGATCCGGCTCATGCCTGCGCTCGCAGTAAGAGCGCAGGGTATTCGTCACCGCCTCGCACTCCTCGCGCGAATTGACAAAGACGAGACATTTTTTCCCGCGCGTATGCTCAAAGATATAGGCAATCCCCGGATCCGCCCCCTCCGGTGCCATATCGGTCGGTGCATCCGGCGCGGTGGGCAGATCAATATCCGTACGGCCTTCTCCCGCCTGCGTGTCCTGCACGTAGAAATGCTCCACGGAAAGCCGCCATCGGCTTCCCTTCGCTGCGATCTCCGGCACCAGCGTCCCGCGCCCCGTCCCCGCCGCAAGCAGTGCCCCCGTCTCTGCGGGCGTGCCGATGGTTGCCGACAGCCCGATGCGGCGCGGCTGCACACCGGCGATACGCGAAAGACGTTCGATCAGGCAGAGCGTCTGCCCGCCGCGATCCCCGCGCAGGAGAGAATGCACCTCGTCGATCACGACGAAGCGCAGATCGCCGAAGAGCTTCGGGATCGCCGCATGCCGATGCAGGAGGAGCGCCTCAAGTGACTCGGGCGTGATCTGCAGAATGCCCGACGGATGCTTCATCAGCCGCGCCTTGTGCGTCTGGCCGACATCGCCGTGCCAATGCCGCACGGGGATCCCCGCCGTCGCGCAGAGCGGCGTCAGCCGCTCAAATTGGTCATTGATGAGTGCCTTCAACGGGCCGATGTAGATGCAGCCGACGGAGCTGGGAGGGCTCTCCAGCAGCAAGGTGATGATCGGAAAGAACGCCGCTTCCGTTTTCCCCGACGCCGTTGAGGAGGTGAGGAGGACGTGCTCCTCCGACCCAAAGATCGCCTCGCCTGCCGCGACCTGAACCCCGCGCAGACTGCGCCAATCCTGCCCGTAGATGTACTCACGGACACAGGGCGCATAGCGGTCAAACACGTTCATAGATCAAACTCCGCAAACTGCGCGCTGACCTCCGCCCCCTCCACCGCATTGGCGGCATAGGAAAAGTTCTCCGACAGGAGCAAATCTGCCATCTTGAGCGTCGGTGTCTGATAGATGATATCCAGTGCCTGAATGAAGTCACGAATCACCTCACGCGGCGTAATGTGGTCATCTGCGCCGATACGCCCGAACTCGATGCGGATGAAATCCGCCAGATCCTCCTGCGTGACGGTCGTCTCGTATCCGTACAGCTCCGCATGGATGCCTGACAGCTTTTCCACCAGCACCAGCATCTCCTCGTGAGTCAGGGGTGACAGCTTGATAACGGGCGAGAGCAGATCGCGGTGCTCGCCTGCAAAGCGCCCCTCGGCAAGGCGCGAGCGCAGCGCCTCATAGCTGTATACGCCGCGGCGCGTATCCTCCATGCAGGCAGGCGTGCCGCAGAGAACCATCCCGAGATACTTGGCGCGCCCCTGCATGGCGTCGTTATACATCGTGAGGATCTTCTCATAGTTATACTGGCGCGTAATCGCATGGGGAATCTTGTAGATATTGACCAACTCATCGATAAAGATGAGCATCCCCGCGTAGCCTGCCTGCCGCAGAAATGCGGCGAACAGCTTCAGATACTCATACCAGTCATCATCTGTGATGATGATATTCACGCCGAGCGCATGCCGTGCCTCCGTCTTGGTCGTATACTCTCCACGAAACCATCGCGCTACCTGTGCACGCAGTGCATCGTCACCGTCGCGATAAGCATGATAGTAGAGCGTCAAAAGACGCGTAAAATCAAAGCCGTGGACAAGATCATTCAGACCGTAAATCATCGCAGCGATGCGCCGATCCACTGCCGCCGAGAAGTTCGCACTGTCCGGCGGCGTTTCGTCCGCCGTCTCCTGCTGGATTCGGCTGATCCAGCGGTCGAGGATGAGGGTGAGCGCCCCTCCCTCGGGCGTCGTCTTGGTCGCCATATTGCGGATCAGCTCACGATAGGTTGCGAGCCCCTGCCCGCGCGTCCCCTGGAGACGGCGCTCCGGGGAGAGATCTGCGTCCACCACGACGAAATTCTTCGCCATCACATAGCTGCGCAGGGTCTGAAGGAGGAAACTCTTGCCGCTCCCATAGCGCCCCATAATAAAACGAAAGGATGCGCCGCCCTCCGCAATCATATCCACATCCGACAGGAGCGCCTCGATCTCACGCCGACGCCCCACCGTGATATAGGGAAGCCCGACACGCGGCACAACGCCCCCCTTGAGCGCATTGATGAGCGTCTGTGCGATGCGGCGCGGAACCTTCCGCGTTTCATTCGATGCCATGACTGTACCGCCCTTCCAATTCATCACGATAGTCCTCCACAACGGCAGGCGGCTCGCCCTCAATCACCGTATCGGAAAAGTCCTCATACAGCTTCTCGTTGATGCTGTCCACGAGCACGGAGAGGATCTGTCCCTCCGCGCGCACCCAGTCAAGCGTCCCACCAGTGAGGAGTGCACAGAGGAGACGCTTCTCCGCCTGTGTCAGGCCATAATCGACGGACGACGAGGACGGTGTATACTGCTGCTGCGGATTCGTATATGGCGCTGCCGCTGCATCCTGCGCTGCAGGGGGTTGCGGAGAATGCTCCTGCATAAGAGGTGATATGTTCTCCCCTGCGACGGGGAGCAATTCATCATCCTCATCCACAATCAGGCGCTCCTCGGTGACAGCAGCATCGGCGCGGATGCGGTCAAGCTGACTGAAATCCAAATGAACGCGGCGTGCCTCGATCTCGCGCTGTGCCGCGAAAAATTCTGCCGTCTCCTCACGGATGATCTTCCACTGCCATTTTAGAAGCTGCGGCAGACGAATCTCCGTGAGCCCATAGTGCTCGCGCAGCTGCGTATCCACCCCGCGCAGGAGCCCACCGATACGCTGCGCCGCACCATCCGTACGCTCATAAGAATGCAGCTGCCATGCGCCGCCTGCGCACTCATACTGCCGCAGAGGATGCACGGCATAGATGCGGTCCTCCTCCGCGCGCGGCGGATGAAATACGGCCGACGCAAAGAGATCCACCGACCTCGTACAGGAATGTGCGATACAGTCCGAGAAAAAATCGCAAATGCGGTGTTTTTCATAGTATTCTTTGACACGTGCAAGGACGCGGAGAACAATGGCATCCGCTTCCGCCGTATGTGCACGATAAAGTTTGGAGCGCTCCAAACGATACGAGGAAAGCGTACACACTGCCGCCATGATCTCCTCTGCCGTATGCTCCTCTTGATGCAGCATCACATAGACAGCATCATCCTGTCTGCGCTCCTGCACCGCCCCATCATGCTCCTCCAACAGCGCAGGACTGAGCCCGTAGTAGATGATGAGCGCACGCTCCCAATCCTTGAGGCAGCGCAGAATCTGCGGATCCAGAGCACCATAGGCGTGACCGAAGATATGCAGGCGCTCATAGGCATCCATCGGCGATGTGCAGCCAACGAGTGCCAGGAGTTCATAGGCGTAGAGCGACGCGTAGGACATTCCCCGCCGCTCCACCTCCCCGCGCCGCACCTTCGTCCGCCAAGCAAAATACCCGCGCAGCTCGGGATCGGTGAGCGAATCGTACGTTGGGAAATACTGATTGACCGTTCCCCGATAGTCATAGTCGTCCTCGTAGTTCGCCATGAGACGCGCCTGCTTGAGGAAAAGCTCGGAACGGGACTGCCAGAAGTTCGTCGAGGTTTTGACAAGAGAGCGCATGGCACGGAGCAGTTTCGGTGTTTTCTCCGCCGGCGGCTGCGGCGGGATTGCCTCATCGCCATAGAGATTCCCCCCTGTATGCCTGCCGTCTGCAGGCCTCCACTCCCATACCATATTGCTCCCTCCTCTCGTTCATGCGTTCGAATCCATCCTTTTATTGTACTACGAATTAGCGAAAAGGCAAGAATTGTACGCAAAGAAAATACGCCTCCCGCCGGGCAGCGGAAGACGCTTTTCGATAGAGAGAAAGAAATGTAGGGAATGTATGTGAACCCTACGGAAGGGAAGACCGCAGGAGATTCACCGGAATCGGTCGTAAGCGTTTGGTTCAGCATGCCTGCGTCGCTCTCTCGCTTACATTGATTACTATAACGGAGCGATTTTAAAACGTCTTGTGAGGGGCGTTAGGTTTTAATTAAGAACTATCGTTTGCCTATTATTTTACACACTGGTACCGGGATTTCGCACCAAAGCAAGATCAAAAATCAACGCTAATTCAGCTGTGCCGAATTTATCCGTGCATCCCTAGCTCAGCAGGAGGCTGTCACTCGCCAGCTCGCTGCCCGCCGCCTGTTCAAACATGGAGAGCAGGTCGCGCGTGGTCAGCCCCTCCTTTTTCTCCTGCGGCACATCGAAGAGAATGCGTCCCTCGTGCAGCATGATGAGGCGGTTGCCATAGCGCAGGGCATCCTTCATATTGTGCGTAATCATCAGTGTCGTCAGCTGATCCTCCGCGACGATCTGCTGCGTCAGTTCCAGCACCTTCGCCGCCGTCTTCGGATCAAGGGCTGCCGTATGCTCATCGAGGAGGAGCAAATTCGGCTTGACGAGCGTCGCCATGAGAAGTGTCAGTGCCTGCCGCTGTCCGCCCGAGAGAAGCCCGACACGCGAGGAAAGGCGATCCTCCAGACCAAGTTTCAGGCGTGCGAGCTTCTCACGAAACACATCGCGCATCTCACTCGTCGAGCCCCATTTGAGTGTCGGCGTCTGCCCGCGCCGCGCCGCGATGGCGAGATTCTCCTCGATCATCATGCGTGCCGCCGTCCCCATCATCGGATCTTGGAAAACGCGTCCGATGAACTTTGCACGGCGGTGCTCCGGCCACTTCGTAATGTCCTCGCCCGCAATGTAGATCTTCCCCGCATCGACCGAAATCGCCCCCGCGATAGCATTCATCAGCGTGGACTTGCCCGCACCGTTGCCGCCGATCACGGTGACGAAATCACCGGGGCGAAGGTGAAGGCTGATGCCCGAGAGCGCCTTTTTCTCCGTAATCGTCCCGGGGTTAAATGTTTTCTTAATATCCTCGATCTGCAGCATCACTCTGCCCCCTTCCGCATTGCATGGTACTTCTCCTGAATGAGCGGGAGCGAGAGCGCAATCGCCACGAGGATCGCCGTAAAGAGCTTGAGGTCATTCGGCTGCATGCCGAGCTGGAGCACGATCGCGATGACGGCGCGATAGACGACCGAGCCGAGCACCACGGAGATCAGCCAGTTCTTAAAGCTGCGCGTGCCAAAGAGCACCTCGCCGATGATGACGGAGGCAAGTCCGATAACGATCGTGCCCGTCCCCATACCGACGTCGGCGAAGCCGTTGCTCTGCGCGACAAGGGCGCCGCAGACCGCGACCATCCCGTTCGAGAGAAGCAGTCCGAGGACGATCATCACATCTGTGTTCACGCCGTTTGCGCGGATCATGTGAGGGTTCGCGCCTGTCGCACGAATCGCCGTCCCGAGCTCCGTGCCAAAGAACCAGTACGTCAGCAGGATGGCAAGAACAACAACGACCGTCCCGATGAGGAGAATATTGGTCGAGGCATCAAGCCCCCAGATGTTCCACTGGGTAAACAGCGTCTCACGCTGCAGGAGTGGCAGATTTGCCTTTCCCATGACGTGCAGGTTGATGGAGTATAGCCCGATCATGGTCAAAATACCAGCGAGCAGCGCAGGAATCTTGAGTTTCGTGCAGAAAAATCCCGTCACGATCCCGGAGGCACACCCCGCCATGCAGGCAGCAAAGATCGCAGTGATCGGCGCATAGCCAGCCATCAGCATTGAGGCGGCGACTGCTGCACCGAGCGGGAAGCTGCCCTCCACGGTCAGGTCGGCAATATCCAGTACGCGATAGGTCAGATAGACGCCCAGTGCATAGAGTCCCCAAAGAACCCCCTGCGCAGCCGTCGCTACAACGAGATCCATAATGTCACTCCCAAACTCCGTAAAAAGAAGCTGTTGCACGAAGGTATTCACCTCGTATAACAGCCCTTTCTTGTGCCCCTTCCACCGCTTCGCGGTCCCCCTTCCCCGTCATACGGGGAAGGCTTTACGACCTTTCTAAATTGCTTCCCCCGTTTACGGGGGAAGTGGCGAGCATGGCGAGCCGATGGGGGGATGCAATAGTTCCTCTTTGTGTCGATTGCTTGTTACTCGACAATGGTCGCACCGTTTAACACATCCGCAGGAATCGTCAGCCCGATCTTCTCTGCATTCTTCTTGTTGATGACCACTGTGAGGTCATGTGCCGTCTCGATCGGCATCGCAGCCGGCTTCTTTCCTTCAAAAATATCCGCCGCCATATTGCCCGTCTGTACGCCGAGCTTGTAGTAGTCGATGCCCTTCGTCGCAAGCGCACCTGCCGTAACACCACCGACGTAACCGCAGATCACGCCTTTGCCCGCAGGATCCGTAATGCTCGTGAGCGTCGGAATCGCCGATGCGATCACATTATCCGTCGGCTCATAGAACACATCCACATCGTTCACCATACTCTGCGCTGCCTGCTGGATGTCGTTGACCGTCGAGATCGTCGCCGTACGCACCGTCAGCCCCTTGGACTGTGCATACTCCGTCATTGCCTTGACCTGAATCTCCGAGTTGATCTCACTCGATGAGTAGATCGTTCCGATGGTCTTGGCATTCGGATAGAGCTGCATCAGGAGGTCAATCTGCTCCGCGATGGGCGCGAGATCGCTCGTCCCTGTCACATTGCCGCCCGGGGCATCATTCGATGCGACGACCTTCGCACTCACGTAGTCCGTCACAGCCGTACCGACGATGGGAATATCCTTCGTCGCATTCGCAGCAGACTGTACTGCCGGTGTTGCAATCGCACAGATTAGGTCAACCTTGTCACTGATAAAACGCTGAACGATATTCTGGAGGTTGGACTGATCCGCCTGCGCATTTTGACGGTCAATCGTGAGGTTCTTCCCCTCCTCATAGCCGCGTTCCTTCAGCCCGTCAACAAATCCGCGGTTTGCGTCGTCAAGCGAGCTGTGCTCCACAAGCTGAACAATTCCGACCTTGTAGGTCTTTTCTCCCTGCTGCGCCTGCTGTCCGCAGCCCGCCGCCACAAGTCCGAGTGCCGTCAGTCCAAGAGCGGCACATTTCATCCAATTATTCATCCGCATCAACGTCCCATCATCATCCATTCATCAGTCCACCAGTGTTGCATCCTTCAGGACCTCCTCCGGAATCGTCAGTCCGAGCCGCTCTGCGTTGCCCTTGCTGACGACCAGCGTCAAGTCGCGCGCCGTCTCAATCGGCATATCTGCGGGCTTTGCCTTGCCGTCGAGAATGTCGGCCGCCATATCGCCCGTCTGCACGCCGAGCTTGTAGTAATCGATGCCATAGGTCGCGAGACAGCCGCCCGTGACCATGTATGGCTCGGCGCAGATAACTGCCTTGCCCGCCGCATCCGTAACGCTGACGAGCGTCGGGATCGAGGAGGAAATCACATTGTCCGTCGGCTCATAGAATACATCGACATCACCGACCAGACTCTGTGCCGCCTGCGGGATGTCATTGACCGTCGATACCGTCGCAGCGCGTACCGTCAGCCCCTTCGACTCCGCGTACTCCTTCATCGCCTTGATCTGCGTCTCAGAGTTGATCTCGCTCGAGGAGTACACCGTCCCGATGACCTTTGCATTCGGGTAGAGCTGCATAAGGAGGTCGATCTGTTTCTTGATCGGATTCAGATCGCTCGTGCCCGTCACATTTCCGCCCGGTTTCTCATTCGATTGGACGAGCTTTGCGCTCACATAGTCCGTGATCGCCGTCCCGACGATGGGGATATCCTTCGTCACATTTGCTACCGATTGTGCCGCGGGTGTTGCAATCGCGCAGATCAGATCGACCTTGTCGCTGACAAAACGCTGTGCGATATTCTGGAGATTGGACTGATCCGCCTGTGCATTCTGGCGGTCGATCGTGAGGTTCTTCCCCTCCTCGTAGCCACGCGCCTTCAGGCCATCGACAAAACCACGGTTCGCCGCATCGAGCGCATTGTGCTCCACCAGCTGAACGACACCGATCTTATAGGTCTTCTCTCCACTCGCCTGCTGACTTTTTCCACAGCCTGAGAGAGACAGAAGCCCGAGGGCGACGACGCCAAGAGCAACTGCCTTCATTGCCGTTTTCATCCGCATCGAATCTCCACCTTTTCTTTCCTATCAAATTTTGAATCTTTTTCATTATACATGGACAACAAGAAAAAAGCTAGTGGGATAACGTCAAATGATGCGCTAATCTATCGAATCTATTGCTATCGCACGGAAGATGCGCTGCCCGCTGTCCTTGACAACGCACTCCAAGCCTACTAGAATACGACGTATCGCAATTCAGAGTGAAATAGAGGACAAAGGCCGAAGTCCTAGGGGCATCGGCTTTTCTTAATGGAGCGTGTATATATGGAGAAAAAATGCAGACGATGTGCATGGGTCAATCCAGAGGATCCCATCTATATCAAGTACCATGACGAGGAGTGGGGCATCCCGCTCCACGACGATCACGCACTCTATGAGCTCTTCCTCTTGGAGACATTTCAGGCGGGACTCTCGTGGGCGACGATCCTGCACAAGCGCGAGAATTTCCGCCGTGCCTACGAAGGATTTCTCCCGGAGCGCGTCGCCGCATTCGACGCAGCAAAGATAGATGCACTCATGCAGGATGCGGGCATCGTCCGCAACCGCCGCAAGATCGAGGCGAGCATCACGAACAGCCGCGTCTTTCTCGACATCGTTCGTGAATACGGCTCGTTCGACGCCTATATCTGGGGCTTCACCGAGGGAAAGTCCATCCGCGAGAGCTGGGAGCTCCGCACCACATCTCCCCTCTCCGACCGCATCACAAAGGATTTGAAGCGACGCGGGATGAAATTTGTCGGCTCGACGTCGATCTACTCGACACTGCAGGCAATCGGCGTGCTTGCCGCACACGCAGAGGACTGCGACTGGAGGCAGCCATGAAAGGAATGACGAACGTTCCGCTCGCTGCCCTGCGCGCCGCCTTCCCCTACACCGTCCCCATCCTCGCAATTTTTTTCCTTGGGATTGCCTATGGCATCTACATGAATGCATTGGGCTTCTCCTTTCTCTACCCAATGGCGATGAGCGCGATCATCTTCGGCGGTTCGCTTGAGTTCATCGCCACGGCGCTCCTCCTCGCTCCCTTTGCCCCGCTCGAAACGTTTCTGCTCGCCCTCATGGTGCAGGGGCGGCATATCTTCTACGGCATCTCCATGTTTGAGAAATACCGTGGAACGGGATGGAAAAAACCGTACCTGATCTACGGAATGTGTGACGAGTCATTCTCCATCAACTACACGGCAAAGATCCCGCCGCATATCGACACAGGCTGGTTCATGTTCTTCGTCACTCTGCTGAACCAGCTCTACTGGGTCGCAGGGGCCACGCTCGGCGGACTGATCGGGAGCGCTCTGCCCATCAACACATCCGGCATTGAGTTTGCCATGACCGCACTCTTTGTCGTGATCTTCATTGAACAGTGGAAGAACGATCCGCAGCATCTGACGGGCATCCTCGGCATCGCCGCTGCTGCACTTGCGCTCGTAATATTCGGCCGAGATGCATTCATGCTGCCGACCATGGGGATGCTCCTCCTCGGATGCCTCATCCTGCGCCCCATCATCGAGAGGAGGGAGACGGCATGAGTCTTACCGAGCAGTGCATCACGATCGGACTCTGTGCGCTTGCGAGCGTGCTCACGCGCGCACTCCCCTTTCTCCTCCTCTCGGAGAAAAAGCCGACGCCGCCGCTTGTTCGCTACCTCGGCAACGTCCTCCCCGCCGCCGTCTTCGGAATGCTCGTCGTTTACTGCCTGAAAGATGTGTCTCTCCTCAGCGGGACGCACGGCATACCTGAGGGGATTGCCATCGCCGTCACGGCACTCCTGCATTTGAAATTCCGTCAGATGCTCCTCTCCATCGGCGGCGGAACGGCAGTCTATATGCTCCTCGTCCAGTTCGTATTTGCTGCATAAAGACAATAAAGGCTGCTGCACGAAGCGTAAAACTTCGTGCAGCAGCCTTATCTTTGTGCCCCTTCCCCGTCATACGGGGAAGGCCTTTGGGTTTACATATAATCGTCCGCCGTGCGTGTCTTCGCTTTCTTACTGATGCCGAGCATCCGCGAGATGCGGTCGACAATGACGTAGAACACAGGGATGAGGAACACGCCGAGCACCGTCGCACAGAGCATTCCGCCGACGACGGCAACCCCCATGCCGTTGCGCGCAGCTGCGCCCGCACCGGACGCCATACAAAGTGGCAGACAGCCGATGATGAACGCGAACGAGGTCATGAGGATCGGGCGCAGGCGTAGACCTGCCGCCTGGATGGCCGCCTTCAGCGGATCCATGCCGCGATCCACGCGTACCTTTGCAAACTCGACGATCAGGATGGCGTTCTTTGCAGCAAGACCGATGACCATGATGACACCGATCTGCATGTAGACGCTGTTCTGATAGCCCGGTGCCGGAATGCCAATCGCCCCGAAGATCGCAGCAAGAATGTACTCGGCAAAGAGAGCACCGAAGATGCCCGTCGGCACGGTGAAGAGTACGGCAAACGGCACGCTCCAGCTCTCATAGAGAGCCGCCAGACAGAGGAAGACAAAGAGCAGTGCGAGCGCGAGAACTTGCATCGTCGAGTTCGCCGACTTCTGCTCCTCGCGGCTCTGCCCAGACCATGCGATCGAGAAGCCGGAGTTGATGTGATGCTGCACCACCTCGGTGATGGCGTTCATCGCCTGGCCCGAACTGTATCCCGATGCCGCATTCCCCTGTATGTTGATCGAACGTGCGCCGTTAAAGCGGCTGATCTGTGTCGGACCAGTCGTGAGTTTCGGCTTCAGAAGTGTATCAAGCGGTACCATCTCTCCCGCCGAATTGCGGACAAAGATGAACTTCGCGGCCTCTGCCTCTGTACGATACGGCGTCGCAGACTGGAGCACGACCTTATAGGTGCGGCCGAACTGATTAAAGTCGTTGACCTCGTAGCCGCCAAAGTTGGTCTGCAGTGCCGTAAACACGTCCGAAAGCTGCACACCAAGATTTTTGACCTTCTCGCGGTCAATCTCGTACTGATAACTCGGCGCATTGATCTTGAACGTCGTACGAACGCCCTGCAGCTCAGGACGCGTCCGCGCCTCAGCGAGGATGGCATTCACGATGTCGTTCAGCTCGGTATCCGAGTGACCGCTCATATCCTGCAGCTGAAGCGACCAGCCGCCGACATTGCCGAGCCCCGGCAGTGCCGGCGGGTTGATGGCGACGACAGTCGCCTCCGGCGCCTCCATTGCCCCCACGCGGAACATCGTTCCGACAGCGGCAGCAACAGACTCAGCCAGACCAGGACGCTGCGACCAATCCTTCATACCGACGAAGACAACTGCGCCGTTGGAGTTTGCACCCCCGGCGAGAATGTCAAAGCCGTTGATCGACATGACGGCATCCTGCCCCTTGATCTCCTTCTGCGCCGCCTGCTGGATCTTGTCCACGACCTTTTGTGTCTGATTCGTGGATGCCCCGGACGGGAGCTGGATGGCGATCAGCAGATAGCCCTGATCCTCATCGGGGACAAACGTAGATGGAAGGTTGCGATAGATGATGGCAGTCAGACCGCAGACGATGAGCAGGAATACGACGGCAATACGCGACTTGCGGATGAATCTTGAGACAACGCCTACATAGCCCTTGCGCGTACGGTCAAAGACACGGTTAAACCAAGCAAAGAAGCGGTCGAGTACGCCCCCTGAATTGCTCTCCTTCTTTGGCTTCAGCATCATCGCACAGAGTGCGGGCGTCAGTGTCAGGGCAACGAAGGCGGAGAGTGCCATCGCGATCGCAATGGTCAGAGCGAACTGCTTATAGAGCACGCCCATCATGCCGCCCAAGAAGGCGACGGGGACAAAGACAGCCGCAAGGACGAAGGCAATCGCCACAACCGGCCCCTGCACCTCTGCCATGGCACGCTCTGTTGCGTCCACAGGCGAGAGTCCGCTCTCCATGTGATGCTCTACGTTCTCAATAACGACGATGGCATCATCGACGACGAGACCGATGGCGAGCACCATCGCAAAGAGCGTCAGCGTATTGATGGAAAAATCCAAGAGGACGAATGTGCCGAATGTACCGATGAGCGAGACCGGCACGGCGAGCAGTGGGATAATCGTTGCGCGCCAGCTCTGCAAAAAGACGAAGATGACGAGCACGACGAGCAGCAGTGCCTCGACGAAGGTGTGAACCACCTCTTTGATGGAGGCATTGATGTAGTCCGTGCTGTCAAAGACCGACTTCATCTTGAGCCCGGGCGGGAACGTCTTCTCCGCCTCCGCAAGCACCTTGCGTACCTCGGCAAGGGTAATCATCGCATTCGCATCCGAGGTGAGCCGGATACCGAAACCGACGGCAGGGTAGCCGTTGAACTTCGCGACGATATTGTTCTGCCGCTCGCCCGTCTCGATGCGTGCCACATCCTTCAGGCGGACGAACGAGCCGTCCTTGCCCGAGGCGATGATGACGTTGCCGAACTCCTCCGGCGTCGTCAGGCGTCCCTGCACCTTGCCCGTAAACTGTTTTTCCTGCCCATTCTCTGCCGGCATACCGCCGACGGTTCCGGCAGGAGCCTGTATGTTCTGCTCCTTGATCGCCGCCGTGATGTCTGCGACGGTCAGGCCGAGCTCAGCGAGGCGGTCGGGATTCAGCCAGACGCGCATCGCATAGTCTGAGCCAAAGACCTGCACGTCGCCGACGCCGCTGATGCGCTTGATCGCATCGAGGAAGTAGAGCGTCGCGTAGTTCTTCATAAAGGCACGGTCATACCTGCCGTCCTCGGAGTACATCGAAACAAAGTACGCCATCTGCCCCGAGGATTTACGCGTTGTGACCCCTGCAGACTGCACCGCGGAGGGCAGGCTCGCGTTAGCACCGGCGGCGTTGTTCTGCACCTTGACCGCGTCCATATCGCCGTCCGTACCGACATCAAAGGTGACAGAGAGGCTGTAGCGTCCGGTATCATCAGAGGTGGAGCTCATGTAGTCCATTCCCTGTGTGCCGTTGATCTGCTCCTCGATGACCTGTGCGACCGTCTCATTGACAACGGCGGCGCTCGCGCCCGTATAGGATGCCGACACCGAAACCGTTGGCGGAGAAATCTGCGGATACTGCGCAATTGGCAGCGAAAACCCAGCCAGCGTTCCGACGATAACAATGATCAGTGCGATAACAATCGCAAAGATCGGTCGGTGAATGAAAAATTTTGCCAACGGATTTCCTCCTTACTGCGCGGGCGTCGGTGCGCTCGCATTAAAGTCAGAGGAATCTCCCTCAAGCGTGAACCCCATATCGTCCGGCGTCACCATCGTCACCGCGAGATCGCCGCCCTCCTGGAGCGTCGTGAGCCCTTCGACGACGACCGTGTCCGAGGCATCCAGACCGTCCTTCACGACGTAGTAGCTGCCGATCTTATCCCCGAGGGTGATCGTGCGGGCTTCTGCCTTGTTGTTTGCGCCGACGACCATCACAAAGGATTTGCCGAGAAGCTGCTGCACAGCACGCTCGGGAACGAGAAGTGCATTCGGAATCGTATCGCCGATCAGCGTTACGCGCGCGAACATCCCCGGCAGGAGAAGTCCGTCCGGATTGTCAAAGAGTGCCTTGACCGTCAGCGTGCCCGTCTGTGCCGTCAGTGCGCGGTCAGACGTAACGATATGGCCTGTGATCGGATACTTCGAGCCGTTCGAGAGAGTCAGCGTCACTACGACAGAGCCGATACCGCCCTGCTGTACCGCCTGCTCGACAAAATTCAGGTACTCGTTCTCTGAGAGACTAAACTTCGCATAGATGGGGTTCGACGTGCCCATGGAGACCAACGTTGTCGAACCTGCCGACACAAAGGTGCCGACGGCAACATCATCGACGGAGAGCTGCCCCGACATCGGTGCGTAGATCGTCGTATCGTCGAGGTTCTCCTGCGCCTGCTGCACCATTGCCTGGTGCGCCGCAACTGCAGCCTCGTAGGCATTCACCTGCGCCTGCTGGTTGCTCACGGTCTGCTCTGAGATCGCCGCGTTCGCATAGAGCTGCTGGTAGCGGTCGAGATCCATGCGCGCGTTGGCGAGCGTCGCCTCCGACTGCGCGAGGTTCGCCTTTGCCTGCAGAAGTGCGCTCTCATACTGGCGCGCGTCGATGCGGTAGAGTGGCTGTCCCGCGCGTACAGGCTGGCCGCCGGTGATGTATTTCTCCACGATGTTGCCGGAGACGCGCGACTGGATCTTCACCTCGTCCGTGCCCATGATCTGTCCGGCGTAGACGTGCGTCAGCGGTGCGTCCTGCCGCAGGACATTCATCGCCTTGACGGCAGTGGGACGTGCGCCCCCCTGCTTTTCTCCGCCACAGCCCGTGAGCACCACGCTGAGTGCCAGCGCAGCGGCGGCAAATACGCCAAGTCCTTTCCTTATCTCAAACAAGTGAATAACCTCCTCTTCTCATTTCCCGCAACAGGAGATAATTGTCAAAATACTCCCACAAGAGAAGGACAAGCATCCATATAGTCGGAATCCCTGCCATAGTGTGTTTATCTTATCGAAATGCACGGCAAAAGTCAAGAAATGATGCACGGCTGAACCACAGTCAATAGAGTAGACACAAAAAAGAGCAACTAAACAGATGAGAAGCGGTTGAAGAAATCGGCTTCAAATTCATTCGGGGTTTTATATGCAAGAGATCCATGAGGAAGCCGATTGTTATAAAGATTCTCGATATAGTCGAAGATGTCCAAACGTAACTCCTCGACAGAGTGATAGGTACGTCGATTGGTACAATTTTTCTTTAAGAACTTAAAGAACGATTCACAACAGGCATTGTCAAAGGGACATCCTTTCTTGGAGAACGACTGGACAATATTGTTTGCATCCAAAAGCTTACGGAAAGAAGAAGCGGTATACTCCGCCCCCTGATCGGAATGGAAGATCAGTCCGTAGGAAATATTTCTGCTCTGATATGCTTTATGGAAGGCTGCGATAATCAGGGCGGTATCGTGTTTGGAGGATAAACTCCAACCGATGATCTTTCGGGAAAACAAATCCATCACAATACAAAGGAAATACCAAGTACGATTGACCCTAAGATAAGTAAAATCACTGACCCAAACAAGATTGGGGGCAGACTGATGAAACTGCCGACGCAGGAGATCGTGGCATTCACCGGAGTCTTTCTGTGGGGTTCGTTTTGGCTTAACGGTGGAAGGCTTTGGAAGGGTCATGGAGCGCATCAGGCGGTACACTCTTCCGCTGCTGATGGAAATGCCATAGTCACGGGATAAGATATGCGTTATTTTATAAGCACCGATGCAGTTGTCGTAGTCGGCATAGATATGAAGAATGAGGCGACGAATGTTCTGATTCTCCTTGATTCTTGGAGAAGGAGGCGCATTAAAGTGCTTATCGTAGGAACTGCGGTTGACGTGAAGGACCCTGCATAGGGTTTTGATGTCATGTTGGAGGCGCAGCTGATGGACGGCATTTCATCGTTGTTTGAGTGTGGCGTGAATATGGCAATCGCTTTTTTTAGGATAAGATTTTCCTCCTCGAGCTGGGCGTTACGTCTTTGCAAGTCTTTGATCTGTTTGGCAGTCATAATATCGCCATCGACGGTTTTGACCTCGGAATAAAGATGAATCCACTTTCCAATAGCAGAAAGGGAAACGCCATATTCCTTTGAGAGTTGTGATTGCGTTTTTCCATTTTGATAGAGGGCGACGATAGTTTTTTTGAAATCCTCGTCGTAGGGACGATGTGTCATAGAAAACATTCCTCCTTTGTGTTTACTGAAGTGTAATATAAAGTCCTGTTTTGTGTCTACTTTTTTAGTATAGATCCAATTGAGGCTGCTGCACGTTTATCTCGTGCAACAGCCCCTTTCTTTTATACAAAAAACTCGCTGTATAATCTTACAGCGAGCTACAGTTCTATCTTTTCTATTCATTAATTTTTTGGACAAGGTTCTTAGTCACACGGGCAACTTCATCCACAGCTTGTAAGCTAATTGAGATAATCTGATTTTCTTTATGATTCTTTTCGTAAGCTTTTCCATACGTAGCAACAAAAACTCGACGAAGATCCGCACCATAGTTGATTTTAATAAGATTATATTTGCGTGCTTCATGAATAATGTCGAAAGAAATACCTGATCCGCCATGAAGTACAAGCGGTACGGGGCTTATTTCCGCAATCTTTTTCAAAAGAGGCAAATCGATATGAGGTACTGCGTCGATTCCATGGACATTTCCCACAGCAACCGCAAGGGTGTCACATCCTGTCCTCTCGACAAAATCTGCGACCATATTGGGATCCGTTTTCGCATCAGCTTCGCTGACCAAATCATCTTCCTTCCCGCCAATAGAACCTAGCTCAGCTTCCACGGGAAGATTATAGAAATGACAGTATTCCACAGCACGGCGTACTTCAGCAATATTTTCCTCAAAAGGCAAATGAGAAGCATCTATCATAATGGAGGTGAATCCGGCCTTAACACAAGCACATACATCTTCATAGGATTTCCCATGATCAAGATGTAGACCAATCGGTGTATCATTATTTTCCTGTGCGCGGCGTGTTAAATATGCAATCGTATCAGGATCGGACAGGCGGAGATTATTGGATGAAATCTGAACATATCCCGGTAGTTTTGCTGCATTCAAGCCTTTGACAATGGCAAACGTCATCTCCATATTTGTCGTATTAAATGCAGGAAGAACAAGTTTTCTGCGCTGTGCATATGACATCAAGTCAAAGCCATTTATCAGTTTCATTTGAAGCCTCCTATACTATGTTCCATCATTATTTTTCTTTCATATAGTTCCACATAGGCTGTATACAGGCGATTGAGCTTCTCCGCATATTCTGCATTCGGATGTACGGCACGCACCGACATTGGCACGCGCTTGGCAAGCGATGGATATGCATAGACAAGAGCACCATAAGAGACCGCCTCATCAACCTCTGTCACAAATATGGTTTGGTTCAATGCATCCGCTTTGAGTTGAAGCCAAAGATCATTTTTGGTTGCAGGACCAATAACTTTAATAGAGGAAACGGCATTATCTTTCCCGATAAATGTATCATACAGATGCCGTAGCTCCATACAAACACCTTGTGCAACAGCATAAAAGAAATCTTTTATGCCCGTATTCGCTGTCAATCCATAAAGCATCCCGCGCGCATGAATATTTTTATCCGGACTCCCGCTGCCGACGAGGTGTGGAATAAAGAGAAGTTCTTGTGCACTCTGCATCTTCCCTGCACGATAATCCTCCAACAGCTCCATATAAACTTGATCTGCCTCTTTTTGACTAAGCCGAAACATCTTACGAGCCCATTCATAAGAGAGGCCTGCTGCCGGAAGGGAGCCATATAGTGTAAATTTTTCAGGAAAAACGAACCGTCCTCCTGCAAGTTTAGCCGAACGCTCACACTCTCCCATCGGATATTCAGAGGAGATTCGCAAGAACCCTTCCGTTGTGCCTGTCGAATTAAGCAGCTCGCCTTCTTTTAGTCCAACGGCAAGAGAACCAACCATGTGGTCGTGTCCGACCACTGAAACTCGCGTGTTTTCGTCAAGACCTAGTCTTCGAGCCATGGAAGGCTTAATCACGTGAGCAACGTCTCCTCCATATGCAAGAGGCGGAAAAATACTCCGAGGCACACCATACAACATAATGAGCTCTTCAGACCACTCTCCACGACGCAGATCAAACGCCATTGTTCGACTCGCCATCGTGCTTACAGTCTGACGAATACCCGTAAGTAAAAAAGAAATATAATCCGGCAAATTGAGCCAGGTCAGTCCTTCTTCCCATGCAATATGGCAATGTTGTTCCAACCATTTAATTTTAGCAATGCTGTAATTACTGTGCGGTGGCAATCCTGTAATCTCTTGAATTCTCTGCCAATCTGTGAAGGAAAGGCTATCGATATATTCTTTCCCTCGGCTATCATTCCATGCAAGCATGGGGCCCATAATAGCCCCTGCTGCATCTACAATAACGCCCATCTCTCCGACACTGGCAATAAGAATATGCTCTATATGCCAGCAACCAGCCATTGCGAGATTTTTGATTTCATTCGTGATATTCTGAAATAACAGTGCACTGTCAAAATCAACTTCATCACGAATAATAATCTTCGGTGTACGAAAACTCCTTTTGCTGCAAAGTTCAGCTGTGGATGTATCGAACAGAAGAATCTTCGTATTCGTTGTTCCTACATCGATAACGACCGCTGCTGCCTGCACAATCAGTCGCTCCCCTCCGCATATACAACATTCTTCGTCATACGATACACACCGTAGACAACAACTGCAATAACCGGAATGAAGGCTAGCGCCATCACATCTCCATCAAAAATCTTCAGCACCCAGAAGCGGAATGGATTCCCACCGTCGAGGAAACTCGATACCATTCCTGTCGATCCGGCAGGCATCTGGAAATTGACATCTGCAGCCATCTGCGTAACAAATCCGGCAATATTGGTTGCCACAAACAAATCTGCTATGATACAGGGAATTGCAATGATTACTGCCCGGAAAACATTTCCTTTTGTCGCAAGCACAATCATAGAGGCGAATACTGCGAGGTTTGCAAGATCACCAAGGGGCAAAACGCCATTGCCAGGCAGCACAAAAGCAAGGATAACGGCAATCGGCGTAAGAAGAAGTGCCGTGGAAATAATCGCCGGATTTCCGATCGCAACAGCAATATCAAGACCAATGTAAAGATCTTCACGCCCCGGATAACGTTTTTTAAGGAAGCCCTTAATGGCGTCAGACAGCGGCAACAATCCTTCCATAAGGATACGTACCATGCGAGGCAGTATAAACATAACCGCACCAATATTAATCCCAAGAGAAAGGATACCTTTCAGATCATACTGCGCAATGACACCGACAAGAACGCCTAGAATAATCCCAATCATCATGGGTTCACCCAAAAGCCCAAAGCGTTTCTGAATGGTAGCCGGATCGATAGAGATTTTATTAATGACAGGGATTTTCTCAATGATAAGATTACCCAACAAACCAATGGGAAAAAACACCGCGGAAGAAAGTGTCGGAAGAGAAATTCCCTCAAGGTCAAAATAACGCTGCAACATCGGGGCACTCCAATCCGCAAGCTTTAGAATGACCACTGCAATAATTCCCGCAGCAAGTAGTCCCAGCCAAAAGCTCCCCGTGCTGTAATAGACGAGTGTCCCACCAAGAGCAAAATGCCAATAATTCCACATATCAACATCTACCGTTTTGGTAAGACGCAATGCCAACATCACAATGTTAATGAGAATCGTCAGGGGGATAACAAATGCTGCAATGGGTCCTCCCCATGTAATCGCAGCAAGTGGCGGCCACCCTAGATCGGTCACAGGCAAATTAACACCACTATTGATAACCATTGCTTGAGCAGCAGGACCTATACTGGACGTCAAAATTCCAAAGATAGCATAAATACCGACAAATCCAATACCTACAGTCAATGCTGAACGCACCGCCTTAGCGAGAGGAACTTGGAAAACAAGTGCGAAAAAGAACAATACAACCGGCAGCATCACCGTCGGACCCATGCCCAAAATAAATTGGACAACTTCCAAGAGTGTGTTTCCAAATGCTTCCATGATTCCTACCTCCTTGCCAAAATAAATATACTTTCAACATCTTAGCATTTTCACTCTTACGCTATGCTTCAATCTTTTAAGATTTCACGTATTTTCTCATAGACTTTCTCTTCCCCAATGCCTGTGATAAGAGGCAGACCTTTAACAACAGGTATTGTTGTTTCGTAGGGGATATTCGTCGTTGAAACGATCAGATCTGCACTTCCGTCATACCCCGGAACACTTGCAACATTGATCTGTTGGTGCGTCATCTCAATGCCTTGTTCTTTGCAGTAAGCAATGACCTTTTCTGCAACCTC
The DNA here is from genome assembly GCF_900186465.1 of Centipeda felix. Classification (GTDB taxonomy): domain Bacteria; phylum Bacillota; class Negativicutes; order Selenomonadales; family Selenomonadaceae; genus Centipeda; species Centipeda felix. Next base: position 305,499 of record NZ_LT891957.1, read on the forward strand.
TGTAGATGTCGCTATACCTGTAGCACAAACAAAGAGTACATGCTTCGTCATATCAGATTTCTCCTTTCAACTTGCTATCTAATATTTTATAAATTTCAGTCGAATCACAAGATAACAATTTCTCCAATTGCTTTGCATCACGAATCAGTTCCGTAATGCTTTTTAGGATGTTTAACTGTTTCTGCGATTCATTTAACGCCAGAAGAAATACAACTCGAACATCTGTGGTTTCATCATCTGTCCCCATGACAGTGAATGTAACAGGATGTCTCAATACGCCAACACTGATTGCATTCTGCTTGACATATTCGGGATCCGTATGTGGAATGGCTACCCCAAAGGGCTCTGTTGGTAGCCCTGTCGGAAAATTTTGTTCCCGCCTCCTTACCCCCTCTAAAAAGCCCTCATTAACAAGATTAAGATCATAGAGAGGCTTTGCTAACTGTTCAAAGATTTCATTCTGCGTCGATGCAATAACATCTGTTTGAATAAGATCTTCGTTTATAATAATCTTCACAAAAGCCCTCCTTTAGAATATCTATCTTTGATAGACTGTACCTAGGTAATATCGATTCGATTTCAGCCATACGTTGCCGAACTCGACCACTTTGCTCGAATCCAGATGGACTAACTGAACTAGATGCAATACAGGTGCATCATCTGAAACCTGTAAGAAGGCTGCACGCTCTCTGCCGACTACACGAGCCGCATATTGACTCTCCGAGAACTTAATCTTTGTTCCCGCAATTCGTTCAATTGCAGTAAAAAGAGATTCCTTGGTAAAGTCAACATGTTCAACACCCCGACACAAGGAAATATTTACTCGATTTTCAATCAGCATGACAGGCTCACCATCAACGCTTCTGACACGCTTCAAATAAAAGACATCATCTCCCGGGGAAATATTCAATCGATCCGCTGTGTAAGGATTTGCCGGCTCAATACGAGCCTCTATTACCATTGTCTCAAACTGAATATTTCGCTCAGCAAGAGCCTCAGCAAAAGAGAGAAGCCCTTTACTCAGTGGATAGGAAATCTTATTATCTGTAACAAAAGTCCCTTTCCCTTGTACCTGTGACAGCAACCCCTCATCACAAAGAATTGCGATTGCCTTTTTTACAGTTCCACGACTAACCTTTAGAGAATTCACTATACTGTTTTCAGAATCTATCTGCTGCCCATACCCCCATGTTCCGTTATAAATATTATTGCGTATCCAATCAGCAACCTGTTCGTACAACGGCGTCATACCATTCTTTTGAAGATTGTTTGTCATGATAAACATCCTTTGTCTCATAGAAATATATAGATGTACTTACTTGTCTATATACAACTATGTACATCTTGTATTTTACAGCATTCTCCAATAAAGTCAATAGCGATTGAGAAAAATATATAGTTTTTATGAAATGATAAAAGAAGCGAGGCTGTTGCACGAAGTTTTCTAGCTTCGTGCAACAGCCCCAACTCACTCCTTCTTTATACATCTGAGTGCGGCTTCTGCCGCATGCTGCTCCGCCTCTTTTTTGCTGCGTCCTATTCCTTCGCCCAGGACCTCCATCCCAATGCGAACGCGCATGGTAAACCGCTTATCATGGTCGGGACCACTCTCAGCGACCTGCTCGTAGGCAATACATTCATGCCTGTGACCTTGTACGTATTCCTGCAGCATCGTCTTGTAATCCTGTGCGACGTGTTCCTGCCGCAGATGCGGCAGCTCGTCGGCAAACTGACGCTGCACATAGGCGCGTGCCGCATCCCAGCCACGGTCAAGGTAGACCGCGCCGATCACCGCCTCAAAGACGTTCTCAAGGTTGTTCTGCCGCTCTGCTCCGCCGCCGAGCATCTCGCCGCGCCCCATGCGCAGATGTGCTCCGAGATGCAGCCGGCGCGCCAGCCGTGCGAGCGTCTCGCTCTGCACGAGACTCGCGCGCATCTTCGTCAGCTCCCCCTCCGCACAGTGCGGATAGGCGTCGTAGAGATACGTACTGATCGCGAGCTCGAGAACGGCATCGCCCAGAAACTCCAGCCGCTCGTTATGTGCTGCGTGTCCCCGTGCCTCGTTGGCATAGGAGGGATGGGTCAGCGCCTCGTCGAGGGTGGAGAGATTGGCAAAATCTATGCCGAGGGACGCAGAAAGGCGCACGAGTTCCGCGCGCCTTTTTTCCGTTATCGGATATGTCATGATTCTTTCGCGTATTTCTTAACGACGAGACAGGCGTTGTGTCCGCCAAAGCCGAACGAGTTGGAAATCGCCGCACGCACTGTCTTAGCGCGTGCTTTGTTCGGCACATAGTCCAGATCCAGCCCCTCATCCGGCGTCTCGTAGTTGATCGTCGGCGGGAGCATATCGTTCTCCACCGCAAGAACGCTCGCGATCAGCTCCACACTGCCTGCCGCTCCGAGAAGATGTCCCGTCATGGACTTGATCGAGGAGACGGCGACATCCTTCGCCGCCGCACCCCAGACCGTCTTGATCGCCTCGGTCTCACAGAGATCGTTCATGTGCGTGGACGTGCCATGTGCATTGACATAGTCGACGTCCTCGGGACGCAGCCCTGCATCATCGAGTGCCAGCTGCATGCACTTTGCCTGATACTCGCCGTGCGGCGCCGGGCTCGTGATATGATAGCCGTCCGAGTTCGAGCCGTAGCCGACAAGCTCTGCGTAGATATGCGCACCGCGCGCCTCGGCGTGTTCGAGCGTCTCGAGCACGACCAGCCCTGCGCCCTCGCCCATGACGAACCCCGAGCGGTTCTTGTCAAAGGGACGCGAAGCGTGCGCAGGATCGTCATTGTGATCCGTGCAGAGCGCCTTCATCGCCGCAAAGCCCGCACTCGCCGCCTCGGAGATGCTCGCCTCCGTGCCGCCCGCGATCATGACATCTGCCTCGCCGCGCTGCATGACGCGATAGGCGTCACCGACACAGTTCGCGCCCGTGGCGCACGCCGTCACGATGCAGGACACGGGGCCGTGCAGACCGTAGTTGATCGCAACCTGCCCCGCTGCCATGTTGGCGATCATCATGGGGATGAAAAAGGGGCTGACACGCTCGGGGCCCTTTTCAAAGAGACGCTCATAGGTGCTGTGCATCGTCTCGATGCCGCCGATGCCCGCGCCGACATAGGCGCCGATGCGGTCACGGTTCTCCTTATCGAGATCGAGCCCCGCATCCTTCAATGCCATGCCCGCCGAGACGACGGCAAACTGCGCATAGCGATCCATGCGCTTGGCTTCCTTCTTGTCGATGTAACCGTCAATGGAAAAATCCTTGACCTCGCCGGCAATCTGCGCGGCGTAGCGTGTCGCGTCGAAGCGGGTGATGCGGTCGATGCCGTTCTTTCCTGCGAGAAGCGCATCCCAGAACGCCTCCTTGCCGATGCCGATCGGTGTGATCGGGCCGACCCCCGTAACGACTATCCTCTGTTTCAAACCAACCGACTCCTTTCCGCTAATTCGCTGCTGCGAGCTGCTGTTTCAACTCCTCAAATATCTCATGAACACTCATAATCCGATCAATACGCGGCATAAATTCGCCGGTAAAGACAAGTCCCGTCTCCACGTCGCCCTGCTGTGCACGCGAGAGCGCACGGATGATGCAGAAGTGGTGATCGCACTGCTTGAGGCAGTGGTCACAGACCTTCGGCGGGACGGGTCCTTCCATGATCCGCGCGGAGAACGGAGTGCGCACAGCACGCCCGGGAAGCCCCACGGGACTGTGGATGATGACCACGTCCTCCTGCTTCGTCTTCAAATAGTACTCTTTCAGCGACGGTGCCGCATTGGACTCGACGCTCGCAGCAAAGCGCGAGCCGAGCTGCACGCCGTCCGCACCCATCTTGTGCAGATCGGCAATATCCTGTCCCGTCAGAATGCCGCCGGCAGCGAACACGGGGATCTTCACAGCGGCGCGGACATCGGAGATGATGCTGCGCACCGACTGATCCGTACCGAGATGCCCGCCTGCCTCCTTGCCCTCGACCACGACGGCAGCCGCACCGAGTTTTTCGGATATCTTCGCCAGTTTGGCCGAGGAGACAATCGGCACGATCGGCGTCCCCGATTCCTTGCCATACTGGAACATATCACGGGAGAATCCAGCGCCTGCGACGACGAGATCAATGCCCTCGTCGATGGCAATTTTAACGGCATCAGCAAAGTCTTTTGCCGCGACCATCTCGTTGATGCCGATGATCCCATGGGGAGAAAGTGAGCGTGCGAGCCGGATCTCATAGCGCAGCTCCTTCGGCTTCATGCCGGATGCTGCGATGAGCCCGATCCCTCCCTCGTTTGCAGCGGCAGCAGCGAGACGCGCTGTCGTGATGCGAATCGCCATGCCGCCCTGAATGATGGGGATCGTAGCCACTTTCTTGCCGATCCTCACCTCGGGTAGTCTCATATAAGCCCTCCAATCGGGAAAGTGCACTGCCTCCGGCAGGTCTCTCCGTAGAAGTTTCGGCTCCCCCTCCACCCATTGCTGTTCGTTTGTACCGCCGGATGGAAGGCGGATCTATTCATGCAGGGCACACAGAAGCCCTGGTTTTATACATAATTAATTCCGCCTTTTGAGAAAAATCCCGTGCGCCTCAGCTGTCACGGGATTTCCCAAAAAGACCGATATGGTGCAGTGCCGCAGCGCGGCCGCAGTCCATTACTTGTGCTGGTCGATGTAATTGACGACATCCTGAACCGTCTTGATCTTCTCAGCAGCCTCATCAGGGATCTCGACGTTAAACTCTTCCTCAAATGCCATGATGAGCTCAACGATGTCGAGGGAATCAGCACCAAGATCGTCAATGAACGTCGACTCCAAGGTGACCTCATCAGCCTCCGAGCCAAGCTGCTCAACGACAATGTCGCGAACCTTGTCAAACGTTGCCATGTGTTCTCACCTCCTTTAAATAGGATGTTATATGCTACATCACCATGCCGCCGTCTACGTTGAGTACCTGGCCGGTAATATACGACGCCGCATCGCTTACAAGGAAGAGAACGGCATCGGCAACATGCTCCGGTTTGCCGAGTGCTCCGAGGGGGATGCCCTCGATGAGCTTCTCGCGGATGCTGTCCTTCAGGACAGCCGTCATATCGGTGTCGATGAAGCCGGGCGCAACGACGTTGACCGTCACATGCCGCGCGGCGAGCTCCTTTGCCGCCGCCTTGGAAAAGCCGATCACGCCCGCCTTTGCAGCAGCGTAGTTCGTCTGTCCAATATTTCCGATCTCACCGACAACGGAGGAGAGATTCACAATACGTCCGCTGCGCTGCTTCGTCATGAACTTGGCAGCGGCCTTCGTGCAGGCGTAAATTCCCTTGAGATTCGTATTGATGACAGCATCGAAATCCTCATCCTTCATACGGACAAGGAGCGTATCGCGCGTGATGCCCGCGTTGTTGACGAGAATATCCAGCCCGCCGAGCTCCTCATGCACGCGTGCGACCATCTCGGCCGCCGCCGCACTGTCGGAGACATCGGTCTGAACGATCATCGCCGTACCGCCGTGCTGCTCGATGATCGCCTTGACCTCCTCGGCAGCCGTCTGATTGCCGGCATAGTTGATCGCGACTTTCGCCCCCTCTTCGGCAAGACGTAGTGCAATCGCACGTCCAATCCCGCGGGATCCGCCCGTAACAAGAGCAATTTCCCCATCAAGAAGCATGAAAGCCCTCCTTCATCATAACGAATTTATTTAATCATTACTTGTTAAGTGTGTCAAGTGTTTTTTGCAGAGATGCTTCGTCCTCGACGTTCATGCTCGTCAGCGTCTTGTCGATGCGCTTGTTGAAGCCTGCGAGCGTCTTGCCCGGTCCGCACTCGATGTACGTATCCGCACCGAAGTCACGCATCGTCGCAACACATGCGATCCAGCGCACGGGATGATCCGCCTGCGCGACGAGGTTCTCCTTGATCTCCGCTGCCGTCTGCTGCAGTCCGCCCGTATAGTTCGAGACGACGGGGAACGCTGCGTCATGGAGCGCCACCTTGTCGAGCTCTGCGGCGAGCTTCTTTGCCGCCGGTGCCATGAGCGTCGAATGGAACGGTGCAGAGACGGGGAGAATGACCGCCTTCTTTGCGCCCTTCTCCTTGAGCAGTTCGACCGCAGCAGAGACGCCCTTTTCGGCACCGGCGATGACCGTCTGCCCGGGGCAGTTGAAGTTGACGGCCTGTACCGCTCCCTGTGCACTTGCTGCGGCACAGGCGTCGATGATCGTCGCGTCGTCCAGACCGATGATCGCCGCCATCGCGCCCTCGCCCACGGGCACAGCCTCCTGCATATAGGCACCGCGCTTGTGCACGAGCACGACGGCGTCACGGAAGGAGAGCGCACCCGCGAGAACGAGCGCTGCATACTCACCGAGGCTGTGTCCGCCCGCGATCGCCGGGGAAACGCCGCGTTCCTGCAGCAGCTGCGCCGCAATCACGGAGACGGTGAGGATGGCCGGCTGGGTATTCTCGGTCAGCTGGAGCTGATCCGCAGGGCCCTCAAAGCAGAGCTTGCTGATGGAGTAGCCGAGTGCCTCATCCGCCTCGGCAAAACGCTCCTTTGCGAGGTCATAGGCATCGTAGAAGTCTCTGCCCATGCCGACGACCTGTGCCCCCTGTCCCGGGAACAAAAATGCAAGTTTTCCCATTCTGGTACTCCTTAGTCACAGACCTTGCGTGCGGCATCCATCGCGCCCGGCAGATCCCGCACAATATCCTCGATGATCTCCTTGACCGGCTTGATGTCTGAGAGCATGCCCGAGATCTCACCGATCATGACCGAGCCGTTCTCGACATCGCCCTCATGGGTGGCGCGGTGCAGACTGCCGACACCGAGCTGCTCGAGCTCCTCGTGCGACGCCCCCGCCGCCTCCATCTCCTCGTACTTGCGCGAGAGCTTATTGTGGAGGACGCGCGCAGGATGCCCGAGCGAGCGTCCCGTGACGACCGTCGAGCGATCCTTTGCCTTCAGAACGGCATTCTTGTAGTTCGGATGCGCAATACACTCCGTGCTCAGGACGAAGCGCGACCCCATCTGGATCGCCTGTGCGCCAAGGGCAAACGCCGCCGCCATACCGCGTGCATCACCGATGCCGCCCGCGCCGATGACGGGAACGTGGAGCGCATCCACCACCTGCGGCAGGAGTGCCATCGTCGTGATCTCGCCGATGTGACCGCCGGACTCCGTGCCCTCAGCGATCACGGCATCGACCCCCGTACGCTCTAGGCGGCGTGCGAGTGCCACAGAGGCGACAACAGGAATGACCTTCGAGCCGATTTCCTTGAGTGCGGGAACGTACTCGCCGGGATTGCCTGCGCCCGTCGTGATGACCGGCACGCGTTCCTCGAGGACGACCTGCATGACCTCTTTGACAAACGGACTCATGAGCATCACATTGACACCGAAGGGCTTATCCGTCCATCCCTTGACCTTCTGAATCTCGGCGCGGAGTGCGTCGGGCGGCATGTGACCTGCGCCGATGAGTCCTAGCCCGCCGGCATTGGAGACGGCGGAGGCAAGCTCCGCTGTGCCGATCCACGCCATGCCTCCCTGAAAAATAGGATACTTGATGCCAAGCATCTGACAGATCGGATTATGTTCAAACATTAACCGTTCTCCTCCTTCGCCCACTTCATAATACACGATGCCCATGTGAGTCCCGCACCGAACCCCGCGAGGGCGATATTGTCTCCCTTTTTGAACCGATGTGCGTGCGCCGCCTCCGCGAGGGCGACAGGGATGGACGCGGCAGACATATTGCCGTAATGATGAATATTTATAATAACTTTTTCCATCGGCATCGCCAATCGCTTGGCTGCCGCCTGGATAATACGGATATTCGCCTGATGCGGAACGAGATAGTCCAGCTCCTCCCTCTCCATCCCTGCACGATGGAGGGATGTCTCAACGGTCTTTCCCATGACCTTGGTGGCAAAGCGGAACACCGCCTTGCCGTCCATGTGAACGAAGTTGAGCCGCTGCTCAATCGTCTCCGGCGTAACGGGACAAAGGCTGCCGCTCGACGGGATATCGAGGGCATCCGCCCCCGAGCCGTCGCTGCCGAGATCGAACGCGCGCATGCCGTAGCCGTCCTCGACGGCACCGAAGACCGCTGCCCCTGCCCCATCACCAAAGAGGATACAGGTGTTGCGATCCGTCCAGTCAATGACCTTCGAGAGGGTCTCGCCGCCGATCACGAGGACGTGACGATAGACGCCGCTCTCGATGAACTGCGCCGCGATCGACGCAGCATAGACGAATCCGGAGCACGCCGCCGAGAGATCAAACGCTGCCGCGTGCTTCGCGCCGAGGCGATCCTGCAAAACGCACGCCGTCGCGGGAATGATGCGGTCGGAGGTGAGCGTCGCCATGATGATGAGATCGAGATCCGCTGCCGCAACACCGGCATCGGCAAGCGCCATCTCGGCAGCGCGCTGTGCCAGCGCCGAGACAGGCTCATCCGGTGCAGCAATACGTCGCTCGTGAATGCCCGTCCGCTCAACGATCCAGGCATCGTTCGTCTGCACCATCTTCTCCAGATCAAAGTTCGTCAGCACCCGTTCGGGGACATAGTACCCCGTTCCGAGGATGCCTGCACTAATCTTAGACACGGCCTGTTTCCTCCTCATCCTTTGCGAGTGCATCGCGAATCTGATCGAGCACCTTGCCGTTGACATAGCTGACGGTCACACCGATCGCACTCGCGATGGACTTTGCGTCCGAAGAGCCATGCCCGATCACACAGCAGCCGTTCACGCCGAGGAGCGGCGCGCCGCCGTACTCACGGACATCGAGGCGCTTGCCCAGATGCCGCAGGGTCGGCATGAGGAGCAGCGCGCCGAGTTTTGCCATCAGGCCTGCCCCGCGAATCTCCTCGCGGATCAGTCCCAGAATCGTCTTGGCAAGCCCCTCGGCGAACTTCAGCACGACATTTCCGACAAAGCCGTCGCAGACGACCACATCGAAATTCCCCTTGGGTACATCGCGCCCCTCAGCATTCCCGCAAAAGTATATATTCGGATCGGTCTTCAGGAGCGGGTACGTCTCCTTTGCCTGTTCATTCCCCTTCGTCTCCTCCTCGCCGATGTTGAGCAGGCCGACGCGCGGACGCTCGACGCCGAAGACATACTGGGCGTAGAGCGAGCCCATCACCGCGCTCTGCACCAGATGCTCGGGCTTCGAGTCTACGTTGGCGCCCGAGTCCAGCATTAGCGTCACACCGTCCGGGGTCGGCATCGGTGTTGCGATCGTGGGGCGGCTGACCCCACGGATGCGATGGAGGATGAGCTGTGCCGCCGTGACCGCAGCTCCCGTCGAGCCCGCGGAAAACACGGCGTCGCACTCTCCATCCTTCACCATGCACGTAGCGACGACAATCGAGGCGTCCTTCTTGGAGCGCACTGCCTCCGCCGGAGCCTCGTCCATGCCGATCACATCCGCCGCATGGACGATGGAGATATGCAGGGCATCCGTATCCGCTCCGCCCAGCTCCGCGCGAATCTTTGCCTCATCGCCGACCAGTACGATCTCGCAGTCGTATTTCTTCGCCGCATCAATCGCCCCACGGACAATCTCCTTCGGCGCAAAATCGCCGCCCATCGCATCAACTGCTATACGCATCCTGCACTCCCTTCTCCCCTGTCGTCCTCATTTTCCGAGTGAAACCACGATAAATTTGGCGCGGAAGACCTCCCGCCCATCACGGTAGGTCTTGACCCAGACAAAAATTTTATTGCCGCGTATCTTCACGATCTCCGCCTGTGCGATGACCGTATCCCCCTTGTAGATAGGGGTTTTATATTTGACGTTTGCGACCCCCGTGACCGCGAGCGGCGCATCGACAATCGCAAGTGCCAGTGAGTTTGCCTGTGAAAAGAGCGCCGTCCCGCGTGCGATCTCCGAGTCGGCAAAGAGGTGATCGTCCGTCACCTTCAGCGCCGACGTCCCACGCACTCCCAGCTCAAGGGACAGCAGATCGCCGACCACCTCCGCATGCGGGATGGCGCGCACCTTCTCACGCGCATTCTCGGCGAGCGTCCGCACACGGGCACGCAGCTCTGGGATCCCCAGCTCTGTGCGGTCGAGCCGTACCGTCTGCACGCTCACAGAGAGCCGTCGCGCCAGTGCCTCATCGGTCAGGAACGGCTCCTTGCGCACGGCAAGCACCAACGACTCCTGACGCCGTCGTTTCTTCTCCGTCATCGCGCCGTTCCCTCCTCTCGCTTCACTATCACTTTAGCACCTACTGCTATCAGTATGAAAGCATTATACTAGGTACTAAAAAGAAAAGCAAGAGAAAATCGCAAAAAAACAGCTGCAAAAAGCCTTTCGACTTCTTGCAGCTGTTCGCTTCGTCCTCATTCAGCCGCCTCGGCCACAGGTTTTCCGTCATAGTAACCGCACTCCATGCACACGTGATGCGGGAGCTTCGGCTCATGACACTGCGGGCACGATACATAGTGCGGTGCTTCGAGCTTCCAGTTGGCACGGCGACGGTCGCGACGTGCCTTCGAGGTCTTTCTCTTTGGTACTGCCACTTTGGATACACCTCCTTAATCGTTCTTGAGCAGGCTCTCTAAAGCCGCCAGTCGGGGATCGGGGACAAACGTATTGCACGTACATGTCCCCTCATTCAGGTTCTGTCCGCAGACCGGACAGAGCCCCTTACAGTCAGACTTACACAGCTCACGCAGCGGCTCAGCCACAAGGAGGGTATCGCGCACGAGCGGGTCAAGGACGATGGTCTCACCATCGTAGCCCTCCGTCTCATCCGCTTCTCCCGGAGTCTTCGCATAGTCCTCAGAAAAATCATACGTATTTTCCCGCTCGCCTTCGGCAAGACAGCGGTCACAGACAAACGCACGGACAGCCCGCACCGTCCCCACAATACGGAAGGACGTCCCGGTATCCATCACCGTTCCTTCAACATGCACCGCCCCACGATAGGCAGCGGTGCTGTCCCCAAGATCCAGAGATTCCGGCGTCACCGCAAATGTGAATTCACGGCTTTCCCCCGGAGCAGATGCCAAAGCGGCGACATCCAGCTTCATCATGACGCATGACCTTTCACATTATAGCGGTGGTTTTCCCCATTGTCAAGGCTGGTTTTCATGCTGCTCAGAGTTCCTGTCCGTCGCCCTGCGGCGCATTCATCTGTGCCTTGGCCGTGCGCAGGACATTGAGCGCCTGATTCAGCCCGGCCTCCGCCTGCTGGACGCCCTTGAACGTACTGCCGACGTGGGCGATCAGCTGCTCGAACACCTGATTTGCATAGGCATCCGCATCGCTCTGCAAACGCGTGGCATTCGCCTGCGACTGCTCCATCAGCTCGCGCGCCTGATCCTGCGACTGCTGCATGATCGCCCGCGCACGCTCCTTCGCCTGGATGACGATCTCGCTCTCCTCGAGGAGCTGATTGGCGCGCGCCTCAGCTGCACTGACGATATTCTTCGCCTGCTCATTGGCGCGGGCGATGATCCCCTCCTGCTCCTGCATGATCTCCGCCGCACGGTTCAACTCCTTGGGGAGATCCATGCGCAGCTCCTCCACGAGATGCACAATCTCATCATCATTCACCAGTGCCTTATCGCTAAAGGGAAGATGCGAGGCATCCGCAACGAGGTCTTCCAGTTTCTTCAGCGTATCCGTTACTGCCATAAATCTAGCTCCTTTTCCTGCGCACCATACGGCACGTTATCCCCGGCGGGGTTTTTCATACAGTTTCAGAATCGCCTGCTCCACAGGCGGCGGGACAATCCCCTGCACCGGCCCACGGAAGCGGATCAGCTCGCGCACCCCCGAGGAACTGATGAACGTCAGATCCGGGCGCGTGAGCAAAAAAATCGTATCGCTCTCGGGCATGAGGTGGCGCACCATCGCCGCATGATTCTCCTCATACTCAAAATCCTTCACCGAGCGCAGGCCGCGCACCACGACGTGTGCCCCCTCCCGCCGCATATAGTCGGTCAGCAGGCCGGAGGACACATCCACGCGCACATTCGGCACATGTGCCGTCGCCGTGCGGAGAAACTCGACGCGCTGCTCCAGAGGGAAACATCCCTCCTTGGCGACATTGTGGAAAATGCAGACAATGAGCTCATCGAACATGGACGCTGCGCGCTCCACAATATCAATGTGCCCCGTCGTTACGGGATCGAAACTCCCGGCAAAAACCGCCCGTCTCATCCCTGCTCCTCCTCTGCATAAAAACAGATCCGCGCCGCACCGCAGCGCCGCTCGCGCACCATGCGGAGTGCCCCCGCCTGCGGAACGATCTCCTCTCCCGCCCCCTGTTCGAGGACGAGGAGACCTCCCGCAGCGAGCAGCGCGCCGCGAGCCGCCGCCTCCAACATGCGGGCATTATCGCCGTGCGCATAGGGCGGGTCGGCAAAGATGAGGTCGAACGTACGTCCCTCACGTGCGAGCTCTGCGGCGGCGGCATAGACATCACTGCGGCGGATCTCCGCGCGCCCTGCGAGCTTCGTGCGTGCCGCATTCTCCGCGAGAATGGCATGCGTCGTGCGGTCGACGAGCACGGCGGACGCCGCTCCACGCGAGAGTGCCTCCAGCGCGAGCGCCCCCGTCCCAGCAAAGAGATCGAGCACGCGCGCATCGACCACGCGGCTGCCGAGCATACTGAAAAGTGCCTCACGCGTGCGGTCGGCAGTCGGGCGCGTCCCATCCCCCGCAGGAGATTTCAGGCGCGTACCGCGTGCGCTCCCCGTGATGATCCGCATCGCATTCCTCCTGCCAGTCATTAGACTTTCCTATTTTACCACAATTCGCATTCGCATTTCAACCTGCTTCCCGTATCACACGAAATGAAAAAAGTGGCTGCCGCTCTGAGGGAAAGAATTTCGCGCAGCAAAAAGCCGGAACGATGCAGCTCGTTCCGACAATATTGACAACGATATCTCACAGATCATGTTGAAGCTTCTGTGCAAACGCTTCTATATAAGAAGCGATACGCGAATGTTTCCTTTCGCCCCCACCACCGCTTCGCGGTCCCCCTCCCCCGCTCGCGCAGGGGAGGCTTTTCGTTTACGGCATGTCGGCTTCTCGCCCCGATGCGCGGGACGCGGACTGCTGCAAAGTCCCGTCGCAGCGCGAAGGGCTACGGTATTTTAGCTTCCCTCGCCGATGCGGGGGAGCGGTCAACGTCTGCCAATCACACTTCGTTTTACTCGTGTTCTTGGGACGTTTTCCCATACGACCTGTTTCCCGTTCAGCTGTGCCCTATGGGCTTGCTTCTCGGACAGGTCAGTAAGTGGCGAGCGCAGCGAGCCGATAGGGGCGCTCATGCCGCACGCGGCTTTGTTTGTGGTGCAACCACGAGGAGGGATTGGTTATGTCTGCTTACTTCTGGTTTCAATGCCGCACGCGGCTATTCCCTTTCGCCCCCACCACCGCTTCGCGGTCCCCCTCCCCCGCTCGCGCAGGGGAGGCTTTTCGTTTACGGCACGTCAGCTTCTCGCTCCGATGCGCAGGATGCGGGCTGCTGCAAAGTCCCGTCGCAGCGTGAAGGGCTACGGTATTTTAGCTTCCCCCGCCGATGCGGGAGAGCGGTCAACGTCTGCCATTCACACTTCGTTTTACTCGTGTTCTTGGGACGTTTTCCCATACGACCTGTTTCCCGTTCAGCTGTGCCCTATGGGCTTTCTTCTCGGACAGGTCAGTAAGTGGCGAGCGCAGCGAGCCGATAGGGGCGCCCATGCCGCACATGGCTTTGTGTGTGGTGCAGCGGACAATAGGAGGTTTTCCTCATGAAAAGAAAGTTTCAATGCCGCACGCGGCTTTGTGTGTGGTGCAGCCTCATCGCTCGCAGCCCTTGTCCCCCTGGGGGAAAAAGCCCTTTTGGAAAGTCTCCGGAAATTTGAGCGTTCTGACGGAAAATATGTGAAATATCTGTTCCTATTCAGCTGCTCTCTCCGGCGCAATCCCTTGCGCGATCAGCACCTAGCACGCCCATGAGCAAATTGGAAAGTCTCGACGGTGTTATGCGGCTTTGCGGCACATCCCCACGACGTTCCATTTCGTTCTCTGCACCGTCTATATCATAGCAGAGACTACGCCAAATGACAAGTGTTTGCCCATGCAAAGAGGGTGCTGCACAAAGCGAAAACCTTCGTACAGCACCCCCTTGGCATTATGTCGGCGGTGTCGCTGCAAGCCCCCCTTCCACCGCGTCCTTTACTTTAGGAAGCACTGATAAATTCGGTACAACCATCTTGACGCATCTTTTTTGCCCGCACTTCGGCGGAAAATCCTCCACAGAGCACCACTCTGCGTCCGGTTTTCCACCTCGTTCGGACGAAAAAATCTACGCCAATCTGGCAGACCTCATTTTATCAGTGTTTCCTTTACATCCAGTGCTGTTGGCAGTATCGCGCGTCCTTGGAACCGTTTGTCCCCTTGTCCAATAGTCATCTGTGCGATTTTCTCCTCCCATTTCGGGTCTTTCGTGTGATCCCATCGGAGGAGGTGGACGAGTTCCTTTTGCGCTTTTTCATAGCGTGCGCGTACGTCTTTACCGAGACGATCCAGTTCTCTCTCGAACGCCTGTATGTAGGCGTTCATCTCGGTTTCCCGCTCTGCGGTATTCCAGCCGCCCTCTCCATCAAAGGCACTGTGGTAGGAGTCCTCCGTATCGGTGAGGAATAGCCGCGGGGTGATCTCTATGCTGCCAAGTCCGATGGATTTCCCCTTGCCAATCTTGCAGAGGAGGCGTCCGCCGCATAGGCAGAGCACCTTGAGCAGTGCACCGAGTTCATCCTCGGACAGGCGCTCGAAGCGGATGCTGCCGTAGAATGTGTTTCCGGCGGCCACGGGTTGGATCTTGCGCTGGGTTTGTGTGTTCGGCTCATCCTGTTCTCTGTTCATCCAAGCTGTCCCATTTTTCTGATGCCAGTAGAGTTTGTAGCCGCGAATGGGGACACCTGCAGAGTCCCAATGGGCGAGCCGATTCGCCCCGTTTTTCTGTTCGAGGTAGAGCTGTACGGCGGTGGGTTTCGGTGCGCTGAGGATCTGCGGGAAGTGCGGGGCTTCGGTCCGCGGGGTCTCTTTTGGCACGGCGTCGGCAAAGGCAAGGCGGCTCGCCCAGAGTTCTTTACACCCGCTGCGGCGATTCGTCTGCTCCCTGCCTACTCGCGCACATTCCCGCTCTTCCCGGCGTCCGAAGAGGGCATCGGTGTAGTCGATCCGTTCACTCTCCATGCGTAGGACGTGATCCCCGATGCTCATGTGGTAGGCAATGCGATAAAATCTGCCAAAGCCAAAATGTGCAATCTCCCCCTGCGCATCTGTCTTGTAGAAGCAGGGGGCAACAAATCGGATGTCGTCCCATCCTGTGAAGGACGCTGCGGCGTCCCCCTTTTTTGCACAAAAATGCCCCTTCTCTTTGTCCAGCAGTTCGACGCCCTTGCGGCTGCTGTCCTCACGATATGCCTGCACGACGTGATCGGGGACGGGGATGCGCTGCGTCCAGTCCGGGTCACGATGGCGGGTATAGGTGCCTTTCTTGTGCATCCGTCCCGTGTAACAGTCCGCCCGTCCACTCCCCGGTTCGCCCCAGCGGACTTCATTCTCCGGCTGTCTGCCCACTCCGTAGGTCATGATGTCAAATTCCGCCGGACAGATATAGTAGCCGTCGTCGCCGGTCTGCTGCACGAGATAGCCCGCCTCTGCCTTGGTTTCGGATATGGTGTTCGTCCCCTTCCGAACGGTCGTCGCCATCTCCGTCGTGTAGAGTTTGCGCATATTGTCCTTTTTTTCTGCCATGGTACGGAAGTAGAGCACCTGATCGTGATAGTCCTCGCCCGCCCGCATGGCGCTGCAGGTGACGATCTTAAAGAGATTTTTGATCATGCCGCGCAGTGAGCTGCCCGGAAGGATGGGGATGCCCGTCGGCGCGAAAAAGTTCTCGACGGCGTCCCCCGCATCGACGCCTGTGCCAATAAAGACGGGGGTCAGTGTCTTGATCTCTAGATCGATTCGGCCACTCAGGCGTCCCTTTGCAAGAACATGGGCACAATAGTTCTCGACGCGCTCCGCATCGCTCATGGCATCCCCTTCGATGGGCGAGGTGAGTACGCCCTGCGGCAGAGATACGAAGTTGTACGGTGCTGTTGCCGTATCGTAGTCCTTAGCCATTGGTCTCCTCCTCCATATCCGCCGCTGTGATGCGGCAGTACCGATGATCGACATACCCCGCCTGTCCTGTGGTATGGATGCCGATGTAGCTACGCGTCACGAGTCCGACATATACGGTATTCTCTGTGCTGTCCTCCATTTTGGGCAGGGTCAGCTCCAGTTTACGCTCGGGGTCGCGCAGGGTCATCCATGCGCTGTGTTTCTCCTCTTCCCGCGCGGCGTCGCTCCTGCTTCCCCAGAAGCGTGCGAGGGTGTCGACGTACTCCGCCGCCTCTCCCTCATCGTCGGTGCGAAAGCGTCCGATGAGTCGGTCGTTCTCGCGCTGCAGATGGAGTTCGCTCGTTTCGTTGAAGATGCGGAGTTCGATGAGCAGTTTCGTGTTCAGTGGCGCCTCATCGGGAAAGGAGAATGTGCCCTGCTGCCATGTCCCACAGCGTATTTCATTCACCTGCCAGAGTACGGCGGTCGCTTTCTGCACGTTCCGTTGTGTAAGTTCGCGAGAAAGTTTTTCCGCTGAGGCAGGGATGTCGACGGTCTCTACTGCGCTTTTTCCCGCACAAATGCAGCGCATTTTCTGTTTCTTCTCCTTGCTCATGTCGCATCCTCCTCGCACAGTGCGGTCACATATCCCTGCAGTGTCTGCACAGTGTCCGCCGCAAAGCTTTGTCCCTGCGTGAGCTCGTAACAGCGCCCTCGGTAATGGATGACGGCGTGCAGTCCCTCCAGTGTGCCGCGGCCGATGGATTTCTCCCCGCCGATTGCCGTACGCCCCAGCCAGAGGTCCTTGAGGAGGAGGACGCAAAGCCCTGCCTCCTGCTCATTTGCCTGCCGCACGCCGAAGCGGAGGGTGACGGAGCGACCCCCGTCTTTCTCCCGCCATACCGGCGCGGTAGAAAAGAGTGCGGAGGGGATTGTCCCGCCTGTAAAGCGGTCGATGCGGCTGCGCATCTGTGTGTGCATCTCGGCGTCGACGACGGTTTCCTCGACGATGAAGCGACCGCGGGCGGCCGTCGTCCCCATGAGGCGGTCGATGAAGGCCTCTGCCTCTGCCTGTGTCTGTTCTTTTCCCAATGCGTATAGGATGTATGCGGCGCGATGGCGCAGGACGCCCTTGAGACTTGTGCCGGGGATGATGTTCTGCCCTGCAGCATTCGTCTTCATGCGGGCGTCAGGGCTTTTCTCAGCGTCCGCCGCCGCTAGTGGATCCACACTGTCACGCACGATCAGTGCGCCGGTGAGTGCAAAGTCCGCTGTGATGACGAAGTCCCCCTTTGCAGGCGGCGGTTCTGCCTGCGCCGTATCGTCATACGCCATGTGCCAAGCAGCATTTCCCCGCTGGGGCGAGAGCCACGCGATGGCGTCCTCTGTCCTGCGGAAGTCATAGCAGTCCACGACCATATCCCGCAGCTGCATGCGTCCAAATCCCTTGGTGGTGAGCGCACCGACATGAAAGCCACCGCGCAGGAGTTCACTCAGGCGGAGAAGAGTTTCTTTCAGCATGTGCTCGTCTTTCTGATGGACGCGGCGCAGGAGGATCTCGGCATAGAACGGGCCGCCTGCCCCGCTCTCGACGATTTCGTAGTCGTATTTATGTGCGTCGATTGCCGTCCCTGTCACGTCGTCGATGTGGACGCCGTCACGGGATCCGATCACTGCATCGTTGAGCTCTACGTCATAGAGGGAGACAGCGCTCTGACGCTCGTCGCATACGCTCTCCCCACCGGTGCGGTGCATTGTGCCGAACAGGATGTCTGCCGCACATGGGGTGTCTGCTTCGATGAAGCTGCGCAGCGCTCCTGCCAGCGATGTGCCGGGGATGAACGGTACGCCGTCCTTGCTGCGCAGGACGTGGATGTCTCGATCGTTCCGGTCCTCCCCGCTTTCTCCTTCGCCGATGAGCAGCGGCGCCGCAAGGTGCAGTCTCCCCCGCACGGTAATGCGTCCCAGTATTTGCGCTGGGTTCACGTTCGTATTCATGCGCTTTCGCCCCCCTTCTCCGGCTTTCCTGCCGTTTTTCTTGCAAAGCGGAAGAATGTGTGCCAGTATGCGTAAAACACTTCTTCCTGCTTCAGGAGTGCCGCCGTGCCGCCCCATACGCCGATTTCTTTTCCTGCGTCGATGAGGTCTTGATCTGCGGTGACGTTCTGTCGCTCCCGTGCAGCATAGGGCATTTCCTCGTGTATGATCTCTCCGAGGTAGGATCGGAGGGGACGCCCTTCGACCCTGACGTTCTCCAGCATTTTGCCGAGCGGCATCTCTTTTTTTGTGTCCAATACGATCTGCCGTATACGCTCACATGCGCCCTGCGGGCGTATGCCGAGAGCACTGTCTAGTCGTGCAAATGCATGAGATGCATCGGGCGGGAATGTCCTGCGGGCGCGCCCTGCATCCTCTGCCGCCAGCACGCGGATCTGTTCGATGATGTGGGCGAGGATGATCTGCTCTGCGATGCGTCTGCTCTCTGTGCAGAGCTCGCGTGCTTCGGGTGTGGGCGGGTCCTGCGCGATGCAGCAGAGCCCCCTGCCGTCCCAGATGCGCAGCTGTCCGAACCCCTCCTCTGTGCGGCGCCCAACGCCGCTGCACAGGATGGCGTTCACCGCCTCCATGTCACAGGGCTGCCAGCCGCCTGTTTTTCGGACGGCAAACACGGTTCCCGCGCTGAGCGCCGTCTCGCGTGGGCGGCGCATTCCCCATACGCCGACAAAGTTGTCAATGTCCTCCGCCTGCGCATAGATGCTGCGCTGTTCCTCTGCCAGTAGGAAGCCGCCATCTGTCCCTGCATTGAGCGCGTCGACGACTTCGTCGAGCATGGAGCGTGCATCCCCCGGCACGGCTCTATGCGGCAGGAAGGGTGTCTCGCATCGGAGGCAGAAGCGTTCCTCGGTCGGGATGGGCGGCGGGAGTATATCCTCTGCCGGCGTCACGGTGATCTCGCATTGTCCATACTGTGTATATTTGGAGCGTCCTGCACAGCAAGAGAATGTCTCTGTGCCGATGGTGCCGCAGAGAAGGCGTAGCTCTTCCTCTGCGCCGCAGATCAGTCCCTCAAAGCTCTGCCCCTGCGCAATCGCTTCGTAGTTGTATATGCCGCCGTCCATGCTCCTGCCGGCGAGACGTTCCTTGCCGCTGCCGCCATTCAGATCACTGCGGCTGATGTGGAGGCGGATCTCCTTCTGCACGGCGACGGGGTGCAGTCCTTTGTCGCAGACGGCGGCAAAGCCCCGTATACTCTTGAAGCCCCCATCACGCGGAGCCTCTCCGTACATGAGGTCACAAATCGCACTGCCGTCCTTCGCGCGCTGTACGGAGAGCGGCAGCGGGATTGCGCGCGTCTGCGTCAGAGGCTCGACGGGATAGGCATTAACGAAGCGCAGGCCGCCATAAAAGAGGCGCATGAAGTCGTCATTCTCATGCGCCGCATTCTCAAGCGCAGCAGCCTTGATGAAGCGTGCGGCAAAGATGCCGCGCAGTACGGAGCCGCTGAAGCTGTCCTGCGTCGCGGTCATGACGGATGTATGTCCCGGTGCGGAGAGGATCATCGGTGCTTTTGTTCGGATTCGAACCTTCATCATCTGCATCAGCGTCTGCCCCCTTTCCGCCCCTGACGCCCGAGTGCCTTCGTTATGAGCGCAGGTACGATGTCTTTGCCGTTCTGCCGCAGGGTACATCCGATCCTGCCAAATCCGCGTGTCCGTTTTCCGCCGCACTGCGAGAGGTTACGTACGGCAAGGGCGAGGATGCACAGATGCTCTATGTCTGCGTTGACTAGCCGGATTTCACCACTGAACTCTGCCCCCTTTTCGATGACGCGCATGTTGTGCAGTGTGGTCTGCTCTGCTATGCCCGTCTCACGGTTGATCCGTGTTTGCCAGCGCAGGTTCGCGTAGACGCCGAGGACGTCTTCCGGACGAAAGATGGAGGGATACTTTTCCTCCAGATGCTTGAGATCTGCATGGATCTCCTCGTACTGTTCCATATAGAGGTTGTGTAGGATGAGCTGCACCTGCCCCACACGTCCGCGCTGAAAGAGTGTATCGAGCGCCGCCCTGTCAAAGAGGTCGAGTTCCGCCGTCTCTGCCATCTCTGCAACCTCGCAGCCACTCTCATAGAGCAGTCCTTTGAGCCGCTTGGCGGGGAAATACGGCAGTCCGACATCATCCTGTACCACGTCCGCATCGACGTGGATATCTGCGTAGCCTGTGCCGAGATGGAGCGGGGAGAATGTTCGGATGTGGATGCGAATCGGGGCAGCGGGGTCGATATCTCCGAGGCCAGCAGGCTGTGCCTGCATCATGGCAAACGGATCTACGGTGTCGGCCTGCCGTATCTGCGGTTCATCTGGTTCTCGGGTGCTCTGGCGGACAATTGGTTCTTTCTTTCCATACTTGATTTTTTTCTGCCCTGTTTTGCCGTCTTTATTCCGGTTCTTTGCCATCACTACACCTCCCCATCCATGACATAGTCCATGAGTTCAATCGCATCCATATAGGGTGTGCGCTCCTGTTCCCACAGGTTCTCCGCGTAGGCACGCCACGCAGGTACATCGGGCAGCTGCAGGTTCAGATGACCTAGTTGTGTCATAAACTGCTGCTGCTCGTGTTTTCCATAGGCAAGGACGCGCCGCAGTTCCTTGACCTTGTTCCGCGGAAGCCTACGCAGCCCCCGTACGCCCGCAAGGAGTGCGGTGATGTGCCGCTCATCCGTCGCACCCGCTCCGTCCGTATCAACGCGGTACGGGCCAAAGTGCAGATCGCCGCGCGCACCGCGATACTCCCGTGCCCGGAACTGTTCCAGTGTCGGCGGCTGCTCGCCGTGCAGGATGGCAAAGTCGAGCCAGCAGGAGTCCACCTCGTGTCCTGCCGCACGTTCCAGCGCACGCATCTCGTTCTTCGCTGCGCCGCATAGCTCCTCTGCCATCTCGTAGGCACGAAAGAACGGGTATGAGGTGTTCACGATGGTGATGCCAGCGCAGGAGGCAATGTTTTTCTCCATCAGGTGCTGCATCAGAAATGCCGAGAACTCCACGGCAGCCTTGCCCGCGCAGACGAAGGTCATATCGTCGCCGCCCAGAACGATAGGACGAACGGGAAGGGTGCAGAGCCCATGCTCGTCTCTGAGATCGAGACTGTCCTTGTACCGGTCAATATGCTCCACGATGTGTTTGACGAGTGCGGCAAAGGCGGCAAGGGTATCGTGACGGATGCCACGCGAACGTCGGATGTATGCGGTCAGTGTTTCGCAGCCTTGAAATTTCCGCCCCATGTTGTTGCCATCGATATGCACGACGGCAATATCATTCTTCGGCGTTTTCTGTCCAAGGCGGGCGA
The DNA here is from genome assembly GCF_900186465.1 of Centipeda felix. Taxonomy (GTDB): domain Bacteria; phylum Bacillota; class Negativicutes; order Selenomonadales; family Selenomonadaceae; genus Centipeda; species Centipeda felix. The sequence goes on from NZ_LT891957.1 coordinate 326,959, forward strand.
ACTCGACGGGGAAGTCATAGCGTCCGATAAAGTGTTCCTGCTCTTCGGGCGTGAAGACGGTCATGAGTTTGTCCATGAGTGCCTGCTGCACATCCGCCTCTTCACTTCCCGACGGGAATGTGGGATGCAGTTTGGCGGCGACTTCCCACGAGCAGAAGCGACCGCCTACCCATGCGTTTGCCGTCTCCCCGGTCTCGCTGCACGCAAGGGTCAGCCCGGTGTAGGGTACGTTGACTGCCGGAAATACGGTGTTCTGCCCCTCCTTGAGTCGGTCGAAGAGAGGGTTCAGCCGCTCCGCTCCAATGTAGCGTCCGTCCGCCGCGAGTTCGAGGGTGCCGGTCGCCGCACCGGTATGAAGCCCGGGTGCATGGATCAGGAGCTTTTTCGTGAACGCAGCGATGACGGCGCTCAGGATGTCGTCGTCCACATGCTCCGCAAAGAGAAGCAATGCCTTGCCGCCGCCGATGTAGCCCACACGCGCTGCTGCCGTCATGGACGACCAATCGGTGTCCTCCGGCCGCTTCCACGACATGTCATCCAGTGTATCCGCCCCTAGGATTTCACGCACTGCCGGAAGAAGTATCTTCTCGAAGACAGCCTCCACAAGATAGGACGCTCCGATGTTTGTCTTGAGCTGATTGCTCGAGAAGATGTACTTCTGTATGGAGCGCGTATCAAAGAGTATTGCCTTGTACTGCATAGCTCGACCTCCTCAATATAGAATACATTCTATTTCGGCATTTCTACTCTTTTTCCCTTCATCTTTGATAGCAATTCTATAAGACAATCCTTATTTTTATCCGAGTGCCACGATGGTCTCCCCAAAGCCCTGTGCGGTCAGGCGACCTACGCCACAGAACGGGGCGAACTGCGCGAGCAGGAGGATGATTTCCCGTTCCTCTGGGGAGAGTCGTCCTATGCTGAACGCAAACGTCCCTGTGAACCCCGGCATCGTTTTGCGCTCACTCTGACGAATCCTGACACCCGCGCCCCGCCAGTCCAGCGGTATGAGTTTCGCCGCGACCATGCGCACGATGTCTTTGTCCACGGCAAAGGGAAGCCCCTGCCATGTCCACTTGTCCGCGAGGGAGGCGAAGATGAGCGCGGGACGTGGGACGGCACAGTCGTCCTTGTCCACGCGAAAGACGGTCGGCGAGCGGAATGAAACGCGTATTTTCTGTGCATCCTCCGCCGAAAGTGCCGCAGCGATCAGTTCCTCCTCCGCGATGACACCCGTGTTTTCCCGTCCGTCGGCAAGGATTTCCTCGACGATGAAGGAGAGCTGCCCTGCCTCCAGCACTGTTCCGAGCGGAATCCGAAGGAGTGCCGCAAGTACGTTCTCGTCGAGTGCCGTCAGCCGCAGCAGCAGTTCCTCCCCCTCTGCGTAGTGCGGTTCGTTGAGCTCCTGTGCGCGGAGGACGGCTGTGGCACTTCTGCCAGTGCGCCGAAAAAATCCGATGGTGAAGGGTTTCATCTTCCGTGCATGAAGCTCGCTCGCGAACGCCGCATCGTATGTAGCGATGCAGCGAAAGAGCGCTCCGTGCAGCAGCTTGCCGGGGAACATGGAGTAGTGTCCGCCGCGCTCCGTGCGCAGGCGGAGGACAAGGATGCCTAACATATTTTCCTCCTAAGGGCGCAGGTACTCTATGCAGAGGGGTGCCTGCAATCAGTAGGCGCGGAAGCGGCGAAATAGAAAGCGTGACTCGCGTACAATCTCCCCGTTCTCATCCGTGCGCTCGCGTACAAGGCGTTCGCTGCACGCGGAGAGGACGGCAATCCCTGCGTCTTTTAGCAGGGATACGAGTGCAAAGGTATAGGTAAACTCGCCCTGCACAAGCACCGCCATCGGTTTTCGCGCGAGAATCTCCTGCGCGTTTTCCTCTGCCAGACGGTGTACCGCCTGCGCGTCCCAGTCGGCGGGGATGCGCGGGAAGGGAAGATCGACAATGGTTCCATACGCCTCTGCGGCCTGTCTCTGCCCATCCTCCCAACGCGAGGAGGGGTGGTTGGTATGGTTGATAAATTCCGTCATGCCTGCTCCTTTGCCATGCGGCACGCGATCTCGGTGTCTGTTAGGATCTTCTCCATGATGTTCTTGAGGCTGTCCACCGCCATACGCCCCTTCTCCGCGCGCGCATGATTGGTATGGTTGCGCTCATCTTTGATGACAAAATACTTGTCGAGAATATCCTCTGCGAGATTTTTATCCCTCGGCTCGATTCCTGCCTCATACAGCCGACATGCCCCCGGTTTCCACTCAATGTCAAGGAATGGACATTTACTGTCTTGGCTGCCCAAGATTCTAATGAGCTTTGCTACAACGAAATTATCTTTATTGGCAAGCAAAGCATCCCAGTCTCCCTTCGTGGCGTCTATGTATATCGGTTTGATCTGTTCCAGATACATACGGCCATGTTCTGTATGCTGTAAACTGCACTTCTCAGGGCTGCGCATACGGTTCAGCCACAGGAGGAAGGCGCGCAGCGTCTCCGCATCTTTCAGACGAACCTCGAAACGATCCGAGAGTCTCCCATCAACAAACTCGTTAATTTTATCCTCCGTCACTTCCTGCCGAAATTCCTTAAAGAACCGTTGTCGTTTTTCTCGCCATTCATTTCTCGCTTTTTGAAAGTTCTTCATATTTTTGCACTTGAATTCAGTGACCAGAAAGACCCCTCTGTTCCGATGCATGGAGTCCTCTTCCAGCTTGCATTCAAATAGCGCCTGCACCTCCTCGGACGATAGTGATAGAAAGCCGGACGCTACGAGTGCCTCCGGGACGCGTTCGGTAACGAGCGTCATCGCCTGCTGGAGGAGGTCATGTGCAATACACCAGCGGATGAGCGCGATGTCGTCAAGTTCCTCCTTCAGGATCTTCGCATAGTCCTCCTCGATGCGCCCGAGCATCTGATGCATGAGTTCATCACTCTGTTTTGCTTCCGCCGTTGCATTGCCTGTCGCGGCGGATGAAAATGCTGTGATCGACCGCTGAAGTTCCACAATCGCATCGCGCAGATCGCCATAGTGGCAGAGTTTTAGCTCCTCGGCGAATTTACGCATTGACGCAAGCAGTGCTCTGAGTGCCTGACTTTTTTCGCGCTGCTCAAAGAAACGGTTCATCACTGTGACTTCTCCGTGGCGGACGAACTCCTCCGCCCCTGCGACGAGGTCGAAGAAGGAATAGAGCGGGTTGACCTCCTCGACTCGTTTTTTGTTGTAATCGGAGTAGAGGACTTTGCCGATGCGGATGTTCTCATATTGGAGCAGCCGCATGAGCGCGACGAGGATCATGGAGGCATTGCGCAGCCCACCCGTAACGTCAACGTGGAGGATAATCTCTGTGTCGGGATGATCCTTTCTGACGGCCTTTGCATAGCGGCGCACATGGGAGGCGACGTCGATGAGCACGTTCGTATTTTCCTCTATCGGCTCATTCTCGTCAAAGTCAATCGCCTCAGCGATCTGCTCCGCGTGCGGCACGATATCCGATATCCGGTGCAGGAAGTAGTCATAATGCGTCTGCTCCCAGTCATGCGTGGCGTTATAGCCTTGAATAGCCCCCGCCACCTTGTTCGTCCGCACGAGAAAGAGGCGTGACAGCCGGTCTGCGGGCTCATGCGCTCCGCTAAGAAGATAGCGAACGGCAGATTCATTTGTCGTATGGCATTTCTTTTTTTCGCCGATGTTCTGGTAGTCTGCAACGGATATTGCACCCGTCTCCCGAACGAGTTTGACGTCGCTCAAGAAGCATAGCATGATGTTCGTCCGCATATTACCGCTCCTCCTGTGAATTTGATGCTGCCGCAGAAAGTTCTGCCAGTACATTGTCCAGCAAGTCTACGATCTCCCTGCGCCCCAGTGTATTTTCTGCAGTCGCATGGTTGACCTGATTGCGCTGCCCACGCAGGTAGAAGTACGCACGCAGGCAGGACAGCATCGGCTCCCTGCCGCAGTCCGTCTTCACAATCCCCATGGTCTCCAGCATTTTGATCCATGTATCCTCCCACGCTGCCCAGCGCTCCTCTATATCGTTGGGGTTGCCCTGCCGAAAGGTACACTGCTTAATCCCGAGCAGACGATAGACCAGGAGATTGTTCTTTTTCTTCAAAATCTGCGACTTGATCAGATGCCACGCATTGTTGTCTTGTAAAAGCCCGCGTACTGTCCACGATTGTCCGCTGTTTCCCTTCTCGAGGCTTATGCAGACGAGCTCATAAATTTCCAGAACATCTGCTGGGAGCGTCCTCAGTCCTTCCATATTACTCCGCAGCTGGGAAAACGTCTGCCTCACGCCTCGCACGGCTGAGACGAGCGAGGGTGCGCCCTCTGGAACAATGCCGGATTCCAGTGCATCCGTAAGTATGGGGCGGTAGGTATCAACGCACATCTCTTGAATCGCGTTCCAATAGAATGCGGGACTGATGATGAAGTTCTGCATCCAGCCGGGGTGCATCCGATCTACCGCCTGCTCCGCGCAAGGCATATACGCCGACACAGGATAGACAATCCCCTGCCGGACGAAGCACACGGGAATCCACTCGGTCGCGAGTGTCATGGCCTGTTGGAGCAGTCCCTTCTCTATGCACCAGCGGATGATCGGCACGTAGCGCTCCGCTTCATCCTCTGTCTCTCCGAGCAATTCGCCATAGCCCTCGGTGATCGTATCAATGAGCTGCATGAACATACGATCGTCAACCGTACGGTCTTCCTCGGGCACGTCCAAAAATATCGTAATCGCTGTACTCAGTGCGGAAAGCGCCGGTGGGATATTACCCGTCTGACAGATCTGGATGGCATCCGAAAACGTGTGCATGGCACGAAGCACGCCCTTGAGAGCGTCGCTGATCGGCTTGCCGGAGCTGCCGCTTTCTGCATCGTAGTCAAAATACTCCTCAATCGTCCGGGAAATGCCATAGGAAACGAATGCATCCGCTCCCGCGACCAATTTATAGACATCAATGGTGCCATGCACATCAAATATGCGGTTTTCGAGCGACAATGTCTTGAAATCCGCATAGATCATCTTCTCAACCCGCATTCCATCATACTGCAAAAACTGCATGACGGATGTCATCATCATGGTGACATAGCGTGCCCCGCCTGTAATATCCGCATAGATGTGACAGGCATGCCATTCGGCGAATCCACCGGCATCTGCCTTGATGCGTTCGGTCAGAGATGCGACCTGACTCTCGATGTCCTCGATCAGTGTATCCTCATGATAGTGGAGTAGTATTGGTATGAAGTCCGTCTCCACGAGCGCAGGACGCAGTCGTTTCATCCGACTGCACCAGAACTCGAACTGACTGGGGTATTCGCTGCGCTGTCCGTGCTCCTCGACCACAAGGCCTCTATCCTCGCCGCCCATCTCCGCCGAGAGGCACTGCGGCGTTACGAGGCAATAGACACGGTGTAGACGCTCCCTCTTCTGTGCCAGCAGATCGACCACATTCGCAAGCGGTGCTTCGTTCGTCTGGAATCCCGGGAACGGCTCACTTCCCACCTCCAGCACAAAAGCACCTTCTCTGACAACAGAAATTCGCAGCCCGGTTTCCGCATCGGGATCTTTTTCGCATCGTACCGGGCTGAAAAAATTAATTGCAATATTCTGATTCATGAACGCGCACCCCCCCTAAGTTATCTCTTATTTTATCTAAAATTAACGCAATAGGCAAGAAATAGATTCTCATATTATCTGCTATGCTCAAGCGGTCGCAGTGCACACATTTGTCCCATTTTCCCTGCACCTTTCCGAACGGCTTGTTGCTTCTACAGCAAACAACGGATTGCAGAACAGTGTGGTATCCAGTAAAATACTTCTGATAAAGCAAACGAAGGGGGATTCTGCATGAAGCAAAGTTTCGGGATGATCACCGCTTTTCTCGCGCTCTCCCTCCTCCTTTTTCATTTTGCCTTCCATCCCATATACGCGGGAGAGTGGCAGCCGCTCTCCACCGCTATGGAGGATGGGGCAGTGCGGCGCCCCATTTTGCTCGTCCCGCTCGATTCGCGTCCGCCGTGCGGGGCGTTTGTCGTAAACGGCGGCAAAATCATTGGACGGGAGGTCATGACGCCGCCGTCCGAGCTGATGGACTACTACTCCATGGCAGGCGACACGGCAGCGATGCGAAGCTGGGTGGCTGCGCATATCCATGAGGCGGATGCCGCCATTCTCTCGGTCGATCAGCTGCTCTCGGGCGGTCTGCTCGCCGCACGCGAGGCGCATATCTCGGTGGAGGACATCGACGCGCTCACCGCGTATCTCCGTGACCTACACGCAGCGCATCCCGATGTCCCCCTGCACGCGTTCTATATTCTGCCGCGCGCGATCCCGCAAGACGGTATCGAGGGCTGGCGCGAGCGGCGCGCGCTCCTCGCCTATGCCCGTCTCCTAGGGCGCGCGGGCGCAGGGCTGTCGGTCGATGCGGAGGAAATGGCACGTCTGCGCGCCGAGATCCCCGATGCGGATCTGCAAAAGTATCTTGCGCACTTCGACGAGAGCACGGCACTCGCCGCCATGCTCATTACGCTCACCGAGGAGGGCACGCTCACACGCCTTGTGCTCGGGCAGGACGACGGCGAGGAGTTCTCCGTCGGCAATCTGAAAAAGGCGGAGCTCTCCGCCCTGCTCACACAAAAAAATATCGCCCCGGAGCGGGCGATGATTGTGCACGGGGCGGATGAGATCGCGCTCTCAATGCTCGCGCGGATGGCCATCGATGATCTGCGTGCGCGCGGCGGCGCCCCTCCACGCATTTCACTCCGCTATGCGCGTGACGATATGGCAGACGCTGTCTTTCCTTTTATGGCGGTCTCGAACGATGTGACGGCACGGGAGAAGATCTCCATGCTCGGCGGCACGCTCGCACCGGATGATGCGAACAGCGACCTAACCCTCTTCATCGCGGCGGGCGACAATGACGCGGATACGCTTGGCACACGCACACCCTCTGCCGCCGCGATCCATCGGCTGCTTTCCGCAGAAAAATCCGTCGCACTCGTCGATCTATCGCGCCATTTTCGTGCGGAGGAGACACTGCTCCCCATTCTGACCGAAAAAAATGTCCCCGTGAACGCCCTGACAGCATACGCGGGGTGGAATACGGCGAGCAACGCCATCGGTACGGCAGTCGCGGAGGCCGTTCTCTACCACTGCGCCATGAAAAATGCCGCGACAGCAGAGGAGCGGGAACGCGCCGCCGCTGCAAATCTCGCCTTTCTCACAGGGCGCATGGCAGAGGACGAGTTCTACCTCAAGGAGACGATTGACCGCGTGAACGACGCGCTCCGCCGTGCGGGCTATGCGAACAGTGCCGATCTCGATCTCACGCGAAACTGGCGCTGGGCGAACGATCTCCTGATGAACGATCTGAGCCGGTGCATGAGGAGCTATGAATCAACCGCCGCATTCCGCATGCCCGTGATCCAAAACGGCATGATGCTGCGGGTCGTGCGGAGCAATATCACAGCGTACTACCCGTGGCCGCGCACGTTCGAGGTGCGACTGGAGGCTGCGCCCGTGGTGGAACGAAAGATGCCATAAAGATAGGGGCTGCTGTACGAAGCGAAATCGTACAGAGCAGCCCCTGTTTCTATTCCCTTACTGCGCCGCTAGTCCAAAGCGCGTAATCCCCGCTTGGCGGAAGCGATCCAGCAGCTCCATGACGCCGCTGTAGTTCATATCCCCATCCGCGCGCACGACGACGGCAAAGCGCGGATTTTTTTGTGACTCCATGCGTGCCTGCTGTACGAGGGTATCCGCATCAATCGGCTGATCCTCGAGCCAGAGCGAGCCATCTTTGCGCACCGTGACGAGATAGGTCACGTTCAGCTGCGTCTGTGCCGACTGCGCCTTGGGGAGGTTGACATCCACGGTCTTGACGTTGACCATGTAGAGTGTACTCATGATGAAGAAGACGAGCAGGAAGAACATGATGTCGATCATCGGGATGATGACGACCTCAGGCTTTCCGAATGCCCTGCGGTCACGCAGTCTCATTGTGCCGCCCCCTCCGCTGCATCGTCCGCCGTGACGCCGGCAGCGTCGGCGAGAGCGAGACGGCTGCTCTCAGCAGCGGAAAAGCACATCTCCATATCCGTGACGATGTTCTCGATCCGCTGGGAGAAATACGCATGCACCATCAGGGCGACGAGGGCAACGCAGAGTCCCATCGCCGTCGCAATCAGCGCCTCACCGATGCCGCCCGTGATCGCCGCCGGCTCGCCCGCCTGGATGTTGAACACGCTGAACGTCGTAATCATGCCGCTGATCGTCCCTAGGAGGCCAAGAAGCGGCGCCATCGTCACGATCACGCTCAGGTAGTAGATGCGCCGCCGCATCTTGGAGAGGGCGATGCCGGACTGGATCTCCATGTAGGCACTCATCCGATCGGCGCGGCTGCTGTTCTTGGTGATCGCACTGAACAGAATGTCGGCAATCGCGCCGCGCTGGTCGCGTGCAAGGGCAAGCGCCTCCGCATAGCGAGCATTGGCAATATGGAGCATGAAGGCGTGCGCAAACGCACGTCCTGCATCCGCGCGTGCAAAGTAAAATGCGCGCTCGATTCCAATAAAGACAACAAAAATGGACGCAATCGCCAAGAAATACATGACGATGCCGCCCTGCTTAAAAAATGTGATGCCCTGCGCGATAGAATCCATGGCAAGTCCTTTCCCCTCGATCCCCATATAGACGATACAGCTGTATTCTACTATATATTGATGTGTTCGTCAATGATAGCATCTTTCATTTCCCGATGCGCTCCCTTGCGGTTCTGATGAAAAAATACTATAATAAATACCGTTCGTTCAAAAAAGGAGGATACAGCGTGAAACTGCCCCTCATCCGTGGCTTTTGGCAGCTGTTCAAGGGATATTGGAGCTCTGCGGAAAAGTGGAAAGCGCGCGGACTGCTTGCATCCGTGATCGTGCTCAATCTCGTCATGGTCTATCTGCTCGTCCGCATCAATGACTGGTACCGCAATTTCTACGATGCACTCCAAGCGTATGACTGGGCTTCCTTTTGGCCGCTCATCGGCACGTTTACGGGGCTTGCCCTCCTCTACATCGTCATTGCCGTCTATGCCGTCTATCTGCGGCAGATGCTGACGATCCACTGGCGCACATGGATGACGGAGGAGTATCTCACGCGCTGGATGCGTGGGCAGGTCTACTACCGTCTGCAGGTACTGCGCAGCGACACGGACAACCCCGACCAGCGTATCAGCGAGGACATCAACCAGTTCGTCACGCTGACGCTGACGCTTCTCGTCGGCGCACTGAAACAGCTCACGACACTCGGCGCATTCGCCGTCGTGCTGTGGAATCTGTCGGGGGCGCTCACCGTCCCCATCGGGAGTGAGGCATTCACCATCTACGGCTATATGTTCTGGCTGTCCCTCCTCTATGCGGGCGTTGGCAGCGTCCTCGTCCATCTGGTCGGGCGAAAACTCATCCGACTGAATTTCGATCAGCAGCGCTACGAGGCGGATTTCCGTTTCAGCATGATGCGCGTGCGGGAGAACAGCGAGAGCATCGCGTTCTATCGCGGCGAGATGGCAGAGACACAGGGGTTCAAGGAACGCTTTGCCAATGTCATTAAAAACTACTGGGGGCTGATGCGGCGGACGAAGCTGCTGAACTTCTATGTGAACGGCTACGGGCAGCTCGCTATTATCTTTCCGCTCATCATGGCGGCGCCACGCTACTATGCGGGCGAGATCGCCCTCGGCGGTCTGATGCAGACCATCTCGGCATTCGGCCGTGTGCAGGATGCGCTGTCCTTCTTCGTTGACTCCTACAGCTCCATCGCCGAGCTGTCCGCCGTCATCCAGCGACTGTCGGGCTTTACTGCGCATATCAACGAGGCCGCTGCCGTTCCGCCCATGATCGTCCACGAGGACGATGCGGAGGACGCATTGCGTCTCAGTGATCTGCACGTCGCGCTCCCGCACGGTGCGGAGCTCTTTGCCGTCTCCGCACTGACCCTGCCAGAGGGCAGCCGCGTGCTCGTTACGGGGGAGTCGGGCGTCGGCAAGAGCACGCTCCTGCGCGCTGTCGCAGGGATTTGGTTTGCGGGCAGCGGCACTGTGACGATGCCTGAACGCTCGTCGCGCCTCTTCCTCCCGCAGCATCCCTATCTGCCGCTCGGCACACTCCGCCGCGCACTCTCCTACCCGTGTACGGCGGCCGTCTCTGATACGGAGATGGCGCACGTGCTCGCGCAGGTTGGACTCCCCCACCTCGCGCCACGCCTATCCGACACGGACGACTGGAGCCGTATCCTGTCGCTCGGTGAGCAGCAGCGTCTTGCCTTTGCACGCATCCTGCTCATCCGCCCCGACTGGATCTTTCTCGATGAGGCAACATCCGCCCTCGACGAGCCGCGCGAACGTGCCCTGTACGAGCTGCTCCGACAGGAGCTTCCTGCGTCGGGCATCATCAGCGTCGGGCATCGCTCGACCCTCTATGCGCTGCATGAGACGGAGCTGCGCATCCACGACCACACGATCATTTCCCGGGAGATTCCACATGAACCGTAGAGACTTTCTGCGCCGCATGACCCTCGTTGGCATCGGTGCAGCCCTTTTCCCCTTTTTTCCCGATGCGGCAGAGGCATCATGGTACATTCCCTCCGCCCTTCCGGGCGTGACGATAAAGCCGACGTATCTCTCCTTTGGCGCACTCGAAAACCGCTTTGTCACGGACTGCATCGTCATTCATCACATCGGCAACACGAACGCAGATGTCTCCGCCGCGACCGTCCATGAGTGGCATCTGCACAATGGCTGGGCGGGCATCGGCTACCACTTCCTCATCCGCAAGGACGGCACGATCGAGGAGGGACGCCCCATGGGCACCGTCGGCGCACATGTCTACGGCGAGAATCGACATACCGTCGGCATCAACATCGTCGGAAATTTCGAGGACGCTGTACCGACCGAGGCACAGAAACACAGCGCCGCGCATCTGATCGCCGCCCTCTGCACCGTCTATCAGCTGGATCCCATCTGGGGCGTCACGGTAAAGGGGCACCGCGACTTTAACGCGACAGCCTGTCCCGGCCGCTATCTCTATGCAGAGCTGCCGGAGATCGTGGAGGAGGCACGCGTCTACTACGGCTCGGATGAGCTGCAGACGGAGCGCCTGCGCATCATGCAGCAGGAGCGTGCGGAGCAGGAACAACAGCGGGCACGCATGCGCACGCGTATGGAGGCGGCGCAGAATAAGAACGGCCGCCCGTCACATCCCACGCCGAGCGCACCCAATCCGCCCGTACAGCCTGCGCCTGAGAAGCCGTCGTTGCGTCCAAACAAGCGTCCTGACCTACCAAAACCTGGCAATCTGCCGACGCAGCGGCGCATCGCATCCAATTAGCCCGAACAAAACGATGGAGGTGAAGATCCATGGGGTTCCACTACCGGTGGTTTGACCGCGATCAGGAAAAAATGGACGAAATGGGCATTCCGCTGACCCGCGCGCAGATCGACGAGCGCGAGCGGGCACAAGAGCCGCAGCGTCTCTTCTCCCGTGGGGAGCAGACCGGCATCGTCCTCACGGCACTGATCTTCGCCTATGGGTGGACACAGGACGACACGGCACTCGCCTTCTTCTGTCTGTCCTTCCTCATCTTTGAGCTGCGCAAAATCGCAGCACATTTTTCCGCCGCCTACGGAAATAGCATTGCGAACGCCATGCAGGGCTTTAGTCTTGCCCTGCTCCTCGGTGCATTCGCCATGCTATTTATGAACTGACTCCCTCAGGAGGAGGTACTCACGTGAAACGACCACAGGGCATGGGCATCCTCAAACTCGGTGCGGCACTCGCCATCATCCTTCTCTTTGTCATCATCCATCTCATTGCACCGCAGTTCCTCCCCTCACTCTTCACGCTGCTTGCCAGCGGTGATATTCCGGCGACGGTGGAGTACATTCACACCTTCGGCGATGGAGCAGTCCTCTTCGCCTTTTTGCTCACCCTCTTTACCAATGCACTTGGCTTTCCGCCCGCCGTCATTTTCTCGACGGCAAACGTCATCCTATTCGGCATTGTCCCCGGCATCATTCTGTCCTGTGTCGCAGAGACCGTCGGCGTAACGGTTGCCTTCGTGCTGATGCGCTTCTACTTCCGCGATGCGGCAGAAAAGGCGATCGCGAAGAGCCCCTTTCTCGCAAAGGTCGATCACTACAGCGGCAGCAAGGGCTTCATCATCATGCTCATCGGACGCATGGTGCCATACCTGCCCTCCGCTATCATGAATGCCGTCGGCGCCCTCTCCTCGATCCGTCTGCGCGACTACGTCCTCGCCTCTCTCGTCGGAAAATTTCCCTCGACGGGCATCGAGGCAATCATCGGGCATGACCTCATCATGCAGCAGGAGGATAAGACGCGCCTGGTCGTTGTTGTTATCTGCGCTGCCATTCTCATCTACACCGCCATCCGTTTCGAACGACGCATGATGCGCACAGAGGCCGCCGTACAGGATGTGGAGAAAAAATCATGACACGACGCCATTTCCTTCAGACCGCCCTTCAGTCCATTCTCACAATGGGACTCGGCGGTCTCTTTTCATCTCGTGCCGCAGCCGCAGCAGACGGCATCCGCCACCTGCGCCAGATCATTACGGCACAGCCAAGCAACACGCGCATGATCCAGTGGGACGCGTCCACTCTCCTGCGCGGCGCACATGTCGAGCTGCGCAGCGGAAGAGATGGACATATCACGGCATTCGTTCCCTCTTACACGCATTTCACCATAGACGACGCAGAGCAATTCGTCTACCACGCAGAGATCCCTCTGCCTACAGGCGGCGGTGCCTACCGTGTCACGCATACGGCTGGGGCATCCGATTGGATTCCCCTGTCTGCCCCACATGCAGTCCGTACGCCCGTGCGTGCTCTGCTCTTTTCGGACAGCCAATGCGGGGAGGATTACAGCGTCTGGAACAGCCTCTATCAGGCAGCATGGCGGCGTCACAGCGATGCGGATTTTGCCGCACTCGTCGGCGACCTCACCGACAACGGCGAATCCACGTGGCATTGGGATAGCTTCTTCGCGGCGATGGAGGGGAGTCCATCCCCGCTCGCTCGCATTCCTCATGTCCCCGTGCTCGGCAATCACGAGTATTATAGCCTCGCGTGGACGGATACCCTGCCGCTGCGGTATCTCAAGACCTTTGCCCTGCCCGAAAATGGCAGCGCGGCATTTCGCGGCCACTATTATTCCTTCGATCTCGGAGCAGTGCACGTGATTGTCCTCGATACACAGTTCCTCGAGTGCGGTGCGTGCGGTGCGGCCCTGAATGAGGAGCAGCTCGCCTGGCTGAAACGCGATGCGGCGGCATCCTCCGCCCCATGGAAAATCATCCTCATGCACAAGGATATTCTCGCCTACGGAGAGTATCAGACCGTACAGGAGACGCAGCACGGCATCAGTGACGTGGGGTGCGTCTTTATGGATGCATTCGATGCGTGCGGCATCGACCTCGTTGTCACGGGACACGTCCACGCCTATCGGCGGCGTCAGATCCGTGCGGGGCAGACGGACACACAGGGGACGCTCTATCTCCTTGGCGGACCGGGCGGCGATGAGTACTTCGATGTCCCGCCCGAGTCCTACGACCTCGCCGCCTCCGCGAATCCCGCACCATCGAACTACCTCTATCTGGAGGCGGATGCACATCATCTCCGCATCACCTGTGAGGCTCTGGATGGAACTGTGATCGACACTGTTGAACGACAAAAATAAAAAAGAACCTTATCCTACGTCAAATGGCATAGGATAAGGTCTTTTTTAGCGACGCCAGGGCGTACGCTGATCGTAGTCCCGCTTGATCTGCTTTACCGCGCGGTCGTGACGCCGCTGCTCTTCCTTCATCGCACGATCATACTTCTCCTGATCGCCGTCCCGACGGAACTCAAAGCGGATCTTGCGCACGTTCTGCTCATGGACACGAGCTTCTTCCTTCATGCGAAAACTGTACTCATTCGTCGCCCCGTTGATGTAATCGAGCGACTGAACTGCCGGCGCTGCTGCCTCTGCACTCGGTACTGCTGCAATACCGAGGCCCAGGGCAAGAGCCAGCACTCCGGCGATATACTTCTTGTTCTTCATAGGTTACTCCTTCCTCATATCACACTGCCTATACAGTAACATAGCCGCGTTAAGGATGCTTTAGATGCCAACAAAAAACCGCACCCGAAGGTGCGGTCATGCGATCCGTTTACTCCGCCGTAAACGGAAGAAGCGCAATATTACGCGCGCGCTTGATGGCAAGCGTCACCTGACGCTGATGCTTTGCGCAGTTGCCGGAAATGCGACGCGGCAGGATCTTGCCACGCTCCGTCGTAAAGCGACGCAGCTTTGCGGCATCCTTATAGTCGATATGGTCTACCTTGTCCACGCAGAACGAGCAGACCTTGCGACGAGGCTTGCGGCCCCGATCTCGTTTCATCATGTTCGCTGTCCCTCCTCATTTCAGGATATTTCGATCATCTTCATGCTCAGAATGGAATGTCGTCATCGGGAATGACGGGTCCCATCATATCCGGTGCAGCTCCGCCGCCCGCAGCGGGTGCGGCAGAACGCGGCGCAGATGCGTCATAGCCGCCCTGCGAGCTGCCGGCATTCTTGGAATCAAGGAACTCCACATTGTCTGCCACCACATCCGTCGCATACTTGCGCTGTCCGTCGCTGCCGTCGTAGCTGCGCACCTGGATGCGCCCCTCGACGCCGATACGGCGTCCCTTGGTGAGATTGTTGCCGCAGATCTCGGCGAGTTTCTCCCAGCATGTCACGGGGATGAAATCAGCCGTCTGCTGGCCTTCCTGCTGTGCTGCACGCGAGAAGCGGCGGTCAACCGCCACCGTAAAACGGCAAAATGCTTTGCCGCTCTGTGTGTAGCGAATCTCAGGGTCGCGCGCAAGGCGACCGATCAGTATGACTCTGTTCATGGGTTTCTCTCTCCTGAATGAATCCCGTCACGCATACAGAACGTACGGATGACTCCGTACGCCCCTTACTCCTCGATGCCGTCTGCGCGGACGATCATGTGCTTGAGCAGATCGTCGGTGATCTTCATCACACGGTCGCACTCAGCAACACAGGCAGGCTCTGCATTGACGTACAGCAGAACGTAGTATCCTTCGGTCATGTCCTTGATCTCATAGGCGAGACGCTTCTTGCCCCAGCGGTCTTCCTTCTCGATCTTACCGCCGTTTGCCTGAATGAGCTTTGTGAACTTCTCGATGACGGCGTTTGTCGCATCTTCCTCCATCGGCTTCACAATAAATATGACTTCGTACAATCTCACGAAATCACCTCCTCTTTGGTCTATGGCCGCCGTTTTGCAGCGGCAGAGTTATTCTTCTGCGAGCGCGCACGAAATACGCACTCACGCGACAAGAGACAGTATACCATGTTTTTATGCAGTCCGCAAGTACTCGATGCGCATTATTGTAAAGGAATCCAATCAGCAGAAAGAGGACCGCTTCGAACGCATTATTTCAAAACAGTCCTCTTTCAATCTCACTGATCCTTCTTCAGCACGTCTTCCAGCGTATGCCATGCCAGCACTGCGCACTTGACGCGCGCGGGCATGTTGGAGATGTTCTTGAGCGCGATTGCCTCATCGAGCTCCTCCAATGCGGCATCGTCTGTCACCTCGCGTTTGATCATCGACGTGAAGAGTTGGGCGAGGCGCTGTGCCTCCTCCACGGTCTTACCGCGCATGAGGTCGATCATGATGTCCGTGCTCGCCTGTGAGATAGCGCAGCCGACTCCAGTAAATGCGGCATCCTTGATGATGCCGTTCTCAATCTGGAGTTCGAGTGTGATCTCATCGCCGCAGCTCGGATTATGTCCGCGCTCACGCACGGTCGCCGCTGCGAGCTCGCCCTTGTTCTCGGGCGAGCGGCTGTGCTCGCCGATGACCTCTGTATAGAGATCGCCGAGAGCTGCGTTTTCAGTCGGCATAGCCGAGCACCCCCCGTACCTTTTTCAGCGCCGCGATAAACTGATCTATGTCCTCATGCGTATTGTAGAGGTAGAAACTCGCGCGGCAGGTAGCGTTCTGTCCGAGATAGCGCATGAGCGGCTGCGCACAGTGGTGTCCCGCGCGAATCGCAACGCCGTAGCTGTCAAGAATCGTCGATACATCATGCGGATGGACATCCTTGACGTTGAATGTGATGATGCCCGTCTTATTTCCACGGGTCGAATCGCATCCATAGAGCTCCACAAAGGGCAGTTCCCGCAGCTGCGGCAGTGCATAGCTGAGCAGATCGCGCTCAATCGCCTCGATGCGGTCAAAGCCGATCTTGTCCAGATAGTCGATCGCCGCAATCAGTCCTGATGCACCGCTGACGTTCTGCGTCCCCGCCTCGAACTTTGCCGGCAATTCGGCAAACGTCGTCTCCTGCTCGCCGACATAGTCGATCATGTCCCCGCCAAAGAGGAAGGGCGGCATCGCATCGAGTATATCGTACTTGCCATAGAGGACGCCGATACCCATCGGGGAAAGCATCTTATGCCCCGAGAACGCAAAGAAATCCGCATCCATCGCCTGCACATCCACCTTGATGTGCGGTACGCTCTGCGAGCCGTCGACAACGACGACCGCACCGACCGCATGAGCACGGTCGGCAACGGCGCGCACATCGTTGACGAGACCGAGCACATTGGATACCTGCGTCACAGCGACAATCTTCGTCCGCTCCGTGATCTTTTCTGCAATATCTGCCTCGGAGAGATTGCCGTCCTCGCCCAGATAGATATACTTCAGCACAGCACCGCGCGACTTTGCCACGAACTGCCACGGAACGATATTGCTGTGATGCTCTGAGATCGTAATGACGATCTCATCCCCCTCATGGACATTCGCAAGACCATAGCTGTACGCCACGAGGTTCAGTGCCTCCGTCGCATTCTTCGTGAATACGACCTCCTCCGGACGCGCCGCACCGATGAACTGCTGCGTGCGCACGCGTGCCCGTTCATAGATATCCGTCGCCTTGACCGAGAGCTCATACGCACCGCGATGCGGGTTCGCATTACAGTACGTACAGTAGTCAGCGACTGCACGGATGACCGTCTCCGGTTTCTGTGTCGTTGCGCCATTGTCAAGATAAACAATGGGACGGCCGTTCATCTTCGTCTGCAGGATGGGAAAATCCCGCAGATACTCATTCACCTTGCGTTCCACCCAACAGTCTCCTCTCCAAATAGTCTCCAATCTCCGTACGCAGTTTCTCATCCGTGATGCGCGCCAGCACAGGGGCAAAGGATGCCTCGACGATGAGCTGCTGTGCCGCGCGCTCGTCGAGCCCCCTGCTCATCAGATAAAACAGCTTGTCCGCATCCATCCGCCCGATGCTGACGGCATGGTGTCCGTCTACATCTCCCTCATGGGAAAGCATCAGCGGGACACTGCGGTTCCGTGCATGTGGGGAAAGAATCGTTACTTCCTCATCTTCCTTGCCGACCGAACCGCGCGCGCCTTGGATAAAGTCAAGCGTTCCGCGAAAGTTCTTGACACAGTGCCCGAGAAGCGCGCCGCGCACCTGCATATTGGCATCCGTGTGCTGCCCCTCCTGACGGATGATATAGTTGAGATCAATTTTGCGCTCATCATCACCGAAATAGAGCCCCCATACATCCGTACACGCCTGATCGCCTACGAGTGTCACCTGCAGTTCCGAGGCGGTATGCTGTGCGCCCGCCTCGACGAGGGTACAGGAAAAGCGGCCTCCCTTTCCCACCGCCGCATGGATCCGGCTAGCGGCAGGCGCATCTGTCGGAGCCAGCTGGATATAGGTCAGCGACAGCTCTGCACCGTCGGCAACCGTTACCTCAATCTCCTGTGCACCGCTTTCACGCAGCTCCACCACATGATGCACGCATTCTCCTGCCGCTGCGGAGAGCTGTATTGGTGCAACAGGCAGTGTGAGCCCATCGGGCACAGGCAGGTCGTTGACCCCCAGCCAACGCCATGTCGGCATAGGGATGCGGCTGAATCCATTGGCTGCTGCCATCATCCCATCGCCCCTTCCAATTCAATATTGACCAGATTATTCATCTCAACCGCATACTCTAGCGGGAGTTCCTTCGCAATCGGCTCAACGAATCCGCGCACGATCATCGCGCGCGCCTCCTCCTCGTCGATGCCGCGGCTCATCAGATAGAAGATCGCCTCATCACTGATGCGTCCGATCTTTGCCTCATGTCCGATGTCCACCGTATCGCAGGCAACATCCATCACGGGAAGCGTGTCACTCCGTGACGCGGAGTCGAGCATCAGCGACTCACAGTTGACGGAGCACTTTGCCCCGACAGCACGCGGTGTCACCTTGACCCCACTGCGATAGATCGCGGCACCGCCCGACTTTGAGATCGAGCGCGTGCTGATATTTGCTGACGTATTGGGCGCATCGAGGATGACCGTCGCTCCCGTATCGAGTTCCTGCCCCTTCGAGGCAAAGGTGATCCCCGTGAACTCACAGGTCGCATTCTCCCCCTGCAGGATACTCGTCGGATAGAGCATCGAGACGTGTGAGCCGAACGAGCCGGAGACCCACTCCACGGCACCGTTCTTCTCCACCTTCACGCGCTTCGTATTGAGATTCATCATGTTGCGCGACCAGTTTTCGATCGTCGAGTAGCGCAGACGCGCCCCCTCCTTGACGAACAGCTCGACACAGCCCGCATGGAGATTCGTCACATTGTACTTTGGCGCAGAACATCCCTCGATGAAATGCAGGCTGGCGCCCTTCTCCACGATGATGAGCGTATGTTCAAACTGCCCTGCCCCTGCTGCATTGAGACGGAAATAGGACTGCAGCGGGATGTCCACCTGAATCCCCTCGGGCACGTAGACGAAAGAGCCGCCCGACCAGACCGCACCGTGCAGTGCAGCAAATTTATGTGCCTTCGGCGGCACAAGCGTCATAAAGTACTGCTGAACAATATCGCCGTACTCCTGCAGTGCCGTCTCCATATCCGTGTAGACGACCCCCTGCTTCACGAGCGACTCCTGAATCGAGTGATAGACCACCTCGGAGTCGTACTGTGCTCCGACGCCCGCGAGCGAGGACTTCTCCGCCGCGGGAATCCCCAGACGGTCAAACGTATCCTTGATGTCCTCGGGAACCTCATTCCAGTCGCCGACCATCTTCGCATCGGGACGGACATAGGTCACGATCTCATCCATGTCCAGCGCCGACAGATCCGGCCCCCATGCCGGCATTGGTGTTTCATGGTAGACCTTGAGTGATTTCAGGCGAAAATCAAGCATCCATGCGGGATCGTGCTTGCGTGCAGAAATATCACGGATGATCTCCTCCGTCAGTCCCGACGCAGACTTATACGCAGAGCGATCCTCGTTCGTGATATCGTAGATTGTGCGCTCAATATCGTCGATCTGGGTTTTCTTCTTTGGTACAAAATCCCCCATTCCTGCTCACCCCACTCTATCGTGCTCTGCAAGAATATGGGCAAAGCCTTCCGCATTGATCTGTTCCACGAGCTCTGCGCCGCCCTCACGAATGATCTCGCCTTTGGCAAGCACATGGACAAAGTCCACCTTCAGCTTATCGAGGATGCGTGCGTTATGCGTGATAATCAGACAGGCATTCTCAGCTGTATGGAACTTTGCAACGCCCTCAGAGACGATCTGCACCGCATCGACATCAAGCCCGGAGTCCGTCTCATCGAGGAGGGCCAATTTCGGCTGGAGCATGAGCAGCTGCAGGACTTCGCTGCGCTTTTTCTCCCCGCCGGAGAAGCCGACGTTCAGATAACGCTGTGCATAGCTCGGATCAATCTTCAGCTCTGCCATCATCGCATTCAGTTCCTTGCGGAAGGCGAGCAGCTTCTCCTTCTTACCTGTAACCATCTGGCGCGCCGTACGGATCATATTCTCGACCGTGATCCCCGGGATCTCCTCCGGTGTCTGGAAGGCGAGAAAAAGCCCGTCACGCGCACGCTCATAGGACGGCTGCTCCGAAATATCCTTCCCATCAAAGACAATACGCCCATGCGTCATCTCATACTTTGGGTGCCCCATCATCACGTTCATCAACGTAGACTTGCCCGACCCATTCGGGCCAAGGATAACATGAACCTCCCCTTTACGTACCGTGAGGTTGACACCCTTTAGAATTTCCTTGCCCTCGACACCGGCATGAAGATCGGTGATCTGTAGCAATGTATCTGTCATAATAAAAACTCCCTTAGGTTTACATCTGTATTGAATCCTTACAAAAATACTCGGGATTAACATTTCACATTGTAGGTGCTTTCATATAAAAAGTCAATAACTTCCAGTACGAACGATAAACAAAGCCTATAATTGAGATTGTCTTTCATTGATAAAATAAGAAAAAGCTGCTGTACACAGACCATATTGTCATCGTACAACAGCTTCATGTTTTTGCGGCAACTACCTACTCTCCCACGTCGTCTCCAACGAAGTACCCTCGGCCTGTGGACGCTTAACTACTGTGTTCGGAATGGGAACAGGTGGAACCGTCCAGGCATCATCACCGCATCTTGTTGAA
>NZ_LT891958.1 GCF_900186465.1 Centipeda felix
ATAGAGGCCATCTTTCATCAGAGGAGGATGCCCTCCTCTGACTTCATTCGGTATTAGCATTCCTTTCGGAATGTTGTCCCCATCCTGTCGGCAGGTTGTCTACGTGTTACTCACCCGTTTGCCACTAAATTAAAAAATTACCATTCAACCCTTCGACTTGGTGTTGCACTTGTTGAACGCGTGGTGCCCGCTCCGCGGTCACGACGCTTGGCTCCCATCTCATCGGAGAGCTCAATGATAATTTTTTAATTTCGTTCGACTTGCATGTGTTAAGCACGCCGCCAGCGTTCGTCCTGAGCCAGGATCAAACTCTCCATAAAAGACCGTAGTCTACCTGAGAGCCTGTTGGCTCAAAATGTCATTCTTGTAAAAGAATTGTGTTCGTTGACCGAAGGTGTGTCCACCTTCACAACGATGTTGCATCTGGCTTGTTAGAGTTTCCTCTAACTTGTTTTGCATTGTGTAGTTTTCAGGGTACATCCTGCGCCGCTCTAGTGCTGAGGCTTGCTTGCGCTCGCCCGCCGCTCTCATCGGCGCGACTGTCATAATATAACACACGTCACAACTCCCGTCAACCCCTCTTTTTCGTTTTTTTCGCTTTTCGTCAAAAAAGATATGTCTACACTTTTACACACTTATTCAGCCCAACGGATATCGCGAACGTGATGAGGACCGTCGGCAGTGTGTATCCAATGGGCAAATCAACATCCATAAGCATCCGATAGATGAGGAATCCAACCAACCACGCGAACATGTTTCGCCAATCACACGCCTTGTTCTGAGCATCCGTTTTCAGAACGAAGAACGCTCCGAGCAGAACAGCAACCATGGGGGCAAAAACAGATCCAATCATATACAAAAGCCCAGTAATGTCATCCATAGGAAAGAGAATTGCCGCCACTGTCCCAATTGTCGCCGCAAATACGGCCATCTGCTTCCCTTTTCCCTCGCCGTCTTGTCCCATAGCCGTCCGCACAGCTTCCGCAGAAATCCCGGCGGAAAAGGCGTCCAAGAATGCCGTTGTGACCGTGGAAAACACAATAATAAGAAGCCCTGCCGTGCCAAGCCCTGCGCGAACCATGATCTGTGCGATGTCACCGGCTCCCGCCAAAATTGCCGCGCCCATGCCAATCAAAAACATCCAGCTGCTGACGAGACCGTATACAAGCGTACTGACAAAAGCCGCCCTTGCCGGCTCTTCGGCGCCCCTTGTGTAATCGCCAACCACAGGCAGCCACGAAAGCGGCATGGAAACCGATAGTTCCAGCGCTGCTCCAAAGGAAATTATCTCGGACGAGAAAGGTGCCGTGCCGGTCTCCTCCATAATAACAATGCACATGATTACCGTCAGGATGAAGAGTGCCGTCATCGTGATGGTGTTCATCCTGCCTAATTGCGTGACCCCCACCACAATCCACAGCACAATGAGTGCGCCTATCACTATGCACCAGACCCAGTTTCCTATCGGCCAGATGCCCGCGGCGGACAAGGCTCCGTCATAAATCATAATGCCTGTCCAGCCCACAAGCTGCAATACGTTCAGTATCGCAAAAAACGCGCCGCCATAGCGGCCGTAAGCCATCTTCACCGCTTCCATGGCGCTTTTTCCACTTCTGGCACTGACCAGCCCGGTCAGGAAAAAAAGGACACCGCCAATCAGATGCCCCAGCACAATTGCTGTCATGCCTGCTTCCCATCCAAGTGGTGCCAGATAGGTCCCTGTCAAAATTTCCGCAATAGAGACGCCCGCACCGAACCAGAGCAAGCCATGTCCAAACAAATTACGCCTTTTTGCTTTCTCATTCATCCTTTACATCCCCTCTGCAAACCTGCCTTGCAAGTCAAATGCGTGATTCATGGGACCAGAGCCCCTTCCGAGGTCAAGCATAGCTGCCAAGGCTCCGGAAACATATTCCTTTGCCCGACCTACGGATTCATGCAGGTCAAAGCCCTTGGCGAGGTTTGCGGCAATCGCGCTGGATAGTGTGCAGCCCGTACCGTGCGTGTTGTGTGTGTCGATTCTTCTTCCCTGAAACCACGTAACCGTCCCTCGCTCATAAAGGAGGTCGTTGGCATCATTGTGACTGTGCCCTCCCTTTACGAGAACACTGCAGCCAAAGGTCTTTGCTATGGATGCGGCAGCCTCACGCATATCCGCTTCCGTTGTGATCGCAAGCCCGCTAAGAACCTCTGCCTCCGGAATGTTCGGCGTAATCACCTCGGCAAGCGGAATCAAAAGATCCGTCAATGTCTCCACCGCCTTCTCCTCAATCAGTCTTGCCCCGCTGGTGGCAACCATGACCGGATCCAGCACGATGTGCTCCGCCGCATAACGGGTTAGGCGATCTGCAATGATGCGGATCAGCGCCCCATCAGATACCATGCCGATTTTCACTGCATCCGGCCGAATATCTGAAAAAACGGCATCCAGCTCCTGCCCCAGAAACTCCGGGGAAACATTCAAAATGCTGCGCACACCGCATGTGTTCTGGGCGGTGAGTGCTGTCACGGCACTCATGCCAAACACACCGTTCATCGTCATTGTTTTGAGGTCGGCCTGAATGCCGGCTCCCCCGCTGGAATCACTTCCGGCGATGGTCAGTACAGTTTTCATCCCGTTTTCCTCCCTATCTGCCCGTTGCTTCTTTTACCTTGTGCAGCAGGCGCTGCGCTGCAAGGCGGATATCCTCCTTGGCAAAGATCGCTGAAATAACGGCGACGCCCGCAACACCGCTGCTGGCAAGCTGCATGACGTTTTCATCGTTGATGCCGCCGATTGCGACGACGGGAACTGCTGCTGCAGCGCATATTTCTTTCAGCGTTTCATAGCGAACGACCGCGGCATCCTCCTTGGAGTTGGTAGGAAATACAGCCCCCACCCCCAAGTAATCGGCACCGCACGCTATGGCAATCCGCGCCTCCTTTACCGTCTGTACCGAGACGCCGAGAATTTTGTCCTTCCCTATGCGTTGTCTGGCTGCACCTGCCTCCATATCGCTCTGTCCCACGTGGACGCCATCGGCGTCGATCGCCATGGCCAGCTCCACATCATCATCAATCACAAAGGGCACACGATAACGCCGGCAAAGCAAGCGAAGCTCTCGTGCTTCTTGCAGCAAGGAAGCGCGGGGCATTGTCCCTGCGCTTTTCTCACGCAGCTGAAGGAATGTCACACCTCCTTGCAGCGCACGTTCTGCCGCATCATACAGTCTTCCTCCATGCAGCCAGCGACGATCGGTCACCGCGTACAGGAGAAGGTCTTCTTTCCTCACAGCCATTTCATTCATCTTCTTTCCTGTCGTCCCTGCTCGTTTCGCATGGAGCCTTCGTCTGCACGCGCTGCCGTATCATCGGATTTCGATCCTTTCTCCTCGATGCATACGCTCCGCTGTTATATGATAGAGCGCGTCGATGATTCGATTCCGATATGTGGCGTTTCCATCACCTTCTGTCATATACTCCATCGCAATCTCGCCGGCGAGTCCCATCGCAGCAACAGCGGCAGCCGCAGCCGCTAAGGCATGACCGGGATTTGCCGCCAAAAAGGCAGTCATCACGCCGGAGAGCTGACAGCCCGTTCCCGTAATGGTGCTCATTTCCTTGCGCCCATTGCGGATGACATAGCAAGCATCTGCGTCAGCGACCAAATCAATGGCACCGGTAATGGCGATAACGCTCCCGCAAGATTTGGCACACGTCTTTGCAAATACGATCATATCCGCCAGATTCGCCTCAGTGACCGCATCCGCTGCATCTGCGTCCACCCCCTTTGTCGTCGTACTGCCAAGACATAGTGCCTTGATCTCCGATATGTTGCCGCGAATGACCGTAAAGTGCAGTTCCTCTATAAGGCTAGCCGCCGTCTCAGTGCGCAGTTTAGATGCGCCCGCGCCTACCGGATCCAAAAGCAGTGCATGCCCTAACTCCATGGCGCGCTTTCCGGCCAGATGCATCGACCGAATGGACTGCTGGTGGAGTGTGCCGATATTGATGTTCAGCCCGTCACAAATTTGTGTGATATCGGCGGCTTCCTCCGGCTCATCCGACATGATGGGGCTTGCACCAACCGCCAGAACGGCATTCGCCACATCATTTGCGGTCACATAGTTGGTGATGTTATGCACGAGCGGTGCATTCTCTCTTACATTGTCCAAATAGCTTTCCAGCATGACTGCTTCCTCCTGCTGCATCATTTTCCCAACCCGTTCCGTCCGAATCACACACAAGCCGCCTCATGCAGCTTGCCTGCACAAAAAGAGCGCCACCCAAAATGAAATGGATGACGCTCGAATGCGCTTAAAAGTAAAGGCCTATTTCCCTACGTTGGCATTATCCAAATCAGGTTATGGGTCAGGATCGAATCCACTCTCAGCCTTTCGGCTCCCCTTGTATTTTTATTATAGTTCTTCTCCTATGAGGTGTCAACCTAGGAAATCATTGTTCTATGCCTCATAGACGAAATTCAATTCACTGCGCTCCGCGAGGAGCGGCGCGGCGGCGTCCTTCTCCGAAAGGACGGTCGGTGTGAGCGGCCATGCAATACCGATCGTGGGATCGTCCCATCGAATGTTGCCGTCACAGTCCGGTGCATAGAGATTATCTGCCTTATACTGCACCTCCACATCGTCGGTCAGCGTGATAAAGCCATGGGCAAAGCCGCGCGGAATGAAGAGCTGCCGATAGTTCTCCGCAGAGAGTTCTGCTCCTACCCACTGCGCATAGGTCGGCGAATTGCGGCGGATGTCAACGGCAACGTCGAAGATCACACCGCGCGAGGCGCGCAGGAGTTTCGCTTGTGCCATGGGATTCAGCTGATAGTGCAGGCCGCGCAGCGTCCCCTTCTGTGCCGAAAAGGAGTGATTGTCCTGTACGAATGCGGCGTGAATCCCCGCATCCTCCATTTTTTTTGCCGACCAGCTCTCCATAAACCAGCCGCGTGCGTCGCCAAACACCTGCGGCTCTATGATCATAACCCCGGGCAGTGCTGTTTCAATGACGTTCATGCTATCCCCTACATTTCATCCACGATGCGTTTCAGATACACGCCGTATTCGTTCTTTGCCAGCGGCTCTGCAAGGTGGAGCACCTGCTCGGCATCGATATAGCCCATGCGGTAGGCGATCTCCTCGATGCAGGCGATCTTCAGTCCCTGCCGCGCCTGGATGGTCTGGACAAAGGCCGCTGCCGACAGGAGGGACTCATGCGTACCCGTATCCAGCCATGCATAACCGCGCCGCAGCCGCTCCACACGGAGTTTCTTTGCCGTAAGATAGGCGATATTCACATCGGTGATCTCGAGTTCCCCGCGTGCCGACGGGCGTACTGCGCGCGCAATGTCGACAATGTCATGGTCATAGAAGTAAAGTCCTGTCACAGCGTAGTTGGACTTCGGCTGCTTTGGTTTTTCCTCAAGTGAGAGTGCGCTGCCGTCCGCGTCGAAGGAGACGACGCCGTACCGCTCGGGATCGGACACGTAGTAGGCGAAAACGGTCGCGCCCGTGTCGTGCTGTACCACCTGCTGCAGCACCTGCGCAAAATCCGAGCCGTAGAAGATATTGTCCCCCAGCACGAGCGCACATCCCTCGCCGCCGATAAAGTCTGCACCGATGAGAAATGCCTGTGCCAGTCCGTCAGGACTCGGCTGTACAGCGTACGAGATGGCAATACCGAGCTGACTTCCGTCACCGAGGAGGCTCTGATAGAGCTCACTGTCGCTCGGCGTCGTGATGATGAGGATGTCCCGTATGCCTGCAAGCATGAGCGTGCTCAGCGGATAGTAGATCATCGGCTTGTCATAGATCGGCATGAGCTGCTTCGATACGACCTTCGTCAGCGGATAGAGACGCGTCCCCGAGCCGCCCGCCAGGATAATTCCCTTTCTGATCATTCCGTCACCTCTTCAAAAAGATTCATGATGCTCTAATTCGACAATGCAGGCAGATTTCCTTCATAAAAAATAAGGCACGCAGAAAGCGAATCCTTCTGCATGCCTTTGATCAATGATACGAGATTTACCCCGCAAACATTTCCATAATATGCGCAACGAGAATGCCGAACGGTGTACCAATCACGTAGCCCATCAGCGCCATGAGGATGCCGACGGGAACGAGCGAGCCGGAGTAGGTGCCGGCAAGCACAGGTGCGGACGCCGTCCCGCCGATATTGGCGAGCGAGGCAACACATGCCGTGAACATATCGAGGCGGAAAAGCCGCGCGAGGAAGAACATGAGCACAAAATGAACGCCGAGGATGATGAACCCGGTCAAAATCCAATACGGCGCGTCGCCCAGTTCCAGCAAAGAGGCGCGCGATGCGAGGAGGGCAATCACGGAGTAGAGGAGAACATTCGAGATCTCTGCTGAGCCCGCCACACGTCCAAGCGGCGAAACAGCGCCGATCAGACCAAGCACTGTGATAAAGAGGATTGTCCACGTCGCCTTGTCAAAGAACGGCACAGCGGCATTGAGTATCTTTCCGACGTTCGCACCGACAGCCGAGACGACAAGAGCCGCACCAAGCAGGAGGATAATGCTCTGGAATGTGATCTTCCCCGTGTTCAGTTTTGCATCTTCCTCAAGGCTGCGCGAGACAGCATCGAGCTGTGTCGTGTCTGCCTTGTTCCAGACGTTGAATCGCGATGCGAGCGTGATCAGCCAGAGCAGGAACATGACCCAGATGGAGTAGTCGATAGAGTCCACCACGAGGGCATAGCCCATATCCGCCTCCGACACGCCGAGCGCCGCCTGCACCGCGACCATGTTGCCGGAACCTCCAAGCCATGAGCCGCAGAGCGCGCCGAGCGCCATCCACGAATCGGAGCCGATCAGCCCCTTCATCACGAGAAAGGCGACGATGAAACCGATCATGATTGTGAGTGATGCAGAGAAGAATCCGAGCAGCATCCGCGGGCCGAGCTTCAGTACCTTGCGGATATCGCAGCGCAGCAGCATGGTAAAGACCATCGCGTACGTCAGCGAGTTCTTCAGTGCGCCGTAGGCGGGCTTGGTCGCTGCCATATCCCATGTGCCGAAGGTGCAGAGCAGCATGGAAATGAGGTAGACGAGAACGACAGCGGGAAGATAGCGGAACAGCGCCCAGCCGGTCCCCTTCTCAAGCGTTACCAGCCCGCCTGCGAGGAGGATGAGCACGGCAACATAGGTAAATCCATCCGTAATCATGACAATACACTCCTTCGATCATAAACGACAATTCCTTGAAGAATTATGATTTCGATTATATAATAAATCCATAAAGAGATACAATGGACTTCTTTCCTATAGCACTCTCTTTTATGAAAGAATTCTGTATACAGAAGGAGAAATCTCATGAAAATTACGAACGTCGAGCTGGGCATGCTTTCTGTCCCCCTGCGTGTTCCGTTCAAAACGGCACGGCGCCGCGTGGACAGCGTCGAGGATGTCATCGTTCTCATCCGCACCGATACGGGCGCAACGGGCTATGGCGAGGCACCGCCGACGGGCGTCGTGACGGGAGACACGACGGGCGGCATCATCGACGCGATCCGCACGCACCTTGCCCCGATGCTGATCGGACGGGACGTAAACGAGTTCGAGGATCTCATCCGTAATGTGCAGACCGCGCTCATCCACAACACCTCGGCAAAGGCCGCTGTCGACATGGCACTCTACGATCTCTACGGGCAGCTCTGGAACATCCCCGTACACAAACTGCTCGGCGGAGCAAGGGACGGCATCGTGACCGACATCACGATCAGTGTCAATGCACCCGAGGAGATGGCACGCGACGCACGCGATGCCATCCGCCGCGGCTACGACACGCTCAAGATCAAGGTAGGAATTGATCCCTCGCTCGATGTCGCCCGACTCGTCGCCGTCCGCGATGCGGTCGGCAAGGACGTGCGCATCCGCATTGACGCCAATCAGGCATGGCGTCCGCGCGAGGCCGTCCGCATCCTCGCCCAGATGGCCGAGAAAGGGCTCGATATTGAGCTGGTGGAGCAGCCCGTCGCCGCCGCCGACATTGACGGACTCGCCTACGTCACGCGCGAGAGCGACGTCCCCGTCCTCGCCGACGAGGCCGTCTTCTCCCCCTCCGATGCGCTGCGCATCATGCAGCTCCACGCCGCTGACATGGTCAACATCAAACTCATGAAATGCGGCGGGCTTTACCCCGCGCAGCAGATCATCGCTGCTGCAGAGATCTACGGCATGGAGTGTATGCTCGGCTGTATGCTCGAGGCAAAGATCTCCGTCAATGCCGCAGTGGCACTCGCCTGCGCCAAAAAAATCGTCACGCGCATTGACCTCGACGGTCCCGTGCTCTGCCGTGAGGATCCGATCGAGGGCGGTGCACAGTTCAACGAGAAGGACATCACTGCCTCTGCCGCACCGGGGCTTGGCATCAAGGGCGTTGCCGGACTGAAGATGCTGTAAGGAGACCGCATGAGTACATCGATCAATTTCGCCGTCGGTGAGCCATTCCCCCTGCCCATCCGTGCCGAAGCAGACGGCGGCATGTTTCAAGCGGATAAGAACGGCATGATGTTCCTGCTGCAGCTCTCGCGCACGGATGCCATTGCTGTGGAGGCATTTCGCACGGGCGAGATCGAGCTGGCACTCACCGAGATGGACGGCATACTCTTTTTCCTCTATCGTATCGACGGCATCTTCAAGGATGGCTGGGGCGACGCACCGCTTTCCCTCGCCCTCGTCAAAGAGGAACTGATGCCGGACGAGGAGAGCCTCGCCGATCCGACCCTTCATCTCTATCTCGTCGATACGAAGCTCAAGCTGCTCCTCGCACAGAGAACGGCAAGCGTGCCCGAGGAGTTCGCGGACATCATCCGCCAAAATGTACGCGCACAAAAAAGTGCGCTGCTCTCGATGCTTGCCTTCCAAAAGAAAGTCGCTTCCGTATGGGCAAAGAAGTCTCCTGCGGACCTTCGTGCTGCGGCGGCAGCATCGTATACGCTGCCGATGACACTTAGCAGTATCGTTCATTAGGGAAGCGCTGATGGATTTTCTGCTTACACCTCTTAACACATTTTTCCCGTACTCCAGCGGAAAATCCTTGATAAAGCACCACTCCGGATCCGCTTTTCCTCCTTGCCCACGCAAAAGATCTGCGCCCATCCGAAGGACTGTTTGATCCGTGGTTCCTAGAAAAAATCTCCCCTTTGCCGCAAACGATACGGCAAGGGGGAGATTTTCACTGTCTCTTCATCATCGCTGCAGCGATGCGGGCGACAAGTGCCGTCCGTGAAAATGGTGTGATGATGTAGTATCCGTCAATATATGGCTTAATATCACGGGCAATGCCAAGGGAGAGTTCGACGGCCAACTCCTCCGCCGCCTCTCGATCAAGCCCATGATAGGCATTGATGATGCGCTCCTCGACATGGATGCCCGTGATCTCGCTTTCCATGAAGCGCGCATTGCGTTCGCTGACAACAGGCATGATGCCGCCAAGGATAAGCGCCCCCGGCAGGGTATCGCGTGCCGTGCGCAGGTTCTCCTTTGCCTGCGCACTCAGAACGGGCTGTGTGAAAAAGCCCGTCATACCCGCCTCCATTTTCTTTTTTGCAAGCCCGAGCTGCGACGGGAAATGCTTCGCATTCACGTTGAGTGCACCAAACACATGGAATGGGATGACATCGCCGCGCTCTCCAAGGCTCTTGATGAATGCGGACAGCTTGCGTGAGTTGAACTGATAGACACTCTTCACCTCATCACGCTCTGCCGTCGGGATGGGGTCACCCGTAATCGCAATCATGTTGTGGATGCCCTCGGCACTCAGCCCGAGAAGGATGGATTTGATCGCGTTGAGGTTGCGGTCGCGGCAGGTCATGTGCGGGATCGGCTCAATCCCGAGGCTGCGCCGGACGCGCCCCGCGAGCATCGCTGCATCCATGCGCGCGCGCGCGATGGGATTGTCAGCAATCGTGATGGCATGAACGCCCGCCGCCTGAAGTTCCCGTGCACCTGCCATGAATTTATCCGCATTGCCGGTATCCGGCGGATCGAGTTCAACCGCGATGGGAATTTCCCCTGCCTTCAGCGCCTCAAAGAAAGGGCTGCGCGAGGGCGTGAGTTCCGTGCGTTCCTGCCGCACACGTTCCCCCTCCGCCGCAGTCCCGCCTTCAAGTGCCTTACACAGCGCTCGGATGTGCTCCGGTGTCGTGCCGCAGCAGCCGCCGGCAATCGAGACACCCTCGCGCACGATGGCGGCAAGGCCTTTCCCAAAGTAGTCCGGCGCACTCTCATAGAAGGTGCGCCCATCGATGACGATCGGATGCCCTGCGTTCGGCATAAGAGAAAGCGGCAGGGGGCATGTGCCGATGAGGTGCACGAGTTCCTTCATTGATTGAACGCCGCTGACGCAGTTAAAGCCGACCGCATCAATATAGCCGCTCTCTGCAGCAGTACGGATCAGTTCCTCTACAAAGAGACCGTCGCGCGTGTAGCCGCCAGAGAGTGCGGCGAATGATGTCAGGACAAACGCATCCGGCACAATCTGCTTGATATGTGCCGCGGTCTCAACCAACCCCTCCATGGAGGAGTTGGTCTCAAAGAGAAAATTCTTCGCTCCGAGCGCAAGAAAGGTGTCGGAAAGAAATCGGTATTCCTCGGCAATGTCCGCAGGCGGCAGCCCCGCAACGGGGCCAATGTCAGCGAATACATATGCACCAAACGGCTCTGCGGCACGTGCGGCAAGCTCCCAGCCGGTTCGCAGGATCCCCTGCACGAGCGCCTCCTCGCCCTGATAAACGATGCGGTTTGCCGCAAATGTATTTGTCTTGATTGCCTGCGCACCCGCACGCAGGTATTCCGTATGGATCCCCTCCACAACAATCGGCGTTTCAATGTTGGCAAGCTCTACGCCTTTACCGCGCGTATGCGTCTTTTGGGCGTAATAGGTCCCCATGCCGCCGTCAAAGATGAGCGGCTCTTTCTTTATATGTCTCCGTATATCCACGCGTTCCTGCGCCATATCCATAAGCCTCCCTGCCGTCTTTCACTATCCCAATACGCGGCGTGCAATCTCGACAATGCTGCGCGCATCGCCCGCATAGTAGTCCGCGCCGATCTCCTTCGCATAGTCCTCGGTCAGCACAGCGCCGCCGACAACGGTCTCACAGGAAAGCCCTGCCTCGTGCAGAGCTTCGATGGTCTTTTTCATCGCCGTGACCGTCGTCGTCATCAGTGCCGACAGTCCGATCAGTCCGACCTTCTTTTCGATGGCGACCTCCACAACACGCTGAACGGGCACATCACGGCCGAGATCGATGATCTGGTAGCCATAGTTCTCGAGAACGACCTTCACAATATTCTTGCCGATGTCGTGAATGTCCCCCTCCACCGTCGCAAGGATGATCTTTCCCTTTGAGACTCCCTGTCCCGCCTCGGCAAGACGCACCTTGATGAGTTCAAGTCCCGCCGTCGCCGCATTCGCCGCATTGATGAGCTGGGGGAGGAAGATGATTTCTTTTTCGTAGCGGTCGCCCACGATATCAAGCGCAGGGATGACCTTCTCCTGAATGATGTCCATCGGTGCCATCTCCGTAAGGAGTTTCCGCGTGATGCGCTCCGCATCGTCACTGAGCCCGCGAATGATGGCATCCATCAGCGGATCGACAACGTCCGTACGCTCCGCAGAGGCAGTCTGCACTGCCCCTGCTGCCTCCTCGCCCGTAATGCCAAGCTCTTTGCGGCGGCGCATCTCCGCTTGCTCGGGGGCAAAGCGCTCGATGTAGGCGGCACAATCCGCATCCTCCCCCGACACAGCACGGAAGGATACAACTGCATCCATCACTCCCTTGGTGTTCGGATTGATGATCGGGAAATCCAGCCCGACGTGCATCGCCTGTATGAGGAAGTTTTCCGTCATGTGCCCGCGTGCGGGCAGGCCGAAGGAAATATTGCTGACACCGAGCGCACAGTGCAGTCCGAGACGCTCGTGCACCTCGCGCACGGCACGCAGCGTCTCCATCGCCTGTGCCTGCTGCGCCGATACAGTGAGCGTCAGGCAGTCGATGATGATGTCCTCGCGCTCCAGTCCGTACTTCTCCGCCTCCGCCACAATACGCTCGGCGACGGCGACGCGCTGCGCCGCCGTCTCGGGCAGCCCTTTCTCGTCCATCGCAAGTCCGAGTACTGCCGCCCCGTAATGCTTTGCGAGCGGGAAGACGGCATCCATACGTTCACGTTCACCGCTGACAGAGTTGATGATGACGCGTCCGTTCGTGACGCGCAGAGCCGCCTCGATTACCTTCGGGTTCGCCGAGTCGATCTGCAGGGGAAGGTCGACAACGCTCTGCACCGCCTTGACAACGTACGGGATAATCTTCTCCTCGTCCACGCCCTGTGCGCCGACATTGATGTCAAGCACCTGCGCGCCCGCTTCCTGCTGGGAAATCGCGAGTTTCTTGATATAGCCGTAGTCCTCCTCGAGGAGCGCCTGTTGGAGGCGCTTCTTGCCCGTCGGATTGATGCGCTCGCCGATAACATTGAGCTTGCCGTATTCCGCGACACGCCCCGGTGATGCTATGCCCTTGCGTTTTTTTCGTACAGGACGATCTGCCGCCCCCGCCGCGACTGCCGCTGTAAGCGCGCGGATAAAATCGGGGGTTGTGCCGCAGCAGCCCCCCATGATAAGCGCACCACGCTGCGCAAACACCGTCATCTCACGCCCGAAGTCCTCTGCCGTCATCTCGTACGCACCCGTGCGCGGATCGGGGAGGCCCGCGTTCGGCTTGACAATGATCGGCAGATCCGTCCACTCCATCAGCTCGTCCACGATCGGCACAAGCTCCACAGGTCCGAGCGAGCAGTTGACACCGAGCGCGGCGACACCAAGGGCATCGAGCGTAACCGCGACAGATGGGACGGCCGCGCCGAGGAAGGTGCGCCCATTCTGCTCGAATGTCATCGTCACCCAGATCGGCAGCTTGGTATGTTCCTTCGCTGCGAGCACCGCTGCCTTGACCTCGTAGAGGTCGGTCAGCGTCTCAAAGATGACGAGATCCGCCCCAGCCTCCTCTCCCGCGGCCACCATCTCACGAAAGAGCTCGTATGCAGCCTCAAACGAAAGCGTTCCAAGCGGCTCGACCAGTTCCCCGATCGGACCGATATCGAGTGCGACACGCACTCCCTGCGTGCCGGAGTTCTTGGCTGCGCGGCGCGCCGTGCGGACGTTCTCCCCGATGACCTCGGCGACCGTCTTGCCCGTCCCCTCGAGCTTATGCGCATTCGCGCCGAAGGTGTTGCTGTAGATGACACGGCTGCCCGCTGCGATGTAGTTCCGATGAATCTCCTCGATCACATCAGGATGCGTGAGTCCAAAAAGCTCGGGACGTTCCCCCGGCGCAAGTCCACGCGCCTGCAGCTCCGTGCCCATACCTCCGTCCAAAATAATAATATCGTTCATTTTTCTATTTACTCCCATCTATTTTCCCGTCTTTGCCCCTTCGCGGCATCTGCGTCCCGCCTTGCGGAACGGGCAGGTGCGGAACATGAGACAGTGCTCACAGTCCGGCGGGCGGTGCGGCTGTGGTGTGCGTGCAATCCCCATGATCGCCGTCACCGATTTGCGCGGCACCATGATCGTCGTCGGCGTCAGCGAGACACCGATGCGCCGCGTCATATCGAGCAGTGCAAAGAATTTCGGCTGCTCCGCAATCGGCAGATCGCCGTAGCCGGGACTGAAGCGATCCGTCAGATAGCGCCCCTCTGCCTCTACGGCTCGGCGCATATCACTCTCGAAGTTGTTGCAGATATTCTCGATCGCCGTACTCGCACACGCATCCATGATGACAGAGTCCGCCGCATTGACGACTTCACAGCGCATCATCAGACGCTCGACGCCGGGGCCGAGGGTCGCACCAAAGAGCACAACCTCCTCACACGGCTCAAGCATTCGTGGGATATCATTTCCTGCAAACGTCACGCCGAGCACAGCCCCATTGTCAAGAGGAGCGAGCCGATACGTCAGGCGGGGGGTCGCCGCCGCCAGCACCTCATCGCTGCAGCGACGAATCTGTGCCGCAATCTCCTCCGTCAGCTCCTGTCCGCGAAAGCCGAGATACTTTAGTATTTCATTCATATTCAGCGTTGTAAAACGCGGTTCAAACATGTTCTCTCCTAATTTCTGTGATCCTCTATAACACACGAGATTAAGAGATTATAGCACATTCCGCACCTCCTCACAAATATACTTTTGTCATGTCATGATATGTATGCTATAATACTGCCCTGTCTTTCTATAAAGCAGAATTCTTGTTCAAGGGGGAAACAGAATGATAAAAGAAGCGATCAAAAAGGTCGTAGCCAAGGAAGATCTGACCTACGACGAAGCATATACGGTCATGAACGAGATCATGTCGGGCGAGACCTCTGCGGTCGAAAACGCCGCCTACCTTGCTGCGCTCTCCACGAAGAGCAGCGGCATGGAGACGATTGACGAGATCTCCGGATCGGCGGCGGCAATGCGTGAACACGCACAGCCCGTCACGCACGAGATGGATGTCATCGACATCGTCGGCACGGGCGGAGACCACTCGGGCAGTATTAACGTGTCCACCACCGCCTCGTTTCTCGCAGCGGCGGCAGGGCTCAAGGTCTGCAAGCACGGCAACCGTGCCGCGTCCTCGAAGAGCGGTACGGCGGACTGTCTGGAGGCACTCGGGGTCAACATCGACCAGCCGCCCGAGAAGGTGCGTGAGGAACTGGGAAGCATCGGGCTTGCCTTTCTCTTTGCCCAGCGTTATCATCAGTCGATGAAGCACGTCGGTGCGATCCGCCGTGAGCTCGGCATCCGTACGGTATTCAACATTCTGGGCCCGCTGACGAATCCCGCCCGTCCCGCATACATGCTGCTCGGTGTCTACGGAGAGCATCTCCTCCGCCCGCTCGCACGTGTGCTGCCGGGACTCGGCGTCAAGCGCGCACTCATTGTCCACGGAACAGACGGGATGGATGAGATCTCCGTCGGTGCACCGACCAAGGTGTATGAGATCGAGAATGCAGCAGAGCGTGCCTATGAGATCCGTCCCGAAGATTTCGGCATCACGCCTGCGTCAAAAGAAGCGATCCGCGGCGGCACACCTGCCGAGAATGCTGCCGTGACGCGCGGGATTCTGGCGGGAGAGATCACCGATGCACGGGCGGATATCTGCCTGATGAACGCGGGGGCTGCGATCTATATCGGGGGAAAAGCAGACTCGATTGCGGAGGGCATCGATACAGCACGCCGCGTCATTGCCGACGGCAGTGCTCTGCAGAAGCTGGAGGACTTTATTCGCATCTCTCAATGATGCACAGGGGAAATGGAAGGACTTGAAGTAAATGAACGCACTTGAACAACTCAGTAATTTTGTCTCACGCTATATGGCGGTCTTTGTTGTCGTCATCGCAGGCGTTGCTCTCTTTCAGCCGTGGACGTTCCTCTGGAGCGTTCCATGGATCACCATCCTGCTCGGCATCGTCATGTTCGGTATGGGAATGACGCTGCGGTTTGCCGACTTTAAGCTTGTTCTGCAGCGTCCGCGCGACGTCTTTATCGGAACGGTTGCCCAGTTCGGCATCATGCCCTTCCTTGCATGGGTCTTGGCACAGGCATTCTCCCTTCCGCCGGAGCTTGCCGCCGGCGTCATTCTCGTCGGCACCTGCCCCGGCGGAACGTCCTCGAACGTCATGACCTACCTCGCGCGCGGTGATGTCGCTCTTTCCGTCAGCATGACCATGGCGTCCACCATCCTCGCACCGATCATGACGCCGCTCCTCACACTCTGGCTCGCAGGACAGTGGATCGACATTCCTGCGGGAAAGATGATGATCTCCATCGCACAGGTCGTCATTGCCCCGATTCTCCTCGGTCTCGTCATCAACCACTTCTTTGAGCGTCCCGTCCAAAAGGCAGTCAAGGTTCTCCCGCTCATCTCCGTGACCGCGATTGTTCTCATTGTCGGCGGTGTTGTATCGGCGAACGCGAGCCGCATCATCGAGACAGGTGCTCTCATCATGGTCGTCGTTATGTGCCACAACCTTTTTGGTTATACTCTCGGCTTCCTCGTTGCAAAGGCACTCCACATGGATATGGCAAAGGTCAAGGCGGTTTCCATCGAGGTCGGCATGCAGAACTCCGGGCTTGCCACATCGCTTGCCCTGCTCCATTTCGGTGCAGCTGCTGCCATTCCCGGTGCACTCTTCAGCGTCTGGCATAATATCTCAGGATCACTGGCCGCAAACTACCTATCCAGTCGAATGAAAAAAACCGACTAACGAAAATTTTTTCAAATAAACCCTCCAAAAGCTTAGGACTTTTGGAGGATTTATTTTATTTGCGTTGAATTTTACTTTTGTTGGATTATATTTATCTGAAAGAAGCGTTCTGCGCTTCCCATGATTATTGCTAAAGAGGTGATCGGATGAAACTAAAGTCAAAGATGCTGCTGTGGATTGGAGCGCCGCTTGTCGTGATTTTTACTGCGATGGCAGTGTTTTCCTACTGGGAAGCGAGCAACATGATCGAAGAGGCAACGGAACGCGAGATGCGCGCGCTCTCGGAGTTCCATGCCGAGGAGGTCAACCGCGTGGTCGAGGCACCGAAGGGGATCCTCGAGGGTATCGGTCGCGTATGGTCGACAAATATACCGACGGATGAGCGTTTCCTTGAAACAGCCAGGGACTTCACTGCACGCCCGGACATTGATTCCATCTATATGGGTTTCCCACGCGAGACAAACCGCCCCTTCCTCTACAGCGAGGAGGGTGTCGTACCGCTGAATGAGTTCGACGCAACGAGCCGTCCGTGGTATAAACTCGCAGAATCCAAGGAGGGCGTACAGCTCAACGAGGTTTCCACGAACGAGCGCACTGGAAAGCTAACACTTGCCATGAGCCGCGCCATTCGTCACGAAGGGCAGCTGCTCGCCGTGATGGGGCTCGAGACCAATTTCTCCGACATTCAGAATATCGTCGCAAAGATTAAGATCCGGGAGCATGGCGCTGCATTCCTTCTCGATGAACAGGGACGCTTCATCTACCACTCTGCGCTCGGACTCGACGACAATGTGCACGCACAGGGCGAGGAAGATGCACGCCGCCTCCTCTCAAAGGAGCCTATTTTCTTTACCAACACATACGCAGGTGTTGAGAACTACTACGCTGTCCATCCGGTCGGCACAACGGGCTGGTCCCTTGTTCTCTTTGTGCCGAAGGATGAGGTGCTCGCCGATGTAAACAATCTCAAGTGGACGATGATTGTGGGGCTTCTCGTCTCCCTCGCCCTCATCGGCGGTCTGCTCTATAAGATTGCTGACTCGATTGCAGGTCCCCTTGAGAATATGGCAGGTGCGGCACAGGAGGTGGCAAAGGGCAATCTCGCCATCGTCCCGCCCCAGATGGATCGCGACGATGAGATCGGACAGCTCCACAACTCCCTGCTCACGATGGTCAAGAATCTGCGTGAACTGATTCAAAAAACGGCGCAGACCTCCGAACAGCTCGCCGCCTCCTCTGAGGAGCTGACTGCCTCGGCAGACCAGTCGGCACAGGGCGCACAGAGTGCGGCCGAAGCGATCGTAAAAATCACGGGCAGCACCATCGAGCAGAATGAGGTTGTCGATCAGTCCTTTAAGACAGTAGACGGCATCACCCACGCGATCAACGAGATCACAATGGGAATCTCGGATGTCTCTGCCGCAACCCATCGCGCTGAAACAGCAACCGTTGAGGGACAGCAGGGACTCGGTGTCGCCGTCAAGGGGATGGATGTGCTCAATCAGAGTGCACAGGATGTCTCCGATGCCGTCACTGCACTCTATGAAAGTTCCAAGCGCATCTCCGAGATCGTCGAGATGATCACCGAGATCGCCGGACAAACAAACCTGCTTGCTCTCAACGCCGCCATCGAAGCGGCACGCGCAGGCGAACAGGGACGCGGCTTTGCCGTCGTCGCCGAGGAGGTGCGCAAGCTCGCTGAGCAGTCCGAGACAGCAGCGCAGGAGATCACAGAGCTCATCACCGAGAACGCAAACCGCATTGAGGACACGTTCAAGGTCATGCAGGAGCAGAGAGAACACGTCGGCGAAGGCGTCAAGCATGTCAATCAGGCAGGCGAACAGTTCGACCGCATCGCGGGGGTTGTGAGCGAGCTCACCGAAAAGGTGGATGCAATCCTGAAGAGTACCGAGGGAATCAAAGTGGGCAGCGAGCACATGATGAGCTCGGTCGAAGCTGTTCAGAAGGTCTCGAATGCTGTCCACACGGAAGCAGAGAATGTCTCTGCCGTCTCTGAAGAGCAGGCAGCCTCCATGCAGGAAATTGCGGCATCCAGCCAGACGCTGGCACAGCTTGCACAGGATCTGCAGCGAATTGTCGGAGGTTTTAAGCTCTAAGGCCATCAGAATACACTTCAGGGGCTGTTGTACGATACAATGCAGTATTTCGTACAACAGCCCCTTCTTTGTCCTCCTGCCGCGCCGGCACGATACATTCCCACACAAAAGGGGCTGCCCGGAAATGGGGCAGCCCCTTCTATGTTCCGATCCCTTTGGGGGTATCGGATTAATGGTTGAACATATTGCGCAGTGCCTGCTTGTTGACCTCGCGGTTCAGCTGGGCAAGATGCTGCGTAAGCTTGATGCTCTTTGGGCAGACGCGCTCGCAGTTCTGGCTGTTGCCGCAGCTCGTGATGCCGCCCTTTTCCATCAACGCGTTGAGGCGCTTCGGTGCATCGAACTTTCCAAGCGGGTGCATATTGAAGAGGAGCGTCTGCGCCGTCGGCGCAGGTCCAATAAAGTCGGACTGCGGTCCAACATTTGGGCACGCTTCGAGGCAGCAGCCGCAGGTCATGCAGTGCGACAGCTCATAGCAGGTCTCAGCCGTGTATGGGTTCTGAATTGGAGCGTCCTTGACATCCCACGTACCATCAACCTCGATCCAGCCATGAATGCGTTTGAGGCTCTCGAACATAACCGAGCGGTCAATGAGAAGATCACGAATGACTGGGAACGTACGCGCCGGCTGAACACGGATTGGCTGCGTAAGGTTGTCGATCAGGGCACAGCACGCCTGCTGTGCCCGGCCATTGATGACCATCATGCACGCACCGCAAACCTTCTCCAGGCAGTTGCATTCCCAAACAGGGGGCGGAACACGCT
Organism: Centipeda felix; assembly: GCF_900186465.1. GTDB lineage: Bacteria > Bacillota > Negativicutes > Selenomonadales > Selenomonadaceae > Centipeda > Centipeda felix. The sequence goes on from NZ_LT891958.1 coordinate 19,142, forward strand.
TGCCGTCAACCGTCACAGGATTCTTCTGGATCTCCATAAGAGATGCAACAACATTGAGACCGGGACGATAGTCAACTTCGAACTCCTGCGTATACGGGCTCTCATTCGGTCCATCCTGACGCTCGATGATAAAACGAACTTTTTTCTGTTCTGCCATGACTTCTATCCTCCCTTACTCTTTCTTAGCAACGGCGTAATTACGCGCACGTGCTTTGATGAGCGAATGCTCGAACTCCATGTAGCTGACCTGCGGCTCTTCCGTATTCGGATCATAGTCCACAATGGAGGTCTTCATGAAGCGCTCATCATCACGGCCGTAGAACATGAGCTCACCGTCGGCATCCGTCATGCGCTCGCCCTTGTCATCAAGAAGGATCTTGGCATGTGCACCGCGGCTCTCATCACGGCAGCGTGCTGCCTTTGTCACGGCCATTGCATAGAGGATCATGTTGCGGAGCTGACGGACAAACATAGCTTCCTGGTTTGCCCATGTGCCGTGATCCGTCACGCCGATGTCATCCCAACGCTTCAGAATCCCCTTGAGCTTCTCAAGGCAGATGTCGAGTCCCTTGTTGTCACGCTCGATCGAGACGTAGTCATACATGATCTCGCCCATCTCCTGATGGAGCTTGTGGGCATTCTCAGAGCCTGTCATGTTGCGGATCTTATCGAACTCCGCCACAGCCTCCTTGCGTGCACTCTCAAGTTCTTCCTCGGTGAGTGCCGTGCCGAGCTCACCGCTGCGTGCCCAGCGCAGTGCCTCGGGACCAGCGATAAAGCCGGAATACGCTGCAGAGAGGAGCGAGTTTGCACCAAGACGATTTGCGCCGTGATACTGATGATCGCACTCACCCGCAGCCATGAGACCGGGAATATTTGTGTGATGCTTGCGATCGACCCAGATGCCGCCCATCGAGTAATGCACGGACGGGAAGATCTCCATCGGCACCTTGCGCGGATCCTGTCCGACGAACTCTGAATACATCTCAAGAATACCGCCGAGTTTGCGCTCGAGGTAAGCCGCAGGGATATGGGAGAGGTCGAGGTAAACACGACGCTCATTGTTGATACCAAGTCCCATGTGGACGCAGACCTTGAAGATCGCACGCGATGCGACGTCGCGCGGGACGAGGTTGCCGTATGCTGGATACATCTCCTCGAGGAAGTACCAGGGCTTGCCGTCCTTGTACGTCCAGACGCGTCCGCCCTCACCGCGGCAGGCCTCGGACATCAGGCGGTTCTTATCCGACCCCGGAATCGCCGTCGGATGAATCTGAATGAACTCAGGATTGCCGATGTGAGCGCCCTGCTGATAGGCGGAGGAAACAGCCGAGCCGTTGCAGATCGTCGATGCCGTGCAGCGGCCGAACACCTGACCGGGGCCGCCCGTAGCGAGCATGACCACATCAGCCGGGAATGCCTTGATCTCATTCGAGTTCATGTTCTGCGCAACAATGCCGCGGACGATGCCGTCCTTGTTTTTGATCGCACGGATGTATTCCCAGAACTCATACTTCGTGACCTTGCCCTTGACTTCCCAGCGGCGCACCTGCTCATCCAGCGCGTAGAGGAGCTGCTGGCCCGTTGTCGAGCCTGCGAACACAGTGCGCTTATTCTTCTGTCCGCCGAAATTGCGCAGATCAAGCACGCCCTCCGCCGTACGCGTAAACGGAACGCCCATGCGGTCAAACATCTTGACGAGCTTCGGCGCTGCCTCAACCATGCCCTTAACGGCAAGCTGGTCAGCGAGGAAGTCGCCGCCGTAGACCGTATCGTCAAAGTGCTCGTAGACACTGTCATGCTCGCCCTTGGTGTCCATGCAGGCATTCATGCCGCCCTGTGCGCAGAGCGAATGCGAGCGCTTCACCGGGCAATAGGAAAAGAGGTCGACGGTACCGCCCCCCTCGCAAACCTTCATCGTTGCGAGAAGGCCCGCCAAACCGCCGCCGACGATGATAACCTTATTCTGTGGTACTTTAGCCATTCTTAGCTCTCCTTTGCTGCAGTTCTCACATGAAGTAGCTGCCCATGAAGGCAAGCGTAACAAGCGACATCAGCACGCAGAGTGCCATGGACAACGCGTTGATCACCGACTGTGCGCGCGGTCCCTTTGCGATGCCCCACGTCATGCAGAACGTCGAAATTCCGTTGCAGAAGTGGAAGATCGCCGCAATCATGCCGATCGTGTAAAGCACCGTGTGCAGAATCGCATAATCGCCGGTAACGAAGTAGGTGTAGAGCAGGTCATAGTTGATGTGCGATCCCATGACTCCCTTCTCCCACACGCGCATAAAGCCAACATGCCAGATGAGGAACGGAATGAGCAGCCAAGCCGTATAGCGCTGCAGCGCAAACTGCCAGTTGCGGACATAGCCATAATTGCCGGGGTTGTTCTTCGCCTGCGCAGCGATGTAAATACCGTAAATCGCGTGGAAGAGGATCGGAACAGCGATGGCGAACACCTCAAGCCCATAGAACACGGGGCGCGGGATGAGATCCATCATAGCCAGCGCATCATTAAAGGCCTTTGCTCCATGGAGCACCGTCGAGTTCGTAAAGACATGCTCGAAGAGGAACACGCCGATAACGACGAGTCCGACCAGTGAATGAAGGCGCCGCATGTAAAAGGTTGTGTGGAACATTTCATACCTCCTGAAATATGTTGACCTTAAGGAAACATGAATCACTTCAGCACTTCAGATTGACAAACTTCTTTTGATTCGTGATTCCTTAGGAGCCGCAGCTCCAGCACCGTGTGCAGGAGCCGCGCCCCCGAATGATTTGTCATGCGCCAAACCATCGGCATGAACACCTACATTAGAGTCTGCGATAGGGCTTCTGTCCCATTTCATAGAAGTTATTCCCCTCGGAGTCGATGACAACGATACAGGGGAAATCCTCAACCGTCAGCTTTGCAACGGCCTCGGGACCAAGCTCTGGGTAGCCCACAACTTCATACTTCTTGACGGACTTTGCGATGAGAGCTGCGGCGCCGCCGACAGCAGCAAAGTAGGTCACGCCGTACTTCTTCATCGCCTCGACGACCTCGGGCGAACGCGAGCCCTTGCCGACCATGCCCTTGATGCCCTGCGCGAGCATCGTCGGCGTGTAGGCGTCCATACGGCCGCTCGTCGTCGGCCCCGCCGAGCCGATCGGATCACCCGGCTTTGCCGGCGTCGGTCCAAGGTAGTAAACAATCTGGTCGTGCCAGTCCACGGGCAGCGGCTCGCCCTTCGCGAGGGCTTCCGTCATCGCCTTGTGCGCCGCATCGCGGGCACTGATGATCGTCCCCGTAATCAGGACGCTGTCGCCGGCCTTAAGCTTACGGGACATCTCCTCCGTAAACGGAGTCGTAATACGGATACTTTCCGCCATTGAGTATTCCTCCCTAATGATAATACACAAGAACCGCTCCTAGAGAATGCGGTGCGCATGCCGGAGGGCATGGCAGCAGATCGTCACCGCAACCGGCAGACCTGCAATGTGCGTCGCACCCCACTCAATGTTTACGGCAAGTGCCGTCGTCGTCCCGCCAAGCTGAGGGCCGATGCCGGTCTTGTTGATCATTTCGAGAAGCTCCTCCTCGAGCTTCGCATACTCAGGCATGGGATGACGCTGGTTGATGGGGCGCGTGAGCGCCTTTTTCGAGAGCAGCGCCGCGCGGTCCATCGTGCCGCCGATACCGATGCCGACGACCTCCGGCGGACATGGATTCGGACCGGCGTGCTGGATGATCTCCATAACGGCCTTCTTCACGCCCTCGACACCATCGGCCGGAACGAGCATTTTCACGCCGGACTTATTCTCCGAGCCAAAGCCCTTCGGCGCAATCGTAATGCTGAGACGGTCACCGGGGACGATCCTCGTGTAGATGACACCCGGCGTATTATTCTGTGTGTTCTTACGATTAAAAAGAGGCTCCGCAACAACGGACTTGCGCAGATAGCCTTCCGTGTAGCCCTTTGCGATCCCCTCGTTAATCGCATCCTCCAGAAGTCCTCCCGTGATGTGAAGATCCTGTCCGACTTCGACAAACACGATGGTCATCCCCGTATCCTGGCAATACGGACGATCCTCCTCGCGCGCAATCTCAGCATTGCGGATGATCTGATCCAGAACGACCTGACCGACAGGCGACTCCTCTGTCTCCCGGCCCTTCTTGAGGCCTTCATAGACGTCGTCGGGGAGATAGTACGCCGCTTCTTTGCACATCTCGGCGACGTTCTCCGTGATTTCTTTTGCGGTTAGCTCTCGCAAAATAATCCCTCCTATAAATATAACTTATACACAGGTTAATTAAACTATATCATATTTTTTTCTTGCTTTCAAGTCTTTCAGACTTCTTGTAACCCCTTGAAAAAAGTGAATCTCATTCAATTTCAAGTTGTTGATTTTCACGTAGAATAAGAGCGTATTTTCTTATTTTATATCATTGTTTTTCTTTATTGTTTTATTGTTTAATTTCAACCAATATATTATTATTAACAATATTTTTATCGCATATATAAATCCCATATCGTACGATATGGGATTTATATGATAAAATTTTTGAAAGATTTTTATTTAAGGCGAATGAGATTCATCTTTGGTTCTTCCCCTGCTGTGAGATTTATCATCATAAAGGAGCCCTGCACCGCATCACGCGGACGAGCCACACTCCCGGGGTTGAATACGGTCACATCCCCCTGCCGCTCATAGAGGGCGATGTGCGTATGTCCATAAACAGCAATATCTGCCCCTGCCTCACGCGCAGCCGCGGCGAGTATCGCTGTATCAAACCGCACATGGAAGAGATGCCCATGCGTGAGAAAGATACGATGCCCGCCGGCCTCGACGACGGTCTCGCCATACGTTCCATCCAGAGGCAGATCGCAGTTGCCGAGGACGCACACAACGCTCTTCCCCGTCAGCTGTTCCAGTGCATCTGCATCGGCGGCATAATCTCCTGCATGAAGCCACATCTCTGCCTCTGCCGCCTCAGGATACTGCAGCATCGCTTTCAGGCTCTCAATATCTCCATGACTGTCGCTGACAATTCCAATATTCATGCTTCACCTCACGCCTAGGAAAGATTGGGCAAAAGACGCCCTATGACGATATCTTCCGCTGCGGCACAGAAAGCTCGATGATCGATCAACATGCGTCATGCGCGGCCAAGGAGTGCACGCAGCTCCTCCCTCATCTGATCGAGTGCTGCACCGCGATGACTGATGGCGTGTTTTTCCTCACGTGAGAGCTCTGCCATCGTCCGCCCATCCGCACGATAAAAATAGGGGTCGTAGCCAAAGCCCTGTGTGCCGCGTGCTTCGTGGCGAATAAAGCCCGTACACGTTCCCTCTGCCGACAGTTCCCGTCCGTCCCGAAGTGCGAGCACGAGGGCGCAGTGATAGGCGGCGCGGGCATTCTCCTCCCCGCGTGAGCGAAGTTCCGCGATCAGCTTCCGATTGTTCGCCGCATCGTCGCCATGCACCCCCGCATAGCGCGCGGAGCAGACACCGGGGGCACCGTCCAGTGCCTCCACCGAGAGCCCCGAATCGTCGGCAAGCGCCGAAAGCCCCGTCTTTTCACGATAGTACTGAGCCTTGATGTGCGCATTCTCCATGAATGTCGCACCATCTTCGACCGGCTCTTCGATCGCACCGAGCTCCGGCTTCAGCTCATAAAGACGTGACAGTGGAACAAGGCGCACGGGCAGCCCGAGAAATGCCGTCTCCATCTCCCGCACCTTCCCTGCGTTTGATGTGGCAATCAGTATCGTCTTTTCCTTCATATTATCCCTCCCGTCCCGGCAGCCACGAGAGCACATCACCGAGGGCAACCTTCTGCTGATCGATCAGCGTGCGAATGCCTTGCTCACCGAGATCCAGCAGAGCATTCAGCTCCTTCCGTGCAAAAGCACGGCCTTCGCCTGTCCCCTGCACCTCGACAAAGGTACCTGCGCCCGTCATGACGATGTTCATATCGACCATTGCCGCAGAGTCCTCCTCATAGCACAAGTCAAGAAGCGGCTCATTTTCCGCATTGATGCCGACGCTGACCGCCGCCGCATAGTCACGTACGGGGAAGATACCGCGCTTCGCATAAAACGACGCACACGCCTCGACAAGGGCAACAAATGCTCCCGTCACTGATGCCGTCCGCGTCCCGCCGTCCGCTTGGAGAACATCGCAGTCAATGTGAATCGTACGCTCACCGAGTGCCTTCGTATCCACTACCGCACGCAGAGCACGTCCGATGAGACGCTGGATCTCCTGTGTCCGCCCCGACTGATGGCCGCGCACCGCCTCGCGCGCCGTACGTTCCGCCCCTGCACCCGGAAGCATGGAGTACTCAGCCGTCACCCAGCCCGTGCCCGTTCCCTTCAAAAAGAACGGCACGCGCTCCTCCACCGTCGCCGCACAGACGACGCGCGTATGACCGGTCTCAATGAGTGCGGAGCCATCCGCATAGCGCTGATAGCCGCGTTCGATCCGAACGGGGCGCAACTGGTCGGCACGCCGCAGATCTCTTCTTGGCATGAAATAATATCTCCTTTGGAAGTAATTCTCCCCTCCGGCTCGCGCTGTCCGTCGCACCGTGCCGCAGCAAGGCAAAATCCGCAACATAAAGCCTCCCCCGTCATGCGGGGGAGGGGAACCGCACAAGCGGGAAAGGGTACTGTATCATTTATGCCGTATGGCTCTCCTGATATTGACGATAATTCTTGATGACGCAGATCGGGGTCTTCTGTGATGCGTTGCCGAACGGATTGTCGAGCAGCAGCTTAGCGGCAAGTTCCCCATTTAATCCATCCGATACGCCGACCACACGTGAACGCTTGAGATCGTTGACATCCGCCACCATCGCGCCGAATGCTCCCACACGCGTCCGTATACGGTCTGCCACCTGGTCTGCATCCGCAGGACCATAGACAATCGCCTTGTCAAACGGCGGCATCGTTCCGGTCACATCGTCAATCAGCGCCGTTTCTCTGCCGCCCCAGCGGTAGAACATACCGCCTTTGCCGACGAGCTTTGCGAGAAAACCGGCAAAGAGGGCAAAGAGAACACGCCCCGTTCCCTCTACATCCATCAGGGACTGCATCCCATGCGGGCTGGCAAGGCTGCCGTAGTCCGGGATAAAGCGGCAGGCAAAACGTGCTGCGCGGGAAATGTGCAGCTGCTCCGGGAAGACAAACCGTCCCTGTGTAATCGCCACCACACTCTCAGCGCAGCAGACCAGATCGTCCGCCGTCACCTGCTCTCCTGCATAGTACTCAATCGCATCCACAATGTCATCCGCATCTGTCAGAATACGTGTCGGCACAGGAAGAATCTTCAGTTCAGCCATTCTGCACCTTCCCTTCCCGTACAAGCGCAATCCCGGCGAGCGCGGCAATCTCCGCCGCTGTCATCTTCATCAGTACCTTGGAATAATGCGCTGGCATGCGCCCCGTCTCCAGATAGATCAGATCCATGCGAAAATCCACCATGTGGGCAATCGCATCATCGAGTGTATGTCCGTTTCGTCCCTCAATGGAGAGCTTGAGGGCAAGATTTATGCGCTGCTTCTTCTCTATCAGTGCCGCCTCGAAGTAGTCATCCTCGCGCGGTGTCCCCTCACACTCCACCTTGCCGTGCACCAATGCGCCGTCGTACTGCTCATAGGGCAGCTGAACACGCAGGATCGCATCCATGATTGTCCCGCACTGCTTCCCCTCATTGGCAAAGGGAATCGTCGCACCGATCACCAGACGCTCGGGCGTCCGTTCCACGACAGAAAAGGGCGTCATCTCCTCCGTCTTCGGCACGATCACCTCCGTACCAAGATAAGCAAAGAGTATCTTCACGCCCGCATACACAATAAAAACGACTGCGATCAGCAGATGCAGCCACCACGAAAATTCAGATCCCAATGTCCCGTCCTTCTTTCTCCGCCGTCATCGCCGCTTCCATCGGCACATAGAACTCCTTGGGCAGGCGCGTTATATGTCCCGTATCGCGATGCGTAAATACATTTTCTGAGAAGCCGCTCACCAGCAGTGTCCCCGCCTGATTGAGAATGCGGTAGGAGAACACCATCTTGGCCTTTGTGAGCGCCGTCGCCGTGGTCTCGATCACCAGCTCATCATCAAAATGACCTGGTGCATGGTACTCCGCACCGACCTTCGTGATTGGGAATACGTACCCCGCCTCCATCAATGCGCCCAACGTGATGCCGATGCGCCGCAGATACGCGACGCGTCCGATCTCAAACCAGCGGATGTAGTTCGCATGATGCACGACCGCCATCGCATCCGTATCGTAAAAATTCACCCGATGTGTTACCTCAACCGGCATGAAAACTCCTTTCAAACAATCTCTTCCATTCGCGCGGCACGCGCGAGATCCGCCTCCATGTGCGCCAACTCCTCTGCACGCACAACGGGACGCCCCGACTCAAAAAACGTGCAGTGTGCGGTCTGCGCACCGATTGGCTGCGTTCGCAGCCCCGCTCGCCGCGCGAGCTCCTCCACCGTTCCCTCATTCCCATCCACGAGGCGCACATTCTGCGGCAAAAGCTGCCGCATCGTATCCTTGAAATAGTTGAAATGCGTACAGCCGAGCACGATCGCAGAATAATTCGCAAAATGATACGGGGCAAACGCATCCCGCAGGTACGCCTCCACCGCCGATGAGACGAACTCCTGCCGCTCGGCGAACTCCACCAGCTGCGGCAGTGCCAGGAGATCCACCAATCCGTTCGGGTCGCAGGAGGAAATCAGCCGTTTCAGCTTCTCCCCATGCACCGTGATCGGCGTCGCCGTAACGAGCACACGATGTTCCGCATCGCGCGTGAGCGCCTTCTTGACCGCAGGCTCCATCCCGATGATCGGCACATCGTAGAGACGGCGCATCTCATCTACGGCCACGGAGGTCGCCGTGTTGCATGCGACGACCACAGCATCGGCGCGCTGCTGCTCAATGAGAAAGCGAAACGCGGTACGAACAAAGCCGCGCACGGCGGGAACAGATTTCGTCCCATACGGCACATGATCGCGGTCAGCATAGAAGATAAACTCCTCCGACGGCAGCACACGGCGAGCATGACTAAGCACCGTCAGACCGCCATAGCCTGAATCAAACAGCGCAATGCGCATCTGTCCATCTCCTCTTCCTGATCGAAACCGACGGCTCTATTATAGCAACTTCTTCCTTCTTTTGCCATATTTGTCACAAAAAAGCCATAATAAGGCAACGGCGATGCACATAGATGCGATTAACAGAACTGTCTGCCTTGACAGAACAGATAGGATACGCTACACTTAACGCGTTGTTAATTTCTATTAAAAAGAAGGTATTTTAGTGAAATTCCCACGTTGGCTGCTCATTCCGATCGTTCTGATTCTCCTGTGTTTCGCTGCTGCGGTGCTGCTCATGTGCACATCCCCCGGCGTGCCCGTGCTCAACTACCATCAGGTCGAGGACAAGGACGGCAACCCACTCACACTGTACTGCGACCAGTTTGACCAGCAGATGGCATACCTTGCAGAAGAGGGCTACCATACGATCACGCTGGACGAGATGATGGACGCGGCGGAAAGCGGTGCACCGCTCCCTGCAAAGCCTGTCGTCATTACCCTCGATGACGGGTACGTTGACAACTACGAGTATGCCTATCCAATCCTGAAAAAATATGGATTCAAGGCAACGATCTTCCTCATCAACGATTTCACGGGCGTCTATCCAAACTATCTGACGTGGGAACAGATCCATGAGATGCAGGACTCCGGGCTGATCAACTTTGAGAGTCACACGATGACGCACGCGAATCTCTCGGAGCTAACCTCGCGCGACGAGCTGCGCCATGAGATCGCCGACTCCCGCGTCGCTCTCTCAGAGAAGCTGGGCAGAGAGATCAGCTACATTGCCTACCCGGGCGGACGCGTCACCAATGACGTCGAGGAGATCACACGCGCAGCCGGATACCGCGGCGGCTTCACCGTTCACTATGGTCTTTCTACACCTGCAGAGGGCGCATACCAAATGGACCGCATCCCCATCTTCGGCTGCAATACGCATACAATGACGCGCTTTAAGCTGCGGGTGGCATTCGCTCCGCTCATCGCACCATTTGAGGATCTGCGCCTGACCCTGCGTGCATGGGGACTGGCACTGATTGGAAACTATCTCCCGATCCCCTAAGAACGCGGTAAACGCGATGGTACTTAAACACAAGAACAGCCCCCGAGATTGCAGCTCGGAGGCTATTTTGTTTCCATTGTGCAGGCAGGGACTAGCACCTAGGCTCGTCGCCGTCAGTCTCACTCATCGAGCCATTTGCTGATATATCGTTGGCGATTTCATTTGTCAGCACTTCTGCCGTATTCTCTGTCGGCTCGTTCGAGGCTTCGCTAAAAACGTACTCCAGTAAGGAAGCCTCGATCTCCTCTCTGCTGTAAGGCGGCTTCTTTGTAGATAAATCCACCATCGTCAAGCATCTCCTTCATTGTTGATTCGCAACAATCAAACAGCCATCGTTTCCTTATCTTTGAATTCGGCACATTCGAGAATCTCCCTGCAATCCGTGCCTTGCGAGCTTCAGCGGTCTCTTCTGCCTCGATTATCGCCAACCGCCCCTTGGTTGTCAAGGAGATTCTACTCAGCAGAATATTTTTGTGAAAAATCTGTAAAAGATTGAGACAGGATTCAAAAAATATGCTATAATTCCGGTATTGGTTATTGTGTTTAAGGAGGGCTTTTCATGGATTTTGAAGCACTGGTGAAAGCGAAGTTTGACGAGGCTTATGCGGCGACGGAGCATCCGAAGAAATTCTTCCTCACAGAGAACGGTCGTGGTGTTGTCGACGGCGGTGATATGTATAACGCCCTGCTCCACGATGTGCTCGATGTCGTTCAGCGTGCTGTTGTTGGTATCCTGAAGGACAGCCATCACAATCACTAAGAACCGAAAGAATGTGGCCGCCGCACAGTTTAGTGCGGCGGTTTTCTTTATACAAAAAGACTGCATACGGAGCTGCAGCTCCGTACGCAGTCTTTTTTATGTGCAATCATGCGGCAGCTGTGCTGCAATCAGCCGTCGTGTGAAGGGGTGTACTGCCTCCCTCAGTGCCGTTGACGGCAGTTCTTCGACAATTTCACCATGCTCCATGACAAGAACGCGTGTGGTCATCTTCTGCACAACCGCAAGGTCATGCGTGACAAAAAGCCTTGTAAACCCATACTCAGAATGCAATTCGCGGATAAAATCCAGAAGAGCTGCCTGTGTAACAACATCCAATGCGCTGGTCGGTTCATCAAAGAGCAGCAGACTGGGACGAACAAAAAGTGCTCGGATCATCACTGCACGCTGAAGCTGCCCCCCGCTGAGCTGATGCGGCAGACGCTCTGCCGTATCGGGCGGCAGGTGTGCGCGCTCGAGCATCATATGCAGGGTACTGCGCTCCTCCCTGTCGGTGACAAGACCGAAACGGCGCAGCGGCTCAAGCAGAAACTGCCCGACCGTCATACGCGGACTGAATGCCTCGAGCGGATTTTGAAAAATCAGTTGGAGATGTCGGTAGACATCGCGCGGCCATCCTCTCTGCGCCGTTGTCAATGTCTGTCCCAAAAAGGAAATACATCCGTCAGACGGCGTTTCAAGTCCCGCAATCATCTGCAGGAGCGTGGACTTCCCACAGCCGCTTGCACCGACGATTCCGGTGATCTCTCCTGCATACAGGTCAAAGGACACCCCCCTGATCGCCTCGACGAGGCGCGTTCCCTCACGATAGGTTTTCTTTAGATCCTGAACGCGAAGAACATTTTCTTTCATACGCACCCCGATCCTCACGTCAAATACGGAACAGCATCCAGCAAGATCCTCGTATAGGGATGCGACGGACGGTGCAGGACATCCTCTGCCCTGCCATGTTCAACAAATCTGCCGCTCTGCATGATGTAGATCGTATCCGCTACATAGGCTGCTGCGTCCATATTATGTGTCACAAAGACGATGGAGCAGCCCTGCTCCCCCGCCATACGTTTTAGCCGATCGAGCAGACTGCGGCTCGCAATGACATCGAGTGCGCTTGTCGGCTCATCGACCAAGAGGAGTTTCGGCGCGAGCGAGAGTGTCATTGCCGTGGCAGCGCGCTGACGCATACCGCCGCTGAGCTGGAACGGATACGCCTCCATGATCTTTTCGGGATCCTCCAGACTCTCACGGCGCAGAGCGGCAATCGCGGTCTCCCGCCAATCGCGCCCTGCACCGTGCGCCTTCAGATAGTCGGAAAACTGTGCACCGATGCGGCGTATGGGATTCAGATAGGCACCGGGATCCTGGAAAAGAACGGCGATGTCCCGCCCCATCAGGTCGCTGCGCACGTACGCGGCAGCATCGAGCAGCTCCGTGCCGCAAAAGGAGATCGCGCCGCCGTCGATGATGCCGCCGTCCGGCAGAACGCCGATGACGGCGCGCAGGAGAGTTGATTTCCCGCAGCCGCTCTCACCGACGACAGCTGCAATCTCACCGCGCCTGACCGCCATCGTCACATCACGCAGCACACACTGTGCATGAATGCGCAGTGTCAGGCGCGCAATCGAGAGCAGGGAGACTGATCCGTCCGCCTTACTTCCCGCCAATCGTCAGATCCTTCGTGATGAGGTAGTAGTCGATCGGGTGCATATAGACGCCCGACACCTTGCTCGTCGCAACAACCTGGTTCGCCACGCTGAACAAGAAGAGGCTCGGCGTATCCTGCAGCACGAGGTTCTCAATCTGACCGGCGAGTGCAAGGCGTTCCTTGGCATCCGCAGAGTCGCCCATCCGCTTCAGGAGGCTGTCAACCTCGGGGTTGCTGTAGTGGCCGACGTTCTCCTCACTGGTCGAGCGGAGCGTCTGATCCAGATACCAGAACGGATCGTTTGTGCCGAGCGTGATCCAGTTACTCTCCGTCAAGTCGAAGTCACGCTTCGTTTTTGCCTCCTCGGAGTTCTGGATGCGGCGGATCGTCGCCTTGATGCCCGCCTGCTTGAGCTGGTTCTGCAGAGCCTCGTAGATCTCGGACTTGCTGCCCCACGCATTGATCGTCAGCTCGAGTTCCTTGCCGTCCTTCGTCACATAGCCATCTGCATTCTTCGCGGTATAACCTGCGGCGGCAAGCTCCTCCGCAGCCTTCGCGAGATCCGTATGCTGACGCAGCGACTCCTGATACGAGGGTCCGAGGTGCGGCGGGAATACCGCCCCAGCGACAGCTGTGCCGTTCCCCTCGATCTTCACCAGATCATCGTAATTAACCGCATAGCTGAGTGCACGGCGCAGATGTGCATCCGCAAGCACACGCTCGAGATTCATGCGGAACATATAGACACGCACACCCGTGATCTCATGGATCTTGTATTTGTCATTCTCAAAGAGACTGCGGCTCGCACTGTTGCACCGCTGGATGTAATCCACATCGCCCGCCTGCAGTGCCATCGCGCGCTTGTTGTCATCCTCGATGTTCTTGACCGTAAGCGTGTCAAGCCCGGGGGTGCCGTCCCAATAGTGCTCATTCTTCTTGAGCTGAATCTCCTCGTTCTTCTTGAAGCCGACAATCTGATAGGGCCCCGTCAGCACAGGTGCGGAATCCGCTTTCGAGAGATCCGCCTTCGTGTTGATGATAACAAAGGCCGGCTCCGTCAGTGCCGCCACGAGCGCACCGTACGGCTCCGTCGTCTCGATGAGGAGGTTCTGTCCGTCCACCTTGATCTCCTTGATCTTCGAGGACTTCTGCGAGCGCGGGCTCTCCTTCAGCGTACGCTCGAGCGATGCCTTGACGAGCTCCGGCGTCATCGCCTCACCATCCTGGAACTTCACATTCTCGCGGATGTGGAACCGCCACGTCGTCGGATTGACCGCCTCCCACTTGTCGGCAAGCTGCGGTGTAAACTCCATCTTGTCCGAGACTGTGACAAGCGTCTCACCTGCGCCGATGCGCGTCACCGTCCAGCCGTCCCACTCATGCGCCGGATCGACGGACTCACCGAACCAATACAGGGCAGCATTCAGATGCTTGCCCGCAGCCTCCTGTTTCTCCGAGCCGCAGCCCGCGAGAAGCCCCATCATCAGGAGCATCAGAGTCATGAGCACATACAGTTTTTTCATAGATTTTCTCCTTCTTTCGCCCAAAAACTACGCTAAGATACGATTCCCTGTCATACACATCACCCCCCGGACGGATCCATTACGTCGCGCAGTATATCCCCCATATAGTTGAACAGAAAGATCGTCACAAAGATCGCTGCCCCGGGGTAAATCATGAGCTGCGGGGCGGTCTGCAAATAGTCGCGCGCTCCCATGAGCATCGTTCCCCACTCCGGATAGGGCAGAGGCACGCCGATGCCAATGAGAGAAAGTCCCGCAACCGTGAGCAGAATCTCTCCGATATTTTGAAAAATGAGCACCAAGAGGCGCGGCAGAACATTCGGCAGGAGGTAGGAGGACAGTGCGCCCCAAAGCCCTGCCCCACTGAACACCGCATACCGTGCGTAGGGTTTCTCCCGCTCGGACTGCACGAGTGTGCGTGCAACGCGGGCATACTCCGCCCAATGCGTGAACGAGAGCGCGAGAATGAGATGCGGGATGCTCGGCCCGAGTACGCCGATCAGAGCGATGGAGACGACGAGCGACGGCATTCCCAAAAAGAAGTCCAGCAGTGCCGTCATGACGCGATCCGCCGTCCCCCGCAGGAATCCTGCGACCATCCCGACAGCGATGCCAAAAAATGCTGTGACTGCGACAATGAGCAGCGTGACCGACAGGCTGATCTGCCCGCCGTACAGGATGCGCGAAAGAATGTCGCGCCCGAGCTGATCCGTTCCGAAGAAATGCCCCGCCGTATTGCCCGTCAGACGCATCGTCAGATCCTGTTCATAGGGATCGTAGGGAGCGATATAGGGTGCAAGCACTGCGAGCAGCGCCCATACGATGAGCAGCATGCCGATGATGCAGAAATCCCGACGGCGCAGCAGTCTGCCCCACAGATAACTCATAGCTGACGCGCCCCCCCTTCCTGCATGCGGCGCGGATCCAAACGGAGACAGATGAGATCGGCGATGAAATTCATCACCACAAAAATCCCCGTCCCCCACAGGATATACGCCTGCATCAATTGATAGTCCTGCGCGAGGATTGCCGTCGTCATCAGCTGCCCCATGCCGCGCCATCCAAAAATCGTCTCAATGACGGCAGAGCCGCCGAGAATATTCCCGAGCGTAAGCCCGAGCATCGGGACAAGCCCCGTCAGGGCATTCGGCATGATATAACGCCATAGGACAACATGAGCCGGCAGTCCGAGCGCATGCGCCCCAACCACATAGTTTTTCCCATGCTCCTCGAGCAGAGCATTGCGAAGGCGACGAATATAGAGCCCCGCAATCCAGATGGCGAGAGCCGCAGCCGGCAGGATCATCCCGCGCAGGCCATCCGTCGCCGTCACAGGAACGAGACGCAGATGAACGGAGAATAGCAAAATCAGCAAAAGACCGACCCAGAAAGTCGGCAGAGAGATTCCTAGAAATGACAGGATGCGCGCAGCATGATCGATCCAGGTTCCATGCCGATAAAAGGCAAACAGACCGAGCGGAATCGCAGCCACTGCAGCAAACAGAACAGAGAGTCCCGCAAGCGCAAGCGTCCGTGGCAGTGCCTCACGCACCAAGTCCGCAACGGGAACTCCATAGGCGATGGAGTAGCCGAGATCGCCGGACAGTATCCCGCACAGCCAGTGCGCATATTGAACGATCAGCGGCTGATCCAGTCCCAGCTCCGCACGAAACTCCGCGACAAGCTGCGGGTCGGCGGGAACGCCCATCATGACAAAATGAAGCGCGACAGGGTCGACGGGCGAGAGCTGCATGAGCACGAATGTCCCGCCGGTCATGGCGAACAGCACGACCAGCATACTGACGAACCGCCGTAAGATGATGCCGCTCATATCGTGCCCACGGCCTCGTAGTGAAACGGCTCAAGCTCCCAGAGCACGCCCGAGAGGAGCCGCATATCGACGTCGGAGAAGACGCGCAGCGTCGGACGCACATCCTCCTCGGGGAAGATCGCAACGGTCGCTGCCTCCTCGCCGTACTGGAAGAATGCCTCGACGGCACTGTGGTCAACGTAGATGCGCAGCGAAAGAGTACGATCGACGTAGAGCTTAAAGCTGCGCGTACCGCGTCCTCCCTGGCGCATTTTCGTGCGGTCGATGGTCATGATCTGTTCCAGACGATTGTAGCGGAACACCAATTTCTCTGCCCCATAGACCAACTCAAGCGCAACGGTGTAGGCATCCCCTACCTCGATGTCGAGCAGCAACTCTGTGAGGTCAAAGAGCGCTGTCTCGAAATGGCTCGTTTGCTCCGCCTCCAGTGTGCGCTCTGTCTCACGGTGGCGCAGTGCCTTCAGTTCATGTACCGGCTCAGAAAAGATATGCCCCTGACGCAGTGTCAGCACACGCGGCAACGTGAGGCTGTGCATCCAGCCCTCCGCGCGCGTCGGGTAGTCGTCCTCACGGTCGGGCATCCCCATCCAGCCGATGAGAATATGCCTCCCCTCATGCGTCACGACCTGCGGTGCATAGAAGTCAAATCCGTGGTCGAGTTCCTTGAACCGCCCGTGCATGAGCATCTCCATCGCGTCCATGGACGCATGCCCTGCGATATAGCCAGACTGATAGAGATTCTGGCGGTCGTAGGCACGCGCGGGCACCCCCTGCGGGCAGAAGAGCAGGACGTCGTAATCCCCGAAGGAGAGGAGGTTCGGACACTCCCACATATAGCCAAAATCCTTCAGCTGTGTCTTCAGCTCGCCGCGGTAGACCCAGCCATCCGCCGTCTCGCGGTAGATGAGGACACAGCCGCGCTCTTCCTCCGTCTGCGCCCCGATGATGAGATAGCGTACGCCGTCGCGCTCAAACAGATAGGGATCACGAAAATGCGCCGTAAAGCCGGGCGGCGGCCCATCGATGATGATCTCCTCTTTTTTCACCATCCCCGTCGCCTTCGTATACGTGCCGAAGCGCTGTACGGAACTGCGATTGCCCTCCGCATCCTTCGCGTTGCAGGTGTAGAGGACGCGCAGCCGCCCGTCCTCCTCCGCAGCGCACCCCGAGTAACATCCGTCCTTATCATGTGCGTCGCTCGGCCACAGGGCGAGCTGGGGCACGCTGTAGGTACAGAAGTCGCGCGTCTTCGTGTGTGCCCACGATTTATTTTTATGCGCACAGCCGAAGGGATTCCACTGATAGAAAATATGCCAGCCATTGTGGTAGGCGAGCCCGTTCGGATCGTTGATCAGTCCAAATGGCATTTCGAGATGAAAGCGATTGTGAGGGCGATCGGTGAAGGGAAAGCCCTCCGCCAACCGTGTGTCAATGTCCCGCTTGTCAAAATTCTCCACAGCGCTCACTCCTCCGTGCGAAAAACGACAAAGGTCAGACCAAAGGCGACGGCAAAGCCGATCACGTTGACGAGGATGTAAGCGGGCAGATGATCAAGATAGAGCAGCGTCCCGGGCAGAACGGTGATACCCATGCCCGTCCCCGCGAGATGCAGGAAGCCCGCCACTGCGCCCGCGCACGCCCCGCCGACCAGGCCGCAGATAAACGGGCGCATAAAGCGCAGGTTGATACCGAAGATCGCCGGCTCTGTGATGCCGAGGAAAGCAGGAACAGCCGAGGAAATATAGAGGGCACGCTTTTTTGCATCACGCGTACGCGCTGCGACCGCAACGGCGGCACCGCCCTGTGCCACAATCGCACCGGTAATGATGGCGTTGAACGGGTCAACACCTGTCGACGCGAGAAGCTGCACCTCAAGCGCGTTGAACACATGATGCACGCCGAACACGACGATCACCTGATGCAGACCGCCGACGACAAAACCGCCGATGCCGTACGGCAGCTCCAAAAAGGCACGTACTGCGCCGAAAACACCGATCTCGAGTGTGTGCATGATCGGTCCGATGATGAGGAGCCCGAGCAGCATAGAGACAAACAACGTAAGGAACGGCGTGACAATGAGGTCAATGATATCGGGCACAAAGGTCTTGAACCATTTCTGCAAACGCGCCGCAAAGATACCAAGTACGAGTGCGGGCAGAACCGAGCCCTGATAGCCGACCACGGGAATTGGAATCCCGAAGATCTCCATTGAGAGAGGAACGGCATCCCCCGCCGCGATCGCATAGGCGTTCGGCAGCTGCGGAGCGACAAGCATCAGACCAAGCACAATGCCGATGACGGGCGTTCCGCCGAAGCGGTTCATCGTCGACCAGCAGACGAGCGCGGGCAGGAAGGCAAAGGCCGTATCCGTCAGGATCTGACTCATGCGCAGGAGATTTTCGTTCATCTCGATGCCGAGACTCTGTGCCATCCCGCGCAGCCCCATGAAGAGTCCTGTCGCAACAAGCACGGGAATGACGGGGACAAAGACGTCGCCGAGGGTGCGTGAGACCTTCTGCAGCGGCGACATCTGCTCGTATGCCTCCTGCTTTCCGCTGCCCGCAGTCGAGCCGAGATTCGTCCCCGCGACGAAGGCGTCATAGACCTTGTCGACAAATCCCGTCCCGAGGATGATCTGATACTGGGCGGCGGCAAAGAACTGTCCCTTCACGCCGTCGATGTTCTCGATCGCCTTCTCGTCGATGATCGTCTTGTCGTTGACGATCAGTCGCAGACGCGTCGCGCAGTGCTCGGCACTACGAACATTCCCCGCTCCGCCGACATACTTCCAGATGAGCTTTGCGACGCGCTCTTCCTTTGGCAGATTCGGGTCAATGTCGTCCTCTGCCGCCTCCTCTGCCGCAGCCTGCGTCTCCGCCGTGGCTTCTGCATTGTGAGAGGAAATTTCTGCCCCATCCGACACCAGCGTGATCGTCCCATAGTCTGCCGCATTGGTCACAAGGATGGGCGTCGTCGTCTCATAGCCGGCCGCGCGGATGGCGGCGGGATCGAACTCGATCAGCAGCTGCCCCTTCTTCACCGTATCGCCCTGCGCCACATGCGCAGTAAAATGCATCCCCCCGAGTTTCACCGTATCCACGCCGACGTGGATGAGGATATCCACGCCATCTGTCCCGTGAATCCCAATGGCGTGCTTCGTCTCAAAGAGCACAGTTACCTCGCCATCCACGGGAGAGACCACATGGCCCTCCGGGTCGGCTACCGCCGCACCGCGCCCCATTGCCCCGCTCGCAAAGGCGGGATCCGACACCTCCGACAGCGGGATCAGCCGCCCCTGCAGAGGACTGTCCAAACGAATGTCCTTCATGTAAATTCCCCCTTATGGAAACGCCGATACATTCGGCACTTCCTTAGAACCCCACGCCCCATGCGCATATCCTTCTAAAATTTTACTAATTTTTCTTTTCATTGTCAACGGAGACCGCCTATATCACGGCATAATCGGCAAAATCATTTTACAACCCAAAGCCCATGTGATAGAATAACTGTGGAAGGTTTTATTGTATACCATGGGGAGGGCATAAGAGATGGCTGTAAAGTATGAAGTCAGTGTGACTGCCATCGGCAAACTGGCGCGCAAATTCCTCGAGACCAACAGCAGCATTATCCTGCTGGACGAGGGAGCACACCCCAATCTCGCCGAGATGGTCATTGAGCACACATCAGGCGATCTGAAGAGCGACATCACCGTCGGAGATACGCTGACGTTTGGAAAGCAGAAATATAAGGTCACACGCGTCGGTGAGAACGCAAATGACACGATCCGCGACAGCGGGCACTGCACGCTGCTCTTTAACACAACAGGCTCTATGCCAGGGCAGATCGAACTGGAGGGCGGTCCCGTACCTCCGATCTCAGTGGGACTGAAGTTTTCCTTCTCCGGGAAATAAAACCAAAGAAACTGTGAGAGCCAGATCAACTGTAATGCACTCTGGCTCTTTTCTGTACGCACAATGAAAGAGAATATCCATGAAAAAAATTCTCGCCGTATTGCTTGCCGCGCTGCTTCTTCTCACGCTCGGCTGCGGGAGTAAAAATACGGCAGCCGACGACGCAGAGGAAGATCATGCTGCCCTCGACCTCTCTCAACCGCTGAAGCCCCCTGCTTCCTTTGAAGGAAAACGCGTGCTCGTTGCATTCTTCTCGCGCGCAGGGGAAAACCACGAAGTTGGCTACGTCGAAAAGGGAAACACGGCGCTCCTTGCTGAGCAGCTTGCAGAGCTTATCCATGCGGATGCCACGTTCGAGATACAGACTGTCATCCCCTACCCGATCGACCTCAAGGAGATGACAGAGGTGGCAAAAGAGGAGCAATCCAAACAGGCGCGCCCGCTGCTCGCATCAAAATTCGATGATATGGCGCAGTACGACATCATCTTCCTCGGCTATCCGATCTGGTACCAGGATCTACCGATGCCGATCTACACCTTCCTTGAGAGCTATGACTTCGCAGATAAGGTCATCATCCCATTCTCCACCGGATCGGGCAATGCAATGAGCGGCAAAGAGGCGGATATCCCGAACTATGCCAAGGGCGCGGCGGCGTTTCCGGGGATGTGCATCCGCGGCAAGACGGTGCGTGACAATGCGACAGAGACAAATAAGCACATTGCCGTCTGGCTGGAGGGATTGGGGTACCACAACTGATGCGCCCCCTGCTCTTTGTCCTCATCACGCTCCTCATGTTCTTTCTGCCAAACCGTTTGCTGACGACGGAGCCCGTGCATGAGTATCTGGGCTGTGCCCTTCTCATCCTCGGCGGCATCCACCTGTGGCTCGAGCGCGCCTATCTTCGCGCGCTCTTTTGGCGGCGCCTGCCGATGACGGCACTCAACACGGTGAACATCATCATGCTCCTGCTCCTTGCCGTGACCTTGGTATCGGGCATACTCATCTCCCTCTACGCTCTTCCCATTGTGCGTCTGCGCGGGCTCGCATCCATCTACGTCCACGCAGTCCACCTCTCTGCCGGTGTGCTGCTCTTTCTCGTCGTTGGCGTGCATGTCGGTCTGCATGCCCGCATGCTGTGGAGAGCTCTGCTGCGCCGTATCCCGCTGCGTATCCCACGGACGATGCCACGCGTTCTATATGTCGTCGGTATTCTTTTGACGGCAGCAGGCATTCACCGCTTTATCACGACGCGCATCTACGACAAGATCCTCTTTGAACATCTATCATTTGGCGGACTTACGGGAACATGGACATACCAGTGCGACCTGCTCCTCATGTTCCTTGCCTGCGCATGCCTCGCCATCTTCTATCAGTCATGGCGCATGCGGAAATAAAAATAAAAAGACGCTTTTCACTATACTGTGAGAAGCGTCTTTTTGTATAAAGAAAACCACGCGATAGTCGCGTGGTTGGAAAGAGCTTAAGCGGTGAACAGAAAATCCCCAGTGTGCTAAACTATGCGTAAGCCTGCCAGCCTAAAAATAGTGAAGACACTAGGGAGGAAACAGCACTATGTCGAAACAACAAAATGCCGATACGCATAGTTTAGCACACACAAAGTGGAATTGTAAGTATCACGTTGTGTTTGCACCGAAGTATCGGCGAAAAGTATTCTACGAAGGGAAACGGCTGGAAATCCGGGAGATCCTAAGAAAGCTGTGCGCGTGGAAGGGGGTAGAGATCATTGAAGGGGAGATCTGTCCGGATCATATCCACCTGCTGTTAAGTATCCCGCCGAAGATCAGCATATCGAGCTTTATGGGATACCTAAAGGGCAAGAGCAGCTTAATGATATTCCAGAAGTATGGGAACATGAAGTTTGCATACCGTAATCGAGAGTTTTGGTGCAAAGGGTATTATGTCGATACCGTAGGAAAGAACACCAAGGCGATTAAGGAGTACATAGCTGACCAGCTGAAGAAGGATCGGGAGCAGGATCAACTGAGCTTGTTTGACCCAAGAGACCCATTTATGGGTGGCAAGTAATCTGTGCATGGCTGGCAGGCCAATAAAAGGCGTACTTGTACGCTGCCAATTACATAAGGGCTATGCCCGAAAATGAAAAACCACCCGCTATGCGGGTGGATATTTATTTCGTAAGTATTGCGTTTATCCCATCGCCATTACATCATCGCATCCATCGCGTCGAAGATCGGTAGGAGAAAGGAGAGTACGGCAAAGAAGATGAGCCCCGCGACAACGACGATCATCATCGGCTCGGCGAGTGCCGTCACACGTTGTCCAATGGTTTCCGCCCGGCGTGCGCAATACTCGGCTGCCTGCGGAAGAATGCGTTCCAATTCCCCCGCCTCCTCGCCTGCGGCTAGCATACCACGCACGAGAGACGGCAGATAGGGGTCATCTGCCATGATCTGTGTGAGGCTGCGTCCCTCGGTAAGTCGCTGTTCTATGCTGCTCAGCTGACGGCGAAGCGCACGATTTCCCGTTGCCGTGCATGCCAGTGCAATGGCGCGGTCGAGGCGAATCCCACTGCGCAGGAGAACGGCGAGAACGCATAGGATCATCTGCCACGCACGACAGCGGATGAATACGCCCACAACGGGCAGCCGCAGGATGCAGCGGTCACAGAGAAAGCGCGCCGTCGGAATGCGCAGGAGCAGCCCGATACCGAGGGGCACGGCGAGAAGGAGACATACCGTCGCCACAGGCGCATCGGCGATCTGTGCCGACACCGTGACGAGCAGCTGTGTCGGCAGTGGAAGATCGGCATGCAGATCCGCGAGGAGTGCCGCGAAGATGGGCAGAATAAAGACGGTCATGAGGACGATGGAGAGCACGACTGCCGCCAGTAAAAAAAGCGGATAGAGGAGCGCGCTCCACAGTGCCTCGCGCATACGGTACTCCTCTGTGAGAAACGACGCTGCCGCTCCGAGCACGACATCGAGCGAGCCGCTCTCCTCCCCCGCGCGTACCATGCCGATGAGAACAGGGGAAAAGATCTGCCTCTTCGTCTCCATCGCCTGTGAAAGCGGCATCCCCTGCATGGCCGCATGATGCAGAGCATGGAGCAGCCGTCCCGACGATGATGTTTCTCCCACGCCGTCGCGCAGGCGTTCCAGTGCGCGGTGCAGGGGAAGTCCCACGGCGAGAAGGGCAGATAGCTCCTGAAAGAAGGCGATTCTCTCCTCGTCCGTCACGCCGCCACGGCGCGACAGCCACTGCTGTGTATGCTGCGGCAGGCGCAGCGTCCGTCGCTCCTCGATGCGCACGGCCGTCTCACCGCGCTCCATGAGCATCCGTGCCGCTGCCGGCGCGCTCTCGGCTTCAATGATGCCGTGTATCTTTCGCCCCTCTGCCGTGCACGCCGTATAAGAAAATATCGTCATGCGAGGACGCCCCGTGCACGAAGCTCGGCCTCTGCCATCTCCGCCGTCTGCATCCCCTGCGCAGCACCGCTCATCATGAGCGTCTCAAGCTGATCATAGCGTCCCTGCCGCAGGACATTTCGCACGGCGGAGGTACCAACCAGCGTCTCAAACGCGGCAATACGGCCGCCGCCCCGCCGCGGCAGAAGGCGCTGAGCAAAGATGCCGCGGACGACATCGGCAAACTGTGCGCGCACCGCATCCCGCGCATCCGCCGGAAAGAAACTCTCCACGCGGCGCGCCGCCTGCGCGGCCGTCCCCGCGTGGATTGTAGATGGGGATAAGAGACAGCCTCTACGCACTTCCCATTGTGCGTCTGCGCGGGCTCGCATCCATCTACGTGCCCGCTGTACACGACAGGACGACCAAAGAGAGCAGCCGGTCTCATGAGCTCAAAGAGATGTTTCGCCGCGAGGAGTGTCGCCTCAATGGTTGCACGGTCACGGATCTCACCCACGAGCAGGAGGTCGGGATCCTCACGCAGCGCACTGCGCACAGCATCGGGAAAGGAAGCAAAATCCCGCCCCTCTTCCCGCTGACTGAAAAAGGCACGATCTGCGGCAAAAACATATTCGACGGGATCCTCAAGTGTGATGATATGGAGGGAACGCGTATGGTTGACCGCATCAATGAGCGCGGCAAGCGTTGTCGTCTTGCCTGCCCCCGTCGCTCCGCAGAGCAGTACGAGTCCATCCCTCATCTCAAGAGCCGTACGCACGGCAGACGGCATACCGACCTCATCGGGCGTCATGATGCGCTCAGGCAGGAGACGCAGGGAAAGAGCCATCCCCTCCTGCGTTCGATAAAAGTTTCCTCGAAACCGCCGTCCCTCCCAGTTCCACGCGGCATCGACATCCTGCACAGAAAGAAGAGCGCGCTGCGCATCCGAGAGCATTTGACAGGCACACGCCTCCATCAGTGCCGCTGTGGGAATGAGATCCTCCGCCATCAGCATGCCGTCACGGCGCAGCTGTATCTGCTGATGCGGTGCCGCATGGAGATCCGAGGCATTCACTGTCATCATGCGGCGCAGCAGTTCCTGCCACGCGTCCGTTTCATCCATAGAGTGCACGCTCCACCTCCCCTAACGTCGTCTCCCCTTCGATAGCCTTTGCCGCGCCGTCCTGCCAGAGAGAGCGCATCCCCTCCGCCCCTGCCGCGCGCCGCAGATCATCTCGCGATCTCGCTCCGAGGATCGCCGTGCGGATATGCTCGGAGATGGGCAGCATCTCATGTATCGCCATGCGTCCATGATAACCGCTCCCGCGACAGTGCGGGCAGCCGCGCCCGCGCACGAGCGTCATCCCTTCATGATAGAGCGATCCGAGGAGAAGAGCCTCATCTGAGCCTGCAGCGACGGTGTACGTCTCACGACAATGAACGCAAACACGGCGCACAAGCCGCTGGGCTACGACCCCCGAGAGCGTCGCTGCGAGCAGATAGGGCGGCGTCCCCATCTCGATCATGCGAAAAATCGCGGCGACACAGTCCTCCGTATGGAGCGTCGAGAACAGCGCGTGTCCCGTGAGGGCAATACGCACCGCCATCTCCGCCGTCTCACGGTCGCGGATCTCGCCCAAGAGGATCTTCTGGACATCCTGCCGCAGTGCTGCCCGCAGTCCCGCGACAAAGGTCAGCCCCGCCTCTGGACATACGGCAAACTGACTGATTCCGTCAATACGCCGCTCCACGGGATCTTCGAGCGTCATAATGTGACAGTTTGGGTCATTGAGCTCGGCGAGTGCCGCATAGAGCGTCGTTGTCTTGCCCGAGTTCATCGGTCCACAGACGAGGAGGAGCCCCGTCGGTCGATGGATGAGTCGTTCAAAAATCGCTTCGTTTTCCGGCGTGAAACCGAGCTCCCTGCAGTGAAGGAATCGCTCCGTCCCGTCCATAATGCGCACAACCATGCGCTCACCGCCCACGACAGGAAGAACCGCCACGCGCATATCGACGCTGCGCTCCCTGTGTGGATAGCGAATCTGCCCATCCTGCGGACGGTTGCGCTTCGCCGTGTCGATGCCCGCCATCACCTTTAGACGTGCAATAACTACCGGAGCGATTGCCGCCGGCAGCAGGATCGGATACGCGCGCAGCAGCCCATCGACGCGGACGCGGATGCGCAGTCCTTCCTCCATCGGCTCAAGATGGATGTCCGTTGCCTCTTCATCCAGTGCTGCATCGAGGACGGCATCCACGAGCGTCAGTACATGACTGCCGCGTCCCTCCGGACGAGACGGCAAGCGCATTTCACGTACGGCATTTGTCACAAGACGCTGCAGCATTTCCTGCTCCATCGGTATGGCTCCTTTCCGATGTGCCGTCATAATCCACCGCGAGTAGATACAGCCCGCCGGCCGGAGCCGTGGGCGGCGCGAGCCGACGATCCCGTGCCGCAAAGATCTCCGCAAAGCGATCCTTGGAGATACGCCCCGTACCGACCGCCACAGCCGTACTGACGATATTGCGCACCATGTGATAGAGAAAGCCCGTGCCGTGGATATAGAGCGAGAGACGCCCCTCCCCCTCCGCCGTCAGACGGATCGTATCGAGCGTACGGACGGGCGACATCGGCGCACCACCCGACGCACGAAATGAGGAGTAGTCATGCGTCCCCTCAAGGAGATGCAGCGCCGCCCGCATCGCATCGTAATCGAGCGGCTGAAAAATCTGCCATGCATAGCTGCGTGTGAAGGGATCCGGCACGCGGCACTCCTTCATGCGATAGACGTATGCCTTGCCCGTCGCACTGTGCCGTGCGCTGAAATCCCGCGCTGCCTCCCACGCCTCCGACACGACAATATCCGGCGGCAGGAGGCCGTTCACCGCACGCGGCAGGCGCTCCGTCGGGATGCGTCCGTCCGTGAAGAAATTCACCACCTGACCATAGGCATGAACCCCCGCATCCGTGCGCCCCGCCGACGCAAGCTCCACCGTCTCACCGCAGACCTGGGCGAGCGCCGCCTCAAGAACATTCTGCACGGCACGGATGGGCGGCGTCTGCCGCTGAAAGCCGTGATAGTTCGTCCCATCGTAGGCGACCTTCAGCGCGATATTTCGCGCACGCGCCTTCATCATCGCCACATGCTCAGGGCGCAAAGCTCAGCCCTCCCACACTCACGGCACAGATGCCCGCCGCACCGAGGATAAAGACGACGACAGCCGCATAGTCGACACGCCCGATGTACAGCTCCTTCATCTGCGTACGTCCTTCACCGCCGCGGTAGCAGCGTGCCTCCATCGCCATTGCAAGCTCATCGGCACGGCGAAACGCAGAGAGAAAGAGCGGCACGAGCACGGGTACAATGGCACGCATCCGCCGCACGATACTGCCATGCTCAAAATCCGCCCCACGTGCCTTCTGCGCCTTCATGATGCGATCCAGCTCCTCCAGCAGTGTTGGGATAAAGCGTAAGGCGATCGTCATCATCATCGACAGCTCATGCACGGGAACCCCCACATGGCGCAGCGGAGAGAGAAGTGCCTCCAGCCCGTCGGTCAGGCGCAGCGGACTCGTCGTTAGTGTCAGCAGCGTACTCAACAGGATGAGCAGGATTAGGCGCAGCCCGATATACACGCCGCGTGTCAGCCCCTCCCACGTCGCCGACAGGGGGCCGACGGCAAACAGTTCCGTCCCCGGCGTCATAAAGAGGTGCACGCCGAACGTAAAGAGTACGATCCAGAGAATCGGCCGAATCGAGCGCAGCTGCATTCCAAGCGGAACCTGAGAAACGATCATGAGCAGCGCAATGCTGATGCCAAGCGCAAGAAAGCCTGCTACGTTCTCGACGAAGAAAACGAGCAGCAGGTAGAAGAACAGGAGAACAATCTTGACGCGTGGATCCATGCGGTGCAGGAAGGAATCTCCGGGCATATAGCGTCCGATTTGTATGTCATTCAACAAATTACCACATCCATTTTTTCATTCTTCCTATTATATTATACCATCTGGTCTACTGTTTTTCATTTATTTTTCGAGAAAGCTATGATATATTTTCATAAAATGTCGATATAATATGTATACGAGAATGATAATTTACCGCGATCGTATACAAGATGAAGGAAGGTTCCCTTATGGAAGATGCATTCATCGGGCGTCAGGCGATTCTCGATCTGCAAAAGAATGTCTACGCATACGAGATTCTTTTTCGCAGTGGTCTGAAAAACGCCTTTGACCCCAATCTCGACGGAAATGTGGCAACACAGAGCGTCATGGTCAACGCCATGCTCAATTTTGGCATGAAAAAACTCGTCTCCAACCGAAAGGCTTTCATCAACTTCACAGAGAAGAATCTCCTGTCGCGTGCACCGAAACTCCTGCCCTCCGACAGCATCGTCGTGGAGGTACTCGAGACGGTGCAGCCGACTCCTGAAATTCTCGAAGCCGTACGTGATCTAAAGGATGCAGGCTACAAGATCGCTCTCGACGACTTTGTCCTGCTCCCTGGCTACGAGCCGCTCATCAACATGGCGGACATCATCAAGGTGGACTTTCGCATCACGACAGCTCCCGAGGAGCGTGCCAACCTGCGCAAGGTGCTCCCCCCGCAGGTGCGGCTTCTCGCCGAGAAGATTGAGACAGAGGACGAATTCCGTCAGGCAGTGGAGGATGGCTATGTCCTCTTCCAGGGCTATTTTTTCTGCAAACCCGTCGTCCTGCACCAAAAGAGACTCACCAACAACGAGCTATCGCGTATTCGCCTTCTCAAGGAGGTCAACCGTCCGAACGTTGACTTTAACGCCATCACGGAAGTGATCGGGGCGGATACGAATCTCGTGTACAAACTCCTCACCTATATCAACTCGGTCGGCATCGGACTGACCAACCACGTCTCCAACCTACGGCAGGCTGCTGTGCTCCTTGGCTTCAGCGGGATCCGCAGCTGGGTGACACTCATCAGTCTCCAAACCTTCTCCGAGGACAAACCGAGCGAACTCTTCACCCTCTCGCTCCTGCGTGCAAAATTCTGCGAGCTGATTGCCCGCAGTCTGAACCGGCATGACCTCACGCCGGACACGGGCTTCCTGCTTGGCATGTTCTCCCTAATTGACGTACTGCTCAACCAGCCGATGGCGGAGATACTCAAGGAGCTCACTCTCTCCGACGAGTTGAATGCTGCTCTGCTTGGTGAGGACAACGCTCTGCGCCGTCTGCTCGACCTCGTCATCTCCTACGAACAGGGCAACTGGTCGTCAGTTGTTGCGTGCTGTGCGCATGAACACATCCCATTGGAGGAGATCAGCACGATCTATGACGAGGTTCTCGAATGGTATAACAAACTCCAGGCTGTCTGCTGACAGCGGACACCAAAAAAGCCCATTGGTTCACGCCGATGGGCTTTTCTATGTTCTTTATTATTTCGGGTTGTACTCCAGAATCTTAATCTTCTTCTCCTCATTGAGATCGATGACCTCATCCTCCGAAATCGTCACGATCGGGAGCGGCACAACACCGTGCGGATATGCCGTGATCGTTCCCTCGCGATGATTGCTGAGGAGCACACGCGAGCCGAGGAAGGCATTCTTGATATTCATCAGGACGGGCAGGCAAACCTGCGGATCGAGCGTCGTATACATCTGCCGCGCAATCTCCGTCACCGCATCGAACGGCGTGCGGCGCGGGTAGCCCTCGCGTTCGACCGTGATATTGTCATAGAGATCCGCCACAGCGATGATGCGAGCATAGAGATGAATGTCGTCGCCCTTGCTGTTGAACGGGAAGCCGCTGCCGTCCATGCGCTCATGATGCTGCATCGCCGCAAGGCGCACGCCCTCCGTCAGTCCCGCCACATTGTTGAGGATATGCGCTCCATCTACCGTATGCTGGATGTAGTTCTCATAGTCCTCGCCCTCAAGCGTTTCTACATTCTTTTCGAGCAGACGCTGATCAAAACGCGACTTGCCGACATCGTGGAGGAATCCCGCAAGAACAACATCCTTTGCCGTCTCACGGTCGAGCTTCATCCACTTGGCAATGACCCCCGCGAGGATCGACACACGCAACGAGTGGTTATAGATGTCGCTCGCGAGATGGTTGACCTCATTGAGATAGTCAATCGTTCCGCTGCGGCGTGAGAGCGGCAGCAGATCCTCCTGCACCATCTCATTCGTCTCTTCCACGGGAACCGTGCCCGTCTTCTTTGTCTCCTCAAAGATCGACTTCGCCGTACCGATGACATTCTCATACTGCTTGATGAAGAGATTGCTGCGCGAGAAGATCGGCGAACGCTCCTCCTTCAGCTCCGATTCGTCCTTGATGTAGACAACGGGGATCTTCAGAAACTTCAGGCGCGTGATGTGCGCCTTCGTCAGCTCCGTATTCTCCGACACCACCACCACGCGCTTGGCGTTGACGATCGTCCGCGCTAGGATCATCCCATTCTCAAGATCGTCTACGGATATTGCACGCAAAGCAAGCCCCTCCCTCGGTTTACGTCATTCTTCCTTACGAAATTCTCATGTCTATAAATATTTCGACCTGAAAAGAAAAAAACCTGCTTAATTAAAAAAAACTTGACATATTTTCTTCACCTATCGTATAATACACACACATCAGTACTTTATTGTGTTAAAGCAGTAGAAGGATAAGGAGAAACGAAGATGAACTGGAAAGCGATTCTGACCGGAGCAACGGTACTCGCCTGCTCGGCAGCACTCCTCGCAGGGTGCGGCAGCACTGAGAAAGCCCCCTCGACGGATAATGCGGCAGAGATGGGAAAGATCATCGTCGGACTTGACGACAATTTCCCGCCGATGGGCTTTAAGGACGAGAACAACAAGATCGTCGGTTTCGACGTTGATCTCGCAGAGGAAGCAGCAAAACGTCTCGGTCGTGAGGTTGAGTTCAAGGCGATCGACTGGTCGAGTAAGGAAGCCGAGCTCAAGAGCGGCCGCGTGCAGGTGCTCTGGAACGGTCTCGACATCACCGAAAAGCGCAAGGAGAGCATGCTCTTCTCGAAGCCCTATATGGACAACCACCAGATCATCTTCGTGAAGAAGGGCAACACCGCCGTCACGGATGAGAAGAGCCTCGCGGGCAAGACCGTCGGCACGCAGAGTGCGGGCACGGCGGAGGAGTACATGGACGCCTCAGATTTCTATAAGAAGGAAGTCAAGGAGGTCAAGAAGTACCCCGACTACGTTGCGGCATTCATGGATCTTGAGAATGGCCGTCTCGATGCCGTCATCGGCGACGAGATCGTCGGCCGCTACTACATGAGCAAGCATCCCGACACACTGGATGCGCTCGACGTGGTCGTCGGTCCTGTGAGCGAGTTCGGCATCGCATTCGCGAAGGACAACACGAAGCTGCGCGACGAGGTGCAGAAGGTCCTCGACGAGATGAAGGCAGACGGCACGATCGCCAAGATCTCGACGAAGTGGTTCGCCAAGGACATCACGAAGTAAATGGTTGCCCTTCTGCCGCACGTGGCAGAGGCACAAAGAAAGAGCTGCTGTACGATGTCGAATCATCGTGCGGCAGCCCCTTTTTCTGTAAGGAATATCATTCATGGACAAAACACTGGATACCATCCGTCTCATGCTCGAGGGCTCAGGCATCACCCTCGAGATTTTCTGTGTCACGCTCGCGCTTTCCCTGCCGCTGGGGCTCTTTGTCGCGCTCGGACGACTCTCTCGCTTTCGGCCGCTCAGCCGCATCCTCGAAATCTACATCTGGATTATGCGCGGTACGCCGCTCATGCTGCAGCTGCTCTTCGTCTACTTCGCCCTGCCGATGGTCGGCATCCTGCTCCCCGACATTGCAGCGGCACTGCTCGCCTTCGTCCTCAACTACGCCGCCTACTTCGCCGAGATCTTCCGTGCGGGCATACAGGCGGTGCCGCGCGGTCAATTCGAGGCGGCGCGCGTCCTCGGCATGAGCGGCCCGCTCACCATGCGCCGCATCATCCTGCCGCAGGTACTGCGCATCACCCTGCCGCCCGTCAGCAACGAGACCATCAACCTCGTCAAGGACACATCCCTCGTCTACATCCTCGCCATGAACGACCTCCTGCGCGTCGCGCGCACCATCGTACAGCGCGAGTTTGACATGACCCCCTTCCTCATCGCAGGCATCTTCTACCTTGCCATGACCGCTGTACTCACCTATGGATTCAAAAAACTGGAGGCGCACTATGGCAGATACGGAAACTAAAGACACGATGCTCAGGATGCGCGGCATCCACAAATCCTTTGGTGAGCTCAGCGTTCTCCGCGGGATCGACCTCACCCTCGCGCGCGGCGAGGTGCTCGCCATCATCGGCTCCTCCGGCTCCGGCAAGTCAACGCTCCTGCGCTGCATCAACCGATTGGAGACCATCGACCGCGGCGACATCACGATCGGCGGAGAGGTACTCTGCCATACGCCGGACGGTGCGGCATCGGCGACCTACGCAGACGCTGCCGACGTGCGTCGCATCCTCATGGCGACGGGCATGGTCTTTCAGCAGTTCAACCTCTTCCCCCACATGACCGTGATCGAGAACCTCATCGAGGCACCAATTCACGTCAAGGGGATGAAACGCGACGAGATCCTCCCCTACGCCCGCGACCTCCTCAAAAAAATTGGACTCTCCGACCGTGAGAACTACTACCCGAGCCAACTCTCGGGCGGACAGCAGCAGCGCGTCGCCATCGCGCGCGCCCTCGCCATGAAGCCGGACATCATGCTCTTTGACGAGCCGACCTCCGCCCTCGACCCTGAGCTCACCGGCGAGGTGCTGCACACCATGCGTGACCTCGCTGCCGAGCACATGACCATGATCGTCGTCACACACGAAATGGCATTCGCACGCGAGGCCGCCACCAACGTCGTCTTTATGGAGAACGGTGTCATCGTCGAGCAAGGCGCACCGCAGACATTCTTCCGTGCGCCGAAGGAAGAACGCACACGAGAGTTCCTGCGGAATATGCTATGATACTTGGTATAATAGAGATGATAGGAGAGATATGTGGCCCTCCTCTGCAATAAAGGAGTACATATCATGCTACGGCCTAAAGTACTCGATGTAAAGCCGCTTCCTGATTATAAATTACTGCTGCTCTTTGATACAGGTGAGAAGAAAATTTTTGATGTAATGCCGTACATCAAAGGGTCATGGTACGAAAAGCTAAAAATTCCCGCTGTTTTTCAAACAGTTCATGTATCAGGTGCTACAGTTGCATGGGCAGATGGGCAGGACATTGCCCCACACGAGCTCTATGACGATTCTGTACCCGCTGTTTGATGGAAAATTCCAAGGGAAATACCCTTGTATCCTTAGGACACTGTGCAGCGGTAAAAACTTTTACCGCACGCCCACGACTGCGATCCAATACTCGCCTTCCTTGAGGTGAATCTGTACCTCGCGGAATCCCGCTGCGCGGAAGAGTTGCTCAAACTCTGTGGGGGTCGGGTTCGTCAGCTGATACTCCGCGACCTTGGCACGCGTGCTCTTCGGCAGGTCGTCCCGCCCGCAGATCTCCGCCAGCAGGAGGAACGATCCGCCCTCACGCACAACGCGTGCAACCTCCCGCAGGCTCTCCTCGGGAGTCGGCCAGAAGTAAAAACTCTCCACCGTCACGACGGCATCAAAATGCCCGTCCGCAAACGGGAGTGCCTCAACCGAGCCATGGAGGATCTCCATTCGTCCACGCTCGACCAATGCCGCATTGAAGGCGCGCGACGCCTCCACCGAGGTCTCGGCGTAGTCGATGCCGACGAGGTGCCCCTCCGTCACACGCTCTGCCACGCGCGCGAGCGTATTGCCGCCGCCGCAGCCAATGTCGAGTACCGTATCCGCTGGGTGCAGGGCGAGATACCCAAGTCCCCAGTCCACGAGATGCGCATGGCTTTCGTTCATCCGTGCGAGCATCGTACGCCCCGCATCCCCCTCGGGATGGCGTGGATTCCCCTCTGCCGTTACCTGATCGGTATGCTGCCAATCTGTCTCTGCCATATTGATGCTCCTCTCTATTGTGTATATCCACGAGAGTTTACGGCTTCCCCTTCCACCACAAGCGGGGGAGGCTTTTTTCGCAGGTGTTGGGACGCCTACTCTACGCCCATGGTCTGCTTCGACAGGTCAAAACCGAACTGCACAGGGTCGGCGGGATCCCAGATGCGTGTCTTTTCGTTGTAGCGGACAGGGACGTAGAACGTCGCCATCCCCATCGGCTGGAGTTCCCGATAGGCATCTGCCGTCGCATCGACGGCTGTCTTACGCAGCTCCTCGGGTGCCCCGTTCAGCTTCATACGGGAACGCATGAGAGATGTCGCCTTCTCGCGTGCTGCCATCATATTAAACCGCGTCACCGTCACCTCAACCGTCGCCTGCCCTTCCCCCTGATTTGAGACAGAGGTCTCGATCGATGCGTTTTTCAGTGACTCCATATAGGCATCACCGATCTCCGCTGCCTCCTCGGGCGAGAGATTCGCTCCCGCCGTCTGGAGGGCATTCGCGAACGCCGCCTTCATGTTGAACGCATCCGTCGGTGCACCGTAGGACGTGAGTTTCTTCTGCGCCTCCTCATCCTGCCGTACAAAAGCATCGCAGTAGAGCTGGATGCTCTCGGCAGGGTCTGCCTTTGCCATGCGCCCAAAGGTCGCAAAGTAGAGTGCCGCAAGAATCGCGGCGACAAAGATCCCCACAAAGATGACGGGGAATCGAATCTTAGATGAAATCACTTTTTCTCCTCTATTCCTCTCTGTACCAATTCCTCATATCGCTTCATCAGCTCCGCCACGCACGCCGACTCCGTGAGCTTCGTCGAGAAGCCGTATGCGCGCATCACGGCGCGGTCATTCGCACATTCCTATATTTTATCGTATAAAGTCCCACTCTGTCTAAAGAAAATTTTTCACATTGACTTGAAACCAGAAGAACAAACAGTATATGATATATAGGGAGGTGTCATCATGCTGTCTATTGCCGCCATCAGGAAACGCGTTGCCCCTATTTGCGAAAAATATCCAATACGTAAAGCCTATCTCTTCGGCTCGTACGCACGTGGAAATGCAACAGAAAGCAGTGATGTCGATCTGCGCATCGAGGGGGATATCAAAAGTTTTTTTATGCTAAGCGGTATCTATTCAGATCTCAAAGATGCCCTCGGCACGGAACTCGATCTTCTGAACAAACTCCCTGACTCCGACCTGTTCAAAGAAAATCTCAAACGTGACGAGGTGTTGCTCTATGAACGATAGGGATAAGCGGAATAAGAAATCTCTTTGCCCATGAGTACGAGTCCGCAGATAAGGACTTAGGAAGCACTGATAAATTCGGCACGACCATCTTGACGCATCTTTTTCGCCCGCTTTTCGTTAGCAAATCCTCCACATAGCCTTTGCTATGCGTCCGGTTTGCTGCCTCAATCGGACAAAAAATCTACGCCAATCTGGCAGACCTCATTTTATCAGTGATTCCTTACTATGGGAAACGATCCCAAATGATATCTCAGCACTATACGCACAACTTCAAAAGATCGCCTCATGTTAATGAAGCCACGTAAAAACACGACTGCCGTGCAACGACGACAATCGTGTTTTTCTATGTCAGATCCCAAGCGCCGCGACCCATGAGTTGATCGCCATCGGGGTCTCGCCCATCTCAAAGCGGCGGCCTTCCTTGACGAGTGCGCCCTGCGCTGAGGGGCGCAGATGCGTCACCGTCTGCCCGAGGGAGCTGCCGCCCGAGGTAGCAAACGGCACAATGGTTTTCCCCGTAAGGTCGTAGCTTTCGAGAAATGTATTGATGATGTGCGGCGCAGCGAACCACCAGAGCGGGAACCCGACGAAGATGGTCTCATACGGCGCGAGATCGGGAAGCTCTCCCTCGATCTGGGGGCGGCAGGCTGGGTCGTGCATCTCAACGTTGACGCGGCTCGTCTTATCGTCCCAGTCGAGATCGTCCTCGGTATAGGGGATGACCGGGCGGATC
The DNA here is from genome assembly GCF_900186465.1 of Centipeda felix. Classification (GTDB taxonomy): domain Bacteria; phylum Bacillota; class Negativicutes; order Selenomonadales; family Selenomonadaceae; genus Centipeda; species Centipeda felix. Next base: position 54,355 of record NZ_LT891958.1, read on the forward strand.
TCGTAAAGGTCTGCGCCGATGACGTCGGCGATCTTATGGGCAACCGTTGCCGTGCGCCGCGAAGGTGATGCAGAAAAGAAGGCGATCATCCGTTTTCCGTACATATTATTTCCTTCCTTCCAAATAATCATGGGCAAAGCCCTGCTGCTCGGGCTGAATGTCCGCCTCAAACATACGGTTCCACGGGAATGTCACGACGACACTGTTCATCTCCGCCATGGGCGGCAGATTGTTCTCGATGAAGCGGTTCATCATGCGCGTGGAGCGCACGGAGACGGCATCCATCTTTGAGCCGAGACTGCCGTAGAATCCGTCACCGCGCAGCCACGTGAGCTGCCGTGCAATCGTATTGCGCACATTCGCCTGATACGCCCAGTCGTCGAGGTAGCGCGTCGTCAGCAGCTGGTCGACGGCGTCCGCATTCATGTGACGGACGAGCATCCCCTCGCCGAGCGCATAGCCCGAGCTGTTCGTCGGGGTGTTCCACCCTGCATAGGCACGAATCTTGTAGAGCAGACCGCGCCGCTGCAGCTCCGCCATGAGCGCGTTGTCCGCGCCGTTGGCAAAGGCAACGTCGGCAATCGAGACGGGATAGCCTCGTGCCACATAGTCCGACACGATATCGGCAAAATACGCCGTCCCCTCGCGCAGCGTTCCGTCATTGACGGGCATATTCGCCTCGTAGGTGCGCCCGTCGGGGTTCGTATTCACCGTGAGGACGACATCCGCCTTCTCCGGCGCGCGCACATTCATCCCACCGGCGGCGAGAATCGCATCGTTGATCGAGGTGCCGATCTTCTCATCCGAGTACGCAGGCACAGTGTCCGCGCCGCGTCCCCAGTTGTAGCGGACGAAGACAAACGGCACCTCATGACGCTGCTCGTTCACTGCGCGCGTCAGCATGAGGAGGGCGATCTCGTCGATGCCTGCCATCGTCTGAAACCGAGTCTTGCCGAGCTCTGCGCCTACTGCCGCGAGATGCCGGCTCTCAAGATGGGTCTGGGAGAACGGCGCATTATCATCACGCCCGAGCGCGAGGTAGTGGAACGTCCCATTCTTGCGCATGAGATTGATGAGGAACTCGTTGACCGCATAGTTCTTCTCGCGTCGTCCCATCCAGTCCGTGAGGGCTTCCTTCGGGATGAGGCGCGTGAGGAACTCATACTCCTTGCGCTCACGGCGCGAGAGCCCCTCGACCTCCTCCTTGTCACGCAGGAGGGTGTAGCGGAAGATATCCGCCCCATAGCGGCGGTAGTACTCCGGCTCCTCATGTCCCGATGCCTCGCCCGTACGCGGCGTGCGCATGATCGAGCCAAAGACGTAGAGCGGCACCTTGGGATTCGCACGGTGCAGCTCCGTAAAGCGCGACGCGCGTGCGAGGATCTGTGCACGCGACTCGTTGTGCTTGCGCGAGCCGACGAGGCTGCCGTAGACCATCGCATCCGAGGAGATAACCGCTGCCTTGACACCGGGCTGTGCGATATTCTCGTGCACCCATGTCCAGAGCTGATCGGGATGTCCCAGATTCTCACGGCTGCCGAGCAGCTCGGTCGGCGGAACGACGACCTCGTAGCCTGCCTTGGTTACGACATCCGCCGTCTGCGTACTCGAGATCGGGCGGCTGTCATGCGGGATGAAGATGATCTTCTCCGTCACGGGTTCCGCCTTTGCCGCGTCCGCCGCCTGCGGCTGGATCCATACGGTGAGCATCGCGATACAGAGCAGCTGAATCAATCGCCTCATCAATGTCCGTCTCCTTCTCCTGTGCTGCTTTGCAGCGCAGCCGATTTTTCCTTCAAAATTGCGCGCAGCGCATCCTTCACATCGTCGGGCACGTTCAGATGTGTATCAAACATGATGCCGCCTTCCTTCACCGTCGCGCCCTCGATCTCCACCATGCTCAGCAGCGAATGCCCGCGGAACGCTGTCGTGCCGAGACGCGACGCCGCGAGGACATCGTGAAAGTCCACCGTGACATTGTTTCCCTTGATATCCACGGGGATGCGATCTGACACATCGAGCCGTCCGACCATGCGCTCGACCATCGACAGCGACAGCCGTGAAAAGAGCCATGAGACGAGTCCGTGATTGGGCAGTTTCTTCTTGTCCACATGGTAGACTGCATAGGACTTCTCCCCCGTATGGACAAACTCCTTGATCGTTCCCGAGAGCTCGATCCGCTTGTATTTCTTATCGGTCGTGCAGACGATGCCGAGATGTCCATCCTCATGCGAGGTGAGCTCTACGGAGCGGATCGTGCTGTCCGTACCGAGGTTATGCGCTATCGCCTCGTTCAGCACCGCGTCGCGGACGAAGAGATGCCCGTCCGCGATCTCGCTGATCGTCTCGCGATCCCACGTATCGCGCAGCACTGTGAGCACGGGACCATAGTCCGCCACTGCGGCACGGACACTTCCCCAGTCGATGCGCTGTACCTGCTCCACCCACTGCGGAGGAATATCAATCGCCATTTAGTTTTCCTTCTCTGCCTCAGCTTTTTTCTCACGCAGATCCATCCAGAGATTCTGTGCACGCTCAAAGAGCTTTGCATCGGACTTGCGAATCTCCTGATCGCTCATGATGCGCGAGAGCATCTGCGTCGCTTTCTCAAAATCGCCGATACGGTAGTACGCCGCACCCGCGATATACATTGCCATATTGTCACTCATGCCGTTGATCGGATAGTGCTCCGTCATGACGGACTTTTCATAGAGCTCCGCCGCACGCCGCAGGCACTCCTCCTCCTTCTCGTGCTCCTCCGTGTCACGGTAGACCCACGCCATGCCCATGCGGTAGCCCGCCTGCTTCTGCAGCGGCCAGCCCAGCTTTTCGGCGAAGTAGAGCCCGAGCTTGTAGGCGCGGATCGCCTCCTCTGTCGTGCGCTCTTCCGTGTACGGGAGGTTGATCGTGCGCCCTTCGAGGAGTTCCTTTGCCTTTCCCTTGTCACGTGCGCTGAGTGCCGCGGGATCAAAATGCTTCTCGTCCGCCGCAAAACCGCAGTGCTCGCACAGCCAGACACGATAGAGGTACGGGTTGACGTCCTTGTAGTGAACGCAGAAATCCTCATCCGTGCTGAGCGTGATGAGGCGCGCCTTCATCTTTGTCACGTGCGTCTTTTCCCCACAGACCGGACAAACTTTCTCCACGGTGTACGTGTACTCTGCCATGATTGCTTCCTCCCCTGAAAACAGTGATTGCTTCCTCTCTAGGATACCATAAAATGCAGAAAAAAGAAAGAAAGGGCAGCGGCACGAAGACCATGTCGGTCACATGCCGCTGCCCCTGAGGGATCACTAGTATGATCAACGATTCCCTCGACCCGCACAGTGCTCCGCCGATCCCATGGGCGGGAGCGGGACACAGGTGCGTGTTTCGGGAATGTTCTCATAGCCGACAATCTTTGCCGTGACCCCGTACAGTCTTTCAAGGCGCTCCTCCGTGATCACATCGTTCGTCCGCCCGACGAAGAACACGCCATCGCGCCCCATGACCGACGTATGGTCGGCACAGTAGAAGGCATGACTCGGCGCGTGTGTCGTCATCATCACCGTGACGCCCTCTGCGCCGAGAGCGCGGATGCGGTTCATCACGAGCACCTGATTGCCAAAGTCAAGACTCGCCGTCGGCTCATCCATGCACAGGAGCTGCGGCTGCTGTGCGATGGCGCGCGCGAGGAGGACGAGCTGACGCTCACCGCCGCTGATCTTCGTGTAGATCTTTTGGGCAAGATGTCCGATGCCGAGCATCTCGATCGCATCGTCTGCAATCCTGCGATCCTTTTTCCCCGGAATGCCGAAACTGCTGATGTGGGCAGCCCGCCCCAGCACGACGACATCGTGCACGGTGAAGGGAAACGGCGGCGTATGCATCTGCGGGACATACGCGATACGCCGCGCACGCTCCTCCACCGTCCACGCGGAGATGTTCTCGCCCGACAGGAGAATCTCTCCTGCCATCGGCGGCAGCAGTCCGAGGATGGTCTTAAGGAGCGTTGTCTTGCCGACACCGTTCGGACCGAGCAGGCAGAGCGTCTCCCCGCGCGCGACGGAGAACGAGATGTCCTGAAAAATCGCCTTTTCCCCATAGCCGCAGGACACGGATTTCAGTTCGAGTAACATCGCATCCCTCCTCAGTCTCAGCTATGATGATATTTGATCAGCAGATAGAGAAAGAACGGCACGCCAAAGAGTGAGGTGAGGATCCCGAGCGGGATCTCCATCGTCCACAGCGTCCGTGCGAGGTTATCCGAGGCGAGCAGGAACAGCCCGCCCATGAGTGCTGAGCCCGGCAGGAGAAAGCGGAAATCGGGTCCAACGATAAACCGCACGAGATGCGGTACGACGAGCCCGACGAGCCCGATGATCCCCGAGATCGCCACTGCTGCCGCTGTCATGAGCGTCGCACAGATGATCACTGTCAGGCGGAGCCGCTCGACGGGGATGCCGAGCGACTTCGCCTCCTCATCGCCGAACGAGAGCAGGTTGATCTTCCACTGCAGGAAATAGAGCAACAGGAACGCCGCTGCCATCAGGAGGAGCGGCAGGATGAGATTGTCACGTGTGATCGACGCGAGGCTCCCCATCAGCCAGTAGACAATGACGGGCAGCTTGTCATAGGGGTCGGCGACGTATTTGATCATCGAGAGCAGCGACGTGAAGAGTGTGCTCACGATGATGCCCGAGAGGATGATCGCGAGCGTCGTGTTCCCGCCACGGCAGAATTTCACCCCGACCACATAGGTGATTGCTACGGCGAGCAGTCCGCCGCCAAACGTCGTAAGGTGCACGACAAGGACGGGCAGGCTCCAGCAGAATGGCAATCGCCGCGCCGAACGCCGCGCCTGCCGAGACCCCGAGGATGGTCGGCGAGACCATTGGGTTGCGGAACATGACCTGATATGCCGCCCCCGAGACAGAGAGCGCTGCGCCGACGAGAACCGCGCCGACGATGCGCGGCAGACGCAGCTCCATCACGACCTGAGCACCGCCATGCACCGTCGGTGCAAGCCCCATCCAGCCTAGGCACGCCGCGAGCACATCGGAGGCACGAACGGCGTAGCGTCCGAGGAGGGAGGACACGCAGATGAGCGCGACGAGCAGGAGCAGCAGGACGGTGAGCTTATACTGCGGTGAAATGCGGCTCATGGTACGACATGATCCTGTGCCAGCAATGCATCGCACTCGGCATCACTGAGGTCATAGTGATAGAACAGATGATAGTACATCTTCATCTCCTCATGCAGATTGACGCCGGACTCCTGCGGATAGAGACGCGCAGCAAGCCACGACAGCCCCATAAAGCGGTTGACCGAGGGCGGCCGCCCCATCCAGTCATAGGGTTTTGCCGGCACGCGCAGGATGCGTTTTTCCTGAACAGCGCGCATCTCCCGCCACGGAAGCATCGTAAGATCCGGCTCCGACTCCGCGCCGAGAATCAGCACGTCGGGATTCCACGTGAGCACCTGCTCCATCGACACCTGCGTCATCGCGCCCTCGGCAGGTGAGGGGACAACAGCAACATTGTCCGCGAGCAGATCGAGAACCTGTGCATGGAACGAGCCATGTGCGACCGCCATGTTCCCGAGTGGTCCGCCGAGATAGAGCACGCGGGGCTTATCTTTTATCTTCGCGGCGAGCGCTGCACTGCGTGCATACGTTTTCTGACAGTAGTCGTCTATGGCATTCCCCTCTGCCTCGCGGCCGAGGATTTTACCGAGCGTACGGTACGCCTCATCGGTATTGTCGAGACGTGCCTCGATAAAGATCACGGGGATGCCGAGCGACTCCTGAATCTGATCCATATCCTCAACGATGGTCGACTTCTTCTCGCCGACGTCGATGATGATCTGCGGATTGACTGAGAGCACGGCCTCTTTGTTAAAATTCTTCATCCCGTAGAATTGGCCGAGGACGGGCAGGTCACGATACTGATCCCCTACGAAGGGGAGGACGGTGTCCTTCCACTGCCCCGAGACGCCGACGAGCCTATCAGGGGCAATCGCAAAGAGTGCCATCTGCGCGAGCCCGCCCGACGGGGCAATGCGGTCGATCTGCTTTGGAATCATCACCGTGCGCCCCGCCGAATCCGTGAACGCGTATGTCTCTGCATCCGGTGCACTCTCCTCCTTTGCCTCCTGTCCGCAGCCGACGAGCAGGACGAGGAGCAGGAGCAGTAGGGCGAGCAGCATATTTCTTTTCTTCATCAGCATCTCCTTTCGCATTGAAACCTCCGCATCCCTGTGCTATCCTATGAACACAGAGACATCGAATGGAGGTATTTTTTTGAACTATTGGAATCTGTACGATGAGATCATCAACGGTCTGCCTGACGATATCTACATCGAGGACTACGCCGTCAGCCGTCCGTGGACATTCGTGCGCGCGGGCGATCTGGTCGGCGTCTGCATGACGATCCCCGCCTACAGCCGCCCGCGCCTGCGCAAGGAGAGCTTTCTCGGCTGCTCCCTGCGTGAGGCGGGCGAATACGTCCGCTCGTGGCAGGGGCAGGAGGCGGCCATCGCCGCCGCCGCCATCAACGCCTACTACAATCAGCCGTCAAAAGTGGCGGCGATGCAGGGGTTTCACGGTGACGATGCATCTGCTGCGACACCGGAGGAGCGCAAGAAGCTCGAGGCGTTCACCCTCTATACGGAGCAGATTCGCGGGAAGAAGGTTGCTGTCATCGGACACTTCCCGAACTTTCAAAAGAGATGGGAGTCCATCTGCGACCTCTCCATCCTCGAGATGCAGCCTGAGTGGGGCGACTACCCCGCCGAGGCGGCAGAGTTCCTCCTGCCGCAGCAGGACTACGTCTTTATGACGGGGGCGACGTTCGCGAACAAGACCATGCCGCGCCTGTTGGAGCTCTCAGCGAACGCTGTGACCGTCATCGTCGGCCCGTCCGTGCCGATGCACCCGTGCCTCTTTGACTACGGAGCAGACGGGCTTTCGGGGTTCACCGTGACGGATGCCGCACTCGCTGCCGACCTCGTCCACTTCGGCTATGAGACCGACATCGCATGCTGCGGGAAAATGGCGGACGTTCTGCCGCATTCGGGCGGACGATAAACAGACCGATCAGCGATTCCAAACAACACAACAGAGTTGCCGTACGCTATCCGTATGGCAACTCTGTTTTTCATTGAACAATCAGAAGGTCATATCCATGCCAAGCAGGAAGTTCGTTCCATCGGCAGGGCTTCCCCAGCTATACTGGTAATCCGTATCAAAGAGATTATTGACGCGCAGGAATACACCCATATCCGCGATAGGCTCATAGCGCAGATCAAGATCCGCTGCAAAGTATCCGGCACTGGTCGGTCTGCCGAGCGTATCCAGACGTGCACGCATCGCACGTCCAAGGAGCGTCGAGCGCAGCTTTCCCTCGCGGTAGGTTACACCAAAGTTGAACATCCGCGTCGGGAGTCCCGAAGCAATCGTTGTCCTCCCCTTGCTCTCATCCTCGGCACGAATCCACGAATAGTTGGCAAATCCCGAGAACTTCGGGCTGAATGTCTGCCGGTAGGCAAGTTCCAGTCCACGGATATGGGTCTTATCGACATTTCCTAAGACACGGTCATTCCCAAAAGTCACAAAAGTAAGGCGATCCCTCACCTCTGTACGGAAATAGGAAACATCGAGGTCAGATTTTGGACTAAATTTATGCTTCCAGCCAAGTTCATAGCTGCTGTTGCGCTCCGGCTTTGGAACGGGATAACCATTACGGATATTTCCTGCCGCATCTTTGGAACCGACGAACACATGCGAGCGCCCTGCCGAGAAACGAACGGTATCGCGTTTCGTTGCATCATGCGTGATGTTAAAGACGGGGTCTGTCGCATGCGCATAGGAGCTTGTCTTCGGCGTCGATTTATTGTCCATATAATCCTGCCTTACCCCCTCATAGCGAACGCCAAGTGTCAGGCGTGTCCTGCTCTGCTCGGGCTCCATGCATTCTCAACATAGAAACTCCTACGTGCATCATTGCCATCACGGCGGTAGGAGGTATTGTTTTCATCCGTATTCCAACTGAGCTTTATATACTTCGCACCAAAACTCAGTACGTTTCTGCTGTTATACGCAACAGATGCATTCGCCTCGACGCCGTTGCCGCGCAAGAACCATCCACTGCGATACCACTGCGGTGCCCCATGCGTAAAGAATGGAAGAGAACCGCCCTCCGTCGCGAGCAGATTACGCACCCAAAGATTGTTCTCATCGATCATGTGGTAATACTTAACATCATACTGCCATATATCATTCGGTCTGCTTTCATACCGCAGGGCAATATTGGATTGACGGAACCCCTTAAAGTGCCAATCCGTCGCATTGTTATTCTTTACATGATTAGGGGTTATATTATTTCCTGCCTGCACCGACCATCTGGGTCCACGTGGCGCAACATACTGGCCTGTCGCTGGATCAACAGACTCCGGAACTTCTCTGTCCATATCGGAGTAGTAGCCGTTCAATGTCAATGAGGATTTATTGCTCGTCTTGAACCGAATCTTGCCGTCAAAATATAGTTTCTTATCTGTCTGATTCTCCAGATAGCCCGCAGAATAATGCCTTGACAGATTGACGGCATAACTGATGTTCTTATCGCTGCTGCTGTAGCCGAGCTTCGTGTCGAAGGTGTGATTCGACCCACCTGCGACACTCACGCGGAACTTGCCGGGCCCCCTGCCGTCCTTCGTCGTAACGAGGATGACGCCGCCCTTGTAGTCCGTGCCGTACTGCACCGGTCCCGGTCCTTTGATGATCTCAACCTTCGCGATGCTGTCCGCCGGGATGGTCGAGAGATCAGATGCGGCATTCGATACAATACCGTTGAGTGGGAATGCCGGAATGCCGTCGATATAGACCTTTGTCTGGTCAGAACTCGCACCGCGAACGCGCACCATCTTGCTGTCCTTTGCCGCAGGTGCCATATAGAGCCCCGGTACCTGCGAGAGGATGTCGGAGAGGTCGCGTAGCCGCGCTCCTTGATCTCCTGCTCCGTGATTGTGTTCGTTGTCACGAGATACTTGTCGACGCCGTCTGCGTCGACATTGACCGTATCCGTCGTGTAGTCCGCACCCGCTGCATACGCATGCGGGAGGAAGACAAATCCTGCCGCGACCGCTGCTGCAAATACCGTCGAATGTTTCCTGCTGTGCTTCATGAATACCTCTCCTATTCCTGCACAAAAAAGACTGTTCCCCGTACTGACCGCACGAAGAACAGTTTCTGCAAGAACACACTCAGAGTCATCCTGTTTCATCGTTCTCCTTTTCAATATGGGAAGGTCGCCGCATTTCTGCGACGGCCCTGTGAACAGACACACAGCCATGTATCTGCTCAGGCGCAATACCATAGGCATAAGCCCTTAGGATATTTTTGCTCGGAAAACGTATGTAATTTCTGTTTAATTCTACTAAAATTCTTTTATCCTGTCAATCCGTTTCTAACAGTCCCCTATTCTCACCGCCGATAGCGCACGCAGAGTGCCTGGATCCGCTATGTAGCTCGCATCTTTGGAGGCTCCCTTATACGCCCATCTCCGCCGGCCAGGCGTAGAGTACCGTTTCTGCGAAAGAGTATGCGTGGTGTCGTACAGCAAAACGGTATTCCGTAAGTTCCTGCCGCAAATAGGCGAAAATGCGATACATATCGGAGCAGTTATGATAAATACACACGGCAAGCTTCGGACGATCACGTTTGATGACATGGATGCCGCCCTGCAGCATATCAAGCTCATAGCCCTCAATATCTGCCTTCAAAAACCCGATATGCTCATCCCTAAAAAGCTCGTCGATTTTATGAATGACAAGTGCATCACCTGAGTCCGCCTCCTCGGAAACCCGTGAGCCAAGCTGCGCATTTGTCCCGCTGCCGGAAACGACATGCCCATGGCAGCTCTCTTTTCCGATTCCTGCTTGAATGAGCTGTATTCGCTCGCGATCAAGTGCCCACTCCCGGCATAGCCGTTCCACACGAGCGGAAAGAGCCTCAAATGATACCCGATTCGGCTCAATGGCATAGATGCGTGAAAAACCGCCCTGGCGACTAAACAGGTACTGCTCAATCGTATCCCCGACGTATGCACCAATATCTACAAACACCTCACGGTAGGCGCATCCGTAAAATTCCGGCATCGAGAAATATGCCACTCTTTCCATGTGCTGCAAAGGACGATTTTCAAGATGAGCCAGAATCCGATCTGCATAGACTGCGCACGACACCTTGTCCAACGCATCTGCATTCTCCATGATTTCTGCTGCATGGCATGCATACACATACTCAGCCACGAGCAAGTACGGAATGCCGATCGCTGTCAACTGTGCGCCGATCTCCCTGCAGGTTCGCCGATCATCTGTACAGAGGAGAACAGCTGCATCCGGATATGCAGAGACCTTAGACGGTGGAATAACTGGCTTGCCACGACACCCTGTCTCATACTTGGCATTATTATTGTCCACATAGGCAACGGGATCGATGTCCTCCACTTCAAAGCACGGCAGATAAAGTTCGGTGGTCGAGCCCGTGCCGAATACCAGCCATTCCTTTTTTTTGCCGCGCACTGTCTTCACATGATCTGCCGCTTTCTGCAATCCTTCTTTCAGGCGCCGCATCCAATCGTTGTCCGTCATTACACAGGTCTCCTTCCATCCGTGTCAAAAAGGCTTTCCGTAACGAATGAGATCTCCATCGCGCCTTTCACAGAGGATCGCACATCTTCAAACATCGAGGCAATTTCTATATTTAGTTCATCCCAGCGATTATCCGGATTTAGCGTTGGCAGCAGGGGATCCGCATAGCTCTCATTATACGCATGACGGAATCCGTCGAATCCCGCAATCGCCACGCGCCTGACCCCGATGCTGTTCAGCAGACGAAGGGCACAAATCACCGCATTGTCGAAATGGGTCCAGCCGCGCTTGACCGCACGATTGAAATTAAGGACAAACGCGTCGTTCCCATCCCCCGGTTGGATGCTCGAAAGAACAATTTTCTTCGCCGCTGCAAAGGACGTTCCATGTGCATTTTGGGCATAATCATAACGTGCGCTGTTGACGAAGAATAGGTAGTCATAGTCATAACCGTTGCAAATCGCATTGACCCCCATCACGACCGGGTGTTCCTGATCAATGAAGGCTTGTACCTGCTGCATCTCGTCCACAACAGATCGTCCGGGGGCAATCAGGAGTATCGTGCGTTCCCCAAACGCTTTACGAAGAGCACGTATCGCCGCCTCATCATCCACGTGGCGGGACTGGTTTTCTAGGAAGCGGCGTTCAAGTAGGTCATAGTCATATTTGCGCCGTTCTCCCTGCGACAGAGATGCGATAATATTGCGCATATCACGTGCATTTGCCCTATGATTGCGCTGAAGATATGCGATATTGTTGACGTGACACTGGTAAAGTCCCGCAATAAAGTACGGTGTAGAGTATCCCCATGTATAAGTCTGACGAAATGGCTCCATGTAGGTGTCGATGGCATCCATAATGGCGTCCAAATCGTAGTTGCCATGCTTTTTTCGATTGAGATAGCTCGTGACCAATTCCGTCGTCGCATTGCCCGCGCCGCGTCCCATGCCGCAAAGGCTCGCATCTACCATGACGGTGCGCCCGGATGACTCCAGCAAATTGACGAAATGAATGGTCAGCGCAAAGGAGAGCTGCTGATTGTTGTGCGAATGGAACCCCAGTCCGATGGCCTTGTCGAGCTTTGCATCTATCACACGAACAATCCGCTCCAAATCCTCCTCATACATCGCGCCAAATGTATCGACAACGGATAACGCAACGGGTGAAAAGGCGTTCACTGCCTCTACCAGATCTTCTAAATCTGCATCGCTGTACGCCATCGTATTCGCTGCTTGCAGGAATACACGATACCCTTTTGCACGTATTTTCTCTGCAACAGCAAGGCCTTCTTTATGTTTTCCATGCGGGAATACGACGCGAATCGCATCAATGGATGCCCCATCGCAAGGGGGAAGCTGCTCCGTGTCATAGCGATCCCAATCGATCATCGCAACGTATGTTGTTCGCTCTGATGGCTCTACGAGATAAGGAACGACATCCGTCGGGAGATGAAAGAACGTTGTTCCTTCCTCATGCTGTTTGTCTTTCAGCCAACCAACCTCAATGATATCAACACGCGCCTCCTGCAGTTTCTTAATAATTCCCTTGATTGCAGGCGTACCAAAATGTGACTCGGTAATATACGCGCCATCACGCAGTGTGCAGTCCAGCAGCATAATGTTCTCTGTCATCTTCTTGCTCCTTACCGTAAATAACAATACGTAGAACCTGCTCCCTCTCAAAACAACTGGATAATGCGGTTGGAGAGCCGCATGGTGTTGCGGATCACCGAGGCTATCTCATCCTGCGCATACTGTGATGATATAAGGACAGGAACATCGGGGTGATCGCGCAGGATCTCAGGAGAGGAGATCATCCCCACGTAAGCCTCAGATCCGTGATAATTGGCGTTCGAGTCCACGACACCGAATACATTCTCTTCCGACAATATTCCCATCTGGAAGAGAAGCGCTGTCTGTGTTGCTGCTCCCCACACAAACGCTTTTCCACGCGGAAGTTCCGCTGTGATACGCATACGGACGTGCTCCAAAAGTTCAGCGCACACATCCAGATATTCCTGCATCGCTGCCTCATCCTGTCTGCGTGATGTCTCTGCCATGTTCGGATGTACCGTCACCCCAGCAGAGGATGTGCTGTGCCGCCATATCCCGTGCAGATTTCCTGCCACGCCGCAGACGGCCTCTTCATCACGAGCCATGGAGAGGGGCTCCATACCAACCGTCGAAAGAAATGCCTTTAGGCTGGCACTGCTGAAGAAATTGATATGCTCCGCACTGAACTCCTGATAGAGGTCTGCATGGGTCCGAAACTGTTCCATGTCAGGAAGAAAGAGATAGAGTTTCCCATGTGCCCCCAAAAGAGACAAGCACTCCTTCACATTTTTCTGCAAATCAAGCAGATGCTCCAACACACCGCTTAGAATGATAAGATCAAAGGCCCCTCCAAGATCCTCAGGAAGCCTTCCAAGCCCTCCCTGATAGGCCTCAATCCCATAGTGTTCCTTGATGTACGTGCAGTTTTTCCCCGACAGTTCAAGACCTGTCAAATGCGTGTAACCACGACGTTGCAATTCTCCCAACAGTCCGCCTGATGCACAGCCGATATCGAGAATACGTGCATCTTTGCCAATGTGTTCCGCAATAAATGCCGCCTCGCGCTCATAGACGCGTTTCATCGGGGCTGAGAGGACAAAGGATGTCCCCTCATAACGCGATAACATTGCATAGTAGTCTGCAAGCGGCATGGACTCCTCGATGTTTCCCGCGTAGAAGAGACCACAGGCGGAACACGCGCAGACATCATACGCACGAAACGGCATGATGGAGGCTGCGGCAGAGAAGTCCCGTCGAAAGACGTGACGCGCTCGCTCCGTCGGTGTGCCGCAAACAGGGCACGTATCGCGTAAAATCTTCATTTCGTCGCACCTTTTCCGTTTGACTTCTCCTCGACGAGTGGAATGATCATATTCTCTGCGAGCTCCTCACGTGAAAGGAATGGCGCCATATCCTCCAACGGCGGCGAAAAGAGTGAGCCGTCTGCCAGTCTCTTCGTTGCCGACTTTGGCTCAAATGGCTGATCTGTACTGACTATGACCTCGCACAGGAGGGGACCATCCGCCGCAAGGGTTTCAATAACAGCCTCTTCCAGTCCGTCATTCGTCTCAATGCGGACGTACGGCAGCCCAAACGCAGCTGCAAGTGCCCCAAAGTCGGGGAAGCCGAGATCACCACTTGCAGGACCAACGCCAACGAAAGTATGTCCCGCGAACACATTGCTCTGCGTCTGGCGAATCTGATGGTATCCTTCATTGTTGAGCACAAACAGAACAATCGGTAAGCGGTTTGTCGCGATGGTCTGGAGCTCTTGGACGTTCATCATGATGCTTCCGTCGCCCTCGATACAGAATACGCGTCTTTTCCCATTTGCAAGGCAGGCTCCAATGGAGGCAGGAAGTGCGTATCCCATGGAACCCATTGCCCCATTGATGAGGAAGCGATCACCATCCTTGATGTAGAACGCCTGACTTCCCGCGACACTCGCCGAAGCATTGGCAGCAATGGTCACCGCATTTCTCGGCAGATTTCTGCTCATCACGCCGAGGAATGCATAGAGGTTGACCTTTCCGGATGCCTGTCGATGACGCTCCTGCACAACAGGGTAGCGCTCTTTCCACGCTGCACAGCGCTGCAGCCATGCGTCATAGGACAGTGACACGCCCTCTGCCTCATGCAGAAGTACCTCCATGAACTCTGCTGCATCTGCACAGATTGGCAAATCAACGTGAACGATCCATTTTTCCATCTCAAGGGGATCAATGTCAACCATTGCCACATAGGCAGCACGCGCCCATGTCTTCGTATTCCAGCCGACTTGATTGATGCTCATACTGGCACCAATAGAGAGCACCATATCACTGTTCTGAACGGCAAAATTGCCCGCACGGTCGCCCATATTCCCGCCGCGCCCCACGTAGAGCGGGTCGTCCGATCCGATGAGGTCGATACTGCCCCAACAGGTTACAACGGGAATGCGGAGTACTTGACACAAGCGCTTAAACACCTGCATGCCACCTGACAAGCGGATTCCATTACCTGCATAGAGGACGGGCCTCTCTGCTTTTTTCAGTTGTGCAAGGACCTTCTGTACCGCTGTCCGCACATCTGTCCTTCCCTCGGGTTCAGGCTGTTCATAGCCTTCTAAATCTGCTTCTTCCACATACATGCCCTGCACATCCAGTGGTATATCGATCCAGCATGGTCCCGGACGGCCTTCCTGTGCGAGGAAGAATGCTTTCTCAAGCTCATAACGAACACGCGTTGGATCCATCAGCATAACAGCGTTCTTCGTCATATTATGACGAACCGCAGAGACAACATCCGCCTCCTGCCCGCCAATCGTACGAATTTTTCCGCCACAACCGGCAATGCACAGTGTACTCTTCGCCTGCCCCGACAAAACGATCATCGGAATTGAGTCCTGATACGCTCCAACGACGCCGCTGATCGCATTAAGTGCCCCCGGCCCGCTCGTCACACATAGCACTGCCATCTCGCCATGAAGACGTGTGTAGGACTCTGCGGCCATTGCTGCCGCCTGTTCGTGATGGTGATAGATGGTCGAAAGAGCATCATGATGTCCCAGAGAATCATTAAGGTGCATCGCACCGCCGCCAACCACAGAGAACGCCTGTTGCACGCCATGCGCTGCAAGAAAGTCCGCAATGTAGTCTGATACTTTTATTGCCATTTCGTCTCCCTCTAAAAATCCCTTTTAGCTCAACGCGCTCCCATTCTCACCGCCGATAACGCACGCAAAGGGCCTTGAGTTTCTGCGGGTCGATCTCGAGGAGGTAGTCCTTCTTGAGACACCAGCGCCAGTTGAGCCCAACGGTGCCCGGGGTGTTCATGCGTGCACGCTCGTCGAGCCCGAGGATGTCCTGCATGGGGATGATCGCCATGCGGGCGCGTGAGGCGTACGCCGCCTTGATGAGACGCTGGCAGATGGTCCGCGGACGGTCGGAGGTCGTCCCCACGAGGTTTGCGAGCGATTCGCGCAGCACCTCGTCGATGTCGCGGCTGTACCAGCCAACGGTGGTGTTGTTGTCGTGCGTCCCCGTGTAGACGATGCTGTTCTCGGGCGCGGTGAAGCCGATGCGCCCCGAGCTGTTTCCTGCGATGAGGAACTGGACGATCCGCATCCCGGGGAAGCCGCAGTCGTCACGCAGGCGCTCCACGTCGGGCGTGATGATGCCGAGATCCTCCGCGACGACGTTGAGTTTGCCGAGGTCGCTCTCGATCGCGTCGAAGAAGGCCTTGCCTGGGCCCTTGAGCCACGTGCCGTTAAGCGCGGTCTCCGCCTTGCCGTCCACCGACCAGTAGGACTCGAATCCGCGGAAGTGGTCGATGCGGATGATGTCCACCTGCTCGCGCAGTTTACGGAAACGGCGTTTCCACCATGCGTACTTCTCCGCCGCCATGGCGTCCCAGTTGTACTGCGGGTTCCCCCACAGCTGGCCGTTCACGGCGAAGTAGTCGGGCGGTACGCCCGCGACGGTGTGCGGCGTGCCGTCCTCGTTCAGGTCAAAGAGGTGCTGATGCGCCCAGACGTCCGCGCTGTCCTGCGCGATAAAGATCGGCATATCGCCGAGAATCTCGATTCCCTTCGCGCGTGCGTAGTCGTGCAGGCGGTTCCACTGCGTATGGAAGACGTACTGCTTGAAGTAGTCGAGCTCCATCGCATCGCGCTGCCGCTCACGGAGCGAGCGGAGTGCGTCAGGGTCACGGCGTTTGATCGCTGCATCCCACTCCGTCCACGCAGCGCCGCCGTACTCTTTCTTCGCCGCGTGAAAGAGCGCATAGTCCTCGAGCCAGTATGCTTCCTTCTCGCAGAACGCACGGTAATCCGCATCCGCCGCCCCCTGCGCACGGAAGGCACGGAATGCCTTTTCCAGAATCTCCTTCTTGAACGTGCGTACGCGATCAAAGTTGATGAAGCCCGAGTTCGCCTCGTATGGCAGGAAAAGGTCTTTCTCCTTCAGCCAGCCGCGCGCAGCCAGTGGCTCGGGGTCGATGAGCATAAAGTTCCCCGCAAAGGCGGAGATGGACTGATAGGGGGAGTAGCTGCTCCCGACGGGGCTGAGCGGGAGGATCTGCCAGACCTTTTGCCCTGCATCTGCAAGGAAATCAACGAAGCGGTACGCCTCCTTGCCGAAGTCGCCCACGCCGTACTTTGAGGGCAGGGAGGTTGGATGCAGGAGGATGCCCGCCTTGCGCTCGTATCGCTGCTCCTCCTGTCGCTCGCGCAGGAGCAGGCCGAAGAGCGGCGGGATGCGGACGCGCAGATGCCCGCGCTCGACCTCGTAGGTGCGCGAGGGCTTAAAGACGTCCTCAAACACACCACAGGCAAAGTCGCTCACGTCGAGATCGACGGTCAGCGTCTCCGTCCGGCTGCGGTTGAACGCTACGACAAAGATACCGGGCTCCTTCTCCTCATTGAACACGTCGTAGCCCGAGCGGATCGTGCGCGCATAGGCGATGACGTCGCCCGCCCCGTAGAGGGGCAGGATGTCGCCCGTGCGCAGAGCATCGTTCCCGTTGCGCACGGCAATGAAGCGCGTTACCCAGTCGCGGATCTCGAGATTGCCATGCTCCCAGTCGTAGGGACGGCGATTGAACGGATCCTTGAACCCCTGCATCCCGATCTCGTCGCCGTAGTAGACGCTCGGCACGCCGGGATAGGACATCTGCCAGAGCGTCGCCATGATGAGGCGGCGGATACCGAGCATCGCCTGATCGAGCGTCATGCGCACGCGCGACTGCTCGATCGCGGGCATGCCCTCGTAGTATGGGACATCGCCGAGGATGGTGATGGCGCGCTGCACGTCATGACTGCTGATGAGGTTCATCATGGCGTAGAGATTTTCCTTCGGATAGTTTTCGATCTGGCTCGCCATGCGCCGCACCGTCAGCGCACCATCTGCCGCCCCCGTCAGGAAGTCCAACATCGTACTGCGCAGCGGGTAGTTCATCGCCGAGTCCATCTCGTTGCCCGAGAGGTACTCACGCGGCGTGCCGTAGGCGACCTTGTTCGACGCGTCCTCCCAGACCTCACCGATCATGACTGCGTCGGGGCTACGCTTCTTGAGCTCGGCAAAGAAGGTCTTGGAGAAGGTCGGCGGCAGCTCGTCGATGACGTCCAGACGCCAGCCCGCGATCCCCTCGTTCATCCAGTGATGGAGGACGCTGTCCTCCCCTGTGATGATGAAGTCCATGTAGGATGGATCCGTCTCGTTGACGTTTGGCAGGGTGTCAAAATTCCACCAGCAGTCATACTCATTTGGGAAATTGCGGAAATGGTACCACGAGTAGTACGGCGATTCCTTCGACTGATATGCGCCAAGCGAATCATACTGCTTCCGACGGTTGAAGTAGATGCTGTTGCTCCCCGTGTGGCTGAATACGCCGTCGAGGATGATGCGGATGCCGCGTTCGCGTGCCGCCGCGACGAGACGGCGGAAATCCTCGATATCGCCCAGCATGGGGTCAATGTGATGATAGTCCCCCGTATCGTAGTGATGATTGCTCTCGGACTCAAACACGGGGTTGAAGTAGATGCACGAAATGCCAAGTTTTTCGAGGTAGTCGAGTTTCTCCATGACCCCGCGCAGATTTCCGCCGAAGAAGTCATAGGCGATGATCTCCTTCGTGTCGGGATCCTTGAGATACATCGGGTCGTCCGTCCAGTCCGTACGGATGACAGCGCCCTTCTTGCGCACGATGGTATCCCCCGCGCGCGCAAAGCGGTCGGGGAAGATCTGATACATGACGCTGTTCTTGAACCAGTCCGGTGTATGCGCTCCGCGATTGTAGATCGTCACCTGATAGGAGGGCGGCTGCTCGCGATAGAGTGCGCCGACGCCGCCGAGCATCTCCGCGTTGTTCCCATAGAAATATGTGCCGCTCTCCATCGTGATAATGAAGTAGTACCAGAGAAGGCAGCCGTGATCCGGCAGCTCGATCCACGCCGTGTAGAACCGCTGTGCGGCATTCGCATCATGCGACACGAGCGTGACGAGCTGCTCCCCCGCCTGATCCTGCCAAAGCCGCAAGAGCACCTGCCGCACCGGCTCACCCGTGCGGAGCTGCAGGCCGAGACGCATCCGGCTCCCCGCCTCCGCCGCGCCGACGATGGAGCGGAAGTAGATGTTCTGCGAATTATGTTCTACCTGATAGGATTCCAGCATAGTGCCTCTCCTTTCCTCTTGGTTATACACAGAAACCACCGGCGAATCGTTCATTATCGTTCAAACGAATTCACCAGCGGTTTTGTGGAAAAACTCTTACAAATTAGCTAAAATCTGTTATTTCTTTTTCTGAAGGCGCTCGTAGAGCTTCTTGTACTCCCCTGCCGAACGCGTCCAACTAAAGTCGCTCTTCATCGCCGTATAGACGAGCTGACGCCACTCACGCAGGTTCTCGTAGACGGAAAGCGCGCGTTTCACCGCATACATCATCTCATGCGCGTTGTACTCGTAGAAGAGGAAACCGTTGCCCTTGTCAGGGTCGGAACGATCGAACTGGACGACGGTATCCTTCAGACCGCCCGTCTCACGCACGACAGGGATCGAGCCATAGCGCATGGCGATGAGCTGTCCGAGCCCGCACGGCTCGAAGGTCGACGGCATGAGGAAGATGTTCGAGCCAGCATAGATACGCTGTGCCAGCTGATTCGAGAAGCGAATATTGACCGATGCCTTCGTCGGATGCCGCCACGCCAGTTCCTTGAACCACTCCTCGTAGTCGTGCTCACCTGTCCCGAGCAGAACGAACTGCATATCCTCGTGCTCGAGCATCTCGTCGATGATGCGCGTGATGAGATCGATGCCCTTGTTCGGCACAAGGCGTGTAATCATCGCCACGAGCGGTGTCCGGCGCGACTCGGCAAGCCCGAGCTCTCGCTGCAGGCGCACCTTGTTGTCGACCTTGCCCTCGGCAGCGCTCTTCACGTCATAGTTGACATAGATCTCCTTGTCCGTCTTCGGATCGTAGATTGTGTTGTTGATGCCGTTGACAATCCCAAAGAGATCCTTCTGACGCTTGCGCAGGAGTCCGTCGAGATGTTCCCCGTAGTACTCGTACTGGATCTCCTCGGCGTAGGTCTTGCTGACAGTTGAGATATAGTCGGTGTAGATGAGCCCCGCCTTCATGAAGTTCACGGCATCGTAGAACTCAAAGTCCCCATTGTTAAAGTACTTCCAGTCAAGCCCGAGCACATCCGACATGACATTTTTCGGGAAGATGCCCTGATACCGCAGATTGTGGATGGTAAAGAGCGTCTTGATCTTCGTATAGCGCGGATCATCCGGATGCTCCAGCTTGAGAAGGACGGGGATGAGCGCCGTGTGCCAGTCGTTGGCGTGGATGATGTCGGGCTGAAAGTCCAGTGCGGGAATGCAATTCAGCACAGCGCGGCTGAAGAAGGAGAACCGCTCCGCATCGTCAGGGTAGCCATAATAGCCCTCACGGTTAAAGTACTCCTCGTTGTCCACGAAGTAGTAGGTCACGCCTTCGTACTCGTAGGAGTCGATGCCAACAAATTTCTCACGCCATGCGACATGGAGCGTGCCGTCATAGATATGCTTCATCTTGCTGCGGATTGCGGGGTCGATCGACCCGTACTTCGGCAGGATGACGCGGCAGTCCACGCCCGCCTTGACGAGGGCGGCAGGGAGCGATCCTGCCACGTCAGCGAGCCCGCCGGTTTTTACAAAGGGTACTGCTTCCGATGCTGCATATAGTACCTTCATCCCAATATCCTCCTTCTCATGTGGCCGGTGCCGTAATCATCCGACCGTTTCTTCTATCCCCGCCTGTATTCGGTGCAGATCTGTGCGGGTTATACCTTGGCGGCACGTGCCTTCTTCGGCGCAGACTCCGTATCCTGCACCGTCTTGCGCGCGGTCTTCTTGGCAGCGGTCATGCCCGTTTTCTTCTTGCCCGTTTCGGTGTCCTTCACCGCCGTTTTTACGCTGCGTGCGGATGCGGTCTTCTTCACGGTCTGCACCGCGTCCTCATTCTTTTTCGCCGTCGTACGCTTTGTCGCTGTGCGCTTCTTGGGCGCAGCCTCGGTCTCCGCCGCAGCAGTTGCCGTCTTGGCGGCAGTCGTGCGCTTCTTCGGCGCAGCAGATGTGGTCTTCGTCGCCGTGCGTCGCTTGGGCGCTGTCTTTGCCTCAGCCGCGGGGGCATCCTCTTTAGTGGCAGCTTTTTTCGGCGCAGCCTTCTTCACGGCCACCTTTTTCTTGTCCACCGTCTCCGTGCCGCGTCCGCCGGCACGCCGACGCTCAGCGACGACATCGGTCTTGACCGTCTCACTGATCGGCGTTCCTGCCCCGCTCTGTCCCTTCAGACGATAGAACACTGTCGCGAGCGGCGGAACAGTGATGACGATGGACTGGTCGCGCCCGTGGAACGGATAATCCTCGCTGGTGATATCGCCCGCATTGACGACGCCGCTCCCGCCAAACTCCTCCAGATCGGAGTTGAACACCTCGACGTAGGTGCCCTTCGTCGGCACGCCAATGCGGTAGCCATGGCGCACCTCGGGGGTAAAGTTATGGACGCAGACGAGGAAATCGCTGCGCTCTTCGGCGCGCCGCACGAGGGCGACGACGCTATTCTCATTATCGTTGCAGTCGATCCACTGGAAGCCGTTCCAGTCGAAATCGACCTGCCAGAGCGCCTTGTTATCGACGTAGAATTTGTTCAGTGCCTTGGAGTATGTGAGCATCTTCGTGTGCATCGGGTACTGCTCGACGAGATGCCAGTCAAGACTGTCGTCGAAGTTCCACTCGATGAACTGCCCGTACTCACCGCCCATGAAGAGCAGCTTCTTGCCGGGATGTGCCATCCAGTAGCCGAAGAAGCCGCGCAGCCCCGCGAATTTCTGCCAGTAGTCGCCCGGCATTTTGCTGATGAGCGAACACTTGCCGTGCACGACCTCATCATGCGAGAGCGGCAGGACGAAGTTCTCGGAGAATGCGTACATGAGCGAGAAGGTGAGTTTGTCCTGATTCCACTTGCGGTAGATCGGGTCGAGGCTCACGTAGTCGAGCATGTCGTTCATCCAGCCCATGTTCCACTTGTAGTT
Source organism: Centipeda felix (assembly GCF_900186465.1). GTDB lineage: Bacteria > Bacillota > Negativicutes > Selenomonadales > Selenomonadaceae > Centipeda > Centipeda felix. The sequence continues at coordinate 76,091 of NZ_LT891958.1, forward strand.
GAACCCCATGCCGCCCATGTAGACGGGCTTGGAGATCAGCGGCCACGAGGTGGACTCCTCAGCGATCATGAGTGCCTGCGGATGATACTTGAAGATCGTCTCGTTGAGTTTCTTCAGGAACTCCATCGCCTCGAGATTGCCCGTGTCGCCGTATTTGTTCGGCTGCCACTCGCCGTCCTTGCGCCCGTAGTTGAGGTAGAGCATATTCGCGACCGCGTCGATGCGCAGGCCGTCGATGTGGAACTCCTCAAACCAGAACAGAGCGTTCGAGATGAGGAAGCTCTGCACCTCCGTGCGGCCGTAGTCAAAGTTGGTCGTACCCCACTCCCAGTTCTCCGCGCGCTGCTCATTGTCGGACTCGTAGAGGTTCTTTCCGTCAAAATGGCGAAGTCCCTGCTCATCCTTGCAGAAGTGCCCCGGCACCCAGTCCATGATGATGCCGATGCCATTCGCATGGGCGGTATCGACGAGGTAGCGGAAATCGTCGGGCGTGCCGTAGCGGCTCGTCACGGCGAAGTAGCCCGTCGCCTGATACCCCCACGACCCATCGTAGGGGTGCTCGCAGAGCGGCATGAACTCAATGTGGGTATAGTGCATCTCCTTGACATAGCTGATGAGCTGATCCGCCATATCGCGGTAGGAGAGATACTCACCGTCCAGCGTGCGCCGCCACGAGCCCGCGTGCACCTCGTACGTGAGCATGGGGCGCTCGTAGGAGGACTCATGTGCCTTCTTTTCCTGCCACGCTGCGTCCTTCCACTCATAGTGGTTCATATCATAGGTACGGGATGCGGTCTGCGGTTTTTTCTCCGCATAGAACCCGTAGGGATCCGCCTTCATAATGCGCGGTCCGCCCCACTGTGGCTCGATGGCGTACTTGTAGATCTCGCCCTCGCCGAGTCCCTCGACGAAAGTCTCCCAGATCTCACCGTCTCTGACCCGCTGCATGGGCTGTGCATTGGCGTCCCAGTCGTTGAATCCGCCGACAACACTGACGGATTTTGCATTCGGCGCCCACACGGTAAAACGGACACCGCGTTTGCCGTCCCGTTCGATAAAGTGCGCGCCCAGCATTTCCTGTGCGTGATAATTCGTCCCCTGATGAAAGAGATAAAGATCAAACTCACTGAGTGCCGACGTCTTCATAAAACCCCTCCTATTTACCCCCCGAATACGCTGTCAGGAGATGATCAAAGGCTTGATGTCCCAGATATCCCGTGCGTATTCGTCAATCGTGCGGTCAGACGAGAAGCGGCCGGAGTACGCGACGTTCATCGCCGCCGTACGTGCCCAGCCTTCCTTGTCAAGGAACCGCTTCATCACCTCAACGCGTGCTTCATCGTACGCGTTGAAGTCCTTCAAGATAAAGAATTCATCGTTCGCGTGCAGGAGATAGTCATACAGCGAACGGAAATCTCCATAGGTGCCGTCGATGAGCTGATTCAGCACATTGCGCACCTTTTCATTGGTATTGTACTCATCCCACGCCGAGTAGGTGCCATTCGCGTAGTAGTCCATGACCTCCTCGGCGCGCAGCCCGAAGATGACGCAGTGCTCATCGCCGACTGCCTCGCGGATCTCAACGTTGGCTCCGTCCAGCGTGCCGAGCGTAATGGCACCGTTCATCATGAACTTCATGTTGCCTGTGCCCGACGCCTCCTTCGACGCCGTCGAGATCTGCTCGCTGACGTCCGCCGCCGGATAGACCAGCTCGCCGATGGAGACGCCAAAGTTCTCGATGAAGATCACCTTCATCATGTCGTTGAGCGAACGATCCTTGTTGATGCGGTCGGCAACGGCATTGATGAGACGGATCGTCTCCTTTGCGATGTAGTAGCCCGGTGCTGCCTTTCCCCCGAAGAAGTAGGTCACAGGCAATGTGAGATAGTTTTTGTCCTGCTTTGCACGCTGGTAGCGGTACATGATGTGCAGGATATTCATCAGCTGGCGCTTGTAGGAGTGGATGCGCTTCACCTGGATGTCAAACATGGAGTCCGGATTCAGGCGCACGCCGTTGTGCGCCTCAATGTAGCGTGCCAGCCCCTCACGGCGCAGATGCTTGATCTCCATCAGGCGCTTGCGGAAATGCGCATCCTCGACGAATGGATGCAGTCCGTCCATCTGCTCCGGGTGGCGATGCCATACGCGCGAGCCAAGCGACTCGTCGATCAGAGCAGTCAGCTCGGGGTTTGCCCCCATCAGCCAGCGGCGGTGCGTGATGCCGTTCGTCTTGTTGTTGAACTTGCGCGGCGTGTACTCGTAGAAGTCATGCAGCGTCGTCGACTTGAGGATATCCGTGTGGATTTTCGCCACACCGTTGACGCTGTGCCCGCCGACAATGGAGAGCCGCGCCATGTGTACGACGCCGTCTTGGATGATGGAGAGGGTACGTACCTTCTCCTCGTCGCCCGGATAGCGGCGGCGCACCTCCTCGAGGTGGCGGCGGTTGATCTCGTCGATGATCATGTAGATGCGCGGGAGCAGCGGGCGGAACATATCGACGCTCCACGTCTCAAGCGCCTCGGGCATGATCGTGTGGTTCGTATAGGCGATGGTGTCGCGCGTAATCGCCCACGCATCCTCCCACGTCAGCTCCTCGTCATCGACCAGCACACGCATCAGCTCTGCCACGCAGAGTGCAGGGTGCGTATCGTTAATGTGGATGCCGATCTTTCTGCCAAAGTCGTAGATACTCATGCCCGTTTTCTTGTAGTGACGGACAATGCTCTGTACGCCTGCCGAAACGAAGAAATACTCCTGAATGAGGCGCATCCGCCGCCCCTCGAACGTGCTGTCGTCGGGGTAGAGATAGCGCGTGATCGACTCGACAAAGTCCCGATACTGATTGCGCTGGTGGATCTGCTCCTGGGTCAGCGCCCCGTAGTCGGAGAAGTCGCGATTGACCTCGGCGTTCCACATGCGCAGCGTATTCACCGTCGCATCGTGGTAGCCGACAATCGGCACATCGTACGGAACCGCCATGACGATCATCGGATCCTCATGGACGAGCTCCAGCTTGCCGTCCACCTCACGCATGTAGGCATTTCCGTAGAACTTCACATCGACAGACTTATCGGGCTTGCGGTACTCCCACGCGAAGCCGTCACGCAGCCAGTTGTCAGGCAGCTCCACCTGATTTCCGCCAACGATCTTCTGCTCGAAAAGTCCGTACTGATAGCGGATGGTGCAGCCATGCCCCGGCAGACGGTGTGCGGCGAGCGAGTCGATAAAGCAGGCGGCGAGACGGCCGAGGCCGCCGTTGCCGAGTCCCGCATCCGGCTCTTCCTCGTAGGCGTCCGAGAGCTTCAAATTGAACTCCTGCAGAACCTCCTGCATCGCCTCCTCAATGCCCAGATTGATGAGATTGGAGCGCAGGAGACGACCGAGCAGAAACTCAACGGAAAAATAGTAGATCTGCTTGACGCGCTTCTGCATGTACTGCCGATTCGTCTTGATCCAGTTGTCCGAGATGGACTGCTTCGCCGTCGCTGCAATCGTCTTGTAGATTTCGGCTTCGGTCAGCTCGTCGAGATCCCGGCCAAAGAGAACGTGCGCCGTTGTGATAAAGCGGCTCTTCAGGATCTTCTTCATCGTTTCGTAAGACTTCCCTGCGGGTCTTGCCATCTGTTCCTTATGTGCCAAAACGTCCACTCCTTTTCCAACGCCCCGAGAGTTCCCTTATTCCGCTTCCTGCCGGCGGCAGGCATCCCCAAAAGCAAACCAGAAGCCGCAAGCGGCTTCTGACAAATCCTATACGCCTATATCGTCGCATTCTTGCGTATCACGAGCGGGTATTCCATGGCTCCCTTCAGCCACTTATCCGCCGTGATGACGACATTCTTATCGCAGATGACGTTCTCGACGAGTGCGCCATTCTGGATGTCGCATTTCTGCATGATGATCGAGTTGCGGATCTTCACCCCGCGCCCGACGGTCACGCCGCGAAATAGGATACTGTTCTCCACCTCGCCGCGTATGACGCAGCCATTTGCGATGAGAGAGTTCTCCACCTTCGCCGTGTCCTTGTACTGGACGGGGACGCCGTCCTTGATCTTCGTATAGATCGGGCGCTCACCCATGAAGAGCTCCTCCCAGACCGACGGATCGAGGATCTCCATGTTCGCACGATAGTATGTGGACATCGAGTCCACATGTGCCATATAGCCGTCGTGGGCGTAGGCAAACATCGTGTAGTTCGCAGCGCGGCGGATGATACCGTCGAGCAGGAATATTTGCCCGCCATGCTCGTAGGCATAGCGGACGCACTCGACAAAGACGTCCTTCTCCATCAGGTAGACGCCCATGGAGACCTTCATCCCCTCGTAGGCGACAGGCTTTTCAGTAATATCGAGAATGAGCCCGTTCTCCGCCGTCTCAATGACCACATTGCTGCCCGTGTTCTCATCCTCAGTCGTATGCGAGACGAGCGTGATATCCGCGCCCGTGTTCTGATGGAAGCGCAGCACCTTGTCAAAGTCCACATTGTAGACGAAACTGCCGTTCGCGAGCAGAATATAGTCTGCCGAGGCATGCTCGATAAAGTCAAGATTATGATAGAAATTCTTGAGATCGCCCTTTCGCTGCTGCGTCTCATCAGGCACGGCAGGAAGGTAGAAGAGCCCATCGTGGCGGCGTGCCAGATCCCAATCCTTACCGGAACGCAGATGATCGAGGACAGAGCGCGGCTCATCGGGGAGCATCACGCCCACCTTGCGTATGCCGGAATTGACCATGCTCGACAGGGCAAAGTCAATCAGGCGGTACCGTCCGGCAAAGGGAATGGATTCCACCGCACGGCGGTCGGCAAGCTCACGAATCAGCGAGCCGTCCTCCTGCAGATTGATCAATCCCATGATAGTGTTCATCGTCTCACCTTTCCATTCACAGCAGCTCAGCCGACCTGCTGCTCACTCTCTGCAGCTGTCACAGTCTCCCCCTCGGGGATCACGGCGATCTGCGACTGCTCACCGACGACCTGTGCACCCGCGTCGACCGTGACGTTCTGTGCCAGGATGGCGTAGTCCACCACCGCATCTGCGCCGACGCGTGCCGAGGGCAGGAGAACGGAGTTGCGTACCACAGCGCCCTTGGCAACATGCACGCCCGGGAAGATCACGGAGTTCTCGACTGTTCCGAGGATCATCGATCCCTCACTGATCATCGAGCGCACGATACGTGCTTCCTTGCCGACGAACTGCGGCGGCATCGACGGATTGAATGAGTAGATGCGCCACTTGCCCGACAGTTCAAACGGAGGTTCGTCCTGCAGGAGATCCATGTTTGCCTGCCAGAGGCTCTCAATCGTACCGACATCCTTCCAGTAGCCGTTGAATGCGTACGAATACAGGCGTCCGCCATCCGTCAGCATCTTCGGAATGATGTCCTTGCCAAAATCGTGGCTGGATGTCTCACTCTTCGCGTCTGCCGTGAGATATTTCTCCAAATAGTCACGGCTGAAGATATAGATGCCCATCGACGCGAGATTGCTCTTCGGCTTCGCGGGTTTCTCCTCGAACTCGATAATGCGTCCGGTCTCGTCCGTGTTCATGATGCCGAAGCGCGGTGCCTCATCCCACGGCACCTCAAAGACACCGATGGTCGCCTCTGCCTTCGTCTTCTTATGCTGCTCGAGCATCCACGCATAGTCCATCGTGTAGATGTGATCGCCCGAGAGGATGAGCACATAGTCGGGATCCGACATATCAATGAAGTTAAGATTCTGATAGATGGCATCCGCTGTACCGCGATACCAGTCCGCACCCTTCTCGCGCGCGTACGGAGGCAGGACAAAAAGCCCTCCGTCGCGCTTATCGAGATCCCATGCGCTGCCCGAGCCGAGGTACTGGTTCAGCTCAAGCGGACGGTACTGCGTCAGCACGCCGACGCGCTCAATACCGGAATTCACACAGTTGCTCAGTGGAAAATCAATGATGCGGTACTTCCCACCAAACGGGACAGCGGGCTTTGCGACACGCTTCGTCAGTGCGCCGAGGCGGCTGCCTTGCCCGCCTGCCAGAATCATTGCCAAGCATTCAATCTTTCTCATAGGACATTCTCCCCTCACGGATACCGGGCGGTATCCCCACCATGTATGCAATGGCTGATCGACGAAGTCTATGGTGCACTTGTTCGACACGCCATGTTTCTGCCGATTTGAAACGCATTTCAGCTTCTTTCCAACGCATTTCTTCTCGCATTCTCTCCCCCTGCTTATTGTTTCATAGGTAAATATTCGATACACGAAAAGAAATTTCCTGCATTTTTCTTTCAATTTTCAAAAAAATTTTTGAAAAGGCGTGACGTTTCGCCCTCTCTACATCATTTATCGTAGCATGATTATAATATATGATTGTTGTAATGGCAAGCGCAGAAACAATAATAAATTAAGGAATACAGTACCCAAGGTGATTGCCCCGAAAGCGTCCCGAAAAAAATATTGCATTTTATTTATCCGTGTGATAGAATGACGCAGTACATTTTTCATTGAGGAGGTGAACGATTTGCCAAACATTAAGGCATCCATTCTGAGTGTAAAATCTGACGCCAAGCGCCATGCACGCAATGTTGCAGAAAAGACGCGCGTCCGCCGTGCCATCCGCAGCGTCAACGATGCTGTTGCTGCCGGCAACGCAGATGAGGCGAAAACCCTCCTCGTCGCAGCATATAAGTCCATCGACCAGGCTGCTGCAAACAACGTCTACCACAAGAACGCTGCAGCACGCAAGAAGTCACGCCTTGCCAAGAAGGTCAACGCGCTGGCACAGTAAGGATAGAAAAAACGCCATTCCATACGAAATGGCGTTTTTTTGTTGCTTATGTAAGAAAGCACGGAACTATTCGCGTCCTATTTATAATTACCACATTATTAACAAGAGGATTTCACCCATATACGTCGAAATAATATTCTTATTAGTTTTTTCTGTCTAATAGCACTTTTCCTAAAACGGAAAAAGAGGCAGAATTGTATTTATTTAGGAGGTATTTAAATGGCAACCGAAATGCACGGCAGTGCACCACCAAAGCAGGAAAGTGTCGGAGGAATCCTTGGATGGATCGAGAAGATGGGCAATCGGATTCCCGACATCACCATGCTTTTCATCTGCGCCTTTGTGATCACCTGTGTCCTATCCGCAATCCTTTCACAAATGCACTTTGACTACGTGCATCCGTCGACCGGTGCACCGATCGAGGTCACCAATATGATGAGCCCGGCCGCTCTCGTAACGCTGCTCACAAAGATGGTGACGAACTACACGGGGTTCCCGCCACTCGGCATGGTTATCGTAGCCACGCTCGGCATCGGCATTGCCGACGGCTCGGGCTACATCAACACGGGCCTGAAAAAAATCCTCTCCGTCACGCCGAAGGCCCTCATCACGCCGATCGTCATCCTCGTCGGTATGCTGAGCCATCTGGCACCGGACTCCGGGTACATGATTATCATCCCGATCGCCGCGTATATGTTTTATGCGACGGGAAAACACCCATTGGCGGGAATCGGAGCCTCCTTTGCCGGGATTGCCGGTGCATTCGCGGCCAACTATACGCCCTCGGCAATCGACCCTGTCATTCAGGGATTCACCCAGATGGCTGCGCAGATCATCGATCCGACCTATGAGGTCAATGTTCTGTGCAACTATTTCTACGCCTTTGGCTCGACATTCATCGTCATCGGTGCCTGCTGGTGTGTAACCGAGCGCATCGTCGATCCTTGGTGCCGCAAAGCATGCCCGGTCGATAAGGATATCGATGTACCCGCACAGGATCTCTCCGTCACGCCGAAGGAAAACCGTGCCTTCTACATCGCAAGTGCTGTCCTCACCCTCCTGCTCATTGGTCTGGTGCTCGCTCTCCTGCCGGAGGACTCCATCCTGCGTGACCCGAACGGCAACATTGCCAGCTTCAAGGCTCCCGTCATGCAGTCCATTGTGGCAATCATCTTCCTGCTCGCCGCCGCAACTGGTGTCGTCTATGGGATCATCAGCGGAAAATTCCGCAGCTCCAAGGACTTTACCAAGTCGATGGAAGAGATCACCAAGACGCTGATTCAGCTCATTGTATTCTATTTCTTTGCGGCACAATTCATGTATGTTTTCGGTGCCTCCAACATCGGCGCGCTGATTGCAATCTCGGGTGCAGAGTTCCTCAAGTCTCTGGCACTGCCACCTCAGGTGACAATCTTCGGTATCATTCTTTTCGTCGGCATGCTCAATCTCATCATCACATCAGCCTCTGCAAAGTGGGCAATTCTTGCGCCGATCTTCGTGCCGATGCTGATGGCCGTCGGCATCGCACCGGAGCTTACACAGGCGGCGTTTCGCGTCAGCGATTCGGCGGTCAATGTCTGTACGCCGATGTTCGCTTTCTACCCACTGATCATTGTCTACTGTCAGAAATACTACAAAAATACGGGGGTCGGAACGCTCAGCTCTCTGATGCTGCCGTACACGATCACGCTTCTCATCTCATTGACGATTATGCTCTATGTCTTCTGGTGGCTGAACATTCCACTCGGTTTCCAGGCGGACTATGTCTATCCACGCGTCATGTTCTGATCATCCAGGAGGAATTACAATGAATACGAAAGAACTCGAAGAATCCTTGGTGGAACGCTTTCTCCGCTACGTGAATGTTCCGTCACAGAGCCACCCGAACGGCGGCTCAAAAGTCCCCAGCACGGAGACGCAGTGGGATATGGCACGTCTCCTTCAAGGTGAGCTGAAATCCCTCGGTTTGAAGGATATATCCCTAAGCGACAAATGTGTTTTGACTGCGCAGCTTCCGGCAAATCTCCCCTCTGGCACGCCGCTGCCCCCAACAATCGGCTTCTGTGCACATATCGACACCGTTGATGTGTCGCTCAGCCCCGTCGTAAAGCCACGTCGCCTCCATTACACCGGCGGCGACATCACACTGAACGCAGAGAAGAATATCGTCATGCGGGCAGCGCAGCACCCGGAACTCTCGCCCTACGTCGGACAGGAACTGATCGTCACCGACGGCACCAGTGTCCTCGGCGCAGACAACAAAGCCGCTCTTGCGAATATCATGACGGCACTCGCAACGCTCGTCAACGATCCTGCGATTCCTCACGGCGACATCTACGTCGCCTTTGTCCCCGATGAGGAATGCGGGCTCTGGGGCTCAAAGAACATGGACTTTTCAAAGTTCCCGGCCGATTACGCATACACCATCGACTGCTGTGCTCTCGGAGAAGTCGTCTACGAGACATTCAATGCGGGCTCCGCAGAGATCACCATCCACGGCGTCAGTGCACATCCGATGAGTGCAAAGGGGGTTCTAGTGAACCCGACACTGCTCGCCGTGGACTTTGTCAATCTCTTTGACCGCAAGGAGACACCAGAATGCACCGAGGGCACAGAGGGATATATCTGGTGTCAGACGATCCGCTCCAATCCGACGACCGCAACGGTCGAGCTCAACATCCGCGACCACGACAAGGCACGCTATGAGAGACGCAAAGCCCTGATTGCCGAGAACGTTGAAAAACTGCGCCGTATGGAGCCGCGCTGCCGCGTCGAGTACACGATGGAGGACACCTACGGCAATATCGCAGATGCGGTCACGGATGAAAATAAACAGGCAATCGACCATATCTACACGGCAATGAACCGCCTGGGGATCACGCCGCACACGATCGCCATGCGCGGCGGAACCGACGGCTCATTTATCTCAACAAAAGGGATCCTCACACCGAACTACTTTACGGGTGGGCTCAATTTCCACTCCAACTGTGAGTTTCTCCCCATCCCGTCGCTGCGCAAATCCTACGAGGTGACCATGATGCTGATTGCGCTCGCCCTAGGGAAGCACTGATAAATTTGACACCAATCTGGCAGACCTCATTTTATCAGCGACTCCCTAGAAAATCACGGAATGCGTTTGAACACATAGAACCCGATCACTGCCTGCAGGATGCTGAGCGCAGCGAGCATGGCAAAGGCCATCTGCAGCGTCGTGAGTGAGGAGACGAATCCGATGGCGGCAGGTCCCGCGAGAATGCCGAGGTACCCCATGGTGCTGACGGCGGAGACCGCCGCACTGACCGGCATGACGTTCTGCCGCCCCATCAGGGAGAAGAAGACAGGCACGATGTTCGCGCTCCCGATGCCGATGGCAAAGAAGCCGACATAGAGCAGCGCATCTACGGGCGCAAACATGACAAGCAGAATCCCGCCGAACGCGAGCAGTGCGCCACCGACGGCAACCAGGAGCGCGCCGATGCGTTGGACGACACGGTCACCGAGAAAGCGCATCGTGAGCATCGCGGCGGAGAATACGGAATAGCCCGTGCCCGCAAGCGCGAGATCCATGCCGCGTACTGTGGTCAGATAGACGCCGCCCCAGTCCATCACTGCCCCTTCGCTGAGGAAGGCGATGAACGCCGTCATGCCGACAAAGACGATGATGCCGCGCGGCAGTGCGAGCAGTGCGCCGCCGCCCCCACCGTACGGAATCAGATGGCGTCCGTACACCGCCGTCAGGAGGAGGATGAGCCCCGCTGCAATCGCTGTCGACTGAAATGGCGTAAGACCGAGCAGCCCGACCCATACGCCGTAAAGCCCCGCACCGACGAAGCCGCCGAGGCTCCAGAACGCGTGCATTCCGCTCATGATGCGCCGCCCAATGCCCTTTTCCACCAGTACGGCGACGATGTTGACCACGACGTCGATGCACCCCATCACCGCACCGAAGATAAGTACGATCGGCACGGCAAGCGAAAGTGCGTCCACGCATGAGACGAGCAGAAGAATTGCCGCAAAGAGAATCGAGGCCGTCATAACGACGCGGCGACACCCGAGCCGCATGGCGAGTGCACCCGAGAGCGGCATCGTCAGGAGCGAGCCGACCCCGATGCAGAGCAGCAGCATCCCGAGCACATCGTCCCCCACCATCAGCCGCTCGCGCAGGAGCGGAACGAGCGGCGCCCACGTCGCTGTGCCAAAGCCTCCGATGAAGAAAAAGGCACGTGCCGCGTGCACCTCGCGCATCCCAATTTCTTTTTTCCTCGTATCCCCCATGATGCTCCCCATTTCGCTGCAACGTCCAAAACTCACGCCATTCTACCATAGAGATAGAAAAAAGCAAGCTGCGTTTCTGGACAGATATGGTATTGCACTGTAGAATTACAATAGATATAGTATCTCACGGATAAAGAGGATGATGACATGAACGAACCGGCAGTAAAGGAACCTCTCCGGACGCGCGAATTTCTCGGCATGAGCCTCGTCAGCTTCCTCATCTATCTGACCCAATACGCAATGATCGCAGCACTTCCCATTGTCATGATGCAGGAGTACGGAGGCGGCGACGTCGAGGCCGGTCTCGCCATGACCTTCTTCCAGATTGGAACGGTCGCTGCGCGTCCCTGTGCGGGCATTCTCATTGACGCTGTCAACAAGCGGCGGCTCATGATTGTCATCAGTGTCCTGTTCTTCATCGTTATGGCACTCTTCCTCGTCGCCTCGGCGATCTCCATGCTCTACGGGCTGCGTCTCCTCCACGGCATCATCTTTGCCGTGGCGACAACGACAGCGGCGGCTCTCGCGGCACTGATCCTCCCGCCATCGCGCAAGGGTGAGGGCATCGGCTACTTTGCTCTCTCCACCAACCTCGCGATGGTTGTCGGCCCCATGGTCGGTCTGCTCATCATGGAACATTTTTCGAGCACGGCGCTCTTCGCTGCACTCAGCGTACTCGCCGCACTTTCCGTCGTGATGAGCACGATGCGTCTGCCCGCTGCCGTCATTCTGCCGCAGGGTGCACGACGCCGTCTCTCTGTCCAGACGTTTATCGAGCGACGCGCGCTCGCGCCCGCCCTTATCGCGGGGATTCTCTTCTTCGCCTACGGCAGCGTGCTCACCTTTATCCCGCTCTATACGCGCAGTCTCGGGCTGTCGGCAGAGACGAGCCTCTTCTACGCCTGCTATGCGGGAGCGATTCTCGTGACGCGTCCCTTTGTCGGACGCATCTTTGACCGCATGGGGCCGGACTATACGGTCTACCCGGGTGTACTTCTCTTTGCCGTGGGTATGGCGCTCCTCGGCAGCATCACGGGGCTCACGGGACTGATCGGCGCTGCCCTGCTCCTCGGCGCAGGGTTCGGCGCGGTCACGCCTGCGCTGCAGACGCTCGCCGTGCGCAGTGTCCCCGCATCGCGTGCCGGTGTCGCTACTGCTACCTACTTCTGGTCGCTCGACATCAGCGTCGGGCTTGCCGCCGCCGGGCTCGGCATCGTCGCCGTCACGTACGGCTATGCGTTCACCTACCGCATCGTGGATGTTGTCGTCATCATCGTCGCCGCACTCTGCTACACCATGTGGCGACGCATGGGGAAAAAGAAATAAAGATACGTCAAAGCGGCTGCTGTACGAAGAAATCATACGTACAGCAGCCGCTTTCTACATCCCACTCTCCTTTTTCTGCTCCTCCTCTGCTTCCCTCGCCTTCTTCTCTTCCTTTTTACGCTCCTTGTAGGCACGCGCATCGATTCTTTCCAAATAGCTGTCGGGGATGCGGGCGACCGCCTTCGGCTCGACCGCATAGAGTTTTTTGTAGTAGTCCTCTGCCGCATCACCGTTGCCCATCTCATCGTAGATCTCTGCGGCGATCAGATACCCATAGGGGCTCTTTGCATCCACCTCGATCGCCTTCAATGCGTCGGCAAGTGCGCCGTCACGCTCACCGAGCATGCGCCGTACATCCGCACGGTTGACCCACGTGAGGACGTCTGTCGGAGCATCGGCGACACCGCGGTCGGCATCGGCGTGGGCGCGGTCAGCGTCGCCCAGCACAGCATAGGCACGTGCACGAATGACATAGCTGAGGGCAGGCTTGTCGTCGTGCGCCGCACCAAAGACACGCGCCATCAGCATGAGGGCACGCGTTCCGTCGCCATAGTCACTGTAGGCGTCGCTGTTCTCGCGTATTTTATCAATCGCCTTCGCATCGGCGCTCTCAACCGCCGCATGCTCCGCCTCGCGTTCTGCGGCACGCGCCTGCTCCGTGCTGCGCAGCCTCTCCCGAGCGCCGCTCGTCGTCTCCCCGACGTACGCATCCCCAACGAGAGCGATGAGCTGTGCCCCCGCCTTGGCTTTCTCCACCAGGGGCAGGAGTGCCGAATTGATCCGGGCGTCGCCGCGCATCGATACGCCGCCGCCGCGCGTCAGAGCGAGCCCCCAGTCCGCTGCTGTATCATAGTCGTGAAAGGCACGGGCTAATGCGCCTGCAGCGAGATAGGCGTTCTCGGGACTGTTGTCATAGTCCTCATCCGTCTGTCTCGCCGTGAGGAGCGGCGTACCGTCGATGCAGACCGTCCGCCGATCCGTCACCGTCACGTGCCCCGCACTGTATGCCGTAAGCATCTCCGCGAGCTTTGCCTCACGCCGCTCTGTCGCAGGATGATCGGAGAAATCGTCCTGCGGGAGGTCCTTGTCCTTTGGGTTCTGGTACTCGCGCAGATCCTGTGTCACATACGTCAGATAGTAGCCCATGCGCGCCATCGCCGCCGCCCCGCCGCCGGGGTTAAACCCCGCACTCGTCATGATGTGGAAGCCGCCCTCGTCTGCCTCGTACTCTGTGGGCAGAGTGATATTTTTGGCAATGGAGTAGCCCGCCAGTGCGTTGAGCTTGTTCCAGTCCATCAGCCCCGCATCCATGTTGAGAAAACTCAGCCCGTAGTACTGCGCCGCCGCCTTCGCATAGTTGTGTGCACTGTGCTGGCGGATGCCGTGCGTCATCTCATGCCCGAGCACCGCCGCGAGCTCATCCTCGCTGCCGTTCAGCCCACGGATCAGCCCGCAGTTGATGCTCACATAGTCCGTCGGATAGCACGCCGCGTTAAAGATGGGACTGTCGTTCACCGCCCATACAAAGGGAAGCGAGTTCACACGGAGCACATAGTCTCCGTCCCGCACGAGCCGCTGCATCACATGATCGACCAGTGCAATATCGCGTGCATTTCGTGCACGTCCGTTTTCCTCTATATCCTGTCGCTCGCTCTCATGCTGCGCATGAACATCGTTGCCGAGCGCGAGCACCGCACCGAGTGCCGAGTGGTACGCGCCGAGCACGCCGAGTGCCTGCGCCGCAATCCCCCACGCGTCAATCGCCTCCGCGCGCATCGGCGAGAGCAGCAGTCCGCCTCCGATCACTAGGGCGGAGCATGCTGCGAGAATTCTCTTTCGCATCCGATCACTCCCTTCGATTGGCACTATACCATGACAATCTTATTTTCTGCTGAAAGCGATTTGGGGCAGAGGAGCGATGGAATAAACAACATGATATATATGCAAAGCCAGTATATCTCTCCTCTCCAACAAAAAAGACAGCGCAGGGCTGTCATATATGATATAATGTCGTTAGGTGCTACCAAGACGGTAGGCGGTCAATCTTAGCCCCTGAAGGGGGGCGAAGCCTATGGAACTATACGACTTTTTGGCGTTAGTATTCATGGTGACGATTTGCATCGTTGCATTAAAGGCATAAGAACCTCCGCCTGACCCTGAGAAGTTAGCGGAGGTTCTCGTTTAACAAGTCGGGGCTGACCGTCTACCGGCAGCACCTTTTCTGTATTTATTATATGACACATTCCCGCTGCCGTCAACTCCTATGCGTAGTCTGTCACGCCATTATAAGTTGTAAAATAAATTAACAAAAGCATATTTGTGGCGCAACTATGGTATAATGAAATCATCGATGAAAAGGAGGATCACCATGGAATTTAACGAACTCATCCGCGAACGCTTTTCCTGCCGTGCCCTTTCCGACAAGGAAATCCCGCACGAATCCATGAACCGTATTTTTGAGGCGGCACGTGTCGCCCCCACAGCCGTCAATCGCCAGCCGTTCAAGATCTGGGCCATCGAAAGCCCCGCCGCGCGTGCAAAGCTCGCCGAGACGACAAGCTACACCTTCGGTGCCGGCGTCTTTCTCGTCATCGGCAGCAAGGTGGACGAGGCGTGGGTGCGCCCCGACGACGATCTGAATTTTGCCGATGTGGACGCCGCCATCGTCGCGACACATATCATGCTCGCCATCCACAACGAAGGCCTGCGCGCAACATGGGTTGGCAAGTTCAACACGCCGAAACTCAAGGAGCTGTTCCCCGTCATGGAGGGCTACAACCTCATCGCGCTCTTCCCTGTCGGCTATCCGACGGAAAAGGGTGTCCCCTCCCCACGCCACAAGGAGCGCAAGAGTGCCGTGGACATCGTACAGGTACTTTAGGGACAGCAAACCACATACAAAAATCCCCACCCTAGGGTGGGGATTTTTGTATCCGCAAAGGATCTTCTTACTTCGTGAAGTTGAACGCGCGCTTGCCCGGATAGACCGCACTTGCGCCGAGCTGCTCCTCGATGCGCAGGAGCTGGTTGTACTTCGCAACACGCTCGGAACGGGACGGTGCACCCGTCTTGATCTGTGCCGTGTTGAGTGCAACAGCGAGATCGGCGATCGTCGTGTCCTCGGTCTCGCCCGAACGATGCGACGTAACCGCCGTATAGCCTGCCTTATGCGCCATTTTGATCGCCTCAAGCGTCTCGGAGACCGAGCCGATCTGGTTCAGCTTGATGAGGATGGAGTTCGCTGCGCCGAGCTCAATGCCCTTCTTCAGGCGCTCCGTGTTCGTGACGAAGAGATCGTCGCCGACGAGCTGGACCTTATGTCCGAGTGCCTTCGTCATCGCTTTCCAGCCGTCCCAGTCCTCCTCGTCGAGACCGTCCTCGATCGAGTAGATCGGGAACTGGTCGATGAGCGACTCCCAATGCTTGATGAGATCATCCGACGTAAACTTCTTGCCGGACTTCGGCTGATGATAGAAGCCCTTGCCCTTCTCCTTATCCTTCCACTCGGAGGAAGCCGCATCCATCGCGAGGACGAAATCCTGTCCGGGCTTGTAGCCGGCATTCTCAATCGCCTTCAGGATGTGCTCGATCGTGTCCTCATCGGAGTCGAGATCCGGAGCGAAGCCGCCCTCGTCGCCGACCGCCGTCGTCTTGCCTTCCTTCTTGAGGAGTGCCTGCAGCGCATGGAACACCTCAGTCGACCAGCGCAGTGCCTCGCGGAACGTCGGTGCGCCTGCCGGCATAATCATGAACTCCTGCGTATCGACAGAGTTCGTCGCATGTGCGCCGCCGTTCAGAATGTTCATCATCGGAACGGGCAGGACATTCGCCTGCAGTCCGCCGAAGAAACGGTAGAGCGGAATATCCTCGGACTTTGCCGCCGCATCCGATGCTGCAATTGAAACAGCAAGAATCGCGTTTGCACCGAGTTTCGACTTGTCTTTCGTGCCATCCACGTCGAACATCGCCTGATCAACGGCATAGATGTCGCTCGCCTCGAGGCCGAGGAGTGCAGGAGCGATCTTCTTGTTGACGTTGTCCACCGCCTTCGAGACACCCTTGCCGCCGAACTTCGACTTGTCGCCGTCACGCAGCTCCAGTGCCTCGAACTCACCCGTGGATGCACCCGAGGGAGAAGCACCGCGGCCAATCGTGCCGTCCTCGAGAACGACCTCTGCCTCGACCGTCGGATTGCCACGCGAATCGATGATCTCACGACCGATGACCTGAGCGATTCTTAAATAATCACGCATGAAAATTCCTCCTCATCACCATAACGAAAGGATATCCCTTCCGAATACGCCAATTCCCAGGCGCATCCTTCTCTGTGATATTATACGTTCTTTCTTGCCAAAAATCAATGCAGTAGCACCTCATGCCGGAACTTCCTTAAAAATTTTTTAAGAAAGCACGAAAACACTCAGAAGAACCTTGATGCAAGAATAAACGACACGTATTTGATATTATTAGTGTATATTTTTTTCTATTGTGTGACCTAGGTTACACAATTTTCAAACAAAATATGATAAAATACGAAGTGTCAACGGGGAATACGAAACGTCCTCCCCGACATCTTTCCCCCCCGTTGATCATCCCTCTATGGGAACGTTTCCCTGCGTTCCTATTTGTAAGGCAAAATCCTTACATCCCATTTCTCAAGCCGCAGGTATTCCCAACCTGCGAGCATCCCTTTCCAGGAAAAAGAGCCGACCACCCTGTCGGCTCTTTTTCTGTGCGTATTTATCCGAGCGCGACATCGAGCATCATCATGAGCGTAAAGCCCACTGCGAACGAGAGCACGCCGATGTTCGAGTGCTCTCCCTCGCTCATCTCCGGAATCAGTTCCTCCACCACGACGTAGATCATCGCGCCCGCCGCGAAGGAAAGTGCATAGGGCAGAATGGGCACGATGAGTGCCGTTGCAAGCACGGTCAGCACGCCGCCGATCGGCTCGACCGCCCCCGAGAGGACGCCGCCCGCAAAGGCGCGCCACTTTCCCATCCCCGCCGCACGCAGCGGCATCGAGATGATCGCCCCCTCGGGAAAGTTCTGGATGGCAATACCGAGGGAGAGCGCGAGCGCAGCGCCAAGCGTAATGCCCTCGCTGCCGCTCAGCCAGCCCGCGTAGATCGCACCGACGGCCATCCCCTCGGGGATATTGTGCAGGGTCACGGCGAGGACGAGCATCGTCGTCCGCGAAAGGCGGCTGTGCGGTCCCTCCGCCTGCTGCGCATTCATGTGCAGATGTGGAATAATGTGATCGAGGACGAGGAGAAAAAGCGTCCCCGCCCAGAAGCCGACGACGGCAGGAACAAAGGCAAACTGCCCGAGATCAGCAGAACCCTCCATCGCAGGGATGAGAAGGCTCCAGACCGATGCCGCCACCATGACGCCCGCAGCAAAGCCCGTCAGCCCACGCTGCACGCTGCGGTTGAGTGTATCCTTCAGGAAGAAAACACAACCGGCACCGAGTGCCGTCCCGAGAAAGGGGATCATGAGTCCCTCAAAAACATCTGACATAGCATCACCTCTTTATGAAAAGTATATCAGATGATTAGGTTAGTATCAATGATAATTCTTCTCATTTATTACGGCATCTTATGATAGTCTATGGCCCCGCCATAGCAATCGCAGAGTTTCTGCGCGTATGGATCATGTTCCTCGTCGAAATTTTTTACGGCGATTGTGCCCAAGGAATATCGTTTGTAGAGAACAGATCTGGGAATCACCATGCCGCGGTCAATCACCTGTTCTTTTAGATCCATCAGCTGCGCATAAATCACCTCATACATGGCAACGTCAGGAGACATCCTCCGCAGCTGATCTGTTTCTGCCATCGCCTGTGCCATGATCTCCTGATAATATGCCTTGGTTCTCCGCGCACTGAGTCTGATATACATAGTTCCTTTCTCTCCATCGAACAGGCAAAAAACGGCACGCTGCTCCTGTGCGTGCGTGCCGTTTCCTTTACTCCAACGAAACGATTTTATTCTTCAGTACGTAGACGAGTGCCTGCGTGCGGTCATTCACCTTCAGCTTGTGAAAGACGCTGGTGAGATGGTTCTTGACCGTCTTTTCGGAGAGCCCCAGCGCCTTGCCGATGTCCTGATTCGACAGCCCCTTTGCGATGCAGCCGAGCACGTCCATCTCGCGCGGGGTGAGGCGTTCCCCGCGGCTCTCGTCCCAGATTTCCTTCGCCATGCGCCCAACGTCGCCCGAGATCGCGGGCGTGCCAAAGAGGCGCTCGGCAAGCTTCGGATAGACGAAGGGATTGCCCTCGTTGACCATGTGGATTGCCTTGATGAGCACATTCGGCTCGACGTCCTTGAGCAGGTAGCCGAGTGCCCCGTTCTTCAGCATTTCGAGCACATAGTTATCACTGTCGTGGATTGTGAGCGCGATGATCTTCACGCGTGAGCGCGCCTGCTTCAGCTGCTTCGTCACGTCCAGCCCCGTCAGCCCCGGCATATTGATATCGAGCAGGAGGATGTCGGGTTTGAGCATGAGCGTGCGCGCCAGTGCTTCCTGCCCGTCCTCTGCTTCTCCGACGACCTCGAGATCGTCTTCAAAATTTAGTACGCGCTTGATCCCCTGCCGCAAGAGCGCGTGGTCGTCTGCTAAGAGTATTCTGATTGCCACCCTTGATCTCCTCTTTCCGTCGTATTTCATCACTCGTCCAACACATGTGCTGTGAGAAAAATCATCAGTTCCGTCTCATTTCTGCTCGTCCGTACCGTGCGGAAGAATGCCCCCAAGAGCGGCAGGTCGCCGAGAAACGGAATCTTTGCGAGCGTACGCGACTCATCGCTGTCAATGAGCCCGCCGATCACCATCGTCTCGCCGTTTTTCAGGCGGACCGTGGTGTCCGCGCTCCGCTTTTGGAAACGATACGCCTTCAGATCGTCAACAAAAACAGGTGTACTGACCTCCGTGTGCACGCGTGCGACGATGTTGCCATCTGCCGTGACACGCGGCGTATAGCGTAGGATAATACCTGCCTCGCGGTACTCGATGCCGGTCGTCGTGACATTATTCGATGTCGTCACGACCGGCACGGGTACCTCCGCACCGATATTGATCAGTGCCTCACGCCCCTGCACGGTCGTCACATTCGGACGGGCAAGCATCTTTGCCTTGCCCTCCGAGACGAGTGCGCGGAGCGCCGCCGTGTAGTAGAACTCATACGGCATTCCCTCGGGTCCGCGTCCAAAGCGTATGACTCCGGGGGCACTCGTACCATCCATCCCCGCATTGCGTCCGCTGACGTGCCAGCTGCCTGACACGTCGCGTGAGACGTCCGGGTACTGCGGCAGAGATGACCATGACCAGTCGATGCCGAGTTCCTTTGCCGCCCGCTTGGAGACAGCAACAACACGCGCCTCAAGCGACACCTGACGCGGTGCCGTGTCGAGTGCAGAAACGATCTCACGCACGGCACGAGCCTCCGACTCCGTACCGTAAAAGAGAAGCGTATTCGTCGCCGTATCCACAAGGACACGCTGCGGCGCATCGGAATCCGAGTCCTCATTTTCGCTCGTATCTTTATTATTTTTCGACACGATTGCGCGTTTTCCTTCACCCGTGAGGGATAAATTTGCCGCATGGGCGAGTTCCTCGGGATCAGCATAGCGGACGACATAGGTATGAACGCGCCGCTGTGCATCGCGCACCTCTGTGCCGACGGCCAGCCACACATCCCCATGCCGTTCAAGGTGGATCCCGCGAGCGGCGGCAATGAGATGCAGCACCTCCTCCGCCTCGCCCGTAAGATGCGCCGTTACCGTCCCCGTCACGCTGTCATCGACGATGAGCGGCAGATTCCCCATGCGCGCCGCCGCGAGGAGCACAGACCGCACATCGCCGCCCGTCACATCAACGGTCACGGATGCAGCAGAAACCGGTGCAGCAAAAAGCAGCAGTCCAAAGGACACAGCCCTGATGATCCATCGCTTCATCCTATTTACTCCCTCGTAAGCGTAATGACGCCATGCGCCGTGCGCAGTGTCGCCGTTCGCTCAGTTAGTGCGTCAAGGGTATAGCCATGCCATGTATCGCCCGCAGCAAGCGCCGCGCTGTCCTTCCCTCTAGCGAGGATGGCGATCCTCCGTCCGTCTGCCCCCGTCACAATACCGCGCAGTACGAGCGGCGTCTCTGCCTTAGGCTGTGCCTGCGGCGGCAGCGGTGCAGCGGCAGGAGGGGGCTGCGACGGCAGCTTTTCCTCGTGCGGCTTTGGCGAAATTGGCATAGCCCCCGTCTCCCCCTCCGCTGCATGTGCCATGGTAAACGGGTTGTGCAGAACCCTGCCCTCCGCCGCAGCGGACAGCCCCTGCACCTCTGTCACGGACATATCGACATGGCTGACCGCAGGCGGCACAGGTGTCGGCAAAGGATCTTCATGGAGCATGGCACAGAGAGAAAGGAGTAGGAGTAGTCCCGCGCCGACCGCCGCCTGCTGACGCCGATACCGCGCACTGAGATAGTCTTTCCAGCGTTCGAGCACGCATGCCTCCGATAAGCAAAGAGGGACTGCCGCTGCAGTCCCCCCCAAAAAAACATATCCACACGCTCAGACGTGCGGTTCCCACACCGCATGCCTAAGGATTTTTTAGCCCTTTTTCTTCAGCTCTTGCAGCTTCGGTCCCATGATGCGCTTATACGCCTCAACACCCGGCTGATCGAACGCATCGACATCCGCCAACTCACCCTCGTAGGCAATGGACATCGCAAGCATGTAGAGCAGCTCGCCGAGATGATACGGCGTCAGCTCCGGCAGTGCAAACACGGCACTGTAGCGCTTGTTCGACGCAAGTGCATCGGCGTTTGACTGGCGCGCTACCTCAAGTGCTGCCCCCATCGTCACACCCGCCACATCCGCAAGTTTCTTGACCTCGGGGAACACATTCGGAATGACAAGATCATCTGCCCACTTGTCGATGCGGATGAACTGCACCACCTTGTTGAGCTTGCCCTCCTGATGCTGCTGCGTCTGCGCGTGCATATCCGTCGTGCCGACCGCAACGACAGGCGTACGTCCGTAGCAGACTTCCTTGCCCTCCTTGTTGAACTGCTTGCCGAGCGACTCGGCGAGCAGCTGAATGTACCACTCGGAGACGGACTTCAGATAGTCGCCATAGGGCATCATGACCTCGATGTCGCGGCCGTGCTTCTCGGATGCCGCAAACTTCAGCGCGGCGTTGAGCATCGCGGGATTCTTCCAGAGGTCGTCATTCTGACAAACCTCGTCCATGTCACGCGCCCCCGCGAGGAAGCTCTCAATATCAAAGCCAATGCACGCGGCGAGCGTCAGCCCGACCTCGGTAAAGACGGTGAAGCGTCCGCCCACGCCGTCCGGCACAGCGAACTGTTTCCAGCCCTTGTCCATCGCGAGCTTTTTGAGCAGCGTCGGCTTCTCCTCGTTCGGATCGGTGACCGCGACCACCTCAACCTCGATATTGTCCGCCTTCATGAACGCATCGTACATCACCATGAAGTTCGACATCGTATCGAGCGTGCCGCCCGACTTCGAGATGACGAGCAGCATGATACGCAGCGGCTGTCCACCATGCGTTTTCTTGATCTGCGCAACATCCTTCATGTGGTTGATGATGTCGCCCGTACGGCGCGGGTCGATGTTGTTGCCGCTGAAGTAGATGCGCGGATAGTTGTCCCGCTGCTCGTTCGAGAGCGAGTTCCAGAGCTCACCGCAGTGCACGTCGAACAGCACCTTGTTCCCGAGGAAGGAGCCGCCGATGCCGAGGGAAATGACGACATCCGTATTCTCCTGCACGTGCTTACCGAGCTCCTTCAGACGTGCGATAGACGCGGGCGAGTTGATGTTGCCTTCCTTGATGTACGGCGTCTGCGAGAACAGCACCTTCTCCGGCTCCCCGTCCTTCGAGAGATGCCCACGGATAAAGCCTGTCTCACGCATGACCTTCATCGCTGCGTGCGCTTTTTTGAGCGCATCGGCGTAGGAGGCGAGATCGGCATCGGTCACCTTTCCCTCACCATAGAGATCGTCATAGTCAAACGTAAAACCTGACTTCAGTACAAGACTCATCCAAAAAGCCCCTTTCTTTATGCGCGGATCTCCGCGAGCAGTTCGTCCGTCTTCTCCTTTAACAGGGCTTTGTCCTGACGCGTCTCCACATTGAGACGGATCACGGGCTCTGTATTCGACATGCGCAGGTTGAAGCGCCACTTGTCAAACTCGATGGAGAGACCATCCACCTTCGTCACCTTGCCGCCCGGACCGTACTTTGCTTCGATGCGATCCATGACCGCCTTGGCGTCGGCGACCTTGCTGTTGATCTCGCCCGAGGTCGGATAGCGATCCATACGTGCCTGCATGAGCTCCGACAACGTCTTTCCGCCCGCCGCGCTCATCAGCTCTGCGACGAGCAGCCACGGAATCTGTCCGCTGTCGCAGTAAGAGAACTCACGGAAATAATGATGCGCGCTCATCTCGCCGCCATAGATCGCATTGACCTCGCGCATCTTGTCCTTAATGAAGGCGTGGCCGCTCTTGCACATGACTGCCTTGCCGCCCAGCTGTTCTGCAATCTCAAGCGTATTCCACGTCAGACGCGGGTCGTAGATGACGCTCGCGCCCTTATTCTTTTTCAGGAATGCCTCGGCGAGGAAGCCGACCATGTAGTAGCCCTCGATGAAGCCGCCCTTCTCGTCAAAGAGGAAGCAGCGATCGAAGTCGCCGTCCCATGCCACACCGAAGTCCGCCCCCGTCTCGCGCACGACCTTCGCCGTCGCCTCACGGTTCTCCTGCAGGATGGGGTTTGGCACGCCGTTCGGGAAATTGCCGTCCGGCTCGTTATAGACCTTGACCAGCTCGAAGGGCAGGAACTTCTCCATCGCATTGATGATCGGGCCTGCCGCACCGTTGCCCGTATTGACGACGATCTTATACGGTTTCAGCTTGCTCACATCGACATAGGAAAGGATATGCTTAACATATTCATCCAATATATCCTTCTTCTCGATATGTCCCGCCGAGGGTGCGGGGTCGGGATAGGTACCGCCGACCGCCATCGCCGCGATGTCCTTGAGCCCCGTATCGCTTGAGATGGGGCGCGACTCCGCGCGGACGAACTTCATTCCGTTGTACTGCTTCGGGTTATGGCTCGCCGTAATCATAATGCCGCCGTCGAGACCCAGATGTGCCGTCGTGAAGTAGATCATCTCCGTGCCGCACTGGCCAATATCCACGACATTGCAGCCTGCCTCCGTCAGCCCCTTCGCGAGTGCATCGCTCAGTGAAGGTCCAGACAGTCGTATATCATGCCCAATGGCAACCGACTTCGCCTGAAACAGCGTCGGGAAGCTGCGTCCGACACGATACGCCAGTTCTTCATTCACCTCGTCCGGATAGACGCCACGCACATCGTATGCGCCAAAGCCCTTGTCTGTTACTGCCATAAACGTCCCCTCCTCATGGGGTGCCCACGCGCCCCCGCTCCCCTCTCGGCAGTCGCATAAACTGTGCCGAAGAGGCATGAAAAATCGTATATAGTAGTATTTCGCCATTTTTTTCGCATTTCCTGTTTGCTTCCCAAAATTTTGAGAACGTTTTACAAGAGCAACTAAGGAATCACTGATAAAATGAGGTCTGCCAGATTGGCGTAGATTTTTTCGTCCGAACGAGGTGGAAAACCGGACGCAGAGTGGTGCTCTGTGGAGGATTTTCCGCCGAAGTGCGGGCAAAAAAGATGCGTCAAGATGGTTGTACCGAATTTATCAGTGCTTCCTTAAGTTTACATCAAGGACCTCTTGTGCTAGGATAAAAATATCATAGAATGTTATCATTTGCTGCATGAAAGTCTGGTGTCCGCATGGACGAAGTTATGTCTCGGCTGATCTTTCTCGTCACCGATCTGATCCTGCCTCTCATCGTCGGCTACATTCTCTATCAACGTCGCCTGCTCTCCGACGGGATGCTCAATCGCCTCATCCGCATCAATATCGTCGCCTTCTTTACGCTGCTCTCGCTCTTCAGTTTCTGGGCTCTGCCGCTGACCAAGGATGTACTCGTCCTGCCCTTTTTCTTTGCGTTTATCATCCTCTTTCCGGGATTTATCAGTTGGCGTTTCCTCGGACGGCGGTTACACAGCTCCATCGACCGCGGCACACATCTCATCTCTGCGCTGCTCTCGAACATCGGGACGCTCGGCGGCATCTGCGCCTATATCATCTACGGAGAGCGCGGCTTTGCCTATGCGCAGATCGGCAGTGCGTGCCAGAACCTCGTGCTCGTCCTGCTCGCCTTCCCCATCGCCCAGTACTACTATCTCCTGCACAAGAGCCACGGGCGCAGCGCCCGCCTTGACGCACGCGGCTTTCTGGGGCTCCTCATCTCGTGGAATCAGCTCAGCATCCTCGGCATGGCGGCGGGGCTCGCCCTCAATGCGGGCGGTGTCGTGCGCCCACCTGTCCTCGCAGAGACGTTCTCCTATCTCATCCACGTCTCTGCATGGATTGCGATGCTCCCCATCGGCTCCCTCATCAACTTTCGACGGGCACGCCACTTCATCTATCTGACACTCGACATGATTCTCCTGCGCTTTCTGATCGTCCCCGCCGCTACCTTTATCGTGGCACGGCTCATCATCAGCGACCCCATCATCCAGAACTCCCTCGTTCTGTTCGCGGGCGTGCCAGCCGCGATCAACGCCACCCTCACCGCCCGTCTCTACCATCTGAACGTCGACTACACCATCGCCGTCTTTCTCGTCACCACCGTTCTCTACCTCTGCATCCTCTTCCCCATCACATTCTTCCTATTTCGATAAATGAAATGCACTTTCTGGAGAGAAGGTGCCCGTGCAAACACCACCATAACAAGCCATCACACTAGAAGGAGGTCCTTCCCGTGGACAGTTCGGATTTTCGCATCATCTATCTCTTTACCGATCTCCTCGCGCCCCTCATCGTCGGCTATCTTCTCTATCGGCGCGGCATGATCTCCGATGACCTCATCCGACGCATCCTGCGCCTGAACGTCATCGTCATCTACACCATCCTCGCCCTCATGAGCTGTTGGACACTCCCGATCTCGTGGGATCTCGCGCTCATCCCCGTCTATGGCATTCTCATCGTCCTCTTCCCGGGGTTCATCGGCTGGGCATTCTTCATCCGCAAATACCACAACCCGCTTGACCGCGGCGCCTTTCTCTGCAACGCCATGATGTCGAACATCACCACCCTCGGCGGAGTCTGTGCCTACATCATCTACGGCGAGCAGGGTTTCGGCTACGCGCAGATCATGGGCATCTTTCAGACGATCCTGCTCGTCCTCGCCGTCTTTCCGATGGCGCAGTTCTACTGTCTCCAGCATGAAAATCACGGCGACACGGGCAAGGTCAGCCTACGCGTGCGCGATATCCTCCTCTCGTGGAATCAACTCAGCATCCTCGGCATGGCGGCGGGGCTCCTGCTCAACGCGGCAGGCATTGCGCGTCCGCCCGCTGTGGGCACGGCATTCGAGGGACTGATTCACTTCGGTGCATGGTTCGGTATGCTGCCCGTCGGTGCGCTCATCAACCTGCATCGCACACGTCGCTACGCGCCCTACACCCTCGACCTCTTCATCCTGCGCTTTCTCGTCATGCCCGCCTTTATGTTCGCGATCAGCTATCCCTTCGTCCACGATCCCGTCCTCCTCGGGGCAATCCTCGTCTTCTCCGTCACGCCGGGTGCGATCAACTCTGTCACAGCGGCAAAACTCTATCATCTCAACGTGGACTTTACCATCTCTGGATTTCTCACGACGAGCATTGCCTTCTTCTTCCTCGTCTATCCCGCGCTGTTCTTCCTGCTGCGATAAGCCCCTACGTATGCAAAATCCCTGCCGCATTCCTGCGGCAGGGATTTTCAATGTCAATATGCAGATAGAAGTACAAAATAACGATCAGAGGCGGAAGCGCTCAACCTCATTCTGCAGATCGGTCGCGATCTGGGCAAGGCTCTCGCTCGCCTCAGCGATGTCCGCGAGTGCCTGTGTCTGCGTGTCGACGGCGGCTTCCGATTCATTCGTCGTCGCATCGTTCTCCTTTGCCATATCCATCAGCTTATTGCTGACGGCGGCAATCGCCTTGTTCTTCTCCGTCAGCTTCTCGGAGGATTCGTTCAGCTTCGTCACAACGCTGTTCGCGCCTTCGACCGCCTCGGCAATCATGTCGAAGCGACGCTGCGTACGCTCGAGGTTGACGTTGCTCTCCTCGACCAGCTTCTTGGAGACCTCCATTGTATCGACCGCCTGCTGCGACTTCGTCTTGAGCTCGCCGATGATGCCGTTGATCTCATCCGTAAAGCCGCGCGACTGCTCCGCGAGCTTGCGGATCTCCTCGGCGACGACCGCGAATCCGCGTCCCGCCTCGCCCGCACGCGCCGCCTCGATGGCAGCGTTGAGCGCAAGGAGGTTCGTCTGCTCGGAGATGGACTGGATCATCGCGCTCGCCTCTTCGATACGCTCCGCACGCTCATTCGTCTCCTCGACCACACGCGAGACCTCCTGTGTGGCATTGGCAGTCTCGGCGGACTTCTTCATGAGGTCGGCGAGGATCTCCGCGCCCTCGGTCTGGCGCTTTTGGATATTCGCCGTCGCCTCGTTCATCTCCGTCATGACCTTGCGGTTGTCATCGAGCAGGTGGAGAATCTCGTCTGTATGATCGACCGCATCCTGCGTGTCCGCAACCTGCACGCGTGCACTCTCGGCGATGTCGTGGATGCCCTTGCGTACCGTCTCCGCCGAGTGCGCCGTGTTCTGCGCCGTCGCCGTCAGCTCCTCACTCGTCGCCGCAACAGACTGCGAGACACCGTTGATCTTGCCGATGATCTCGCGCAGGCTGTTCGCCATGCGCCCGAGTGAGCGAATCATCGCGCCGATCTCATCGGCACGATCCAGATAGATCGCGGCATGCTTTCCCTTCTCGTGATCCAGATCGAGATCGGAAAAACGCGTCAAAATCCCCGTCACATCCCCAATGGGAACGATCAAGCGCCGCTGAATGAACATTGCGAGGGCGATGACGAGCACCACCGTACAGATCACGGCAAGCACAACGGAGAAGATCACCATCTCGCGCGCCGTACCGACAAATTTATCCTTATCCGTAATGGAGAAGATCGCCCACGGTGTATCAATTCCGTCATAGTGGAGCGCGTAGAAGACGTAGACCGACTCCTTGCCTGTCGTCGGCGACACATTCATCAGGCTGTATGGACCGTCTGTGAAGATCTCCTTCTTATCCTGCTCCGTCGATCCCATCAGCTGGAACGCGTCCTTCATGATGGAGTCGGGACTCGTCCCATGCGCCACGAGACGTCCCGCATTATCGATCAGGAGGTAGATGTTGTCCGGCGTACTCGCCTTCTCGAAATCCTTCTGGATCTGCTCCATGTCAAAGTCAAGTGAGATTGCACCGACAAAATGCCCATCTACAATCAGAGGGATGGCGAGCGACACCACGAGAGTCTTCTTGCCGCCGACCTCCTCATAGTACGGATTCGTCAGCGTGAGCTTGGACGTACGCTTTGGCTCCGTATACCAATCAGCCGTCTCATAGCCCGTGCTCGGCTCGAACTCTACGCTGCTGCCCTCACGGCTCACGTAGGAAATCATGCGTCCTGTGCTGTCCGAGAGTGGGTCGCTCGTATGTGCGGCGTCGTTGCCGTCAAAGGCATTCGGTTCAAAGACCACCCCCACGCCCACAAGGTTACTGTTGGACTGAATCAGATCCGCAAGGTTTTTGTTCAGTGCCTCACGGCTGCGTGCCTCCGGCGGTGCCTGCATCATCGTGTAGATGCGCTGACGCAGCCCCTCCCCCGACTGTTTGATCGAGGCATAGCGGTTGAAGACCGGGCGGATCTTGTCCCCCAGCTCGTTGTACTTCGCCTGCGTCCCCACGGTGAGGAGTTCATCATACGCGCGATAGCCGACGAACGAGACGAGAATCGTCACCATCACGACAATCCCGACGAGCGTGATCGCGTTCAGCTGAAAGCCGATACCCCTTCCCTGTATTTGCCGTTGTTCCTGCAAATCATTCTCTCCTTTCCCCTGTGTCGCCGCCCCATCACGCCGACCACATGCATCGATGCAGCAAAATAAAATACTGCATTATTTTCGTATGTTACATATTCGTCATACTCTTTACTTCTCCTTCCTTAAATTAAAAGAAAAATAACTTAAGAAACGATCTCCATTATCTTGGATTCGATTTCTTTATTTATTTTTGCCAAATCCGGTTTTTTTGTTATAATGAGACCGTTGCATACGCAAGAACACATGGATAAATTCAACTTGTGCCTCTCAGCACATCTTTTTTGTCCGATTTTACCTGTGATTCTCCATATAGGTTCGCTCTGCGTTTGCTTTTTCTCCTCAATCGGGCGAAAAATCGGCACCAGTCTGAAGCTCTGTTGTATCCGTGATTTCTCAAATATAATAAAGGAAGTGCATTCATCTCATGACAGCAACCGCATGGTCGATTCTGCCGCCAATCATCACCATCGTCCTTGCACTCTGGACGAAAGAAGTCTATATGTCGCTCATCATTGGCATCTTCTCGGGGGCAATGCTCTTTGCAGGAGGGAATTTCCTGCAGGCGACACTCACGATGTTTCAGGTCATGGCAGACAAGGTGGGCGGCAACGTCAACATTCTTGTCTTTCTCGTCATCCTTGGCATTCTCGTTGCCGCCATCACACGCTCGGGTGCGATGAATGCTTACGGCGAATGGGCGACACGGGCGATCCACGGCAAGCGAAGCGCATCGCTCGTCACGGTGCTCCTCGGCATCGTCATCTTCATCGATGACTATTTCAACTGCCTCACCGTCGGCACGGTCATGCGCCCCGTTACGGACAAGTTTCAGATTGCGCGGACAAAACTCGCCTACATCATCGATGCTACGGCAGCGCCGATCTGCATCATCGCCCCCGTCTCAAGCTGGGCTGCGGCAGTCGGCTCCTCCCTGCCGGAGGACTCGCCCATCGACGGCTTTATGCTCTTTTTGCAGACGATCCCATTCAACCTATACGCATGGCTGACAATTCTCTTCATGCTCTACATTATATGGACGGGGCGTGACTTCGGAGCGATGCGCAGAAGTGTCGAGAAGTCCAATGTGGAGTTCGAGATTCCGAAGGAGTATCAGGACACGGCGGAGGCATCGGCAAGTGCAGCGAGCGAAGGACGCGGCAAAATGATCGATCTCGTGCTCCCCCTGCTTGTCCTCATCGCCGCCTGCATTTACGGGATGCTGTATACGGGCGGCATTCACGAAGGCAAGAGCATTGCACAGTCGTTCGCCGACTGCGACTCGTCAAAATCTCTCGTGCTTGGGTCGTTCATCGCCTTCGTCTTTACGGGGCTGCTCTACCTGCCGCGCCGCGTCGTCTCGTTCAACGTGTTCTGCGACAGCTTCGGCTGGGGATTCAAGGCAATGACCCCTGCCATCTTCATCCTCTGCCTTGCATGGACGCTCTCGGGGATCTGCAGCAAGGAGTACCTCAACCTCGGCGGCTTCGTCGGCACGATTGTCACCGCCAATGCGGGCGTTGTCATGTTCCTGCCGCCGCTCTTCTTCCTCGTTGCAGCAGGGCTTGCCTTCGCGACGGGCACGAGCTGGGGCACATTCGGCATCCTCATCCCAATCGCCATCGCCGTCCTCGGACAGACGGCGCCCGACATTCTCGTCGTCTCTGTCGCCGCTATCCTCTCGGGCGCGGTCTGCGGCGACCACGCATCGCCCATCTCCGACACCACCATCCTCGCGTCGGCAGGAGCGCAGTGTCACCACCTCGACCACGTATCGACCCAGCTTCCCTACGTCGCCGTCGTCGCCTCCTGCTCCCTCATCGGCTACATCGCCGACGGACTGACCGAAAACGGCTACATCGGACTCGCCGTAGGCATCGTTTCCCTCGCCGTATTCATGCTCGTGCTCTCCTCACGCGTCACTTCGGCAGAGCGGTGAAAACAATACGATACGAAAACGCCGCCAACGGGCTCTATGCCCCGTTGGCGGCGTTTTGTCATATTTGGTTGTCAGCCTCGCGTCTTACCGCCGGCGACGTTGTACGTAACGCCGTGGATATAGGATGCACGCTCCGAAGCGAGGTAGGCGACGAGATCGGCGACCTCACTGAGCTTTCCACTGCGTCCGAGCGGTGTGGTCTTCGTGCTCGCATAGCCCTTACGCAGATCATCGACGGTGATCCCGCGCGTATAGGCGAGCGCCTCCTCATAGGCTAGGGTACGCAGCCCCGTTGCCTCAAGAATGCCGGGTGCCACCGCGACCACGCGCACGCCGAGCTTGCCGAATTCCTTTGCCCATGAACGCGTAAAGGAATTGACCGCATTCTTCGTCGCCGCATAGATGCTCTGTCCCTCAGAGCCCTCGATACCGCTCTCCGAGCTCATGTTGATGATGACGCCGTGGCCCTGTGCGACGAGCTCGCGCCCGACTTCCTGTGCGCAGAGATAGACCCCCTTGAGGTTGACCGCCGTCACCTTGTCAAAGACAGCGTCGTCCAGCTCATACTTCCCATGCGGATCCTTCGGGTCGACCAGAAGGCGCGGGATGTTGATCCCCGCATTGTTGACGAGAATATCGATGTGTCCGAACTTCTCCTTCGCCGCCGCGACCATTGCCGCAACGCTGTCGCGCTTTGTCACATCGGTGACCACGTAGAGCATCTTGCCCTGCTTTTCATCAAAGGCAGGTGCCTGCGGATTCATATCGCAGACGACGACATTCGCGCCCTGTGCCAGAAACTCCTCGGCGACCGCCTTGCCGATCCCCGACGCGCCCCCGGTAACAATCGCAGTCTTTCCTTCAAGATTCAGCCAGCTCATTGCATATTCTCCTTTTCCCTACAATTAGTTCTCGTACAGCCCCGCGCTGGCAATCCACGCGATGATAACCGCAAGCGGGCCAGTCATGAAGCGGGAGTAAAGGACAGCGGGCACACCGATCTCCACCGTCTTGGCATCTGCCTCGGCAAGACCGAGACCGACGGGGATAAAGTCGCAGGAGCACTGGACATTGATAGCGAACACCGCAGGAAGCGCGAGGTTCGGCGGAATGTGTCCGAGACCAATCTCAACGCCGATCAGCACACCGACCACCTGCGCGATGACCGCGCCCGGTCCAAGGAACGGGGACAGAAGCGGGAAGGAGCAGATCAGTGCCAGAATGACGAGACCAATCGGCGAGGAGGCGAGCGGCGAGATGAAATGCGCCACGAAGTCGCCAAATCCCGAACCGAGGATAACGCCGATCAGCATGGAGACGAACGCCATAAACGGCAGAATCGTCGTAATCATGGTATTGACGGACTCGCGTCCTGCCTGATAGAACGTCGCGACAATGCCGCCCATCATCTGTCCGATCTTTGCCATAAGGCCGCCGGACTGCTCCGTGATCTTCTTCGTCGTATCGTACTTCGGCGCGGGTGCCGCCGCAGCTGCATCGGATGCAGCCGGTGCAGCGGGTGCTGCCGAGCCGTCACTGAATGCGATATTGTTCGGCTTGACCGCCGAGACGTAGATATCCTCCTTGATGTACTGGGCAAGCGGGCCGGAGGGTCCCGTCTGTTTGACGTTCACCGTAAAGATGCGCTTCTGCGGATAGATGCCGCAGCGCAGCGTGCCGCCGCAGTCAATGACCACAGCGAGGATTTCCTCCTCGGGAACACTGGTCTTGAAGCCATCCACGACCTCTGCGCCCGTCATCTCACCGAGGCGAAGGGCAACATCCGAGATGACCCCGCCCGTGATATTGACGATTTTATGCCGCTTCTCATCCGGCGTCAGTGTGAGCGGACCGCCAAAGCCGCCCGAACCTGCCGAGACGACAACACTTTTATACTCTGCCATAGTATTGCTCCCTTCTTCCTTACTTCAGTACAGCGGGCTCTTTGCTGAGCTCAACGCCCTGCTGCCGCTGCACATACGCCGTCGTAAAGTCCGTCAGCCAGCCGCGCAGGAAATTGACCACGAGACCGACGAGCAGATAGCGGACAGCAAGATCCGTATAGGGCAGTCCGAGTGTCGTGATGCCGTTGGCGACGCCGAGGAACACGAACATCTCACCGGGATTGACATGCGGAAACATACCGTTCATCGTATGGCATGCCGAAGACGATGCCGCATAATAAGAAGGCTTGTAAAATTCCGGAAGGAATTTTCCCAGCGAGAGTGCCATCGGGTTGCAGAGGAAGAACACCCCGATGAACGGCAGAATGACATAGCGGGAAAATGGATTGCCCGCACAGAAATGAGCAAATCGCTCCACGCGCTCATTTCCGACGAAGAGAACGATTGCGTTCATCGCGACGAGCAGACAGAGCAGCGTCGGGATAATGCCCGTCACCCAGCTGATGAGTGTCTCACCGCCCTTGTTGAACATCCCGATGAAGCCCTGTGCGAAAAGAATGAGTGTGTCCATGCGTTTGTCTCCTTTCACATGGAAAAATAGAGATTCGTCTTATGCTGAACCGGCGAACGCCGTGCCCTGCTCCTGATAGATCATATATTCCTCACGCGCGCCAAGTACGGCGCGGCGCGTTTGGCGATCATAGCGGGCGACATGCTCCTCATCGAGATCGAGAAGATTCACCCCATTGAAATCATCAAATGGTCGGAATCCCGCGAAGACGGTGACGCCCTTCATGATCTCCCCACGCAGGATATTGCAGTCCCCATCGATCACAAAGAGTACAATCGCCCCTGCGGCGAAACGTCCCTTTGCCTTGCCGATGGCAACGCGCCCCTCATGCCGCAGCTCACGCACATGCGCGGCAAAGCGGCGAAACTGGAGAATACTCAGTACTAGCTGAAGAACCCACATACTCACCGCGATAACGATCAGCCAAAACATTGTTCTCACCTCCGAATTATTCGTTGAGTAAAATCTTTGCTGTCTCCTCATCCGTGATGAGAACATTGATATAGCGGCCGCGCAGGGCGCCGAGAATCGCAGGCACCTTCTCGCGCGATGCCGCCATGCCGATGCAGTATGGCAGGCTGCGGAGACGCTCGAGCTCGACGGCAATGATGCGGTCATGAAACTCGTTCGTCACGGGGCGGCCGTCTGCATCGTAAAACATGGAACAGATCTCCCCCACAGCACCGCTGCGCAAGAGGCTCTCGATCCCCTCCCGGCCGAAACTCCCCATCCAAACCAAGTTGGAGGATTTGACGGGGGCGCCGATGCCGACAATCCCAACATCGAGCTTTTCCCAAAGTTTTGAAATCTGCTCGAAATTTATATCCTGTCGAATCGCCTCTGCGATCTCGCCCGTGCGCGCAATGGCAGGGGCATAGATATAATGACTGCGCCCGCCAAAGGCGTTTGCGAGCTCATAGCAGAGCGTGTTCACATGAAGCTCGCTGTCGAGGCTCTCAGGGCCTCCATCAAGCGGAACAAAATCTGCACGTACCGCACGCATTTGTTCCTCGGATGCGCAGCGCGTCAGTTCGCGGATACTCGTCCCCCACGCCAGACCAATGGTCTGACCATCGGCCGCAATCCGGCGCAAGAGACCGAGCCCCGCCTGTCCCATGCGCTTCTTGACCTGTTCGAGGTCAATGCTGTGTGCGACGACGCACGCCTCACGCAGCCCAAAGCGCCGCTCCAAGGCACTCTCGAGTTCCTCGTTGCTGTCCATCGCGACGGTGATGCGTACGATCCCCGACGCGAGCGCACGCCGTAGGTACTTGCTGACCGTCGTGCGGTCCACGCCGAGCCGCTGTGCGATCTCGCTCTGCTTCAAGCCTTCTGTATAGTATAGATTTGCCGCCTTGATAAGGATCCGTTTATCAACGGCCTGCATCATCATCCCCCTGTCCCATCAACCTTCACTTTTGTTACGAACCGGCTCACATGTTGCTGTTACAGATAGAATATAGCGCATTTTGTTATTGATCGCAAGAAAAAAAGACCATGATTTGAAATAATCACGGTCTTTTCCCAATAATTGATCAAACGTCGTCACATAAGTGACATCACTATATCAAAAGTGACAATGTATTACTTATCCATCATTCCGTTCATCCAGTCGCGCAGAACAACTGCCTGATTGAGCTGTGGATCCTTCGCCCCATAGAGGAGTGTGACATTCTCCCCCTTTGCGAGATGCTCAGCGACCGTCTTAGTATGGGTGGGGGCAGCCGTCCCCGTCGAGAGCTCCGTCCGATACTTCTCGGTAAAGGCCGCAAAGTTCTCCGCCTTGTGGCCGAACCACTTGCGCAGCTCCGGTGTCGGCGCGATGTCCTTCCACCAGTCCGAAAGAGCGGCGTGCTCCTTCGAGATACCGCGCGGCCAGAGTCGATCCACGAGAACGCGGAACCCATCATCCTCCGCCGGTGCCTCATAAACGCGTTTGATACGAATTTCTGCCATAATAACGCTTCTTCCTATCGCATCGGAAATATAACTGCATTTATCTTAGCACATTTTCGCATCTGCGTCAGCAAATCTTTCGCATCTGGTCATATCTCTCAACTATAAGCCCCGCCTCACGCCGAACGGGCAGCCTTCATCGGTGCATCCATACCGATATAGTCCTGAACGGAGCGCACCTCACCCGTGCGCAGCGCCGCAATCATGCGGTTGATGCGCGGCGGCGGCGTCCACTCGAGTGGAAGGAAACACCCCTCGCAGTGATTATACATGACGTGCAGATCGTTCTCCGCCTGCCGCCGCAGCACTGCATACTCCGCCGCACGCCGCTCATAGCGCCGCCCCGCGCGCAGATAGCCGATCACACTGACCGCCGCCCACAGGACAAAGTAATACGTCCAGACGAAATGCGGCAAAAAGGGCGACAGCGGGAAATAGACGAGCGCCGCAGCAAGCCCGCCTGCCAGCCCCCAGAACAGAAAAGACGGATGCGAAAAGCCGCTCTCAATATAACGCAGATCATCTGCCACCTGATAGAGATTGCTGTACTCCACAAAGTAATCCCGCAGCCGCTCAAGTCCCGCCAGCTGTGCTGCCATCGTCTCCGGCGGCGGACACGGTGCATTCAGTGCGACTTCCTTCGGCATCGCATGGCGTTTACTTGCGGCCGTATCGGCGATGAAGCTCCATGTCTCAAGCTCGTCATCGACGAGGGCACGTCCCCCGCAGTGCGGACAGATGCGCGTCAGATTCTCGATCTTCGCGCCGCATTCCTTGCATATCATCCGTCTCTCCTTTCTGAAAAAATACTTGCTGGCTGTTATATCTGAATCGTTTGTAATTATTGTGTCGCTAATCAGGTGGGACTTTAGAGATATTCTATCACAAAATATCATCTTTGTCTAATAAACAGATTGTATTCATAGGAGGTTCGTCGTTAGCAATCGCGGATAAAATGAAGCCCGTCCGATTCGCACAGCTGATTTTATCATTGTTTCCCTAAGGAAAACAATGATAAAAAGATGATGCTGTACATTGATTTCGTACAGCAGCCCCCAGAGGATCGTACCTACCAGACAAACAATCCACAGATTGCGGCAGATAGCAGCGAAACCAGCAGTCCGGACAGCATCATGTAAACGACGTTGCGCGCAACGATCATATTGCGCTCAGGGTCAACCAGCCCCTTGAAGCAGCCGAGGATGATGCCAACCGTCCCGAGATTGGCGAATGACGTGATGAATACGGTCATCACAGCCTGCATGTGCGCCGGCCACGTCGGAACCATCTCCTGGATCTGCAGCATGACGACAAACTCGTTCGTGATGAGCTTTGTCCCCATGTACTGGGCAATCTGGAACGCCTCTGCCGGCGCAAGACCGAGCAGCCACGCGAACGGGAACAGCACGACACCGAGGATGAGCTCGAGCGAAAGCGATGCATGCAGCAGACCGAGCAGGACATTGACGCACTTGAGCAGTGCCACGATGGCGATGACGTTTGCACAGATGATGAGGACGAGACGCCCTGCACCGAGAATCGACTCCGCGAGGTAGGAGAAGAACGGCTCGCGCTCTCCCCCCTCACTCAGCGTAGCAATCGTGTCCTCCTCCGGCGCAACCTTCACGGGATGGAGAATCGAGGAGACGAGCAGCGCATTGATCACGTTCAGCGGGATCGCCGTGACGACGTACTCCGCCGGCATCATCTTGACATAGACGGCGATGAGTGCCGCCGTCACGCAGCTCATCGACATGAGGCCGATGGTCAGCACACGCTCCTTGCTCATCCGCATGAGCTGGAGCTTCGACACGGCGAGTGCCTCTGTATTGCCGAGGAACATCATCTCGATGGCGAAGAACGACTCGAACTTCGGCGCACGCGTGAGGAACGTGAGCAGCTTGCCAACCCAACGAATGATGAACGGCAAAATGCCGAAATACGTGAGGATGTCAAAGAGCGGCACGACGAAGAGGATCGGCAGAAGCCCTGCCGCAAAGAAGTTCATCTGCGGTACGTTGACCCAGTCAGGGAACACGAACGCGATGCCGACGTACGAGATGTTGATCAACTCCGTGAACCCGCTCGCGGCGGCCGTAATCATATCGCGGCCAATTTCGAACGATGTCAGGAACCACGCGAGCACGAGGTTCAGCGTGAGAAGCGAGGCAACCGAACGCCACTGGATCTCCTTGCGGTTCCGCGATGCGAGCACGCCGATGCCGAGGAACACCACAAGGCCGAGCAGGTTGACGAAGAAAAACATACGAAATCCTCCCCCCGAAAGAGTTTTTGACTAGTACCGTACGACCTTGTCTTTTTCCACGCGGGCATAGACAAGCGGTCGGCTGGGCGGCACCTCTTTTCCAATGGTAATCGCCGCACGGAAGAGCTGAGCCGCGCTTTCGCCGCGCTGCGCGCTCTCGGTATAGAGCGTTGCGATGACATCGTCCGACGTCACTGCATCGCCGTACTTCTTATGCAGGATAAGCCCGGCGGCGAAATCGATCGGACTGTCCTTCGTCTCGCGCCCTGCGCCGAGCACAACGCTCGTCTCGCCGATTTTCTCCGCATCCATGGCGGTGATATAGCCGTCCGCCCCCGCGCGAATCTCCACCTGCACAGCCGCCTGCGGGAACTTCGATGCGTCGCGCAGCACGGCATCGTCACCGCCCTGCCGCCGCACCATCGTACAGAACGTCTCGAATGCCGATCCGTCCGCAATCGACTGCTCCGCCATGCGGCGACATTCCTTGATCGCCCCCTTGCCGACGAGGTAAAGCATGTTCTCCGCGAGCTGGAGTGACACCTCCGTCAGATCACGCGGTCCTTTGCCGCGCAGCACGTCCATCGACTCTGCGACCTCGATGCTGTTGCCGATGCCGTGACCGAGGGGCGTATCCATATCCGTGATCAGCGCAACCGTGCGCCGTCCTGCCCCCTCGCCGATGGCGACCATCGTCTGCGCGAGCGCGATGGCATCGTCGAGCGTCTTCATGAACGCGCCAGAACCCGTCTTAACATCGAGCAGAATGCAGTCCGAGCCTGCGGCGAGCTTCTTGCTCATAATCGAGGACGCAATCAGCGGGATGGAGTCGACCGTCGCCGTCACGTCGCGCAGTGCGTAGAGCTTCTTATCCGCCGGCGCAAGGTTGCCCGACTGCCCGATGACCGAGACGCCGCACTCGTTCACGATGGAGAAGAATTTCTCCCGCGAGATCGCCGTCTCATAGCCCGGGATTGCCTCCAGCTTGTCCACGGTGCCGCCCGTATGCCCGAGTCCGCGCCCGCTCATCTTTGCGACGCGTCCCCCGCAGGCGGCGACAATGGGTGCGCAGATGAGCGTCGTCTTGTCGCCGACGCCGCCGGTCGAGTGCTTGTCCACCTTCTTGCCGGCAATCGCCGAAAGATCGACACGGTCGCCCGAGTCCGCCATGGCAATCGTCAGTGCGGTCGTCTCCTCCGCCGTCATGCCGCTGAACCAGATCGCCATCAGCATGGCGGACATCTGGTAGTCCGGAATCTCCCCCGCGACATAGCCCTCGACCATAGAGCGCAGTTCCTCGGCAGTCAGTTCGCCGCCGTGCTTCTTCTTCGTAATCAGGTCATACATACGCATGGGTACATCCTCCTCAGCGGGCAAGAATGCGCGGCAGCAGGCTCTCGCCCTTTGTCGTCAGCGGCGCATCGAACATATCCGCCACCGTCGCGCCGATCATGGCGAACGTCGGATACGTCCCGAGATTTGTGTTCGGACGGATCCGTGCGCCATAGACGAGGAGCGGCACATACTCACGCGTGTGGTCGGTGCCGGGGGCGCCGGGGTCGCAGCCATGATCCGCTGTGATCATCAGCACATCGTCCTCGCGCATATTCTCCATGAACGTGCCGATCTGCACGTCGAACTCCGTCGTCGCGCGCGCATAGCCTGCGATGTCGCGCCGATGCCCATACGCCATGTCGAAATCGACGAGGTTGACAAAGCACAGTCCCGTGAAGTCCTCCTGCTGGATGCGGAGCGTCTTTTCCATGCCGTCGGCGTTGCTCTCGTTGACGCCTGTGCTGCGCGTGATGCCGCGCCCCGCAAAGATGTCGCTGATCTTGCCGACCCCGATGACCTCACAGCCCTTGCGCACGAGCGCATCCATCATCGTATCGCCCGTCGGATCGAGGGAGAAGTCATGACGATGCGCGGTGCGCTTGTAGTTCGGATAGCTGCCGACATACGGGCGTGCAATAATGCGCCCGACGCCGTGCTCGCCCTGCATGATCTCGCGCGCCGCACAGCAGTACTCATAGAGGCGCTCGACGGGCACATCGGCCTCGTTCGCCGCGATCTGCAGCACGCTGTCTGCCGACGTGTAGACGATGAGACCGCCCGTCTCCTCCTGCTCACGCCCGTAGTCGTGGATCACCTGTGTACCGGAGTAGGGCTTGTTGCAGAGCATCTTCTTTCCATCGCACGCCGCCGAGAGACGCGCGAGGATCTCGGGCGGAAATCCGTTCGGATACGTCGGCATGGGCTGCTCGGAGACGATGCCCGCGATCTCCCAGTGTCCGATCGTCGTATCCTTGCCGCGCGAGAGCTCCCGCAGGCGGGCAAAAGTGCCGATGGGGCTGTCTGCCGGCGTGCCGCAGCCGACGCCGTCGATGTTGAAGAGGCCCAGTTTTGTGAGGTTCGGCGCGTGCAGCTCCGGCGAGGTCGTCAGCGACGCGAGTGTATTGCATTTCCCGTCGCCAAAATCCGCTGCGTCCGGCTCATTCCCGATGCCAAAGCTGTCGAGCACAATGATGAATACGCGTTTGATACCAGCCATTGCCGTCTCCTTCCTCCGTTAGGCGATGGACGCCTCCAGTGCAATCTCGATCATCTCGCTGAACGAAGTCTGACGCTCCTCCGCCGTGGAGGGCGGCTCGTCACTGACGAGGTGGTCGCTGACGGTAAAGAGCGCGAGCGCACGCACGCCGAACTTCGCCGCGATGAGATAGAGTGCCGCAGCCTCCATCTCAAGGCCAAGGACGCCGTAGCTCGCGAGCTTCTGGATGTCCATTTCGTCATCGTAGAAGCGATCCTGCGACATCACGTTGCCGACGCGCACGGCGATGCCCTTGTCCGCCGCTGCCTGATAGGCGTGACGCAGCAGGTCAAAGTCCGCCACCGGTGCAAAGTTGACCGAAGCGCCGAAGATGTTGCGCGGCATGGAGGAGTCGGTCGTCGTCGCCTGTGCGATGAGAACGTCGCGGATATGGATATCCTTGTGGCACGCGCCGCAGCTGCCGATGCGGATCAGCGTCCTGCAGCCGTACTCACGGATGAGCTCATTGACGTAGATAGAGATCGAGGGCATCCCCATGCCCGTCCCCTGCACGGAGATGGGATGTCCCTTGTACATGCCGGTGTAGCCGAGGATATTGCGGATGTTCGTGTACTCCTTCGCGCCCTCGAGGAAATTCTCGGCGATGTACTTGGCGCGGAGCGGGTCGCCCGGCAGGAGAATACGCTCGGCGATTTCGCCCTTCGCTGCGGCAATGTGTGGGGTTGGCATAATGTGTACCTCTCTTTCGTCATGATAGAAAAATTTTATCGTAAACCGCCATAGCGGTCTATGTCACTGTGCTGCCTCAAAGACGAGCTGCAGGAGAAACAGTACGCCGAGGACGTAGGAGAGCGTTCCAAGCTCACGGCGGCGTCCCGTGAACACTTTCATCATGGGGTGTGCGGCGAAGCCGAACGCCAGCCCTGTAGAGATGCTGTTCGTCAGCGGGATGAGCACGATGATGAGGAACGCAGGGAACCACTCGGAGAAATCCTGAAACTGGATGTTCTCTAGATGCTGCATCATCAGTGCGCCCGTGATGATGATGACGGGCGCAACCGCCGCCTGTGGAACGTAGGCGAGCAGCGGAATGAAGACGAGTGTGAGCAGGAACAACGCGCCGCCGACGAGTGCCGTCAGCCCGCTCCGCCCCCCTTCGACAATGCCCGCCGCAC
The DNA here is from genome assembly GCF_900186465.1 of Centipeda felix. Classification (GTDB taxonomy): domain Bacteria; phylum Bacillota; class Negativicutes; order Selenomonadales; family Selenomonadaceae; genus Centipeda; species Centipeda felix. The sequence goes on from NZ_LT891958.1 coordinate 116,875, forward strand.
TCTCTGCGGCAGCGACGGTGGGGCTCGTTCCGAGCACCGAGGACAGCACCGCCGTCAGGGACGATGCGCGGAATGCATTGCGAAATTTTTCCGTATCGGGCAGCAGTCCTTCGAGCAGGCCGATGGACTCAAAGACGAGAATCATCGTCATCGAGAAGACCGCAAGCCAGAACGAAACGGTCAGCATGGAGGAGAAGTCCTCTGCAAAGAGCAGCGCACCGTATTCGCCGAGCCGCGTCATATCGATCTCGATCGTATTGGCTTGGACGAGTCCGAGCGCATTGGCAATGACCGTCACGATGAGGATGGCGATGAAAAATCCACCCTTCACCCGCCGCTGGTAAAACAGCAAGCTCAGCACGAGGCCGAGGAGCGCGAGCAGTGCAGAGGGATTCCGCAGATCGCCGAGCGCGAGGATCGAGTTCTCGCCGGCGCGGATCAGCTCTGCCTTCTCCAGACCGATCTCCACGAGAAACAGTCCGATGCCCGCCGTCACTGCGTATTTCAGTGATTTCGGCACGGCATCCGCCAGGATCCTGCCTGCACGCGTCACCGCCAGCGCAAAGAAGATGAGTGCTGAGACAAGCGAAATGGCAAGTGCCTCCTGCCAGCGGAACCCCATGTTCACCACGACGGTATACGTAAAGAACGCATTGATGCCCATGCCGGGCGTCAGAATGATCGGCGCATCCGCCCAAAACGCCATCAACAGGCACCCGATCGCCGAGGCGAAGATCGTCGCAAACACGCTCAGCTCCGCCGGGATCCCCCCGTCCGCAAGGATCAGCGGGTTGACGATGACGATGTACGAGATGGCAAAGAACGATGTCAGCCCCGCCATCACCTCCACGCGCCTATTGGGCACGTTGTTCGAACTCATATCTCATCCTCCCTTTAATCCGAGTATATCAAATAAAATAAGCGAAAAAAAAGGACATGTGACTTTTCAGCACGAAATTTTTTCGTTAAAATAGAGGAGAAATGATACATCCAGCGATTTCCATACAAAGAGGAGCATCACCATGCTTTTGCCGTCATTTCCCGAAGTGCCGCCGCACCTCCTGCGCACGGCACGTCCGCTCACATTCCAGCCCGACGAGATCATCCGCTGTAAGGGAACGCACGCCGACACGGTTTACATCCTCCTCGCGGGGCGCGTGCGCATTATCAACGAGTTCTCAAGCGGCGATCGGTATGTGTTTGCCATCGCCGACCCGCCAACATTCCTCGGTGAGTACGAGGCTCTCGCGGGTACGCCGTACTATGCCGCGACATGTGAGGCAGAAACGGTATGCGATCTGCTCGCCATCAGCATTGACGCGTTCGGTGCATGGCTCCAGCACGACGCGGCAGCAGCGTTTTCCGTTGCCTGCATGATCGCACGAAAATCCTGGCCCATCTCGGACGAATACGGTCAGATCAAATACCTAACGGTGCAGTCGCGTCTCCTCGCCTACCTGCAAAAGCAGCTGCCTGCGACCGATGCCGCCGTGCGTCTCCCCATGCGGCGGCAAGACATCGCCGATGCCATTGGTACGAGCCTGAAGACGGTCAACCGCAGCGTCGAACGCCTCCGTGCAGAGGGGATACTCTCCCTCGACCGCGGCAAGATCGCCCTCACACCCGACCAATGCGCAAAGATGCGGACAATGGATGTGCACCAAAAAACATAGAGATGCTGCGACACAATCACTGCACCACATGAAAAGGGCGCTGCACGAAGCCAAAGACTTCGTGCAGCGCCTTTTGTGTGCCCCTTCCACCGCTTGCTGGCCTGTCCAAGAAGCAAGCCCATAGGGCGCAGCTGATTGGGAAACAGGTCGTATGCGAAAACGTCCCAAGAACACGAGCGTTAGCGACGTGTGATTGGTTGACGTTGACCGCTCGCGGTCCACCTTCCCCGTCATAGCGGGGAAGGCGATTATGCTTTTTCACTCTTTCGCTTCGACCGATAGCCGAGCCAGAGCACGATCAGCCATACGGGCAGGATCGGCACGGCAATCTGCATCCCGGGGATCTGTGCCATCATGATGACAACCCCCGCGAGGAAGATGAGGCAGAGGTAGTTGATCCACGGATAGAACGGCGTGCGGAATTTGATTGGCTTTCCCTCACGTGCACATTGCTCACGAAACTTCAGATGCGTAACGACGATGGTCGTCCAGCTGATGACAGCCGCGCAGGTTGCGATCGCGATCAGATAGAGAAATGCATCGCCCGGGAAAAAGTAATTGAGAAAGACGACAACGAGCGTCATCCCCGAGGAGATGAGAATGCCGCGCACGGGCACCCCGCGGTGTGAGAGACGGCAGAGTGCCTGCGGTGCATCGCCGCGCTGTGCGAGTCCATAGAGCATACGGCTGTTGCTGTAGATCGCGGAGTTGTAGACCGAGACTGCCGCCGTGAGCACGACGAAATTCAGGATATGTGCCGCCGCAGGGATACCGACGTTACGGAAAATCTGGACAAAGGGGCTCGCATCCGCACCAACCTCGTTCCACGGCCAGAGAGCCATAAGAATCGCCATGGTGCCGACGTAGAAGATGAGGATACGCCAGATCACCTGATTGATCGCCTGTGGGATGGTGCGGTCGGGATCCTCTGCCTCCCCCGCTGTGATGCCGATCAGCTCAACGCCGCCGAACGAGAACATGACGACCGCCGTTGCGAGGAGGAAGCCCCACCAGCCGTTCGGCAGGAAGCCCCCGTGCGCCCAGAGGTTGCTGACGTTCTCGGGGAACGGTGCCCCTGTCACGAGCAGCCAGCCGCCGAGCCCAATCATGAGCACAATCGCCGTGATCTTGACAAGTGCCATGCAGAACTCCATCTCCCCATAGGCACGCACATTCGTGAGATTGAGGATGGTGATGACCGTGAGACAGACGAGCGCAGAGAGCCACTGCGGCAGATCGGGCAGCCAAAAATTCATATAGATGCCGACCGCCGCCAGCTCCGCCATAGAGACGATGATGTAATTGAACCAGTAGTTCCAGCCGGAGAGGAAGCCCGGAAAGTCGCCCCAGTACTTTCCCGCATAGTGACTGAAGGAGCCCGAGACCGGTTCATCCACTGCCATCTCGCCGAGCATCCGCATGATGAAGAAAATCATGATGCCGCCGAGCAGATATGCGAGCATGACCGCCGGCCCCGCGAGCGCGATCGTCGAGACAGAGCCGTAGAAAAGCCCCGTACCGATTGCGCCGCCGAGGGCGATCATCTGGAGATGCCTGTTCTTGAGCCCGCGCCGAAGGGCGGGCGATGCTTCCTTTTCCTGCATAAATCCTCCGTCCAAAAATACTGCTATCCGCGCTGACGTGATTTTAGTGCCTGTTCCACCTCGCGTTTTGCCGCCTTTTCCTTCAACGACTGACGCTTGTCGTAGTTATGCTTGCCGCTCGCGAGTGCCAGCTCGAGCTTTGCACGTCCGTGCTTGAAATAGACCTTCAGCGGGATGAGCGTCATGCCCTTTTCCTGCGTCTTGCCAAAGAGCTTCAGAATCTCCGCCTTGTGCATGAGCAGACGGCGCACGCGCAACGGGTCATGGTTGAACTGATTGCCCTGATCGTAGGGGCTGATGTGCATGTGGTCGAGGAATACTTCCCCGTTCTTGATGTAGGCGTAGCTGTCGCGCAGATTTGCCTTGCCGGCGCGCAGGGACTTGACCTCCGTACCGACCAGCTCCATTCCCGCCTCATAGGTCTCGTGGATGAAGTAGTCGTGCCGCGCCTTGCGGTTCTCACAGGCGATCCGTACGCCATCGTTTTTCTTTCCCATTGATGTTCCTCATTCGGTGCCTCGCGTGCCGCCCTCCGTCTTGCGGTTCATGCGGCGTGCGGGGCGCGGCGCACGGCGCGGCTTCTCCGTCCGCTCCGGCTCCTCACTCCGGCTGCGGTAGCCCGGCGGATCGGGCCAGACCGCACTGTTGAGCCCCGTCACCTTGACGCGGTGATAGTCGCGTCCACTGCGCTCATCGTCACGACGGCTCTCGCTGCGCCCGCCGCGTGGCGGGCGGTCTGCGTTTGGCTTTCCGCCGCGCTCACTGTGCCACGAGGCCGGCTTGCCGTCCGTCGCGCGTCTGCTCTGCCCCCGCATCCTTCTTCGCGGGGCGCGGGGCAGCGCCGCGTTTCGCAGGAGCGGCCGCGTTCGGGTCGTAGACGCCGTTGTCCTTCAGGACGAAGTCGAGCGTCCGCGCCTGTACGTCGGCGCGCGTGATGATGATGGTCACCGTATCGCCGAGGCGGTAGCGCGTGCCCGTGCGCTCGCCCACCATCGCATACTGATCCTCGACGTAGGTATAGTAATCGTTGACCATGGTCGAGACGTGGACCAGCCCCTCGACGCCATTCTCGAGCTCGACGAAGATGCCGAACGCCGTCACGCCGCTGATGACACCCTCGTAGGTCTCGCCCACGAACTGCGCCATGTACTCGATCTTTTTCATATCGGTCGTCTCGCGCTCCGCCTCGATGGCAATGCGCTCACGCGCTGAGGAGTGCTCCGCCGCCTCGGGGAGGAGCGCACGCAGACGCTCGCGTTTCTCCGCCGCGATATGTCCCGTGGCAAACGTCTCGCGGAGGAGACGATGCACGAGGAGGTCGGGATAGCGTCGGATCGGCGAGGTAAAATGCGTATAGTAGCGCGCCGCAAGGCCAAAGTGCCCAAGGCTCGCCGTCGAATAGCGCGCCTGCTGCATCGAACGCAGGGCGACCGCCCCGATGATGCGCTCCTCGGGCTGTCCCTTAACGCGGTCGAGCACCTGCTGGATGTCGGAGGGGCGCACCTTGCCGTCCTCATCGACATGGAGGCGCAGGCCGAGCGCGGCGAGGAGGCTCTGCAGACGCTCGATCTTCTCAGAGGTGGGCGTCTCATGCACGCGGTAGACGAACGGCTCTTCCTTCAGCTCCATGTGACGCGCCACGGTCTCATTTGCCGCGAGCATGCACTCCTCGATGATGGACTCGCCAATCGAGCCTGTACGCTTTTCGAGCGCGACAGGATGTCCATCGGCATCGAGCTTTACCTTGACCTCGGGCAGCTCAAAGTCAATCGAGCCGCGCCGATGACGCTTGGCACGCAGCACCTCGCGCAGACGGCGAAGCGTCTCAAGCATCGGGCGGATGTCGCCGTTGTCCGAGACGAACGGCTCATCACCGGCAAGGACGCGGTTGACGAGCGTATAGGTTAGGCGGCGCGCAACATGGATCACGCACGGCACGATCTCATAGTTCTTGACCTCGCCGTCCATGCCGATCTCCATCTCGCACGCCATTGAGAGACGATCTACGCCCTCGTTCAGGCTGCAGATTCCGTTCGACAGCTCCTTCGGGAGCATCGGAATCACGCGGTCGACGAGATAGACGCTCGTCCCGCGCCGCGCTGCCTCACGATCGAGCGGCTCGCCCGCACGGACATAGTGGCTGACATCGGCAATGTAGACGCCGAGGAAGAACCCGCCGTCCTTCTCATAGGCGTAGACACCGTCGTCGATGTCCTTCGTATCCTCGCCGTCAATCGTGACGATGGGGAAATCACGTCGATCCCGCCGCCCTGCATACTCCTCGGGAAGCGGATCCTTCGGGCAGTGCGCCGCCGCCTCTGCAACATCGGGCGGGAACTTCTCATCGAGATCGTAGGCGCGCATGACAGCAAGCACGTCCACGCCGGGGTCACCCGTCTTGCCGAGCACCTCGACGACGCGTCCCTCAGCGCTCCTGCGCTGCTCCGGCCACTTCGTGATCTCGACGACGACCTTGCTGCCCGTCTTTGCCCCGCCAAAGTCCTTTTTCAGCACAAAGACATCGCGCCCGATCTTCGTGCTGTCGGGTGTGACAAAGCCGAACGCCTTGCTGCGCTCGAACGTGCCGACAATATGCGTATTGACGCGCTCGAGGATGCGGATGATCTCCCCCTCACGCGCGCGTCCCGGCTGCTCGGACGGCGTGACGCGTGCGACCACGCGGTCACCGTGCATCGCCGTCCCCATCGCACTGCCGGGGACAAAGACATCCGTCTCCTCCTCCGTCTCACGCACATCGGGGATGATGAAGCCGAACCCCTTCGGCGACATGGAGAGCCGCCCCACCACGAGATTCATGCGGCTCGGCAGCCCGTAAAGGCCGCTGCGGTTGCGGATGACCGCACCCTCGGCCTCAAGCGCGGCAAGAGCATCGGAGAGCTCCTTCCCTTCGCTCTCCGGGAGCCCCAGCCCCGTACGCAGCTCCGCCTCAGGCAGCGGGCGATAGGCGTCCTCCCGCATAAAGGCGTAGACCCTCTCCTTGAGCGTATCCAGTTGTTCCTGTTCCATATTTTCCTCTTTTTTCGTTTCTACGATCTTCTTCCCTGCACAGCCTTCTCCAAAAAATCTGCCGTGCGCTCAAATACGCGTTCCCTGACCCCCTCGTCAAGCGGAAGCAGATGCCCCGCATCAGGGAGAATCACCGTCTCACAGTCCGTGCTTGCCACGTGTGCGCGCAGCTCCTCGGCACTCTTTGGATCCGCCGTATGGTCACGCGCTCCGTGGACGATCAGGAGCGGCGCGCGCACCTTGCCCAGCTCGCTGCGGGCAGCGGCGATCACATCCATCATCTCATGGACGGAGACGAGCGGCATACGCCGATAGGTGTTGTTCGCTCCCTGCGGGACGTTCTCCAGTTTGCGGCGCGCCTTCGGCACATAGCGGCCGACGCTCGCCGCGCGCGTCGGCAGATGCTCGATCCCCTGCTCACGCGCAATGATCAGTGGCGCACCGAGGCTCACAACACAGGTGACCTCCGCCTCGACCGAAAGCAACAGGGCAAAGATCGCCCCCATCGAGTGCCCCACGACGGCGATGTCGTCACACGCACCACGCAGAATCGCGTAGCCGTCACGCACAGAGTCCATCCAGTCCTCATGCTCCGTACGGCTGAGATCCTCTGCTGTCGTCCCGTGCCCCGCAAGTCGTATGGCGAGCACCGTAAAGCCGCGCGCATGAAGGTACTCCCCCATGAGTCGCAGCTCAGCGGGAAGCCCAGTAAATCCGTGAATGAGGAGGACACCATGCCGTCCGCCCGGCAGAAAAAAAGGCTCTGCGCCCAGTAAATGCATGACGTATCCCCCTTTCACAAAATGATTCCATGCATCCCAAAATAAAGCCCTGCCCCGCAGAGCGGCAGCAGGGCTCCTGCACGGATACGGTCAGCTCGACAACCGCGCGATAATGATCGTAATCACCCCGAACAGTATCGCGAACACGACGGTCACGCGTGCGAGCAGCGCGTCCATGCCGCGTGCCTTGCCCGAGAACACCGTATCCTCGCCGCCGTCCAAGCCGCCCATGCCGGCAGACTTTGCCTCCTGTCCGAGCACAGACGCGATGAGGATGATCGCGACGATTGCATCCAGTACCATTAAAAGCGTGAGCAAGAAAAAGCCCCTTCCTTCTTAAAACGAACGATATTTTGTAATCATAACACAGAGAACGCAAACGTGGCAAGCGAAATGTATCCGCACCGCCATGCGGATTCCGTCACTTCTCCCCGCTGGCGGCCGGGAGCTCCTGTACCACGAGCATCGTATGCGGCATACGCAGCAGTACGCGTGTAATGCGGATGCCCTCTACCTCCTCCACATAGAGGAGTGCGCCCGCATGCGCCGCCATCTGCCCGACGCGCGGTGCCTCGCCGAGCTGGTCATAGAGCCAGCCGCCGATACTGTCCACATCCTCATCCACGATGCAGACGCCGAGGAGATCGTCGACCTCCTCGAGCAGCAGCTTTGCGTCGATGGAGCAGATATCGAGCCCGCGCCACTCGACGCTTTCGCGCTCGACGTCGAACTCGTCGCGGATGTCGCCGACAATCTGCTCGATGATGTCCTCGACGGTCACCATGCCCGCCGTTCCGCCGTACTCATCGACGACGATAGCCAGCTGCGAGCCCTGCTCCTGCATCGTGCGCAGGAGGATACTGCCGTCCATGCTCTCGGGTACGATGAGTGCCTTGCGGATGTAGCGGCGCAGATTCAGCCGCTCCCCGCGCATGAGCGGCGGCAGGAGATCTTTCACATGGATAAAGCCGATGATGTGATCCTTGTCCTCGTAGCAGACAGGATAGCGCGTCTGCTGCTCCTCGATGATAGTCTTGATGCGGTCGGCGGGCGAGTCATCCAGATAGAGACAGATCATATCCGTGCGCGGCACCATGATTTCACGTGCATTCAGTTCCGTAAAGGAGAACACCTTGTCAACAAAGTCCGCCTCCGTGCTGTTGATGAGCCCCTGACGATAACTCTCCTTCATCAGGAGGCGAATCTCCTCCTCCGTATGGGCATCCTCGTTTTCGCCTTTGGCCTCGTAGCCGAGCTTGCGGCTGATATGATTGGCCACCGTGTTGAGCACCCAGACAAAGGGGCGCATCACGCGGCCAAAAAGTACCATGGGAAAGGAAATCGCGAGAAGAATGCGCTCCACGTTGGCGATGGCCATGGACTTCGGCGTCAGCTCGCCGAGCACGATATGGAGCGAGGTGATGAGCGTAAAGGCGATCGCGAGCGCGACCGTGTGCCCGACCTCATCAGGGAGTCCGACACTCTGCGTGACAGGCAGGATCAGCACGGCAATCGCCGGCTCACCCACCCAGCCGAGGCCAAGTGAAGCAAGCGTGATGCCAAGCTGTGTCACAGACAGCGAGGAATCGAGATGATCGGTCAGCTGCTTCGCGTACTTTGCACGGCTGACGCCCTCGGCGATCAGGGTCTCCAGACGTGACGGACGGATTTTGACACAGCAGAACTCTGCCGCGACGAAGAACCCATTCATGAAAATCAGAAAGACAACGAGCAGTAAATCGAGTAGTGTGGGCAATATGTCCACGAGTCAAGGCCTCCTTTGGGAAGGAACATCAATTGATCTTTTTCAAATCAAGTTTCATGCGGACAGCGAGGGCTTTCAGCCGCTCCACTTCCTTCGCATCGACAAGCGAGATGACTGTGCCCTCCTTGCCCGCGCGTGCCGTCCGTCCTGCACGGTGACGATAGGTGCGCACGTCCTCGGGCAAATCGACCTGAACGACATAGTCCACATCCTCGATATCCAGGCCGCGCGCAGCAAGATCGGTGGAGATGAGAAGCTGTACACGCCCCGTGCGGATTGCATTGAGAGCGGCGCGCCGCTGATCGCGCCGCTCGCCGCCGAGCAGGGCGGCAACACGAATGCCTTCGTACTGCAGCTTCTCTGCCGCTTTTTCTGCGTCAAAGCTGCGCCCGACAAAGACCAGTCCCCGCCGAATCGGCAGGCGGCGCGCCAATTTCTGCACAGCCTTTATTTTATCACGAAACGGCACAATATGATAGTAGTTTTCACACGTCGTCTCCTGCACTGCCGCACGGATGATGCGCAGTGCGCAGAGTTCCTCTGCCGCATGCACAGCCGCCACAGCCGCTGTCGCCGAGAGGAGGAGCATCTGCCGCTCACGGGGCAGGAGGTGCAGAACGGCACGCACCTCCGCACTGTGCTGCTTGTCGAGGAGGCGGTCGAACTCATCGAGCACACAGAGGCGCACCTCCTGCAGTTTCAGTTTGCGGAGGCGGTGCAGCTCCACGATGCGCGGCGCAGAGCCGACGATGAGCGCCGGCTTTTTCTTCAGCGCGTCGATCTGCCGCTGTACATTCGCCCCGCCGATGAGGGCCTGCACGCTGACAGAGAGCCCTGCCGCCTGAATAAGATCCCGCGCGGCGCCCGCGATCTGCATCGCGAGCTCATGCGTCGGTGCGAGAACGAGTACCTGTGCCGCGCGCACGGCGGGGTCAATGCGCATGAGTGCGGGCAGGAGGTAGGCGAGCGTCTTGCCCGTCCCCGTCGGAGCCTCGCCGATCAGGTTCTCGCCTGTGCACGCGGCAGGAATCACCTCCCGCTGGATCTCCGTCGGCTCCGTGATGCCGCGCGCAGCCAGTGCCGCCGCGAGCGGCTCGGGCACGCCAAGTGATGTAAAGTCCATCGTATCCTCCTGCAAACCAGATCTAAATGTTAGGGAAACACGGATAAATTCGACACAGCCATCTTAGCGCATTCGCTTGGCAGTCCGCGTTTCCCAAAGCCTCCCCCGCCGCTGCGGGGGGGACCGCTTGCGGTGGTGGGGGCGCCATGAGCGACAGAGGAGGCTCACCTTACTGGTCAAAAAACAGCGCATCCATCTCCGCCTGCTCATCTGCCGTCGGTGTGTAGCTGCGGCGCGCCGTCATCGCGGCGGCAGGGGGATGTGCCCCCATCCCGTCCGCAGAACCGCGCGGCACACGCCGTCCCGCAAAGTTCGGCTTGCCGCCCGCATCATCCGCCGTCATGCGGCACTGCGGGAACGCCGAGCAGCCCCAAAAATCGCCGTGCTTTCCCTTGCGTTTCAGCATGACGCCGCGCCCGCAGGCAGGACATGGTATCCCCTCGCCTCCCGTGATCTGCGCCGTCCGTGCCGCTTCGCAGAGATCACGTGCGAATGCCGCCTGCCCCGCGAGGAATTCCTCGGGCGTCCCCACGCCGTCCGCCATCGCGTGCAGCTGATCCTCCCAGATCGCCGTCGCATCGGGATACGTCATCGTATCGGGCAGCGCGTCGATAAGGAGATATGCCTCCGCCGTCGGCGTCAGCACCTTCTTCTTTCCCGCAGCATGGAGGAATTTGCGGCGGATGAGATCCTCGATGATGCTCGCACGCGTCGCCTCCGTCCCAATGCCGGACACATCGCGCAGCATCTTTTTCGCCGCCTCGTCCTTGACGTACTTGTGAATCTCCTTCATCCCCTGGAGGAGCGTCGCGGGCGTAAACCGTGCGGGCGGCTTTGTCTGCCGCTCCTTCGTCTCTGCCGAGACGAACGCCGCCGCGTCGCCCTTTTTCATCGGCGGGAGTACCGTACTCTCCTCGTCCTCCTCGTCCTCCTTCTCCGCATCCTCGGACTCATTCTTCCCCGCACGGTACATCGTGCGCCATCCCGCCGTACGTTCCGTACGTCCGCGCGCCGTGAACGTCTCACCGTGATGCGTCACTTCTGCCTTCGTCTGATCGTAGACATAGTTCGGACAGAACTGCGCAATGTAGGCACGCGCGATCAGCTCGTAGATATTGCGCTCCACCGCTGTGAGCCGCGCGAGGTTCACGGGCACGGTTGTCGGGATGATCGCATGATGTGCCGAAATCTTTGCGTCGTTCCACGCGCGCGACTTCTGCGCGGCATCGGCCGCCCGTGCCCACCCCGCAAGCGGCGTATCAGAGAGCGCGGCAAGGTTGCCGAGAATCTTTGCCGCATCCTTGTGCTGACTCACGGGCAGATACTCTGCATCCGAGCGCGGATAGCTGGTCAGTTTTTCCTCGTACAGCTTCTGTGCCGTATCGAGCACCTGCTGAGGTTCATAGCCGTAGCGTTTGCCTGCGAGCACCTGCAGTGCCGAGAGCGAAAAGGGCAGCGGCGGCGGCTCCTCCTTTTTTTTGCGCTCATACTTCGTCACCACGCCGTCTGCGGGCGGCTCGCCGAATGACGCCGCAGCAGCATCTGCTGCTGCCCGATCCACGAGGCGCCCCTCAGGATCGAGCGGCGTACGCTCCTCCGACGGTTTCCACCGCGCACGAAAGGACTCCCCTGCCTCTGTGCGGAACAGTGCATCGACAAGATAGTAGGTCGCGGGCGTAAAGTGCTCGATCTCGCGCTCCCGCCGCACCACGAGTGCCAGCGTCGGCGTCTTGACCCTCCCGATGGGCAGGACGAGCCGCGCATGCCCGGCTCGCCGCGCCGCGAGCGTATAGGCGCGTGAGAGATTCATCCCGATGAGCCAGTCCGCACGCGCCCGTGCAAGTGCCGAGAGCTTCAGCGGAAGGAAATCCTCGTTGTCGCGCAGATCATTCAGCGCATCGTGAATGCTCTTATCGTCAAGTGCATTGATGAGAATACGGCGCACGGGCTTTGTATTGCCGAGGAAGTCCAGCACCTCATCCACCAAGAGCTGGCCCTCTCGATCAGGGTCGCCGGCATGCACGATCTCATCGGCACGCGTGATCAGCCCTTTCACCACCGCGAACTGCTGCGCCGCGCTCTCATTGACAACGAGATGCCACTCCTTCGGCAGGATCGGCAGATCCTCCGCGCGCCAGCGTTTCAGCGCAGGATCGTACTCCTCGGGCTCAGCCTGACGCAGCACGTGACCAAAGAGCCACGTCACCACGCCGCCGCCCGTCTCAATCCATCCGGAGCCTTTGCGGTGCGGCGCAGGAAGACATACGGCAAGCGCGCGGCCGACGCTCGGCTTCTCCGCAATATAGAGCCTCACGAAAGCACCTTCACGAGTGCCCAAACAAAGATGACAATCCACAGGAGCATGAGCACAGAGGCCCCTACAAGCAGCCACGTGCCGTAGCGCTCCACACGGCGTTCACCCTCCATGCGCGTATGCGCGGGCAGCATACGGATCAGCAGCGACGTCGCCGCAGGGAGAATCACCATATCATCCATTGCACCGAATAGAGGAATCGTATCCGGGATAATATCAATCGGGCTGATAAGATAAAGCAGTGAAAGCGGAAAGAGAAATTTCACGGCGCGCGGCGTATCGCGCTGCAGCATCGCGTAGAGCAGCAGGGCAATATTGCGCCGCATGGCACGCAGAAGCACCAAAAATCGCAGCATAAAGACCTCCGATCATGAAATGAATAGATTTAGTATACCATTCCGCCCGCTTTCTTTCAAACGAAAAAGACAGGTGCATACGCACCCGTCCTTTCAAACAAAACGATCTTACTTCAGCGTTATGAGCGGTTTGCCCGTCATCTCCTTCGGAATCGCAAGACCTGCGAGTGTGAGGAGAGTCGGTGCAATATCACAGAGCGCGCCCTTGTGGATGTCCTTCACGCGGTCAGAAACGACGATGAACGGTACGGGGTTCGTCGTGTGCTTCGTAAACGGCTGATTGTTGTCGTAGTCCCACATCTTGTCTGCATTTCCATGATCTGCGGTAATACAGACCTCACCGCCGACCTCGCGGATGGCATCAACGAAACGCCCAACGCAGGTATCCACCGTCTCGACCGCCTTGACAACTGCCGGGACAACCCCCGTATGTCCGACCATGTCGCAGTTGGCATAGTTGAGGATGATGAAGTCATACTTGCGGGACTTGATCGCCTCGACGACCTTGTCCGTGACCTCGATCGCGCTCATCTCAGGCTGCAGATCATAGGTCGCCACCTTCGGGGAATGCACGAGAATGCGGTCCTCGCCCTTGTACGGCTGCTCGACGCCGCCGTTGAAGAAGAATGTAACGTGTGCGTACTTCTCCGTCTCCGCGATGCGCAGCTGGGTATAACCGAGATCCTGCACATACTGGCCAAAGGTGTTGTCGATCTCCTCGGGCGGGAACGCCACGAGTGCGTTCATCCCTGCCTCGTACTCCGAGAATGTCGCAAAGGGAATTTTCAGCGATTCGTCGCGCGCAAAGCCGTCGAACTTTGCATCGACAAAGGCATGCGTCAGCTGACGCGCACGGTCGGGACGGAAATTGTAGAAAATCGCGCCGTCGCCGTTCTTCATGCCGTGATAGCCCTCGACCACGAACGGCACGACGAACTCATCCGTCACGCCCTCGGGCTTCTCGCTCGTATCCGCGTACGATGCGAGCAGTCCTGCCACAGCGGTTTTCGCCACCGTCTTTGCCTTGGCGTGGGCAATCGCCTCATAGGCGAGCTGCTCACGCTCCCAGCGCTTGTCGCGATCCATAGCGTAGTAACGCCCGCTGACCGTAGCGATCTTGCCGACGCCGATCTCCGCCGCCTTTTTCTCGACCGCCTCGAGATACTCCTGTGCGCTCTTGGGCGGCACGTCGCGCCCGTCGAGGAAGGCATGAATCCAGACCTCGGTCAGTCCCTCGCGCTTCGCGAGTTCGAGCACGGCGAAAAGATGATCATCGTGGCTGTGCACGCCGCCCGGAGAAACCAGGCCCATGACATGCAGCGCACCACCGTGCTCCTTGACCCCGCGCACGATGGTGAGCAGCGCCTTGTTCTTGAAAAAGTCACCGTTCTTGATGTCACGCGTGATGCGCGTAAGCTGCTGATAGACGATGCGCCCTGCGCCGATATTCGTGTGGCCGACCTCAGAGTTGCCCATCTGACCGTCCGGCAGACCGACGTACTCACCAGATGCCTGGATTTCCGTATGACGGAACTCCTTCATCAGGCCATCGAGCACAGGCGTCTTTGCTATCGCAATGGCATTGTACTTCAGATCGTTTGGATCGCCATCGCCGAATCCGTCCATGATGATGAGTGCAACAGGTGCGTTCTTTAGTTTTGCCATAATATTGACATCTTTCTAAGAGCTTTTGCTCAAAACTCGTATGGCGCTTCATTCCCGCCGAGCGGAAAATCCACGCCATACAAAATGAGGGTACGATCATCAGAAATTCACGATTGCCGCGAAATCCTGTGCCTTCAGCGAAGCGCCGCCGACAAGTGCACCGTCGACATTCGGCTGCTTCATGAGATCCTTGATCGTCGCCGGCTTGACACTGCCGCCGTACTGAATACGGATCGCGTCGGCTGTCTGCGCATTGAACTTCTTCGCGACTGCCTCGCGGATCGCCCTGCAGACCTCCTCAGCCTGCTCGAAGCTCGCCGTCTTGCCCGTGCCGATCGCCCAGATTGGCTCGTAGGCGATGACAAGCTTTCCCGCCTCATCTGCCGTAAAGCCCTCGAGCGCGGCGTTGATCTGCGCAACGACGTGCTCAATGTACTTGCCTGCCTCACGGACCGCAAGCGACTCGCCGCAGCAGATGATCGGCGTGATGCCTGCCGCGTATGCAGCACGGGCACGCTTGTTGACGCCCTCATCCGTCTCACCGAAGTAGTCGCGGCGCTCGCTGTGTCCGAGGATGACGTAGTCTGCGCCGATCTCCTTCAGCATATCTGTCGAGATCTCGCCCGTATAGGCGCCGCTCTTCTCCCAGTGCACATTCTGCGCACCAATGTGGATGTTCGTTCCCTTGACCGCATCGGCGACAGCGGCGAGTGCCGTTGCTGTCGGGCAGGCGACGACCGTGGCCTTTGCATCCTTAACGAGCGGGATGAGCTCCTTGACGAGCGAAACACCCGCTGCGATCGTGTTGTTCATTTTCCAGTTTCCGGCGATAATCGGAGTCCGTGCCATAGTTTTCTCCTTCTGTATCAAACGTAGATGTTCTTACTTGTCTGCGATGGCCGCGATGCCCGGCATCTCCTTGCCCTCAAGGAACTCAAGCGTCGCGCCGCCGCCCGTCGAGACGTGGGAGATCTTGTCCGTCAGCCCCGTCTTCTTGAGCGCCGCGATGGAGTCGCCGCCGCCGACGATGCTCGTCGCACCGGCCTCGGTCGCATCCGCAACCGCCTTTGCCACTGCCAGTGTGCCCTTTGCAAACTCGTCGCACTCAAAGACGCCCATCGGTCCGTTCCAGATGATCGTCTTTGCGCCCTTCAGCGCATTGACGTACTCCTCGGAGGTCTTCGGACCGCTGTCGAGCGCCTGCCAGCCATTTTCAACCTGGTCGACGTCGACGATCTTGACCTTGCCCTCGGCCTTCCACTTTGCCTCGTCGGCGAGCGGGAACATATTCGCAGCGGCAACGTCGAGCGGAAGGACAACCTTGACCCCCTTTGCCTCCGCCTTCTTGAGGAGGTCACGTGCGAGATCCATCTTATCCGGCTCGCAGAGGGAGTCGCCGATCGGCAGCCCCTTCGCCGCATCAAAGGTGTGTGCCATGCCGCCGCCGATAATGATCGTGTCGACCTTCTCGATCATATTGCTGATGACGCCGATCTTGTCGGAGACCTTCGCCCCGCCGATGATCGCAACGAACGGATGCTGCGGCGTCTCAAGCGTCTTGCCGATGTAGTTGATCTCCTTCTCCATCAGAAAGCCCGCAACTGTTTCAATGTACTTCGGCACGCCCGCATTCGATGCATGCGCACGATGCGCGACACCGAACGCATCGTCCACAGCGACATCGGCGAGCGACGCGAGCTGCTTTGCGAAGGCAGGGTCGTTCTTCTTCTCTTCCTTGTGATAGCGCAGGTTCTCGAGAAGCAGCACCTCCCCCGGCTTCAGTGCCGCCGCGAGCTTTTCCGCCTCGGGGCCGACGCAGTCAGATGCCCACTTGACCTCGCGGCCGAGGAGCTCCGCGAGATGCTTCACGAGATGCTTCGTGCTGAACTTCTCCTCGCGTGCCTCGGTCGGGCGGCCGATGTGGCAGGCGATGATGAGTGCCGCACCGCCGTCGAGCAGATAGTTCAGCGTCGGCAGTGTGCGCACCATGCGCGTATCGTTCGTGATGTTCATCTCGGCATCGAACGGGACGTTGTAGTCCACGCGGACGAATACTTTCTTCCCCTTGACGTCGATATCCTTGATTGTCTTTTTGTTCATGCTGTCTCCTCCATAAAGGAATCGCTGAATGGATCAGTGCTCCCTAAAAGAAACGAGGTCCGGCCCAAACATCGGCCGGACCTCGAAAGATCGTATGCTGAGGGAGTGCAGAAAAGACCTCTGCCCACCCAAGAAAACAATGTTTACTTATCAGCCGAGTTCAGCAAAGTACTTGATCGTGCGAACCATCTGGCTCGTGTAGCTGTTCTCGTTGTCATACCAGGAGACAACCTGGACGAGCGTATTGCCGTCGCCCGTATCGCTGACCATCGTCTGCGTCGCATCGAAGATCGAGCCATAGGTCGTGCCGATGATGTCGCTGGAGACGATCTCGTCCGTATTGTAGCCGAACGACTCCGTCGACTCCTTCTTCATCTGTGCGTTGATCTGATCAACTGTGACCTTGCCCTCGACCACCGCGTAGAGGAGCGTCGTCGAACCCGTCGGAGTCGGAACACGCTGTGCCGAGCCGATGAGCTTGCCGTTGAGCTCGGGGATGACAAGGCCGATCGCCTTTGCTGCACCCGTCGAGTTCGGGACGATGTTGACTGCTGCTGCACGGCTGCGGCGCAGGTCGCCCTTGCGCTGCGGGCCGTCAAGCGGCATCTGGTCGCCCGTGTAGGCGTGGATCGTCGTCATGATGCCGCTCTTGATCGGAGCGAGATCATTCAGTGCCTTTGCCATCGGCGCAAGGCAGTTCGTCGTGCAGGATGCTGCCGAGATAACCTTGTCCGCCTTCGTCAGCGTCTTGTGGTTGACATTGAAGACGATCGTCGGGAGATCGCTGCCCGCAGGAGCGGAGATGACGACCTTCTTTGCGCCGGCCTTGATATGTGCCTCAGCCTTTGCCTTTGCCGTGTAGAAACCCGTGCACTCGAGCACGACATCGACATCATGCTTGCCCCAGGGGATCTGCGTTGCATCCGCCTGTGCATAGATGTTGATCTTCTTGCCGTTGACCGTGATGGAGTCCTCACCGGCCTCAACGGAATCTGCATACTTATAGCGACCCTGCGTGGAGTCATACTTCAGGAGATGGGCGAGCATCTTCGGGCTCGTCAGATCGTTGATTGCGACGACTTCATAGCCGGGCGCATCGAACATCTGACGGAAGGCAAGACGACCGATACGACCGAATCCATTGATAGCAACTTTTACTGCCATTGAAATACCCCCTGTGTGTCCCTATACAACATGCGCCGCAGGGCTTTCCTGCCGCGCGCTCATTACGTTTTATATTATAAACCATTCCCAATAAAAGTCAAACCATTTATCCTTTGATTGGCACTCATTTTCACTATTTTCTGCGGGAAAATACTTGCAAAATCCCGTGAATTTTCGCTAAAATATAGACTGTACGTAAAGGAGGAGAACGCCATGTTGGAAACGATCAAAGAAACGGTACTCCGCTGCGCACAGCAGGCAGAGCGCGACGGACTGTGCCGGCACCGCGCGGGCAATTTCAGCATCCGCGACGCAGAAAGCGGCTATATCTGCATCACACCGACAGGCGTGGACCGCATGGAGATGCAGACAGACGACATCGTCGTCATCGACGGTGCAGGGCATACGGTCGAAGCGCGCAGCGGAAAGCGTCCAACCAGCGAACTGATGATGCACTGCGCCATCTATCGGAACCGCAGCGACGTGCACGCTGTCGCACATACACACTCGCGCACAGCAACTGCCTTTGCCGTCATGAATAAGCCCATCCCTGCCATCGTCTACGAACTCTCCCTCCTTAGCTGCCGCAAGGGTTACGTGCCTGTCGCGCCCTACGGGCGACCGGGAACGAAGGCCGCGGCAGAGAACGTCCTCGCCCCCCTCTCCATCGCAGACGTTGCCCTCATGCAGGCACATGGTGTCGTCGCCGTTGCCGCCGATCTCAAGGAAGCTCTCCTGCGTGCAAACTACGTCGAAGAACTCGCCGACATCTACTACCGCACCCTCACCGTCCTCGGGCACGAGCCGGAGACCATCCCGGCGGACGAACTCGCCCAATGGAAGTATCCGACAGTTTAGGAGGCATACAATGAGCACCAACATCCTCGATATGGAAACCGTCGCCCTCGACGACAGCGAACGCGCCCTCGTCATCATCGACCAAACAAAACTCCCGAACTGCGCCGAATACCTCCATCTCAAAACACAGGGCGAAATCTGGACGGCCATCCGTGAACTGCAGGTGCGCGGTGCACCTGCCATCGGCGACGCCGCTGCCATCGGCATCTACCTCGCCGCACTCGAAATCGACACCGAGGACTACGACACATTCGCGTGCCACTTTCACGCGGCGTCCGACTACCTGAACTCCTCTCGCCCCACCGCCGTCAATCTCTCATGGGCACTGAACCGTATGGAGCGCATCGTCAAGGCCAACGCGGGGAAATCCATCCAAGAGATCCGCAGGCTCCTTCGCGATGAAGCGCTCCACATCAAACAGGAGGACATCGACATCTGCAAAAAAATAGGTGAGCACGCGCTCACCCTCGTAAAGCCTGGCGACGGACTCCTCACTCACTGCAACGCAGGCCAGCTCGCCACCGCCAAATATGGCACTGCCACCGCCGTCATGTACCTTGGACACGAAAAAAGCTACAACTTCCGCATCTTTGCCGACGAGACACGCCCCCTACTCCAGGGCGCGCGCCTCACCGCGTATGAACTCAGTGCGGCTGGCATGGACGTCACCCTCATCTGCGACAACATGGCATCCACCGTCATGAAAAACGGCTGGATCGACGCCGTCTTCGTCGGCTGCGACCGCGTTGCCGCCAACGGAGATGCAGCGAACAAAATCGGCACCTCCGGGGTCGCCATACTCGCCAAACATTACGGCATCCCCTTCTACGTCTGCGCCCCTTCCTCCACCATCGACATGAACACCCCCACCGGCGCCGACATCCACATCGAACAGCGCCCCGCAGAGGAAGTCACCGAAATGTGGTACAGCGAGCGCATGGCTCCCGAGGGTGTGAACGTGTATAACCCAGCGTTCGACGTTACCGATCACGAGCTGGTGACGGCGATTGTGACGGAGGATGGGATATGGAATGCTTCCAAGAATCTTAAATAAGTAACCGAAACAACATTTCAGTTTTTAGTTTCATATTTCGGTTTTCTACTAAAAAGAGAAATACAAAACTAAAAACTAAAATGATATTTCAGTTTTAGTTTCATTTCTTGATTCTTTTCTCTCGCCTATTCACTATAGTATAACTGTTTTGGACTCGTAGGCTTCTCTGGAATACTGAGCTTGATTAAGCCTCGTTTCACAAGCGGCGTTACGTGACGTTTAATGACATAGGTAACAGATGAGAGCCCTAGGAAATCACAAATTTCCCTCCTCGTTCGAGGCGTCTTACAGAATATGATAAGGCTGTTTTCAAACTCATCAAATCGTGCTTTATTTTCCGGGGGCCTTCCTCCTTTGTATAGTTTCACCAGAAAGCTTCCACGATCATCAATAAATTCTGGCTCAGGCAAATCAGCCCGTGCCATCTCCCTGCGTATCGTGGGTATTCCAGAGTACCTGTTCTCCGTTATATGCAAAGATTCCAAAATAGATGTCAGTACTGGATTCCTAGTATCTGGCTGCACCTTTCCTAACTGATCAACACGAATTCGCCCATATAGACCTCCGGGGTTACGTATCTCCATACGATTCGAAAACATAAGAATTTGTATGAATTGACCTTCCGTGTGAATACTGTAATCCCGATGCACTAGAGCATTTAGAACGGCTTCACGCACAGCCGTAATAGGATATTCAGGTTGATCCTCTCTACGCCCTGTATCAGGATCAATCACCGTTTTTACCCCCATATTCTTTTTGACAAATCGAATTGCTCCATCAAGCAAATCGGATATATTCCCTTCAATGCGCTGGTTATCTACAAAGCGCTCTCCAGATTCTCCCGTATCGCCCATCTCCACGCCTGGAACTACAACAGCCGTAATACAAAGCTGTGGGAAGTATGCTTGCGGATACGGGCTAAAAATCAACGCCGCACTAAGCGTTATTTCACCATCACGGCGAATACTCATGAGCTCGTAAATATCATCGTCCTGTATTTGAGACAAATTCGGTCTCCCGCTTTTTAGTTCCTTGACATAGCTTTCCAACAGATCTCGATTAAGAGCAGAAAAACTTACGCGATTAACCACACGAATATCATCTTGATACTTCTTACGATAAGCTTCATAACTATATATCTCGTACTCCGTCATCGGCTCATCACTGTCACCGACACGAATATATGAAGATTTCAGGCGTCCTTTCCCCTGGTAATGGCAAGGACGTTCTGCTAAATCAATCCCTGGAATCTCAGCCGATACAAACGTCTTTCCATCTTTCATCACAACAGTAAGTAAGGGCCGAACTTTAGGCTCCATCTGCAAGCATTGCTCATTGATCTTCTTCTGTATATCATGGGGGTCGTATACGCCAACCTCTTTATACCCTTCCTCCTCTGAAACACCAAAAATAATGACACCGCCATCATCCTGATTCGAGAAGCTGGACAATGTATCATACAAACGTTTCGGACAAGAAGTTGCAGCACTTTTCAGCTCCAGTGTCCGAGTTTCACATTTCATTTCTTGGACGAATTCCAGTTTCTCTAAAAGTTCTTCTTCTGTCATCTTGGGACTCCATACATTTCTATAATAGGACAACGTCTTTCTTCGACCAAACATATCATACCCCGCCACCGGCGCCGACATCCACATCGAACAGCCCCCGCCGAAGTCGCCGAAATGTGGTACAGCGAGCGCATGGTGCCCGAGGGAATAAAGGTCTATAACCCCGCCTTCGATGTGACCGATGATGAGTTTATCACAGAGATCATTACGAAGAACGGTGTGTGGACTCCTGCATCTTCGCATCGAGAGCCGTCAAAAGAGCAATATATCTCTCCTTGACTACCCGATAAATCCCCCACGCACTATGTTCATCGTACGTGTGCGCGGACAGATTTCGTTTCTCCATCATATCCAGCCACGCCTCAGCATCCGCAATGAGTCCCTGCTTCCACGCTTCACGAATCGTACTGCGTGGACTGTTGACCTCGCTGCCTTCATATTCCAGAACTACTTTCATCAGCTTCCAAGCGAGCTCAAAACAAAACTCAAAGCGCTGAATCGTAGCATCCAAATACATATCATCCGTATCCGCATCTTTTTCAAGCGCAGTTTGCAGCCGCCCCAATGCACGGTGATAGTTTTCCCATTTCAGATGAATCCGCTCCACTGTCATAACACGTTTCCCCTTGTCAATGCAAAAAAGGAGCCTGCCCTCTGCATCAATTCGATCTCGTAATTTTCCATGTGCCAGATCGTCATAAAGAACAATATCGAATGTATAGGGCAGCCTACTCTGTTCAAAGGCCCCTTTCAACACACCTCTCAGATCACGCTCACACCCAATAGCCAAATCAACATCAGATGTCTCACGATAATCCCCTCTGGCTCGTGATCCAAAAAGTTTGACCCACCGAATATCGTCACGATGCTCATCTAAGATATGATAGATCTGCTTCCATTGTTCACTATTTAATCCATACATACCTTATCACTCCATGTAATTAGGGAAGCACTGATAAATTCAGCCACGCCATCTTGACGCATCTTTTTTGCCCGCACTGTGCCCGCGATCCTCCACATAGCCCTGCTATGCGTCCGGTTTGCCTCTTTGTTCGGACGAAAAAATCTACGTCAATCTGACGGACTTCATTTTATCAGCGATTCCTTAGTTCTCACGGTATATATTCTCTCCACGAAACGTTTTACCTCCTCCATGCAGATATGCGAATGCAAAAAGGCAGTGTCGTATTCCCCACCATCACGGAACACGATACTGCCCTTTTCATTCCTACAGATTCTCTTTATACCACTGGATCGCCTCGGTAATGCCCCGTGAGAAATCATACTCCGGTGCATAGCCGAGGTTCTTTTTTATCTTCGAAATATCCGCACCGCTGTGCCGGATGTCCCCCTTGCGCTCGAGTCCAAAGACAGGCTTCAGATCTTTGCCAAAGAGTTTCCTGAGTACGGCATACATTTCATTGAGGCTCGACCGTTTTCCCGCAGCAACATTGTACGCCTTGCCCGCCGCCTCATGCGGCGCGACACACGCGAGGAGATTCGCCTGAACAACATCCTCGACATAGACGAAGTCGCGCGACTGCTCCCCGTCGCCGTTGATCGTCGGCGGCTCATCGCGGAGCAGACACTCGATGAACTTCGGAATCACCGCCGCATATGCCCCGTTCGGATCCTGCCTCCGCCCATAGACATTGAAGTACCGCATCCCATAGCAGTCGAGGCCATAATTCAGCGTATACTGATACGCATACTCCTCATCAACGAATTTCGTCACCGCATACGTTGAGAGCCGCCGTCCGACGATCTCCTCCCGCTTTGGCATCGTCTCATCGTCGCCGTAGACGGCTGCGCTTGAGGCATAGGTCATCTTCTTTACGCCATGCTTCGCCGCCGCCTCCATCACATTCACCGTGCCGATGATATTCGTCATCGTATAGCTGACCGGCTGCTCGATGCTCTCCGGAACACTCACCTCTGCAGCCTGATGCAGCACATAGTCAACGCCCTCACACGCACGATTGCACGTCGCGGCATCGCGAATATCCCCCTGGATAAATTCAAACTTCGGGTTGTCACGAAATCCTGCGATATTCTTCTCGTAGCCCGTCAGCAGATTATCCAGCACGCGCACCCTGTGCCCCATCGAAAGGATTGCCTCTGCCAGATTCGAGCCTATGAACCCAGCGCCGCCCGTGACAAGAAATAAGCTATTTTCGGGAAAATTGATTGTACGGTAATTCATCAAAATTCACCTCATTATAAAAATCCTCATACCTATTTTACGACACCAACATTTTTCTTAATATCATATATGCATCGATATCGAATGTTTTTAAACCACTTCCCGATTTAACATAGAGAGGATGACGCGGATTTCCCAATTTTGTCAGCTCATCATAGTGATACCAATGAACTTTATGAGCAAGGATATGATATATCTTGTTTAATGCCTCATCCAGAAATGAAGCATTATTTATCATATTCCCCCATGCACACCAAACAGAATCAATAGTAAAAAACTTTATAACAGTGAGAACTGTAAAAAGCCTTCTAAATTCCATGTGGCACAGGAGTTCATCGAGTATGTAGAAACCTGTATCATAGAGCACAAATATGCACCTGACACAATCTATGGTCGAGCCAAACCGATGTCCATAAATGAACGCAACACCTTCGGGAACTGGAAATTCGATACCATTGTCGGAAAAAAGGGAACAGCCGCTATTCTCCTTGCGGCAGACGAGTACAAGAATTCTTCATGCCTAATTAAACAAGCCTATTCGTTTTCCATTCGAACAGCTTCCAATGCCTGTTCTATCACCTGATCCATGTTGTAATAGCGGTAGGTTCCAAGACGCCCTCCCAAGATCAAGCGAGGACACGTCTCCTCTGCACGCTTTCGATACTCTTCGTAACGACGCATATTCCCTTCATCATTAACAGGATAATACGGTTCGCGCCCCTCTGTCCAATTCTCCGGATATTCACGCGTAATGATTGTATATGACGTATCCACAGGCGAAAAATGCTTATGTTCTATAATACGCGTATACGGTGTCTCTGCATCCGTGTAGTTGACAACAGCGACACCCTGATAGTTCTCCACGGAGAGCCGCTCATTTTCAAAGCGGAGGCTGCGATATTCCAAGCCACCATAACAGGAGTCAAAATACTGATCAATACGTCCTGTAAAAACAATTTTCGATGCCAGTCTTTCGAGTTCGTCTCGATCATGAAAGAAATCTACATTCACACGCACATCGATGCCCTCAAGCATACGCCCAACAAGAGCAGTATATCCCTCACTCGGAATCCCCTGAAACGTGTCATTAAAATAATTGTTGTCAAAGGTTAGGCGAACAGGAAGCCGCTTGATGATAAACGCTGGAAGATCTTCTGCTTTACGTCCCCACTGCTTCTCTGTATATCCACGAATCAATTTCTCGTAGATATCACGCCCCACGAGCTTACACGCCTGTTCCGCAAGATTCTTCGGCTCAACATCTGCAAATTCAGCCCGCTGCTCTGCAAGTTTCTCCATAGCCTCTTGTGGAGTCCGTACTTTCCACAGAGCATAAAACGTATTCATATTAAACGGCAGAGAGTAAAGTTCCCCCTGATAGTTCGCAACAGGAGAGTTGACAAAGGGCTTCATAAAGACAAATTGATTGACATAATCCCAGATAGACTTTTGATTCGTATGAAAGATATGCGCTCCATAGGCGTGAACCTCAATGCCATCCATATTTTCTGTATAGACATTACCACCAATATGGCTGCGCTTTTCAACAACAAGAACACGTTTCCCACGCTCTTTCATCTCATGCGCAAAAACAGCACCAAAGAGACCTGCACCAACAACCAGATAATCGTATTGCGGCATTAGAATCCACCTCTCTACTTCGCTTAATCTCATTTTATTTCGTCATTGAATGAAAGACAATCAATTTGCTCCCAACGTAGTTCGCCAATATCACTAAGAAATTCGCCACACACTTTACAGTTAAATCGTCTCCATGCAGCAACTCAATTCCGATATACATCACGCCCATATCCAAAATCCCTGTGAAAACACGGCACCCAAAAAAGGATACTGCCTCACGTATGACTGACAATATCGTATGTGCTGAAGTTTCAAAGACCCAGCACCGTTGTGTCAAATAAGCAAACAGGACGGCAAAAAACCACGCAAAAGCATTGCTAATTGGCATTGAAATATCAAAAACACGAGTACATAGACTATAGGCCGCAATATTCACTACCGTTGTAAGGACACCAAAGAGTGCATAGAGGAATAATTGTCGCCGACTCAGCGATAGGCTCTTTAATGCACTCATCGGAGCTTCCTATTAATCTCACGAAAATCAGATAATGCTTTTTTCCCGATCCGGAAAATACGTTTCATATTGATGGAATTA
Organism: Centipeda felix; assembly: GCF_900186465.1. Taxonomy (GTDB): domain Bacteria; phylum Bacillota; class Negativicutes; order Selenomonadales; family Selenomonadaceae; genus Centipeda; species Centipeda felix. Next base: position 142,307 of record NZ_LT891958.1, read on the forward strand.
ACCCCACCTTGACGCGGACGGAAAGTGATCGGCATATACTTAACAGCACATTTTCTTCGTGCATAGATAACGGATAGAATAACATTCGATAGATTGTAATCCTTGGGGATAATATCAATATATCGTCGCAGTGTATCCGCTTTCATCAGACGATACGGCGTATTGGCATCCGTAACGAATACACCAAAGCAGAGGTAAACAACATATTTCAATACCTTCGTTACAAAGATACGGGAGAGGCCGTCTTCTCTTCCCTTTCGCCACCCGATCACCATATCAAACGATTCGCGCACATCCCAAAACGGCGCAAACTCACTCGGCAGAGTTTGTCCGTCGGAATCCGTCTGAAATACATAGTCTGCACCATGGTCAAGTGCATAATGATAGCCATAAAGGACAGTTGCACCATGTCCACTGTTAGGCTTTTGTAACGGAGTAAAAAGCGGCTTGTCTTTTGCACATTCTAACATAATTTCATAGGTATTATCCTTACTTCCATCATCAATGATAATGAGACGTGATTTTCCCCCCCCGTTATGTTCTTCAATAATAGGATACCAATCATCAATCACTTGTCAAATCGTCTCAGATTCATTATATGCGGGGATAACGATATAAAGACTATCCATTAACATGTTCATCCTTTCTAAAAAACGGCGTAGATACAAGCACCTCTAACAATACGAGAAAACATATCGACTGGATCGCTGCGATACTTCCTAACAAGTATACATGGGATGGAACAGCAATCAATCCCGGCAATAGGCCCAAAAATATAAGTGCAACTAGGACTCCATATAGTTCTTTGCCGACAACGCCTCCTATGCGTATGGGATACTTCTTTCTCATCGTAAAGTATACTGCCCCAATAAAGAATATATAGGCAAATGTATCTTTCAGTAACATTAACCCGCATACAAAGAACTTTTTTACATACGAACCTATGAACCACAGAGGATGCTCTTCAAATGCTGTGAGATATAGTTTCTTTAGTATGTCAAAATATCCTACAGTGAAGTTTTCAGAAAAGGCTCTTTTCGCCTCTTTCGCATACTCAAAATGTTCCTTAATATTAGTATACGAAGCTGGAGGAATGTGGTTTACTCTGGATACAGCCTGCATCGCACACTCATCCGAAAAAAAGATATTATAGGGATTTTCTCTCGCCAAGAATGATAATTTAGGAGAAATAGATATAGGACTATCCCAGCCCAAGCCAATATATAGCGTATGCCAGCCCCCTAACTTATGTTCCTTTGTCGCAGTCGTAGTATGATCATATCCAAACGTAGACAGATAGGCATTCGGAATGATTAACGTAAATAGAAAATATCCAAATCCTGCCAGTAAGATTACACCTACAGACCGTATTGCTTTCTGCCAAATACTCCAAACCGTATTACGATATATACTATACAACATAAGAAAAATTACTACTGTAATAATCCCAATTCCTGCATGAGCACGCGGGATGTTCGCTACTCCAGCCAATATACATAAAGCAATATATGCTTTCCATAAAGCCGCTGTTGTATCACACTTTTTTAGGAACACGAAAAATAACGGCAATGAGAGAAATATTGCCCACCCCATCCCCCAGTAATCGGTATAATACACATGTAAAAAGTACTGCCAAATCAAAAGAAAAAACAAAAAAGGGCTAACGAGTACCAAACGCAACGAGTGGAATGATTTTACGACGCAATACGGAAGAATCAAAAACAGGACACCGAAAGCTATAGTTTGAAGCTGAATATAAATATTCTCTGCCTGTATCTGTCCCGTAAAAAAACCATAGAGCGCGATATAAAAATAATACGCTATATGAAAATCTGCAATCTGATACATACTGTCGGCAATTCCAGCAAGTGTGCCATCCTGCAAAAACAATTGAGCAAGATATACACGTATCCCCATTAAGTCAACTTTTATAGGCAATAACATATAACTGACTCCAAGAATCAATATTGCTGTAATCCCCCCATATAAGAAGAGTAAATACATCTTTTTTCTAGTGAGTACCTGATCCGTTATCAACCATACCAATTCCTTTCAACAAGCTAATCTAAATGCAAACTTACTATATACCCCTCCATTATTCCCCATTCCCTGCGGCTTATTGCCCCTCCTCAACTTTGCCTCATGTTTACACCTAGCAACCATTCCTCAGAACTGAAAATACAAGAACTCCGTCACCTGAGACAAGGACATAATCTCCCATACATACAAAACTGCCATAGCAACAGCCCACTTGTTATTCGGCTCCATGTTCTTGACCAAATGGTTCGAACTCGGACATAGTGCAACAAGTAATAGTTTCCCTAATAGAATCAATATCTGCCGTACTCCCTCGCTAAAAAATACGGAACAAAATACTTATGTAGCATCCCTCATGTAGCTCTTACCCCCTCACTCTTGTACACTTTCCATATCCCCCCGAAAAGTATCTATGCGGCACAGGCTTCGTAATATTTCGTCCAAAATCCTGTATCCGCACCTCATTCTCCAAGATTTCCACGACACGATACACCTTTTCACCAAAGCCACTGTGTTCCATCACAATGGCGTTCGACGTCAGCAGCAATACCTTTGCAAATGTCGTCTCGTGCGCCATGGAGAACAGCCCCATCCGCTCTGGATTCCACGGGTTCTGCTCCATACCTTCCTTCTGAATGGTAAAATGAGCCGCCGTTGCACGAAACTCGTTGCGACGTTCGGGCAGCGGCGTATAGAGATATGTCCCAGGATCGACGATAATATCTTCTCCGTCAATCCGTAGGGTAAGGGATAGCTGATCGTTATGCGCATGGCCGCCGTTTCCGTTCTGACCAATCTCACCACAACGCACGGTCATATAAAGATGGGGAGATTTGAAGATATATAGCCCCATCCCCTCATATGGATAACAACGTAAAGCCGAAACCAGTTCCTTCGGCTTGGGGAAATGATATTTCTGCATATCAAGATCTGCCACAGGCAATGCATCAACAAAATCTCTCACACACACAGAGTCATCGGATGGCAGCATATTATCCGCAAGGTGAACTGCGGGTATTTTTTTTGCCAGAGATCGAAGGAATGCCATTTCAAAATCGATCGGCGAGTTGTTGCCAAGACCACACAAAACATGGTATGCCTCGTTCAGATGCTCATTGTTCAAGATATTCTCGTCATAGTATAGCGCATTTTCCCGCGCAGGGAAACTGAGGTTCATATACCTCGCGACGGCTTCCTGCTCACTCACGATATCATAGACAGGATGCAGCTTCAAAAATCTCCCGCTGTCGTTATCGCCGATCTGCGGGATCGTCCCATCCTCATGCAGGAGATCAGAGGTAAACCGCAGCGCCTTCGCAAGGCGTTCCCAGAACCATTCCGGGAAAATTTCATCGCGATCCAGATCGAAGTCCTGTCTCTCTAATGGCTTTAGTGACGGCTGCACATGATGAAGAGAACACTTATAAGCCTTCACTCGATTGCGTCGTGCCGGATCCATCTGCACAGCAAATAGCGCACCGTAAAGCATCAGCTCCGTTGAGAGCCGATGATAACTGGTTGACCCCTCAAAATTACTGCCATCCTCATGGAATTCGTGCGCCATCTCCGACACAAGCTCTTGGAGCGCAAAAGCAAGCCACGCATCCGTCTCATCCGTGGAGGGCAGATGAACTGCCGCAAAGAGCAGTCCTACGATATCGGAAAGGTAATGATTGGAGCGCAGATCAGGACTATACTCCAAATTGCGGATGATATGTCTTCCATGATCGTACACAGACGAGGCAAGGATGCGCTCAAAACCATCGTCAAACGAAGCGCCAAACGCCTTAAACAGATCGTAGGCAACAAGCCAGTTTGAAACACGGATCCCCACATCCATCGTACAGCGCCAGTTTACGCCGAACTGCGGTGGATTCAGTGCTATAAAATCCAATATTTCATTGCGGAACTCCCGCGCATACACATCACGCTCCGCGTCCTCTACCATCCGGAATGCGCGAGCAAGCATCGGAAGATGCTGCATACGGGCAAGCTCCCATGGAACCTTTACATCCACTCCGGGTAAATGTCCATAGGCGACCTCTGTATACCAAGTCTTCGCCGACCACGTATAGCCGGACTTAAAGTCCATCTGCCAAGGAATCGGCTCATATCCACGATCGATCAATGCCCATACTTTTTTTGCATAGAGAAGGTTGGCGGAAGGAATCTGCACCGATAGCCACTGTCCCTCATGATCAGCAGAGACTACATCCCCCGCAGGATACACATTCCCCTCGACACCATGAGCATCCATGCCATAATATACTTTGCGCCAGCCACTGCCGAGGAGGTCAAAGGTATGCGTACGAAAGAGATTCGCCACAGCAAATACCTGTGTCGTATTTTCCTTAGGCGTAATGACTTGAAAAGAGATCGGTATTTCGATGCACAAGTCTTCACGAGCACAATATGTCGATTGAAGCTCCGCTCGCCATTTGTTCCATTGATTGAGACTTTTACGCTGTATCATGCGAGAGCCACGACGCAGGATCTCATCAAAAGGAAGCGTCTGGATCTTATTCCAATAACGACTCATCAGTCGCCCCTCACAATTTCAAGTTCCAACGAAACAATCCACCCCTACTCAGATCACAACATGCCCATGTTCTACTTCCTACGGAAATACAAGTACAAATGATCAAAAATCGGCTTCTGATTTGTGAATCGGGTAACATCCCACATCCACATGAGTCTACCGCCAATTCTTGACAGCAGCGGGATTCCTCTGAACGGATTCACCATCCCCCCCGTTGTATACTTATAGCGCAGCAGTTCAAAATCAGGAGATAAGTACTCTGCCAGCCATTCCTTTGTATAGAAATTCAGGTGTTCTGGCGGACTATACATGTGCCAACGCTCATTTTCATTCTTCCATATTTTATGCTGCTTCCATGTATCAAAAGCAGGAACCAATATGACCAGTACGCCTCCTTGACTACACATTCTGGAGAATGTATCCAACACCAGTTTGGGTTGTTCCAGATGTTCTAATAAAGCATAACAAGACACGACATCGAACGGATGGTCAAACGATGCATTCTCAACAAAGTCACGCACAACATGAATTCCACGCTGTTGAGCAACACCGGAAGCATACTCCGATAACTCTACCCCGACACGCTCTACTCGATTCGGCCAATGCATCAAGAAGTCACCCGTACGGCACCCAATATCACAAATGCTATGTATTTTCCCCAGATGAAGCTCCGTAATTTCTTTGACCTCATTTTTCCAATATTTTGAGGGCGTAAATTCGAGACCATATACATTTTTATTTTTCTCAGCTTGGCTGTCATAAAGCTTTTTTAATATGTCGCTAGAGTTTTCACTTTCATCCATCCGAAAAAAACGTTGCTTACAATTCCGGCATTCATATAACGTATATTTCTCTTCGCTATACGGACTCTGAATCTTGCGAAGGACATCTACATGCTTTGAGTTACAAAACTTACATATGACTTCCATGAAAAACTCCTAACTTTTTCTCATGATGCTGAGAATGTCTTTCCAAACTGAGTTCGAAAGGCATATTTCACTAGTATGTATTCCACAACAATACAAGGAATCTCTGCCATAACAGGCGCAAAGGCCAAGCCATATATTCCATAATTTACAACAAGAAAATATGCAAAAACAGATTTAACGACAAAGCCAATAGTTACGGTAATGATATTATACTGTGTCTTATTGATTGTCATCAGAGTTGTTCCTATCAAGGAATATGTTGTTGTGAGCCACAACTGTAACAACAATACAGCCAGAAACCACAGGACCTCCACATAGCAATCTCCATAGTAAAAATGCACCAGCAGATATGCAAAAAGATAAATACCACCACAAATGAATATCATCCCTACAGATAAGTATCTCTGTGCCCTCTTCATCTGATTCCACAGCCACAATCCATCATGTGAACGCTCGGCAAAATAAGGTGTGAGAAAAGATTGCACCGTGCCAGTGAACTGAGTTCCTATCATGATGAAGATTGTAGCAAGGGCATAATATCCGATCACCTCGCGGTCTGCTACAAAATGATCCAAAAAGAACAAGTCTACATAGCTTCCAAGCATCGCTATTGTCGAACCAATTAAACTCATATGCGCCAAAAAAGAGAATCCTCTTGGCAATGCGCAGTCTCTTATCGGATGAAAAGAGAATCTACTTTGGAAAGCCAGTATAGACGCTGACAAAAATGATAGGAACAGCATAGCCACAATATAACCGGCTAGACCATAGAACCACGCTCCTGCAACAACTCCGAAAACAGATATAACCTTAATTAACGACTGGGTAACTGCAATTTTCTTAAACTGCTTGATCGCCTGCAAGTAATTGGTGAATATGCTGTAGATGACATTGGGTAAGATAATAGCTGCATAAAGCGGGAGCCAACGACATACAATTTCGTCTTGACTGATCCATCGCTGCTGAGCGGCAATAATCAATATGACCAACATGCCTAAACTAAGTGCAGAAGTGAGTAACAAGGTATGCTGCAGCATAAACATGCGAAGACTAGATTCACGTATCTCGGCACAAAATTTGATAATTGCCGAATTTCGCCCCAGCTGAGCCAGTGTTAAAAAGACCGCAATATATGCTTGGATGATCTTAATTGCCCCGACTTCTTCTGGTAGTAGCAGTTTAGATACAATAATCAATGAACCAAACCCAAGGAGCTGTGTTAGACAATTAGCAGAAAACAGATGAAAAAAACCTTTCTGTAATACTTGTTTTACTTGGTAAACGAATAATGAATCACACCTTATCTGCATTATGCCGCTCCAATAACTCCCGTGTTTTTTGTTCAAAATCATCCATATCGCGATTCTTAAAGAGAACTGCTCCTTCGGGGCGTGGACAGACATCACTAGCTATTGCGGGACAATCAAAAAAAAGAGCTTCTGCAATACTTATACCATATCCATCTGTACATGTTGGACGTATCATCAAGTCGGCTTTTTTCATGATCGGCCAAAGTTCTCTCTGTCCCGTCAAAAAATATATTCTCCCTTCCAACTGATATTCACGGATGCGATGCTTTATCTCAGCAAAATATTCCGGACGAAACTTATCATTCGCCAAAGCAAATAATAATCCAATACCAGGATAGTCTCCCTTCAGTCGATTCACAAGTTCAACACACATATCAAGACCATACAGATCTGTCCCATTCCAATCAGCCAACTGAAATGCATTTGCCACAAGAACAGGATTGTGTGCTTCAAGGAACGAGAATACAGCATCGTCATAAGTCAATAGGATAGATGACTCATCTTCCTCCGGCGGTGGCAGAAACGCATGTTTTACAAAACTATTTGCATTGCAATCCGGCAATAATTTTATAAGATATTCTTTCAGTTCGACATTCACTAACTGAATCCACTGCGCAGATACCAAGGCTCTCTTGATCAGAGACCATTTCCATGTGTGCGGAAAGTAGGTTTCTTCGCCATGAATGACGATGCTAAAAGTCCCGCTCGTAAATCTTGTAATCAGCCATGCCGTAATGATATGCTTCCACAAAAAGCAATGAATGACAAAATTCCGCTTGCGCGACAGAAGCAACCATATAAATCCAATACGACCTACACGGCCACTGTCTACATATTCATCTTCTGGAAGCAATTTACTCAAACGATATATATATACAGATACCCCCCCCAACGGTGGAGGGAATGGCCCATAGTGGCAGTTCTTCATATTCACTCCCTCAAAATACACAGTGTTTGTAGTCTATCGGAGACTGATCCAAATACATCCGTGCCCATATCTCAAACGAAAACGACATCCAGCAAATCTCTAGTACATCCAAGTCAATATGCTCATAGTTCTGAGCAGTTGATTTCAGCAATTTATGCCAATTCTCTTCTACATAAGCGGCATCAAGCAAATGCCGAGCTTGCATTCCCGGCAACAGAACAGTTTCAATGAATTGGATTACTTCATCTTGTTTCAAATAATCCATCAAACCTATACTAAAGCCCATCTTCTCTCGATAGGCAAAATTCTCTCCAAAAATTTCACTAACAATCTCCTTTAAGATTTTTTTAGAATTTCGACTAATCTTTACGGGGTCATGGAAAGCCGCCGGTGCCAAATATTCTGTTGGAATCGTTGCAGCATACTCGACCAGTTTCGGCATCAGAAAAGGAACACGAAGTTCCATACTAGAGGCCATAGAACATTTATCTGAACGCATCAGAATGTCCTGCATATAAGTTACTATGTCATAGTTCATATATTGACGAATTCCTTTCCCAGGAAGCTTCATCAATATATCCAGACGTTTTCGCTGTGCATGATCAATATCGGCTTTGGGATAAAGCTTTCTCACGCAAGACGTATTGATAAATTGATTGTTTCGCAGATAATGTCGCTCTGGACTTCCTATCAACGTCCCCAGTTCGAACGGCCAACGATGATAACGTTTCAAAATGGATGCCACTCGTACAAGCGAGTTTTTTAGCTGATAGGCATACCCTGGAAAGCGATCATATCCTCCCAACACCTCATCAGCACCATCACCACAAAGCAGAACGGTAACATCTTTCCTCGCTTCTCTATTGAGATAGAGAAGGCCAAGCGATCCCTCATGGTTCATTGGAGCTTCAAAAAAAAATGTTGTTTCCTTCCACAAAGCAAGGAATTTGTCCTTACTCAGTGGAATAGAATGATGTCTCGTGTTGCAAAGTGACGAAACTTGATCCATGTATTCTTTTTCATTGAAGTTTTCATTCTCCAATACTATTCCGAACGTATCAAGACCGTGACTCGATACGTCAGCGGCTATGCGAGTTACATACGAAGAGTCTATGCCACCAGAAAGTTGTACTCCTACCTTAACATCACTCACTAAACGTCGGCGTACAGACTGCTTCATCAAGCTTTGCAAATCTTTTTTGCATTGCTCATAAGAAATCGTCTTATCTTCTATTCCCGGAAGATCCCAGTAAACAATTTTCTGGATCCCGTCTTTGCTTAATTCTAAATAAGTTCCAGGCGCAATATTCTTTACTCCTTTGAGCAGAGTTTCTCCGCCTGCAACAAATCGATAAAGAAAATATTCCGTTACTGCTTCCTCATTGAGTTGAGGATGAAACGATGGGTGACAATAAAAAGCCTTGTACTCCGATGCCCAAATAATAATATCAGAGTTCTCATAAATATAAAGAGGCTTCTCTCCCAATCGATCACGGCAAAGATAAATAGTATCTTTACGCAAATCTGTGATACAGATGGAAAACATCCCATCCAAACGTTCCAGCATCCCGTCAATTCCATATTCTTCATAGAGATATAGAATAACTTCTGTGTCGGAGTGTCCACGAAATGTATAGTCCTTTTGGATTAAATCATTACGGTAGTCATCTGCATTATAGATTTCTCCATTAAAGGTAATGAATATATTATGTGTATAATTCCACATAGGTTGATGCCCCTGCGGTGAAAGATCACGTATGCTCAAACGATTAAACCCTATTGCAAGGTTCTTTTCATCTGAGCCAAATATGGAGCACCGTTCCAAACCGGCGTCGTCCGGCCCACGATGTAAAAGTATCTTCATCATCCCACGTAAAACTTCTTCAGATGCATTCTTTGCTTTTTTTTCAAGAAACCCCATTATTGAGCACATATCACACAAACTCCCTCGACAATCGAAATATATCTGGTAATCTTATATTTTCGAGATAATATACCGATACTTTCCATTCCGCGTTTGTTCAACTGCGTCCACATAGGAAAATTCAAGATCCAGGAATTCTCCCAGTTTTCCCTCCAAGGCATGACGTATTGCAGTCTCATCCATTTGGGTGTATCCATCATTCTTGACAATACGCATCGTAACTTTACCGGGAGTATCTTGATAGAACTGATAAAACTTCACACGATCAAAAATATCAGAGTGAAAATTAATCGCCGTCATCGAGATTTTATTTCCTTTCGATGTAACAAGCATCTCCTGTAGCCAACGACCTTCCACATCCTGTAAGACTCTCCCAGAGTAATGACATTTCGCATTATGTTCGGCATATGCAGCATAATCTGCAGTACGGTAGCGAATCAATGGAAGCACATAGTTGTTAAGTCCCGTTGCTGTGATTTCTCCCATTTGTCCCGGCTCTGTAATAACTTTCTGAGCCGCATCCAAAAGTTCTGTATAACCATAGATCTCTTCCAGATGATAGTGATTTTCCTCAAGACACCATGACGCTACGCAACACATCTCAGAATGTCCATAATGAAGCAGCATAGGACAACCAAATGCAGTCTCGACAATTTCTCTCTGCCCCATATAAAGATTCTCCGAACTTGCGAATACAGCCTTTGGTTTATACCTCAGACAATTTCCTGTCCTGTTGATATAGTCGGCAAGCATCAACGCAGATGATGGGTACACATGGAAAAACGGAATTTGTACCTCATTTAGCTTTTCCATAATTCTGGCACAGTTATCATCAGTCAGATGATAGGGATCTAATATCAGACTTTTATCTCGATGATTGTATTGCCACAATGCACCTTTGGGTAATACATTATTTCGCAATACCACTTTTTCTGATGTCCCGGCAATGTACCCAACTTTCGACCAAAGATAATCAAAAAAAGCTTTTTCTCTCGCCATTGTGAATCGTTTTTGCGCATAAAAAACAAGCTGGCGGCCCGTAGTACCACCGGTAGTCATCCGGATCTGTTGCTTAGAGGAAAACGCATCCGACAGCATATCCTGTAGATTCTCTTGGACTGTTTGCTTTGTGATGGACGGAATACGTTGAAGATCAGAAACATCTCGAAACGACTCAGGATTAAAGCCGGCATCGTCAAATATACGCCGATAGAACACAGTTGTGCTATAAGCATGCTGAAGCAGTTTCTTTATTGCAACATTTTGCCAAGCATGAATTTGATCCTGTGTCCATGAATCCGACGCAGACAAAAGTTTACGCATATCGCTATATGCCGTACCTAGTTTAATGCTAGGCGGAATCGAGCTCCACACCTCATCGATACCACGCTGAAGAGGGGGGGGTAAGCTATCATATATTTCTCGGAGCACATCTACACCTCAAATCTGCTCTTCCACAGCAAAGGCAATCTGCATTGCCTGCATCTGCTGCCACAGAGGAATCGGTGGTTCACCGCCGTTCTTAATCATCCTACCGAATGCTTTGATCTCCTCGAGCTGCCCCTTTTCGCTGCCCTTCGTCTCAATCGAGGCAAGCTTTACACCATAGCCCTTTATCGACTTGTAGTCATTTAGCGTAATCATCTTCCCGTCAAAGAACACTTCCATCGTTTCCTTGGGGTAGTCCTTGCTTCCCGCAGCCGTATAGATGAGATCGGCTACAGAACCATCGTCATAGGTGACGGTGGCAATAAAATTGTCTTTGGCACTATAATATGCTCCATTCGGCTGAATGGAGGATGCACTGACAGAAACAGCCTTTGCTCCCGTGAGGAAGTTGAATACATCATAGATATGGCATGCCTCTCCGATGTTGCGCCCCGCCCCCTCTTCAGTATGCACCCAATGATCAAGCGGAATGTAGCCTGCATTCATCGTATAGTGAATGATCATGGGATTCTGGCGTGCAGTCGTGTGCTTCGCGATCTCCTGCAGATAGCGTGAATGGCGACGATTGAATCCAGTCAAAAGAAGAGGTGCATCATGATGTTCCCGATAGAACTGCTCAATCCTTGCCAGTTCCTCGGCATTGATGGCAAGAGGCTTTTCAACAAGAACATGCTTACCCGCCCCCAGTGCTGCCAAGACCATATCGGCATGAAGGTTGTGACGTGTTGCGATCAGTACCATGTCAACAGCATCATCCGCAAGCACCTTTTCGTAATTCGTTGTCGCATAGTCGGCTCCGAACTGCTTTGCGACCGCTTCGGCATTGGTTCCCGTGCGACTCATCACGGCACGCAGTTGGTAGAGATCGCCGAGCTGTTTGATGTTCGGCAGGTGCATTCCCTTCGCGAATCCGCCCGCACCAATGAGTGCGACCTGTATTCTATCTTTTCGGAGTGGATGTGTGGCGACTGTGACGACATCTGCAGCTTCCTGCTCTTTCTGTGGATAAGAGAGAAGCACCATGAGCGGTTTCGGCGATGCCGTTTTCAGCGATTCGTATGCGGTATCCGCCTCCTCCACGGGATAGATCTTCGATACCATATCCATCACATGGAGTTTCTTCGCCGCCATGAGATTAAGCACTTCCTGCAGGTTGCGATTCTCCGTCCAACGCACATAGCTGACAGGGTATTCCAGTCCCTTCTCCTCGTAGAGGTTGTCATAGCGCCCCGGCCCATAGGACGTGGAGATGAAAAAATCAATCTCCTTCTCATAGAAATCCGCACGGTTCAGATGTAACCCGACATCGCCCACGAGAACAACGCGCCCCTTGCGGCGGCACATCTTAAACGCTGTCGAGACGATCGCGTCGGACTTTGCCGCCGCCGTGATGATTACTCCATCTGCACCAATCCCATCCGTCAGACGTTCCACCTGCTCGGCATCCGTCGTGCCATCCGGCTGAATGGCGTAATCCGCCCCATGCTTCAATGCCATCTCGATACGACTGGCATCCAAGTCGCTGACAATCACCTTGCAGCCACTTGCTTTGAGCATTTGCACGGCAAACTGTCCAATCACACCAAGACCGATAACAACGAAGCACTCGCCGAGTGTCGTATGGGCACGGCGAACTCCCTGCATGGCAATCGAGCCAAGTGTAACAGTACTTGCCTCTTCAAAAGAAACGGCTTCAGGAATCTTCACGAGCAAGTTGCGTGGTACATTGATAATTTCTGCATGATGTGCGCACTGCGCTCCGGCACAAGCAACACGCTCGCCGACCTTCACGTCACGTATATTTGCACCAACACCAATGACAATGCCTGCCGCCGAGTAACCAACAAGAGAACCTGTATCCAGCTTCCCTTTCACAATCTCTCTCGTCTGGGAGATTCCCTTCTCCGCAACCATATCAAAGACTTTTTTTACTTTTTCGGGTTCTTTCAGTGCGCGTTTCCAGAGAGGGACGGAGCTGGCACGCACACCACTCATCTCCGTACCAATCGAGATACACGAATTGACAACATGCACGAGTACCTTATCTTCTTCCACTTGTGGAGCTGGCACTTTTTCTGTAACCGCCCGCCCTTTTTTGATCAGTACCTGCTTCATGCAAAAATCCCCCGTGTATCGATGACCGTCTTCCCCTTAAGAAGTGCCCGATCCATTCCCTTGAACTCCTTGTGATCGACAAGCAGAAGAACGATATTCGCGTTCCGTATTGCCTCCTCCAACGAAACAAGGCGCACATTCTTTTGATTGGCAAGAGATGCGGGAAGCACATGGACATTCGGCTCGACAACGAGGAGCTCATCAAGCGCCCCTGCTGCAAGTTTCTCCGCGATCTGCAGCGACGGACTCTCGCGCAAATCGTCAATGTCAGGCTTAAATGCAAGGCCAAGACATGCGACCTTCGGATTCTCCGTCATACGAACAGCTTCATATACCTTTTCCATCACAACATGGGGTTTGCTGTCATTGACCTCACGTGCAACACGAATCAACCGCGCATCACGCGGCGCCGAATCCACAATAAACCACGGATCAACGGCGATGCAGTGTCCGCCGACCCCGGGGCCCGGCTGAAGGATATTGACGCGCGGATGACGATTTGCGAGACGAATCAACTCCCAAACATCAATGCCGAGTTTATCGCAAATGATCGAGAGTTCATTTGCGAATGCAATATTCACATCACGGAAGGAGTTCTCCGTAAGTTTTGCCATCTCTGCCGTACGTGCATCGGTCGGTAGAAGTGTACCCGTAACAAAATGACCATAGAAGTCCACTGTTTTCTTCGTCGATTCCTCGTCAATACCGCCGATGATACGGTCATTGTGCGGCAGTTCCTCAACGATCTTGCCAGGCAGGACGCGTTCCGGGCAATGGGCAAAATACAGATTCTTCCCCACAAGATCTGTACGCTCCTCAAGCACCCATTTTTGCACCTTCTCTGTCGTCCCAACAGGACTGGTGGACTCGAGGATAATCAGATTGCCCTCTTTGACAAAGGGAGCAATTTCCCGCGTCGCTGACTCGACGAACGACAAATCCGGCTCCTTATCTCCCTTAAACGGTGTCGGAACCGCGAGGATAAACACATCCGCTTCATGCAGCTTTACATCGGCATGGAGATTTCCAGAAGAAACAGCTTTCTTCACATACGCAGCAAGTCCCGGTTCCACGATATGAATCTCTCCGCGATTCACCGTCTCCACGACACGCTCCACCGGATCCATCCCATAGACCTTAAACCCGCTGTTGGCGATCAAGGTAGCAGTGGGGAGGCCTATATATCCCAGTCCAATAACACACACATTCTCCATTTATTTTACATCTCCTCTTATTTTCTCGTCAACCAGAGCTTCAAATTGATCCACCACACGGCGGATGTCATATTGCGCTAGGTCAACATGATACTGCTCACTGTAGTCCCCTTTTAGGAATGCCTGAAAGACCTCGGGACGAAACGTCCGACGATTAAAGCTTAGGATTGGCCTGCGGCTCATCGCATAGTCAATCAGCTTGCTGGGACGCTGCGTAGTGTTATCATTGTCGAAGTTAATCACAAAATCCATCTTTGCCATTTCATGGATGAGAGACTCGCGGTCAATGGGAGGTACAACAACCAATCGATCCTTTAGTTGCGCCTTATATTTCACTAGCAGTGATTGTGTAAACGGCTCATCCAGCGCATATACGACAAAACGAAAAGCCCCCTGAGTCATCATAAGATGTTCAAAAAAGAACTCCGGATTACGAATCTGTTCATAAAAAACACCTGCATAACAGAAAGTCGGTATAAGATTCCCTATGTATATATCAGCAGGGATATCAATTATACGAAAACCTTGAGGAATCACTCTAATCTTCCCTTGTGGAATACATTCTTGATAGGCTTTTCGTGCATGATCGAACGGAATTGTAACATAATCAAAAGACTTTAGCACCCACCGTTCAAACCACTTCAAATACGCAGCTTTTGCGAAGGACGTATTGTAATACAAGGGATCTCCACAATCGGCGATAAAGCACACCCCCGAGGAGAATATCTTCACAAAAAAGGAAACAGCAACCAAATTATAAAAAGGATAACTGATAACCACCACTGCATCGTAGCTATTTAACATTCTTTTTTTCAATAGCAACCTAAATAAATGTATTGAATAAAGAATATTACTGGGTGAATCACCTAAAAAATAACTTGATATTTTTCTTATGTACTTTTTCAAAGAAGAATATTTTGGGGTACCTAGATTTCTTTCATAATTTCTGCCATAGTCTACGGGGTGATATTCCCACAGATCGTCATCCGTATGTTTAATTCCCTGCGGAGCTATCAAACCTGCACATATCCCCCTTTCACAGAGTCCTCGTAATAATTCATTGGCACGAAATGCTCTAGGATTTCGGAGGGGTGGATAGGATCTCGTTATCATTAAAATCTTCATCTGGCATGACCATCTCTTGCTACAACATACCAAGTAAAAGCAAAAACAACCCAATAAGACATAACGCGAAAGGCATCAATATTAAAGCCGAACAAGCTCGTTCCTACCAAGCTTACAAAAAGATTTTTTTTTGCGATCAGATGAACAGACGCTTTTTCAACTCCAGCAGAACGTAAAAGCCCAGAAAATAAAGAAATATAATATAGAA
This sequence comes from Centipeda felix, assembly GCF_900186465.1. Lineage (GTDB taxonomy): Bacteria > Bacillota > Negativicutes > Selenomonadales > Selenomonadaceae > Centipeda > Centipeda felix. The sequence continues at coordinate 158,085 of NZ_LT891958.1, forward strand.
CCCAAGCGAAAAAACCGAATGCTCCCGTTTCAGCCAGTAAGCGTGAATACAGCCCATGCGCAGATACCAAGGCATGTTGAGCAATATATTCTTGTATCCATATATGGATTTCAGGACTTGCATACGACCATAGGGGATAATAATTGGGAAGATATAAGCCGATAGCGCCAAACCCAACCCCATAAACAGGATAGTCAAGAAAAAGCTGTAAGGCAGCAAACTGAGAACCTAACCGTGCATCATTCGACCCACTAAACCCCCCAACATCTCCCCCCAATAGAGAGCCAAAAACGGCAACGATATCGATGTCGATAAAATTACCATATGCGACACCACCTATTCCAAGAAGAACAAGGCTCATCACATAGAGCCCTATCCATTTTTTTACGGCCTGAATTTCTATCCTAAACAACAACAAATAGACGATCATTTCAATAAGAAAAATAAAATAGGAGGTTCTCGATATACTCATGATGTTTAAGAAAGTAAAGTATATCACCCCAAAAACAACAAGAATCCTATACCTACTTTTCACAAGAAAAATCAAGGAGAACAACCACGGCATTAAAATCCCAGAATACATACCAAAGTATGAGGCTTCAGCAGCTACAGATCTCACGCGCCCATAAGTTAAAAGTATATTTTCCGTATCACTTTCACGAAATAAAGAGTCTAAAAACGATAAAACATCACTGAACACACTTTGTCCGACAATATTTCCCACTTCAAACATAGAGTATATGCCTGCAACAAAAAAAGATAATATCAAATACTTATACAAGAATCGAAACACGTCACCATCATAGTATCTAATCCAATTATATATATAGAGAGAAATAGCCACGTAAACACAAATAGACATCGTCTGCATAAACCATATATATATCCCTGTTCTGTCTCCATAGACAATCTCCCACAAATCTATGAAGTTCAATAATCCAGATAAAATAACAGCAAGCATAAAGGCAGACAAAAACGCCATAGGTCTGACATGAGGAATATATAGTTTCTTCCCACCAAGAACACAGCTAAGCAACCAAATTCCCACCCCGGCCATAAGTGGATAAAAGCTTAGCTCTTTTCCCAACCAGCCTAAACTAGCAATTCCTTTAATCGATGTAATAAAAGGAGAAAAAAGTATCGCCATACCTATACAAATAGAGTGGTACGTTTTTTCGATTTTACCCATATATCCTCCTCTATTCACATAGGCTCAGAATCTTGACAGGAATGCTTTTAACAAACGACATGGTGTAAAGTAAATAACCAACGCAACCAATTTATCCCTTTTTCGCAAATCTGTACTCTGTATGATAGCACACAGATTTTTTCTAATGAGATGTCTTCCTTTTTCATATAACTCTCTCCCTTCCGCAGATAGAGAAAGTGCCATGCATCCTACGAGAATAGTTTTCCAATAGCCAGCTTTTGAGCAAGGAACGCCCAAGCATAAAAAAAATTTGTATCTTCTGTGCGCGATAACAAAAGATTGTCTAATAAACTTTACTGGTTTTCTTTGATTCGTCAAGCTATTTGATCGATACATATAGTAATACAAATGACAAGGCAAAAAGTATACTGTTTTTAGCTTAACCGAAAAACGTGTAAAAAAATCATAGTCCTCATAAAACTTCAATGAAGGGTTAAATGAAACACTTTTGACGATCGAAGATTTAAGAATATGTGTGCATAAATAACTTTTAATATATCGATCACAAGAGAGCTCATATAGATAGTTTTCTATTTTTACATAACCATCAAAGCGCAATGGCTGAGGAACATTTTTTTCGTCAATGATCTTGGTTAGTCCAATCACAACACAATCCGGCTCTGCGGATAGAGCCCCAAAGATCATGTTTTTCCATCGCACATCAACGTAATCATCTGGGTCACACCATGCGATATAATCTCCAGAAGATTTCTGCAGCCCCAAACTTCTGGCTGAACCAACCCCTTTGTTTTGCTGATGAAACACCTTGATTTCCTTGTATTGTAAAGCATAATCATCGCAAATTTGCCCGCTACTATCGGTTGAGCCATCATCTATACAAATCAGTTCCAGATCATCTAGGCCTTGTTGTATAAAAGAAATTAAGCAACGCTCAATATATTCTTCTACGTTATATACCGGAAGAATAACACTTATCTTAAGTTCCTTTTCCCGCTCGTTTCCCGTTCCAGAACTTCCTTTTGAGGAAAATACCACCTTTTTTCACCCAATTCTGTCGTTCCATAAACCGTACCTGTACCTCTTTGTAAGGAACACTGTTTGTTTCAAGCCAAATATCTAAAAGAAGTTCAGACAGGTACCCATATATTCTTGCCTCGACTGGGTCATAATGCGAGATGTCTGTCCTCCGCTCAACTTCACTTAATATATAGAAGAGCCATCTGCAATATCCATCGAGCAAGTCTCGTCTCATAACAAACATATTAAACATATGTGCCCAGGTGCGTTCCATAACTCTTTTAAACGAAGGCAGATATTGCGGGTACAACTCGGATATGACTGTTTCTACCGTATCTAAATCCTTAGCATAATGCGCATGATTATAATGGCTGCGATTTGTTTCGATAAAATATCGTCTCTTTTGGGGTACAATCACGGGAATCCGAGCTAATATATCTTCGAAATCTCTTTTCCCAAGAATAGCATCCTGCGCTTTCCTCCAACGTGTTTTCACAAAATATCTTCTATAGTGACATAGTCCAATATAGTCATCCTCCAAATTCTTCCACGCCCAATAGAGTCCTGTGAGTTCACAATAGTTTGCATTTTTGATACTAATATTATCCCCTGTATCATCACCTTGGTAACCTAGCTTAACTTTTCCAGCACACCCAACATGGATGGGTAAATAGACTTCATCATCCGGCATCCAGTACTTTTTATGCGTAGCCACAATAATTTTTATGTCCAACCCATTTTCCTCCATAGATGGAATTAATTCAATACGCACCTTTTCCAGTAAATACAGTCTTCACAGTCTTGAACAAATATACAAGATCAATCCAAACCGACCAGTTGCGCACATACCATGTATCCATGCCAACACGCTCTTCGTACGTAGTGTCACTACGTCCGTTCACCTGCCACATGCCCGTGATGCCCGGAGGCACCATATAATACTCCTCGATGTTCTCTCCGTAGAATTTAACTTCCTTTGCCACTATAGGGCGTGGTCCGACGAGACTCATATCTCCCATCAGCACATTCCAAAGCTGCGGAAGTTCGTCAAGACTGGTCTTGCGCAGGAATGCCCCTAATTTCGTCACGCGAGGATCGTTCGTAAGTTTGAAGGACTCCTCCCATTCTTTTCGTGCTTCTGGATTCTTTGCAAGATACTCTTCCAGTCGTTCCTGTGCGTTCGGCACCATGGTCTGAAATTTATAGCAAGGGAAAGGTTTTCCTTTCCGTCCGACGCGGCGATGCGCAAAAATGATACGCCCCTTATTGTCAACACCAACAACGACAGCAAGTATAAGCAGAATCGGAGAGATCAATATGCCTCCGATGATGGTCAGGATAAGGTCAAAGATGCGTTTCGCCAGTCGGTTCCTCCTACGCGCGAGATTGTTTCGTATGCTGAGCATGAATACTTTTTCGGTATAGAACGGCTCAACGCCGACATGCCCCAGAGGGAGCATCATGAGATCAGGAACAAAGAGGATGTCACGCACCAGTGGCTGGATCTTCGCGACAAGTCGCTCCATCCGAGTACCGTCCATCCCAGGGGCCGTGATAATCACAGTCTTTACTCCTGAATCCCGAATAATATCTACGGCATTTTGCACCTGTCCTAAGAGCAGAAATTTTTGTGGAAGAATCTTCGATATTGGGGCATCATCGAGCAGCCCTACAACCCGATAGCGATAGCCCAAGTCTCCATCGAAGAAAGAAAGGGCAAGCTCCGCCGTTTTTCCTGCGCCGATCAGGATCACAGGCTTCATTAGCCAGTTCATCTTTTTCAGCAGTTTGAGGAGAATATACCGTCCTATATAGATGTTAAAGAGTGCCAGGAAACCAAACAGGACGACATAAAGGCGCGAGGCAAGCATACTTGCCTGCATAAAATAAAGTATAAGGATGCAGGTGATCAGTGCATAGAGCACCGCATAGAAGATCTGCTGTACCATAGCGATGATTGGCCGCATCTTTGTGTAGGTCTGCGAGATAGCAAGGAACGCAATGAATACGAGTGGTATCCAAAAAAACAGATAGGCATTAGGTACGTGATAGGATATTCCTATCAGCGCCCCATAGATGTCATGCATGCCAAATGCCATTCTCTCTGCAAGGAGAATAGCCAGATAGTCAAAAACGATAAACAAAAGAGGTGCACACACTCTGCGAAGTATGGCTGATGTCTCAGATACAATCGCCATGAATATGTACACCTCCTAAAGTCGTTATGCTTCGCGTTTATAGGTCAGCAGGCCGTACCCCATAGAAAGGAGTATGCCGAGAGCAAAACCGATCGCTGTGATCAGCATCTTACGCGGTGCAGCAGGTCTATCCTCATCCGGCAGATTCGCCGGGTCAATGATCTGGATGTCCATACTCTCCATCGCTGCCTGCAGTCGGTTTTGCTCATACTGCTTGACGAGATTCGCATAGACTTCATTCTTGATTTTTGCTTCGCGCGTGAGGCGCATATACTCGGCAACATCGTCGGGGAACGTGCCGAGTTCCTCCTCCCTCTTGCTGCGCTGTGCCTTCAGTGCCTGCTCACTCGCCTGTGCCACCGCGAGGTTGACCGATGCGAGGGCGCGCTCCTTGCTCAGTTCGGAGTGTGTTGGATTCAGCGTCGTCGCCCCGGAGTCGACACTCGAGATGACCTCTGCATTGAGGCTCGCACGCAGCTGATCCAGTTCCTTCTGCGCCTTCTGGACGCTCGGATGCAGCTCTGTGTAGTTCTGCTCGAGCCCGGCGAGCTCGACGCGCTTGCTGACAATCTGATCGCGTATTTTCTGTACAGTCGTGTTGTCAGAGATGCTATACGCCTTGCTGCCGCTTTTTTGCTCACCGAGTTTTTCGTTGGCTGCACTGAGCGATGCCTGTGCCGAGGCAGCCTCAACCTCTGCCTTGCCAATCTCCTTGTCATACGCGGCCATCTGCTCGATCACTGCTTTTGCCTGATCGGTAGGGCTGTATACCTTATGCTCACGGCTGAACTGCGCGAGTTTATCCTCAGCTTCTTCAGCCTCCTGCTTCGTTCCGTTGATGCGTTCATCGAGGAACTTCATAAGGAGAGACTGCGTCTGTTGATTCATATCCGTCTGCATGAGGAGGAAGTTGTCGACGACATTCTGCGAGATCTGCTGTGCTTCCTCAGGACTTTTCCCGCGCGCCGTCACCTCGATAAGGTTTGTCCCTTTGGTATTCTTGATATCGAGATGGCTCTTAGCGAAGGACTTTGCATCTGGTTTTTTCTCTGTACCAAAGTCAATAGAGTCAATGATCGGGTCGAGCACGGTGCGCGACTTCATCAGCTCGATGTAGTTTGTCGTGGGCGAGGCAACGCTCCCCCCGCCCAATCCACCGAGCCCAAGTGCTACCATCGTACCTGCCGCACCCGAGATATCCATCTTTGCCGTCGTACGTGTCTGAACGAGGGTCGTAGACTCATACTGCTTGGGCAGGAGAAAGGAGATCACGAGGGCAACCAGCGTACAGACGCCCACGATGCAGAAGATCACAGGCTTGTGGTCGCACATGATCTGAAACAGTCTTGAGAGATCAATCGAGTCTTCGTTACGATCCATGCTGTCCTCTTTCTAGTCCGCCAATGCTTTATACATCGTAAATACGTTCAGATACGGCAGGACATCCTCTTGGAACTTGATGCCGTTCGAGGTCGGAACGTAGACGATATCGCCGTCCTGCAGTGCCAAATTCTGCGTCAGATCATGCTTCTTGATGTAGTTCTTCAGGTTCACCTGTTTATAGTACATTGTATCGCCGACGACGCGGATCACCTGTACCTGTGTGCTGCGTCCACGATTCGTAAAGCCGCCTGCCGAGGTGATCGCCGCATACGCGTTCAGTGTGTCGGCAGACATCTCCTTGATGCCTGGCTCTCGCACCTCTCCCATGACATAAATGTTCCGTTTTCCGTATGTCTTAACGCCGACGGAGAGCTCCGGAAAGCGCAGGTAGCGGTGCATCCGCTCGGAAATCAAGTCCTGCGCCTCATCAAGTGTAAGTCCTGCCAACCGCAGCGAACCCGCATAGGGGAGCTGGGCGTAGCCATCGGGACCGATCATGACAGAATCAAGAGCCGCTGCCCCATTCCCTAAGGCAGAGTTGAACCCGACGACTTGGACACTGAGCACATCATATTTGCTCAGTCGGTACGTCTCGCCATGGCGATCTCCGATCGTTGTCGCCATCCGGAAGTCTCCTCCTTCGACGACATGATACGGCGCATCCGTGCTTGGTGCAGGCTCGTTTGCCTGTGCTGCCTGCGGCATCCATATAAGCCCTGCGGCAAGTGCCACTGCGCAGACTCCTGCCCGTTTCTTTTTCCACGTCATGGTACAATTCTCCTTTATTTTGATGCAGAATGCTTTAGAACAGCTCCAATGTCTTGAACAAAAATACCCAGCCGAAGATGGTAAAGCAGGCAAGCGCGCTGCTGTAGACAACGCAGTTGCCCGCGAGCTCGGCGTCCGCCTGCATCTGCTGTGCCATGGCAAAGCCTGCAACGGCACAAGGCGTGGCAAAGATTGCGATGAGCGTGACAAGCTCGACGCCGCGAAAGCCGAGTGCAACGGCACAGGCGAGTACGACGGCAGGTACGAGGACAAGGCGCGCAGTGACCGAGAAGATGAGCTGGAGCAGATGCGTGTGATAGCTGCCGCCATGGAATGACGCCCCGAGGATGATGAGTGCGACAGGCGTGGTCGCCGCCGCGATCTGTGCGACGGGCTTCAGGACGGGCGCAGGAATCGGCAGTTCTGCGACGCGGCACAATGCCCCTAGTATCGCGCCGAGAATCATCGGGTTCATAACAACGCCGCGCAGGATATGCGGCAGGTTGAATTGCCTGCCGCGAAATGTCTCAAGAATAAAGACGCTGAGAATGTTGTAGAGGGGAACAATGACGGCGATCATCATGGTCGGGATGGCAATCGCCTCGTCCCCAAAGATGTTGCCGACAAGCGGGACGCCCATGAGGACGTAGTTGCCGCGAAAGCTCGCCTGGATCATCGGGCCGCGCCGTGCATTGTCCTTCTCGATCATACAGACGATCGCACCGAAGACGAGCGCCGTCAGGATGACGCCGCACGCACCGAAGACCATGAGCATCGGCTGAAACGCCTTCTGCGGGTCAGAGACGTAGATGTTGTAGAACATCATGAAGAAGAAGAACACACGGAACACCATACGGTTCACGTGCTTCAGTTCTTCCTCGGTAAGGAGGCGTACGTGCTTAACGAAAAGCCCGACGGCCATCAAGCAGAATAGCGGGACGACGCCGCCGAGTGCGACAAAAAAATTACTCAACACGACGAATCCCTCCGTCCATTGTCCTATATTATAGCAGGAAAAGAAAAAGAGGGCAATAAATAGCTTCACTCGTCACAAATCTGCATTTTCCGCGCACGGAAGGTGACGACGGTGAGGTCAAAGGCATGGGCAAGCTCACGCCCACGGTCACAGCGCGCACCGATCGCCTCGGGGACATGGGCATCCGATCCGATGGTGACATAGCGTCCGCCGAGCTCGTGGTAGCGGCGGCAGACGGGCGCGAGTTCCTTGATGCCGCGCGGCGCGGAGAGGCGGCGCGTGTTGATCTCGATGACGGTGTCCGTCTCGATGAGCGCACGCAGGACGGCGTCGATGTCGCCTGTGAAGTCGCCATAGCTGATCTCGGGATGAGCGAACGTGGCATTCCTCGCGATGTAGTCGATGTGCGCGAGGGCGTCGATGAAGGGATGCGCGTAGATCTCGTCGCGCATGACGGTAAAGTACTCATGGTACATCTCCGCCTTTTCGCGCCCCGCAAAGGTCTCAGGATAGTAGAGATCCTTGCACTCCAAAAAGTGAATCGAGCCGAGGACAAAGTCAAACGGAACACGCTGCACGAACGCGGCGTTTTTTTTGCGTGCGCTCGCCATCATTCCCATCTCGACACCGAGCGAAAGATTCCCCGCTGCGCGCAGGGGCTCGTACGCCGTCCAATACGCCTCGGGATCAAAGATGAACTGCTCCTTTCCCGCCGACGGGTAGTCATAGTCGAGGTGCTCGGTGAAGACAAGTCCGATTCCCTGCTCCTCTGCATGGGCAAGTGCCTCCTCTGCCCGCATCTCAGAGTCAGCAGAAAACGATGTATGAATATGGCTGTCAAAGAACATGGTCATTCCTCCTCCGGCAAAATCGCGCCCACAGCATCCGACAGGCGGGCGAAGTCCGCGAGGGAGAGCTGCTCGCCGCGCAGCGATTCGGCAATCCCTGCCGCCGCAAGTCCTGCACGGCACAGTTCCTTCGTCAGTCCCGCCCCCGTGAGTGCATTAAGGAGTGTTTTGCGCCGCTGTCCGAAGGCAGCGCGAACGAGACGGAAGAACAGCTTTTCATCCGTTGGACAGACAGAAGGTGTCTCCCGCACACGGCAGGCAATGACGGCACTCGTGACCTCGGGTGCGGGCATAAAGGCGCGCGGCGGTACATCCATGACGATATGTGCATCCGTATAGTACTGCACAGCGATGGAGAGCGCCCCGTAGTCCTTCGAGCCAGGGCGCGCCGTCATACGGACGGCGACCTCCTTCTGCACCATGGTCACCATGCGCTCGATGGGCAGATGCTGTTCGAGGAGTGCCATGAGGATCGGGGTGGTGATATAGTAGGGAAGATTCGCAACGACTTTGAACCGCTCTCCCGCACCGAGGTTCAGGATGCGGAGGATGTCCAGCTTCAGGATGTCGCCCGGCACGACGGTCACGTTGTCATAGCCCTTCAGTGTCTCGGCGAGGACGGCAGGAAGTTTTTTGTCCAGTTCGACGGCGACGATGCGTGCACCGCTCTCGGCGAGCCCCTGCGTCAGCGTGCCGATGCCGGGGCCGATCTCGAGGACAGTATCTGAGCGGCTGAGGTCAGCCGCATCCACGATGGCGCGCACCACGCCCGCATCCACGAGGAAGTTCTGCCCGAGCCGCTTGCTCGCGCGCAGGTGAAAGGCGCTCAGGATGTGGCGCGTGACCTTTGGGTCGGCGATCACGGGGATACTTGCGTTCATTCCATGTCCTCCCATGCGGCAGTAAACTCCGCGCGTGTAATGCCATAGGTGTTGAGTCGGCGCAGAAATGTCTTTGCATTCGCAAAGCCGAGCCCAAGACGGCGTCCGAGCTGTGCGCGCCGTTCGGCGGCGTCCCCCGTTCCTGTCAGTCCCGCCTGCATCATATCGCTCATCGAAAACGTCTCCTCCGGTTCTTCCATCGGCGTGCGTACCTTGTCGAGTGCCGCACGGACAGCCGCGGGGGATGCCTGCTCCACGCCGATGTCGCCGTCCCCTGCATTCGTCGCGTCCTCCACAGGGATAAAGGCATGGCGGGCACGCGGAAACATCTCGGTCAGGCGCGCACGGATGCGCTCACCGACTGTATCGGGATCGGTGAGGATGATGATACCGCGCTTTTCATAGGCGGCACGGATATTTTTGATCGCCGCATTGCGCAGGCGAAATCCGTCGGTGATGATGCAGTCCGCATCGACTGCGCGCCGCACCGCCGCAACGTCCATCTTGCCCTCGACGATGATGACTTCTTTGATCACAATCGGCTCTTACACTCCTCATCCTGACACGTCACTGTATTCGCCACTTCCACCGCTCACGCGGTCCCCCTCCCCCGTAAACGGGGGAGGCTTTTTCGTTTACAGGATACTGACTTTCCTATCGTAATACGGAGAGGCTTCATACAGCTTCTTCCAGCGGGTCATTCACCACGGGTGATGCGTAGACCGTAAACGGATCAATATCGATACATTTCGTTTCATCGCGATTGCCGGCGATATCCCATGCAACTGTACCATTCATCACCGTCAGACGATCCACGAATACCTTACGGTCACGAAGCTGTGCGAGGATGCCCGAGCGCATGACGAGCTCCGACGCATCGTAACGGCGCACCGTGCCATCGTTGAAATACGCATAGACGGTGTAGTTATCCCCTGGGACAACCTGCAGTACTTCGGGGAAAAACCGAGAATCCATCTTCCTCATCTCCTTATCATCGGCGGAATCGGATTAGGCTCTCTGCCAGCCTTGACCAATTCCCAGTCCTGCATGAGTTCATCCTGATAGAGAACACACCATGCCAAGACGAGTTTTAGCTGTCGGTTGGGAAGGTAGCCATTCAAAATACTGGCATTCTGAATATCTATCGTGGCTTTATTCCCTGCATATTCTGCATGGATATGCGGGGGATTATGGTCGTTGTGGTAAATCGTAATACGGATACCAAAGAATAGGCTAATTTCAGGCATGAGATTCTCTCCCCGTCGTCAAAAACTTCCCCACCTCCGCATACAGCCGTTCATGAATCTCCTCGATGGGGAGAGGTGCGCCGTCTGCGCTCGATGGGATGCGTACCCAGCCGCAGCGTGCGGTGAGCAGGACATAGGCATCGTGAGTGCGGCGCAGGTAGTCCGCGTCGCGCTCGTGGATATCGGGCGTCTCTCCCTTCGCCTGTGCGCGCGCGGTGAGCAGGCGCTCTGCCGCGCACGGCTCCATGTCGAGGAAGAATACGGCGTCGGGCACAGGCAGTCCAAGTTTGTTGAACTCGAAGTCATCGAGCCAGTCGAGAAAGGCATCGCGCTCGGCTGCATCCCTGATCTTCACCGCCTGATGCACCATGTTCGATGTGGTATAGCGGTCAGCAAGGATGATTGTCCCAGCCTCATAGTCCTGCCCCCACTTCATCCGATAGGAGGCGTAGCGATCAACCGCAAAGAAGGTCGAGGCGGCGTATGGATTCACCTCGTCCGCCTGCGTGCCGAAGTCACCGCGCAGGTACATCCGCACGGGCATCGACGCATCCGCCGCGTAGTCGGGAAAGGTAACGGCGCGTACGCGATGACCCTCGCGTATGAGCCGCTGCGTGAGAAGGCGCGTCTGCGTTTCCTTGCCCGAGCCGTCGCCCGCTTCGATGATAAAGAGCTTTCCGCGTGCCATACTTATCCTTTCGCAATTACCGTCACCGTATCGAGAGACGCGTCTGCCGCCCCCACGACACGCGCACCGATCGCGCGCATCGTCTGCAGACAGCGGATGGTCGCCGCATCGATCACGTCGCCGGGTGCGAGGACAGGGATGCCCGGCGGATAGAACACAATCGTCTCTGCCGCTATACGCCCCACGGCATGCGTCACAGATACGTGCTCCGTGCGCGCAAAATACGCCTCACGCGGCGTGAGTGCTGTCTCCGGCAGCGGGGGCAGCGCGCAGAGCGCCGCCTCCCCCGCTCCGCGCGAGGTGCAGAGCGGCGCACAGGTCTCCGCCATCGTGTGCAGCGCCGCATAGAGCCGCTCCGTCTCCTGTGCGCCATCCGCATAGGAGAGAAGAAAGAGCACGTTGCGCGCATCCGCCAGCTCACAGGCGATCCCTTGCCGCCGCAGCTCCTCCTCTGCCGCAAAGCCCGTCATGCCGAGCCCCATCACCTGCACGGTGAGCTTGGTGCGATCGAGCGCCTCCATCCCGGGCGCCCCCATGTGCTCTGCACCGAAGGCCCACAGTCCCGGAATGTCATTGATGCGCTGCCGCAGATCATCGGCACGGCGAATGAGTGCCCCGAGGTGCTCTGCTCCCTCCTGCTCCATCTGCTCCCGCGCCAGATCGAGGGCCGCGAGAAAGATTTCATTTGGACTGGTCGTCTGGAGTACGCCCGATGCTGCGCGAATCCGCGCGGGCGGCACGCGTCCGCCGCGTGCGAGGAGCATCGAGGTCTGCGTCAGCGAGCCGAGCATCTTGTGCGTGCTCTCCGCCGAGAGATCTGCGCCCGCCGCCATGGCAGACGGCGGCAGCTCCTCCGCAAAGGCAAAATGCGCCCCGTGCGCACTGTCTGTGAGGAGGAGCATCCCGTGCGCGTGAAGGTGCGCGGCAATCGCCGACAGCTCCGAGGTCACTCCGTAGTAGGTCGGATGGATAAGGAGCACGGCACGCGCCTCGGGATGCTCCCGCACCGCGCGTTCCACCGTCGTATACGATACGCCCATCGCGATCCCGAGCCGTGTGTCAATCTCGGGGGCAAGCCAGACGGGGCGCACGCCCGTGAGGATCATCGCGCCGACGATGGAGCGATGTGCGTTGCGCGGTACGAGGATGGTATCGCCGGGCGCGGCCGCCGCCATCAGCATCGTGTGGACAGCGCCCGTCGTCCCGTTCACCATAAAGTATGCCTCGTCCGCACCGTATGCGCGCGCCGCCAGCTCCTCCGCCGCACGGATGCAGCCCGTCGGCGTATGGAAGTCATCGAGCTCTGCCGAGAGCGAGACATCCGCGCGCAGTCCCTCGTCCGTCAGCAGCCGACGCAGCAGCGGATGTACTCCGCGCCCACCCTTGTGCCCCGGCGTGTGATAGGGGGCAACGCCCAGCCCCGCATAGCGGAGCAAAGCCTCGGCAATCGGTGCGCTCACGCGTCCTCCACCATGCGGTTGCGCACGCGCAGATGCACCTTCGTCCCCTTGCCCGGCTCGGAGAGGATCTGGATCTCGGCGCCGATGAGCTTTGCTCTCTCCTCCATGCCGATCATGCCGAAGTGCCGCCCGCGCCGCCTGCGCTGCGACTCCATATCGAGCGCATCGTCGTCCTCATCGTCTTCTGTTTCATCCACATGGTCAGGAGAGAATCCGATTCCCTCATCCGCGATTAGGAGGGTGAGCGCCTGCGGCGTGTAGTGCATGCGCACGCGCACCTTATCCGTCCGCGCATGCTGAACGACGTTGTTGAGTGCCTCCTGTACGATGCGGAACACAGCGATCTCCACGTGTTTCGGCAGGGCATAGTAGTCGCCCTCCATGCTGAATGTCCCGTGCAGTTTTCCGCGCTCGCCAAAGAGGGCGATCAGCTGCTCCACCGCCTGCGGGAGGCCGAGATCGTCGAGTGCCATCGGCCGCATATCGAAGATGATCTGGCGGACGCTCGTCAGGCATTTGCGAATCTCGCCGCGCAGCTCTTCGAGCGTTTTCTTCGCCTCCGCCATGTCCTGATCCATCAACCGCTCGACAATGGTCGTCGTGAACAGGCTGTTCGCGAGATCCTGCGCGGGGCCGTCGTGGATCTCGCGCGAGATGCGGTAACGCTCCTCCTCGGTCGCCTTGATGATGCGCGCACCGACAAACTTATCCTTCTGTACCGCCTCGATCTGCCAGATCACCCCGCTCACCTGTGTGCTGAGATAGCTGAGTACCGAGCCGATAGAGAGCGCCATCTGCTCCGCACGGGCGACCACATTGCCAAGATAGCGCAGACGTATCTCAAGCTTGTCACGTTCCACACGCATGGACTGCTCTTTCTCGCGCTCAATCGCAAGGTTGATCTGGATGATGGAAACCGCCTCGTACGTCTTGCGGATCTCATCCTCCGTATATTCCGTGAACTTCTCGCTCACCTCGGCGAGACGACGCTTGGCCTGCTGCTCCTCTGCGGTAAGTGCATCTACACGTTCAATGGTCGCAGCGACGTGTTCTTTCAGCTCCATGAGACGGCGCCGTGCTCTCTCCACTTCCCTGCGCGTATTTTCATAGATGTCAAAGATCTGGGTCTTGTTGTCCTCGATCGTGTTGATCGTATTGGTCAGCAGTTTGCGCAGCTGTCCCTCTTCAACCCCCTCCACGGGCTGATCGTCTGCGGGTGCACTGCTCATCCGCCGTCTGTCTGTTGTGCGCATCATATCCTCCTATCTCTTTGCGCTTTATTGTACCCCATTTATCATGAAAAGTCACGTTCCCTTACTCCTTGCATTTTCTGCAAAAAATCGGTAAAATGTCAAAACGGAGAGAAAAATACAAGAACACGAAACGAAAGCATAGGTGAACCCGATGAGTATTTTTTCACGTTTCCTGCCGAAGCGCAAGCCGCCCGAGCTGAAGAATAACATCCCGAAGGAGAAGGAGAACATCCGCAAGACCTTCGCCGTCTACTGCGCGAAGCATCACAAGCCGAAGAACGGCAAGCTCTGCCCCGCCTGCACGGCACTGCTCGCGACGGTGTTTACGAAAATGGATCGCTGCCCCTACGGCATCACAAAGCCGATCTGCGACCGCTGCGACCGTCCGTGTTTCGGTGCGAAGGCGACGCAGGATTTCCTCACGATCATGAAGTCCGCACAGCGCGGGATGTTCCTGCGCCACCCCGTCATGGCGATCAAGCACAAGCTCGCGAGCATGGGCGTGGACTACGCAAAGTATCAGCAGGAGAAGAAGACGACGGATAAGGCAAAGGCGAAGGAGAAGGCGGCAAAGGCGCGCGCCAAGGACAAGGAAAAGAAGAAGTAAAGCGATACGCAAAAAGGACGGCAGATGAAGTCACCGCTTCGTCTGCCGTCCTTTTGTATGCACTGCTTATGCGAGGCTCTTGACGTAGTCCCTGAGCTGCTCGGTGGCACGCGTCACCTGCGAGAGGTTTGCCGTAATCTCCTGCGTGGAAGCTGCCTGCTGCTCACTGATGGAGCCCGTCGTCTCGATGGAATGCGAGATGTCCTCGACCGCACGGTTCATCTCCGTCAGCGTCACCTGGATGCGCTCCGTCGCCTCACGCGACTGCTCGGCGAGCTTGCGCACCTCCTCGGCAACGACGGCAAAGCCGCGCCCCTGCTCACCCGCACGCGCCGCCTCGATGGCTGCGTTCAGACCGAGCAGATTCGTCTGTCCCGCGATGTTCGTGATGAAGTCGATGACCTTGATCGTGTCGGCGTTGCGCTCCTGGAGGAATTTCGCCTGCTGGACGGACTCCTGCCCTGCCTTTGCGAGCTCCGTCGCGCTCTTGGCGACCTGCTCGATCGCCTGAAAGACGGTCTGTGTCGACGTCGCGATCTGCTCGATCGACGTCATCAGGCGCTCGTGATCGATCTTCGCGCCTACCGTCTCCGCTGCACCCTTGGTCTCTTTCACTGCTTCTGCCATATCTCTTCCTCCCTGATCCACCCCGAGGATCATGCTCTCTTTCATTGTCACTTATTTATTCCACAGAGATAAAAAAATACCTTCTCATGATAAAGATTTTTTTCCGTTATTCGGGCAGGAGAATGATATTCACGGGCAGATTCGATGCCCCCGGCGGCGAGTAGGCAAAGGTGACGGGATGAACGGCGCTGTACGTCCCAAGATCGGCCAGCTCCGTATACTGCGTGAGGACGAGCAGTCCTTCCGTGCGTGCCTTTGCGATCTGCGGCGGTTCGGGCAGCGTCTGGTCGCCGAAGTACGCCCGTGACGCAGGCGTCTCGATGAGGCGGCTTTGTCCGTCGCTGACAGCCGTCACCGCGCCCGCATAGACGCCGCCGAGCGGGCTGAGGAAGCATCGCACCTGCCCGCGCCCCATAATGGGCAGTACAATGTGGTAGAGGATGCCGTAGTTGCCGTAGTTGACAACGGGCGTTCCATCCGTTGCATCCACGCCGCTGCGATAGAGATCGTGAACGTTGTCGCCGATGGGGAAATACGCCGCGCCGTCCCGCATAGGAGCGTAGGCGCGCGGCAGTGTGACGATGCGGTCCATACTCTGAAACGTGCCGCGCAGAGCGACCTCATCGCGCGGCAGGACACGCGCCGTGCGCAGGAAGGAAAACGGATCGACATCCGCCCCGTACATGACAACGGAGACGCGCACGGGGGCATTGGCGTGAAAGTCGTAGACACCGTAGACCAGCTCGCCGGGCGCAAGCACGGTCGTATTCATCACAGGGGAGAGAAGGCGCGGCCGCTCCTTTGCCACGTAGATGCGCTCCTCGTGCTGCGCGGGATCAAAGTAGGCGATCTGTGTTGCCTTGCCGACGCGCAGGTAGTCTGTGCTCGGCGTACTCGTGCCGCCGCGCGTAACGGAGACGATGGCGAGGTCGGCATCCGTCTCGAGGATGACTGCGACCTTCTTCGGCTGTGCCGTGTCGTTCAGATGATAGTAGAGAACGCGTGCATCGCCCTCCACCGTGTCGCGATAGAGGATGCCGCTCTCCTTGACATACTCCGGGCTGTCTGAAAAGAGCAGTGTCCCGCCGATATCCTCCGCCCTCACATCCCAGCGTCGCATCATGCGCGAGCTGCCGGAGGCAAATACACGGTTCTGCGGCGGCGTCGTTTCTCCGATGATGCCCGCGACGCGTTCACGGATATTCGTCTTTCCTGCCGTGCGCTCATGGATATTTTGTTCCGCCGCACCGCGCTCGCGTACCACAGTGGTCCCCTCGCTGTGCTGCGGGTCAGCTCCCGCATGCCCCGCGCAAAGAAGGACAGCAGCCATTGCTGCCGCCCATAGTCCCTTGATTCCCTTGTTCATTCCCCTATAGTCCCTTTCCTTATCAATGTCCACGCACCGCGCTGCACAGCTTCTCGATCGGTGCACGCAGTCCCTCGGGCAGCTCTGCCACCCGCACGGCGGCACGCGCCGCGAGGTCTGCCTTCAGCAGCCGCAGGCGGAACTCTGTCAGCCCGAGATGCGGCGCGGGGATGTTGACGCGATGCAGGCGATACGGATTCGTCTCGAACGTATTGAGTCCCGCCTCGCCCGTCACCGCCGTCAGGTAGTTCTCCTCCGCGAGCATGGCCACGACGGTATCGTCATACGCTCCGTTCGGATAGGAAAAGCTGTAGATCGTCTTCATCCCGCGCCACTCGAGGAGCAGCTTGGAGAGCCGCAGCTCGTCGCGCTGCTCTGTCGGCGTGAGCGTTGTGAGCGGGATGTGGTTCGCCGTATGACTGCCGATCTCCATACCGCTGTGCTCGAGATCAAAGAGGTTATCCCACGTCATGTAGCCGGGCTGTCCGATGTCGTTCGTCACGACGTAGAACACCGCCTTCATCCCGCGCTCCTGCAGCATCGGGAACACGACGCGCCAGTTGTCCTCATAGCCATCATCAAAGGAGAGGATCACGGGCTTTGCGGGCAGTTCCTGCTTGCCCTTGCGCGCGCGTGCATAGTCCTGCGGGGTGATGGTCGTATAGCCCTCCTGCGTGAGGTAGTCCAGCTGTGCCGCAAACTCGGCGGGGGGGACGGCGTAGCGCACCTCATCCGGTTTTGCGTCATCCTTCACCATGTGATATTCCAGTATGGGAAAGCCCGACGGCTGTGCCGTCAGCAGCCATGCAGCAGCCGCCAAAATAATGAGCAGCGGCAGCGGCAGTCCATGGGTGAGCCGCCGCGCAATACCTCGAATCAATCTGTTTCCTCCTCTGCCATCATGCGGAGTTTCCGCAGACGATGGCTCATTCCTGATTTGCTGATGTGGCAAAGCTCCGCCAGCTCCGCCATGCTGATCTCCGGATGGGCACGCCGCATCTCTGCTGTTTCGCGCAGCTCCTCCGGCAGGGCAGCAAGCCGCCCCGTCTCCTCCAGTCGCTCAATCGCCGCGAGCTGATCTGCTGCCGCATCCACCGCGCGCTGGAGGTTCGCCGTCTCGACGTTGACGAGGCGGTTCACCTGTGCGCGCACTTCTTTGAGGTTGCGCGCGACCTCGATCTCCTCTGCCGCCTCCTCCGCGCCGATGAGCGAGAGGAAATCCATGACGGCATCGCCCTCCTTGAGATAGACAACGTACATCTCGTGGCGGTCGGTCAGCCCGACAGGGAAGTGCAGGCGACGCAGGAGTGTATGGAGTGCGCGCGCCATCTCCTCGCTCCGCGCCGTGATCTCGAGGTGGCACGCTGCCTCGGGGCGGTTGACGCTGCCGCCGCCGAGAAATGCGCCGCGCAGATAGGCGGCACGACAGCATTTTTTACGAAGCAGGGCGAGATCGCTCGTGCTGCGCAGACTCCCTCCGGCAAAGCCGAGCTGCGCGAGCAGCGGCGTCACCGCTGCGCCGGCGGCAATATTGACGATGTAGGTGCGCCGCCGCAGCTGCGGCATGCGCTCCATCGCAACAGAGGTCTCAATCGCGCCGTCCATCGCGCGCAGCAGACGGATGACGCGGCGCGCCACAGCGGCACTCGCCGCCGTAAAGCGCAGCCCCGCCCCACGCGCACCGTCCGTCTGCACAGAGGCGCCCATGCGCAGGAGTGCCGCGAGCTCTGCCGTCTGGCAGCAGGCACGGTCGACATCCGTGCGCGAGAGCGCATTTTTCACATCCGCAGCAAAGGACGGCATCTCAGTTCACCCGAAAGTCGTAGACCATGCGCATGACGTTGCGGCTGAGCTTGTCGGGATCGTGGCGCACGGCATCCGTCTGACTGATGATGTCCGCCGCGACGAATCCGATGCCGAGGGCGTTGATCGCCTCCTCGTCCACGGCAACGGGGTAGATGTCCTGTGCGGCGTACTGTTTGCGCAGCTCGGCAGAGATCGGCGCGTTGTTGACGAGCATGAAGTCGATTGTCCCGCGCCCTGCGTGCCTTAGGATCGCCTCTGCGTGCATGGACGCTGTATAGCCGTCAGTCTCACCGGGCTGGGTCATCACGTTGCAGATGTAGATCTTGAGGGCATTGCTTTTGCGCAGTTCCTCGGCGACACCGCTGACGAGGAGGTTCGGCATGATGCTCGTATAGAGACTGCCGGGGCCGAGGATGATCGCATCCGCCGTGCGGATCGCCTCGAGGGCGGAGGGTACGGGCGCGACATTCTGTGGGAACAGGCGCACACGGCGGATGCGTCCCGGCGCCTCGGGGATGCGTGACTCGCCTTCGACGACCGTTCCGTCCTCGAGGATCGCGTCGAGCCGCACGGACTCCTTCGATGCGGGCAGGACACGTCCCTTGACCGCGAGAACCTTCGAGGACTCGCGCAGCGCCGTCTCCATGTCACCCGTGACCTCCGCCATCGCCGCGAGGAAGAGATTGCCGAAGCTGTGTCCCGCGAGGTCGCTTGAGCCCTCAAAGCGGTGCTGAAAGAGTTTTTCCATCAGTGGCTCGGTATCGGCAAGCGCGACGAGACAGTTGCGCAGATCACCCGGCGGGATGATGCCGAGCTCCTCGCGCAGGCGCCCTGAGGAGCCGCCATCGTCCGCCACCGTCACGACAGCGGTCACGTTGCTCGTCAGTTCCTTGATACCGCGCAGGAGCACCGAGAGCCCATGTCCGCCGCCGATCACCGTGACGGTCGGGCCGCGGCTGAGCCGCGTTTTTTCATAGACCAGATCAACGAGGCGCGCCGACGTTCCCTCGGGCATCAGAGCCGTGATGACGGAGCGGATAACGTGGCGCGTCGCCACGAGCATGAGTACACTGCCGACAAGAGACGCAAGCACGCCTGCCACAACTGTGAAACCGTAGTCATAGCTGCCCTGCCACGTATAGACAAAGCGGAAGATTGCCTCCTCGATGGAGTCAATGTACTTGTAGTTAAAGATTAGTGCAGCCCCGAGTCCGACAAGGAGCGTTCCGAGCGCAAAGACAAAGAGCCAGCGCTTGAACCCCATGCCGGGATAGAGCCATTTCATCAAATGCATGGATTCGTCATCCCTCGCTCACGTGTTCCCGCACCTCATTCTTCATGAGGTCACGATGTTCCAGATGCGCCGCATAGTGTTTCTTGATACGGTCATAGAGATGCTTTGCGATAAAGACACTGCGGTGCATCCCGCCCGTACAGCCGACGGCGATCACGAGCTGGCTCTTCCCCTCCTTCACATACTGCGGCAGGAGAAAATCGACGAAGTTGTCGAGATGTTCCTCGAACTTCTGCGTCACATCCCATGACTCGATGTAGGACGCGACCTGCGGAACAGTGCCGCTCTTGCTGCGGAGGGAGTCGATGTAGAACGGGTTCGGCAAAAAGCGCACGTCAAAGACGAGATCGGCATCGAGCGGGATGCCGTACTTAAAGCCAAACGACAGGATGTTCACGCTCATCTGCGCATCCGCGCCCGGCGCATCGTAGTGGCGGCGGATGATGTCGCGCAGCTCCGCCTTGCGCAGCTTCGATGTGTCGACGATCTGCGTCGCACGTTCCCGTATGGGCGCGAGGCGGTTCCGCTCGCGCGTCACGCCCTCGGAGATGCGCGCATCCGGGGCGAGCGGATGTGGCCGCCGCGTCTCCTTGTAGCGACGGATGATCACATCGTCCGAGGCCTCGATAAAGAGCAGCTCGTAGGGCACGCCGCCCGCATCCAGCTCACCGAGCACGCGCACGAAGTCGTCGAAGAACTCGCGGCTGCGCGTGTCCACCACGATGGCGGCACGACTGATCTGCCCGTGCGTCTCACGACAGAGATTAATGAACTTTGGAATGAATACCGGCGGGAGGTTGTCCACGCAAAAGTAGCCGAGATCCTCCATATAGCGCGCGGCGAGCGACTTTCCGCCCCCCGACAGTCCCGTCACGATCACGGGACGGAATTTCTCTGCGGGATGTTTTATATCCATCATCGTCACCTCCTACAGTACAAATTTTTCCACAGCGGCGGCAATTCCGTTTTCATCGTTGGATGCCGTGACATAGGATGCGTGCTCCTTCGCCACGGGGAGTCCATTCGCCGGGACGACAGAAAATGCGCCCATCGAGAGCATCTCCACATCGTTGTCCGCATCGCCTGCAACCATGACCTCATCGAGTGTCAGCCCCATCGCGTCCGCAAGCGCCTGCACGCCGACCGCCTTGTTGATGCCGGGCGGGTTGATGTCAACGCTCGTGCCCGTATTCTGCTGCGGCACAAGGCGTCCGCCGAAGTGCGCCCGCACCTCGCTGACGTAGGAGTCAACCCCGCTTTTCATCTCGCGCAGGACGAACTGCGGTACGTTCTCCGTGCAGCCGAGATAGCCGCTTCCCACCTCCGTCACCACGAAATTCGCCGTCGTCCGATAGGCGGTGAAATAGTCCTCCCGGTACGTGGGCGCATAGATCTCCGCCCCGCTGTACCAGTTCACATACCAGTCCCGCGCGTAGCAGAACGTCAGGAACTCCCCGACAAATGCGGGGTCAAAATAGCGGGCAAAGAGCGGCGCATCCGCCCCCGTGCCGACGTATGCCCCGTTGCAGCAGACGACGGGCGCACGCGAGCCGAGCAGCCGCGCGAAGTGGAGCGCGGAGCACAGCATCCGCCCCGTCGCAATGGTGACGGTGACGCCGCGTGCCATGGCGCGTGCAAGGATGTCCTTCGTCCGCACCGTAATCGTCTTGTCCGAGGTCAGGAGCGTGCCGTCGAGATCGAGTGCGATGAGTTTGATCGCCATGCCTTTATCCTCTCCGCATTGGTACAGGTGCATCCGCACCCATGCCGAGCACATACGTATAGATTGCCGCCGCAAGGCCATTCTCCGTGCAGGACAGCGTCTCGCAGTCTGCCTCCGCCTTGACCTCGGGGAAGGCGTTCCCCATTGCAACACTCGTGCCTGCTGCCTTCAGCATGGGCAGGTCGTTGTACGCATCGCCGATCGCCATTGTCTCCGCAATGGGGATATCCAGCTTTGCCGCGAGTGCCGTGAGTGCCGATGCCTTCGAGACGCCCTTCACAACGATCTCGACCAGCCGATCTGCCGAACGCGTCACGCCGATGTGTGCGCCGAACGCATCCAGGAGCATCTGTGCACGCGCCTCACTCACGGCGCGCCCCTCCGTCACGAGGAGCAACTTGCAGTTTCCTGTCACGTACGCAAGCATTCCATCTCTCCCAACAGCCTTGCCGGTGATCTTCTGTGAATCCTCGTAAAAACGCGACTCCTCACAGGTGACGGCATAGCGCAGCACACCACCGCTGTAGCTTTGAATGTACCAGCCCCGTGCCTGTGCAAAGGTGATAATGTCCCGTGCAAGCATCGGGTCGAGAGCATACTCCTCATAGATGTGTCCGCTCGGGCTCTTGATGAGCGCCCCGTTGTAGGCGATGATCGGCACATCGACGCCGAGCGCCTCAGCGACGGGCAGTGCCGCCTCGAACATGCGCCCCGTCGCAATCGTCACGGTGATCCCCGCGCGCACGGCACACTGCACAGCCGCGATATTCTCTGCTGAAACGACATTGCCGTTTGGCAGCATCGTACCATCCAGATCCGACACAAATAACTTTACCGCCATGATGGCTTCCCCTCCGTATCCATTTCCCAAGCATCCCCCCTGCACATCCCACGGGAAACTGCTGACAAAATCATTTCCCCTATGCTATAATCATCTCAATCAAGAAAGGAGCGTTCCTGTGCTCAGCATCTTTCGCCAACTGATCGTCGTCGTCGCCCTGCTCCTCATCCTCGTCGGCATCTTCGGGCTCTCGTACACGTACCGTATCGATCATCGCAGTGCGCGCAGTCTCTCTGCGTACGCGACCATTGATTTTCGCGCATCCTATACCGGAGAGGGCCGGCTTGAGGGCGCGACGCTGTCCCTGCTCGACTATCGCTACGACAGTGCGAAGTTTCTGCCCGACGTCATCCTCTACACCGACGGAGCGGCGTGGGAGATGAAGGCGGCGACAAAGTATACACCGCATCCCGTGGAGGGTGCGGACAGCCCCTACAAGAACGAGAACAAGATGTTCCTCGTGTTCCCGCGCGCCAGCCTGCCCGCCATCCGCAAGGCAGTGAGCGTTCGACTGCGCTTCTATTACGACAACGGGCAGACCGTCGACCTCCCGCTGAACGAGTCCGACCTCGCCTATTGGCAGCGCGAGCTCAGTCAGGGGATTTGAGAAAATTGCTGTTTATGGAAGCACTGATACATGCAGTAATTCCTTATTTATTGTACTGTGATAAAAAACATTCGTCAAGGCAGGACTGACCATGAAGAAAAATGACCTCATACTGATCGCTGCGCTGCTCCTCCTCTGCGGGATCGGCGCAATATTTTTTGCGCTGCGCACGGACGGTGCAGCACGTCACGCGGTCATCACGCAGGACGGCACACAGCTCTATGACATCCCGCTCACGGGACACACGGGGACGGAGGACATACCGATTGCGGACGCACACGGCGAGAACACGATCCGCATCGAGGGGGAGAGTATTGCCGTCGTCCATGCGGACTGCCCCGATCAGGTCTGCGTGCGGACGGGACGCGCGGAGAAAAAGGGCGACGTGATCGCCTGCCTCCCGCACAAACTCCTGATCGAAGTGAAATGATATGAGACCACTTCGTCTTACGGCGCGCATCGCCCTCCTCACTGCGCTCTCCCTCATCCTCTTCCTCCTAGAGGGCTTTCTCCCCCTGCCGTTTCCTGTACCGGGCGCGAAACTTGGGCTGGCCGCCATCGTCACCCTCATCGCGCTCCGCATCCTGCCGCGTACGCGCGACGCTGCCGCCGTCCTGCTCCTGCGCATCTTCCTATCCGCCTTCCTTGGCGGCGGATTCGCCCCACTCCTCTACAGCATGGCGGGCGGACTGGCGAGTTTTGCTGCGATGGCCCTCCTCCTGCGGCGCACACAGCTCTCCCTCGTCGGCATCAGCGCCGTCGGCGGACTCCTCCACAACATGGCGCAGCTGTTCGTCGCCGCCGCTGTCATGGAGAGCAGCGCACTCCTCCTCTACGCTCCGCTCCTCGGCGTTGTCGGCATCCTGACCGGCACGGGCATCGGCATCCTCGCGCAATCTACTATGAAAAAAATTAAATACTAGATAAATATTCTCAACCGCAATATTTTGTGCTATACTGTTCCTGTCGGAATATTGTGGTTCTAAACTGTCCCTGCAATACGCCTAGGGAATCACTGATAAAATGAGGTCTGCCAGATTGGCGTAGATTTTTCGTCCGAACGAGGTGGAAAACCGGACGCAGAGTGGTGCTCTGTGGAGGATTTTCCACCGAAGTGCGTGCAAAAAAGATGCGTCAAGATGGTTGTGCCGAATTTATCAGTGCTTCCCTAAGCCCCCCTAGTGAAGCAAGCGCACGACCACTTGCGCAACGAGGTGTTTGCGCGGCGTATGCAGACGACACACCGCAATATCTATCCTTTCTTGTGACAGGAGGTTCATATCCATGGAGTATCGCATTGAGCATGATTCCCTCGGCGAGGTCAAAGTCCCCGCAGACAAGTACTGGGCGGCGCAGACAGAGCGCAGCTTCGAGAACTTCCCCATCGGCATCGAGAAGATGCCCGCCGAGATCATCCACGCATTCGGCATCCTAAAAAAGTCTGCCGCTATCGCCAACCACACGCTTGGCAAGCTCGATGAGAAGCGGCTCTCCGCCATCTGCAAGGCATGTGATGAGATCCTCGACGGCAAGCTCGCCGCCCACTTCCCGCTCGCCGTATGGCAGACGGGCAGCGGCACGCAGTCCAATATGAACGTCAACGAGGTCATCGCGAACCGCGGCAACGAGATCGCGGGGGAGAAAATCCTCCATCCGAACGACCATGCGAATATGTCGCAGAGCTCGAACGACACCTTCCCGACCGCCATGCACATCGCCGCCGTCATCGCCATCGAGGACGGGCTGTTCCCCGCGATCGACCTCCTCGCCGCAACCTTCCGTCGCCTCATGGCAGAGAACGACGGCATCGTCAAGACGGGACGCACGCATCTGCAGGACGCCGTCCCCATCTCCTTCATGCAGGAGATCAGCGGCTGGCTTGATATGCTTGAGCAGTCGAAGAAACAGCTGCAGGCATCTCTCCCCTTCCTCCACGAGCTCGCCCTCGGCGGCACCGCCGTCGGCACAGGACTCAACGCACCGAAGGGATTTGATGTCGCCGTCGCACGCGCGGCGAGCGAGCTGACGGGCAAGCCCTTCGTCACTGCAGCGAACAAGTTCCACGCGCTCACGAGCAAGGATGCCGTCGTCTTTGCCCACGGCGCACTCAAGGGACTTGCCGCCAACATGATGAAGATTGCAAACGACGTGCGCTGGCTCGCCTCGGGACCGCGCTGCGGACTCGGCGAGATCACCATCCCCGCGAACGAGCCCGGCAGCTCGATCATGCCGGGCAAAGTCAACCCGACCCAGTGCGAGTCCGTCACAATGGTCGCCGTACAGGTCATGGGCAACGATGCTGCCATCGGCTTTGCCGCCTCGCAGGGCAATTTCGAGCTCAACGTCTTCATGCCCGTCATTATCTACAACTTCCTGCAGTCGACACGCCTGCTCACCGACTCCATCAAGTCGTTCAACGACCGCTGCGCCGTCGGCATCAAGGCGAACCGCGAGAAGATGCACGAGAACCTGCACCGCTCGCTCATGCTCGTCACGGCGCTCAATCCGTATATCGGCTACGAGAACGCCGCCAAGACGGCACACAAGGCGTTCGATGAGAACATCAGCCTGAAGGAGGCATGCGTCGCGCTCGGCTTCCTCACCGCAGAGAAGTTCGACGAGGTATTCCATCCCGAGGAGATGGTCTAAGGAAGCACTGACAAATTCGGCACGGCCATCTGGCATACCTCATTTTATCAGCGATTCCCTAAGGCATACAGATCCGCTCAGTACAATGGGGCTGCTGCAAACTTCATGCAGCAGTCCCGTTTTTTTCACAATAATTCTCTTTATGGGCTCAAAAAATGCTATAATAACTGCAGTGATACAAAGTTTAACAGAAACGGAGCACCCTATGCAAAATACAACATATCAAAACCTCATCATCGGCTTTGGCAAGGCAGGCAAGACGCTCGCGGGCTTTCTCGCGAAGAAGGGCGAGCGTGTCGCCCTCGTCGAACGGTCAAAGGAGCGCTACGGCGGTACCTGCATCAACGTCGCCTGCATCCCGTCGAAGTCGCTGGAGTACAGCGCGCGTCTCTCGGCGGCGGCGGGCGGCGACTTTGCGGCAAAGGCAGAGCGCTATCGTGCGGCGATTGCAGAGAAACGCCGCCTCACGAAAATGCTGCGCGAAAAGAACTACGCCAAGGTGACGGGCGCGGGTGCTGTCGTCATTGACGGAGAGGCATCGTTTGTCGATGCACACACTGTGCGCATTGTTGGAGCGGACGGAGCGCAGACCATCACGGCGGAGCGTATTTTCATCAATACGGGCGCGCTTCCCTTTGTCCCACCGATCAAAGGTGCGGCAGAGAGTACGCACGTCTACACAAGCGAGACGATGATGGAGCTGGACGAGCTGCCCGAGAAGCTCGTCATCATCGGGGGCGGCTACATTGGGCTGGAGTTCGCGTCATACTACGCCAACTTCGGGTCGTCCGTCACCGTCGTACAGGACGGCACGGCCTTCATCCCGCGTGAGGATGCAGAAATCGCCGCCCGCGTCCTGCAGCATACAAATGATCGCGGCATCCATATCCTGATGGGGGCAAAGGTGCAGCGCATCGAGGACAGCGCGGAGGCTGCGAACGTCGTCGTGCAGACGGCGGACGGAGAGAAGACGCTTGCGGCGAACGCCATCCTCATTGCCACGGGCCGCCGCCCGAACATCGAAGGGCTGAATCTTGCGGCGACGGGCGTTGCTGTGACGGAGCGCGGTGCGGTCGCCGTTGACGAGCATCTGCGCACGAACGTCCCGTATATATGGGCGATGGGCGATGTCACGGGCGGCCTGCAGTTCACCTACATCTCTCTCGACGACTTCCGCATTGTAAAGGATCAACTTGTGGGCAGCGGAACGCGCACAACGGCAAATCGCGGCGCCGTCCCCTACACCGTCTTCCTCGATCCGCCGCTCTCGCGCGTCGGCATGACGGAGGCACAGGCGGAGGCGGCAGGCTTTGACGTGCGCGTTCTCCGCCTAGAGGTCGCTGCCATCCCGAAGGCGCAGGTCTACAAGAAGCCCGCCGGCATGCTCAAGGCCGTGGTTGACGCAAAGACCGACATCGTCCTCGGTGCGCATTTCTTCTGTCCTGAGTCACAGGAGATGATCAACCTCATGAAAATGGCCATCGACCACGGCATTACCGCCGCCGCGCTTGGCTCTGCCATCTACACCCACCCGACCATGACCGAGGCACTGAATGATTTGTTTAGCTAAGGAGGCAACGATGACATTTGCACACAAAGCGGCGCGATTCTGCTGCGCCGCCATATTCGCCCCGCTGCTCCTCCTCGTGGCAGAGGCTGAGGCGGCACCAGAGACAGCCCCCATACCAGCGACAAGAACGGCGCCCGTCGAGAACACTCCTATACAGCAGCTCTCGATGGAGTTTCGCCATCCTGTCGCAGACGGCACGCTCATGCGTATGATCTGCCTGATCGACGTCCCCGCGAAAAATGCGCTCTCCGCTGAGGAGCTCGCGGCACGCGGCATCGACGGCGAGCACTTCATCACCTGCCTCGGCGAGTTCGTTGGCAAGGAGTTCTCAGACGGCCGCTTTCAGGATATCGCCGAGCACTACGTCCCATGGACAGAGGCGCGTGAAGCAGACTTTCGTGCGATGCTCGACGCGCACAATCTCGCTGCCGAGAACGACTACGGTGCACGGGCGGAGGCGGTGCAGAATCCCGCCTACAACATCGTCATCGCCTATCAAAGCGGACGCAGCCTGCACATCACCTCCGCAGGAGCGGCGCTGAACGAGCGCGAAAACGCCGTCGAGGACGCTGTCCTCACATGGGTGGATGACGCGTTTGCGGGGAAAAAATAAGGACACACTAAAACACAGGAGATCACAGCGCGCATTGACGTGATCTCCTGTGTTTTGTTGTTCCTATTCATGCCTCTTTACGGTCGAACGGTACTTGTCCAAGCTCAAGGTCGGGATTGTTCTCGCGGATCCAGCCAAGTGCCCACTCGTTGTTGACGAGGAGGACGGGATTGCCGTTGCGGTCGTGGACGAACATGCCGCGATCTGCGCCGCGCAGATCGGCGGGCTTTATCTCGCGCCCATCGGGGAACGCGAGCCAGCGCGCCGTCTCGAACGGCTGCATCTGCATCGTGATCTCCGTGTTGTACTCGTTCTTCAGACGGTATTCGAGCACCTCGAACTGCAGCGTGCCGACCGTGCCGACGATATAGCTGTCAAGCCCCGCACCGACCTGCTCAAAGAGCTGGATCGCGCCCTCCTGCGTCAGCTGCTCGATGCCCTTGACGAACTGCTTGCGCTTCATCGTATCCTTTGCCGCGACGCGTGCGAAGCGCTCGGGCGGGAACACGGGGAAGTCCTCGAACTTGAACTTGTGCGCGGGGTCGCAGAGCGTATCGCCGATGCCGAATACGCCGGGGTCAAACAGTCCCACGATGTCGCCTGGGTACGCCGTGTCGATGATCTGGCGATCCTGCGCGAGGAATTGCTGCGGCTGAGCGAGCTTGATAAGTTTTCCGCTCGGCGCGTGCCAGACGCTCATATTGCGGTCGAATTTTCCCGAGGTAATGCGGATAAAAGCGAGTCGGTCGCGGTGCGCGGGGTTCATATTCGCCTGAATCTTAAAGACGAATCCCGAGAACTGCTCATCGTCAGGCTCGATCACGCCGTCCGAAGACATGCGCGGTGCGGGCGTCGGCGCGAGACGGATATACTCCTCAAGGAAGTTCTGCACGCCGAAATTCGTCATCGCAGAGCCGAAGAACATCGGCGTCAGCTCACCCGCATCAATCGCCGCGCGGTCAAATGCCTCGCCCGCGTCGCGCAGCAGCTCGATGTCATCCGCAAGAGCGGCGGCGGCCTCCGCGCCGACACGCTCCTTCCACGCGGGATCATCCATCTCAAACACCTCGGAGACACGCGTCTCCTGCCCGTGGCTCGTATCCTCGGCAAAGAGCTCGATGCGATTCTTCTCGCGGTCATAGACGCCGCGATACGTGCCGTCCGTTCCGATCGGCCAGTTCATCGGGTAGGAACGGATGCCAAGTACGTTCTCCAGCTCGTCCATGAGATCGAGCGGCGCCTTGCCGAAGCGGTCGAGCTTGTTGACAAAGGTAAAGATGGGGATGCCGCGCTGACGGCAGACGCGGAACAGCTTGCGCGTCTGTGCCTCAACGCCCTTTGCCGCGTCGATGATCATGACGGCACTGTCCACCGCCATCAGCGTGCGGTACGTGTCCTCACTGAAGTCCTGATGCCCCGGCGTATCGAGGATGTTGATCCGATAGCTGTCATAGTCGAACTGCAGCACGGAGGATGTGACCGAGATGCCGCGCTGTTTTTCGATCTCCATCCAGTCAGAGACGGCATGACGCTGCGTCTTGCGCGACTTGATCGAGCCCGCGAGATGGATTGCCCCGCCGTAAAGCAGCAGCTTCTCGGTGAGCGTCGTCTTGCCCGCGTCCGGATGCGAGATGATGGCAAAGGTGCGTCGCTTCGCGATCTCGCGGTCGAGTTCTTCTTTCAGAGCTCCCATAAATCTCCCTTACTTTAGTGTCAGTGATACGGGGCAGTGATCGCTCCCGAATACATCCGCATGGATCTCCGCCGCCGCGATGCGGTCACGCAGCTCCTCGGAGACGAGGAAGTAGTCGATGCGCCACCCTGCATTCGTCTCGCGCGCATGGCGCAGATACGACCACCACGTATACGCCCCCGTGAGGTCGGGATAGAGCGCGCGGAACGTATCGACAAAGCCCGCATTGAGCAGCTCCGTGAACTTGCCGCGCTCCTCGTCTGTAAAGCCCGCGTTGCGGCGGTTGCTCTTCGGATTCTTGAGGTCGATCTCCGTATGCGCGACGTTGAGGTCGCCGCAGACGACGACAGGTTTTTTCGCACGCAGATCGAGCAGGAATGCGCGGAACGCATCCTCCCATGTCATGCGATAGTCGAGGCGCTCGAGTGCGCGCTTTGCGTTCGGTGTGTAGACCGTGACGAGATAGACGTCATTGAACTCCATCGTGATGACGCGCCCCTCGTGATCGTGCTCGGGGATGCCGATGCCGTACGCCACGGAGAGCGGCTTCACGCGCGTAAAGATCGCCGTGCCCGAGTAGCCCTTTTTCTCTGCGCTGTAAAAATACTGCTCGTAGCCGGGCAGATCGAGGATCGCTTGCCCCTCCTGCATCTTCGTCTCCTGCAGGCAGAAGGCGTCTGCGTCAAGCTCCTTGAACGCCTCCATAAATCCCTTTTTGAGTGCGGCGCGCAGGCCGTTGACATTCCATGATACAAAGCGCATCGCGTCGTCCTCCGTCAGAGCGTCTTATACGCCGAAATCGGCCAGAATACGAGCATCGCCTTCCCCTTGATGAGATCGTACGGAACGAATCCCACGTCGGCAAAGCGGCTGTCCTCAGAGTTGTTGCGGTTGTCGCCCATGACGAAGATATGTCCCTCGGGCACAGTCGCCTTGGGGTACTCGCTCCGCGTCTTTTCGAGGATATAGTCCTCTGTGAGCAGCTGATCGTTGACGAGCACGCGCCCCTCGCGGATCTCGATCGTATCCCCCGGCACGGCGATCACGCGCTTGATGAAGTCACGGCTCGGATCGCGCGGATACTGAAAGACGAGTACGTCCCCCTTCTCGGGCGGATGGAACCGGTAGATGAACTTGTTGACGACAAGGCGCTGCTCTGACTCGAGCGTCGGGCGCATCGACGGCCCGTCAACGACATAGAGCTCGACGATAAAGGTGCGAATGAACATCGCAAGAGCAACGGCGACGACGATGGAGACAATCCAGTCTTTGATCTCGGACGCCGTTGATGTTTCCTGTTCCATAGAGGCCTCCTTCCAGCCATACGGGAAGCACGGATAAAATCTACCTCTTTATTTTATCCCTGATTCCTAAGAAAAAAGATGAAAGAAACGCGAAAAATAGGGACTGCCGCAGCAGTCCCCATCTTCCATCGATCAGCGTTTTTCCCGAATACGAGCTGCCTTGCCCGTGAGACCGCGCAGATAGTAGAGCTTGGCGCGGCGGACGATGCCGCGGCGCGTCACCTCGATCTTTGCGATGCGTGGAGAGTGCACGGGGAAGAGACGCTCAACGCCGACGCCCGATGCGATGCGGCGCACGGTAAAGGTCTCACGGACACCCGTGCCCTGGCGGGCGATGACAACGCCCTCGAACACCTGGATACGCTCACGCGTGCCCTCGACGATACGGGCATGGACGCGTACTGTGTCACCGGGCGCGAACTGCGGGATATCCGAGCGGAGCTGTTCCTTCTCCAGGACTTCGATGATGTTCATACGTTTTCCTCCTTCGATCGGGCGTTCATACGCGACCCTCTGCCGCCCAGCGGACCACCCATACACATACTCAGTGACTATATCATA
Organism: Centipeda felix; assembly: GCF_900186465.1. Lineage (GTDB taxonomy): Bacteria > Bacillota > Negativicutes > Selenomonadales > Selenomonadaceae > Centipeda > Centipeda felix. The sequence goes on from NZ_LT891958.1 coordinate 189,236, forward strand.
AGATGGATTTCTGTGCAAGCGTTTTTTAGCGCCACTGCAAATTCATTATATTGCTCTTTGTATGTTCCCCCTGCTTCTCTTTTACCGGGGCCTGTTCCTGTGGGCGGGGCGGCGGCATGCGGGTCTTCCCATCCTTCGGCTCGCAGCTGATGCGGTTGCGCCCCCCCTCCTTCGATGCATAGAGAGCGGTATCTGCACGCTTGACGAGCGCGGCGGCATCGTCGTCCGGACCATGCCAGACACCGATGCCGCCGCTGCATGTCACCTGCTGCGCCGTCAGCAGCCGTGCCTTGGCGACCCCCTCACGGATCTGATTGGCAAATGCCTGCGCCTTTGCACCGTCATAGTGCAGGCAGAGCAGGATGAATTCCTCACCGCCCCAACGAATGAGTATGTGCCGCCGATCGAGGAAGGAACGGATGGTCTGTGCAAAGCCAAAGAGCACCTCATCGCCGGCATCGTGTCCGTACGTGTCGTTGATCGACTTAAAGTGGTCGATGTCGAACATGACGAGGGAGAGCGGCTCACCTGTATCTCGCGCGATCTTTGTGAAGTCGCGCATCGCGGATGGGAATCTGTTCCGATTGTAAACCCCCGTAAGCGGATCGATCTCCATGCGCTTCTTAACTGCCTGCACCTCTCCCTCGAGGGTGTTGGAGCGCTCCATGAGCCGGCGCTCGGACTCCGCACGGTCGAGGATAAGCTGGATGATAAAGAAAGAGATCGTATAGATACTGAACGGTGTAAATGAGGTCTGTGCCTCATACAGCCGATACTGGAATGCAAGCGCATCGATGATGCCGAGCGGCACGATGATGAGCAGGGCGATCAGGAGAGCTGCGGCGTGCTTGTTGCCCGCCTTGCTCGACTTCCAGAGTGCGTATGCGACGTAGCTGCCCCAGACGGCGAGTCCCGGCACGTAGGGGAACTGCATCATGTAGAGGCCGAACTGCCCCATCATTTCAGCGATGATGCCGACCACGAGGAGCACGACGAAGATGTTGTTCAACCGCATGATCCACGAGCGATACTGCCGGTTCACGACCTCGACGAGGAGGATGCTGCCCGCAATAGGCAGCAGGAAGGATGAGATCAGCTCTGTGCGCCACCACAAAACCGGCCAGTCCATCCACATGAAGATGAGGTTCGAGGAGCTGAACATCCAGACAAAGAACGTCGTCAAGAGGAGCATGAGACGCAGATAGATGCCGCGCCGTGCCGCATCGACGACAAAGTACACGCCGATCACCATCATTAAGATGACGATGGCCGTCAGCCCCGCAACATAGGGAAAGTCATAAATAAAAAGCCGCTTGACGAGTTCGGACTCCTTATCGATATGCACGCGGTTGAGCTGTGTGAGTACCCACGGATTGTCCGAGGTCACGCGGATGATGAGCTCCCGTCCTGCCGCCCACGCGGGCAGATTGACGAGATGCCACTTGCGCCCGTACTGCTCCAGCTGCGGATCGCTGCTCCCATAGCGGTAGATGGCCGATCCATCCAGATAGACACGGACGGACTGATCAATGGTCGCGAAGAAGAAGCTCTCATCGCCCCGCATATCCGCCGGGACATGGACACGCAGCCATGCGCTGCGCGTTCCCTCGGGAGCAGAGGCCCCCTCACGCGGGTCGAACGGCACCCACGTCCCATCGCTCGAGGAAAAGGAGGGCGGCGCTTTCATCGCCTTGACATTGGTGTCAACGGTATTCTCCTGCCAGTATTCCCACGTCAGCGTTTCATCCTCTGCCGACGCACTGCTCCCAACGCCCAGAACCAGCACAAACAGTGCAAGGGACAGAAAAAACATCACGCTTCGCTTCATACATCCGTCACCTCCTATCTATTGTTTCGGTTCATTGAATGCTTTTCTTAATAGCGGACGTGGGTAAAAAGTCCTAAAATATTTTCGCGAACGATCTCCTCGGGTACGTCGCTGCGCACACATACCCTGCCGATATCCTCGGCGAGGACCCAGTGAATCCGCCCATCCACAGTCTTTTTGTCATGAAAGAGATCGTCGTACATCGCATCCGGCAACGCTCCCTCGACAGAGCAGGGCAGCCCCATCGCTTCAATCAGCTGCTCGATGCGCGCACACGTCTCCGCAGGGAGGAGTCCCATCGCCGTACTGATGCGCGCCGCGCCGATCATGCCGATGGCGACTGCCTCGCCGTGGCGGTAGCGCGTGTAACCCGTCTCTTTCTCAATCGCATGGGCGATGGTATGTCCGAAGTTCAGGATGCGGCGCAGGCCACCCTCGCGCTCATCCTGACGGACGACGTCTGCCTTGATTTCACAGGAGCGCGCGATCATGTGAGATGCCGCTGTGGGAGTGAGTGCGAGCACATCGTCACGATGCTCCTCCAGCCATGCGAAGAACGCCGCATCCGCAATAACGCCGTACTTGATGATCTCCCCGAGCCCCGTCGCGATCTCGCGCGCAGGCAGCGTCCGCAGACGGTCGAGATCCATGATGACGGCGTCGGGCTGGTAGAATGCACCGATGAGGTTCTTGCCAAGTGCATGGTTGACGGCGACCTTGCCGCCGACGCTCGAGTCCACCTGTGCAAGGAGGCTCGTCGGCAGCTGCACAAATGGCACGCCGCGCATGTAGGTTGCGGCGATAAAGCCCGCAAGATCGCCGACGACGCCGCCGCCGAACGCAAAGATCGGCGATTTGCGGTCGAGCCTCAGCTCAATCGCACGCGTATAGAGGTCGTTCGCTATGGTAAGGCTCTTCGAGGACTCTCCGGCAGGGACGGTGACGATCGCAGCATCCACGCCGCCGCGTGCGATCTGCTCTGCCGTATGGGCAGCATAGCGCGGGCCGACGTTCGTATCCGTGACGATCATGCCGCGTGCGGAGTATCCTGCCCCACGGACGAACGCCGTGAGCATTTCATCCATCCCGCTGCCGATCTCGATGGCGTAGCTGCGCGCACCAAGCGCGACCTCTACCGTACGTCTCATATCACTTTCTCCATATCCGCGTCGCCTGTACGATGTACTCTGCCACCTCGAGCGGCGAACGACGGCTCGTATCCACTGTAATGTCCGCCCCCGCATAGAGGGTGCGGCGTTCCTCCAGCAGCTGCACAACGGCAGCACGGCGGTCGCCCGCATCGGCACCATCGAGTACGGGGCGCGCGCCGCGTGCCGCTGTCCGCTGCAGTATGGTATCGACATCGGCCGTCAGCGCGACAAGGACACCGTTTTCACGCAGGATCGCAGCGTTCCCAGCATCCTTGACCGTCCCGCCGCCCGTTGCGATGACGAGCCCACTCCGCGCGGCGGCAGCACGTACGGCTTCCTTTTCCCGTGCGCGAAAATATGGCTCGCCGTACTGCGCGAATATCTGCGGAATGGAGATGCCGCACGCTTCCTCAATTTTTCTATCGAGATCGTGAAAGGCGCAGCCGAGCCGTCCCGCTAGGAGGCGCCCGACGCTCGTCTTGCCCGTCCCCATAAAGCCAATCAGTACAATGTTCTTCATGGATTCTGCCACACCTCGGCAAGGCGTGTGCGGTAGGCAGCGAGTGACACCTGAAGATCCGTCATGCTGTCCGCACTGAATTGCGAGCATACCGCATCCGCCAGCACAAATGCCGTCATTGCCTCACCGACCACGGAGGCAGCAGGGACGGCGCAGGTGTCGCTGCGCTCCTTGCTCGCCGAGACCGCCTCCCCCGTTGCGAGGTCGATGGTCCGCAGCGGCGCCATCAGGGTCGGGATGGGCTTCATCGCCGCGCGCACGATGAGCGGCTCTCCGTTTGTCATGCCGCCCTCAAGGCCGCCCGCGCGGTTGGTCTTGCGATAGGGACGTCCATCTGCGCCCATATAGAGCTCATCGTGGATCTCACTGCCGGGCAGATGCGCGCACGCAAAGCCCGCGCCAATCTCCACGCCCTTGATCGCCTGAATGGACATGAGTGCGCCCGCCAGACGGCCATCGAGCCGCCGATCCCACTGCGTATGCGTACCAAGTCCCGTGGGCAGGCCACGCACGACGATCTCAAAGATGCCGCCGAGCGTATCCCCTGCCAGTTTTGCCTCGTCGATGCGCTCTCTCATGCGCGCCCCCGCTGCCGCGTCACAGCAGTTCAAATCGTCGGAGTTGGTCACTCCGATATCGTCGGCACGGATGGCCGCCGCATCGACGGCCACACCACCGATCTCCGTGACGTGGGAGGCAATGTCAATGCCGAGCGCCGCGAGAAGCTGGCGGCAAACAGCTCCGACCGCGACGCGCATCGTCGTCTCGCGTGCACTCGACCGCTCGAGGATGTCACGCGCATCCCTGCGGTCGTACTTCAGCACGCCCGCCAGATCGGCATGTCCGGGGCGTACTGCCGTGATCCGCTCCCCCGTCGGTGTGCCGAAGGGATCCATGCGATCCGTCCAGTTCACAAAGTCGCGGTTCACGACCTGCAGGGTAAGCGGTGCGCCGATGGTCTCGCCAAAGCGCAGTCCCGAGAGCACGAGCACGCGATCCGTCTCGATCTTCATGCGCCCGCCGCGTCCATAGCCGCGCTGGCGGCGCGCAAGCTGGGCATCGAGCTCCGCACGCGAGAGCTGCAGCCCCGCCGGCAGACCATCGATGATTGCCGTCAGTGCCGCGCCATGCGATTCTCCCCCCGTGATAAACCGCAGCTGTCCCATGTGAATCCCCCTCTAATCGTCCCACTTCGTTTTTTGTATATATATGTATATATTTGTAATAATTTCGATATATTAAGTACTTTTCCTGCCAACGAACAATTAAAAATTAGTTATCTCTACTCGTGCGCCGCCAGTGCCGCCGTCTCAACTGTAATCACTGCATGGAGCATCGTGCCGTCCGCTGTCAGACTTAGTGCCTTGAACACGGCCGTACGTTCCCCGCTTTCCACCTCGCGCAGAAAGGAGTTCAGGGAGAAATAATCGCCGCTCACGTAAATCTCAGCACTCTGCCGTACGACCTCCCCATCCGAAACGGCGGGATGCGGAACCATGCGGACAAGTGTAACCCCGGCATGGCGGGCACTGCGCTCTACAGATGAAAAGAAAGCCCCCTGTGCATGTTCCTCAGGCAGAGCCGCCGCAAGGCGTGCCTCACGCAGACGCAGCTTGTCCTCCGCCTGCTCATCTGCGTGGACCGTGCGCTGATACACCTCTGTCCGCGCAAGGACAGCACGTGCCGCATCGCGCTCCGCCCGCGCGGCCTCCCGCTCCGCAGAAAAATACGTCGACAGAAGTGCCGCGTATAAAAGGGCAAGAAAAAACGCCCAGATCAGCGCCGCCATCATCTGCTGACGCTTCGTCCACCGCCGCATCACAGCCCCACACCATCCGTGCGCAGGACAAAGCGGATGTATCCATCCTCCCGTGATACCTCCGCCAAGACCGGCGGGGCACGGAAAAATCCATCCTCTGCGATCTGTTCCGTCATTGTCGCGAGAGCCTCGTAGCTCTCCGCCTCCCCCTCAATCTCCAGCATCTGCCCCGCGCGCAGCGCGGTGAGCTGAATGCCTTTGAGCGGCAGCGTGCCGAGATGTACGAGGAGTGCACACAGAGGCAGGGACTCCGCCTGTACTTCCGCCAGCGCACGCTCACGCTCTGCCACAGCGGCACGCCGCATCGCATACTCCTCCATGCGGCGTACATCTGCATCATGAAGGCGCAGCTCCTCCTGCACCGTCTCTGTCGCTGTGCGCTCCGCCATAAGGCCGGCCGCATCCGCCGACACGGCTGCGGCAAAGAAGAGCGTCGCCGCTCCCGCAGTCAGCTCCGGCGCGCGGCGGCGCAGACGCGGAAAGATGCAATGCTCTGCCTGCCAAGAGAGGGAGGAGGAAGGCTTAGGAACGAGCAGCCCCGCATAGATTGCCGTGCACTCTCCCGGGTGCTCCTCCAGCTCCTCCCACGGCATCTGCGGTTCCCGTGCCGCCGCAATCAAGGGGGCAAGAGTGCCGCCGTCGGGCGGGCAGATCGTCAGCCGACGCAGACGGAGGCCGCGCGCAGAGAACGCCGAAAAGTATGCCTGCACACGGGGCTCCTCCATGGCTGCCGTCCAATAGCGGTGTGTGTTGGCATCCGTCTCCATAGGCGCACAGCAGAGCCGCAGATCGGCGGGCAGTGTGCTCCCCTCTCTATCCGCCTCCGCGCGCATCGCCCAGATGAGTGCCGCCTGCAGCTCTGCCCCCGTCAGTGCGGCGGGGAGTTCCCGCTCCGCCGTCATGGCAAGCTCCGCAGGCAGCGCAAGACCGAGCGGCAGGTGCATCCATCCGAGCGAATCCAGCGCTGCGCAGGTGGCAGCAGCGAGAGAAGCGACATCTGCTCCGTCACAGGAACACGCCGCTCCCGATGATGCAGTGACCGTCCACACTCCATCCCTCTCCTCCGGTGCAGCAAGGCGGACGAGCCGCAGCCCCTCCGCCGTCATGCTGATGCCCACCGCCTCGCGCGGGCGCAGACTAAAACCATCGACGCCAAACATAGTGTCCATCCTTCTTTTCCATCTGCGCACGGACGATCTTCGCCCGCGTCCAGTGCTCACCATCCGATACATTCGTATCATGCCGCTGATCTATAGCAGCAGCCGTGACCCAGATCGTTCCGTCCGTCTGCGGCTCGATCACGACGTGCAGGTCGATGTCCGCCGCCATGGGGATATCGTGCACGGCGACGCTCCGCCGTCCCCCTGCGGGCAGTTTCTCGGCGGCGGGTGAATGCCGCTCCAGCGTGTCTGCTGCCGTCAGTACACCACTCTCCGCCGCAAGGCGCAGCTGCATCTCACGCTCATACTCCGCCGCGACAGTTCCGCCGCTGCGCGTCAGGGACGCGGCGGTCATCGCGATGAGGGTAAGCAGTGCAAGGATACACAGTCCGAGCGCCGAGGCGAAACCATCCTGCCCGTACCGAAATGTTTTACCGCCCACCTTGATCCTCCCGCAGATAGACGGAGGTTGCAGTAGTGCAGCTTCTGCCCGTCGCCACGCTCTCGCCCGTCATCTCGATGTGATAGAGGCGCGGGCATTGTGCGTCCGGCCGTATGGAAAACGACGAGATGTGTACGCCTGCGCCTGCATAGCCGCCTGTCAGCGGCGCAGCGGACGTCTGATACACCAGTCTGCCGCCGGTGAGCCAATAGGAATCCAGCGGCGTCCCCACATGCTTTTCCTCCATGCTGTGCCGCATCCGATAGATGCCCTGCGTGTCCTGCGCAACGTATGACGAAGAGAGCACGGACTCCGTAATGCGCGACATGGCGAGCTGCATCTCCTGCCGCAGCTCAGCATCGGCGGCCGTACGCTGATAGCTGCGCCAGCCCCACACGAGGGCAAAGACAAGAAAGGTCAGCAGGAGCGCGAAAATCGGCAGACTGACGGCGAGCTCTGTCAGCACGACGCCGCGCTCCCCACATGCTCTACGGTGCTGCCTGCGTATCATATCGCTTCATCCTCCGCACGTAGTCTGCCGTCTCCGCGCGCCCCAAGACGCGCCATGAGAGGTGCAGGGTCACATCATAAAAATCTCCCTGCCGCACAACATCTGCACGCAGGGTATAGGTCACATCGTTCACGCGAACCGAGGGCGCGCTGACCGTCGGAAACGCCCCATGCTCAAGTCCCGCCTCCATTCCAGAGAGCTCCTGCCGCGCCAAGAACGCCGCATCCATACGCGCGGCGGACTGCTCTGCGAGCAGCGCACTGCGGGCAAAGATTCCGAGCACGGCGGCGGCGGAAAGCACAATGCAGCCGAGGATCACTGCCTCCATGAGTACCCAGCCGCGCGCGTCATTCCTCATCGCGGCCTCCGCGCTGGAGTCGGATGCGTGCCGCGCTGTCGATGATGACGTTCAGCGCATCCCGCGCATATCCCTCTGCCTCGATGCGAATGGTCATATTATTGCTCCCCTGCCCGATGCCGCCATTGCGGTCGAATGCCATAGGTTTCCCGCCCGCGGTCACCTGTGTGACCCGCACGAGCGGAAGCATCCGATGAACGCGCCCTGCCCCGCCGTGCGGCACGATTTCATAGCTGCCGCCCTGCACATAGAGCTGCGGCTCGCGCGACCCTGCCGCCGTCCCTCCAAGCATGTAGAGCGGCATCGCCGTCGTGCGGCTGACTGCCTGGATGCGGCGCAGCTCGCCGATGAGATGCACCGCCTCATACTCCACTGCCGCCCGCACATAAAGAGAGCGCGCACGCGGGAGTGCGACGGCGGCAAGTACAGCCATGATCGACGCGGCGAGCAGGACGTGGAGGAGCATCATGCCGCGTGCATCCCTCCGCATCACGGCAGCCCCCAGTAGAGCTGCCAGAGCTGCCGCCCCGCAAGATAGCCCACATAGCCACCGACGGCGAGAAATGGACCAAACGGGATCCCATCATGCCGGCTCTTGCGCCCCGTGAGGAGAAGAAACGCCGCCGCCGCGCCGCCGAGCAGGAACGCTGTCCAGACGGCGACAATCGCTGCCTCCCAGCCGAGCCAAAGACCAAGTCCAGCAGCGAGCTTTACATCACCACCGCCAAGTCCGCCGCGCGCGGCAATGTACAGGCAATAAAATAAGACGCCGCAAAGCGTCCCGCCCAAAAGTGCATCTGAAATTGAGTCCAGTCCTGAGACCATCAGTCCGAGGACGGCAAATGGCATTGTGATGCAGTCATAGAGCATCCCATCACGCAGATCGAGATAGGAGAGCCAGAGCAGCACCGCCGTAAAGAGCACGCCGCATCCGCCGTGCAGTCCCACACCGTAGGTCGAGAGAACGCCGAGACTGCCCGCACACCAAAGCAGGAGAAGGGCTGATGCAGCACAGCGCGACGGACAAAACGTGTGCGCCGGCTCCTGCATCGCGCCAACCTCCTCCAAGGAATCATGGCAATCCCACGATGTCCTAATTTCGCGTATGGTACTCCTCCGCCGTGCGGCCTGCGCAGGTCGCACGCCAGACACCATCCTTTTTCTCTATCTGATAGGAGACGTTCTCCGTGGAGAGTTCCTGTGCGCCGGCGCGTATCGTCCCCGCAGGCGGTTTCAGATGCTTCAGATCCGTCACGTAGTCCGTGAGATCATCAACGTCCGTGGGGTTTTTCCCCTTTGCCGTCTGATAGAGCACAATCGCCGTATCGAGTGCCGTGAGATCCGCCTGCACCTTCACCGTGTTTGCCGTCGCAAGTGCCGAGGAAAAACGCGGCACGGCAATCGCAAGGATCACCGCCAGAATCATCACGGCAAGGAGGGTCGAGAGCAAGGAAAAACCACGCTCGCTGCGCGTCCGCCGTTCATTTGTGATCGGCAATTCCATCGCACACACCGTCCCTTCGCCATGGGCTACACGAAACTGCGGCACACATCCATCACGATCACACGCGGATGTGTGCGATCCTCCAGTGCCTTGCTGAGTGCCGCCGCAAACTCGTCCTGCGTCGACACGCGCACGGCCTTGATGCCAAAACTCTCCGCGTATTTTACATAGTCCATCTCGTGGTCCAACTCGCAGGCGATATAGTGCTCCTTATAGAGCTTCTTCTGGAGCTGGCGGATCATTCCGAGGCTGCGGTTGTTCGAGAGAATCGTGATCACAGGCAGGCCGAGGCGCGCAATGGTGTAGAACTCATTGCCCGTCATCTTGAGACTGCCGTCGCCCGTGATATGAATCACGCGGCGCTCGTCGCCCCACGCAGCCTGTGCTCCCATCGCCGCCGGCAGACCATAGCCCATCGTTCCGAGCCCGCCTGAGGTCAGCCACGTCCGCGGTTCCTCCACGTGCAGGTGAAGTGCCGCCCACATCTGATGCTGTCCCACATCCGTCACATAGGCGTAGGGCTTCCCTGCCGTCATGCGCGCGACCTGATGGAGCGCCCAGGGGACGGTCAGAGAGTCGACGTGGTAGTCATCCTCAAACTTCTCCTGCCACATATGGATCTGCTGCCACCATGCCGTGTGGTCACGTTTGGGCTCTTTGCGCATGAGCAGGTTCAGCACAACGCGCATATCCCCCGCAAGCCCGATGCTGCTGCCGACAATCTTGTCGATCTCTGCAGGGTCGATGTCGATGTGGATAAACCTGCGGTTCGCCGTAAACTTGCTGAGATTGCCCGTCAGGCGGTCGGCAAAGCGACTGCCGAGTGCAATGACGAGATCGGCGGCACCGACAGCGTAGTTCGCCGCCTTTGCTCCGTGCATACCGATAAAGCCAAGCATCTGCGGATGCGTGCTGGGAACAGCGCCCATCCCCATCAGGGTATGAACTACGGGGAGCTGGTATTTCTCGATGAATGCGACCGTCTCCGCCGATGCCCCGGCGGAGATCACACCGCCGCCCACGATGACAAGCGGGCGTTCCGCATTCACGATCTCCGCTGCCGCCTCCGCTGCGCAGATAATGAAATCCGCGTCAGGCTTTCCGGGCTGATGCTCCGCCCGCTTCTGCTCCGTATAGGCGACCTCCTCGAGAAAGAGGTTGCGCGGCACATCGATGAGCACGGGCCCCGGGCGCCCGCTGCGCGCGAGATCAAATGCCTCGCGGATCGTCGGTACGAGATCGGCAGCGTTCTTAATCTTGTAGTTATGCTTTGTCACGGGCATCGTCACATCGAGGATATCCGTCTCCTGGAACGCATCGCGGCCGAGCATCTCCAGATCGACCTGTCCCGTGATAGCCACCATCGGGATCGAGTCCATGTACGCCGTTGCGATGCCCGTCACGAGATTGGTCGCGCCGGGCCCCGAGGTCGCAATACAGACGCCGACGCGCCCCGTCGCACGCGCATAACCGTCGGCGGCATGCGCCGCGTTCTGCTCATGCGTCACGAGGATCTGACGGATCTCCGTCTGTCCATAGAGTGCATCGTAGAGCGGCAGAATCATGCCGCCGGGGTATCCAAACACCGTATCCACGTCCTGCTCTCGCAGACACGCAAGAACCGCCTCCGCGCCTCTCATTTCATCCGACACCCCTTTGTTGACAGATTAGTCACACACATTATAGCATACGCAGCATTCTCAGAGCAAGTGGTGCATCTGCCCGATCTCACGAATTTTTTCGAGTGACATCTCTGACACACGCGCAATCATCTCAAGCGGGAGTTTTTCCTTCAGCATGCCAAGCACAGCAGAAACACGTCCCTGCTCAAGACCTTGTTCCAGCCCCTGTTCAAACGCCGCCTCTCTGAACAGCTCCTCATTCCACTCAAAGTTAACCATATCCACCACCTCGCGTTCATGTTCAAGTAAAAAATCCTTCATGATATCATGTTCTATGCAATACCGAATCGTTTCACGTATTGCATCTTCGCGTGCTCCCCCACGATGCAAATGCTCCTTTACCAAGTACACAAACCTCGCATAGTCACGAAGTGCCCGACAGCGGTGCAGCAGTGCCTTGCTCTCAGCATAGACAACATTGTGGAACTTTACCTTCAGCTCCAAATTAACAGCATCATCGGCATCGGCATAGGCATCCGAAAGTCTCATCTCATATTCCTCGGGGGCATTCGCCTCACCCGTATAGAATACATGAAATTCCGGGACAGGAAGCCGAATCCGCTTTTTCGCGTAGAGATCTTTTGCAGTAATATCCTTGCGCAGCTGTTCGCATACATAGTAAAGACAACGCAACGGCATATTATCATTCGGCGTACTCTGATGTTCAAGAAAGACCAAATAACGCCCCGCAAGCAGAAATGAAATATCATTCTTGACCTGCGTCAGGAATGTTCCATCAAGCGTCACGATTTCGAGCCGCTCCCCGGGTGAATACATTTTCCCGTGCAGAGCCCCGGCGAGTTCCCGCAAACGCGCCTCATCGTTAAAATACATACGAAAAACAGAATCCTGATACTGACGCCCGCGCTCTGCGTTCATAGGTTCTCCTTTACGGTATTCGTTGATAGAATTATTATAACATAATTTCAACGCAGGACAAAATATTTCTGACATCACCTATGATAAACAAGTCTAATTTCCTTTTGCACTTCCTCTGCGTTTACAGTATAATTTCCATATATCATTTCATCAATACCGTTTTCATCGCGTCAGTGCATCTACTACATTGACATTGTGCGTCTAAAAGGGAGGACGCACGGGGTGGAGGCGGGGAGAAAGGGGAAATACTATGAAAGATGAAATCTTTAGTGTGCTCCAGCGCGTCGGGCGCAGCTTTATGCTGCCGGTCGCGATTCTGCCGATCGCGGGCATTCTGCTCGGCATCGGCGCGTCGTTCACGAACCCGACGACCATTGCGACATACGGTCTCAGTGGAGTGCTCGGCACAGGAACACCGCTGCATATGCTGCTCTCGATCATGTCGAGCGCAGGCAGCACGATCTTCGGCAATCTGCCGATCATCTTCGCGGTCGGCGTCGCCATCGGCATGACAAAGGAGGAAAGAGAGGTAGCCGCACTCTCGGCGATGATTGCCTTCTTCGTCATGCATACGTCCTGCAACGCCATGCTGAAAATCGGCGGACAGATCCTCGCCGACGGCACGGTCGCACCAGGCGTCCTCGACGGCACGATCGCGCCCTCCTGCGGTATCATGTCCTTCCAGATGGGTGTATTCGGCGGCATCATCGTCGGCATCGGCGTGGCACTCCTACACAACCGATACCATAAGATTATCCTGCCGAATGCACTCTCCTTCTTCGGCGGTTCGCGCTTCATTCCCATCATCTCGACCATCGTCTTTCTCTTCGTCGGGATTGCTATGTACTTTGTCTGGCCGCTTGCACAGCAGGGCATCTTCGCCCTCGGCGGCCTTGTCACGGGCACGGGCTACATCGGCACGCTGATCTTCGGTATCATCAAGCGTGCACTCATCCCCTTTGGACTGCATCACGTCTTCTACCTGCCATTCTGGCAGACGGGCGTCGGCGGCTCAATGATGATCGACGGACAACTCATCCAAGGCGGTCAGAACATCTTCTTCGCGCAGCTCGCCTCGCCGGATGTCGCACATTTCAGTGCGGATGCAACGCGCTACTTCTCCGGTGAGTTCATCTTTATGATCTTCGGCCTGCCGGGTGCGGCTCTCGCGATGTACCACTGCGCACGTCCCGAAAAGAAAAAGGTTGCGGGCGGACTGCTCCTCTCGGCGGCACTCACCTGCATGCTCACGGGCATCACGGAGCCGATCGAGTTCTCGTTCCTCTTCGTCGCCCCCGCGCTCTTCGCCGTGCAGGTCGTACTCGCGGGTGCGGCATACATGATTGCGCACATGCTGAACATCGCCGTGGGTCTTACCTTCTCGGGCGGGCTTCTCGACTTCTTCATCTTCGGTATCCTTCAGGGCGAGGCAAAGACGAGCTGGATGTACGTCATCCCCGTCGGCGTGATCTACTTCTTCCTCTACTACTTCATCTTCCGCTGGATGATTCAGCACTTCGGCTTCAAGACGCCGGGGCGCGAGGACGATGACGAGGAGACAAAGCTCTATACCAAGGCGGACTACAAGGCACGCGAAGGAGCCGGCAGCTCTGCTGACGGTGATGCAGGTTTCGATGCCAAGAGTGCAGCGATTGCCAAGGGACTCGGCAGCAAGCGCAACATCACGTCCGTGGACTGCTGTGCGACACGCCTGCGGTGCTCGGTCGCAGATTCCTCTCTTGTAAATGAAAAGCTGCTCAAGGCGACGGGTGCCGTCGGCGTCATCGTCAAGGGTACGGGCGTACAAGTCATCTATGGACCGCAGGTTGCCGTTATCAAGTCCAATCTTGAGACCTACCTTGAGACAGCGCCCGAGGTCGAGCCGGAGGACGCCCCCGCCACAGTTGCTGAGGAAAAGCCCGCCGAGGCGGCGGCACAAGAGACGGCCCCCTCCGCAGGAGAAAAGCGTACGCTCTGCAGCCCCGTCACAGGCACAGTACATCCGATCACGGAAGCACCCGACGAGGCATTTGCGAGCAAGATGATGGGTGACGGCTTCTTCATCTACCCGAGCAAAGGCGAGGTATTTGCGCCCGCCGACGGCGAGGTGGTCTTTGTCTTTGACACGAAGCACGCTATCGGCATGAAGAGTGCGGACGGCACGGAGTACCTGCTCCACATCGGCGTCGACACCGTCGCACTCGGCGGCAAGGGCTTCAACGTCTTTGTCAAGGCAGGACAGCAGGTAAAGAAAGGCGACAAGCTGATGGAGTTCGACATCGACTACATCCGCGCCAACGCGACATCGGACGCCTGCCTTGTGATCTTCACAGGACTGCCCGAGGGCACAAGCGTCGAAATGACTGCCACGGGCGAGGTCAAGGCCCTTGATCCCGTTGCCAGAATCTGACCCCCGTGTCATAGAAAAAGCAGTTTGTCGATGAGCAGACTGCTTTTTCTGTACCATTTGTTACTCGCATAGATATGAATGTCTGTGGTATAATGGCATTGTTTCAATCGTACATCAGGGGGAAATGACAATGAACCATACAAAAACAAAAGCACCATTTCGCTATGACATTGTGGGAAGCTTTCTGCGCCCCGCCGCACTCATGAAGATGCGTGAGGCATACGCCGCAGGAAATGCAGGCGCAGAGGAACTGCGTGCAGCGGAGGATACGGCAATCCGTGACCTCGTCGCAAAGGAGAAGGAGGTTGGGCTGCGCGCGGTCACGGACGGCGAGTTCCGCCGCCGTTACTGGCATCTGGACTTTCTTGCAACACTGGGCGGCGTCGAAGAGGTCGGTGCATCGCATTGGTCGGTCGCGTTCAAGGGCGCACAGCCAAAGGCGGCGACGGTAAAAATTGTGGACAAGGTGGACTTCGGAGCGCATCCGTTCCTCGACCACTTCCGATTTTTGAACGGTCTCGCAGGGGATGCCGTCGCAAAGATGACCATCCCCTCGCCCAGCATGCTGCACCTCATCTGCTGCGTGCGTGCGACAGACTACGCGCCGATTCCGCGCTACGAGAACGAGGATGCGCTCTTTGAGGACATCGCACTCGCCTATCAGAAGGCCATCCGTGCATTCTATGAGGCAGGCTGCCGCTATCTGCAGCTCGACGATACGTCCTGGGGCGAGTTCTGCGATCCCGAGAAACGTGCCGCATACAAGGCACGCGGCTTCGACCTCGACCGCATCGAGCGTGCCTACGTTGCCATGATCAACCGTGCATTGGAGGCAAAGCCTGCGGACATGACGATTACCATGCACATCTGCCGCGGGAATTTCCGCTCAACATGGTTCTCCTCGGGCGGCTATGAGCCCGTCGCGGAGATTCTCTTCGGCGGCTGCCATGTCGACGGCTTCTTCCTCGAATATGATTCCGACCGTGCAGGCGGGTTTGCCCCCCTCGACTATATCAAGGATCAGCGCGTCGTCCTCGGACTGGTCACTTCGAAATCGGGCACACTCGAAAAGAAGGATGATATTGTCGCCCGCATCCACGAGGCGGCGAAGCACGTCCCGCTCGATCAGCTCTGCCTCAGCCCGCAGTGCGGCTTCTCCTCGACCGAAGAGGGAAACCTCCTGACGGAGGAGGAGCAGTGGAACAAACTGCGCTTTATCAAGGAGATCGCGGAATCCGTCTGGAAGTGAGCACGTGTGATACAGCAGCGGCGGCACATCAGTCATTCGTACCGATGTGCCGCCGTTTTCTTTGCATGTTTATTTGATAAACCCAACTTGCTTACAAATTTCTTCGCACGCCTTTTCCTTACGTTCGTTGAAGATCACCTTGTTTTCCTCAAATAGATTGCGCCCGTGGCTGTCGATGGAGACAATGAGCGGACCAAACTCCTTCACCTTGCACGTCCAGAGCGTTTCGGGCATCCCAAGGTCGAGCCAGTTCGCGTCCACGATCTCCTCGACACAGGTTGCGGCGACGACGGCGCAGCCAGCCGGAAAGACACAGTGGAGCGCCTTATGGTCACGACAGCCACGCATTGTGCCGTCTTTCATGCCGCCCTTGCCGATGATGAGCCGTACACCCGTCTCAGCAATAAACGCCTCCTCGAATTTCTCCATGCGCATACTGGTTGTTGGTCCGACCGTGACCATCTCATATTTTCCCTCACCGCGTTTACGGATGATGGGGCCTGCATGGAGAATGGCACCGTTCTCCACATCGACGGGAAGCTTCCTCCCCTCCTCGATGACGCGGCGATGCGCCACGTCACGGCAGGTTGTGAGATACCCGGTGAGGTAGATCACATCACCAACGTTGATGTCCGCGAGATCTTCGGGCTGAATCGGGGTCGTCAGAACTTTCTTCTCCATCAGAAATCCACCTCCGCATGCGAGAGAATCTTATAGTCAAGATTCTTGTCAAAGATGATGTGTCCGCGCCGATGCGACCAGCAGCCGACATTTACGGCGACGCCGATTACGGACGGATGGCGCGCGCTGTTCTCGATATTCACGCCGAGCACGGAGTGTTTGCCCATGAGTCCCTGCGGACCAAGCCCGATGGCGTTGATGCCGTCCTCGAGCAGCTGCTCCATCTTAGCGGCACGCGGATTTGGATTGTGTGACCCAATGGGGCGCATGAGTGCCTTCTTTGAGTGGAGCGCCGCAACCTCGACCGACGTGCCGACACCAACGCCAACGAGCAGCGGCGGGCAGGCATTCAGCCCATAGCTCGTCATAACATCGAGCACAAAACGTGTCACGCCCTCGTAGCCCTCGCCCGGCATCAGCACCATTGCCTTGCCCGGCAGCGTGCAGCCGCCGCCCGCCATATAGGTATGGATCTCGATATCGTCACGGTCAGGCACGATCTCCCAAAAAATCGACGGAATCTCTTTACCGACGTTCTTGCCCGTGTTAAACTCGTCAAACGTCTCCACGGCGTTGTGTCTGAGAGGCGCGTCCGCCGTCGCCTGTACGACAGCCGCGTGCAGGATCTCCTCCATCGCGCCCATATATGGGAAGTCCGCCCCGCATTTCAGGAAGAACTGCGCCGCGCCCGTGTCTTGACAGCTCGGGCGGTTCAGCTTCATCGCGAGTTCCTGATTCTTCTCCATCGTCTCATAGATTGACTTCGCCAAAGGAGCATCCTCCTCACCAGCGAGTTCGGCGATCTTGGCCCGCACATCATCCGGCAAGCGCTTCCCCGTGTACGCTACGAACTTCGCGAGCACATCCGTCATGCGCGCAGAGGCTTCCGCTTTCGTCATAGAAATCTCTCCTTTATATAAATACACAGAGTTACCGAACACAACGTTACCAAATACCGAGGAGCTTCCACCAGACGGGGCCGATGCCGATCCATATAAGGATGTTGATGACGGAGCAGAGGAAGCCCATCCTCCACCACTGTTCCTGCGTCACATAGCCCGCACCGAAGTAGATGGGAGCCGACCCTGTGGAGTAATGTGTCAGCCCCGCCATAAGATTCGAGAGAAAAGCCAGTCCGAGCGCGGCGAGATAGGGCGGTGCGCCTGCAGCCACGGCGACGGCGAGGAACGCCGCATACATCGCTGTTGCATGCCCCGAGAGGCTCGCAAAACCATAGTGACTGTAGAGGTAGACCAGAAAGAGAATGCCGAGTGTCAGACCCCATGAAATCCCTGTCATCGCCCCCGTGACGCTGGCGGCGAACCATGGAATAAAGCCAATCTTATTCAGTGCACCCGCAAGGCTGACGACGCCGCCCATCCACATCATGCCATCCCATGCGCCCTTTTCCTTCAGCACATCCTCCCATGTGAGGACGCCTGTGAGGAGCATTGCCGTCACACCGAGCAGAGCGGCAATGGTTGCATTCACGCCCGTATAGCCCGATGTACTCCAAAGGAGAAGCGCACCGACAAAGATGCCGCAGATGATTTTCTCATCGCGTGTCATCCGGCCCATCTCCGTAAGTTTTTCACGCGCAAGTGACTGCGCCTCGGGCGTTTTCCGAATCTCGGGAGGATAGAACTTATAGAGGACATAGGGCAAAACAATCATCGAAAGCAGGACGGGCACGATGCCCGCCGTCGCCCAAAGGCCCCACGAGAGTTCGATCCCAGCCGTGTCGCGCGCCAGCTCCGCCATCAGGGGGTTCGGTGCGCACGCCGTCAAAAACGCAGCGGCAATCGGCGCATCCACCTGGAAGGATACAACGAGCAGGAACGCACCGATTCTGCGCGCTGTCGCGCCCGGCTCCGACCCAAAAACCGAGGCGAGACTGCGTACAATCGGAAAGAGAATACCGCCCGAACGTGCGGTGTTCGACGGCGTTGCGGGCGCAATGATGAAGTCGCTGAGAACAAGCGTATAGGCTAGTTTCAGGCTGCTCGATCCAAATTTCAGAATGAGACAGTAGGCGATCCGCCGCCCGAGTCCCGTCTTGATGAAGCCCTGTGCGAAGAGGAACGCCGACACAATCAGCCAAATGACCGTATTGCTGAATCCCGCGAGTGCCTCTGCCGGCTTGATCGTATTGGTCAGCGCCGCAAATGTAATCGCCGCAAGTGCGACCGTTCCAAGCGGGAATGGCTGCAAAATGAACCCCAGAATCGTCCCCGCGAAGATCGCAAACAGATGCCATGCCGCAGGAGTCAGCCCATCGGGTATCGGCATGAACCAGAGGACGGCAATCAGTCCTGCCGTCAGAAAGCATCGTACTCCCTTACTCAAAAGAGTTCCCTCCCTTAATGATATATAATACACAGTGGACGGTTGTTCGCCCATTCCTCCGAGAGCATCTGCACAGACTCTTTACTTATATTTGATTATACGTTATTCTTTCCTATAAGTCGAATACGTAAAATCCTATTTTATTGATAAGAAAAATCTTATATCGAGGTGCATCATGGAGTTCCGACAGTTCCGCTATATCTTAAAAATTGCCGAGGAGGGCACACTCTCAAGTGCAGCGAAAAAACTCTACGTCTCACAGCCATCGCTCTCACAGATGCTTGCCGCCCAGGAAAAGAAGATCGGGGCACCGCTTTTCGACCGCGGCGGCACATGCCTCACACCAACCGCTGTCGGCAGGCTGTATCTTGAAACAGCGCGCAGCATCATCGCACTCGACGAAGCGTTCCATCAGCAGGTGGACGACTGCATGCGCGGCGCAGCAGGTAATGTGACGGTTGGGCTGACGCAGTTTCGCAGTACACATCTTCTCGCGCCCATGTTGCCCGCCTTTCGTGCAAAATATCCAAAGATCATGCTGCATCTTCGCGAGGACACGACCTACCGACTCGAGGAGCTTGCCGAGGCGGGGGAGACGGACTGCATCATTTCGCTGCTGCCCGTAAGCGAGCATCGTTTCGACTACGATGTGCTCTTCAAGGAGCGGCTTCTGCTCGCACTGCCTCCCGCGCATCCCATAAGCACGGCTCTCGGACTGTTGCCCGGTGACCGTACAGCACCGCCAATCGTCCCGCTTGCCGCACTTCGCGACACACCGTTCCTCCTGATGCACCGCGAGCAGAAACTCCATGATACGCTCTTCATGTTCTGTAAGGCGGCAGGCTTCCTCCCGCAGGTTACGCTTGAGACGCGCAGCATGAACACGGCACATGCGCTTGCGGGCGCAGGACTCGGTGCCGCGATTCTCCCCGAAACACTCATTGTCGCTGCACCGCCCGCCAATCCGCCCTGCTACGCTGCCATCGAGGGCGACCCGCACCGCACAATCATCCTTGCCCGTGCAAAGAACCGCTACCTCCCCCGCGCCGTTGATATTTTTCGAAAGGAACTGCAGGCGTTTTGTGCAAAGTGAGGATAAAAAAACTGCTGTACGAAGCTAAAAGATCTTCGTACAGCAGCCCTGCTTTAATTTTCCAGGAATCCATCACCAACAAGAGAAGCCTTCAGACCCGGCGTGATTTTTTCGTCCGATCATGGTGAAAAACCGGACACGCGGCAAAGTCTATGTGGGGAATTTCCCGCCGAAATGCGGGAAAAAAGATGCGTCAAGACAGCGCGGCTGAAGTTATCAGTGCTTCCCTTACTTCACAACATCCCCATGCCAGTTGTTGATTCCGCCCATCTCCACAATATGCGTATAGCCCATGTTCGCGAGCTTCTGCGCCGCCTGCTGACTGCGTGCACCGCTGCGGCAGTAGACAAAGATCATCTGATTCTTGTCGGGCAGCTCCTTTGGCGGCACCGTAGTAATGGATTCGTTCGGCACATTGATGGCATGCGGAATATGTCCGCCTGCATATTCCCCCGCGGTCCGCACGTCCAAAATAATATAGTTCGTATTCTCCGCCATCATCCGCTGCGCCTCATCGGATGCGACGCGCTGAAATGCTGCCATCGCCTCTTCCTTTCCCTCCGATGCCGCTGACGACTGTGCTCCGCCGCAGCCGGAGACAGACAGCATCAGCATAACGACGAACATCAATACCATCCATATTCTCATCGTATCACTCCTTCAAAATAGATTTGTTCTTTTATTATAACAGTTATCCGTATTTTTTGCAAACGGTATACGAAAAAACCGCCGCACCAGAATGATGCAGCGGCTCTAAGATAAGAAACTAATTAAAAAATATCATCACACGGCATAAACGCCATTGAAAAATATATACAAATATATATAATACTCTTATGAGGTGAGGATATGACAACGGCGGAACTGCTAAAACTTCTAAAAAAGAATGGCTGCACCTTCGTCCGAAACGGTGGTCGCCATGACATATACTTCAGCCCCATAACAGGAAAACAATTTCCCGTCGGTCGACATAACAAAGAAGAAGTTCCAAATGGCACCCTGCAAAATATTCTCAAATGCGCCGGGCTCAAATAATTTGGAGGTGTATCCTATGCAGTATATATACCCAGCACTCTTCAAAGCAAACGATGACGGTATCATCGTCACATTCCCAGACCTAGAAGATACGTTTACAGACGGTGAAACGATGCAGGAGGCGTTCGAGAATGCCGAAGATGTGTTGAACCTGATGCTGTGGAATCGCGAAGAAGAAAATGCGACAATTCCTCCGCCATCAACGCCGGAGAAAATTCTAGTGCCACATGGAACTATTCTGACGATGATTAAGGCAGATACTCTCGCCTATCGCAAGCGCCACGATCAAAAGACCATTCGTCGCAGTGTGACACTTCCACGTTGGTTGGACAGCATAGCTCGCGAGCGCAATATCAACTTCTCCCAACTGATGCAAAACGCCATTCGCAGAGAATGCGGCATCAGCAGATAAAGAATGCCGTACTGCGGAGCAATAACGCTTCGCAGTACGGCATTTTTAGCAGTGCCTTTACCCTTTTGCCACCGGCCACCGTCAGTGAAACAGAATCATAATCGCACCGCCGATGGTCGGCAGGGCAGCAATCCAAAAGCGCAAAACAGGCAGCGGCTCTGCGTTATGCCTTATCGTTTCATGTTAATCAATGTTTCAAGCATCTCATCTCCGACGGTAATGATTTTGGAGTTGGACTGGAATCCACGTTGTGTGATAATCATATCGGAGAACTGGTCAGCAAGATCGACGTTTGACATCTCAAGTGAGGACGGTGTGATTTTTGCTCCCGCGCTCTCAACGGTCTGCCCGCAAACAGCTTTCACGTTGGAGTTGTTCGAGTCCTGATAGAGGTTTCCACCGAGTTTGGTTAAACCGGACGGGTTCGCAAAAACGGCTACCGCCACCTGTGCCTCTGCACGTCGCACCCCGTTCGTGTATACACCCGTAATGACACCTGCAGAATCAAATGACACGGATGCAAGGGTACCGCTTGCGTACCCATCTGCGGCAGCCTTGATCGTATCATATCCTGCATACTGCGTGAGCGGAGATTCGTCATTGGCGAACTGGAGCGAAATTTCATTGGCTTGCCGTGCACCATTGGGTGCTGTCTGCTCAGCAGACAGCGTCGCTACTTCTGAGCTACTCGCCGTCGTCGGTGGAGGTGCAACGGGCGTAGTGACATGACTGTCCGGATCCGGGGTCACCGTCTGAATGCCTCCGAGAGCACCTGCACGAAGCACACCGTCTTCATCAAAGGAAATTGTGGTCGGCGGTAGCGTATGCTTCGTCTTCGACCCATCGATATTTTTTACCTCCGGATTGCCAACACGGGCAATCCACGTACTGGCTTTCTTCGTTACTGTATTGCCATCTTCATCCGTATAAGTCACCGTTGTAACAAGTGCCTTTTCCAAAAAAACGATACTTTCATGTTTACGCCCAAGCGTGTCAAAATAACCAAACGAGGTTACTTTTGGCATAGATCGACCAATTGTGTAGGTCCCCGATGTCACCGTCTGCTTCGTGCCGTCACTCAGCGACAATGTCACAGGCTGTGCCTTACTTGCTGTAATATACATGCCATCGTTCGCGCTTGTTCGCACTTTCGCCGTCGGTGGTGTCGTACTCGTGTCCATGAATGTATAGCCTGTAATCATCGACGTGTTGGAATCCAGGTTCTCAGAGTACTTTGAAACCTCCGTTGCCTTGGGCGCCATCATCTTCCCCGCCTCAATGACAATATTTTCCGTTGCACCACTTGTCTGGACCTTGGTGTGCTCCGTCGTCTTATTCATCCAGCCCTGAACATAAAGACCGGAACTCGGCAAGACATAGTTTCCTGCTGCGTCAAACTCAAATGCTCCGTTACGCGTGTAAAAGGTCTGCTCCCCCTGCTTCACCATAAAGAGTGCATTTCCCGTTAAGGCAAGGTCGGTATTCTTTCCCGTTCCCTGTACAGCGCCGTCACCAAAGATAGTATCGATGCCGCCAACACTTACGCCAAGACCGATCTGTTTGGGATTTGTTCCGCCAATCGTCGTACCCGGGCTCGATGCACCTGAGAGCGTCTGCGAGAGCATGTCCTCAAAGGTCACACGCCCCCGCTTGAACCCCGTCGTATTTACATTGGCAATGTTGTTGCCAATGACATCCATACGCGTGTTATGACTTTTCAGCCCTGATACTCCTGAAAAGAGTGAACGCATCATAATAAATCTCTCCCCTCACATATTACAAAATGGCAGCACTGTCGATGTTGGTAAAGATGTTTTCCTTCGCACTCGCGTCATCGAGTGCCGTGATCACCGTGCGATTTTTTACGCTGACGACCATGGCAAGCCCATGACTCATGTAAATGAGCGCATCGCGCACGCCCTTTGCCGCCATACGATCAACCGCATCATCAATCCGTGCGAGATCATCTGCCGTGAGATCGACGCCGCGCTGTTCGATCCGCGCCTTTGCATGCGCCGAGAAACGCGTACGGCTCTCCGCCTGATTGAGCAGTGCCTGAAAAGCATCCATGGGTAGAGACGCTCCCTGTCCCCTGCCGACGCGTGCGCTTCCCTGCTCGGCGCCCCCTTGTACAGCAGTATTTACTTTCATTTTTCACCTACACTTTATATCATATTTTATAACATAATTTTTCAATCACTATATCGTATATATTTCATATTTACTTAAGCATTTTATAGATATGTTTTACAACAATATATCAATCATATATTTTATAACCACTCATATATAAACTAACCATGAGGTGATATATATGACCACAAAACTAGTAATCACAAAGAAAAAACGCGGAGAGGATGGGCATAAAACCCTATCCATCCGCGTACGGGAAGATATTATTGACCGTCTGGACGACCTCGCTGGTCAGACGGGGCGCTCACGCAACGAATTGATCGGACTATTGCTCAATTTCGCGCTGAACAACAGTGAAGTCGTCGCTGAGCGGTAAGTAATCGCTGATAGATTCAACCTGTTTTTCACATCGAAATCTTGCTCTGACGGCAAGAGCGGAGGGGATTCGTCTGAATCAGTTGGCTGCCGCGCTAATTGCCGGTGGGCTCAAAAACGTTACGAATACATACGAAAAGAGCCATGATACGGCATAATTTCCGTATCACGGCTCTTTTCGTTCCATGACAAATCATTCTATATCACTTCTGCAGCAACACCGTCAGTGAAACAGAATCATAATCGCACCGCCGATGGTCGGCAGGGCAACAATCCAAAAGCGCAAAACAGGCAGCGGCGCGAGGTGCGTCAGCTTTGCCCCGGCGTACGAGCCGAGCGAGAGCGCGACGAGCGTCTGGATGAACAGCCACGGCTCCAGCTGTCCATAGAGGAGATAGCCGATGCCGCCGCTGATCGAGATGGGCACGATGATCATCATCGTTGTTCCGATGGCCTGCAGGAGCGGCACACCGAACACTACCATGAGGGCGATCTGTATATAGGCCGCAGAGCCGATGCCGAACGCGCCAGAGAGGACGCCGCAGAGAAAGCCGATGGGCAGTCCATAGAGATAGAGCCGCCGCCCCGTCAAGAGCTCCTCACGTACGTGGATATGCGCCGAGAGCCACACGGCACGGTAAATGCGCAGATAGAGGAGGAAGGCGCTCGACAGGAGCATGACGCCCGTAAAGAGGCTGAGATTTGGTGCCTCCATGTGGTTGGAAATCACCGCACCGAGGAGCGCCCCGAGAAGGCCGCCCGCGCCAAGTACCGCCCCTGTCAGGGGCACGACTTCACGCTCGCGGTAGTGACTGACTGCCCCCGACAGTGTCGTAAATGCCATAGATCCGAGGGCGACGGCAAGCGCCTGATGGATGGGCACGCCGAATCCGACGACGAGCAAAGTGATGATCACGCCGCTGCCGCCCGCCCCGACAAAACCGATAATTCCGCCCATGAGAAGCATCGATAAGAAGAGCATACCTGCCCCGCCCCCATTTTTTCATTACGATAGAAAACAAAAAAGGAGCCGTAAACGGCTCCTATCCATTCCGATGGTGACGCCTATGGGATTCGAACCCATGAACCCGCCGTGAGAGGGCGGTGTCTTAACCACTTGACGAAGGCGCCGAATTTGGTGACGCCTATGGGATTCGAACCCATGAACCCGCCGTGAGAGGGCGGTGTCTTAACCACTTGACGAAGGCGCCACATATGTCAACGGAAGTTACTATATCATAGGGGGGGAGAAAAATCAAGGAAATTTTTTGAATCACTTTTTTGGGCGTACAGCCAAAGCCAAAGATGAGTACGGCAAGGGAGACACCGCTCGACATGCCGAGAAAGATGCCGCCAACGCGTGCACCGACGAGAAGCATCCCCAACACAACAATGAGTTCAAGCCAAAACATACATTACATCCTCATATCTCAGTTTCTCAAAAGTGAACCCCCCACGCCTGCATCGTGGGGGGCATTGTATTTTAGGAAGCTCAGCAATTCCTTTACTTCAGCGCGTACCCGTTGCCATACATCTTGTCCTGTTCTTTACGCACCTGATAGAGCTGCGTGGACGTATCGAGGTCGACCATGTCGAGTGTGAGGAGTGTGCCCTTTTTGACATCGCATTTCATGCGTGCGTTTTTGTTGACGAGGGGGTAGACGACGTAGCCGTTTCGGTACGTCTCCTCGGCTGTCGCAATCGAGGCGTAGGTCGTGTAGCCGCCGATGCCATCAAGGCTTTCCCCCGCCTTCAGGTCGCGCTTGGCGACGGTGATGCACTCGCTGACCGGGCCGTCAAGCGGGATGATGGTCGGTTCGCCGTCGATGACGATTTTCGCCACGCTGAGCGGCGTCTCGAGGTTGCAGAGATGATAGGGACGATAGAGGGTCCAGAGGGGGCCATGCCCCATCTGGAGATAGTCCATCACGTAGGCAGCATCCTCATTCGGACATGCGACGGTGACAAAGACGCCGGGCGCAATGCCATTGACATACTCCACGACGCCGTGCCGATTCAGGATACCGCCATCCTTCTTGAGCTTAAAGAGTTCGTTGAGATCGGCGCAGCAATGCTGCGGCGAGCCCGCGGGACCGTGAGCACCGATCACGTCGGGGACAAAGCCTGTGGCGTTCGACATCGCCGTCATCTCGACCATGGTCTTCGTGCCGTCCTTGAACGAGGTGAGCATGCGCGGGTTCATCTTGCGGCGGACTGCTTCCTCGTACACGGTATCGGGATTGCAGTCATAGTCGATCTTGTTGTTCTTGCCCTTGCCAATGACCTTGACATCCAGCCCCATCGCACACGCAAAGGAGTAGAGCTCCATGACCGCACCCGGCTCGTCGCCTGCCGAGCCGGTATAGATGACGCCGTTCTTGTCGCCGAGCTTCTTGAGATAGCTGCCGATGACCACATCGGTCTCAACGTCCATCATGACGACGTGCTTTTTGTTGTTCAGTGCGTCGATCGCGATCCGCACGCCGACTTCGGGCACGCCTGTCACATCAATGGCGACCTCGACGAGGTTCGCGTGCGAGATAAATGTGTCGTTCTCTGTCGCAACGTACTTGCCCTGCTCCATGTAGCGATTTGCCTCATCGATGGTCTTTGCGACGGCGATATCCTCGTCACGGACACCCGCGGTATGAAAGGCCTTGATGACCTTATCCAGTGTATGATCGGCAACAATGGCAGGCATAATGCCCTTCATGAGCACCATCTGCGAAACCAGTCCGCGCCCCATCTGCCCCACACCCACGATGCCTGTGCGGATGATCTTGCCCTCTGCCTCGCGTTTCGCGAGTTTCTTATCTATATTCAGCATGCGAAACTCCTTTTGCTCCTCTGTCGATGGAGCTCTATTATCTTCATGCTCTGTAGTATAGCACTGTATCTGTATTTTAACAATCCGTCGATATAGATTGTAAAACAAAAAGAAGCATGCTCCACTGATAGGAAACATGCTTCTTCGCTATTTCACGATATGATCGAGGGCAACTGCCTTACATCATGCCGCCCATACCGCCCATGCCGGGTGCACCTGCAGGTGCCGGAGCCTCAGGCTCGGGCTTGTCCGTGACGAGCGTCTCGGTCGTGAGCACCATGGCAGCGATAGATGCCGCATTCTGCAGGGCAGAGCGCGTGACCTTCGCCGGGTCGACAATGCCCGCGCCGATCATGTCGACGTAGGTGTTCTCGAGTGCATTGAAGCCAACGCCATCGCCCGCCTTCTTCACGCTGTCGACGACAACCGAGCCCTCAAGGCCTGCATTCTCAGCAATCTGGCGCACCGGAGCCTCGACCGCACGGCGCACGATCTCGACGCCGACCTTGACGTCGCCCTCGACGTTCAGCTTGTCGAGTGCCGGGAGGATGTCGATGAACGTCGTACCGCCGCCGGCAACGATGCCCTCTTCGACTGCCGCACGCGTTGCATTGAGTGCATCCTCAACGCGGTACTTCTTGTCCTTCATCTCGACTTCTGTCGCTGCACCGATCTCGACCACAGCAACACCGCCGGCGAGCTTTGCCAGACGCTCCTGCAGCTTCTCACGGTCAAAGTCGGACGTGGTCTCTGCGATCTGCTTCTTGAGCTGTGCCACGCGTGCGGAGATCTGTGCCTTGTCTCCTGCACCGTCGACAATCGTCGTCTCCTCCTTGGAGGAACGCACCTGACGTGCACGGCCGAGATCCTCGATCGTGACGCTGTCGAGCTTGCGGCCGACCTCTTCGCTGATGACCGTGCCGCCCGTGAGGATAGCGATATCCTCGAGCATCGCCTTGCGGCGGTCGCCAAAACCCGGTGCCTTGACCGCGAGTGCCTTGAACGTGCCGCGCAGCTTGTTGACCACGATGGTCGCAAGAGCCTCACCGTCAAGGTCCTCTGCGATAATGACGATCTGCTTGCCCTGCTTCACCACCTGCTCCAGAACGGGCAGGATATCCGCGACCGAGGAGATCTTGCGGTCGGTGATGAGCACATAGGGATCATCCATGACGGCTTCCATCTTGTCCGTATCCGTCACCATGTACGGCGAGATATAGCCGCGATCGAACTGCATGCCCTCAACAACGGAGAGGTTCGTGTCCATGGTCTTGGACTCCTCAACCGTGATGACGCCGTCCTTGCCGACCTTCTCCATCGCCTCTGCGATGAGCTCGCCAACCTCGGAGTCTGCCGAGGAGATCGACGCAACCTGCGCGATCTTTGCCTTCGTCTCGACCTTCTGTGCCTTGCTCTTGATCTCCTCGACCAGCGTCTTGACCGCCATGTCGATGCCCTTCTTGACGATCATCGGGTTCGCGCCCGCCACGACGTTGCGCATGCCCTCCTGGATCATCGCCTGTGCGAGGAGCGTCGCCGTCGTCGTGCCATCGCCCGCGATGTCGTTCGTCTTCGTCGCAACTTCCTTCACGAGCTGTGCGCCCATGTTCTCGAACGGATCCTCGAGCTCGATGTCACGTGCAATCGTCACGCCGTCATTCGTGATCGTCGGTGCGCCGTACTTCTTATCGAGGACAACGTTGCGTCCCTTCGGGCCAAGCGTTACCTTGACCGCATTTGCCAGTGCATCAACGCCGCGGCCAAGAGCGCGGCGTGCCTCTTCGTCAAACAGAATCTGCTTTGCCATTTATATTGCCTCCACGTTTCGTCTATCTAAGGTAACACTGATAAAATGAGGTCTGCCAAATTGGCGTAGATTTTTTGTCCGAACAAGGTGGAAAACCAGACGCAGAGTGGGGCTCTGTGGAGGATTTTCCGCCGAAGTACGGGCGAAAAAGATGCGTCAAGATGGTAGTGCCGAATTTATCAGTACTTCCCTAATTACAGGATTGCCAGAATGTCGCTCTCGCGAACAATGAGGTAGTCCTTGTCGTCAACCTTGATCTCAGAGCCCGAGTACTTCGAGAAAACGACGCTGTCGCCTTCCTTGACCTCAAGGCCTGCACGCTGTCCGTTCTCGAGGAGCTTGCCCGTACCGACCGCAACGACCTTGCCCTTCTGCGGCTTTTCCTTTGCCGTATCGGGGAGCACAATGCCGCTCGCCGTCGTGACATCGCTCTCTGCGACTTCAATGACAACACGTTCGCCCAATGGCTTAATCATGGTATCTTCCTCCTAGTTTATCCCAAATCTTTTTGTCGTGTTAGCACTCTCATTGACTGAGTGCTAACTTACGTTGTCTATAGTAAATGTTTTTAGTCAAAAAGTCAATAGGTATTTTGTAAAAAAGTCAAAAAAACAACAAAGAGCCATAAAAGGCTCTCTGCATAATATGTAAATTTTTCGTGCGAATGGGCGATGCCTCTAAGCGAACCCTAGTGGAACAAACGAGAAAAGTGTGCGGTATGCCCAGCAGCATTACTCCTTGAACGCCGCCACGAGGTTCTTGAGGCGCGCCGTCCCTTCCTTGAAGGTCTGGATCTTTGCAAGGATATTCTCGTACTCTGCCGCCATGGAGACGACTCTCTCCGCGATGCGCGTGTTGCCCTCCGCACCCTCGTGTGTCGCGTTGCGAATCCCCTCCATCGCCGCATTCATCTCGCTGACGGAGCCCAGCAGTTCCTGTGACCGCGACGTTGTCGCCTCTGCAGTTTTGCGGAAGAACTCCGCATCTGCCTTGTACTGCACTGCTGTTTTGTCCATCAGGTCATAATCGCCGCGGATGTTTTCATCAATGAAGGTGAGCAGCCTATGCGTACCGTCGGAGAGAGCCTGCACCGAGCCCGTAACCTGCCCCGTGAGGCCCTTGATCTTCTCTGCCGTTCCGCGCGACTGCTCGGCGAGCTTTCCGACCTCGCCCGCGACCACGGCAAAGCCGCGTCCCTGCTCACCTGCACGCGCTGCCTCGATGCTTGCGTTCAGAGCGAGGAGGTTCGTCTGTTCGGCGATCTCGGAGATCTCCAGCGTGAGCTGTCCGATCTGGTCGACGACCTTCGAGGACTCGATCGCCTCTGCCACAGAGTCCTTCGTCGAGCCGTAGATCTGACGCGTATTGAGACGCGACTGCTCCATCGTCGTCTGGAGATCGGCGGCACGCTGTGCAACCTCGCGCGTATACTCCTCGCTCTCGCGTGCTGCGTCCGCTGCCCCCTTGATCCCATCGTTCAGCTCCCCGCTGAGATGCTGGACACTGGATGTAGATGCTGCTGTCTCCTCCATGCCTGCGGACATCTCCTCGGTCACGGCAGACATGTCCTGCGTGTCATTGTTGAGCCCGTGCAGCATTTCCTCAAGCTCCGCGACCATCGCATCGGTCTGCTCTGCCTCCTCGTGCACCTGCTTCATAAAGCCCTGCATCTTGCCGAGTGCCTTGACCACCGTACCGATTTCATCCGCACGGTCAGAGAGTTCGCGCGGGATCTCACGCGAGAGGTCGCCGGACGCGACGGCACTCAGATGTCCGATGGAGGAAGCGAGCGGATCGGAGATGTTATCTGCAATACGGCGCGACACAAGAACACCAAAGGCCACCGCAATGACGATGATGATGGCAAAGCTATAGACTGTACGGTCATAGCGCGCATTGTTCGCCTCAAAGAGCTGCTTTCCCTGGAACACGTTATCGGGTGTGAGCACCGCCATATTGCTTGAGATGACGGTGAGCGAGGCGAGATTGTCAAAGATCGCGACGCGATCCTCGGGGGTCGTCCCCATATTGTTGACCGCGCCGACCTTGTCCGCCGCGACGCTCAGATTCTTTTCCAGTTCGGCAATCGTCGCCTGTGCCCGCTCGCTCGTGTCGATCTTCTTGAGCTCCTCCATGTCGTGATGGAGCGCGTTCAGATTACCGAGCACATCGTCCACGAGAATCTTGCGGTTGTCCGCTGTGATTCCCTCCTGTAAGATGTACGGCACATTGACGCTGATTTTCCGCAGACGCGTATTGGCATCGTTCAGATACTGTGTCGACATGAGATTATGGTGATACATATCGTCAAGCGACTGCTTTGCCTGATCGTTCGAGTAGATACCGACGACGGCGACAACGAGGATGGCTGCCAAGAGGAATACGGACAGGATGAACACCTTTGTCCGCACGGCATAGTCCTTCATTGCCTCCGCAGAGATGAACGGCAGATTCATGGCACTCCCCTCCTCACTTCGCCTGCGCGAGATTGTCCGCAGTTATGGACGTAAACGGAATCGCAAGATCCCCACTCGGCGGATTCCCCTTGAGGAAGCCCTCTGCTAGTGTGAGTGCCCCCTCACCCTGCGCTTTTGCATCCTGCTTGACCGTCTGCGCCATCTCGCCCGCCTCGACAGCGGCAAGTCCCGCAGGGGTGGCATCGACCGCAGAGACAAGGCATCCACTGAGGCGGTTTGCCCCCTTGAGTGCGGCAATCGCACCGAGTGCCATCTCATCATTTCCTGCAACGACACCGTTGATCTCGGGGAACATATTCATCCAGAGCATCATGGTCTTCAAGGCCTCGGCCTTGCTCCATCCGGCATCCACGAACGAGAGCAGCTGAACGTCGGAACGCTTGTCCAGACACGCTGCCTTGAACCCCTCCCAACGGCCGACGGCACTGCTCTGCGTCTCATCGCCCTGCAAATACACGATCTTCGCGTTCGGCGGCAGATGCGCTGCCATGTACTCGCCCTGCATACGCCCTGCTTCCACATCGTCGGAATAGGCGCGGAGCACCTGTCCGCCCGCAACGCTGCGGTTGACTGTGATGACGGGAATGCCCGCATCGTTTGCCTTTTCAATGGTCTTAACGATGCTGGAACCATCGGCAGCAAGCAGGATGATCGCCCCCGCGCCGCTGCCAATCGCCTCGTTCAGCTGGTCGATCTGCATATTTCCGTCGTTCTTCGCGTCGAGGAATTCGACCTCAATGCCGTCCGCCTTTGCCTTTGCGGCAAACGCGTCCTTGATCTGCGCGCAGAATCCGTCACTGTCATCGTAGTTTGCGTAGATGACCCGATCCGAACTCGCCCCCGGCAGCCCGCAGCCCGCCAGCGAAAGGCATGCAGCAGGCAGGAGCAGAAGCCCCCATGCCCTGAGATTCATGTCAAAACACTCCTTCCCTACCGAAAAAAACTACATCTGCTTGACGGGCACAGGTCCACGCGAGAGCGCAATCGCCCCCGTTCGTGCGATCTCGATGATGCCGTAGTCGGACAGCAGCTCCGAGAGGGCATCGATCTTCTTCGCGTCGCCCGTCAGCTCAATGACGACATTCTCCACGCCGACATCTACGATGCGCGCACGGAAAATGTTCACCACGTCGATGATCTCCGCACGGTTCTCCTTCGTTGCGTGCACCTTGATGAGCACAAGTTCACGCGTGATCGACTCGAACTGCGTGAGGTTGACGATCTTCACCACGTCGATGAGCTTGGAGAGCTGCGTCACGACCTGCCGCAGTTCGTTCTCCGAAGCGACCGAGACAACGATATTGATGCGCGTGACCGAGGTTTCCTCTGTATAGCCGGCAGAGATGCTCTCGATGTTGAAGGCACGGCGGCTGATGAGCCCTGCGATATGGGTCAGGACGCCCGGTTTGTTGTCGACGAGGACGGCAAGCAAATATTTGTCCATCTTATCTTCCTCCCAACACCATCTGATCGAGACGCTTTCCGCCCGGCACCATCGGCACGACATCCGCCTCCTCGGGCACGATGACGTCGATGAGGCGTGCTCCTTTTTCGCGGAGCACGCGCGGCAGAACTTCTGCGAACTCCGCCCGCGTTTCGATGCGACATCCCGCGACGCCCATCGCCGCAGCGAGCTTGACGAAGTCCGTCTTGCCCTTGAGCTCCGATGCGGAGTAATGATGATTGTAGAACAGACGCTGCCACTGACCAACCATGCCGAGGATGGAGTTATGTACGATGACAACCTTCACATCAATATCGTTGTCCGCGATGGTCGCAAACTCTTGGCAGTTCATCATGATGCTGCCGTCGCCCGTAATCAGCACAACTTCCTTGTTGGGACGCGCGAGCTTTGCCCCGATCGCCGCAGGAAGCCCGTAGCCCATCGTGCCGAGTCCGCCCGAGGTGAGGAAGCGGCGCGGCTCCGTACACGCATAGTACTGTGCTGCCCACATCTGATGCTGCCCCACATCCGTGACGCAGATGGTATCGGGGCCGACGATTTCGCGCACGCGGTGCAGGAGTTCCTCGGGGCGGATCGCCTCACACTCCTTCCATCCGAGCGGATGCTTTTCCTCCATGGTGCGGACACTCGCCTGCCACGCCGGCATACGGGATGCCACATCTGCCGCCGCAGGACGCAGGGCATCGAGGAAGGCGGGCAGACTCTCGCGCAGATCTCCGAGGACAGGGATGTCGGCGCGCACGTTCTTGTTGAACTCGGCAGGGTCAATGTCAAAGTGGACGATGCGTGCCTTCGGGGCAAACTCTGCCGCTGCGCCCGTCACGCGGTCGCTGAAGCGCGTACCGACGGCGAGCAGCAGGTCGCAGTCCTGGATCGCCATATTGGAGGCATAGGTGCCGTGCATCCCCGCCATCCCCGTATAGCCGGGCGTATCGGCAGAAACGCCGCCGAGCCCCATCAGTGTGGAGACGGCAGGCATCCCCGTCAGGGCGAGGAGTTCCCGTACATACGCTGCCGTATCCGAGAGGATGACGCCGCCGCCGACAAAGAGCAGCGGCCGCTCTGCCGTGCGGAGGGCGTCCGCTGCCGCGCATACGGCATCGACATCCAGAGAGACACTGCCGCTGTATCCGCGCAAGGCGGCGGCAGCAGGAGAGGCAAAGTCGATCTCTGCATCAAATACATCCTTTGCCACGTCGATGACGACGACGCCGGGACGTCCCGTCCGCGCGATGAAGAAGGCCTCCTTGATCACGCGCGGCAGATCATGCACGTCCTTGACGAGGTAATTGTGCTTCGTGATCGGTGTCGTAACGCCGACGATGTCCGCCTCCTGAAAGGAGTCCTTGCCGATATAGGGATTGGCAACCTGTCCCGTGATGCAGACCATCGGAACGGAGTCCATATTCGCCGTTGCAATCCCCGTCACGAGGTTCGTCGCACCCGGTCCCGAGGTCGCAAAGACCACGCCAACCTTGCCCGAGGCGCGCGCGTAGCCGTCTGCCGCATGTGCAGCACCCTGCTCATGGCGCGTAAGGATATGCGGAAATTTCATCTTATATACTTCATCGTACAGCGTGAGGACGGCGCCGCCGGGATAGCCAAAAACGACCTCCACACCCTCCTGCCTAAGGCTCTCCAAGAGAGCCCGCGCTCCATTCATCACCAAAGTAACTCCCCCTTTATCATAGAGTGAATTATAGAGCATTTCTGTCCATTTGACAAGGAAGGACTCAGCGATGTTCCCCCGCGAGTGCAATTGCATAGACACGTCGTGCTCCGCCGTGCCGCAGAACGTGCGCACACTCCGTCAGCGTTGCCCCCGTCGTCATGATATCATCCACGAGCAGGAGATCCTTCCCTTGCACATCTGCACCATGTACGAGGGCGAACGCGCTGCGCAGTTCCTGTCGCCGCTCCGTACGTGTCATCTCATAGAGCGGCATCGTCTCACGCGTGCGGACAAGAATAGGTTCAAAAGGGATGCCATACGACGCAAACCACGGAGCAAAGATCTCCTCTGTCTGGTTAAAGCCGCGCTCTTTCTGCCGCTGTGGTGCAAGTGGGACGGGAACGGCGATAAGGGACGGCGGCAGCTCCTCCAGTACCTCCTCCCCCGCAGCGAGAATCGTACGCAGATTGTCAAGCACTGCCATCTTTCGGTGATATTTCAGCGCGCGCAAAAGATCACGGATACCGTCACGATAGTGCGCTAGGACCCAGACGCCCGTCAGATCTTCCGCCATCACGCCCATCTCCATCATGCGGCGCATGCCGATGAGCTGCCGCGCACACGCCGGGCAGAATCCCTGCCGCTCTACACAGGCGTGACAGGATGGACAGCGCGGCGGGAAGAGGAAATCGAGAAGTGCAGAAAGCAATTGCATCCCCTCCATCACAAAGAGCCCACTGAGCAATTCTATCTACATGAATTATACATCAATTCAGACCTTTCCGCATTGTTTTCCTTGTAAAAATCTATTGCATTTCCAGTTTATTTATGATATGATAAATTCAGAAAAGAGATATATCTCCTTGGTCATAAATGCTGGAAAGGAGAATGTCTATTGACACAAATTCTTCGGCAGGGCGGTATCGTCTCCTGAGCAGTATGCATCTTTGAAGAAGAACTGAGCCTGCATCGGCAGGTGCTCCGTTGGCATCATCTCATGAGAACCGTCTAGGTCCGGTCGTCCTCGGGTAGTGTGAGCAGACGACACTCGTGTTACTGTACGATTCATTTTTCGAAAACCACGCGCGCAACTTGGATGATACAGAGATCTCCAAAACGGTTTCAGCTGAACGTACAATATGCGGCTGTGCAGACACACGCGGTGATCTGTGCGGCAAAAAGCAAACACAACTGAATAAGGACGTGGAAACACATTTATGATTGCCAAATGACCGGCAGCTTGCTCGAAACAGAGCGGCTGTCGGTTCTTTCGTTTCTCTGCCGTCAATGCTGTAATGGCGGCACTTTCTTTAGGAAGCACTGATAAATTCAGCACCGCCATCTTAGCGCATCTTTTTTGCCCGCACTTCGTCGGAAAATCCTCCACATAGCTTTGGCTATGCGTCCGGTTTTCCTCCTTGTTCGGACAAAAAAATCTACGCCAATCTGACGGACTTCATTTTATCAGCGATTCCTTTATTCAGCGACTTCCTGTTCAAACATAGATGATGTTGCCCCCGCTCGCCTTACGCAGACGGTTCATGATCGCAATCCCGAGTCCGACCGAACCGGTTCCCTCCGCCAGAAGCGAGGTGGCATCCGTATCGTCAAAATGGCGCAGTGCATCGTAGAGACAGGCGGCAAGCGTACTCTGATTGCCACGCGCGCCGCAGTAGTAGGTATACGCCGCAGGCAGGAGTCCACTGAGGGCCATGATGGTATCGTTGCTCGCGATCAGCGCAGGCCGCTCGCCTGCCGCCATACGGCGCTCGATCTCTATCCGCAGTGCCCTGACGACATCCGTCCCCGCCCCTGCAAAGACCGTGAGCGGCACGCGCGGCGCGTAGTGTGTGTACTTCATGCCGGGGGCACGCGGCGCGGTATCCGCCGAAACGAGGGCCGCATCCATGCGGACGGTGAGATGCGGCAGCTCGGCGGAGATCATCTCAGGGGTCACCGCACCGGGGCGGAGGATGGTGATGCAGCCCTCCTCCGTGCAGTCGACGATGGTGGACTCTACCCCCCAAGAACAGCTGCCGCCATCGAGGATGAGCGGAATCCGCCCCATCATATCTGCCGCCGTCATCGCTGCCGTCGTCGGGCTCGGACGCCCCGAGATGTTCGCCGAGGGTGCAGCAATCGGCACCCCCGCCGCGCGGATGAGTCGACGTGCCACATCATGCGCAGGACAACGCACGCCGACCGTTGCCAGCCCGCCCGTGACCAGCGGAGGAATATGTGCGGCTTTCGGCACGATGACGGTGATGGGGCCCGGCGCGAATGCCGTAAGCAAATGTGCGGCGGCGGGCGGCACATCCTCTGCCGCCTCGTGCAGCATGGAGAGATCGGCGATATGGAGGATGAGCGGATTATCGGAGGGACGTCCCTTCGCCTCGTAGATCCGCGCACACGCCGCTGCATCGAGCCCATTGGCGCCGAGTCCATAGACCGTCTCCGTGGGGAATGCGACCAGCTGTCCGTCGCGGATCAACGCTGCGGCACGCGCAAAATGCTCCGTGGATGTGGGGCGAAGAATCTCCGTCTTCACGTTTTCCCTCCTTCAACAGATCATATACTGCCTACCGGCGAATCCTCCGCTATCGACAGAATCAAATGGTCTCTCCAACGACCACGCGCTCAATCCCCGCCAGATCGCGGAGTGTCTTTGTCCGCACGATGCGCGGATGCGCCGCCATGAGTGCCGCAACGTCCGCTGCCTCATGTACGCCCACCTCAACGGCGAGGACGCCGCCCTCCGTCAGGAGGTCAGGCGCATCCCGCAGGTGGCGACGATAGACGGCGAGCCCGTCTGCTCCACCGTCAAGTGCGAGATGCGGCTCATACGCCTGCACATCCTCCATCAGGGTTTTTACATCAGCAGATGGGATATACGGCGGATTGGACAGGATCATAGCATAGCTGCGTCCGAAGAGCGGCGCCGTGAGGTCACCCGTCAGTACCTCGATGCGCTCCGTCAGTCCCAACGTTGCCGCGTTCTCTGCGGCAACTGCCGCGGCAGCGGGAGAGATGTCCACGGCATCTGCGCGCGTCCCCTCCGTATGGTGCAGGACGGAGAGCGCGATTGCCCCCGTCCCCGTGCCGATATCGGCAAAGCGCAGCTCCCCCGCCCCTGCCTCTGCTCGTGCACGCAGGGTATCCACGGCGAACTGCGCCAGAATCTCCGTATCGGGACGCGGGATGAGCGTATCGCGCGTGACGCGGAAGGCCAGCCCCATGAACTCGCGTCTGCCCAATATGTAGGCAATCGGCACGTGCGCCCCGCGCTCCTTCACATAGCTGCGAAACGTTGCCAGTTCCGCAGGCTCGAGCGGCTCGTCAAAATGCACATAGAGATACATGCGATCCCGACCGAGCACGGCAGCGAGCAGCACCTCGGCATCGAGGCGCGATGTCTCTATGCCGCGCGTGCGGAAAAAATCCGTTGTCCACGTCAGCAGTTCCTGTATTGTCCATACACGCTGCGCCATCAGTTCACCTGTTTCAGACGTTCTGCCTGATCGGCCGTAATCAGCCCCGCCAGCAGCTCATCCAGCTCGCCGTCCATCACTGCATCAATTTTATAGAGCGTCAGTCCGATACGGTGATCGGTCACGCGTCCCTGCGGGAAATTGTAGGTGCGGATGCGTTCGCTGCGGTCGCCCGAGCCCACCTGGCTGCGGCGGTCGGCCGCAACGGCATCTGCCTGCTCCTGCTGTGCACGGTCGTAGAGACGCGCCCGCAGTACCTTCATCGCCTTCTCGCGATTTTTCAGCTGGGATTTCTCGTCCTGACACTGAACGACGATACCCGTCGGGATATGCGTGATGCGGATCGCCGTCTCCGTACGGTTGACATACTGCCCGCCCGCACCCGACGCACAGTAGGTGTCGATGCGCAGATCGTTCGGATCGATGGTCACCTCGACCTCCTCTGCCTCGGGCAGGACGGCGACGGTCACCGCCGAGGTGTGGATGCGCCCGCCGGACTCCGTGACAGGAATGCGCTGGACGCGATGCGTCCCGCTCTCATACTTGAGTTTGCTGTATGCGCCGGCACCGCTGACGAGAAAGGTGATCTCCTTGAATCCGCCGATCTCCGTCGGATTGCTGCTGAGCACCTCGGTACGCCATCCCTGTCGCTCGGCATAGCGTGCATACATGCGAAAGAGGCTCGCGGCAAAGAGCGCCGCCTCCTCGCCGCCCACGCCGCCGCGAATCTCGACGATGACATTCTTATCGTCGTTCGGGTCGCGCGGCAGGAGGAGAATCGGCAGCTCGGCGGCGAGACGATCGCGCTCTGCCTCCGCCTCTGCGATCTCCTCCGTGAGCATCGCCTTCATCTCGGCATCGGCCTCGGCGAGCATCTCCTTATCCTCATCAATGGTGGCCAGCGCCCGTCGGTAGGATTGGTACGCCTCGACGATCGGCGTAAGCGCCGCGTGCTCGCGTGTGTAACGCTGCCACACCGCCATATCCGCCATCACGGACGGATCGCTCAGCAGTGTCTCAAGCTCACGGTATTTATCTTCTACTGCAGCAAGTTTGCTTAGCACGTTGTCTCCTTATGCTCATTCCGATAATTTCCACTGCCCGCGGGGATATCCTCTGCCGGCAGCACAGCCTTCAGCGACTCGATCGCCACCTCGACCATCTCATCGGCGGGCGGGCGCGTCGTCAAGTACTGCAGCCACAGTCCGGGCGTGATGAGGATGTGCACAAGGCGATTCTCACTGCGTCCTGCAAAGCGGATGATCTCGTAGGAGGCACCCGCCACGACAGGCAGGATCGCAAGGCGGCTCAGGATACGCAGCCAGAGATCAGGCCAGCCGAAGAAAACGTGAAAGACGATGGCGACCACCATGACAATGAGCAGAAAGTTTGTTCCGCAGCGCGGATGCAGACGCGGAAATTTCTGCACGTTCTTCACGGTCAGTGCCTCTCCTGCCTCGTAGCAGTGGATCGTCTTGTGCTCCGCACCGTGGTATTGGAACACGCGGCGAATGCCGCCCATAAAGGAAATCCCCCAGATATAGAGGAGGAACACCAGAAGGCGGATACCTCCCTCAATGAGGTTGAATACGATGGGATCATCCGTATATGCTGCCGCGAGGTGTGCCGCTCCGGTCGGGATAACGATAAAGAGGATGCTCGCAAGGACGAGGGCAAAGAGGATTGTCATCGCGATTTCCTTCTTCGTCATCTGCTCGTTCTCCTCACCCGCCGCCTGTGCTGAAAAGGAGAGTGCGCGCATCCCGATGATGAGCGACTCCACCATGATGACCGAGCCGCGCACGAGCGGCAGGTTGAGGATGGGATAACGCTCGCGGATAGAGGAAACGGTACGTGTCTCGACATCGATGTCACCGCTTGGCAGGCGCACGGCGGTCGCTGTCTTTGATGCATTGCGCATCATTACCCCCTCAATGACCGCCTGACCCCCGACGGCAAGATCTGTCATTTTCTTTGGCATAGTTTTCCTTTGTCACATAAAAAAGACCATTGCACGATCTCTCGTACAATGGCCTCCTCCTAGTTTTCGTGCAGTGAAGAGGCAAGGTGCAGTGCACCTCACCGCCGTCACTATTTCTTTGCATAGCGCTTCTGGAACTTCTCGATGCGTCCGCCCGCCTGAACGTCACGCTGACGCCCCGTGAAGAACGGATGGCACTTCGAGCAGACATCGATACGCAGATCCTTCTTCGTCGAACCGGTCGTGAACGTATTGCCGCAGCCACACGTCACCGTCGCCTCGAAGTACTCGGGATGAATGCCTTCTTTCATGTTAATACACCTCGTTTCTTTTGCCGGATACAAGCACCCTTATGTGCGCTTGGTTGAACTCGACTGTCTCGCCGAGAACGGGTGAAGGAAGCACAAACCCATACGAAGCCCATTTGAGCGGCTTTACGGATCCGTGATTTCTTACGTATGGAAACAAACGCCCTGCGTTCATTACCGCGCAAGTATAGCATAAAATATTAATATGCGCAAGTCCTACTCCAGCTTGCTGTGAATGATGCGGGCAAGACGCGTGCCGAAAAAGAAGTTCCAGATCCACTTGATAGAAACGGTAAAGTCTGCATATTTTCCAGCAAGTCGGATGAGATGGACAAGCATCCACGCAAACCACGCAAAGAAGCCGCTTGCCTTGAGATTGAATCCAAGTACGGGCATTGGTCCGTTCATGACCGCCTCGCCCCTGCCGATGGTCGCCATCGCGCCAAGGTCATGGTAGACAAACTTGCCGAGCTGGTCGGGCATCTTCCCACTGATGAGTGCCATGATGTTCGCCTTGACCTGCATTGCCTCCTGCGTCGCCACGGGGGCGACTGTCGGGAGCGGACGCTCCGTTCCGTGCTGGAAGTTCGCGCAGTCGCCGATCGCGAAGACACAGTCGCTGCCCTTTACGAGAAGGTTCTCCTCGACAATGATGCGCCCCGCGCGGTCAACCTCGCCGCCGCAGTCCTTGATGAAGTCCTGCGCACGCACGCCTGCCGCCCAGATCACGGTCTTCGTTGAAATGATCTCTCCATCCTTGAGGACGAGATCGTTGCCGTCATACGCCGTCACCGCTGTATTGAGGCGGACATCGACGCCCTTCTTGCGCAGGACGTCGATGGTGTGCTGCTGCAGATCGGGCGGCACCATCGGCAGGACGGAGCCCATCGCTTCAAGCAGCGTAACGTGCACCTCGGAGAAATCAATGTTATGGAACTCTTTCTTGAATACGCCGATGAGCTCCATGATCGCACCTGCCATCTCGATGCCCGTCGCACCGCCGCCGACGATGACGAAGTTGAGGTGGCGAAGGCGCT
Source organism: Centipeda felix (assembly GCF_900186465.1). Taxonomy (GTDB): domain Bacteria; phylum Bacillota; class Negativicutes; order Selenomonadales; family Selenomonadaceae; genus Centipeda; species Centipeda felix. The sequence continues at coordinate 229,886 of NZ_LT891958.1, forward strand.
CTTCCGTATGAGAGGGATCGGTCTTCTTCGAGGCACGCTCGAACTCATGCACAATGTGTCCGCGCAGGGCAATCGCCTCCTGCAGCGTTTTCATGCCGTAGGAGTTGCGCGCAACGCTCTCATTCCCGAAGAAGTTCGTCGTGCCGCCCGCCGCAAGGACGAGATAATCGTAAGAGATCTCGCCGTGATCCGTCAGCAGCACGTGCCGCCCCTGATCGACACCCGTCGCTTTTGCCATAAAGAAATTAACATTGTTGTTGTTCCGGAAAAACGCACGCGTCGGATAGGCAATCTCAGATGCAGAGAGCACCGCTGTACTCACCTGATAGAGCAGCGGCTGAAACAGATGGTAGTTGTGACGGTCAACGAGCGTAATGCGCACGTTCTCCTGTGCCAGCTCCTTGGCAAGGTGCACTCCGCCAAACCCCGCACCAACGATGACAACATGCTTCTGATCTGCCATGACAAATCCCCTTCTCATAAAGTGAAAAAAATCACACAGCTATGTCACATCAATCCTACGAAGAGATTATATACCGAATCCTCCGTTCCATTTGCATTATCATACCATATTTCAGGGTAAATTCAATAGGATTTTTTCACAGAGCACAGCCTTTATGACTGCTCGGCCTGCATCGTTCTGCGCATCCGCTGCTCGATGATGCGCAGGCGGATCATGAGGAGCACCGCGCCGACGACGATCCCGCCGATCAGCCCCGCCCAGTAGCCATACGGACCGAGATTGGTATACAGCGCGAGCAGATACCCACTCGGCAGTCCGATCCCCCAGAAGGACAGAATGGCGAGCCAGAACGTCACCGTCACGTCCTTGTACCCGCGCAGCGCCCCCTGCAGCGGCGCATTGACACAGTCGCTGAACTGCATGAGGAGCGCGTAGAGAAGAAACACCTGCAGCAGCTCCTGTACGGCGGGATCCGTCGTGTAGAGCGCGGCGACCGTATCGCGCATGGCTGCGAGGACGAGTGCAACGACACCGACGAAGAGCAGCGTGAGTACGCGGCTGAGGCGGATGTAGGCGCGCGCACCGCTCTCGCGGCCGCCGCCGATCTCATAGCCGACGAGAATCGTAATCGCCATGGAGACGGAGAGCGGCAGCATATAGACGATGGTGGTGAAATTCATCGCCGCCTGATGCGCCGCAAGCACCGTCGTCCCGTACGCCGCCATCAAAAGGCCGACCGCGCCGAAGATGCTCTGCTCACAAAATACCGTCAGCCCGATGGGGACGCAGATGGCAAGCAGTGCCCGCCATGTTCCGAGTGCAGGGCGCGGCAGATGCGAAAAGACGCGATAGCGGCGGAACTGCGCCATACGCAGTGTGACGACGATGTTGAGGATGAGATTGACACAGTAGCTGAGCGCCGCCCCCAGTCCTGCACCTGCTCCGCCGAAGGCGGGGACGCCGCACGCGCCGTACATGAAGATGTAATTGAGTACGATGTTGAGCGGCACGGTCGTCATGGTGATGAGCATGGTTAATCGCGTCCGCCCATGCGCATCGATGAGGTTGCGCAGGACGCTCGCCACGGCAATGGGGATGACCCCCCAACCAATGTAGGAGAGATAGCGCAGGGTGATCCCCTCCACCACGGGCTCGAGCGCGAGTGCGTGCACGAGATGAGGAACGGTGAGTGCGCCGATTGCATAGAGCAGTACAGCAAGGAGCGTCGCCCAGCAGAAGCTCTGCTGAACGACGCTCCGAATCTCACGCGTGTGCCCTGCCCCGTAGTGCTGTGCAATGATAGGAGTGAGTCCCGAAATCAGTCCGATGAATGCACCGAATACGGGGAAGAAGATGCTCGCGCCGACGGCAACACCCGCGAGATCCTCCTTGCTGATGTGTCCCGCCATGACCGTATTGAAGAATCCCGGTGCCATGAGGGAAATCTGCGTGATCAGTATGGGAAAGAGCACGATAAAGAACTGCCGTGCACGTGCCGGATAGCCGTGAACCTCCTTCAAGGTCTCCCTCCCCTCTCATCAATCATCCAAAATAGTCTGCAATCCCGTCCGCAATGCCGCGCGCGATATTTTTGACGCCCTCCTCACTGTTCATCATCCGCTCCTCATCTGCGTTCGAGATGAAGGAGATCTCCACGAGTGTGGCGGGCATATCCGTATGCTTCACGACGTAGAAATTGCAGGTCTGCGTGCCGCGGTCGAGTGTGCCGATGGCGTCGATGAGTGCCAGACGCACACTGTCAGCAAGACGTTTGGATTTCTCCGATGCCTTTGCATAGTAGTACGCCGTCGTCCCCTTGACCTCGCGATTGGTAAACGCATCAGCATGAATCGAAAGGAAGATATCCGCATTCGCGCGATTTGCGATCTCGCAGCGCGCCTCCAGTTCCTCGACGGCCGTAGCATTTGCTCCCTTGTCAGAGACTTCCGTATCCGTCGTGCGTGTGAGCACAACCGTTGCGCCCTCTGCCTCAAGGAGACGCTTCAGCTCACGGCTGACGCGCATCGTCACATTCTTCTCCATGACTCCCGTCGGACCAATCGCGCCTGAGTCGCTGCCCCCATGACCGGGGTCAATGGCGATCTTCTTCCCCTTGAGTCCGATGATGTCGGAGATATCATGGCCGACATCATCGCCCGTATGGTCGCCATCCCGTTGATCTGAGGGAGGCGTCGTCTTGGGCGGTGCTGGCTTCACCGGTTTGGTCGGCTGCTGCGTCGGAGCAGGCTTTGCAGGCGGTGCCTTCGTCCCCGCTGTGGCCTTCGGTGTACGGCCAAAGTCTAGGACGATGCGCGGCTTTCCACCATCGAGGGAGAACACCTTCCAGCCGTCCTTCCCGACGGTCGTATCCACCACGATGCGCACCGTTTTCTCATCGAACTGTGCGGCGCGGACCCCCGAAACGAGGGGCGAATTCACCGAAACGTTTTTCTTTGCCTCTGGCATGATCCACGCATTTTGAACGTCCAGTACAACGCGTGTCGGGTTCGCTAGGACAAACTGCCGATAGGTGACGGGATGATCAGAGTCCACCACGATGCGGACATTCCCCTCGGTGCGTCCAATGCGGATGCCCGTGATCTTCGCCATATCCTTTGTCCGGTCGCTGAACGCGGCATCTGCTGTCCCTGCGGGAAGGAGGACGCCGAGCATCCCGATGAGAAGTGCGGCGGCCAGTAAAAATATGCGGTGCAAGCGTATACCCCCTAACGGAAGTTTGACCATGCCCACGGACAGACTTCCAAAAAGCCTGCGAAGAGCTTGGGCAGCACCGCTCGATTCAGCGATTCCTTCCAGCAGCTTCACAGGCTCTCCCATTGACCCTCTGCGGCAGTGTCGATTCACTCAGCACTGCATCTTCATCAGTGTATTATTGTTCTGGCGGTGCGCTCTGCGCTTCTCCGGGGACAGCACTTTCCTCTGCCTCACCCGGCACAGGAGCATTGCGACGTGTCGTCGCACGGCGCGGTGCGCCCTCATACATGATCTGTGTGATCTGCGCCGCACGGTCAGGCTCGAACTCCGTCAGCACCTTCGCCGCATTTCCTTCGTCCATACGCTGGAGAATGGCAATGCAGAGATTGATGTCGAGCGACTCCATGACCTTGGCAGCATCCGCCGGTTTCATATCGTTGTAGAGGCGAGCGAGCTTCGTGATTCGCTTCTTCTCTGCCGTCTCGCGTTCCTTCTGCTGCTTTTCGATTTCCTCTTTGGTGATCTTGACGCTCTCCGGTACCTTCTTTTGCTTCGTTGCCGTGCTCGTCGTCGAAGACGATGCGGACGAGGACTGCGAACTCTCTTCCTCGCTCTCCGCCGGCGGCACAAAGTACTCACCGACCACAGGCAGCTCATGGAGTTTATACTCCTCGTTGAGCTCCTTCGTATCAAAGAGACGGAGATAGACGCCGAGAGCAAATCCGCCTACAATCAGCACGAGGATTAAGATCAGCACCAATAGGATCTTCAGTTTTTTCCGCATGGATTTCCTGCCCTCTTTCTCTTCCCCTTATCCTGCCCATCTCATCCGATTAGCGGTATATATCGAGAACGCGATTCACGTAATCCTGCGTCTCCGCATAGGGAGGTACGCCGCCGTATGCCTTTACCGCATTGGGTCCTGCGTTGTAGGCAGCAACCGCCTTTTTCACATCGCCGCCGAAGGTGTTCATCAACTCGCTCAGATACTTCGCGCCGCCCTCAACATTGCCCTCCGCACTGTACGGGTCAACCCCAAGCCCGGCGGCAGTCTCCGGCATGAGCTGCATGACGCCGACCGCGCCCGCAGGAGAGACGGCATCCTGATGTCCGCCCGACTCGACCTCGGCGACGGCCGAAACGAGTTTTGGGTCGACGTGGTACTTCTGTGCCGCCTGATGAATCATCTGCGTGAGGTCGGGATTGGCCAGATCCGCCTTTCCTGCCTTCTCCGCGTGCGTCGGTGATGCAACGGGCTTTGTCCCGTCAACACGCTGCGCAGCCTGTGCTTTGGACGCCGCCGCAGCCGTGTTCTTATCGATCTCCTGCTGGAGTTTTGAAGCGAAATCCAACCCCGGGAGATTCTGCTGTTTGAGGTTGAATTCTCCCTCGATCTCGGCGATGCGCGCCTGAATCTGCTGAATGCCCGAAAGATCTATCATACGGCTTCCTCCCATTCCCTATTGCGCATGGTCAGCTGCAGGCCGATCTCATCAAGCATCTTCTGCTCTTCCCGCAGTGCCTCCGCCTTGTACTCGGCAAGGCGTTTTTCCCTTAGTTTCTCAATGCTCTTGAGCGCGCTCATCTGCTCCATCAGTACTTTCAGTGCTTTCTGGCGCACGGCGTTCGCCCGCAGGATCACCTGCTGCTGATCTTCGATCTGCTGCCGTTTCCATCCAAAGAATTGGTTAAAACTCATGAGCCGACCGATCTTGATGTGCGTGCCCTCCTTGGAGATCTTCTCGTAGTCACGCTGTCCCTGTGCCATCTCCTCGAGCAGCTGCCGCTGATAGGCACGTTCCTCCTCCAGAGCTCGCACAGCTTTGGCAAAGGCGACCTCCGCCTCTTCCTTCTTCATGCGCGTCACCTTGAGCAAGGTCTCGAGCTGAAAGCGAAATTTTTTCATGATGCCGCCTCATTTGCGGACGTTTCTTTCCCTGTCAGGCCGATGAGCTGCTGCTCCGTCTCCGCGTAGGAAGTCACCTCGTAGATGCCCTGACAGAGAAAGTCGTTGATGCCGTCGATCTTCTGGATTGCGGCGTCGATCTTCGGGCTGGAGCCCTTGACGTACGCACCGATGTGGATGAGATCCTCCGCTTCCTGATAGACGGCCATGAGTTGACGCATTTCCTGCGCCGCCTCGAGATGATTCTTCGCAACGACCTCATACATGACACGACTGACGCTGCTGAGTACGTCGATGGCAGGAAAATGGTTCTGCGCGGCGATCCGCCGCGAGAGCACGATATGCCCGTCTAGGATCGAACGCACCGCATCGGCAATCGGCTCATTCATATCGTCGCCGTCAACCAGCACGGTATAGATGCCCGTAATGGATCCCTTTTCGCTCGTGCCCGCGCGCTCTAAGAGACGCGGCAGCATGGCGAAGACCGACGGAGTATAGCCGCGCGTCGCGGGCGGCTCGCCGATGGTGAGCCCGACCTCGCGCTGCGCCATTGCAAAACGTGTTACAGAGTCCATCATGAGCACTACCTTGCGCCCCTGATCGCGGAAGTACTCCGCAATCGCCGTTCCCGTCATAGCTCCCTTGATGCGGACGAGTGCCGGCTGGTCAGAGGTGGCAACCACGACAACGGAGCGTTTCAGACCCTCCTCGCCGAGATCGCGCTCGATGAAATCGCGCACCTCACGTCCGCGCTCTCCGACGAGCGTGATGACACTGATGTCCGCCTCTGTATTGCGTGCAATCATGGAGAGCAGCGTGGACTTGCCAACGCCGGAGCCCGCCATGATGCCGATGCGCTGTCCGTCCCCCATCGTGATGAGCCCGTCAATCGCGCGCACACCGACGTAGAGGTTGTCATGGATGCGCGGCCGCGTCAACGGAGGCGGCGGCGGCGCCTGCAGGGGATACTCCTCCTTGGCGAGGATGGGGCCCTTGCCGTCGATTGGATTGCCGAGTCCGTCAAGCACACGGCCGAGCAGCTCCATACCAACCTTCACGCGGAGCTGGCGCCCCGTTGCGACAACCTCGCAGCCAGGGCCGATGCCCTGCATCTCGCCGACCGGCATGAGGAGAACGCTCCCCTCGCGAAATCCGACGACCTCCGCCGGCACGGGCGGCATCCCTGCAAAGTGAGAGCTCACATAGCAGAGCTCACCGACCGTCACCGTCGGCCCCTGCGACTCGATGACCAACCCGATGATCTGCGTCACCTTACCCGTCAGCTTCATCGGTGAAGCAGCGCGGAGTGCATCCTGGAACTTATGGATATTTATGGAAAATGGGGGATTTCCCCCCGTTTCACTCGTATTCATAGCATAACTTCCCGCACCGCCTTCTTCAGCTGTTCGATCTGCGTCTGCAAACGCGCATCAACACTGCCGTTAGGCGTCTCCACAAGGCAGTCGCCCGGCTTCAGGCTCTCATCGGATGTAATCGAGAGACTGCTGTCCCCCGCTGTCACAATGCTGCGCAGTTCATCGCGTGCCATCAGCACAAAGTCATAGCTGTCCGGCGGAACGTGGACGACAATCTCTTTCTGATCCTTGACGCGCTCGATGGCATCGCGCACAATGGGCAGAACCATCTGCGGCACATCGATGAAATGCTGCGGAAGAACGCGCTCCACGGCAGTCATCGCAATAGATACGATGACCTCCTCCGCCTGCATGAGGTAGTCACGCATCGCGTCGTGTGCATCGCGCAGGGTCTTCTCCGCCTTCGCGTTGGTCTGGCGGATGAAATCCTCCATCTCCTCGCGTACGGCGGCCTCGCCCGCCTCTCTGCCAGCAGCAAAGCCCTCGTCGTGCCCCGCTTGACGCGCCTCCTCGCGATCCTTTTCGATCTGCTCTTTCGCCTCGCTGAGAAGCTTCTCCCGCTCCTGTTCGATTTCACCGCGGCGTACGGCGATCTCCATGTCCAGCTCTTTACTGCGGACATCAATTGCGTGTTCACGCTCCTCGATGCGCGAGAGCAGGAACTGGACGGTCTCCTCGCTGACACCATCCTCCATGCCATCTGCGGACGGCGGAACGGAGGGGGCGGGGACGTCGATGAGATGCGGGTTCTCCTCCCAGATGGCGGCCTTGATAACTCTAGACAATCATCTCGTCTCCCTTGCCGCGCGAAATCACAATCTCGCCCTTGTCCTCGAGTACGCGAATGACGGCGACAACCTTCTGCTGTGCCTCCTCCACGTCGCGAATCTTGACCGGGCCCATGAACTCGATCTCCTCGCGCAGCATATCTGCCGCACGCGTCGACATATTCTTGTAGACTTTCTCTGCAACTTCCTGTGGCGTTGCCTTGAGCGCGAGGGAGAGATCCTTGGTCTCGACCTGACGCAGGACAAGCTGCAGGGAGCGGTCGTCGATCTGGACGATGTCCTCGAACACGAACATGAGCTTTTTGATCTCCTCGGCAAGCTCGGGGCTGTCGACCTCGAGGGTTTCGACAATCGCCTTCTCCGTCGTACGGTCGACGCGGTTGAGCACCTCGACAATCGCCTTGATGCCACCTGCCGATGTAAAGTCCTGTGTTACCATGGACGACAGCTTCCGTTCCAGCACACGCTCGACCTCGCGGATGGAGTCCGGCGAGGTGCGATCCATGGTTGCGATACGCTTCGTGACCTCGACCTGAGACTCCGGAGGCAATGCTCCGAGAACAACTGCTGCCTGATCTGGCTCCAGATACGCCATGATAAGGGCGATGGTCTGGGGATGCTCGTTCTGGATAAAGTTGATAAGCTGTGCTGGGTCGGTCTTGCGCAGGAAGTCGAACGGACGCACCTGCAGACTCGTCGTGAGACGGTTGATGATCTCGAGCGCCTTGTCCGGACCGAGGGCCTTTTCCAGGACGTTCTGTGCATACTGCAAACCGCCCGAGGAGATGTAGTCCTGTGCCATGCACATGGAATAAAACTCCGAGATGACCTCCGCCTTGAGAGCGGACGAGACCTGCTTCTGGTTGGCGATCTCAAGCGTCAGCTGCTCGATCTCGTCGTCATCCATGTGCTGAAACAGCTTTGCGGAGTACTCAGGACCAATGGCGATAAAGAGGATCGCCGCCTTCTGCTGGTTGGTCAGATCACCGCTGCCATATAGATCCGGCATGGTTACTCCTCCTCCGTAAGCCAAGTCTTGACCAGGAGCGCAACCTCCTCAGGCTTGCTGTCGATGAGCGCAAGAAGCGCGAGTTTCTCGTTCATCTGCTGCTGCTCCTCCTCAGAGAGATCCTCTTCCTCGACCTCGCCGGCAGCGATTGCGGCGGCACGCTCCTCGGCAAGGCGCTCTTCTTCGAGACGCTTTGCCTCCTCGGCAGCCTCGCGCTCGAGACGCTTCTTGCGGCGATACATGAGAATCGCGGCAACGATGAGTGCAATGATGAGAAGAACGGCGCCAACCTGCATGTAGAAGATGCGGTCCTGACGATCCTTCTCTGCCTGCAGCTCCGCCGCACGGCGGTCTGCCGCCTCCGTGCTGAACGGCAGCGGCTCAACGGAGATCGTATCGCCGCGCGTCTGATTGATGCCTGCCGCGCTGCTCACCGTGCGCAGGATGCTCTCCTGCTGCGGCTGCGTCACGTCGTCATTGACAAGGACAGCAACCGTCATACGGCGGATCGAGCCCGGGGAAGCGATTACGTGCTGGCGTTCCTCGTTGATCTCATAGTTCTTCGTGGATTCTTTTTTCTCGTAGGCAGCGTTCGCGTTTGACTCCTGCTCAACATAGCCCGGGACGTTGCTCTGGACGCCCGCAGGGCCGCCGGGATTCGTCGAACTGCCGTTGTAGCTCTCGGAGATGTCCTGCTGGCTGCGGATGATGCCTGCATCATCTACCACAGGGGTAAAGGTCTGACGATCTGTCAAGCGGTCGTCAAAATCCAGCTCCACACTGACGCGGGCAAATGCACGCCCTTCCCCGAGCGTCTGATCGAGCAGGGTCTGCACCTTTTTCTCGATGTTGTCCTGCACCTTGCGCGTCATCTCAAGCTGGGTGATGGTCTTTGCGCCAAGCCCCTTCTCATCCTGATCGTCTGGATCATTCAGGATCTTGCCCGTATCGTCGACGATGGTGATGTTCTCCGGCGTCAGCCCCTTGATGCTGTGTGCTGCGAGATTGACAATACCTTTAATTTCCTTTTTCGTCAGCTCTGCATGCGGCTTCAAGCGCAGCATAATGGAAGCCGTCGCCGGCTTCTCCTCTTTTTTGTAAAGGCTGTCCTCGGGCAGCACGATGTGAACACGTGCCTTATCGACTGCCTCGATCTGCTCGATGGTACGCGTCAGCTCGCCCTGCAGTGCCTGCAGATAGTTGACACGGTTCTGGAACTCGGTCACGCCGAGTTTGCTGTCGTCGAAGATCTCAAAGCCCTTGTTCCCGTGCGGAAGTCCCTGCACGGCAAGGTTGAGGCGAGCCTCATGCACATTCGCCGTCGGAACGAGAATCGTCGTGCCCGACTTATTCTCCTGTATTTCGTAGCTGATCTTCGATTCACGCAGCTGATTCGCGACCTCGCCCGCATCTTTGGTCTCCATGTCGGTAAACAGCGGAACCATATCGGGCTTGCTGCCGTACCAGAAACTAAGGCCGAAGACCAGTACGAGAATTGCGAGTGCCGAGCCGAGCATGATGTAGCGCTGCCGCTTGTCAAAGCGTTTCCACAAGGCAAGGCTGCGCTCTTTCCACTCTCCCATAATCTCTTTCCCTTCAAGTCACCGCGGTTGTGCTTCCCCGCGAGGGTGCAAACAGAACGGCAGTTTCAGTTATACCTGCATCCGCATGATTTCCTGATAGGCAGAAACGGCACGATTGCGCATCTGCAAGGTAAGCTGCAGGGCAATTTCAGCCTTCTGCCCTGCCACGATAACCTGAGAAACATCTTCCACCTCACCCGCAGCGAGCAGCTTCGTCTGCTCCTCTGATGCAAGCTGAAGATGATTGACTTCGGAGAGGGCATCTTTTAGGTAGGTGCCGAAATCTTTGCGTTGGGATTTGTCGATGGTCTCGCCCAAATGGCTGGGTGCACGCATCGTTACAGGAGTCATTTGCAGTGCTTGTACTTCCATAATGGATCCCCCTTACAATGTGTGCATCAGTTTCCGCCGCCGATGCGGAGTGCCGCATTGACCATGGCCTTCGCTGCATTGATCGTCGTCGTATTCGCCTCGTAGCCGCGCGACGCCGAGATCATGTCGACCATCTCAGCGACGATGTTGACGTTTGGGCGCTCCACGTAGCCGTCTGCGTTTGCATCCGGATGCCCTGGCTCATAGACCAGAGGTCCCTGCGTGTTGTCTGCGCGAATGCCGACAGCACGTACGCCGTCACCGGGGCGCATGCGGTTCGACGCACGTGCCAGGAAGGACTCAAAGCCGATGCCATGTCCCTTCTCACGCGGCTGAAACACGACATAGCGGCGGTGATAGGCACCCCCGCCCTGCGTCCGCGTCGTATTCGCATTCGCGATATTGTTGGAGATCACGTCCATGCGAAGGCGTTCCGCTGTAAGCCCGGAGGCCGCCGTATCAATTCCCAAAAACATTCCCATATCATGCCCTCCGATCAGCCCTGACCACTGGTGATGACACTCTTCATCCTACTGATGTGTCCCCCCAGCTGATTGGCAAGTACATTGTAATAAAGTTGGTTCTTTGCGACCTCTGCCATCTCAACGTCAATGTCGACATTGTTGCCGTCCAGGCGCATATTGGTCGTATTCTCCTGCTCGATGACACCGTGTGCCTTTCCGCGATACGCTAGCGGGAGGTGGCGGTCATGCGTACGCACGACTGGCATCAGCGGATCGTCCTCCAGCCCCAATTCCTTCTTCAGCAGATCCTCAAAGCGGACATGACTCCGCTTGAAGTTCGGTGTATTCACGTTGGCGATGTTGTTGCTGAGCACCTCATGGCGAAGTGTCGATGCTGCCATGGCACGGCTGCTGACATCTATCACCGAGGTATTGACCACCTGCTCCAGCATGAAACGTCACATTCCTTTCCTCGATATTTTTACGCACACAAAAATCGACATACGTAATAGATATATATTTAGTTCTACGTCCCCATAAAAAATCCTTTTGATTCTGCCTTTTTTTCTTAAAAAATGATAAGGCTTTTCGTCACCGCGTTATCCTTCGGCACGCAGAGAGGGCTGCGCGTCGACATAGAGGCTCTTGACCAGGATATCGACCTCGTGAACGACCATCCCCGTCATGCGCTCGATCTCCGTCTGCAGACGATGGCGCAAGGCGACCATGGTCTCCTTGATCGCATGTCCATAGGCGAAGACAACCTCCAATGAGACCGTGATGCCGAGATCGTCGTCCCCGTTCACGATGTGGCGGACGCGCGTCCCACCGACACGGTATACGTTCTCGAACTTCTCGGCGGCAATGCGCACGATGTTCTTGATAACTGAGTCGTCGATGATGAGTTTTCCATAGTAGCTGAATACAGGGCGTACGATGGAGCGCTCCCCGAGCTTGCGGCGCTTCGACGAGGAGGTCTTGAAAAAGCTCTTGATCGGGTCAATGAGATAACCCGAAAAATGTGGCTTCAGTTCGATGCTTGGTACGGGAATGATGTGCTCGCCGCGTTTCAGGCGGTGATACTGGGCGATCTCCATATCCTTCTTGGAGGCGACGTCCTCGATGCGGATGATCTTACCGACTGGACCGATACCAAGTGCCTTCGCGATCTTCTGCACCATATTCTCCGAGGTGCCGAGGATCAGGATGCGGCGCGGCGCACACTCTTCAATCGCGCGCCGTACATCGGCGGCATGTCCCGGAAGGACGAAAATCGCACGCCGTACCGCCATGATGCGGTTCTTTTCCTTCTTTGCTGATGTGCCGCCGACCACTTTCCCATCTTTGATGAGGATGCCGTCATCAATGATGGCATCTGCGCCATTTTTTCGGGCGACCCACAGTGCGCGGTGACTTTTTCCCGTTCCGCTCGGGCCGACAAGGGCAATTACGTCCATTGTGTCCCTCCTCTTTTCACGGTATCCTCACGTATGCTGCGGCGGGCGATAAAAATTTTCCGCATAGACATCCTCGATCGTGAACTGCCCGATCTTCTCTGTTCCGCGTCCGGGAAAGCCACGGTAATCCGAGCCGCCCGATACGAGAAGTCCATACTTCTGCGCCACATCCAGGTAGTGCTGCGTATCCTGCCTGTCGTAGGTGGGATAAAATGCCTCAACCCCCTGAAGTCCCTGCCCGACGAGCGTCATGATGATCGTCTCATCGCCGACAGACTTGGGATTTGCGAGGACGGGGATCCCGCCCGCCCCGCGGATGAGGCTGATGAGCTCTTCGGCAGAGACGCGGAAATGCGGCACATAGGCAGGCTGCCCACGCTTCAGCAGCTGGTCGAAGCAAGTGCGGACGGAGTCAAAATAGCCCTTTTTCACCAGCACGCGTGCAACGTGAGAGCGACCGATTGCCTTGCACATTCCCTCGTCCGTCAGCACCTCAGTCTCACCAATCTCATAACCGAGGCCGCGCAGGAGCTCCACGATCTTCGTGAAGCGCGTCCACCGTGCCTCGCTGATCTCCTCGAGTTTTTCCTGCAGCCCCGCATCGTAGATGTCGATGTTGTAGCCTAGGATATGGACGTCGTGCCCGCCATCGCCCGTGCTGAATCCCACCCCGGGGATCACCCGCAGGCTGCCGGAGGAAATGTGTCCGCTCTCATACAGCTCCGTCACGCCCTCAACCGAGTCGTGATCCGTAATGGAGATGTAGCGCAGCCCCGCAGCCTTTGCCGCTTCCATGATCTCCTCCGGCGTATTCCTGCCGTCGGAGAAGGTCGTATGGATATGCAAATCGCTTGGCATATATCTTCTCCTTGACTCCCTATTCCGCTTCGCGCAGCAAAAGCGGTTCAATCGTTGCAGGGCGCTGCCCCGCGGGATCAATATCCACGATGACCGCCGCGTATTCCGCAGGACCTTCTGCCATATCAAACCGCACAGGCATCCCCGTACGGAACTTCTGAATGACGAGATCCGTGCGCACGCCGAGCACCGAATTCTGTGCCCCGACCATGCCGAGATCGGTGATGTACGCCGTCCCGCCCGGCAGGATACGCGCATCTGCTGTCTGGACATGTGTATGCGTGCCGACAACGATGTCCGCACGGCCGTCCAGATAATGTGCCATCGCGAGTTTCTCCGACGTGGTCTCCGCGTGAAAATCCAGTACGATGAGATCCGCCTGACCCTCCAGCACGGCAAGAATCTCATCTGCCTTCTGGAAGGGACAGTCCATCGGCGGCATAAACGACCGCCCCGAGAGATTCATCACGCCGATGCTCGCCGTCTTGGCGGGAAAGACGCAGAATCCTTTTCCTGGCGCCCCCTCAGGATAGTTGGCAGGACGAATGAGAAACGGCTCATCATCCACGAAGGAGAAAACCTCCTTTTTATCCCAGACGTGATTGCCCGAGGTGACAATATCGGCTCCGCCTGCATAGAGCTCATCGAGCGCCTTGCGCGTATAGCCCTTGCCGCCAGCCGAATTCTCTCCATTGACGATGACGACATCAATGCCGCGCTCCGCGCGCAGACGCGGCGTAAGAGCACGAAAGGCACGCCGTCCCGCGTGTCCGACGACATCACCGACGATCAGTATGCGCACGGCGTCCCCTCCTCTCTTACTCCATCAGCGGTTATAAACCACAACCTGGTCGCGCTCCCGAATCCCAACGAGACGATCGCGCAGCGGCATCTCGCGTACGGCGGTCAGCATGCGATCGAGTGTCTCATGCTGCATCTGTCGGAATTCCGCATCGGGCAGGTCCGCCCCATGTACGTCCACGAGCAGCGCATCGCCGAAGCGATCGGTCAGAAGCTGTACCGTAAGCCCAATCTCCCGCTCCGTCACCTCATCCATCCGCCGTGCGAGATGCAGCATCATGAGCCCATCATGCCGCTCATAGGAGAAGTCCATCGCCGTCACAACACTCCCCTCGATCGCATGAAAGCTCTCAATGCTCTCACCAAGAAACGCGGTAAACTCCTCCGCCTCTGCGGGTGACAGCTGTGCGCGAGCGAAAAAAGCCATCGTCAGCATTCCCTCGCATGGATCGTAGGAAACCGCCGCAATCTCAGGAAAGCAGACGAGCACGGAAGCGAGCAGCTGCACACCCGGACGTGCCTGTTCACGAGACGTTCGAACCGATCTTTGCCCTAAAAACATACTGCGAAAAGAATCCCACATGTTGCGCCCCCCTTTCCATGACCGACTATTCCTCACTGCTCACACGCCCAAAGCCGAGCGCATATACCACATTGCGTCCTGCCTTCTTCGCCTGATAAAGTGCTTCGTCAGCATTCTTGAATAGCTGGAGCTCATTATCCTGCTCCGGATCGAAGGCAGCTACGCCGACACTGATCGTGACATTGTGGTGAAACGGCATTTTCGCCTCCTCCACCCTGCGGCGAATACGCTCCCCGACTCTGCCCGCAACTGCGAGCGGCGCCCCCTGAAGAATAATGAAGAACTCGTCCCCACCCCAGCGGCAGCCCGCATCTGAGCCACGGATCGTGTGGGAGATTGCATCCGACACCGTAAGAAGTACCTTGTCCCCCATATCATGTCCATAGGTATCGTTGACGCCCTTGAAGTTGTCGATGTCCATAAGGATGACCGAGAGTGGTGTCTTTTGCGTCTGTGAGACTGACACCGCCTCCTTCAGGAGGCGCTCCATCTCGCGGCGGTTCAGCAGATTCGTCAGCGTGTCGCGAATGGCAAGCTGCGTGAGCTGCTGATTCACTGTATGCAGCTCCTCCTCCGAAACACGGATGAAGTGCGACATGAATGCAAGCATTTTCCGATCGTAGGACAGCGGTGCCACGCGCTTTGGCTCCAGCTTTGCGGCCTTGACGTAATTGGATTTCTCCTTCATGCCTACGAGCAGGACATTCAAATTTGCCGGAACAATGCGTCGCCCAACGCGCCGAACCTCCCCGAATACAAATACAGTCGACGAGGGGAGCCCAGCGCAGGGGGACATTTCCGTCACGACATCTTCGCCAAGCAGGAGATAGTGCCCGATGCACGCCACACCGAAAATTGCCTGCGGTGAGAACGCAGACATATCACGTGCGTTTTCCGCCGCCTTCGTGAGAATGCCGTAGGGGTCGCCGTAAGCAAGGCGAAACTTCGTCCCCGCCTGCATGGGCAGGCCGAAGGTGAGTTCTCCCGATCCCTCCTCTATCTTAAGAGGGACACGCGCGGAGACCGAGCCATCCTCCTCCTCGAAGCAGAGCGGGAAGAGTGCCGCATCCGAACTGAAGTCGCCATTCCCCTTGATGCCGAAATAGCGCTCATAGATATGCAGCGGTATGCCGCCGTCCAACTCCTTGACCGTGCAGCCGTCTACACGTGTCGCAACAATCTCACGGCCGAGTTCATTCCAGCCGAAATTGCGTACTGCATGCGCATCCAGCGTCTCGCCGTGGAACACAATGGCGGCCATTCCAAGCCGCAGCTCCGCATCGTCCGCAATCAGATAGCCGTGCACTCCCATAGGCGGCGAATCAACAAAGGCTCCAAACACCGCGATGCGTTCGTCCATCGCAGTGCCCTCCTCAAGCAGTGCACCGAGCTGATCCATAAGGCCGACCACAAGGATTTCGACTGCCTTGGTATGCGGACGTGTGCCGATAAAGCGGGCAATACTCTCCTTTGCCTCTGATATCGGCGTATTTCCTTTGACCGTGACAAATTCCACCCGCGATGACTCAAACGCCGTAAAGGTCAGCATGGCCCCTTCCGTATCAAGGCACAGATCCGCCATCTTGAGGGCACAGGTATGCGCCAGGATCCGCGCATGCGGGAACAGCTCCCGCACAGCATTCACCATGCTCCCTGCCTTCTCAGCCGGCATATCACAGGGGGCGGCAATCGTAATGAGCAGAGACTCCACATGCGGAATCCGATCCAGTTTTTCCTTTGCCTGTTCCGCCTTGCGCTGCGCATCGGCAGTCCCGGAAACAATATAGGTCAGCTGCTGCATGATGCACTCCTTGTTGAACGTCGGGCAGTTCCGCTTTTTCACCGCGGATATTGTCCATCCTCCATATTTCCCATAAATAAAGGGCAGATGTCCCCTATTTATATGTTTCTTGCCTCACTTCGCATAATCGACAACGCGCGTCTCACGGATCACCGTTGCCTTGATCTGCCCCGGATACTCGAGATCGCCCTCGATCTTCTTTACAATATCATGAACGAGAACTGCCGCTCCCGCATCATCCACCTTGTCCGGCTTTACCATCACGCGGATCTCACGCCCCGCCTGAATGGCAAAGCAACGCTCTACGCCGTCAAATGACTCCGCGATCTCCTCGAGCGCCTTCAGTCGCTTGATATAGGACTCAAGGCTCTCTCGCCGTGCGCCGGGACGTGCTGCAGAGACAGCATCCGCCGCCGCGACGAGCACGGCCTCCACCGTTGTCGCCTCCTCATCACCGTGATGTGAAGCAATGATATTGATGACCTCCTTCGACTCACGGTACTTGCGTGCGAGTTCGGCGCCCACTGTGACATGCGGGCCCTCGATCTCATGGCTGACTGCCTTGCCGATGTCGTGGAGGAGGCCGCCGCGCTTGGCGAGCATGACATCGCAGTCCAGCTCCGCCGCCATCAGCCCCGCGAGATGCGCGACCTCGATGGAGTGCGCCAGCACGTTCTGTCCGTAGCTCGTGCGATAGCGCATCCGCCCCAACAGACGCACCAGCTCGGGATGGATGCCGTGCACGCCCGTCTCGAACGTCGCCTGCTCCCCTGCTTCCTTGATGCGCTGGTCGACCTCACGGCGCGCCTTCTCGATCATCTCTTCGATGCGTGCGGGATGGATACGACCGTCCTGAATCAGCTTTTCGAGCGCAATACGCGCCACCTCACGGCGTACGGGATCAAAGCCCGAAAGAATGACCGCCTCGGGCGTATCGTCGATGATGAGGTCGATGCCCGTCAGCGTCTCCAATGTGCGGATGTTGCGCCCCTCGCGCCCGATGATGCGCCCCTTCATCTCATCGTTCGGCAGAGCAACGACCGAGACCGTCGTCTCCGCTACGTGATCGGCAGCACAGCGCTGGATGGCGACGCTCAGGATCTCACGTGCTGCCTTGTCCGCCTCGTCCTTCGTCTGTTGGACATATTCCTTGATCTTGCGTGCCTTTTCATGCTTCAGCTCTTCCTCTGCCTCTGCCATGAGCACGGTGCGTGCCTCCTCGGAGGAGAGCCCAGAGATGCGCTCGAGCTCCTGCCGCTGACTCTCATAGAGCGCGCTGACCTCTGCCTGCGTCTTGTCGATGCGTGCTTCCTTACGTGCGAGACCTTCCTCCTTTTTCTCGATGGATTCCAGCTTGCGGTCGAGATTCTCCTCCTTCTGGATCGTACGACGCTCCATGCGCTGCAGTTCACTGCGGCGTTCCTTCGTGTCACGCTCAAAGTCCTGCCGCTGCCGCTGGATCTCCTCCTTGGCCTCGAGCAGTGCTTCCTTCCGCTTCGTCTCCGCCGCCTTCCCGGCCTCGTCGACAATGCGTTTTGCTTCACTTTCGGCTGATCCTATCTGTGCCTCTGCCGCACGCTTGCGTGCCGTATAGCCGGCTGCAGCGCCAACGCCAATGGCGATAATTATCATGAGTATTTCCGTAAAGATAACGGCCACCTCCTCGTTCATAAATAAGCGCATATTCTTATATATTTTAATGTTTTTTGTGGATGGTGTCAAGAATAGCGCCCCCTCTGCACACGCAGGAGAAAAAAGTCCTACTCTCCTAAAACCTGCTCTGCGCTTACAGCGACACGCTTCTTTCCCTCTGTACTGGACAGAAATATTTTCATCCGATATAATATGTTCATCGGTTCATATGTTAGGAGGAATTATGAATAAGAAAAAATTGATGCGAAGTGGTGTCGCACTTGCTCTCTCCATCTCCATGGCGGGTGGCATTACCCTCAGTACCCCAGCCGTGGCCGAGGCAAGCACGGGCAACATCATCGGTGCGATCGTCGGCGGTATTGCAGCGTCCGCTGAGATGAACAAGGAGATTAAGTACTACAACACAACTGAGGAAGGTCGTCAGGCGCTGAACAATCAGCTGCGCGAAAAGTACGGGGTCAATGACGACTACGCGCTCAACAATCAGCTCGACCGCATCTTCACCAATCTGACGGCGGCGATCGGTTCACAGGACGCGACCATCTATGACCGTCCGTACCTCTATTTCATCAACAACGAGAACAGCTTCAACGCATTCTGTACGCTCGGACATAATATGAGCGTCAATACGGGGCTTTACAACTACCTCAATAACGAGGATGAGATCGCCGTCGTCCTCGCCCATGAGATGGGGCACGGGCAGAAGGATCACCCTGCAAGGGGCATGAAGCGTTCGCTCGGGCCTGCAATTCTTGCGAGTGCGACGGGTACGGTGCTCGGTGCAATCGCCGCCAATATATGGAGCGGACAGGGACTCACCAAGCCGATGGAGTGGGAGGCAGATAACCTCGCCTTTGACTACATCTCGCACTCTCCGTACAACCCAGGAGCAACGGCAGCGGTATGGCAGCGTGTCATCGATATGGACGGCAACAACTCCGCCAATGTCGTCTCCATCATGTCCGGTGCCGCCGATCATCCGTCGAATGCCTCGCGCCGTGACAACTACGCCAAGAAGCTGACGGAGATGAGCGGCGGCAAGGTCACAGTGAACAACGGCACCGTCTATATCAACAAAAAGGAGTTCGTGACCCCCGCCCCTGCCAACGGTATGACCTCGGCGGAGCGCGCCTACTTCGTTATGGGCAACCTCGCGGCAGCCTATAAGAATGGGCACGCCGCCGCGGATGCGTACGCGGACGGCTCCACGGTCATGCTCGGCGCACAGCCCATCATCACAGCGGTGGAGGGTGACCGCAGTGCGGCAGACATGGCAGATCAGCTGAATAAGATCAAATAAGAGAATCACAAAAAAACGAGGATTGCCGATGTGGCAATCCTCGTTTTTCTTTGCTATCGCTGCGGAAAGCGGCGCAGAGCG
The DNA here is from genome assembly GCF_900186465.1 of Centipeda felix. Classification (GTDB taxonomy): domain Bacteria; phylum Bacillota; class Negativicutes; order Selenomonadales; family Selenomonadaceae; genus Centipeda; species Centipeda felix. The sequence continues at coordinate 249,096 of NZ_LT891958.1, forward strand.
CGTGGCTTCCCCAAGATCTCCGCCATCACGACCGCCTGCTTCATCGTCTGCGGCGTCCACTGCGGCAGCCCCTTTATCGCAGGAGATGCTGCAGCAGACAGTATCTCAGTGCGCCGTTCCTGCGCGGCGCGTTGCTTCTCCGCATGCTGGTGGGCCGCCGCCGCTTTCTCGGTGGCTCTGCGCTCCGTCTCCCACTTTTCGCGCAGGGCGCGCTCCGCCTCCGTCGGATCGACGGTCCCGATCTCGATGCGGCTGGGGATGCCGCGCATCGGCGGGATCTCGAACGCACCGCCTTTCTGTCCCCCGCGCCTCTGACGGGGAATCTCCTGCGGCACGGTCGGCGGCGGAACTTTTTTCTTTCCGCGCACACGGTCATCGAGCACGCTGATCGCGATCAGGATGCCGACTACGACGAGAAATTCCATGGTGCATTCCTCACTTTACGGGGACAGACGGATGCTTGTCATCCTGCTTCCCCGATGCGCTGATCGCATGGCGCATATCCGTATCCGACTGGATGTTGTTCAGCTGATAATAGTCCATGACACCGAGCTTGCCCTCGCGCAGCGCCTGTGCCATAGCGTGCGGCACCTCTGCCTGCGCCTCGACCACCTTGGCCTCCATCTCCTGCGTGTACGCCTTCATCTCCTGCTCACGAGCAACTGCCATCGCGCGGCGTTCCTCCGCCTTTGCCTGTGCGATGCGCTTATCCGCCTCCGCCTGATCGGTCTGCAGCTCTGCACCGATGTTCCGCCCGACATCGACATCGGCAATATCAATGGAAAGAATCTCAAATGCCGTTCCTGCGTCGAGGCCTTTGCCAAGCACAGTCTTCGAGATGTCGTCCGGATTGGCAAGCACGTCATTGTGACTCTGCGAGGAGCCGACCGTCGTCACGATGCCTTCGCCAACACGTGCAATGATCGTCGGTTCCCCTGCACCGCCAACGAGGCGATCGATGTTCGCACGCACCGTAACGCGCGCCTTGATTTTCAGCTCGATGCCGTTCGCTGCCACAGCGGAGACAATTGGCGTCTCGATGACCTTTGGATTGACACTCATCTGCACCGCGTCGAGCACATCGCGCCCCGCGAGGTCAATTGCCGCTGCGCGCTCGAATGGGAGGGCGATCTGCGCGCGATGCGACGCGATCAGCGCATCCACCACCTTGTCCACATTACCGCCTGCGAGATAGTGTGCCTCGAGCTGGTTGACGCTCACATCCAGCCCTGCCTTATTCGCCTTGATGAGCGGCAGAACAATGCGGCTCGGCGGAACGCGGCGCAGGCGCATCCCGACCAGCGAGACAATGCCGACCGAGACATTTGCCGAGATCGCCGAGACCCACAGCCCGAGCGGAACAAAATGCAGAAAGATCGAAACCGCCAGGATAACGATGACAACGAGGAATGCTCCTCCGAATAGTGTACCCATGAAAACCTCCTAGATGTATGTTCATCCATCCGAAATATTATGCCTCACGCACTACCACACGGCTGCCGCTCACAGACAGGACGACAACGCGCGTCCCCTTTTCAATAAATGCGCCCTCCGAGACGACATCAACAGGGCGGCCGTCAATCTGTACCGTTCCCGCAGGCCGCAGCTCCGTGAGCACCTTGCCCATCTTCCCAATGAGATCAACTGCCCCAACGGCACTGACATAGCCCTCCTCCGTGCGCGAGCTATTGTGAAGGACCAGCTTGTTCCACAGCCGGCTCGATGGCAGACGGGCAACGACGAGCAGGAATACCGCCACAGAGATGGCAAGCGCGATGCCGAGCGCAGCGAGTGCGCCGATGTCGCCGCCGAGCGCGAGCACTATGCTGTAGAGCATCGCTGCAACGCCCAGCCCCGCGAGCAGTCCGACCGTTGGCAGCAAGATCTCCACAATGATCATCAGCACACCGACAAGAAACACCGCGATGTGATAGAACTCCACCAGACCGCGCGTATACTGGCTGCCCCAGAACACCGCCGCCGCGACAATCCCGAGCAGGACACCGACGCCCAGCCCGCCCGTCTTGATCTCTACCATAATGGATAGAAACATCACGGCGAGCAGCAGCACCTGCAGCACGCCACGATCTACGATAACATCCATACCTGCCCTCCTTCGACAGATGCCGCATACGCCATCCGTCCGATCACGCTGCAAAAGAAAAACCGCCCCTACGTCCCAAACGTGAGCGGTGTATTTCATAGCCATGTGAAGAAGCAGCCGCCAGAGAGGGGTCCTCCTTTTCTGTCTTTATGATAACAGATTCACACAGCGTTCGCAAGATGTTTGTATAGATTCTGTCAATAGCAGCAAGACCATGTACCAACTTTTCATCCAAATCGTTGCTGCTTGCACTTTCCGAAAAGCATTTGTATAATGCCTGAAGAGAACCACTAAAGGCAAAGGCGGCTAACTTCTTCACCTCTCCAACTCTATAAGCGGGAGGTGGTGCACTATGGGTTATTACGAGTTCATTTTAATCATTGTTCTCGTCACTGGCTACATCGTTGCCATAAAAAAGAAATAACCGCCCTGTCCTTCAAAACGTGAGCGGTTAATCCGTAATTCGTGAAGAGGTGACGCCTTGCGGTGTCTCTCTTTTTGTATCTTTATCTTAGCAGATTTGTCCTCTGTTTTCAAGTCACCTCAACGCTGATTCTGAAAAACGGCATCGCTCAATCCTACACGTACGCTTACCCATAATAAAAAGAGTACTCAGCATCACATACTGAATACTCCAGCAATGTTCAAAAGAATGGTCGGAACGACAAGATTTGAACTTGCGGCCTCTTCCACCCCAAGGAAGCGCTCTACCAAGCTGAGCTACGTCCCGAACAGTGGCTATTATACCGACCTTTTCGCATCTTGTCAAGGAATCGCCGATAAAAATGAAGTCCGTCAAGTGTCGGATTTGTTTCTTTCTCAATCCTTTTGCGTCATCTGCTTCATCAGGCGAAGCGCACCGATCTCGACACCGGTCTCACGCGCAACCTGTTCGATGGTGCGTCCGGCGCGCAGGAGGGCGCGTGCCTTGCCCATGGACTCATCTTCCTGCGCGGCGGGCTGCATCTCTTCCTCCGGCATACCGTCCTCTTCCCGTGGTGCGGGAACCGGCGTCTGCTGCGGCACAGGTGGCGGAGGCGCAACGGGACGTGCCTGTGGCTGTACCTGCATCGCAGGCTGCATGGTTTGCTGCGGATGCGGTGCAGCGGGCATCGCTGCGGGAGCGGTACTGCGCATCTGCTCGCGCAGGATGGACTGATGCAGGACGGCGGCAAAGGCATCGCCGTCCGTGCGCTGCGCCTCCGTCAGCTGAACCGAAGGCGGCATCGGAGGAACAGTGCCCGCGCGTGATGCGGTATAGGCCGCAGGGGGCACGGTTCCGCCGAGGTCGCGAAGACGGCGTTCGAGTTCTTCGATACGTTGCTGGAGTGCCCACTCGAGGCGCTGTGCATCCGCCACACGCGTTTCCAGCTGCGTGCACCGCTGATCTGCCTCACGCAGGAGTCCTTCGAGTTTTGTCACGTGGGTGCCTAGGCGCTTGATGATGGTGTCCGCCGACTGTCGGAGCTCTTTTTTTAGTTTCTCGATGGATTCTGCCAGTTCCTCATCATCTTCCTCGCTGCGCTGGCGGCGATGGATGATGTAGCGCACGATGAGGAGCAGTACAGCTCCCAGTATGATGAGTGCGCCTAGGATTTCGGTGATGGAAATAATAACAGGCCGCCTCCCTACAAGCTAATATCGAGGTGCACGCCACGATTGGGGTCAGCAGCAAGCCGCTGAAGGAGTTCTGCACCATGATCCTCCCGCCGCTCTCGTCCGCCCTGTCCCCTTCCACGCTGTCCCTGACGGCGTTCTCGTTCCGGATCGTCCTTGACACGCGCGTCGTCACTCGCCTTTTCCTTCGCACGCACCTGCTGACGTGCGAGCTCCGCATCCTGTTTCTGGCGCAGGGATTCAAAGGTCTGCTGAACATTGACCTGATTCTGCATATTGCTTTGAACATTCCCCGCCTCATTGGACTGCGGGATCATCATCTGCATGCTGATTGGCGTGACGTTCATGGTGCTGTCTCCTTTTCTACAGAATGCCTGTGACGACTTCCCCTTCAAGAACCTGCAGCTTAGCATGGCGCAGTTCGCTGTCCACGGTCTTTTTCACCCCACTGATGATGATGTTGACCCCCGGGAAAATGGTATCCGACGCCTCGACGGAGCCGTTTTTCATCTGCTCCAACTCCTCGCGCATCTCCTCCAGCTCCTCCTTCATCCGCTTGATCTTGGTCGCCAGCGGGAATTGCACATGGGTCAGTTCGGCAAGCTGCTCTCGACGGCGTTCCGACAGACTCATGAGCGGTTGTTTTTTCAGTGTCTCAAGGGCAAGCCGCACTTGGGTCAGCTGTTTATCCGCCGCCTGATATTCTTTCAGCAGGTTGTCGTATTTGTGCTTGAGATTCGGATCGATGCCGACATTGATGTTGGTCTGCACATAGAAGTTATTCCCAAGGATTTTTGCGCGTATGGACTCCCCTGCCCCAACGGAGCCGCCCGTAATAAATCCGCGCTGCCCCTCAACAGTGACATGGTGCCCTGCGCGCATCACCGAGTGAAGCACGACATCATTGACGAAGATATCGCGCTCTGCTGTGATGTTCGCATTCTCAACGAAGGCAATGCTCACATCCTCGCGCGCATGGATCTTCCCTACGTTCATGCCGCGGATGCCGCCGTGTACGATGACGTTGCGCCCCTCGACCTCCGCACCGCCGATCATGCCCTTGATCTCAACATCGCCCGCTGCCTTGACGGAGAAGCCGCTCTCGACGTCACCGCGTATCTCCACACTGCCGGCAAAGTCAATATTGCCCGTGCCCACATCGACACTGCTGTCGATGACAAGATGTGGGTCGACACTGACCTTCTTCCCGTCATCGACGATCTGCCCATCGATGACGGCGACCAGCTCGTCGTTGTTGACCACCTTGGTATTCTTTCCCTGTGGAAGATTGATCGGCTTTCCGGGTCTCGACGCAACCTCCTCGCCGAATACATTCTTCCCCGGGATGCCCTGTGTCTCCGGGATACGGACGACAAGGACATCACCGATTGCCGCCCGAAGAAAGATGTTCATGTCCTTGTAGTCGACGCGGTCAAAGGCTCGCTCTGCGGGACGCCCCTTGACGCCCATGTCGAATTTCTTTTCGAGCCGTGCATCTTCGCCTGCGACGGGTGCTGTCCCGCGCGCCGCCATAAAGGGAGTGAGACGCGCAACGCCGCGCCCAATCGCTGCGCGGTCAATGCCGTAGACGACCTTCTTCTCCTTCAGCGCATCCAATACATCCGCGACGGACGGCGGTAGATTTCCCTTCTTATCGTCGAAGCGTACTGCTGCCGACATTGCATCGTTCGGGATCTCGATGGTAAAGGGGATGGTGAGGTTATCCTCCCCATTCTCAGCGGCAGCGTTAAGTTTTTCCTCAACCCCCTCCGCCGCACGCACGAGATGCGCGAGCTGGAGGACATCGTAGTCCGTAACGCCCGCCGCCTCGATCTTCTCACGCAAAGCGGACAGGTCAACGACGTCCGCATCCGGCTCCTCCGGATAAACGGTAAGGTAGGCGCCATCCTCACGCAGGGCAAGTTGAAAGCCCTCTTTTCTTCCCCCAACGATACGTTCCATAAGTCCCACTCCAGATCCTTCATAATTGCGCTTCGATTACAACGATTTTCGTCGGGGCGATGCGCAGGTTAACCAACATCATTCATCCGTGCCAGAGAGCCCCGCATACGGAAGATTGCCTTCGTATGCAGCTGGGAAATGCGCGCCTCCGACAGGTGGAGAACAGCCGCAATCTCCTTTAGTGTCATTTCGTCATAATAGTAGAGCGCCACGACCGTCCGCTCCTTCTCGGGGAGTTTTTCAATCGCAGCAGCAAGCGTTTCCTTGATCTCCGTCCACTCTGCATGCTCCACAGGACCATCCTCGAGGGATGCCTGAGCATCGGTGCGGAGATACTCCTCAAGGGGGATCACGGTCGCTGCACTGACCTGGCTCTCAAGACGATGTAATTCCTCTATGCTGAGATCCATTTCCTCCGCCAGCTCCTGATCTGTCGCCGTACGCCCAAGAGTCCCTTCCAGATGAGCTACAGCTTTTTCATAGCGCTTGATGTTCTGACGTACGCTGACGGGAATCCAGTCCTTTGCACGCAGGTGGTCAAGGATCGCGCCGCGTACGCGTACGCCCGCATAGGTCTCAAATTTATTGCCGCGTGTGAGCTCGTATCGCTCGATCGCATCGAGCAGGCCAAAGAACCCACTGCTCAGAAGATCCTCCCGATCGACGTGCTGTGGCAGGCTGATGGCGATGCGTCCGGCAACCAGGCGTACGAGAGGGAGATAGTGTTCGGCAATACGGTTTCGCACCTCAACGGTCCTTTCCGTCTCATACGCCTTCCACAGAGCCTCAATATCCTCTTCTATCGGCTCCGCCATCTGCATCATCTCCTCTCCGCGCATCCGCCAGCTCTACGCCGGGGCCACTGCTGTGGGTTCCTCACCCGTCGACGTCTCAGCCACCGGCGGCTCATGCACCTCATCCGGTGACGTCATGTGCGTCAGCGTCTCCGCCGACAGCGGACGGAAATCCTTGGGCTCAGCAAAGGCAATTGCATCCTCTGCGCCGTCGTCCTCTGCGTCAAAGTCGATGTCATCGGCATCATAAACGATCTTCTTCATATCTTCCATGCGCTCGTCCGGCATCTTGTCGTACGCTGTCCAACCTTTTGCCTCGAGAATGAAGGTGACAAGATAGGTAAATGCACCGGCACAGACGAACGCGATGAGGCTGCGCAGAAATGCTGTGCCAATACGCGCATCGGTAAAGAGCCCCGTCAAAAAAACGACGAGAGCAGCGATCACCGAAAATGCGAGCGCCATCCCCACTTTGAACAAGAAATCACCTTCCCCCTAGATGGTTTTATCCCCTTTGCTGACGGTCTTGACGGTATACGTACCGTCATTCAAGTCGATGGATACGGTGCGTCCATAGTTGAGCCCCGTATCCTCGGCGATGAGGCGGATGCCATGTGCCGCCAGAAGATCCTTTGCCGCCTGTGCATTTCGCTCGCCGACGCGCATGACGCTCGTCGAGTTGGAGAACGCAAACATCTGCGCTCCGCCCGCGATCTTTGCAACGAGACGGGACTTTACCCCCCCAAGTTTCAGAACGTCCGCCAGCATGAGCGGAAATCCCGTATCGATGAACTTCGCCGGTGTATCGGAGGGGCGTGCCTGCTTACTGTCCGGCAGCATATAGTGGAGCAGGCCGCCCACTTTTTCCTTAGGGTCATATAGTGAAAGGCCGATGCAGGAACCCAGTCCATAGCTGATGAGTGTGGCGGGAGCCGCACCGACCTTGTAGTCGGCCATGCCGACTTTGATCAAATTCGGCATATCATACAACTCCTACCGCATTCATAATGCTGCTCAGTGAGCCCGGATCGGGGACAAGGAAAAAATGTCCCTTGATGCTGCGGTCATCCGCGACAAAATTCGTCTCTATGAGAAGTGCGTGATCCCCCATCTCTCCGAGCTGAACCAGAACAACATTGAGAATCGCCCCCGCCATGTCCACGGCAAGTGCCGGCACGGACGGGAGCATGCTGATCCCCGTAAAGCTATAGAACGCATTGAGGTATGAGCCAGCAAGAATGTTTCCGACCTCCATCAATGCGGATTCATCCATCGGGCTGAGCTCTGTCGTCGTTGTTCCGACCTCACGCCCGCACATCGTATCCGCGAGAGCAAACGCGCTGTCACGCGGAATGAGAAAAAGGATGTTACTCGGTGCTTTTCCGTAAACGCGCAGGAAAATACCGACGACCACGAGTTCCGGTCCGCCGACAAATTCCGGTACATCTTCAATTGGAACCAGTGCCACCTGCGGCACATTCATCTCGATGCGATGCTGGATCAGACGGGAAAGTGCCGTCGCGGAATTACCCGCGCCGACATTTCCGATCTCCTGCAGCACATCGAGCTGCATATCCGACAGAGCTGTCAGGTCTTCCCCTTCTACAGTCATCGACTCAATCCTTTTCTCATGCGGTGCAATTCCTCAAGGATTCACTGCACACTCCTGTGTTATTTTGCCTCCTTGAGGCCGACGATCTCCTCCAGATTGAGCAGAATGATCAGTCGTCCTCTGATATTTCCGATGCTGCTGATAAACTTGCTGCTCTCGCGCGCATTGGTTGCCTTCTTCGTATCGATAGGCGCGTTTTCGAGACTCAGCACCTCTGTCACTGCATCGACGAGCATGCCGACGTGCACATCCTCGACAGATACCGTAACAATACGCGTGCGGTCGGTATACGGCGTCTCCGCGAGACCAAGGCGCTGTTTGAGATCAATGACCGGAAGAACAGCACCACGCAGGTTGATGACACCCTTGATGAAGTCCGCCGCATAGGGGACACGGGTGATATCGGTGAGATTGCGGATCTCCTGCACGTTCAGAATGCTGACACCATATTCTTCATCACGCAGGTTGAATGCCACGTACTGGTTGTTCTGCGGCGCGCCGCCCCGATTCATATCCTCTGCCATCTTCTTTTCCCTCCCCTGCTCACTGCTGAATCATCGTTGCGACATCGAGAATGAGTGCAACTCTACCGTCGCCAAGCACCGTTGCTCCGCCGAAGAGCTTGAGTCCGGCGAAGAGGTTCCCCAGTGTCTTGATAACGATTTCCTGCTGACCGATGAGGTTGTCCACCACGATGCCTGCCTTCGCCTCGCCGGCATGGACAACGACGACAAAGAGCTCCTCGGAGTCCTTCACATGCGGAACCTGCAGTGCCTCCTCCATGCGGACAATCGGGATGATCTCACCGCGCAGGACGATGACCTCCTTGTTCTGGATGGTCTGGATATCCGTCGGCTCGATGTTGACCGTGCTGTCGATGGAGGTGAGCGGAATGGCGTACATCTCTTCCTGTACGCGGACAAGCATCGCCTGGATGATCGCGAGCGTCAGCGGGAGCTTGATCTTAAAGATGGATCCCTCGTCGATATGCGTCTCTACATCGACGTGCCCGGAGAGTGCCTCGATCTTGCTGCGCACAACGTCCATGCCGACGCCGCGACCCGAGATATCGGTGATCTGCTCCGCCGTGGAGAATCCTGGCAGGAAGATGAGGCGGACGGCATCTGTATCGTCGAGGCGGTCTGCCTCATCCTGCGTGATCATGCCCTTTTCGACCGCTTTGCGGCGAATCTTATTGGCGTCAATGCCCGCACCGTCATCCGTAATCATGATGACGACGTTATTGCCTTCGTGACGCGCAATCAGCCCGACCTCACCGACGCGCGGCTTGCCCTTTGCCTCACGCGCATCAGGGCTCTCAACGCCATGGTCGAGGGAGTTGCGCAGAAGATGCATGATCGGATCGCCGATCTCGTCGATAACAGTACGATCAAGCTCCGTCTCTTCGCCCTCGATGGTGAGGTTGATCTCCTTTCCCAGTTCCTTCGATACGTCGCGCACCATGCGCGGGAAGCGGTTGAACACGGCACTGACTGGAACCATGCGGACCTTCATGACGATGTTCTGCAGATCACCCGTCACACGATCCATCTGTTCGAGTGTCTCCATGAGGTCACTCATGCGATGGGTCTGTCCGATCTGTTCAAGACGTACCTTGTTGATAACCAGCTCGCCCATGAGGTTCATGAGCGTATCGAGCTTTTCGATGTCGACACGAACGCTCTGGCTCTGGTGCTGCTTCTTCGGAGCCGCCTTTGCGCCTTCCTTCTTTGCCGGAGGTGCCGCCTTCTTTGCCGCAGGTGCTGCCGCAGCTGCCGGAGCGGCAGGAGCCGGCTCAGCCGGCTTGGCGAGCGCATCAGGATCGAGCTCCTCCACACCGATGTCCTCGATCTCAGAGACGGTATCAACGGCATTCGTCACAGCCTCAGCGTCGCTTGCTGTTGCGAGTACGATATCGAAGCTGCGCTCAAATTTCTCCTGCTCGAGATCCTCCGCCGAGGGAACGCTCTTGATGACATCACCTATCTCATCCAATGCATGCATGACCATGACAGAACGCGCTGCCTTGAGCACACAGCTCTCCATCAGTGTAACCTTGACATGGAAGACGTTCATCCCAGCGTCCTTCGCCTTTTTCATGACATCGAGGTCAATGTCATCAATGCCGAGATCGCCCCCCGCTCCGCCAGATGCATCACCCGCCGCCGGGGCAGCCGAAGCTCCCCCTGCAGCAGGAGCTGCAGCCGGAGGAGGCGTTCCCTTGGAGATAGAGCTGAGCTTAGCGACGAGGTCGGAGACATCGACGACATCCTCCGCCTCACCGTTGCCGACGCTATCCACCATCTGCTCCAGTGAGTCAAGACACTTGAAGAGCGTGTCTATGATGTCCTCGTTGAGCTTCAGCTCTTCCTTGCGGACAAGGTCAAGGACGTCTTCCATCTCATGCGTCAGCTCCGCGATCTTCGCGAAGCCCATCGTCGCAGACATGCCCTTCAGCGTGTGAGCGTTGCGGAAGATGTCGTTGACGACACTGATCTCCTCCATGTTCTCTTCGAGACGCAAAAGGCCTTCGTTCAGGGACTGCAGATGCTCATGCGACTCATCCAGGAACATATCCATATACTGGTTATCCATTGATATTCCCCCTACTTCCTATCTTCTCACAGCCGCCTGAATCGCTCCCGCGATCTTGGGCAATGGGCATATCTCATCGGCCAGCCCCGCATCGACCACAGATTTTGGCATTCCGTAGACGACACAGGTCGCTTCATCCTGCGCAATGCAGTAGCCGCCATTTTGCTTGATCCGGCGCATCCCTTCCCTACCGTCACATCCCATCCCCGTGAGGATGACGGCGACGACATCGTTCCCTAGATGCGCCACAGAGTCGTACATGACATTCACCGCAGGACGGTGATTTCCAACGGGCGGCTCATCGCTGAGTGCGATACGCCGTCCCCCCGCCTCCTGCCGAACGCGCAGCTGCCGATTCCCCGGCGCGATATAGACGCAGCCGGGCCGCAGCACATCGCCGTCGCAGGCCTCCCGAACCTCAACACGGGCAACTCCGTTCAGGCGCTCCGCCAGCGCTCCCGTGAATCCGGCCGGCATGTGCTGAACGACGACAACAGGACAGGGGAAATGTTCCGACAGCCCCGTAATGACCGTCTGCAGTGCCTGTGGCCCGCCTGTCGATGAGCCGATGGCGACAATCCGACGGTTCTGTGGGGCTCCGCGGACATGGGTCTCATAATGCTGTAAATCAGTCATTGCTCACGCGCTCCACTTGAGCACGCTGCACTTGGAAAAGATAGCGGATGATCTTATCCCTCATGCTGCGTGACACTGCCAGAAACTGGATGCCGATGTGATAGATCGGCGTATCGTCCTCACGCTCCACGCGCGTTACGCGCATCACCTTCGACATCATCTCGATCGTCCCAATGCCAGGAATATCGTTGATATCGAGTGCTACGCCGGTATCGACGGGCAGACGCCGCGGCCAAACAAACGAGAGTCCGCTGCCGCTGAGATCGACAATCGGCACGTTCGTCGGCGCATCAATCGTCCCCTCGGCGTCGATGTGGCGGATCGTCGCCGTAAGATTCACCTTGGTACGGAACAGCCCGCGCTTCTGGAAGCGCTCGACAAACTCAGGGATGGAAATACGCAGCGTCGGAATCCGCCCGTCATGACGCCCATGCCCGCGATGTACGCTAAAGAAGCGATAGTGACAGCCATCGCCCCCTGCAAGTACATACAAATTCTCGCCGACACGGGGGATGATCGGAACGAGCCGCTCATCCACGGGCATCGCGACGATGAGATCATCCCCGACAATGTCCTCCACGCGGCTGGTATATCCGGAAGTCCCCTCCTCGGTATTTTCAAAGAATATTTCCAATCGCTGTCCGATGGATAAAATACTCCTTGCATCTACCAATTCGCCCGCCATCTAAAATTTCCTCCTTGGCTAAGCTGAAAAGTTAAAAATTTGTTGCAAAAAACCTTTCCAGCCTCTTTTTACTTTCATTTCTTCCCCGGTGATAATTGCCTCTGCCAGCGCATCAATGCAGCGCGCGGCCGCAGATGCGGGTGCCGCCTTGATGAGCGGCTGCTGGCGCCGTACCGCCTTCGTCACGGAGGCGTCCTCAAAGACATAGCCGAGGCAGTCTACGGGCATGTGCAAGAACTTCTCTGCGGCCCGTTGGAGTTTCAGTGCAACCTCACGGCTCTCCTTCGGCTCGTAGACGCGGTTGATGACAAGGCGGAGATTCTTCTGTGCGGCGTAGATGCTGTATGCTTTCATAACAGCGTACGCATCCGTCAGGGAGGTCGGCTCCGGCGTCGTCACGAGGAGCACCTCGTCCGCCGCGAGGATAAAGTCCATCACGTTGCGCCCCAGTCCCGCGCCTGTGTCAACGAGGATCACATCGGCACGCGCGGCACAGTCGGCGAGCTTCTGCTGCAGGAGCAGCTTCTCCGCACGATCATATTCCAGAGCCTTCTCAATGCCCGAGCCGCCCGAGATGTACTGAACACCATGCGGCGACTCAACGATCACATCGTCCAGTTTGATCTCCGGCCGCAGGAGATCGAGCAGATGGCGCCGCGACGAGGTGCCGAGCATCACGTCGACATTCGCCATTCCGAGGTCGGCGTCGATGACGAGCACGCGATACCCCTTATCGCGCATTGCAATCGCCAGATTGACGGCGATGTTGGTCTTTCCGACACCGCCCTTCCCGCTGGTGATCGCAACGACGCGTACATCTGCCCATGCCTTCGCCTGAGCAGACGAGAGCATCGGCCGTTCCGGCACTGTCTGCTGCGCAGGGGGAGGCGGCTGCGCCTCCGTGGGGGCAGGCTCTCCCTCGGCACCGACCATCTGTCGCAGCCGCGTTGCCTGATCTGTCATATCATTCCCTCAAAAGCAGTTCCGCCAGCCGCTCCGCTGTCGCCGGAATGATGTCGTCCGGCACGCTCTGTCCGTTGGAGAGAAACGAAAGAGGCAGTCCGCGGTTGGCAAGAAGATTGAGCACCATCCCGAACGTCTGCGTCTCATCCATTTTCGTAAAGATGATGCAGTCGGGTTTGCACGGAGCAAAGCGTTCAATGATCTGCACGGCATCCTGCTCCTTCGTCGTCGCGCTGACGACGAGGTGCTTCTCCATCCGCGCATACGCGGCAAGCAGCGAGGTCAGCTCCTCCATCTGGAATTCGTTGTACTGGCTGCGCCCCGCCGTATCCACGAGGACAAAATCCTTGCTGCGGTGACGCGCAATCGCCTTTTTGAGATCTGCTGCCGAGTAGACGACCTCGACGGGAAGCCCCAGAATCTCCGCATATTTTTTGAGCTGCTCCACCGCCGAGATGCGATAGGTATCTGCCGTGATAAGCGCTCCCTTGAGATTCTGCTCCAGCACAAAATGCGCGGCAATTTTTGCGAGTGTCGTTGTCTTACCGACGCCCGTCGTGCCGATGAAGGCATAGACACGCGCGCCGTGCGTCCCGGGTTTCAGTCCATCGGTGAACTGCATCACCTGTGACAGGTAGCCCGCCAAAACACCTGCAGCGCGGGGGTCAAGGCTGTCGAGATTCGCATCGGCGATGGGAATCTTCCCCGCCATATCCTCGCACAGTTCCTCACGGACATCCTGCTTGACGAGCGCATCACGGATGGAGACCACCTCTTTGGGTTTGTTTGCCGCCATCATGGAGGCGAGCATCGTCTTCATCTGCGCAAGCTCATCCTCGAGCATGCGGATGCGCTCTGCCGAGCGGTCCTCATCTGCCACAGGGGCAGATGGCGGGGCTGCTGGCAGCTCTGCCACAGGCGTGGGCTGGGGCACCGTCTCATAGGCGGGTGCCTGCGCCGGAGCAGCGACAGGGGGCTGTGCCGGCGGAACATAGCCATCCTGCGGATAGGCGGGTGCCGGGGGTACCGGTGGTTCCACCGGTGCAGCAGGCGGCGCTGCATAGGGCAGCTGCACCACGTCGGGGGCGTAGACATCGTACACGGGCCCCGCCTGAGGGGCGGCTCCTCCCTCTGAACCTGCCGTTTCATTCATCCGATATCGGTTCACCACATTGGTCGGCAGGATCGGCGATGCCGGGGGAACATAGGCCGGAGACGGCTGCGGCGCCCGCTGCTGTGATTCATCCACCGCAGCAGTCACCTCGATCATCTCCGCGCCGCCAAGAACCCCCTCCTCACGATATTTCTTCGTGTGGAGGAGCACGGCATTACTGCCGAGTTCGTCCTTGATCTGCTCCATGGCCTCCTTGACCGAGGATGCGCGTACCGTTTTAACCTGCACTTAGATCTTCACCACCCCAAGGATTTGAATTTCAACATTCTGTTCGATTTCCGCGTGCGAGAGAACAATGAGGCCCGCGATCGAGCGCTCAACTAAATTACGGAAATACGGACGCACCGTCGGACTCGTGAGCACAATCGGCTGATAGCCCTGATCAGTCAGCTTATGGAGCTGTTCCTGCAGCGCCGTAAGGAGTTTCTGCATCGTATCAGGGTCGAGGCTGACATAGGAGCCATGCTCGGTCCGCTGTACGCTGCCCGCGATCTTGTTCTCGATGGCAGGATCAAGCGTAATGCAGGGGAGCACCCCGTTCTGGACGTTCTGCTGCGTGATCTGCCGCGCCATGGCGTGACGGACATACTCCGTCAGGACGTCCGTATCCTTCGTTGCTGGCGCGTAGTCGGCAAGCACCTCCAGAATCGTGCTCATATCGCGGATCGAGATGCGCTCGCTCAGGAGATTGGCGAGCACCTTCTCCACTTCGCCCACGGTGAGCAGATTCGGAACGACCTCCTCGACGAGAGCCGCGTTGGTCTTCTGGAGATTGTCGAGCAGGTTCTGCGTCTCCTGACGCCCGAGGATCTCCGCCGCATGCTCCTTGATGATCTCCGTCAGGTGGGTGGCGAGCACGGAGACCGCATCCACGACCGTGTAGCCGTTCAGCTCCGCCTGCTCGCGTTCGTTCTCCGAGATCCAGAGTGCGGGGAGGCCGAACGCCGGCTCCGTCGTCTCGATGCCCGGCACCTCCTCAAAGACGGTTCCCGAGTTCATCGCGAGATAGTGGTCGAGCATCAGCTCGCCGCGCGCAATCTCCACGCCCTTCAGCTTGATGATGTAGGCATTGGGTTTGATCTGGATATTATCGCGGATGCGGATGGTCGGCACGACGAGTCCGAGCTCCAGTGCACATTGGCGGCGAATCATGACGATGCGGTCGAGGAGATCGCCGCCCTGCCCCGTATCGACGAGCGGGATAAGGCTGTAGCCGATCTCGAGCTCCATCGGATCAACCTGCAGGAGCGAGACGATATTTTCGGGCGTCGTTGCTTCCTTCTTTGCCTTGGCTTTCTGCTCGACCTGCTGGACTTCCTGCTCCACCGCCTGACCACGATGGAGATTCCATGCGATGAAGCCGCAGAGTGCCGCGAGGGTAAAGAACGGAATGCCCGGCAGTCCCGGCATGATGGCGAGGAAAAGGAGCACACCCGTGAGAATCATAAAGATACGCGCGTTGCGGAAGAGCTGCTTGACGAGATCGCCGCCGAGGTTCCCCTCTGCCGCCGAGCGCGTGACGATGATACCGGTTGCCGTCGATATGAGGAGCGCAGGGATCTGTGCGACGAGCCCCTCACCAACAGTCAGCAGCGTATAGGTCTGGAGTGCCTGCGCCGCATCCATATCGCGCTGGAGCATCCCAATGACAAAACCGCCGCCGATGTTAATCATCATGATGACAATGGCGGCGATGGCATCGCCCTTGACAAACTTCGATGCACCGTCCATTGCGCCGAAGAAGTCCGACTCGCGCTGCACCTTCTCGCGGCGGCGCTTCGCCTCCGCATCTGTAATTGCCCCTTGATTGAGATCCGCGTCGATCGCCATCTGTTTGCCTGGCATCGCATCGAGGGTGAAGCGCGCCGACACCTCAGCAACGCGTTCCGAGCCCTTCGTGATAACGATGAAGTTCACAATGACGAGGATAACGAACACGATAAAGCCGACGACCGCATTGCCGCCGACAACAAAATTTCCGAATGCCGTAATGACCTCGCCGGCGTTCGCATTGAGCAGAATCAGACGCGTTGACGAGATATTCAGCGCCAGCCGAAAGAGCGTCGTAATGAGGAGGAGCGATGGAAAGACGGATAGATCCAGTGCCTCCACATTGTAGATCGCCGACATGACGACGAGCAATGCAATGGTGATATTGAGACAGATCAGGACATCCAATAAGACCGTCGGCAGTGGAATGATCATCATAATGACGATCGTCACGATGGCGACGGCGATCAGAACATCGCTGTATCGCTGTATGAAACTGCCGGACGAAAGAGGATTTACACTGCCGGTCTGCGGTGCTGCCATGCTCTTACTCACTCCCCTTGTTCCCGTTTCTCTTACGTGGATATATGATCCACCATATAACATTATATCAAATATTGAAATCTCGTCAAATGATAAATGTGTTCTTAGAGCACCGATTGTACAGGTGTATCAAAGTCTGTCCGAGTGGCATAGAAGTTCGTTCTGCTTCCACTGTTTTCCTTACGCTCCGCGTCGTGCATGCTTCAGGCGGTAGACGTATGCCAGCACTTCAGCGACCGCTTGGTAGAGCTCCTGCGGAATTGCATCACCGATCTGCACGGCCGCATAGATGGCACGCGCGAGTGGCTTGTTCTCGATGATCGGGACACGCGCCTCACGTGCGATCTCCTTGATGCGCTGCGCAACGAGATCCTGTCCCTTCGCAACGACCAGCGGCGCCGACATCCCCTGCTGATAGGAGAGTGCAATCGCATAGTGGGTCGGGTTTGTGACGATGACATCCGCCTTTGGCACTTCCTTCATCATGCGCGCCATCGCCATCTGCCGCTGTTTCTGGCGAATCTTTCCCTTGATCTGCGGGTCGCCTTCAGACTGCTTCATCTCATCCTTGACTTCCTGTTTGGTCATCTTGAGATCCTGCGTCGTCTGCCACTTCTGGTAGCCATAGTCCATGAGCGCCATAATCATGATGACACCGATAACGATGAACGCCATCTGGAAGATGATCTCCGCCACAAGTGCAAGGCTCGTTGTCAGGTCGAAGAACATGAACTGCGGCATCGCGAGAATCTGTTCATGGATGAATCGGTAGAGAAAAAAACCAATGACGAGAATCTTGAAGAATGACTTCGCCAGCTCGACGAGCGAACGCTTGGAGAAGATGCGCCCGAAGCCGTTGATTGGATTCAACTTGTCCAGTTTGAACTCAATGGACTCGGTGTTGAACGTGAGCCCGACCTGAAAGAAATTGATCGCCAAGCCGATCAGCATGATCGCAAACATGACGGGAAAAGCGGTCTTGGCGAGCACAACAATGATGCCGATAAAGATGTGAATAATGTTCTCAGTGTCGACGCTCTGGTTCAGATTTGTGAACACATACGTGGTATAGGATGCAATCGAAAGATAGATCGAGTCCCACAGGAGCTTCAGTGTAAAGAACCCCACGAGCAGTACGAATGCCGTGTTCAGCTCCTGGCTGCGTCCGACCTGCCCCTTCTTTCGCGCGTCGGCGCGTTTCTTTGCCGTCGGCTCTTCCGTCTTTTCCCCGCCTGCGAAACGCTGGAGGTCAAAGACGAACGTCGCCCTATTGGAGGGCGCGTATCGCAAGTGATATATTTCCATACATTTCATTGAACAGCACATCCAGGAATAAGACATAGAACGGAATGATCATTGAGAGCACGGTGATGCCGATCATCAGCTGCATTGGAATGCCGACAACAAAGATGTTCATCTGCGGCATCGTACGCGAGAGGATACCAAGCCCCACATTCGTGAGAAGAATGGCGAAGGTGATCGGCATGGCGATCTTCATGCCCGTGAGAAAGATCGTGCCCGTGAAGTTTGCTATGAGCATCGCCAGCGACAGATTCCCCTCCATCCCTGCAATGGGAACGACGCGAAAGCTCTCAACGAGTGCCGCCAGAATCATGTGATGTCCGTTCGTCGCAAGGAGAACGATCACCGCCAAATTATAAAGAAAACTTCCGATAAGCGGTATCTGCTGACCGGAAGTCGGGTCGACAACATTGACGATGGCAAACCCCACCTGCATATCCATGACCTTACCCGCCATCGTGATGGCGGCAAAGGAGATATACGCCACGAAGCCGATCAGCCAACCGATAAAGAGTTCACCGAGGGCAGTCACGCCGAACATGATGACATTCTCCGGGACATAGGGCGTTCCCAGCCCATCCACGACCGGAAAGAGCAGGATCGTGATGGCGAGTGCCGTACCTACGCGAAAATAGATGGAGATGTTCATACTGCCAAAGAACGGCGAGATGAGGAAAATTCCGCTGACCCGCACAAGCATCAGCAGGAATACGGCAATATGTCCCTGAAGCAGCTCATACAGATCCATGTGCTGCCCTCCTCATCGCAGGTACATAGGGAGGTTGATAAAGACGTTCGATACGTACTCCACCATGATGCGCAGCATCCAAGGGCCGAAGATCAGAATGGCGACAAACACTGCAATAATCTTCGGAATGAACGCCAGCGTCTGCTCCTGAATCGACGTCGTCGCCTGGAACACCGCGACCAAGAGGCCGACGATCAGACCGAGCCCGAGCATCGGAGCGGAGACCAGAAGGACGATCATGAGAGCTTCCTGTGCGAGCTGAATGACCAAATCTCCGGACATATCAGCGCCTCCCCATCAGCGGAAACTCATGATGAGCGACTGAATCAAGAGATGCCACCCATCGACCATAACGAACAGCAGAATCTTAAACGGCAGGGAGATCATGACCGGCGGCAGCATCATCATACCCATGGACATGAGGGTACTCGCGACGATCATATCAATGACGATAAACGGAATGTAGATCATAAAGCCGATCTGGAATGCCGTCTTGAGCTCACTGATGATGAACGCAGGGATGAGTGTAAACGTCGACACATCCTCCGGGCCATCGGGACGCGGCGCATCCGACAGGTTGACAAAGAGTGCGAGATCAGACTCCCGCGTCTGACGCAGCATGAACTCGCGCATCGGGTCCACGATGTTCTCCAGTGCCTGCTCCTGTGTAATCTGCCCCTCGAGATAGGGCTGTATGCCGTTCTCGTTTGCCTGTCCCCAGTAGGGTGCCATGATGTAGAACGTCAGAAACAGTGACAGAGCAATGACCACCTGATTCGGCGGCACATTCTGTGTCGAGAGCGCATTGCGCAGGAAGCCGATGACCACAACGATGCGGACAAAGGACGTCGTCATGACAAAGATCGCGGGCGCAAGCGACATGACCGTGAGTACAGCGAGCACCTGCATACTGGTCGCAACATCCTGCGGATTGTTGGACGTACCGACCCCGACGTTGACCGTCGGGATCAGCGGGGCGGCAGATGCCTGCCCCACACCGAAGAGCAGGAACGCCGCAGCACCCAAGATCGGAAAAATGCGCCCCAATTCCCTTCCCCCATTCCTCTCTGTCCGCCTACTTTCGGAAAAGCGGCGGGATTTTCTGTACGAAATCCGAAAGAGATCCGAACTGCTCGCTGAATACGCCGCCCTCCATCGGAGCGGCATGGCGGATCTCCTCAAGTGTCTCGGGGTCGTCGATCTCCGTGATCAGACGGATGTTGGCATCCGTCACACCGAGCACGAAGACACGCCCGAAGAGTTCCACCACGCAGACCGAGCGATTCGGACCAAGCGGCAGCTGTAAGTAGACCTGTCCGCCGCGCGCCGCAAGCGTGCGCATGGAGCTCTTGCCAAAAGCGCGTGCGACGAGATAGGCGAGGATGACCACGAATGCAAAGACAGCAAAAAGGCTGACCACATAGGCGACCGTCGACCACCATGATACGGCCGACGGGCGCGGGTCAGCCTCTTGATATCCGGCTAAATATCCGCCGCCCGTCTCACCTGCGGCAGACACATCCCCTGTACATAGAGCAAAGAGCACGCATCCGAGCAGCAAGGACAGAGTCAATATCCACGCACGCATCAGCCGACGGCTTTGCGAATTGCCTCCAGAACGCGGTCTGCCTGGAACGGCTTCACGATGAAGTCGCGCGCACCCGCCTGGATGGCCTCGATAACCATGGCCTGCTGTCCCATTGCGCTGCACATAACGACCTTGGCGCCCGGATCGACCTTCTTGATCTCCTTGACTGCCGTGATGCCATCCATCTCCGGCATCGTAATATCCATTGTCACGAGGTCCGGCTTGAGTTCCTGGTACTTCTCCAGTGCCTTCATGCCGTTCTCTGCCTCACCAACGATCTCATAACCGTTCTTCGACAGGATGTCCTTCACCATCATTCGCATAAAAGCTGCATCATCAACGACCAGAACGCGAGTTGCCATTTTCTCATCTCTCCTTAATCCGACAGAACATCCCCTATTCCCAAGGGCATTACCTGCACACAGCGGTGCTTCCTAAATCGCTCTCATTATAGCGAAATATGCCTTCGGTGACAAGGACTTTCTACACTTCTCTTTCCGGCAAATTGCATAACTATGCCGCAATTCCCCGGGAAATACGGATCAGCGCGGCTGTCCGTACTTCTTCAAGACATTCTTTCCGTCACTGGAGACGTGCCGCACGCTCAAGCGGGCTGACAATCTCCGTGATTCGGACGCCGAAGTTCTCGTCGATGACAACAACTTCCCCCTTTGCCAGATACTTTCCGTTGACCATGATGTCAACGGGTTCTCCGGCAAGTTTATCAAGCTCCACGATCGACCCTTTCGTCAGATCGAGGATCTCCTTGATGGACTTCTTTGTGCGGCCGAGTTCGACATTGACCTGCAAAGGTACGTCGAGGATCAGGCCGATATTGGCATCATTGACCTGTACCGGTACCGTGCTGAGCGGCGTAAACTGCGCAGACTGTACGGGGACATTCGATGCGACATGTGGCTGCATAGGCTGTGCTCCATATCCATTACTTGCCGGCGCCGCAGCGGCTGCTGCCGGTGCCGAAGCGGGTGCTGCGGCAGGGCAGGTGCCGCCGGCGGCGATGCCGCAGCGGCTGCGATGGCTTCTTCCTCATCGTCAACATCGGGCTGCTGGTTCATCAGCGCATCGACCATCTCACGTGCAACATCGAGCGGCAGCAGCTGCATGATCTCACTGTCGATGAGACCATCTACCTCCATGCGGAACGATGCCTGCACGATGGGATCCGCCTTGTCGAGCAGCTTTGAAACGACTTCCTCCGTCCCGAGATCGACAAGCGTCACAACGGGCGGAGTAATATCCACCTTCTTGTTGAACATCGAGGAGAGCGAGGTCGCAACGCTGCCCATCATCTGATTCATGGACTCGCTGACCGCACTCATGTGGATCTCGCTGAGTTCTTCGTCGGGGTTTGTCCCGTCATTGCCCATCATCAGATCGGCAATGATCGCCGCGTCCTTTGCTTGGATACAGAGGACATTGTTTCCCTCGATGCCGATGCTGTAGCCGACCTCAACCACAAGGAAGGGGATGGGGTACTTCTCCTTCAGCTGGCGCATGTTGGAGATGGAGACTGTCGGCGTTGTGATCGACACCTTGCGTCCAAGAAGGACGGAGAGTGTCGTCGCCGCGCCGCCCATGGAGATGTTGCCGATCTCACCGAGGGCATCCCGCTCCATATCCGTTATCGTATCTCCGGTGGGAGCCGCACCTGCAGCAGATGCGTCGTCCGAGGCTGCCGCGTCATCCGCAGGCGCATCATCGCCGCCTCCACCGCTCAGGAGGGCGTCTATCTCCTCCTGTGAGATCATATCGTCACTCATTCGCGTCGTCCTCCCCTTCTATAATCCCGGAAATCTGTACGGCCATGCGCTTTCCGGCCGTACCCGGACGCGCGAGGAACTTTGGATTCGACCCGACATAGCAGACCAGCTCATCCTTTGTCAGGGTATCGAGCTGGAGAACATCACCAAACCCAAGGGTCAGGAACTCGTTGATTGTCACGTGGATCTCACCGAGCTGCACTGTGAACGGCACGGAGGTGCGCTCAATCTTGCGCTGCAGTTCCGCGACCTGCTCCGGCGAGCTCTCACGATCCATGGAGGACGCCACCCAGAACGATGTCGTCAGCTTCGGCATCACCGGTTCGAGCACCAGATATGGGATACAGATGTTCATCATGCCCTCGACCTCGCCCATCTTGATATGGATCGTGATGAGCACGACCATATCGCTCGGCGGAACGATCTGGGCAAACTGTGGATTCGTCTCCATCGTCTCGAAGTTCGGACGGAACTCCACGACGTTGCTCCACGCCTCTCGGAAATAGTTCGTCACCGTATCGATGAACCGGCGCATCACCGCCGCCTCAATATCCGTCAGCACACGGGGCTTCACGCCCGGCCTGCCCTCACCGCCAAAGATACGGTCGATGTAGGCAAGCGAAATGTCCGTACTGAGCTCGATGATGATGTTTCCCTTCAGCGGCGGCAGTGCAAGGATGCCGATCACGGACGGGTTCGCCATGGATTGAACGAATTCCTGATACGTCATCTGCTCGACGGACAGCACCTCGATGTCGATCATCGTGCGCAGGCTCGCCGACAGATAGGTATTCAGGAGACGCGAAAAACTCTCATGCAGCATGAACAGTGTCCGCATCTGATCCTTGGAGAACTTGTCCGGCCGTTTGAAGTCGTAGACCTTGACCTTGCGTTCCTCTTCCTCCGCCTTGACTTCCTCGGCGGAAACCGAGCCATCCGAAAGTGCCGAAAGAAGCTTGTCTATTTCGGATTGAGACAGTACGTCCTCAGCCAAGACTCTTCCCCCTTCCCTTTGTGCAGCACTTCATCGAACTTACTGCAGCAGGAAGCTCGTGATGTAAACATCGTAGACCGATCCCTGTCCAAGGCGGTCATTCAGGGCATCTTTCAGCTGCTTCTTCAACGCATCCTGTTTGGTTGCATCAAACTCCTCAAGCGGTGCAGCACGCAGGAACTGCATCGTCGTGTCGAGGATCTTCGTCTCCGCGACAGGGTTGACCTTGCCGTCCTTCACCACATCGGACTTGCCGGGATTGAGTTCCATGACAATGCCCGCCTTGAGATACTTGCCGGCACGACCGCCGCCGACATTGACCAAGATGCCTTCCTTCGGATCGCCGAGCTTGTAGAACACGCCCGGATCATGGCTCGCCTTGCTGCTGCCTCCATCCTCCGCATGAGACGGGGACTCCGCCTGTGAGAAGATGTAGTATGAGATCCCTCCGGCTGCTGCCACTGCAACGAGAACCGCCACAACCACCACGACGATCATCATCAACATCGGTGATTTCTGCTTCGGCTGTTCTGCTACCTGCTCTTCCTTTTCCTCCGCCATGAGTAAATTCCCTCCCTAAAAATGACTACGAAGCCGCAGCGGCTCCACACCGGGGCACTCCCTTGCCGCATAGAAGAACACTGTTCTTTCATTATAGCAAAGGAATAGAAATTCGCCAACTAATTTTGATAGAGCGCACGCCGATACTTTACCGTGCGGCGCACGATTTCCTCCATCGGCTCCTCGACGATCAGCTTCTTTCCGTTGGTGAGTGTGATGACCGTATCCGGTGTCTCCTCGATGCTTTCGATGATCTCTGCATTGAGGACAAACTCGCCCTTCTTGTTCGTCTTGGAGTTGAACTTCGTCAGCATGATCATGACAGGCTTCCCCTCCATTCCCTTTGTTCAGTCTTCCCTACGCACAGAAAAAGCATTGAAAACTCTACCTGATATACTTTCGCCGTCGTCTTCACTTTTCCTTTTTTTTTACGACGTTTTTTTCATCATAGCTTAAAATTTTAACAAAAAAATATCTCATCACAAAAATCATCCGAGCTGCGCGAGGAATGCCAATGAGCGCAGCGGCCGACCGACGAGTTCCTGCACATGGGCGAGCACCATGCTCTCCGCCGCCATCAGTGTCCCGCCGCGGACGCGCAGCGGCGCGGGATGCTGCCAGTCAATCTGCCGCAGTTCTGTGAGCAGCGTGCGCAGCTCTGCGGAAAACGGCATGGCGCCCTCCCCCGCACAGTCCGCGCAGAGAGCGCCGCCCTCCGCTGCGTGAAAGAACGCGTCGCCCTCGATGAGCGTGCCACAGTGAAGGCAGTGATCATAGGTCTGCTGCAGTCCCGCCGCATCCAGCGTGCGCAGCACGGCGGCGAGCGCAGTGACGCGCGGCTGCCGCGTCTCAAACGCCGTCATGATCTGTGCGAGCGCATCGAAAAACGGCTCATCTTCTACGCCCTCGGGCATGAATGCACAGACGACCTCCGCCGTGAATGTCGCATAGGCGAGCGCCGCGAGATCGTCCGCGATACGATGGTGGGAGGCGCGTACGGATGCCGTCTTGACCGTCTCAAGGCGCGCCCCCTCCGCGAGCTGCAGATCTGCATGGACGAACAGCTGCATTGCTCCGGCCAGTGGGCTGCGCGGGCGGCGACAGCCAAATGCCGCCGCGCGCACGAGCCCATGCTCCTTCGTATAGAGCGTCACGACCTTGTCCGCCTCGCCCCAGCTGCGCGTGCCGAGGACGATTCCCTCCGCTCCGTAGACCGCCATCTACGCGTGCCTCTCCGATCCGTCGTCCGCCGCAGCAGGCGTCTTGCGGACATTCTTCTGTGTGATGTCCTTTTTTCGCTCCGCCATCGGCATCACCGCCCCCGCCGTCAGCATATACTGGAGCGCCTCCTCCTTCGATATGTTGATCGTCACGGCATCCTCCTCACGCACGAGGAGCGTCGTCCCCGAGGTCATATTGAGGCTCCACGGGATAAAGACGCAGAGATAGCCGCCGCCCAGTGCCTCCTGAAAGCGCGGCGGCAGATCCGCCATAACGAAGCCGAGGGCGCGCCCGCCCATGTACGGCACATGAACGACATGCGTGAAATTACTGCTCGAGTCGAGCACCGCCTCGGAGAGCCGCTTGACACTCGTATAGATAAATTTGACGAACGGGATCGTCCCGATCATCGTCTCGCCGAGAGAGATCAGCTTCGCGAGCGCCCAGTTCGTCGAGCCCCAACCGACGAGATAGATCACTGCCATGAGCGTGATGATCCCCATGCCCGGAAAGTAGAACGGCAAATACTGCCCAAGTACCCCCTCGGTGAATCGCAGCGTCCACTCGATGACGAACGCCGTGATGACAACAGGGACGAGCACGAGCAGCCCGTTGACAAAGCGGCGCGAGATACGCCGCATCGCGCGCCGATAGATATGCCCCAGCTGGCCTCTCATCGCTTCCGCCCCCTTTCCTTCTCATGCGGCGCGGCGGTCAGTCCTCCTCGGCAAAGCCGAAGTCGCGCAGCGCTCCCGTCTTGCTGCGCCAGTCCTTGCGCACCTTGACCCAGAGATCGAGATAGGCCTTCGCGCCGAGCAGCGTCTCGACATCCGCACGTGCCCGCTGCCCGATCGTCCGCAGCAGTGCGCCGCGCGCCCCGATGATAATCCCCTTCTGTGAGCTGCGCTCGACGTAGATCACGGCACGGATGTAGACATCCCCCTTAGGGCGCGTCGTCATCTCCTCGATGTCCACGGCGACGGCATGGGGCACCTCGTCCCGCGTCAGTTCAAGCACCTTTTCACGCACGAGTTCCGCAATAATCAGCCGCTCGGGCTGATCGGTCACCATGTCCTCGGGGTAGTACTGCGGCCCCTCGGGAAGTTTTGCCTTGATCTCATCGACCAGCCCTGTGAGATTCTCCTCCTCGCGCGCCGAGATCGGGACAATCGCTGCAAAATCATACGCCTTCGCATAGGAGGCGATCACGGGCAAGCTCTCCTCACGTGGGATGCGGTCGATCTTGTTTACGGCGAGAAGAACGGGCGCGTGTACCTGTGCAAGCTGTGCGAGGATATAGCGCTCGCCTGCCCCCATCTTCTCCGTCACATCCACGACGAAGACGACGACATCCACGCCGCGCAGAGCTCCCTCCGTCGCCTTCGCCATATAGCTGCCAAGCGCATCCTGCGGCTTGTGAATGCCGGGCGTATCGAGGAAGATGATCTGTGCGTCCTTCTCCGTCAGGATGCAGAGGATGCGGCTGCGCGTCGTCTGTGGCTTATCGCTCATGATCGCGATCTTCTGCCCGATCAGTGCGTTGATCAGCGTGGACTTCCCGACATTCGGCCGTCCGACGACGGCGACAAATCCCGATTTATGTGTGCTCATCGTGCAATCCCCAGTACATCCATCACATGCCTCTGCTCCTCTTCCATTTCCACCCGATCTTCCTCCTCGATATGGTCATAGCCGAGGAGGTGCAGCATCCCGTGCACCGTGAGAAAGGAAAGCTCCCGCAGAACGCTGTGTCCATACTCCTCCGCCTGTGCCGCCACACGCTCAAGTGAGATCACGAGATCGCCGAGCACCACGCCGTACGGCGCGTCGAGGATCGCGGGTTCCTCGCTCTCCGTAAGGGCAAAGGAGAGGACATCCGTCGGACGATCTACACTGCGATAGTCACGGTTGAGCACGTGGATGTGCGCATCATCCGTCAGCGTCACACTGACCTCTGCATCCATTACGCCGTACAGCTCTCCGACCGTCAGCACGGCACGGCGCACAGCGTCCAGAGCTTCCTGTGGTACGTCAAGATTTTCCGGCTCTCGTCCGATCGTGATCTCCATCGTGCTTCTCCCGTCTCTTTTCCCATGCACCGTACGCCTCAACGATCCGCGTGACGACCTCGTGGCGGATGATGTCGACTGGCTCAAGGCGCACGACACTGACGCCCTTCACACCCCGCAGGATCTGACACGCCTGCCGCAGCCCGGAGACCGTACCGCGCGGCAAATCGACCTGCTCGAGGTCCCCCGTCACGACCATGCGCGATCCGAAGCCGAGGCGCGTGAGGAACATCTTCATCTGCGCACCCGTCGTATTCTGCGCCTCGTCGAGGATGACGAATGCGTCCTCAAGTGTACGCCCGCGCATGTAGGCGAGCGGCGCCACCTCGATCAGCTGACGGCTCATCATCTTCTGATAGCCCTCCGTCCCGAGGATGTCCTGCAGGGCATCGTAGAGCGGGCGCAGGTAGGGGTTGATCTTCTCCGTCAGATCCCCCGGCAGGAAGCCGAGATGTTCCCCCGCCTCCACCGCAGGGCGCGTGAGGATGATGCGGCTGACCTCACGGTTGCGGAGTGCCGCCACTGCCATGACGACGGCGAGATAGGTTTTTCCCGTTCCCGCAGGCCCCACGCCGAGCGTCACGGCATTCCGACGGATCGCCGCAAGATAGTCGCGCTGGCCGACGGTCTTCGCGCGCACCTCCCGCCCCTTTGCCGTCACGAGCAGCACCTCGAAGTGGAGGCCATGCAGCTCCTCCGTGCGTCCTGTCCGCACCATGCGTGCCCCGTAGTGCACCTCATGCGTCGTCAGGCGCATCCCCTGCCGATGGCAGAAGAGCAGCTCGCCGATGAGCGTCCGCACCGCGGCGACATCCGCTTCTGCGCCCGTCACCGCAATGCTGTTGCCGCGGCTCACCATGCGGCAGGAGAAGTCCTCCTGCATGATTTGCAGGAAGGCGTCGCGATCGCCGAGAATCGCATACGCCTCCTGCTGATCCTTAAATTCGATGATATCTGTCGTCTCCGCCAAAGGCAGTCTCTCCTATATAAAATACTCGATGGTCGTGTCCGCCGTGCGTCTTGTCCGCAGGTCAAAGAGCAGCACCGCCTCACGCGATGCCACGGGACCGAGCGCGTACAGCTCCTTCGTCTCGCGGTTGAAGCAGGAAAAGGGCACGACGCGGTTGTACTCATGCGGATGTTCGCACGTCACCTCGATGCCCTCGCGCGCAAAGGCAGGCTCTGTCTCCTTCACATAGTACGGGTCAAAAAGACGGATGCGATCCCCCGTCACGCCCGTGAGAAGCGCATAGTGCTCGACCTCGTAAAAGAGGCGCACGACCGCGACGCCACCGCGCACGAGCGCATCGTTGACGTGGCCGTGCGCGTCGATGCGCACGCTGTGCCCCGCAATATACTGGCAGGTCAGGGGGAACTGCGTAGCACGCGAGAACCCTTCAAGCCAGTTCGCGAGGTACATCATCGCCATGCGCGAGGTCCCCTCCTTGCATGCCGTGCCATCCATCCCGTAGCAATCGAGGGAGTAGAGCATGACGCTGCGGATGACCTCGGGCGGGATCTCAGCACGCGGAAAGAGATAGCTCATCGCGTCGAGCAGCGCTGTCGGGCCGCAGTCGTACTCCGACATTTGATAGCGCAGAGGAATCTTCATGTATACCCCCCTTTCCGCAGGAGATTCGGCGTCAGGATTGCGAGGATGACGAGCACAATCCCGCCCGCCTGCACGGGGGAAAAATGCGTGCCAAAGATCAGCCATGCAAAGAACACGCTCGCAACCGGCTCGATTGTCGCCGTGATCGCCGTCTCCGCTGGGCTGAGCCAGCGCAGCCCCAAGGCGAACGCAAAGAAGGCGACCACCGTTCCAAGTCCGATGATCACAAAGAGATCAAACCATGTCTGCGCCGTAAAGAACGCGCCGACATCTGCGATCGCCTGCGTCGCGGGCAGCAGGGCAATCCCCCCGAAAAGCATGCAGACAGCAAGCAGGAAGAAGCGGTCAAAGCGCCGCAGAAGATGTACGGGATAGATCATCGCAAAGACAAACGTCGCCCCTGAGATGAGACTCCAAACGACGCAGTCCGAGGGGACAGAGAGCCGCGTGAGATCGCCGCCCGTCACGAGGAGGAACACCCCCGCCACGGCGGCGGCCACGGTCAGCATCTCTGCCATACGCGGCAGCCGCCGATGGCGCGCGGCGAGATAGAGGATCATCAGTGCGGGGCTCGTCGAGCAAATCACCGTCGTCGCCGCCGCATCCCCCGCCGCAATCCCCTTGAAATACGAGAACTGCACGATCATGATGCCCAGGATGCCGTGCACCGCCATGCGCAGGAGCAGACGCGGGCTGTGGCGCAGGGTACGTACGCCGCGCTGCAGTCCGCCGCTCCACCACGCGAGCAGGAAGAACAGCCCGCTCGAAAGGAAGAGTCGCACCTGCGTCAGCTCCACAGGGAGATGATGTGACTGGGCATAAAAATCCTGTGCCGCCGTCCCGCTCGCCGCCCACATCGTCCCGGCAAGCAGGACGAGAAGCACCGCCGAGACGTGCGACATCGCGCTCAGGCCTCCCCCTGCTCCCGCTTCACCACATCAGCAATCGCCGTACAGACTTCCTCCAACTGCTTCTGGTCACTGCCCTCCGCCATCACGCGGATGAGCGGCTCTGTGCCCGAGGGGCGCACGAGAACGCGACCCTCACTGCCGAGAATGCGTTTCCCTTCGGCAATTGCATCACAGATGGCAGGATTTTTCTCCCATCCCTCCTTGCTCTTAACGTGCACATTAACGAGGAGCTGCGGATAGGTTGTCATCATGGCGTTCAGTTCGGACGCCTTTTTCCCGCTGCGGTGCAGTGCTGAGAGCACCTGCAGTGCCGTGACGAGGCCGTCGCCCGTTGTCGCATGTTCCGCAAAGATGATATGCCCCGACTGCTCACCGCCGATCGCATAGCCGCTGCGGCGCATTGCCTCAAGCACGTAGCGGTCTCCGACCGCCGTCACCTCAACGCGTCCGCCGAGTGCCGCAATCGCCTTGTGGAAGCCGATGTTTGCCATCACTGTCGTCACCACTGTCTTGTGCGGCAGATGCCCCGTGCGCATCATCTCTGCTGCACAGGCGACAAGAATGTGGTCTCCATCGATCAGCGTGCCTGTCTCATCAATACAGAGGCAGCGGTCAGCGTCGCCGTCATGGGCAATGCCGATATCTGCACCGCATTCGAGTACCGTGCGGCACAGCGAGTCCAGATGCGTTGATCCGCATCCGTCATTGATGTTCACACCATTGGGGAGCGCGTGGATCACTTTGACGTCGGCACCGAGGCGGCGCAGGACCTTCGGCATTGCCTCATACGCCGCACCGTTCGCACAGTCGAGGACGATTTTCATCCCATCAAAACGCTCTGTGCACGTACTCACAACATAGTCGATGTACTGATTCAGCAGATCGTCACGGTACTCCACCACGCCGACATCCTTCCCCGTCGGACGTGCCTCATGGTCGCCGCTCTGAAGACCGCGGACGAGTGATTCCAGTTCATCTTCCACTGCATCGGGCAGTTTGTAACCATCCCCGCCAAAGAACTTGATTCCGTTATCGTGAAACGGGTTATGCGATGCCGAGATGACAATGCCTGCACTGGTCTTGTGTTCCCGCGCAAGGTAGGCAATCGCAGGAGTTGGCATAACCCCCGCAAGAAGAGCGACTCCTCCTGCCGAGCAGATGCCTGCCGTCAGTGCCGCCTCGAACATCTCACCCGAGACACGCGTATCGCGCCCGATCAGAATGCGCGGACGCGCCTTGGAATGTGCACCGAAATAAAGTGTCGCCGCGCGTCCGAGCTGATATGCCAGCTCCGGTGTAAGCTCTGTATTTGCGACGCCTCGCACACCATCCGTCCCAAAAAGTCTCACAATAACAGCCTCCTGTGTATCTTCAGCATCATCTGCTGTGCATCGGAATGTGCGGATCCCCACACAGTCACATTCCCTTTATCCTCACCATAATCTACTGTATTCGCTCCAAAAAAGCAAGTGCGGCTTTCATGCCGTCAAGTGCGGCACTCATGATGCCGCCCGCATAGCCTGCGCCCTCGCCGATTGGGTAGAGCCCCGCTGCGCTGATCGACTGCATCGTCACTGCGTCGCGTAGAATGCGGCAGGGCGCAGAGGAGCGTGCCTCCACGCCCGTCAGCGGCACATCCGCCGCACTAAAGCCCGGCACGCGCTGCTCCCAGTGGCGCAGGGCACGTGACAGGGATGCGCTGCACGCATCGGGCAGGATCGTACCCAAGGCAGCAGGGCGCACCCCCGGCATGTACGTCGGAGCAACCGCAAAATCCATCGTCCCCGTCCGCCCGCTCAGGAAATCGCCCACCGCCTGCACGGGCGCACGGTAGTCTCCGCCGCCCGCAGAGAAAGCGCGCCGCTCCAGCTCTCGCTGAAAAGCGATCCCGCCGAGCACCGCCCCGCCGAAATCGGCGGGGGGGACCTGCACCAGGAGGGCACTGTTCGCCGTCCCTGCGTCGCGACGGGAGTTGCTCATCCCATTCGTCACGAGATGCCCCTCCTCCGACGCCGCTGCGACCACCAGACCGCCGGGACACATACAGAAGGAGTAGACCCCGCGGCCGCCCTCCTCATCCCGATAGGTCAACGCATAGTCCGCCGTCGGCAGAAACGGGCTCCCCGCCGCTGCGCCGTACTGCATCCGATCCACGAAGTCCTGTGGATGCTCGATGCGCACTCCGACGGCAAACGCCTTCGCCTCCATGCGCACACCCGCTCCATGGAGCATCGCATACGTGTCACGCGCCGAGTGCCCGATACCGAGAAACACCGCGCGTGCGGGGATCTGCTCTGCCCCATTCACCGTGAGCGTGGCGATCCGCCCCGCAGTCATCGTGATGTCCGTCACCTGTGTGCCAAAGCGTACCTCGCCGCCCATCGCGATGATCTTCTCGCGCAGGCGCTTCACCACCGTGCGCAGCACATCCGTCCCGATATGCGGCTTTTGCAGATACCGTATCTCCTCGGGCGCACCTGCCGCGACGAACGCCTCGATGATCTCGTTCATCCGTGGATCGCGATTGCGCGCCGTCAGCTTCCCGTCGGAGAACGTTCCCGCACCGCCCTCGCCGAACTGGACATTTGACGTGGGATCGAGCCGCCCCGTCCGCCAAAACTGCGCCACATCACGCGTACGCCGATCCACATCCTGCCCACGCTCGAGGACGAGCGGTGCCGCCCCCGCACGCGCAAGCAGCCACGCGGCAAAGATCCCCGCGGGGCCGAACCCCACGACGACGGGGCGCTCACGTCCTTCTTGCGGCGTATAGGGTGGAACACGGAGTGGACCGTGCTCCTCTGCTCGCCCGACCTGCGCGTCGCGACGCAGACGCGTGAGGATGCCGCGCGCGCCATCTGCCGTCACATCGAGCGTATAGTTCCACCGAATCGGCGCCCCATTCCTGCGCCGTGCATCCAGCGCCTTATGAACGACAATCACCCCGTGCACTGCACAGGGTGATACACCGAGTCGCTCTGCGGCAAGCTCTGTGAGGATGCGTGTCTCATCATACGGCACAGAGAGATTCTTAATGCGTATCATTGCATCGGCCCAACCTTGATCTCCACCGTCACCGTCGGATTCGTCGCCGTCACGCCGGCGGGCAGATGCAGCTTTACCTGCTGCGTACCGCTCTCCTTCACATCCGCGAGGGAGAACTCCTCCGTTTCGATTCCCGTCACCTTATCGAGCGCCTCCTTCGTTCCCGTGATCTCGATGCGCGCCGGCTGCACCGTCACACTCTCGAGCTTCAGCTGCGGCGGCAGATCACTGCGCGGCTTTGCCTGCACCTCCACCACCTTATGCTGGAGACCGCGCGTCAGCTTGACCGAGATCTCCATCGTGTCCGGATGCATCGTCAGCCCCTGCACTTCTTTTCCGTCCGTATTCAACGCGACCAATGGAATCCCCATCGTCACGTCCTCCTTGCGCCCATTCATATTGAAATAGGCGGCGACGGAGGCGACCTGATCGACGAGGGAGCGCGGTCCTTCGATCGTCGCCTTTTCGACGGACTGGCGGACGCGATCCACCGTGAAGCCCTCCGCCGGCGTGCCGTTGACCGTCAACAGCACCGAGAACACGCGCTGAATGATGCGGTCTAGCGTCACGTCGATCCGGTCAGGAGACACACTGATCAGCTCAAATCCGTACGGGATCGACGTCTCCACTGCGTAGAGCCGATCGCCCTCCGCAAAGTCGGACAAATTCACACGCGCACGGAAATCACTGTTATCCGCTGTCACAAAAGCTGAACGTGCCCCACGCACACGCAGCGTCACCGTATCGGCTGCGGCATGCATCTGATAGCCATCCGGCACATGCTCCATCACCACGGGGACGGTATAGGACGCCTCCATGGATGGATTCTGATCGTTCATCACATAGAGCCAGAGCACCACGGCCACAATAAGTGCCGCGATCCTGGCGAGCAAATTATGCTGCACAAGGCTGCGAAGTCTGCTCATGATTTCTCCCTCCAGCTCCGAATCGTATCCAGAATCGACGAACGCGAACTGTAGGCAAACGCAGGTGTCAGGATATGTGTCAGCTGTTCACCGTCCAGATGGCGGTGGAGATGCCCGTTCTCCGCGATCGAGATCGTCCCCGTCTCCTCACTCACCACGACGATAAGGGCATCGCACTGCTCCGAGAGTCCGATGGCCGCACGATGGCGCGTGCCGAGCTCCGTCGAGAGCGAGCGATTCTCTGTCAGCGGCAGGAGGCAGCCCGCCGCGATCAGCCGCTTGCCGCGAATGACCGCCGCACCGTCATGCAGCGGCGTATTCGGAATGAACACATTCATCAGAAAATCCGACGTGATGAGACCGTCGATCTGGATGCCCGTCGCACTGATATCATTCAGCCCCATGTCGCGCTCGATGACGAGCAGTGCGCCGATCTTATTCGCCGAGAGAATCTTTACCGCGCTGCGAATCTCGCGGATCGTGCTCTGCGCCTCCTCATCGTCGAGGAGCGTACCGGGGCGGAAAAACTTGCCCTGACCGAGATGCTCCAGCGCGCGGCGCAGCTCCGGCTGAAAGACAATCGGGAGCGCGACAAAGAGCAGCGTCACCGCCTTTTGCAGCAGCCACGAGATCACGTGCAGATTCAGATAATTCGCCACAACCGTTACACCGAGCAGGACGAGAATGCCCTTGCCGAGCGTAATGGCGCGCGTATCCTTCAGCATCACATAGACACGATAGAGAATGACCGCCACGATCAGGATGTCCAGTACATCCAGCAGCGTGATGGTCGAAAGGATGCCGCGAAACTGCGTCGGCATCGTAAAATCAAGTGGCATAGCAACCCCCCACGTTCCAAGCATCCCATTTCTGTATATATTAACACTTCTAGCCGAATGGGAAAAATCCTTGTGACCTGAGGGGCCCTCAAAAAAAATTTCGGGACGGTGCGTGTAGAATTGCCTCCACATACATCCGTCCCGAAACATATTCAAGGAAATGCTGATAAAATGAAATCCGTCAGATTGGTGCTGAATTTATCCGTGCTTCCTAAAATTAGCAGATCTTGCGGATCCACCCCTCCGGTGCCTCCACCGTACCGAGCTGAATGCCGCGCAGCGTATCGTAGAGCTTCTGCAGCACGGGCCCCATGTGCTCCATGCCGCTCGGGAATGCGATCACCTGGTCGCCGTGCGTCACCGAGCCGACGGGAGAGATCACTGCCGCCGTACCGCAGAGCCCGCACTCTGCAAAGTCATTCAGCTCCTCGAACGCCACGGGGCGATGCTCCACCTTCAGCCCGAGCACGTGCTCTGCGATGTAGACGAGCGAGCGGCGCGTTACAGACGGCAGGATCGACGGTGACTTCGGCGTCACCACTGTGCCGTCCTTCTTGATGAAGAGGAAGTTTGCTCCGCCCGTCTCCTCGACATGCGTGCGTGTCGCCGCATCGAGGAACATATTCTCGTCGAACCCTGCCGCATGTGCGGCCATATAGGCGTGCAGGCTCATCGCATAGTTCAGCCCCGCCTTGATATGGCCCGTGCCATGGGGAGCCGCACGGTCAAACGCACTCACGCAGAGGCGGATCGGCTTGATGCCGCCCTTGAAGTACGAGCCCACGGGCGTCGCGAAAAGGCGAAACTGATATTCATCGGCGGGCTTTACACCGATGACCTCGCCCGACGCGAAGATAAAGGGGCGCAGGTAGAGCGACGCGTCCGTACCGTAGGGCGGAACGTAGTCACGGTTCGCCTTGACCACCGCATCGACCGCCTCTAGGAAGCGCTCCTTCGGAAAGGACGGCATCTCCAGATACGCTGCCGAGTCATACATGCGCGCTGCATTGAGATCAGGACGGAACGTCACAATATGCCCGTCCACCGTCTCATAGGCCTTCAGCCCCTCAAAGACCTCCTGGCAGTACTGCAGAATCCCCGCACACTCGCTGATCGCGACCGTTGCGTCGGAGGTCAGGCCTCCCTCGTCCCACGTCCCATTCGCATAGTTCGACACATAACGCTGCGGCAGAGAACGATAGGCAAATCCCAAATTCTCCCAGTCCAAATCCGCCTTTGCCATAAAAAGTGCCCCCTTCTTTCAAGATGTACGTCCTATCATAGTACCATCATCCGTCCTTGTCAAATGGATTTACCGCGCCGCCGCATCCAGCTCCCTGCGTGCACGCGGCAGACGCTTTAGAATATCGCCCGCGATCAGACCGTTTCCGCGCTTCTCGTAGGCGCGATCTCCCGCATATCCGTGCAGCCACACGCCCACAATCGGCGTCATCCCGCTCTCCATCTGGCGCATCAGCCCGACAATCGCGCCCGCGAGCACATCACCTGCGCCCGCCGTCGCCATGCCCGCATTGCCGCAGGTCGTAAAGAACGCATCGCCATCGGGATAGACCACAATGGTGCACGCCCCCTTGACCACAAACACCGCCTGATGATCACGTGCCGCGTCCCGTGCCATGCGGAACAGATCCTCTGACGCCTCCTCCGTCTCCACGCCGAGGAGCGCGGAAAACTCACCGAGATGCGGCGTCAGAATTGGCACCTGCGGCAGATCGCGCAGTGCATCGAGATGCCCCGTGAACGCTGCGATCGCATCCGCATCCATCACAAGCGGAGCCTTGACCTCCGCGGCAAAGAGCCGCACAAACTCACCCGTCTCCGCCGCACGCCCAATGCCGGGACCGATGAGCACGGCATCCGCACGCGCCGCGAGCGAGAGCGCCTTCTGCCGCGCATCCTCTCCACCGAAATAGCCCATGCCCTCATCGGGCAGCGGAACGACCATCACCTCGGTCAGCTTCGCAGCCAGAACAGGATAGATGCGCTCGGGCACGGCGAGCGTCACGAGCCCCGCGCCGACGCGCAGTGCCGCCTCTGCTGCGAGTGCCGCCGCGCAGTGCCGCCTCTGCTGCGAGTGCCGCCGCCCCCGTCATGCCGAGCGAACCGGCGAGCACGAGAATACGTCCGCACGTCCCCTTGTGTACGTCACGCGCACGCGGCGGCAGCAGCTTTGCCGCTGCATCCTGTGTGATGAGCGACTGCCGCATCCCCTCACCGGCAAGAAGGGCATGGGGGATGCCGATGTCATCGACGAGCAGCTCGCCCGCCGCATTCGCTCCCTGACCGAGGAAGTGCCCCACCTTCGGCAGGCCGAGGGCGAGCGTCCGATCGGCGCGGACGGCGATGGAGGCGATCCGACCCGTATCCGCCTCCACTCCACTCGGAATATCGATGGCAAGCGTTGGCTTGCCCGCTGCATTGATCTCCTCGATCAGGCGCAGTGCCGTCTTGCGGAGCTCTCCCTTGACGCCCGTGCCGAGGATACCATCCACCACCGCATCGGCAAAGCGCAGCGAAACGCGCAGACGATCCCAATCGCGGTCACCCGCAAGAGGACGAATCTCTATGCCCATCGCCCGCAGCGCGCTGTACATCGCGTGAGCCGCAGGACTGAGACGCTCCTCTGCCCCAATGAAGAACATCTTCACGCGCGCGCCCATGTTGATGAGATGTCGCGCCGCAGCAAAGGCGTCACCGCCGTTATTGCCGCCGCCCGCAAAGACAGCGAACACCTTGCCTGCCGCGCCGCCGATCAACTGCGCTGCTTCCTCGGCCGAGCGCCGCCCCGCATTCTCCATCAGGGCAGCAGCAGGCAGCCCGTAGCTCTCCTCCACTGCGCCGTCGATCCGACGCATATCCTCTGCAAACGATACGTTCATCACTGACCCTCCAATATACAGTAAGCCGTCGCATATTCCTTCTCGTGACTGAGCGTAACCCAGACGCGCGTCACGCCCATCTCCGCCGCACGCGCCGCGAAGAATCCGTGAAGATGCACCTTGGGCGCACCGAGCGCATCGGGCAGAATCTCCACATCGTGGAGCGTACCACCGCGCAGCCCCGTGCCAAACGCCTTCAGCACCGCCTCCTTGCCCGCAAATCGCGCGGCGAGACTTGCAGCGCACCCTGCGCCGCGCTGCATGGCGTAGGCACGTTCAGCGGGCGTATAGACGCGCGTGAGGAAATGCTCCTTCTCTGCCGCACGCGCCACGCGTGCCACGCGGATAATATCACAGCCGACCCCCAGAATCATGACATCTCCTCTATCATAACAGAAAAGGGATTATTGCGCCACGCAATAATCCCTTCAAAATTCATGGATACATCCCTGCCGTGCCTGTCAGTGACGCAGCGGCTCGGGCACGACGCCGGGCGACTGCGGTGCCGGGCGCATATCCGTCGACAGCTTGTACGCGTCGCCGGACGCTCCCGCGCTGCCCGCTGCAGGCGCAGCCGTTGTCGGTGCCGTCGTCCCCGTCTTTGGCTCATTGTCGCTGCCATCGGTCGATGCACCGGCGAAGCGCATACTGCGCGCGATGAACACCTCAACGCGGCGGTTCTGCGCACGCCCCTCCTCCGTATCGTTCGACGCAATCGGACGATACTCGCTGTAGCCGAGCGCACTGAACCGCGCCGGGTTCAGCGAGGGCTGCACTGCCATCACGCCGCGCATCAGGCTGACGGCACGCGCCGAGCTCAGCTCCCAGTTCGACGGATACTGTGCCGTTGCAATCGGCACATTGTCCGTGTGACCGGAGATCGTTACGCGCTCGGGAAGCGAAGCGAGCACCCCGGCAATGACAGGAACAATCTTTTCCGCGTCTCCTTGAAGGACAGCAGACCCGGAGGAGAAGAGCGCCTTCTCCTTCAAGCGAACCATTAATCCTTCTTCGGTTAGTTCCGTGCTCACCTGATCCTGCAGATTATTGTCCTTAATATATTGGTCCAGCTTCTTTTGTGCCTCTGAGAGATCCTGATTCTCCTTCATGTAGGCGGCGTCTGCCGTATTGGCACCGTTCGTCATCGTTGGAGGACTGGGTGCTGTCGATGGTCCCATCCCGCTGAAGAACGACGGACCGCCCATATTGAATGCCGCCGTGAAGGCCTGCGCGAGAGCCTGCATCTTCGACGCATCCGTCTGCGACATGGCAAAAAGTGCAATAAAGAGCGCCAAGAGCAGCGTCATCAGATCAGAGTAGGGCAGGAGCCAAGCCTCGTTGAGTTCCTCCTCATGGGGCTTCCCGCGCTTCTTTCTCGCCATATCAGCCCTCTCCCTTCAGCGCCTCACGCTCCGTCTGCGGGATAAATACCATGAGCTTCGCTTCAATTGCTGTCGGCGAATCGCCGGCCTGGAGCGACAGAATCCCCTCGATGATCATGCGCTTCTGACTAACCTCGTGCTCCGATATGATCTTGAGTTTATTCGCAAATGGATGCCAAAGAACATATCCCGTAAAGATACCGAGGATTGTCGCAACGAACGCCGCCGCGATCGAGTGACCGAGCTTGTCGATATCGTTCAGGTTGCCGAGTGCCGCGATCAGACCGACAACGGCACCCAGAACGCCAAGCGTCGGCGCATACGTACCAGCCTGTGTGAACATCGAGCGTCCTTCGGCATGACGCTCCTGCATGATCGCAAGCTCGGCATCCAGAACATCCCCCACGAAGTCCGGATCCATACCATCAATGACCATGCCAAGCCCCGTGCGGAAGAACGGATCCTGGATCTCCTGCGCCTTGCTCTCAAGGGCAAGAATGCCCTCGCGGCGCGCAATCTGCGACAACTCGATGAACTGCTGCACGAGCTGCCCCTTTTCCTGAAGCTGGGGGACTTGGCAGGTCTTCTTGATGAGATTGAAAAAATTCCCCAGCTGTTCCATGCGAAATCCAATGAACAGGCACGAAAACGTACCGCCAATGATGATGAGGAACGCCGCCGGGTTATTGAGCGCCGTCAGCGGTGCCCCCTTCAATATCATACCGACAAAGACCGAGATGAGTCCCATAAGAATCCCGATGACTGTTGATTTTTCCAAAACAAAGGCCCCCATTCCATTTCTCGCCGTCGCCGAACGCATACCCGTCTGATCCGTCAGACACACGTCAACATCTTCCTATATTATTCCATAACGCAAGGAAAAATCCTACCTCCTTTTTAAAAAATCTTAAAAAAAACAAAGAAAAATTTTTCGATAAATTTTTCTTATCCTATCATATATTGGTTGAAAGTATGATATAATGTAGTACGTATAAAGAAAGTTTATTGGAGGGTGATCTCATGGAACTGCGACAGCTCGAGTACTTCCAAATGGCGAGCCGTCTGAAAAACATCACGCGTGCCGCCGAACGCCTGCGCGTCTCCCAGCCGAACATCACTGTCGCGATAAAAAAGCTCGAAAGCGAACTTGGCATCCAGCTCTTTGACCGCAGCCAGAAGCAGCTCTCGCTGACCCCCGAGGGCGCAGTCTTTTTAGAGCGCGTCGAAGTGGCGCTGCGCAACATACAGGATGCCGTCCTCGAGATCAACGACTACAAGCAGCTGCTGAAGGGAACGATCAAAATCGGCATCCCGCCGATGATGGGCGCATATCTGTTTCCCGAGATCTTCTCCAGCTTTCAGCGGCGCTACCCGCATCTCGACGTCTACCTCCACGAGGAGGGTTCGGTCGCCATCCGCGAACAGCTGGAGCGCGACGAGCTGGACTTCGGCATCATCATCATCCCCGAGGCCGCACCCAATCTGCAGCTCCTGCCGATGGCACGCCGTCAGATCGTCTGCTGCGTGCCCGAGCACGGCGACCTTGCTGCACGCAAGGCGATCACCCTGCAGGACGTCGCGGACCACAACCTCATCATGCTGAAGGAGGGCTCCTTCCTGCGGCAGACCATGCTGCAAAAGATGGCTGCGGCAGGCATCACACCGAATATCGTGCTCGAGTCGAATCAGGTGGTCACCATTATGGGGCTCGTCGCGAGCGGTGTCGGCAACGCCTTCCTGCTCGACATGATTGCCAGCAGCGCGCACGGCATCCGCGCCCTCCCGCTCGCCAATCCCGTCTACGTCGACGTGGGACTTGCGTGGAAGCGCGACCGCTACATCTCAAACGCCGCGCAGTCCTTCATCGACTTCAGCAAGGACATCCTCCGCCACAGGGACGACGCATCACATACGGAGTAACATCATATTCAAAGAAAAGGGGCGTTGTACGAAGCTAAAAGCTTCGTACAACGCCCTCTTTGTGCCCCTTCCACCGCTTACGCGGTCCCCCTTCCCCGTGATAACGGGGAAGGCTTGGGGAATACCGGCATAGCAGCTTCGAGGATATGCAGCAGCTCCTGTTAAAAGAGCAGATGTGCGATCACATAGCCGACGCAGCATCCCGAGGAGACCCCGATCAGTCCAGGAATCATGAACGAATGGTTCAGGATGTACTTGCCGATACGCGTCGTACCCGAACGGTCAAACCCGATGCACGCAAGATCGGACGGATAGGTCGGCAGGAAGAAGTAGCCGTAGCATGCCGAGATGAACGAAAGGATGAGGATCGGATCGACACCCACGTTGATCGCCATCGGTACGACAATCGCAATCGCCGCCCCCTGCGAGTTCACGAGCTTCGACGTGAGGAACGCCAGCACGGCGTACGCCCACGGATAAGACTGCACCGCAGCGCCGAGGAACTGCTTGAGGAAGGCAATGTGATTCATGAAATAGGTATCTGCCATCCATGCGACACCGTAAACCGAGACGAGAGCAACGACACCCGAACGGAAGACCTGCGAGTTGCCGACATCCTTTGCCTTGACCTTGCAGGAGACGAGGATCGTCGCACCAACGAGCAGCATGACCATCTGGATGACGACAACCATCGAGATCGCCTTCGGCGCGGCATCCGGTTTCGGCGGGAACTTCGGCAGAAGCTCCGGGAAGTTGCCGAGCACAGCAATCGCAATGATGCCGATGAAGAAGATAATCATCGCACGATAGTATTCCTTCGGCAATTCCTTATCAAGGAGGCTCTCCGAATCACCATAGACATACTGCTTGTTCTCCGGATCACGGATGAACTCCTGGAAGCGCTCATCCTGGTCAAGATCCTTGCCGCGGCGATAGCTCCAAAGTGCCGCAAAGAACACGCCCAGCCCCGTAGCAGGGATGGAGACCGAGAGCACCTGGAACACGGTAAAGTCGTGTCCCGACACGGAGAGAAATGCCACCATCGAGACAACAGCGACCGAGACCGGCGATGCACAGATGCCCATCTGCGACGCGACGGACGAGACGGCCATCGGACGCTCGGGGCGGATGCCCTGCTTGATGGCAATATCATAGATGATCGGGAACATCGTATAGACGACGTGCCCCGTACCGCAGAGCACCGTCAGAAACCACGTCGTCAACGGCGCGAGAATCGTGACGTGCTTCGGGTTATTGCGCAGGAACTTCTCTGCATACTTCAGCATGACCGTCAGTCCGCCCGAAGTCTGCAGGAAGCCTGCGCAGGTGACCACCGCGAGGATGATCAGCATAACATCGATCGGCGGCTTCCCCGGCTGATAGCCGAAGATAAACGTGTAGATTACGAGACCGAAGCCGCTGATCACCGCCAGTCCCAATCCACCATGCCGCACGCCGACGATCAGGCAGACGAGCAGGACGATGAATCCCAGCATCATTTCCATGAAAACAACTCCCCCATTCTGCTGCGCAGAGTCCCAACTCTGCACAGGTATAATAACAACGTATCTTATTATACATCATGTATACATCATTAGTAAAGTCTAAGTTTTATAGGGGAAAACTATCTTTCTTTGTTAAGGACTCACTGATAAAACGAAATTCGTCAGATTAGCGTAGATTTTTCGTCCAAACGAAGCGGAAAACGGGCCGCAGCGGAAACACAGCGAAATAGAAAAGAGTCATCTATACAGATGACTCTCCGCCTAGCTATATGGCTTTACCGCTTCATATTGATCAGCGTCTCAAGCATCTCATCGGAGACGGTAATCATCTTCGAGTTCGACTGGAAGCCGCGCTGTGTGATGATCATGTCGGAGAACTGATCGGCAAGATCCACGTTCGACATCTCAAGTGCCGAAGTCGTCAGCTCCGTGCCGATATCCGACGCGCCGCTGATCGTACGCGTACCGGAGTTGTTCGACTCCTGATAGAGGTTCCCGCCCATCTTCGTGAGACCGGACGGGTTGTTGAACTGCGCCATCGCGATCTGGGCTTCCTTCTGACGGACGCCGTTCGTGTACGTCCCCGTGATCACGCCCGTACTGTCAATATCGACGCTCGAGAGCGTGCCTGCCGCATTTCCGTCGGAGTCTGCCGCGATCGTCGTCGTACCTGAGTACTGCGTGATCGCGGCGAGGTTGAGGGACACCTGCTGCGGTGCTGCGCCGTTATTATAGACAAGATTCAGTGACGCCGATCCGCTGATGTACGCCCCCGACGTATCAAATTTCAGATCGGTCTTCGTGAGCGCGACCGTCGTCGTTGTGCCATCCGCCTCCTTGATGGTATAGGAGTCTCCGCCGCTGCCAAGGGAGATGGTCCATTTATTGTTCTCTGCCTTCGTATAAACAACAGGAACCGAATGCTTTGCACCGAGCGAATCATACACGGTGATCGTCGTTGCCACAGAAGGATAGAACGTATCTCCTGTCCCATAGCTCTTTGCCACAAGTCCGTCGATGGATGTGCCGCTTTTTGTATTGAGCACTACCCCTGAGACCGTCTTGTTGTTGTACTCATAGACAGAGACACGCGAAGTCGATGCAACCTTGCCGTCTGCAGCCGTGGCCACGCGCGGGAAGGTCTGCGTCGCACTCGTCACGGTCTCAGCGGCGGCGAGTTTCGCCTTATTGCCGTCCGCCGTCGCCAGAATTGATCCAGGCTGCCCCTTTACCTCTTTGATCTTGAGCTGTCCGTTGTAGGTGTCACCGACCTTGTAGGTGAAGGTTGTCGGGCTCGGAACGGTGACCGTGGTCACCGTCTTCGGATTGGTAAAGTTGTTGTCCGCAGCCAGTTCCAGCTCGATTTCATTCGTACCGACCGTCGTTACTTTCCTAATCGTTCCGCTGATATTATACGTCCCGCCATAGGCATAGGTACCACTTTCAAGCCCTGTGAGAGAGATATCCACCGTGGCGCCTGCAATCTTTTTGGGGCTGGAAGCG
The DNA here is from genome assembly GCF_900186465.1 of Centipeda felix. Lineage (GTDB taxonomy): Bacteria > Bacillota > Negativicutes > Selenomonadales > Selenomonadaceae > Centipeda > Centipeda felix. The sequence continues at coordinate 292,358 of NZ_LT891958.1, forward strand.
TTTGTGGGATCAATCCCCAGCTTGAGATCCACCTTGCCCGTAGCCGATGCCGTGATGTTGGAAATCTTAGACGTGTAGAGTGTCTTGCCGTTCACAGGAGTTGCCGTATCGAACGGATAGGTTGCTGTGCCGTCCAGTGTGACGGTCTCACCCGTCGAGAGCGTCAGCGAGATGCGCCCCGTTTCCGTCGGGGTATAGTTCGCAACCGTCTCTGAGGTGCCGTCCGCATATTTCACAAGAGTGTTTGCCACCTCATACCCAGGCGTTGACGCATTGAGGTTTTTTGTATAGGATGCCGTTGCAGTTGTCGCTGCCTCCATGGACTTGCCTGCGGGGATCTGGATCTTCGTCGTATTGTCCCCCGCGACATTGAGGACGCCGTTGTTCGCTATATAGCCCTGCACGTAGAGACCCGTGCTTGGGATGGTGAGGTTCCCCTCCGCATCAAAGCCGAACGCGCCGTTGCGCGTATAGAACTGCTGATTGCCGCGCTTGACGACAAAGAGCCCGTCGCCGCGCGAAATCGCAACGTCCGTGTTCTTGCCCGTCTGCTGGACGGAGCCGTTCGTGTAGATGAGGTCAGTCGACGCGACGGACATACCAAGACCGATCTGCTTCGGGTTCACGCCGCCGATCGTGCCGTTCGGCGAGGATGCACCCGAGAGGTTCTGCGAGATCATATCTGCGAACGTAACGCGGCTCGCCTTGAAGCCTGTCGTGTTGACGTTCGCGATGTTGTTGCCGACGACATCCATGCGTGTCTGATGGCCTTTGAGGCCGGAAACAGCCGAAAACATGGAACGGATCATAATGAATCTCTCCTTTGCCAGTCTGACAGCGCAAAGGAAGAGCCATCTCTGTGATATGCGTACACTCCTCCCTGAGGAAATGCACCGATGGGATGCCTCCGCATCCCGCTGACCGCACCAGTCGCGCGCGGTCAAAAGCTTCCCGTAGGTCCAGCTTTTCTCAGATAATGGCTGCACTGTCAATGTTCGTGAAAATACTGTCTGCCGCCGTCACGTCGTCAAGTGCCGTGATGACGGTGCGGTTCGTCACAGAGACGACCATTGCTGTACTGTCCTTCATGTAGATCAGGGCTTCCCTTGCGCCCTTCTCTCTCATGCGGTCAATCGTACTGCCCAGCTTCTCGAGCTCCGTGTTCGTGAGCGTCACACCGCGCCGCTGCAGCCGCTCCTCCGCATGCTGCGAAAAGCGGACGCGCTCTTTCGCCCCTTCCAGTACCTGTGCAAACGATGCGCCGCTGCTGCCCATCGCTCTTCGTCCATGGTCGGTCCCCCTGCTTCCCTGCCCGACCAGCGCCATCGAATCGTCTGCAATTCTCATCATCTCACCTCCTTTTTTGCACAAAAATAAAATGTTCCACCTTGTATATCGGCAGAACATAAAAGAAACTTAAGTACAACTTATGAAATTATTTGGCGGAGTTTAAGGAATCATACCTCCATCACGCCGTAGGCGACGCGGCTGTACCTGCCGCCCGCGAGGTCAGTAAATCCGAGACGGGCGAACTCCCTGCTCCCCTGCCGCTCCTTCATGACGACGCGGCGGCGTGCGACGCGCCGCGCCTCGGCGATCACTTCCGCGGTGAGGGCACGCGCATCGGCGAGGGTGCGCAGGGCATTCATCCCCTCGCTCTCATGAACGGGGCGGCGGAACATCGGGTCAAAGTAGACGGCGTCATAGCTCCCGTCCGCCTGTGCGCGCAGATAGTCCAGCGCATCTGCCGCATGGACGCTGATGCGCCGCATCGCCGCGTGCATCTCGTAGTTATCCCCCGTCGCATGTGCAAGCCCGTCGCCGATCACCGCCGCGATGATGGGATTCGCCTCCAGTGCCGTCACGCTGCCCGCCGCCCCGACGGCAAAGCTCTCGATGATGGCATCCGCCCCCGTGCCGAGCGTGCAGTCGAGGACGCGCATCCCCTCCGTGAGGCCGAGCGCATGGACGAGATGGTCTCCCTGTCCTCTTCGCAGATTCTTGATGCGCAGATGCGCCATGCCGGGATGAAAGAACAGTTGCCCCTCTGCCGTCACCGCCGTCAAGAGACCGCGCCGCGCGACGAGCACGGCATCCACACCGTACGCTGTTCGCATCTCATCGAGCGAGTCACTGCCGCGCGGGACGTTTGGAATACCGAGCTGCGCCGCCGTCCGCGCCGCAAGTGCACGATTTGCTGCGGCGAATTTCTGGCCGCGCCGCACGGTCGTCACGACGGCGCTGACCGTCCCGCACGTCACAGACCAAACCCCGTGCGCTTGAACATCTTCGCGAGGTCGTGTGTACCGAACTTCAGGATCGTCGGACGCCCATGCGGACAGGTAAAGGGAAACGGCGTCGCACGCAGCTCCTCCAAGAGGATCTCCATCTGGCGGATGCTCAGTTCCTCGCCCGCCTTGATCGCTGCACGGCACGCCATCGTCGCAATCCCCGCCTCGCGCAGATTCGCAGGGGTTGCGGTGTGCAGGTCGCCGAGGGATGCGAGGATCTCACGGATGATGCCCTCCGCCTCCTCCGTCGGGACATCGGCGGGCGTCTCCGTCAGGCGGTAGGTGCGCTCCCCCGCCGCCTCCAGATGAAAGCCGAGGCGGTCAAAGAGCTCCGCATTTTCTTCAATATATTGTGCCTCGTGTGCATCGAACGAAAGAATGGCATGCACGAGCATCTGCTGGGAGGGAATCCCATCCGTCTGCGCCGAAAAGCGGTCAAAGAGGATGCGCTCATGCGCCGCATGCTGATCGATGATGTAGAGCGTCGCAGTGCTCTGAGCAATAATGTAGGTAAGGTCGACCTGCCCGATGGGAAGCATTCGCTCCTCCATGGAGATATCGTCCCCCTGCGCCGCCCGCGGTGCAGACGGCACGTCCGAGAACGCCGCACGCTCCTGTGCGCGGGCCTCCTGCACAGCATCCTGTGCCGTACGCAGATCGACACATGCGCCTGCCCACTGCACGGCCTCGTGGACGGTCTGCGGGTGCGGCGTCGGAGCGGCATAGCCGCGTGCCGGGGCAGAGACAGGCGATGCGGACGGCGTGCTCACATCGAGCGGCACTGCTTCGTAGTGGAACTTCGGCTTTTCCACTGCGGCGGCAATCCCCGTCGTCTCTCCTGCCGCGCCGCGAATGGCGTCGAGCACCGCCTTGTAGACTGCCTTAAAAATACGCCCCTCATCCTCGAACTTCATCTCCGTTTTCTGCGGATGCACATTCACATCAATCGTGCGCTGCGGCACGGTGATGACGATGACGGCGAGCGGGAAGCCCATCTTCGGCACGAGGGAGCGGTACACATTGTCGATCGCCTTCGCAATCGCGCGGTTCTGGATCGTCCGCCCGTTGACGATGTAGGTCTGCCACGCGCGGCTGCTGCGAATCAGGGATGGCTTCGAAATATAGCCCGTGATGCGGATATCCGCTGCATCGTCGTAAAAATCCAGCGGAATCAGTGCGCTCGCCGCATCGCCGCCGTAGATGCTCCCAATCGTACGGGCGAGGTCTCCGTCTCCCGCCGTCATGATGGTCATGCGGTTGTTGTTGATGAAGCGGAACGCAATGTCGGGGCGTGAGAGTGCGAGGCGGATCACGTAATCGCTGATCTTCCCCGCCTCGGTCGCATTCGTCTTGAGAAATTTCTTGCGCGCGGGTGTGTTGAAGAAAAGATCCTCGACGCGCACACTCGTCCCGACTGCACAGCCCGCGTCCTCAATCATGGGCGTACCGCCGCCGCTGATGTCGACGCGCGTGCCGAGATCATCCGCCGCCTGCCGCGTCAGGAGAGAAAAATGTGACACGGACGCGATCGTCGGCAGCGCCTCGCCGCGAAAGCCGAGGGTCGCAATCGTCTCGAGATCGGAGGCGGCGGCAATCTTGCTCGTCGCATGGCGCAGAATCGCCGCGCGCGCATCCTCTCCGGTCATGCCGCGTCCGTTGTCCGTCACACGGATAAAGCTCGTGCCGCCGCCCATGATCTCGACCTCGACCGCTGTCGCGCCCGCATCCATCGCGTTCTCGACCAGCTCTTTTACGACAGAGGCAGGCCGCTCAACCACCTCGCCTGCCGCGATCTTGTTGATGGTTGCATCGTCCAATACGTGAATCCGTGTCATCCCTCACCCTCCTCCTTTCGCGCCTGTTCCTGCAGACGATAGAGTGTATTCAGTGCCTCAAGCGGCGTCATCGTCATCACATCGAGCGCACGCAGCTCGTCGAGCGTCCCGCCCGCAAAGAGCGACGCCATCCCCGCATCGGATGTCTTCTGCACCGATGTCTCCTGCGGTGCACTCTGCGGCGCAGCCGCCTCCAGTGCGTGCAGGATCTCCTCCGCGCGCTCCGTCACGCGCTGCGGCAGACCTGCGAGGCGTGCGACGTGGATGCCGTAGGACTTATCCGCCGCCCCTGCGACGATGCGCCGCAGGAATACGACATTTTTTCCCTTTTCGCGCACGGCAATACAGTAGTTGCGGATGCGCTCGTTCTCCATCTCCGTCAGCTCATGGTAATGCGTCGCAAACAGCGTCTTGGCGTGGATGCGGCCGTCGATATGCTCCACCACCGCGCGCGCGATGCTCATGCCGTCAAAGGTGCTCGTGCCGCGCCCGATCTCGTCGAGAATCACGAGGCTGTCCCTCGTCGCCTCGCGCAGGATCTGTGCGACCTCGTTCATCTCCACCATGAAGGTGCTCTGCCCGCTCACGAGGTCGTCGCTCGCGCCGATGCGCGTAAAGATGCGGTCGACGGGTGCGATCTCCGCCGTACGCGCAGGGACGAAGCTGCCGACCTGCGCCATGAGCGTGAGGAGGGCAACCTGCCGCATATAGGTGGATTTCCCCGCCATATTCGGTCCCGTGATGAGCATCGTCTCTGTTCCGCCGTGGCTGAGTTCCGTATCGTTTGGGACGAACACATCGCGCTGCAGAATGCGCTCCACAAGCGGATGCCGCCCGTCACGGATGCGGATGCCGCCGTCTGCGCCCACGGTCGGGCGGACATAGCGGTACGATGCCGCCGCCGCCGCAAGGCTCTGCAGGACATCAACACGCGCAATCGCACGGGCGACGCCTTGAATCGGCACGAGCTGCTCACATACGCGCTCGCGCAGCTCTGTGAAGAGATGATACTCAAGGGCGGTGATCTTCTCCTCTGCGCCGAGAATCTTCGCCTCGAAGTCCTTCAGCTCCTCCGTGATAAAGCGCTCCGTATTCGCGAGCGTCTGCTTGCGGATATAGCCCTCAGGCACCTGATCGCGCCCGCTGTGGCGCACCTCGATGTAGTAGCCGAACACCTTGTTGTAGCCGATCTTGAGCGTCCTGATGCCCGTCCGCGTGCGTTCACGTTCCTCCATCTCCTGCAGGAGGGACTTGCTGTCATGGGAAAAACGGCGGAGCTCGTCGAGATCGGCATCATAGCCCGCACGGATCATGCCGCCCTCGCGCACCGAGAGCCCCGGCTCATCCACGAGTGCATGCGTGAGCTCGTCACGCAGAGCATCAAAGGTCTCGATCTCCCCTGCCGCACGCACAAGGAGGCGGCTCACTGCCGCTGCGAGGCACGCGCGCACGGCGGGCAGGGCGGCGAGCGAGATGCGCAGAGCGACGAGATCGCGTGCGTTCGCCGTCTGCGTCTCAATGCGCGTCAGGAGCCGCTCGAAGTCATAGACCGTATGCAGGGCATCGCGCAGGGCATCGCGCAGCGTACTCTTTTCCACCAGCTCTGCCACCGCATCCAGCCGTGCATCAATGCGGTGCGGCGTGAGCAGAGGATGTTCCAGCCACGCCTTGAGAAGGCGCGTTCCCATCGGCGTGCGCGTGAAGTCGAGCACGTCAAAGAGAGTATTCTTTTTCCCGCCGTCGCGCAGACTGCGTGTGATCTCAAGATTGCGCAGCGTATAGGTGTCGAGCTGCATCGTCTCCGCCGCATCGAGGAAGGCGAGGCGATTGATCTGCGAGAGATCCGCCATCACCGTCTCATGCAGATAGGTGAGGAGCACTGCGAGTGCCGCCCGCGCCCCCGCATCGCACGGAATCTCCTCCGCAGGGAAATGCTGCACGGGAAGTGCCGCATCCGCCTCCCTGCTGACAACGGAGACGGCGCAGTGCGGCAGACGGTGCGCAAGAAAAGCCCGCACCTCATCCGCAAGGGAAAAGCCCTCCGTCAGGAGCAGCTCTGCCGCCATACGGCGATAGAGCTCATCCATGATCTGCTGCGCCGCATGCTCGCCCGCGTAGACGGCATAGAACGCTTCGCCCGTCGTGATGTCCGCGCCCGCGAGGACGAACTGTCCCGGCGCAGGCTCGTGCAGGAGCACGATGTAGATGTTGGACGCATCACGCAGTGCCTCATCGGAGAGCGCCGTGCCCGGCGTGACCACCTTCACTACTTCGCGGTGCGTCAACCCCTTTGCCTTCGGGTCGCCGATCTGCTCGGCAATCGCCACCTTGAACCCCTTTGCGACGAGACGCGCGATATAGCTGTCCGCCGCATGATAGGGAACGCCGCACATGGGATTCTTCTCGAGATCGCCGCTGCGGCTCGTCAGCGTCAGCCCGAGCTCCTTCGCCGCCACCTTCGCGTCGTCGAAGAACATCTCGTAGAAGTCGCCCAGACGAAAGAAAAGGAGCTCGCCCGGATGCGCCTCTTTCGCGGCGAGATACTGCTGCATCATCGGCGTCACATTCTGCGCGTCCATAACAAACCTCCTAAATCATGTGATAAAAACAAAAGATAGCAACGCATTGTTCAAAGCGCCCCCACCGTCACGCTAATGCGTGCCACCTCCCCCGCTCTGGCAGGGGAGGCTTTGTGAGTGCGGTGTGTACATGATGTGAAGCCCTGAGCGAACCCTAGTGAAGCAAGTGAGAAAATACTGACCTGTCCAAGAAGCAAGCCCGCAGGGCGTAGCTGATTGGGAAACAGGTCGTATGGGAAAACGTCCCAAGAACACGAGCGTTAGCGATGTGTGATTGGTCGACGTTGACCGCTCGCGCGTTTCGCCCCGACGGATTTCTGGCGTCCAAGCGAAGCGCGTTTCAGGAATCCGTCGGTATTTAAGCGAATCAGCGCGCGAACGCTTGCGCAGCGAAGTGTTCGCGTGGAACTCGCCCCCTATACCGAAATCTACCGAACAACCTCGCCCTTCAACACCCAAGTCTGCGGCTGCGTGATCTTCACCTGCACAAAATCGCCCACGCGCTCCGCCCCATGCGGAAAGAGGACAATCTTATTCGTGCGCGTGCGCCCGCTCCACACGGCGGGATCGTTCTTGCTCGCGCCCTCGACCATCACCTCGGCCTGCGCACTGCGCAGCCCCTCATTGATCGCTCGGCTGATCTCGTTCTGCACTGCCATCAAGCGCTCCAGACGCGCGTGCTTCACCTCATCCGGCACCTGCGCCGCCATTGCTGCGGCAGGCGTGCCCGAGCGCTTCGAGTAAAGGAACGTATACGCCGCGTCATAGCGCATCTCGCGCAGGAAATCCAGTGTCTCTGCGAAGTCCTCCTCCGTCTCCCCCGGGAAGCCCACGATGAGATCCGTCGTGAGGCTCGCCCCCGGCAGGGCCTCGCGCACGCGCCGTGCGCGCTCACGGTACTGCTCCACTGTATAGACACGGTTCATCGCCTTCAGGATGCGGTTGCTTCCGTACTGCACAGGCAGATGAATGTGCTCGCAGATATGCGTGCCGTTTTTGATCGTGTCGATCAGCTTGTCGCTGATGTCCTTCGGATGCGACGTCATAAAGCGCACGCGGCGAATCCCCTCCACCGCATCCACCATACGCAGGAGATCGGCAAAATCCGCCTGCCCATGATCTTTCCCATAGGAGTTGACATTCTGCCCGAGGAGCGTCACCTCGCGATAGCCGTCCGCCGCCGCACGGCGCACCTCCGCCACGACCTCCTCGGGCATGCGGCTGCGCTCACGTCCGCGCACGTATGGGACGATGCAGTACGTACAGTAATTATTGCACCCATACATGATCGGCACCCACGCCGAGAGTGTCCCGCCGCGCGCGATAGGCAGATCCTCCTCCACCGCGTGCGCATCGAGCGCAACATCCACCACGGGCGCGCGCTCCGCCGCGATCTCCGCGACAATGCGTCCCAGCTCCTGCACCTTGCCCGTGCCGAGCACAAAGTCGATGTGCGGTGCGCGGCGCATGAGGTTCTCCCCCTCCTTCTGCGCCATGCAGCCCGTAATCCCAAAGATCAGCTGTGGATGATGTTCCTTGACCTTCTTGATCTCGCCGATCTTCCCGTAGACCTTGTCCTCTGCCGTCTCGCGCACACAGCACGTATTGATGAGGATGACATCGGCATCCGCCGTCTTCTCCGTCCGCACATAGCCCGCCGCCTGCAGCTGTCCCTCCATACGCTCTGCATCGGCGACATTCATCTGACAGCCATAGACTAGGATTTTATACCGTCCCCGCATTCATTTCCCTTTCGCAGCATATAACATAATAACATAAAAAGTCTGGAAGGAATCCTTCCAGACCGCATTTCATATTGGAGGCGACACCCAGAATCGAACTGGGGATAAAGGTTTTGCAGACCTCGGCCTTACCACTTGGCTATGTCGCCGAAAGATGGAGCGGAAAACGAGGCTCGAACTCGCGACCCCCACCTTGGCAAGGTGGTGCTCTACCACTGAGCTACTTCCGCAGATGATCTTCCCGCGCCGCAGTGACGCGACACTTAGACAGTATAGCGATAAACCGTGCCGCTGTCAAGTCCAAAATTTGCAAGGCAGAAATCCATCCCCTCAGCACTCCGCCAGCTGCCGCTGTGCCTCACGCAGGCGGCGCAGGCTCTCCTCCTTGCCGAGGATGGCGAGGATCTCCGTCGCGCCGCCCGGCGTGACCTTCTGCCCCGCCGCAGCGATGCGCAGCACCCACATGACTGTGCCTTTCTTCCAGCCCTCACGCTCGATACACTCTTCAAGGAGCGCATAGAGGAGATCGTTATCCCAGTGATCCCCGTCGAGGGCGTCGAGGATGCCGATCAGCTCGGGCAGGAGCTCCGCTGCCGCCGCTGGTGTGACCTTGTTGCGCTTGTTCTCATAGAGCGATGCGTCAAAGGGCGGCAGTGTCACGAAGAACTCAATCTCCGCACGCACATCGCTGAGCCGTGTGACGCGCGTACGCAGGAGACGCGCCATTGCATTCCACTGCGCCTCGACCGACGCGGGAAGCTCGCCCGCATAGGGGCGCGCCGCTTCGGCAAACGCCGCATCCGTCATTGCCTTAAAGTACTCGCCGCTCATCCAGCCGAGCTTATCGTAGTCGAACACGGCGGGAGACTTCGACAGCCCCTCCAGCGAGAACGCCTCGATCAGCTCGTCCATCGAGAAAATTTCCTGATTCGTCGTCTTCGGGCTCCAGCCGAGAAGCGCGACGTAGTTGACGATCGCGGCGGCAGGATAGCCCATCTTCACGAGATCATCAAAGCTCGTCGCCCCATGCCGCTTGGAGAGCTTGCTCGTTTTGCCCGTTGCGTCGTCCCGCCCCATGACGGGCGCGAGATGAACGAATACGGGCGGCTCCCAGCCGAACGCCTCGTAGAGGAGGACGTGCTTCGGCGTGGAGGTGATGAACTCCGCCCCGCGAATGATATGCGACACCTTCATCAGATGATCGTCGATGACATTGGCAAAGTTATATGTCGGCATCCCGTCGCGCTTGAGGAGCACCTGATCCTCGAGCTCCGTGTTCGGGATCGTTACGCTCCCGTGCAGCACGTCGTAGAACGTCGTCTCACCGACGAGCGGCATCTTCTGCCGAATGACGTACGCGTCGCCCCGGTCGAGATGCGCCTGCACCTCCTCGGGCGTGAGGTCGCGGCAGGTACGCGGGTAGCCGCCGTAGGACTTCCCATCCTCTGCCGGTTCTGCCTCCTCCGTCTGATGGCAGAAGCAGCGATAGGCATGCCCCTCCGCCACGAGCTGCTCGGCGTACTGCTTGTAGATCGCCATGCGCTCGCTCTGCACGTATGGACCGTAGTCTCCGCCGATCTCATCGGGTCCCTCGTCGGGGATGATGCCCGCCGCGTCGAGCGTGCGGCGGATGAAGTCCACCGCATCCGCGACGTAGCGGCTGCGGTCGGTATCCTCGATGCGCAGGATGAATGTGCCGTCATTCGCGCGCGCGAACAGATAGCCGTAGAGCGCGGTGCGCAGATTGCCGATGTGCATATAGCCCGTCGGGCTGGGTGCAAAACGCGTGCGAATTTCCGTCTGTGCCAAAATACTTTCCTCCAAAAAACAATCGTGCCGTCACAGGGCGGCACGAATCGACTGCGTTATTTTGCTCAGCCGCGCAGATAGCCGCAGAGCGCACGGAACATGATGAGCGAACTCATCGCGCCCGGATCCTCGATGCCGATGCTGCGCGTACCGATGAGTGCCGCACGTCCGCGCCGTGCGGCGATGGTCTTCGTATACTCCGCGCCCGCACGTCCCGCCTCGAGTGCATCCTCCAGACACTCGCGCAGGCTCTTGCCCTCCGCGTTCTCCGGCAGGAATGCGTCGCGAATCGGGATCAGTGTATCGAGCATCGTCTTATCCCCGCGCACGGCCTTTCCGCGCCGCTGGATCGCGTCAATGCCGGCAGAGAACAGCTTTTCAAAGCTCGCCACATCGAGCCGCGTCTTTGCGCCGACCGCCTCGCCCGCGCGTACAAAGGCAATCCCGTAGAGCGGTCCTGCCGCTCCGCCGACATTCTCAATGAACGCACGCCCGATCTCGTGAAGCACCTCTGCGAGCGGCGCGTCCACCGGCAGCTCTGCGAGGCGTTCCTCCGCCGCCGTAAAGCCGCGCGCCATGTTAAGACCGTGGTCGCCGTCTCCCGTCTTGGCGTCCACTGCCGTCAGATAGTCCTTCTGTGCCATGATGGCAGCAATCACTGCATCTACGGCATCACGTATGTTTGCCATTGTCTGCACCGTCTTTCCCTGTTGTCAATGTACTGAGCCTGCCAGTACATTCCATACATTACTCCCATATTCTCATTAGCATTATAGCACGGTATTCTCCATAGGAAAAGAGGAGAGACACATTTTAAGGAAGCACGGATAAATTCAGCACCGCCATCTTAACACATCGTTTTCTCGGCAATGATCGAAAAAATTATATCACTGAGTGCATCCATGCGTCCTGCAATATATTTATTATATTCCCCGATTTGTCAAGTCTTGCGACGTATTTTTTTTTATGCTATCATAAAGACCAAGAAGGTGCGCCTTAGGTGTGCGTATGTCTTATCCATGTCTAACCTACAGATTTTCTAGGGAATCCGATTTGATTTCGGTCAAAGTGAAACACTTCGGTGAACGCGGAAGCCGAACTTAGGGTACCCACCTGCTTTACGCAGGTATAGACATATAGGGCGTACGGCATTTCAGACCCCTCTCTTCCGGTCAGAGCGGAACTGCCATACGGCAGCTTTGTTCTGACCTTTTTGTCGTATATTTCCCCCGTGAGGAACGGCAGGAATTTTCCAAAATAACACGAATAAAAATATAGATAATATACTATGTGTTTGACAAGGGAGATCGAAATGTCGGATCTGGATACAACGAACGAAGATTCTGCCGCCGCATCTGCACCCGCAAAGCGGCGCGGCCGCCCCAAAAAACGTGTGCAGGAGGGGCCGGAAACGGCGGCAAAGAAACGCGGTCGTCCGAAGAAAACCGAACAGGCCGCACCGACACGCCGCGAGCGTCCGAAGGAGCTAGTCTTCGCGCTCGATATCGGGACGCGCAGCGTGATCGGCATTGTCGCTGAACAGCGTGACGGACTGCTGCACATCCTGGCGACCGACCGCCTCGAGCACCGCACGCGTGCCATGCTCGACGGGCAGATTCACGATGTGCCGCAGGTCGCTGCCATCATCCGCGAGGTCAAGCACCGCCTCATGGAGCGTACAGGGCCGTTGACCAGTGCCGCCGTGGCAGCGGCAGGACGTGCCCTCTACACGATGACAGCGGATGCCGAGCAGGACTTCACGGGCACGATTACACCTGCACAGCAGCGCGACCTCGACTTTGCAGGCGTGCAGGAGGCACAGAAAAAACTGGCTCACTCCCACACGGTCGATGATCCAACGCGTTACTACTGCGTCGGCTACAGCACGATCCGCTATACGCTCGACGGCAACGAGCTCAAGACGCTCATCGGACAGCGCGGGCGCAAGGCGACGGCGACCGTCATCGCAACCTTTCTGCCGCGGCAAGTCGTGGACTCCATGCAGTCGGCACTGCGCGAGACGCACCTCGAGATGCGCGCCCTCACGCTCGAGCCGATTGCGGGCATCAACGTCCTCATCCCACCGACGATGCGCCATCTGAATCTCGTGCTCGTCGATATCGGCGCGGGCACATCGGACGTCGCCATCACGCGCAACGGCTCAGTCATCGCCTACGGCATGGTTCCGATGGCAGGCGACGAGATCACCGAGTCCATCTCGCGTGAGTACCTCCTCGACTTCAACATCGCCGAGGACATCAAGCGCAAGGCGGCAGATGGGCAGGACGTCTCCTTTACCGACATTCTCGGCATGAAGCTCTCGCTCACCGCCGATCAGGTGCTCGCCGCCATAAAACCCGGGGTCGAACATCTCGCGAACGCGATCGGCAAGCAGATCCTCGAACTGAACGGCGAACCGCCGCAGGCGGTCATGCTGGTCGGCGGCGGTGCACGCACACCGATGATGACGGAGCTCGTAGCAGAGGCTCTCGGCATCCCCGCCGACCGCGTCGCCGTGCGTCATCCCGACACGGTGGACGGCGTCGCCGATCTGCCCGAGGAGCTGCGCGCCCCCGACGCAGTCACGCCGCTCGGCATCCTGAAGATCGCTTCGATCAACACACTGCATTTCCTCGCGGTCTGGATCAACGACATCGAGTACAGTCTCTTCAACTTCCGCGAGCTCAACGTCTCCGACGCCCTCCTCGCGGCGGGCATCAGCCTGCGCAAGTACAACGGACGTCCCGGCATGGGGCTGATGCTGACCGTGAACAGCGAGCGGCGGAGCTTTCCGGGGACGATGGGAACGCTCGCCCAGATCACCATCGACGGCAAGAGCGCGAGCCTCGACTCCCCCATTCACGACGACTGCCGCATCAAGCTCGTCGCAGGGGAGAACGGAACCCAGCCGACCGTGCGTCTCAGCGACGTGATCGGCAGCACGAGTGGCTACAATGTCGTGCTCAACGGAGAGGAGACCTCCGTCCCCGCGAGCATTCTCATCAACGACGCTGTACCTGAGGGCGACCCGATTCTGCGAGACGGCGACACCGTCGTCTCGCGCCGCGACCGCACCCTCGGTGAGGTGTTGCGCGCAGCGCATCTCCCGCCGACGGGACGACGCATCTCCTACACGCTGAACGGGGAGGCACGCCGCTTCTCCGCCCTCCCGAAAATCACGCTGAACGATGCGCCCGCCGCGCTCTCCACCATCCTGCGTGAGGGCGATGTCATCGACTACGAGGAGACTGCCATCCCGACGCTCGAGACCGTGCTCGATCTCTCCTCGCTGGCCTCGTATGCGACCATCACCTACGAAGGGAAGGAGCATAGCATTCCTGCGGCGGGGCAGGTACTCACCATCAACGGGCGTGAGGCATCGCCCGGCACCATCGTCGAGGACGGTGCTATCATCGCCTATCAGAAAGGACGGGGGACGGCGAACGTCAGCGAGGCGCTGCTCGCCGTTGGCTTTACCCCGCCGCCCGCGACCAGCCGCGTCACCTTCGCAATTCTCGTCAACGGGGTACGTGCGGACTTCACGAGCCCCATCCACACAGGGGACACGCTGGAGGTCGTACTCACGCCGATTGATGCACCGCCCACATCGTCTGCATCCGCCTCTGCGACGACGGGAAAACCCGCCGATGATCCCGCTGCTCCCGCAGCGAGCACGATCCTCTCGGGGATCGCAGCGCGTGCGGCACAGGCCGCGGATGGGTCGGCGCTCTTCGACGCATCGACCGAAACGACGGAGAGCGGCACTGTGCCGGCCGCCAATACTGGGGATCAAAGCGTTCCGCCATCCCCACAGAATACGACAACACCAAGCGCTCAAGAGGCACCGCACACAGGCACAGCGATCACCGTGGAGTCGCTGATGCGCTACGATTGATTGAATAGATAGAAAAAGGGGCTCTGCACGAAGTTTTTCCTTCGTGCAGAGCCCCTTTTTTCGTCATTCCTTTCGCATGGACTTCCAGCGATCATGCAGCCAGAACCACTCGTCGGGATAGCGGCGAATCCACGCCTCGATGTGCGCACTCACCTCCTGCGTCACACGCAGGACGTCGGCAGCGCGGTCATCTGTCTTTTCCACATAGAGCGGTTTCTCGATGGTAAGCTCATGATGTCCGTCCGCGCGGCGGTGCATAAAGACGGGGAAAATTGGCACACTGCAGCGGCGCGCAATCGCCGCCGCCCCCGTAAAGGCATTCGTCTCCTGTCCGAAGAAATCGACGACGACGCCGTCGCGGCGCGACGGATCCTGATCGCTGAGCAGCCCGATGATCCAGCCCTGATCGATCATGCGGAACATCTCACGCACGCTTGAACGATAGGTGACGTGCATCCCGACAAGCATGCGGTACTCATTGATGAAGCGATCCATCCCCGCTGCACTCTGCCGTTTTGCCACGCCGACAATCGGCAGTCCTGCCAAGGCAAGCGCACCGCCCATAAGCTCCCAGTTGCCGCTGTGCGAGGTTGCAATGATTGCTCCCTCGCCCTGCGCCAGTGCCGCGCGCATCGTATCCAGCGCCCCCGTAATCGTCACGTAGTCCTCAATATGACGGCGCAGGACGGGAAAGCGCAGCACCTCCATCAGCATCGGTCCAAAGCGCAGCGTACTCTCCCGCGCGATGCGCTCTGCCTCTGCGGTCGATACGTGAAGGCAGCGCTCGATCTGCGTCTGCGCGAGCCGCTTGCGCCGTGCGGGGATAAACGGCCAAAGGAGGCGCGCCAGTCCCGCGCCGATCATCATGGCGGCGCGGTGCGGCAGGAGACAGACGAAATGACTGAGAAGTTTGACCGCCCAGTAAGACAGCATCTCAGCTCTTTCCGCGCAGTTCTTCGATGGTCTTTTCGAGGGCTTTGACCTTCTTCACCATCTCGGGCAGACGGCGCATCGCCGCCTGTACGCGCAGCCACTCAGCGTGGGACTGAACGGGGAAGCCCGCACAGAACACCCCCTCAGGCATATCGCCGATGATGCCGGAGCGCGCCGCATAGACGGAGTTCGCGCCGATGGAGATATGTCCGACCGTTCCGACCTGCCCGCCAAAGGTGACGTTATGTCCGACCTTGGTCGAGCCGGAGATCCCCGTCTGCGCGACGATGAGGCAGTTCTCTCCGATGCGGCAGTTATGCCCGATGTGGACGAGGTTGTCGATCTTCGTCCCCTTGCCGATCACCGTTGCCCCGAGGGTAGCGCGGTCGATTCCGACATGAGCGCCGATCTCCACGTCGTCCTCCACGACGACGCCGCCGACCTGCGGCACCTTGGTATGCACCCCCGCCTCGGTCGTAAAGCCGAACCCGTCCGCCCCGATTACGGCGCAGCTGTGGATCGTGCAGCGCGCACCGATGCGGCAGTGCTCGCGCACGACTGCATTCGAATAGAGCACCGTATGATCGCCGATCACACTGTACTGCCCCACATAGGCATGCGGATAGATCGTCACACCGTCGCCGAGCACCGCATGATCGTCCACATAGGCAAAGGGCAGCACCGTCACTCCCGTGCCGATGCGCACATCTGCACCGATATACGCCTCGTCACTGACCCCGGCAGCGTGTTCGATGGCAGGGGTAAAGATCATGAGGAGACGTGCAAACGCCGCCTTCGGATCATCGACGAAGATATGCGGGCACGAAAAGCCCTCCGTTCCCGTCGGCAGAAGGAGCGCCGCCGCAGATGCGGCGCGCGCCGCGTCGATGTGGGGTGGAACGGCAAAGGCGAGATCCCCCGCCCCCGCCTCGTCCAGCGAAGCGAGCCGATGAACGACCGTGCTGCCGCCGCTGCCGACCGTTCCGCCGACAAGCTGTGCGATCTCATTGACTGTCTTTTCCATGCCCTACCCTCTTACTGGAGTTTGCCGATGACTTCATCCGTGACGTCCACGCCGCCCGAGAGGACGCTCGGATACTTCTTCGAGCTATCTAGGACGACGTCCAGCTTCTTCTCCTTGACAATATCCTGCATTGCGGCGTTCAGCTTCTGTTCGAGCTGGATGCTATACATCTGCTGCAGCCCCGCCATCTTGCGCTGGGTATCCATCTGGAGCTGCTGCGACTCCTCCGCCGTCATGTTCGGATTCGCGGTGAACTTGCTCTGTGCGTCCTGCTGCGCCTCCATGAGCTTCGTGTTCGCCTCGTCGACCACACTCTTCAGCTGCGGAGCTTCCTCCTGGACGCGCGCACGGTCAACGGTGCCGACGTGCACCTGACCGCAGCCCGCCAGTACCGTACTGCCCACGAGGAGGAGCGCTGCCGCTGCTTTATTGAAATACTTCATCGATCCGCGTCCTGCGCCTTTGCAGCGCGTTCCATCGCAGCGGCGTTGCGTTCCTCCGCCTCCGCCTTCTGGCGATCCGCCTCCGCCTTCTGTGCATCGATGGTTGCCTTTGCCTTTGCCGTCCACGTCGCCTGCTGCGGCTCGATGCGCGCGGCGACGCGGGCGCGGATCTCCTCCTGCCATGTGCGGTAGAGCTCCGCCTGACGTGCGCCGCGCTCCTGCCGCAACGCCTCACGCTGCGCCTCAAGCCCTGCACGCTCCTGCGCCAGTTCATCCTCAGAGACGCGCGGCCCGTGCATCGCGCGCTGATTATCGATCTTCAGGTTGATGTTTGTGATCGCATTTTGATACTCGTCGTCGATCTGCTTCTTCCGCCGCTCGTAGTCGTCCTCTGTCTGTTTGCGGTAGACCTCGGTCAGGCGTTTGCGCTCACGCTCAAGCTCTACGCGTGCGCCGATCACGGTCTGCGCATTCTTCTGCCAGACGGAGTCCTGAAACGGTTCATCGTCCGCTGCCGGCGGCGTCAGAGAAAACACCTCCGGGACATCCCTCACCGCAAGAGCAAGGGTCGCCTCCTCGGCGCGCAGCTCCATTAGGCGCGCATAGGAGGGATGCGCAGCGAGCACCTCGGAGATGCGCATGACGGCAATATCCTCCGCCGCACGGGGCTGCTCCTGCGCGGGCAGGAAATAGCACACGGCGGCAATCACGAGGAGCACGATGCCCCCTGCCAGAATCTCTCTGCGCCGCGTCTTCCAGAGCTCCATGCATCTCCCTCCGTGACGAAATTGCCATATGAAACAGCGACTTCATACAAAGGAATCACTGATAAAATCCGTCACAGCATCCCGACGCTTCTTTTACGCCAGTCCGAGGGACTTCCTTTTATCAGTGATTCCTAAAATGTACCGGGCATCGTTCTGTCCGCTACATATAGCTGGTCGCGGCGATTTACTTGCTGCTGCCCAGTTCCTTGATGACGTCCTGCGTCACGTCCTGTCCGCCATAGACGACAGCACCCTTCTCGATGACGACGGAAAGCCCCTTCTTCTCGGCGACCTTCTTAACGGCATCCTGAATGCTGTTCTCGATCGGCTCCATCAGCTCCTCATTCTTCTGCTGGAGGCGCTGCATCGTCTGCTGATAGTAATCCGACTTCTCCTGATCGTTCATCGATGCAGACTTCGTCTCAAAATCCGCCTGTGCCTCCTGCGACGCCTTCTGCATCTCGGCGTTCGCTGCAGCGAGCTGCGGATGCTGGCTGCCGACCTGACGGTAGTCCACAACGCCAACGGAGGACGACGCCGCCGAGGCGATGCCCGAGCCACTCTGCGTCAGTGCAAGCGCGACAACCGAGCCGACAAAGACAACCGCGATGAGGATGCTGATAATCTTAACCTGCTTCTGTTCGAGTTTGATCATGAATGAATTCTCCTTTTCTCCTAAAGATGTTCAATCCTTCGACCGAACGCCCCCATTATAGCAAAGAGCGTACAATAGTTCAATGAAGATTTGCTGATAAAATACGCATCCTGTTACTTGACAACGCGATAGCCAACCAGCGTGGGGTCGAGACGCACGTTCGAGAGAGCGGGATCCATCGCCACGAGCGTGATGCCGGTATCGAGGTTGACATCAACCAGGACATCGTTCTGGAAGCGCAGACGTGCGACATAGCCGTCACGAATCGGCCATCCGTAGGTCACCGTCTCCTGTCCCGGCATAACATCCCAGCCGATCTGCTCACCGACCCCGCCGAGCACTGCCTGCGCCTCCGCAAGACTCATGCCGTAGCTGAGATCGCGGCACGCATCCTTCGTCACAGGGCTGCTGACCGAGCCCTCAGCAATGGCGTCAGAGGCACGCAGCTCCTTGCGCGTCAGGCGGAGTCCGCTGAGCGGATCGTTCAGGCAGTTGTTTCCCGTAAAGGTGCAGTCCACCACCTTGTACGTACCGTTCTGCCAGCGATAGGTATAGGTATAGATACCGTTGACGATGCTCTGATGGATGAGCTTGCCCTCCTTGCCGTAGAGTGCAGCGACATCGGCGACGCTGGAGCCCGGCGCGATCGAATCGAAGTTATCCGCCGTGATGACCTCCTGATGGTCGCGCTCCCCCTGCAGTGCGCCGTTGATCGGTGCACGGTTTGCGGTCTGCTGGCTGCCGCAGCCCGCGGCGAGAACCGCCGATGCGGCGACGGCCGCCGCGGCAAGTCCGATTTTCTTCCTATTCAGCATAGTACTCTCCCTCTTTCTCCACCAAGCCGCCCCCGGCGGCAAAATCACTATGTCCTATCATACACCAATCGACGCCAACATTCAAGGCGTCCCCGACGAAGGCTCTCTGTCAAAAGCTGTGCTCGCGCATGTGCCACCACCATGCCGCGGCTTTCGTTCCAGTGCCGCACGGGGAAGAGAGGATTACGGTACGCGCCGATAGACGCGCAGTTTCTCACGACCCTCCGTCGGCATCGTGCCGAGCAGCTCCCATCGTCCGTCTGCCATCGTCTCATCGAACGTGGCGAAGGCGTGCCGCTCCACGACGAGGTACACCGTCCGGTCCTGCGGCAGTTCGTCGAGGGGGAGGAACGGCATGACATTCTTGCTGTTCCAGCTCATCGCCTTCGGCGCACGCGCGGCGATCTCCTCACGCGTCGCGAGCGCGTACATCGGATGTCCCGTGTAGTAGGGAACCGTCGCCGTATAGTCGCCGCAGGAGACGAGGAGATCCTCCTCCTGCATCGTCTGCATGAGGAGTTCCGCCGCCGCCTTGCCGCTGAAATGCCCGTCGCGCGGCGCATAGTGCACAGCGCCGAACACGACGGCGAGATAGAGCACGCCGCCGAGGAGCGCCCCCGCACGCAGCACGCGCGTATTCTCGCGAAGGAGATGTGCCGTCAGGATCGCCGTCGGCAGGAAGGCGGGAAAACTGTAGGTTGGGTACTTCGTCGCCATGAGCTGAAAAAACACGGACACGACGATCGCCCAGACGAGGAGAAACTGCGTCCCCGCATCGAGAACGGGACGTGTGCGCCACGCCCGCAGAAGCGCGAGCGGCAGGGCAAAACTCCACGGGAACATCCCGAGGAAGTAGATACCGAGATAGAAGTACCACACATTCCACTGCGCGTGCTCTGAGACCGTTGCACGCAGGACATTGTGAATCCCGAGGAAGGTGTTCACAAAGTCTGCCCCATGCGCCAAATACATATAGATGTACCACGGCGCACAAACCGTCGCGAGCACGAGCAGCCCCGTCGGCAGAGCAATGCGTCCGAGCGCGCGCAGATCGCGACGCACGGCGAGGTAGACGAGGATCACGAGCCCCGGCAGGAGAAAGCCGACAGGCCCCTTTGTCAACACGCCGAGCCCCGCACATGCATAGGCGAGATAGAAATAGCCGCGTCGCCCGTCCCGATAGCCGAGGTAGAACGCGCCGAGCGTCCCGCCGAAGAACACGAAGAGTGTCAGATCGGTCAAGATGAGTTTGGCAAGGAATCCATAGAGCACGCACGAGCCAAGAATGACCACCGACCAGAACGCCGTCCGTGCATCATAGAGCCGCCGCGCGAGCGCGTAGGTGAGGAGCAGTCCCGCCGATGCAAAGAGCGCAGCGAAAAATCGTGCGGCAAAGTCCGTCACACCGAAGACGGAGAACGCAGCGATCAGTTCCCAGTAGAAGAAGATGGGTTTATCGTACCAGTAATTTCCGTAGATCTGCGGCGAGAGATAATTCCCCGCCGCGAGCATCTCCTTTGCCGTCTGCGCGTAGTTCACCTCGACGGGTGCCGTCACGGGGAGTGCTGCATTTCCCCAGAAAAAAAGGGCGGTGAAAAAGAGCAGCACCGCCCCCAGCCGCATCCGATCATCCATCGTGCGCCTCCTTTTCCGCCGCCTGTGGCCTGTTGTCACACGCAATCAAGTAGAGCGGGCGATCCTTGACCTCCTGCAAAATCCGTGCGATATACTCCCCGCACACGCCGAGCATCATCATCTGCATTCCGCCGAAGAACAGGCTGCATACGACGATGGTCGACCAGCCCGGCACAGTCTCTCCGCGCAGCGTCTCAAAGAGGACGTGGAGGAAGAGCACCACGGCCAGCAGCGCGGACATCAGCCCCACATAGAGCCCCGCGCGCAGCGGCTGCACCGAGTAGGCAAGGATGCCGTCGAGGGCGAACGAAATCATGCGCCGCAGCGAGAACTTCGAGCTGCCCGCATAGCGCGCCTGCGCGACGAAGTCCACCGTCGTCCGCCGAAAGCCGAGCGAGCAGACGATGCCGCGGATAAAGCGCGCGTGCTCGCGGTAGCGGCGCAGTGCGAGCACAGCCTTGCGGTCCATCAGGCGGAAATCCGATCCACCCTCCTGAATCTCCACATCCGTCAGCAGGTTCAGGAGACGGTAGTAGTAGGTAGAGGTCATGCGCTTAAAGACGGAGACCCCCTCCGTCGTCAGGCGCACGGTCTGCACGATGTCAAAGCCCTCCTCCCACTTTTCGAGGAGCTGCGGCAGGAGCTCGGGCGGATGCTGCATATCCCCGTCCATCGTGATGACTGCATCGCCGTCCGCATGATCGATGCCGCAGGTCAGAGCAAGCTGATGCCCATAGTTGCGTGCGAGAAAAATCGAGCCGATGCGACCATCTCGCTCACCCAGCATGCGCAGGATCTCACGGCTGCGGTCGGAGGAACCGTCGTCGATGAAGAGCAGCTCATAGTCATAGGGCAGACGCCCCATCACCTCCTCCACCGCCGCCGCAAAATGCGCGATGTTCTCCTCCTCATTGTAGACCGGAACGACGATTGAAATGCGTTTCACGATGTCTCCCACGTCCCCTTATGATAATTTCTAAAAATTCCCGATCAAACGCAGCCACCGATCGTCCCGATCGATGAGCCCTGCGATGCTGAGGAAGTCGTGCAGCTTGTAGCGCAGCTCCCACTCGCCCGTACCCTCATCGATCCAATGCTCATAGCGGAGCAGCCAGCGCGGGTGAAAAGCGTAGCTGCCCGCCACCGAGAACCGGCCGTCCGTCACATCCCAGCGCAGTTCCCCCGTGAGGCGCGACAGCAGCGTGCGGGCATAGCCGACACGCCACGAAAAGCGCACATCCTCGGGAGCGGCATCCATCTCCGCATAGAGTTCATCGCGCGGACTGAGCATCCGCCCTGCGTGCAGCCGCGCACGGAGATCGCGGCGCTCCCCATGGGTGTCCTTGGCACTGCGCCCGACATCGAGCCAACCCGTGAGTCGCAGGCGGTAGCGCGTCGTATCGCTGCGGCTCATGACCGCCATCCGCTCGCCCGGCGTGATTGTCACGTGCGACGTGAGATGCAGACTGCGTAGGGCAGGCATGGCGTCAAGCTGCGTGCCGAGACGTTCCTCAAGCGCCGCACGGTGACGCGCGACGAACGGGACGGGCACGCCGACGAGGCGGTTCACCTCCGTCTCCATTGCCGTACGCTGGGAAAGCAGTGCGGCATTGGGAACGGTATCCGAGCGCATCGAGAGATCGACCGTCCGCACGACCGGCAGGCGCGGATAGACCGTCAGCCGCACCGTTGCCGTCGGCGCCACATCGACATCGTAGTCCGCGCGGAACTCGGGCAGATGCTCCTCCATATAGGCGGCAAGCTGACGCTTCAGTGCCCCCGATGCCCAGTCCGTTGCCGCGACGGGCAGGCCGACGAGTGCATCGGAAAACACCCGCTCCGCCCCCGCGAGATCCGTGCGCACGAGTGCCTCAATCGCGGGCGGCATGCCCTCCACCTCGGACACAACGGCAACGCTCCGAATCGTATCCGCCCACGGAGCAAGGTGAATCTCCACCGTCGTCCGCACCGCCGGCGTCACCGTCACGCGTGTCACCGCGTAGCCGACGAGCAGACGGTCAAACACCGCCCCGATGATTTCCGCTTCCTCCCCGGCCGCGATGTCCGCCGTGCGCCGGCCCTCCATGCGCTCTGCCGCAATCGCAGCGACCGTGCGCTCCATGCGCGCACGCACAATGGGCGGGATCGGCTGATCTCCTACGACAATAGCCGCAGTTTCCTCCACTCGGGAGGTCTCTGCGGCATAAACAGGAGAAACGATTGCGCATGCAGCAAGAATGCCAAGCAGCACGAGCGACAGACGCACAGTGCACAGCAGGGAGATGCCCTGCCGCATCAGAATGTGCCGCCGACGCGGAAGTGGACGCGTCCGCCCTGCGACCCACGGCCGTAGTCCAGACGCAGCGGACCAATCGGCGTGTTGAGACCGAGCCCGACGCCGACGCTGCCGTGCAGATTCTCCGGCGCAAAGCCACTATCCCACGCCCCGCCGTAGTCCGTGAAGAGCGCGCCCGTCACCTTGGAGACGATTGGGAAGCGGTACTCAAGCGAGAGCAGCGCCATGCGGTTGCCACGGAACTGATCCTCGCGGTAGCCGCGGATCGTATCCTGTCCGCCGAGACGGAACTGATTGTACTCGGAGATCGACCCGTTGCCGACCCCGTACTGCCCGCGCGCCACGAGCACCTGTGCGTGTCCGACCTTGAAGTACTGGGCATCGCTGATCGTGTATTTCTGGAAATTGAAGTCTCCGCCAAAGCCCGCAAACTCCGCCGAGAGCGACGCGCGCGCACCCGTCGTCGGCTCGTACACATTGTCGCGCGTATCCGTCACGTGCTCGAGCGTAATGCTGCGCGTCGTGCCGAAATTCTTGCCGATCCACGGTGCGTTGAGGCTGCGGTCGCCTGCCAGTCCGTTCTCCGTGTGACGGACATACTTATCCTTGCGGTTCTTCAGCGTGATGAAATTCGTCGAGTACTCGCTCATCGGACGGCTCAGGGTGAGCTCGCCGCCCGAGTATTTGCGCATGAACGACTCCACATGGTCGCCATTGGAGTTGTAGTCGTCGTATTCGTAGGTGCGGTTGTAGAGACGCACCGTCCCCGACGTTTCCTTCTTATCGAGCCACGGGCGGCGATACATAAACGTATAGCCGCGCGCATCCGTATCGTCACCGCTCATCTCATAGCTAAGACTGATGGTGTCGCCCATCCCGCGGAAATTCGTGTCGCTGATGCTCACCATGCCGACCATGCCGTCGGAGCTCGAGTAGCCCGCACCGATGCCGAACGAGCCCGTGCGCTTCTCCTTGACATCGATCTCCATGACGACCGCATTCGGCTCCACGCCCGGATTCATCTTGACGTTGACATCCTCGAAGAAACCGAGGTTGTAGACACGCTGCATACTGCGGCGTGCCTGATTGGCGTTGAACGGTTCGCCGGGCTTCTGGCGCATTTCGCGGAGGATGACGCGCTCCTTGGTCTTCTTGTTGCCCTTGACCTTATAGCCCTCCAGCGTCCCCTCGCTGATGCGGATCGTGAGCGTCCCGTCCTGCGCGATGTTGAGATCTGTGATCTTGGCGAGGATGTAGCCGTCCGCGCGGTACTTCTCCTGAATCGCCTGCACATTCTCCTGCAGGGTACGCCCGTTGAGCAGCTGCCCCTTCTGCACGGTCACGAGATCCATGAGATCCTTCGTCTTTTCGACCGTGTTGCCCTCGATGTGCACTTCCTTCAGCACCGGATTTTCCAGCACGTGATAGGTCAGTACAACGCCCTCGGGCACCTCTTCAAAGACAGGGTAGAGATCGTAAAAATACCCCGTCGCGTAGATCGCGTCGCGATCCTTGACGAGCACATCCTCCGCCAGAGCATCTCCGACGTGCATGGCAATCGCCTCACGCGCTGCCTTCTCCGTCGCCTCAGAGTCTCCCACAAATTTGATCTCGACGACTGTCTTGCCCACCTCTGCCGCAAGTCCCTGTGCCACAGCATCCTCACTGGGACGCGTGCTTGCCCACGCAGACGCACGTGCCTCTGTCGATGCCGGCGGCGTCTTGTCCGTCAGGGCAGGACCCTGCTGCACCGGAGCTTCTTCCGGCGCGGCCTTCGGCGTATTGCTCAGGACGGGGGCCTTCGTCCCCGCCATCTCCGCAGCGGTCGCCGCACTCTCATGATCCATCGCATCTGCGGCATGACCCTGCGGCAGAGCGGATGCGGATACACCGATACCAAGTGTGACGGCAAGGGCAAGTCTGCGGTACTTTTTGCTGTTCAAAGGCGAAACCTCCTAGACCATACGCAAGCGATAGGAATCGCTGATAAAATGAAGTCCGTCAGATTGGCGTAGATTTTTCGTCCGAACGAGGTGGAAAACCGGACGCAGAGTGGTGCTCTGTGGAGGATTTTCCGCCGAAGTGCGGGCAAAAAAGATGCGTCAAGATGGCGCGGCTGAATTTATCAGTGCTTCCGATATTCGCTTCATTCACCGTGCATCATGGATGCACGAACTACTCTCTCAAAATTTTGCCGCCGATCTGCATCAAATGCTGCATATCCGCGCTCGGCAGGCGCGACGCAGGTGCATGCGCATGCGCAGCGGGCGGTGCTGCACTCTCGTGGACAGCGGGTACTGCGGCAGGCGTTTCGTGCGCCACCACAGCAGGAGTCTCCGCCCCTTCCGTCACATGCGGCGGAAGTGGCGCAGCGGCAACCGTGGTCTGCGGAGTGGGCGCAGGAGCTTCCTCCACAGGGGACTGTACTGCCGGTATTTCTGCCCGCTCCTCGATTTCTGCGGCAGGCACGGCAGCAGGTTCTTGCACCTGTATGCGCCACAGCCCCCACAG
The DNA here is from genome assembly GCF_900186465.1 of Centipeda felix. Taxonomy (GTDB): domain Bacteria; phylum Bacillota; class Negativicutes; order Selenomonadales; family Selenomonadaceae; genus Centipeda; species Centipeda felix. The sequence goes on from NZ_LT891958.1 coordinate 317,588, forward strand.
CGCGAGGGCAACGAGAGCAAGTGCCGGCAGGAGGACACGCGCCCGACGGCGCAGGCGCGCACGGCGCGTCGATGTCGTACACGCAAGCTCGGCGCGGGCAAGCATGAGCTTTAGATCGCCCGACACATCGTCTGCCCCCGCGAGAGCATCCTCTGCCCCCGCAAGCCAGTCGCGTGCCGCCCGTATGGACCGCTTGCGCTCCTCGCGTTCGCTCTCCATCGTGCTCTCCCTCCCAACGATTATACTACACAGAAGCGATAGGATTCAATAAGTATAAAATAAATTGCGAATCACCAATGCTGCATGAAGCGCGAGAGCATCCCGCGAATCCGACGAATGCCGTTCTTCTGCAGGCGATAGACGTGCGCCGGCGTCACGCCGAGCGCATCCGCCATCGCGCCCGCACCTGCGCCGCCGATGGTCATCGCGCCCGCACCTGCGCCGCCGATGGTCACGCCCTCGAGCACGAGGCGTTCGCGCACAGGGAGACGCTCCATCGCGTTGCCCACGACACCGACGAGCGCGTGGTGTTCGGCAAGCTCCGCCACGGACGGCTGCTCATCCATCAGGAGTTCCTTCGCCGTCTCATGGCTCTCCGTCTCCGCCTCAAGGCAGGGCAGATCGACATTCCCTTCACGCCGCAAAAAGTCACGGACGCGCCCGCGCACGCGATGCACGGCATAGAGACTGAACGCCGCCCCATAGTCCGGGTCATAGCGTTCCACCGCCTCGATCAGTCCGATCGTCCCCTCCTGCACCGCATCCATCGCGGCCGGCAGGGCACGGTACGGATATACCTCGCGAAAGACCAGCGGCTGATAGGCCTCGATGATGCGGCGGCGTGCCGCCATGTCGCCGTTCTCCTTATACGCACGCCAGAGCGCACGCTCCTCCTCCGGCGCGAGTTTTTGCACGGCGGAGAGTTTTTTCATATAGGCGGAAAACATGGGCACACCTCCTTTGCTAAAAAATACACAAAATAATCGATAGAACGCGCAGCAGGCGCCCCTTCCACCGCTTCGCGGTCCCCCTCCCCCCGTACCGACGGGGGAGGCATGGGATAACGACGCACCAGCTTCCTCTCCCTACTGACGGGAAAGATAGGGACATGGTCAGAACCGAATCCGCGCCTCCATGCCGATGATCTGCTCCGAGCCCTCGCGGTCGTACGAGATGCCGAACGCATCGCTCAGATCGTACTGGATGCCATAGCGGCTCTTGTTCGCCGCCGCACCGAGCCCCTGCACATAGCGCACGAACACGCGGTCGCCGATGTACTTGCCGATTTCGAGATTGTACTCATTCCGCCGCTCTGCGTCGGGGACATCCTCCTTCGATTCAAACAGGCTGCCGCTGCCGCTCGACAGACGAAACACATCGAGATGCAGCATATTCTTCATCGAGTTTTCCACCTCGGAGAGCACGCTCATCTGCAGCCCGATCGCGAGCGCATCCGCCGCACTGAATTTCCCCTCCCCGTTCTGAGACGCACCGCGCAGAGTCAGCATGCGGAGGATCTCCTCCTCCGACATCTCGGGCGACGACCCGAGGCGAAAATCCATGTGGTCGAGCGGGCCGCGCGCGCTCAGATAGATGCGCATATTGGTCAGACGCGTCTCGGCATAGAAGTCAATCGTGGGCAGGAACGACTCCATCTGGTTGAACGTCGCCGTCCCCTCGTGGATCTTGAACACCGTCCGCAGGTAGCTGACCGTGTCGCCGCGTCGCACGCCGATCATGCCCGTCGTCTTCGGGTGACGCGTTGTTCCGCCGAAGTGAATCTGCCCCGACGGATGCATGTCGTAGAGATTCGGGCTGAAGAAATGCACATGCCGCCCGACAGATACCCCCACATCAAGAATGATGTGCGGAAGTTCACTGTCCGTATCGGGAATCGTTGGGATCGAGATGAGCGCGCGGTCGATATCGACCGTGCCCGATACCTTCGGCAGCGTCTCGCCCCAGTAGGTATCCTCCGTCAGCTTCAGCGCGCCCGTCAGGGGGCCGTCGTAGAACGACGTCTTGACTGAGAGCGCGTTCATCACGAGCATGAACTCATAGTTCGCAGGTCTTAGCCCACTCAGCCCCGTATGCCCCGTCAGGAGATAGCTGCCCGTGCCCATGCGCCCCGTGCACTCGCGTATGGCGATCGAATCGCCGAGCGCATCGACCTGCACCTCGATCTCCGTAATCGGTGTCTCAATCGCCTTGAGCTTCACCGCACCGTCCCTGATACGCAGTGAGCCGTTGATGCGCGGTGCGGCAAGCGAGCCGCGGATGGTCAGCTCACCCTCGGTACGGCCGAGTGCCCACTCGATCTCCCGTGAGAACACGGGGAGCAGGGAGAGATCGGCGTGGTCGAGGGACAGCGTGAGATCGATCTGTTCGGCGGCACTGAGCATCTCATCCGCATCCGCCGTGAGCGCGTGCAGGGGGAGCGTCCCATGCACACTTACCGTATAGTCCACGCCGCCAATGTACTTATGCACCGTCAGCTGATTGACGCGGACAACGCTCCCGCGCACCTGAATCTCGCCTGCCAGCGCATCGAACGTCCCGCCGCGCACGCCCCCGTTTTTCGCCGAGAGCGACACATCGGCGACGGGACTTTGCGCCGTCCCGCCGACGTGCGCCGTGACAGACGCCGTGCCCGACACGGGTTCATCAATACCCGCCAGCCCCGTAAAGATCCCGAGGGCAATATCGTTCGCCGTGGCATTGACATCCATCATGCCGTTAAAATCCACCGTCCCCGATGCGGAGAACGAGCCGTCCCCCTGCTTTCCCGTGAGACGGTCAATCGTCAGCACATGGTTGGAGAGGGAGACATCCAGCGACGCATCAGTGACAGGATAGCCTGCGACCGTACCTGCGGCGATCTCCCCCGTTACGCCGAGGGACGGATTATCCCGCGTCCCGCCGACCCAGATATGGCTCGTGATTGACCCGCCGACGCGATCCTCCTTCTGATTGCCCAGCGCGAGGAGTGCCCCGACATCGAAATTCACCACATCCATGGTGCCGCGCAGCACATCCGAGTGCGTGTCGTAGTGCAGGCGCGCCGACACCTTCCCTTTCTCCCCTTGATGGAAGCCCGTGCGATCGAGCGTGACGATGCCGTTCTCGTAGTAGACGAGGCTGTGTACCTTCGTCAGCGTCACGCCGTTCATCGTCACCTCGTCCGCCTTCAGATCGCCGCGGAAGATGGGATACGAAATCGTCCCGCCGACCTGTCCGTGGAACACACCGTGCCCTGCGACAGGATAGGGGAATTTATGCGCAAACCGTTTGAAGTTCAGATCGCGCACCTCAGCGTCGAGATTGAGCACTCCCTGCGTACTGATTGTGCCGTTCAGCACCATGTCCACCATTGGGGAGTAGATGTGAAAGACCTGCAGGCGAATGACGCCGTCATCGAGGAAGTAGTCGCCGTCCATGCCCGAGAGCAATGCACCCGCGTAGCTGCCGCGATAGAAATGCACGTAGCCGACGGCGTGGGGATTGTCGAGCGTCCCCGTGAATTTAATGATGTTGTCGATGTTGCCCGTGATCGGCTGGTCGGGTGCGACGAGTGCCGCGACATCCTCCATGCGCGCCCCCATCGTATCGATCTGCACATTGATGCGCCGTTCCCCCGTAAACCCGATCGTGCCATTGACGAGCCAGACCTCGCGCCCATTCCGCTCCATCGAAAAATCATGGATGCCGATGCCCGAGAGCGAGCCCTCCGCGCGGAAGATCAGGCTGTCAAAGGGCTGATACATCAACTGTCCGCGCGTCGCCGACACCTTCATCTCCACGTGTGGATCCGCGATATCGCCGTGCACCTCGCCGCTGATGTCCGCGAGTCCTGCAAAGCTCAGCCGATCATCGAGGCGGTTTAGCAGGGAGAGATCGACATGTCCGCCGTAAAAGCGGAGATCGAGCGCCGCCCCGCCGCGGATCGTCCCCTCGACGCCAAGATCCGTTCCATGGGGAAGGTTTAGGCTGAGAAAATCAATCGTCAAATCCTGACCGCGCAGGGAAAAGGATGCATTCGCGCGCTCAATCGGCACGGCGCGGTACATCCCATTCAGCACCTCTGCGCTGCCGTAAACGGCAAGCCCCGTGCGCTCCGCCCCCTGTCCCTCGATGCCGAGATCGGCAGAGAGTATGCCGCTGAGATCCGCAGGGAGCGGCAGCTGTGCGTCCGTCCGCAGGCGGTCAAGGGGAAGGCCCTCGATTTTCAGATGTGCCGCATAGGAGAGATCTGCCGCCGAAAGCGTGCCCTCACCCGCGATATTCCCGCCGAACGCCTCCGCTGCAAGATTTTGGAACGAGAGTATTCCGTCCGCGTATGCGACATCGGCATCGGCGCGGGTGACATCGATATCGCTGACCGTCCCGCCCTCTGCCGACACGTGCCCATCGACCGTCGGAGCATCCATCGTCCCCGTCACGCGGACATCGGCAGAGACAGTTCCCGTATAGGGGCTCTCCTCGTAGACCGCCGCGGGGGCAAGGTGCTCCGCACGCACGCGCAGATCGAGATAGGGCGCATCCGTATCGAGGCGCACCGTGCCGTCGACACGCGCCGTCTGCTCCGCCGCCGTCGCCGTTGCCGCCACGAAGAGAGCACGCTCGTCAAAGCGCAGTGCCGCACTCGTCAGCGTCGTCTGCGTGCCGTAGAGATCGGCATCCGCCCGAACGCCCTCGATCCGCCCCTCCATCGTGCGCGCCCCGTCCACGAGACGCAGCCCCGCGCGCACGCGGTCAGCGTGCAGGGCACGGATCTGCACGTGCTCGGGCAGTGTCCCCTCGGGCAGGAGGGAGAGGAGCGGCGTCAGATCTGCATCATCTGCCGCGAGCTGCACATTCTGCACATCGCTCGTCTTCTCCCCGCGTACGCGCAGCGGAATGCCCATGAACTGTGCCGAGGCATCGTAGGAGAATGCACCGCGGTCGACGTCCACCGCGCCGCTCAGATCGGTCAGTTCATAGCTGCGCCCTGCCACAACGGCGTCCGCCGTACCGTCTGCGATGCGGATGCGCCCGACAAAGGCACTCGGCTCCGCATCGTCCGAGACGAGATCGGCATAGTTCCACGAGCCGTCCTCCCGCTGCACGGGATGCGCATGCACCCCCGTCAGCAGGATCTCATCTACCGAGGTCGCAGGGGATGAAAGCAGAGAAAGCAGACGAAGCGTCACCCGCGCCCTGTCGGCGCGGAGGACTTCCTCCGTCTGCTTATCGTAAATCACAATATCATCAATGGCGAGTTCATGCAGAGAACGTATCTCCACCGCGCCGATCTGCACATCCGTCCCAAGCTGCTGCGACGCGATGCGCCCCGCCGCCCGTCCGACCTCTGCCATAAAGGCCTCTGCCCGCACGATATGGACAGCGACCGCCGCGCAGAGGAGCACTGCCGCCAGCGCAATCGCGCAGACCCATGTCCTCTGTCTCATAGAACTCCCCTAAACGGACATCCGCAGATGTCCGCTGTCTCATTTTGCCATCGTCATCTCGTAGGCCGCATTGGCCGCACGGACGCGCTCGATGGAGGCAGCTGCCTCCTCCGCCGTCGGTGCCGGCTCCGCGGGACGTACCTGCGCCCCCTTCGGGGTCTCGAGCACGGCATCCTCATGGAGCACGGCTGCCTCACGGGCGGCACGGGCGCGCTTGCCATGATCGATCACACGACGATACTGCATTGCATCGAGATCGACAGGCACGCCCATGGCATTGTCAAGCGCCGCCTTGCTCGTATTGTAGTTGTAGAGTGCCGTCGCGTAATTCGTGCGCGCCGTCGTCAGATTGTCCGAGGCGCGCATGACTTCAAGGTTCGTCCCGACGCCCGCATTGTAGCGCACGCGGGCGATGTTGTAGTCCTCCTCCGCCTGCTTGACCGCCTTTTCTGTCGTGTCGATATTCTGTTCGGCGGCGCGCAGATTGAGGTACGCCGTATGCACATCGAGGCGGATACGCTCATTCGTCGCCGCCAGAGCTTCCTCGGCTTTGCGCAGCTTTGCTTTCGCCTCGCGGATCTGCGCCGTCGTCGCCTCGTTGTCAAAGATGCTCCACGCCGCACTCAGACCGAGGGTCCACATATCCTTGTCCCGCATGCTGTTCTTAAAGGCGTGCTCGCCCGCAATCGAGCGCGTCGCAGCTGCATTCAGCGTCGGAAGGTTCGCCGCCGACGCCTGCTCAACCGCCGCCTCTGCCTGCTTGACCGTATAGTGTGCCGCCGCCGCATCCGCACGGTAGACGAGGCCGTAGTCCGTGCAGTCCGACAAAGCGAGATCATACACCGTATAGCGCATCTCGTCGCTCGTCTCCAGCGTCGTATCCGTCGGCAGGCCGATCACGTTGTTCAGCGTCGCGACGGCGACCGCATAGTCGTTCTTCGCCGATGTCAGTGCCTGCTGTGCATTCGCGAGTTCCACCTCGGAGGCAAGCACATCTGCGCGGGCCACCGTACCCGCGCGAAACTGCGCATTCACATCGTCGAGATGCTTCACGAGCGTCGCGACCGTCTCCTCGCGCACCTGTACCATATTGCGCGCCTGCAGAATGTTAAAATAATCCGTCGTTGCCGTCAGGCGAATGGTCTGCTTCGTCTGCTCCAGCGTAAGATCCGCCGCGTTCAGCCCGTAGCGTGCCTCCTTGCGCTGGGCATTGATCGTCGGATCAAAAAGTGCCATCGAAAGAGTCGCCTTATTTTCGTATGTATCCTTGTAGGGAGTGGGGTTGAGCTCCTTCGCCTTCCCGCCGACACGCCCCGCCGTCCAGTCCCATGTAAGCCGAGGACCCGCACTGCGGTTTGCCACATGCAGCTGCTCATGCGCAGCGTCCACATCCGCGAGCGACTGCTTGATCGTGCGGTTGTTCGCGAGCGCCATCTGCACGCTATCCGCAAGGCTGAGCTTTACCGTCTCCGCCGACACGGGCGCAGCAAATAGTCCAATCGCCGCACTGAGTGCGAGAGCACACGCAATACGCCCTGCCAGAGTTCCCTTTGTCTTCAAGTCCATTTCCTCCTCATCCGCTCCATGGAGATACGTCAGTGCAGCGGACTGCATGGCAGTCTGCGCACACAAAACTGTAGGTAGGTCCTATTATTTTACCAGCTTCCCAATTTTTTTTCAAATAAATTTATCGTTAACTCCCAGAGCCGTAAGTTGTAAAATAAATTGACGCAAAAAGTTCCATTTTGCAAACGGTTCAGTTAAACTTTTAGTCACAACACAAAAAGAAACTGAAAGTGAGACTGCAAAATGGAACAGAATCATTGTACTACAAAAACAGGGAAATGGAAACAGCTGACGGAGCGGGATCGGTACAAAATCGAAGCCTATTTCCAGGCCGGGTTGAAGCCGCAGGAAATCGCCGCGTACATTGGCTGCTCCAAGCGTACGATTGAGCGGGAGCGGCGTCTTGGAATGACAGCACAGCTCAAACCTGCGACAAAGAATATCAAGACCTGCGGAGACCTGCAGGTGCAGTGGGTGTATCTTGCCGATGTAGCACAAAGACGACACGAGGAAAACGCTGCTCGTAAAGGGCGGGGGCTGAAAATCGATAAAGACCACGCGCTTGCTCGACACATTGAACATAAGATCAAAACAGAAAAATGGTCTCCTGCGGCAGTTATCGGTGAGCTCTGTCAACGCGGCTGGAGCTATGATGTCCGCATTTGTGTCAAGACCCTGTATAACTATATCGATCAGCAGCTGTTTCTCGAACTCACAAACGACGACCTCCTCTACAAAAAGAATCGAGACAAACAGACAGAAAACAGCAGGCACGGCGTTGCGTGGAATAACCGGGACGGGAAAAGTATCGACGAGCGCCCTGAGCCGGTGAATCGGAGAGAGGAGTTCGGACATTGGGAGATTGACTTGGTCGTCGGTCGCAAAGGGACAAAGCCGGTAATTTTAACATTGGTCGAACGGCAGACGAGGAAATCACTCTATGTTCTGATAAAGAACAAGAGCCAAAAAGAGGTGCTGCAAGCACTTCGTCGGTTGCAGCGGCGCGTCAAAGGAGACTTTACGCACGTATTCAAGAGTATCACGGCAGACAACGGGTCAGAGTTTTTGGATGGCGAAGGAATGAAGCATGCCGCCAAATGCGGCGAGGTGTATTACGCGCATCCATACAGCAGCTGGGAGCGTGGAAGCAACGAAAACGGAAATCGGATGCTGCGCAGGTTTCTTCCCAAGGGAACGGACTTCAGCAAATTGAAGCCGAAGGAACTGCAGCGGATCGAAGATTGGGTTAACAACTATCCGCGCAAGATTTTCGGATATAAGTCAGCAAATGATATGTATGCTGTGATGATATAACTCGCTAAAAGTTTAACGAGACCTTGCGACAATTAAACTTGCAATTTGCCGTTAACTCCCAGAGCATACAAAAAGACCGCCCGCAGGCGGTCTTTTTTATTATGGAATCGCTGATAAAATGAGGTCTGCCAGATTGGCGTAGATTTTTTGTCCGATTGAGGCAGCAAACCGGACGCATAGCGAGGGCTATGTGGAGGATTTGCTAACGATAAGCGGGCGAAAAAGATGCGTCAAGATGGTTGTGCCGAATTTATCAGTGCTTCCTTAAATTAGACGAGCTCGATGATGGCCATCGGAGCGGCATCGCCGCGACGGGGACCGAGCTTCAAGATGCGGGTGTAACCGCTCTTCTTGTCCGTGTACTTCTCTGCGATTTCGCCGAAGAGCTTGCGCACGACATCCTCTTCCGCCAGAGCCGCAAGAGCCTGACGACGCGCACTGAGATCGCCGCGCTTTGCGAGCGTGATGAGGCCGTCGGCGAGGGAGCGCAGCTCCTTTGCCTTTGCCTCGGTCGTCTCAATACGTCCATGCTTGAAGAAGGATGTGAGGATGCTCCTGAAGAGAGCCTTGCGGGCCGCGGAATTGCGTCCGAGCTTTCTCATGTGTTTCCCACTCCTATCGTTATTCGTTGTCCTGTCTCAAGGAGAGTCCAAGCTCCTCAAGTTTTTTCTTCACTTCATCCAGAGATTTGCGTCCCAGGTTGCGCACCTTCATCATATCGTCCTCGGTCTTCTGCGCGAGATCGGCAACCGTATTGATGCCGGCGCGCTTGAGGCAGTTGAAGGAACGAACGGAAAGATCCAGATCATCGATGGTCATCTCGAGCACCTTCGCGCTGTCGTCGACCTCCTCGGGCGGGAAGTTCGGAACTTCCTCCTCCTCCTCGACCATGCTACCGTCCATGTTCTGGAACAGACGCAGGTGCATGACGAGGATCGCCGCCGCCTTGCTCACCGCTTCCTCAGGACGGATGGAGCCATTCGTCCATACCTCGAGGATGAGACGGTCATAGTCCGTGACGTTGCCGACACGCGTGTCCTCTACCGTGTAGTTGACACGCTGCACAGGTGAGAAGATGGAGTCGATGGGGATGACGCCGATGACGTCATCCGGTTTCTTGTTCCGATCCGCCGGAACGTAGCCGCGGCCGCGCTCAACGGTCATCTCGATCTTGAGTTTCCCCGTCTCCCCCATCGTTGCAATATGCAGTTCGGGGTTGAGGATCTCAATGTCGCTGCCGCACTCGATGTCGGCGGCGGTGACTTCGCGCGCGCCGGCCGCCTCGATGCGGATCGTGCGCGGCTCGCTGTCCTGCATGCGGATGCAGAGCTGCTTGAGTGCCAGCACGATGCTCGTCACATCATCCCGTACACCGGGAATGGTGGAGAACTCGTGCAGAACGCCGTCGATTTGGATGGAGGTGACCGCCGCTCCGTCCAAGGACGAGAGCAGCATCCGCCGCAGACTGTTGCCGAACGTCGTGCCGTAGCCTGGCTCGAGCGGCTCGCAGATGAAGCGGCCGTAACGTCCGTCCTCGCTGATCTCTGCGATCTCGATTTTCGGTTTCTCGATATCTGTCATCTATGTGCCTCCTCCATAATAAACGCGTAATGCAGACACATTCACATTCATTATTTGGAGTAAAGCTCGACGATGGCCTGTTCGTTGACCGGAACGTCAATCTCCTCACGATGGGGGAAACGTGTCACCGTGCCCGTCAGGTTTGCCTGATCGGCAGTGAGCCATGCGGGTGCGGAGAGTGCATTGCTGCTCTCCTTAAGCTCCTTGAAGAACGCGCCGGAGCGGCTCTTTTCGGCGACCTCGATCACATCGCCCTCATGGACGAGTGCGGAGGGGATGTCGACGCGCTTGCCGTTCACCGTGAAGTGTCCGTGGCGGACAAGCTGACGTGCCTGACGGCGCGTGTTAGCGAGGCCGAGGCGGAACACGACGTTGTCCATGCGGCGCTCGAGGAGGCAGAGGAGGTTTTCACCGGTGACGCCGGACATCTTCTTTGCCTTCTCATAGTAGCCGCGGAACTGACGCTCGAGAACGCCGTAGATGAACTTCGCCTTCTGCTTTTCCTTGAGCTGAAGTCCGTACTCAGAGACCTTGCGGTTCGTGCGGCGGAGCTGACGCGTCGACTGGCGCGAACGACCGAGGGTCGCCGGCTCGAGTCCGAGGGCACGGCAGCGCTTTAAGACTGGTACTCTATCAATTGCCATGTTGTTTCATCCACCTCCTGTTAGACGCGGCGACGCTTCGGCGGACGGCATCCATTGTGCGGGATGGGCGTCACGTCTTTAATCATGTTGACTTCAAGGCCCGTTGCCTGCAGCGAGCGAATGGCAGCCTCACGGCCGGCACCCGGTCCCTTGACATAGACCTCAACGGACTTGAGTCCGTGCTCCATTGCGGCCTTTGCCGCCGTCTCTGCTGCCATCTGTGCAGCGAACGGCGTGCTCTTGCGCGAGCCGCGGAAGCCGAGACCGCCCGCACTCGCCCACGAGAGCGCATTGCCGCTCTTGTCGGTGAGCGTGACGATCGTATTGTTGAACGTCGAGCTGATGTGTGCAACGCCCGACTCTATGTTCTTGCGAACTTTTTTCTTGGAACGTGTTGTTTTCTTAACAGCCACCTCTACGAGCCTCCTTTACTTTTTCTTGCCTGCGACGGCCTTCTTCGGGCCCTTGCGCGTGCGCGCATTGTTCTTCGTGTTCTGTCCGCGGACAGGCAGGCCGAGACGGTGGCGGCGGCCACGGTAGCAGCCGATATCAACGAGACGCTTGATGTTCATCTGAATTTCGCGGCGAAGGTCGCCCTCCACCACGGCGTTCTTGTCGATGGCATCACGAAGTCTGACGACTTCATCCTCCGTGAGGTCGCGCGTACGCGTATCGGGGTTCACGTCCGCAGCTGCGAGCAGCTTCTTCGAGGTCGTGAGACCAATGCCGAAGATGTACGTCAGCGCAATTTCAATTCTCTTGTCACGGGGCAAATCTACACCGGCAATACGTGCCATAAGTGCACCTCCTTTTTATCCTTGTCTTTGTTTATGCTTGGGGTTCTCGCAAATGACCATAACGCGGCCTTTGCGCTTGATGATCTTGCATTTTTCACAGATTTTCTTGACAGACGGTCTTACCTTCACTGCGCTTGCCTCCTTCCGTCTCCCTGCGCGCACGGGGCAGCGGAGCTGTGCCGCATACCCGAAAACGTCGATCTTATCTATTCTAGCATAAAAACTTCGTTTTGACCAGTTTTTCCTGCTAATCAGCCGAACGCCCTATAATCGGTGCTTTCCTCGTATTACTTAAAGCGATAGGTAATGCGTCCACGGGTCAGATCGTACGGGGTGAGTTCGATGGTCACCTTGTCGCCCGGAAGGATACGGATGAAGTTCATGCGTATTTTTCCGGAAACATGAGCGAGGACGACGTGTCCGTTCTCAAGCTCGACCTGGAACATCGCATTGGGAAGCTTCTCAACAACTCTTCCCTCTACCTCGATGACATCCTGCTTTGACATTCTTCCCTTTCGCTCCTTTTACGCCTCAAGGACGGCGGCAAGATCCGCCTCCACCTTTGCGATGTCCTGTCGGCCGTCGATCTCCTTGTAGACGCCCGCTTTCTTATAGTAGTCGATCAGCGGACGCGTCGAGGACTCATAGACGGAAAGACGGCTCTTCATTGTCTCCTCGCTGTCGTCGGCACGCTGGTAGGTCTCACCACCGCAGTCGTCGCAGACCCCCTCCACCTTCGTCGGGTTGAACTTCACGTGGTAGGAATGTCCGCAGCTCTTGCAGATGCGGCGTCCGACAGCGCGCTCGATGAGATCGGCGGCGGGGACGCTGATGTTGAGAACGGCGGTGAGTGCCATCCCGTTGTCCTTCAGGATCTCTGCGAGGGCATCCGCCTGCTCGACGGTGCGCGGGAATCCATCGAGGATGAATCCCTTCTCCTTGCAGTCCAGCTTACTGAGCCGCTCACGCACGATGCCGATGGTGACGGAATCGGGAACGAGCTTCCCTGCGTCCATGTAGGACTTCGCCTCTTTGCCGAGGGGGGTCCCCTCTTTCACGGCTTCACGAAACATATCGCCCGTGGAGATGTGAAGAACATTGTAGCGTTTTACAAGGTTTACCGCCTGCGTGCCCTTGCCGGCACCCGGGGGACCCATCAAAATGATCTGCATAGGGATCTCCTTCGTACGTTATTTCATAAAGCCTTCGTAGTGGCGCATGACCACCATCGACTCGATCTGCTTCATCGTCTGGAGGGCAACGCCCACGACGATGAGAAGTGCCGTGCCGCCGAAGTACACGCCCTGGATGTGCGTCGCCTCTGCGATGAGGTTCGGCAGAACCGCGATGAACGCGAGGAAGAACGCACCCGCGAGGGTGATGCGCGTCAGCACATAGTCGAGATAGTCCGCCGTCGCCTGACCGGGACGAAGCCCGGGGACGAAGCCGCCGTATTTTTTGAGGTTGTCCGCCATATCCTGGATCTTCACCGTCACCGATGTGTAGAAGTAGGTGAAGAAGATGATCATGAGGACATAGAGCGTCGTCTGGAGGGGTTTTCCCCACTCCAGATAGGACGCCGCCGTCTTGACCCACGGAATATCGACGAACTGTGCCACCGTGATCGGGAACATGAGCACCGACGAGGCAAAGATGATCGGGATAACGCCCGCCTGATTGACCTTGAACGGAATATGGCTCGAATGTCCCGTCGCCGTGCGGCCGCCGACGACACGCTTCGCATACGTGATTGGGATGCGGCGGAAGCCGGTCTCAATGTGAATGACGAAGACGATCATCGCCAATGCAATCACGCCGAACGCAAACACGCTGAAGTAGCTGATTGTGCCTGCCTTGACATAGGCGAGGATCGTGCCGATGTTCTTCGGCAGCGCTGCGACGATACCGGCGAAGATGATGAGCGAGATGCCGTTGCCGACACCGTTCGCTGTGATCTGCTCTCCGAGCCACATGAGGAACACCGTCCCCGCCGTCAGTGTGATGGCGATGATGAGGATGTTCACGGGGTTCGGGTTGAGAATCGCGGTCTTGAGGCCGATCGACATGCCGATCGCCTGGAAGAACGCGAGCACCACCGTCAGGTAGCGCGTGACCTTCGTCGTTTTCTTATGCCCCTCCGCGCCTTCCTTCGACCACTGCTCGAGCGTCGGTACAACGACGTTGAGCAGTTGGATGATGATGGCTGCGTTAATGTAGGGCGTAATGCTCATTGCAAAGACGGAAAATTTGCTGAACGCACCGCCCGAAAAGAGATCGAGGAGGCCGAACAACGTTCCCTGCGAGAAGAGCTGCTCAATCGCCGTGGGGTCAACGCCCGGCACGGGGATGTGCGTTCCCATGCGGAACACGGCGAACATGATGAGCGTGAAGATGATCTTCTGCCGCAGCTCGGGAATCTGAAAGATGTTGCCAAGGGCACTGAGCACCTTAGACCACCTCTACTTTGCCGCCTGCTGCTGCGATTTTCTCCGCGGCACTCTGGGTAAAGCCCTGTGCACGCACGGTGAGGTTCTTGACCGTCAGTTCACCGCCGCCGAGAATACGGACGCCGTCACGGACGTTCTTCAGGATGCCCGCCTCGATGAGCGCAACGGGATCAACCGTCGTGCCGTCCTCGAAGCAGTTCAGGCTGCCGACGTTGACCTCGGCGAACGTCTTTGCCCAGACGTTCTTGAAGCCGCGCTTCGGCAGACGACGGTAGAGAGGCATCTGGCCGCCCTCAAAACCGGTGCGGACACCGCCGCCTGAGCGGGACTTCTGCCCCTTCATGCCGCGGCAGGAGGTCTTGCCCATGCCGGAGCCGATACCGCGGCCGACGCGCTTACGCACGGCACGCGATCCCTCCGCAGGCTGTAATTCATGCAGTTTCATAGATTCTTGCCTCCCCTCTTCAATCTGCGATCTCTTCCACCGTGATGAGGTGGGAGACTTTGTGAAGCTGTCCACGCACGGCAGGCGTGTCGGGAAGCTCGGTCACGGAGTTGCGCTTGCGCAGTCCGAGTGATTTTACCGTTTTGCGCTGCGTCTCAGGACGACCGATCAAGCTGCGCGTCAGGGTAACTCTGACTTTTGCCATGTTCGTTCCTCCTTATCAGCCAAAAATCTCATGAACGGACTTGCCGCGAAGTGCTGCGACCTCTGCGGGGCTCTTGAGTCCCATGAGGCCTTCCATCGTGGCACGCACCATGTTGTTCGGGTTCGACGAGCCAAGCGACTTCGTGAGGATGTCGCGCACGCCTGCGAGCTCCAGAACGGCACGCGCCGGGCCGCCGGCGATAACGCCGGTACCTTTTGCGGCAGGCTTCAGGAGGACGCGGCCGGCACCGAAGATGCCCGTGATCTCATGCGGAACCGTACGCTCTTCGCGCAGCGGCACCTCGATGAGGCTCTTCTTGGCATCCTCAATGCCCTTGCGGATCGCCTCGGGTACCTCGGCAGCCTTGCCGAGTCCGACGCCAACCTTGCCCTTCTTGTTGCCAACGACAACAAGTGCGCTGAAGGAGGAGCGTCGGCCGCCCTTGACAACCTTCGATACGCGGTTGATGAATACGACACGCTCCTCGAACTCCGGCGTCTCGTTTTCGTTATGTCTAGCCATGCTTTCCCTCCTTTAGAATTTCAGTCCGGCTTCGCGTGCCGCCTCTGCGAGAGCAGCGACGCGGCCATGGTAGATGTAGCCGCCGCGGTCAAAGACGACCTCGGTGATGCCCTTTTCAAGAGCCTTCTTAGCAACAGCTGCGCCGATGGCCTTTGCGGCCTCGACGTTGCCGCCGTACTGCGAGAAGCCCTTGTCCTTTGAGCTCGCGGAGACGAGCGTCACGCCCTTTTCATCGTCGATGATCTGTGCGTAGATGTTCTTTAGGCTGCGGAATACATTGAGACGCGGACGTGCCGCCGTTCCTGCAATGTGATTGCGCACGCGCAGATGGCGCTTCTGGCGCGCCTGATTCTTATCCTGCTTGATAAGCACAGTGTGTCACTCCTCTCCTTCTTATTTCTTGCCCTTCGCGCCGGCTTTGCCTTCCTTGCGGCGGATATGCTCTCCGGCGTACTTGATGCCCTTGCCCTTATACGGCTCCGGCTCGCGATGCGCGCGGATCTCAGCAGCGACCTGACCGACGGCTTCCTTGCTGATGCCGGAGACCGTAATGACCGTCGCCGAGGGGCACTCGAACGTGATGCCCTCGGGCGGCTCAACGACAACGGGGTGCGAGAAGCCAAGCGAGAGGTTGAGGTTCTTGCCCTGTTTTGCCGCACGATAGCCAACACCGCTAATCTCAAGGGTCTTGGTGAAGCCTTCCGAGACGCCGACCACCATGTTGTGGATCAGCGCACGGGAAAGGCCGTGGAGCGACCTGTGCGTTTTATCGTCCGACGGACGTGCGACCGTAACGACGCCGTCCTCGACGGTTATTTTCATATCCGGATGGATCACCCGCGAAAGCTCGCCCTTCGGGCCCTTGACCTTCACGAGATTCTCCGCACCGACCGTGACGGTAACACCGGACGGAATGTGAATCGGTGCTCTTCCAATTCGTGACATTGTTACACCTCCTGCCTGTGCGTTACCATACGAATGCGAGAACTTCGCCGCCGAGACCTGCCTTGCGGGCATCCTTGTCGCTCATGATCCCCTTAGACGTGGAAATCACGGAGATGCCGAGACCGCCGTAGACGCGCGGGAGCGCATCGTGCTTGGCGTACTGACGAAGTCCGGGCTTGGAGACGCGCTTCAGGCCGGAAATGACATGCTCACGCTTTGCTCCATACTTCAGCGTGACGGTGAGGACGCCCTGCTTGCCGTCCTCCTGGAAGGTGTAATTCTCGATGAAGCCTTCCTTTTTCAAGACCTCGGCGATTGCCGTCTTGACCTTTGAGCCCGGGATCGCGACGCTCTCGTGGTAGACCGAGTTCGCGTTGCGGATGCGGGTCAGCATATCTGCAATAGGATCAGTCATTGCCATGAATCGATATCCTCCTTATATACGTATTACCAACTTGCCTTGGTTACACCAGGGATGGCGCCCTTGTAACTCTGCTCACGGAAGCAGATACGGCACATATCAAACTTGCGGATGTAGCCATGCGGACGTCCGCAGATCTTGCAGCGGTTGTACTTACGCGTCGAGAACTTCGGCTCTTTGCTCCACTTCTCGATCATTGACTTCTTTGCCACAGTTGTTCCTCCTTGCCCGTCATGCGCGGAACGGCATACCCATGAGACGCAGGAGCTCTTTGGCCTCTTCGTCCGTATGCGCGCTCGTGACGATGACAATGTTCATGCCGCGGATCTTGTCGATCTTGTCGTAGTCAATCTCGGGGAAAATGAGCTGCTCGCGCAGACCCACGGCATAGTTGCCGCGCCCGTCGAATGCCTTCTCACTGACGCCGCGGAAATCGCGGACGCGCGGAAGTGCGACGTTCATGAATTTATCGAGGAACTGATACATGCGCGTGCCGCGCAGCGTGACCTTGCAGCCGATCGGCATGCCCTCACGGAGCTTCCATGCAGCGAGCGACTTCTTCGCGCGCGTGAGCTGGGGCTTCTGGCCGGCAATCGCGGTGAGATCCGTCACAGCGGCATCGAGTGCCTTCGGGTTGCCGACGGCTTCGCCGACGCCCA
Source organism: Centipeda felix (assembly GCF_900186465.1). Classification (GTDB taxonomy): domain Bacteria; phylum Bacillota; class Negativicutes; order Selenomonadales; family Selenomonadaceae; genus Centipeda; species Centipeda felix. Next base: position 334,581 of record NZ_LT891958.1, read on the forward strand.
TGTTGATGATGATCTTCTCCACCTTCGGGAGCTGCATGACGTTCTTATAGCCGAACTTCTCCGTCAGCGCGGGAGCAACTTCCTTCTGATACTTCTCTTTGAGTCTATCCACTTTGCGTATTCCTCCTTTCCTCGAAAATTACTGCTCGATGGGCTCGCCGCACTTCTTGCAGGCGCGTACCTTGCGCTCGCCGATGATGCGGTGTGCGACGCGCGTCGCCTTGCCGCATGCGGGGCAGACGAGCTGCACCTTGCTCGCAAAGAGCGGTGCTTCCTTCGTGATGATACCGCCCTGCGGTGCGCTCTGGCTCGGCTTCGTGTGGCGCTTTACCTTGTTGACGCCCTCCACGATGACCTTGCCCTTCTTCGGCTGAGCGACGAGGACCTTGCCCTGCTTGCCCTTATCCTTACCGGAAAGAACGACGACCGTATCGCCCTTCTTGACGTTCAGTTTTGCCAGCGACAAAATAACACCTCCTCCTTAAAGAACTTCAGGCGCAAGCGAGACGATCTTCATGAAATCCTTCTCGCGCAGCTCACGTGCGACCGGTCCAAAGATACGCGTTCCGCGCGGCGTGTGGTCGTCCTTGATGATGACGGCCGCATTCTCGTCGAAGCGGATGTAGGAACCGTCGGGACGGCGGATCCCCTTGACGCTGCGGACGACGACCGCCTTGACGACATCGCCCTTCTTCACCGTGCCGCCCGGCGCTGCCGCCTTGACGGAGGCGACGATAACATCGCCGATGTTGGCATACTTACGGTATGAGCCGCCCAGTACGCGAATGCAGAGGATTTCCTTCGCTCCTGTGTTATCGCCGACATTCAGGATTGTTTCCTGCTGTATCATTGATCTGTTTCCTCCTTACTTCGCGCGCTCGAGGATCTCGACCACGCGCCAGCGCTTCGTCTTCGAGAGCGGACGCGTCTCCATGATCGACACGCGATCACCGATGTGTGCATCGTTCTTCTCGTCATGCGCGTGGAACTTCACCGTCTTCTTGACCGGCTTCTTATACATCTTATGCTGCTCGAGCTCCTCGACAGCGACGACAACCGTCTTGTCCATCTTGTCGGACACGACCTTGCCGACTCGTACCTTGCGTACATTTCTATCGCTCATCTCTGTGAGCCTCCTTCCCATGCATATCATACCGACTTCTTCATCTTTTCCGCCCTCTCTGCGGGAGCAGCCTCCACAGAGCACCACTCTGCGTTCGGCTTGTTTTCTTGACAGGACGAAAAATCCATGCGAATTCGGTAGGACTCTTTCACCAGTTTACCTAACTGAGACTTAGGCGTTTGCCTGCTCGCGCTGAATGGTCTTGATGCGGGCAATCGTCTTCTTTACGTCCTTGATACGCATCGGGTTGTCGAGCTGTCCGGTGGCGTGCTGGAAACGGAGGCCAAAGAGCTCTTCCTTGAGCGACGCGAGTTTTTCCGTGAGCTCATCGGCACTCAGGCCGCGAATCTCATCAACCTTCATTCACTTCACCGCCCTCTACTTCTTCACGTACGACGAACTTCGTCTTGATCGGGAGCTTATGCCCAGCGAGGCGCATGGCCTCTGCTGCTACCTCACGCGACACGCCGTCCATCTCAAAGAGGACGCGGCCGGGCTTTACGACAGCAACCCAGTACTCAGGCGAGCCTTTGCCGGAGCCCATGCGGGTCTCTGCCGGCTTCGCCGTAACGGGCTTGTCCGGAAAAATCTTGATCCAGACCTTACCACCGCGCTTGATGTAACGCGTCATCGCGATACGCGCAGCCTCGATCTGGCGGTTCGTGATCCATGCAGGTTCCAGAGCGACGAGACCGTACTGGCCATGGCTGACCGTGTTGCCGCGCTGTGCCTTACCCTTCATGCGTCCGCGGAACTGCTTGCGGTACTTGACACGCTTTGGAAGTAACATTACGCCTCGCTCCTTTCCTTATTGTTTTTCGGTGTCTGCTTCTTGTCGGGGAGAACCTCGCCCTTGAAGATCCAGACCTTGATGCCGATGCGGCCGTAGGTCGTGTGTGCCTCAGCCGTTCCGTAGTCGATGTCTGCACGCAGCGTATGCAGGGGAATGCTGCCCTCGCGATAGGACTCGCGGCGGGCGATCTCCGCGCCGCCGAGACGGCCGCTGACGGCGATCTTGATTCCCTTCGCGCCGAGACGCATCGTGCGTCCGACCGCCTGCTTCATCGCACGGCGGAACGCGATACGGCGCTCAAGCTGTGCTGCGATGTTCTCGGCGACGAGCGTCGCATCGAGGTCCGGCTGCTTGATCTCTGCGATATTGATGTCAACGCGCTTCTCGGTGAGGCCCTTGAGCCCCTCCTTGATCTGCTCGATGCCCGAGCCGCCGCGTCCGATGACCATGCCCGGCTTTGCCGTATGGATCGTGAGCTTCAGGCGGTTCTTGCTGCGCTCCGTCTCCACGCGGGGAACACCTGCGGTCTGGAGGCTCTTCTTGAGGTAATCGCGAATCTTGATGTCCTCATGCAGATTCTGCGCGAAATCCTTGTCTGCATACCAGCGGGCATCCCAGTCCTTGACGATGCCAAGGCGAATGCCATGGGGATTTACTTTCTGACCCAAACTGTTTCCCTCCCTATTACTTTTCGTTTACGGCAACCGTGATATGGGACGTGTGCTTCAAAATCTTGAACGCCTGTCCACGCGAACGCGGATGAATGCGCTTCAAGGTCGGCCCCTGGTCAACGAAAGCTGAGGAAATGAACAGTCGATCCACATCCATGTCGAAGTTGTTCTCCGCGTTTGCGATAGCAGAGCGAAGCACCTTCTCCACGGCGTCCGCGCCGACCTTCGGCGTGAACTTCAGGATCGCCAGAGCGTCAGCAACGCTCTTGCCGCGCACGAGGTTCATCACGATGCGAACCTTACGCGGGGCGATACGGATGTATTTGGCGGTAGCCTTTACTTCCTGTGCCACGAATCGTCCTCCTCTCTATCAGCGCAGCGAGGTCTTGCGCTCTTCGCCCGCGTGACCCTTGAATGTACGTGTCGGCGCAAATTCGCCGAGCTTATGTCCGACCATATCCTCCGTCACGTAGACGGGAACATGCTTGCGTCCGTCATGGACGGCGATCGTATGACCCACGAAATCCGGGAAGATCGTCGAGCTGCGCGACCACGTGCGCACAACCTTCTTCTCATTCTTTTCGTTGAGTGCCTCGATCTTCTTCATCAGGCTCTCTGCGACGAAAGGCCCTTTCTTAATCGATCTTGACAAAGTTTTTCCTCCTTTCGTCGGACGGTAATCAATCCGACGAGGTTCTATCTGCAAGTTGCGATGCTAATACGGCTTTCTTGGGCGGTGCTCAGATTGGAGCAAATTTTTCGTTCTGTCAAGGCAGCAAACCGGACGCATAGGTAAAGCTATGTGGAGGATTTGCTGTCCGCAGACAGGGCGGAAAAGATGCCCAAGATGGGTGCCGCCCTCATGAGCCGATTACTTCCTACGATGCACAATCAGACGATTCGACGCCTTCTTCTTGCGGCGCGTCTTCTTGCCCATCGCAATCTTGCCCCACTTCGTCATCGGGCTCTTGCGTCCAACCGGCGAACGGCCCTCGCCGCCGCCATGCGGATGGTCGTTCGGGTTCATCGCGATACCGCGCGTCTCCGGACGGCGTCCGAGCCAGCGGCTGCGGCCGGCCTTGCCGATGGTGATGTTCTCATGCTCGAGGTTGCCGACCTCACCGATCGTCGCACGGCAGTTGACGTGCACGCGGCGGATCTCGCCGGACGGCATGCGCAGGAGTGCATAGTCGCCTTCCTTTGCCATGAGCTGTGCCGACGTGCCCGCGCTGCGGACGAGCTGTGCGCCCTTGCCGATCTTCAGCTCAACGGCATGGATGATCGTACCGAGCGGGATGTTCTTCAGCGGGAGTGCGTTGCCCGGCTTGATATCCGCCTCGGCACCCGACTCCACGACATCGCCGACCTTGAGGCCGTTCGGCGCGAGGATATAGCGCTTCTCACCGTCCGCATAGTTCAGGAGAGCAATGCGAGCGCTGCGGTTCGGATCGTACTCGATCGTCGCCACACGGGCGGGGATGCCGTCCTTCGTGCGCTTAAAATCGATGATGCGGTAGAGGCGCTTGTGTCCGCCGCCGCGATGGCGTACGGTCAGCTTGCCCTGCTGGTTGCGCCCGCCCGTCTTGGTGAGGCGGACGGTCAGGGACTTCTCCGGCTTGTCCGTCGTGATCTCATCGAAGGAAGAGACCGTCATGAAACGTCTGCCGGCAGAATACGGCTTAAAAGTTTTTACTGCCACGTTCGTACCTTCCTTTCGTCTCAGCCTTCAAAGAACTCGATCGTCTCACCCGGAGCAAGCTTTACGATGGCCTTCTTGTAATCCGGGCGCTTGCCCTCGGTACGTCCCATGCGCTTCTTCTTGCCGGTGACGTTGACCGTGTTGACCTTTGCGACCTTCACCTTGAAGACCTCTGCGACCGCCTTGGCGATCTCGATTTTATTGGCAGCCTTCGCAACGACGAAGACGTATTTGCCCTCAGCCATGAGCTGCGTCGTGCGCTCGGTGATCAGCGGGCGTACGAGAATATCACGTGCTTCCATTATGCGAATACCTCCTCGATACGGGTGATGGCATCCTTCGTAATGAAGAGCTTGTCGTGATGGAGAATGTCAAAGACATTGATTCCACTTGCCGTGATGGCTTTTACACCCGGAATATTGCTCGTCGAACGCTCCACGTTCACCGCTTCGTCCGCCGTGATGAAGAGGCTCTTTGCATCCACACCGAAGTCGCTCAGGAGCTTAACTGCTGCCTTCGTCTTCGGCGCATCGAAATCGAGGTGATCGAGAACGATGAAATCGCCCGTGCGCACCTTATCGGAGAGCGCACACTTCAGAGCGAGACGGCGCTGCTTGCGCGGCATCGTGAAGCCGTACTTACGCGGATGCGGTCCAAAGACCGTGCCGCCGCCGACCCACAGAGGGCTGCGCGTCGAACCTGCACGGGCACGGCCCGTTCCCTTCTGACGCCACGGCTTGCGTCCGCCGCCGCGCACGAGACCGCGCGTCTTCGTGGCATGCGTGCCAAGCCGCTGCGACGCGAGCTGGAGGACAACCGCCTGATGAAGGAGGCCGGCATTCATTTCAACATTGAAGAACGCATCGTTCAGGCTGATCTCGCCAACCTGGTTGTGCGCCATATCATAGACTGCTACATTTGCCATACTGCGATTCCTCCTTCCTTATTCTTTCGCTGCCTTAAGAGGCTTTACGGTATCTTTAATCACAACGAATCCCTTCTTCGGGCCCGGAATCGCGCCCTTGATGAGAATGAGGTTGCGGTCGGCGTCCACACGGACGACCGTCAGACGCTGCACGGTGACGCGCTCGCCTCCCATGCGGCCCGGGAGCTTCTTGCCCTTGAGGACGCGTCCGCCCGGACCGGAGATCATCGCACCCGTCGAGCCCGGCTCACGGTGCGACTTCGAGCCGTGGCCCATGGGGCCGCGCGCAAAGTTGTGACGCTTGATGCCGCCCGCGAAGCCCTTGCCCTTCGATGTGCCGACCACATCGACGAGGTCGCCCTCAGCGAAGATGTCGACGCCGATCGTGTCGCCTACATTGTATTCGGAAGGAGCGGCAAGGCGCATCTCACGAATGAAGCGCACTGCCTTCACGCCCGCCTTCTCAAACTGACCCTTGAGCGGCTTCGTGACGTTCTTCTCTTTAATGTCGCCAAACCCGATCTGCACAGCGTTGTAGCCGTCCGACTCCACCGTCTTGCTGCGGAGCACGAAGTTGTTGCCGGACTCCACGACCGTCACGGGGACGACGCGGCCTTCCTCTGTGAAGATCTGAGTCATACCCAGTTTTCTTCCTAAAATAGCCTTAGCCAAGGCATCCACCTCCTATTAGAGCTTAATCTCGATGTCAACGCCAGCCGGCAGATCGAGACGCATGAGTGAATCGACCGTCTTGTTCGTCGGCTGCAGGATGTCGATGAGACGCTTGTGCGTGCGCATCTCGAACTGCTCACGCGAGTCCTTGTTGACATGCGGGGAACGGAGAATCGTGTAGACATTCTTCTCCGTCGGAAGTGGAATGGGCCCGGAGACCATCGCACCCGTCTTCTTCGCCGTGTCGACGATCTTCGCCGCACTCTGATCGAGTGCCTTGTGGTCATAGGCCTTCAAACGAATTCTGATTTTCTGCTGTTTCGCCAAAGTAGTTTTCCTCCTTCGTCCGGGGTCCCGCCCCAAACATTTCTCCACGGCAGTTCCCTCTGCCCCATCGGGGCATAGCCATCTGCCATGTCATCGCATGGAGTACGTCGTCTGTCGTATGATTCCAAAAGATGAAAAGAAGTTTTTATTCTACTCCCCATCGGAAATTCCGGTCCAATTTCATCGTACCGTCATTTCCCTCGAAAAGGAGCGACGCGAGCGCGTCGCTCCTCTCCCTAGGGAATATCAAGGTTAATTCAATTAACCCTCAATCGCCGTAACACGACCCGCACCGACGGTGTGTCCGCCCTCGCGGATAGCGAAGCGGAGCCCCTGCTCGATCGCGATCGGGGTGATGAGCTCGACTTCCATCTCGACGTTATCGCCGGGCATGACCATCTCTGTTCCCTCAGGGAGACGGACAACACCCGTCACGTCCGTCGTACGGAAGTAGAACTGCGGACGATAGTTCGTGAAGAACGGCGTATGACGGCCGCCCTCTTCCTTCGTCAGGACGTAGACCTGCGCCTTGAACTTCGTGTGCGGGTTGATGGAACCCGGCTTTGCGAGAACCTGGCCGCGCTCGATGTCCTTGCGGTCCACACCGCGGAGCAGTGCGCCGATGTTGTCGCCGGCAACCGCACTGTCGAGCAGCTTGCGGAACATCTCGATGCCCGTAACAACCGTGCTGCGTGCCTGATCCTGAAGGCCGACGATCTCAACCGTATCGTTCAGCTTCAGCTCGCCGCGCTCCACACGACCCGTCGCGACTGTGCCGCGGCCCGTGATCGTGAAGACATCCTCGACCGGCATGAGGAACGGCTTGTCCGTGTCGCGCGTCGGCGTCGGGATGTAGTCGTCAACCGCATCCATGAGCTCCATGATCTTTGCCTTCATTGCCTCATCGCCTTCGAGTGCCTTCAGCGCAGAGCCTGCGATCACAGGGATCTCATCGCCGGGGAAGTCGTAGCTCGAGAGGAGCTCGCGGACTTCCATCTCGACGAGCTCGAGGAGCTCGGGATCGTCAACCTGGTCGACCTTGTTGAGGAAGACAACGATAGCGGGAACGCCGACCTGGCGGGCGAGCAGGATGTGCTCACGCGTCTGGGGCATCGGACCATCTGCTGCGGAGACGACGAGGATCGCGCCGTCCATCTGTGCAGCACCCGTGATCATGTTCTTGACATAGTCCGCATGGCCCGGGCAGTCCACGTGTGCATAGTGACGCTTGTCCGTCTCATACTCAACGTGTGCCGTGTTGATTGTGATGCCGCGCTCACGCTCCTCCGGTGCCTTATCGATGTCCGCATAGTCCTCGAACTTCGCATAGCCCTTCTCGGAGAGAACCTTCGTGATCGCCGCCGTCAGCGTCGTCTTGCCGTGGTCAACGTGACCGATCGTGCCGATGTTGACATGGGGCTTGCTGCGGTTAAACTTTTCCTTTGCCATTTAACAATTCCTCCTTATTCGCCTTTGTTCTTGGCGACAACAGCGTCAGCTATATTCTTAGGAACCTCGTCGTAGAAGGAAACCTCCATCGAGTAGTTCCCTCGACCCTGGGTCTTGGAACGGAGATCCGTCGAGTAGCCGAACATCTCCGAGAGCGGAACGTACGCATTGATGACCTGCACGCCGTTGCGCGGCTCCATGCCGTCGATGCGTCCACGGCGGGAGTTCAGATCGCCGATAACGTCGCCCATATACTCCTCAGGCACCGTGACCTCAACCTTGACGTACGGCTCGAGGAGAACGGGGTTTGCCTTCTCCGCGCCTGCCTTGAACGCCATCGAGCCGGCGACCTTGAACGCCGCCTCGGAGGAGTCAACCTCGTGGAACGAACCGTCGTAGACGATGACCTTGATGTCGACCATCGGATAGCCTGCGACAACGCCGCTCTCCATTGCCTGACGAACACCGGCCTCGATCGGGTTGATGAACTCCTTCGGAATCACGCCGCCGACGACCTTGTTCTCGAAGCTGAAGCCCTCGCCCGCTTCCTGCGGAATGAGCTCGAGCCAGCAGTGACCGTACTGACCATGACCGCCGGACTGACGGACGAACTTGCCTTCCGCCTTGACCTGCTTGCGAATCGTCTCACGGTATGCAACCTGCGGCTCACCGACCTTGCAGTCGACCTTGAACTCGCGGAGCATACGGTCGACGATGATCTGCAGATGCAGCTCGCCCATGCCCGAGATGATGACCTGGCCCGTCTCAGCGTCCGTATGAACGCGGAACGTCGGATCCTCCTCGGCGAGCTTCTGGAGGGCGATGCCCATCTTCTCCTGATCGTTCTTCGTCGCGGGTTCCACCGCAACGGAGATAACGGGATCCGGAAACTCCATCGACTCAAGGATGATCGGATTGTTCTCGTCGCAGAGCGTATCACCCGTCGTCGTGTTCTTCAGGCCGACCGCCGCTGCGATATCGCCGCTGTAGACGATATCGATCTCCTTGCGGTTGTTCGCATGCATCTGGAGAATACGGCCGATGCGCTCCTTGCTGTCCTTCGTCGCATTGTAGACATACGAGCCGGAGTTCAGTGTGCCGGAGTAAACGCGGAAGAACGCGAGCTTTCCGACGAACGGATCCGTCATAATCTTGAACGCGAGTGCCGAGAACGGTGCGCTGTCCGATGCCGGACGGTGATCCTCTTCGCCTGTGTCGGGGTTCACACCCGCGATCGGCGGGATATCCGTCGGTGCGGGCATGTAGTCGACGATCGCATCGAGCAGGGGCTGAACCCCCTTGTTGCGGTACGACGTGCCGCACGTCACCGGCGTCATCTCACAGGCGATGGTCGCCTTGCGGATGGCACCGCGGATCTCGTCCTCGGTCAGCTCCTCGCCGCCGAGGTACTTCTCCATCAGCTCATCATCCGTCTCAGCGCATGCCTCAAGGAGCTTGTCGCGGTACTCTGCTGCCTGCTCCTTGTACTCGGCGGGAATCTCGACCTCATCGGTCACCTTGCCGAGATCGTCCTCGTAGACGATGGCATCCATCTTCACGAGGTCGATGATGCCCTTGAACTCATCCTCTGCGCCAATCGGCAGCTGAATCGCCACCGGGTTCGCATTGAGGCGCTCGCGCATCATCTTCATGACGTTGAAGAAATCCGCGCCCGTAATGTCCATCTTGTTGACATACGCCATGCGCGGGACATTGTAACGCTCCGCCTGGCGCCAGACCGTCTCCGTCTGCGGCTCAACGCCGCCGCGGGCGGTCAGCACGGCGACCGTGCCGTCCAGCACGCGCAGCGAGCGCTCTACCTCGACCGTAAAGTCAACGTGACCCGGCGTATCAATGATATTGATGCGATGGTCTTTCCAGTGGCAGGTCGTCGCCGCCGACGTAATCGTAATGCCGCGTTCCTGTTCCTGAACCATCCAGTCCATGGTGGCAGCGCCCTCATGAACCTCGCCGATCTTGTGCGTTACGCCCGTGTAGAAGAGAATGCGCTCGGTGGTCGTCGTCTTGCCGGCATCGATGTGCGCCATGATGCCGATATTCCGCGTTTTTTCAAGGGAATATTCTCTTGCCACTGTTTCCTATCGCTCCTTACACTGCTGATATTACGTAACCTCTGATAAATCCGGCACCATCATCTTGGCGAATCTTTTCCGCCCTCTCATCGTCGACAAATCCTCCACAGAGCGCACTCTGCGTCCGGTTTGTCTCCTTGATAGGACGAAAAATCTATGCCAATCTGACAAGCTTCGCATCAGCGATTCTTACCAGCGATAATGTGCGAATGCCTTGTTGGCCTCCGCCATCTTGTGCGTATCTTCCTTCTTCTTGATTGCCGCTCCCGTATTGTTCGCAGCGTCCATCAGCTCTGCCGAGAGGCGTGCATCCATCGTCTTCTCGCCGCGCAGACGCGCATAACCGACAAGCCAGCGGATGCCGAGCGTCATGCGGCGGTCCGCACGAACCTCGACCGGAACCTGATAGTTGGCACCGCCGACGCGGCGTGCCTTGACCTCGAGCACGGGCATGACGTTGCGCAGCGCCGTCTCGAACACCTCGAGCGGATCCTGCCCCGTCTTCTCGCGAATCGTCTCGAACGCATCATAGACGACGCGCTGTGCGACGCTCTTCTTGCCCGAGAGCATAACCTTGTTGATAAACTTCGTCACCGTCTTGGAATGATATACCGGATCCGGCAGAACATCCCTCTTCGGCACAGGGCCCTTACGTGGCATAGCCCAACCTCCTTAACGATATACTGCCTTACTTCTTCTTCGCACGCTTCGCGCCGTACTTTGAACGCGCCTGTGCGCGATCCTGCACACCAGCGGTATCGAGCGACCCGCGAATGATGTGGTAACGGACACCCGGCAGATCCTTGACACGACCGCCGCGAATGAGGACGACGCTGTGCTCCTGCAGATTGTGCCCAATGCCTGGGATATATGCGGTCACCTCGATGCTGTTCGTCAGGCGAACACGAGCAACCTTTCTAAGAGCAGAGTTCGGCTTCTTCGGCGTGGACGTGTAGACACGCGTGCAGACGCCGCGCTTCTGCGGGCTGTTCTTCAGTGCTGGTGCTTTCGATTTCTCCTCAAGGCTCTTCCGGCTCTTGCGAATGAGCTGATTGATCGTTGGCATACTGCACCTCCTTCCTTTGTCGTCATTCCAATTCTTTTTGTATGAAAACGCAGATTCTGCGTTTTTACCGTAGGGACGCCGATACACCAGTCAAACTGGATGCATCAGTGCTTCCGTAAAATCGCCACCGCCGCAGCACTCACGTCAAGGCGGGCATGTTCGCCCAGCTCTGCCCGTGTCGCCGTACGGTTTGGCTCGATGCCCGCCGCCGCACACGCCGCAAGCAGCGCAGCAAGCACGCGATCATCCGCGTCCGATGCGATGAACACCGCCTCTGCCGCGCCGCTCTGCACGGCTTTACACACCTGATGGACGCCCGCAATACAGCGTGCTGTGCGCAATTTCTCCAGAGACATAGTTCACCTCCAAAAAGGGACTTTCACATAATATCATTCACAAAAACCCTTGTCAACGCATATTTTACAAAGTTTTACATTTACACTTTTCCTAGCGTATCTTTCTGCATCGAAAGCAAGAAAAAACTCAAAGATCCTCTTTCCTGATCAGCAGCTCCGGATGCCGCACATAGTACGCTGTCAGTTCGACGTACGCATCGCGCTCCTCCGTAAATCGCGCCGTATCGACCTGCCACGGCAGCGTTCCTGCCGTCACCGTCAGTGCCTGTGCCGTACGATCTTGATAGCGCCCGACCTCCTCCTGCGTCAGCCATGCGTATGGCGTAACGACATGGTCGAGACGCTCCGTCAGCGGTTTTTCAATGGAGTAGTAGGAGAACCCCTGCGGCGCAATCAGTTCGATCAGTGTCGGCAGAATGTTCATGTGCCCGCCGATCATGTTCCCCGCAAAATCCACTTTCGTCAGCTGCGGATGATGCATCGAGAACGAGGTCATCAGCCGCTCGCGCAGCAGCAGCTCTCTGCGTTCTGTCACCCCCGGAATCAACGGGAACTCTCCGCCCACATGATCACCCGTCACGATGAAGAGGCTGTCGGGATAAACCGCCCGCATTTCGTCAATAAAACGACAGAGTGCCTGATCGGCATACCATGCACAGGCAAGACCGCGATACTTCAGTGAGTCCTTCCGTACGCCGCGGTCTGTCAGTCGCCTCGCGTCGAATCCATACTCCTCAAACGGGAGCAGATACGGGCCATGATTCGACGTCGTATAGATGAAGTGAAACGATGGGACATCGTCCTCCGCGCGTATCCGCCGCCCCACCTCCGCGAGGAAAAGATGGTCGTAGACCCCGAGCCATGTGCGTGGTGCACCTGGCGGGCATATATCGGGGCCGCCGTACGCCGCATGGAAGCCAAGCGCCGGGATGAAATGCGTCAAGCTCCCCCAGTTCAGTCCCCCGCCATACCAGAAAGACGTACGATAGCCGAGACGCTTGAGGATGAGCGGCAGAGCTGTCGGCAGCGTGCACTCCCAGAAGAGCACATTTTCGTTCAGCTCCAAGTCCGCATCGTAGACACCGGTAAGCAGACTCGTGAGCGACGGCTGTGAGATCATGCCGCCCGAGAGAAAATTGTCGATGCAGACGGTATGCTCCTCCGCGCGGAATCGCGCCCCTGCCTCCATCAGCCCCAGCGCCGCGTACGATGCATCAAAATGCACCTGCCCGTAGCTCTCTGCGAGCAGAAAGAAAATGCGGCGCGGCGGTGTGATGACTGCGCCCCGTGCCGTCCGCGCAAATGCGCACAGAGGATCGGGCAGAAGCGGTGCATCAGAGGAAATAATGGCGGGCAGGATCGCCGCCGTATCCGCATCCGTGTGCCGCATCGCCGCATGAACAGTGCGCCGCCGCAGCAGTTTCAGTGCAATGAGGTCATCCATCGTCGCCTTGCCGAGGAACACATCCTCCTTGACCGTGACCGGTACCTCGTCCCACTCCGGCTTTTTGCGGTGACGCAGCGTCCCTCCATAGCGCAGCCAGTAAAAAAACACAATCGACAGTACGAATACACACGCGTTCGCTGCATACTGCCCCGTCCCATCCGCCAGTGTCGGATACGCAAACGGCGGCAGTGCCAAAAGAGCATTCCCTGCGGCATAGCAGAACGCCAGATAGGGCAGATAGCTCAGCAGCAGCCACGCGCCGTGGTTCTGATGAAAGAAAATATCCGCCAGATTTCGCTTGTCGGCGTTGCGTCCAAGCAGGAGAATTGGATTGAACGTATCGTGAAAATGTGAATAGAAAATCATCTTCCCGAGAAACGCCGTATAAAGGACAGCGGCGTAGAGGAGAAATACCGCCAGCCGCACGGTATCCCCAACGGCAAAGTACGCAGGAAAAAACGCTCCCGGCAGAGAGACGAGGAGCAGGAGGGCGAGATAGAGATATGCGTTGACATCCATCCCCCACCAGAAACCGTAGCGGAAGCATGTCAGCCATTTCCTCCACTCGCCGTACGGTGACTTCTTCGGACGATAGACCAAGATGAAGATCAGTCGGAATACGGCGCATAGCAGCGGCGGCAGGAGGAACATCTTCACATCCTGCTGCATCCCCAGAACAAAACTACTGAACATCACATCTCCTCGAAAAATGCTGCATGAAGGGTCGCCCCCTTATGCTGCAGCTGCATACTTTCCTATTGCACCACGTGTATCCTGCTCCGCCGCACCTCCGGCGGCTCATGCTTCTTTTTTTTCACGGGCGGTGCATCCTTGCTGCGGTCCGCGATGCCGAGCAGCATCCCCATCCCCGCCATCGTCACGATCAGCGACGAACCGCCGTAGCTGATGAACGGCAGCGGCACACCCACGACAGGGAGCAGTCCCGCGACCATTGCGAGATTGGCGAGTGCCTGTCCGACGACAAGGAAGATGATGCCGAGGGCGAGCACCTGTCCGAACGTATCCTTTGCCCGCGTCGCTACGCGAATGCTCGCGACCAGCAGAACGGCGAACAGGAAGAAGATCAACAGCACACCGAAAAAGCCATGCTCCTGACTGAAAATTGCAAAGGCGAAATCCGTATGCGCCTCAGGAAGGTACTCATATTTACTCACGCCGTCACCGAAGCCCATGCCGAAAATACCGCCCGAGCCGATCGTCGAGAGGGACTGCACCATCTGATAGCCCGCGTTCCGTGCATCCGACCACGGATCGAGCCACACCTCCATGCGCTTCATGCGATAGGGCTGCAGCGTTCCGATCGCAAGCGCCGCCAATGCGACAGGGATCAGGATCAGCACCCAGCGGCGCGGCGGAACGAGCAGGACGAGTGCCATAAAAAGCGGCACACCGAACACGATGCACGCCGTTCCAAAGTCCGGCTCACGATAGACGAGAAACGCCATGAGGAGAATCGCGCCAAACGGAATTGCAACACGCGGCCAGTCGCGGTCCATGCGGAACCGCTCCTTTGCGAGCACCGCCGAGATCGAGAACGAGCCCATGAGCACGCCCATGAGCTTGGCAAACTCCGCCGGCTGAAAGCTCAAGGGGCCAAGGGCGATCCATCGCTGCGCGCCGTTAATCGTCGTCCCCACAAAGAGCACCGCCACGAGCAGGAAGAGATTAATCCCCAGCCCGATGAACATGAGCCCGCGCAGTCGCTGATAGTTCATCCGCCGGCAGAGCCAGCAGGCAATCGTGCCGAGCAAGAGCCATTGGAGATGCCGCTGCAGAAAATAATACGGATTCTCGAAGTTCATCGCCGCCAGCACATAGCTCGAACTGAACACATTGATCGTTCCTGTCACGAGGAGAATCACCATAACAATGACGATTGGCTCCGTCTCGCTCTTAAAGAGCGTATACCGCGTGTGCATCACATATCCCCTGCGGGGCGATGTGCCACGAGCCGCCCGATCTTTGCGCCGCGTGCGCTGAACTTTCGCTCATACTCCGTCATGATATTGTCCGCCTCGCCGAGTGCATGGAGGTCGTGCGTCACATCCGTCAGACGCCACCCCTCACGCTCCATGGTCTCAAGCGAGTAGGCAAAGAGCCCCGTATTATCCGTTTTGAAACGAATCTCGCCGCCCTCCCTGAGCACCGTGCGGTAACGCGCGAGGAACACCTCGTTCGTCAGGCGGCGTTTCGCATGCCGCGCCTTCGGCCACGGATCGGAGAAGTTCAGATAGATGCGATCGACCTCATGCGGGGCAAAAAGCTCCGTCAGACGCGCCGCGTCGAAGACGAGCAGGCGGACATTCGTCAGCTCCCGCTCTGCGGCCTTACGTGCCGCGAAGTAAAGCACGCCCTGCTGCGCCTCGAGTCCGACGTAATTCACCTCGGGATGGCGTGCCGCAAGCTCCGTCAGGAAATCCCCCTTGCCGACACCGATCTCCACGTGAAGAGGCGCACTGCGTCCGAACTGCTCCGCCCAGTGCCCGGCTGAGCCCGTCCAGTCCCCGCCGAGCGGCGTGACAAACGCCGCATAGTCCAAAATCGCCGCGTCAATCCACGGCTTTCTCCTCAGTCTCATATCCCCATCCCGCTCCGCAGAAATAACGCGCCCCCGTCAGCGCAGCAAGCGCGCAGAGGGGGCGCATCGCATCAATCGCTGCTTACCATATCTTGCCCAGCTGGAACCAGACGCGGCCGCGTGCGTTATTCTTCGGTGCGACCGACGAATCCGAACCGATGCGCCGTGCATAGTCGAGACGTGCAAACCAGTCGCCCGGTGCGCTGTACGCTGCGCCGATTCCCCAGCCGCGCAGCGACACGTGGTTGTCTCCCTCGCCCACCGGGCTCTTGCTCACGCGCACGACGCCCGTATCGTAGAACGTGCTGAGCGTCAATCCGCGCACAGGCGTATGGTAGCGCAGCTCCGCTGTGCCGAGCACGCCCTCATCGCCCGAGCCCTCGCCCTGTGCGTAGGCACGCACGCCATTCGGGCCGCCAAGGTAGAACTCCTCCGAGCTGTCGAGATTGCGGCTCGCCTTCTGCCCCGACACCTTCACGAGGAAATCCGTCGCGTGCCCAATCTTCTGCACGGCCGTCAGGTCGGCCTCGAGCTTGGCATACGTCCCCTCGTCGACATTGTTGACCATGCCGAGCACCGTGCTGTAGAACGAATCATAGCTCAACGTGCCAAGCGTCACATTCGTGCTGTAGTCAAGACTCAGCCCGCCCGACTGCTGCGAACCGACCAGCCCCGCGTAGATGCTGTGCGTATGCTTCTTTCCCTCGAGGTCAAACGCCGTAATGTCGTCCTCCAGATCGCGGTAGTTGTACCCATAACGCAGAGCGAGACTGCGGTCCGTCTGATGGAAAATCGGCACGCGTCCAAAGATCGTCACCGTCGTCGACTTGCCCTCTGCGCCGATCTTTGCGAGCTGTCCGCCGACCTCGTAGTTCATGCGCGAAATGCCCACACCGAGGGTCGAGCCGCCGCGTCCGACCACCGTCTCATAGTTCGCGTAGAAATTGCGCAGACTCCCATTGGAGATCAGCCCGCCGACATTCACCTTGTCGCCTGTGCCCGACGGATCGTAGAGCGTCTCCTGCAGACCGTAGCGGTAGCGTCCTGTCGAGGGGCTGCCGTAGTTCTCCACGTAGAAAATCGTATTGGACTCCTTCGAGTCCTCGATGCGCACCGTCAGCTTGCTCGTGCCGAACTCCCTGCCGGGGCTCAGCACACCGACCGCGCGTGCGCCTGTCGCATCCGACACCGAGTAGAGCGCCGTCTCGAGCTTATCCGTCGTGATGATGTCATCCGCCTTCAGCGCCGCAATGATACGCTGTGCCACGGGCGTCTTGAGGCGGCTGCGATTGTCAATCGTGATCTCATCATAGCGTCCCGGGATGATGCGCAGGACGACCGTCCCGTCCGGACTGTCCTGCGGCGGAAGGTACGCCGCCGCGGCGGGATAGCCGTGGGTACGGCAGTATGTCGTCAGCGCATCCACCGTACGGCGCAGATCGGCAATCGTCTTGCCCTTGCCCATCCCCTCCTGCAGGAGCGTGACAAGCGGCGCCTTGTCTAGATTCAGATCGGGCGCCTCCAGAATGAAGTTCTCCACCGTAAACGTCGCATCATAGTGATCCTGCTGATACGTCGGCGTCCGATCCTCCACGCCGATCTCCGGCGCCAGCAGCTCACCTGCAATATCCGCCTCAGGCCGTGCAAGCGACGGTGCGGCATCTGCTGCCGTTCCCGCACAGAGCACCGCCGTGCAGAGCAGCGCCGCTGCGCCCCTATGCGCCTTCTTCCATCTGCGATGATACATTCCACTATGCACGATCGAACTCAACTCCTACATGATGCTGTCGAACACTCTTCCTCATCTGAGGTGCCATTGTACTAGACACACAAATCCATTTGTATTCTAACACCTTCATAAAAACATTTCAACTTTCGCAGTCCCGATTCAATACAGGATTCGTCAATAATATACGAAAGCTTAACATGTTCACGGTAAAACTTGGGAATTAAGGAATCGCTGATAAAATGAAGTCTGCCAGATTGGCGTAGATTTTTTGTCCGAACAAGGAGGAAAACCGGACGCATAGCAAAGGCTATGTGGAGGATTTTCCGCCGAAGTGCGGGCGAAAAAGATGCGTCAAGATGGTAGTGCTGAATTTATCAGTGCTTCCTTAAGCCATAATTTGCTATAATACGTATGGGAATATCTTCCGCCCGAACCCGGCAGAGATGAATTACAAAGAACTCGCTGATCGGACATCATTTTTCAAAGAACAGGAAAAGGGGGTAAGCTCTGTGTGTGAAATCATGGAAGAACTGATGGCAAGAGGTCGTCAGGAGGGACTTAGTAAAGGGCGCACGGAGGAGCGTCGGCATAATATCCTACGTATGCTGTCCAAAGGAAAATCAACAGCAGAGATCGCTGATCTGCTGGATATTCCCCTGCACGAGGTTGAGTCACTGGCACAAGGAAAATCTGCATGACACAAAAAACGAAAGACAAAGTAAATATTCTATTCGTCTGCCACGGCAACATCTGCCGCTCGCCGATGGCGGAGTTCGTGATGAAACATCTCGTTCGCGAAGCGGGACTGGCGGATCGCATCTGTGTCGCATCCAAGGCGCTCCATACGGATGAAATCGGCAGCGACACCCACCATGGCACGCGTGCTGTGCTGGACGCACACACCATCCCATACGAGAAACGCAGTGCGGCGCTCATGACACGCGCCGACTACGACACATACGACATCATCATCGGAATGGACGAGGAAAATATGCGCGACCTCGCCCGCCTCACGGGCGGCGATCCCAAAGGCAAGGTACACCGCCTCCTTTCCTACATCGGCGAAAACCGCGACGTTGCCGACCCGTGGTACACAGGGAACTTTGACGTGACCTACCGCGACGTGGATGCAGGATGCCGCGCACTGCTCGCGGAACTAGGGAAGTCCTGATAAACACCTGATTTTATCAGCGATTCCCTAGCAAAAGGGCGCCCCATCGACACAGTATCGTCGATGGGGCGCTCTTTATCGTATTCATTTCATCGCATCCCGTATATCCTGCGGAAGCACATCTTGATTGATTTCATGCACAATCTTCTCATCAACGTATACGCATACCCACGCTTCTTTTGTTCCAGCGCGCTTAGAATATACTGCATAGACCTTCCTCAGCACATCAACATTGTCCCGTACCGACTGATTCTTTAATGACACAGGAACATCTTTATTGCCTGTCTGGCGAATCCCCAAACTAAGGCGATTCTTTGTATCGCCAACAAAATAATCAGCATTGATGTACACATCGTTATGGAGTGATATACCAATCCAAAACTTATGATACAAAACGTCTGCCAGATAGGGAAGAACAGCCAGTTTCAGATGTGTTACTCCATCTTTTCTGAATTGAACTTTTGTAGGCGACAATCTATTGTTGCAGCACATCTGAAAGAACACCTTCGGCGTCACCTGCTCCGCATAGCAAACTCCCGTCAAATGCGTAAAATTACTCTCCGAAAAAACAATCCGTTTCCACGCCGTCCCCGTTCCTGCAGAAGAATCTTGATAAATGACAGCAAACACTCGTCCCGCGAGTTTCTCACGATAAGCAATACTCGACTCATGTAAAATTTTTACTGTTTCGTCGCGGGTAAATTTCTTCATCTTTGCGAAACCACCTGACTATAGAAATTGGGGGCATCCAAACGAATGCCCCCAACCATACCGATTTTACCGCCGCTCCCCGGCTTCCTAGCCCTCATGTCTAGGTCTTCTGTAGAGTTTTACCGTCGCTCTCCGACTTCTCAGCCCTTATGTCTGAGTCTTAATGTGGAGTTTTTCAGGTGTCGGCTCACCCTTTTCCTATATTATATAGCACACCAAGTCGTTTGACAAGAACGACTTTAGAGAAGCACTGATAAACACCTCATTTTATCAACGATCCCCTAGCAAAAGAACGCCCCATCGACACAGTATCGTCAATGGGGCGCTTTTTATTTTGTGTTTTGTAAATCTCAGCCGAATACCTCGTCAACGATGGTGTAGACCGTATCGTCAAGGACGTTGATATCGCTCCGCGTGATATCCTTTCCATCCCTCATCACATTGACGGCGGGCGGAACGGGATCAACCTGTGCCGACGGCTTGCGGCTATAGTGGTTCGTGCGGTCGAGCGACGCATTCTCATACGCGTATTCGTCCGGCGTCATCTTGCTCACCTGCGTCATCGTCTTATAGTACTCATAGTCGGGGATATAGGGTCCGATATAGAGTGCCGTTTTGTTTGCAGGGTCTTGGATGAAGCGGTAGTTCCGCGACACCGCGTCGCCGTCTTTTGCACCGTTCGGCGCATGGTACGTACCGTTCACGGCATAGTGTCCGACGCGCAGACGCGCATTCGGGGCGTCATAGTCGATCGTTCCCGGGAGCACCTCGCCCTGCAGAACCGCCGGAATGTCGTCATGGCCGAGGTTCGACCCGGACGGCGTTCCCGTGTAGCTTGAGGGAAGGCCCTCGTTGATCCAACGGCTCTGCGGATCTGCCTTCAGCACGATGTCCTTCGGCGTAATTTTGCCCTTGCCGACATACGGGTTCGCGAGGTTCACGGCATTGCCGTTCGCATCGACAATCTCATAGTTATTGGCGCCCGTGCCGCTGATCGCAAGGCTGTAGTTGACGTTCTTATCGCCGACCGTGCCGCGTCCCTGATTCCAGACGTTGCCCTGCCATTTGACATTGGGATCATCGTATACTGCCGTCGTGTCATTGCTGACATCGCCGTCCTTCCGGAACACGGTATCGAGGCCGCCGTCTGGATTTGTCGGTGTTCCGCTGTAGTGATGGAACTTGACGAGGTTATCCCCGCCCGCCGTGATGAGATTCCCCGCCGCGTCGTGCACGACAATCGCTGTCGTCCCGTCGTATTCCTTCGTCAGATAGTTCGTCGGGTCGGCGATCAGCCTGCGCTTTGTGATCTGTCCTGCATCGTCCTTGTCCACGATGCCGTCCCACGAACCGAGGTTAAAGTTCCGATTGTCGATTTTCACCCGATAGTCCACACGCGGATTGCCGGCATTCTTATCGCGATACGTGCCCGTCACCGACGCAACATTCTCATCAGGCAGTGTGCGTGCGACGCCGCCGATGGTAACGGTGCTGGCGGGCAGGAGATTGCCCCTCGGATTGTCAACCGCCGTCGTGCCGTCATACTCCTTCTTCGCCAAGCCAAAGTGAAGATCGAAGTTGGCCGCCGTCACATTCGCCTTATCAATCGACCCCTTTCCGTAGTAGTTCTCCTTAAAGTCGTAGTTGCCCGCATTCGTGCCGAGCTGCGAACGAAGCGCCGCGCCGACATTGCGGTACTGCACATCTTTCTCGCCTGCGTTCGCATCTGCTCTAAAGGTCGCATCCGTGCTGTTGTACCCGTAGTCGCTGTCGACATTCGTGGTCGTGAGGGTCGTAATGCGCCCGTTGATCACACCGACACCATCGTTCAGGAGCGTGCGTTCCGCCGCGGCATCAACGCGTGCCGTGACATGCGTATTATTCGTCGACGTCGTATCGTAGGTCTTTTCAGCACGATCAAACGTGATATTCAGCAGACGCTTCTTGATCGTATTGTCAGTCGTGGTCAGGCCGCCCGCAGGAATCGCATTCCCAAGCACATCCACCAGACGGTAGTTCGCGGCATCTGCCCCGGTAAGCTGCGGATTGTAGATCACGGTCTTGCCCGTGCCCGCATTCTTATCGGCATATTCTGCCGTCGATGCGTTCTGCACATCATCGCCCGCAATCAGACCGCCGTGCTCCAGCTCAACGACGCTGTCCCCGTTCGTGACCTGCGTCCCATGACGTTTGGTCACAGTCTCGGGATGCGCCGCATCATAGACGTAAGACGTCCCGTCATACGTCTTGACGAGCTGACCAAGTCCGGCGACACGGACATCCTTCGGTGTAATCTCACCGACGTCATCCTTGGTAAAGTCGGTAATGTTGAAGTTATTGCCCGTGTACTTCAACCCATAGGTGACAGTCTTGCCCGTACCCGCATTCTTATTGTCATAGTGCGAAGCATTCGGGTCAACGGCAAGATCGTCCTTGATATTGACCGTCTGCGAGCCGACTTGAACTGTCGCGCTCGTGAGATAGTTCCTGAGCGCATCAGAGGTGTTCTTCCCGTTGTACTTGACCGCACGCGTGCCATCATAGATTTTCCTGGCACCCGCCGTGTCAAATATCGTATTGATATTTCCCGGCGTGATCGTCAGCGGATTGATGCGGCCCTTCCCAGCGGCAGCGGTATAGTTCTTGGTGCCGCCATCCACGCGATAGTTCGCGGCAGTCGTATCGCGCGTCGCAAGATCCGCGAGAGCGGCATCCAGCCCCGTGTAGCTGACCGCCTTATCCGTTACGTTGCGGTTCGCATCGCGGCTGACCGTCGGGTCTGCATTTCCTGCGGCGTCGAGATATTTCCCGTTGACCAGCGAGAGCGCTGTCGAATCAAGAGCAAGCGTATCCCCCGCCGCAACACCGCCGAAGACAATATCTCCCGCCGTCAGCCCGGTCACTGCCGCCGTGCCGTCGTAATCTTTTTCCTTGCGCGCGACATCGACCGAGAGCGTCTTCTTGTAGATATCTGCCGCAAGCGTCGTCGGCGAGGTCCCAATCGTGTAGTTGGCGGTTGCCGCAGCGGGCCCCGAGAGGGTCAGCGAGTAGGTGACCGTACGTCCTGCCGTCGCAGAAGTACGTGCCTCCGCATCCGCCTTTGTCTCTGCCGAGGCGTTTTTGCTGTTATACGTCCCCGTCACATTCAGTACGATTCCCTTGTTGCGGTCTGCGGCAACAATTCCCTCCAGATGCTCACGCGTCATCGCATTGACAAAGTCGCGGTTCGTCTGATCGAACGTCGCCGTACCGTCGTACTCCTTGATGAGATGCTGCGGAAGCAGTGTCGCAAGGTCACGTCTGGTGATGGTGTCGCCCGTGTGATGGATGTTCTTGTTGCGCGTTCCCGAGAAATCGAAATTCGTCGTGTTGATGGTCACGTTGTAGTCAACGCTGTTCGCAAGCGCCACGTTCGCATCGTTGTACTGCGCACTGTTCAGGCTGATATCGTCAAGGTTGATCGGCACCGTATTCCCGCCGCCAAGATCCAAGGTACTGGTTTGGAAATGCTTCTTGACATGAGCCATATCCTTGTAGGACTTGCGGGTTACAGGGTCTGTCCATACGACATCTCGTGTGCCGTCGTACATCTTCGCAGCGGGGTCGATACTGAAGCTGAAGTCGTTCGCGGTGACCGTACGCTTGCGGATTGTCCCCTTGCCGTAGGCGGTATCTGCTACTTCATAGTTGCCCGCATACGGCTGAGCCGCAAGGGTATTGGCGAGATTCGAGTACTGCACATCCTTGCCGTTCGTGATGACGTTTCCGTTTGCATCCGTCACAACGTTGGGATTCTGCACGAACGTTCCGTCGGTATTGCCCGCACCGTAGAAACTCTGAACACCCGCCGTATTGAACGACGCGCTCGTGATGCCGTCCGCCGCAAGCGCTGCCGCACCGCGTCCGTCGCTGTTGCCCGCCGTCACGGAGGTAATGTTCTTCGTATTGTTGACTGCGGTCGTATCATACGGCTTCGACACATTGGCAAACCCGAGTGTGATCTTGCGCGGGGAGATCGTACCCGCCGCGTCCATATTGAGACCGTCCTCGGCGTTGGCCGTCGTCATGCCGTCGGAGAGCTGATAGTTGCGCCCGCCGTTCGCGGCATCGATCTTGACATTGTAGGCAATATCCTTCGCTGTCACATTGCCGCCGCCGTCGCGCACGACGTTCTTGTCCGCCGTACGGTTCGTGAGATTATCGACGTAGTTCGCCGTGATCGTCATCTTTGCGCCGTCGTTCACCGCCGCGCCGTTCGACGTCCGTACGAGCTTGTTGTCGTTGGTCGTCCCCGCTGCATAGACGACATTGCCGCGCGCGTCGTCATCGACAAATTTATCATAGTGACGCGATGCCGTATCGATGAGCTTCGCGTTCCCGTCATAGATCTTGTCGATGCCCGAATTCTGTGCAAGCCCCACATTCAGCACACGGCGGTCAATCGTGCCCTGTGCATCCTTGGTAAAGTCATTCGTTCCATTGACCGTGATATTATTGTTGTTCAGATGGAACTTGTACGTCACCGTATCGGGCGTGCCGTTCGTCGCATTGGGGCTGGAGTAACGCGTTCCCCCAAGATCCATCACAACGTCGCTGCTGAGATCAACCCAGTTTCCGTTCAGCATGACACCGATGGTTGTGATGTAGTTCTTCACATCATTCGATGCCGCAGATCCGTTGTACTTCACGGCACGCGTGCCGTCGTAGACCTTCGAGGCATTCCCCGCCGTAAAGGTCACATCGCTTGCATTGATGATTGCCTTGCCGATCGAGCCCTTGCCGTAGCCGTCCGTATCAAAGACGTAGTTCGCCGCATCACTGCCGAGGGTTGTCCCCATCGCTGCAGCGAGGCCTGCGTACTGTACATCCTTGTTCGTGCCCGCATTTGCATCGGGGGTAAACGTGCCGCCCGTCCGCCGTCCATAGTTGCTGACGATGCCGCCCAGATTGGTCAGCTTGTTCGAGCCGTTGACGAGTCCCGCGCTGTCGCGGTTCAGCACTGCTGCATCGGCAGCCGAAACAGACGGTGTAATCGACGTATTCGTCGGTGTACCGTCATAGCTCTTGCTGACATTGCCGAAGGTGACGTTCACCCTGCGTGCCGTGATCGTATTGTTCGTTGTTGTAATCGGTGCCGTGATGGCTGTCCCCATCGCGTCGACGAGGCGGTAGTTCCCGGCATTCATCGGATCGATCTTCACATCGTAGGTGATGGACTTGCTGCCCGCGCCAACATTCTTATCATCATAGGAAGCCGTCGACTGATTCGTCGCACCGTCCCCTGCGATGAGTCCCGTGAGGGAAACCATGTCGTTCGCCGTGCGTATCGTCCCGAGCGAGTTGCGCGCCGCACCGATCACATCGGTCGTTCCATCATAGACCTTCGTCATCGGTCCCTGAATCGCCGCCTTGACATCCTTCGGCGTGATGGTGCCGTCGCCCAATGCGTCAAATGTCGATGCGCCGGGAGCAAGCGCAAAGTTCCCGCTCGTTCCCGTATAGCGCATGTGATAGGTCACGCGGCCGACCGAGGCACCACCTGCCACATTCTTCGTATCATATTCCGCCGACTGCAGGCTGACATCGCCCAGGACACTCAGCGTGTTCCCGCCCACCGTCACCTGCGCATCGGTAATGTAGTTCTTTACATCATTGACGGCCGCCGACCCGTTCGTCCACTTGACCGTCCTCGTTCCGTCATAGACCTTCGTCGCAGGTCCCGTTGTCAGGAGCGTCACCGTCGAGGGGTTCAATTGGAGCGGCGTGATTTCGCCCAGCCCCTTTGCCGTCGCACTGATGGTATAGTTATCCGCATCCGCACCGCCGAGCGAGAGCCCTGAATAGTTGATCCAGTTCTTCTGCACCGCTCCGTCGATGACCGTCGTCGTCCCATCACCGCGCACATTCGGGCTCTGGAATGCCTCCGCATGCCCCGCGAGGCTGACCGAGTCTCCGCTCAGCACGGCGCCTGACGTGAATCCAACAGCGGTCGGATCAACATTTGTCGTGCCGTCATACACCTTCGTGATCTTTGTGAACGCATTGGAAAGATCCTTCGGCGTAATCTTGCCCGTCGCCGAAAGTTTAAGTCCGTTCTCCGCATCGATCGGTGTGCCGCCGTTGGCAAACGCATAGTTGTGTGCATCACCGCCCGAAATGTGAATATCGTACTGTATATCTTTGTCGATGACCGTGCCCGCCGACTTCGCGACATTCTTGTCATTCGCCGTGTTTCCGCTGTTGCGGTAGTTTGACTCAATATGGAAGGACGAGCCGTCATTGACGAGCTCCTTCGATCCCGCCGCGTACTTCACATTGCCGCGTGCATCCGTCTTCGTAAGCGCGTTCCAGTGCTTCGACGCCGTATCGATGAGTCCCGTCTGGCCGTCATAGACCTTGTCAATGCCCGTGTTCTGCACAAGGGCGAGATCGATGGTCCGGCGCGTAATCGTGCCGTCGCCGTAGACCTTCCCGCGGCCTTCTTCGAGTTTCTGCCCGCCGAGGGTATAGTTCTTGATCTTGATTGGGTCTCCGCTCGCCGCGACGTTGTACATGACCTTCGCCGCTTCGAATGCATTTGCCGTCGGGTTTTTCGCCGCCGTGGTGAACTTTGCGCCGCCGCTCGTAAGGCTGAACGTCACATTGTCGCCCGCGACGACGCCCGTCCCGGGACCGCCGCTCGGCACAATCGACCAGCCGGCAGGGACATTGTAGACATCCGTCCCGTCATACTCCTTTGTTGCATTCGCCACGGTGCCAAATGCATCAACGACGTGGAAGTCGTCCGGGTTAAGGTCGCGGCGGTTGATTGTCCCCTTGCCGTAGGCATCCGTGTCCACGGTGTAGTTGCCCGCCGTGGGTGTCCCAAACTCTGTGCCGAACGCATTCTTCATGTTCGTGTACTGCACATCATGCTGTACGCCGTTGCTCGCGTTGGGATTCGGCGTAAACGTCGTCCCCGCGAGGCGGCCGTAATCGCTGTGATAGTTCCCCGGTGACGCACTCATCTGCGTGTTGTACTGTGCGGTGAGGCGCGACGCCGTCACATTGTCGTCGCCCAGAATGGCGCCGATCACGGAGCTGTTCACCGTATCGGTGATCTCTGCTACGGTCGCGGACGTATTGCGCGTATCCCCATCATAGGTCTTTGACACATCAGCCATCTTGATCTTCAGCGCACGCGGCGTAATCGTCCCGGCATTGGCAACGGTCAGCGGCGCATTCAGCGTCACGGTCGTTCCCGCGCCTGTGCCCGCCGCTGAACTGATCACCGTATTCGCCGCATCCACGATCTGATAGTCGTCGGCATACTGTCCCGAAAGCTGCGCCGTGTAGTTGACCGTCTGCGTCGTGATGTTGTGCGAAGGATCATAGGCGACGTTTTTCGAGGCGTACGCCGCCGTCGAGGTGTTCGTGCGCTTCTCCTGCTGTCCGGCATCGTTCGTCTGCCAGCCCGTAAAGGTGACGACAGAATCTCCCTTGACGATATTGCGGCTGCCGTCCGTATGCTCGGCCATGGCATCGTAGACCTTCGTGATATTGTGCGTCGTCGCCGTCAGATTGGCAGGGGTAATAGTCCCCGACGCCGTAACATGGGCGGGGTTCGCGTTCGTGATATTTTCGAGATTCTTCAGCGTCCCGGCGGCCTCTGCCGCCGCCGAACCGAAGGTATAGTTCGACAGCGGATTGGTCGTCCCGTTGCTTGTACGGGCGATGACATCATAGGCAACGTACTGTGCCTCGGAGACATGCGAGGTGAGGTTGTTTCCATCCGGGTCGCTTGCGAAATGCCCCGCCGATCCGCTCTTCAGGTCAAAGGTGATCTTCCCGTAGTCGCGCGTGACAAGGCCCGTCGTTGGAGACGGTGCGACAGGTGTCGTCAGATAGGCACCCGAGGGGAGGGTATAGCGGTCATTGCCGTCGTAGACCTTCGTCGCATTGGCGACCGTTCCATCCGACTTACGCACCTGAAAGCCCGTCGGATCGATGCGGCGGCGCGTGATCGTTCCTGTGCCGTACTGCGTATCGACAATCTTATAGTTGTTGTCCGACAGTGTTCCTGCAAGCCCCGTATACTCCACCGTACGGCTGCCCGCATTGACGTTCGAAGCAAACGATGCCCCCGTACCACTGCCATAGCGGCTGGTCACGCCCGTCATATTGAAGTTCGTCGTGGTGATCCCGTCCGCCGTGACGACAGTGCCGCCGGCACCGTCGTTCAGCGTAGCGAGTTCCTTGTCCGTATTGGTATCCGTGCCGTCATAGATCTTCGTCACGGGGGTAAACGTCATCGTGAGGCTGCGCGGGGTGATGACGCCCGTATAGCTCCCCGCGATTGCCGCGCTGTTTGACACCGTCGTCCCCGTCGGATCGAGCGTATAGTTATCCGACTCCGCCCCCGCAGGGCGCACGAAGGACGCGGTGTAGTCCACCGCTTGTGTCGTGGGGCTGCCAAATGCGTCCAGGACAACATTCTTGGTCGCATACATCGCCGTCGACGTATTCGTACGCGACTCGCCCGTCACAAAGCCCGAGAGCGTGACCAGCGGATCCCCCTTGATGATATGGCGGTTGTCGTCGGTCTGCTCGCGCATGGCATCGTAGACCTTCGTAATATTGCTGTTCACGACAGTCGCCGTGAGAACCTTCGGCGTGATCTTGCCGTCGCCCGTTGCGTCAAACGCACTGCTGAGCGAATGCTTCGTCACACCATCTGCCCCAAGAACATAGTAATCGGACAGCTCGTGTCCGCCGTACGCATCCGTATGGGTATCTGCTACACCATGGACATTGTAGGCGAGCTTCGTCGCCTCGGCAACGTTCTTTGTATCATTTCCGCTGCCGTCCTGGAACCGTCCCCGTCCGCCCGTCAGGGCGAACGTGATGTGCCCATGATCGCGCGCAACGATGCCCGTCGTGCTGCTCGCCGGAGCATTGACCGAGAGATAGGTATTGGGATCCGGGGTATAGAACACGTTCCCGTCGTAGACCTTCTCCGCACTGACCTCAAGCCCTGTCACGCGGTTGTAGACCTTGAAGCTGTCGCGCGTGATCTCACGCCGGACAATATCGCCGTCGAGATAGAGCTTGCTGTTTGTCACAGCGGTCTTTGTCCCGCTCAAAGGAAGTTTGTAGAACAGCTCATAGTTCCCCGCATCAGCACCCGTCAAGCCAACGTTGGTATATTCCAGCTTGTGGATGCCGACATGAATCTGCTCATTGCCCGACGTATCGGTGTACTTCGGATCGGTGACGGACGTGAGATCAATATCGTCGACCGCATTGTTGTCATTGCGCATGATCTCACCATCATGGTGGACGGGAGATGTCGCCGAAGACGGCGGTGCCGTATATGTCTTGTCGAGTGTGACATTCGGCGTAGCACCCGTCTGCTTCATTGCGGCATCGAGTACATTTGATTCGCCGTTGTAGATCTTGTCGTCCGCCTTATACTTATTGATATGGAGATAGACCGGTGCCTTGGTGATGGTCGCACTGCCCGTCAGGTTGCTGAGCGACGTGTTGTCGAAGATGTAGTTTACCGCATCTGCGCCGGTAAAACCGATCGATCCGCTGAACTTGACGGGCTTGTCCGTGCCGACGTTCTTGTCGATATTTGCCCCCGTGGCAGGAAGTGTTCCATTCTTGACCATCACTGCCTTGAATCCGCCCGTGGTGAAATCAAGGCTGACCGTACCCGCTGCAATATCCTCCGTGGTAAAACCCGAGGAGGTGATACTTCCGCTCGTGAGTGCGGCGATAAATGCATCCGTGACGTCGCTCTTGCCGTTATACATGCGTTTCGGCTTGATATTACCGCTGTCGAGGCGGACATCGCGCGGCGTGATTGTGACATTGACCCCGCGCAGATTCGGCCCCTCCTGATCGTCCGTCCAAAGGATCGCCTTCGGCCGAATGTTCGGCATCGTCCCCACCACATTGCGGATGCCGTCCGTCGTGTTCAGATCCTGCCCGCTCACGTAGCCCTTTACCTTCGCGGGATCAACATTTCCGCTGAACGTCACATTCGATACTCCGCCGACGGCATTCGGCGTGTTCTTGTCGACAATCTTCAGGTAGTAGCTGTTGTACTCGGGGCTGATGTCTGCCCCGCTGTGCGGAACAATATTCCCACCCACTAGGGTGCCGTTCGTCTTGACCGTATTCCCGGCTGCGGCAGAGGGCGTGCCGTCCGCCTTAAAGTAGCGGTAGTTGTACGTCGCTGTCGCCGTGCCGTCCATAAACGCCGTCAGCATGGGGAGCGTACGTCCCTCATAGATGCGCCACTTCGCCCCGGGGGCACCGTCATTGTTGATGTTCCAGTTTGTATAGGTGGCAGACGTCTTTGCCTTAGCTGCCGGAGGAGGCGTCGTCAGGCCGTAAAGAGTCGCCTCTCCTGTGTTCTTATTGATCGTATAAGTATCGTTGATCGGCGGAGCCGTTGACGATGTAATAAACGGGTCCGCCGTCGAATAGGCTCTGTTCACCTTAAATCCCGGTGTAAATGCGGACGGATTATCGATACCGTAAACCAGCCCTGCTGCCGGAGAGAGCCCAACCGGTGTCACTTCGCTGTACACATCATTAAACACCGTACCATAATGACGTGCTGCACCAAGAATACCGCCGCTGTTGGTCGTCACCTTGCTGTACGACTCCGAGACTGTGGTGTTTTCCGCACCGCCGATGATGCCGCCGGCGTACCATTGTCTTCCGGTAACGGTGGAATCCGTTACCGACACGCCGCGCAGTACCGTATTGCCTGTCGTATACCCGACAAGTGCTCCTCCATAGTACGGCTTATTCGTTGGCAGCGCAATATTTACGCCCTTGATCCCGATGTTGTCAAAGCGCGCGCCGCTTGCACGTCCAAAGAGACCATTATCAATCCGCCCGTTTACGCTGGGAATGGTATAATTCTTTACCTTATAGAAATTGCCGTCGATCTTCCCCGTAAACGGAGCTGCGCCATTGCCGCCGAGCGGCGTCACCGCTTTCGGCGCAAGAGTCACAGGGTCGGTAAAGTCGATGTCATTCGCGAGCATATAGTTGCCCGCGAGATTGCTGCTGATGTTCTGAAACTCGGTTGTATTGTGAACAAGCTTATAGTAGTTGTCCGCCGCCGTTGCCGCTGTGCCGTTCACCGTATAGGCAGATGCCGCAGGGGGCGTCGCTGTCTGGTAGCCGATATGCGCATAGCCGTCGTTTGCCGCATCGGTATGGAGGACGACAGGGCGTGTTGCCGCACTGACCGTGCCTGCGTCAAGAATACGGATATTCTTGCCGTAGACCTCGACCTTATTCGCCGACACGCTGCCCATATTGACGACATCCGCCTTGCCGACTGCCGTGGTGCTGAGCGGAGCGGTGCCGCTCGTCTCGAAGGCTCCCGCACCAACCGTCGACGTCTCCTGCGTGGAGACGTAGAGATTGCCGACGTTCACGGATGCCGTCTTGCCCATGAGTACGCCGTTCGGGTTGACAAGATAGATATCGCCGCCGCTGTTGTTGATCGTACCGTTGATGGCAGAGGAACTGCCGCCCGTCACGATGTTCAGGTAATTTTTTCCATCATAATTGACCGTCTCACCGGCCTTGACGGAGTAATCGTTCCATTTGATGACGTTGTTCAGTGTGGTGCCGGTGATGCTCGTCGTCACCGCATTCGGGCGTCCAACATTGACCCCTGCAGTCATATCGTGCTCGCCCATCGGCGCGGCGGATGCCATCTGTGGAATCAGGAAGGCTCCTGCCAGTCCTGCCGCCAGCGCATAGCACACACGCCATGACAGTTTGCGTGTCCGATTCGTTCTCATGATTCCATGCTCCCATCCATCGCTTTATCCATCCTCGTATTATCTATGTTATCGTATTTTTACTCCGCTACATAATAGCATGGATACGATAGGAAAACAAGAAAATCCCCTCCAATTGTCCTAGGACTATCGGAGGGGCTTCACTGTTTACTTCAACAGGCTGAGTACCGTGCTCGAGTTCTGGTTCGCCTGCGCAAGCATCGCCTGCGCTGCCTGTGTGAGCACGTTATTCTTTGTATACGCCGTCATTTCCTTCGCCATATCCGCGTCGCGAATGGTCGACTCCGATGCCTGCACGTTCTCCGCCGCAACGATCAGATTATTGCTCGTATACTGGAGACGGTTCTGCACCGCGCCGATATTGACCGCCTCATCCGTCGCCTTGATCAGTGCATTGTCAAATACGTTGATCGCCGCATTTGCCGCCTCACGCGTCGTCAGCTGAACCTTCGGTCCCATACCGACAACCTGCGTATCCGTAAAGTTCGGCGGCAGCGGGATCAGCGGAGGCGGCAGCGGCTGATGATCCCAACCGTTTCCGCTCTGGGACTGAAGTCCGAGTGCCGCGGAGCGCATATCGGTAAAGCCGACCTTGATCTCCTGATTCGCACGCGTTCCCGTCTGGAGAACCAGGGAATTGTCCTCGGACGGGTTCTGCCCGCGGATCGTCTCCTTGAATGCATCGAGGGTGGCGTTGACATCGTTGCGGATCTTCCCCTCGCTGTCGGTCACACAGAAGGTAAGGCCCGCAATCTGTCCATCGACGCCCGGCTTATTTGCCTGCACCGTGATGCCGGGCTTGTTGTCCGGCGTATAGACCGGACGATTGTACTCATCCATGCCGATCAGTTCATTCGTCGGACCAAGCCCCGCATGGGACTCTGTCACAAGACGAATCGCCGCAGCGATGTCCAACGTGTCCCCAATGGGGCTGACCGAGCGCGTATAGGTGACGCCGTCCTTTACCCACGACGCCGTGAGCGTATCGGACGGGAGGATGCCGAGATCATTTCCATCGCGGCGCTTCAGCTCCGTCAGGAAGGTCGAGCCTGTCGTATC
Source organism: Centipeda felix (assembly GCF_900186465.1). Taxonomy (GTDB): domain Bacteria; phylum Bacillota; class Negativicutes; order Selenomonadales; family Selenomonadaceae; genus Centipeda; species Centipeda felix. Next base: position 366,287 of record NZ_LT891958.1, read on the forward strand.
CGTAGAGAGGCTCATATTCGTAAAGCAGGTAAACGTCCCCTGCCCCCCCGGGCCGCCGACGAAGCCGTTGCGCGAGCCGTCGATGAGGTACTTTCCGTTATATGTCGTCAGCGCATTCTCATCGATCTGGTCGATCAGCTTATCAACCTCTTTCTGGATGAGTCTGCGGTCCTCGTCCGTATTCGTATCGTTCGCAGCGTTGATCGCCTTTTCCTTCAGCGTCTTCAGAACTTCCACCGTGGACTGCACCGCACCCTCTGCCGTACGCAGGAGCGCCGTGCCGTTCTTTGTATTCTTGTCGTCCTGATCGAGCGAACGCACCTGAACGCGCATCCGCTCGGAGATCGCCATCCCCGAGGCATCGTCGCCGGCGCTGTTGATCTTCATGCCCGAAGAAACCTTTTGCAGGCTCTGTGACAGCGCGCTCTGATTCTTGTTCAACGTGTTGAGCGTATTCACCGCCGACATATTGTTTTTGACCACCATCGCCATAAAGACTGCCTCCCTGACTGTTATCTATGGTTCGTCCATGCCATTCTATGATTGCATAAATAGACGGAATCCGCCGTCCTAATATTTTTATCGACGAAAGGAAGGGACAACTTAAGAATGTACTATTATTTTATTTTCATTCTTTCTTCCGTACGACACGATACACAGGACATCACGCGACTCATCTGATTTTGTCCTGATCATCAGGAGAAAACCATGCCGTTTTCCTGGGCAAACGCGCGCAGTTCATCCTCCGGCACCTCTGCGATCTGAGCTGCTGTATGGAGTGGTGTGCCTGCCCGCATAAAGCGCAATGCGGTATGAAGCGTGCCAGCCTGACGCCCCTCGGCTCGCCCCTCGGCTCGCCCGCGCCGCATTCCCTCTTCGATGCCAGCACGGTGTTGTTTCTGGTATTCCATATAGAGTGTCATGTATTCCCGCCTCATTTCGTCCTGTCGTTTGACACGTTCAACTTCCTGCTCCATTTCCTGTGCGAGTTCGCTCTGTGCCTTCTGTCCATCAACGAATTTCACAATTGGCTTGTATCTTCTGCTCTCATTATAGATAATCCCTTCCCTTCGGTCAACATGAGCATCAAAAAAGGAGCCCCTTGCGGGACTCCCAATGTTTTTGATAAAAGAGCTTAGCCGAGGATCACGAGCGAGTCGCGTACCTTGACAGACTGGCCTGCCGTGACGTTGATCGCCTTGACCGTGCCATCAGCATCTGCAGCAATCTCGTTCTGCATCTTCATCGCCTCGAGGATGAGGAGCGTGTCGCCTGCCTTGACCGACTGACCGACCGAGACTTTGACCTCAACAATCTTGCCCGGCATCGGTGCATCCACCGAGCGCTCACCGGCGGCAGCAGCCTTCGGTGCGGCAGCGGGAGCAGCCGGAGCAGCAGCCTTCGGCGCAGCAGCCGGAGCAGCGGCTTTCGGCGCAGCAGCACCCGCAGCGCGTACTTCCTCAACCTCAACTTCATAAGCAGTGCCGTTGACCGTGATGTTGAACTTTTTCATGTGTGATTCCTCCAACGCTAAAATTGACAATACTCTTATCCCGCAGGACGCTCAGCGCCTGCTGCGGTTGGCAAGCGTCCAGACCTCGGCGGGTTTGACGCTCACAGCAACGACCTTGTTGCCCGTCGTCGCCTGGACGGCGGCGGTGATGGCGGCGATGACCTCGGGCGCCACATTGTTTGCAGCCATTCTATCCCTCCTGCTGAATCAAAGCGGAATGTTCCCGTGCTTCTTCGCGGGGTTGTCCTCACGCTTGCTCGAAAGAGCGTTGAGTGCCGTGATGATGTAGGGGCGCGTCTCGCTCGGCGTGATGACCATGTCGATGTAGCCGCGCTCTGCCGCCTTGTACGGGGTTGCGAACTCCTCGATGTACTCTGCCGTACGTGCCTCCTTGTCGGGATCCTTGCGGAAGATGATGTTTGCCGCACCCGCAGGTCCCATGACGGCGATCTCAGAGGTCGGCCATGCCATGACCTGATCGGCACCCAGCTCACGGTTGCACATGGCGATGTAGGAACCGCCGTACGCCTTGCGCGTGATGACCGTGATCTTGGGTACGGTTGCTTCGCTGTATGCGTAGAGCATCTTCGCGCCGTGACGGATGATGCCGCTGTACTCCTGATCGACGCCCGGCAGGAAGCCCGGTACGTCGACGAGGTTGACGAGCGGGATATTGAATGCATCGCAGAAGCGGATGAAGCGCGAGGACTTGTTCGATGCGTCGACATCGAGACAGCCTGCCATGACGTTCGGCTCGTTCGCAATGATGCCGACGGTACGTCCGTCAAAGCGCGCGAAGCAGCAGATGATGTTCGTTGCGAAGTGCTGATGTACCTCGTAGAACTCGCCGTTGTCGACGAGGCTGCGGATGACATCCTTCATGTCATACGGTGCGTTCGGGTTGTCCGGCACGACCGTGTTGAGGCTCTCATCCTGACGATTCGGATCGTCGCCCGTCTCCACGCGCGGCGTTTCCTCCATGTTGTTGCTCGGGAGGAAGGAGAGCAGGTAGCGGATCTGCTCGATGCAGTCCTCATCGTTCTCCGCCGCGAAGTGTGCGACGCCGGAGCGGGAGTTGTGCGTCATCGCACCGCCAAGCTCCTCCGCCGTGACCTCCTCCGCCGTGACGGACTTGATGACGGCAGGTCCGGTGATGAACATCTGGCTCGTGTTCTTCACCATGAAGATGAAGTCCGTGAGCGCCGGGCTGTAGACCGCGCCGCCCGCGCAGGGTCCCATGATGACGGAGATCTGCGGGATGACACCCGATGCCTTCGTGTTGCGGTAGAAGATGCCGCCGTAGCCCGAGAGCGCATCGACCGCCTCCTGGATGCGTGCGCCGCCCGAATCGTTGATGCCGATGCAGGGTGCGCCCATCTTCATGGCGAGGTCCATGACCTTCCAGATCTTATGTGCGTGCTTTTCGCCGAGCGAGCCGCCCTCGACCGTGAAGTCCTGTGCAAATGCGTAGACGAGGCGGCCGTCAATCGTGCCGTAACCCGTCACAACGCCCTCGCCGGGCAGTTCCTTTTTCTCCTGTCCAAAATTGGTGCAGCGATGGCGCACGAACATATCGAGCTCGACGAAGGTGTCCTCATCGAACAGCAGGTTCAGGCGCTCACGCGCGGTGAGTTTGCCCTTGCTGTGCTGCTTCGCGATGCTCTTTTCACCACCGCCCTGCATGAGATGCTCTTTTTTCGCCAGCATCAGCTCAATTTTTTCCTGGACTGTGGACATTCTATCCCTCCTGTATCTCTGTCAAATCCTCGGGATGCCCGAGGAGATCAACTGCGGCAGTATGCTGCTCAGCGATCCGGATGCTCACAGATTTCGAGGAGAACGCCCTTCGTCGCCTTCGGATGAAGGAAGGCGATCTTTGCGCCGCCCGCACCGATGCGCGGCTTCTCGTCGATCATGCGGACGCCCTTCGCCATGAGGTCAGCAATGGCGTTCTCGATGTTGTCGACGCGCAGGGCAACGTGCTGGATGCCCTCGCCCTTCTTCTCGATGTATTTTGTGATCGGGCTGTCAGGCGCCGTGCCGATCAGCAGCTCAATCTCACTTCCGTTCGGCGTCGGATGGAAGGTCGTCGTGACCTTCTGCTCTGCGACGGTCTCCTGATTCGTGCAGGGAATGCCGATGATGTCCGACCAGAGTTTCTTTCCTTCTTCGAGATCCTGTACGGCAATGCCGATGTGATCTACACCAAGAATTTTGAACATGTCAAACTTCCTCCTTGGAGAAGTGCGTCTCTGCGCACTCACTCACTTCGTTAACATTTCGCTCATGACCCCGCCCACTACGGTGTAAGGGTCGGTCTCATGTGCCTTGATTTGCGCCACATAGTCGTCCAGTCGTCCCGTATCGACGATGAGGCTCTCGATGCTCCGCCGTACGCCCGCATGGAGGATGTCGAGCATCTCATCGCGCGTGCGGCGGGTGCGCCGCTCGGCAAGCACGCCGTTCTCCTCGATGTGGCTGCGGTGCTCCTCGATTGTGTCGACGAGCTCCGTGATGCCTTCGCCGCGGTTCGCGACGACCTTGCGGATGGGCGGACGCCAGTCAGACATGTGATCGTCCAGATCGAGCATCATGTTGATCTCGCGGACGAGCTTGTCTGCCCCGTCGAGATCGGATTTGTTGATCGCGAATACGTCGCCGATCTCCAAAATGCCCGCCTTGATCGCCTGAATGTCATCGCCCATGCCCGGAATCAGCACAACCATCGTCGTGTCCGCCGCCCGCACAATATCCACCTCGGACTGCCCGACGCCGACGGTCTCGACAAAGATGACATCTTTGCCGAACGCATCCATCGCCTTGACTGCATCCGCCGTCTTGTGGGAGAGGCCGCCGAGGCTGCCGCGTGTGCCCATGCTGCGGATGAAGACGCCCTCGTCGAGCGTCAGGTCATTCATACGGATGCGGTCGCCCAGTATGGCGCCGCCGGAAAAGGGGCTTGTGGGGTCGACGGCAATGATGCCGACGGTCTTTCCGCGCTTTCTGTACTCCTTGGCAAGCTTATCCGTCATCGTGCTCTTGCCGGCACCCGGCGGACCTGTGATGCCAAGGACGTAGGCATGACCGGTATGCGGATAGAGCGCCTTCATGATGTCGGTGGCATCCGCCCGCTCATTCTCGATCGCCGTGATGGCGCGCGAGAGTGCAAGGCGGCTGCCCTTCAGCACCTCGGCTGCAATATCCATACGCCCACCTCCTTCGCGCTGTGATTTCATAAGAACATAGGGAATGGATGACCGGACAATCGGATTGCCTGTCATCCATCCTTTCAGGAAAGCACCGCACGAGGCAGTGTCTCCAAGCAAATCAGGCGCTTATGCCTTCACATGTTCCTTGATGAAATTCACAACGTCGCTCGTCGGTGTGCCCGGCGTGAAAACTTCGGCAATGCCCGCCGCCTTCAGTGCAGGGATGTCGCCCTCTGGGATGACGCCGCCGCCGATGACGAGGACGTCATCCATCCCCTTCGCACGGATGAGCTCGACAACCTTCGGGAAAAGATGCGGATGCGCACCCGAGAGGATGCTCAGCGCAACAACGTTGACGTCTTCCTGCAGAGCAGCCTCGGCGATCTCCTCCGGCGTCTGGCGAAGTCCCGTGTAGACGACCTCAAAGCCGGCATCGCGCAGAGCGCGTGCGACGACCTTCGCGCCGCGATCATGACCATCCAGACCCGGTTTTGCAACGAGCACTCTGATTTTTTCTGCCATTTTTCTATTCCTCCTGAACGGAGCCGCCGCACTCCTCGTGCGGCGTCCCCTGTGCATTCATCCAACAGCCGTTCGCGCGTACCGCTTAGAGATTGACGTGTGCCTCGTACTCGCCGAACACCTCACGCATGACACCGCAGATTTCGCCGAGTGTCGCGTAGGTCTTGACCGCTGCGAGGATATGCGGCATGAGGTTCTCGTGCTCGTCGGCGCAGGCCTTCTTGAGCGCGGCAAGGGCTGCCTGAACGGCGGCGTTGTCGCGCTTTGCCTTCATGGCCTCGACCTTTGCCTTCTGCTTCTCGCCGACGGAAGCGTCCACCTTGAGGAGGTTCTTCGGAGCTTCCTCCTCCACTTGGAACTTGTTGACGCCGACGATGACGCGTGCACCGGACTCAACGTCCATCTGCCACTTGTACGCGCTGTCCTGGATCTCTTTCTGGATGTAGCCCTTCTCAATTGCCGCAACCGCGCCGCCGAGATCGTCGATCTTCTTGATGTACTCCCACGCCTCTTTCTCGATGCGGTTCGTCATCGCCTCGACGTAGTAGGAGCCTGCGAGCGGATCAACCACATCAGCAAGTCCGCTCTCGTACGCGACGATCTGCTGCGTACGGAGGGCAACCATGACCGACTCCTCCGTCGGAAGCGCGAGCGCCTCGTCACGGGAGTTCGTATGGAGCGACTGCGTGCCGCCCATGACCGCCGCTGCGGTCTGGAGCGCGACGCGGACGATGTTGTTGTTCGGCTGCTGTGCGGTGAGCATCGAGCCTGCCGTCTGCGTATGGACGCGGAGCATCATGGATTTCGGCTTCTCTGCATGGAAGCGCTCCTTCATGACCTTCGCCCAGATGCGGCGGGAGGCGCGGAACTTCGCGACCTCCTCGAGAACGTTGTTGTGTGCGTTCCAGAAGAAGGAGAGGCGTCCGGCAAACGCATCGACGCTGAGGCCTGCCTTGATCGCAGCCTCAACGTAGGCAATGCCGTCCGCGATGGTGAATGCAATCTCCTGCGATGCCGTGGAACCGGCCTCGCGGATGTGGTAGCCCGAGATGGAGATGGTGTTCCAGTTCGGGACGTTCTTGGAGCAATATTCAAAGATGTTCGTGATGAGGCGCATGGACGGGCGCGGCGGGAAGATGTACGTACCGCGTGCCGCATACTCCTTCAGAATGTCATTCTGGATGGTGCCCTTAAGCTTGTCCGCCGACACACCCTGCTTCTCTGCCACAGCAATATACATTGCGAGCAGGACGGATGCAGGAGCGTTGATCGTCATAGACGTGGAGACCTTGCCGAGATCGATCTGATCAAAGAGGATCTCCATATCGGCAAGGGAGTCGATCGCGACGCCAACCTTGCCGACCTCGCCCTCGGAGATCGGATCCGTGGAGTCGTAGCCGATCTGCGTTGGGAGGTCAAATGCACAGGAAAGTCCCGTCGCACCGCTCTCGATGAGGTAACGATAGCGCTTGTTGGACTCCTCCGCCGTGGAGAATCCTGCGTACATGCGCATCGTCCAGAAGCGTCCGCGGTACATCGTCGGCTGCACGCCGCGCGTGTAAGGATAGACGCCGGGGAAACTGATGTCCTCTGCATAGTCCGTCTCCTGGATATCGAGCGGGGTGTAGAGGCCCTGCTCGGGGATGTGCGGACGTGCCGGGAACTTTGCCGTGGCTTTTTCTACGGCAGCATTGTACTTGTCAAGCTCCGCCTGGATCTTTTCATTGCTCATGAAAGTCTTCTCCTTTACCTTTTACAGTTCTCATTGGGTTATATAATATATACTGTGGACGGGAGCGCAGATGCCGCGCTCCCGAAAGCACCGATGGATACGTCGGATTACTTCTGCATCGAGCCCGTTGCGAGGAAGCGCTGATGGAAGGACAGCGCCTCGTCCAGCAGATGCGGTGTCTGTGCGCCCTTCGTTGCGGCAAGGGCGCGCTCGTAGTAGTCGAGCAAGAGCGGACGGAAGTCCGGGTGTGCGCAGTGGTTGATGATCTCGAGGGCACGCTCACGCGGGCATTTGCCGCGCAGGTCGGCAACGCCCTGCTCCGTAATGACGACGTCCACATCGTGTGCGCTGTGGTCGACGTGCGAACAGAACGGAACGATGGACGAGATCTTGCCGCCCTTTGCCTCGGACTGCGTGTAGAAGATCGTGAGGTAGGCGTTGCGTGCGAAGTCGCCGCTGCCGCCGATGCCGTTCATCATCTTTGAGCCCGTGACGTGCGTGGAGTTGACGTTGCCGTAGATGTCGACCTCGATCGCCGTGTTCATCGCAATGACGCCGAGACGGCGGACAACCTCGGGGTTGTTCGAGATTTCCTGCGGACGGAGCATCATGATCTTCTTGTACTTGTCGATGTCCTTGTAGAAGCGCTGGAGTCCCTCAGGCGACGGTGAGAACGCCGTGCCGGACGCAAATTTCAGCTTGCCCGCATCGGCGAGGTCGAACATGCCGTCCTGAATGACCTCGGTATAGACCTCGAGATCCGTGAAATCGGAGTTCACAAACCCGGCGATAACGGCGTTTGCCACATTGCCGACGCCCGACTGCAGGGGAAGCAGTCCCTTGGGCATGCGTCCCTCGGCGATCTCCTTTTTGAGGAAATCCACCGTAAACGCGCCCATTTTGCGTGCAATATCATCGACCGGCGCAAGAGCGCGGGTCTTGTCCGTGATGTCGCAGGGAACGATGTATTTGATTTTCTCATGCGGACATGGAATGAACGTCGTACCGATGCGGTCGCCCGCCTTTGTGATGGGGATAGGCAGACGGTTCGGCGGATCGAGCGGGATATAGATGTCGTGCATTCCGACGAGTTCCATCGGCTGGCTCGTGTTCACCTCAACGATGACCACATCCGCACTCTGAACGAACGACGGGGTATTGCCGACCGAGGTGGAAGGGATGATGCCCTCGTCTGTGATGGCGACCGCCTCCACGAGGGCAACATCGATCTTGCCGAGGAAGCCTTCGCGCGACTGCTGTGCCACCTCGGAGAGGTGCATGTCGATATAGTTGATCTTGCCGGAGTTGATTGCGCTGCGCAGTGCCGTGTTCGTCTGGTACGGGAGGCGCTGTTTGATCCCCTCTGCCTCTGCGAGTGCACCGTCGAGCTCAGGGCCCGTCGAAGCCCCCGTCCAGATATTTACTTTGAACGGATTCTTCTTCATGCGTTCAGCGATGGCAAGCGGCACTGCCTTCGGATAGCCGGACGGAGTGAAGCCGCTCGCGCCGATGGTCATACCGTTGGCAAAGTACTCCGCTGCCGTCTCCGCGCTCACAATACGATCCGTCAGGGACTTCGGTACGCGATCGGAAATATCGATCATAGAATAACCTCCCTCAGATACAGCGGACAGTACGCGGAACACACGAACTATCACAGCACATGTCTCATGACTGTGATTTTTAGGAAACACTGATAAAATGAGGTCTGCCAGATTGGCGTAGATTTTTTCGTCCGAACGAGGTGGAAAACCGGACGCAGAGTGGTGCTCTGTGGAGGATTTTCCGCCGAAGTGCGGGCAAAAAAGATGCGTCAAGATGGTTGTACCGAATTTATCAGTGCTTCCTTTATTTCATGATTCCCTTACCGCCGTCACCCATGAATACTCTCCTGACGCAGTCGGCATATAATTTTGACAGCAATCTTGAATCCCTCTGTTTTCTCGTAAATCCCCCGTAAATAGGGGCTGTATGGGGTATCCGAAATAACTGTAGATTATCGTACCTCTCTACGCCAATTATATCTTTCCTAAGAATATCACGAAAAAAAAATGCCGTCAAGATTACATTGACGGCATTTTCTGTGAATTTGTGAAAAAAGAGGAAAAGTATTTATTCGTCCTGTAAGGAAGCACTGATAAACTCAGCACCGCCCTCTTAGCGCATCTTTTTTGCCCGCTCAATGCCTGCAAATCCTCCACATAGCTTTGGCTATGCGTCCGGTTTGCCTCCTCAATCGGACGAAAAAATCTACGCCAATCTGACGTACTTCATTTTATCGGCGATTCCTTATAATTTTTTTCAGACAACACGTCATTTTCCGTGCCGCGATGCGTCAGGTAGTAGGAGAGCGCGCTCAGTCCCACCGAGAGATCCTCGCTGACGAAGGGGACGGACGGCGGCACGTGCAGCTTCACGGGAGCAAAATTCCAGATGCCGCGGATGCCCGCCGCGATGAGCTGATCTGCAGCGCTCTGCGCTTGTGCAGCGGGAACAGCAATCACACCGATCTGAATATTCCGCTCGGCGATGATCTCTGAGAGATAGGCAATGTCCTCCACGCGCCGTTCCCCGACACGCGTGCCGATGACGACGGGGTTGCTGTCAAAGATCGCCGCAAGGCGGAAGCCGAGGCGAGCAATGCCCTGATAGTTCGCGAGCGCCGCGCCCAGATGCCCCATGCCGACAATGGCGAGGCTGAGGTGCTGGTCGAGGCCGAGGATGCCGCCGATACTCTCCTTGAGCTCTGCGACGTAGTAACCGACGCCCTTTTTTCCGAACTGTCCGAAGGTGGTGAGATCCTTGCGGATCTGCTCGGGATTGATCGAGAGACGGCGGCCGAGTTCCTCGGAGGAAGCGATGCTGACGCCTTCGTCACTGAGCTGCCGCAGGCAGCGGTAGTAGCGCGGCAGGCGATCGACGGTTGCCTTGGATATCGATGGATGTTCCTGCATAGTTATCCTTCCTTCATCTCCCCCGCCATCGTATGCACGGCCGCAGCCATCGCGGCGAGCATCCAGAGCAGCATAGAGGACGGTATATTAAAGAGAAGATGATCCGTGATCCCGTTCAGGGCAACGGAGAGCATGGCGAGCCCGATGCCGAGGGCAAGGCCCTCCACAAATTTTTTGCTGCGCCATGCCATGAGTGCCTCACGCACATCGGCGACGGCGTGCCACTCGTGTTCGTGTGCCGCGAGCACGTCCGCCCACGGCGGGGTTTTGCGAGGCAGGCGGAAGGCGAGCAGCAGCGAGCCGAAGAAGAACCAGAAGAAGGCGAGCGCCCCCGGGATGCCGATCTCCGCCGCATAGTTCAGATACATATTGTGCGCGTGAACGATCTGCACGGGTGCTCCCTGCAGATAGAAGTCATACTCTGGGTAGACCATGAAGTACATCCCCCAGCCGATGCCGAGGAAGGGATGATCCATAATCATCGCCACGGTGCTCTCCCAGAAGGCAAGCCGCATCTCCGAGGAGGTGTCGATCCGCGTAAAGACGGAGAGCAGGCGATCCGAGAGTACGGGGTCAAAGAAGAGGACCCCCGCGCCAATGGCGACGATGCCGAGGAGCACGCGCCAGTCACGCAGTACACCGTACCCCGCCAAGAGGATACCGATCACGAGGCACGCACCGCGCGCATAGGTCATGCCAAGGCACGCGAGCGCGAGGACGAGGATCGTGAGCGCCAGGCCGCGTCGCCAGCCCGAGAGGCCGACCGCCAGGCCGAGTGCCAGGCAGGCGACGATGTCGAGGTAGCCCGCGAGGATGTTTGGATTCTCCCACGTCGAAAAAACGCGCTTCGACAGTTCCGGAAATGCCGCGCCGTCCACCCATTTCATCGCCGAGATGTCGATGCCGAAGATGAACTGATAGAAGCCGTAGAGAATGACTAGCGCAGCAGACAGGGCCATCGCAATCACAACGCGCTGCACCTCACGGGATGTGCGTACCGTTTGACCGACAAGCAAATAGGTTGAGACATAGATGGGAACGAGATGGGAGAAATTATAAAGACTGAACGAAACATCCGGCGCAATAAACACTGACAGAAAGCTGATGACAAGAAAGAGCAGCGCCGGCGCATCGTACGGCATCCGGCACAGATGGAAATCTCGCTCAATACACAGGCGCAGAAGAATCGCAACACAACCAATCCCCAGTGCCACATGAGCCACAAGCGGCAGGAGCGGGATAAGGAACGCCTCGGCGATGACGGCATACATCATGCAGCGTCCCAGACGCGCCCCCCAACGCTGCCGGCGGTGCCTGCGGCGGCGTTCCTGGATATCCTCTGCCATACGCCTCACCTCCTTGCCGTAAGCATGGCGCGAATGCCGCCCACGAGGTAGAGTGATCCTGCCGCGACGAGCAGCGCATCCGCTGCGTGTGCGCGCGCAATCGCCTCTGAGAGGCCCGCCGCAGGGTCACCTGCTGCATGTGTGACTGCCCCCATGCCCGCCGCCACAGCGGCGACGAGATCCGCGCCCGCAGCGCGCTCCGAGTTGGGGCGTACGGTCACGACCTGATCGCCGGGGCGCAGAAGAATCGCCAGCATGCGGTCGATGTCCTTGTCCTTCAGGATGCCGAGCAGAAAGACGCGCGGCTGCGCAGGAAAATAGGCGTCAAGCCCCGCGCGCAGCGCCTGCATTCCGGCGGGATTATGCGCGCCGTCCACGACGACAGTCTGTCCCCCGCAGGAGAGGATCTCAAAACGTGCGGGATGATGCACTGTACGCAGAGCCGTACGGACAGCGTCCTCGGTGATACGCTCATCCTCAGGAGCCATAAGCTCCGCCGCCATGATGGCGAGCGCGGCGTTCTCCGCCTGATAGGGTCCCGCAAGAGCGATTTCAAAGGGTTCCGGTGCACGAGAGACAACGGAGCGGAACGAAATGCACTGACCGCCGTTCTCCATACGGAGCATCTGCGCAGAAAAGTCCTCCCCATAGACGAAGAGGTCGGCGCCCAGCTCCTCTGCGCGTGCCGCAATGATGGAAAGGGGCTCGCCCGCTGCCGCCGTAATGACGGGCACGCCCTCCTTGATGATGCCTGCCTTATGCTCCGCGATGCCCGCGAGCGTACCGCCGCAGCGGTCGGCATGATCCATTGCCACATTGGTGATGATCGTCAGTTCCGGCAGAACGACATTCGTCGAGTCAAGCAGCCCGCCGAGCCCCGTTTCGACCACGGCGACCTCCGCCTTTTCTTCCGCAAAATAGAGGAAGGCGAGTGCCGTCAGTGCCTCAAACTGCGTGGGATGTTCATGCCCCTCCGCCGTCATGGCATCGGCCGCCGCGCGCACGCGCGTAAGAAGCGCCGCAAACTGCTCCTCTCCGATCTCCTCTCCGCCGACGCTCATGCGCTCCGTATAGGAGACGAGATGCGGCGAAAGGTACCGCCCGGAGCGGATGCCGGACGCGCGGCATACGGCGTCCATCATCTGCGTGACGGAGCCCTTGCCGTTTGTTCCTGCGATATGAATGACGCGATAGCTGCGCTCAGGATGTCCGAGCCGTGCGCACAGCTCCTCCATGCGCGCGAGTCCGAGGCGGATGCCGAAGGTATTCAGTTCATCCAGATAATGCAGTGACTCCTCGTAGTTCATCGAATCACCTCAAAGCTTCTCGAGATCCGTGAGGCGCGTCCGTATGAGGGCGATCTTCTCCTCATAGCCAGCCAGCTTCTCGCGCTCTGCGGCAACGACGGCGGCAGGAGCCTTCGACGTAAATCCCTCATTCGAGAGTTTGCCCGTCAGGCGTGCGATCTCCTTTTCGAGATTCGCACGCTCCTTCGTCAGGCGCGCCGTCTCCTTCTCCACATCAATCAGCCCCGCGAGCGGCAGATAGACCGCCGCGCCCGCGAGTGCCCCCGTCACCACATTCTCCGGATCGGGGGCATCCGCCGCGAGGAAGGAGACCTCCGAAGCGGATGCGAGGGCAAAGAAGTAGTCCTCATGCGCGGCAAACACATCGGCGAGAGCCGCGTCGCGCACGCGCAGGATGAGCGTGCTCTTTTTGCTCGGCGGCGTGCCGAGCTCCGCACGCAGATTGCGCGTCGTCTTAATGACCTCCATGATCGCAGTCATCGACGCCTCTGCCTCCGCGTCGATTTCCGCCTCCGACACCTCGGGCCACGGCGCACGCATAATGCTCTCGCCCTCGTGCGGCAGTTTCTGCCAGATCTCCTCGGTCAGGAACGGCATGAAGGGATGCAAAAGGCGCATCGTACGCTCCAGCACGGTACGCAGAACATAGAGCGCCGTATTCTTTGCGCGGACATTCTCCTTGTCATAGAGGCGTGCCTTCGTCAGCTCGATGTACCAGTCGCAGAACTCGCTCCACAGGAACTCGTAGATCGTGCGTCCCGCCTCACCGAGCTCATAGTGCTCGAGGTTTGCCGTCACGTCGCGCGTCGTCTCCTCCGCGCGCGAGAGGATCCAGCGGTCGGCGAGCGTATAGTCCTCCGCCGTCGGCACAAACGATGCATCCGATCCTTCGAGATTCATCAGCATGTAGCGCGAGGCATTCCAGATCTTGTTCGCAAAATTGCGCGCCGCCTCGACGCGCTCCCAGTAGAAGCGCATGTCGTTGCCGGGCGTATTGCCCGTGATGAGCATGAAGCGGAGCGTATCCGCACCGTACTTTTCAATGACCTCCACGGGGTCAATGCCGTTGCCGAGGGACTTTGACATCTTGCGCCCCTCGCTGTCGCGCACGAGCCCGTGGATAAAGACATCGCGGAACGGCACATCGCCGCCGAAGCGCAGCCCCATCATGACCATGCGCGCCACCCAGAAGAAGATGATGTCATAGCCCGTCACGAGCACTGACGTCGGATAGAAGTGACGCAGATCGACCGTCTGCTCCGGCCAGCCGAGCGTCTCGAACGGCCAGAGGGCGGAGCTGAACCACGTGTCGAGCACGTCCTCGTCCTGGTGAAGGTCCGTACTGCCGCAGTGCGGGCACGCCGTGAGGTCATCGCGCGATACGGAGGTCTCGCCGCAGTGCGCACAGTGCCACGCGGGGATGCGGTGTCCCCACCAGAGCTGGCGCGAGATGCACCAGTCGCGAATATTTTCAAGCCAGTTTTCGTAGATTTTCGTGAAGCGCTCGGGGACAAAGCGGATCCTGCCGTCGCGCACCGCCTCAATCGCGGGCTTCGCGAGGCCCTCCATGCGGACGAACCACTGCTTCGATACGAGCGGCTCGATCGTTGTCTTGCAGCGTGAGCAGTGTCCGACGGCGTGCTCATGCTGTTCCGTGCGCACGAGGGCGCCCGTCTCCTCGAGCTCCTTCACGAGTGCCTTGCGGCACGCATAGCGGTCCATCCCCGCGTAGCGTCCCGCGTTCTCGTTCATCGTACCGTCGGCATGGATGACAACAACCTGCTCGAGATTGTGCCGCTGTCCCATTTCAAAGTCGTTCGGATCGTGTGCGGGCGTCACCTTGACCGCGCCCGTTCCGAAGGCAGGATCGACGTAAGCATCGGCAAAGAGCGGGATGCGGCGTCCCACCACGGGCAGGATCAGCGTCTTGCCGACAAGCGCCTTGTACCGCTCATCATCGGGGTGTACCGCGACGCCCGTATCGCCGAACATCGTCTCGGGGCGCGTCGTCGCGATCTCCACATAGTCATCCGTGCCCTCAATCGGATAGCGCAGATGCCAGAGGTGTCCCGCCTCCGTCTCATGCTCGACCTCGATGTCCGAGATCGCCGTCATGCAGGAGGGGCACCAGTTCGTGATGCGCGTCCCCTGATAGATCAGGCCCTGTTCATAGAGACTGACAAAGACCTCGCGCACAGCGCGGGAACAGCCCTCGTCCATCGTGAACCGCTCACGGTCCCAGTCACAGGACGCGCCGAGCATCCGCAGCTGATACATAATACGGTCGCCGTACTGCTGCTTCCAGTCCCAGACACGCGTAAGGAACTTCTCTCTGCCGAGGTCAAAGCGCGTCGTGCCCTCCTCGCGCAGTGCCGCCTCCACCTTTGCCTGCGTCGCGATCCCCGCATGGTCGCAGCCCGGAATCCAGACCACATTCTTGCCGCGCATGCGCTGATAGCGCACGAGGATGTCCTGCAGCGTATTGTCGAGGGCATGCCCCATGTGGAGCTGGCCCGTCACATTCGGCGGCGGGATCACCACGCTGTACGGCGTACGGCTCTCGTCTGCCTCGTCGTGGAACAGCTTATGCTTCTCCCAGTAATCATACCACTTCCGCTCAAAGCTCTGCGGGTCGTATGTCTTTGGAATATTGGCACCGGATTCCTGACTCATCGATCTATTCCTCCCGAAAGAAACGCCCTCGTCCCGCGGGGACGAAGGCGTCCGCTCATCTATGAATTGCACTCGTTAGAATAGCACAAAACCGCGTTTTTTGCAAGATGCAGACCTAGGTACGGCCTGTTCCGATGATTTACCGACGAAAGCTCTTGGTATAGTTCCACACGATGTCAAGGAACTGCCGCGCCAGTGCATCGTCAAATATCTCACGATAGTCATCATTTCGCTCGTGAATATGGTAGGTATATGAATCCAACGATACCGTCCCATCCTCACGCGTAAATTCCGTCGTCTCGAGATGAAATGCATGCTGCTCCGTGCGCACGCAGATCTTATACGTCTGTCCGGGATAGATGGAGTTGCTGACCGTATAGGCACGCCGCTGTCCGCCGAACACCGCAGGCAAATTCCCGTCAAGATACGGCGCATCAATCGGATAGCCCGCGAGTTTACCGAGGATCTTGTAGATGTCCACCGTACTCGTCAGCTCGTCCACGCGCCCGCGCGCCGGTACCCCCGCACCCCGCGCCATCAGTGCTGCCCCCGTCTGTTCCTCACTGAGGAGATACGGACTGCGTGCATACACAGGCGCACCGTGATCGGAATAGAGCAGGACAATGTACTCATCGTCGTCATAATGTGTGGTAATGTAATCAAAAAGATAGCCGAGCTGGCGGTCCATCGCCTGCACCTCATAGCGATTGACATATTGGCTGAGCGGGTTTGGCTTGAGAAATACCGAAGCACTTGGATCCTGCTCCTGCAGTGCATCTTTGAGCGGCAGATGCGTCTGCGCTTTTGCCGGAGATGGAATATCGCAGTTATTGGGATGTGAATCCCCAACGTGGAGAAAAACAAAATTGTCACATTCATCAAACGCATCCAGATGGCGAATCGTTCGTTCTACACCGTCCACAGCGCGCATAATCCAAGGATTGATGATCAATCGGTCATAACCGCGCGAAGCACCGTTATAAATAAAGGAACTTTCCCCCATCAGATTGACACAGTAATAGCCGAGCTGTTTCATCTGTTCCGACACAGTGACATAGGACGGAGAAAGCACAAACGGCCTGCCGGGCTCTGCAATCTGCGTGTAGTGTTGATACAGCCCCGTTTCGATGGAAGCAAGCGAGGGATAGGTATACTCAGATGCAGAGAAGTTATTGTCAAAGATGACCCCGCGCTGAAAGAATCTCATCAGGTTGGGAACGAGGCGAAATTTTTCCCGCCTCATCTCCTGCCAAGCCAATCCATCCACCAAAAGATTCAACACAATCTTTCTTCGGTGCGCGGCATGATGGAGCACAATGGGTGCCCCCACAGCAAACGGCGCATCGGATTGAATTTGCGTGGGCTGCTCAATACGATAGAACGAAAACTCCCCTCTGCTCAGGATCATGGAGTGCTCGCCCTCGGGGTCCATAAAGTCGACTCTCTGTTTTTCCTTTTTCGCAGCAATCGGAACGAGAAGTGGTTCCCTTCCCTGTGGTGCAATGACCGTCTTTGCTTTTTCCTCCGCTTTGATAAGATCAAAGGTCATGTCGCAAAAAAGACTTGTTCTATCCGCCTCCATCGCTGCATTCATAAGGGACAACAGTCTCGCCCTAACGTGCATCTGACCATAGGGATTATAGATCCCCGCCCAGTAACGAGGAAGATCGTCCGAAAAGCGCAGCACCTCTTCGGCAAGGGGCACAATGAAGGCAGACTGTATCTTCCCGCCAACAAAAGAAGCACGATGCACAAACGGTGCATAGCGTGCATCCGAGTCAGCGACCGTAATGGCGTGTAAACAGGCAGACATTTTCGCAGGATCGCGTGGGAGTCTCAGTTCCGTCTTCTCTGCGGAGAGCACCTGATATTTTACTGCCTGCGCAAACTCCCCCACGGCATGATAGGCACGAGACAGAAAATCACATGCACGCGCACTCATCTTCCGCTTTTCGTATGCCGCTTCTCCATAGGCAATGGCCGCATCCACATCCTGCCGCCATAGTGCTTCCTCCCCACGGAAGAGCTCATATTCCTCTCCCTCGGGACAGAGCTGATGATACTCCTCGGCACAGCGCTGCATCGCCGCACCAAAGTCATTCCGCTGTACCGCATCCATCAGCTGTGCGGCGCATTCCTGCACACGTGCATCGCGGACAGCACGTGAAAAGCGTTCTGCCGCCCGTGTCAGTTCGTCTGCATCACCACGAAAAAAGAGCTGCGCATGATGGAGCATCTGCCAGCCGTCTTCCCGTTCCCCCAGAAGAAAACGTCGGTGCTCCTTTGTAAAGAGCACCGCGTTTGTATTGGATATGGGAAAGCAAAGCACAGGGAGATGATCGTAGTCCGGCAAAGCTGCATCGGGGCGCAGCAGGGCAAATGCACGGCAATTTTCGGCGTAGTTCTCCCGCAGCGCCGCCTCATTAGGCTGATAGACAACGGAAGAGAGCAGCTCAAAGAGGCTCATATTGCCGCGCTCATTGTACGCCGTCATCAAAAGGCGCACGCCCTCCGCATAGCCTTCGGCATCGAAGGACTCTGCCGACAGAGCGAGCAATGTCTCGCCGAGGCGCACGCGCGCCATATAGGCCGTATCCTCGTCCTGTCTCTCTGCATCGAGCGCAAGATATGCCCGTGCTTCCGCACAAAGTTCCCCGTATGCGCCGCACTCTGCCAGTTCCTGCAGTCGCTTTGCGATGTCCATCTCTGCCGTGCCCCCTATCTCACTTAGAACAGTCCCGTGATCACACCGTCCGCCGTGATGTCCATGCCCATCGCGGCGGGCACTTTCGGCAGTCCCGGCATGGTGAGGACATTGCCCGTGAGGGCGACGACGAAGCCCGCTCCGCAGGAGGCGCGCAGCTCGCGCACAGTGATGCGGAAGCCCGACGGACGTCCGAGGAGTTCGGGGTTGTCGGAGAAGGAGTACTGCGTCTTAGCCATGCAGACGGGTGTCTCCGTCATGCCGAGCGCATCCATCTCCACGAGCTGCTTCTTTGCTGCATCGGTAAAGTCCACGCCGTCCGCGCCGTAGATCTCCCGCGCGATGGTCTCGATCTTCTCCGCGATGGGCTTTTCCGCATCGTAGATGGGGTGAAAATGCGCCGGCTGCCGGAGTGCTGCGTCTACTGCATCCGCCATGGCAAGTCCGCCCTCGCCGCCCTTTGCCCAGACCTCGGAGCGCACGGCAGGTGCACCGAGGCGCGCGCAGAGCTCCTCGAGGAGAGCGAGCTCCGCCTCGGTGTCCGTCGGAAATACGTTGACGGCGACGACGGCGGGCACGCCGAACTTTCCGATGTTCTCGATGTGCTTTTCGAGGTTCGCCGCGCCACGCTGCAGGGCGTCCAGATTCTCCGTGCCGAGGTCACTCTTTGCCGCGCCGCCGTTCATCTTGAGCGCACGCACGGTGGCGACAATGACGACGGCATCGGGGGCGAGCCCCGCAAGGCGGCATTTGATGTCAAAGAATTTCTCCGCGCCGAGATCCGCACCGAAGCCTGCCTCCGTGACGACGTAGTCCGCACAGCGCAGTGCTGCCTTGGTCGCTGCGACGCTGCTGCACCCATGGGCGATGTTCGCGAAGGGGCCGCCGTGGATGAGGGCGGGTGTCCCCTCGATGGTCTGCACGAGGTTGGGCTTCACGGCATCCTTAAAGAGGAGGGTCAAGGCCCCCGTCGCACCGATCTCCTCCGCGTGCACGGGACGTCCGCCGCGCGTATAGCCGATGAGGATGCGCCCAAGGCGCCGCTTCATGTCGGCGAGATCCTCCGCCAGACAGAGGATTGCCATCATCTCCGAGGCGACGGTGATGTCAAAGCCGGACTCCCGCGGCACGCCATGGACGCGCCCGCCGAGCCCCGTGACGACGTGACGCAGGGCGCGGTCATTGATGTCGAGAACGCGCTTCCACACGATGCGGTTCACGTCGAGATCGAGTGCGTTGCCCTGAAAGATGTGGTTGTCGATGAGTGCGGCGAGAAGGTTGTGCGCCGTCGTGATGGCGTGAAAGTCTCCCGTAAAGTGGAGGTTGATGTCCTCCATGGGGACGACCTGCGCATAGCCCCCGCCCGCCGCGCCGCCCTTCATGCCGAAGCATGGGCCGAGCGACGGCTCGCGCAGGGCAACGATGGTCTTTTTGCCCTGCCGATGGAGGGCATCGGCAAGCCCGACGCTCGTCGTCGTCTTGCCCTCACCTGCGGGGGTCGGGTTGATCGCCGTGACGAGGATGAGCTTTCCCTGTTTTCCATGGGCGCCCGCAAGGGATTCGCGCGTCAACTTTGCCTTGTACCTGCCGTACGGCTCGATCGTATCCGCATCAATGCCCAGCGTGGCCGCAATTTCTGTAATGGGGCGAAGTTTGGCTTCGCGCGCGATTTCGACATCGGATTTCATGGTGTATCCTCCTTAGGGGTTCTGCGCTTTGGCTGCCTGTACTACATTCTCCATCAGCATGGCGACGGTGAGAAGTCCGACGCCGCCCGGCACGGGCGTGATCGCCCCCGCGACAGCCGCCGCGGCGTCAAAGTCCACGTCGCCGACGAGCTTCTTCGGCGCGATGCGGTTGATGCCGACGTCGATCACCGTCGCGCCCTCCTTCACCATATCCGCCGTGACAAAGCGCGGCCGCCCGACCGCAGCGACGAGGATGTCCGCCGTGCGCGCGATCGCGGCAAGGTTCTGCGTGCGCGAGTGACAGATCGTCACGGTTGCGTTGCGTTCGAGGAGGAGATGCGCCATGGGCTTGCCGACGATGTTGCTGCGCCCGATGATGACGGCGTGCGCCCCCTCGATGGGGATGCCCGCGTAGTCGAGCATGCGGATGCAGCCCGCCGGTGTGCAGGGGCGCGGCCCCGGTGCGCCGAGCACCAGATGTCCGACGTTGACAGGATGGAAGCCGTCCACGTCCTTGCGCGGATCGATATGGGAGAGGATCTCCTCCTCGTCCTCCGCGATCTGCGCGGGCAGCGGCAGCTGTACGAGGATGCCGTGCACCTCCGGATCGACGTTCAGCTCCTCAATGCACGCGAGGAGCTCCTCCTTCGTCGTCTCGGCGGGGAGGGAAATGTGATCCGAACGAATGCCGAGCTCATCACACGTCCGCTGTTTGTTGCGGACGTAGACCTCGGAGGCAGGGTCGCTGCCGACGATGATGACGGCAAGGCGCGGCAAGACGCCCGCCGCCTTCAGCTCTGCGACGCCGCGTGCGGCATCTTCCTTTATCCGTGCGGCAAATTCCTTGCCCGAAAGAATTCGTGCCATCATGCTCTCCTTTATACCATATAGCTGATCCACGTAAAGACAAAAATCGCAATCGAGACGATGCCGTTGCGCATGAAGTACACCTGCGTCACGCGTGAGAAGTCCGTCGGACTCACGATGCGGTGCTGGTAGACGAGGGTCGCTGCTGCAATCGCGACGCCGATGAAGTACGGCCAGTGCAGATGCATCATCGCGCCGAGGGCGATAAAGAGCAGGATCGAGAGGACGTGCATTGCCCGCGCGATCTGGAATGCACCGCGTGCACCGAACGACACCGCGAGGGAGTGAAGTCCCTGACTGCGGTCAAACGCCTCGTCCTGCGCCCCGTACATTGCGTCAAACGCAGCGATCCAGAGGGCGACCGCGAGAAAGAGCACGAGCATCGGCAGCTCGATTTTCCCGCTGACCGCCACCCAGCCGCCCGCCGGCGCCATGCCGATGGCGATGCCGAGGAAGAGATGTACCCATCCCGTCACGCGCTTCATGTACGGGTAGATGAGGAAGGGCACAGCGGCGAACGGCAGGAGACGGATGCAGACCGGATGCACCTGCAGCACGGCGAATATAAGCACAAGGAGGCACACGCCGATAAAGACGAGCGCCTCCTTCTTCGTGACGCGCCCCTGCACCATCGCACGGTAGGCGAGGCGGGGCTGCTGCTTGTCATACTTTAGATCGGCGAGGTTGTCGAGGGCGAGTGCCGCCGACCGTGCCGCCGTGATGGCGAGCACGACCCAGCCGAGCGTCCCGAGCGGCGGATCACCGCCTGCGGCGAGGAGTGCCCCCATGAGGGCGAACGGCAGAGAGAACACGGTATGGTGAAACGCTGTGTTGTTCATATGCGCCCGCAGGCGCTCCATCCACCAGCTCAATCCAGACCGAACTCCTTCCACCGCGCCGTCACGCGCTCCGTGATCTCCTTCGACATCGTGATCTCATCCGGCCACTCACGCGCATGGCCTTCCTCCGGCCACGTCTTCGTCGCGTCGATGCCGAGCTTCGACCCCCACTTTGCCATGGGCGAGGAGTGGTCGAGCACATCGAGCGGTCCCTGCACGATCTCGAGGTCATATTTCGCGTCGATGTTGTTGAAGACACGCCACCAGACTTCCTTCATGTTCTGCACATCGACGTGGGCATCCACGACGATAATCATCTTCACGTTCATCATCTGTCCCATGCCCCAGAGTGCGTGCATGACCTTGCGCGCGTGCATCGGGAACTGTTTCTTGATGGAGACGACGACGCAGTCGTGGAACACACCCTCGAGCGGCATGTTGACATCGACGACCTCGGGCAGCATCTGCTTCAAGAGCGGCAGGAAGATGCGCTCCGTCGCCTTCGCGAGGAAGCAGTCCTCCATCGGCGGGCGTCCGACAACCGTCGCGGCGTAGATGGGATCCTTACGGTGCGTGATCGCCGTGATGTGAAAGACGGGATAGTCGTCTGCGAGGGAGTAGTAGCCCGTGTGGTCGCCGAACGGTCCCTCGCGGCGCATCTCGTCCGTATCGACATAGCCTTCGAGGATGATCTCCGCCGTCGCGGGCACCTCAAGATCGACCGTAACGCACTTCACGAGCTCGACCGATTTATGCCGGAGGAAGCCCGCAAAGACCATCTCGTCGATGTCGCGCGGCAGCGGTGCCGTCGCCGCATAGGTCACGACGGGATCCGTGCCGATGGCGACTGCCGCCTCGATGCGTTTGCCGCCCTGTGCCTTCATTGCGCGGAAGTTCTCCGCTCCGTTCTTGTGGATATGCCAGTGCATCCCTGTCGTACGGCTGTCGTACTTCTGCAGGCGGTACATGCCGACGTTGCGCTTGCCCGTCTCAGGATTCTTCGTAAAGACGAGCGGCAGCGTCACAAAGGGGCCGCCGTCATCCGGCCAGCACTTCAGAATGGGGATCTCGTCAAGATTTGGGTTCTCCGTCTCGATGACTTCCTGACATGGTGCATTTTTCACGTACTTCGGGAAATTGATCGCCTTGCGCGCCATCGGGATGAGCGTCATGAGGTTCATCTTGTTCTGCAGGGAGATGTGCGGGATCTTGAGGAGCTCCGTCAGCTCATCGGCCACGTCGTCGAGCTTCTCCACGCCGAAGGCGAGTGCCATGCGCTCGTAGCTGCCGAACGCATTCATGAGGACGGGCATCTTCGAGCCCTTTACATTCTCAAAGAGCAGGGCAACGTTCTCCGCGCCCTCGCGCTTCGAGATGCGGTCCGTGATCTCCGTGATCTCGAGCTCGGGGTCAACCTCCGCCGTGATGCGGCGGAGCAGTCCACGCTCCTCAAGTGCCGCGATGTATTCGCGCAGATCCTTATATGCCAAGGTATTCCCTCCTAATATATCGTGTTTCTTCTGCGTAACGTGTCCGTCAATCCCCTATTTTCGGAGGATAAAGCGGACGATCAAATACCCCACGCCGTAGAGCGCAATCATCGGCACAGCGATCATCGACTGCGTGAACACATCGGGTGTCGGTGAGATCACAGCCGCGATGACGAACGAGAGAAAGATGACGATGCGCGCGTACTTGCTCAGGAATTTTGACGTGATAAAGCCCAGTTTCCCAAGAATCGTAATGACGAGCGGCAGCTCAAAGACAAAGCCGAACGGCAGGACGAACATGATGACGAACTCAAAATACCGATTGACGGAAAAGAGTGCCTCGAGTTCATCGTTGCCAAACCCCTTGAAGAACATGATTGCCGCAGGGAAGACGAGGAAGAACGAGAATGCCAGCCCGAGGAAGAAGAGCACCACCGAGACGGGAACAACGATGGCGAGCACCATGCGTTCTGACGGTGTGAGCGCGGGCAGAAAAAAGCGCCAGACGTGATAGAAGATCACGGGCAGCGCAAGAAGGAAGCCCACGACGACGGCGATCTTGATGTAGGTAAAAAACGCCTCGGCGGGCTGCATATAGTAGAGTTTTCCGACCGGCAGGGTCAGATAGTGCATGATGTCGCCGATGAAGTAGTAGCCGACCGCCGAGCCGACAGCGACGGCGAGCAGGCACTTGATGAGCCGCGAACGCAGCTCGGTCAGATGCGCGATGAGCGACATGCTGCCGTCGTCATCCTGCGGCGTGTCCACGTCCTCCGGCGGCAGCGGCTTGACCCCTGTTTCCTGCACCGCAGGCACCGACGTCTCTTCGGCCGAGGCCTCCCCCGCGCCGTCCGCTTTCATTTCCTCTGCCATGGATCAGATCTTTTCCTCTTTTTTTGCATTCTCGGGCAGCTGCTTCGTCTCATGCGTCACGTTGATCTCCGCCGGCGGCTCGTCCTTTGCACTATTTGCCGACTTAAACTCCTTGATGCTCTTGCCGAGCGCCTTCCCGATGTCGGGGAGACGGCCGGGGCCAAAGACAACGAGGCCGATGATCAAAATAAGTACGAGTTCGGGAACGCCCAATCCAAACATAATATCCTCCTAAACCATGCCGTTCGGCACAATATCATCGTGATGTTCTGCGCAGCCGTGTTAGAAAAGCTCAGTGATTCCTTAGGACTGCTTCGTCTCTGCGGCCTTCTGCTCGGCGCGGTGTGCCTCGACCGCAGCAGCTGCGGTCTCCGTCGTCGGCGAGGTCGCCGCCGGCGCGGGAGCACTCTGCTGTGCCGCCGGTGCAGCCGGCTCTGCTGCCACTACTGGTGCAGCTGCTGTGCCGCCGGTGCAGCCGGCTCTGCTGCCACTACTGGTGCAGCCTGCTGCGCCGTCGGTGCTGCGGCAGGCTGCGTCTGTGCCGCTGCATTCTGTGCAGGCGGTGGATCAGGTGTGTTGATCGCCGTCGTCAGCGCGTTTGACGCCTTGCGGAACTCGCGCAGGCCCTTGCCCAGCGTCCGCCCCATCTCGGGCAGCTTCCCCGGGCCGAAGACAATCAGCCCCACGATCAAAATCAATACCAGCTCCGGTGCACCGATGCCGAACATAATACATCCTCCTGTATGCGTACATCGAGGTACGCGTTATGGAACCCCTAACGCTGTCAGGACTTCCTCAAAACTCTCTCCGACCGATAAAATCCGCCGCCATGAGGCAGGTCTCACGAATCCGCGGGTCAAGGCTCGCAGGCAGCGCCGCCTTAGCACGCACCAGATAGGCATCCGCCTGTTCCTGCGCATAGTCCAGCCCATCCGAGGCACGCACGAGCGCAAGCGCACGCGCGACCTCCTCTACGGGTTTCTTCGGATTCGTAATGAGTGCCGCGAGCTCCTCCCGCTCCCCCGCGCCAAGCACGGAGAGTGCACGGATGACGGGCAGCGTCACATAGCCCTGTGCGAGGTCATGTCCCGCGGGTTTTCCGATGTCCTCGGAGCTGCGGCGGAAGTCGAGCAGATCGTCCGTGATCTGGAACGCCATGCCGATATCACGGCCGTACTCCGCCATCTGTGCCGTATCGGCAGGGCTCATCCCGCCGATGAAGCCGCCGAGCTCACAGCAGATCTCAAGGAAGTCCGCCGTTTTCTTGCGGATGCGCTCATAGTAGGCATCCTCCCCCGTGGGGATCTGATAGACCGTATGATCCTGCAGGATCTCTCCCTCGCTCAGCGTGCAGACCAGATGCGCCAGCTTGACATAGACGGATGAGTCATAGCCCTCCTCCGCGACGAGCTTGAACGCGCGCGCAAAGATATAGTCTCCGCTCAGGATGGCAATCTGGTTGCCCCACTTCGCATTCGTCGTCTCAGCACCGCGCCGCGTATCCGCCTCGTCGATCACATCGTCGTGTACGAGGGATGCCGTGTGGATGAGCTCGAGCGCCACGGCCACGGGCATCGCACGCGCACGGTCAAACGACGCTCCGCCGCGCGCTGCCAGCAGGAAGAGGGCGGGACGCAGTCGCTTGCCGCCCGAGGAGACAAGGTGCATCCCAACATCCGTGATGAGCGGCGTCTCGGAGACAATCGCCTCCTCCAGCGCAGGCTCAAGTGCTGCGAGATCCTCCTGTATGACATCAAACATGTCGCTTTTCAACGTTCTACCACCTACATTCGACGCCGCACAGAGCGTCGCTTTCCATCCATTGTGACACAGACAAATCTCCTCACATTTTAACATATTGCATCTATAGCGTCAAAATTATTTCTGTCATGAAAAAAGGCGCAGTTGCATATATCCCCCCCATCGGCTCGCTGCGCTCGCCACTTCCCCCGTAAACGGGGGAAGCTATTATGCTGTTATTGTAGGAAAGGAGCACAAAGAAAAGGACTTTGGTACGAAGTTTATAGCTTCGTGCAACAGTCCTTTAGATAATGATAAAACAATCCGTTCTTTTTTACTTCCCCAGCAGGGCGACCAGACGCCGCGCTGCCTCCTCGGTGTCCTCGGGCGAGCCGAAGGTCGAGAATCGGAAATAACCCTCGCCTGCGCTGCCGAAGCCCTCACCCGGCGTGCCGATGACCTGAATCTCATGCAGGAGATAGTCGAAGAATGCCCAGCTTCCCATGTTCTTCGGGCACTGCATCCATATGTAGGGTGCATTCTTGCCGCCGCAGTACCATATCCCGAGCGTATCGAGCGCCGCCATCAGATGCGCTGCGTTCTTTTTGTAGACGCGGATATTCTCGTGGATCTCGCGCTGGCCTTCCTCCGTAAAGACCGCCGCCGCGCCCTTCTGAAGGATGTAGGAGACACCGTTCGTCTTGGTCGTGCGGTTGCGCACCCACATTGCATTCAGTGCGAGCCCGCCTCGCATGAGTTCCTGCGGGATGACGGTGTAGCCGAAGCGCGTCCCCGTAAATCCTGCCGTCTTGGAGAGCGAGCAGATCTCAATGGCGCAGGTCTTTGCTCCCTCGATCTCAAAGATGCTGTGCGGGATCTCCGCATCCTCGATGAACGCCTCGTAGGCGGCATCAAAGAGGATGATCGCATCGGTTTTGTTCGCGTAATCCACCCATGCCCTCAGATGTGCGCGCGAGAAGACTGCACCCGTCGGATTGTTCGGCGAGCAGATGTAGATGATGTCGGCATGTACGGACGGATCGGGCAGTGCCAAAAAGCCGTCCTCGCGGCTCGATGCGGCATGGATGATCTCATTTCCTGCGATGATGTTCGCATCGACGTAGGCAGGATACGCGGGCTCCATGATGAGAACGCGCTGATCTCTGCCGAGGATGTCGAGGATGTCGCCCAGCTCATCGCTTGCACCGCTCGAAACGAACACATCCTCGGGAGCAAGCTGCACACCGCGCCGCGCATAGTACGCCGCAATCGTCGTGCGCAGCTCCGGTGCGCCGCATTCGGGCATATAGCCGTGAAAGCTCTCCTGCACCGCCTGATCATTCACGGCGTGATGTAGCGCGTCGATAACCGTGCGGCAGAGCGGCAGGGACACATCGCCGATGCCCATGCGGTAGAGATGCGTGCCGGGATGTTCGGCAAGATACGTCTTGGTCTTCTGCGCGATGTTGTAGAACAGGTAGGAGTCCTTCAGCCTGCTGTAGTTCATATTCGGTGTCATGCTATCCCTCTTTCCATACGTTTCCATGCGTACCGATTCTACTCGCTTTTTCCCTGTTGCGCAAGTGTCATGCCTGATTCATGGAAGCGCTGTGAAATGACATCGTACACACAAGGACGAGGATTTGTCCATAACTTTTGTCACAGAATCGTCACCTCCGCATGTATACAGGTGTGCAAATCGACTTCTCACTTCATCTATGATAGTCTATGCCCCACGTCCATCACAGTGCAGGACATTTCTCCTATACAATAGGAATCGTTTTCAGAAAGGGTTGTTGGATATGGAACGGGAAGGATCGGTCAGGATCCCCGCAGGCTGTGCGATTGCCGCACTCATCTCCAAGGAGGGGTGCATGATCGCGGGCGATGTCATCATCCGCGGAATCGCGACGATGCATGACCGCTCCAACGGGCTCGGCGGCGGGTTCGCGGCATACGGCATCTATCCGGAGCATCGGGATCAGTACGCCCTGCACATCTTCTTTGACAACAAGGATCGCCGCAGCGTCTGCGAGGGGATTTTGCGTGAACGCTTTGAGGTCGTACGTGCCGAGCGCATCCCCACGCGCAGGATTCCTGCCATTACGGACGAGCCGCTGATCTGGCGGTACTTCGTCTCCCCTCTGCGCTCGGTACTCGCCGCCGCGCAGCAGGATGAGGAGGAATACATGGTGCGCACGGTCACGAAGCTCAATGCAGAGCTTTCGGGCTGCTACGTCTTTTCCTGCGGGAAGAACATGGGCATCTTCAAGGCGGTCGGCTTCCCCGAGGATGTCGGCACGTTCTACCGCCTCGATACGTACGAGGCCTACTCCTGGACGGTGCACGGCAGATATCCGACCAATACGCCGGGCTGGTGGGGCGGCGCGCATCCCTTTGGCCTTCTCGACCGCACGATCGTGCACAACGGCGAGATCTCGTCCTATGATGCCAACCGCCGCTTTATTGAGATGTACGGCTACAAATGCACCCTGCAGACGGACACGGAGGTCATCACCTACATCGCCGACTTCCTACTCCGCCGCCAGAAGCTCTCACCCCATGAGCTCGCGGCTGTCATCGCCGCGCCGTTCTGGGATACAATCGCGCGCAAAGACCCGGCCGCGCAGAAGATCCACACGTATCTGCGCACAGTCTTTGCGGGGCTGCTCATCACGGGCCCCTTCTCCATCATCCTCGGCTACACGGGCGGCATGATGGCGCTGAACGACCGCCTGAAGCTGCGCTCGATGGTGACCGGCAGCAAGGATGACTGCGTCTGCATCGCGAGTGAGGAGGCCGCCATTCGCGCCATGGAGCCGGATGCCGAGAATATCTACGCGCCCGCCGGCGGCGAGCCGTTTATCGTCAACGTAAAAGAGGGGTGTTTCTAAATAAGTCTGAACTATCTGTACCCCGAGTTTGAAGTGCTGCGTCACCCCCGCTGCACGAAGTGCCGCCTCTGCGAAAAGGAGTGCTCCAACAAGGTGCACCACTACGATGCGACACAAAAAATAATGGTCGCCGACGACGAGAAATGTGTGAACTGCCATCGCTGCGTCTCGATCTGCCCCGTCAAGGCACTCAAGATTGCGCGCACCAACTGCACCTACCGCGACGATGACAACTGGACGAATCAAACCATCAAGGAGATCTACAAGCAGGCGGAGAGCGGCGGCATCCTGCTGTCCTCCATGGGCAGCCCGAAGCGCATGCCGATCTACTGGGATCGCCTTCTCATCAACGCCTCGCAAGTGACGAATCCCCCCATCGATCCGCTGCGCGAGCCGATGGAGACACGTGTGTTCCTCGGGAAAAAGCCGAACGCCATCGTCCGCGACGCCGCGGGGCGCATCGACACGTCGAACCTCGCCCCGCAGCTTGAGCTGTCCATGCCCGTTATGTTTGCGGCGATGAGCTACGGTGCCATCAGCTACAACGCGCACAAGAGCCTTGCGATGGCGGCGCAGCAGCTCGGCATCTACTACAACACGGGCGAGGGCGGTCTGCACGAGGATTTCTACGCCTACGGCGACAACACGATCGTACAGGTCGCGTCGGGACGCTTCGGCGTGCACGAGCGCTACCTCAACGCGGGTGCCGCCATCGAGGTCAAGATGGGACAGGGCGCAAAGCCCGGCATCGGCGGACATCTGCCCGGTACAAAGAGCATCGGCGACGTGTCACGTACGCGCATGATCCCCGAGGGCTCGGACGCGATCTCGCCCGCACCGCATCACGACATTTACTCGATCGAGGATCTGCGCCAGCTCGTTTACTCCCTGAAGGAGGCGACCAACTACACCGTGCCGATCATCGTCAAGGTCGCAGCGGTGCACAACATCGCTGCCATCACGAGCGGCATCGCGCGCAGCGGCGCGGACATCATTGCCATCGACGGGTTCCGCGGCGGCACGGGGGCTGCGCCGACACGCATCCGCGACAATGTCGGCATCCCCATCGAGCTTGCCCTCGCGGCGTGCGACAAGCGTCTGCGCGAGGAGGGCATCCGCAACGATGTCTCCCTCGTCGTCGGCGGAAGCATCCGCTCGGCGGCCGATGTCATCAAGGCGATTGCGCTCGGCGCTGACGCCTGCTATGTCGCCACGGCGGCACTCATGGCGCTCGGCTGCCACCTCTGCCGCAGCTGCCAGATCGGCCGCTGCAACTGGGGCATCGCTACACAGGATCCTGCGCTCGTCAAGCGACTCAATCCCGACGAAGGCAGTCAGCGTCTCGTCAATCTCATGACCGCATGGCGGCACGAGATCAAGGAGATGCTCGGCGGCATGGGCATCAACTCTATCGAGGCGCTGCGCGGCAACCGCCTCATGCTGCGCGGCATCGGTCTCACGGAGAAGGAACTTGAGATTCTCGGCGTCGCGCACGCAGGCGAATGAGGGGAGGGAGAACGATATGATTTCTATTGATGCAGACCATCTGGATCACAAGGCACTCAACGACCGCCTGCGCGGCATCAAGGCGCCGGTGCAGCTGACGAACTGCTGCGGGCAGCGGTTCATCGCAGCGGGCATGGCGCCCGTCTCCCTCTCGATCACGGGCGTGCCCGGCAACGCGCTGGGCGCGTATCTGAACGGCGGAAAGATCGTCGTGCACGGCAACGCACAGGACGCCGTCGGCGACACGATGAACGACGGCACGATCATCGTCCACGGCAGCATCGGCGACACGGCGGGCTACGCCATGCGCGGCGGAAAGATCTACGTCAAGGGGAACGCGGGCTACCGCGCGGGCATCCACATCAAGGCGTATGAGGACAAGTCGCCGACCATGATCATCGGCGGTACGTGCGGCAGCTTCCTCGGCGAGTATCAGGCGGGCGGCACGATCATCGTTCTCGGTCTGACGGCACAGGAAAGGCCTATCGTCAGCAATTTCCCCTGCACGGGGATGCACGGCGGGACGATGTTCCTGCGCGGCAGCTGTGACGCGATCCGCTTCCCTCAGAGCGTTGAGGTGTCACGGGCGGACGCAGAGGACATCGCCGCAATCGACAAGCGGCTGACGGAGTTCTGCACGATCTTCAGCTACGACAAGAACGTGGTCATGGAGGAGGGTTTCACGAAGATCGTTCCGAGCAGCAGCAATCCATATAAGGCACTCTATGTGACGAACTAAGGAAGCACTGATAAAATGAGCTATGCCGGATTGGCGTAGATTTTTGTTGATTGAGGCAGCAAACCAGACGCACGGCAGGGGTATATGGTTGTGCCGAATGTATCAGTGCTTTCCTAAAATATAAAAAAGACGTTGTACGGAGCTAAAAACTTCGTACAACGTCTTTTTTGTGCTCCTTCCACCGCTTGCGCGGTCCCCCTTCCCCGTGATAACGGGGAAGGCTTACAAGATAACGGCATAAAAGCTTCCCCCGTTTACGGGGGAAGTGGCGAGCACAGCGAGCCGATAGGGGGACGTGCAGCAGTCCCCTTTTTATTGCAATCTCCTCGTCTATAATTTACTTCTTCTGCAATATCAGCGCACTCCCCACGGCGCGCTCCGACCCATCCGAGGGGGAGTTCAGCACATCCCCATCCACATAGATCTCCGAGGAGCCGCCGCCGTCCAGATTGATCGCGTCGCGCACGCCGAACTGCACGAGCAGATCGGCGAACTCGGTCAGTGTCAGCCCATGACTGTGCGACTGCCGCCCATCGACGACGGCGAAGAGGATGTTCCCCTTCTGCGTCACACCGACCGCTGTACGCGGTGCACGCCCGTAGCGAATGTCACCCGGGAACTGCTCCTCGCCCGCCGTCACGTGGACACTGCCATTCTCGACAAGGCGCGGCCCCGCACCGAGCACCTGCACAGCGCGATTCCACGGCTCACCCAGATCCTCCGTCAGCACGGCGGGATCGCCCACGCGCACGCCCGCCGCGGCAAACGCATCCATCGACGTGCCGTGCACCGAGACGACATAGCCATCGGGCGGAATCAGCGAGTCATTCGTATTGATCTCCGCTACGCGCCCATTGCGGATGACGTATTCGAGCCCATACGGATTCGTCCCCGTCGATCGCCCATAGGCGCGGTTGTAGATGATGAGGTTGTCCGCGCCGCGCTCGGCGTTGACGCCCGAGACGGGCAGGCTCGTCCGGTCGAGCTTCACCGTGCCGTTATAGGACACTGTACCGAACACAAAGGAGTTATCGGGCATCACGCCGAAGGCACTGCGGTCAAAATACGTACTGCTCACGACTGTCCCGTCGATCTTCGTGATGCCGATGAGCTCTCCGCTGAGTGCAAAGTAGGAGGCGTTGATCGCCGCCGCCGCATTCGTATCCTGTGCGATGCCGCTCACTGTCTGCCGCCCCGGAATAATGCCGCGGGCAAGCGCGGGGCGCACGCGATAACGTGCGGGATTCGCCTCGATAAAGTACGCCGTCACCTGCCCATCCTCGTCCTCATAGACGTACTCCCGCTGCGTCAGCCCCGCGGCGAGCTGTTTCTCCTCCATGCGGGGCAGCTCTGCCTTTGCGGGGGATGTGTCCGTATCCGTAGACGATACGGACGGACGCGGCATGCTCGCATGCCGCTGCGCAGTCAATGCGCCTTTCGGTGCAACATCGACGAAGATACGGAATGGATTCGTCAGATTCCCAATGGAATAATCCATCCCCTTCGCCAGCGCAACGGTCACATAGAAATGCCCGTGATGCCGCTCGTAGGAAATCGCCTCAATGCGAGATGTCCGCACAGCGATACGCTTGAAGAGTGCCGTATCCACATCGGCAAAATCGAGGGTGAGGGAACGCCCGTCGTCGGAGGGACGCGCCTGATAGAGCGGCATCTCCGAGAGATCGAAGACGATGCGGTCACGCGCCGCCGTGCTCGAGGAACGCAGTCCCGTCAGGGATGCTGCTGCCGCCACATAGGAGGACAGCGCCACGAGGACGACGACGGCGAGGACAGAGACTTTCTTAAAAATTTTCATTGATCGCTCCACATTCATTCCAATGAATACAACAGAAAAGGGGATGCTGTTCCAGCTCCCCCTTTTTTTACTCTTTCATCTCTTGCGGATGGTCGGCGACAGCTGTTTCATCATCATGTCTGCAAGACCGATGCCGCCGCTCTTTGCGGCCTGATTCATCAGCTCCGTGTCGCGCATATCCTCGAAAATCTTGATCGCGTTTGACTTCTTCCCAAAGAGATCGCTCTCGGGTACAGTCGCGCGCATCTGCTTATACATCATACTGAGGAACATTGCCTCGAACCCTTCGCACGCCTCGCGCAGCTTCTTCTGCTGCAGCTCGTCCGCCGTCATGGGATTCTTTGGCACGTAGCCCGTCTGCGCGGTCTCGCTCGTGCGGCTCTGCACAGCATCTGCCTTGCGCTGCAGCTCATCGAGCGTCGCCTTGAACGACTTTCCCTCGGCACTCATGCGCGCCGCATCATAGGAGGTCTGTGCCGCGTTGCTGAGCAGTGAACCATCTCCGATTGGCTGTATGGTCATATCACTGTCTCCCTTTATACAATATCCAGCTCAGCGTGCAGTGCGCCTGCCGCCTTCATCGCCTGTAAAATCGAAATCGTGTCGCGCGGTGTCGCACCGACCGTGTTGAGTGCGCCGACGATGTCGCTGACGTTTGTCGTCGCCGGCAGAACAATCGTATTCCCCTTTGTCTCCGACGCCTGAATGTCAGGACTGTCTGTCACGACGGTATTGCCGTAGCTGAACGGTCCCGGCTGCGAGACATCGGGGTTTCCCTGGATGCGGATGGTCAGCCCACCCTGCGTGATCGCACACGCATCAACGGAGACATCGCCTCCCATGATGATCGTTCCCGTACGCTCGTTGACCACAACGCGCGCAATGTTGTCGGGACGTACCGGCAGATCCTCGATCGAGGCAACAAAGCCGACCACGTTGCCGCGATAGTACGAGGGCACGGCAACATCCACACGTCCCGGGTTCGTCGCCTGGGCAATGTTCCCGTACTGCGCATTGATGGCACCTGCGACGCGTGCCGCCGTCGTGAAGTCCGACTTTGCGATGGAGAGCGCAATATGCCCATCCGTGCCGATGTCATCCTCCACTGTGCGCTCGACGATGCCCGCATTCACGGCGATACCGACTGTCGGGAATGCCTTCGTCGTGCTGCTGCCGCCGCTCGATGCAGAGAAGCCACCCGTAGAGACTGCGCCCTGTGCCACGACGTAGACCTCGCCATTGCCCGCACGCAGCGGTGTCTGGAGGAGCGTTCCGCCGCGCAGGCTCTTCGCGTCACCGATGGAGGAGACCGTCACATCGAGGCTGTCGCCCTCGCGTACGAACGGCGGAAGCGTCGCCGTCACCATGACGGCAGCCACGTTCTTCAGCTTGATGGACGACGCATTGACATTGATGCCGTAGCTGACAAGCATATTGGCGATGGACTGCACCGTCTCGCCCGAGCTCGAGCCGTCGCCCGTCCCCTCAAGTCCGACGACAAGACCATAGCCCATGAGCTGGTTGCTGCGCACGCCCTGCACTTTCGTGATGTCCTTGATGCGCGTCACGGCGGAATCCGCCGCGGCAACGCCCGGCAGAGCCCCGATGAGGAGCGCAAGGAGGAGCAGAAGGACGGATATTTTCTTCATAAAGAGCGCCTCCCGTCAGAAGAGAATATTGAAGATCTGCGTGAGGATGCCCTGCCGCTGCTTCGCGTTGAGCGGTCCCTTGCCGTCAAAGCGCACGGTGGCATCCGCGACACGCGTCGAGAGCACCGTATTCGATGCGGAGATGTCCTCGGGGCGGCAGATGCCGCGGAACGTGATCTTGTGCTCGTTGCGGTTCTGCCATATCGACTGCGTTCCCTCGAGGACGAAGTTGCCCGCCGGCGTGATCTCTGAGATCGTGACGGTGACATTGCCCGCGACACGATTCGTCGCCGAGGCGGATCCCTTTGCGGTGAACTTATCCGAGCCGCTCGCCGATGCCGCCTGGAGGAAATCAAAGATGCCGATACCGCCGCCGAGCTTCACCGAGCCGCTCTTCTCGTTCGAGCTGTTGCGCGTCGCCGAGGTCGTCGTCGACTCGCTGATGACGATGGTCACAATGTCGCCGACGTTCGATGCCCGGTGGTCGGTAAACACGGACTTCGTCGTATAGCCGTTGGCGTTTTTCCACAGGGATTCCGCCGCTGCGGTCGGTGCAAAACTTGCCACCGCAAGCGTGGCGGCGAGCACGCCCGCTAGCCATTTTTCTTTACGCATGATGAACTCCTTATGGAACTCTCTCTATCCTGCTGCAGATCATGCAATAATCTGAACCGTCTTCTCGTCGACTACACGCCCGCGCATGATCTTCCCCGATCGTGCATTGCGCACGCGGATCACATAGCCGATGCGTCCCGCCTCCAGTGCTACGCCCTCTGCGCGGATCGTGATGCCGCCATTCTCCGCGACGAGCGTCACAGGACTGCCCGCAGTCAAGACGCGCGGCATCGCGAGGAGGGTTGGCGTGATAACCGTGCCCTTGCGGATGTAGCGTCCCGCGACGCGTCCCGCGAGACGGTCAAAGTCCGTGACCGTCGTCTCAGGCAGGGTATCCACCGCGCTCTCCTCGACGTGCGCATTGGCAGGCGTGATCGCCTCGTCCATGCGAATGTCCGTCATCGCGACGAGCACATGGTCATAGACCGTGACCTGATAGTAGCACGCGGCGCGCCGCTGCAGTACACCGTCCACATAGACGGTAATGGCGGCGGGGAACTCCCGCCCGTAGGGAACGCCGCGCGGGAAGGCGACAACGGCTGTCACCTCGCCTGCCGGCAGACGCATCGTCCCCGCCCGGTGCTGGAGATGCACCTCGTGGCGGCGCGTCTCACCGACCGCGGCGAGCTGCTCCTCGATCTTCTGCTGCGCGAGCTCCGCAAGCTGTGCGGCGGAAAGGACGTTCGGGAAGCGGACGGCCTGCCCGTACCCATAGGAGGCAGCAAGCCCCGTACCCGTCCACAAAAAAGCGAATAAGCCACTCCATAGGAATAGAATGGCTGTAAAAATTCTGTGCCGAATCAACGCTTCAGCTGGTTCGCGATCTCCAACATCGAGTCGGAGGTCGTGATCGCCTTGGAGTTGGACTCGTACGCACGCTGGGAGACGATCATGTTGACCATTTCCTCCACGATCTGCACGTTGCTCATCTCGAGCGTGCCCTGCGTCAGCGTCCCTGCACCGTCCTCGCCCGGGTTCGACTCAATCGCCTCGCCCGATGCATCGGAGACGACGAAGAGATTCTTGCCGACGGACGTCAGCCCTGCGGGGTTGACAAAGCGGGCAAGCGTGATCTGTCCCGCCTCCTGCTGCTGGTTCTGCCCTGCCTCACGGTAGGAGACACGGCCATCGCCGGAGATCGTGATGGAGTCCAGCGGTGCATTCTGCCCGATCGTAATGCCGTCGGCGAGCAGGTAGCCGTCCGTCGTGACCATGCGGCGGTCGCTGTCGAGCTTCCATGTGCCGTCACGCGTGTATGCGGTCGTCCCGTCGGGCATCGTGACGCGGAAGAATCCCTCGCCTTGGATGCCGATGTCGGTCGGGTTATCCGTCGTCTGAAGTGCGCCCTGTGTAAAGACGCGCTGGGTCGCCGCCAGGCGTGTTCCAAGACCGATCTGCAGTGCCGTCGGGTACTGCGAATCCGCGCCGTTTCGTGCGCCCGCCTCACGGAGCGTCTGGTAGACAAGATCCTGGAACTCGGCACGTACCTTCTTGCCGCCGTAGGTGTTGACGTTGGCAATATTGTGCGCGACGACATCCATCTGGGACTGCTGCGCCTTCATGCCGGACGCCGCAGACCAAAGTGCTCGCATCATAGTCGATGTCCCCCTCCAAGAATTTTGGATGACAGTTTACTCACTTTTATATCGGAAGTTTTGATGAATTTCTTAAGTATTTTTAACTCGTACGTCCGACATCGTTGACTGCCTTGTCGAGCAGGGCATCCTGCGTCTGCACAGCCTTTGAGCCCGCCTCATAAACGCGGTAGTTGTTGATGAGCTCGACCATCTCCGTGACGACGCTCGTGTTCGACATCTCGAGCATCCCCTGCTCAATGACGCCCGTCGCCTGCTGCGGCTGTGCCCCGGGCTGAGGTTTATAGAGGTTGTCGCCCTCCTTGATGACCGCCTTTTCCTCATCGAACTGGACGAAGCCGAGCTGCGCGATCTGTCTGCCGTTCGCATAGATGCGCCCGTCGCTCGACACCGTCACGTTTCGCGCATCGGCGGGAATCGTGATCGGCTGTCCCTGCGGCGAGAGCACGGCCTGTCCGCGCACATTCTGAAGCTGCCCCGTGGAGGAGCGGTAGAAGCTGCCGTCGCGCGTGTAGCGCTGTCCCTGCGGCGTATCAATGATGAAATACCCCTGCCCCGAGATGCCGAAGTCGTAGGTGTTCCCCGTCGTCTGGAGCGCACCCTGAATGTGGTCGGTCGCGATCTCATCCACGGCGGAGCCGAGGCCAAGCGTGCCGACGATCGGCGCACCCGAGCGGATGCGGAACCCCTTAAAGCTCGTCACATCCGTGTCTGCCGCGTGGTCATTGATGCGGCGCAGCAGCATCGGCTCGAACTCACGCACCGCCATATCGTCGCGCTTGTAGCCCGTCGTCGCGGCGTTGGCGAGGTTATTCGCGATCATATCCGTGTGCTTCGTCTCTGTAATCATGCCGGAGGCGGCGATATAGAGTCCTCTCCACATAGCGTTTCCCTCTTTTCCCGAACGAAATATACTCTCCTAGTGTTAATTTCGCTGTAAATTTCGTTTTCCCTCTATTTATTTATTTCTTACGTCCAAACGATGTGTTCGTCGCCTTGCCGTCGAATTTATCGAAAATATCGAGAGCCTTGCCGCAGCCGAGGGCAACGCAGGACATGGGGTCATCGGCGACAATCGTCGGCGTCCCCGTCTCGCGCAGGATGAGCTCTGCCATGCCATAGAGCAGAGCGCCGCCGCCCGTCAGAACGATGCCGCGATCCATGATGTCGGCAGCGAGCTCCGGCGGTGTCTCCTCGAGCACCTTTTTCACGCAGTCCACAATGCGCATGACCGAGTTCTCGATGGCGGACGACGCCTGCGCCGTGGAGATGGTAATGTTCTTCGGCAGCCCCGAGAGGAGGTCGCGGCCGCGGATCTCCATCTGCTCGCGCCGCGCCGCCGTATATGCCGCGCCGACGCGGATCTTGATCTCCTCCGCCGTGCGCTCGCCGATGAGCAGATTGAACTCGCGCTTGACATAGTCGATGATGTCCTCATCGAAGGTATCGCCCGCGACGCGGATACTCGCGCTCGTCACAACGCCGCCGAGACTGATGACGGCGATGTCTGAGGTGCCGCCGCCGATGTCGACGACCATCGAGCCCTGTGCCTCCACGATATCAAGGCCCGCGCCCATCGCCGCTGCGAGCGGCTCCTCGATGAGCTGGATGTGGCGCGCGCCCGCCTGCTCAGCGGCTTCCTGTACGGCACGCTGCTCCACCATCGTCACCCCCGAGGGGATGCAGATCATGATGCGCGGACGAAAGACTATGCTGCGTCCAACCACCTTGTCGATGAAGAAGCGCAGCATGCTCTCCGTGATGTCATAGTCCGCAATCACGCCGTCGCGCAGCGGGCGGATGGCGATGATATTGCCGGGCGTACGCCCGATCATCTGCCGTGCCTCCTCGCCGATGGCGAGCACCTGATTCGTATCACGGTTGACCGCCACGACCGACGGTTCCTTCAGGACAACCCCCTTCCGCTTCACATAGACGAGCACATTTGCCGTCCCCAGATCAATTCCTATGTCCATTGACATACCAAACATGTATGGAAATCCCCCTAATCAACGATCCTCCTTAGAATCGTCCTGCTTTTCTTCTTCCGGAACCAGCGACTGGCGGATCGCATTCAGCGACTGCTTGAGTGCATCCGTGTACGGGCCGCGCAGGTCCCTGTCGTCCCATGTACTCTGCGTGACATAGGCGATGATCGTATCCAAAAAGGAGACGACCATCTCCGCGACATACGCCTGCGAGACCTCGTTGGTCTTGAGATAAACCTCCTTGCTGCGCAGTTCAAAGGCAATGCGGTCGATGTAGTGCTCGCCCTCAATGAGATAGCCGAGCGCGCGCAGCCGCAGCCCAAGTTCCCTCGCCTGCGCGGCGTCCTTCGCCGACGATGTGCGGTCATTGGCGAGCTTCTCTACCACAGCCCACGCCTCTTCGCACAATTTCCCCACGGCATCGAGCACCTTGTCCCGCGCGTGTTTTTTGCGCCACAGCACATCGCGTACCGACAGTTTTTTCTGCTCCTCCATGGTTGCCCTCCGCTTCTATTTACATTCCCTAAGCTGTTTACATTCCCTAAGCTGTAATCTTCATTATATGTTTTTCATTCCGTATCGTCAACATCATTCCCTGCTCATGAGGAAAGATTTGCATTTCCCCCTCCCTTCCATGTAAAATAGAGGAACATTATTGTCACGAGTGGGAGGATATACTATGGCTGAACTACTAAGAGAGGGGCCGCGCCTCATCCTGCGCCGCGCCGCCGAGGAGGACATCGACTATATATGTGCCCTGCAGGAGGACGCGGACAACAGGAACTACATCGTTCCGTTCACGCGCGAAGAGCACACGATCATTATCACGCAGGCAAAGGCCGCCCTCGACATCATTGTCGAAGAGCGCGGCAGCGGGGAGCGCGTTGGCTATCTGCACGTCGGCGGGCT
Source organism: Centipeda felix (assembly GCF_900186465.1). GTDB lineage: Bacteria > Bacillota > Negativicutes > Selenomonadales > Selenomonadaceae > Centipeda > Centipeda felix. Next base: position 405,455 of record NZ_LT891958.1, read on the forward strand.
GCTGCTCCCGTCCAAGGAACAGGAGTGGACGCACGTCGTCATCGCAAAGAAGGGGCTCGGCTACGGGCACGAGACGATGAAGCTCCTCAAGGCATGGGCGTTTGAGGACATGGGCGCGCACCGCGCATGGCTCGACTGCAAGGACTACAACGCGCGTGCCCTCCACCTCTATGAGAGCGAGGGCATGGTGCGCGAGGCACTCATCCGCGAGACCATTCTCTATCAGAATACCTACGAAAACCTCGTCATTCTCGGCATCCTCAACCGCGAGTATGCCGCGCGCAAGCGTGAGGGGCTTGAGCTAGAGGGAGGGCAGCCGCATGACGGACGATGAACTCATCGCGCGTGCCGCTGCCGCACGCGCACGCGCCTACGCTCCGTACTCCGGCTTTGCCGTCGGTGCGGCACTCCTCACCGAGAACGGCAGCGTCTACGAGGGCGTCAACGTCGAGAACGCCTCCTACCCCGTCGGCATCTGTGCCGAGCGCGCCGCCCTCGCGGCAGCGGTCAGCCATGGCGAGCGGCGTTTTGCAGCACTCGCCGTCATCGCGGACAGCCCCGACGTCTGTGCGCCCTGCGGCATGTGCCGGCAGATGCTTATGGAGTTCCCCATCCGCCGCATCCTGCTTGCAAACACGGCGGGTGCGGTGCGCGTCATGACCCCCACCGAGCTATTGCCCTGCGCCTTCGGGGCGGCGGCACTGCCTGCAAAGGAGGAACACGATGAAATTTCTCATCGTTGACGACTCGCGCCTCGTGCGCATGAAGCTCAAAGCGGAGCTCTGTGACCGCGGCCACAGCGTCGTCGAGGCACGCGACGGAGAGGAGGCGCTCGCGCGCGTCGACGCCGACGCACCCGATGCAGTATTCCTCGACCTCATCCTGCCGAAGCTCGACGGCATCAGCGTTCTGCGGCGCCTGCACGCTGCGCGGCCGCAGCTGCCCGTCACCATCCTCTCCACCGCCGCCACGGAGGAGAACATCGCCGCCGCAGAGGAGTGCGGCGCGCTCCTCTTTATCCGAAAGCCATACGCGGACAGCGAGATCACCGCCGCCATCGGCAAGATGCGGCGGCGCCTGGAGGACGTATGACCGAGCTGCATGCAACGTATATGGAGAGCTTTCTCGCGGGGCTGTCCGCCTATGCCCACATCACGGCGACGGCGGAACAGGCAGCGGAAGATCCGCCCTACATCACCATATCCCAGCATCTCACGATGAACGGCAGTCCGCTCATCGTCGCGCTCGCCGCCTCGCTCGACACATTTTACGCGCTCGCCTCGGGGTACAGCGGCATCTCCCTCAGCGGCATGGGTGACCTCGCCGTCGATGCTGCCTGCGAGCTGTTCAACGTCATCAACGGACATTTCTCCTCACAAATGCGCGCGCACGGCTCTGCCGTCTCCATCATCGACCCGCCACGCCATGCGCTCGGCAGCGCTGTGCCCGCCGCGCCTCTGTTCAGTCTCTCCATCGCGTGTCCGTCCGGCACGATGCAGCTCATGGCATCGTGCGAAGAGTTTCTTACATAACTATTGATTGCTTCTCTCATGAAAGGAGTCCCTCTTGTTTACATCTCTGCAGTCCCTTGACGTCAAGGCACTCGTCGCGCTCCTTCTCGTCCCGACCTGCATCGTCCTCGGCGCACTCACGGTCGGCATCATCACCGACCGCCTCATCCGCCGCTACATCAACCATCACCTTGCGGTCGATGAGAGCACGTGGAAATACGTCTTTATCCGCTCCATGCACGGCGTGCCGATCTTCTTCAGCTTCATCATCGGCCTCTACTGGGCGATCGATGCCGTCGAGATCTCGCCGACCCTGACGAAAATGCTGTCCTATCTGCTCTTCACGAGCAACGTCATCACCATTACGCGTGTCCTTGCGCGTACGGTGGACGGCGTCGTCACCATGTACTTTGAGCGGTCGAACAAGGATCTCCCGAAGACCACGCTGCTCAACAACATCCTCATCGGCGTCATCTACGTCATGGGTGTCCTCGTCATCCTCCAGTACTACGGCATCTCCATCGCGCCCATCCTCACGGCCGCTGGCGTCGGCGGCATGGCGGTCGCCCTCGCCCTGCAGGAGACGCTCGCCAACATCTTCGCGGGGCTGCACCTCATTCTCTCGAAGCAGATCCGCATCGGCGACTACATCCGTCTCGGCACAGGCGAGGAGGGACGTGTCACTGACATCGCATGGCGTTTCACCACCATCGTCCCCGTCGGCGCAAGCAACACCGTCGTCATTCCGAACAAGACCATTGCAGGCGCGAACATCACGAACTTCAGCCTGCCCACGCGCAGCCTCAACATCAGCGTCCCCGTCGGTGTCGCCTATGACAGTGATCTCGCGCTGGTCGAGCGCGTCACCATCGAGACGGCAAAGGAAGTGCTCGCGCGCGTTGACAACAACCCCAACGCCGAGCCGCTCGTGCGCTATACGAAATTTAACGACTCCTCCATCGACTTCGCCGTGATCCTGCCGTCGAGCCAGTTCGACCAGCAGGGACTCATCATCCACGATTTCATCAAGGCACTCACCGATCGCTACCGTATCGAGGGCATCGACATCCCCTACCCCATCCGCACAGTCATCCAGGAACAGGAGGATGCACCCGCAGAGACACCTGCCCCGACAAAGGCACAAAATGCATGACGCGTTGTCCATGCGAAGCAGCTGCTCATAGTATCTAATGGAACATCACACATCCGTCCACTCTTATCCACAGGATGCACAGCTTTTCCCTAGGGAAACTGTGGATAACTACAACCTGTTGTCATGCCCCCTCAAGCCGCATGACAGCGGGTTTTTTTATGAAAGTCCCATGCTGTTCCTAAAAATCCTTGTGGATAACTTTGTGTACAAACAACTATATATAGATTTTCTATTGACGTTCATACACAAGATGTTGTATAATTCTACTCGCAGCGGCACAGAGCCGCAAACGCTAACAAAGACCCGCCGCCGCGCGGGAAAAGGAGAATGAAGCATGATCGTCAACGACATCAACGTCACCGTCAACGGACTTTCGGACATCACCCCGCACGAGGTTGAGAACTACATCGCCTACATCGAGGGGCAGACCAACGAGAAGCTCGACCGTCTCTCCATTACGGGAGCGGACGACGGCCGCGTCACCCTCGGCTACGAGATGCGTCAGCCGAAGTTCGAGCGCATCCGCCGCATCACGGGCTACCTCGTTGGCACGACGGATCGCTGGAACAACGCAAAGCAGGCAGAAGAGCATGAGCGTGTCAAGCACGGACTCCACTGAGATCCGTATCGCAGGGATTGCGCGCGACTCCATCGTCGACGGTGAGGGGATACGGCTAACCGTCTTTACCCAAGGCTGCCCGCGCCGCTGTCCCGGCTGTCACAACCCTGATACACAGCCGACGGACGGCGGACGGGTCACCACCGTCGGCGCGGTGCTTCAAGACCTCGACGCCAATCCTCTTCTCACAGGGCTCACCCTCAGCGGCGGTGAGCCCTTTCTGCAGCCCGCAGCACTGCTTCCTCTCGCACGCGCGGCGCACGAACGGGGTCTCGATGTCTGGAGCTACACAGGCTACACCCTTGAGGAGCTGCGTGCACAGAAAAACCCCGCCGTGGATGCCCTCCTCGACGAGCTCGACGTCCTCGTCGACGGCGACTACCGCGAGGAGGAGCGCGACCTCACCCTCCATTTTCGCGGCTCGCGCAACCAGCGCGTCATCGATCTCGCTGCAACGCGCGCGACGGGGCGGCTGACCCTGCGGTACACAGATGAATAATGGCCATACGGAATACCCCGCATAGGAACAGAACGCTTCCACGCGGGGTATTTCCTATAAAAAACATTGCAATTCCTCCAAAAATTGGTATGATGAACAGGAGAGAATGAATTTATCGGGAGGAAATAAGTATGGCAACAAAGACAACACGAGCGCAAAACCTGAAAAAGGCACAGGATTTTGCGCTGAGCATCGACGCGACCACGGAGATCGGAATGCTCGAGATCTCAGCAACGCAGGCGATCCGCGTCTCGATCATCCGCTCGCGCGGGCGGCGCTATACTGCCATCACACCATTCTGGCGCAAGAAGAGCGATGATATGTGGAAACCGAAGGCTCCCGTTTGGGTGCCCGCAGAGCACACGGGCGAAATCGCAGACTATTTGGCACGCGCTGCAAAAAAGATTCATGAAAAAGAGGAATAAAGTCGCCCCACATGCAAAAGATCGGCATGTGGGGTTCTTTTTTTGTGTACAAATACAGATGATATTTCTCAGGGAAATATCGCCAAGATGAGTCCGCCTGCCGCGATCAGCGCAATGGCGACGCCGTGCAGGACGCTGATCTTGTCGCCGAAGATCAGGATCGCAAGGAGGACGGCAAAGACGACACTGAGTTTGTCGATCGGCGCGACCTGTGAGACAGCTCCCTCCTTGAGTGCCATGAAGTAGAAGAGCCACGAGAGCGCGCCCGCGATGCCGCTGAGCGCGACAAAGCCAAGTGCCTTCGTGTCGGCGAAGACCTGCGGCAGGCTGCCCGCATGTCCCTCGGCGATGACCACGCCGATGAGGAACAGTGCCATGATGACGGCGCGCACCGCCGTCGCGGCACTGCTGTCGAGCCCCGCAAGCCCAACCTTGCCGAAGATCGAGACAAACGCCGCGCACAGCGCCGAGAGCAGTGCATAGATGAGCCATAAGCGCATGGATTTCCCCTCCCTGCGAGGAATTTAAGGAATCTCTGATAAAACAGTGTCTCAGATTGGCGTAGATTTTTTCCGATGGAGGCAGCAAACCGGACGCACAGCAGAGGCTATGCGGAGGATTTGCCGGCACAGGGCGAAAAAGATGGACGAAGACGGCGGTGCTGAATTGATCCCTGCTTCCTTAACCTTGACAGTATAGCACACATCGACAAACATGGCTTTCAAAATCCCTCCCGATCGTGTAAAATAAGGGAAAAATATGGGGGGAAATTTCATGATACGACAGGCAGCAGTACAGGACATCCCGGAGATGCTGCGCATCTACGACGCGGCACGCGCAGCGATGCGCGCGGTGGGCAACCCTACGCAGTGGAGCGGCGGCTATCCCGCAGAGGAGCTCCTCCGCGCGGACATCGCGCGCGGCGTGAGCTACGTTCTCCACGATGCGGGCGCCGCTCCCTACGCCGCCTTTGTCCTCATCGCGGGTGATGATCCGACATACGCGCACATCGAGAACGGAGCGTGGCGCGACGATACGCCGTACGCCACGCTCCACCGCGTGGGCAGCGACGGCTCGCACCGCGGCACATTCCGCGCCGTATTGGACTTTGCACGCACACAGCACAGCCATCTGCGTGCCGATACACACGAGGACAATCACCCCATGCAGCATCTATTGTGCGCGGGCGGCTTCGTCTTCTGCGGCACGATCTATGTCGCGGACGGCACACCGCGCCGTGCCTACGAATGGACAAAGGAGTCTCACCCATGATCGAATGCGTCACCGTCGGCGATATGATCCCGACCAATTCCTATTTCTACATCGACGACGCGTCAAAGCACGGCTTTCTCATCGACGCGGGCGCGGAGGGCGGTCGACTCGCCGCACACGCCGCAGAGCGCGGCTGGACGATCGAGCAGCTGCTCCTCACGCACTGTCACTTCGACCATATCGGCGGCGTGGACGACTTCCGTGCACACATTCCCTGTCCCGTCTGTGCCGCTGCGGAGAGCCCGCGCTACTGCAGCGACCCGAACTGGAATCTCTCCACATGGGGCGGTGCGCCCGTGACGCTCGCCGATGTGGAGACGTTCGCCAACGGCGCGCACATCGCACTCGCAGCAAATCCTGCGCTGTCACTTGAGGTGCGCTATACGCCGGGGCATACGACGGACTCCTGCATCTTTTACAGCGCACACGACGGTATCGCGTTCGTCGGCGACACGATCTTTTTCGCGAGCGTCGGGCGCACAGACTTCCCGGGCGGCGACACGTCGGCACTCTGGGAGAGCATTCGGACGCAGGTCTTTACCCTGCCGCCCGATACAGTGCTCTACTCGGGGCACACGGAGCCGACGACGGTCGGCGATGAGCTGGCACGCTATCGCCGATGAACGCTCATGAGTTTATGGCGTCGCTCGCACAGGGCACGCCGCCGCAGATCTACCTCCTCGCCGGGGAGGAACCGTACTACATCCGCCGCGCCGAGGAGGCGATCCTGCGCCGTCTCCTGCCCGATGCCGCCGAGCGTGCAGACGCGCTCATCCGCTATGAGGAGATGCCCGCCATCGACGCGCTGGCCGAGTCACTGGAGACCGCCCCCTTTTTCACGGACAAGATCGTCGTCCTCGTCCATGACGCCGCCGTCTTTCGCGCGGGGAAAAAGGCGGCGGAGGGCGATACACCTGCGCCGAAGGACGCTGCGGCGGAGCGTCTTCTCGCCCTCCTGACGAACCTCCTGCCGACGACCTATGTCGTATTTACCCTCAATGCAAAGCCCGACAAGCGGCGCAAACTCTATCAGACAGTGCAGAAGACGGGGCGCATCCTCGAGAGCGAGGCCGTGCGTCCGTGGAATGTCGAGGGATGGCTGAACGAGCGTCTGCGCGAGATGGGGCGCTCCATGCAGCGCGAGGCGCGCACATTCTTTCTGAATGTCGTCGGCATGATGCAGACGATCTCACTGGAGTTTCTCGACCGGCAGCTGGAAAAGCTCACGCTCTACACCGACAACAAACAGTTCACGGAGGCGGATCTGCGCGCGGCGTTCTCGGAGATGCCCGAGGTCTCCGTCTTTGCGCTCATGAATGCCATCAGCGCGCGCGACGTGCGGCGCGCCATGGATCTCCTCGCTCGCTGCCGCGCAGACGGCGTGCACTTCACCGTACTGCTCGCCCTCCTGACGCGGCACGTCCGCCAGCTCTGGCAGGCGCGGCGCCTCCTCGCGAGCGGAACACCACCCAAGGGGCTCGGCAAGATCATGGGGCTGCACCCCTTCATCGCCGAAAAACTCGGCGGGCACGCGCGCGGCTTTCGAGAATCCGCGCTGCGGGATGCCGTCCTCGCCCTCGCCGATGCCGACTACCTGCTGAAGACGGGACAGGCGGGCGACGAACTGCTCGAGGACATCATCATCCGCCTGTGCCGCAAATAATTTCTCCATATAAGGGAATCACTGATAAATTCGGTACAACCATCTTGACGCATCTTTTTTGCCCGTACTTCGGCGGAAAATCCTCCACAGAGCACCACTCTGCGTCCGGTTTTCCACCTCGTTCGGACGAAAAAATCTACGCCAATCTGGCAGACCTCATTTTATCAGTGTTTCCTTAGAAAGAAGGCATTATTGTTATGATATCGTACGATGATCGTTTTTTCTCCGTCCGGAATACCACGCGGATGGCGCTCTGCATCGCGCTGATCTGCGTGAGTGCCTATATCGCCATTCCCGTCCCCTTCATGGCACCGCTGACGATGCAGACCTTCGTCATGTGCCTCGCGGCACTCGTCCTGACCCCGCGCCAGACCGCCGTCGTGCTCATCGGCTACACACTGATCGGCGCGATTGGCCTGCCCGTCTTTGCGGGCGGTGTCGGCGGACTCGGCATCATCATGGGACCGCGCGGTGGCTTTTTCATCGGGTTTCTTGTCGCCTATACACTGATGAGCCTCCTCAAGGGACATACGCCGTCCTTTCCACGCTACGCCCTCGTCGGCGCGCTCATCAGCGTCCCCATCACATATCTCTTTGCGACGCTGTGGCTGACCATTCTCTTCGGCGATAAATTCGTCGGCATTAGCGCCGCCTTCATGGCGCTCGTCCAGTTCATCCCGGGCGATCTCATCAAAGCCGTTGCTGCAGCAGCGCTCGGCGTGACACTTAATCGGCGGCTTCGCTATTTCTAAAAAGATACAGGCAAAAAGAACCTGCCATAGGTCATAAAATCTATGGCAGGTTCTTGTCTTACCGGGAGGATCAGGTCTCGTCTTTCGGTACCATGTCCTCATCCTTGAGTGTGCCCGCACGCGCACGGTCGGCAAACTCTGCCGTCGCGGTAAAGAGCACGTCGGTCGAGCTGTTGAGCGCCGTCTCACAGGAATCCTGCAGAACGCCGATGATAAAGCCGACGCCGACGACCTGCATCGCAATGTCGTTGCTGATGCCGAACGAGGAGCAGGCAACGGGGATGAGGAGCAGCGATCCGCCCGCAACGCCCGATGCGCCGCACGCGCCGACGGTGGCGACAAGGCAGAGCAGAAGTGCCGTCGGCAGATCGACCGCGATGTTCAGCGTATATGCTGCTGCGAGGGAAAGGACGGCGATCGTGATCGCCGCGCCGCTCATGTTGATGGTTGCGCCGAGCGGAATGGAGATGGAGTAGATATCAGGGTTCAGTCCGAGGCGCTTGCACAGCTGCATATTGACGGGGATATTTGCCGCCGAGCTGCGCGTAAAGAATGCGTAGATGCCGCTCTCGCGCAGCGTCGTGATAACAAGCGGGAACGGGTTGCGGCGAATGTGCAGCCAGACGATGATCGGGTTCATGATAAGCGCAACAGAGAAGAATGCCCCGAGGAGGACGGCGAGCAGATGCAGATAGCTGACAATCGCATCCGTGCCATTCGTGCCGACCGCGTCCGCCACGAGTCCCATGATGCCGAACGGGGCAAAGCGGATGACCCAGAGGACGATCTGCGTCATGACGACGGCAAAGTCGCGCACGGTATTCTTTGTCGTTGCATTTGCCTTCTGCAGGGCGACGCCTGCAAGAATACTCCACGCGAGGATGCCGATGTAGTTCGCGTTTGCAATGGCGTGGAGTGGATTGTCAACGACGTTGAGGATCAGATTGTGAACAACCTCGACGATGCCGCTCGGCGGTGTAACCGACGCCTCTGCCACGACGAGGTGGAGAGACGAGGGAAAGGCAAACGAGAACGCTACGGCGACGATGGACGCAAGGAACGTCGCGATAACGTAGAGGCGCACAATGGGCTTGAGCGCTGATCCCGCACCGACCGTGCGCTGCGCCATGGCATTCATAACGAGCACAAAGACGAGGATCGGTGCGACGCCCTTCAGGGCACGCACGAACACGTCGCCGAGCACGGCGACGAGTGGGATTGCGGCGGGCGCATAGAGCGCGATGAGGATACCGATGATAAGTCCGACCGCGATGAGCTTGATGAGTGCCGTCTCACGGTATTTGCGGCTGATACTTCTGAACAAAAAATCTCCTCCTTAGGGAATCGATGATGGGATATAAAAAAACATCCGTTATTATAGCAGAATGGGCGTGTCTTGTCACGCCCCCGTCAACATCAGACCTACTGTATTCTGATTAGGCTTCTGCATTCTGCATCATGGACGGAGATCCTCCATCCTCCTCCTGCCGCAGCTCCTCGATGTACCGCGCCACGGCATTCTGCCACGGGGGCAGGCGGCGGAACCCCGCCGCATCGAGACTCTTCTTGCTGAGGCGCGAGTTCAGCGGGCGCACCGCCTTTGTCGGATAGCTGTGCGTGGGCACAGAGGTGACGCTCACCGCCTTCCCTGCCGCACGGAAGACCTCAGCAGCGAACTGCGCCCACGAGCAGAAGCCCTCGTTGGTCGCGTGGTAGATGCCGTACTTCTCCGATGCAATCATATCGGCGAGCAGCGAAGCGAGGTCATGTGTATAGGTCGGTGAGCCAACCTGATCGCCGACGACGGAGAGACTCTTGTGCTCCTGCGCGAGGGTCAGCATGGTCTTGACAAAATTCTTGCCGTGGATGCCGAACACCCACGAAATGCGGACGATGAAGTACTGGGAGAGATGCGCCATGACCGCCTCCTCGCCCATGAGCTTCGACGCACCGTAGACGTTGCGCGGTCCCGTCATATCATCCGTCTCATACGGCGTCGTGCCCGTCCCGGGGAAAACGTAGTCCGTACTGATGTAGAGGAGCCTGATCCCGCGCTCCGCGGCAAGACGTGCGAGGATCTCCGTCCCCGCCGCATTGATGAGACGGCAGCGAGCAGGCTCGTCCTCTGCCTTGTCCACGGCGGTGTATGCGGCTGCATGGAGGATGGCGTCCGGCTCGGTCGCCTCGATGACGGCACGCATGACATTCTCGTCCGACAGCGGAAAGAGCTCCGAGGAGACGCCGTGTACCTCGTGCCCGCGCGCACGGAACTCCTTCACGCAGTCATAGCCGAGCTGTCCCGTCGCTCCCGTGATGAGGATTTTCATCGCAATCCGTCCTTTCTTTTCCATGCGTATTATCCGTGATTTCTTGCTCTTATTGTATCACAAAGGCGCCGCCCATGGGCGACGCCTTTTCAGTATACACTATGATTTAAGTGTCGGCATCACAAGGGAGATGGCAGTCCCCTGCCCCTCTGCGCTCTTCACCGCGATGCGGATGCCATGCTGCTCGGCGATCCATCGGGCGATCGAGAGACCCAGCCCAGAGCCGCCCGTCTCCTTCGTACGCGAGGAGTCCACGCGGTAGAACCGCTCGAAGATATGCGCCTGATGTTCCGGCGCGATACCGATGCCGTCGTCCGAGAGCGTCACCGTGACGGATTTGCCGTCCGCGGCCATGATGGACGACGCACGGATGTGGCCTCCGGCAGGCGTGTACTTTCGGCTGTTTTCGAGGAAGATGCGGAAGAGCTGACGCAGGAGAACGGGATCGGCGCTGACCACCGCTTCGTCGTTCCTATCCAGAACCACCTCGTGCGAGCTCGTCACCATCTGCATCTTTTCCATCGTATCCGAGAGAATCTCCGCAAGAAGCACCGTCTCCTTGTGCACTGCCTGACGCTTCTGGTCGGCACGCGCGAGGAAGAGCAGTTTCTCGATGAGCTGCTGCATATTCTCCGCCTCAGAGCGGATCGCCGTGATGCCCTCCTCGAGGATCTCCTTATCCTCACGCCCCCAGCGCGAGAGCATGTCGGAGTATCCGAGGATGACCGTCAGCGGCGTGCGCAGCTCATGGGAGGCATCCGAGACAAACCTCTGCTGCTGGACAAAGCCCTCCTGCAGACGCTCAAGCATTCGGTTGAACGTACGCGCCAGCTCCGAGAGCTCATCGCGCGCGCGCGGGATCGTGAGACGCTGTCCGAGGCGCTCCACCTCGATGCTGCCCGCCGTCCGCGTGATCGCGCGAATCGGTGTCAGAATGCGCCGACTGATGAAATGCCCTGCGATGAGCGCGAGCACAAAGCAGATCGCAACGGTATAGAAGAGCAGCCGCTGCAGCGAGTAGAAAAAATCCTTTTCCGTCGTAATCGTGCGTAAAAAATGAATCCGATAGGTGGTGCCGCCGTACTCGATCGTACGCTGAGCATGATAGACCGAGCCGTTGCGGAACTCGGAGACCTCCATCTCGGGGTTTGCCCAGAACGGCGTCTGCACTCGGCCCTGCTCGATCGCCGCATTCGACGGAAAGTGCGGATCCGTATCGAGAACAACGCGCCCCGCATCATCCGTTATCCGCACGATCACGCCGGGGATCACGGGTCCCTCAAACCAGAACTTCGCTTCGGCCGCATTTCCGCTCTCGATGTTGTTCATCACATGACGGATACTGCGGTCGAGATCGACCTCTGCCTGCCGATAAAAAAAGATGTATGCGCCCATCCCCAGAATCGTCGTAGAAAGAATAAGCACGAAAAAGAGGATGGCGGCATACATCAACGTGATCTTGGTTGAGATGCGGATATAGAGACAGCGGTCAGCCCAGTCCGACAGGCGTCTCCTAATCGCGCACCACATAGCCGACGCCCCGCACCGTATAAATGTACTTCTTATGGAAGCGGTCATCCAGCTTGGCGCGCAGATAGCGAATGTAGACATCGACGACATTGGTCTCGCCCGTGTAGTCGAAGCCCCATACCTCCTGCAGAATTTGATCGCGGGTCAGCACTGTACGCTTGTTGCGCAGGAGATACTCCAGGAGGTCATACTCGCGCTTTGTAAGCGCGACCGTCTCCCCATCCACCTGCACCTCATAGCGCGAGAGGAACATGATGAGATTTTTCACCGTCAGGCGGTCGGATGCATCGTCCGTCGAGATATCGCGGCGGCGGAGCGCGTTGCGGATGCGTGCGATCAGCTCAGGCACGGCAAACGGCTTCGTGATGTAGTCGTCCGCACCGATGTCGAGTCCCTCGACCCTGTCCTCCACCGCATCGCGCGCCGTCAGCATGATGATGGGCACGTTTGACACCGTGCGCACACGGCGGCAAATCTCGATCCCGTCCATGCCGGGCAACATCACATCGAGCAGGATAATGTCGAAATTCTCCTGAATGATGCGCTCATAGGCACGCGTACCGTTCCCCTCGATCTCGGCCGTAAAGCCCTCGTGCTCTAATTCCATCTGCAAAAAACGGGCAATTCGCGTCTCATCCTCCACGATGAGGATATGTGTCTTCTCTTCCATCTGAAACACCTCACATCATTTCCCTATTGATGTATTTAATGCCTATACTATATATGAATGCAGGAAGAATTAAAAGCGAAAACAGCAAAATATAATCGAAATTTTAAGGACATGACGATTTCCCCCGGTTTTCTTTTGGTTTCCCTTGACAATAGTGCATCCGTCCCGTATAAAACAGGGTAGGAATGACAAAATGGAGGAACAGCAGTGAACGAAAACGGACGGCTCTATCTCTGTGCAACGCCCATCGGCAACCTCGGCGACATCACCTACCGCGCCGTTGAGATGCTGCGCACGGCGGATCTCATCGCCGCCGAGGACACGCGCCATACGCGCGGACTCCTCGCGCACTACGACATCCATACGCCCATGACCAGCTACCATGAGCACAACAAGGATGCCAAGGGCCCCGAACTCATCGCACGGATGCAGGCAGGGGAGACCATCGTCTGCGTCAGCGATGCGGGGCTCCCGGGCATCGCCGATCCCGGCGGGGATCTTGTGCGCCGCGCCGTCACCGCCGGCATCTCCGTCACCCCGCTGCCGGGCGCGAACGCCGCACTATCCGCACTCATCTGTGCGGGACTCCCACTCGAAGGATTCACCTTCGTCGGCTTTCTCCCGCGCAAGGAAAAGAAACGGCGCGAGGTGCTGGCACGCGTCGCCGCCTCCCCCGAGACGCTCATCTTCTACGAGGCGCCGCATCGTCTGCGTGAAACGCTTGACGCTCTCACAGAGTGCCTTGGAAGGGAGCGGCAGGCGTGCGCCGCACGCGAACTGACGAAGAAGTTCGAAGAGTTCCGCCGTGCGCCGCTCGGCGAGCTCTCAGACTACTACCGGGAGAACGAGCCGCGCGGCGAGTTCGTGATCGTCGTCGCGGGCGCAGATGAGAATGTCGCTGCGGATGATGGGGAGGAGATGTCCCTCATAGAGCACTATGCAGCACATATCGCCGCAGGCCTCGACAAGAAGGAAGCCATGCGCCGCACCGCGCAGGAACTCGGCATCTCGCGGCGGGATGTGTATCAGGCCGTGCTGGCGGAGGAGGATAAAAGATCCACACCCATCTGAAGGACTATTTTATCCGCGTTTCCCTTGCTGTTTTCTCAGTGCCGTTGTATAATCTTTCTAATCACGATTATAATAATCGTGATTAGAAAGATGGTGATATTGTGTTTATCGGTCGTGAACGTGAGCTAGATTTTTTACAGGAGCGCTATGACTCGGAACGCGCCGAGCTCATCGTGCTCTATGGACGGCGGCGCATTGGAAAAACAGAGCTGCTGCAGCAGTTCGCACGGGATAAGTCTGCCGTATTCTACGCCTGTACGGAGTGTACCGATCAGGAGCAACTTGCCCGCTTTTCAAAGCGCATCCTGCAGGCGGGCATCCCTGCGGCGCATTTTCTGACCTCGTTTTCGGATTGGGAGACAGCGCTCAGGAGCATACAGGATGTCCCATCTGAGGGGAAGAAACTGCTCATCATCGACGAGTTCCCCTATATGTGCGCGAGCCATCCAGAGCTGCCGTCCATCCTGCAAAATCTCTGGGATCATGAGCTCTCGCATGCAAACGTCATGCTCATCCTCTGCGGCAGTGCGATGAGCTTTATCGAGAACGAGCTGCTCGCCGAGCGCAATCCGCTGTATGGCAGGGCGACGGGCATCTACAAGCTGCCGCCGCTGCCCTTTGTAAACGTGCGGGAGTTTTTCCCACAGTACAGCGTGGAGGATCAGGTCGCAGTCTATGCGATTCTCGGTGGTATTCCCTACTATTTAATTCAGTTTCAACCCCAGAAATCCCTCGAAGAAAATATCTGCACGAACATCCTGCAAAGGGGCTGTGTCCTCTACAGCGAAGTGGAGTTCTTGCTGCGGCAGGAGCTGCGCGAGACGAGCGTCTACAACGCCATCATCGAGGCGGTGGCACTCGGCAACAATACGCTCGCCCTCATCCACAGCAAGACGCAGATCGAAAAGACGAAAATCAGCGTCTACCTAAAGAACCTTATGGAGATCGGCATCGTCACGCGGGAGTTTTCTGTGCTCTCCACGGTAAAGGAGCGGGCGGGCAGCGGACGTGGACTGTATCAGCTGACGGACGCATACTTCCGTTTCTGGTACGCATTTCTCTACGGCAGCCACTCGGAGCTTGAGGCGGGCGACGCGGCAGGCGTATGGGAGCATCTCATTTCACCCCAGCTGCACGAGTTCACCTCTCGCGCCTACGAACAAATCTGCATCGAATATCTACGCCGCCGCAATCGTGCAAATGACCTGCCGTTTCACTTTGTTAAGATTGGCCGCTGGTGGGAGAAGGTCACGCATACCGCCGAGGGGAAAAGGCGCACGGTATCGGAGGAGATCGACATTGTCGCCGCAGATCGCGCGGAGCGGAACTTTCTGCTCGCAGAATGTAAATTTCGCCATACGCCCGCCGATCTTGACGTACTCCGGCAGCTGAAGAACAAAATGCCGCAAGAGAAACACCCGGGAAACTATCACTATATGATCTTTTCCTTCTATGGTTTCACCGAGCGACTGCGTGATGCCGCCGCACAGGAGAATGTGTGCCTCGTGTCCGGAGAGAACTTGTAGATTAGAACGGCGCCGCAGTTGTCACCCCGCACACTCTGTGCTACTATATACAGGAAATTATATCGAAACGAGGCATGATTTATGAGTGAAAAGACTCCATTTTACATCACCACCCCCATCTACTACCCGAGCGCGAAGCTGCACATCGGTCACGCCTACTGCACGACGGTTGCGGATACCATTGCGCGCTACAAGCGGCTCGCGGGCTTCGACGTGTTCTTCCTGACCGGCTCGGATGAGCACGGGCAGAAGATCCAGCAGGCGGCGGAGAAGGAGGGCATCACGCCCATCCAGTACGTTGACCGCATCGTTGCGAGCTTTCAGGAGCTGTGGCGGCTGCTCGGCATCTCCTACGACGACTTCATCCGTACGACGCAGCCGCGCCACCATGAGCTCGTGCAGGACATCTTCCAGCGCATCTACGATCAGAGCGACATCTACAAGGGCGCGTACACAGGGCTCTACTGCACACCGTGCGAGAGCTACTGGACGAAGCTGCAGCTCGACGAGAACGGCTGCTGCCCCGACTGCCACCGCCCCGTGCAGGAGGTCTCCGAGGAGGCGTACTTCTTCCGCATGAGCAAGTATGCGGATCGTCTGCTCGCCTACATCAACGAGCATCCCGACTTCATCCAGCCCGTCTCACGCCGCAACGAGATGATCGCCTTCATCGAGCAGGGACTGGAGGATCTGTGCGTCTCGCGCACCTCGTTCGACTGGGGCATCCCCGTTCCGTTTGACCCGAAGCACGTCGTCTACGTCTGGTTCGACGCACTGACGAACTATCTCACGCCGATCGGCTACCTCCATGACAAGAAAATGTTCCATAAATACTGGCCGGCGGACGTGCATCTCGTCGGCAAGGAAATCGTGCGCTTTCACACGATCATCTGGGGCTGTATGCTCATGGCGCTCGGACTTGACCTGCCGAAGAAAGTCTACGGGCACGGCTGGCTCATCGTCAACGGCGCCAAGATGTCGAAGTCGGTCGGCAACGTCGTCGACCCCGTCGCCCTCATCGAGGAGTTCGGCGCGGACGCCATCCGCTACTTTCTCCTGCGTGAGATCGCACTCGGACAGGACGGCAATATCTCGCGCGATGCACTCATCGGACGCATCAACTCCGATCTGGCGAACGATCTCGGCAACCTGCTTCACCGTACGCTCTCCATGGCAAAAAAATATCGGAAGGGCGTTATCCCAAAGGGGGAAGGGCGCACGGACTTCGACGCGGCACTCGAAACGATGACGGCGGCGACGGTGCGCGACTATACGGAGCAGATGGACGCGCTGGAACTCTCCGCCGCAGTAAAGACCGTCTGGGCACTGATCTCGCGCACGAACAAGTACATCGACGAGACCGCGCCGTGGACGCTCGCCAAGAACGAGGCGAAGACGGCAGAGCTTGACGCTGTACTCTATCACCTCGTCGAGACGCTGCACATCGTCAGCGTCCTCATCGCGCCGTTTATGCCGACGACGGCACGCCGCATCCACGAACAGCTCGGTTTTACGTCAGACTTTGACGCCGTACAGCTGGCGGACATCGCCGCATGGGGCACGACACCTGACGGACATACGGTCGGCACGGCAGAGCAGCTCTTCCCGCGCATCGAGGTCGAGAAGGCATGACGCTCATCGACACGCACGCCCACCTCTGCGATGAAAAATTCGACGATGACCGCAGCGACGTGATCGCACGCGCGCGTGAGGCAGGCGTAACGAAGATCATCAGCATGGGCGACACGATGGCAGCATCTGCGCAGGCGGTGCAGGATGCGGAGGAATATCCCGCACTCTATGCCGCCGTCGGCATCCATCCCGAGAGCGCGTGTGTGCTGACGGACGAAATGCGCCGTCAGCTCCTCACGTGGGCCCAGCATCCGAAGGTCGTCGCCATCGGCGAGATCGGACTCGACTACTACTGGGAAAAGGACGCATCACGCCGCGCCTTGCAGCGCGACCTCCTTGCAGCGCAGCTTGACCTCGCACGCGAGGCGGGGCTTCCCGTCTGCATCCATGACCGCGAGGCGCACGGCGACACGCTCGCCATGCTGCGCGCCGAGGGGGCGGGGCTCACGGGCGTCCTCCACTGCTACTCGGGCAGTCTTGAGATGGCTCGTGAGCTGTGGAAGATGGGCTGGTACATTGGCATTGACGGGCCGCTCACGTACAAGAATGCGGCGAAACTGCCCGACATCGTCCGCGAAGCCCCTGCGGATAAACTCCTCGTCGAGACGGACTGCCCCTACCTCGCTCCCGTACCCCTGCGCGGCAAGCGCAACGAGCCCGCCTACGTCACGTATATCGCCGCCAAGATCGCCGAGATTCGCGGCGAGACCATCGAGGACGTCGCACGCTATACGACGGAGAACGCAGAGCGGCTCTATCCAAAGCTGCAGAATGGTACATAATTATCGCTCAAAAAAACGAGGAAACGTATCGTATACGCTTCCTCGTTTTTTCAGCCATGAATGATGTCCGTATAGGCAGGATAGTCACGCAGACGATCCACCGGAGCAAAGCCTACGGCTCCGCTAAAGGTTCCACGCTCCCAGTCAGGACGCGTTGCCCACAGCATATCTGCAGAATCGACTTCATTCTCTGCTGTAATCTGATACTCATAGAGTACGGGCACGAATGTCCCCCGCTCTCCGACGGACGCCGAAAAATCTGTGACAATGCGCAGATACTGGGCCTCCGGGAGTTGGGAAAGTTCGATATAGTTTGTCCCGTCCTTCAGGACAATTTTCATATATGCCTTGACAGAGAGCTTATCATCCGACACCTCCACATTCGCCCGAAGCGCTGCCTGTGGAGGCAACTTCGTCTTTGCTCGAAGCTGACAGAACCGCCAATATTTTTTTTGTGTCTTGAAGGCGGGATCATATATCGCCGGGTGGCGCCACTCCGTCGTATGTGTACCGACGGTCAAAATGTGACGAAAATCAAGCCATACGGCAAGATGCCCATGATCCGGCCCCTTCTCCTCCGGTGCATCGAGCACGGCACGCAGTGACTCTCCCGTCAACCCTTTGCGGTAGAAGCGCACATGTGCCACGCGTCCCGGCAGATGCGTAAAATACTTTGGTTTCCCGAGCTCCGGAATCACATGACCGATGTGAGAATACCCGATAAAGATCGGCTGATCCTCCCACTGGCGAATCTCTGCTTTTGCGGGAATGCCCGGCACATGCGCTGCAACCGTCCCATCACAGTAGGAGGTGCCGCCACGCCTCTTGTCGAACGAGATGGCATAGTCTGCCCATGTTCCGACGTTGGCTGCCCCGCCCTGCCACTGATACTCGGTCACATCATAGCACGTCCCCCACTTGAGACTGCCGCTGCGGTCCACGACCATGCGCAGCATATAGGCCGCCCCCCATCCGACAGAGATCCCCCGCATCATGAGAGGGTTATGCCCCATCTCATCCTCATGGGCAAGACGGTCGACACAGGCCCTGACAATGCCGGTGAACCCCTGTGGAGCAACAAGCCCCGGGAAGGGCGGGATCTCGATATAGTCCCCATAGGATTCCAAACGTACTTCACGCTGCCCGTTCACCTCTACAAGCTTAGGGGATCCCTGCAGCAGCGCATAATGCCCATTCCCGGATTTATCCAGTACGCGGGGAATGATGCGGATACTGCCCTCAATGCAGATCTCCTCAGGCAGCTGATCGGCGATGCTGATCTGATAGCTGCCCCCCCGGCGAAAGCTGTGACAAAAACGCAGTAACCGCCGCTCGTGTGCACGGAAGAAACAACTCTGCGTGGCTGCAATACGCTGATCGATGTAGAGAGGTACCGTCGTATAGATCTCTCGATCGAGATTGTTGACGGCCTCAATCGCTGCATAGATACAGTCCGCCTTGTCCCCCTGCAGCGGAACAATTCGCATATGAGAAAAAGAAAGTTCTTTCGGTTCAAAGACGAAAATCTCTTCCTCAGCATCACCGCACTCGATGCGATGCGCCCCTGGTGTACGTGCCTGATACACAGCGGACACATTTCGTTGCTCTCCGGGGGCCAGCAGGACGATCCGACTCTGCCGCGGCTCGCCGAAAAGATTCAGCTTTTTTTTGCATCCATTGTCCGAGAGTTCCATGACAACGGCTGCAAGCACCGTCCCAGTATTTGATGCGTCTGCCCGAATCTCAACATGACCATCGTTATCGAGGCGACGCAGATGAATATTTTCAAAGACGAACTGTAACTCGCCATGCTCGAGATGAACTGTATCGACGAGCGTACGCGAGCCATCGGGGCGAAAGCCGAAGAATCGACAGTCCAGTGCATCCGCCGAAATATCCAAAATGCCGTAGTTGTTCCTGCCCATGGCAACGACCTCGGGGAACTCCTCCAGCAGGCGGCACTCCGGCACCCCCTCATCGTATCCCTCTGCGGGATCCTGTAGACTGCCCTGCATAACGTAGACGGTCCGCGCACCGATATCCGGATTGACCGATACCGCCTTGACATAACGATGGAGATGTCCGCCAAGAACAAGATCTACACCGCATCGTTCAGCAATGGGGACAATATGACGGTTGTTGAACACATCCGTATAGGGATGGTGCATCATGAGAATCCGCCACCGCGCTTGCTGAGACGAGGCACTCATCAGATCTGCCTCCACCCAAGCAAGCGTCTCCCGTATCCGCTGCCGATTTTCTGCATCCAGCGTGCCACCGGCATTTTCCGCATTCATTTCGAAGAGGCCCCACGGCGTGCTGTCCACCATGACAATATGCGCAATGCCGTAGTCCATGGAAAAACTGTGCCCGTCCGGTGCTGCATTCAGATACTTCGCCTGTGGCCGTAAAAACAACGTCTCAAAGAACGGACCATCATCGTGGTTGCCTCGTGCATAGAACACAGGTGCCGCGGCGAGCACCTCCGGAATCCTCTGGAACCAATTCGCTTCATACTGCTCGTGCTGATAGCCTGTGCCAAAGGAAATATCTCCGCCGTGCAGAATGAAGTCCGGCTGCTCCTGTGCAACCATTTCAGCAAAACGATCACTCAGGTGAAAGAGCTGTGTATCCGATACCGTCACCAGGTGAAGCCGCTCCGGTGCTGCTGCGAGTGTCCGAAACGAGCCCTCATAGAGCCTCTCCTCTCCGACACAGACAGCATAACGATACACAGTACCCTCCGTCAGCGCTGTCAGACGCACGGTATAGAGCCATCGCTGTATCTCGCGGCTCACGCACTGCCGCTTCGCCGCAGCCGTGCAACATAAGGTCTCCGTTCCGCAGCGCACAATGGCATCCAGCTCTTCTGACATCTCCCATGCAATAGTGATTGCATCCGCTGCCGGACTGAGCAAATAGGGCCCATTGCTGAGCGGCCTTTTTCTTGTCATCGTTCTATCCTTCCATGTGGTTCTTGGCGAAAACCTCCCTGCAAATCTCAGGTGTGATAAAATCATAGATCAGCACACCGCGCGTCTTCGAGTATTCGTCAAGGAGCGCAAGGCTGTATGGGTTTAATGCATCGGCAAATGCATCTGGAAACCCCGGCTCCCCATTGGTTGCACTGATATGGCTCAACGAGAGAACGCTCTCCGGCAGACGGCATGCGGTATCCATCTGCGCGCGGATGGCCGCCTGCTTCTCCGCAATCGTCGGTCCGTCCCAGAGATCCTGAAGAGAGACCGCTTCATTCTCATGCCAGTTCTCTGCCCATTTGCGTCCATGGTGTCGACCAAACGCCATCACAGGAGGAGAGCACTCGATGGCCACGATCTTACCGGCACATGCCCCCAAGGACATCCATGCAGGTGCTCCATCCTCCCAATGGTAAAACAGCTCCTCCCATGATTCAATTTTTTCTTTCAGTGCGGCACCATACGCCTCGTAATCATCCTTTTTCTCATTGGCATTCTGGATGCGCACAAGCAGCATCTCTCTCGGGTAACGGGAGAGGAACTCCGCACAGGCCGAAAAGATCTGATCTGCATCAATATCACTGATCCACTCCCGATGTGCCGCCTTCATCTCCCGCCGCAGCCGCAAATCGAGAAACCGAACCCCAGCCATCAGCTGTTCCTCCAGACTCATGATCTGCGTATGATAGTACCGCTCAGGACAGGACGCCGTCATCGTATCATGAGTTCCCGGCAGGAGGAGTTGGGTGATCATCGTCTCGGGGGCGCAATACGACATCCACGACGTGCCTTGAACCGCATTCATCATCATTCCTCCGCAGCTGCATGGTCTGGCTGATTCTCCCGCAGGCGAATCAAGCAGTGCGACATAACGACCGCAACAAGCGCGAGCGCGGCCAGTCCCCAGAACGCCATGGCCAGGACATGGGTATCGGTCAGATAGGAACGCACAATCTGCCCCGCCGCATCCTTTTCCGGTGACCGCACCAAGCCGCCCAGGACAATCGGCGCAATCAGTGCCGGCAGGTATCCAATGGTAATCGCAAAGGACATCGCCGCAGAGGAATGTTTTTTGGGAACATTTGCCTCACCGATGGGCGCATAGTAGACGCCGCGTACCATAAAGACACAGGCCGATGCAGCAAGAAGAAGAATGAGAAGGAGATAGAATGTGGAAGAAGAGATCAGCCCCTCCGGGGTCTCACCGGGCGCATAGCCCGCTGCATACAGAGTGACATCGGGATGATTGAAGAAGAAAATACCGCCGATTACCGTCAGCAGAACAACGAGCACACACTCCATCGTACGCATGAAATGCGCCGTCGACGGAAACACTTTTTCCACAAGGACCGTCGATACAAGAGGCAGCATACGAAGCCCGATGACCACCGTCGCAAAAACTGCTGCTGCCACGGCACTCGTACCATAGCCGCCCTGCAGAAAGCGCGCAAAATAGGTTCCGGCAGCAACAAAGGCACCGTAAATACAGAACACATTGATCCCTGCAATCCAGACGACAGGCAGACGTGCAACCTTACCGATGCCCTTGATCGCCTCTGCATTCGTCTTGGTCTGCGTATCGCCATCGCCCACCTTCGCCCCTTTGGGGACAGCGAAGAATACCGCAATTCCCGCGATGATGATAATGGCGCAGGCCGTCGCCATCATTGTGCGCGGACCTGCCTCAAAGTAGAGCATCGCCGTCCAGAGCATCGAGACGAGGAAGGCAAGGACGCCGCGCCCAAACTCGAAGAGACCAAAGGCAGCCCCCTGATGATCCTTTGTTGTTGAAAGCCGAAGCGCCTTGAAGTTCGCTGGTTTGAACAAGACCTCACTGAAGAACAGCATAGAGAAAAAGCAGGTGAGCAGAACCGGCATGCTCAGTCCTGGCGAATTTAATGTCAGGAACAGTGAAATACCACCCACACCAATGGTGGACAGCATCATGATGGCACGAATGGAAAAGCGATCACCGACCCAGCCCAGAGCGATCGTCCCCAAGAGAATGACCAGCCCCTGCATCGAATACAAATAACCGGCCTCCTGATCGGTCACCCCGAGCGCCGCCGGAAATCCGCCCGGCACACTGTTGCGAATATCCCAGAACGCATAGATCAACTGCGCATTGATCGTAATGAGGATCAGCTGAAAAAATGCTGCCTCCGAAAATCCATACTTCGCTAAGAAACCTTTCATAATATTTGCTCTCCTTTCACGGTCGAAACACTGGATTTTATCTCCTTTTGCCTGTATAATGGTGATATGACGTATTTTTTCGGCAAGAGGAATTTATTGAGCCAGTATTGAACCATCTTTCTGAATATTATTATATAAGAATGTGTTCGGAGCATTCTCCATTTTCTTGTTCCGTCACAAGGAAAAACTATATTATTTTGTTTTTCCATTCTTTTACAAGTAATCTTCGGAAGGAGGTTTTCTTGTGTCCTCGTTTCCATTCGGTGCCCCCGACCAATCTGCCTTAGAGCCCGGCAGTTCTCCTTATCTGGAATCCGTAGAACACCTGACAGATACGAGTCATCCTGACATACAAAATATACATTACGGGGTTGTCGAGGTGATCCTCATTGAGAAGGGAACCTGTCGACTGATCACAAAAGATGAGGCTGTGCACCCTCTGCGAAAGGACAGCCTTGTTCTGATTGGAAGCGGCATGCTTCACCGATGGAAGGACAGAAAAGACCTAAATGCGCTCATCATCCGCATGGGCAACGTACATCTGCGGGGGCTGTTGCCGGCACAGCTTTCCCCCGCAGAGGATCCTGTCCTGTTCGTGCCGGAATCTGCCGCAGTCAGAGGAATGCTCTTCACACTTTTACAGAGCATTAAGCTGCTCGCACTCGACCAGGAGCGCAGATACCGCTCTGAGATCGGTTCAGGTCTGGCTCATTCACTGATCCTTATGCTTGCTTCTGCCCTAGAGGAGCACCGATGCCGACCTGCCCAAAACACCACGGAAGCCATGAGCACTCGCATTAAGGACTACATTGACGCCCACTACCTTGAGGATTTGAAGCTCCCTGATATTGCCGCAGCGCTTCACATCAATCCATATTATCTCTCCCACACATTCAAGGCACTGACCGGGGTTTCCCCCATGTCCTATATCATCCAGCGTCGCATCGATGAGGCTCAGAGTCTCCTGCTGACAACGAATCTGACCATCACCGCCATCGCCATCGAGTGCGGCTACAACAATTCCAACTACTTTCAGTCTGTCTTCAAGAACATTGTCGGTATGACGCCGGGAAAATATCGGAAGATGTGGAAACAGGATCCCTAGAACCTCATGAATCCGAAAATAGAAAACGCCTCCAAAGCCGCAGACTTCACGGTTCTTCTCGTAACACAGAGGAGAACCGTGAATGCGTCTTCAGAGGCGTTTTCTTACTTGTGGTTCTTCAGCCACACACTCCACGGCGTAACATAGTTGTTGGCATGGTTCTGTTGAACGTATTCGTAGAACTTCGCCACCATGCGCGCTTTGACGTGATCGTAGTCATCCTTCCAGTTCTTGGTCGGATAGGGCATAGACGGGTCGTAGGCAATGTACGAGCCGCCCAAGAGGTACTGACGATGGAGAATATCCTTCAGCGAGACAGAGGGGTTCTTCATCATGTCGTACATTACCATGAAGCTTGTCGTACGCCCCTTGCCCGCCTGGCAGTGGAAGTGCATCCAGCTGTTGGAAGGAACCTTCTTCACGAAATCAATGAATGCATCGATCGTCTCCGGCTTTGCCCACGTGTGATCGGTAACGGCAAAGCGCACATAATGGAGACCCGCACCCTCGACCAGTTCACGCTCGGTCATCGCGCTGTCGATGCGAACAGTCTTCGGATCAATCGGCATTTTATCCTTGTCCAGTTCCGCAAGGATGAGGCTCTGACCTTTTGCCGCGTGAATGCGCGCATTCTCATCGCGGATGACTTCATTCTGTGTCTTATTGAGGTTACCCCAGTTGCGGTCACCGTACCAGCTGACCGCCATATCGTTCATAAAGCCATGCGACTCCTGACGCAGATCGACGATGTAGATATCGCCCGTGGCCTTGGCACGCAGAGCCGGCAGCATCGCACGGAAGGAGTGCACTGAGAACGCTGCACTCGCGGAGATCGGGAGGTTGTTGAGTCCTGCACGCGAGGGAACATAGTTCGGGTCGACACCGACCTTCTTCATATCGTCCATCTGTTTGAATGCAGAATCTGCCATGCGGAAGTTGCGCGGGAGAGCCTTCGAATCCCCAGCAGGGGCATCAATTCTCCAAATATGACCGCTATAGTCGGGCTCCCACGTCTCGACCTTGTTCTTCTTCGCCCACTCGCTGTACGGGACATCGAGGTTCGGATTTTCCTTTACATAGTCATAGAAGTGGCGTACAAACTGATAGCGCTCGATATACGCCTTGCGCCCGTAATTCTTCTTCTTATCGGGGATATCGCTCAGATCGACAATGCCGATGAGCTTCTGACGCTGAATGATATCATTAAAACTGACCTTCGATGCGTTCTTCAGGATGTCGTGCATAACCATGAAGATCGTCGTACGCCCCATGCCGGCATAGCAGTGATAATGGAGCCAAGCATCTTTCGGCAGCTGCTTGTAGAACGCGACAAAGCGATCCACATCCGGATCATCGGGACGGAAATGATCCATCAGCGCGAGACGGAAATACTTCGCACCATGTGCACGAACGACCTCTTCCTCCGAGCGCACCTGCTTATAGGGGAGCGTGATCGGCGTCAAGATGATATTCTTCGAATCATCATAGCGGAAGATACTGATCTCTGGTTCATTGCGAAGACTGGCGAGCTGCTCCTGCTCGAGCGGCAGGATGATCTCCTCCGGGCGTCCGTCGTTGCCCCAGTCATGGTTCGCAAACCATGAAATTGCCGTACCATCAAGATAACCATGGGACTCACCGCGCAGATCGATGTCATAGAACTGCTCTGGTTTCACAGGAACAGTTTTCAAGATTTCCTCGAGTTCCTTCTCTGAGAAACAGCTCGAAGCCGACGAATTCATCGTCGCCATCCCTTCGCGACTGGGAATAATACCTGTCTTAGTCACCCCCTTGTAGTCGTCTTTGCCCATACGGAAGTTGCGTGGTAACTGTGCCACGTCGGCACGGTCTATCTTGAGTGACAGTATGGGCGGGTCGGCGACCGGCTCGGCAGGTTTGACCTCGTCCGCAGCGACATTCACGCTCTGCACAATGAGGAACGTGAACAAGATTGCGGACAGAATCCACTGTCTGTACTCTCGCATTGGAATACCTCCTTATGTTAATTGATAAAAGCTCTCCTCCCTGTCAAACAGCCCCTCGTTAAAGAACTGTTCGACAGGGTATTAAGGAAGCACTGATAAAATCGGCACAACCATCTTGACGCATCTTTTTCGCCCGCTTTTCGTTAGCAAATCCTCCACATAGCCCTCGCTATGCGTCCGGTTTGCTGCCTCAATCGGACAAAAAATCTACGCCAATCTGGCAGACCTCATTTTATCAGCGATTTCTTAATTTTAGAATTCGTAGCCTTTTTCTTTGACCCACTGGGTATAACTCTTTGACAGTGTCGGATTTTCCTTTGCATACTCGTAGATATGCTGCGTGAAAAGGGCTCTCTTTGGGTAATTCATCTTCTTATACTCATCCTTACCCGTCTGCGCCTTCTCTGCCGACTTACGCATATCCTGTCCGCCAAGAAGGACTTCACGTGTCATGATGTCGTCATAACTGAGTTTATTGGCATTCTTGATCATGTCCATAAATGTGAGGAACATGGTCGTACGGCCAATGCCCGCCTCACAGTGTACATGGATCCATGCCGTTTTTGGCAGTTTCTTGTAAATCGCCAAGAAGTCATCCACATTTTGCGGGGTCGGCGCGGAGTAGTCCATGATCGGGACGCGGTAGTACTTCACGCCTTGCGATTTCAGAAATTCGCCTTCCGTCTGGACGGAATTCACCTTTTCCTGAACCTGATTTTCGATATCCTTATCTGACTTGAGTGTTGCAATGTCCATTGTACCATTCATCAGTGCGGTCTGTAGCATTGCTTTTTCGCGGCGATCAACCTCCTGCGCAGACTGCCCCTTGTTGAAGGTTTTGTAACGCGAATACCAGCTCACACCGTTATCATTGATATAGCCATGCGATTCCGCACGCAGGTCAATCACAACGAGATCTTTCTTCGGCACGTGCTTCAACATCTCCAAGAACTCATTCTTAGAGAAGAAGCTGCTGCCGGACATACGCAGTTCGTTCAGACCCTCGCGGCTCGGATACACACCGCTCTCGACTGTTTTGTAGTCGCTCTGTGCCGTGCGGAAATTTGCCGGAAGCTGCACTGCGTCATGCCGATCATATTTCAGAATCTGAACGCCTGGAACCGGCTCGGCTGCAAACAGATGAGATGATACAAACAGCGATGAGACAAGGAGCATACCTGTCGCTTTTTTTAGAATTTTTTGTGTTTTCATGGTGCTGGCACCTTTCTCCTCATAAAGTGATAATACATCGACGAGTCATAACTCATCGATGTATTTTTTGAATTACGGATCTAATAGAATCCGCCTAGTTGGTACATTTTTCTTGTCACGGAGCCCCCCCCTTCCTCAACAACAAACACTGTGGGGGAGATTTTCAGCAAAAAAAGGATTGAAACATCACGATGCATGATTGGACTCTACCCGCACTTCTTTTACACTGCCGATCATACAGAGACAAGATAAGCAAGAACGTCATCCATGAATGATATCCGTATACTCGGGATAGTCACGCAGACGATCCACGGGCGGGAAATCCGCAGCACCGGTGAATGTGCCGCACTCCCACTGGGCACGCGTCGACCAGACGAGGTTTGCACGCAGCGTACCATACGCAGCAGAGACTTCGTAAGAACAAAGTTCGGGGACAAAGGTACCCGCTGCACCGACCGTCCCCTGCAGTTCCGTCTCGATGCGCAGATACTGTGCGGGAGCAAGCTCCGTAAGGTCAATGATATTTCTTCCGTCCTGCAGAGCAATTTCTTTCCGATCCTTGATGGAAACCCCATCGTCCGAGACTTCGATCACGCTGCGAATTGCCGTGTGCGCGGGGATGTGTACCTCCGCCTCGAATGTCTGGAACGTCCAGCGAATCTTTTCTGCGAGGTATGCAGGTGCATAGACGGCAGGATGACGCCATTCCGTCGTATGCGTGCCCGTGCTCTCGATTCGGCGGAAGTCAAGCCAGACACCAAGCGCGTCACTTCGTGGTCCCAGTGCATCGGGATTCTCATAGACGGCGCGCATCTCCTCCTCCGTCAGCCCCTCGGTGTAAAAGCGCACCTCAGAGACATTTGCGGGCAGATGGGTAAAATACTTGGGCTTGCCCAGCTCCGGAATGACGTGACCGATGTAGGAGTAGCCGACGAAGATCGGCTGATCCGCCCACTGCCGCAGCTCGCTCGCCGGGCTGATTCCCCCGACGCGCCCGCGCCGGACGCCGTCGATGAAGGATGCGCCGCCGCGCTCCTTGTCAAAGGTCATGGCGTACTGGTGGCGGACATCGACTTCGGCAGATCCGCCCTGCCAGAAGTATTCCTCAACACCGTGGCAGATGCCCCATTTGATCGTACCGTTGCGCTCGACTGCCATGCGCAGTGCGTAGCCTGCGCCCCAGCCGATGGACTTGCCGCGGATCATGAGGGGGCTGTGCCCCATCTCGTCCGCACGCGCGAAGCGGTACATATCTGCAGTCACCACGCCCGTGAGTCCGTTGGGCGTCGCAAGATCCGCGCGCGGCAGGATCTCGATATAGTCGCCGTATTCCGCAAGCGCAACCTCCATGCGGCCGTTCTTTTCCAGAACCTTTGGCGTTCCATGGAGGAGTGCCGTGTGCCCCTTGCCCGACTTGTCATGGATGCGCGGAACGATGCGAATGGCGCCTTCGATGGTCACTTCCTTCGGTGGGAGATCGGCGACGCCGACCCAGTAGGTGCCGGCGCGCTCGAAGCGATGACAGAACGTCACGGAGCGCCGCTCATGCGCGGCAAAGCGGAAGCGCTGAACCGCGACGGTCGTGCCGTCCATCACAAGAGGGATTTCGACATCGGCGGCACGATCCAGATGATTCGTCACCTCTGCGCGTGCAAAGAGGCAGTCGATATCCGCGCCTGCGCCAATCTGAAGGAAGAGATGCGCGTATGAGAAGGCCTGCGGTTCACGCGTGTCAAGCGTGAGCTGGGCACCTGCCGTGCGGAGGCTGTGTGCCCCCACGGCATCCGCACAGTAGTATGCGGTAAACGATCTCTTCTCACCGGGATTCAGAACGATGAGCTGTGTGTCCGCGCCCGTACCAAACATATTGATGAGATGCTCCGCGCCATTGTCCGCGATGGGCAGGACGGCGGCGGCAATCCCTGTGCCGACATTTTCGGCAGTACCCGTGATCTCGACGTTCCCGTTTTCATCGAGCGCACGCAGACGGACGTCGGCAAAGACGATGTCCGGTTCATCCTTGGTGATATGGATGGCATCGATTTCCTGCTCCGTGCCATCCGGCAAAAAGCCGTAGAGTTTGTAGTCGATGGCGTCCTTTGTGATATCGAGGATACCGTAGTTGTTGTTGCCCACCGCCACGGATTCAGGGAACTCGGTGAGGAGTCGCTTCGATCCGTCCAGTTCCTCGTAGCCCGCCGCAGGATCCTGCGTGCTTCCCTGACAGATATAGACAGTGCGCGCCCCGACGGTCGGCTGTGCCGAGACGGATTTGATGTAGTAGTGGAGATGCCCGCTGAGGACGAGATCCACGCCGCACCGCTCCGCAATCGGTACAACATACCGGTTGTTGAACGCATCCGTATAGGGATGATGTGTGACGAGGATGCGCCACACAGCCTGCTTCGCGTTCTCGCTTACGAGATCCGCCTCCATCCATGAGAGGATGGACTCGATCCGTGCGCGCAGAGGCGCATCTGCCGCGATGCCCGCGTTGATGCCGTTCATCTCGAGAAGTCCCCACGGATTGCTGTCCACGATGGTGAAATGCGCCATGCCGTAGTCAAAAGAGAAGGCTTCCCCGCTCTCCATCCCGTGCAGTCCCTTCATCTGAGGGACGCCGATAAAGGCATCGAAGAAGGGACCGTCGTCGTGGTTGCCGTGTGCATAGAAGACAGGCATACGTGCAAGCAGTTCCGGAATCTTCTCGAACCAGTTGTCCGGATACTGGTCGTGCTGATAGCCCGTCCCAAACGAGATGTCCCCCGCATGCAGCAGGAACTCGGGCTGCTCACGCTCTGCCGCGCGCCGAAACGCCTCCGATGCGTGAAAGAGATGCGAATCCGAAATGGTCATGAGATGGAGCGCCTGCGGCGCCTCCTTCAGTGTGCGGAACGACGCCTGTGCACAGCACTCCTCTCCGGAGCAGACCGCGTAGGCATACTCCGTATCCGGTGACAGCGCCGTCAAAACTGCGGTGTAAATCAGCGCTCCGTCGAGATGTTCGGGACAAGCAGGCTCACGCGCTGCCTCCGCCTCCCGGCGCAGTTCCGTGCCATCCGAGGCTCTGCAAGTGACGTAGAAGCTTGCAGGCTCTTCCGTCTCCCACGCGACAGTCATCTGCCGCGGGCCGGGAGACAGCAGGTATGGGCCATTGCAAATTCTTCCGCTCGTCATGGCTTACCCTTCCTCTTCTTCCTTGACCTTCTTCGCCCACAGGGTCGGGACGATGAGGAGCGTCATGAGTGCAACGCTGCCGATCCAAAACGCCATGATGGTTTCAAAATGATAGGTGGTCACACCGTCCACAACGACCTTCGCATGATCCATGAGAAACCCGTTGACGATATCCTGCGCCGCCGCACCGCCGTATGCCAGCAGACCGATGACACCCATCGCCGCGCCCGTCGCCTTGCGCGGGCAGAGGTCAACCGCGAGCAGACCTCCGACGAAGCAGAGGATAACGCCCAGACCGAAACCGAAGATGGAAATAAATGCCGTTGTGAGCGCGAGCGATCCCGCAGGAACGAAGCAAATGCCAACGATGCCGACAAGCATAACAATACCAAAGAAAATCGTGGTGACGGAGTGACGTGATTTGAACACCTTGTCGGAGATCATGCCTGAGAAGAACGAGCCGACACCGCCGAGAATTGGAGACAGTGCCATGATGCTGCCCGCCGTCACAAGATCCAGCCCCTTTGCCTCCTGCAGGAAGATCACGCCCCAGCTGCTGATGGAGTAACGCGAGATGCCAAGGCAGATTGCGGCAACCGTGAGCAACCAGACGTATGGATTGCGAAGAACCATGAGCTGGGCTTCCTTGGTGGAAACCGTCTGCTCCTTCTTCTCCTGCGCAACCTCGCCCTCAAACTCGTTGGCAGAGGGGAGACCGTATGTCTCGGGGCGGTCACGCATGAAACGGTACATGATGAAGGCGAGCACGATACAGGCAACGCCCGGGAGGAAGAATGCCGCGTGCCAGCCGAACGCGACAATGATCATCGCCGTGCCGAGATAGGTAGCGCCCTCACCGATGTAGTGCGCGATACTGAAAACGCCGTAGTAGGTCGCAAGCTGACTCTTTGAGAACCACTGGGCAAGGGACACAATACACGGTGCCGATCCCATACTCTGGAACACGCCGTTGACGCCCCACAGGACAAGGAACACCCAGTAGGCATCACTGAAGCCAAGAATGACGTTGACGATTGCGGCACCAAGAAGTCCGATGGGAACAATTTTCTTGATGTTACAGTGGTCGGCAATAAATCCATTCGCACATTTTCCGATGGCGATGGCGACCATCATCGCCGCGCCCATCGCACCGAGTTCGGTCGGGGTAAAGCCCGCCTCGATCATCGGCTTTTTCGCAACGCCTAGCGTCATGCGCATCACATAGTACATACCGTAGCCGATGATCATTGCCGTAACGGCCTGCACGCGTGCAGAATGATACATCTTCTTGACGGTATTCGGATCCTCAATACGGGGTTTGTCCGGATTCGTCAGAAACCATTTGAGCATTTTCAGCACCTTCCTTTGCTACTCCTAAAAACACGGCAGATCGAAGTTGTTCGCCTCCTCTGTCAAATAATAAGAAATCAGAACCAAGGTATTGATTACGAGATCATTATACCAAGGTTCTGATTTCTTATTCTCTGAATTTTTGTTTTTATGCGAATTAGTAACTCAAATTTGTTGCTTTTTGATGCGGATTACTTCTCTGCAAAATTACTGTGTGTTGTGAGATACACACCGCCGAAGATGGCGGCTGCGCCAAGAATTTGGAGCATACCGATCTGCTCGGCAAAGAGGAGCATACCGCCGATCATGCCGACGACGGGGGTGACGTTCTGAAAGATGGAGGTAACGGAGGGACCGACGCGGCGCACGCCGAGGTTCCAGAAGAGCATTGCCATGACCCCGCCAAAGACGACGGTGTAGAGAAACGCGGCGAGGAGCGGCGTGGAGAGCGCAGTCGGATGAAAGTCATCGGTGAGGACGCCGTAGAGGATCGTCGCAAGCGCCCCGAATACGCCCGCCCATCCCGTGCAAAGCGCGGCGGAGATGCACTGCATGACGCGCACAGCGAGGATGGAGTACATCGTCCATGCGACCTGCGCGAGCAGGAAGAGGATGTCGCCGTAGTTGAACGAAAACCCGACGAGTACCTGCCACGAGCCGTGGCTGACGACGGCGAGCGCACCGAGGAAGGAGACGGCAATGCCGCCCCAAGCGATTGCGTTCAGTCGCTCGCGCAGAAAGACGGCGGCAAAGAACGCGGTGATGGCAGGCGAGGCGGCAGCGATCAGGGTGCAGTTCGTCACCGTTGAGTGCTGAAGCCCCGTGAACTGCATACAGCCGTTCATCAGGATGCCGGTCATTCCCATTGCCATGAGCGCCGGCACGGTATGACGCGGCGGCAGGAGTGTCTCACCGCACCGCACGGCAATCACGAGGAGTGTAGCAGAGATGAAGATGTACCGCATGGCGGAAATGGTCACGGGCGACCATTCCGCAACGAGCCACTTGATGCACAGCGGTTGAATGCCCCAGATCACCGCCGTGAGGGCGAGCAGGAGATACATCCTGCGCTTTGCCGCTGTGTCTTCCATCGATGCGCGACCTCCTGTCCTGTTGTATGATGTCCCACGCAAACACCTCGTTACGCAAGTCCCGTCAAGAGGAACAGACCGAGGCAGATAAAGACGACGGCGGACTTCAGCAGGGTGAGAACGATGACATCATAATAGGACTCCTTGTGCGTCAGCCCGCACACGGCCATGAGTGTGACGAGCGCGCCCGACTGCGGCCCCGTATCGATGCACTCCGAGGCGAGACAGATGATGCGGTGGAGAACATCGGCGCTGATGCCGACCTGCTGCGCCCACGCGAGCCATTCCGAGCCGAGCATACCAAGGGCAATGGTCATACCGCCCGAGGACGATCCCGTGACGCCCGTCATGATGTTCGTGGTGATGATCGCGCTCATCAGGGGGCTGTCGCCGACGGAGAATCCGAGCAGTGCCTCTTTGATGATGGCAAAGGCGGGCAGCGCGGCAATGACGCAGCCGTATGCGTAGCCGGAGGCGACGTTGAGGACGGCAGTGGTCGAACCGACTGCTCCCGTGTTGACAGGATTCGATAGTCCCCCCTTGAGCCGCAGACGCTTGCGTCCGATGACGGCGGCGGCGACGGTCGAGAGGAGGAGGGCGACATTGATCGACCAGATGGCCTGTACCTTGTCAATGCCGCTCGCCATCAGACTGAGTTTCATCGGGAGCAGACTCTCCAGGCTGTCCGCCGCCCACGCATACGCCCACGCCCAATGAAACGGGTTGCTGATGACGAGGTTGAGGACGATGACCATGACGAGCGGGAGCGCGGAAAGACGCCAGTCGGGCAGAGCCTCCGTCGATTCCTCCGGCTCGTTGAGGACATGATGTCCATAGCCCTCGCCCTTAGCGTTGAGCGTCCTCTGCCGATAGCCGATCCACCCCCACGCGATGAGGAAGTAGAGGACGGCGCCGACGATGCCGAGTACCGGTCCCGACCATGTGGTTGTGCCGAAGAAGGAGGTCGGGATGATGTTCTGGATCTGCGGCGTGCCGGGGATGGCGACCATGCTGTAGGTAAAAATGCCCATCCAGAGCAGTCCCGGCAGAAGTTTTTTCGGAATGTCCGCCTGCCGGAAGAGGATTGCCGCAAACGGATACATAACGAACGCCACCACAAATACAGAGAGTCCGCCATACGTCAATACGCCGCAGCCGATAAGGACGGCAAGAACCGCCTTGTCCTGCCCGAGCGTCTTCACGATCTTATCCGCGACAGCGGCGGCAAGACCGCCCTGTTCCATGATCTTTGCAAAGACTGCACCGAGGAGAAAAACAGGATAGTAGGTCTTGATGTACTCTGCCGCCTTGGTCATGTAGATCTCGCTGTAGACCGGCATGAGAGAATGTCCGCTGCCGAGGGCGGCGACGACGGCGAAGATCGGCGCGATGAAGATAATAGAGTAGCCGCGGTAGGCGAAGACCATGAGCAGGATGAGACTGATGAAGATCATGGAGAGTTCCATGCCATTCTCCCCTTTCATTCGTTCATAAAAGAAGGCTGCTGCAAGCCTCTTGCAGCAGCCTTCATGTGCCGGCAGTACCGGCGTATGTCAGATATGCGCCTTTTCCTTGATGTACTTGCGTGCCTTAATGGCATACTCAAGCGGATTCGCCTTCGCAGGATCCTGCTCTGCTTCGACAATATACCATCCGTCATAGTTCGACGCATTGACAATGTCAAAGACAGGGGCAAAATCCACGTCGCCATCCCCGGGGACAGTGAACATTCCGGCGCGCACACCATCCAGGAAGCTCATTTTTTCCGCCTTGACCTTCTTCAAAACATCAGTACGAACATCCTTGAGATGAATGTGACGGATACGCGGCAGATACTTTTTCAGAATGGCAATGTGATCCTCACCGGAGCAGACAAGATGTCCCGTGTCATAAAGCAGCCACACGAGCGTCGGATCCGTCATCTCCATCAGGCGATCGATTTCCTCTGTGGTCTGAACCCCCGTACCCATGTGATGATGGTAGGTCATCGTAAGGCCAATCTTCTTTGCAACTGCACCGAGTTTGTTCAGTCCCTCGGTGAGCAGCTTCCACTGCTCCTCCGTATTGTAGGGCTTTCCGTCGAACACAGGGACATCCAATTTCCCCTGCACGCTGTTGCCCTGCTCTGCAACATTGCAGAACTCTGCGCCCATCGTCTTCAGGAACTCGCAGTGCGCGATGAAGTCCTTCTCTACCTCTTCATACGGCTGCGTGAGGAGGAAGGAACTGAACCACGCGCTGGCAATGCTCATGCCGCGCAGGTCAAGAGCCTTCTTCAACACGGTCGTATCCTTCGGATACTTTCCCCCGACCTCACAGCCCGTGAATCCGGCGAGTGCCATCTCACTGACACACTGCTCAAAGGTGTTTTCCTTGCCGAGATCCGGCATATCGTCATTGGTCCACGCAATGGGAGCAATCCCCAAACGAATCTTTGCCATCTTTTTTCCTCCGTCCACTTCTCTTAATACTTACGTGCAGCGTCAAGATGCGGAATCATACGCTCACGATGAATGCGGTTGACCTCTTCCATCGTGCTGACCTCTGCCGTACCGACACGCCACCAGTTGCCGTATCCATGTACCATGGACTTGGGGAGAACCTTGCAGTCAATGAGCGTCGAGACCGTCTGCTTCTTCGCATCTTCGAGCGCCGCCTTCAGCTCCTCCGCCGTTTTTACCTTGTAGGTCTTCAGTCCGAAGGACG
Organism: Centipeda felix; assembly: GCF_900186465.1. Lineage (GTDB taxonomy): Bacteria > Bacillota > Negativicutes > Selenomonadales > Selenomonadaceae > Centipeda > Centipeda felix. Next base: position 440,687 of record NZ_LT891958.1, read on the forward strand.
CCGCGTTCATCGCAAAGTCCACGGGGACGAAGCCGCCATCAAGCTGGCCGGTCTTCGGGTTGCGGAAGCGGAGCTCCGTACCGTAGCTGCCTTGTCCATGACCTATTTCGAGGTTGTTGATGCAGCCGTTCGTCATGTTGTCGAAGAGAATGATGTTGACCTTGATGCCCTCGGCAATCGCTGTGGCAAGCTCGGAGTTGAGCATCATGTAGCCCGCGTCGCCGACGAGTGCATAGACCTCGCGGTTTGGAGCGGCGAGGCGCACACCGAGGGAGGCGTTCAGCTCGTAGCCCATGCAGGAGAAGCCGTACTCGACATGGTAGCCGTCGACTTCCTTCGTGCGCCATGCGCGCTGGAGGTCGCCCGGGAGACTGCCCGCTGCACAGACGACGATGGCGTTCTTGTCGATTGTCTCATCGAGCACACCGAGCACGCGCGTCTGGAGGAGGGACGAACCCGTCAGTTCGATAAACTCCTTGCTCGCCTTCTTGAAGTCAAACGCATCGTTGACCTCGGGCACGAAGTCCTCACCCGTGTACTCAAGATGATAGATGCGGTCGACTTCGGCGTCGGTCTTTGCCTTGGCATCCTTCACGGCTGCCGCATAGTCCGCGCTGACCTTCCATCCCGTCTTTTCAAGAGCGGCATCCAGTGCCTTGAGCCCCTCCTGCGCATCCGCGACGACCTGCACGGCGTCCATCTTGTACGCGTGGAAGCGCGAGATGTTGATGTTGAGATACTCCACCTCGGGGTTCTGATAGAGCCACTTCGAGGAGGTCGTAAAGTCCGTATAGCGCGTGCCGACACCGATGACGAGATCCGCGTCCGCGCCGATGAGGTTCGCGCCGAGGCTGCCCGTCTCGCCGATGCCGCCGAGGTTCAGCGGGTGATCCCAGACGATCGTGCCCTTGCCCGCCTGCGTCTCGCCGAATGGGATGCCGTACTTCTCCGCGAATGCGCGGAACGTATCCTCCGCCTCGGAGTAGCGCACGCCGCCGCCGAAGATCATGATTGGCTTCTTCTTGCGCGTGATGAGCTGTACCGCCTCCTCAATCGCATACGGGGAGGGCGCAGGACGCTCGATACGATGGACGCGCTTCTTGAAGAAATGCACGGGGTAGTCATACGCCTCACCCTCGACATCCTGCGGAAGCGCGATGCAGACTGCACCCGTCTCCGCCGGATCGGTGAGGACGCGCATGGCGTTGATGCACGCCGTCATGAGGATCTCGGGGCGCGTCACGCGATCCCAGTATTTGCAGACTGCCTTGAAGGCATCGTTGCTCGTGATGGAAAGGCTCGACGGCTGCTCCATCTGCTGCAGCACGGGATCCGGCTGGCGATCCGCATAGGTATCGCCGGGCAGGAAGAGGACGGGAATGCAGTTCGCCGTCGCCGTTGCCGCCGCTGTCACCATGTTGAGCGCGCCGGGACCGACGGACGAGGTGCAGGCGTAGAGCTGCTTGCGGCGCTTCTGCTTTGCAAAGCCCATTGCTGCGTGCGCCATGCCCTGCTCGTTGCGCCCCATGCGCATGATGAGATTTCCCGCATCCTGCTCAAGCGCCTGTCCGATGCCGACCACGTTGCCATGGCCGAAGATGCCGAAGATGCCCTCGAACATCGGATTCTGCTTGCCATCGAATTCAATGTACTGGTTGTTGAGGAACTTCACGAGTGCCTGTGCGACTGTAAGGCGAATCGTCTTTTCCATGTGCTCTCCTCCACTCATATTCCTGAAACCTTAGCGGTTTGGCTGCCAAATCTTCGCGTTCTCGTCGAGCAGCCACGTATGCTCGGGCAGATCCGTGCGCGTCTTCTTCCACGGGTCGCCGGGCAGATGACGGATCATCCAGCTATACCACATGGCGTAGCCGGGCGCTGCGACCTGCGGGTGCATATAGCCGCCCGTGATCTCCGACCAGCTGTTGTGCTCGATCTTAAAGGCATTGTCGCCGATGAACGCTGCGCCGAAGCCCTGCGGTTTGTCGAACTGGTAGGTGTATACCTCCGGCTGCGGATGGTTGTGCGGGATGTAGCCCGACCAGCAGCCCGGCGTATTCACGACCTCGCCGTTGACCATGTTGGAGTACGGCGCATTCTCATAGTCGAAGATCGTGCGCACCGTGCGCTCCGCCGTGCGGTGCCACATGCCGCTGCCAAAGACGGGCGACTGGATGTCTGCCGGGCGATAGAAGACCGGCGCAAAGTCACGGTCATTCTCCGTCTTCTGCACAAGCACCGTCGAGCGTTTCAGCGCCTTCAGCACCACCTTTTTCCCACGCGGAACATGAAGGCAGTAGGGAGCCTCATCAAAGAGCGATGTGCGGTGCATGATTTCCTTTTTGCCGTCCCACTGCACCTCGACATCCCCTGTGAGAATGACAAACGCCGTCTCCTGCAGGACATCCTCGAACTCCACGACCTCATTTTCATCCATCAACTGATAGCCGATATCCATCAGCATATCACTCTCGCGCGTTGTCATAGCATTGTAGCCATGCTTTAACTCTGCGCCAAGACGTCCGAATCTCATAGTGCCGCCTCCCACGCGATCTCCGTAATAACTTTCTCCGCCTTGTGCTCCGTCATAAAGGCATCGATCTGCTCGACCGTCTGCATCGCATTCGAGCAGCTATGACTTGCAACAACCATTGCCGCATGTGCCGTGCCGTGCTGCAGCGAATCCGCTACAGACCATCCTTCAAGGAGTCCATAGACGAAGGCACTGCCATAGGCATCGCCACCACCGAAAGACTTCAGCAGCTTGATGTTGTAAGACGACACCTTGTATGCCTTCTTATCCGCCGTATAGGCAATCGAGCCCGCCTTGCCATGCTTGATGACGACGATCTTCGTCCCCTGTGCAATGTACTTGTCCGCGATGAGGTGATCCGCCGGCTCCGTCGCATCCTCGTCGTAGCCCTCGGTGAGGTTGATCTCGTCACGCGAGCCGATGATGACATCCGCCATCGACGCTACGAGCGAGTAGTAGATCTGGATGTCCTTCTTCGTGCGCCAGCTGTACGGGCGGTAGTCCACGTCGAAGATGATGCGCGTGCCATGCTTCTTCGCATACTGCGCGGCGATGAGACACGCCTCGCGCGACGGACTTGCCGAGAGTGCCGTGCCCGAGATGATGAGGATCTTCGTGTCAGCGATGTACTGCTCATCCACATCCTCGGGCGCAATCGTGAGATCCGCCACATCGTCACGGTACATGAGGATGCTCGACTCCGTCGGACTCTTGATCTCCGTGAACGTCAGCCCGATGCGCTCGCCGTTTTTCGCGCGCACCATCTGACTCGTGTCGATATCCCTCTCCTTGAAGTAGTTCAGCACAAAATCACCGAACTGATCGTTTGAGACAGCGCCGATGAAGCCGACCTTCTTGCCGAGCTTGTTGATGCCGACCGCCATATTACCCGGCGAGCCGCCGAGATACATAGAGAACGTCTCCACCTTGTCCAGCGTGCGGTTCAGCTCGTTCGGGTTGAAGTCCAGCGTCACGCGTCCGATCAGAACCACGTCGCGCTTCTTGTTTGCATCAAAGGTAATGAGTGCCATCGTTCCTCTCCTTATGCCTTATCCTTCATGCCAAAGATCTCCATGTGCTTCTTGACGTTCTCGTACGTCCCCTCCACGATTGCCTCGCTGAAGTCGAAGTAGCGGGCGTCGGGCTTCTCCGCCGCCACCTTGCGGATGCGGTTCGCCGAGGAGTCGTAGGATGCCGTCGCAATGTTGATCTTCTGAATCCCATTTGCAATGCACTGCCGGAAATCCTCATGCGTCAGACCCGTGCCGCCGTGGAGAACGAGCGGGGTCTTGACGGCCGCTGCGATCTCCTTGAGGCGGTCGATGCGCAGGACGGGCTGCTCCTTGTAGTTCCCGTGCGCCGTACCGATGGCGACGGCGAGCGCGTCGACCTCCGTCTCCGCGGCAAAGCGCTTCGCCTCCTCCACACTCGTGACGAGGATGTCCACACTCTTGTAGTCGCCCTCGGCGCCGCCCACGCGACCGATCTCCGCCTCGACATCCGCACCGTAGCTCTTCGCGAGCTTCACGACTTCGCGCGTGCGTGCGATGTTCTCATCGAGGGGATACTTCGAGCCATCGAACATGACCGAGGTAAAGCCGAGGTCGAGCGCAAGCTGGATCGTCTCCATCGTGCCGCCGTGATCGAGGTGCACCGCTGTCGGCATCTTGCACTTCTTCGCCGCCGCGACCATCACAGGCCCCAGGAGGTCAAGCGGGGAATAGCGCAGCCGCCCCTCTGCCACCTGCAGGATGAGCGGTGCGTTCATCTCCTCGGCGGCTCTGATCGCGCCCATCGCCATCTCCATGTCGGAGACGTTGAACGCGCCCACCGCATACGTGTGATCCGGCTTCGTCACCAGATCGGACAATTTGACAAGTGGCATGGCATTCCCTCCTGTATATGCTCGTTAGAACAGCTCGTTGTAAATCGCGATGATCTCTTCCTTCGTCGGAACGCGCATCGTGTTCTGGGGGCTGCCGCTCTCAAGTGCATCTGCCGCCATCTTGTCCGTCTGCGCGAGGAAGTCCTCCTTCGTGAAGCCGCGCTGCGCAAGGCACTCCTCCGTCGTTGGGATACCAACCTCCTTGCAGAAGCGCGCCACCTCTGCAACAAACGCAACGGCTGCATCATGGTCGGGCGTCGTGTCGTCCGCAACCTCCATAATGCGTGCAATCGTCGCAAAGCGATCCGTGTTCTCCTCAATCGCAAATTTCATGCACGCGGGCAGGAGAATCGCGTTTGAAACGCCGTGCGCGATGTGGAAGAGGGCGCCGATGGGGCGGCTCATGCCGTGGACAATCGTGACCGACGCGTTGTTGAACGCAATGCCCGCCTCCGTCGCCGCAATCGACATGGCAAGGCGCGCCTCGACATTTTTGCCGTCCGCATAGCAGAGCGGGAGATTCTTGTAAATCTTCTTGATGGCGGAGAGTGCAAACGTATCCGTCAGCGGCTGTGCGCGGCGCGACGTGTACGCCTCAATCGCATGGCAGAGGGCATCCACGCCCGTCGCTGCCGTCACGGCGGGCGGCGCCGTCATCGTAAACGAGGGATCGACCACCGCGAGTGCAGGGATGATCGAGGGACCGCCGAGCAGCATCTTGACATTGTTCTCCGTGTCCGTGATGATCGTGTTCTTCGTCACCTCGGAGCCCGTGCCCGCCGTCGTTGGAATCGCCACGAGATAGGGAACCTGCATATCGATGCTGACGTGCATATAGTCGCTGATCTTCCCTTTGGAGACAGACATAAAGGCAATCGCTTTTGCTGCATCCATCGGAGAACCACCGCCGAGTGCAATGATGAAATCGCAGTTCTCTTTCTTATAGACACTCAAGCCATCGTAAACAATCGTATCGGTCGGTTCGGCACTTGCCCCATCATAGATGACATAGGGGATGCCCGCCTTCGTCAGCGCAGATTCCACCTTTGCCGCATTGCCAAACTTCACCATGAACGGATCTGTGACAATCAGTGCTTTGGTACCCTTGCCGCGGATGTGCTCCCCCAATTCCTCGATCACATTCGTACCGGAAATAATCTTGGCAGGAACCATAAATGTGTAACCCATATTGTCCACTCTCCTATCCTGATCACCATTTACATTTTGATAATGTTTTGATTATCTCATGGAAATAATTTACACCTTTTTCATCACGTTGTCAACTATTAAAGATTCTTTTTTATCCTGTCAATAGGGGGGCTTCCTCCTACACTTAAAAAGCACCACATGCCTTTTTCAATACGGCAAAGAAGGCAATTACTTGTATATCTTGTAAAATCGTGATATGATAGAATCGTTGGATTTGAACAAAAGTTGGGTATGTTGCCCTTCTTACTTTGACGCTGATGAACGCGTCTGATTCAGGGGATCATATATGAAAATAGATCGCAGACGAAAAATACACGAAGCACTAAAAGAAGCCCATAACATCTCCATCAATGACCTTTGTGATATGTTCGGCGTCTCCAAGAACACCATTCGACGCGATATCGCCGACCTGCAGGAAAAAGGCATCATTGAGAAGGTATATGGCGGTATCGTCCTCGCCGACCCACCTGCAAATGCGCCCGAACCATTTGCCTTTCGTGAAGGGCGCAACGCTGAGGCAAAAAAACTCATTGGTCATCTTGCTGCAGATCTCGTGGACGACGGTGATGTCATCTACATTGACTCTGGCACCACCACGATGCACATGGTGCCCTACTTGCTCGACAAGCAACGGCTGACCATCGTTACCGCCAGTGTCCACGTGATTAACATGGCCGTGACATACACCCGTCTGAACGTCATCTCTACCGGCGGCACATTCTATGCCCCGTCGAAGGCATTTATCGGACCTCAGGCCGTCGAGTGTCTGCGGCGCTATAACGTCACAAAAGCATTTCTCGCCAGCACAGGCATCTCCATTGAACATGGAGCGACCAACACCTCCCCACTGGAATGTGAGCTCAAACAGAGCCTAATGAAAAAGAACTGTCCTCATATTCTTCTCGTAGATGATTCAAAATTCGACCATGCGACTCTCATGAGTTACTGCGCCCTGAAGGATCTCGAATATGTTGTGACCAACAAGCGTCCATCTGATGCCTATCTCCGTTACTTTGACGAAAACGGGGTTAAACTCATCGCGCCGACACAAACGATCATAAACGGCCAAGGGAAGCTCTGACCAGCGATTCCTCCGTATACAAAGAGAGAGGCGGTATAACCGCCTCTCTCTTTTTGTGGTATGACACCCCTCGCGCCGTCTCGCGCAGGTTGCACAGGTGTGCACGGAGATTAGCCGCGGCGAGGACGTTACGCACCACCTCGCCCGCGAGGACATACGCCCTGCCGCTCGGCTGATCCTCATCCGCGTATGAGCGCGCATCGCGGCGGTCAATGATCTCCCCCGCTGCGCGGTCATAGACGAGTAGGCGGACGGCGGCACCGCTGTGCAGAAAATTCTCCTCATAGAAGATACTCGTGTAATATATCTCCTCATAGTAGGTCGTGAGGATTGGCAGAACGACGAGGTCTGCCTCCACGGCATCTGCCGTCGCACGCAGGACAGCAGGATAGTCATAGCCGCGCCGCGTGGCATACTGCCCACAGGCACTATCATACGCATCGAGCAGCGCACGTTCATCGACATAGGTGAGCCAGCCCATCGTATCGTTCAGCGGCATGTGGAGATCGCGCGCGACCATATCCTCGAGCGCATCCACCGTCTCCGCATCAACGTCTGCCGCACCGCCCTCCACCACGAGCGGCAGCTGTGCGATACGCGCAGCGCCAAGCGCAGGTGCCGTGGGCAGGAGCAGAAGAAAGAAGCTCAGCAGAGCCGTATATCTGAGAAACTGTTTCATCACCGATCAATCTCCCCCAAGAAAGCACGGATACATTGCAGACGATGCCCCTTCCCCCGCTTCGCGGCCCCCTCCCCCGCGTGTACGGGGGAGGCTTTGGGGAATCCTTAGTGAATCGCCTTTTTCTTGAAACGTCCGCCCACGATGTCATGCACGGCATTGATGGTCACAAAGGCGCGCTCGTCCTTGTCAAGGACGATCTCCTTCAGCTTGTCCAGTTCGAGGCGTGTGACGACACAGTAAAGGATCTCCTTTGCATCGCCCGTGTAGCCGCCCGCGCCGTGCAGCAGTGTCACACCGCGCCCGAGGCGTTCGTTGAGCGCTTCGGTCATCTCCTCATGCTCGCTCGTGACGATCATGACGGCATACGACTCATCGAGCCCTTTCAGCACGACGTCAATCATCTTTGCGATGACGAAGTAGGCAAAAAGCGAGTACATCGCCTTGTCCCAGCCGTAGAGCAGGCCCGCCGAGGAGAGGATAAAGAGGTTGATGAACATGACCACCTCGCCGACGGAGAACTGCGTCCGCGCATCCATGATGATCGCGACGATCTCTGTCCCGTCGAAGCAGCCGCCCGTACGCATGACGATACCGACGCCGAGCCCCGTCACGACGCCGCCGAAGATCGCGGCAAGGAAGGGATCGTTCGTCACCTGCGGTACGTCGTGAAGCACACTCGACCAGATCGAGAGCATGATGATGGCAAAGACCGTCGAGAGCGCGAAACTCTTGCCGATCTGTTTGTACCCCATAAAGACAAAGGGAATATTATAGAGCACGAGGAACACGCCGAGGCTCATGCCCGTGATCGTCTGCGACATGATCGACAAACCGACGACGCCGCCGTCGATGACATTGTTCGGGATGAGGAAAAGATCGAGTCCTACGGCAGTGATGAAGGCACCGATAATGAGCCGCAGGCATTTTTTGATGTAGAAAAATGCCCCCTTCGGAGCTGCCTTCTTGGGGTGCGGCGTCGGTGCCGGCTTTTCCTGTGCCTCCACAATAATCTGCTCAGTACTGCTGTCTACGATTTCGTTCATACGTCCTCCCATTCCCCAAAAACGCTGTACCTTTCTTTTTTATTATAGAGGAAAGAAAATCCGCTGACAAGTCCACCGCTATGAGAACGACTTCCTTGACTTTACTGTGCCTGCATTATATGATGGCAATATTGGAAAGAGATTCATCTGTAATGGGACAGGAGGGATGTATATGATCTACACGGTCACCTTCAATCCGTCGATTGACTACATCGTCCGATTGGAGCAGTTCACCCCGGGCGAGATCAACCGCGTGAACTATGAGCAGATCCTGCCGGGAGGCAAGGGCATCAACGTCGCCATCGTACTGAAAAATCTCGGACATGATGCAACGGCACTCGGCTTCCTCGCGGGATTCACAGGTACAGCGATGCAGCAGCAGCTCCGCTCATTCAATGTGACGGAGGACTTCGTACATCTCGACGAAGGGTTCTCACGCATCAACGTCAAGATCAAGGCGGAGCGTGAGACGGAGATCAACGGGCAGGGGCCGAAGATTCCGCCCGAAGCGCAGCGCGCGCTGTTTGAAAAGCTCGATCGTCTCTCACACGGTGACACCCTCGTCCTCGCAGGGTCGATTCCGAATACCCTGCCCGACGATATCTATGAACGCATCATGGAACACCTCGACGGGCGCGGCATCCGCATTGTCGTGGATGCGACGAAGAACCTTCTGCGGCGTGTGCTGAAGTATCATCCGTTTCTCATCAAGCCAAACAATCACGAGCTTGGCGAGATGTTCGGCGTGACATTGAACACAGACGACGAGATCATCGAGCATGCGAAACGCCTGCAGGACGAGGGCGCGACAAACGTCCTCATCTCCATGGCGGGCGACGGTGCGATCCTCCTCACCGAGGAGGGCGTATTCTATCGCTCTGCCGCGCCGAAGGGCACACTCGTCAACTCTGTCGGCGCAGGCGACTCAATGGTCGCAGGCTTCCTCGCAGGCTATATGGAGTCGGACGGCGACTACGAGCGCGCCTTCTACATGGGCGTTGCGACCGGCTCCGCCTCGGCATTCTCCGAGAACCTTGCCACGCGCGAGGAGGCTCTCGCGCTGCTGAAAACAATCGCGTGATGTAAGAGCGGCGTGCGTCCTGCGTGTATGAACGTAAACCTATCGCAGCTGTGCAATCCCATGTGGCGTGTGTCCTGCGCAGAATCCTCGTTACGCAAGCGGTCGTGTGCTCGTCCGCCAAAATACCTGCGGATTCCAAACGCGCTGCGCTTGAACGATTAAAATCCGCAGGGGGCGGGCCGCACACTCTGTGCCGGTTGCTCCACCAGGGTTTGCTAAAGGACTGCACGCCACGCCAAACAATGCGGATATTTTCAAGGAATATTGCACAGCAGATACAATACAATGAAAAAGGAGGGTTTTCCCTTTGCATATCAACGACCTTCTTAACCCTAAGAGCATAGCCCTCGGCGTCTCCGCCCCCGCCTCCAAGGAGGCAGCCATCCGCCTGCTCGCGGACTGCATGGAAAAGGGTGGAAACCTCAGTAACAAGGAACAGTACGTCAAGGACGTACTCGCACGTGAGGCGAGCGGCACGACGGGCCTCGGCGACGGCATTGCAACCCCGCACGCCAAGAGCGACGGCGTAAAGGCAGCAGGTCTCGCCGCCATGACCATCCCCGACGGCATGGACTTTGCCGCGATGGACGGCAACCCGAGCCGCCTCTTCTTCATGATTGCCGCACCGAACGGCGCAAACGACGAGCACCTCACCATTCTCTCCAGCCTTGCGACCATGATTATGGATCCCGACTTCAAGGAAGCACTCATCGCCGCCAAGACCGTCGAGGAATTCCGCGGCCTCATCGACGCGAAGGAAAACGGCACCTTCACCGCGCCGAGAGCCGCGGAGGAGAGCACGGAGAGCGCACCTGCCGCCGACCACATCCAGATCCTCGCCGTTACCGCCTGCCCCACGGGCATCGCGCACACCTTCATGGCGGCGGAGAGCCTGGAACAGCACGCGAAGAAGCGCGGCATCTCCATCAAGGTCGAGACGAACGGCTCGGCGGGCGCAAAGAACGTCCTCACACCGGAGGAGATCGCGGCCGCCGATGGCATCATCGTCGCGGCGGACAAGAACGTCGCCATGTCGCGCTTTGACGGACACCGCGTCGTCATCACGAAGGTCGCGGACGGCATCAACAAGGCAGACGAGCTCATCGACCGTGCCCTCGCGGGCTCCGCGCCCGTCTATCACGCGAGCGGCGCGGATACGGCAGAGGGGGCGGATGCATCCGAGGAGGAGAGCCTCGGACGCCAGATCTACAAGCACCTCATGAACGGCGTCTCGCACATGCTCCCGTTCGTCGTCGGCGGCGGCATCCTCATCGCCCTCGCCTTCCTCTTTGACGACTACACGATTGACCCGTCGCATTTCGGCTCGAACACCCCGCTCGCCAAATTCTTCATGGATGTCGGCGGCGCATCGTTCGGCTTTATGCTTCCCGTTCTCGCGGGCTTCATCGCCATGTCCATCGCTGACCGCCCCGGTCTCGCCGTCGGCTTCGTCGGCGGCGCACTCGCGGGTGCACACGGCACGGGCTTCCTCGGTGCACTCCTCGCAGGATTTATCGGCGGCTATGCCGTCAACTTGCTGAAGAAGGGCTTTGCGGGACTGCCCGCCGCACTCGACGGCATCAAGCCTGTCCTGCTCTATCCGTTCTTCGGCATCCTCATCATCGGCTTTATCACCCTTTTCATCATCACGCCGCCCGTCGCCGCCATCAACACATGGATGGTCGCGACACTCGGCAGCATGGATCCCTCAGCGCGCGTCCTTATGGGCATTGTTGTCGGCGGCATGATGGCGATCGACATGGGCGGCCCAATCAACAAGGCGGCGTATGTCACGGGCACGGGGCTCCTCGCCTCGGGCGAGTATCACGTCATGGCGGCAGTCATGGCCGGCGGCATGGTTCCGCCGCTCGCGATTGCCCTAGCGACTACCCTCTTTAAGAACCGCTTCACCGAGAGCCAGCGCAAGGCGGGCATCACGAACTACGTCATGGGGCTCTCCTTCATTACGGAGGGTGCCATTCCCTTTGCTGCCGCCGATCCCGTCCGCGTCATCCCCTCGATGGTCGTCGGCTCGGCACTTGCGGGCGCACTCACCATGGTCTTTGACTGCACGCTGCGTGCGCCCCACGGCGGCATCTTCGTCGTCCCGACCATCGGCAACCCGCTCATGTACCTCGTGAGCATCATCATCGGCGCCATCGTCGGTGCTGTCATCCTGTCGATGCTCAAAAAACCGATCAAAGAATAACGGCATAGAAAAATACCGCCGCACCGAGATCCTCGGCACGGCGGTATTTTGCGTTTTAGAACAATTCACCCTCGGCGATGCGCCCCATGAGCTCCTTCGACGGGATGAAGAAGAGCTGTCCCTTCAGTGCCGTCGAGTACTCGAGCAGGCGATCGTCCTGCGTGAACATATTGATGACCATCGTGCGCGTCACATCCCAGTGGCGTGCATAGCCGATAAAGTAGGTGCCGCGCACGCCCTCGCCCGGATTCGCATAGACGACGTTCATGCGCACGATCTTGTGTTCCTCGTCGTCGCGGTTGTCCTGCGAGATGATGTTGTGTGCGCGCGGGTCCTTCTCGTCATCGTCGAGCTCCAGATCGCTGTACTTCCGACGGCCGATGTACTTTTCCTGCACCTCGGTCGGCAGGGCGCGCCACGCATCGAGATCGTGAACATACTTCTGTGCGAAGGCATAGGAGCCATTGATGAAGTCGGGATCCTCCGCGCCAATGATCGCCCACTCCTTCGCCTCCTCACCGACGGGATTCTCCGTCCCGTCGATAAAGTCGATGATGGCACGACCCTCACGATAGTGAAAACCGTGCGTCTCATCCACAACATCCACGATGGGGCGCAGGAAGCCCATGATCTGATCGACGACGAGATAGGTCGTCGATGCCTCATCTGCACGTACGTGCAGGAAAAGATCGGCAGGCGTCGTCGGGGCCTGATGGTTCTTCCCATTGACGCCCTTGAAATCCTCAAGTTCCTTTGGTTTCGCGGCATGCGGGAAGAGATACTCCCATGCGCGGTTGCTGAACCCAAAGGTGAGCTTTACCATCTCCGGTGCAACGCGGATGTTCATCGAACGCTGAATTGCTTCGATGCGGTCCGCCATATCGGCGATGATCTCCCGTTCCTTCTCGATGTCCTCACGCTTCAACGAGAGCATGACAAAAATGACGCTCTCCCCCGCATCCTTGAACACATCCTGCGCAAGATCTGCCTTGACCTCCATGGTATACCTCCTATTTCATACACATCCAAATCCCGATCCTATGGTACGGCATTGCTCCATGCGAGGCAAGAATCCACCGTGCTACACCTTGAACTTGCCAACCAGCTCATCCAGCTCGGCAGCGTGGCCCTTGAGATGCTCGGCCGTTGCGGCAAAGGCATCGAGAGAGGCGGTTTCCTGCTCGATTGCGGCCGCCGCATCCGTTGTATGTCCCGCGATCTCACGTGAGGCCTTGGCGACCTCCTCCGATGCCGCTGCTGCGACCTGTGCGCAGGCGCGTACCGCTTCAATAGAGGTGAGGAGCGCCGTACGGTTCACGTTCTCCGCCTGTGTAAGTACCTGCATCTCCTCCAGATGTGCAGAGATGCCGGTCACACTCGACGCGAGCATCTGGACATTCTCATCCTGCTCGCTGGTGTGCGCGGCAACATGGGTGATGGCAAGCGCATTGTACTCGACTGCCTTGCTGTTCTCAACACTCGCCCGCCACATCGTATCCGACAGCCCCGCGACCTCGGCTGCGCAAGTCTGCGCACGCTGCATGATCCGGCGCAGCTCGCTGACAAAGGTGTTGAAGGACTGCACAATGCGCCCGATCTCGTCAAATCGTCTGGTGGTGAGCTGCTGGGTGAGATCCGCCTCCTTGCCCGCGACCTCGCGGAACGATGCAGTCAGTGCCGCAATCGGCCGCAGTACCTCCATGATGATGCAGTAGGAGGACACGGCAAAGACAAGGAACGCAAGGACGATCACGCCCACGCCGATCTGCTTGGAAACGCCGATCTTTGCCTGGCTGGCATTGTCATACGCCGTGACGAGCTTGTCCACCTCGGTCACATAGCCGTCAACTTCGGCAGCAACGACGGCATTCGCCTCGTGCTTTTCCTCCGTCCCCACAGCCCCCGTGACGGCGAACACATTTGTGCGGTACTCCTCCCAGAGAGGCTGCAGCGTGCGCAGCTGTTCCTTGATCGCCTCATCCGATGCCGGACGAAGGCCGAGCTCGGCATCTCCCCTGCGCAGCCCCGCAAGGATGCGGTCATACATCTCGATCTGCACCATCATCATACTACGGAGCTCCGCTGCCTCCGCTGCATCGGCGGAGACCATACGTGCCGAGAGCCATGCAAGCTGATAGGCACGCATGCGCAGCGAGCCGGAGGCATTGACGGCGGGAGCGTCCCCGTCCAGCTGGGCAAAGGTGGCAAAGTTCAGCCCGACCAGCCCGATAATGAAGACGAAAAGGGCGACGAGTGTGATTCGCAGTTTATTATGAATGGACATAGTTCCCCTCTCGTTTCAACAGAAAAGTCCTTTCCGCTGGTATATCGCAGGAAGAACGCGGCGCAATCCCCCATCTGATACATCCGCATAAGAAATCGCTGATAAAATAACAGCCGATCGATCGGTGCAGATTTTCCCTTCCAAGGAAAGCGACCGACGCCCAGCAAAGGCTGTGCGGAAGATTGTTGACACAGGCCGGACGAAAAAAGATGCGCCAAGGAGCACACACGAATTTTATCCGCCCCCATAAACATGGCATAACGGCGTCTCACTGGAGTCAGGTCTTGAACTTTCCGACGAGGCCGTCCAGCTTCGCCGACAAACCGGACAAGCGCTCTGCAGTAGCGACGACCTGTTCCATGGTCGCGCTCTGCTCCTCGATGGCAGCTGCCGAGTCCTCGGTGAGCCCCGCAATCTGTTTTGCCGCTGATGCGACATTCCCCGACGTGCCCACAACGTTCTGTGCGCCTGTCGATGCCGTCTGATTCAGCTGCACGATCTCAGCTGCCGCACGGCGGCTCTCCTCGGAGCTCGCAGCGATGGCATTCAGCGAGGCACGCACTGCAGCAACCGCCTCCGTGATCTTCTCGAGCTCGCTGACCAGCTCCTGATTTGCACTGCGCGTCTCATGCACCTGCTGACGAATGCCGGTCATCTTTTCCGTGACATCGTCCGCCGCAAGGCTCGAGCTCTCAGCGAGCTTGCGCACCTCCTCCGCGACGACAGCAAAACCACGTCCGCTCTCCCCCGCACGTGCAGCTTCGATCGCAGCGTTGAGCGCGAGCAGATTCGTCTGCCCCGAGATGCCCTTAATGAGATCGATGATCTGATTGATGTCCTCCGCATACTGCGTGAGCGTCTGCACATTCCGATCCATCGTCATGACAATATCGCGCAGGCCATCGGTCTGGGATGCAACACGTGCCGCACCGTCCCTTCCATCCGCTGCCTTTCCCTCAGAATCCGCCGAGAGGGCAGCAGAGCGTTTGGCAGCCGCGAGCATCTGCGCCATGTGTTCCGCGATCTGTTCCACATGGTCCGCGAGGGCCTGCATATCCGTATTCTGTTCATTCGCCCGCCCTGCGACATCGGTGACGGAGCCGGCGACCACTTCGACGGCCTTGCTGCTCTCACCGCTTGCCTGCGAGAGTGCACCGGAGAGCTGTGCAACCTCCGCTGCACTCTCCTGTGCGCCGCGTATGATCGTACGCAGTTTCCCGACGAAGGTGTTGAAGTAGAGGACGATCCGTCCGATTTCATCATCGCGCGCTGCGTGAAGCTGCTGCGTCAGATCCCCCTCGCCCTCAGAAATGCCGCGAAACGAATCCGTCAGCGCCGCCAGGGGGCGCAGAATCTGTGTGAGAATCAGCCAGAGTGCACCGCCCACCACAAGAACAGCAAGCAGAATCACGCCGAGCTGGATGTCCTTGGACCTTTCGATCTTCGCCTGTCCGGCGGCATCGTAGGCAGCGACCAACTTGTTGACCTCTGCCACAAAGGGCGCAACCTCTTTTGCTGTCTTTGCCTCTGCGGTGCGGCGCGCCTCCTCATCCGTTCCCTCGGCAGCGGCACGGATATCAGCACGATACGCCTCCCACAGCGGCTTCACAACGCCGAGCTGTCGCTGGACCGCCTCATCCGAGGGTGCCGTCAGCCCCATCGCCGCATCGCCCTGCTCCAGCCCCTTCAGAATACGATCGTAGTCCTCCAGATTCTTCTGCATCGCCGCGCGCAGCGTCTGTGCGTCGCCCTCATCTGCCGACACGAGCCGTGCTGCCCCCCACGAAAGCTGATAGGCGCGCATCCGCAGCGAGCCGGAAGCGTTGACCGCAGGCGCATCCCCCTTGAGTTCATTGAACGTAAAGAAGTTCAGCCCAACTAATCCCACGATGAATACAAACAGCAGAATAAGAATCGACTGTAGTTTCGTGCGTATGCTCATACTCGTCTCCCCTTTGGTTTCCCCGTCCATTCTGCACACTGTCGCAAGATCCGGCACATGCGCGTATGGAACGACACTATAGAACTTTTTTATTCTTTTGATTATAGCATAAAATAATTCTGTATAAAAATAAAAATCGTCTATGATCCAAAAAAAGACCACTGGTCCCACGGGCCAATGGTCTTTTGGGGGAATCGCTGATAAAATAAAATCTGTCAGATTAGCGCAGATTTTTGCCCAATTTGCCGACACAGTGCGGGCAAAAAATGCGCTAAGACGGCAGTGCTGGATTTATCAGTACTTCCTATAGTTTAACAAGTTCGCGCAGACGTGCAAGGTCGATGTAGGTCTCCGTCTCGGGATGCCGCGTGAGATAGCCTTGATGCTCGTCCGCTGCCGGCTGAAACGAGATCAGCCGCTCCATCGTAGCGTGCATAACGCGCCGTGCTGCCGCACTGCTGTTCGGATCATTGAGTGTCAGGTGCTCCCCCGTCGCGGGGCAGCGTCCCTTGCCTGCGAGAAAGGTGAGGTAGAGCGCAATCTGCGGCTCGTCCTCCGCACTCTCGTAGAAGATGCCCGCGCGATACACGGCACCGCGCACATAGCCCTGCCCGTCGATGCTGTACGGCGTAACGACGGAAAAATGCAGATCGAGCAGCTGTGAGATGTCCGTCTTTTTGGGATCGTAAACGATCTCAACGCCCACACGACCGCCCGACGCGCCTGTCAGCGCATCCTCGTGCGCGGTCTGCGGCGCAGCGTTGATGTAGCCCGTGCGGACGGAGACGATGCCGCGCCGTCCGCGAAACACCTCCTCGAGCTCGTACATATCCGCACCCGAAAGGCAGATGCGTTTCGTCATGGGTACACCTCCTCAATTCGTAAAGAGGTCGACCTGCCGTCCCGCCGCACGGTGCACATCGAATACACTGAGCAGCTCCGCAACTGCCTGGGTCGGTGAGATGCCGCCCGAGAGGACCGCATCCTTTACCTCGGGCATGCGCCCGCGCACAACGGCATCATCGAAGAACAGGTTGTGCAGATGCTCGTCGATCATACTGTTCATCCAGTCGAGCAGCTGCCCGTCGCGCCGCTTCTTCCACACGCCGCTCTTCGTGGTCTTCTCGCGAAAGATGCGGATGATCTCCCACAGCTCGGCAAGTCCTGTCTTCTCGATCGCGGAGGCAAGGTAAGCGTGCGTCTCCCAGCCCGGTGTCGCGGGGCGGATAAACTCGATCATGCGCTCGTACTGCCCGCGTGCGACCTTCGCCTTGATGAGGTTGTCCCCGTCCGCCTTGTTGATGACGATCGCATCCGCAAGCTCCATGATGCCCTTCTTGATGCCTTGGAGTTCATCGCCCGCGCCCGTCAGCACGACGAGCAGGAAAAAGTCAACCATGGAGCGCACCGTCGTCTCGGACTGCCCGACGCCGACGGTCTCGATGATGATAACGTCGTAGCCGGCCGCCTCGCAGAGCAGCATGGTCTCACGGCTCTTGCGCGCGACGCCGCCGAGTGTGCCGCCTGCAGGAGAGGGGCGGATGAACGCCTCGGGACGGCGCGAGAGGGTTCCCATACGTGTCTTGTCGCCGAGGATCGAGCCCTTCGTGACAGAACTTGTGGGGTCAACGGTGAGCACAGCGACACGATGTCCCGCATCGCAGAGCATATTGCCGAACGCCTCGATCATCGTGGACTTGCCTGCCCCCGGCACGCCCGTGATACCGATGCGCAGAGCATTGCCCGTCTTCGGCAGCAGGCGCTGAAGCACGCGCTGGGCACGCTTGAAGTGCTTGCTGCTGTTGCTCTCGATGAGCGTGATCGCACGAGATAGCGTCATGCGGTCGCCGCGGGCCACGCCCTCAACATAGTCATCTTCACTGAGGACAAGTTTGCGGTGGGACATCCCTGTCCCGTTCAGCAATTTCGGGTTGATGTTGCCGACGGTCAGATCCTTGATGCCCTCGATGCCGCCCATGACGCTCGTCGTAAACTTCGCGTCGGCGTCCTCGGGTACCCAGTCGGGCCGTTCTGTGGTATATTTTTCGCTCATAAAGCCTCCTTTCCTACTAGGAAAAATTATGGCGTTGATATTTTCTGTATTGTATAGACGTGCAGTTCCCCTGAGCAAACCCTAGAGAAGCAAGCGGAAAAGAGGACACGTTCTGCCCCCTGCGGATTTTAACCGTTCAAGCGGAGCGCGTTTGGAATCCGCAGGTGTTTTGGCAGATAAGTGTCCGACCGCTTGCGTAACGAGGGTTCTGCGAAGGGGCACGCACGGCAACCATTCTGTTGTATGGCGGCAAAACGCCGCCCTCATGCAGAGAGCGGCGCCGCTATTTGCCTTATCCTGCGGCTTCTTCCTTCGCGCGTGCGATGAGAAGGGTCAGGAGCTTGATGCCCGCCTCGGGGATGTTCGTACCCGGTGCGAAGATCGCAACCGCGCCGTGCTCGTAGAGGTTGTCATAGTCCTGCACGGGGATGACGCCGCCGATGCAGACCATGATGTCGTCACGTCCGAGCTTCTTCAGTTCATCGACGAGCTGCGGCAGGAGCGTGTTGTGTCCCGCTGCGAGGGAGCTGAACCCGACCATGTGCACGTCGTTGTCGACCGCGTCCTGCGCTGTCTCTGCGGGCGTCTGGAACAGGGGCCCCACGTCGACGTCCCAGCCCATGTCGGCGAAGGAGGACGCGATGACCTTCTGCCCGCGGTCGTGTCCGTCCTGTCCCATCTTCGCGACGAAGATACGCGGACGGCGGCCCGTGAGTTCCTCGAACTCGTCCGCCATCTCACGGGCGCGGTCAAGCTCGGTCTTGTCCGTAAACTCGGAGGAGTAAACGCCAGAGATCGTATGAATGACCGCCTGGAAGCGTCCCGAGACCTTCTCCACCGCATCGGAGATCTCGCCGAGCGAGGCGCGTGCGCGCGCCGCATCGACGGCCGCCTCGAGGAGGTTGCCGTTGTCGCGGCTCTCTGCCGCCTTCGTGATGCCCTCAAGGCAGCGGCGCACGTCGTCTGCGTTGCGCTCTGCGCGCAGTTTTTCGAGACGTTCCACCTGTGCCTGGCGCACCGCTGTATTGTCGATCGCGAGGATCTGCAGGGGATCTTCCTTTTCGAGGCGATACTTGTTCACGCCGACAATGCTCTCCAGCCCAGAGTCGATCTGCGCCTGACGGCGTGCCGCCGCCTCCTCAATGCGCATCTTCGGCAGTCCCGTCGAGATCGCCTTTGCCATGCCGCCGAGGGACTCGACCTCCTGGATGTGTGCCCAAGCACGGCGAATGATCTCGTTTGTGAGTGACTCGACGTAGTAGGAGCCGCCCCATGGGTCGATGATCTTGCAGACGCTCGTCTCGTCCTGAATGTAAAGCTGCGTGTTTCGTGCGATGCGTGCCGAGAAGTCCGTCGGCAGGGCGATCGCCTCATCGAGCGCATTCGTATGGAGCGACTGTGTGTGCCCGAGTGCCGCTCCCATCGCCTCCATCGCCGTGCGCGCGATATTGTTGAACGGATCCTGCGCTGTGAGTGACCACCCCGAGGTCTGGCTGTGCGTGCGGAGCGCCATCGATTTGTTGTTCTTCGCGCCGAAGGACTTGACAATCTTCGCCCAGAGAACGCGCGCCGCACGCATCTTGGCAACCTCCATAAAGTAGTTCTTGCCGATCGCCCAGAAGAATGAGAGACGCTTCGCGAAGTCGTCAACGGCAAGTCCCGCCTTGATGCCCGTGCGGATGTACTCAAGACCGTCCGCGAGCGTGTAGCCCAGCTCGATGTCCGCCGGCGCACCAGCCTCCTGCATGTGGTAGCCGGAGATGGAGATGCTGTTGAACTTCGGCATATACTTCGTCGTGTACTCGAAGATGTCGCCGATGATGCGCATGGACATCTCCGGCGGGTAGATGTAGGTATTGCGCACCATGAACTCTTTCAGAATATCGTTCTGAATCGTGCCCGCCATGATCTTCTTATCGACGCCCTGTTCTTCGCCCGAAACGATGAAGAACGCGAGGATCGGCAGCACTGCGCCGTTCATCGTCATGGAAACGGACATCTGGTCGAGCGGAATGCCCGAGAACAGGATGTTCATGTCCAGCATGGAGCAGACCGAGACGCCTGCCTTGCCCACGTCGCCGACCACGCGCGGATTGTCCGCATCATAGCCGCGGTGCGTCGGGAGGTCAAATGCGATCGAGAGTCCCTTCTGCCCGGCGGCGAGGTTGCGCCGATAGAAGGCGTTCGACTCCTCGGCCGTCGAGAACCCCGCGTACTGGCGCACCGTCCACGGACGGAACACGTACATCGTGGAGTAGGGCCCGCGCAGGCAGGGCGGAATCCCGCTCGCAAAGTCGAGGTGGTTCATGTGCGCATAGACATCGTGATCGTAGAACGGTTTCACGGGGATGCGCTCCATCGTCTTGTGTGTGAGTGCCTCAAACGTCCGTCCCGTACCGCCTTCGAAAAGGGCGCGCCATTCCTTGGAGTCTGCGGACGGGCTTTCGCCGAGGCTCATGCCCGTGAAATCCGGGTTCGTAAAGCCTGCCATTACGCAATCATCCCTTTCTGTTTCTGGAGACCCTCAAGGATCTCATAGCAGTTCGCGCGGACGGAGATATATTCGTCAATGCCCGCTTCCTTGTATGTCTCAAGCAGATCCTTCGGCGCGGCGCCCGCGAGAAAAACGCGTGCCTGCGGCAGCACCTTGTGGAGCTTTGGTGCAAGGGCAGGGACGATCTCGGGATAGGTCGCATCCGTAGAGCAGATGACGACGGCATCCGCACCGCTTGCACGCGCCGCCTCCGCTGCCTCATCGACGGTCTTAAAGCCGTCGTTGCCGAGTACCTCGAATGCACCGACCTGCAGGAAGCCTGTGGTAAAATCTGCGCGCGCCTTGTGCTGCGGGATAGGGCCCATGTTCGCGAGGAAGATCTTCACATTGTCATCCTTCGCTGCCTTATAGTCCTCTGTGCGCCGGCGCAGCGCCTCAAAGCGTTCGCTCCAGCGATGCGGGGCAATCGCCGCGACCGTCTCCGCACCTTTCCCCGCCGTGAGCGCCGCCATCAGCTCGGCAATCGTCGCCCCTGCAAGCGCCGCCTCAACAGCATTCTGAACGGAACCATCTGCCTTGAACGCCGCAAGTGTCTCGTCGCGGTGCTTTGTGTCGATGTCGGAGAGATATGCTTCGATATCTTTCGTGCGCTGTGCCTTGAGCGCTGCCGTATCCTCGGCGCGTGTCTCGAGCAGCGTCTCCGTCATGTTCGGATACATGTTGTTGCCGACAATACGGTCACGGCGCAGGTCGGCATTCTTAAAGCGGTCGGCGAGCACCTTCGCGATGCCCTCCTGAACCGTGCCTGCACGCAGTGCCGCAGCGATGCCGCCCTCTTTCTCGATGCCTTGGAACGCCGCCCAGATTTTTTCCTTCATCTGGCGCGTCAGCGTCTCAACCGCCCACGAACCGCCGGCGGGGTCGATCGGCTGCAGGAGACCGAATTCCTCCTGGAGCATGATCTGGACGTTGCGCGCAATGCGGCGCGAAAACTCATCGCCCTTGCGGATGGGTTCATCAAACGGCGCACTCTCAAAGGAGTCGATGCCGCCGACAACGCCTGAGAAGATCTCCGTCGTGTTGCGGAGCATGTTGACATACGGATCGTAAACGGTCTTGAAGAAGAGTGCGGGGCGCGCATGGATACGCATCTTCTGCGCCTCGGCATTCCCGCCGAAGGCCTTCACGATCTGTGCCCAGAGCGGGCGCACAGCGCGCAGCTTAGCGATCTGCAGGAAGAAGTTTGCCCCCATTGAGAACGCAAAGGCAATCTGCGATGCCGCCGCATCGATCGTGAGGCCCCGCTCACAGAGGGCGCGCAGATACGCCGTCGCCGCGGCGAGAACTGCCGCGACCTCCTGTACATCGTTCGCTCCGCCGCTGCTGTAGACATCGCTGCGCACGAATACCGTACGCAGATGCGGTGCGTTCACCGTCGCCCAGCGCGCCGCCGCCGCGAGACTGTCATAGTATGAGTCAAGGGACGCAGGCAGTTTTCCGTCTGTCACAAGAGCGCCGATGGGATCTGCACCGACAATGCCACGCACATTCTTCATATCCTCGCCTGCTGCACGGCGTGCCGCCGCGACGAGCGCAAGCAGAGGCACGGCGTTCGCACCCGCGTAGACGTAGAGGGGGAACTTCGCGAGGTCAAGTCCCGTGAGGAGCACGTGCATGTCCTCGACCGTCGTCACACTCGTCCCCGTGTCGCCGACCTTCTCCGCCTGACGCGCATCCACACCGGCGCGCGACGCCGTATCGAGCACAATGTGGTAGATCGTTGCGCCCTTGTCGTTCTCATGGCGCAGGAGCTCGTTGTTCTCTGCCGGGAGCGTCTCGTCACACGCCTGCGCGATGCCCCACGGCTTGCCGATGTAGCCCGCCGCATCCACGCCGCGGAGATAGTCCCCCATGCCGGGCATAACTCCCTTCGGCAGGATGTCCTCCGTATGCTTCCGCGTGTACATGGGGTCAAAGGTGATCCCCTCATAGGTCTTCGTGAACATCTTCTTTTCGAACGGCGCGCCCTTCAGGAGTGCCTCACAGGCGGCTTTCCACTCCTCATCCGTAGGCGGCGTGAATTCATCGAGCGGAACATCGGGGAAATCCTCAACATCCGCCGATTTCTTCAGAAGCTTCTGAAGTTCCTCGTCGCTCGACCGCTCTTTTTCTTCCGGCATATTACGTCCTCCTTTAATTTATTCCGGGAAGGCTCTGTCAGTTCAATGGATAAACTGACATTATGATAAAGCAACCAATGCAAGTTTTGCACACGATTGCTAACCCTAAAAAAAATCGCCCTGAGCTTCCACCCTCAGAGCGTTCCCTCATCACGAGGGAAAAACGAGAACTGAAAAGATGAGCAATGTTTCCCCAAGGAGCAATGCTCCTTCATCCCGGGGAAATCTCTGCGCATGTTCCCATACGTGCGCACAGATCTCCGCAGGATCGCGCAGGGAATCGAGCCTTGCATAGAAAAAGCCCATCCCGCAGCAGCAGAATGGGTCTTTTTCGGTATCGTCACTCAGTTCTCGTGTCGTTTGGTCGCGGCTGCGCCAAACTTTATATCAAGCGAACGAATCCGCAAAATCTCCATCCCCATCACTCGCAGGTCAATCGGTGATTGTTAATCAAGCAGGTCTCCTGGCTCCAGTTCATCGCTCCTTCGCATCTTCCCGGGGGGCTTCCCCAGTGACTGCCGGCTCGCGCTGGCGTGCGAATTTGCTCACTGTTACAGTGGCGTGACCGCTCCGGCTTACGAGATCATATCTCCCTACCGGATTCCCTATGAAGCATTAAGGCTTTGCACAGCAAAACCTCTACACTTGATCCAATTTCTATATGTAATTTTTATGGTACGATAGAATAGTACCACTGAAAGCACTTCTTGTCAATAAAAAAGAATCACTGTGTGAATAATTCCACAGTGATTCTCTCTTTTGTTACTCGAGGACGTAGACCTCAACCGAGCGCCGGCCGAACTGGATTGCCTCGTCATAGCTCTCCATGCAGAGGTCAATCGTGTTGCCGACGATCGCCCCGCCCGTATCCGCAGCGATTGCCTCGCCGTAGCCCGGGATATAGAGCCGCGAGCCGAGCGGAATGACGTTCGGATCGACGGCGACAACACCGCGGCGCGCCGCCATGCCGGTCGCCGTAATGCCGCTGCCGCCCCCGTCACTCGGGAGATAGGCGGATGCGTGCATTGTATAGGCTGCACGATAGCGGGGAATCCCCCGACTTACGCGTTCGGCCTCGCGCTCACGCGCGCGCCGCTGCTCCGCCGCCTGCTCATTCTCTGTGAGCTGTATTGCAAGGTTTGCGGTGACTGGTGTATCAACACCGGGGTTCACATCAACCTCGTTCATATTGTAGCCATACTCTGCCACAACGTCGCCGACGGTATGTCCGCTCGTCATAACCTGCTGCGTATCGCCCCAGAAGGAGATGGTGACGGGCACGGCGCGCCGTACGGAGATGTCCGTACGCGGCGGATCCTTGCTCTCCTGCACCTCGTAGGTGTCCTTCTCGCCGAGCGTAACGCCAAGTTTTGCAAAAATATCGTTAGGCTGCGTCTGCACCGTCATGTCGTTGATCGTCTCTCCATCGACATGCACACTCACGCGGTGCATATTCTTCGGCAAGCCGTTCATCGTGAAGCCGCTGGACATCAGCATCATGCCCGCCAGCGCCGCACAGAGCACCGTGTTCTGCTTCTTTCTCACAAATGTTCCTATGCTTTTCCACTGCATAGAATCCCCCCTTTGTTGGAGGTATTTTCCCACTTTGACCTGAATTTTTCATGAAGAATGGGATGTGAGTTAAAATTGAAAGCGATTTTCCGAGTTTGCGCGCCACTTTGCTAAAAAATGCAGTACAGAGCATCGTGCTCCATACCGCAGTTTTTTTATGGAATCGCTGATAAAATGAAGTCCGTCAGATTGGCGTAGATTTTTTCGTCCGAACGAGGTGGAAAACCGGACGCAGAGTGGTGCTCTGTGGAGGATTTTCCGCTGAAGTGCGGGCAAAAAAGATGCGCTAAGATGGCGGTGCTGAATTTATCAGTGCTTCCATTATTTATCCTCTGCGCGGCAGGTCATTTCCCCCGCACAGGATTGCCTCGGCGCGCGCGATCTCCTCTGCCGTCGGCACGGGCGTATCCCCGAGCGGGTACGGCAGATGAAGTGCCTCATATTTGTGCCGCGCCATCGCATGATAGGGCAGCACCTCCACGCGCTCGACCGTTCGCAGCGTCCCGATGAAGTCCGCCAGCCGGTGCAGGTCATCGGCATCCGTCGTCCACCCCGGCACGAGCACGTGACGGATCCACATGCTTTTCCCCTGCTCCGATAGGTACCGCGCGAGTGCCAGTACCGGTGCATTGGACGTGCCCGTCAGCGCACGATGCTGCGCGGGGTCGATGTGCTTGATGTCGAGGAGAAAGAGATCGGTGAGCGGCAGCAGCGCCCGAAACGCGCTGAAGAATGGCTCATCCTCGGTAAAGGGGCCGCCCGCCGTGTCGATGACCGTGCTGACCTGCTGCTCCTTCGCCAGGCGAAAGAGCTCCGTCACAAACGGAAGCTGCAGCAGCGGCTCGCCGCCGCTGACGGTGATGCCGCCGCGCTCCTTCCAGTATGGACGATAGCGCAGTGCCTGCCGCAGCACATCCGCCGGCGTTCGCTCCTCGCCGCCTCCTAGCCCCCATGTCTCGGGGTTGTGGCAGTACTGACAGCGATAACAGCAGCCCTGCACAAAGACGATGAAGCGGATGCCGGGGCCGTCGACCGAGCCGAAGCTCTCCGTGGAGCTGATCCGACCGTTACATCCGGTCATGGAAGGTACGCGAGATCACATCCTGCTGCTGCTCACGCGTCAGGCTGATGAACTTGACGGCGTAGCCCGAAACGCGGATGGTGAAGTTCGCATAGGCGGGATCCTCGGGATGCTCCATGATATGCTCGAGAGTCTCGCGCCCAAACACATTCACGTTCAGATGATGTGCCCCCTGATCGAAGTAGCCGTCCATGGCGCTCACAAGGTTCTGCACGCGCTCGTCCTCGTTGTGGCCGAGCGAGGCTGGTGTCATACTCTGCGTATTCGAGATGCCGTCGAGTGCCCAGTGGTACGGCAGCTTTGCCACGGAGTTGAGCGAGGCAAGCAGCCCACAGCACTCCGCGCCGTAGCTCGGGTTTGCGCCCGGCGCAAGCGGCGTCCATGCCCTTCGTCCATCCGGCATCGCGCCCGTGTACTTGCCGTAGACGACGTTCGACGTGATCGTGAGGATCGAGGTCGTCGGTTCGGAATGACGGTAGGTGTGGCGCGCCTTGATCTTCGAGAGGAAGGTCTTGAGCACCCATTTCGCAATCTCGTCCGCGCGGTCGTCGTCGTTGCCGTAGCGCGGGAAGTCGCCCTCGACCTCGTAGTCCACGACGATGCGGTCATTGTAGATCGGCTTTACTTTCGCGTACTTGATCGCGGAAAGCGAGTCAACAACATGCGAGAAGCCCGCAATGCCCGTTGCGAACGTGCGGCGCACATCCGTGTCGATGAGCGCCATCTCTGCCGCCTCATAGTAATACTTGTCGTGCATATACTGAATGATGTTCAGCGCGTTCACGTAGACGTGCGCGAGCCAGTCCATCATGCGCTCGTACTTGATGATGACGTTGTCATACTCAAGGTACTCCGTGCGGATCGGGCGGTAGGCAGGACCGACCTGCACGCCGCTCTTTTCGTCCATACCGCCGTTGATCGCGTAGAGGAGACACTTTGCAAGGTTCGCACGCGCACCGAAGAACTGCATCTCCTTGCCCGTCTGCGTCGCGGAAACGCAGCAGCAGATCGAGTAGTCGTCCCCCCACTCGGGCTTCATCACATCGTCGTTCTCGTACTGGATCGAGCTTGTACGGATGGAGATGCGCGCCGCATAATTCTTGAACGTCTCGGGCAGGCGCGAGGAATAGAGGACGGTGAGATTCGGCTCGGGAGAGGGGCCCATGTTCTCAAGCGTATGAAGGAAGCGGAAGTCATTCTTCGTGACCATGTGGCGGCCGTCCATGCCGATGCCCGCCATCTCAAGCGTCGCCCAGATCGGGTCGCCCGAAAAGAGCTCATTATAGGAGGTGATGCGTGCGAACTTCACCATACGGAACTTCAGCACAAGGTGGTCGATCAGCTCCTGCGCCTCTTCCTCGGAGAGGAGGCCGCGTGCGAGATCACGCTGAATGTAGATGTCGAGGAAGGTCGAGATGCGTCCGACGCTCATCGCTGCGCCGTTCTGCGTCTTGATCGCCGCGAGGTAGCCGAAATAGAGCCACTGCACTGCCTCACGTGCATTCTGCGCCGGCTGCGCGATGTCGAAGCCGTAGCTCGCCGCCATCTCCTTCATGCCCTTCAGCGCACGAATCTGCTCCGCGACCTCCTCGCGCTGACGGATCACATCGTCGCTCATGATGCCGTCGCCATAGTTCAGGAGATCCTCCTGCTTGAACGCGATGAGGTGATCGATGCCGTAGAGCGCGACGCGGCGGTAGTCGCCCACGATGCGCCCGCGCCCATAGGTGTCGGGCAGTCCCGTGATGATGTGGCTGCGGCGTGCCGCGCGGATCTCGTCCGTATACGCGTCAAAAACTGCCTGATTGTGCGTCTTATGGTACTTTGTAAAGATCTCGTGAAGCTTCGGGCTGACCTTGTAGCCGTAGTTCTCAAGAGCCTCCTCCGCCATGCGGATGCCGCCGTACGGCATAAATGCCTGCTTCAGCGGTTTGTCTGTCTGGAGGCCAACCACCTTTTCAAGGTCTTTATGTGCGGGATCGATATAGCCCGGGCCGTATGCCGTCAGCCCCGAAACGACCTCCGTCTCCATGTCGAGAACGCCGCCCTTGGCACGTTCCTCCTTCTGGAGTTCCTGCACGCGTGCCCACAGACGATTCGTCGCATCCGTCGGCGGCGCAAGGAAGGACTCGTCGCCGTCATACGGTGTATAGTTGCGCTGGATGAAGTCACGGACATTGACCTCCTCCTGCCACACGCCGCCTGTGAATCCATCCCAATGTTTGCTGTGCAGCATAATATACCTCCTGTTATTTATTATTGAGAAAATCCCTCATTCGGTACTTTTATGATACTTGAATCGCATTCACTTTTCAATATCTTTCAGAAGATAAACGATATCAATATTTTTCATGAAAATCATAAAAAAATCATATAGGTTCTGCAGCAAAAAGGCAGACAGCATCCGCCGTGCAAATTTCCCGACGCAGGCAGTTGTATGCCTGCCCCACGAAAGGCTGCTGCGGAGTATCGTCGCCGTCCGCTATGGCCGCAGCATTCCTCATGAGCTCATAAGATAGAGCTATTCCCGCTCCGACCCCGGCTCCGGCGTCACGAATGCGAGAAGAGCCGCCAGCGGCAGTGCGATGACAGAGACGAGGAGCGCAGGCGCGAGCCCGATGTGGTCGCCGAGTGCCGCCGTCGCCGCGACACCAAGGCTGCCGAGGCCAAACGACATGCCGAGCATCATCCCCGACGCCATGCCCGCGTTCTCGGGGAGTGCCTGTTGTGCCCAGATGATTGAGCTCGGCTGCGGTGCCATCAGCATAAAGCCCGCCGCAAAGAGGACGGCACCGCCCAGTACGTCCGCGCTGACATGGGTGAAGTAGTAGGCAGACGGCAGGATGCCGAGGAGGAGCGCCCCCACGATGATTCTGCGCCCCGAGAGAGAATCGGCGAGGTTGCCGCCGACGAGTCCGCCGACCATGCCGCCGACCATGAAAATCATGAGAAAGAGCCCCGCTGCGTGCGTATCCTCGCCGCTGCGGACGAGGAGGAGCGGGAGGAACGTCCCGAATGCACCGTGTGTCCAGCAGCGCAGCCCCATCGCGAGGTTCAGCGTGATCGTCGTACGGGCAAAGAGAACGTGCGAGAGCTTCGACGGATGTGCGGGTGTGTGTTCGGGCAGCGAGGAGACGGCGCAGAGCCCCGAGTGCAGAAACAGCACAGCGATCAGGATCGTCGGGAGGAGCAAAAGAGGCAGAGCACGCAGCGGAAAGAAGTCGAGGAAGGCGACGAGGATCAGCGGGACAAACGCCATGCCCGCGTTCCCCCCTGCGATGAAGTAGCTCATCATCCCGTTTCCGCGCCCCTCCGCCGCTGTCCGTCCGATGAGCATGGAGGAGAGCGGATGGTAGGCCGCAACAGCGATGCCCGTCACGGCGACAACGAGGAAGAGAAGTGCCGTATGCGATACGTACCCCACCAGACACATGGGAGCAGCGGCGGCAGGCACGAGCCACGGGAGGAGCGGGCTGAAGTTCCGCCGATCCATCACGCAGCCGATGACGGGCTGGAGCATATTCGTCGTCACCGACGAGACCATGACAAGCACGCCGCACATCGTCAGGGACAGACCGAACTGCGTCATGAGCAGTGGGAGCAGGATGGGCAGAAAGTTTCCATAGAAATCCACCATCCCATGTCCCGTCGAGAGCAGTGCCGCCGCATGACGTATCTCATATTTCATCTCATATTGCCTCCTGTGATTGATTTCCTTGCACAATACGCAAAAGTATGTTGTAATAATTCCAACAGAATATAATTTTAGCAAACCGCAGGGAAATGTAAAGGAGTATTGTCACATGAGAAAATGGGCCGTCATCTATTCGTCCGCCTCTGGAAACACCAAAACGATTGCCGAGGAGATCGCCGGGACGGCAGGGGCTGACCTCTTCCCCATCCAGAACGCGCCGACGGATCTCTCCGCCTACGAGGTTGTCGCCCTCGGCTACTGGATACGGCGCGGCGGTCCCGACGATCGCATGAAGGCATACCTGCCGCAGGTCGCAGATGCGCGCGTTGTCCTCTTCCAGACGCACGGAACGGACGTCGGCTCAGAGCACGCCGTCACCTCCTTTGCGCGTGCCGCCTACCTCCTCGGAAAGGGCTGCGAAATCCTCGGCACATTCTCCGCGCAGGGAAAGCTCGCGCCCGCCCTCATCGAGCGACGCAAGAAATCCGATCCCGACGACACCCACAACAGCCCCGAGGCGCAGGAGCGCTGGGTGCGTGCCGCCGAGCATCCAAACGAAGCGGATCGCGCTGCCGCACGTGAATTCGTCCACAAAATGGAGCACAAAATGGATCTGCTCGAAAAATTCCGCCGTGCGCAGGAGGAAAAGAAAAGCGCACACGCTTGAATGCTTTACAGCCCCACGCTACCGCTTTATACTATTGATATAGAAAGATGCATTTTCTTATGCCCGAACTCAGTCGTTTTATGGGTATGGTCATCAAGATGATCTTTTTCGATGATGACCGCCATCACAAACCACACGTTCATGTATTCTACGGTGACTTCAAGGCATCCGTCGCCATCGACGGAGAACTCCTTGCTGGCAAACTGCCGGACAAGCAGTTAAAGCTTCTCACAGCATGGCTCTATATCCACGAGGATGAACTCTATGCTGCATGGAACAACGCCGTACGCGGGATGCACTTTGACAAGATCGAACCGCTCAGATAGGAGACACATCATGTATATTCGAGATGGGATTGCCTATGCCTCAGAGCCTTATGAGGATCTGACCATCACCGGTTTTCGCATCATTGACGACCTTTACATGGTCGTCACATTTTCAACAGGCGAGGAGCGTATTTTCGATGTTTCGGGACTTCTACGCTATCCTGCATTCGCGCCGCTGTCCGATCGCAGCGTATTTGATACAGCACGCTTGGAGCACGGATTTCTCACATGGCAGAATGGAGCAATTGACATTGCTCCTGAGGCAGTTTATAAGGAAAGCTACCCTTACAGTACACACACTGCCAATCGTCTGCCAAGCAGCAATACCCTCCCGCCTCTGGCATATTCTAGCTAAGGTTACGCTACATGGATACCGAAAAAAAACGCGCGATGGAAGCCGAGGTGATGTCGATGATGATCGGCATCTACTGCCGCGGACACCATCACGCGAATCGCAGTGCTGCATCTGAGAGCGAGCCCTCGCTCTGTCCCGACTGCCGCCGCCTCCTCACCTATGCCCGCAGCCGTATCACGGCATGCCCGCGCATGGATGTCAAGTCGTTCTGCTCTGCCTGTCCCGTCCACTGTTACAGCCGAGAAATGCGGGAGAAAATCCGTGAGGTGATGCGCTGGAGCGGACCTCGCATGCTCCTGCATCACCCGCTCATGACCCTGCATCACATGTGGATTGACTACCGTTCACGACGTCGCGAGAAAAAGGAGCAGCATCCATGAAAAAAATCCTGCTGATCGCCACGGGCGGCACCATTGCTTCGCGGGAAACGGAACACGGTCTGCGTCCCGCACTCTCCGCAGATGACCTGCGCGCTGCGATGGGCGTGAAAGACGCCGCCGTGGATACACTCGACCTCCTCGCCCTCGACTCGACCAACATCGCCCCGCCGCACTGGGAGCGGATCGCCCGGTACGTTGCCGACTGTCGTCAGGCACACGACGGCATCATTATCTCACACGGCACAGATACTATGGCGTACACCGCCGCTGCCCTCTACTATATGCTCGAGCATATCGACCGCCCTGTCGTCCTCACGGGGGCGCAGCGGCCACTCGGCACGGCGGACTCGGATGCGGGGGCAAATCTGCGCCTCGCTGCACGCGCTGCGCTCAGCGGACATGCGGGCGTCATGATCGCGTTCGGCGGACGCATCATTCACGGCAACGCCGCAAAGAAAGTTCACTCCCTCGCCGACGATGCCTTCCGCAGCATCGGGCGTACAGAGATCGACCTCGATGCCGCGCCCGTCCCGCCATCTGCCCCCTTCTGTCTGCATGGGACACTGGAGCGGCGCGTCGCCGTCCTCCGTCTCTACCCGGGGATGTCCCCCGACGCCGTCACAACCTGCATCAAGGCGGGCTGCCGCGGCCTCATCATTGAGGGCTACGGCCTCGGCAGCGTCCCCACAGGGGATGCGGAGGCGAGCTTCCTCCCCGCCCTGCAGCTCGCGCGCGAGGCGGGCTGCACCGTCGTCCTCACAACGCAGTGCATTGAGGGCGGCGCGGACATCCGCCGCTATGAGGTCGGCGTGCGGGCGGCAGAGCTCGGCGCTCTCTCGGGCGGCACACTCCCCATCGAGGCACTCTATGCCCTGCTCCTGCAGCGTCTTGCCGAGAGTCCCGCGGGGACGCCGCTCACCTCTCTCGATGTAGCTGAGAAATAAAAAACGCTTACCCTAAAAAATTATTGAAAATTTTTCTCAAATACCTATTGATTTTCTTTCTCACATGTGCTATATTCTATACAAGCTTTCGTTGAGGAAACATCCTCGGATGTTTCCAAAGCTCTCCTAAAATATAATACACAGCAAAGATAGTCCACAGTGGAGTGTGGGCTATTTTTGTGTCATCTTTTAACAATGACTCTTCAAAAGCAGAAATCCCCTATTGACAGCCATGCTATAATAAATCAAAAGGTCAATATCGTGGATCACAGGGAGATGAAGCTATGGCAAAAGAACATATCGAAAAGGATATTATCATCATCGGCGCGGGCATGGCGGGGCTGACTGCCGCACTCTATGCGGGGCGCATGAATCTCAGGACGCTCGTCCTCGAAAACGCGCTCGTCGGTGGTCAGATCGCCACGGCGGCGGATATTGAGAACTTCCCGGGCTTCGAGCGCGTGAGCGGGATGGAGCTGATCGGCACGCTCGAAAAGCAGGCGATGAATTTCGGTGCGGAGATCGACGAGTTCGACCGCATTGAGCGCGTCGATCTAAAGAGCACGCCGAAGATTGTGGAGACCGAAACACGCGTCTACGAGACGCCCGTCGTCATCATTGCCTCAGGCATGAACCGCCGCAAGCTCCCCCTGCCGCAGGAACCTCACTACTTCAATCGCGGTGTGCACTACTGCCATATGTGCGATGGGCACACGTATCAGGGCAAGGTGATCTCCGTCATGGGCGGCGGCAACGCGGCAGTCGATGCAGCGAACTTCCTCACGAAGTACGCCAAGCACCTCTATCTCATCCACCGCTCCCAGCTGCGCGCGGATAAGACCTCACAGGATGCGCTCTACGCCAATCCAAAGGTGACGGTTATGCTCGAGACGGAGATCACACATCTGAATGGCGAGGATCGCCTCACGTCCGTCGATCTCCTGCACAAGGATACGGGCGCGAAGGAGACACTGCCGGTCGATGCGATTTTCGTCAACATCGGCGTTATCCCGAACACGGAGCTCTTCAAGGGGCAGCTCGCCCTCACGGAGGCGGGCTACATCCCGGCGGGTGAGGACTGCCGCACGGAGATCCCGGGGGTCTTTGCCGCCGGCGATATCCGCGTCAAGGAGATCCACCAGCTGACGACCGCCGCCGCCGACGGCACGACCGCCGCCCTCCACGCGGAGAAGTATCTCGCGGCTTTGAAGAAGTAATGAACGATTTGATATAAACAACAAGGAGGAATTCCCATGATTCAGGTTTTCTCGTTCGACGCGTGCCCGTGGTGCACGAAGGCAAAGAAGTATCTCGACAAGAAGGGCGTCGCCTACAAGGTGCGCGACATTGAAAAGGAGCCCGCCGCCTACGACGAGCTCGTGAAGCTCACGGGCGAGGCTGCATGCCCCGTCATCCTCGCCGACAACGGCGAGTACGTGCGCGGCTTTGATCAGCCCGCCATCGACAAGCTCATCGGCGCATAAGGAGGGCTTCATGGTAAAGGTTTACTCCATCACGGTCTGCCCGTGGTGCACGAAGGTGAAACACTACCTGAAATATCGCGGCATTCCCTATGAGGAGCATAACATCGAGCACGACCCTGCCGCCCTCGCGGAGTGCAAGGCGCTCTCCGGCGACACGATCGTTCCCGTGACGACGGCGGACGGCAAGGACTTCGCCCTCAGCTATGACCGCGAGAAATTGGACAAGATCCTCGGAATCACAGGATAAACAAGATAAGCAAAGACGACGGATGCAGGAAATTGCATCCGTTTTTTATTTTTTCACACTTGCCAAACGCTTCTAATAGGATTAAAATAAAAGTGCATTGATATTTTATTTGAACGGGAACCGTTTTCTCGGTTTCTCGCAGTAAGGAGGTATTGCTATGACCGGATTACCGCTGATTTTCGCTTTTTGGCTGGCGATCGTCATCATGATCGTCATGATCTCAAAGCTGCGTATTCATCCGTTCATCTCCATCATGCTTGTCTCCCTTGGGCTGGGACTTGCTGCCGGCATCCCGCTTGTCGATCACAAACTCGATAACGGAACGGTGCAGCATGGTCTTGCCACTGTCATCGGACAAGGCTTCTCGGGGACCTTCACAAGCATCGGCATCGTCATCATCCTCGGTGCGATGATCGGCACAGTGCTCGAAAAAACGGGCGGCGCATTGAAGCTCGCAGACATGATGATCCGCCTCGTCGGCAAGAGCAAGCCTGTCCTTGCCGTACAGCTCATGGGCTGGGTCGTCTCCATCCCCGTGTTCTGCGACTCGGGCTTCGTCATCCTGAACCCCATCCGCAAGGCACTCGTCCGCCGCACGGCAGTCTCCGCCGTCGCCATGACATTTGCCCTGAGCTCGGGACTCTTTATCTCACACGTCTTTATCCCGCCGACCCCCGGCCCTATCGCTGCGGCAAGCACACTCGGCATCGGCGACTATCTCCTGCAGGTGATCGGACTTGGTCTCCTCTGCTCGATCTTCCCGCTGATCGCAGGCTACTTCTATGCACGCTGGATCGGCACAAAGGTACAGTCGAAGGACGAGGCGCAGCCCGACGAGGTGACGAAGAGCTACACAGCGCTCATCGCCTCCTACGGCAAACTCCCCTCCGGATTCAGCACACTTGCCCCGATCGTCGTCCCCATTGCGCTCATGGCGCTGTCTTCCATTGTCACTATGGCGGGCATGACCGGTCTCTCTGCCGAGGTAATCAGGTTCCTCGGTACGCCGATCATCGCCCTTGGCGTCGGCATGGTATTCGCAACGATGCAGCTCTTTTCCGTCGGACGGTCGGAGGAGTTCTACGCCATCTGCAATGACAGCCTCATGACCGTCGGCCCCATCCTCTTCATCACGGCGGCGGGCGGCGTGCTCGGCAAGGTAATTGCGACCTCCGACATGGTGAAATACATCTCGGCACACGCAGATGTGTTCGGCGGTCTGGGCATTTTCTTCCCATTCCTGCTCTCTGCGGTGCTCAAGACCGCGCAGGGCTCGTCCACCGTTGCCATGATTACGACGGCGGGCATCATTGCACCGCTGCTCACGGTGCTCGGCTTCGATACGCCGCTGCAGGCGACGCTCGTCTGCATGGCGATCGGCGCAGGAGCAATGACCGTCTCTCATGCGAACGACTCGTACTTCTGGGTTGTCTCCGAGTTCAGCGGGCTCACCCCCGATCAGGGCTACCGCGTCCAAACGATGGGCACGCTCGTCCTCGGCATCGCCGCCATGGTCGAGATCGCCCTCCTGAGTATGGTGCTGCGCTGACGCATAGAGAGAAATATTTACATAAAAAGGCTGCTGCACGAAGCTTCGAATTTCGTGCAGCAGTCCTTTTTTTGCCCCTTCCACCGCTTACGCGGTCCCCCTTCCCCGTGATAACGGGGAAGGCTTAGGATAACGGTATATAAGCGTTACGTAGAGGCGTAACTGCAATACTCCTAAGCAAACCTTAGTGGAGCAAGCGGATATAGTGCGCGGTACGCCCCGACGGATTTCGCCCGTTCAAGCGAAGCGCGTTAAGAAATTCGTCGGTATTTAAGCGTACAAGCGCACGACCGCTTGCGAACGAGGTGTTTGCGTGGAGTGTGCAGTCCTAGACCCCTTCACCGTCTCACTTCATCAGTGAGCCCTCATATTTCAGCGTAGCAAAATAATCGTCGATGGTCTGCGGGCGTCGGATTAGCTCGATGGAGCCGTCCATGCGGCGCAGCAGCTCCGCGCAGTGGAGCTTTGCGTTGTAGTTGAATCCCATCGCACTGCCGTGCGCCCCCGTGTCGTGGATGATGAGGATGTCTCCGATGTCGATTTTCGGCAGGGCGCGGTCAATGGCGAATTTATCGTTGTTCTCGCAGAGCGAGCCCGTCACATCATAGACGTGGTCGGCAGGTGCATTTTCCTTGCCGAGGACGGTAATATGATGGTAGGCGCCGTAGATCGCAGGGCGCATGAGGTTCGCCATGCAGGAGTCGAGGCCGATGTACTTCTTGTACGTGTCCTTCTCATGGAGCACGGTGGAGACGAGCCAGCCCGCATCACCCGTGATGCCGCGTGCACTCTCCGTACGGATGCCGACATCGCCGAGCCCGGCGGGGCGCATGATCTCATTGTAGAGCCTTTCGATGCCCGCACCGACGGCGTCATAGTCGATGCCGTCCTGCTCGGGGCGGTACGGGATGCCGAAGCCGCCGCCGAGGTTGACAAACTCAACGTGGATGCCGAGTTTTTCCTTCAGCTCCGCCGCCAGCTCGAACATGAGACGCGCCGTGAGGAGGAATGCCTCCGTGCGCAGCTCGGCAGAGATCACCATCGTGTGCACGCCGAACCGCTTCACGCCCATCTCAAGGGCGCGCCGATAGCCCTCGAACATCTGCTCACGCGTGAGCCCGTATTTTGCCTCGACGGGCTTTCCGATAATATCGTTGCCCTCGACGAGGTTGCCGGGGTTGTAGCGGAAGCAGAGGAGGTTCGGCAGGCCGGCGTGCTCCGCCATATAGTCAAGGTGACTGAGGTCATCGAGGTTGATGACGGCACCGAGCTCGATCGCCTTCTGGAACTCCTCATACGGCGTATCGTTCGAGGTGAGCATGATCTCCTCGCCCTTGACGCCCGCTGCGGCAGAGATGATGAGTTCGGGGGTGCTGCTGCAGTCCGTGCCCGCTCCGTCCTCATGCAGAATCTGAACAATGCGCGGATTCGGCAGTGCTTTTACGGCAAAGTGCTCACGGAAGCTCGGCGCCCATGCGAATGTCTCGCGCAGACGGCGGAAGTTCGCACGGATCTTTGCCTCGTCGTAGAGATGAAACGGGGTCGGGTACCGCTCGATGAGACGCAGCGTCTCCTCCTTCGTGAGCGGAAATTTCTTCTCATTCATATTATTCTCCCTTGGTGTAAATCCCTCTTCCCCCATAGCTGTGAGAAAGATATATATATGAAGTTCCGTTATTATAGCAATGAAAAATCCTCTCTGTCAAATGTATCCCTTGACGAACGGCGTGCGCTCCCGTATAATGTGGACTATGTTTTTCATAGGCATTATCTAAGGGGGTATATCCATGAGATTCGGAGGAAAAGCCTTGCGTCTTGCCGCTGCACTCGTCGGCACAGCTCTTCTTGGCTCGGCACTTGCCGGCTGCGGAGGAAATACGGCGAACTCGGACGAGATCCGCATCGGCGCAAACTTTGAAATGACCGGCAACACGGCGAACTACGGCACATCGACGCTCGAAGGGCTGAAGCTCGCGATCAAAGAAGCCAATGATGCCGGCGGCATCAATGGCAAAAAGATCACCCTCGTTGAGGCGGACAACAAGTCCGAAGCGGCAGAGTCCGTCAATGCAGCGACAAAGCTGATCTCCGACGATCATGTCCGCGCCATCGTAGGCCCTGCGACAACCGCAAACGTCATCGCCGAGTCACAGATTGCGGCGGACAACAAGATCCCCGTCATCGCCCCGGATGCAACGGCAGTGGACGTCACGGTCGAGAAGGGTCAGGTAAAGCAGTGGATCTTCCGCAGCTGCTTCATCGACCCGCAGCAGGGCGATGTCATGGCGAAGTTTGCCCTCGATACACTGAAAGCAAAGACGGCGGTCATCTACCTCGACAATTCGACGGACTATTCCAAGAGCCTCGCACAGGTCTTTGAGAAGGTCTTCACCGCCGGCGGCGGCAAGGTGCTCATGACCGAGGCATTCCTGGGCAAGGATCAGGACTTCAAGGCGACGCTGACGCGTCTGCGCGAAGCGAATGCAGATGTGATCTTCGTCCCCGCCTACTATGAGGAAGTCGGCAAGATCGTCAAGCAGGCGCGTGAGATCGGCATCACAGCACCCATCATCGGCACGGACGGCTGGGATGATCCAAAGGTCGCCGCACTCGCAGGAGCGGATGCGCTGAACAACACGTACTTCAGCACACACTACTCCGACAAGGATGAGTCAGTGCGCCCCTTCATCGATGCCTATCAGAAGGAATACGGTCACATGCCGAACGTCTTTGCTGCCCTCGGCTATGACGCCGGCAAGCTGCTCGTTGATGCGCTGAAGCGTGCAGGCTCCGACGATCCCGAGGCGCTGCGCAAAGCCCTCGAGGAGACAAAGGACCTCATCGTCGGCACGGGCACGATCACGATGGATGCAAACCATAACCCGATCAAGCAGGCAGTCATCCTCGAGAATAAGGATGGCGACCGCGCGGTGGTCGCAAAGATCATGCCGAGCGCAAACTAATCTGCACAGAAACGTTCAAAGAGCCGCATCCTGCGGCTCTTTTCATCATCTCAGGGAGGTTTTTCTATGGAGGTACTGCAACAGATTCTGCAGCAGCTCATCAACGGGATTTCGCTCGGCAGCATCTACGCGCTGATCGCTCTCGGCTATACGATGATCTACGGCATCATCAAGCTCATCAACTTCGCCCATGGCGATATCTACATGGTCGGGGCATACCTCGGCTTCTACGCGATCACGCTCGGGATCCCCGTTGTGCCGGCGATTCTCATCTCCATGGCGATCACGTCTCTGCTCGGTGTCGTGGTGGAGCGGCTGGCCTACCGTCCGCTGCGCCACGCGCCGCGCATCTCCGTGCTCATCACGGCAATCGGCGTGTCCTTCCTCCTCGAGTACGTGATGATGGCGATTGTCTCACCGACGCCGCGCACGTTCCCCGCCACACTCAGCGACGTGTCGTTTGACCTCGGCGGGCTCATCATCAGCGGTCAGCAGATGCTCATCATGGGCGTCACCCTCCTGCTGATGCTCATCCTCACCTACATCGTCCGCTCGACAAAGATCGGCAAGGCGATGCGTGCCGCCTCCTACGATACGGAAGCGGCACAGCTCATGGGGATCAATGCGAACCGCATCATCTCGATCACGTTTGCCATTGGCTCGGCGCTCGCCGCTGTTGCGGGCGTACTCATCGGCATCTACTACAACTCGATCGATCCGCTCATGGGCATCATGCCCGGCATCAAGGCGTTCGTCGCGGCGGTGTTCGGCGGCATCGGCATCCTGCCGGGCGCCGTCGTCGGCGGCATCGTTCTCGGCATTGTCGAGGCGTTTATCTCGGGGCTCGGCTTCTCCATGTTCCGCGATGCGGCGGCTTTCGCCATCCTGATTCTCGTCCTGCTCATACGCCCTGCGGGCATCTTCGGCAAGAATGTTAAGGAAAAGGTCTAAGGAGGGGTGACGATGAATCCATCAACGAAAAATGATCTCAAAATGCTCGTCTTTGCCCTCATCATTTACGCCGTCATCATGGGGCTGACGAGTGCGGGGATGCTGAACGCCTTCTGGCAGCTCAATCTCATCTTTGCGGGCATCAACATCATCCTTGCGGCGAGCCTCAACCTCATCAACGGCTACACGGGACAGTTTTCCCTTGGGCACGCGGGCTTTATGGCGATCGGTGCGTATGTCGGCGTCGTGCTCACAACGAATTTCCACCTGCCCTTTGCGGCGGCACTTCTCGCGGGCGGCGCTGCGGCAGGACTGCTCGGCGCGCTGATCGGTCTGCCGACGCTGCGTCTGCGCGGCGACTATCTCGCCATCGCGACCCTGGGACTTGGCGAGATCGTCCGCATCATCATCATCAACGTTCCCTATGTCGGCGGTGCGGCAGGATTCAAGGGCATCCCGCACCTCACGAACTTCACATGGGTGTTCTTCCTCATGCTGGCCACGCTCTGCATCATCAAGAACTTTGTGAACTCCCGCCACGGCCGTGCCTGCCTTGCCATCCGCGAGAACGAGATCGCGGCGGAGTCCATGGGCATCAACACGACGAAATACAAGGTGCTTGCCTTTACCATCGGCGCATTCTTTGCGGGCGTGGCGGGCTGCCTTTTCGGGCACAACATGTACATCCTCAGCCCCGCATCCTTTACCTTCATGCAGTCGTTCAATATCCTCATCATGGTCGTCATGGGCGGTCTCGGCTCGATGACGGGCTCGATCGCGGGCGCACTTGTCGTGACCTTCCTCTCGGCGGCTCTCGCGAGCTTCCCGAATGCGCGCATGATCATCTATGCGCTCGCGCTCATCCTGCTCATGTTCTACCGTCCGCAGGGTCTCTTCGGCTACGTTGAGATCACGGCGATGCAGCCGCTGCGCCGCTTCTTTCGGAAGGGAGGAGAAGCATAATGGCAAAAAACCTGCTCTCAGCAACGGATGTCTCCATGGTCTTCGGCGGACTCAAAGCGGTCGCCGACTTTAACATGCACATCAAATACGGTGAGCTGATCGGACTCATCGGACCGAACGGCGCCGGCAAGACCACTGCGTTCAATCTCCTCACGGGCGTCTACCATCCCACGACAGGCGAAATCCTATTCAAGGACAAGAGTATCGTCGGACTATCTCCCTACCAGATCACGGCACGCGGCATCGCCCGCACGTTCCAGAACATCCGCCTCTTTGGTGAGCTCTCCGTCCTCGACAACGTCAAGATCGCCTATCACTGCCACATGAACTACGGTCTCATCGAGGCGATACTGCGCGTCGGACGCTATCGCACGGAGGAGGATAAACTCACAGAGGAGGCACATCGTCTGCTCGAGATCTTCCATCTCGACGGCATGGCGCAGGAGAAGGCGAAGAACCTCCCCTACGGAGCACAGCGCCGTCTCGAGATCGCGCGTGCCCTCGCGGCACAGCCGTCCCTCCTGCTCCTCGACGAACCGGCGGCAGGCATGAACCCGCAGGAAACGATCGAACTCATGGAGATGATCCGCTGGGTGAAGAGGGAGTTCGGCATCACGATTCTCCTGATCGAGCACGATATGTCACTTGTCATGGGCATCTGCGAGCGCATCTACGTGCTCGAGTACGGCGCAATTATCGCAAACGGCACGCCGGACGAGATTCGGAAAAACCCCGAGGTCATTCGCGCGTATCTGGGGTCGGAGGAATAATCATGGCAAACGAAGCAACACAGCCGCAGAACGGCATCCCCATGCTCCGCATCGCGGATCTCAACGTCTACTACGGTGCAATCCACGCACTGAAGGGCATCTCGCTTGAGGTGCATCAGGGGGAGATCGTCACCCTCATCGGTGCGAACGGTGCGGGCAAGTCCACGACGCTGCGCACGATCTCGGGGCTGATCGCTCCGAAGAGCGGCGCCGTCGACTTTGAGGGACAGGGCATCGCGGGGCTCGGCGCCCACGACATCGTACGCCGCGGCATCTCACAGGTGCCCGAGGGGCGGCGCATCTTTGCCGATATGACCGTCCTCGAGAATCTCGAACTCGGTGCCTTCATCCGCAATGACAAGGACGGCATCGCGAGCGACATGGAGATGGTCTTTACGCGTTTTCCGCGTCTGAAGGAGCGCATCTCCCAGCAGGCGGGCACGCTCTCGGGCGGTGAGCAGCAGATGCTCGCCATGGGACGCGCACTCATGAGCCGTCCGCGTCTCCTGCTCCTCGATGAGCCGTCGATGGGGCTTGCGCCGCTCCTCATCAAGGAAATCTTCTCCATCATCGTTGACATCAACAAGGCGGGCACGACCATCCTGCTCGTCGAGCAGAACGCCAATATGGCGCTCTCCATCGCAAACCGTGCCTACGTTCTCGAGACGGGACGCATCACGCTCTCGGGCTCCGCAAAGGATCTCGCGGCGAGCGAGGAGGTACGCAAGGCCTATCTGGGCGGATAAGAAAAGAAGGAAAACACGCCCTAAAGCGCGAATATTACAGTAATATACAAATTCATCCCTGCAAGGAGGAGCATTATGTTTGTTGCCAACTGCATGACCAAGAACCCCATCACCATTGCCCCCGATGTGGGGATCGACGAGGCGGCAAAGATCATGGACAAGGGGCATTTCCGTCGCCTGCCTGTCGTCGAGCACGGAAAGCTCGTCGGCTTCTTCACAAACCGCGACCTCCTGCGTGCCTCGCCTTCGGCAGCAACCACGCTCGACCGCTTTGAGCTGCGCACCCTGCTCTCGAAGATCAAGGTCGCTGACGTCATGCAGAAGAACGTCATCACCGTGACCGACACAACGACGATCGAGGAAGCGGCGCTCATCATGGCGCGCGAAAAGATCGGCGGCATGCCCGTCCTCTCCGAGATCGGCAAAGTCGTCGGCATCATCTCCTCCACGGATATCTTCCGCGCCTTCGTCACCATCATGGGACTCGACAGCGGCAAGACGCGCCTGACCATCGCGGTCACCGACCGCAAGGGCGTCCTCCGCGACATTGCCACCATACTCGCCGATCTTGACATCAGTATCGACAGCATGGTCACCATCCCCCAGCCGAGCGGCACCTACGACATCATCATCCGCGCCGACATACCGGATGTGGAGACAGTCAGGGAGCGTCTCGCGGCAAAGGGCTTCAACGTCAGCCACGTCACACAGATCGGGTGACCTTCTCTGCAGCAAAGGCCTGCCTTCGGAATACGCTTCCGAATGGCAGGCCTTTTTGTCACTCGATCACATGTCCATCTGTCCCAATCAAGATGAGCTGTGCACCCGGAATCTCCGAGAGGAGGCTGCGCCCACGCTCCGCGCCCATGACGAAGATTGCCGTCGAGAGCATATCCGAGAGCTGTCCCTCATGCCCTGCCCACGCGGTCTCCTCCATCGCATTCTGCGGCAGAATGACGGTGACGGACGCGAGTCCCGTCTCTGCGGGACAGCCCGTGCGCGGGTCGACGAGATGGTGATACCGCCGCCCCTCGCAGAGGAAATACCGCTCATCGTCGCCCGATGTGGAGAGCATGGCATCCGAGAGCTGCGCCGCCGCAGCGAGATCGCTGCGGCTTTCCCCGCGCGGATTGCGGATGCCGATATGCCACGGCTCCCCCTCCGCATTCACGCCGCACGCGAGAATCGAGCTGCTGCCGAGATCGGCAAGAGCATTCACTGCGCCGCCTGCCGCCCAGCTGCGCGCGATGCCGTCGAGCGCCAGCCCCTTGATGAGTGCGCCGCGGTCGATCTTCATCCCCGCGCGCAGAAGCCGCACCTCCGTGTGATCTCCATCATCAGCGGCACGCATCCGACTCCAGCGCGGAGGCCGCGATGAGGAATGACGCGCGCGGCTGGGTACTCATGGAGGCAGTGATCCTCGGCTGCATTGTGCTTTCCGCCGCCGCCGTGCTCGGAATCTTTGCCCGCAGTGCGCTGCTCGCAGAGCAGTCCGCCGCGCGTATGGATGCGGCGTTCTTGGCGCGGCAGGAGCTCTCTGGAATGGAGNTGATGAGTGCGCCGCGGTCGATCTTCATCCCCGCGCGCAGAAGCCGCACCTCCGTGTGATCTCCATCATCAGCGGCACGCTCTCGCAGCTCAAGCGCATGCCAATCGACGTGTGCGCGCGCCGCGGCGACCTCCTCCGCCGTCGGCGGATACTGCGCGGCGCGCGCCGCATCCCACAGCTCCGTCAGCGTGCCCGAAGTGATATCAAACGCGCCGTCCGACTGGCGCGCCATCTCCTGCGCAAGGGCAAGCGTCTCATAGAGCCCGGACGGCACCTCCGTCCATTCCCCCGTTCCTGCCGCCGCCTCCACACGGGCGAGCACCGCACCGTCCGCATCCTCCTCCGTCGCCGTGAGCACCGCCATCCCGTCCCGCAGCGCCGCCTGCGACGTGATCTCATCCGCACGCACGGTCAAACGTGCCACCGTCCCCATCACGATCCGCGTCTCCTCCGCCGTCACATCCCCCCCGCACCCGCCGAGGAAGAGTGCCATGCCGAGCAGAAGAACAAGGGGCGACTTGAACAACCGGAAAAACTTTTGTATCATATATAGGATTCCTTTCTTCAGCGGCGATATCGTATGATCATCCTTCTGCACCAATATATCGAAGCAAGAGAGCACCATGTTCCTAAGTGAACCTTAGCAGAGCAAGTGC
Source organism: Centipeda felix (assembly GCF_900186465.1). Taxonomy (GTDB): domain Bacteria; phylum Bacillota; class Negativicutes; order Selenomonadales; family Selenomonadaceae; genus Centipeda; species Centipeda felix. Next base: position 484,260 of record NZ_LT891958.1, read on the forward strand.
CTCTGTGCAGCATGCAGAAACAGCAGACGATATTCACGCCGCAGTTCAATCCTCCGAGGTGACCCATGCCATCCAGATTTCATGAAATTCTCCGTTTCCTCCTCGTCGGGGGCGGCTGCTTCCTGCTCGACTACGGGCTGCTCTACATCCTCACAGAGTATGCAGGGCTCTACTATCTCCTCTCGTCGGGGATCTCCTTCAGCATCTCCGTCTTTGTCAACTATCGTCTCTGCCTCATCTACGTCTTTCATGGCGCATCCGCCGAAACGCGCCGCGCGAAAATCCTCTTCTTCGGCTCGAGCATCGCAGGACTTGCCCTCAACCAGCTCCTCATGTGGGTACTCGTCGACGGACTCAGCGTCTACTACATGCTCGCCAAGATCATTGCCGCCGGCATCGTCACCGTGTGGAACTACGTCCTCAAACGCCGTGCCCTGCGCAGCTAAGGAAGTACTGATATCTTGGGAAGCACTGATAAATTCGGCACGACCATCTTGACGCATCTTTTTCGCCCGCTTATCGTTAGCAAATCCTCCACATAGCCCTCGCTATGCGTCCGGTTTGCTGCCTCAATCGGACAAAAAATCTACGCCAATCTGGCATACCTCATTTTATCAGCGATTCCCTTGTATTCTAACAACATCCCGCGCGCTGCGCAAGCACGGGAATGCCGGCATACTGTCAGTTCTGATGCAGCAGCACACACGCAGCCTCCGTTCACAGCACACCCGCCACCGAATAGCCCCCTCCCCCGCTTCGTCAGGGGAGTTTTTTTGTGCCATTTTAGCCCTTATACTCCGCAATATTCAGTAAAGTACTTCTTTTATCCAAAAAGAAGGAGTTCTTTCTCCAAGAACGAAATAGGAACCTATTATAGGATTTATTTATAATTGAAATAGATTCTATGTATCATTAGGAGGGAAAAGCAATGGCAATGGAAATCTCACGCCGCACCTTTATCAAGGGAACAGCAGCGGCGGGCGTTGTCCTCATGTCCGGTGCCTATCTCGGCTGCGGGGGAAAGAACATCCCGGAGCAGGTACGGCGCGGCGACGTGACCTATGACGTGCTCGTCATCGGCAGCGGCGGTGCAGGGATGCGTGCAGGACTCGCGGCAGCTCAGAACAAGGATCTGAAGGTCGCTGTCCTGACGAAGCTCGTCCCGACGCGCTCGGCATCGACGATGGCGCAGGGCGGCATGAACGGCGTGACGGGCGTCACCGACCCTAAGGACAGTATCGAGTCGCACACATTCGACACGATCAAGGGCGGCGACTATCTCTGTGATCAGGACGCAGTCGAGTATTTCGCGGAGAACGCGGGCAAAACCATCTTCGAGATGGACTACATGGGCTATCCGTACAACCGTCAGAAGGATGGTCACTTCCATCAGCGCAAGATGGGCGGCTCATCCTATCCGCGTGCAGCATACTTCGAGGATCGTGCGGGACACGCCATGGTGCACGCACTCTTCGAACAGTGCCTTGCACACAATATTGATTTCATCTCCGAGTGCCAGATGCTCGAGATCAGCATGACGGACGCCGGCAAACTCGCGGGCATTGTCGCGATGGATATGCGCTCGGGCGACCTCATCGGCATTCCCGCGAAGACGATCATCATTGCCACAGGCGGCTACGGCCGTGCCTACTGGGTGCGTACCTCCAATCCGTACAGCTCGACGGGCGACGGCATCGTCGCAGGCATGAACGTCGGGATCCCGTTCAAGGATCCCGAAATGGTGCAGTTCCATCCGACAGGTCTCTCCGTCAACGGCGTTCTGCTCTCCGAGTCCAGCCGCTCCGAGGGCGCACAGCTCTTCAACAAGAACGGCGAACGCTTCATGTCGAAATATGCCCCGGAGAAGATGGAGCTCGCGACGCGCGACATTGTCGCACGCGCCATCGCTACGGAGATCGAACAGGGACGCGGCATCGGCGAGGGGCTGACCGCCGGCGTCTACCTCGACTTTACAAAGATCCCGCCCGAGCGCATCCACGAACGCCTCGGGCAGGTCTACGGCCTCGCAAAGCGTTTTGCGGGCGTTGATATTACGAAGGAGCCTGTCCTCATCAGCCCGACCTGCCACTACTCCATGGGAGGCCTTGAGATGGCCGACTACAAGACGGGCGCGACGCGCATCCCCGGCATCTTTACGGCGGGCGAGTGCAGCTGCGTCTCCGTCCACGGTGCGAACCGCCTTGGGGCAAACAGTCTCTCCGAGGTGCTCGTCTTTGGCAAAACGGCAGGCGAGGGTGCCGCCGCTTACGCCAAGGAACACAGCTACGAGGGCACACAGGATCAGCTCGCCGCAGCGTGCACGAAGTGGAAGGATCACTTTGACAAGGTGACCGCACGTCCGCACACGACGAACCGCACGGTTCCCGAGATCCGCGATGCCATGGTCAACACGATGTGGTACAAGGCGGGCGTGTTCCGTGACGGTGCGCAGCTCGAAGCGGCCTCGAAGGAACTGCGTGCACTCGAAGAGGATTACAAGAACTGCTATGTCGGCGACAGCTCCCATGTCTACAACACAGCATTCGAGCAGTATGTCGAGCTCGGCAATCTCCTGCAGATCTCCCATGCCATCGTGCAGGGCGCGGCGGCACGCAAGGAGAGCCGCGGCGGACACTCGCGCCGCGATTTCCCAAAGCGCGACGATGTGAACTTCCTCAAGCATACGCTGATCTACAAGCAGCCCGACGGGAAGTACACGGCGGAGTACAAGGACGTCGTCATCACGAAGTATCCGCCAAAGGAAAGGAAGTATTGACATGGACGCAACACTCAAAATCCATCGCTATGTCGAGGGCAAATCGTGGGTGGACACGTTCACCGTGCCGCGCTCCACAGGACTTACTGTTCTCGGCGCACTGACCTACATCAAGGAGCAGCAGGATCCGACGCTCTCCTTCACCTGCTCCTGCCGTTCGAGCATCTGCGGCGCATGCGCCGTGCGCGTCAACGGCAACGCCGAGCTCTCCTGCGAGGTGCTGATTGACGACCTCACGGCACGCTATCAGAGCGATGAGCTCACGATCGAGCCGCTCGGCAACTTCCGCGTGATCCGCGACCTCATCGTCGACTGGGATCCAAAATACGCGCGCCTCAAAAAGGTAAAACCCTCCCTCCATCCGAAGGACGAGTTCACGGTGGAAACGGGCTGTCTCCAGTCCCCCGAGGACTTCAACAAGTACAAAAAATACGCAGGCTGCATTCTCTGCGGATCCTGCGTCTCCGAGTGCAACAAGAACACACTGAATCAGGACGACTTCCTCGATCCCTTCGCCTTCGTCAAGGCGGAGAAGCTCGTCGCCGACTCGCGCAGCAAAAGCCCCGAGGAGCATCTGAAGGCCGTCATCGAGGCCGGGCTGTGGCGCTGCTTCAACTGTCAGGAGTGCACAGCAAAATGTCCGAAAGGGCTCGACCCCGCCGGTGCCATCGAGAAGCTGAAGGCGGAAACCTTTAAGCATCACCTCGACGACAACGTCGGTGCGCGCCACGCAAAGGCGATCTACGATGACATCCAGACCTCCGGCACGCTTGACGAGTCGAAGCTCAACATCAAATCCGAGGGATACCTCATGTCGAGCCTGCGCCTGCCGATGGCACTGCGCCTCATGAACGTCGGCAAGATGGATCCGCTCGCCAAGCATCCCGTCAACCCCGAGATCAAGACCATCGACGCCATTGTCAAGGCGGCGGAGAACGCCGATAAGGAGGACGCATAATGAAATACGCACTATTCCCGGGCTGCGTCCTCGACGGCGCGGCAGCCGAGGCATATACCTCGCTCAAGAAGGTCTGCGAAAAGCTCGGCATTGAGATCGAAGAAATCCCGAACTGGACGTGCTGCGGCGCATCCCACGGGCAGGGCGTGAACGACCTCGCCATGCTCGCCATAAACGCACGCAACATCTCCATCGCAGAGAATATGGGACTCCCCATCCTCACTGTCTGCAACACCTGCACGCTGCAGCTGCGCACGGCAAAATACCGACTCGACCATGAGCCGGGGCTGAAGGACAAGGTGAATGCCATCCTGGAGGAAGCAGGTCATCCGTACGCATATCAGGGGACGAGCGACATCACGCATTTCCTCTGGGTCCTCGATGAGCATCCCGAGGTGCTCGACGGGAAGATCACGGACGCACTGCAGGGGACAAAGGTCGCCTGCTACTACGGCTGCCACATTCTGCGTCCGAAACCGCAGATGCACTATGAGGAAGGCGACTATCCCGAGTCCTTCGAGCGTCTCGTACGCCGCCTCGGGGGGGAGCCCGTCTGGTTCGATGCGGGGCGCAAGTGCTGCGGCTTCCACGCACAGTTCACCGCCGAGCACGACGTGCTGACCGTCACGGGACAGATCGCCGCAAGTGCGGCACACGCAGATGCCGATCTCATCGCCACCCCATGCCCGCTCTGCCAGATGCAGCTCGATATGTACGGACCCGAGGGACGCGACGCGGTCCGCGGTGAGACCGACATGCCCATCCTCCACCTGCAGCAGCTCGTCGGGCTCGCACTCGGCATGACACAGGAAGAGATCGGTTTCAATCGCCACGTCTTCGGACGCGATAAGCTGAAAGTCGGTGCGTAAAACATCTTCTTTCGATTAGTAAACAGAATGGTTTTTTTCGAATAAGAATTCCTCCGATCAGATACGTCCTACTACGATATCAACATTGTATACAGGACAATGGAAATCATCGTGATCGGGGGATTTTTCTTGTTATTCCCATATAATCATAATTTAATACTACGAAATGCAGGAATTTGTTTATTATAATAGAATATAAATGATGATTTCACTCCTATAAATTTAATTCAATAGATAAAATTGTCTTGCTATTTTGTCTGTTTTGCGTTACACTGAATGCAAAGGATGGACGCTACATTGAATCGCAGATATATGAGCGTTTCTATTTTCATCTGCGTAAAGGGAGTGAATATCATGTTTCTGGAGGAGCGTCAAGAGCTCATCGTCCGCATGGTGGAGCGTGACGGCAAGGTTAAGGTCAAGGAGCTCAGCGCCAAATTCAAAGTCACCGAGGACTGCATCCGCAAGGATCTCGGGTCACTGGAGCGGCAAGGACGCCTCAAGCGCACCTACGGTGGTGCCGTGAAACTGACCCAAAGCGTTCACATGATCGAGGTAAGCCGTCATCGTCACATGGATGTCGAGGCAAAGCGGCGCATCGCGCAGGCAGCTGTCTCTCTCATCCATGACAAGGATATGGTCTTCCTCGACGTGTCCACGAGCAACCTTGCCATTGCAGAACTGCTCATGAAGAGCGACCGTGATTTGACCGTTGTCACGAACATGGTCGATGTGCTCGGCGTCCTGGCACGCAATCCCCGCATCGAGCTGATCTTTGCAGGCGGGCAGATCAACCGCGGACGTGACGGATTCTGGGGCGGTATGACGCAGGACTTCATCGGAAAGCTGAAGCCCGATATTGCCTTTGTCGGCGCCGTCGGCGTCAACGTTAAGGCAAACAGTGTCTCCACCTACGACATCGACGACGGACTCAACAAGGCAACCATTATCGCACGCAGCAAGCGTTCCTACGTACTCGCAGAGGCGCGCAAATTCGCTGCGGACGGCAACTATGACTATGCACCGCTCAATTCCCTGTCGGGGTTTGTCACGGATACGGAGCCACCATCCGATATTCGTGCCGCTGCCGCAGACCTGGGGGTTGATGTCGTACTTCCGTAATATCTCTCATTGATCGGACAGAACCGAGACGGACTTGCCGTCTCGGTTTTCTTGTGCGAAAATATAGGAAACACTGATAAAATGAGGTCTGCCAGATTGGCGTAGATTTTTTCGTCCGAACGAGGTGGAAAACCGGACGCAGAGTGGTGCTCTGTGGAGGATTTTCCGCCGAAGTGCGGGCAAAAAAGATGCGTCAAGATGGTTGTACCGAATTTATCAGTGCTTCCTATAGTTACGGTGCGTGCTCCTCGCAAACACTTCGTTGCACAGGCGGCCGCACACTTATCTGCCTAAATACCTGCGGATTCCTAAACGCGCTTCGCTTGAATTGTGCCCCCACCACCGCAAGCGGCCCCCTCCCCCGTGATCACAGGGGAGGCTTTGAAGAACGGCCATAATAGCTTCCCCCGCCGATGCGAGTATGGAAACGGCAATATAGCTTCCCCCGCCGATGCGGGGGAAGTGCCGAACGCAGTGAGGCAATGGGGGGCGCCCGTAACGCATGCGACTTTCTATCGGAAGAATCTCAGCACGCTGCAGAGTAAGTGAGCATGATTGAAAGGGCGAGAAAGTCACGAGAGAACAACTTCATAGCCCCCAACACATACAACATACAAGGAGAAACGATTGATTGATTTGCTGAAACACTGTACGCTCTGCCCGCGGCGCTGCGGCGTCGACCGCACGGCAGGCGGGCGCGGGTTCTGCGGCGCAGGGCGGCTGGCGCGTGTTGCGCGCACGATGCTGCATACATGGGAGGAGCCCTGCCTCGTGGGAGCGCACGGCGCAGGGGCGGTGTTCTTCGCCCACTGCACACTCCGCTGTGTCTACTGTCAGAACTACGAGATCAGCCACGAGGGACACGGCAGAGAGATGACGGAGGAGGAGCTTGCGGCGGCGTTTCTCACGCTGCAGGCGCAGGGCGCCGCAACGCTCGATCTCGTGACGCCGACGCACTACACGCCGCAGATTCTCACCGCACTCGCGCGTGCACGATCAGAAGGGCTGACCCTCCCTGTCGTCTGGAACACGGGCGGCTATGAGACGGAGGAGAATATCGCACGCCTCGCGGGAGTAGTGGATATCTACCTGCCCGATCTCAAGTACAACGCGGAGGAGAGCGGACGGCTCTACTCTGCCGCCCCCGACTATACAGAGGCCGCATTTGTCGCGCTCCGTGCCATGGTCGAGCAGGTCGGCGCACTGCAGTTTGCCGCGGACGGACGGCTCCTGCGCGGCGTCCTCGTCCGTCATCTCGTCCTGCCGGGACACCGTCACGAGAGCATCGCCCTCGTACGGCGTCTCTGGAAGGCGTTCGGTGAGTGCATACAGCTCAGTCTCATGCGGCAGTATACCCCGCTCTATCGCGCGGCGGAGTTCCCGCCGCTCCACCGTCGGCTCACGACCTTCGAGTACGAGTCCGTCGTCGATGCCGCACGTGATCTTGGCATGACGCAGGTCTACGTGCAGGGTGCGGAGGCGGTCGGCACAGAGTACGTACCCGACTTTAGATAATGGATTCTTGTGCCCCTACCCCTGTGATCTCTCCCCCTCCCCGTGACCACGGGGGAGGCTTTCGTTTAGGGAATCACTGATCCCCCCTCACCGCAGGCCGCGTACCATCGCCTTGCGGAGGAGGTCGACGGGGAGCATCGTTGCGGCGAGGAGGAAGGCGAGCACCCAGCCGCCTGCATGGATGGGCGTGCAGCTGAACATTGCACCGATCCACGCGCCGACCTCATGCGGGAAAAGCGGTGCATTGATGATGGCCGCCATGATGAGGACGATGCCGCCCCAAACCCGCAGAAATCCCGGATTTGCCCCGAGATCGCGGAAGATGCCGAAGCCGCTCGACCGCACATTGAACCCGTTCATCAGCGAGGCCAGCACGAACAGCAGGAAGTACGCCGTGTACTGCTCCGCCTGCCCTGCAAAGCATGCGGCAAAAACTGGCTGTGTGAGGAAGGCAAAGCTGAGCAGCACCAGCCACGTCCCCATCCAGAGAATCTGTGCTGCCATCGCGGGGCTGATGATGCTCGCGTCGCGGCGGCGCGGCTTCTCGTGCATATAGCTCTCATGGGCGGGCTCGTTGCCGAGCATGATCGCCCCGAGACTGTCCATGACGAGGTTGATGAAGAGCAGATGCGTCACGCGCAGCGGCTCCATGATGCCGAAGAACGGCGCGAGTGCGCTGACGACAACGGCGGCAATGTTGATGACGAGCTGAAAGCGGCAGAACTTCAGGATGTTGTTGTAGATCGTGCGTCCATAGAGGATCGCGTCCTTGATTGAGCGGAAATTATCGTCGAGGATAACGATGTCGCCCGCATCCCGCGCCGCCTCTGTGCCGCTCCCCATTGCAAAGCCGACATCGGCGCGCCGCAGGGCAGGCGAGTCATTGACCCCGTCTCCCGTCATGCCGACGACGAGATTCATCTGCTGTGCGAGGCGCACGATGCGCGACTTGTCTGTCGGCAGGGCACGCGCAATCACGCGCAGCTGCGGCAGGACGCGCTGCACGGCAGCATCGTCCATCTGCGCGAGGTCGCTGCTCGTCAAAACGAGCTCCCCGTCCGCACGCAGGAGACCTGCATCACGTGCGATCGCGACCGCTGTCTCGCGGCGGTCGCCCGTCACCATGACGACCTGGATGCCCGCCGCCTGCACCTCGGCGATCGCCGCTCGCGCCTCGGGGCGTACATCGTCGCGAATCGCGGCAAAGCCGATGAGCACGGTGTCCGCATTCACCTCATTCGTGCAGAATGCCGATGCAGAATACCCGAACGCAAGGACGCGCATGGCGCGCGCGGCGTAGGCGTTGATCGTCTCCGTCAGGGCGCCGGCATCGTAGGGCACGACATTTCCCGCCGCATTGAGTGCATACTGTGCGCGGGCAAGGAGCACCTCAGGGGCGCCCTTATAGACGACAACGCCGCGCGCGGGCAGCTCTGCCTGGCTGAATTTATTCACCGAGTTGAACGTCTGCCGCTGCCCCGTACGCGCGTTTTCATCCGCCTGCAGAGCACGATAGTATTTCTCCCCCAGGGCATACATGACCGCCTGATCGGTCGGATTCCCGCCGACGACAGTCCCGCTCTCATCGTACATGGAGGCAGTGTTTCTGCCGATGGCAAGCCGCAGCTGCTCCGCGAGCGCCGTCTCTCCCGCGAGGAGATCTGCGCCGTACACCGCACCGTCCGCCGTAAAAAACTCGACCACCGAGAGCCGCCCGCCCGTGATCGTCCCCGTCTTGTCGCTGAAGAGAATGTTCAGCGCACCCGCCGTCTCGATGCCGACGGCGCGGCGCACGAGCACGCCGCGTGAGAGCATGCGGCTCGTATTCTGCATCAGGACGATGGAGATCATGAGCGGCAGCCCCTCAGGTACAGCACAGACGATGATGAGGATGGCGAGTGAGACCGCCTCGATCACGTCCACGAGAACCTGTCCCCAGCCGAGGAGGACATAGGCCTCGATGCCGCCCGCGCGCAGGGTGAAGAACATCATGTAGAGCGCGACGATCACGATGCCCGAGATATAGCCGAACGCCGAGATCTGATCGGCGAGCTTGGCGAGCTTGACCTGCAGCGGAGACGCGGGTTCACGCGCCTGCATCTCCGACGCCATCTGTCCCATCATGGTCGCAGTACCGACGCGGCACACCTGCAGTATGCCCTCGCCGTCAAAGACGACGCTCCCGCGAAAGAGCGTCGTGCCATCGACAAAGGTATCCCCCGTCGTCTTCTCCGGAAATACGGCAGCCGCATCGGCGCGCTTATGGCACTCCTCCGTCTCGCCGTTCAGTGCTGCGTTGCTCACACGCAGGTCACCTGAAATGAGTACACCGTCGGCGGGGATCTTGTCGCCCCCCTGCAGGATGACGAGGTCGCCCACCACGATCTCATCCACGGGCAGGACGTGGAGGCCGCCGTCGCGGCGCAGTTTTGCCCTGTCCTTTGCCGTGCGCGCGCGCAGCGCATGGTATTCGCCGTCGCTCGTCAGGCTCGTCCGCGCGGTCACCGTTGCCACGATGAGCACCGTGACAATCGTACCGACCGGTTCATAGATCTCCGCATAGCCGACGAAGTACATCGCGACCATGAGTGCGACCATCACGAGCAGGATGCGGATCATCGGGTCGCGGAATGTCTCCAAAAACGCCTGCCCGAAGGTCAGCCGCGCCGGCTCCGGCAGGACATTCACCCCATGGATGCGGCGCGACGCCTCCGCCTCTGCCGTTGTCAGTCCTCTATGCGTCAACGCTGTCCTCCTCCCCGATGCAGCGCCGCCTCACAGCGTCAAACGATCATCTGCGCACGGCGCGTACGAAATACACGATAAGGTACGCACTGAGTACAAGTGCCAGACCCTCGCCTGCCCATCCGCCGTAAATCGGCGCGATGAAGATCACAAGGCTCACCAATGCGACGCGTGCGGGCTCCTCCCACGACGCATTGGAGCGTTTCTGCACGGCGATCTCAGCGGCCGCCGCGATGCACCTCTGCCAGCGCGTCAGCCAGAGCACAATGCCCGTGACAATCATCGCCGCCGTCATGAGGATCAGCAGCCCCCAGAAAATCTTTACGGCAAAGAGCTCATGATTGTGGATGTGAATGTTCAAAAAGAACGGCGCCGCCTTCATCCACGCCGGCACGGGGACGGTAAGCGGCGTGCCGCCGCCCGCCGGAAGATAGACCTGCTCGCCCAGCACAAAGTCCGTCGCGCGCACAGGCGGATCGGCGGTCTGAAAGACGTAGAAGGGATATGACGCTGTCGGCAGCTGCATGGAGATCACATCCCGCGCGGGACTGCTCTCCTCTGCGAGTGCCAGTGCATCTGCGGGACGGAGCGTCTCCGCCTGCTGCTCCTGCGCGGCAAAATGCTCCATCGCCGCAATATGCGCCGTGCGGTGATAATCCCGCATCCCGACCGAGTAGAGGACGATCACAATCCCGCTCACGCACATGACCGTCGCCCATGTTCCCGCGAAGATCGACGTGATCTTGTGCCAGTCCGACCAAAACACGCGGCCGGTCCTGCGCCGGTGTGTACCGAACGCCATGCTCTTCATCATCGGCAGATAGAGATAGATGCCCGTCACAATGGAGACGACCGAGAGGGCGCACATCAGAGCGAGAAAGTCACGCCCGCCCTCCTCCAGCCCCATGCGGACATGAAGAATGTGCATCGTGTGCATAAAGGTCTGTACACCCTCGGAGCGATAGATGCGTTCCTTTCGGTCAAATGTCGTATGCGTACGCACATCGTACATGATCTGCTCGCCGCCCATGCGCATGTGGGAACGCCCTGCCGCGCCGCCGCGCTCCACGACGCGGAAATAGAGCGTCCCATCCGTGTCGTCCGGCGTCACTGCCAGGATATCCTTCGTCGGATACGCCGCACGCACCGCAGCCTCTCCTTCGGGCAGTGCCTGCCAGAGCTTCGCCATCGGCATGGGCTCCCCGCTCTGCGGCATATTCACCGTGTTCCACGCATTGATCTCCCCGCGAAAGAGGAGCGGCAGCCCCGTCAGCGTCAGCAGCAGCAAAAAGAGCGCACAGATCAGACTTACCCACTGGTGAACGGCATAGATTCTTCGCATCGTTTCCTCCTATCTCAATGGCTGCATTATAGCACATCTGTCGAAAAAGGACAGCAAAAAGGACGACCGCAGCCGTCCTTTTCCTCAGAATCCGATCGCGCGATCAGCCCTCTTCGACCTCGATCAGCGCATACTTTCCATCGTGACGCCCGTAGACAATGTTGACCTCCTCCGACTCCGCGTTGCGGAACACGAAGAAATGATGGTTGAGGAGATTCATCTGCATGATCGCCTCCTGCACATCCATCGGCTGGAGCGTGAAACGCTTCGTCTTGACAACGGGGTAGAGCTCATCCTCCTCCGGAATCGGCTGGGCAAACGTCTCGACCGCCTCTGCCTTGAACCCGCCCTGACGGAAACGCCGCGCAAGCTTCGTTTTCTGTTTGCGAATCTGACGCTCAAGCTTCTCGATGACCAGATCAATGGAGCTGTACATATCCTCTGAATGCTCCTCGCCGCGCAGCAGGATACCGCGTGCGACGGGGGCAGTCACTTCCACCTTGTGATGCTTCCCTTCCACAGAGAGCAGAACCGCAATCTCACCGACATTATCGAAGTACTTCGTGATCTTGCCGACGCGCTTTTCCACATAGTCGCGCAGGGCGGGGGTAACCTCGACATTCTTTCCTCGAATCGTGAATGCAGCCATGAAACACAGCCCCTTTCTATCTACGGGAGCAGGAACTCCCTCTTTTACCTGTTTAGTTCGACATAAAGGAGAAAATACCTGCAAAAAAATCGCGCTCACTTCGTTAAATTCAGATTTTTCCCAGGATTTTTCTCATCCATCGTCAAAGGAAAAAGCCCGCTGTGTAAGCCGGGCTTTTCAGATCTTTTGTCTTATTCCTTTTTGACCACATTGTCCGCCTGCGGACCGCGTGCACCCTCGACAATGTCGAACTCCACTTCCTGTCCTTCGCTCAGCGTCTTATATCCCTCACCCTGAATCGAAGAAAAGTGGACGAACACATCATCGCCGTCCTCGCGGGAGATAAATCCATATCCCTTGTCCGCACTGAACCATTTTACTTTTCCCGTCATGTCGGCTCTCCTTTCCATGATAGAATCATCGTGCAAAAAAGGCAGAATCCTTCCCCATTTACACATAACCTGTCTTTATTATAAAAGCCGCCGAAACATCTGTCAATCATTATCCAAAGTCACAGCGAAGAGCAATTATTCATACTCTTTGACATGCCGCAGATGCATAATCAAAAAGCTGCTGTCTTTCCCTGTGAAAAACAACAGCTTTTCTATCGTTATGTTACAGATGGGGAAAAAACTCCGCCACACGCCGCAGGCGCTCCCGTTCCAGCTCCTCCCTGCGGTCAAAGAGTTCCCGATAGACATTCATGTATTCATCAAGATGCCCTGCGAGAAGCCGATGCTCTGCCACATAGCGGTAAGCATTCTCCGCGAGCGTGCGCCTGAGATCAGCGCGGCGGATCAGGAGATCGAGCTTCTGTGCGAACTCCTTCGGACTGCGGTAGATCAGCCCCGTCTCTCCGTCGCGCACCGTCGCCGCGTAGACCGTCGGCGCGGCAAGCACCGCCGCACCGTTTCCTGCCGCCTCGATGAACTTGAGGTCGGATTTGGCGCGGTTGAACTCCGTATCATTAAGCGGCAGGAGAGCGATATCTGAGGCGTGGAGTTCCTCCACATAGCGCTCATAGGGGGCAACGACAGATCCATCCTGCGTGCCGCCGACGTATGATTTCTGCTCCGTCCGCAGCTGCTGATAGAATGTGTAGTCCGACACCACGCGAAAATACAGGCGATCTCCATGCTCCTGAATCGCTGCATTGATGCTTGGCATCAGGGGTTCCCAGTCCGCGCGGCGATTCAGCGCACCGAAGAAAATCGTCACCTGCGATGCATTCCCCTCATAGGTGCGCGCGAACGGCAGCTCTGCCAGTTGATTTTCAAAGAGATAGACATAAGGATTAAATTTCCGCAGATAATCGGCCAAATACTTCGTTGAGGTCTGTACCGCAGAAACGGCGCGGAAGAGAAAATAATGATCACGCGCCGCCGCTTCATTCACATTAGGATGATCGTCCATCTCCTGCAATACGATGCTGCCATGTGATGCAGCCTCTGCCAGCATCTGCCGCACGTTGGCTGTAGGCATGAGGTTGGCACGCTCAAATAGGATGATGCTGTCATGCATGCTTGTCACATCATACAGTTCAAGCGGCGTATCTTTCGCACTCATACACCCCGTAAGCGAAACGCTGCCGCGCGCGGCGAGCAGATTCAGTGGAGCATCCATCCGCACAGGGGCGCATTCCTCCACACGATTCATCAGAATGATGGAAAATGGAGGCGTCTCCTGCTCGTATGCCTTCCGCAGCGCTGCGGGAACCTGAGGAAGCAGAGTGGCAATCCTGCTGTGCTCCTCTCTAAGCCGTGCAAGGACGGACAGATACTCCTCGTGCTCTGTCAAAAACATGCGTTTATGCCAGTATTCTTCGATCAGGCGGCGCCACTCCACACGACTGCGCACGATGACATCTGCCTGTGCGCCCTCCTGCCCTTCATGGCGGCGGTAGAGACTGAGCGGACGCGCAAAGATGACCGCATCGCCGCACTCCATGAGCTCCAGCCACATGACGCAGTCCGAGATGGTCAGATAGCCGCGTGCCTCCGCCTGCCAATAGTGATGTCTGAGATCACGCCGGCGAAATAGCACGGCGGACGGCTCCCCGAGGAAGTTCGCACAATCCATGAGGATCGCACGCCCGACGGCTGTACCACGGTAGCACTCATACGTACCATAAAGAGGGACACTGTCCTTCCATTGGCCTTGATAGTTTCCATCACCGTCAATGACACCGCGCACCGACGTGACCAGTGTCGTGTCCGGCTCGCGCAGGAAGGCATCCATCATCCGCGTGATCTTGTCGGGCAGGAGGATATCATCATCCATGCACCACTGTAGATACTCCCCCTGTGCCAGATGCTCGAACGGCATAAAATTCTCCGCCTTTTTCCGCGCCGCGCGATTGCGCACATAGCGGATGCGCACATCGTCCTCGTACGCCTGCATCAGCTCCGCCGTCCGCTCATCCGTGCTGTTGTCACAGACGATGATCTCGATGTTCGGATAGGTCTGTGCGCGTGCAGATTCGAGTGTCTCACGGAAATAACGGGGACGATTATACGTCGGAATCATGATGCTGACGAGCGGCGCACACAGCGCCGCACTGCGACAGGTAGCGCGCACGAGGGCAGGATCCCACGCTCCGCCAATGCCGTCCAGCGCTCTCTGCCAGAGCATCTCCGGCACACCGACGTCTAGCCCCCATCGCTCCAGAAGTGGTGTGCGCATGGCAGTCAGCGTCAGATCCCAGAGCTCACACTTTCCCGCCGCACGATGCGACACATAGGCAGGCACACGCAGGAGGGTATAGCCTGCGCAGCGCAGGCGGAACGAGAGATCAATATCGGCGCCGCTGCTCCCCTCAAATGCTTCATCAAACTCGCCGTACTGACAAAATAACGTACGGCGCATGAGGAGTGCAAAGTGTTCGAGAAACAGGCTCTCCGTCGGGTATGGCAAATTCGTTCGTACCCACTGCTCCACCTCTATTTTCTGTGCGCTCATCCGTTCCGCATTCAGATACTGCCATGAAAATACGGTATGGTCCGTAAATGGACCAACCGCAGCGATCTGCGCATCGGGGAGAAGCACCTCCGCCATTTTTTCCAGACCGACTGCGGTGAGGATTACCCCCTCCTGCAGGAAGAGCAGCAGATCGCCCGACGCCGCCTCTGCCCCGCGATTGTTCCATGCAGCAGGATATTCCTCCGCCACAGGGAGAACACGGCAGGGCAGATCATGGAGCTCCGCCCGCACGGCGTCCGCCGCTCCCTGCGGAACGGGGACGATCATCTCCGCCGTAAGATTTGCCGCAGACGCCGCCGCAAGGGCGGACTCCGCCGTCTCCCGCAGATATTCCCCCGCCTCCGTCAGCGTAAGGATAAGGCTGAGCGCGCTCATGATTTCAGCGTGCGCAGAAGCATGAAGTCCGTCTGCCCCATCTTTGCCGCGACCTGGAGAGTCTTTTCCCTCTCGCCCATCTCATGCAGAAGCAGTGCCATATTGCGCAGCGTCACATCACAGCCGGGATCAAGCTCAAGCGCCGCCGTCAGGAGCTCCCGTGCCCCCGCATAGTCATCCTGCACGTATGCCGCACCCGCAAAGGCATTGAGTGCCGCCATCTTCTCGGCGGGGCGGATGGGCTGCGCTAGGATCTGTGCGGCCTGCGCCTTAGCGCTGCCGGAGGACTGAGCTGCCGGTGCGGCCGGAACGGATACGCGCGCGATCGGCGCCGCAGCGGATACAGCCGGCGCAGCGGATACGGTCTGTGCCCCCGGTGCAGCCGGTGCGGGGGCAAGTCCCAGAAGTGCCGCGAGATGGGGGTACGCCGTGCGCGTCTTGTCCTGCGCGAGACGTGCGTCGAGCCCTGCACGCTGCTCGATCTCCGCACGCTGTGCAGCGGTAAGTGCGGCCGCATGTACCGCAAGAATATTCTCATAGAGCTTCAGTGCGTCGTCTGTCCGGCGCTCACGCTGGCAGATGCGTGCCAGCAGGATGCGCATATCGACATTGCCCGGATCCACTGAGAGGGCATTCGACACCCAGTCCGCTGCGCGTTTGTAGTCGCCCAGTTCAAAGTAGGCACGTGCCACATCAGCATAGCACTCCTTCGGCGGCTCTCCCTGAGCAAGGGCATCGGCAAAGGCATTGATCGCCTCTGCGTACTTCTCCTTCTTTACATACGCATGAATCTGCTCTGCCGTAATGATTTTCTTCTCTGCCATCGTCATCGTCCCTTTCATCTGCCGTTTCTCTTCCCGCCGCGCACGTTTTTTGCGTGCACGTTCTGCGCGGTTTCTCTTACGTTTTTTCATGAAGACACCGCTCCCATATCATCTGATACGCTGCTTCCATCGCACGCACATAGCCCATGCCGTTCATCAGCGGAGAGGCGCGCATCATGTGCGGAACAGCCGTCTGCAGTGCACTGAGGAGCTCCCTGTCACGCGCCAGCAAAATGGCTCGCTCGATATACTCCTCTGTGCTGCCCGCAATCAACTCGGAAAGGCCTGCATTGTGCAGGAGGCTCACACCGAACCGTGCACCATGACGCGCCCCTGCCCGCACAACGATAGGAAGCCCCATACAGAGTGCCTCACACGTCGTCCCACCACCCTGATACGGAAATGTATCCAGAATCACATCCGCATCCAGATAGTCCGCGAGGTAGTCCTTTGACCCCGGCCGCAGCTCAAGCCGCGCCGGATCGATCCCCGCCCGCACGGCGCGCTTCTTCATCCGCGTCAGCGTCTCCTTCAGCGGATGCACATTCTTCAGCAGGAGCCGCGCCGTGGGCACAGCGCGCAGGATCTCCCCCCACACCGTCAGCATCGCATCCGTGATCTTTGCGAAGTTGTTGAAACTGGCAAAGACGACGTTCTCATGCGGGGTGCGCTGCAGGTGCTCATAGGGACGGAACCGCTCCGACGGGGTAAAGCATAGATGTGTCTGCGGCAGACGCAGAATCTGCTCTGCGAAATTGGCCTCTTCCCCGGGCGGATCACAGAATGGATCACCCAGGAAGTAATCCATCGCAGAAAGCCCCGTCGTGTTGAAGTATCCGATGCCCGAGAGCTGCACAGGCGCAGGGGCATGCGCCGCGATCATCAGTGTCTTTCCGCCCGCCGAATGTCCCGCCAGATCAAAGAGGATGTCGATCCCATCGGCATGGATATGTGCCGCCGCCTCCTGTGGGCTGCACTTCGACAAGTCTTGATAGCCGTCCGCTATCCCAGCAACCCAGTCCGTCACCTCGCTGTGCTGCCCCCCGACATCGTAGAGATGGACGGAGAAGCGCGCTCGGTCGTAGGCGGAAAAGAGCTGTACGGCAAAGTTCAGGACAATGTGGTCCGTCATGTTCGGCGAAAGATAGCCGATGCGCAGCTTATCACGATGATGCGACGCGTGGGAAAACTGCGGTAATGTCCCGAGCATCTGTGCGTATACTGCATGGGCATCGTGCATCATCTCATCCGTAATGCCGTCCACATAGTGGAGGTACATGAGATAGTTGCTCAGTGCAGCAAGGCGATCTCCGTTGTTCTCACGCGGCAGCTCCCACGCCAGCCGCAGATGCGGCAGTGCGGCGGGGAGGTCGGCCAGCCAGTAGAGCAGCTGCCCCATACGCTCGTGCAGTTCCCATGCCCGCTCCTGCGGGAGCATATTGTCCCGTTCGATGTCCCGCAGTATCCGCAGTGCTGTTTCCAGATGTCCCGCTCCCATCGCCTTTTCCACAGGGGCAAAGACACGGCTAGCGGGACGTGTTCTCGCTCTCCCACGCGTTCCAGATGGCACGATAACATTCCTCCATTTCGCGGATGTAGCGTTCCTGATCCATGACGGGTGACGCCTTCATCCGATCACGGAGCTCACGATGCAGGGCATCGAGGAGGTCGAGATTCCCCGCCAGCGCCACGGCCGTCTCGACATAGTCCGAGAGGCTGGTCGACGCGAGATCGGAGAGCCCGATGTTCGCCAAGAGACTGTAGGTAAAGCGCGTGCTGTGCCGTTCCGTATAGTAGGAGACGACGGGAACGCCCATATAGAGCGCGTCGCAGGTCGTCCCGCCGCCTGGCCACGGAAAGGTGTCGAGCGCAATATCCACATCGAGATAGCGCCACATATAGTCCTTGGTTGCACATTCAAACTGCACGCGGCTCATATCAAAGCCGAGCCGCTGCAGTCGCTCGTAGGCCGACTGCACCACCCCTGGTTTTGCATAGGCGTTGTTTTTGAGAAGAAGTCGCGACTGCGGCACACGTTCCATAATCTCCTGCCACGCACGCAGCATAGGATCATAGAATTTTTGGTACTGGTTGAAGGAGGCGAACTGGATATAGCCGCGCCCCCGCGCCGGCGTTCCCGTTGATGCGGGGAGATTCGTATACCCATTATAGCAGAACTGACTCGTCAGGCGCAGGAGTTTTTCCACATAGAGCTCCTCGCTTCCGCTGCCCTCGGGGTCGCAGTAGTGATCCGTCACGAAGTAGTCCACGGCCCGGAGCCCCGTCGTTGCCATGTAGCCAAGCCCCGAGAGCTGGACCGGTGCCGGTTTCCACGCGAGGGCAGCAAGCCCTGTATTTCCTGTATGTCCTGCAAGGTCAAAAAGGATATCCACCTCATCCTCATGGATCTCACGCGCAATACGCACGGTATCCTGCTCATACGAGGTGAGATCACGCCATTTTGTCACGAGCGTCTGAAAGAAGTTCGTATACTGATCTGATTTTCCAAGACTATATACGTAAACGTCAAACGCATTTGCATCATACCCCGCCAAAAACGGCCATATAAAGTACTGCATGACATGCTGCCGAAAGTCCCCGGAGATATAGCCGATACGAATCTTATCCTTTTTTCGTCGGCCCCGATGCGTGTAGGGCCGCACATCAGCAAAGAGCGCGTCATAGCCCAGGCTCTTCTCATAGACCTCCTGCGCACTGATATCGGCCGCATTGAGTTTCATCAGCCCCGCACCGTAGTAGGTAGCACGTAGGAACAGTGTCGGAGCTTCATGCGCATAGGCGATTGCATACTGCGAAACCTGTTCCGGGTCACAATCGGCGGAAGACTGATCCGCATAGGCCTTCAGAAGAGTCGTACGAACCTCTGGCACAACAGAGAGCCCTTCTTCGATGCGCTTTAGTCCATGCTGCACATACGCAAAGGCCCCCACCAGTGTTCCCGGCTCAACGCCTGAAACCGAGAGGTAGAGCCGCGCCCCCTCACGATCCGTGGGAAGCCCCTGTGCGGACATTGCCCACCGTGCCGCCAGCGGGGCTGCACCACCAAAGTGATAGCCCCATGCAAGGCTCATACGCTGCTCCGCAGAGAGTGCATCATGCCCATCTAATTGGTGGGCAACGGCGAGCACGACACTCCAGTTCTGCACCGATGCAGCACGGGCGAGCTCGTCTCTCAATGCAGCAACAGATCGCCCGTCTCCCTCTGCAAGAACTCGTTCATAGGCACGCTCCAGTGCAAATTGAAGCGTCCCCGCATCGCAGAAATCAAACAGCCGCCAGCGCAGCAGTCCATGACACGCTGACAATCGTTCACGGTCAGCGCACAGAGCCAGGCACGCAGCTGCCGCTCCTTGTACGTCGCATCGTGGGGGAAGCTCCAGTTGACACAGCAGTTTTTTTGCATAGCGATCCCGCACAAGATGCTCTGCCGTAATCAAGGGAATCCCATGCGATGCCGCATGGCAGACATCGACGAGATCGACCGACAGGCCAAGCGCGACATCCAGTGTATCGTATGAGAGCTCATCCACGAAGTCAAGGGACGACCCCGCACTGCCGCACGCGGCGATCTGCTCGATGTTCTCCGCGCCCAGTGCCCCCGCGATGGACGCGGGCAAAACGAGATGCACATCGCCGATCGCGGGCAGCAGATACGACAGTAGTTCCAAAAAATGGGAGGATTCGCCTGCCGTCATGCTGCCGCTCACGCCGATGGTTGGGATGCCCGTATCGAGCAGCGGGGGGCGATAGGTATATGCTGTTTTTTCCTCGATCTGCGTATAGCAGTAGGGGAAAACCTCCTGTCCCTCAACCATCGGAAGACGCACGGCAAGCCCTGCGGGAATATGCTCCGCCAGCGACACGATATGCTCTGCCGGCCTCTGCTGGATCACCGCAGCATGATGTGCGCTGACCGCATCGAGTGAAAGATCGACGAGCAGATCGAGATGATCGCGACGAATGCGCTCCGCCGCTTCTTCGGGCGTACACGTACCAACCTCACGTACCGTCGCCTTCTCAGCAAAACGTGACGAATCGCCGCCCATCTCTGTATGATAGGCATAAATTTCATAGCGAAAGGCATCGTACGCTGTGAAGAACATGGGCAGCCATTCGCGCAGTCGCCCTTCACCCAGATCGGCGGAGAGATAGCCCAGTCGAATCTTCTGCAGGCCGCTCCCTGCCTCCACTCGCGCCTTCTGCTTTTTCTTCTTTTTCATCATAGCCCCTGTCCAGCATTTCTCAATGCCATGATATAAGCCTCTTCCAGTGCGCGCATATAGTCCCTCTGATCCATGAGTGGTGATGTCTCCATCTTCCTGCGCAGCGTGCGGTGCATTTCGTCCAGACGATCCAGATCCTCCGCCAGTGAGACGGCGCAGGAGATGTATGCCGCGACAGATGTGACCGCCAGCTCCTCCGCACCGACGAGATGCAGCATCGCATCGGAAAAGCGCGTACTGCGCCGCGTGCCGTACATCGTCACCACGGGCACGCCCATATAGAGCGCGTCGCAGGTCGTCCCACCGCCCGGCCACGGATAGGTATCGAGCGCAATATCCACATCGAGATAGCGCTCCATATAGTCCGTCGTCGCAGGTTCCAGTACGATGCGGTCAAGATCAAATCCCAGCCGCGCAAGGCGTTTCTCTGCCTCCCGCCGCATCGCAGCGGCAAAGAACACCTGCGACTTCAGCAGCAGTTTGGCCTGCGGTACGCGTTCCAAAATCTCCCGCCATACACAGAGCATCTCGTCGGTCCACTTGCGGTACTGGTTGAACACCCCGAAGAGGATCGATCCACGCTGACGCGCGGGCGTCCCCGTCGGCGCGGGCAGCCCCGCGCGCGGCACATAGACAAACTGGCTCGGCAGACGGATCAGCTTCTCGGTGAAATACCGTTCACTCTCACCACCAATGGGGTCGCACAGCGCATCCGTGAGGAAGTAATCGACGGCAGAAAGCCCCGATGTCGCCATATAGCCGAGTCCCATCATCTGTACGGGAGCGGGACGGCGTGCGAGCACGGGCAAGGCGCCGCCCGCCGCGTGTCCCGCCAGATCGACGAGAATATCGACCTCATCCGCATGAATCTGCGCGGCGATCTCCTCCGCCGTGCGTCCGCCCATCTCCCGCCACTGATCCGCATGTGGACGCAGCCCAGCCGTCACCTCATCCGGCTGCTCCGCCGTGCTGTATACATAGACCGCAAAGCGCGTGTGATCATACATCGTCAGAAAGGGCTGCACGAAATGCTGCAACACATTGCGGCGAAAGTCCGGCGAAATATAGCCCACGCGAATTTTTGGATGCGCGTATGATTTCCCGTAGGTATACTGCGGCACGTGAGCGAGGAGCTCACCGTAGGCACAATGCGCCCGAAAGAGCTCCTCGTCATCCACATCCTGTGCATTCTTCGCCAAAAGGAAGGAACTATACAGCGCCGGATCGGACGGCTCCTCCTCATAGGCGCAGCGATAGTACTCCGCCGCCCGCACAGCCCCCATCCGATAGGCAACGGCGGCACGCAGCCGCATGAACTCATGGCGCAGCGCATTGCTCCCCGTCTTCAGATACGCCTCCGCGAGAGCCATCGCGCGCGGCAGATCCCCCTGCCGTTCTATGGCGTAGGTGTGAAGATAGCGGAGCATATCCTCCGCTGCGCCATATGCCATGGCATCCTCCGCGAGCTCCTGCGCCGCAGTATACTGCTCTGCCCGAAGGAGGGCAAAGAGCCGCTCCCGCAGAGCCTTACTATCCTTATAGATACTATCGTCATGATCATCAATGGACTTTAGCTGTTCACTGTGCTGTTCATAGATTGACCATACCTGTTCGTATGCCGCGCCGACCGCCGCGCCGTATCCTGCCGCATCCATCACGGGTGACTGCGCCAACATCCCACGCAGTCCCGTATGCAGGGCATCCAGCGTCTGTCTATCCCCGGCGAGAGAAACGGCCAAGGCGATATACTCCTCCTCCGTATGAGCAACCAGCGCCTCTGCCCCGATGTTCACGAGGAGGGATGCGCCGAAACGACTGCCGAGTGTTTCCCCTGAAAGCGTCACCACGGGCACGCCCATATAGAGCGCATCACAGGTCGTCCCGCCGCCGGGATAGGGGAATGGATCGAGCGCAATGTCCATGCGGTTGTACGCCGCGAGATAGTCCGGAGAATTTCCCTCTGCATCCACACAGCTCGTGGGAATGCCTGCCGCGGCAATCCGTTCCAGCACCTCCGCGTGCGCATCATCCTCGGAAAAAATGTCCGCCTTGAGAAAGAGCTGGCTCTCCGGCACACGGCGCAGGATCTCCGCCCATACGCGCAGGACACGGTCATTGACCTTGGTAAAGTTATTAAAGCTGCCAAACACAATGCCGCGGCCGGCGGCCGGCGGATGCACGGCGGCGGGAGCGGGGCGGAGCGGCTGCCAGCAGAAATGCGTCGCGGGGAGAACGAGCAGTTCCTCGGTAAAGCCCTGCTCTGCATCTCCTGCGGCAAGGACGGGATCGGCGAGGAAGTAATCCACCGCTCTGAGTCCCGTGGAGGCGAAATAGCCGATGCCCGAGATCTGGACGGGCGCGGGACGATAGGCGAGAATCGGCAGCGTACTGCCCGCCGTATGCCCCGCAAGGTCAACGAGGATGTCGATCCCGTCGCGATAGATCGCATACGCTGCCGCCTCCGGTGTGAGGCGTAACAGATTACGAAAGCCCTGCACCGAACGCTTGACCTGCTCCGTATAGGCGTCCTCCGCGCCGAGCGCATAGACGGTCACCGCAAAGCGCGCAGGGTCGAGCGCCGTCATCAGCGCATACGAAAACGAGAGCACCACATGCTCTCTGACATCGGGAGAGAGATAGCCGATGCGAAGCCGCTGCCCTCGTCGGTGTGCACGGTGATCAAGCCCCTGAATCGCAGCAAAGAGACTGCCGTATTCCTCTGCCGCCTTCCGCTCCTCCGCGGGCGCAGCAGGAAGATAGTGACGGTTAAAGAGCACATTGCTCGCGTTGAGTGCACGCAGCGCGAGATTTGGCGCGGCATCGCGCGCACGCGCATAGAACGCGACGGCCTTATCCGCAGCACCAAGAAAACGCGCGCACTGCCCCGCGAGATTATAGACTTTCTCCGCGACCTCCGCAGACATGGGCGCATCGAAAAGAGGCGTCAATACGCGCAGCGCCGCTCTGCGCTCTCCCATAAGGAGGTGGATGCGTGCACGCAGAAAGATCGTATAGGGCTCGTGCGGCGCACGCGCCCTGCACTCCTGCCACGCCTTCATGGCACCCTTCGCATCCCTCTCCTCAATGCAGAGCGCCGTCAGGAGACTTGCCGCCTCCGCCGGCTCATAGCGACGCAGCTTCTCGATGCTGCGCCGCGCTTCCCGCACGGCCCCGCGCTCAAGCGCCGCAAAGATACGGTCACGCAGTGCCTCAAGCTTCTGCCCGTTCATTGCCGCACCTCCGCCAGCCGCGCAATTCTCCGCAGCATCTGCTGTGCTTCGGGTGCCGCGAGGACCTCGGTACAGGAACGCGGCAGGAGGACGGAAAGAGCCCCCTGCTGCTCTGCAGAAAATCCTGTTCCACAGGCTGCACCGACCGCAGCAGCACACTCCATTTCCTCGATGAGCGATGCCGCCGCCGCATTCGCATCCCCCGCGAGCAGGAGGCGGCGGCGCGGCGGAAACTTTGCCGTACTACGCCGATCATAGTAGAGCGCTGCGCGGGGAACGTCCGCGCCTGCCAGCACCGAAGCGAGAAATGCCGCATCTGCCTCACGATCATAGATCCCGTTCAAGATCTCGATCATGGCGGCATCGTCTGCGCCGACCGCCGCCATGATCCGCAGAAACGCGGCGAGGAGTGGTGCATGACGCGGATTCAGGCGGAGTGCATGCTCTGCCGATAGGATCGCCTCCTCCCGTGCATTGCGCAGCAGTGCCGCCTCGCCGAGACGCATATACGCCGTTGGAAGAAGCACGGCAGAGAAGTCCCCCTCACGATAGTGTTCCTCATGCAGATGGATCCCCTCCGCATAAGCAGCACATGCCGTCATGATATACGACTGATCCCACGCATACGTCCCGTAGATCAGCGGATAGTCCGCCTTTTCCGGAAGAGCCGCACGCGCCGCATCATACGCCTCTCGAATCTCCGCATCCGATGCCCCCATCAGAATGAGAGACTGCAGGAGGACCGCATGGGGGCGATTCTCCGAACCGACCGGCCGATCCGCACTGTCCCGTGCAAGGCGTGCATAGTGTGCCGCCTGCGGATAGTCCTCAAGCGTATAATAGCAGTCCATCAGATGGTATTCGTCGAGTTTCGCGTACTCTCCGCGTGCACGGCGCGCAAGGAGGAGCTCCAGATCGCGCTGCGACTTGCCCTTGATGATGCGCGGCGAGTAGCCCGTGTGATAGAGTGTCAGACCGGGCGCGATCATCATCTGCCGCGCCGTATCGCCGCTGAGATTCTCTATGTGTTCATGAATGCTGCCCACAAAGCGGATGTGCGGTGCACGGCGGAAGATCCGCTGCACCTCGGCACTCGTCCCGAGAAGCGCCCCCGTATCCACGTCGATATTGACGAGATGCACGATGAAGCCGTCAAGATACGGATGTGCGTCGTACTCCTCAAGCAGAGGGCGCACGCGCGGATTGCTCTCCTCCGTAAAATACTCATCGGCATCGGGGAAGACGATCCAGTCGCCCGTCGCCGCATCGAGCGCAAAATTTTTCGCTGCGGAAAAATCGTTGATCCAGTCGAAACGGAGCACACGCGCGCCGCCCGCACATGCAATCTCCACACTCTGATCCGTCGAACCCGTATCGACGACAATCATCTCATCAGCAAAACTGCGCATCGAGGCGAGCCAGCGCGGAAGGTTCTCCGCCTCATTCTTTACAATGACACACGCTGAGATTTTCATCCGATCCACTCCATCAATTCCCTCGCCTTGCGATGTGCAGGAGCCGTCGCCAGTGCCTGCATGAGATACTCACGTCCCGCGTCCGTGTCATCCATGCGTATCGTGCAAAGCCCCGCACCATAGAGAGCATCCGCATCCTGCTCCTGCTGCGCACAGAGTTCCCATGCCGCACGCGCCGCCGCATGGCGTCCCGCCGCCATATAGGCATCGGCAGCAATACGCAGTTCCTCCACGCCGTATGATACCACAATGCGCAGGAAACGCTCCGTCTGCGCCGTATCCGCATGGCGTACAAACGCCTCGCGCACGAGATGAAGTCCCTCCGCGCGCTGCGGGCGCGGGACGGCATCCGGTTCATCGTAATGCCGCCAGAACTCCTGCATCTCCCGCGGCAGAAGGCCGCGCAGCCGCTCATAGAGACGCGGACTTTCCGCGTGCGTGGATTGTCCGAGGCGGAGCAATACCTCGGGCATCTCCCGTACGTCTCCCGCAAGCGTTTCAACGATATGCTGTCCCAGTTCTGCGGGCGCATCCGAACGCATCCACCGATAGGGGAGAGGCATTGGGAACTCCGTGCCCGTCTCTTGCCGATACATATCGCGTGCCGCCTCGCCAAAGTGCAGCCAGCCGTAGCTGTCAGCAAAACGGATAAGATACGAAAGGCTCTCCCGATCTCTGCCGAGCCGCTCGCGGAGTGCTGTGAGCAACGCGCCCGTATCCATATCGCGATGCAGCTCGACCAATGCATCCATGGTCTCCTCCATCGCCGTTCCGAGCGAGAACGCGCGCGCAAGCTCCTCCTCAGCCGCCGTACGCGCTCCCGCCGCGGCAAGAATACGCGCGCGTGCCGCCGACACCGCACCTGCCCATGCAGCGAATGCCGATGTTTCGCCGCCCGTATCCTCGGGCTGCGCATAGAGCTCCATCGCACGCGTCAATATAGGAAGTGCATCCTCTCCCGCTGCATCCAGGAGAAGGCCAAGCCGCCCATAAAAGTCCGGCAGATGCGGAAAGGCCTCGCATGCCGCATGCGCCGCTGCGATCTGCTCGGCAAGAGGAACATTCTCCTTCTCCATCGCATCGAGCAGGAGGTGATGGAGGTGACTTTGCGCGCCGACGGACGTGACATTTTCCTCCAAGGCCGCACGCACATAGAGCAGCGCCGATGCGTACTGTCCAAGACCATAATAGATATCGGCGAGATAGCGATAGTCCCCCGGACGAAGGCCCTCCTCGCTGATGCGCCGCTCCATCAGGGCAAGGTTGCGCGCGTGCTTGGCACGGATCCGCCCTGCCGAGTACCCCACGTGGCGGATGGCGAGGGCGACGGGCTCATGATAGAGCTGCGGCGCACCGTCCTTCTTCTGCAGTGCCTCATGCACCCTTCCCTCGTAGAAAAGCCCACGGCCCATCCGCAGGAGGCGGATGTGCGGCGCACGCCCGATCTCATGGTCATCATCATCCTCATCCACATGCACAATCGGCAGAAGGACAGCATCTTTATGCGGCATCACGACATCCATCATCGCTAGATAAGAGCGCAGTTCGGAGGGGTCAAAAAAGCTCTCATCCACATCGAGCACGACTGCCCAACTTGCATTCGCATGTGCCAGCACGGCATTGCGCGCAGCGGCGAAGTCGTCCTGCCAGAGGAAATCATAGACCTTCGCACCTGCGCTCTCCGCACATTCCCGTGTACCGTCCGTCGATCCCGTGTCGAGGACGATGCGTTCATCCGCATAGGCCGCGGCATTTTCAAGCCAGCGCTCCATATCCTGACGATCATTGCGCGCAAAGACGCATGCTGCAATGCGGATCTCATGTGTGTGGGCATCGATACGCTGCCAGATCTCTGCGCGGCGCTGCAGCTCCGCTCTCATCTCATCCGTAAAAAGGGACTGTTCCGTTCCCGTGGGGGACGCCAGCTCCAGTGCCGGCACAGCCGCCGCTGCCGCCTCACGATAGCAATGAAATGCCGCCAGAGCCTCCGCATACTCCGCATGCATCTCGGGCAGCTCCGGAAACGCCTGCACGGCCTTTTCCGCAAGAGCCAGATACGCATCCCGCCGCATTGGCTGCATCCCATAGATGCGCAGCAGAATACGCCAGCAGCGGCTCGCATAGACGATGCAACGCCGTCCGAGTGCCACATCCTTGCGTGCGTACTGCTCTGCATGATAGACGTCGCCCAGATTATCATAGGTCTCCGCGAGATAGCCCAAGATCCGCTCCGGCTCCTTGGTCGTCTCGAGTTCCGCCAGCAGGATACGCAGATTGCGCTCTCCCTTTTCACGTGTAAGCACAGCAGAGTAGCCAGTATGCACGAGTGTCAGCAGGGCAGGAGCAACGGCATTCGTTTTTGGCACAGTGCCATCTGTATCACGCAACTCTTCATGAATACGGCCAACATAGCATCGTCCTGTACGGCGGCGAAAGATGCGCGGCGCATAGGAATCCAACAGCACTTCGCCCGTCACTTCGTCGATATTATGCCAAGGGATGAGAAGCACCTCAGCACTCTCGGCATCCGCCGCCGTGACCGCCGTGCGGAGATTTCCTTTTGTCTCATCTGAAAAGTACTCATCTGCATCGATAAAAACAATCCAATCCCCTGTGGCATGGGAAAGTGCAGCGTTGCGCGGCGCAGCAAAGTCATCCGCCCAAGAAAATTCGTACACAGCAGCTCCGCAGGTCTGCGCGGCTGCCACAGTGTCGTCATGCGAGCCCGTATCAACGACGATGATCTCATCCACAGCATCCCTGATGCTTTCGATTGATTTTTTCAGGTGGACGGCGTCATCGCGCACAATATAGCAAGCACTGATGCGAATATCCTCTGCGTTTTCAACAGTATTTCCCTGCATATATGCCCTTTCTCTCTCCTGCCAGTGCTTTGCCTGTACTTCATTCCCCAGATGCGTATCGATCTGAGCGAGACGCGCTGCCACACGCGCAGCCACCATGGGGTTAAAGAAGCTCGAATCGTGAGTTTCGGAAAAGCCATGATCAAATTTATATAGTGCCGTCGTCAGACACTCTGCCGCCTCAGGATATCGTATCAGTCCGCAGAGAATCATCCCGCGCTGCGCATAGAAATCGGGAAGATCTGGGTACTTCGCAAGAGCCTCATCAGCAAGGGCAAGCATTTCCGAATCAGAATAGTGCAGCGCACGCATCGACTCGATCATCTGATGATAGATCTTGCTCCCTGTCCCGACAAGAATCACATCACTTGCCAATACCTTACGTGAGAGGGAAAGAACACGTGCATAATCCTGCAGCCCAAAGTAGCAGTCCGCCAGATAGGCATCGTGCATCGTCGTATGCCCATGCCGGGCCGCATCCTCCTCCAGCATGGCAATATTGCGTTTTATCTTCTCCGATCCTCGCTCTGATAGATATCCCGTATGACCAAGAGAAAGATCCTCATCTGCATAGACGAGAATCCACCGCTCTCCGTCGTCGCGTACCAGCTGCTCGTGAATCATTCCCTCGTAGTGCATTCCCGGCATACGAAAGATACGCGGGGATCTCTCATAATCGGCATCTTGCCCAATGGTACTTCGATAACTGTATAGACCGACCATGACGATATCCCATTGCATCTGATCATGCACAATCTCTGTGATCGCCTGACGCACTTTATATGGGTGCAGAAAATATTCGTCTGCGTCCAGGAAGATAACGATATTTCCCGTTGCATACTGCAGCGCCTTATTGCGGGCAAGAGAAAAATCATTCCCCCATACGAAGTCATGAACCTCTGCCGAAAACGCAGTACATACGTCCCGCACCGCAGAGCTGCCCGCCGTTGAAACAACGATGATCTCATCCACGGCAGCTCGTACAGAGGCAAGAGAACGGCGCAGCTCCTCCGCTTCATCCTTGACAATATAGCACGCAGATATTCTCATCCGGTACACCCTCTCTCTACGCTCCATTATACGCGATACAGGAATTTTTGGCAAAAAAAGAACCCCTCCCCGAGGGGAGGGATTCCTGAGTTCCGTATAAATCGTCGAAACGAATTAGCGGAGGAGCGAGAGGACAGCAGAGCTGTTCTGGTTCGCCTGTGCGAGCATCGACTGAGCAGCCTGGAGAAGAACGTTGTTCTTCGTGTACTCCGTCATCTCCTTTGCCATATCCGCATCGCGAATCGTGGACTCGGAGTTCTGGACGTTCTCGGACTGCGTCGTGAGGTTCGAAGCCGTGTAGCGGAGACGCGTCTGGACAGCGCCGATGTTGGCCTGCTCGTCGAGCGCCTTCTGGAGAGCGGAGTCGATCGAGTTGATCGCTGCATTCGCCTTGTCCTGCGTCTGGACGCTGATGACAGAGCCATCCATGCCCTTCATGCCGAGTGCGAGCGAACGCATATCCGTCATGCTAACCTTGATCGCCTGGTTCGACTTTACGCCCGTCTGGAGGACAAGAGCGTTGTCCACGGACTTGTTCTCGGAGCGGATACGCTCGTTGAATGCATCGAGGCTCGTGTTCGCCGTCTTGCGGAGAGCACCCGTGTTGTCCGTGATGCCGATCGTGAATGCCGAGATCTGATAGGACGTACCAGCACCGGCAGAGTTGATCGAAAGTGCCGTCTTGTTGTCTGCCGTGTAGACACTGTTGCCGGACTTGTCGAGACCGATCCAAGCACCAGCCGTCACATTCGTGGTATCAACAAGCGCCGAGCCCTTGAGGGAGTCCGTGCCGTTGTATGCCGTCTTCGAGATGATATCCGACAGTGCATTCGTGCCGACCGAGAACGTCGTCGTGTAGGTCTTGCCCTGGCGGACATAGGAGACCGTGACGTTATCCGTCGACTGGATGTTGAGGCCTTCGTTCTGGCGGCTCTCAAGTGCCGTCAGTGCCGAGCCCCATCCAGCAGCCGTGCTCAGCGCGTTGTTCGTCAGCGTCGTGCAGGTTGCCGTGCCGATGCTGTTGCGCGAACCATCGACGAGGTACTTGCCGTTGTACGTAGCAAGCGCATTGTCGTCGATCTGGTCAACCATCTGGTTGATCTCTTTCTGGATCGTGCGACGATCCTCGTCCGTGTTCGTGTCGTTCGCAGCGTTGATGGCCTTTTCCTTCAGGGTCTTGAGGATCTCGACCGTGCTTGCGACAGCGCCCTCGGCCGTCTTCATCATGCTGTTGCCGTTCTGCGTGTTCTGCTTATCCTGATCGAGCGAACGGATCTGGACGCGCATACGCTCGGAGATGGCATAGCCCGATGCATCGTCGCCGGCATCGTTGATCTTCATGCCCGAAGAGACCTTCTGCAGGCTCTTCGCAAGAGCCGACTGGTTGCGGTTCAGGATGTTGAGCGTGTTGACCGCCGACATGTTGTTCTTAACTACCATTGCCATGTGAAAATTCCTCCCTGGTGTGTTTCCGGATGATCCGGAATCTTAACTTTTACGTGCGGACATCCATGCCCGCTATATAATATGCAAGTGACGCGTCTATCCTGGTTGGCTGCTAGCTGGCCGTCCATGGCAGCCGCACCGCTTGCGTATTACCCTGTTACATATAATATATCGTCAAAGCGGCGACATACTTAAGCGACTTTCATAAAAAATTTTACTTTTTTTATGATCGTTTGTCAAGGGTCGTTGGGAAGAGGCCCCGCACCTCAGTGACGCCGGTTGAGATAGCCGCCCACAGGGCTGCCCTCGCCCGTATCGTAGCTGTGCACGGCCGCATTGCGGCGGCGCGAGCGGTTCAGCCACGCGCGTGCCTTGTACTGAATCTGCATCTCGAGCGGACGGAGCTCCGCATCGAGTGTCGCAAAATCCGCACTGCCCCGATAGGGATCGGCAGGCAGAGCCTGCAGCATCTCGATGACCTGCCCGCGCTGATCGACGAGATCGAGGAAGGTATCGACCTCCTCCTCGTCGATGAACTTCATGAGTTCATGCGTCAACATGCGGTACTTCTCCCACAGGGAACGTGCCTCTTCGTAGGCCTTATCCGGCATAGACGCCGCTCCCTTCCGCACTCTGCGCGCCCTTCTCCTCGCGTGCCTTCTTCATCGCCTGCGCCCACGCATCGCGGAGCTCTGTGATGATGTCCGTCGCCTCCTTGATGGCGTCGAAGTTGTCATCGAGATTTCCTTCGACCAGGCGGTCGTACGCATAGTTGTAGAGCGGCATGAGCTGATGCGAGATCTCGTAGTCCATATTGAGGGTGACGCGGAACTCCGAGATGATGTTCTGTGCCTTCTGCAGCGAGGTGTTGGCCGCCTCATAGTTCTTTTCGGCGAGTGCGTCGGCCCCCTCCTTGATGAACTTCAGGCAGCCGTTGTAGAGCATGAGCGTCAGCGCCTCGGGCGTCGCCGTCATAATCTGCTGCTTCTTATAGGCCTCCGCGGCACTGTTGACCATGTGGGAATCCTCCTAGCATCACTGTCCGGAGAAGAAACCGAACTGCGAGGAGAGCTTCGAGATGGCTTCCTCCATCGCATTGTACTTCTTGTAGAGCTGATTCTCAAAGGAGCTCATGAGCTGCTTGAAGTCGCTCATCTGCTTCTCGTAGTTTTCGATGAGCTTGCCGAGTTCGCTGCGGTCGGACTTATCCGCCGTTATGCCCGCGTGGCTCTTGAGCGACTCCATGCGCTTGCCGAGGCGCTCGGCGAGACGCGTTGCAACACCGTTATCGCCGTAGTTGTCGTCGTCGTCCGTATGGGAGAAGATCTGGTTGACCGCATCCGGTTCCGCTGAGATCGCCGTGCGGAGCTTGTTCTCATCGAGCTTCAGATGTCCGCTCTGATCCTTCGAGGTGATGCCGATCGCCGCGAGGTTGTTGTAGCGTCCCGGCGCAGAGCCGACACGATTGGTCACGGCATCGCGCATATCGCTGATGATCGAGCGGAGGTAGCCGTCGCGGTAGAGCAGCCCCGACTTGGCGCGCTCATTCCACTTCTCCACCTGCTCGTGGGACATCGAGGCTTCCTGGTCCTTCGTCAGAACCTCGTAGTCGGGATACTTATTGTTGTTGTAACGCCCGTGGAGATCATCGAGCAGCTTGTTGTAGTCCTCGACGAACTTCTTGACGTTCTCGACGAGCTTCTCCTGATCCTGTGCGATCGTCACCTGTGCCGTCGTGCCGGCGGGCATTGCCTTCTTAAAGGTATAGGTGACACCGTTGACCTGCAGCTTATTCTCCTGCAGATCCGTGTAGGTGCGGCCGTCGACCTTGACGCTCGCGTTCGTTCCCTCCACCGAAAGAGTGGAGGTCGTGCCCGCCGCCGTAAACGAGAGCGGTGCGCTGATCGACCCGCCGCTGACCTGTCCGAGCTTCAGATTGTTCAGCAGCGCCGTCGTATCCGCCGCAGATCCTGCCCCCGTATCCACGGAAAGGCTGACCTTGTTGTCGCTGCCCGACTTCGTGTTCACGATGGAGAAGGCGTCGGACACGGCGTCGTAGCTCGCCGTGATGTTAAGCGCTGACTTCTTTCCGTCGCTGTCGATAAAGCGTGCATTGTTGATGCGCGTCGCGAGATCGTTGAGCGTGAGGTTCTTCGTAAAGATCTCCTCTGCCGTGAACTTGACCTCCGCCGTGCCCGTCCCGTTCGAGAGCTTGAAGCTGAGTGCCGTATCACCGTTCGCCATTCCTGCGGGCATCGTGCCGCCCGCGAAGGCAACGTCCTTCAGGGCAACGCTTGCCGGTGCCGCAGTATTCGTACGCGCCACCTTCTGCCCCGCCGCCGTCATCAGATAGGCGTTCGAGGCTGCCTGCGTGACCTCCACGGTATGCGACATCACACCGGCATTTGCATTCGCCGTTGCCGTCACCATATCCGAGAGCGAGCTCGTCGCCGTCATCGGCTTCGTCCGCGAGCTCAGGCGCATATCCGACATGCTGCTGCGGAACGTATTCACCGCGCTGTAGACATCAGCGAAGGCCTCTTTGCGCCACTCCGTCTCG
Organism: Centipeda felix; assembly: GCF_900186465.1. Classification (GTDB taxonomy): domain Bacteria; phylum Bacillota; class Negativicutes; order Selenomonadales; family Selenomonadaceae; genus Centipeda; species Centipeda felix. The sequence continues at coordinate 517,283 of NZ_LT891958.1, forward strand.
ACTTCCTTCTTATAGAGCCGGTCATACTTCTTCTGCTCGGACATCATGCCGACCTTGACCAGTGATTCTACATCAATCCCCGAACCCGAAAGTCCGTAGATACCTCTTGCTCCTGCCATGATTTCCTCCTTATCGCCTTACGCCGTCTTGTCCAGGAATGCGCCAAGCCAGTCGCGCACCTTGATCATGTGCTCGACCAGCGATTCCGCCGGAATCTCGCGCAAGAGCTCGCCCGTCTTCTTGTCCAGCATGCGTACCGACATGACGTTGATCTCTTTGTGATACTGGAAATTGAGGTTTACGTCGATGCGCCGCATGATCTCGTTGAGCTGCTTCGTAATATACGCCGCCTGCTCTTCGTTGATGGGCTTCTTCTTTTCATGGGCAGCGGCGGCATCGGCTTCCTGCCGTGCCTTCTCTGCAGCCGCTGCAGCTGCATTAGGAGACGCTGCCGCCTCCGTTTTCCCGTCCCCCGGCAGGGAACGCTGCGCTCCTGCGCCGTCCTGCATACTGCTGACGGCGACCGCCGCCAACATGTAATCCTGAACACTACCTACAGCCATAAGGCATCCCTCCATGTGCTACGGTGTACGCATCTCGCGCCCCCGTCTGTCCTTCCTTGGGACATGTTATTTACTGATATATTTTTATGATGAACGCGTGGGCAGCGCTTCGAGATCGATCATCTGCGGTGCTGCGGCACGCTGGTTCTCCTCCTGAATGGCGCGGTAAATCTCACCGCGATAGATCTTGACACTGCGCGGCGCATCAATGGCGATGCGCACGTTGTCCCCCTGAACCTCCACAATGTTGATGACGATATTGTCGCCGATCATGATCTGCTGTCTGGGCTTCCGTGTGAGTACGAGCATTACTTTTCCTCCTGATCCTGCGGGAAGAGCCGATGCTTCGTCGTATACGGGCTGCGGTCAAGCACGATCTGTTTTCCCTTGCGGGTTCTGGCATTGATGACAATCGGCGCGATGAGATTCGCCGTCAAGTCGCGGATGTTGCTGCCCGAGAGCGTCAGCACTGCGTAGATCAACACATCATCCGGCGAGTTGAGTGCGAGCTCGCGCTCCACATCGTCGTCAATCGTGACCTCGTAGTCCGGGAAGAACGAGTGCGGCATCGCCATCAAGAAGGCAAGATCCGGTGTCTTCACCGACTGAAGAAATGAGTATGGGCTGTCGTCCCCATAGGGAATGATGAGGAACTCGTGCTCCTTTTCAAACGCGGGAATGCCTGCTGCAAAATGGATGACGGCATCCTCAGCGACCTCAATCTCACCGAAACGGCTGGTCATAATCTTCATCGTCAGAGACTCCTGTTACGCAAGTATATCATATTTTCCTTCGCTGACCCACGCGCGGATGCTGCCCTTCTGCTGCAGATAGATCTCGATATTGCCGCGGTTGTACTCGACGCGCGCACGGCTCGTGACATTCCAGTGCGGCGTCGTGCGCCCGACGGCCGGCTCGCCGGCGACCTCGCCGACGGTGAAATGCACCTCAGGATCAGGGATTGCCTGTGCGACAAGCACGCGGTTCTGGTCAGCGATACTCATCATATCGCGGTAAATCTGCTCGATGGCTACCTGACGTCCCGGTTTTGGCCCATCCTCGGCAAGCGACCACGCCATCTGCGTGTGCTTCGAGGTCCCCTCCTGAACCCCTTCAAAGCCCCGCTCCATATTCTCGCGGGCAAAATCCGAATCGCTGGTGTAGCCATAGCTATGCCGGCTCGGATAGCTGTCAATGAAAAGCTTCGGCTGGGTCGAGCCACGATTGGAGCGTGCCGTCTGCGTCTCCTGGTCATACTGCGGCTGCTGAATGCCAGAGTCCAGTGTATTCTTCTGCGACTGTATCCCGATCATCGGGAGTGTATGACGCACATTGAGGTAGAGCATCAAGGGCATCCTTTCCCATCACTGCTTCGGTTCAGCGGCTCTTACCGCAGGTAATCCACAAGCGAAAGCGGCAAAATACGCGCACCCATCGAGAGCGACATGCTCATGACTGTCTGCTGCTGCATCATCTTCATCGCGAGCTCCGCGACGTCCGCCGACGAAACATTTGTGATATCGCGCGTGATGTTTTCCTTATAATCGGTGAGAACATCGGTCATATTCTTGTAGAGCTGGGTGCGTGCGCCCGTCTCCGTATGGGCCTGCAGCGTTACCTGGTTCGCCGCATCGGCGAGCGAGATGCCGTCCGAGCTAAGCCAATGCGGGTCGGCAGATTTCGTCTTGGCGTACACGGTCAGCATACTGTTCACCATCGCGGTCCCCGAGGGCTCGTTGCCCGAATTCTCGTCATCGAAGAGGTCACGCCCAAAGATATCGAGCCCCGTCTTGTTCACCGTGTCTGCCGTCGGTTCAACCGATCCATTTTGCTTAACCATCGAAATGTAGCGAAAATCGCCGTTGTAGGAAACGATCTGCTGGCGTACGGTCGAGAATTTCATCGTCACACCGCCCACACCGACCGACCATCCGGGATTGAGTACCTCTCCTGTATTCTTAAAATTATTCTTGATAAAGTTCGGGCCTGCGCCGCCATTCCCGATGGATGTCGCCTCGCCGGCCGCGGCAGCTTCTCCCACCGTCTTATACCCCTTGGCGAGCAGAGCCTTATACCCTTCCTGCACAAATTGCCGCGAGTAGACTGCGCCCGTCAGGGTGTTCATATAGTAGTTCTCTCCGTCACTGCCGTCGAGGGAGATCATCTGATGCAGGAAGTTTGCGCTCTTGTCATTGCTTGCGTCATTAAAGAAGGCTGCCTGCCGGTCATCGAGCGTTTTGGCAACACCGCGAAGCAGCGGCTTGTTCTCATCTGAGATGGAGAACGGTTGACGCAGATCTGCCTGCCCCGAGAAAATATAGCGGTCGCCGAGCTGTGTATTGCCGAGAGAAACGATCTGTTGGATCTCTGCTTTCATCTCACGTGCAATCGCGGGCCAGTCGCCGCCGTTCTCATCCTTATCGTCGTTCGCGCCCTGAATGGTCTTCGCCTTGAACGTCTTCTGAATGTCTTCCATCGAACTGAGGGCTGTCTGGGTTGTGTTCATCCATGAGATGCCCGCCTTGACGCTCGCCTGATAGCGGTCATTTTCGCCTTCGGAGACGTTGTAGCGCAGATAGCGCGAATAGTCCACGGAGTTGTCGGAGGGGCGATGAAGCTTCTTCCCATCGCCCTGTTCCATGAGCTTTGCTTTCGTGTAGTCCAGCTCATTCAAGTCTTTCTGATAGCGCTGCACCATGTAGTTACTGCTGATACGAATCATCGTTCATCCCCTACCTTCCGACGACACCCGTGCTGTTGATGAGGCGATCCAGGATCTCGTCCATCGACGTCAGGACACGCGAGCATGCGCCGTAGCCCGTCTGGAACTTAATCATATTCGTCAATTCTTCGTTCCAGTCTACGCCTGCCGTCGACTGCCGCCACTGGTTGATCTGCACCATGAGGTCATCCTGCTGCTTCATCTTCTTGTCGAGGTTCTCGGCATCCGCACCGAGATGGCTCATCACCGTGTTATAATATTGGTTAATCGAGACCGATCCGATCGGGCGGTCATGCGTCACAGAAAATCCTGTGAGGTTCATGATGTCTGCCGGATTCATGGTGTTTTTCACATCCATGTTAAACAGCTTGCTCAGTTCAACAGCCAGTGATCCGTCTGCTGTTCCGTTGACATTTGCAAAATCATACGTCATACCGCCGGCAGAGATCGTCGCATTCTTGATTTGACGTGCAGCGACGAGGTTCTGTCCACCCTGCGCCATAAGCTGCTCACTGACCTGCAGCTCATTGATAATCTGGATGGAGCGCAGTTCATCGGGGGTCGCGGCCGTTGCCATTGTCACTGTGGCCGACGTCGGAGGAGGTCCACCGCTTGTCGTGCGTGTGATATTTACGCCATAGGCCTCGAGCCACCTGTCGCCCGTCGTCGGATGCACATGCCATACGTAGTTCATCTGGTCGTATGTGCCCGACGGGCTGGTGAACTTATTCCGACCGAAAAAATTCAACCACGACGTCGCATCCGCATCAATCCCCGCCCCCAGCTTGTGTACGCCGTTAAACGTCGTAAGGAGCGTCGCCGAGATGTCGGCAAGATTGTCGATGTACTTCTTGTCCTGAACGATCGTATCCTGCAGTGCCCGCAGGACACCGCCCTGCGGGACATAGCCGATACCGCCCGCCTCCTTGATACGCAGCGTATAGTCGTTGATACCATAACGCACGTTGTCGATCGGCGGGCTCATCTCGATGGTGAGGTGACTGTCGCGCTGGACGAGTGTCATGCCGTTCGAGACGACGGTGTATTGGCCGTTTGCCTCCTCATAGACATTGACGTTTGTGATCTCCGAAAGCTTGTCCACAAGGAGATCGCGCTGGTCACGCAGATCATTTGCCTTGCCGCCGTTGTTCTCGGCGAGCATGATGTTCTGGTTGAGGACAGCGATCTTTTCCGCGATACTGTTTGCCTTGCCGACCTGGATGCGCATTTCATCGTACTGCGCCTTGATCTGATCCTGCAGCTGACGTGCACCCGTCTTGATGCGGTCCACGAGGTTGTTGCCCTTCGTCAGTACCGCTGTACGCGACGCTGAATCGCTCGCGTAGTCAGAGAGGTTGACCAACGCGCTGTAGAACTGCTGCATCGCGTTAAGAACGCCCGTCTCCTTTGCATCGTTAAAGACGGCCTGTGCCTTGTCGTAGTTCGTCTTGTACGTCTTATAGAGATTCTGCGTCGAGGTCTCCGACCAGAACTGCTTGTCCGCGTAGATGTTGCGTGCACGGTTCAGCGCGACGACATCGACACCGCCGCCGACGTAGACATTCCCGTAGAGGGACGGCCGCTCCTGATAGTTCGTCGCCGCCGAGTCCACGCGCTGACGTGAGTACCCCTCTGTCGAGGCGTTGGTAATGTTGTGACCGGTCGTATCAAGCGAGAGCTGATTGTTCTGGATACCCCGCACCATCGTATTGAGCCCGGCAAATGTTGACCGCATATTCCCTCACTCTTTTCCCTGTTTGGAAGTCCTGATTATTCCATCCGTTATACATCTGCGTCGAACATGGCGATCTCGCGCCGCAGTCCGACGGGCGGCCCTGCCACAGGCTGAGAGCATCCGTAGGTATCATCCGCCATCGTGCCCGAAACGACGTTGAGCTGATAGCGGATAAACTCTGCACTCTTTTCCAGCAGCTGCTCTGCCGTTCGCACGCGCTCACGCAGTCTCTCATGCCGTGTCTGCACAGCACGCATGGCACGTACTGCAGCGAAGTGCTCCCGTGGATTTGGCTCGCGTGCAACGGCGTCCGCCATGCTGTCTTCCTGCACCTCCGCGAGATACTCTTCCTGCCGCCGTGCGAGTGCACGTACCGCAGAGAGGCTCCGCTCAGCTGTCGCTGTTGCCTCGCTGATCCCCGCACCAAATGCACTGTGCTGGAGCGCGGCGACAAGCGCATCATAGGAGGCAAGTGCCTCCTCCGCGGCCGCGAGCTGCTCCTTCAGGAGCATGAGTGCCGCGCGGGTCTCATTCGTCATGGCCGTTCACGCCTCATAGTCCAGGTTCTTGCGCAGATGCCGCACCTGCTCCGTGCCGCCGCTCCCGTACACGGGATCGACCACGGCGCCGCCAATGCGTCCGAGCTGGCGGTTCACTGCCATGAGTGCCCCCTCGATGAGGAGGGCATTCCCATCGCGCAGTTCCTTCGTCTCCGCGACGACTTTGCTCAGCCTGCGACTTGCCGCAAGCACACTGCGATGTACGGCATCGCTCGGAGCGAGGAGCGCCAGCTCCTCCATATTCGTCTCGGCGCTCACGCCCGGCGTTCCCTTTGCAATGTTGGCGAGATGTGCGAGCCGATCCGTTTCAAGCCGCTCCACCGCACGCGCGAGAAAATCTTCCTCGGCGGTCAGTTTTTCGAGTGCCTCCATGTCGAGTGCGACGAGAATCTTGCGTTTCTTTTCCTGCACGGCACGGATCTTCTCATACTGACGCGAGAGCTCCTCGAGCGTCGCCGTAAATGCATTCCACATGAGCTGCTCCATCAATAGCGCATGGCGAGCATCTTTGCCGCGATCTCCGCCGAGGCCGGTGCATAGCTGCCGTTCTCGACACGTGCGGAGACCTCTGCAACGCGCTCCTTGCGGACATCGCTCATGCCGCGCAGCTGCTGCAGGATATCGCCAAAGCTCTGTGCCTCACCCGAAAGCTCGAGTGCATCCGGTGCCTGCACGGCTCCCGCCGCATCCACACGGCGCGTTCCCGCTGCCGGTGCACCGGCGTAGAGTCTGCTCACTGCTGCGATTGTCTGATTTCTGATTAACATATCGTTCACCACCTGTGTATCTCCGAACCGATCGCTGCGCGGCCTTCGCGTTCCCGCTGCGAAATGGGTTCGGAATCCTTTCACCTTCTTTATCGAAAAAAAAAGATACGTACTTAAGATTTTTTTCTTAAGTACGTATCGGGAATTCTTACCTCCCGCCGAGGGTCACATAGCCGCGGCGACCGCTGCCGCCTTCCGAGGTGGTGCGCATGCCCGAGGCACTCTGCTTGCTGACAGCTGCCTTCAGCTCATCACGCATCTCCTTCTGGCACTTATCGCAGTACTGCCCCTTCTGGATGGGCGAGCCACATTTTTCACACGGGTAAAAGAGCTCCACATTGCTCGAAAGAAACCGTCCTTCCCGGATCATTCGACGGATGACAGGCTCCTGTATGCCTGTTGCCTCAACAATCTCTGGGATCTGACTCTTCGGATGGTCACGCACGTAGTCGATGATCTCCTTCTCCCACTTCTCTTCCTTCTCGCGGCAGTCCGCGCAGATGCGGGAGTTATTGATTGAAACGAACACCTTCCCGCAGCTCGAGCAGTTCTTCATCTTTCCTGCCATCGGTCAAACTCTCCTCTCAAAACAGCGGATCGGCATATCGTAGATCCTATCTCATCTTCACATGTCATATTCTACAACAGTATGAGAGAAAAATCAACAAACAAAGATTCGGCTTTCTACTTTGTCATCTTCCGTGCAAACATACCGCCCTCGGGCGTCAGAATGCGGCAGCTGTTCAGCACCACCGCGAGCGTCGCTGTATTGTGGATCGCGGCCGCCGCGAGCGGGCTGATCGCGCCGAGTGCGCCGAGCAGCATCGCCGACGAGTTGACGAGCAGCGTCGCCTTGAAATTCTGATGCACGAGATGCATCGTCCGCCGTCCGAGGCGCAGCGCCTCCACGAGGCGGATTGGATCCTCCCCGTGAATTGTCACCGCCGAGGACTCGGCCGCAATATCCGTCTGGCGTCCGCCGAGGGAAACGCCGACATCGGCAAAGGCGAGTGCGGGCGCATCGTTGATGCCGTCGCCGACCATCATCACTGTCCCGCGCTGCTTCAGCTCGTTCACATAGCGCGATTTGTCCTCGGGCAGAATCTCCGCATGATAGGAGTCCACATCCATATCGCGCGCCACCTCTGCCGCGACCGCCTTAGAATCGCCCGTCAGCATGACGATCTCATCCACACCGCAGCGGCGCAGCTGATTCAGCGTCTTCTTCATCTTTGGACGGATGGGATCCTCAATCCCGATCACACCGATGAGGCGCGTGTCGCGCGCAACAAAGAGCACATTTTTGCCGGATGTCGACGCGGCGAGATCCTCCGGATCCGTCACGCCGTTCTCCTGCAGAAAACGGCGGCTGCCGACGCGGATCGTTCCGCCCGTAAAGCCCTCAAAATCCGGCACCTCAGCGAGCATTCCGCGCGCCACGATGGTCTTAGAGGAGCGGTGCTGCGGTGCCTGCCACGCCTTTTCCTCCACATACTTCTGGATTGCCACGGCGAGCGGATGCACGGAGTGCTCCTCAGCGGATGCCGCGAGCAGAATCATCTCCTTCTCCGTCACCCCTGATGCCGTACGGATGAACGTGATCTCTGGGATGCCGACCGTCAGTGTGCCCGTCTTGTCGAGCACGACCGTATCCGTGCGTGCCAGCGCCTCAATGTAGTTGCCGCCCTTGACGAGGATCCCGCGCTTGGCCGCTGCCGCAATCGCCGCTGACATCGCCGTCGCCGTCGAGAGCTTCAGGCCGCAGGAGAAGTCGATGAAGAGCAGGTTCAGCACACGTCCCCAATCGCGCGTCGCCCCGTAGACAATCGCCGCCCCGAGGAAGGACACGGGCACGAGATAGTTCGCCATCTGATCGGCAAAATTCTGCACGGGTGCGCGGCGCGTCTGTGCCTCCTCGACGAGGTGGACGATGTGTGCAAGCGACGTATCGCTGCCCACCTTCTCCACGGCGATCACAAGCTCGCCTGCCTCGACCACGCTGCCCGCGTAGACCGGAGTGCCCTCCTTCTTCATCGCAGGGGCAGACTCGCCCGTCACGGACGCCTGCGTCACCGCCGCATTGCCGCGCAGAACGCGGCCGTCGATGACGATTTTCTCTCCCGCGTGCACAGCGATCGTATCACCAGGGCGTACCTCCTCCACGGGCACCTTGCGTTCCATCTCGCCATTCGGTGTCTGCTCCACGAGCCAGACATCGCGTTGGCCGAGGGACAGGAGCCCTGAGATGTGCGAGCGCGCCTTTTCCGCCGCGTAGCTCGTCAGCATCTCCGCCCCGTTGCTGAGCGCGAGGAGCATGAGGCTCGACTCGGGTTTCCCCGCGAGCACCGAGGCGATCACCGCCGTCGTCGTGAGCGTATCCGCATTCGGCTGCCGATCCTCGATCAGACCGCCGATGCCCGTCTTGATGAAATTGCGCGAAATCGCGAGCACGAGCAGCGAGCGCAGTACCTTCACCGAGGCAAAGAGCTCGGGTGCACCGCGCCGCAGCAGCTCCATCGCCGCAAAGCTCGCGAGTGAGATCACTGCATCGCGGCGGAACTCCGCCAGCCGCTCCGTCGGCGTCACTGCCTTCTCTGCCGCCGCGCGCACGGCACGCTCTGCCGCTGTGAGGACGCGCGCCGTCGGGAGCGTCCCCACATGCCAGAGATCCACGTATTTCTCATGAGCGGATACCGCCACCACTGCAGGGAAGCGGCGCAGGCGCGCTGCGAGCTGCTGTGCATCCTCGCGCGGCAATGCCGCCGAGAGACGGATCCGCTTGTGCATCACTCGTGTCATACCTTCCATCCCCTCATCAGCGACAGCGCCCACCAGAGCATCTGCGAGCCCGAGGGCGTATTATTGGAAATCACCAGCTGACGTATGCCGCGCATAATGAAAATCCCGGCGACAAGCGAACTCAGATCGAGGGCTCCGCCCGTATTCCGCTGGATCCATGCACTGAGCGACTCCACCGAGCGGCGCACGCTCTTCGCGAGCGTCGCAGGCGGCTGCACCTTGCCCTCGGCAAAAATCGCGCACAACCCCTCCGCCAAAACGAGGACATGCGCCTCATCCTCGGGCGCATAGATGAGCAGAATGCTGCCTGACACGGTATTCGTGCGCACGGCACGGATGAACGGCAGGCGCAGGAGGCGATCCTCCAGCACCCGGGCAAAGGCTTCCGTCAGATACGGCGTACGATAGCGGCGCCGTCCCGGCGAGGCGTGGACACAGGAAAAGGCCGCCGTCGGCACCGCGCAGGAAACCGGCATGGCAGACGGCGCCTCCGTGCGCGCCAGCACATGTGGATGTGTTCCATGTGAGCGCTCCGATGCGGCGAACAGTCCGCCGCCCAGTCCATGCAGGATATTGCCCTCAGCAGGGCGCCCCCCTGTGCCGAGAATCATCTGACGCGCCATATTCGCCAGTGATGCGCCGAGCATCAGTCCGGACAGATACGTCATGATGCCCGCCTCCTCGCATGCGTGCGCATATAGTCCTCCACGCGGCGCAGCTCTGCATTCGCACGCAGACGCTCCGGCTCATACGTGATGAGAATCGATCCTGTTGCAATATTGGTATCCACACACTCGATCTCGGCGAGTGCGTTCAGCCGCTCATGCACCTGCTGTTCGAGTGAAGCATTGTTCACGAGCTGCTTGCTGTAGAGACGCACGCGTCCCGGCATATAGGAAGCGACATCCGTCGAGCGGATGAACAGATCCATCGCCGAGTGCGGAATCGCATTCTTGATCGTATCGAAAATACTCATTGAAACCCCCTTCTCTTTATCCATATTTGTCGAAAAAGGGCTGCGCGCAGAGATGCGCAGCAGCCCCCGTGGCGTGGAAAACTTACTTCTCCGATGCAGCCTGTGCCGCGATCAGATCCTCGAGCTCCTCCTTCTGACGCTGGAGCTCAGCGAGCGAGAGATCCGCCGTGCCGGCCTCGAGTGCCGCCAGCTGCTGCGTGCGCTCCTGCATGAAACGATAGCCAAAGATACCGGCAACAGCACCAACTGCAAGGCCAATCCAAAAATCCGTCTTCGAGAACATCGTGTCTCCTCCTTTTCCATATCGCTTTCCCGCGTCTGCCGAGACCTCCTCTGCAGCCCGTCGAAAGCTCCTTTATCCTCCTTGGCGCCTTGTCCCGCCATAGGGCAAGCATCTCACGAATCCATAAGAAATGAATCCGAATAAAGAAAGACCGCCCGCTGGCAGCCTTGACGGATTCCTCCGTGAGACGATGATAATTCCTGCGCCGTGAGGTATGACGAAGTCGCCATCCTCTCTGGAATCATCTTGTTGTTCTCAGTATATGTGAGAATGATGTATCTGTCAATAGTTCTTACATAATCAGGAATAACTATTGAAATCACTTTTTCTTCGTGCCATAATATGTGTAAATACTGTAACAATTCAAAGGAGTTCGTCATGAAACATGATCCCAGCCGTCTGCCCCGCCTCCTCATCGCAGTGCTCTCCCTCGTCCTCCTCTATGCTGTCCTCACCCATCTCCCGGCGGGTGAGGACGGTGACCCGCCGACCTATAAGGCAGAAATTCTCCACGTGGAGAATGCTGCGGGCGGCACAACCTCCTTTGCGCCTGACAGTGCCGCCTATGAGGTGCGCATCCGCCTCGACTCAGGTCCTGCGGCAGGGACGGAGGAGACCATCCTCCATCACACCTTCAATAATCCTGCCTTTGACATTCACCCGGAGGAGGGGGAGCACATCCTCGTCCGGTCGGCAGGTGAGAGCTATGCCATCGTCGACTACGACCGGATCCCCGCCATGCTCCTCCTCCTCGCGCTCTTTGCCGCCCTCCTCATCTGCTTCGGCGGTATGACGGGCGCAAAGGCACTCCTCGTCCTCCTCTTCGCCGTCCTACTCATCGCGAAGGGGCTCATCTCCTTCATCCTCTATGCCCCCTCGCACATCATCCTCTGGACGCTCCTCATCGGCAGCATCATCACCCTCGCCACCCAACTCATCGTCAGCGGGCGAAACGTCAAGGCGGCGGGCGCCATCATCGGCACCATCGGCGGCATCCTCGTCGCGGGCATCCTCGCCGTCATCGCCATCCACGGCACCTACCTCACAGGCATCGCCGAGGAACAGGCGGGCATGCTCAAGGCACTCTACCTGCAGGCGGTGGACTTCCGCGAGCTGCTCTTTGCGGGCATCGTCCTCGGTGCCCTCGGTGCCGTCATGGACGTTGCCGTCTCCATCGCCTCCGCCCAATACGAGATGAAACAGCTCGCCCCCAAGACGAAATTCGACGCTCTCGTCTCCTCGGGCATGAGCGTCGGCCGCGACGTCATGGGCACCATGGCGAACACCCTCGTCCTCGCCTACATCGGCGGTGCGCTCCCGCTCATCCTCCTCATCTCCGCGCAGCCCGATCTCCCGCTCCGCCACGTCCTCAACCTCAACATGATCGCCACCGAGATCGTCCGCTCCCTCGTCGGCAGCATTGGCCTCCTCTGTGCCATCCCCATCACCGCCTACACCACCGCCTTCCTCATCACCATCCGCCCGCGGCGCAAAAAAAGAGCGGAAGTATAACTCCGCTCTGACACACATTCCTCGGGAAGATCCACTATGGACCGGCAATTCCCTATAGGTCTAGTATCCCCGCCGTGACATGTACGGCATCCGCCACATTCTCACAGTCAAACCGCCTTGCGTCCAGCGTCATTTCCTGATGCTTCCTAGAGTATCCATATTGATAGTCACTGAACAGTTCTGCCTTCTGCACCTCCAGTGCTCTTGGCTCTTTGCAGATCGCCGCATAAAAGGCCTGTACCTGACGATGCTTCTCCTCGCCGCACAGCGATGCGGCATAGAGAAGCAAGCCGGCATATCGTTCAAAATGCAGATCCGTCACGGATAGCTTGGCCCCAAAATAGTCAAACATTTCGTCGATTGGCAACGCGTCCTCCGTGACATCAAGATCCCGTAGCCGTGCTATCGTAATGAAGAATCCCAGCTTATCGGCAGTATAGACGTAGGGAACCCGATACTCACCGCGACGCATAACATACTCACTGACCTGATCGGTAACCTTTGTTCTGCGTACATCGCTAAACGCAGATGCTGTAATATCCACATCGTATAAAACCGTTCCCGCCCCGACGGAGCTTCCTGCCATTCCTGCGGTTGTCAGCGGGCAGTTCAGATGCACAACCTGCTTGTTCAAAAAGAGGCTGGCCGTTCCCATATACGAGTCTTGTCCGATCCCATCAAGAATCCTGCCCGTACTGCGATAAAGCCGCAGAAAATACTCTCGCCGAAATCCCGAGTTGATATAACACAGCGGCAACCGATAAAATACTTCATCAATATTATCTACAATCCTCTGTCGATCGGCGGATAACTCAAAGTACTGATAGGGCGTCTCTTCACCAGCGTCATAGAGAGGGAATTTAATGATACTGCGTCCATGAGGTAAAAGCCCCGGCCATGTATAGAGCCCTCGCTCCCACGAAAAGAGCATCATTTGCGGATGGGAGGTCAGTGCCTGTTGCAGATACGTCAGTGCCCAAGGATAAACACCATCGTCTGAGCCAAGCGAAAAAATGAATGTTCCACGCGCATGGAGAAGCGCATATTCAAAGGATTTATCCAGGGCAAGCACTACTGGTGTGCGGTAGTAACGAATCCGCGCGTCATTGAGCTCCTCGCAGAGCTCACGTATTCCATCATAGCCGTCATCTGAATTATCACTGACAACGATCTCATAGCTGCCCGTGAACTCCACTGCCAAGCAGGTCCGCAGCGTATGGCGGAGCGTATGCACCGAGTTTCTGGCAGGGATGACGATGGAAATATCGCAGCGCGGAGCTGCCGTAAGCAAATCTTCGGCAGATTCACCATAGAGATAGCTAATATACTTCAGATAATCGCCCATCCAAGCAAAACTCAAGCCGTCCGCGAACCCCGGCGGCAGGCAGTGCGAAAGGCGCTGAATCGCCCCCCCTAGGACCTCATCTCCATGGAGCTGATCCATACGGCCGTCACGGGCGAAAACAATCAGCGGAGCATTCTGCGTAATGCTGCGTGCCAGCAGCCGAAGCACCGCCGGAAGAGCATCGACCGACGCACCAGACGGAAGCTGGCACAGCCCGACGGAAATCGCAATACGGCTACCATCTGCCCGAGCCGCCTGAATGCATTTCAGCGCATAGCTCTGCACATCCTGCGCGGGCTGTCCATCGGAACAGACGCGCAGGACAATCGTATGCTGTCCAAGGATGCGAAGTGCCTCCGCCAACACCTCCATATCGCCGTGCGCGTCCGAGGCATCATCGACAAGGAGGAAGGTATAGCTGCTACCATCCGTGAGCATGCGCGCCAGATACCCAAAATTCCCACAGTAATGGGGACGCGTAAACGGCTGGCCGGCATCTTGAAGGATATGCTCCTCATACTGCTCCAAACAGGCTGTCCGTCTGCACCATGCCAGCATCAGAACCGCAGAAAGCAGTGTATTACGGGTCACATAATACTGCACCGCAAGATCGTGCAGCTCCTTATCCGACAGCGTACCACGCAGAAACGCAGCTTTCATCTCAGCGAGTTCCACCATGGGCTGCTGCGGCAGTTCCCCACTGCTGTAAAACGCTGCGATAAACTGCAGTTGCCTCCATTCGGGTGATCCCTCCCGATAGGTACGGCTCTTGAGCATAAACAGATCGGAAAGTCCCTCCTGGGGATAAAACTCCTGTGCAAGATCATCAACGGCATCCCGACATCGCTCTGCCGATTCTCCATGTGCCATCATCAATGCGATCTCGGCACACAGATAGGGCAGTCGCTGCGGATAAATATGACGAAATGGTTCAATGGCAGCTTCTGCCTTTTTCCGCAGTACATCATCGCCCGACGCAATCCACGCTTGAATCTGACGTACTTCCCTCAAGTATTCCTGCTCTGTCATGAATGCCCCATCCTTTTCGCAGGCTCCCCACGTTTCTCAAAGATAAGATACACCATCCGCACCGAAAGATTTCGATCCACATCCTCCGGCAGGCGGGCTCGGGCAGAAAAGAACTCCCGCAACAGTGCGGCAGCAGCCCCATCTTCTTGGAATGCGACCGCCATCATGCGATAGTGACGCAGTATTTCATGACGCTCGAGTGCCTTGATCAGGTGCCGATAGGAAACGACAGGCGTTCTTCGCACCTCATCAATACCGGTGTAGAGACTCCGCCCGCCCTCATATAGAAGGGATATAACCTCGTCGGCACAGCTCGGGTTGCGCACCGGAAGAATCAATCGCCCGCCATCAGCAAGACAGTCATAGAGACATTCCAGCGCAGAGATCACCTCATCCGAAGGGAGCTCATCCAGATAGCGTCCCGTGCTGATGATCTCGTATACCTGCCCGTCCTCTTTTACATCGTCAACACATGACATCATGCGGGTCTCATCAAAAATATACGACGTATCCTTCAGATAACGACGGTCAAAAACGGCTGCCGTCATGTGAGGAACACAGCCGTGCTGACGATAGGCGTTGACCACGCTGCACGCCAAATCGCCGAAACATGGCGCAAGTATGAGTACGCGATCATCGTCGCGAAAATGCTGCTGTGTCCACAGTACGTCCATATTGGCAAAGCCACCGCGCGACTCCCACGCATCGACGCCCCATTTTTCATAGTAGACACGGCGCATCGCATCAAGCGCATTCCCTGCCTCCTTATTACGCCCCGCTCCGAGTGTCACCCCTCCAAAATGGTGCATAAAGGTATCTTTCATGAGAATCTGTCGCCACCCCGTCCGGCGAAGCAGCGTTGACATATCATCATCGATAAACTCTCCGCGCGTATATATTGGGTCGAGGAGACCAATGCGATAAAGATCTGTCCGCAGGATGGCCAAGAACGGCATCAGCTGACTGCGCTCCTCCCAGCGCCTTGGATCCAGCTCATTGTACGCAGCGGCGAACGCCTGCATCTCCTCCATCCCATCAAATGTATTCGGATAGGAGACAGGCACCCCCTGAAAACAGGCAATACTCTCCTCATTGCAGGTCGGAACAGCCATGGCGATGCGAGCATCTGACTGCACACATGCGAGCAGATGCTCCAGCCAATGCGGTGTCGCCACGACATCATTGGAGAAGCCTACACAGTACCGTCCCCCGATGATGTGCTGTGCCACATTTACGCCGAAAATATTATATTTCAGATTGATGCATTTCGCGTGTGGAAGGCGCTCAAAATATTCGCGGGTTCCGTCATCCGAGCCATTATTGATAAGGATCAGTTCGACCTTCCCATCGGAAAGATTCGTGTGTGCAAAGATGCTCTCGACCGCTTTTTGGGTATATTCCAGCTTGTTATAGCCAAACAAAATGATGCTCACATCGCACGCGGCGCCCCGCTCTTCCGCCTTATGCAGGGCTTCCGATGCCGCCATTTGCTCTTTCAGATGTGCGGCACGTCGATCCGGATAGGGAAGAATCTCTGTCGCATAGTGCCACAGCCGGCGCATTTCGAGGGCAAAGGGACGAATCTCGTAGTGTGCGATCCGTCTGCGATGCATCGGTCTATTCTGCAGATCATCAATCGAGGCCTGAATGTTCTTCCCATACAGATGAACATGCCCGAGCACATGGTCGGTGTCCTCCGTCTCCCGCGCAATGACAGCAGCAGCCTGATGCAGGAGAGACAACACCTCCGAGGCGGTAGGCGCAGTCTCCTGCCGCTCCATCGCGCCACAGAGATACTCCGCCGCCTCCACGACACTGTCCAGCAGCTCCGACATCTGCGTATGATCCATCATTCTCACCTTTCTGCTCTACGACGGCGTCCCACACACGGCACTCCCCATGTCGATGTTGATACGATGAAATGAGCTATTCGATTCCATAGCCCATGCGCAACCCATCGGCAAAACACGTTGTCGGCTTCCACCCCGTATCATGGCACAGCTTCTCCACCGATGGCTGCAGGGAAACAGCTCCCTCCCTTGCACCGTAGGAGACTTCCGCCTGCGCAGCAGCTGCGCGCTGCACCTCCGTGACAAAATCGCGCAGAGGCCGATAGCCGCCATGAGCAACGTTATAAATCTCCCCTGCGTGCCCCCGCTCTGCAAGTGCGAGGAGTGCATCCGCCGCATCCGCTGCATAGAGGTAGTCCCAGTTCTGCCCCCCCGATGAAGAAAGTGCAAAGTTTTGTCCTGCGCGCAGCGCCCGCACAAGTTCCGGTAGCATGCGCCCGTCCTGCTCGTATTTCCCGTAAAGGCTGAACACGCGCCCCCAGATCCATTCTATGCCGAGATCTGCCGCACGCGTGCGCGAAAGAGCACAGGCAGCAAGTTTTGCCGCACCATAGGCATCCGTGGGATGCGGACATGTCTCCTCCGTGATGAGCTGCGTCTGCCGCCCATACTCCGCCTGCGAACCAGTACAGATGAAGCGGGTGCACCCAAGGCGCACCGCCGCCTCTAGCGCATCAATCGCAGCGCGGATATTGCCGTACTGGGCAGCGAAATCACGGCGCGCCCCCTGCCATGCGAGATGAAAGAACACATCACAGGGCGCAGGAATGATCGCATCGAGCTGTGCATAAGCCGAGAGATCGACAGGTACCACAGTCAACCGCTCCGATGGTGTAAGGCGTACATTATGCGGTGAGTTCGGACGTACCACAGCATAGACATGTGCATCCGTTTCCCGCACGAGCCGCTCGGTGAGATTGCCGCCAAAAAAGCCGGCCGCTCCCGTGACAATGTATCTCCGCACGATGGACTCACCTCTTTCTGATCTGCGTCAGGATCCTTTTAGGGAAGCTCTGATAAATTTGGCACTACCGCGCCGCGTGCACAGCATCCCGTATGACCTGTGCCATATAGTCGATCTTCGCATCCGTCAGTCCGGGGTAGACGCCGAGCCAGAACGTGTCGTTCATTATGCGGTCGGTCGCCGCGAGCGTCCCTGCCACACGATAGCCCTCGCCCGAGGCGCGCATGGCATCAAAACAGGGGTGCTTCGTCAAATTCCCCGCGAAGAGCATACGCGTCTGGATGCCCCGCCCCTCGATGTACGGCACGATCTTGGCGCGGTCCACGCCGTCACGGCAGGTCAGCAAAAAGCCAAACCAGCTGGGCTCTGCATGCGCCGTTGCCTCCGGCAGGACAAAGGCATCGCCCAGATCGGCGAGTGCCGCGTGGAGCCGCGCAAAGTTATGCCGGCGACGCGCGACAAAGGACGGCAGTTTTTTCAGCTGGGCGACACCGACGGCCGCCTGCATATCCGTCACCTTGAGATTGTAGCCGAAATGCGAGTAGACGTATTTGTGGTCGTAGCCGCGCGGGAGCGCACCGTACTGCGCATCAAAGCGATGCCCGCAGCGGTTGTCCTGCCCCGATGCGCAGACGCAGTCGCGTCCCCAGTCGCGCAGGGAGCGCACGATGCGGTGGAGGAGCGGATCATTCGTATAGACCGCGCCGCCCTCGCCCATCGTCATGTGATGCGGCGGATAGAAGCTCGACGTACCGATATCGCCGATCGTGCCCGTATAGCGCGTCTCTCCGTCGATCGTATACTGCGAGCCGAGTGCGTCACAGTTGTCCTCAACGAGCCAGAGGCTGTGCTTTTGGCAGAACGCCTTGACCGCCGCCAGATCAAACGGATTGCCGAGCGTATGCGCGATCATGACGGCCTTCGTCCGCGCGGAGAGCGCCCCCTCAAGGAGTGACACATCCACATTGTACGTCGGCAGACTCACATCGACAAAGACGGGCACCGCACCGTACTGGATGATCGGCGCGACTGTCGTCGGAAAGCCCGCCGCCACCGTGATGACCTCATCACCGCGCCCGACGGCACGCGCCCCGAGGAGCGGCGACGTGAGTGCCATAAAGGCGAGCAGATTCGCCGACGAGCCCGAGTTCACGAGCGAACAGTGCTTCACCCCGAGATAGGCCGCAAGCCCGCGCTCGAATTCCTCCGTATAGTGCCCCGCTGTCAGCCAGAACTCAAGCGCACTCGCAACGAGATTCTCCATCTCCTCATGATCGTAGACGCGCGCCGCGTACGGTAGACGATCCCCCGGGGAGAAATTCTCCTTTGGTGCATGATACTTCTCACAGTACGCCCGTACAAGCGCGAGAATCTCCCCACGCATCTCCTGCTCACTCATCCGATTTCTCTCCCTGCTCTATGATCCCCCGCGAAAAATGCCTCGATCTGTTCCTCGGTCACCGCGCGCATATCCGCGCCCGCTTCCCATGCCTTTGCCCACTCCACCGTTTTCTCCACGGCCTCGGCGATATGCCAGCGCGGTTTCCACCCGAGTTCACTCTTTATTTTCGAGCAGTCGAGTTTTAAAAAATGCGCCTCATGTGGACCGCCGTCTGCATATGCCTCCCACCGTACGCCCGCGCCCCACGTCCGGCAGAAGAGATCGGCGAGCTCTCCCGTCGTCACGCAGTCCGCATCGTCGGGGCCGACATTCCATGCCCCGACCAGAGCGGCATCCTCCACCTGCCGTGCCGCGAGCATCAGATACACGGAGAGCGGCTCTAAGACATGCTGATAGGGGCGCGTCGAATGCGGATTGCGGATGTCGATCACCTGCCCGCGCACCGCTGCGCGGATACAGTCGGGGATGATGCGGTCGGGTGCAAAGTCGCCGCCCCCGATCACGTTGCCCGCGCGCGCCGTCGAAAGCCGCACCCTGCCATCCGCGAAAAAGCTCTGCCGATAGCTATGGGCGGCGATCTCCGCACAGCTCTTGCTCGCCGAATACGGATCATAGCCCAAGAGCGGCTCATTCTCGCGGTAGCCCCACGGCCACTCCTTATTCTCATAGACCTTATCCGTCGTCACCATGAGTGCAGAACGAACGGTGTCCGATGTGCGGATACATTCAAGGACATTGACGGTCCCCATCACATTTGCCGCAAACGTCTCCACGGGCTGACGGTAGCTCGCCCGCACAATCGGCTGCGCCGCGAGGTGAAAGACGACCTCCGGCCGCGCCGCAGCAAACGCGCGTCCGAGTGCATCGGCATCGCGCACATCGCCGCGCAGATCGCGCAGCTCCTTCAAAACGCCAAGCCGACGGAGCGCCTCCCGTCCGCCCTCCGTCGGCGCATCGAGTGCAAAGCCCGTCACCTCTGCCCCCGCCCGGAGGAGCAGGAGGGCAAGCCACATGCCCTTAAAGCCCGTATGTCCCGTGAGGAGGACGTGTCTGCCTTTGAAAAGCCCCAAATCTTTCATATCTCACACCTCGTTACGGTTATTCCCTGTCATTATAACAAAGTTCCACATAAAAAACACCTCCCACAAAAATTCGGCTCTATGTCAATAGTTATGGACTACATACGCCACGCCCCCATTGCGCATCCGCCCCCACCTCCACCGCAACGCCCGCAAATTCATGCCCAAGAATCACAGGTGGATGGATCTTCGGAGGTCCATGTCGGAATGTGCGCAGATCGCCGCTTTCATCGATGCACCCCCATTCACTTCGTTTCTCCCATTATAACAGAGCGTGAAAACCCACACAGAAAATATTTTAGGCATCACTGATAAATGGAGAGAGAAGAAAAACGCAAGATTTTATAGCCTCTTGAAAAATATAGACGATATACGCAATAAAATATTCAAATGTACCCAAAAAATTACCAAGATATTTAAGTCTTTCTCGTGCAGATTGTGCTATACTTCTATAAGAAAAAGAAGGAAACACTCCTCTACACAGAGAAAGGCGGTTATCCACATGATCAAAGTCGGTATCATTGGCGCCGGTCGTATCGGCCACGTCCACGGCGAGAGCATCTCGAAGTTCGTCAAGAACGCGACGGTGAAGTCGATTGCGGATCCCTTCATGAACGAGAAGATCGAGGCGTGGGCAAAGTCCATCGGCGTGGAGACGATCACGAAGGACTATCACGACATCCTCAGCGATCCCGAGATCGAGGCGGTACTGATATGCGCCTCCACGGATCAGCACGCTCCCGTCTCCATTGAGGCGCTGCGCGCAGGCAAGCACGTCTTCTGCGAGAAGCCCATTGACCACGATGTCGAAAAGATCAAGGAAGTGCTCGCTGTCGTCAAGGAGACGGGCAAGAAGTATCAGGTGGGCTTCAACCGCCGCTTCGACCACAACTTCCGCGCAATCCACGAGGCGGTCAAGGCGGGCAAGGTCGGCAAGCAGCAGATCATCAAGATCACGTCGCGCGACCCCGAGCCGCCGCCGATTTCTTATGTCAAGGTATCGGGCGGCATCTTCATGGACATGACGATCCATGATTTCGATATGGTACGCTATCTCTCCGGCTCTGAGGTCGAGGAGGTCTTCGCGGTCGGCTCCGTCACCGTTGACCCCGAGATCGGCAAGGCGGGCGATGTGGACACCGCCGTCATCACACTGAAGCTCGCGAACGGCGCAACAGCGGTCATCGACAACTGCCGCGCGGCATGCTACGGCTACGATCAGCGCGCCGAGGTGTTCGGCACGGAGGGAGCCATTGCGATCAGCAACGACTCCGACTCGAATGCGGTGTTCTCCGGCAAGGACGGTGTCATCGCCGAGAAGCCGATGTTCTTCTTCCTCGAGCGCTACATGGCGGCGTATGCACGCGAGATCGACGAGTTCGTCGAGGCAATCGTGAATAACACGGAGACGCCCGTCAACGCGAACGACGGACTGCAGCCCGTTCTCATTGGCCTTGCGGCAAAGAAGTCCTGCGAGGAAGGTCGTCCTGTCACCCTCGCCGAGATCAAGAAGGCATACAATCTCTAACCCTCTCTCATGGAGTTTCATAGAAAAGCCCTCACATCGAGGGCCTTTTTCTTGCGTTTTTATCTCTTTATTGATAATATGTAGTCATATTTTGGTGATATTTCATAGCAAACACGAAAGGAGGGCATGATGCTTCAATATTTTCCCAAGCGCAACTACCGCCCGACATTTCAAAAAGGAGCATCGCCCTCCCTTTCCTATATTTGCAACGTGGGACCGGAGGCATCGTATATGCCGCGCAGCCTGCACGAGCATCCATATCTGGCAGAGATTTTGCTCCTCTACAGCGGCGCGGGCATCTACATGATCGACGGGCGCCGGTACACGGCGCGAAAGGGCGACCTCATCCTCTACAACAGCCATGTCGTGCACGATGAGCACGGCGGCAGCGGCAGTGCGCTCGGCACCTACTGCATCGCTGTCAGCGGGCTGTGTGTGGACGGGCTACCGCAGGGACACATCCTGCCGGCCTCGCTGTCCCCGATTCAGTCAACGGGGGATGATTTTGATGAATTTATGGCACTCTTCGGAGCCATTGAAAAAGAGGCACCTGCGCACCCGGAGACCGCTCACTACCTCACGCTTTCCCTCCTGACGAAAATCTCTGCCCATCTGGCGGAGCACGGGAAAAAGGAGGAAGCTGCCGTCCCATCAACCGTGCGTGCAGCGCGCGCCTATATCGACCAGAACTACAAGGACGCCATCTGTCTGGAGGACATCGCCCGCGCCACCCACACCAATCCATATTATCTTGCGCATCTGTTCAAAGAGGAAGTCGGGCTGCCGCCGATGAAGTACGTCGCACTCCGCCGCATCGGCGAGGCGCAAAACCTCCTCATCAATACAGAGATGACCGTGACACAAATTGCGGCGCATGTCGGCTACAACAACTCCAACTATTTTCAGTCTGTCTTTAAGCGTGCCATGGGCATCACACCACGGGAGTACCGTGTGCGCTGGGTACGCTGAGCAGCACTCGCATGCAAATATCCCCCGCACAGCATTTGTGCGGGGGATATTTGTATGCCGAGGGAAATGACTCCACGGGATTACTGCTCCGTGCTGCCCTCCCACGTTCCAACAACGCGCTTTCCTGCCTCCTCGTCAAACCAGTGAGAGGTGACGGTCTTGGCGCGCGTGAAGAAGAGAACGCCGTCCCTGCCGAGGACATGGAGATCGCCAAAGAAGGAATCCTTGTTGCCCGAGAACGGATAGTAGGCGCTCGGTACAGGAATGCCGACATTGACGCCGACCATTCCACCGTCCGTATCCATGACAAACTTACGCGCATAGTACCCGCTGCTCGTAAAGATGCACGAACCGTTCGCGAACGGGTTCGCGTTCATGATGCGAATCCCTTCCTCGTAGTTCTTGACGCGCTTGATACAGGTGACAGGACCGAAGATCTCCTGATCGCCGACCGTCATGCCCGGCTTTACATGGTCGAGGATCGTAGGACCGACAAAGAATCCATTTTCGTAACCAGCGACCTTCGTCTTGCGCCCGTCAAGAACGAGCTCTGCCCCCTCGTCAACGCCCTTCTGGATCCAGTCACTGACCTTTTGCTGATGTCCTGCGTTGACCACGGGACCAAGCTGCGTCTCCTCCTTGTATGCACAGCCGATTTTGAGAGCCTCCGCCTTTTTCTTCAGCAGTGCGACAAATGCGTCCGCAATGCTCTCCTCGACACAGACCACAGGCAGCGCCATGCAGCGCATGCCCGCACAGCCGTACGTCGAGTTGATGATGGCGTTCGTGGACGCCTCAAGGTTCGCATCCGCGAGCAGCAGTGCATGATTTTTTGCCTCGCACTGCGCCTGTACGCGCTTGCCGTGTGCTGCAGCTGTCGAGTAGATATGCTTGCCCACGCCCGTTGTGCCGACGAACGTCACCGCCTTGACACGCGAGTCTGTGAGGAACACCTCGCCCTCCTTGCGGCTCGTCGTCACGATATTGACAACGCCCTTCGGGAAGCCGGCCTCCTCATAGAAGAGCTCAAGCATACGCATAGAGGTCAGCGGTGTCTGGCTGCTTGCCTTTAGCACAACTGTATTGCCGCAGACGATCGCAAGCGGTACCATCCACCCCCACGGAATCATCGCAGGGAAGTTCATCGGCACGATGCCCGCAACGACGCCCAGCGGGAAGCGGTACGAAGTCGTATCGTAACCGCCCGTCACCTGCATTGCACCACTCCCCTGGATGAGCAAAGGAGCAGCGCACGCCTCCTCCGTCGGCTCGATCGCCTTCTGTACATCACCGCGTGCCTCGTTCAGCGTCTTGCCGAGCTCCTTCGCACAGAGAACAGCCAGCTCCTCCTTATGGGCATAGAGCACATCGCGCCAGCGGAACATATACTGCACACGCTTTGCCATCGAAAGCTGCGACCACGACGCAAATGCACGCTGTGCCGAGGCAATCGCTGCCTCGCACTCCTCCACCGTGCAGCTCGGAACCTCTGCCATCACTTCCCCAGTACTGGAATCCGTGATCGAGATATACTTGCCGCTCGTGGACTGCTTCCACTCACCATCCACACAGTATCCCATCCGCTTTACTTCGGTCATAATATGCTCCTTTCGCATATATAGAACTGAAAACAAATATCAGATAATACGAAGTATAGTTCACCAAAACATTATTGTCAAGAACTCAAAAGTGTATCATCCATAAGATTTTTTGAAACCATAGATAAAATGACGTTCGTCAGAATATATCTTCACATGAACAAAAATGCCGCATGGGAAACTCCCACACGGCACCAGCCTATCTGTATGTACTTACTTCGCTGCAACCTTCTCATAGAGATTGACGATTTCTTCCGCCATCTCCTTCATCGCCATGCCGGTCATGACATAGTCCTGCGCGTGCGCGACGAGAACGTTAAACGGATCCTTGAGTGTGCCGTCCGCCTCCTTCTTGAGGAGTTCGTCGGTCTGGAGCTGATGCGCCTTGAGGAACTGTGCATCCGCATCCTTGAGCGCGCCGCGCGCCTGTCCATAGCTGCCCGCACGCGCAGCCTTCAAAGCCTCTGTAACCTTTGCGCGGCCATCGCCCGCTGCAGCGATGATCGAGAATGCGATTTCTTCCAAATGTGTCTGTGCCATGAGTTTGTCCTCCACATATCTATTATGGTCTGTAAATATCGTCTGTTATGCGCCGAGCAGTTCGTGCTTGATGCGCTCAAGCGCCTCGGGCGCCTGTTTGTCCATCTTCTCGGGGAAGCTGTTCCTCGGTCGGTCCCGACCAACGATAGACCACGATGAAGGAGGAGATTTCAACCCCTGTCTCCTTGAGTGCCTTGCGATACTCTGCCTCCGTCTCCTCGGAGAAGAGCGGGTGCTTGTAGAACGGGTTGATGCGCGGATGCGGGGACTGCTCGATGTACTTGTAGCCCCAGTCCGCAACCTTGTGCACCATGTCGTTGATGCTCATCTGCTTGGCGAGAACATCAACATCGAATGCGATTTTCATGGAAACAACCTCTTCTGATGATTTTGTGGTAAAATCATGATATAGAGGTGGACAACTCTTGCCTAATAAACTATCATCGACTAAAATGTTTGTCAAGAAGGGTTTTTTAGAATATTTTGGCGGAGGGGATATCTGTGGACGAAATCATCGCGATTGTATTCCTGTCACAACTGGTGGGCTTCGTCATCAAGGGGCTGGCGGGCTTCGGCAATCCACTCCTCACGAATCCGCTGATGGCGATGCGGCTGGACAACGTGGTCATCACGCCGACCAACATCCTGCTCGACCTCCCCGTCAATGCGTGGATCTCGTGGCGTGCACGCCATTCCTTTCAGATTCGGCAGGTGCTGCCCGTGCTCATCGCCATCCTGCTCGGCGTCATCCCGGGCACACTCCTGCTGAAACTGGGAACTCCGTGGATCATCAAGGCTCTGCTGGGCGTCTTTATCATCGGCCTCGGCGTCGAGATGCTTCTGCGCGACCGCACGCGCAGTATGACACCGCGCAGCTGGCTGCGCAATCTCCTCTCCTTCGCTTCGGGGGTGATGTCGGGGCTCTTTGGCATCAATATGCTCTTCCTCGCGTACATCGAGCGCGTGAGTGCCGATCGCGAGGCATTCCGCGGCAGTATCTGCTTCATCTTCCTGATCGAGAACGCATTCCGTGCCGTGACCTACTTTGCAAACGATATCTTTACGCTGTTCACGCTGACACTGACCGCCGTCTCGATTCCCGCCGCCATCCTCGGCGTGTGGATCGGCACAATGATCGACCGGCGCATGGGCGAACGCGCCTCGAAGCGCTTCATCATCTTCATCTTCATCCTCGGCGGGCTGTCCATCCTCATCAAGTCGCTGATATTCCGCGCGTGACGGAATCACAAGATTTTAGCGGACTACAAGGAGATGTTCGCAGCAGAGGCAAAGCGGGAGGACGGCATCGAGGCAGTCTCCATTGCCACGCCGAATTTCACGCATTACGAGATTGCAAAGGCGGCGCTCGAAGCAGGCCTGCATGTCTACTGCGAAAAGCCCATGTGCTTCTTCTCCAACGAGGCACAAGAGCTGGAGCGGCTAGCGAAGGAGAAGAACCGCATCATGTTCCTCTCCTACGGCTACTGCGGGCATCAGATGATCGAGCAGGCGCGCCGCATGGTCGCTAGCGGCGACCTCGGCTCCATCCGCATCCTTAATATGCAGTTCGCACACGGCGCACACAACGTCGCGATCGAAAAGAAGTCGGCAGCGACGGCATGGCGTGTCGCCCCGAAGAAGGCGGGTCTGTCCTACGTCCTCGGCGACGTTGGGACGCACATGCTCTATCTGCAGGAGGCAATCGTCCCGAACATCAAGATCCGACGCCTTATGTGCTCGGCACAGAGCTTCGTCGAGGGACGCGCACTTGAGGACAATGCCATGACCATCATGGAGTACGAGAGCGGCGCCATAAGCTACATCTGGTCGAGCTGCGTCAACGCGGGCTCCGAGTTCGGTGCGCGTTTCCGCATCGTCGGCGAGAAGGCGTCAATCGCATGGGATGCCGAGCATCCGAACCAGCTCCAATACGAAGTGCAGGGCAGCATGCAGGGCGCGATGCAGCGCGGTGCGGGTTATCTCTATGCCGAGGCACGTGCGGACGACCGCATCGGCGGCGGTCACCCCGAGGGACTCTTCGAGGCGTGGAGTAACCTCTACACAAAATTCGCACGCGCAATCGACAAGAATGTAAAGGGCGAGCCAATCGACTTCTGGTATCCCGACGTCCATGCGGGCGCCGAGGGCGTGAAGTGGGTCGAGAAATGCGTCGAATCCGCAAAGGACGAAGGCGCTTGGGTGACGTACTAAATATTGCGTAAGCATCGGTCTGCCGCATGGTGAAAAACATCATGCGGCAGATTTTTTTATTCCCAAAACTACAAATTTTTCACAAACTTTTGCATGAATATATAAAAACATAACCAAAACATATCGTTTTTGAATCGAAAACAGGCAGAAACATGAAAGCGTACGCAGCAATAATCTCCTATACTTAACACAAGGCAAAACCTCAACGGCGCGCAGCGGATCCACGCACCGAGGTTTTACAGGAAGCATAGGGAATCACTGATAAAATGAGGTCTGCCAGATTGGCGTAGATTTTTCGTCCGAACGAGGTGGAAAACCGGACGCAGAGTGGTGCTCTGTGGAGGATTTTCCGCCGAAGTGCGGGCAAAAAAGATGCGTCAAGATGGTTGTACCGAATTTATCAGCGCTTCCATAGATAAGGGCTTCATATTATCCATACTTCCTACCGCATTCATTTATAGGGAGGATTGCAGCATGGCAGAACAAACGCACAAGCAATACCTGAGGCGCGTCACATACGTCTCAACCTTCGGCGGACTTCTCTTCGGCTACGACACCGGTGTCATCAACGGTGCGCTCGCCTACATGTCCCGCCCCGATCAGCTCAATCTGACGCCAGCCGTGGAGGGCTTCGTCGCGAGCGGGCTGCTCTTCGGGGCGGCAATCGGCTCGTTCCTCGGCGGACGGATTGCGGACGCTCAGGGACGCCGCAAGATGCTCCTCGTCCTCGCCGTCATCTTCTTCTTTGCGGCACTCGGCTGTGCCGTCTCCCCGACCGCACCCATCCTCATCGCCTGCCGCTTCGTCCTCGGACTTGCCGTCGGCGGTGCCTCCGTCACCGTTCCCGCCTATCTCGCCGAGATGTCGCCCGCCGACCGACGCGGACGCATGGTAACGCAGAACGAGCTGATGATCGTCACAGGTCAGCTCCTCGCCTTCGTCCTCAACGCGATCCTCGGCGTCACCTTCGGTGAGACGGGTCACATCTGGCGCTACATGCTCGCGATTGCGTCCCTGCCCGCCATCGTCCTCTGGTTCGGTATGCTCACCATGCCCGAAAGTCCTCGTTGGCTGGTGCTCAACGGACGCATCAGCGACGCATTGGAGGTTCTCAAGAAAATCCGCTCGGAAAAAGTCGCGATCTCCGAGTTCAACGAAATTCAGGACAACCTCGAAGCCGAAAAGCATATCAAAAAGGCCTCCTACAGCGACCTCGCGACCCCATGGATCCGCCGCATCGTCTTCATCGGCATGGGCGTCTCCATCTGTCAGCAGATCTCAGGCGTCAACTCCATCATGTACTACGGCACGCAGATCCTCACCGAGGCAGGCTTTTCGACCGAGGCTGCACTCATTGGCAACGTTGCAAACGGTGTCATCTCCGTCCTCGCCACCATCTTCGGTATTTGGATGATGGGCCGCCACGGACGCCGCCCGCTCATCATGACGGGACAGATCGGCACCATGGCGTGTCTGCTCGCCATCGGTATTCTCTCTGCGATGCTTGAGGGTCAGGCGGCTCTCCCCTACGTCGTACTGTCGCTGACCGTCACCTTCCTCTTCTTCCAGCAGGGCTTCCTCTCCCCCGTGACGTGGCTGCTGCTCTCCGAGCTGTTCCCGCTGCGTCTGCGCGGCATGGGCATGGGCTGCGCCGTCCTCTGCCTCTGGCTCACGAACTTCTGTATCGGCTCGGCGTTCCCGTACTTCCTCTTCACCTTCGGCCTGTCCTTCACGTTCTATATGTTCGCGGCTGTCGGGCTGCTCGGACTCGCCTTCGTTTTCAAATTCGTACCCGAAACAAAGGGACGCTCGCTCGAGCAGATCGAGCACGACTTCCGCCACCACGGGGAAGCGACGGCATAAAAACACCGTTAGCAGAAGCCCCTCTTCTAACGCTTACACAGTTCCCCTCTCTCGTTTCAACGAGAGAGGCTTTTTGTTGCAAAAGGACAAAAGCAAAAATCTTTCATTCGACAGATTTTTTTTGCTATACTGATATTATTCAATGGAAAGCGAGGTGCTGTGCCATGACGATCCTCTACTACAAGGCGGCAAAAAAGCTGCCGCCCCCGCCGGCGTTTGGCGAGGCGCTTCGTCTCATCTACATCGGCTACAACGACCGCGAGGAAACCCTCATGCCCTCCGCCTTCCACCGGCATGAACACAACCTCGAACTCCAACTGATCTGTCAGGGGCGCGGACACATCCGCATCGGCAGCCGCATGTATGACGTGCAGCGCGGCGATGCCATCACCCGCTCCATCCTCAGAGCACTCCTGCAGATCCTGCTCTTCCAGCTCCCGCACGAGCCGATCGCCCCCGTACGCGAAAAGGATTGCCTCTTCATCGCGCTCAAGGACTACATTGACCGTCACTTTATGGAGGAACTATCCGTCGAAACGCTGAGCGCACGTGTCCACATGAGCACCTCGGGGCTTGCCCACCAGTTCAAGAAACGCTTTGGCTTCGCGCCCATCCAGTACATCATCCGCCGCATCGGGGAGGCACAGACTCTCCTCGTCACGACCGACCTCTCTATCACCGAGGTGAGCGCACGCATCGGCTATGACAACATCAGCTATTTCAACAACCAGTTCAAGAAGTTCACGGGGCTGTCCCCACAGAGCTACCGCAAATACAAGGTCGGCATGAACCAGTACAAGCAGCTCGGCGAAATTGCAGGGCAGGAGCGTCGCCGCTAGTGTGCAGAAAGCAGCATGCAGAATTTCCCCTGCAGCCTCCCTTTTGCAGAAAAGTGCAAGTCCCATGGCTTGCACTCTTTTTTTTTACGAAAAAACAGGCAGAAACGGGAAAGCGCGAACGCTGCACCTGCGCTACAATAGAATCACGATAAGAAGTGGACAGCTTATCATTGGTTTTCATCATCTGAAAAAAGGAGCACGGACTATGAAGATCAGCATGAATCAGGCGACTTGCCTGGAGAAATCCAGTCTAGCGAAAGACATGGAACTCTGCGAAAAGTACGGATTCGACATGATCGAACCGCGCACGATGGACGGCATCCCGAACTATCTCAAGAACCACACGATCGAGGATCTCGCCGCCGACCTCAAGAGGCACAAGCTCGAACCGCTTGCCTTCAACACCCTGTGCTTCTTCAACAACCGCAGTCCCGAGGACTACGCAAAGGTACTCGACGAGCTGCGCCAGATGTGCGAGTGGGGCAAGGTGATCGGCTGCAAGACGGTCATCACAGTGCCGACCGTCGAGCTGAAGAAGGTCACGATGCAGGAGATCCACGACTCCGCCGTCAAATGCCTCAAGGAGATGGGCGCGATTGCGGCAGAGTACGGCATGCGCATCTCGGTCGAGTTCCTCGGCCATCCTGCGGCATCCATCAACACCTTTGCACAGGCATACGAGATCATTCAGGACGTGGACATGGATAACATCGGCATCACCGTCGACTGCTTCCATTTCTACGGCATGGGTTCGCGCCTTGAGGATCTCGCGCAGGCGGACGGCAAGAAGATCTTCATCGTTCATCTGAACGACACGGAGGACTTCCCCATCGGCGCCCTGCTCGACGAGGATCGCGTCTGGCCGGGCACGGGCTGCATCCCGCTCGACGACATCCTCCAGACGCTCAAAAAGATCGGCTGGGCGGCGGATGCCGTATCGCTCGAACTTTTCCGTCCCGAATACTACCAGATGGATCCCGAGGATGTCTACCGCATCGGCAAGGAAAAGGTCGACGCCGTGATCAAGCGCAATTTTTAGGTTCTATACCAAACGGGACGTGCGTGCTCCACGCAAACGCTTAGTTACACAAGCGGTCGCGTTCTCGTTCGCCTAAATACCGGCGCACTTCTTAAACGCGCTACGCTTGGACGAAAGAAGTACGCCGGGGGCGAGTCGAACGCTTTTCTCCGCTTGCTCCACTAGGGTTTGCTTAGGAGCATCGCAGTCCGCATTCTTCCGTAACATGTATGATAGAACCAATTTCTAACAAAAAAACGAGGAGGAACTACCTATGCTAAAGGTTGGAGTCATCGGCTGCGGCGGCATGGGCCGCGACCACATCAAACGTCTCGTAGAGCGCACACAGGGTGCGACCGTCACCGCCGTCGCCGATATGGTCGACGAGCTGATCGACATGGCAGCCGCCATCGCAGGACCGGACTGCAAGAAGTTCAAGAATGCGGACGACCTCATCAACTGCCCCGATGTCGACGCCGTCTTCATCGTCACTCCGGGCTTTGCGCACAAGGACGCACTGCTCTCCGCCATCCGCGCGGGCAAGCGCATCTTCTGTGAGAAGCCCCTCTGCACGACCGCCGAGGACTGCCTCGCCGTCATCGATGCCGAGGTAAAGAGCGGCAAACACCTCATTCAACTCGGCTTTATGCGCCGCTATGACAAGGGCTATCTGCAGATCAAGGAGGCGCTCAAGTCCGGCGCATACGGTGCGCCGCTCATGGTGCACTGCACGCATCGCATCCCGCTCGTGCCCGACAGCTACACCACCGAGATGGCGGTGCACGACACGGCGATTCACGAGATCGACGTCATTCACTGGCTCATCGACGACGACTTCGTCTCCGCGCAGGTGCTTTTCCCGCGCGTCACGGGCGCAGCGGCGGCACATCTGAAGGATCCGCAGATCATGCTCCTGCGCACGAAGAGCGGCATCTGCGTCGACGATGAGGTCTTCGTCAACTGCAAGTTCGGCTATGACATCAACTGTGAAGTCGTCTGCGAGGACGGTGCGCTCAAGATGGCGCAGCCCTCCTACCCCGATGTGCGCAAGGGCGCAAAGGTCGCGACCACGATCGACACCGACTGCTTCGTCCGCTTCCACGATGCCTACGACGCCGAGGTGCAGGGCTGGGTGAGCGATGCCGCCGCCGGCGTCATCAACGGACCTACTGCATGGGACGGCTACCTCGCCGCCATCACGGCGGATGCCCTCGTCCGCGCGCAGAAGAGCGGCGCCATCGAGGAGATCAAGCCCGCACAGGAAAAACCTGCTTTCTACAACTAAAACTTACACATAAAAACGGCACGGCAGAATGCGTTCTGCCGTGCCGTTTGGCTTGTCGTTCCGACGACTCACATCACCCCGCGTGCCTCACGGTCAATCAGATCACGCATGATTGTAGGATAGAGCTTGTCGAGTTTGTAGAGCGCGAGAACAACGATGGCGACAATCCAGTTATTTGGTAAATCCTCTTGCCCGAAAGTACTTCCATTCGCCGTTGACATCAGCGCGGACTACATCACAGGCGTCACGGTGACAATCGCCGGCAGCAAGACGCTCATTTGAAACACAACACATACCAAAAGCCGCGCCAGAAACGCATCTGCCGTGGCTTTTTACCATCAAAAAAGATCGCTGTGTGATCCCGTCCGAATCAGTTTCAAAATAAGATTCTCTCGCTCAATTCGATAGACTAAGAGCCAATCCGGCTGGATGTGGCATTCCCGCATCCCCTTATAGTTCCTCGAATTGACAAGAGCATGATCGCGATAGGCTGGAGGCAGTTCCTCCTCCCTGCATAGGAGGTCGATCACCGCTTCCAACCTCTTTCGGTCACAGCCGCGTCTCAGCGCCAGCTTATAATCCCGTTTGAACTGCCCTGTGAAAAGCGGTCTAAGCATCCAGTGCCTCCATCAGTTCCGAGACACTGTCAAAAGGACCGTACAGTTCCTCACCCGCTTCCGCAGCCTGCATCGCCGCATACGTCGTCTCATTCGGCTCATCCAACCGCACGTCGAAGGGCAGACCGCGGCGGCGCAGTGCCTGCCTGTAAAAAAGCCCCGTTGCCGTACTGAGATCAAGTCCAAGCTCTTGAAAGAGATTCGCGGCCTGTTCCTTGAGTTCCGTATCAATATGCAGCGTCAATGTCTCTGTATGCGCCATTGCAATTCCCTCCTTTCTTTCAATTATATCTGTATCGAAGTTTTTTTGCAATGACATATCCCTCTCAGAACTCCAGTGCTCGAAACGCGGTCGGCGTCATGCCGTTCACCGCCTTGAATGCGCGGGCGAAGTGGGAGGCACTGTTAAAGCCGCAGGCATCCGCGATCTCCTCGATGGAGTCCTCCGTCGCCTGTAGGAGTCGCTTGGACTGGCGGAGACGGTATTGGAGCAGATACTCGTGCGGCGTGCAGGAAAGATGCTTCTTGAAGCAGCGGATGAGATGGGACGCACTCATGCCGCAGTGTGCCGCAAGTTCCTCAAGCGCAATCGACTGTGCATAGCCTCGCTGAATATACTTGAGCGCAGGGGCGAGCAGCTCCGTCGCCGGCTCCGGACGATCCGTCCGCCCCGCCGCGAGTGCCGTCAGGATACGGTCGATGCGATGGGAGTGCAGCGTCTCCCCCTGCATCGTGTACTGCCCCGCCGCGAGGATGTTACGAAAGGTGCGCTCAAGCGGCGCTATGCTCTCCCCCGTATAGAGAAGACCATGACGCTGAATGAGGTGCTCCGTATAGGCGGCACTGCCAATCCCTGCAAAGTGGAACCAGAGGAAGTCCCCTGCCTCGTAACATCCATAGCTGTGCGGCTGCCGGCAGTCGACGAGGAGGATTTCATCCGCGTGAGCGCGCGCCGTCTCTCCGCAGTTCTCAGCATAGAATACACCCGTCCGCACGAACATGAGCAGGCTTGAGTCCAGATGCGTGCGCTCGACGCGATAGCTGTCGGTGCAGTGGAAATGCCCGAACTCCGGCGTATAGGTGACCTCGGCTCGCATCTTCTCTCTGTCTCGCAGTTCATCATGGGCGACATCAGTGGCGTCGACGCGATGAAGACCACCATCTTCCCCGAGCGTCCGAAGGCAAAGGTCGAAAACGAGGATATCATCTCCTTCATGATGGAGTACGCAAACGGTGCAAAGGGCATGATCTCCTCCTCTGTCTGGATACGGGACATCATGTCTACGGCGGCGGCGAGCCAATCGCTTTCTTTAAGAAGCACGCAGACCGCATCCCCTACATCCACATCAAGGACTGCGACCTCGCGGTCAAGAAGAAGATGGACGAAGAGAAATGGTCGTTTGCCAAGGCGGTCACCGAGGACATCATGGTCGAACCCGACAAGGGCAGCATCGATATGGCAGCATTCCACGCTGCTCTGGTCGAAAAGAACTATGATGGCTGGTGTGTCGTCGAGCAGGATCTCTTCCCCGTGAAATTTTTCGATCTTCCGCTGAAACTTGCCAAGATCGGCCGCGAAAACCTCCGCAAGGCAGGCTTTCAGTAAAAATCTCCCTCGATAACAGAGCAGGGGCTGTTGGAGCGTTTCAACAGCCCATTTTTTCTCAAACAAACAAATCAGGAGGAAGTATCATGACCGATGCAAAAGCTCCGGCGGAAAGGCTCTCATGGCTGACCCGCATCTCCTACGGCCTCGGTGACACCGCGCAGAACGTTGTCTGGGGCGCAATGAGTATCCTCACCTTCTTCTATACTGACTACGCGGGCGTCGATCCCGCCATCGTCGGTATGGTGATGCTGCTCTCACGATGCTTTGACGGCGTCTCCGACGTCATTATGGGATTTATTGTTGAAAAAACGCACTCACGCTGGGGCAAGGCGCGTCCATGGATTCTTTGGATGAGCGTCCCCTTCGCCATTTCTATTGTCCTCATGTATATGGTGCCACAGGGCTCATCCGCCGTGCAGTTTGCCTATATCTTCGTCACGTACAACTTCTGTACCACAATCTGCTACACGGCAATGAACCTCCCCTACGGTGCACTCTCGACGATGATGCCGCCGCTCTCAAAGGAGCGTGACATGCTCTCTGTCACGCGCATGGCGCTCCCCCCACTCGGCAAGATTCTCTCCGTCTCCGCCACGCTGCCGCTGATTAAGCTCTTCGGCGACACGCAGGCCGCATGGATCGAGGTCATGGGTATATGTGCTGTCGTTGCCCTCTTCCTGTTTCTCCGCTGTTTCTGGAAATGCGAGGAGAAGGTCGGCATCGCCGTGGAGACAGTAAAGGAAATCAAGGAGAAGATCCCCGTCAAGAAGGCACTTCACGCGCTCGCCTGCAATAAGTATTTCTGGATGGCGACGGGGCTTTGGACGATGCAGGCGTGCATCGCACTCTTTACGGGCACCGTTCTCCCCTACTACTGCAAATATGTCTTTATGGACGCCTCCATCTACTCCGTCCTCTTCCTCGTCGAGACGCTCACGACCATTATCGCCACCATTATTTTCTGTCCGCCCCTCCTGCGCAAATTCGGCAAGCGCAACATGTCGCTTTACGGCATCGTGCTCGCCTTCCTCGGGCATCTCATCTTCCTCATCAGCCCCTATGACTATAATTTCCTCTTCTTCAGCTGCTTCATCCGAGGTCTGTGCTTCGCACCGCTCAACTCCGTCATCTTTGGCTTCTTCGGTGATGTTGTGGACTACACACAGTGGAAGTTCGGCATCCGTCAGGAGGGACTGATCTTCTCCGGTGGATCGGTCGGCAACAAGATCGGCGGCGGTATCGTCAGTGCTCTCATGACCGGACTCATGAGCTATGCGGGCTACATCTCCTCGGCGACCGCCTCCGCCGTTCAGCCGCAGATCGCCGTCGACATGATCGTTCTCCTCTATTCCTACGGGCCGCTCGTGATATGGGCCATCGTCATCCTCATCCTCTGGGCCTACAAACTCGACAAACTGTATCCCACCATCATGCGTGATCTGATTGCACGCAATGCCGTCCGTGCGGAATCGTGAGCAGAAAGAGGTAATCCCGATGAAGAAAAATACCATCAATCATCACCATCAGCCGTCAGTACGGCAGCGGAGGCCGAGAGCTCTCGCGCATCCTCGCAGACAAAATGGGCGTCAAGCGCTACGATCGCAAAGTCGTCGCCATGGCAGCGGAACAGGTCGGCGCCGGCGATCCGCTCGAGGAGATCATCAGCCGCTCCTACAATGTCAGCGAGAACTGTCTCGGCAATCTCGGCGATGCAGCGTTTGACCGCGTGCCGTCCTACAATCAACTCTACAGCGAGCAGGGGAGGATCATCCGTGCCATCGCTGACGAGGGCAACGGCGCTGTCTTTCTCGGCCGCTGCGCCGACGTCATCCTCGATGGCATGCCGGAGGTCTATTCCTTCTTCATCTGCGCCGATGATGCATTTCGGACGAAACGAGCGCAGACGCATTACGGCGGCATGAGCCTCAAGCAGCTCAACGAGATCGAGAAGGCACGCAAAAGCTACTACTCCTTCTACACCGGCAAGGACATGGGGGGATCCGCAAAACTATCATCTCACCATCAATACAAGCCGCGTACCGCTGGAGAAGGCCGCCGACCTCATCCTCAGCTACGTCGAATTCTGTCAAGGAGAGTAAAGGAAGCGCTGAGAACGCAGCCTCTCCAATTGGTGTAGATTTTGTCCTGCCACGGAGACAAAGGCAGTGCGAAAAGAGGCACCAAGAGACGCAAGCTAAATGATCGACACATCCCTAAAGTCCCATTGAGAACAAAAACGCCCCATCCTGTAAAAATGCAGGATGGGGCATTTGTTGCACTGGTCAACAAAAACTGGACGCAAATGTAATTTTCCTATTTTTTGAATCGTTGTTTCTTCTTTGGCAATTTTTACGAAGAGCAGACAAAAATAAGACACCCTGACGAAAAACTCCGTCAAGGTGTCTTATTTTTGGATTGTACAATTATATCAGGACAGCATATAGATCATCTGGGACAGCCCCGTCTCGGGATCCTCCGAGATCAGCACAAAGTCATGCTCCTCATAGAACCTAATCAAGCCGACTGCTTCCGTCTTCACATCGACCATAACGATTCTGCCGCCAATCGCATCGTGGGCTTTGCGCGTAATTGCCAATGCAAGTCTCAAAATTTCTTTTCCTGTTACGCCGCATTCACACGCATCATTTTTTGCTAATTGTCCGATAAGCATAACGGGAAGTGCAGGGATTCTTTCTCCGTGCATCTTTCCTGAAAAACCGTCAAGCCTTTTTATTTGCCTGATTGATAGTTCCTCCGACAAATACAGAATCTGCGGGGCGATCGAGAAAAAGGCTGCGATTTCGATTTGATTGTTCTCTAAGGCAGAATCATCGACAAAAAGATATGTCCTGCTTTTCGCCAGTTCTTCAAATTGTACGGCTCGGTTTCTCAAAAAGTGTTCTATATCTGTATCTCTTTTACAGGAGAATCGAGAGAACGCATGATTGAGAATCTGGGTGTCATAATTATTTTGTAGGGATTTCAGTGAATCGAAGGGCATTTCTCAGTCTCTCCCTTCCTTCTCTCATCTCCTTGTCTGGATCCGGAAGCTCAAATGTATGCTTTGGAGGATTGGTAATCGCATCCAAGAACCGATCCATATCCTCCGGCCGCACGCGTATCTCCCGGTCAAAGCTGATGGTAGCCATATCAACCCCCCCTATTGCGCTTTCCTGTCTTGGATTTATTCTAGCATATATTTTTTTGCATAGCAAACAAAAAGCCGTCCCGAGAACCCGAAACGGCTTTTTGTAGATGCGTACAGCTGCGCCTACCGCCCAATCCCAAGCGGGGAGAAGATCGCATAGACGGTGAAGATACCGAGGACAACGACGACGGCGACGTACTTACGATACTTCCACGGCGTGAGGTCAACCTTGTTCGCGTTCGGCGTGAACGAATAGCCGCCCGCAAGCGGTGCGAACTTTGTCGATCCCCACATGACGAGGATGTCGAGGAAAAAGAGTACGCTGTGGATGTAGAGGAAGTTCAGATCGCCGAAGAGGAACTTCGCGATGATGTAGACGACGATGTGGAAGGTAAAGCAGATCTTCGCCCCCACCGCCGAGACGTTCTTGTTGAAGAAGCCAAACAGGATGATAACGATGAGCGGGATATTGTAGAAGCCCACGTACTCCTGCAGGAAGTTATACAATCCCGTCGGCGCATTGATGAGGAGCGGCGCCAGCCCAATGGAGACGAGGGCAATGACGATGTTCGTGATCCTGCCCACGCGCACAACACTCCGCTCAGAGGCATCCTTGCGGAAGATCCCCTTGTAGAAGTCCAGTGAGAATAGGGTCGCGGCGCTGTTGAGTGCGGCGACATACGTACTGAGAATCGCACCGAAGATGATCGCACCGAAGATGCCGTACATCCACGGCGGCAAAATTGCCTTCACGAGCGTCGGATAGGCAGCATCCGGCAGGGGCAGCGAGCCGTCGAACATGACGAAGGCGATGATGCCCGGCAAAACGAGGAAGAGCGGCCCAAAAAGTTTGAAAATCGCAAGCGTCAAAACGCCCTTCTGCCCCTCGGCGAGGTTGCGCCCCGCGATGGTCTTCTGTACGATGAACTGGTTCGTATTCCAGTAGAACATCGTGTTAAAGAGCAGCCCAAGCAGCAGTGTCGGCCATGGCACCGCCTTCGAATCGATTGCTCCGATGGCATTCAGCTTCTCCGGTGCTGCCGCCGCCATGCGCGAGAATCCATCGACGATGCTGCCGTCGCCGAGCATATAGAGTCCGATGAACGGAATGCTGATGCCGCCGACGAGGAGTCCCACGCCGTAGACGCTGTCACTCACCGCACTGATCCCCATGCCGCCCATGAGGAGGTAGGCAAGACCCACGATGCCGACGATCGCAGCCGTCACCATGATGCCTTCATACTGCGAGATCCCGAGCAGCTCACTCACACTGAACAGCTGGTTGAACACGAGCGCACCGGAGTAAAGGATGGTTGGCAATAGGATAAAGGCATAGCTCGTCTGAATCAGGAACGAGATGACGAGTCGGAACTGATTATCGTAGCGCAGCGCGAGAAATTCCGGAATCGTCGAGACACCGTGCCGCAGATAGTTCGGCAGGAAGACAAAGGCAAGCGTTAGGATCGAGAAACAGGCGATGATCTCCCACGCCATGACCTCCATGCCGACTGCATACGCAAGCCCGCTCTGTCCGACAATCTGCTCCGTCGAGAGATTTGCCATGAGCATTGTGCCCGCGATGACAAGCCCGCCGAGACTGCGACCGCTGAAGAAATACCCATCGGTATTCTCCTTGTTGATGTTCCTCGTCCGATACCATGCAAAAATCCAGATACCGGCGACTATCACGAGGAATGAAAGAATTGGAATCATTGCTACCCCCCCATAACAGAAAGAACCCGCCCTTAATGTTTCTATAAAGCAACTATTAAGAGACATAAATGTTATCATAAGATAACCAAGGGTTATTATACATATTTCATTTCGCTTAGCAAGACCCAAAGAATAAAAAAAGGGCTGTATTACGAGAATTTCATTTTCCCGTAATACAGCCCGAATGCTTCTATTATTTTCCGCGACGACGCAGCTCAACATAGCTCAAGATAAGCTCTGCCGCTGCTTCCAGTGAGAGCTGGCTCGTATTGATGAGGAGGTCGTAGTTCTCGGGATCTCCCCACGTCTGTCCCGTATAGTACGCATAGTACTGCTTGCGGATGGCATCCTCATCATCGAGTTCCTCGATGTAGTGATTGCCGTAGTGCGTCTTCGCACGCTCCTTGCGGAATGCATTATCTGCATAAATGAAGAAGGAGAACGCATCGGGGTTGTCTTTCAAAATATAGTCTGCACAGCGTCCGAGAAAAACAGCACTCTCCTTCTCGGCGATCTTCAGAATCACCTTTGCTTGCTCGATATACATACGGTTGTGCTGTGGCACACGCACGTAAGCATAGTCGCCAAGGTTTCCGAGGCAGTTCTCCGGCGAGTTATAGGAACGCTCGATAAGGCTTTCAAAATCCTGTGCATCCTCAGCATCTGTCACATTTTCCGCCGCCATAGCGACAATTTTTCGATCATAGCGCTTAACGCCCATTTTCTTCGCGAGAATCTCTGCAACCTCGCGCCCACCGCTGCCATACTGGCGCGTGATGGTGATGAGAGTTTTCTGATCCATCATATCGCTCCTTTCAATACAGCAGGACGCGCCCTGCTGTGTGGTTACATTTCACCGCGCGCCTCGCGTGCAACAAGATCGCGCATGATCTCGGGATACTTTTGATCCAGCTCATAGAAGTAGAGTACAACAATCAGAACGATCCACACAAAGATCGGCCCCCACATGTAGATGCTGACGATCATATCAATGACCTGCTGGCTCTGCATGACTGAGCCAGCGGAGGACGAAACATAGCCTGCATAGGAGAGGAGCCCCGTGAGGAGTGCGCTCGTAAGCCCGGAGCCGACCTTCGTACCAACCGAGCCACCGGAGAAGATCAGACCTTCCTGGCGGAGACGCGTCTTCCACTGGCCGTACTCTACAGCATCACCAATAAAGCCGAAAATGACGGACTGAATCGGTGCGAAACCAATGCCGCGAACGACACAGCTAAATACAACCCAGCCAAAATCCGTAGGATTCAAAAGGAAGATGACATGACCGATAAAGCAGATGAGAACACCGCCCAAGGACATGTTGCGCTTGCCGAAGCGGCGCAGGAGCCGCGGGCTGAACACCGCCATAACAAAGATCGTGACCAGCGTCTCCAGGAGATAGAGGCTGCCGTAAATCGTATCATCGGAAAAAATGTATTTGCAGTAATAAGGGAGAATCGTCCCCGTAATCGTGAAGATAACGTTCTGCATCATCCAGATCGTCATACCCGCCCAGAAGTACGGATTGACAGCGAGAGCCTTGAGCGCCTTGCCAACCGGAATTTTCGCCGCCTTTGCACGAGCCTCGATCACAACGGTCTCTTTGCAGCGTGAGAAGCAGAAGATCAAAAGCACCAGTCCAACGACAGCCCAGATGCTCATGACCTCAACCCATGCCATCTGCGTATCGCCAAAGACCTTGACCAGCGGAAGTGTTGCCGAGACCGAGAGAATACGGCCCCAGGGTGAGAGACACATACGCGTGATCGAGAGCATATCACGTTCCTTTGAAGCACGTGTCATCATCGCCGAAAGTGAGCCATACGGAAGATTCAGCGCTGTATAGCAAACTGTCGTACAGAGATTGTATGTAACAAACAGATAGGCAAACTGCATTGCTGAGGATCCCTGCGGAACTGTATAGATAAGTACAATGGATACCGCAAACGGTACGCTCATCCACAAAATCCAAGGGCGGGACTTACCCCACTTGGAATTTGTCTTCTCAACAATAAATCCCATGATGACATCAGACACACCATCAAAACAGCGGGACAGGAGCATAACCATACCGACCATCGCAGGATCGATCCCTGCATAGTCCGTATAGAAAAATGTCAGAATGCCCATCGCTCCCCATACGACGTTTTGGGCTGTGTCACCAAGGCCGTAAGCAATACGGGTCATCCACGGAAGACGACCTCCTGCAGCCTGTGTCTGCGAATTGCTCATCGCAATTCCCCTCCTCACTTAGTAAACAAAAACCGAATTGCATGTTGATTCCTTCTTTCCCCCCTTCAGGAATCATGTTTGTCTTTTTGTGATATATTATTTCTATATCTATATTTTATATTTTTTCCCATTTAACAATCTCTATTTTCTTGTCTTTTCTTCAACATATGCTCATGATAAAGCCCTGATAAATAAAGTGGTTTCCATTTCTTTTCCATTTTTTATTCATCAATACTATATTTTCTTGCTTTTATGGAACTTATCGAGATTTTTTACCTTATTTTCTGATATATCGAGATAATCTTTTGGTTTTATATTGTGCACTTGTTCCAACACAAACAAAAAGACCCCAATAGAATCTCTATCGGGATCTTTTGAGTAATATTGTTCATGCAGATAAAGAGCCAAAAGCGCTCATCTCAGATCAGCTGCTCAGCTTCTCCAGCCGTGAGAGGTCGACTTCTTCAACGGGCTCCTCGGCGGGCGCCTCGGATTCGGGCGGCTCAGGCACCGGCTGCGGTGCATGGTCGACGATCTCGAGGTGGCGGTAACGGTTCATGCCCGTACCGGCCGGGATGAGTTTGCCGATGATGACGTTTTCCTTAAGGCCGACGAGCGGGTCGATCTTGCCCTTGATCGCAGCGTCGGTGAGGACGCGCGTGGTCTCCTGGAAGGACGCCGCCGAGAGGAAGGAATCCGTGGCGAGCGATGCCTTCGTGATGCCGAGCAGGATGGGCTTTGCCACAGCGGGCTCGCCGTCCTCCTCGATCGCCTTGGTGTTCGCCGCCTCGAATGCGTTGATCTCGATGTACTCGCCCGGGAGGAAGTCGGTGGTTCCGGCCTCCTCGATCTTGACCTTGTGCAGCATCTGCCGTACCATGACCTCGATGTGCTTGTCGTTGATCTCAACGCCCTGCGATTTGTAGACCTTCTGTACCTCGTAGACGAGGTAGCGCTGGGTCGCCTGCAGGCCGCAGACGCGCAGGATGTCGTGCGGGTTCACGGAGCCCTCGGTAATCTTGTCACCGGGCTTCATGACCATGCCGTCACGCGCGGCCATGCGCGCACCGAACGGCACAGAGTACTCGCGCGGCACGCCGCCCTCGGGCGTGATCGTGACTGTGCGCATCCCCTTGCCCGTATCGTCGATGGCGACGACACCTTCGTTCTCTGCGATGATGGCATTGTGCTTGGGCTTGCGTGCCTCGAAGAGCTCCTCGACGCGCGGAAGACCCTGTGTGATGTCGTCACCTGCGACACCGCCCGAGTGGAAGGTACGCATGGTGAGCTGTGTGCCCGGCTCGCCGATGGACTGTGCGGCAATGATGCCGACCGCCTCGCCGATCTCGACCTCCGCCTGGTTGGCGAGGTCGCGGCCGTAGCACTTCATGCAGACGCCGAACTGCGACTTGCATGTGAGGACGCTGCGGATGGAAACGCGTTTTCGGACGCCCTCGATACGTTTGGCAAGTGCCTCATCGACGGAGTCGTTGATGTGGGCAATGGTTTCACCCGTCGCCTCATCCACGATGTCCTCGGCGAGCACGCGGCCGACGATGCGGTCGGCGAGCGACTCGATGACGCCCGCGCCCTCCATGATGGCCTCGACTTCGATGCCGCGCACATTGTTGTTGCGGATGTGGATCTCGTGGAGCTCGGAGGAGAGGATCGCCTCGACCATTTTGTCAGTGAGGATCACGCCCTCCTCTGCGAGAACGGTGCCGTCGTCGAGGACAGCCTCACGCACGACTTCCTTTCCGCTGAGCTCGCGCACGATGGCAGCGTGTGCCTTCTTGCGCTTTCTCGCATCCGGCTCTCCGAGTGTGATGCTCTCCGTAACCATGGCGTTGCTGACCGCCCCCTCCGCGTTGACGGAGGAACCGCGCACCATGATCTCGCGGATGTCGCGTTCGCCGATGGTCTCGAGGACCTCGTCGTCGAGCGTCGTATCCTGTGGGTAGAGGATCTCCTTCGTCTCGGGATCGTAGATCGCCGCCGCAAGGAGGCGTCCCATGAGGCTGTCGACGAGGAGTTCGAGTGCGTCAAACGCAGACTCTGCCATGCGCGCACGCACCTGCAGGAGGTTGATCGCAGAGACGTCACAGTCCTCCTCGCGGACGATGACATCCTGTGCCACGTCGACGAGACGGCGCGTGAGGTAGCCCGAGTCCGCTGTACGGAGTGCCGTATCGGCAAGACCCTTGCGCGCACCATGCGAGGAGATGAAGTAGTCGGAAACGGACAGGCCCTCACGGAAGTTCGCCGTGATCGGCAGGTCGATGATCTTACCCGATGGGTCAGCCATCAGTCCGCGCATACCCGCGAGCTGACGCATCTGCTGCTTGTTGCCTCGGGCGCCCGAGTCCGCCATCATAAAGATGGGGTTAAAGGGATCCATGTTGTCCATCATGGCGTCCGCGACGTCGTCCGTCGCCTGTGTCCAGAGCTGAACGACCTTCTTGTAGCGCTCGTCCTCGGTGATGAGACCGCGCGAGAACTGACGCTCAACCTTGTTGACCTTCGCCTGCGTGTCCGCGATGATTTCCTTTTTCTTCGGCGGCACGATGACGTCGGAGACGGCGACCGTCATGCCTGCAATGCAGGCGTAGTGGTAGCCGAGGTTCTTCACGTTATCGATGACCTCAGCGGTCTTGGTCGCGCCGAAATGATCGTAGCAGTTCGCGACGAGCTTGCCGAGCTCCTTCTTGTTCATGAGGACGCCGAGGCGCCACTCGCCGGTCTCCGCATCCTGCGCGTAGTGGCGCAGCTCCTCGGGCAGGATCTCGTTGAAGATGAGGCGGCCGAGCGAGCTGCGGACGAGGCCGTAGCCCGCGATCTGCACGCGGATCTCCGCCTGCAGGTCGAGCACCTTTTCCTGATACGCGAGGAGTGCCTCGGCGATGCCGGTGAACACCTTGCCCTCGCCCTTTGCGCCGGGTCTCAGCTTCGTGAGATAGTACGAGCCGAGCACCATGTCCTGCGAGGGGACGATGATGGGCTTGCCGTCCTTCGGCGCGAGGATGTGGTTTGCGGCGAGCATGAGGACGCGTGCCTCCGTCTGAGCCTCCGCCGAGAGCGGCAGATGGATGGCCATCTGGTCGCCGTCAAAGTCCGCGTTGTACGCCGTACACGCGAGCGGATGCAGCTTCAGGGCACGCCCCTCGGTGAGCACCGGCTCAAAGGCCTGGATACCCAGACGGTGCAGTGTCGGTGCACGGTTGAGGAGCACGGGATGCTCCTTGATGACATCCTCGAGCACGTCCCAGACCTCGGGGCGTGCGCGCTCGACCATGCGCTTTGCCGACTTGATGTTGTGGGCAGCGCCGTCCGCCTGCAGTTTTTTCATGACAAAGGGCTTGAAGAGCTCGAGCGCCATCTCCTTCGGCAGGCCGCACTGATGGAGCTTCAGCTCCGGGCCGACGACGATAACGGAGCGTCCCGAGTAGTCGACACGCTTGCCGAGGAGGTTCTGACGGAAGCGCCCTTGCTTGCCCTTGAGCATATCCGAGAGCGACTTCAGCGCACGGTTGCCGGGGCCTGTGACGGGGCGGCCGCGGCGGCCGTTGTCGATGAGCGCGTCCACCGCCTCCTGCAGCATGCGCTTCTCGTTGCGCACGATGATGTCGGGCGCACCGAGGTCGAGCAGACGACGCAGGCGGTTGTTGCGGTTGATGACGCGGCGGTAGAGGTCGTTGAGATCAGAGGTCGCGAAGCGTCCGCCGTCGAGCTGCACCATGGGGCGCAGGTCAGGCGGAATGACGGGCACGACGTCCATGATCATCCACGAAGGCTGATTGCCGGACTTGCGGAATGCCTCAACCACCTCAAGGCGGCGGATGGCACGCACCTTCTTCTGTCCGGAGGTCGTCCGCACGTCGTTTTTCAGCTGTGCGCTCATCTGCTCAAGATCCAGCTCCTCGAGGAGCTCCTTGATCGCCTCCGCACCCATGCCGACGCGAAAGGTATTGCCGTACTTTTCGAGTGCATCGTGATACTCGCGCTCGGAGAGCAGTTCCTTTTTCTTGAGATCGGTTTCGCCCGCATCGAGGACGATGTAGTAGGCGAAGTAGAGCACCTTCTCAAGC
This sequence comes from Centipeda felix, assembly GCF_900186465.1. Lineage (GTDB taxonomy): Bacteria > Bacillota > Negativicutes > Selenomonadales > Selenomonadaceae > Centipeda > Centipeda felix. The sequence continues at coordinate 562,124 of NZ_LT891958.1, forward strand.
GAGCGCGGGGAGACATCGAGGATGAGTCCCATGCGGCTCGGGATGCCCTTGAAGTACCAGATATGGGAGACGGGTGCGGCGAGCTCGATGTGTCCCATGCGCTCGCGGCGCACCTTTGCGCGCGTCACCTCGACGCCGCAGCGATCGCAGACGACGCCCTTGTAGCGGATGCGCTTGTACTTTCCGCAGTGGCACTCCCAGTCGCGCGTCGGTCCAAAGATGCGCTCGCAGAAGAGGCCGTCACGCTCGGGCTTCAAGGTGCGGTAGTTGATGGTCTCCGGCTTTTTCACCTCGCCGTGCGACCATGCACGAATTTTATCGGGAGAAGCGAGTCCAATCCGCATCGAGTCAAAATTGTTTACATCCAGCAACAGCTGCCACTCCCTTCCTTATAGATCGTCCTCATGAGGATTGTCGATGTCGTCCAGTCCGCCATGGAGAATCGCATCCATGTCGTCCGCCGCGAGATCCTCGTCGGTGCCGAGGTCAGCGATGAGATCCTCATCCGCAGACTCCTCAGCCTCCACGTTCTCCTCGTAGTCATCCGCAGGAGGCGGTGCGGCACCGTTCTCGTCCACGCCCTCCACATCGAGATCGAGAGAACGTGCCTTTTCGTTGATGTCCTCGTCCTCCTCGTCGCGGATCGCGATTTCCTTCGCGTCCTCATTGAGTACCTTGATGTCGAGGCCGATCGCCTGCAGCTCCTTGATGAGCACCTTGAACGACTCGGGTACGCCCGGCTCGGGGATGTTGTCCCCCTTGACGATGGATTCGTATGCCTTGACACGGCCGACCACGTCGTCGGACTTCACCGTCAGGATCTCCTGCAGGGTGTACGCCGCGCCGTATGCCTCGAGTGCCCAGACCTCCATCTCGCCGAAACGCTGTCCGCCGAACTGCGCCTTGCCGCCGAGCGGCTGCTGCGTGACGAGCGAGTACGGCCCCGTGGAGCGCGCATGAATCTTGTCGTCAACCAGATGATGCAGCTTCAGCATGTAGACGCAGCCGACCGTGACGCGGTTCTCGAACGGCTCGCCCGTGCGGCCGTCGTAGAGCACGGTCTTGCCGTCGGAGGGAAGTCTCGCCGCGCGGATCGTGCCGAATACGTCGTCGTCGCCCGCGCCGTCAAAGACCGGGGTCGCGATGTGGATTCCGGCCACGTCGGGCACGGGCATCCCGTTTTTATCGAAATCATAGCCCGCCGCGCGGAGATCGCCCTCCACCGTTGGATCGCCGTCCTTGATGCGCTGGCCGAGGATGCGGCACGCCATGCCGAGATGCGTCTCCAAGACCTGACCGATGTTCATACGCGACGGAACGCCGAGCGGGTTCAGCACGATATCGACCGGCGTGCCGTCCGGCAGGAACGGCATGTCCTCCTGGCGCATGATGCGCGAGACGACACCCTTGTTCCCGTGACGGCCGGACATCTTGTCGCCGACCGAGATCTTGCGCTTCTGTGCAATATAGACGCGCACGAGGCGGTTGACGCCGGGCGGCAGTTCATCGTTGTTCTCACGGGTAAAGATCTTCACGTCGATGATCTTGCCCGCCTCGCCATGCGGCACGCGCAGCGAGGTATCGCGCACCTCGCGTGCCTTCTCGCCGAAGATCGCGCGCAGCAGGCGCTCCTCTGCCGTCAGCTCCGTCTCGCCCTTGGGCGTGACCTTGCCGACGAGGATATCGCCGGGGCGCACGTCCGCACCAATGGAGATGATGCCGTCCTCGTCGAGATCCTTGAGCGCTTCCTCCGCCACATTCGGGATGTCGCGCGTGATCTCCTCGGGGCCGAGCTTCGTGTCGCGCGCATCGCACTCATACTCCTCGATGTGGATCGAGGTGTAGAGATCGCGCTTGACGAGATTCTCGCTGAGGAGGATGGCGTCCTCGTAGTTGTAGCCCTCCCACGGCATATAGGCAACAATAATATTGTAGCCAAGGGCGAGCTCGCCGTTGTCCGTCGAGGGGCCGTCGGCGATGGGCTGCCCCTCCGTCACGCGGTCGCCCGCGTAGACGAGCGGCTTCTGGTTGATGCAGGTCGCCTGGTTCGAGCGGATGAACTTCTGCAGTTTATAGGTATCAAATGCGCCCTCGTCCGAGCGGACGGTGATCGCATCTGCTGTAACGTCCGTGACCTCGCCGGCGTGCTTTGCGAGCACCATAACGCCCGAGTCGCACGCCGCCTTGTACTCCATGCCCGTACCGACGAGCGGTGCCTGCGTCCGCAGGAGCGGCACTGCCTGACGCTGCATGTTCGCGCCCATGAGGGCACGGTTCGCATCGTCGTTTTCGAGGAACGGGATCATCGCCGTCGCGATGGAAAAGACCTGGCGCGGCGACACGTCCATATAGTCCACACGCTCGCGCGGATGCAGTCCCGTCTCCTCGTGGAAACGTGCCGTCACGCGCTCGTTGACAAAGTACTCATTCGCATCGAGCGGCTCATTCGCCTGCGCGATGATGAGATCGTCCTCCTCGTCCGCCGTGAGGTAGCGCACATCCTCCGTCACGCGGTGATGCTCCTTGTCCACGCGGCGATACGGCGTCTCCATAAAGCCGAAACGGTTCACACGTGCATAGTTGGCGAGCGAGCCGATGAGTCCGATGTTCGGACCTTCCGGCGACTCGACCGGGCACATGCGGCCGTAGTGCGAGTTGTGAACGTCGCGCACCTCAAAGCCCGCGCGCTCGCGCGAGAGACCGCCGGGGCCGAGTGCCGAGAGGCGGCGCTTATGCGTCAGCTCGGAGAGAGGGTTGTGCTGATCCATGAACTGCGAGAGCTGCGAGGAGCCGAAGAACTCCTTTACCGCCGCCACGACGGGGCGGATATTGATGAGCCCCTGCGGCGTGATGCTCTCCGTCTCCTGGATCGACATGCGCTCGCGCACGACGCGCTCCATGCGCGAGAGGCCGATGCGGAACTGGTTCTGCAGCAGCTCGCCCACGGCACGCACGCGGCGGTTGCCGAGATGGTCGATGTCGTCCGTATTGCCAAAGCTGTCCATGAGGCCGAGGAGGTAGCTGATCGCCGCCATGATGTCCTCGCGCGTCACCGTGCGGTACTGATAGTCGCGCGTCGGTGCGCAGAGCATCCGATAGATATCGCCGTCGGGCTTCTGTACCTGAAATGCGATGAGCTCGCCGTCGCCGAAGAGCGCCGTCTCGCGCTCCTCGCTGACCGCATCCACCATCGCAGGCGTGATCGGCTCGCCCTTCGGGAAGACGATCTCGCCCGTCTCCACGTCCACAACGGGCTCGGCGAGCACCTTGCCCAACAGGCGGCGGCGCCAGCCGAGCTTCTTCGTCAGCTTGTAGCGGCCGACCGTCGCGAGGTCGTAGCGGCGCGGGTCAAAGAACAGCGTCTCGAGAAGCTGACGCGCATTGTCCTCGTTCGCGGGCTCACCCGGACGCAGACGGCGGTAGATCTCGATGACCGCGCGGCTGCGCGTCTTGACTTCGTCCGTATCGCGCTCGATCGTTGCGAGCATGCGCGGATCGTCGCCGAAGAGCGCACGAATCTCCGCGTCCGTCTCGTAGCCGAGGGCGCGGATGAGATAGGTCACGGGCATCTTGCGCGTACGATCGATACGCACGGAGACGATGTCGTTTGCATCCGTCTCCAGCTCGATCCACGCGCCGCGATTCGGGATCATCGTCGCGTTGTAGAGCTCCTTGCCCGTCGTATCGATTTCCACACCGTAGTACGTACCGGGCGAGCGGACGAGCTGGCTGACGATGACGCGCTCTGCGCCGTTGATGATGAACGTCCCCGTATCCGTCATGAGCGGAAAATCGCCCATGAAGACCTCCTGCTCCTTGATCTCGCCCGTCTCACGGTTCACGAGGCGCACGTTGACGCGCAGGGGCGCGGCGTACGTCACATCGCGCTCCTTGCACTCGTCGAGATCGTACTTCGGCTCACCGAGCGCAAACGATTCAAAGGAAAGGATGAGATTCCCGGAGAAATCCTGAATGGGCGAGATGTCGCGGAAAATCTCCGCAAGCCCCACCTCGAGAAACCACCGATAGCTCTCGCGCTGGATGTCAAGAAGATGCGGCATCTCCATCACTTCTTTGATCCGCGCGTAGCTGTAGCGGGTTCGACGGCCGACCGACACAGGATTGAACATGAACGCTGTCACCCTTTCGCTGGAATATCCTCTGGCATCTGAGCGCCGCTCTCAGAATTGAACAGACACAAAAAGAACAAGGCAGCCATGTGAGTACCTTGCTCTCTTGTCCTTTCTAACCGCACAGCATACTGCGCGGCGTCCTCCCCTGAAAAAAGGCGCACAAATCCCATACTTACGTCAATAGGTCATTGTATGATACTACATCGGAGATACCGTGTCAAGGGGGGGATTTTTCTATTTTTGCATTTTCCGGTAGGAGCACAGGCAATAGCGTACCGACACGACCTCCATCAAACAGCGAAGTCATTGACAAAGCGGCGCGTCTATGCTACGTTTAATCGGTATCAACGAAGAGAGGCTACAAATGATACAGCTAAAGAATATTGTCAAAACATACGCAGGCGATGTGCACGCTCTGCGCGGTATCGATCTCTCGATTGAGCGCGGCAGCATCTATGGCATCATTGGGCTGTCAGGCGCAGGAAAATCGACGCTCATCCGCTGCATCAATATGCTTGAGCGCCCGACGAGCGGCGCTGTCCTCGTGGACGGACGCGATCTCATGCAGGTCTCGGAGAGCGAACTGCGCGAGGAGCGGCGGCACATCGGCATGATTTTTCAGCACTTTAATCTGCTGTCCTCTGCGACGGTCTACGACAACGTGGCATTCCCGCTGCGGCTCGCAGGGAAGTCTGCCGAGGAGCTCCGCCCCAAGGTGACGGAGCTGCTCACGCTGGTCGGGCTCGGCGACAAGGCAAATGCCTACCCGAGCCATCTCTCGGGTGGGCAGAAGCAGCGCGTCGGCATCGCGCGCGCACTCGCAGGAGATCCGAAGGTACTGCTCTGTGACGAGGCAACCTCGGCACTCGACCCGCAGACAACGAAGTCCATCCTCGCGCTCATCCGCGACATCAACCGCCGTATGGGACTGACCGTCGTCGTCATCACGCATGAAATGCAGGTCATCAAGGATATCTGTGACCGCGTTGCCGTCCTCGACGGCGGCATCATCGCCGAGGAGGGCGATGTGGTGGACGTGTTCACCGCACCGCAGCAGCCGATCACGAAGGAGTTCATCAGCGTGCTCCTATCGAACGAACTGCCGACGGCATTTCGCGGAAATTCCATCGAAGAAGCGCCGAGCGAGGGGAGCTATATGCTCCTGCGCCTTACATTCCTCGGCGAGCGCGCGGACGATCCCGTGCTCGCGGAGATGATCCGCCGCTTCCCAACCATTGAGGTGACGATGCTCTTCGGTACACTCGACCAGATCAAGGAGCTGCCGTTCGGGCGTATGATCATCGGGATGCGCGGCGCACCGGAGGAGATACAGCGCGCCATCGACTATCTCTCGGAACAGCATTTGAAACAGGAGGTGATCGGCTATGTCCGCCGAAATGATTCCCCTGCTGACTAAGGCACTCGGAGAGACCGTCTATATGGTCGCGGTCAGTATGGTCATCTCGAGTGCGCTCGGCATCCCGCTCGGCGTGCTCCTGCACGTGACAGCGCGGGGCGAGATCCTCGATGCGCCGGCGGTGAACCGCTCGATCGGCGCGGTGGTCAACGCGATCCGCTCCATCCCGTTCATCATCCTGATGGTGGCAATCATCCCGCTGACTCGTCTCATCGTCGGCTCGGCGATCGGCACGACGGCGGCGATGGTGCCGCTCGTCATCGCCTCGGTCCCGTTCATCGGACGGCAGGTGGAGACCTCGCTGCGCGAGGTGCCGCACGGTCTCATCGAGGCGGCGCTCTCCATGGGGGCGACGCCGCTGCAGATTGTGACGCGCGTGCTCCTGCCGGAGTCCATGCCCGGCATCGTCAGCCAGCTCACGACGGTCGTCATCGCACTCGTCGGCGAGTCCGCCATGGCCGGTGCGATCGGCGGCGGCGGTCTTGGTGATCTCGCGATCCGCTACGGCTATCAGCGGTTCCGCCCCGACATCATGCTCGCGACCGTCGTCATTCTCATTGTTCTCGTCCAGCTCGTGCAGTTTGCAGGCAATACCCTCGCCGCACGGCTGAATAAGAAATAAATTCTTAGAGATCAATTTTTCAAAGGAGGTATTTTATGAAAAAACTGCTCGCTCTTGTGCTTGCCGTCACTGCATTTGCCCTCGCCGGCTGCGGCGGCAGCGCAGACAAACCCGCCGACAACGCCAAGGCGGAGAAGGTCGTCAAGGTCGGTGCATCGCCCGTTCCCCACGCGGAGATCCTCGAGGCGATCCGCCCCGAGCTCGAAAAGGAAGGCGTAAAGCTCGAGATCGTCGAATTCAACGACTATGTTCAGCCGAACATCGCCACGAACGATAAGGAAATCGACGCGAACTTCTTCCAGCACGAGCCATACCTGAAGAATTTTGTTGAGGAGCACCCCGAGCTGAAGCTCGTGAACGTTCTCGGTGTCCACATCGAGCCGATGGGCGTCTACTCGCACAAGATCAAGAAGCTCGACGAGCTGAAGGACGGCGCATCCGTCTCCATCCCGAGCGATCCGACGAACGGCGGCCGTGCGCTGCTGCTCCTCGCGCGTGCGAACCTCATCAAGCTGAAGGACGGTGCCGGTACGACGGCGACGGTGCAGGACATCGTCGACAACCCGAAGCACCTCAAGATCCAGGAGATCGAGGCGCCGCAGCTGCCGCGCACGCTGGATGACGTTGATATCTCCGTCATCAACACGAACTGGGCAATGCAGGCGGATCTCGTGCCGACGCGCGACGCCCTCATCATGGAGGACAAGACCTCGCCGTACGTCAACATCCTCGTCGTCCGCCAGGGCGATGAGAACCGCCCCGAGATTCAGGCGCTCGTCAAGGCCCTCCACTCTGAGACGGTCAAGAACTTCATCAACGATAAGTACAAGGGCGCGATTGTTCCCGCGTTCTGATCGTAAGAGCAAAGGAATCTAGCCTCATCGACGCGCTGCTATGCCGTTATACAAAGCCTTCCCCGTTATCACGGGGGAAGGGGGACCGCGTAAGCGGTGGAAGGGGCACAAAAGGGGTGTTGTACGAAGCGTTCAGCTTCGTACAACACCCCTTCTTTCATTCATATTTATGGTGTTGCGGGCGTCTCCGCACTTACCGCACCGCGGCGGATCATGTCGCCGACACGCAGATCATAGGAGAGCGCCATCTTGTGCAGTGTCTCCGCCCGTGCAAAGTCCTCGGGCGTCCCGACGTTGAGCCCCTTGACGAAACTCTCATACGCACCGATGAACGCCTCCGTCGCCGCCTTGCGCTGTGCAGCAAGATACTGTGCGCCGTGGGGAACATCTACGCCGTCCAGCTCCTTCTGATACTTCTTGAGCAGGGGAATCATATCCTCCTGCAGGAGATGTGTCAGCGACTTGCGGTACACCGTCGTATAGGTACTGCGTCCCGTCTCGGTCAGATTGCGGAACTCCCGCTGTTTCGAGCGGAAAACGCCGTTATAGCGGTCGACAATCGGGCGCGTCGCGTCGATGTAGCGCCCGAGGTTGCTCGCCGCCGCCTTCTGCACTGCCTCGAGATAGGAACGATAGTTCACGATGCGCACGACCTGCCAGCCCGTATCGCCGCGCTCCATGCGCAGCTGCAGGGGGAACTCTAGGTCGGTCCCCTCGTCGCGCACGGTAATGTTCGCCATTGCGGTGCTCCCGTCCCGCACAACGCTGTCGATGTGCAGGAGGGTCGTGTCGCGCAGGTGGCTGCACTCCATGAGATACTCAAAGTCGATGCCGAGCTGGCGTCCCTTCAGCGGGTCTACGCCCTCAGGGGTCGGCCACGTCCCGCTCCCGACCGCCGTCAAAATGCTCTGCGCCATCCCGCCTGCGACGCTGTCCTTGATGCTCTCGTAGAACTTTCCCGATTTATTTCGTTCTTTTTCCTTCAGATGTGTATCGCCCGAAAAGAGGACGTAGGTGAGATCGTCATATCCCGCCGCCGTTACAGCATTGATATTCACGCGCCGCTGAAACGCCTCCGCATCATGCGCGGTGAGCGCTGCCGCCGCCTGCTCGAGAGCGTAGGCGGGACGCTGTATGTAGTAGCCGAGATACCACGCGAGGACGGCGATTGCCAGGACGATCACCCCTGCTGCCGCGCGAAACTTACGCTGACTCGCCCTGCGTCGGCGTGCGAGGCGCACGCGCCACGCAAACTCATCCAGCGGCATTGCCACACCTCCCTTTGCACGAATTCGAATGATGCTATTATAGCATGGAATACGTCCCCCGTTCAATCAGTGAAAATTACTCTCTACGAAAAAGACTGCCGTACGAGGTTCATCGCCCCTCGTACAGCAGTCCGCCATCCTTCTTTATCTCCCCAGCACCTCATCCATCGACTGCTTCATCCGCGTGATCGCCGTGTCAAGATCATCGCGCCCGATGTTCAGCGGCGGATTGAAGTAAAGTACGTCACCGAGCGGGCGCAGGAGCAGCCCATGCCGGAGCGCACGGCGATAGATCGCATAGCCAAGGCGCCGCCCTCCGTCAAAGGGACGCTTCGCCGCGCGATCCTCGACCAGCTCAACCGCATGAATCAGCCCGATGTGGCGGATCTCACCGACGTTCGGATGCGCACCGAACGTCTCCGTCATGCGCGCAGTCAGCCACGAGGCCGTGTTCTCCGCCCGCTCCAAAATATTCTCCTCATCGAGAATGTCGAGCACGGCGAGCGCCGCGCTGCAGCCGAGCGGATTCCCCGCGTACGTATGACTGTGCATGAACGCCTTGCCCTCGCTCCAGTCGGCGTAGAACGCCTCGTAGATCTTCTCCTTGACGACGGTGATGGACATGGGCATGTAGCCGCCCGTCAGCCCCTTCGAGAGGCACATGAGATCGGGCGTAATCCCCGCACGCTCACACGCAAAGAGCCGCCCCGTGCGCCCGAATCCCGTCGCAATCTCGTCGGCGATGAGGAGGACATCGTATTCGTCACAGAGGGTGCGCAGCTTCCTGAGATATTCCTCGGGATAGATGCGCATCCCCGCACTCCCCTGCAGGAGCGGCTCGACGATCATCGCCGCCGTCTCGTGCCCGTGCGCGGCAAAGGCACGCTCTGCATGCTCAAAGCACGCACAGGAGCAGGTGCCGCGCGTCTCCCCATAGGGACAGCGGTAGCAGTCGGGCGCCTCGATATGGATGTTGTCCATCATCATCGGCTTGTACATCTCGGCAAAGAGATCCATGCTCCCCACCGAGAGCGCGCCGATCGTCTCGCCGTGATAGCTCTCCGAGAGGCACATGAAGCGAATTTTTTTCGTGCGCCCCGTCTGCTGGCAGTATTGGAAGGACATCTTGAGCGCCGCCTCGACCGCAGAGGAACCATTGTCGTTGAAGTGGAACTTCGTCAGACCCTCGGGCACAAGCGCCGTCAGACGCTCGGCAAGTTCGATCGCGCCGCGGTGTGAGAAATTTGCAAAGATCACATGCTCGAGGCGGTCGAGCTGCGCCTTGATGCGCGCGTTGATCTTCTCGTTGGAATGCCCCAGGAGATTTGCCCACCAAGAGCTCACAATATCGAGGTAGGACTTGCCGTGCACATCGCAGAGCCATGGACCCTTTGCGTGGTCAATGACCATCGGCGGCAGCTCCTCATAGTCCTTCATCTGCGCGCACGGATGCCAAATCCGGCGCAGGTCGCGCTCCTCAATTGTCGGCATAAAAATGACCCCTCCTACGAAAGCACTGATACACGCGGTGCTTTCCTAAACACACATTACACACAAAGCACGAAGTTTTTCATTTCGTGCGGCAGCTTCCTCTACAGAGTTCCTATGCCCCCAGCACCTCATCCATCGACGCCTTCATCCATGCGATGGCGGTGCTGAGGTCATCACGCCCGATGTTCAGCGGCGGATTGAAGTAAAGCACGTCGCCGAGCGGGCGCAGGAGCAGCCCGTGCCGGAGCGCACGGCGATAGATCGCATAGCCAAGGCGGCGACTGGGATCAAAGGGACGCTTCGCTTCGCGATCCTCGACCAGCTCAACCGCATGAATCAGCCCGATGTGGCGGATCTCACCGACGTTCGGATGCGCACCGAACGTCTCCGTCATGCGCGCAGTCAGCCACGATGCTGTCTCCTCCGCCCGCTCCAGAATATTCTCCTCATCGAGAATGTCGAGCACGGCGAGCGCCGCGCTGCAGCCGAGCGGATTGCCCGCATACGTGTGACCTTGCATGAACGCCTTGCCCTCGCTCCAGTCCGCATAGAACGCGTCGTAGATCTTTTCCTTGACGACGGTGATCGCGGTAGGCATATAGCCGCTTGTCAGCCCCTTTGAGAGGCACATGAGATCGGGCGTGATGCCCGCACGCTCACACGCAAAGAGCCGTCCCGTGCGCCCGAACCCCGTCGCAATCTCGTCGGCGATGAGCAGGACATCGTATGCGTCGCAGAGGGCGCGCAGCTTCCTGAGATAGTCCTCGGGGTAGATGCGCATCCCCGCGCACCCCTGCAGGAGCGGCTCGACGATCATCGCCGCCGTCTCGTGTCCGTGTGCGGCAAAGGCACGCTCCGCATGCTCAAAACACGCGCAGGAGCAGCTGTCGCGCGTCTCCCCATAGGGGCAGCGGTAGCAGTCGGGTGCCTCGATATGGATAGTGTCCATCATCATCGTCTTGTACATCTCGGCAAAGAGATCCACGCCCCCCACGGAGAGCGCCCCGATTGTCCCTCCGTGATACCCTTCAGAAAGGCACATAAACCGCGTCTTTTTCGTACGCCCTGTCTGCTGACAGTACTGAAACGCCATCTTGAGCGCCGCCTCTACAGCGGACGAGCCGTTATCGTTGAAATTGAACTTCGTCAGTCCCTCGGGCACGAGCATCGCCAGCCGCTCTGCAAGCTCAATCGCGGGACGATGGGAGAAATTCGCAAAGACGACGTGCTCGAGCCGCCTCAGCTGCGCCGTAATCCGCGCATCGATCTTCTCGTTCGTATGTCCGAGGAGATTCGCCCACCACGAACTGATAATATCGAGATAGCCCTTGCCGTGCACATCGTAGAGCCATGCCCCCTTTGCGTGATCGATCACCATCGGCGGCAGCTGCTCATAGTCCTTCATCTGCGCGCACGGGTGCCAGATATGGCGCAGGTCACGCTCCTCAATCGTCGGCATAAAAGCTCTCCTCCTGCGGAATCACGGATAAAACAGCCCCTCGGATTGGCGTAGATTTTCCGCCGAAGTGCGGGAAAATAGGCGTCAAGAGCCGCAGGCTGAATTGATCAGTGCTTCCCTAAACACACATTACTCATACAGCGCGGCAAGCGCATCCGCCCTCATCGGCAGTTCCGCCGCGCCGTGCGGCACACACGCCAAGACACGCGCTCCCGTGATCTCCTCGACCATCCGCACATTGTCCTCCTGCATCAGACCGCCCTGCCAATTGTTGAAGATAAAGCCCCGCAGGGGAATGCCGCGCGCATAGAGATGCTCTGCCGTCAGCACAGCGGCATTGATCGTTCCGAGCCCTGCATCGGCAACAACGAGCGCAGCGAGCCCCAGCCGCACGGCAAGATCGTCAAGGACGACGTGCTCATCGCCGTCCCAGCGCAGCGGGCAGATAATGCCGCCGCTCCCCTCCACCGTCAGATAGTCCGTGTGCTCCTTCGCGCGGCGGTAGTCCTGCGCCACCTTTGCAAAATCCATCGGGCGGTGCTCGATCTGCGCCGCGAGATGCGGTGAGACCGCATCGCGATAGACATAGGAGACAGTGACATCCGCCGCATCGAGCTCCGCGACACGCGCCACATGGAGTGCATCGCCCGGCAGGAGCGTGCCGTCCGCGGCGACCTCCGCGCCCGAGAGTGCCGCCTTATAGTAGCCCGCCGCAAATCCCGCGTCACGGAGACATTTCACAATCAGCCCCGTGACATACGTCTTGCCGATGTCCGTCCCCGTTCCCGTGACAAATAACGCCTTACCCACGTATGATGCGCCTCCTGTCAGACATCCATGCGATTCGTATGCACTGCTGCCCCCTGCACGGGAGCAGTGCTCTGCGTCTCCTGCGTCTCACGAATCCAGAGCCCCGCCTTGTAGAGGCGAATCCCGACGTACGCCGCCGCGACGCAGAGCAGGAAGTCCGGCAGAACCTGCAGCACGCCGCAGTACCAGACCGCCACCCAGAAACCGATCGGCGCGTCGATAATGTAGTTCGATATGAAGTAGAAATACGGGATGCCGAGGGCATAGAGCACCACCATGCCTGCTGCACACGCGGCAAGTGCACGCCGGAACGTCGGCACGCCGCGGCGCGCCAGCGCGCCCGTCACCCAGCCCTGCAGGATGAAGCCGACGAGATAGCCGAACGTCGGCTGAAGCACGTAGGCAGGGCCGCCGCCCGAGGCGAACACGGGAATCCCCACGAGCCCCATGAGTACATACGTGCCGATGGCGAGCGCACCGAGCCGCGCACCGAGCATCAGCCCCGCGAGCAGGGTAAAGAGGAACTGCAGCGTGTAAACATCCGTACCCACAGGGATGCGCACGAACGTCCCGACCGTAATAAGCGCGATAAACAGCCCGCATAGGATTACTTCACGTAACTTCATAATCTTCAGATACCTCCATAAAAACTGATAGACCCATAGACTTGCTTTATCTTACTCGCTATTTTATTTATTGTCAACCAGAATATTCTATGTAGGTTTACTAAAATTGTATATCGATTGCATATAAAAAAGACGGGACTGCTGCACGAAGCTGAAGCTTCGTGCAGCAGTCCCTCTTTGTCCCTTACACAACGGACGATCCCCTTACCGTTTCGTCACCTTCACACGATCCATCTCCGTGCCGTCGGACAGGAAACACGCGATCTCAAGCCGATCATCCCGGACCTCCATCGTGAGATAGTTATCCGTCTCCGGCTGCGGAAGCGTCACCTCGTCAAAGGCATGGTCGATCCAGAGATTTGGATAGCGCACATTCCCCGCAACACCCGTGAGGATGTAGAGTGGTCCCTTCTGCTCCGGCGTTTTGACAAACGCGTAGATATGCCCGCGATTGCGATAGGTATGCAGATGCGCTGTGAAAACAACATCGATGAGCAGCTCGTCAAAGACGGGCATCCACACCCGGCCGATCTCCTCATCAATACCCTCACTGCGCTCAGGGCGTCCCTGAATACGGTACTGCAATACATCCTTATGCATGAGGACGATATTCCACTTCTTGCGGTGTGCCTTCAGATCGCGGCGGATCCACGCGAGCTGCTCCTCGACCATCCCGCTCTTAAAGCCGTCGATCTCCTTCTGCTGCGTGCAGAGCACAACATAGTGCACGTCTCCGTAGTCAAAGGAATAGTAATACCGCTCAAATTCTTTACTTCCGTTGCGCGGGGTCTGAAAGTAGTTCAGATATGCGGCAGGGAGGCGCGTCTGCCACTGGCGGTCGTAGGTCTCGTGATTCCCCATGACAGGCACCATTGGGATCACATGGGCCATCTCATCTATGCCCTTAAAGAACTCTGTCCACTGAAACCGATCCTCGCCGTTGTCAACGAGATCACCAAGGCAGGCAAAAAGTGCCGTATCCGTATTGCGTGCCCACGCGAGATGCGCCATCTGCTGCCAGTCCGCATAGTCGCTCGACTGGCTGTCGGGAAAAAGAAGCATCTTATACGGTGCATCAGCAGCAGGGGTATAGAGTTCCTGCCAGCCCGTCGTCCCGTCATTCGCCTCAATGCGATAGCGATACTTCGTTCCCGGCATCAGCTTGTCGATCTCCGCCGTATACTGATGTACCATCACATCATCATCGGAAAAGCACGTATCGTTCACAGGGATGCGCCGTATCTTCTCCGCGTTCTCCGCCCGTATCTCGACCATCTGATCCATCTCGTCTGCATCGGTCTCCCACATGAGGACACGGCTGCTCCCGGGATCCGAGGTGATGATCTGCCGCAGGCGTTCGATATAGAGAGTATTGGGAAAGGGATGCAGCCCCTTCCTGCGCAGCCACTCCATGCCGGCAAGCTTCCAGAGCGCCGCACCGCCTGCAGCGGCTGTCCCCGCCGCTATCGCTGCCTTGATAAACGTACGGCGCGTAAACGTCTTTTTCCTTTCCATCAACTTCTTCCTCTCTCCTATATAAAGGAATCACTGATACATCTAAGGAATCACACGAGCCTTACCCGCGCTCCGCCTGCATATAGCAGGATGCGCGTTCTCCCGCCGTGAGTGCATGTCCGCCCGCTCGCAGGCGCAGATAGTGTGCCGCGTCCACACAGCTGATGCGTCCGCCGGGCAGATACGCGCCCGTGTCGCAGGCGATGATATTGTTCGGCAAAAAGAGAGGCACTGCTGCGCCGCCGCGCCGCAGCATCTGCGTCGGCGTATGCCCGACAACAACCAGCGTGCTGCCGTGATACCCCGCGAAAAACTTCTCACGAATCCAAAGCATATCCTCCCGGCAGTCCTCCGCCGCAGGATTCACACCCGCATGAACGAAGAGAATGTCCTCACCGGCATGCGATGTGCGGAAGGAAATCGGACGTGACCGAACGAATGCCGTCAGCGATTCCGCCTCCGCCTTTGGCAGAGCGGCAAGCTGCTTCCTCGTGATCCTGCCGCCGTTCGCCAGCCAGAGATCGAAGTGCCCCATGATTGTGCGCCCCAGTCCATACGCATCAATATAGCTGAGCATCATCGCCTCGTGGTTGCCCATGAGTGCGTGGACATTGCGGTACTTCTCCACCTGCCGCTGCACGAACTGCAGGGCACGGACAGGCGCGGTGCCGCGGTCAATATAGTCGCCGAGAAAGACGAGCAGATCCCGCTCATCGTCAAACGCAATCTTCTTCCAGAGACGTTCGAGCCCGTCTGCCTCCCCGTGCACATCGCCGACAGCAAGAATCCGGCGGAACATTCGATCGCCCCCTCCGCAATAAACATTTCTATTATATCGTAAGAACCCTGAAATCCGCATGAGAATATCCCGTATACAAAACGCTGTTTCCGCATAACATTGACAATCGTCCCATGGAGATATATGATAGTGCAGGATAAATTTGTTTATTTTCAGGCAGGAGGACGCACATGATAGAACGCTATACACGCCCGGAGATGGGGCATCTCTGGTCGATTCAGAACGAGTGGCAGACCATTCTGAACGTCGAGATCGCTGCGTGTGAGGCAATGGCGGAACTGGGCGAGATCCCCGCCGCCGCCGTAGAGAACATCAAGGCAAAGGCGAAGTTTGACGTCGCGCGCATCAACGAGATCGAAAAGACCACCGACCACGACATCATTGCCTTTCTCACGAACCTCGAGGAGAATATCGGAGAGGACTCGAAATACATCCACAAGGGACTCACCTCGAGCGACGTGAAGGACACGGCATACTGCGTCATGATGCGCGACGCCGCCGCCATCATCCTCGACGATCTGCAGGAATTCCGCACCGTGCTCCGCCGCCGCGCGAACGAGTTCCGTCATACGCCGTGCATCGGACGTACACACGGCATCCATGCAGAGCCGATGACCTTTGGGCTGAAGCTTCTGCTCTGGAGTGCAGAGATCGAGCGCGACATCGAGCGTCTTACGCATGCCAAGAAAATCGTCTCCGTCGGCAAGCTCTCGGGCGCCGTCGGCACCTACTCCAACATCAACCCGCGCATCGAGGAACTGACGTGCAAAAAACTGGGGCTGACGCCCGTCCGTCTGGCGACACAGGTCATCCAGCGTGACCGCCACGCCGAGTTCGTCACGACACTCGCCATCATCGCGAGCACCTTGGAAAAGATCGCCACCGAGATCCGCAACCTCCAGCGCACGGACATCCGTGAGGCAGAGGAGTTCTTCAAGGCGGGACAGAAGGGCTCGTCGGCGATGCCGCACAAGCGCAATCCGATCAACTGCGAGCGTGTCTCGGGCATGGCACGACTCGTGCGCGGCAACGCCGTCGCGGCGATGGAGGACATCACCCTCTGGCATGAACGCGACATCTCGCATTCCTCCGTCGAGCGCGTCATCCTGCCCGACAGCACGATCAATGTGGACTACTGTCTGCACAAGCTGACCGGCATCGTGGACAAGCTCCTCGTCTACCCAGACGCCATGCTGCACAACATGAACCGCACGGGCGGTCTCATCTACAGTCAGCGCATCCTCACGGCACTCGTCAACAAGGGCATCCTGCGTCAGACTGCCTACGTCTGGGTGCAGCGCAACGCCATGAAGCGCTGGCTCGACAAGGAGGACTTCCGCACGAACGTCGAGAAGGACGCCGACATCTCCGCCCACCTCACAAAGGAGGAGATCGACGCGTGCTTTGACTACCAGTACTTCCTGCGGAACATCGATGACATCTTTGCACGATTTGATCTCTAAGGAGAAGAAATAAGGGGGACTCATTATGTCAACCATCGTTATTACGGGTACGCAGTGGGGCGACGAGGGCAAAGGGAAAATCGTCGACTACCTCGCGAGCAAGGCAGACACCGTCGTCCGCTATCAGGGCGGCTGCAACGCGGGACACACCGTCGTCGCGGCAGGCGAAGAGTATAAACTCCGCCTCCTGCCCTCAGGCATCCTCTACAAGGGCACGCACAACATCATCGCGAACGGCGTCGCCTTTGACCCCGAGGTCTGTCTGCAGGAGATGGACGCCATGGCGGCGCGCGGCATCGACACATCGAACATTCGCATCTCCGACCGTGCGCACGTCGTCATGCCCTACCACCGACTGATGGACGGCATCGGCGACGCCCAGCGCGGCGCAGACAAGATCGGCACCACGGGACGCGGCATCGGCCCCTGCTACATGGATCGTGACGACCGCATCGGCATCCGCGTCTGTGACCTCATGGACGGCGCAGAGTTTGCCAAGAAGCTCAAGAAAAACCTCGACAACAAGAACGCAGAGCTCGCCGCTGTCTACCACCACGAGCCCCTTGACTATGACGAGGTGCTGAAGGAGTACCAGCGCTACGCCGAGCGTCTGCGTCCGCTCGTCACCGACACCATCCCCCTCATCAACGAGGAGATCGCCGCGGGGCGCAAAATTCTCTTTGAGGGCGCACAGGCGACCATGCTGGACATCGACTACGGCACCTACCCCTACGTCACCGCGTCACACCCCATCTCGGGCGGCGTCACCATCGGCGCGGGTGTTGCGCCGAAGAAGATCGACAAGGTCGTCGGCGTTGTCAAGGCATACTGCACGCGCGTCGGCGAGGGTCCCTTCCCCACAGAGCAGCTGAATCCCATCGGAGAGAAACTGCGTGAGGCGGGACATGAGTTCGGCACCGTCACGGGGCGTCCGCGCCGCACCGGCTGGCTCGACGCCGTCGTCGTCCGCCACGCGGGGATGCTCTCGGGCATCGACTACATGGCGGTCACGCGTCTCGACATCCTTGACGGCTTTGACGAGATCAAGATCTGCACGGGCTACAAGTACAGGGGAGAGCTCCTCAAGGGCGTTCCCGCAAGCCTCAACGTCCTCGCCGAGGTCGAGCCGGTCTATGAAACCTTCCCGGGCTGGAAGACGGACATCTCCGGCATCCGCAGCTACGGCGACCTCCCCGAAAAGGCACGCAAATACCTCGAGCGCATGGCAGAGATCACGGACATTGCCCTCGGCGTCATCTCCGTCGGCCCCTCACGCGAGCAGACCATCGTCCTTGCAAACGATTTGTTCTAAGAGAAATAGAAAAAACGGCACGGTATGAATCATCTCATATCGTGCCGTTTGACTTATTCAGATGTCCACTGGAGGATACACACAGATGATAAATACTCAACCATCAGCAGCAGCATCAACTAATGCCAAAGAAATCCCCCCAGAAGAGCGAAATCATCTCACCCGTATATCGATATCGCAATTACAGAAGCTGAGCAGGAATACCGCATGAACGGAATCCTGATGGACGCATCTCAGGCACTTCTCTCCTTGCGAAACAACCATTTTGGATAAGCTGTTTTTCTCATCTCTTGACGAGACAGGTACTTCTTTTACTGTGCCGACTCCACCTTATCCAGTTTCAGGGAGTATCCCATGATATCCCCGACTTCCTTTATCGTCCCATACACCGTGACATTCTGCCCCTTTTTCAATGCCAGAATAGCATCTTTTAGTTCCTTATTCTTAGCATCTACATCACAACGAATGTGAATCATCGTGTACTTTGCTGCTGTGCCATCAATGGTAATATACTTCACATCCGAATCAATATTACCGATATGTCCACCAATGATCTTTACTGCCTTTCCCTTATAATTTTGATTCGCAGAGGCAGCATTATCCTTTGCTTCACTGAGCAGCACATTGATATCCGCCTCTGCGTATTCCTTCTGTTTTTCTTGCTGCTGTGTGGTAGTGGTTGAATTCCCCTTGTTCGCATTGTCTGACTTATCCTTTCCACCGCCACCGCAAGCACCAACTAAGCTGGCGACAACCACAATACCGACCAGCCCTAAGAGAGCCTTCTTAAACTTGCCCATAACAAACATCTCCTTTGCAACTTAAAGCGCAGTGTTTCTCATCCATATCTATTAATTCCACCCCCCTCCATATTCCTGCTTAATATTAAAATATTTTTGAAGCTTTTCTACGAAAAACAGGTCAACGGCATGAAACGCAGCCGTTGACCTGTCTTTTATTTTTCGTTCTACTCCGCCACCGTGAACCCCGCCGCGCGGAAAAACTGCCGATACGCCTCCGCCTTCTTCTCAAGCTTCATCGGATAGGCACGCGAAGTGGACGGAAGGCGTGTGACGAGGAGCTCACGCGTACCGCAGCGAGCAGGAACGGTCTCGCCCGTCTTGACATCCTTGCCCTTCTTCTCCGCCGTGAGCAGATCAAAAAGGATCTCCGTCGCCTTTCCGCCCGTCGTGCAGATGCGGCGGCACTGTGGGATCTGCGCCAGAATCTCGGGCAGCTCCACCGTCTCCACGACCTTCAGATAGGCGTCGGACGCATTGCCGTGCGTGCGGATGGCGCGCCGCACGCCGGGACACGAGCCGATGCCGCGCTCCGTGAGAAACGCCTTGATGCGCTCCGCATCAAAAGCCTTCTCCCCCGGCACCTGAAAATGTGCTGCATCACCGAAGAACACGAGCCCATAGACGCGCCACATATCGTTTTGAAAGTTCGGGTAGTGGAATGCCATCGCCCGCTTTTCCTTTGCCGGCGGAAAACTCCCCATCATCAGCACTGTCGCCTGCGGCGGCAGAAACGGTGGAAACGGCCGCAGCTCGACATCCTGTTCATCCGTCGCTGTGTTTTTTTCATGCGTGGTTTTTTGATTCCTCATTGTCCCCCCGCCCCTTACAGCAGCCCCAATGCATGCTGAACGATAAGCGACGTCACCGCCACTGCTGCCCAGCACACCATCCCGAGAGCAAGCGGCCGCGCCCCGTTCTTGACAAGCGAAGGGAGATCCGTGTTCAGCCCGATCGCACTCATCGCGAGCACAATCGCGAACTTTCCGAGCATCCCCAGCCCATGCGAGAGCTCTGCGGGGAGAATGCCCGTCGTATTGACAATGCACGCGACGATGAAGTAGAGCACGAACATCGGAAAGATGCGCCGAAGAGAGAACCCTGCGCCGCTCTTTTTCGCCCCGCGCATCACGAGCAGCGCGAAGAAGAGGCAGACCGGCACGATCATCAGCGTACGCGTCAGCTTCACAATCGTCGCATACGCGCCCGCATCGTGACTGTACGCATAGCCCGCCGCGACCACGGACGACGTATCGTTGATCGCCGTGCCTGCCCACATGCCAAAGCCCTGATCGGACATCCCCATCGTGTGCCCGAGGAACGGAAAGAGAAAGACCGCAATCACGTTAAAGAAGAAAATCGTCGCAATCGAGATCACCACATCCCGATCCTTTGCCCCGATCACAGGGGCAACCGCCGCAATCGCCGAGCCGCCGCAGATCGCCGTTCCCGCACCAACGAGCGCCGTCATGTCGCGATCAAGCCCCATCAAACGTCCCACGACAAGCGCCGCAAGGAACGCTGCCGCGAGCGTAAAGGCCATCACATAGAGGGACTGCTCTCCCACCTCCACAACGTGAAAGAGATTCATCTCAAAGCCGAGCAGGATGATCGCATACTGGAGAATCTTCTTGCCCGTAAAGCGGATGCCGCTCTCCGTCTTCTCCGGACGCCGCTTTTTCGCGAACAGCATCCCGAGCAGAATGCCGAACACGGGTCCGCCCACGATGGGGAAATACAGCCCCAGCACGTAGGCCGGCACGGCAAACAGCATCGCATAGAGGATGCCGTCCATGTACTCTCGTTTCATCGAAATCCTTCTTTCAAAACGCGCCTGCGGGATCATCCCCTACGCAAACAGCTCTGCCCACTCCGCCTCGCGAAAGCCCACCAAGACACGGTCCTTCGTGATGAGGAGCGGCCGCTTCACGAGCATCCCGTCCGAGGCGAGCGCGGCGTACTGCTGCTCCTCCGACATCTCCGGCAGCGTATCCTTCAGCCCGCGGTCGCGGTAGATCATCCCGCTCGTATTGAAGAACCGCTTCAGCGGCAGTCCGCTCTTCTTGTGCCACGCACGCAGCTCCTCTGCCGTCGGGTTCTGTGTCTTAATGTCGCGCATCGGTGCCGCACAGCCGTGCGCACGCAGGAATTTCTCCGCCTTTTGACACGTCGAACACTTCGGGTAGCCGATAAAAAGAACTTCCGTATCTGCCATATTGTTTCCTCCAGTTCCATTGACGAAATAACATATATCTTTATTCAGGAATCACTGCTAAACTCAGCCACGCCATCTTGACGCATCTTTTTGCCTGCACTTCGGCAGAAAATCCTCCACAGAGCCCCTCTCTGCGTCCGGTTTTCCGCCTCGTACGGACAAAAAATCTGCGCCAATCCGAGGGACTTCATTTTATCAGTGGTTCCTTTATTATATCGTTACAAAAAAATTTTTCAATTTTTTCTTTTTGACCTATTGACTTTTTGACTTTTAGCAGTATAATAACAATCGAAAGGTGATTGAAGCACCTTCCCAATAAAGATATTCACATGGCTGAGGCGAATACCAAACAGCGCATCAGCCAACAAAAAAACCTAAGGAGTTGATCATCATGTTTGGACTTGTACCTTTTGGCGGACATCGCGGGCTTACCTCACGTGAGCATAATACCCCGTTTGATCTCTTCGACGCCATGCGCGATTCCTTCTTCGACAGCAGCTTCCCCGCAGCGAACTGGGGGGCATCCTCATTCAAGGTTGATGTAAAGGACAGCGGCGACCACTACGAGCTGAGCGCCGACTTGCCGGGCATGGCGAAGGAAGACATCAGTCTCCGCTACGAGAATGGCTACCTCACCATCGCTGCGACGCACAACGAGTCAAAGGACGAAAAGGACGACAACGGCAGCTACATCCGCCGCGAGCGTCATACGGGCGAAGTCAGCCGCTCGTTCTACATCGACGGCATCGATGACGCGAACATCCGCGCCGAGTTCAAGGACGGCGTCCTGCAGGTGAACCTGCCGAAATCGGCATCTGCCCCTGAGCGCAAGCAGATCGAGATCCACTGATCTTGGGGGCTTCCTGTCATTGATAAGCAGAGCCACGCGAAAGCAACTCTTTCGCGTGGCTCTGTTTTTGCCAATTTTAGGACTCCGCGTACGGATAGATGGCGAGATTGCCGTCCTTGTATTCGCCAACGTAGACGTTCTTTAGTTCGTAGCCCGCATCGCGCAGGGCAGCGTTCAGCCACACGTGGTCTTTTTCGATGAGCTCAAGGATATCCTCATCGACCTGCCCGTCGAGGATGAGCGGATAGCGCGCATTTTCCTCACCATACTGGATGATGGTGAGCTGTCCATTCGGCTCGAGCACGGCACGCTTGACATCCTTGATGTAGTAGACGCCCGCCAGACGCAGTTTCAGCGTGAGATCATGCGCGAGGAGCCCCTGCCGCATGCACTCGTCCATGAGGATTTTGCCGCGCTCGATGAGGATGGCAGGCGATCCGTCAACGATCTCCTTGACGCGGCGGTTGTTCGCCTTGATAAATTTCAGCAGGAGCACGAGGAGCGTCCACGCGACGAGCACGAGGAGGAAGTCAATCATAGAGATGGCACTGGTGTAGATAACACCGCCGATGATGCCGCCGAGCACGTAGTTCTGCACCTGATCGGTCGCGGACGTGGGGGCGAGGTTGCCCTTGCCGAGGAGGTTGATCTGCACGATGAGACAGAGCAGACCGAGAGCGAGTTTTGCGAGTACCAGTGAGTAGACGATCATCTCAGTCCTCCTTATCTACGATCTGTATATCCCGCCGCAGGAGATGCGTGCGTTCATACTGAAACGACGTGTAGTCCGCATTGAAATGAATCACGTAGAACGTGCCCTCTACATCGACGAGCATGCCCTGCTTCAGATTGGTCGAGTTCACCTTGATATCACTGACAGGGACATCGAGATCCTTCCCGAGGCTCTGCACGAACTGTGCCATGCGTGAGGTCTGCTCGCGGTCGCTCTTCATGCGGTTGTAGTCGCCGTACTGCATGCCCCCGAGGAAGATCACCGCCAGAAACAGCAGGACGACGAGATCGCGGTAGCGCGAGGAAAAGCTGCTGCGCAGATACTTGATGCTCACGACAAGCAGTGCAGCGAGCGCGAGGAATGAGACGACATACCACGCCGTATGGCTCGCCTGTCCAACTTGCTCAATATAGCTGTAGGTATAAAATGGCAACGAAACGCCCCCCTCCCATGTTCGTATAGGCTACTACGCCGAACACTTTCTGTCAATGGTCTTTTGAGCGGTATATGGATTTGGCACGCACGAGAAACGACAATCTTGCGAAAAAGCCAAAAGCCCGATAAAATATAGGCAGATCATGTGATCCGAGGAAAAGTGATGCACAGATGAATATGAGGATGCTGCACGGCATCCTCGTTTTCTATGTCAGCTCCCCTCATTTCGAGCCCCATAAAATCCACTTTCAAAATCTTGTGTGCCCAAAATGTGCCCAAAATCCTATTTTTCATCCAAAACTACGCGCAGAAAAGGCTTCGTGGAAATCTCCACGAAGCCTTATTTTCCAATGGCAGAGAGGGTGGGATTCGAACCCACGGCAGCTCATCACTGCACTTGATTTCGAGTCAAGCACCTTCGACCACTCGGACACCTCTCCATGCCGCTGTGCGACAAGTCGCATTATATCATAGGAGCGAATGCATGGCAAGGAATTTTTCTGCATTGTATGCCAGGGGGCAAATTGCAAGTTTAATTGTCGCAAGGTCTCGTTAAACATTTAGCGAGTTATATCATCGCAGCATACATATCGTTTGCTGACTTATATCCGAAAATCTTGCGCAGATAGTTGTTGACCCAATCCTCGATCCGCTGCAGCTGCATTCCTGTCAGCTTGCCGAAATCTAAGCCCCCTCAGAAAGCCCCCTGCATAACATCCGATTGCCCCCCCTCATTGCTCCAGCACTTCTAGCTATTGTGTCTAATTTTGAGCACTTCTTTCCCTTCTGTCTTAATATTGAATTCTAAGACCCTTTTCTCCCGTACTTATGTTAAAATGATCCTCGTGTTAAGGAATCACCGATAAATTCGGCACGACCATCTGGCATACCTCATTTTATCAGTGATTCCTTGAGTAACAGAATCTAAGGAGAAAACGATGGGACTGATTCAGGCAGCTGCCGGCATGGTGGACGGGGTTCTCGCCGACCAGTGGAAGGAGTTCTACTGCTGTGACAGGCTGTGACAGCCTCGATGCCGACACGCTGGTCGCAAAGGGCGAAAAGCGCACGAGTGCGCGCGGGCCCAGCTCGATCACGAGCGGTGAGAGCAATATCATCACGACGGGCTCGGTCGTTGTGGTGAATGTCGGGCAGTGCATGATGATCGTCGATCAGGGCAAGGTCGTGGAGATCTGCGCGGAGCCGGGCGCATACACGTACGATGCCTCGACCGAGCCGACAGTGTTCGGCGGCGATCCCGCGAAGGATCAGCGCATCTACTATGTTAATACGAAGGAGATCATCGGCAATAAGTATGGCACGGCACAGTCGATCCATGTTGAGACGGTGCTCGGCGCCTATACACTCAACGTGAACATCCGCTGTTTTGGCACGTACAGCTACCGCATTGCGAATCCGATTCTCGTCTATACCAATGTCTGCGGCAACGTGGATGGCGACTATATATGCGTAGCGAGATCGACGAGCAGCCGCGCAGCGAGCTGCTGACGGCGCTACAGCCCGCATTCGGACGCATCGCAGCGCAGGGTATCCGCTATTCACAGCTCATTAACTATACGAAGGAGATACGCGACGCGTTCGCTGCCGAGTGGGGCGAAAAGCGCGGCATCGAGATTGTCTCCTTCGGTGTGTCGAGCGTCAAGGCGGACGATCGCGACGAGCAGCGCATCAGGGATCTGCAGGACGGCGCGATCATGAGTGATGCAAACCTGCGCGCCGGCCGTATCGCTGGTGCGGCGGCGGACGCGATACGCACGGCAGCAAGCAACGAGAACGGCGTCGCATCGAGCTTTATGGGGCTCGGCATGGTCGGCAATCTCAGCATGGGCGCAATGGGTACGTTCGGCCCGCAGGGCAGCACAGTCGGCGCGGTGAATCCATTCCCCGCACAGACGCAGCAGGGGCAGAGCACTGAGGGCTGGACCTGTGCCTGTGGTCATGCGGGCAACACGGGGAAGTTCTGCGCCGAGTGCGGCAAGCCGCGCCCCGCAGGAGCACCGCTCTATCGCTGTGACAAACGCGGCTGGACGCCCGACGACCCGACGCATCCGCCGAAGTTCTGCCCGCAGTGCGGTGATGCATTTGATGAAAAGGATAGACAGTAGGCCTCTTGCAGGGGTACCATACGCCAGCCAAATAGCGAGGTAAACTCATGGTCGAAACAACCGTCAGTTATCAATGTCCGAACTGCGGCGCGCCCCTCAGTTTCCATCCGGGAGACGCGCGCGTTGTCTGCGCGCACTTGCCATATGGAGCTGAATGCCGCCGCTCTCGAGGAACGCTGCCGTGCACAGGAGAAGGCAGCCGCCAAGACGGCAGAGGAGAAGGAGGCCGCGGCAAATGCACCGAACGTCGCAGTAGTCGGAGGAGGAGCGCGCCGCGATGCAGGTGCAGACCTGCTCTGCCTGCGGTGCAGAACTGGTCTCCGACGCAAATACGATAGCGACCTCCTGTGCCTACTGCGGTAGCCCAAACCTCCTCGTTATCACCGCCGCAGTCTCGATGGAAATGCATAGATTGCAAAGCGGGACGGCGCAGTGCACTATGCGATGGTCCCCGTGTGGATTCTCACGACGCGCTGCAAGAACCAGCCCTGTACATTCATGACGAACGGGCAGACGGGCAAGGTCGTCGGCTCGCTGCCCATCGACCGCCGCAAAGCACTCCGCAATCCGCTCGTCCCTGCGCGGATTGCGCTGCCGCCGCTCTACTACGCCATCAAGTACATCATAAGATAGGAGAGGGTCAGGACAAAACCAACACACCGTATCTCGGTCGCACTTCTCCCGCTCCTTGCGGTAATATGTTCCATGCAAATATCGGCAAATGCCACCTCAGCAGCAGCAAAATGCACACGCGCATCACCGACGGCAGGTGCATGGATGCACTGACCGAGGCATTCCTCCCCGATCTGCGCAAGAACTGCTACGCAGATGCGTTTACCGCCTACGCCAAGACGACGGACATGATGCTCACTCACTATGAGAAGGAAGGCACGCCCTACGACCCGCGTACGGCGTTCAATACGACTGCACTCGGCATCGCTGCTCTCCTCGCCGTCGCCATCTTCTGCCTCGTTCGCTGCTTCCTGATCCACAAGATGAGAGCAACATCGCTGCCGCAGCAACAGCGGACGCCTACCTCGATCACAAGAGCTTTCAGCTCACATAGAGTGACGACAACTACATCACCTCGCGCGTTGTGCGCACCGCGAAGGAAAAACCTCCTCCTCATCATCCTCAGGCAGCGGCAGCCACGGCAGCACGGGCGGGAAATATTGAGGACGTGCTTTGTGTACTTGAGTGCACGATAGCAGCGCAGTGCGAGGAGGTCGACTCCTGCCGCCCCACCCATACATCACGCCCCGAGGGGGACGAAGTGCGCCGTCTCATCAAAGCATGCGAGGTCGATCTCTCCCTTGCCGAGGTCAACCGTATACATGCCGCAGCCGATGTCGACACCGACGAGGTTCGGCACGACCTTGTCCCGCATCGACATCGTTGTGCCAATGGTACACCCCTTGCCCCAGTGCACATCGGGCATGATGCGGATGCTCGCGCCCTCCGTGAATTCGTAGTCACACATCCGGCGGATCTGCTCGATCGCCTCTTCCTCGATCACCTTCGCGTATACAATCGCCGTGCTGCAGCGTCCGTGTATCTCCATGCATTCCATCCTTTTCCCTCCTTCATTCTTCTCTTTTCAGTCGCCGTCCACGATAAACATCTATCCCATCAGCTATCCCCATTCTAACAAATCTCTCACATATATGGGTCGCTGCACAGGCGATATTTTCTTTTTCCCCAAGTATAGTAAAAGTCATGGGCAAGAAAAACCCATGCTGTTTTCTCCTCTCAGCCACTTCTCCACTATAGCGCATTTCCCCACAAAAGACACACGACCCTCTACCGCAGGCGCATGTTTTGTTCTATAATAGAACGCATCTCATTCGGCAGGGGGCATTTTGTGTGGCAGCAACAAAGGTAAGAACCTATAACTATCTGATCTCGTGCGGGCATCTGTGCTCGGATATCAATCAGGGCGCGCTCGCAGCGGTGCTGCCGTTCCTGATTGCGGCCTATCACTATGACTATGCAACGGCGGCGACGCTCGTGCTGTTCTCAAATCTCGTCGGCTCGGTGGTGCAGCCGATCTTCGGGCAGCTCGCCGACCGTCAGAACCGCCCGTGGCTGATTCCGCTCGGTCTGCTGCTCGCGGGCGGCGGCATGGCACTCACGGGCGTGGTAACGACGTTCCCTGCGCTGTGCGCAGCAGTCGCGGTGAGCGGCACGGGTGCGGCGATGTTCCACCCGCAGGCGGCGCGGCTCGTACATCATGCCTCGGCGGAGGGGGAGCGTGCAAAGAATATCAGCATCTTTTCCTTCGGCGGCAATCTTGGTTTTGCCCTCGGCCCGGTGGTCATGACCGCCGCCGTGACGGCGTTTGGTCTCATGGGAACGCTCGTCTTTCTCATCCCCGAAGTCATCATCTGTATTGCCTTCCGCTGCCATCTGCACGGGCTCTATGCACTGAACGCCGCACCGCAGGCAACAGAGGCAAAGGCACGCCCGCAGGGCATCGATCAGTGGGGCTCGTTTCTGCGTCTGACCGCCATTGTCTTCGGGCGTTCGATCATCTTCTTCGGCATCAATACCTTCCTCGCACTGTACTGGATTCAGGAGCTCGGGCAGACGGAGGCGATGGGCAGCGCCGTGCTGAGCGTCTATTACGCGATCGGTGCGGCGTGTACGCTGCTCGGCGGACGGCTCGCCGACCGCTATGGCTATCACCGCATGATCCGCATCGGGGCGGTGATTCTGCCGCCGTGCATCTTTCTCTTTACGCAGGTACACTCCCTCGTGCTCGCTGCCCTGCTTCTCCTGCCGATCGCGGCATCACTCAGTCTCATCTATAGTCCGATGGTGGTGCTCGGTCAGCAGTACCTCCCGAACCGTGTGGGGCTTGCCTCGGGCGTGACGCTCGGGCTCGCGGTCAGTGTCGGCGGCGTCTTTACACCCGTGCTTGGTCATATCGCAGACGGACGGGGACTCACGGCGGCCCTCCTCACCGTCGCCGCCATCGCCCTCATCCCTGCCGTTTTTGCGTTCCTTCTGCCGCCTGTGCGGAGGAGGACGCTCTAGGGCCATCTCTGAGGAATCCCTGGTAAGCGGAAAAACCGGATGCCGAGTGGTACTCTATGGAGGTTTTTCTGTCGAAGTGCGGGCAAAAAAGACGTGCTAAGACAGCGGTGCTGAATATATCCGTGATTCCCTAAATAGGTACACCAAACTTCTGCACAATCTCCTCACTGTCACGCCCGACGATTCTCTTTCCCATTGCAGCAGAGACAGCATCGAGAAGTGCCGTCGCCCGATGGCGCATAAACGCATTGAAATCATCCGTCTCGCAGTCCTCCATCGAGATCCAATGTGAGGAGAGATACGCCGTCAAGCTGCTTCGGTCAACCTTTGCAGCAATATGCTTCAGATATTCGCTCGGGGCAGCACCGCCAATTTCACGATTCGTGATGTAGGAGATCGGCGTCTTATTGATGACGGAGTCCCATTTTTCTTCAGGAAGTCCGCTCTTGATGCAGTAGCTGCGCGGAAAAATATGGTGGATGTCGATATTGGCTGCCTTGAACTGCGTAAAGTCCATGTCCTGCCCGCTGATAAAATCCTTGCTCCCGTGTTTTAGAATCAATGCCATCACGCCCTTGTAGGCAGCGCTTTGCCGCGTTCGCAGGAGGAGCAGACGCGGTGCATTGAAGTATGCGTCCTGTACGGTCTTTGGCAGCTCACCGCCATCCAGCCAGCGCATGACGCCCACGACGTCATTGACATAGCGCGTTTCGTTCGCACTGCCATAGAGCTCGCCAAATACGCCGCACCAGTACCACTGCTTGATTCTCTGCTTCACGTTCGAGGATTTGATCTGATTCTTTTCGAGCAGCAGGGTACACAGTACAGCAAGCGGGATGAGCTGCGTTGTATAAGGAATCTCTCTGCGCGCAAAAATGCGCTCCTCCGCAAGCAGATCTGCTGCCTCACGGAACCCCTCGCAGAGCGCATTGGCATATGCCTTGTAGTCCGTAAGCTTCAGATTCAGCACGTCTTTTTTCTTGCAGCTGACCGTCCCCTTCCCCTGATACGCGGCCAGCAGTGTGCATGCCGTCAGGAAGTCCGTCGATGTGACGACATTGAGAAGATCTCCGCTGAAATAGGTTCTCACGCGATGTTCCCAATCCTGACGCAGATCAAAATCCTCCATCGCAAAAATAGCCGTCACCAACTCGAAAACGGTGAGCGACACGCCGCCCTGGTTGACGTTCTCAAAAACCTGACAGACGGCTTCCTTCGGCGTGTCTTTCTCCATGGTGATGACGGGAATTTTATACTGGAATGCCGGCATCACGATGCGGCTCTTAAAGTCGCTGTACTCTTTGGAGATGTTCGCCTCATGTCCATAGTGTGCTAGATACGCCTGCTCCCATTGAAATGTCTTGGCGGGGTCGAGAATGATATTGAGCGGGAACATTTTTGCTGCATATTCTTTGTTGGGCGTCGTGAGATCCAGCTCCACTTTCCTGCCGAAATCAGACGTCAGCTGTTTCGTCTCCGGCACAGAAATGATGGCATCGAGGCGATCTGCATCCGCGTCCAATACCTGTTCAATGCTGATGTAATAGTAGCGATAGATTTCCTTCCCTTTGTCCGTGCGTGTCCGTACGGCCCCTTCGCCGTAAAGCGCCGAGTAAGCGGAGGTCAGGCGCTGCTGTCCGTCCAGGACAAGATCGTTGGGTACGCTGTTCGCCGAGGAAATCCCCTCAAACAGACGATATTTAAAATGGAGCGAATCGCCGCCATAGGAGAGGAACATCGCCGCGCCGACAGGAAAGCCGCGCGTGATGCTCGCGATCAGCCCGCGGATGCGGTTGTCATCCCAAATCCACCCGCGCTGAAAATCAGGCAACTGTATCCTGCCCTCGTGAATATCCCGCATCAAATCGACCAACGGCTTATCATTCGTTTGCATCACATACACTCCTCTTTGTACTCTACATCTGCAGCATCTCCATATAGTATAATAAACCGTTCTATAAATTAAAAGATTTTATTTTCTTGCATGATAGGAGCACCCACATGACCTACGCAGCGTACTATTTCTCGCCTCTCGGCAGGATTGTCCTCATGAGCGACGGCACGGCACTGACGGAGCTGGACTTCGCCGAAGGAGTCCCCGAGGCATCTGCTGTGCACACACAAAAAGACCTCCCCGTATTTAGAGAGGTCTGTCGTTGGCTCGATGTGTACTTCGCGGGGCGTGATCCCGGTGCTCTGCCGCCGCTTGCGCCGCACGGCACAGCATTTCAGCAGGCAGTCTGGAATATCCTGCGCGGGATTCCCTACGGCACGACGACGACGTACGGCGGGATCGCCGCGCGCATCGCCGCCGCACGCGGCGGCCGGATGTCGGCACAGGCGGTCGGCGGCGCGGTCGGGCGCAACCCGATCTCCATCCTCATCCCCTGCCACCGCGTCATCGGCACAGACGGCAGTCTGACGGGCTACGCGGGCGGACTGGACAAAAAGGAGTATCTGCTGCGGCTGGAGGGGGTTCTATAGCGTTTCCCCGAGCGGCTTCACGACGCACTTACTTCACTGCTTCTCTGCCTCTCTCTGTTCACGTGACGCCTTCGCCTGCTGGGCAATCGCGTCACAGACACAGCCGCCCGTGGGAATAGTGACGCCGCGCTTGCGCGCCTTGTGTGCCTCGTAGCGGCGTTTGCCCTCCTCGAAGGCGGCACGCGCCTCCTCGGTCTTGAGCTCGAGCGGCGGCACGGTCTTCGGGCGTGCGTTGCGGTCAAGCGCAACCATGGTAAAGTACGCTGAGAGCCCGAGCTGCGGATCGCTGCCCTCGTCGAGATCCTCGACGATGACGTTGACGGAGATCTCCATCGAGCTGTGTCCGACGTAGACGATATCTGCCGTCACGACGACGAGGTCGCCGATGCGGATCGGCAGGTGAAACTCGAGCTCATCGACGCGCGCCGTGACGACGTTCGAGCGCGCGTAGCGCCGCGCCGCCGCGTATGCTGCCGAGTCCATCAGCTTCATGATCTCACCGCCGTGGACATTCCCGTTCGGGTTGGCCTGACTCGGCATCATGACCTCGCTGATGACGATGCGGCTGTCCTTCATTTTGCATTCACTCATATTCTGTTCCATCCCTTCCATAAATTACGTAGATCAAAGTGATTTTATCATATTTAACTGAAAAAATCCGTCACATGGGCAACAAAAGATGACCGGCAAAATCCTCCTTGACACCTGCGGCTCCATCGGTGGTATAATCGCCATAGGAATGGATTGGAATACAGGAAAAGGGGGATTTCTTTGTATCTGGAAAAAATCACGTCGCCTGCCGACATCAAGGGGTATACGGCAGAGCAGCGCAGGGCGCTCGCACAGGAGATGCGCGAGGCACTCCTAAAGCGCGCGAGCATTCACGGCGGGCACTTCGGCCCCGACTTTGGCGCAGTCGAGGCGATCATCGCCCTGCACACGGTGTTCGACTCGCCGACGGACAAGATCGTCTACGACGTGTCGCATCAGTCCTACCCACATAAGATGCTGACGGGGCGCATCGAGGCGTATCTCGTGGAAAAGGAGTACGATGAGGTCTCGGGCTATACGAATCCCGAGGAGAGCCCGCACGATTTCTTCAACGTCGGACATACGTCCACCTCGATCAGCCTCGCGACGGGTCTCGCCAAGGCGCGTGACCTCGCGGGACGCCACGAGAACATCATCGCCTTCATCGGCGACGGCTCGATGTCGGGCGGTGAGGCACTCGAGGGGCTGAACGTCGCGGGCGAGATGCAGACGAACTTCATCATCGTCTTTAACGACAACGATCAGTCCATCGCCGAGAACCACGGCGGCATGTATAAGGAATTCCGCCGCCTGCGCGAGACGAACGGCACGGCGGAGAATAACCTCTTTCGCGCGATGGGCCTCGACTACCGCTACGTCGCCGACGGCAACGACTGCGAGGCACTGATTGATGCGTTCCGTGCGGTAAAGGACAGCCAAACGCCCGTCGTCGTCCACATCCATACGCAGAAGGGCAAGGGCTACAAATTCGCCGAGGAAGACCATGAGACGTGGCACTACCGTATGCCTTTTGACATCGAGACGGGCGCGCTGAAGCACCCGTACACCGATCCCTTCCTTGCAGCGACGGTGGACTTCGTCAAGGCAGAGGCACAGAGGAATCCGAACTTTGTCTTCCTCGCGGCGGGCACGATGGGCGGCATTGGGCTCACGCCCGCCTATATGTGTATAAAAGAGAA
This sequence comes from Centipeda felix, assembly GCF_900186465.1. Taxonomy (GTDB): domain Bacteria; phylum Bacillota; class Negativicutes; order Selenomonadales; family Selenomonadaceae; genus Centipeda; species Centipeda felix. The sequence continues at coordinate 594,302 of NZ_LT891958.1, forward strand.
TCATCATCCCCTGACACCGCGGTAACGTCACAGACGGGAAGCAGATAGGCCACGCTGGCGGACTGTGCAAAAAAAAGGAGGAGCGGGAATGTAGGAAACGGTGAGGATCACAGAGGTAGAGGGAGATACAATAAAAAAAAGGAGAATAATTACATCGGGGCTCGCGCGCGGCGGCGCGCGCCCCATCTTCGGTACGTACAGCACGTTCTTCCAGCGCGTCTACGATCAGATGGCGCAGGACGTCGCGGTCAACAACAACCCCGCCGTTTTCCTCACCGTCGGAGCATCCATGTACTACATGAACGACGTGACGCATCTCGGCTTCTTCGACATCCCGCTCTTTGCGAATATCCCGAACCTCGTCTTTCTCGCGCCCGCAGGTATCGAGGAGTATCTCGCGGTGCTGCGCTGGGCGCTCGCGCAGACGGCGCATCCCGTCATGATCCGCGTGCCCGTCATGGGCTATGAGACGTCGCCCTACCCCGTGCGCACGGACTACAGCGCACTCAATCGCTATCAGGTCGTCACGGAGGGCGCGGAGGTCGCCATCATCGGTACCGGCAACTTCGCACAGATGGCGAGTGACGCGGCCGCCGAGCTCGCGAAGGACGGCGTGCACACGACGGTCATCAACCCGATCTTCCTCTCGGGGCTCGATACGGAGCTGCTCGACAGGCTGAAGGCGAAACACCGCCTCATCCTCACCCTCGAGGACGGCACGCTCGAGGGCGGCTTCGGGCAGAAGATCGCCGCATACTACGGCATGGACGAGCACATCCGCGTGCGCTGCTACGGGCTCTCGAAGGAATTCCACGACCGCTACAATCCCGAGGAACTGGCGCGGGAGCATCATCTTACCGCCGAGCAGATCGTGGCGGATACACTGCGCACGCTGAAGAAAAAATGAGTGCCGCTCAGACGAACCATTGACAGCAGTCAGCAGGCTTCACCGGATCAATCATCCGCCAAAATTATCCCGCGCTCACAGCGGTGAGAGTTATTGAAAAGCCCCTTCATTTATAGTATAATATCTATATCATTGGTTCACGTGTGCCCCCACATCGGTGCGGCACAGGGGATATGGTCATCTATCTATTCGGATGGGAGAGGTTTTATATGACGCAGGAGACAGTAACCATCGAGAACAAGACGGGCATTCACGCGCGTCCCGCATCGGTTTTCGTTCAGACGGCGACGAAGTTCAAGTCCAAGATCCAGATCGAGGCAAAGGGCAAGAAGGTCGATGCCAAGAGCATTCTCATGCTGATGAGCATGGGGCTCGTGCAGGGCACGCAGATGAATATCATCGCCGAGGGTGAGGATGAGGCAGATGCCGTGAAGGCTCTTGCCGATCTCGTCAACTCGAAGTTCGGCGAGGAGTAAAATCATACGGAGGACGCCCGAGGGTACATATTCCTCGCGGCGTTTTTTCATCAGTCACCACAGAAAAATTTTCACTGTGCAGATTCCCATGGGGAAAGGGGATTGTTATGGCAGAAACCATCCGTGGAAAAGGCGTCATCTCCGGCATCGCTGTCGGACAGGTCCTGCTCGCGGGGCAGAACCTTGACGGCTACCTTGCCGCCTATAAACCAGGTACGGTGGACGAGGAGCAGGCAAAGGCGAATGAGGCAATCTCCGCCGTCACTGAGGTGCTGCTCTCAACCATCGACCGTCTGCGCAAAGAGGAGCAGACGGAGCAGGCCGCCATTCTCGAGGCGCACCGCATGATGGTGCAGGACCCCATGATGGCGGAGAACATCGCCGCCAAGATCGCGGCGACGGGCAGCGCACCGCAGGGCATCCTCGACGCGGCGAACGAGCAGGCACAGCTCTTTGAGCAGATGGAGGACGAGTACTTCGCCGCGCGCGCGGTCGATCTGCGCGACGTGGGCAAGCGCATCGCGAAATACGTCCTCGGCGTCAAGGAGCCGGAGGTTGGCTCCAGTCAGGTCATCCTCGTCGGCGAGGAGATCGAGCCGTCCGTCGTCGCAGGCATGCCCACCGAGCAGATCGCGGGCGTCATCCTCGGCTCGGGCAGCGCGACGAGCCACGTCGTCATCATCGCAAAGGCACGCGCCATCCCGACCGTCCTCGGCATCGGCGACAAGATCGACCTCATCCATGACGGCGACGAGGTCATCCTCGACGGCAGCCGCGGCGACATCGTCATCCGTCCGACGGAGGAGGAGCGCTCCCTCTACGAGACGAAGATCGAGGAGCAGAAAAAACTCGCGGCGCACTACGCCGCGCTCAAAGATCTCCCCGCCGTCACAAAGGACGGCGTGCGCGTCGAGCTGACGGCAAACATCGGCACGCACATGGACGTGGACAACGCACTGACCTACGGTGCGGAGGGCGTCGGGCTGTTCCGCTCCGAGTTCATCTTCATGGGCTCGACAACGATCCCGACGGAGGAGGATCAGTTCAAGGCATACCGCGCTGCGGTCGAGAAATGCGGCGGCAACATCTGCGTCATACGCACGATGGACATCGGCGGCGACAAGCCCCTGCCCTATCTCAACATCGACCCGGAGGAGAACCCATTCCTCGGCTATCGCGCCCTGCGCATCAGCCTCGACCGGCACGACCTCTTCCTCCCGCAGATCAAGGCGATCCTGCGCGCCGGCCTCTACGGCAAGGCGGCGATGATGGTGCCGATGGTCATCAGCGTCAGCGAGATCCAGCGCGTGCAGAAGCTCGTCGAGCAGGCCAAGGTCGAGCTCGCCCACGAGGGTAAGGAGTACTCCGACGACGTACAGGTCGGCATCATGGTCGAGACCCCTGCCGCCGCTGTCGTCTCCTCACTCCTCGCACCGTACGTGGACTTCTTCAGCATCGGAACGAATGATCTCATTCAGTACACCCTCGCGGTCGACCGCGGCAACGCGCAGATCGCCCATCTCTACAACCCGTTCAATCCCGCCGTCCTGCGTCTCATCAAGCGCACAATCGAGAGTGCGCGCGAAGCGGGCATCTGGGTGGGCATGTGCGGCGAGATGGCAAGCGACCCGTACGCCGCCGTCCTCCTCCTCGGCATGGGCATCTCGGAGCTCTCCATGAGCGCGCCGTCCATTCCGCGCGTCAAGGAGATGATCCGCTCCGTCACCATGGAACAGGCAAAGCAGCTCCTCGACGATGTGATGAAGATGGAGCACGGCGTCGATATCCGCGCCTACATGCACAAGATGCTCGAGGCATCGGACGCCAGCGCGAAAATCTGAGGAATCGCTGATCCGTGATTCTCTGAAAATCTATGCAGACTAGGGGCTGTTGACGAAGTGACAAACTTCGTATCACAGCCCCTGTTTTGTGCCCCTTCCACCGCTCTCGCGGTCCCCCTTGCTGACCTGTCCAAGAAGCAAGTCCACAGGACGAAGCTGATTGGGTAACAGGTCGTATGGGAAAACGTCCCAAGAACACGAGCGACAGCGATGTGTGATTGGCTGACGTTGACCGCTCCCCGTGATAGCGGGAAGGCTTTGGATAACGGCATAGCAGCTTCCCCCGCTTGCGGGGGAAGTGGCGAACGCAGTGAGCCGATGGGGGCAGCCCCATTTTCCATGTGGAGGACATAATGACCCTATCCATCGACAGCACCGCCTGTGTCTCCTGCGGCATGTGCGCGGAGCGGCTGCCCGACCTCTTCGTGATCGATCGCACGCTGCGCTGCGCCCGCCTCCTGCGTCAGCCCGCCCTGATGGAGGAGGACGATGCCCTCGAGGCGGCGGAGGACTGCCCGACGGGGGCGATAGTTTTTTGTACGAAAGCCGCCTCTTTGTGACAGAATTTGTGATAGAATAAGACATATCATTTCGTGTCAGGGACAAAGGGGGACATATCATGACAGAGGTAACCAAATCACCGTTCGGCACGATGCCGGACGGGCGCGCGATCGAGCTCTATACACTGCGGAACGCACGCGGGACAACCGTCGCCGTCACGACCTATGGGGCGCGGCTCGTCTCGTTTGCGCGCAAGGTGAACGGCACGCCGATCGACATCGTCCTCGGCTATCGGAGCGGCGCGGACTACCTGCGCGACACGACGTCGATGGGCGGCGTCGTCGGACGACACGCCAACCGCATCGCGGACGGGCGCGTCACGATCGGCGGGCATACCTACCAGCTCGAGCAGAACTCGGGCTCGCACAAGCAGAACCACATCCACGGCGGAACGCACGGCCTGCACTACCACCTCTGGACGGCAGAGCCCGTCGCGGATGGCGTGGCGCTCACAGCGATCAGCCCCGAGGGAGAGGGCGGCTACCCCGGCAACCTCGAGGCGACTGTGACCTACCGCCTCACCGACGACGACGCGCTCATCCTCTCCTACCGCGCCGTGAGCGACGCAGACACCGTCTGCAACCTCACGAACCACGCCTACTTCAACCTCGACGGCACAGCCGCCCCCTCCGTCATGGAGCACACGGCGGAAATCTTCGCCGATGAATTTACATGGGCGGACGCCGAGTCCCTGCCCGACGGGCGCATCCTCCCCGTCGCGGACACGCCGATGGACTTCCGTGCGCCACATCGCATCGGCGAGCGCATCGACGCGGACTACGACGAGCTCCGCATGGCCGGCGGCTACGACCACAACTGGGTGCTGCGCGGCGATCCCGCCCCCGCGCCCTATGCCCACCTCAAAAAGGCGGCGCGCGTCACGAGCGCACAGACGGGGCTCGCCCTCGACTGCTGGACGACCCAGCCGGGGCTGCAGTTCTACACGGCAAACGCCCTCGGCAAGTCGCCCCTCGTCGGCAAGGGCGGTGCTCCCTACACACGGCGCAGTGCGTTCTGCCTTGAGACACAGTTCTTCCCGAACGCATTCGCGCATCCGCATTTCCCACAGCCCATCCTGCGTGAGGGCAAGGTCTGGACGGCGGAGACCGTCTACCGCCCGACTGAGATCTGAGCGGACAACTTCATCGTGAGACTGCTGCGCACCTTCTGCGCAGCAGTTTTTTGTCCGCATTCATAGAAATCCTTTATGCTGCACGAGGTTTTTTCAATCATTTATTTATACAAAATTGCTAGACTTTTACATACGGGGGCGGTAGAATAGGAGCAAGAGTTGTGCTTTCGTCACAAAAGTTAAGGGAGGATTGTAAATGAACATTCACGAGTACCAATCCAAGCAGGTTCTGCGCGAATTTGGCGTTAATGTCCCGAACGGACTGCCGGCGTTTACCGTCGATGAGGCGGTCGCGAATGCGGAGAAGCTCAGCACCCCCGTCATCGTCGTCAAGGCGCAGATCCACGCAGGCGGACGCGGCAAGGCAGGCGGCGTCAAGATCGCGAAGAACAAGGACGAGGTCCGCGCCTACGCGCAGGAGCTCCTCGGCAAGACGCTCGTCACCCACCAGACGGGCCCCGAGGGCAAGGTCGTGAACCGCCTCCTCATCGAAGAAGGCTCAAAGATCAAAAAGGAATACTACCTCTCCTTCGTCGTTGACCGCCAGACGGCGAGCATCGTTATGATGGGCTCCGAGGAGGGCGGCGTGGAGATCGAGAAGGTCGCCGCCGAGTCCCCCGAGAAAATCATCAAGGAGTATATCGACCCCGTCATCGGGCTTGCTCCGTTCCAGGCGACGCGCATGGCGTACGCCATCAACATCCCCGGCCCCGCCGTCCGCAAGGCAGCGGCGCTCATGCAGGGACTCTACGCCGCATTCATCGGCAAGGACTGCTCGCAGGTCGAGATCAACCCGCTCGTCGTCACCGAGGACGACGATGTGATCGCACTCGATGCGAAGCTCAACTTTGACGACAGCGCCCTCTTCCGTCACCCCGACATCGCGGAGCTGCGCGACGAGACCGAGGAGGATCCGAAGGAGCGCGAGGCAGCGGCCGCAGGGCTCAACTACGTCAACCTCGGCGGCGACGTCGCGTGCATGGTCAACGGCGCAGGCCTCGCCATGGCGACCGTCGACATCATCAAGCACTATGGCGGCGAGCCTGCGAACTTCCTCGATGTCGGCGGCGACTCCGAGCCCGAGAAGATTGCCAAGGCATTCAACATCATGCTCGAGGGCGGCCAGGCCAAGGGCATTTTCGTCAACATCTTCGGCGGCATCAACCGCTGTGACAACATCGCCAACGGCATCATCGAGGCGGCCAAGATCATCTCGAAGGACGGGAAATCCCTCCCGGTTCCCGTTGTCGTCCGCCTCGAGGGCACGAAGGTCGAGGAGGGACGCGAGATCCTCAAGAACACACCGATCGGCAACGTATTCCCCGCACCCACGATGGAGGGCGGCGCAGAGCAGATCGTGAAACTCGTCGCACAGGCGAAGGCGTGAGAGAGGGAGGTATACGATATGTCAGTCATGATCGATAAGGACACCAAAGTCATCGTCCAGGGCATCACGGGCAAAGCGGCCATGTTCCACACCCAGCAGATGCTCGCCTACGGCACAAAGATCGTCGCAGGCGTCACCCCCGGCAAGGCAGGCCAGGAGGTGCACGGCGTCCCCGTCTTCAACACCGTCGCCGACGCCGTCAAGGCAACGGGCGCAACGGCATCTGTCATCTACGTCCCCGCGCGCTTTGCGGCGGACTCCATCCTCGAGGCGGTTGACGCAGAGCTCGACCTCGTCGTCTGCATCACCGAGCACATCCCCGTGCTCGACATGGTGAAGGTACGCCGCTACATGCAGGACAAAAAGCCCCGCCTCGTCGGGCCGAACTGCCCCGGCCTCCTCACCTCTCAGCAGTCGAAGCTCGGCATCACGCCGGGCACCGTCAGCAAGCCCGGCCACGTCGGCCTCATCTCGCGCTCCGGCACCCTCACCTACGAGGCGGCGTTCCAGCTCACGAACGCGGGCATCGGCCAGACGACCACCGTCGGCATCGGCGGCGACCCCGTCAAGGGCACGGACTTCATCGACGCACTCCAGCTCTTTAAGGACGACCCCGACACCTACGCCGTCCTCATCATCGGCGAGATCGGCGGCACGGCCGAGGAGGACGCGGCGAAGTGGATCAAGGAGAACATGCCGAACAAGCCCGTCTCCGCCTTCATCGCAGGGCGTCAGGCGCCTCCGGGCAAGCGCATGGGCCACGCCGGCGCCATCATCTCCGGCGGCAAGGGCACGGCAGCGGACAAAGTCGCAGCGCTCAACGCGGCAGGCATCCCCGTCGCGGACACCGTCGCCCACATCGGCGAGACCATGGTCAAACTCCTCAAGGAAAAGGGCCTCTACGACAAGTGCCACACCTGCTAAGCAGCAGAAAAGCAGCGAATCCCCCGCACACGATGTGCGGGGGATTTTTGCGTGCAGTCTATGGCATAAACGCACGATCTATATCTCTGCCACCATAGATGACGCGAAGGATGGTAACTTTTTCCTGCGCTGTGTCTACCGTGTAGAACACCTCGAAATGATCCACGGGCATGATGCGGACTTGCGGATATCCCGCAAAGTGTTTCGGGTATGCGCGAAATCGCATCGGCAGCTCTGCAAGACTGAGAATCTGTTTCCTGATCCGCGCAAGCTGTGTATATGCGTTCTCCGGTGCTCGCAAAGTATCCGAAATATATCGAAAGAGATTTCTAAGATCTGCCGCCGCCTGAGATGAAACATCAACCCGATACTGCATGATGTCCCTCCATCATCTCCGCAAACACTTCCTCCGCTGGACGGACTCTGCCTGCCGCAAGGTCTTCTAAGCCCTTTTTCAGTTCGCACTCGAGCTCTGCCTCACTGAGATCGGCACGATGGAGCGGCCGTGTTGCCTCCTGTTCCTTCACAGAGAACGGCAGCCCACGATGGATGAGGCACTGACGCAGGAATACATTGACGGCGGTGGAGAGATCGAGCCCGAGATTCTGGAAGAGTGCCATCGACTGTGCCTTGACATCAGCATCAATACGGATCTGTGCGGATACGGTTGCCATAGGATCACCTCCTTTTTACATTCGATAGGCCTATTATATCGTTTTTGCGGTACAACGTAAACAATTTTTCAAAAGATGTCGCCCAATCTTCTGCGATCATATTTGTGGAACAACCCCCATCGAGGAAAACTCCATGATCATTGCCCCGAGTGATGCGAAGGTCTCGCGCCCCCCTGTGCTGTCGCAGGCGAGCGGGGGCGGGCGTCGCACAAAAAGCGCGATTTCTCACGAGATAGAAAAAGGCGCAGGCAAATGCCCACACCTTGCTATGTAAATGCAAATGAAACGATGATTTCAGGCTTTTCCGCGCCTCACATCTCCTCCGCGCGTGCGATGCGCTGCAGGATGGTCTGTGCGTATTCCTTCGCACGGCGAAATTCCTCCGTGGACAGAATGAGCAGCACGTAGTCATCCGTGCCGACGTCCATCCCCGCGAGAAGCGTATCCGTCCACTGCGCGTTTACCTCCTCACACCACGCAGGGACGCCGTATTCTGCGCTGAGTGACGCCGGCAGTGAGAGCTCTCGTCCTGCGGCGAGCTCCTCCAGTGCCGCAGCGAAGTCCTCCTTCGCAGTTCTCGTATCCAGCGCGGCGGCCTGCCCGCAGGAGATCATCTCATCCGAGAGCTCATACCACGCATCATTCCACGCGTCGCTCTCCTCGGTATGCGTCGGCAGCTCCACACGGCGGCAGAACGCCCCCGCGCGTTCTGCCCCGAGCAGCATCTCCGCCAGTGCCGTAAACGCCGCCTTTTGCTCCGCGCTGCTCGCCTCGTGCACCTCCTGATACCGCTCTTTGGGCGGCAGCGTCCCGCGCTGCACAAACGCCCGCATGATCACAGCGGCCTCCTCGTCACGCAGATCAGCGATCCCATAGGTTTCCCCATCGATCGTGAGAGAGAGATTCACCGTACCGTGCACACGCCCGCGCGTCGCCTTCATGCGCGTACATCCCTCAATCGCCTGCGGCGGGTATAACTCCACGTACATATTGACACCGTCCCGCATCGCCGCGAGATGATTTTCGATGGCAACAATATGGAATCCGGATCTGTTGTATATACTGCTCTTCAGCCGCCACGTCTCGTAAGTATGAAAGATTTTTTCCTGCATCCACTGATAAAGTCCCATGGCATATCTCCTGTTGCACCATAATGGATGTTCCTCGGTGCCCCAATCGTAAGTGCACAAATGCACGAAAAGACACGGATAACGCGTCCGTGTCTTTTCGTGTATTCTCATATCAGCCCCGCGCGATCTCCTGTACGATCGCGAGAGTGAGCTCTGCCGCATCATAGAGATCCTGTACGAGGATGCTCTCCTCCTTCGTGTGGCAGTCCGTCATGCCGACGCCAAGGACGGTGGTCGGCACGCCGTAGGCGTTAAAGTGGTTCGCATCCGAGCCGCCGCCCTCCTCCTCGAGCACAACGGGAAAATGGCACTTCTCCGCCGCGCGCCGCAGGTAGCGGATGGGCAGTGCATCGGCAGGCAGCTCGTACGGATCATAGTCCTTCTTGATCTCGATCTCGGCACGGCATCCCGTCCCCTCAAGCGCGCCGTGGACGGCGTCCACCATGCGCTGTGTGAGGGCGTCGAGCTTCCCCTTGTCGCGGCTGCGCGTCTCGAAATTCAGCGTGCAGAATTCTGCGACGACATTCGTCGCTGTGCCGCCCGCGATCTTGCCGACGTTGCAGGTTGTCTCCTCGTCGATGCGCCCCTGCGGGACGGCGGTGAGCACGCGCCCCGCCGCCGTGATCGCGTTTTCCCCCGCCTCGGGGTCGATACCGGCGTGCGCCGCCTTGCCGATGATGCGCACCGCCAGCTGGTTCTTGCCCGGTGCCTTAAACGCCGCTGTCCCCGCGTGCCCGTGGGTATCGAGTGTATAGCCGAAATCCGCGTGGAGCAGCGCCGTATCGAGGCAGCGTGACCCGTTGACCCCGCCCTCCTCGGCGACAGTAAAGACGATCTGCAGGTCGCCGTGCGGGAGGTTCTGCTCCTTGAGACAGCGCAGGGTCTCGAGAATGGCGGCGACGCCTGCCTTGTCGTCCGCACCGAGGATGGTCGTGCCGTCGGAGCGGATCACGCCGTCCTCGACGATCGGCTTTATATTGGCACACGGCTCCACACAGTCCATGTGTGCTGTGAGCATCGCGGTCGGTGCGCCCGCCGCCGTCCCCTTAAAATTCGCGACGATATTGCCGCAGCTGCCGCCGAGGAACTTTCCCGCAGCATCCTCGTGAATCTCCGCCGCGCCGAGCTCACGCAGGCGCGCCGTGAGGAGATCGCCGATCTCGCGCTCATCGAGCGTCGAGCAGCGGATGGAGACGAGATGCAGGAAATCGTCCAAGACTCTTTGTTGATCGATCATGAGATGCCTACTTTCCGAGGAAGAGCACAATCATAAAGGTGATGGTCGCGAGCAGCATCGGGAGCGCGTTGCGCTTTGACAGCTCCATCGGGCTGACCTTTGCAAGGCCTGCGCAGACGAGTGCCGCGCCTGCCACCGGCGACATGGAGCGTCCGATCGAGCCGGCCATCTGGGCGAGCGAGCCGAGGTCGATGATGGTCATGCCGAACGTCTCCGCATGCGGGGTAATCGCCCCGTTGAACGCGAGTGCCGCCGCGTCGCCCGAGCCGGAGATCACCGCAATGATGAAGGGACCGAACGCCCCCGCGATCTTTGCGACGGACTCAGAGCCCTTCATCGCCTCGATCAGGGCGTCCGTCAGCCCCATGGCGGTCATGCCGGCGGTAAAGACGGCGGCGGAGACGATGAGACCGATCACACCGCCATACGCCTCCCCCATGCCGTCGAAGAACTTCCGCGTGATCTCCTGCGGATTGGCACGTGTGACGACGAGGGCGAGCACCGTGCCGACGATCATGGCCGTCGGCACATCAGTGAGCGGCAGGACGGCGATCTGCTTGCTGCCGAGCACGAGCAGGACGAGCGGTACGAGCGGCACGAGTGCGTAGATCGGATTGACCTTAAAATTCTTGCCACCCTCCTCCCGCTCGAGGCGGAGATGGTATGCTTCGCGGCGCGCGTCGTCGGGGCCCTCCCCGCGCAGAACCGCAATCGCTGTCAGGGTCACGACGGCGACGATGGAGGCGATGATCGCCGCCGGCACCTGCGCCATGATGACCGTCATGAGGTCGGTCTGTGCGAGATCGGCGACGAAGATATTGTGCGCCTGCCCCGGGCTGATTGCACTGCCCCACGTCCCTGCGAGAACTGCGGCCGCCGCCATCGCGGGGTGGACCCCCGCCGCCATGAGCGTTGGGATGAGGATGCTGCCGACCGCCGCCGAGCAGCCCGCCGCGCTCGGGATGGCGATATTGATCCACCACGTGAGCAGGGTCGCGAGCGGGATCAGGATCAACTTGCTCCGCGTGATGACCCCCGAGATGGACTCGACGAGATGTCGGTCACAGGTCGTGATCTTCATGACGAACGAGAACCCCATCACCGTACAGATGACGGGGACGAGCGAGCCGTGCACCATCGTCTTGCTGAACGTCGTCACGGCATTTCCCATAACGCCGCCGATAAAGCACATAAGAAAGCCTGCGGCAAGCAGCACCATGCGCGTCTCGTACTTTTTGATAATGGCGGCAAACGCGAGAATAACGATAATCCCTCCGGCAATAGCCAATAAGAAAACCTCCTTCGATAAGACAGCAAAAAACTACCATAGAAAAATTACTATCTATAAGTAATTTCGCCGAAATAATAGAAAAACCTCTGCTTCCCCTAATTAAATCAAAGTTAAGGAATCGCTATTCCGCGATGCCGGGGTGCGTCATCTGGCGCGGCGAGAGGATGTGCGACAGCTCCTTCTTCGTGAGGATGCCGCGGTCGAGGATGATCTCGCGGATGGGCTTTCCTGTCGTATACGCCTCCTTCGCGAGCTCAGCGGATTTCTCATAGCCGATGTGCGGCAGGAGCGCGGTGACGATGCCGACGCTGTTGTCGAGCCATTTCTGGCACTGCTCGATGTTCGGCTCGAGGCCGATGAGGAGCTTGTCGACAAACGTATCGACGGCACGCGTGATGTAGTTCAGCGAGTTGAACATATTGAACGCCATAACCGGCTCCATCACGTTCAGCTCGAACTGGCCGTTCTCTACACCGAACGTTACGGCGAGATCGCCTGCGATGACCTGATAGCACGCCTGATCGAGAACCTCGGCAATGACGGGGTTGACCTTGCCGGGCATGATCGAGGAGCCGGGCTGGCGCATCGGCAGATGCAGCTCGTTCAGCCCGCAGCGTGGTCCCGATGCCATGAGACGGAAGTCGTTCGCCATCTTGATGAGGACGAGCGCGGCATTCTTGAGCGCCGAGGAGAAATCGGCGAACGCATCTGTGTTGTTTGTCGCATCGATGATGTTCTGCGACGTACGATATGTCTCCCCCGTGATCTCCGAGAGGCGCTTGGCGACCGCCTTGATGTACGCGGGTTCCGCGTTCAGCCCCGTGCCGACGGCGGTGCCGCCCATGTTGATCGTGTGGATCGCACGCTGGACAATGCGCGTGCGCTTCATGCAGCGGCGCACAGCGGAGGCATAGGCACCCATCTCTTGCCCGAGCGTGATGGGGACAGCATCCTGCAGATGCGTACGCCCCATCTTGAGGATACCGCGATAGGCGACAGCCTTCTTTTCCAGTTCGGCCGCAAGACGGTCGAGCGCGGCGAGGAAATCGTCCCCCTTCTTTGAGAGACAAACCTTGATGCCTGTAGGAAAGGAATCGTTTGTCGACTGCGCCATGTTCGCATGGTTGTTCGGCGAGATGATGTCGTAGCGTCCCTTGGCCTCACCGCGCAGTTCAAGCGCACGGTTGCAGAGCACCTCATTCATGTTCATGTTGACCGATGTGCCCGCACCGCCCTGAATCGGGTCAACGGGGAACTGGTCGATCAGTCCGCCTGCGATGATCTCATCTGCCGCCTGCACAAGCACATCGCCGATCTCGTGCGGCAGACGTCCCGTATCCATATTCGCGAGCGCCGCCGCCTTTTTCACCTTCGCAAGAGCAATGATGAAATCGGGGTCGAGCTTCTGCCCCGTGATGTTGAAGTTCTCCACGGCACGCATCGTCTGTACGCCGTAGTAGACCTCGTCCGGTACCTCCAGCTCGCCGAGAAAATCGTGTTCTTTTCGCATCGTGATCTCTCCTTTTTACATCCGCACATAGATTATCAACAATTGTATACAGTATACCACAAAAAAGGAAAATAGATAGTGCTTTGAAAAAAATAAATGACATTTATTCTTTTCCCATACCTTCATCCACATCTTTCGCTGCGGATCATTGGAAAAAACGTATGAAAATAGACGAGACAGCTGTACGTAAGCTTCTGACTTCGTACGGCTGTCCCGTCTCTCTTTCTTATCGATCGTGAATATTTAGTTCGAGGACATCAGGGCGCGCATAGTGCCCACACGGGTCAAACTCCATCTTGGCAGCAGCTGCCCTTCCAAGATCGAGGTCGGCGACGATGAGTTCCTCCCGATCCCATACAGGCTCCGTGAGGAACTCACCGAAAGGATCAACAATACAACTCCCACCGCGGCAGGCGATCTCTGGCAGATGATCAATCTCCTCCTTACAGTGGAGCTGCTCGCGCGGGTAGTCTTCCCGTTTGAAGAACATATCGGCATTAATGAAGTAACAGCGCCCCTCAAGGCCGATGTGCCGCGCTGTGTTGATCCACGAATCCACGTCATTCGTGTTCGGTGCAATGAAGATGTTTACGCCGCGCTGATAGAGCGCCGCACGGGCGAGCGGCATATAGTTTTCCCAGCAGATAAGACTGCCGAGTGGCCCCCACGGGCTCTCCACCGTTGGGAAATATCCACGATTCGCGTCGCCCCAAACAAACCGCTCCGCACCGGTCGGCTTAAGTTTACGGTGCACAGAGGCAAGCACCCCATCGGGCGTAAACATGATATTCGTGTTGTAAAGTGTCCCCGTCGTATCATCGCGCTCGGACACACCGATGCTGAGGTAGATATGGTACTTCTTTGCCGCTGCGCCAAGCGCCTCCGTCTCGGGGCCTGGGCAGACAACAGAGTTATCGTAATATAGCTTCCAGTCCTTGCGCCCTTCCTCATCACGACTGCCGACTTTGAAGCCAAATGTCATACCGAACGGATAGCCCGGGAGGAAAAGCTCCGGAAAGACGACAAGTTCAGCCCCCTGCTTGGCAGCTTTGTCAATCCACTCCAGTGCTTTGTTTAGCGATGCCGTTTTGTCGAACATCACTGGGGATGCTTGGACAAGGGCAAGTCGACATTTTTCTTTCAGATCCTGCATGAAAATATCTCCTTTCAGCGATTGTGGCTGCGATAGCGTTCAACAATATCCTCGTCGTAGTCCCAGAGAGGCGCATCACAGATTTTCTTCTGCTCCTGATAGTCCTTCAGAGCAAAGGCAACGTATTTTGACAGACGGAAGAGGGCGATAACGTTAAAGAGTACCATGAGTGCGCCAAAAAGATCAGCAAACTCCCACATGGAGATAACGGGGACGATCGATCCAAAAAGAATTAGACAGAGTGCAAAGATGCGGTAAACTGTGACCGCATGTTTCTTGTCCGGAAAGAGATATCGTGTGTTGACCTCACCGTAGTACATATTGGCAAGTAGTGTTGTATAACCGAACAGAAACATAGCGGCGGCAACCAGCCAGTAGCCGAGATCCCCAAACGAAGAGGAAAATGCAGCCTGCGTCAGCTGGATCCCCGTAAGACTGCCATTCAGTGCGCCGGAGAGAAGAATGCAGAATGCAGTACAGCTACAGACAATAATCGTCGTCACAAAAACTCCAAGCATGCCCGAAAGTCCCTGGTTGACCGGATGCTTGACGTTTGCGGCAGCGTGCATGGACGGCGTTGTGCCGGCACCGGCATCGTTGCTGAACAACCCGCGTGCTACACCATAACGGAACGCTTCCTGTACACTGTAGCCGAGCACGCCGCCTGCCGCCTGTTGAACGCCGAAGGCAGAATCAATGATGAGCCTAAACATATCGGCAATCCACTCAGCGTGTGTCACGAGAACGATCAGAGCAAGAATGATGTAGGCGAAGGCCATAAAGGGAACAATATAAGAAGCGACCGTCGACAGGCGTTTAATTCCGCCGAAGATGACAAGTCCGACGAGCGCGACGAGGATCACACCGACGGCAAGCGGTGGAAGCTCCGCCTGTCCGCTGAACGATCCGGCGATAGAGTTACTCTGCACCATGCAGTAGACAACGCCGTTGCCGAGGATGACGGAGATCGAGAAGAGAATCGGAAGTACCTTTGCGTTCAGTCCGCGCCGCATATAGTAAGCGGGACCGCCGCGAAAGGTTGTCCCATCCTCATTCTTTACACGGAAGATCTGAGCGAGAACCGCTTCGCCAAACATGATGGGCATTCCGAGAATCGCAGTGATCCACATCCAGAAGATTGCACCTGGACCGCCGGAGGCAAGTGCTGTCGCGACACCGACGAGGCTGCCCGCGCCGACCTCGCTGCCAATCGCAGAGCAGAGTGCGCCGAAAGCACTGACCCCCGTGGCACTGCGGCTGGCCTTCCAGAGATTTGGTACCAGCTGGGTAAAATAGCGTACCTGCGGGAAACCGAGACGGATCGTGTAGAAAATGCCGCAGGATAGCAAGATACCTGCGATCAGCCAGCCCCAAAAGACGCCGTTAATGGCCTTGATGACTTCCACGATGAAACTCCTCCCTTCAGAAGAACAATGCGGATACTGTCATACGACAAAGAACTCTATCTGTTCTCTAAAAATTATGGTATCATAGATGACGAATGCAGTAAAATTGAAATCTATAAAAACATTCATCGAAAAAATCGATTAGGAGACTCATCCATGGAACTGCGCAATATCAAAACATTCATCCATGCGGCGGAAACAGAAAGCTTTACAGCGGCAGCTCTGCGGGAGGGGTATGCACAGTCTACTGTAACTCAGCAAATCCAGACGTTGGAGCGGGAGTTGGGTGCACAGCTGTTCATTCGTTCCGGGCGGCGTGTCAGCTTGTCGAGCGCAGGACGGGAGCTCCTGCGTTGTGCGCGACGCATGACGGCACTAGAGCAGGAGACACTCGCGAAGTTTCACGGCACGGCAGAACCAGCGGGGATTTTTTTCATCGGCATTATCGAGACATTGGCAACGTCACGCTATATGACACAAATTGCGGAATTCATGAGGCTTTATCCTAAGGTGCAGTTGCATGTGTGCGTGGACACAGCACCACGTTTGCGGCGGGCACTGGTACAGGGCAGCGTAGATCTCGTCATCCTATTGGATCGCATGAATGAAAATTCACAGCTACGTATCTTGCATCGATGCTGTTCAGAGGTGCAGTTCATTGCTGCATTGCACTCCGCCTATGCCGGACATCCGATCCAACTGGAGGAACTGGTGAGTGCCCCTTGGATTCTGACAGAGCGCGGGACGAACTATCGAAAAAAACTCGAGGATGATCTAGCGGAACGCCAACTTGTATTGAATGAACGCATGGAGATCGGCACGAGTAAGACCATCGTCGACTTTGTGGCGGCGGGGCTGGGGCTCTCCCTACTGCCCGCCGTCACGGTCGCCGATGCTGTACGCGGTGGCCGTCTCGCTATCCTCAACGTGACAGACTATCAAATCCGTATGGATCTGCAGATCCTGGCTGCTGATGGACGTTGGCTGCCGCCGCCGCTTGCTCTCCTCGCCGCAGATGTCGCGGCGGGATGGTCATGAAGGCGCGCACATCAGAGTAAGAAACGATGATCGCAAGGAGATAATTGTCAAAATTATGTAAGGAGGTTCGATATCATGCCGTTTGCGATTGTACGCAACGATATCACAAAGATGCAGGTGGACGCCATTGTCAATTCTGCGAACCCCCGTGCCATTGTGGGCGGCGGTGTGGATCGCGCCATCCATCAGGCGGCGGGAGCGGAACTCCTAACCGCGCGCAGGAAGATCGGCAATATTGCCGCGGGTACGGCTGCTGTTACGCCTGCGTACCGCCTCCATGCCCGTTATGTCATCCATACGGTGGGGCCGGTCTGGCAGGACGGCAGTCATGGGGAACGCGAACTTCTCAGCCGTGCGTATCAAAACTCCCTGCGGCTGGCGGCAGAACGCGACTGCTCCTCCATTGCTTTCCCTCTCCTGTCCGCGGGCGTGTTTGGCTGTCCTTCTGAGATCGCGATTGCTGCAGCAGTGCAGGCCATTCGTGATTTCCTGCAGGAACATGACATGGACGTCTATCTGGTGGTGTTCGACCGAAAGAGCTTTAAGATCTCAGACACGCTCTTTGACGACGTGCAGAGCTATCTCGACGAAAGATATGTCGCGGAACTGCTGGATGAGGAATATCGCGGCGATGATCGCGACCGTCGGATCACGGTCTGTCACGAGACGGCATATTTGGATGCTGCGGAGGCCTGCGTGAGAGAAGCTGCGCCGACGCCTGCGGCGAAGGATGCTGATGCGGGCGCCGGTTCGTTGGAGAATTTACTGGACGAAATCGACGATACATTTTCTGAGACGCTGCTTCGGCTCATTGACCGCAAGGGGAAGAGTGATCCGGAGATATACAAACGGGCAAACGTGGATCGCAAGCATTTCTCAAAGATCCGCAACAATCCTGCCTACCAGCCCAGCAAGAATACAGCCCTGACCTTCGCCGTGGCGTTGGAACTCGATCTCGATGAGACGCGTGATTTTATCGGACGCGCGGGATATGCGCTCTCCCGCAGTTCTAAGATGGACGTCATTGTGGAGTATTTTATCGAGCGAAAGGAGTACGATATCTTCACCATCAACGAGACACTCTTTGCGTTTCAACAGCCCTTGCTTGGCTGCTGAGGGTTGCTCGGGTAAATTTAGTGTTTCTCTAGATGTCGCCTGACAGGCGACCTTGTGCCTTCGCATTTTTGCTAGAATGTAGTCAGCTAAAAGAAGGAGGCGCTTATCATGAAGAAGGGTTTAACAGAGATCGTGTTCATTCTGGATCGGAGCGGTTCGATGGGTGGCTTGGAGGCGGACACCATCGGCGGGTTCAACGGACTCATCAAAAAGCAGCGTAAGGAGAGCGATGAGGCACTTGTCTCCACTGTGCTGTTCGACGATGTGTGCGAGGTGCTCCATGACCGCGTGCCGATGGAGCAGGTGGAGGAAATGACCGCGGACACCTACTTTGCCCGGGGGTGTACGGCGCTCCTCGATGCCGTGGGCGGTGCAATCCATCACATCGGCAACATTCACAAATACGCCCGCGACGAGGACCGGCCGGAGAAGACGCTCTTTATCATCACCACGGACGGCATGGAGAATGCCAGTCGCCGCTATACCTATGACAAGGTGAAGCAGATGGTCGAGCGACAAAAGGCAAAATACGGCTGGGAGTTCCTCTTCCTCGGGGCGAACATGGACGCCATCGCGGCGGCGGGCGATATCGGCATCTGCGCGGATCGTGCGGTCACCTACCAAAGTGACCAACAGGGGACAGCACTCAACTACGAGGTCTTGCAGGAAGCCATACACCACGTGCGGACCTGTGCCGCGCCGCTGACGGGCACGTGGAAAGACCGCATTGATGCGGACATGCGTCACAGAGAAAAACGCTGGAGCCTTTGAGTGAATGCCTTCGGGCAGAAATAAGGGGCATTGTACGAAGTTCTGGCTTCGTACGACGCCCCGTTTTTCATGTGTATGTGGTGCTTTTACAGATGACTTTTGGGCTTATCCTGCGGTGGAAGAATTTGCTGAATAGCTTTGCAGAAGCCTCTGTATTCCTGATCAAGAGCATGTTGATTCTCTAATTTCACTTTATTTGTGCTATAATAATGTATATATTCTGTGGGATTGCTCGGTCGGTCTTCTCCTCATTCCAAGTCAGGGATACGGCAAGGTCGCGCCGATCCAACTGGAAAACAAGTAATATGAACGTACGCCTACCATACGATAAAGAGAAAGGAGATTCCCCATGAATGCAGTTCGACAAGCCCTCTACGCCTCGCTTCTCGTCGCTATTCTCCTGATCGGACTTTCTGAGACGCAGCCTGTATATGCGGCGCGGATGGAGCAGCAATATGTAACATCTGTGTTGAAACTGATGGAGGGCGATTGGTATGATACTTCCGGCGCTTGTATCCTCCAAATTAAAGGCGGGTATATCAACGGATGTCAAGTCCTTGCCGCATACGACTTTGCAGGAAGCAAACCAAATGGTACCGGGCGCTTTGAGATTCTGGAGCGTACGGGACCGCGCAATCTATACCTCACTTGGGATATCCGTCACTCGGACAAGGACAGCGTCAAGCTGAATGATCGTCAGATGCTGCATCGAACAGCAAAGCCGTCCTTCAATGAATCAGTTGCAGGCATCCACCTCGGCATGACCTCAGGAGAAGTGCTCGCCGTGCTTGGCTCACCCACACAAGCAGGGAATCTGAGCCCCTATGTAAATACGTACGGTTGGTACTACTCCGACCGCCGCATCGCTATTACGTTCGATGCAGATACCGTTGACCGTATCCTGCTGTTCAAAGGGAGCAGCGCGGTTCTGGAACGCTCCGGACTAAACTGTGAAAATACACCGTATGAGTTTGCACAGGCATACCACATGAAGCGTGTTCCCGTGATCAACTATGACGCGCATTATTCCAGCAGCGGGATTTACTCCATCGGCGCTGACGAGTATCTTGCATTCGGCAACCGCATGGACTACATCATGCTAACCAAATATATGACCTAAGGAATTTTTCAAATTCAGGAGGTGCTTGTATGGACCAAATAAAACAGTTCATTATGGACAACCATATTCAAATGGTAAAGGATAAGGATCCTTTACTCAAGAATGGATTTTCTCCCTACAAGTGGCCAGCTCCTGTCATCCAACAACCAAACCATTTGAAGGAATACGTTCAGTTGCTCGGAATCTTTGATGCCGTGATACAAGAGGTCGCTGTGGTAGAGTATCCTTGTATGTTTGGCCCTCCTTCGATATGGGAAAACGCATGGTCATTTGAGCTTTGCAATCCGATCGTTCTGATAACCACACACGGAAAGTTTGAAATCGAGTATACTGAATCAAGTTCTGTTCGCATATCCAAAGACTGCATTCCGGAAAAATTTTACTGCAATCCCGAGGAGTTAGCTCGCTTTCATCTGCAAGACCTATTGTCCCATTTGATTGGCGAAAAAATAACGGGCATCACGGTACACGAGCAGACCTTCAATGCAGCAGACTTTGATTTTACAGGATCCTGCGGGATTGATCTTCCAGACGATTTGCCTTCGTATATCAAGGAAATGCAGCTTCGTCTCGAAAGTGGACGCCTGCTCTCGTTCTCCAGTGATTTTGACTGGGGAATCATCTCCCTGATATAGCAGAGAATGGGCCCTCCTCCCATTCGCCAGCAGTCCCTTTTTCTACGCCTCCACAACCCCCATGAACTTGTCGAAGAACGCCTTGAGCTTCTCAATGACACTGCGCTTCTTTGCGGCGCGTCCGCCGCCAAAACGGCGTACGGGTGGGAGGATAGCGTCGAGGGCGGTGCCCGTTGTCTTGAGCCGTCCGTCGCGGAAGGTGCTCGCGACGAATTTCTCCGTCTCGGCGGGTTTCAGGTTCTCCTCCGCAACAATGGAGGCGAGTTCCTTTTCCTTCTCCTCCGCGACGTATTTGCGCCAGTCCTCCATCACCTTGGTATCCGTATTGACGGTCGCGAGGAAGCCGTCGATCAGCTCCTTCTTGCTCCTGAGCTCGGGGCTCGATCCGACGGCGCGGTCAATCGCGCCGATGATGCTCTTATCCGCGCCGTTCGACGCGTGATACTTCTCCACGAGCATGAGGATGTAGTCGATGTTAATATCCACCTGACGAATGAGCTCCAGCTCGAACACGACATCGTCGTTGATGTTCTCCTTCTCCGTATTCCCCTGCCCCGTCAGCAGACGGTGTATATCGAGATAGACGCTCTGGTAGTCCTGCAGATCGCGCGGCGGCAGCAGAGGATCGTCCTCCGCAAAGTCGTCAAACGCCGTGAGGATGTTCCGCAGGCGCAGGATGCTGCCGAAGATCCGCACAAAGTCTTTCTGTGCCGCCTCGCCTAAGACCTGCTCACCGACGGCGAACTTCGCACGCAGCTCTGCGATGAGCTCCGCATAGCCCTTGTGGTGCTGCCCCTTTTCATCGTCATAGCCATCGTAGTAGTCACGGAAGCCGCGCAGAAGAACGACACTTTCGGCATTCTCATCGCCAAAGAGCGAGATCGCATCATCCGTCGCCTTCGCGAGATTGCGGAACGCGACAATATTGCCGAATGTTTTGACGGAGTTCAGGATCCGATTCGTCCGCGAGAACGCCTGAATCAGCCCGTGGTATTTCAGATTCTTGTCCACCCAGAGCGTATTGAGCGTCGTCGCGTCAAAGCCCGTGAGGAACATATTCACCACGATGAGGAGATCGATCTCGCGCTTCTTCATCCGCTGCGACAGATCCTTGTAGTAGTTCTGGAACGAATCCCCGTCCGTCGAGAAATTCGTGTGAAAGTGCGCGTTGTAGTCCGCAATCGCATGCGCAAGAAAGTCGCGGCTCGTCGGGTTGAGGCTCGCCGTATCAAAGTCCTCATCGGGCAGTGCATCCTCGGGATCGTCCTCGTTCGCCGCATAGCTAAAGATGGTCGCAATCGTGAGGTCGCGCCCCGCCGCGCTCAGCTGACGGTGAAACTCCTCATAGTACGCCATGCAGGCGGGAATCGACGCGACGGCAAACATCGAGTTAAAGCCGAGCACACGCTGACCCTTCAGCGAATACGCCTTGCTCCGCATCGTCTTCTGATCGAAATGCGCGAGGATATACTTCGTCACCTCACGGATGCGCTCGGGTGCAGCGAGTGCCTTTTCCCGATCAATCGCGCGCACCTCCTTGTCATCGACCGCCTCCTTGCTCTTGATCGTATTGATGTAGTCGATGCGGAACGGCAGGACATTCCCGTCATTGATCGCATTCACAATCGTATAGGTGTGCAGCTTGTCCCCGAAGAGCTGCGGCGTCGTCCGCGCCGAGGGACGCCCCGCACCTGCCGCATTCGGCGCAAAGATCGGCGTCCCCGTAAAGCCGAAGACGTGGTACTTCTTGAACGCCTTGGTGATCGCCGTGTGCATCTCCCCGAACTGCGAGCGGTGGCACTCATCGAAAATTAACACCACATGCTTGCCATAGATCGGGTGCGTCCTGTTCTGCCGGATAAAATTCGACAGCTTCTGGATCGTCGTCACTACAATGCGTGCGGCATCGTCCGCCAGCTGGCGCGCGAGCACCGCCGTCGACGTATTGCCGTTCGCCGCGCCCTTCTCGAAGCGGTCGTACTCCTTCATCGTCTGGTAGTCGAGATCCTTGCGGTCGACCACGAAGAGCACCTTCTCGATCTCAGGCATCGCCGCAGCGAGCTGCGCTGTCTTGAACGAGGTCAGCGTCTTGCCCGAGCCCGTCGTGTGCCAGATATAGCCGCCGCCCTCGATGCGCCCCCACGTCTTGTAGTTCGACGAAATCTTGATCCGGGCGAGAATCCGCTCCGTCGCCGCGATCTGATACGGGCGCATGATCATCAGCACTTCTTCCGTCGTGAAAATGCAGTAGCGCGTCAGGAGCGCGAGCAGCGTGTGGCGTGCGAGGAACGTCCGCCCGAAATCCATCAGATCGGTGATGAGACGGTTGCCCGCATCCGCCCAATAGGACGTAAACTCAAAGCTGTTGCTCGTCTTTTTGCTCGCCTTGCGCCCCGCCGCATCCATCTCACGGATATGGCTCTCGCGCGTCGTATTGGAATAGTACTTCGTATTCGTCCCGTTCGAGATCACAAAAATCTGGACGTACTCATAGAGCCCTGTGCCCGCCCAGAACGAATCCCGCTGATAGCGTTTGATCTGGTTGAACGCCTGACGGATCTCCACGCCGCGCCGTTTCAGCTCCAGATGCACGAGCGGCAGCCCGTTCACGAGGATCGTCACGTCATAGCGATTCGTGTGTGCCGCCGCATTCTCCCCCACGCCCGCGCCGCCCTCCACCGCATACTGATGGATCACCTGCAGTCGGTTGTTGTGGATATGATCCTTGTCAATCAGACGTATATTTTTCGTCGTGCCATCGTCACGTTTTAGATTCTGAATATAGTCCGTCTGGATACGGCGCGTCTTCGCTGCGATACCGTCACTCGCGGGTGCGATGGACGTTTTGAAGAACCGTTCCCACTCCGCATCTGTAAAGTCATAGCCATTCAGCGCCGCGAGCTGCGTGCGGAGATTGGCGATCAGCTCCGCCTCATCGTGAATGGGGAGATACGCATAGCCCTCCTCCTCCAGCAGACGGATGAGCGCCCGCTCCAGTGCCGCCTCCGACTGGTACGAGCCGTACGGCGCACGCTCCTCCCGCACATACTGTGCGAGTACCGTACTCTCCTCCGCACTCGCGATGAGATTGTAGTACATGATGTCCCTCGTTTCTTTCTCTGTGGATGTGCGCCCGAAACACCCCGCACCCACTTGTCTAAAATACTTTACAAAAAAATAATTTTACGCTATAGTGTAGATAACTTCTCCCCCATGTCTCTGCCATCCCATGGATGATATGCACACTTGGGGGCGTTTTGTTTCAATCAAAACCACAGGAAGGTGGTTTTTACTTGTTATATCTCGGGGAAATTGACAAAACCATATTTATGTCAATTACAACAGATTTATTGACAACAGAGGTAATTCTATCTGATACACAGATCAAACATATCCAATCACATCACCCAAATATTTTTGAAAGATACTGCACATATCTAACTCAGATGATTGAGTTTCCGGATTACGTTATTGAAGCAAATCTTCCAAACACAGCTCTGATTCTAAAGAGTTTTTACGAATATGGCGAACAGTTCAAGCTAGTTCTTCGCCTCCAAACCTCTAACGATCCCAATCATTATAAAAACTCTGTCATAACGTTCATGAAGATTGATGAAAAAGAATGGAATCGTTTGCTTCGCAATAAAAAAGTTCTTTACAAGTCGAAGAATATCGGCTAAACTAAAGCTAACAACAGGCAGTTATTTGAGGTGGTAAATTTCGTCCGAACCACACGCCGACGGTATGACAGGGGAAACCCGAGAGATGCAGGAGACGCGGACGCCTGCCAAATAATTGTCTGTCACTGAGGGGAGCGCGCGCAGAGATGCGAGCGCTTCTTTTTTATGCGTCCTTCCGTGGGAAGGTGAGGAGCTTTTCGCGATAGTATTCGTACTGCTTTTTGCGGGCG
Organism: Centipeda felix; assembly: GCF_900186465.1. Lineage (GTDB taxonomy): Bacteria > Bacillota > Negativicutes > Selenomonadales > Selenomonadaceae > Centipeda > Centipeda felix. The sequence goes on from NZ_LT891958.1 coordinate 618,521, forward strand.
GCGATCTCGGCGGGCAGCCCCTGCGTGAGGTCATGGCAGAGCGTATCGAAGCGGTCGAGGATGGAGACGATTTTTGCCTGCGTTTCGAGCGGTGGGATGGGGAAGGAAAAATCTTTAGTTTCCCAGTTGTAATAATTGGCATTCCGCCGCTCTGATTCGCATTCTTCTTACACCATTCTGCGAATACATGAAAATAATAAAATGCAAATTTTACATCAAGTACATCCTCAAATTCCTTCTTTATTGCAAAATTTGTCATTTGCTGATTGGATAAAGATGGAGTCATAAGTAGAGCATATTCTCCGATTGTCGCGGTCGTTGACATTAAAAGTGATTTTGTTGGGTATAGATTTCCCTTTACGCCAGAAGAATGTACATGTTGGATTGCGTCATAAAGTATTCTCCCCTGTGTACGAATGTCCTCCAATCGATACCAAGGGATTGTCCCATTTTCCCAATAAGTATCTTCTTTTTTTGAAGGAGTATATCCATTTTGAATATTGAATATGTCTCCTACCATATAATGCGGAGTCTCAGCAACAGAAGAAGCTGTATCATCCACATCATCCCGCGAAAAGTTCAAAAGACTGTCACGATAGAAAGAATACTGCTTTTTTCGCAACTGAAGCTCCGCTGTTAGCTCCGCTGTTAGCTCTGTAAAATTGTCTAACAATTTTACGATTTCATTTTGGATGGCAAGCGGTGGGACGGGTATTGCGTAATTCATCACTGCCTTTTTATCACCACGTGGCATTTTTGCGCCTTTTGCATATTTCATATCGTACATAAAAAACTGTTCCGATGACAATATGTAAAAAAGATACTGTGGCGAGACATACATTTTATCAACAATACGTATCGTCAGTACATCTCCATTCGTTCCTCCATTACAGTCTGCCAACCAAGCCTTTTTTAGGTAGGGTCTTATATTGCCGATAAGAATATCCTCTGGATAAAAGGAAATCACAAAATCAACCTCAGGTAGTGTTACGGACATTTCACGTCCTTCTGTATTTTGTCGCAAATGTTCAACACCGACATAATTGCGGGCGTCAATATCACTGATCTTAATACGGTCTTTTGCGTAATGTGCAATCTCCCCCAGTTTCTTATACTCCACCCCATCGGGACAGAGTTCCTTTATCATCTCACTCAGTTTGCTCATCCTGCTGTCCCCTCCTCTCCCTCGATCTCGGCGACGATGCGGTCGATCTCCGTGCGCAGGACTGCCTCACGCGCGACGATCTCACGGAGCTCTGCGTTGAGCTGTGTGATGTCGATGATCTCGCGCGTGTCCTCCGGCTCGACGTAGGTGCTGACGGAGAGGTTATAGTCCTCGGCGGCGATGTCCGCGCCCGTGACGACGTGAACGATATGGGGGACATCTGCACGCTCTGTGTAGAGCCGCAGGATGTTCTCGATGTTCTCCGGTGTGAGTTTGTTGCTGTTCGTGACCTTGACACATTCCTTCGATGCGTCGATAAAGACAGTCGTCGTATCTGGTTTGGATTTCTTAAGCACCATAATGCAGGTCGCAATGCTCGTACCGAAAAAGAGATTTTCCGGCAGCTGAATCACGGCATCGACGTAGTTGCTGTCCACGAGGTACTGACGAATCTTCTGCTCCGCGCCGCCGCGGTACATGATGCCCGGGAAACAGACAATCGCTGCCGTGCCGCTCGCCGCGAGCCACGCTAGGGAGTGCAGGATAAAGGCGAAGTCCGACTTGCTCGTCGGGGCGAGGACGCCTGCGGGCGCATAGCGCGGGTCATTGATGAGCAGAGGGTTGTCTTTCCCCGCCCATTTCTTGGAGTACGGCGGGTTGGAGACGATCGCCTCGAACGGCTCATCGTCCCAGTGGTGGGGGTTGATGAGTGTGTCCCCATGCGCAATGTCGAAGTCGTCGAAGTTGATGTCGTGCAGGAACATGTTGATGCGGCAGAGGTTGTACGCTGTGATGTTCTCGTCCTGCCCGTAGAATCCGTTGCGGACGTTCTCCCTGCCGATGACCTTGGCGAATTTCAGCAGGAGTGAGCCGCTGCCGCAGGCGGGGTCATAGACCTTGTTCACCTGCGTTTTCCCAATGACGGTGAGGCGCGTGAGGAGCTCGGAGACCTCCTGCGGGGTGTAGTACTCGCCGCCGCTCTTGCCCGCGTTCGAGGCGTACATCCGCATGAGGTATTCGTACGCGTCGCCGAATGCGTCGATGGTGTTGTCCTGATAGTGTCCGAGGCGCATCGCGCCGACGCCGCTGAGGAGTTTTGTCAGCTTGGCGTTGCGCTCCTTGACGGTCGCGCCGAGCTTGCTGCTGTTCACGTCGAATTCGTCAAAGAGTCCCGTGAGGTCGTCCTGACTGGGCGTGCCCGTCGCCGAGCTCTCGATGTGACGAAAGACCTGCTCGAGTGTCTCGTTGAGGCTCTCGTTGGTCTCCGCCCGTGCGAGGACGTTCTGAAAGAGCTCGCTCGGCGGGATGAAGAAGCCGAGGATCTGGACGATGTTGTCCTTCTCCGCCATTGCCTCATCATCGGGCAGGGCGGCATAGTCAAAGTCTGTATCCCCCGCCTCGCGCTCCTCCGCGTTGAGGTAGTCAGTCAGTTTCTCCGAGATATAGCGGTAGAAGAGCGTGCCGAGGACGTACTGTTTGAAGTCCCAGCCGTCCACACTGCCGCGCAGGTCGTTCGCGATCTGCCAGATGGCGCGGTGCAGCTCCGCCCGCTCTACTTCTTTCTTGTTGTCCATGGTCTTTCCTCCGTCGACAGAATCGCGTCGTTATAAGTGAGGGCATCCGCCCGTATCATGATCCATTTTCGCGAAATGCTTTTTTATACAGATCAATGAGTTTCTCAGTTCCGGCATATCATCGGCAATGATCTCCCAAATCAACCGCAGGTTCACGCCCTCGTAGTCGTGGACGATGCGATTTCGCAAGCCGTAGATTTGCGCTCATGCCACCTGCGCGTTCTCCTGCTTGAATGACTGGCCCAGCCTCGCCGTCAATTCTCCGATCTGACCGAGATTGAACACACAGGCCTCAACGAGCATATCGTTCACGCGAAATTCCTCATAAGACATGCCTTCGCAGTATGCACATATCTTGTCGGTATAACGGAGCATTTTGTCAATGATGACCTTATCGCGCATAAATCTGAATCCCCGTTTGTCGAATTTCCTCAGCGAGGCGAGACTTCGGCTCGATATGAGTGATATCGAACACATCCATGTCCTTATCATCCAGTGCCTCACGCAGATCCTCAACAAGCCCCATGAATTGCAGCCCACGGAGATTGCTGTCAACGAGCAAGTCCACATCGCTGTTTTTCGTCGCCGTCCCCTTGCCGTAGGAGCCAAAGAGTATTGCCTGCCGAATCTGATGCTCTGCCAGAATCGGCTGCAGGCGTTGTTTTATCTCGTCACACGTAAATATTGTCTCTGACATGTCAAATCCTCCGATGTCCCAATAGCAACAATATCTTTTTTATCATTCGCCACGGATGAATCGTTGTCCTGCTTTTATGCAGGAACATACGTGGAGTTTGTATTTGGTGTTTCACAGACATCGAGATGTCGCTCATGGCGCCCGCTCCGTCACGCTAACGCATGCCCCTCTCCCGCTGCGGCGGGGGGCTTAGCGCAGCGGGAGAAGCGCAAAAAAACTGCCGCACGAGGATGTCTCGTACGGCAGTTTATTTTCGTTGATGGAATTATTTGATCCGATACGCCGCGGCGTACATGACGGGGAGGACGAGGAGGGTCAGGACGGTGGCGACGATGAGGCCGCCCGCGATAGCGACAGCCATCGGCCCCCAGAAGATGTTGAACATGAGCGGCAGCATGCCGAGGATGGCAGCGGCTGCCGTGAGCATGATGGGGCGGAATCGCAGAACGGCGGAGTCGATGATAGCGTCCATGGGCTTCTCGCCTGCCTCCTCATGTTTCTTGATCTGGTCGATGAGGATGACGGAGTTGCGGATGATCATGCCGAAGAGGGCGAGTACGCCGAGGTAGGCGACGAAGCCCATCGCGGAGTCCGTGAGGAGCATGGCAATGACGACGCCGATGAGGCCGAGCGGTGCGGTGAGGAGGGTGAGTGCCATCTTGCCCATGCTGCCGACTTGGAACATGAGCAGGGTCATGATGATGAAGATCATGGCGGGGACGGGTTTTACGAGGTAGTTCATGGAGTCGTCAGCGTCCGCGAGCGCGCCCGACGGGACGATAGTGGTGCCGGCGGGGAGGTTCTCGCGCAGTTCCTCGGTCGCATCGTAGATGCGCAGGGCGACGTCGTTGCCCTCGCCCTGTGTGACGTCCGCCTCGACCATGATGGACGGGAGGAGGTTATGCCGCTTGATGAGCCCATCCTCCGCCTCGTAGGAGAGGCGCGCGATCTGGTCGAGCGGGATGCTCCCGCTGCGCGTGGGGATGGGGAGTGCACCGAGCTGTCCGAGGTCTGTGCGGTCTGCCTCGGTGAGCCGCAGGACGATGCCGAGGGTGCGGTCGCCCGTGTAGAACTCCGCTGCCTTTGCGCCCGAGATCTCGGTGTAGAGCATCTGCTTGACATCCTTGGCGCTGAGTCCGTAGCGTTTCAGCTTGTCCTTGTCGAGGTCGACGCGGATGCCCTTTGCCTTTTCGGTCCAGTCGAGATGGACGTTGTCGGTCGCAGGGTCGGCGGCCGCAATGGCGCTGACCTGCTCGGCGACGCGGCGCACCTCGTCGGTGGTCGGTGCCGAGACGCGCAGCATGACGGGGTAGTCCGCCGGCGGGCCGGTCTGGATGTACTGTGTCGCGACGCGCGCGCCCGTCAGCTCGTCGTCGGCGGCGTCACGGATGATGGCAGCGAGTGCCTCGCGCTCCTCCGTGCCCTTTGCTGTGATGACGAACTGGGCGCGGTTCTCCGCGTCCGCCTTCGGGTTGACGGTGAGGACGAAGCGCGGTGTAGACTGTCCGATGTAGGCGACGTAGTTCTCGATTTTGTCGCTGTTTTCGTCCAGTATGGCGGTGAGGCGATCCGCCTCTGCCTGTGTGGACGCGAGCGAGGAGCCCTGCTGGAGGGTGAGGCTGACGAGCAGCTCGGGGCGCAGCGAGGGCGGGAAAAAGGTCTGTTTGATGTGCGGGAAGGCGGCAAGGCTCACGAAGAAGACAAGGGCCGTGCTGACGAGGACGACGGCACGATGTGCGAGGAAGAAGGTGAGCACGCGCCGAAAGAACCGATAGAACGGCGTTGCGTACGGGTCGTGCTCCGCGTCCCCCTCGATGCGAATGAGATGGTAGCCGAAGAGCGGCGCGACCATGATGGAAACGATCCAGCTAAGGAGGAGTGCGATGCCGATGACGGGGAAGAGGGCGGCGCAGAACTCGCTTGCCATGCCCTTGGAGAAGGCGACGGGGATGAAGCCCGCGCAGGTGATGAGGGTGCCTGTGAGCATGGGTTTTGCCGTCTGGGTAAAGGCGTGGCAGGCGGCGTCAAAGCGGGTCTTGCCGCGCTCGAGCTGGACGCTCATCATCTCGACGGCGATGATGGCGTCGTCGACGAGCAGTCCGAGGGCGATGATGAGTGCGCCGAGGGAGACCTTGTGCAGGTCGATGCCGAGGGCGTACATGCAGACGAATGTGCCTGCGAGGACGAGTGGGATGCAGCACGCGACAACGAGCCCGGTGCGCAGTCCGAGCGAGAGAAAGCTGACGGCGAGGACGATGACGATGGCGAGGGCCAGCGTCTCGACAAAGTCGTGGATGGAGTGCTGTACGACGGCGGGCTGGTTCGATACCTCGTGCAGCTCCATGCCGAGCGGGAGGTCCTCTCGGAGCTGCGCGGTGAGTTTTTTGAGGTCTTCGCCGAGCGCGAGGATGTTGCCGCCGTCCTCCATGGAGACGGCGATGCCAACGGCGGGTGCGCCGTTATACTGCATTTTCGGATCGGCGGGGTCAATCGGGCGACGCGAGATGTCCGCAATGTCGCCGAGGCGGAATACGCGTCCGTCCGCCGCGATGGGGAGGGCGCGGATGTCGTCGAGGCTGTCAAAGACGCCCGAGACGCGCAGGTTCACACTGCCATCCACGGTCTCAATCGAGCCACCCGGGAGGACGGTGTCCTGTGTGCGCAGGGCCTCCGTGATGGCCGTGGGCGGGATGCCGAGGGAGGCGAGGCGGTCGCGTGCGATCTCGACGTAGACGCGCTCGCGCTGGACGCCGACCAGCTCGACTTTCTGTACGCTCGGGACGGAGAGGATGCGGCGGCGCACGTTCTCTGCGGCGGCGCGCAGCTCCTCGTCCGTGTAGTCCTCGCCCGTGACGGCGTAGATGGAGCCGTATACGTCGTCAAAGCGGTCGTTGTAGAATGGACCGATGACGCCGTCCGGCAGCTCACTCTTTACATCCTCGCCGAAGTTGCGCACGTCGCGCCACGTCGGGCGGATGAGCTTTGCGTCGACGTCGTCGCGCAGGTCGACGTAGATGATGGTCTGTCCTGCACGCGTCTCGCTCGTGATCTCCTTTAGTCCCGGGGTGTCTTGGAACCGCCGCTCGAGTTTGTCCGTGACCTGCTCCTGCATATCCTCTGCTGTCGCGCCGGGCCATACGGCGGTGATGACCATCTGGCGGATGATGAAGGAGGGATCCTCCATGCGTCCGAGGGACTCGTAGGCAAGGATGCCGCCGACGGCAAAGACGATGATGAAGTACCAGACGATGGAGCGGTGGCGCAGAGAGAGCTCGGTGAGGTTTCTCATTTCGTGCGCACCTTCTCTCCGTCATGGAGGCGGTGGACACCCGCCGTCACGACGACGGCGTTCTGCGGGAGCCCTGTGACGACGACGTCCCGCTCGCGGAATGCGGTCACGGTGACAGAGTGAAGGTGTACGACGCCGTCCTCGACGACGTAGACCTGTGCCTCGTCACCCGTCTGATGGATGGCAGAGAGCGGGAGAACCGCGCCGCTCTCCGCCGGTGTGCCGAGGCGTACGCGTGCCGTCATGCCGAGCGGCAGGTCGGCGGGCGCGTCCGCGAGGGCAATGCGCACGGTGTACGTG
>NZ_LT891959.1 GCF_900186465.1 Centipeda felix
CCTTGGGGACACCGAGACGCAGCATCGCTTCGATCTGCCCGCGCTGATAGGCGTTTAAGTGCTTGAATGTGCGGCGTTTTGTGGTAGAATGAGTGTGGGACATACAGAACCTCCTGGTAGTGTTTGTGCAAAGATATTTTACCAGATTGATTCTGTATGTTCTACTTTTTTATGTGTCCGATTTCATTTTACAATAAACCGAAAAGTTTTTTCATCAACTTTCTTGTCGGTGCACTTGCTTTTCTGAAAGAAATATGATAGTATGTCTGCGTTAGCAGGATGAGAATTTGTCGCCAATTTTCGGCGGATGATACAGATCAAGGAAGGAAGAGGTATATGGGGGCGGAATCTTTGTTTTCACGTGTGAAAGATATGGTTTCACACGTTGTGGACTCATTTATACCGATTGCTGAGGACGAAGAAGAGGAAGAGGCGATTCGCGCACAGCAGGCGTCACAGACTGCTCAGACGACGCAGGCAGCACAGCAGAGTTTTGCTTCCCAGCGACGCGTTGCCAATGGGGGAACGGTGTCGTCATTCTCATCGCCTTCCTATGGCAACACCAGTTCCTTTCAATCTCCGCGTACGCCTGTGACAGGGGAGGGGAGTTCGACGCCGCTGACGGTACATACGACGAAGGTATCGGAACTGCGCGTGCGGATTCATCGTCCGCGTCGTTACGATGATGCGGCCCCGGCGGTGGTCCAGCTGAAACAGGGGATTGCGATCGCCGTGAATTTTGACTGCATGAGCGAGCCGGAACGCCGTCGTGTCTGTGACTTCCTGAATGGTGCCTGCTATGTGATGCATGGCACGGCACATGTCGTGTCGAGTACGATCATACTCTATGCACCGAAGGGTGTTGATGTGACGGATCCACTTGCAGCGACGAAGACCAATTGAATGATAGGCAGAGGAGCTCTACGCGAAGACCAACGTCTTCGTGCTGGAGCTCTTTTTTTTGTAAAAAAATTCTGCAGGGCGTTGTTTTGGCGCCTATGGTATGCTATAATACGCCCTAGTGTAAAAAACACGCGTTTTCGATAGCTGTTCTGTGCCGTATTTATGCGGTGGTACAGCGGATGAGAAGCGCGGAAGAACAACAGGAGGTATTTTATGGCAGTCATTTCTATGAAGCAGCTTCTGGAGGCAGGTGTCCATTTCGGACATCAGACGCGTCGCTGGAACCCGAAGATGGCACGTTACATCTTCACAGAGCGCAATGGTATCTACATCATTGATCTGCAGAAGACGGTGCGCAAGGTGGATGAGGCGTACAATTTCCTTCGCAGCGTTGCGCAGGAAGGGAAGTCCGTGCTCTTCATCGGCACGAAGAAGCAGGCACAGGAGGCCATCCGCGAGGAGGCGCTCCGTGCGAATATGTACTACGTCAACGAGCGTTGGCTCGGCGGCATGCTGACGAACTTCCAGACGATTCAGCGTCGTATTCATCGTCTCAAGGCACTTGAGGAGATGGAGGAGAACGGCACGTTCGAGGTTCTCACGAAGAAGGAAGTGCAGGGGCTGCGCCACGAGAAGGAGAAGCTCGAGCGTTATCTGGGCGGTATTAAGGATATGAACCGTCTGCCGGGTGCACTCTTTGTCGTTGACCCGCGCAAGGAGCGTATTGCGGTTGCCGAGGCACGCAAGCTGAACATTCCCATCGTCGCGATTGTCGACACGAACTGTGACCCGGATGAGATCGACTATGTGATCCCGGGCAACGACGATGCGATCCGTGCCGTGAAGCTTCTCACGGGCTGCATGGCAGACGCTGTGCTCGAGGGAAATCAGGGCGGCGCACAGGAAGCGGCTGAGTAATCAAAGACAGTGGGGTAAGGGAGCATTATCCCCTTACCCCTTTTTTATGGAACGATCATAGGAGGAACGATAATGGCAATTAGTGCAGCGATGGTAAAGGAACTGCGTGAGCGCACGGGCGCAGGTATGATGGACTGCAAGAAGGCTCTCGCAGAGACGAACGGCGATATGCAGCAGGCAATCGACTATCTGCGCGAGAAGGGGATTGCAAAGGCCGAGAAGAAGGCGGGACGCATCGCTGCTGAGGGCGCGGTGACAGCATATCTCTCGTCCGACGCGAAGGTCGGTGTCATTGTCGAGATCAACTGCGAGACGGACTTTGCTGCCAGCAATGAACAGTTCCGTGAGCTCAGTGCGAAGGTCGCAAAGCACATTGCAGAGACGAACCCGGCAGATCTCGATGCACTGAATGCAAGCACGCTGGATGGCAAGGATGTTGCCTCCCTCATTACCGAGGCAACGGCAACGATCGGGGAGAAGATTTCCCTTCGCCGCTTCGCCCGCTATGAGGATGCAGGCCGTGTGGCAACGTACATCCACATGGGCGGTAAGATCGGCGTCCTCGTTGAGCTTTCCGGTGGGGATGAGCAGCTCGGCAAGGATATTGCGATGCAGATTGCGGCAGCGGCGCCGCTCGCGATTGATCGTGCCGGCGTGACGGCTGATCATATCGAGCATGAGAAGGAAGTCCTCCGTAAACAGGCGCTTGAGGAGGGCAAGCCCGAGAAGATCATCGAGAAGATGGTTGAGGGGCGTATCAATAAGTTCTATGAGGAAGTCTGCCTGCTTGAGCAGAAATTCGTCAAGGATCCGGAGAAGAAGATTGCAGATGTGCTCGGCTCGGTAGAGATCAAGGCGTTTACGCGCTATCAGCTGGGCGAAGGCATCGAGAAGAAGCAGGAGGACTTCGCTGCAGAGGTCGCTGCTCAGATGAAGTAAGATGATATGAAGAGAGGAGAGCTGCCCGACGGCAGCTCTTTTTTGCAGATGGTCTGCGGATTTTTTTGGAAAAATGTGCTATAATGGCGCAGAGAATGTGCGTGACAGGAGGAGTCGTCTTGGAAACGAAATATCGTCGCGTCGTGTTGAAGCTGAGCGGAGAAGCGCTCGCGGGAGATCAGGGATTCGGGATCAATCCACAGGTTGTCGAGGCAATTGCCGCGCAGATTAAGAAGGTACGCGATCACGGTATCGATGTCGCCATTGTGGTCGGCGGAGGAAATATCTGGCGCGGACTCGCGGGCAGTGCGAAGGGGATGGACCGCACGACGGCAGACTATATGGGGATGATGGCGACTGTGATGAACGCACTCGCCCTGCAGGATGCTCTCGAAAATCAGGACGTTGACACGCGTGTCCAGAGTGCCATTGAGATGCGTCAGGTGGCAGAACCGTATATTCGCCGCCGTGCCATCCGTCACATGGAGAAGGGGCGCGTGGTGATCTTCGGTGCAGGTACGGGGAATCCCTATTTTTCCACGGATACGACGGCCGCTCTGCGCGCTGCGGAGATCGAGGCGGACGTTATTCTCATGGCGAAGAAGGGAACGGACGGCATCTACGATTCCGACCCGAATAAGAACCCCAATGCCAAGCGTTTTGAGAAACTGGCGTATATTGATATTCTGAACAAGGGACTCGCGGTCATGGACGCGACGGCGACTAGTCTCTGCATGGAGAATAACATCCCCATGGTGGTGTTTAATATTGATGTGCATGAAAATATTGCACGGGCAGCATTTGGCGAGCCGATTGGCACAACAGTAGGAGGCGAAGCAGTATGATCAAGGATATTCTGTCAAAGCATGAGGAGAGTATGAGTAAGGCGATCGAGGCGCTTCGCCGCGAGTTCTCTTCGCTGCGCGCAGGACGCGCAACGCCGAATCTCTTGGATAAGATCATGGTGCCCTACTATGGGACACCGACCTCGGTCAACCAGCTTGCCAAGGTGACGGTGCCGGAGCCGCACATGATCGTCATTACGCCGTGGGAGAAGTCTATTCTGCATGAGATCGAAATCGCCATCTCAAAGTCTGATCTCGGTCTTTCGCCGAACTCTGACGGGAATGTGATTCGCCTTGCGATCCCTCAGCCGACGCAGGAGCGCCGCAAGGAGCTGATCAAGACGGTCGGCAAGAAGACGGAAGAGGCGAAGGTCGCTCTGCGCAATATCCGACGCGATGCAAACGAGGCGATCAAAAAGCTCGAGAAGGACAAGGAGATCAATGAGGACGAGTCCAAGCGCGGTCAGGACTCTGTGCAAAAGCTCGTCGATAAGTTCGTCAAGCAGATGGACGAGATGCGTGCAGCAAAGGAAAAAGAGGTCATGGAGATCTGATGGAGGATTCCTTTTCGGCACGTCCATGGGATGAGGTGCGACGGGAGCTGGATGCCGAAGGCGCATCCTACACGATATCGGTATCGCGTGCATCACGTCCTTTTTTTCCCGTCGATGAGACGCAGTCCTATGTCATTCGTGTTCACCAGAATGGGGCTGTGCATCAGGTCACGCTCACGGAACTTCCGCTGTGCAGTCCGACTGTCGCCGCCTACGAAGAACATTTCCGCTGAATGCGCGACACCCCTTTCGGCATCCGCCGAAGGGGTGTTTTGGTAGAAGAGTAAAGGCATAGGAGAAGGGGAAAGATTTGATATGTGGAAGAGAATATTCGGCAAAAAAAATGATACGCCGGACATCGACAGCGATCACAGCCTTTCCAATCTTGCACTCGATCGTGCCAGTCTGCCACGTCATGTTGCCATCGTGATGGATGGCAATGGAAGATGGGCAGAAGGGAAAGGAAAATCACGCTCGGCAGGCCATGAGGCGGGGGCGCGTACCTTGAAGCGTATTGTTCGTGCCGCTTCGCATATAGGCATAGAGGTGCTGACCGTCTATGCCTTTTCAACAGAGAATTGGAAGCGCCCTCATCGGGAAGTCGATTTTCTGCTCAATCTCTTCGATTCTTTCCTGGAGAAGGAGATCACGGAGATGCATGAGCAAAATGTCCGTATGAGCTTCATCGGTCGGCGGGATCGCTTCTCTGATCGTTTCCTTGCCCGTATGGAGGATGCAGAGCAGCGTACGGCGCATAATACCGGCGTGCATTTTAATTTGGCGGCGAATTATGGCAGCCAGGATGAGATCGTGCGTGCTGTTCGCAAGTTGGCCACGCGTGTCGCAGAAGGGGAGCTTCGCCCCGAGGAAATCGACGAGGCACTCTTTTCCAATGCACTCGATACGGCGGGCGATCCGCCCGTGGATCTCTTCATCCGTACGAGCGGCGATCTTCGCTTGAGCAACTTCCTCCTATGGCAGTCTGCCTATGCAGAGCTATATTTTACGGAGACGCATTGGCCGGATTTCACACCGGAAGAACTTAAGCGTGCCATTGAGGACTTTGCAGGACGAAGTCGGCGCTTTGGCGGGCTTACTACAGAAGAATAAAGATGGAGGCTGTCTTTGATTACACGCATTATCTCCGGCATTATCGGCATTGGTATTGCAGGATATGTTATACAGATGGGCGGAACAACGTTTACGGTTGCCGCAGCGGTGCTCGCAGCTCTCGCGTGGTTTGAGTATACACGTGCATTTTCGCACCGTGGAGGTAGTCCTGCCTTATTCTCCGGTATTCTTGGCATCGGGGGGATGCTGTATGGCGCGTTCATCGGGCAGGAGAGCGTGATTCTGCTTGCCTTGATCGCATCCTCGACGCTAGCCCTGATGACCTGCGTCCTCCTGCGCGGCGATGTGTCAGTTCACGATGCGACTGTTTCTGTGGCGGGGATCTGCTACATCGGCATGCCATTTGCACTGCTTATTCTCCTGCGGAATATGACGGGGCCTGTCTATACGACGCCGATTGAGACGTTTTCCTGCGGAGCAGCGATGGTCTGGGTGATGTTTATCGGGACATGGGCGAGTGACAGTTTCGCCTATTTTGCCGGGCGTGCGTTTGGCTCGCACAAGCTGGCACCTGCTATTAGCCCGAATAAGACGATCGAGGGATTCTTTGGCGGCCTGATCGGTACGATTGCTGTCATTGTGGGGCTTGGCTGGCTTCTCGCAATGCCGCTGCCGCAGATGGCTGCACTGGGCGCAGCGATTGCCGTGCTCGGTACGCTTGGTGATCTTGTCGAGTCCATGATGAAGCGACAGACGGGCATCAAGGACTCGGGCGCGATTATCCCGGGGCACGGCGGTGTATGGGATCGCTTTGACAGTGTCCTCTTTACGGCGCCGCTGGTCTATTACTATACGGTATACATTGTCCTGCGCTGAGTGGGGCAAAAGGAGCTTGGATGTTAGAGAAAATTGCTGCGACAGTCTTTGTCTTCGGACTGCTCGTCTTTGTGCACGAGCTGGGGCATTTTATCACGGCAAAACTGACTGGGATGCGCGTGGATGAATTTGCCATCGGCTTTGGACCGCGTCTTGTGCATTTTCGCTATGGAGAGACAGTCTATTCGATCCGTCTGGTTCCGCTGGGCGGATTCAATGATATTGCCGGCATGGCAGCAGATGACAACGATGCCGGTGATCGCGGCTATTGCCGCAAGCCGATTCTCTCCCGCATGATTGTGATTCTTGCTGGATCGGCGATGAATTTTATCCTGCCGATCGTTCTTTTTTTCGGGATCTTTTTCTTTGCCGGGGTGCAGACGCCGAATCCTGCGCCTGTTCTTGGCAAGGTGCTTGCCGATAATCCTGCTGCACAGGCGGGGCTCATGGCGAATGACCGCATCATTGCGATCGATGGTAAGCCCATCGAGACGTGGCAGGAGATGGTGGACGCCATTCGCACAAACCACGGAACAGTTCCGATGACGATGCAGGTGGAGCGCAATGAGCAGGAGCTGACGGTCAGTGTGACCCCACATTATGATGCCTCACAGCAGCGTGGATACATCGGCATTGTGAATGCCTATACCAGCACCTATCCTGGCTTCTTCCAGTCCATCTCGATGGCATTTGAGCGGACGGCGATGATTGTCGTGATGATGCTCGATGCGCTCTATCGGATCATTCTGGAGCTCTCCGGCTCGGAACTTGCGGGGCCAATCGGTGTGGCACAGATGGCGGGAGAAGTCGCAGAGATGGGCATTGTCCCGCTCCTCAATTTCGCCGCACTCCTCAGTCTCAATCTTGCGATCATCAATCTTCTGCCTGTACCGGCACTGGACGGCGGACACTTTCTGACGCTCTGTGTTGAGGCGGTGCGTGGCAAGCCCCTGAGCCCGAAGGTCATGCACTATATCCAAAATGCGGGTGTGGGGCTGATTATTCTGTTGATGCTGCTCGCGATGAAGAATGATGTCGTACGTATTTTTGCAGGAGGCTGACCCGCGTCATGTCAACACTTGAACGCCGCCGCACGCGGCAGATTCATATTGGGAATATCCCCATCGGGGGTGGTGCACCGATCTCCGTGCAGTCCATGTGCAACACGAAGACGACGGATACGGAGGCTACAGTAAGGCAGATCCGCGAACTCGCGGCGGCAGGCTGTGATATCGTACGCCTCGCTGTGCCAGATATGGCGGCGGCAAAGAACCTCGGCAATATCATTCGCCAGGTGAAAACTCCGCTTGTCGCCGATATCCACTTTGACTACAAGCTTGCGCTTGAGGCGATGGCACAGGGGATTGCGGCTCTGCGCATCAATCCCGGCAATATCGGTGGGACGGAGCGCGTGAAAAAGGTCGTAGCGGCGGCACGTGAGGGGGGGATCCCCATTCGCATCGGCGTGAATGCCGGCTCACTTGACCATAAAATGCTCAAGAAGTATGGTGGCGTCACGGCGGAGGCCTTGGTTGAATCTGCCATGGAACACGTGCGCATTCTGGAGGAGCTGGATTTTCATGACATGAAGATTTCGCTCAAGGCACATGATGTCCCGCTGACACTTGCGGCCTACCGTCTGATGAGTGAACGCACAGACTACCCGCTGCATCTCGGTATCACGGAAGCGGGCACGGCGGGGACGGGCATCATTAAGTCTGCTGTCGGTGTCGGGGCTCTCCTCGCCGAGGGAATTGGCGATACGATACGCATCTCGCTGACAGGTGATCCCGTCGTCGAAGTTCGTACGGCAAATGAGATTCTGAAGGCGCTCGGTCTGAAGGAGTATGGGCCAACGCTCGTCGCTTGTCCTACGTGCGGGCGGACGAGCATCGATCTCGCCTCCATCGCGGAGAAGGTCGAGGAACGTCTGCGCGGCATGGAGGATCCCATCGAGGTGGCTGTGATGGGCTGTGTCGTCAATGGTCCCGGTGAGGCACGCGGTGCGGATGTCGGTATTGCCGGCGGCAATGGCGAGGGGCTGATCTTCCGCAAGGGAGAGGTCATTCGCAAGGTAAAGGAAGAAGAACTGCTGCCCGAACTTTTTCGGGAGATTGATGCGATATTGGAGGAACGGAAACGGTCATGAGAGCAACGAATCTGTACGCGCCTACCCTTAGAAATACGCCTGCGGAGGCGGAGATTGCGAGCCATCAGCTCATGTACCGCGCTGGTCTCATTCGCAAGTCTGCCGGCGGGATGTATACCTATCTGCCGCTCGCGTGGCGCACCATCCGAAAGATTGAGCAGATCATCCGTGAGGAGATGGATGCCGCAGGCGGACAGGAGATCATGATGCCAATCCTGCAGCCGTCCGAACTCTGGGAGGAGAGCGGCCGCTGGGGAGCATACGGCGCGGAGATGATTCGCGTGAAGGATCGCCATGGCCGCGAGTTCTGCATGGGACCGACGCATGAGGAGATGATTACGGCGCTCGTGCGTGATGAGGTGCGCTCGTACAAGCAGCTCCCGCTCATGCTCTATCAGATTCAGGACAAGTTCCGTGATGAGCGTCGCCCACGTTTTGGAGTGATGCGCAGCCGTGAGTTCATCATGAAGGATCTCTATTCCTTTGACAAGGATATCGCGGGGATGAACGAGTCCTATCGCAAGATGGCCGTGGCCTATACGAATATTTTCACGCGCTGCGGACTGAACTTCCGTGCGGTGGAGGCCGACAGCGGTGCAATCGGCGGCGGGCACTCGGAGGAGTTTACCGTTCTTGCCCCTGAGGGGGAGTCGCGTATTGCCTGCTGTGATGCGTGCAGCTATGCTGCGAGTGACGAGAAGGCGGCACTGCGTCCCATCGATGCCGCTGCGGAGGAAGCACTGCCGCTTGAAAAAGTGGCAACGCCCGATGCTCATACGATTGCCATGCTTGCTGAGTATCTCAGGATTCCTGTCGAGAAGACGATCAAGGCAGTCGCCTATCAGACCGAGGAGGATGTACTCGTCCTCGCATTCCTGCGCGGCGACCACGAAGTCAATGAAGTGAAGCTTGCGAATGCCGTTGGGGCACAGGAGCTGTGTATGGCGGATGAGGCGGCCATTCGCGCGGCTGGCGGGTGCCCGGGCTTTATGAGCCCGATTGGCATCAAAGAGGGCACGTGTATCGTGGTTGATGAGACGGCCATGCGGATGCACAATGCGGTCTCTGGCGCCAATGAACAGGACTTTCACTATATTAACGTCAACCCGCAGCGCGACTTTGGGTCAGTGACCGTGACGGATATTCGCCTTGTTGCAGAGGGCGATCTGTGCCCTTCCTGCGGAGTAGGACATCTTCATATCGGACGGGGCATTGAGGCAGGACAGATCTTTGCGCTCGGCACGAAGTACAGTGAGGCAATGGGGGCGACGTTCCTCGATGAGTCTGGGAAGACGCAGCCCCTACAGATGGGCTGCTATGGTATCGGTGTCGGGCGCACGATGGCGGCGGCAATCGAACAGAACCACGATGCACATGGCATCATTTGGCCGCGTGCGATTGCACCGTACGAAGTCGTCGTCGTGGCAGTAAACGCCAAGGTGGAGGAACAGCTCGCATACGCTGAGGAGATTTACGAGGAGCTGCGTGCTGCAGGTGTCGATGTACTGCTCGATGACCGTCGTGAGCGTGCGGGCGTGAAGTTCAACGACTGTGATCTCATCGGTTATCCTGTGCGCATTGCGATCGGACCCAAGACCATAGAAAATGGAACGATTGAGGTGAAGATCCGCCAATCCGGTGAACTCGTGAACTTTGCGCGGGATACGTACCTGAAGGGCGTGAAGGATATGCTGGCAGTACTTTGAAATAGCTGCTTCGAGAAGGGGAGGGGAATGTGGCAAAGGCATATCCAGGAGTAATTCTTCGCGTGCCGGAGGGAAGCCTTGCCGATGAGCTGGGGCTTGTGGCGGGGGATAAGATCCTTGCGATCAACGATATGCCGCTGCGCGATATTATTGACGTCAGCTTTGCGATGGCGGACGAGGAGATTGAGCTTCTCGTTGAACATGCCGATGGGACGCAGGAGTGCATTGCATTCGACAAGGACTATGACGAGGAGCTCGGCGTGGAGTTTGAGAGCGCCGTATTCGACGGGATTCGTGAATGTGCGAATCACTGCTATTTCTGCTTTGTCGATATGATTGCCCCGCACATGCGCCACAGCCTTTCTGTGAAGGATGACGATTACCGCCTGTCCTTTCTCTATGGTAATTTTGTGACACTGACCAACATGGGGGAGGCGGATTACGCGCGTATTGCACGGCTGCATCTCTCTCCTCTCTACGTATCGGTGCAGTGTACGAATCCCGTCCTGCGTGCGGAGATACTGCGATGTTCGTGGGCAGGGGATATTCTTGGGCAGCTCGCGCGGCTCGAAGAGGCGGGCGTGGAGTATCATACGCAGGTGGTGCTCTGTGCCGGGCTGAATGACGGAGAGGAACTCGAGCGGACGATTCGTGACATTACGGCGCGGCGTCCTCATGCACTTTCGCTCGCCATCGTACCCGTTGGACTGACAAAGCATCGAACGGATCCGTTCCCGCTCGTTCAGTTTGATCGGGACGGTGCAGCGCGCGTGATCGACCAGGTCGAGCCGTGGCAGGAAAAAATGCGTGCAGAAGAAGGGCGTACCTTCATCTACCTTGCCGATGAATTTTACTTTCTGGCAGGGCGCGAGGTTCCGCCTGCCGCAATGTACGATGGCTTTCCCCAGCTCGACAATGGGATTGGGCTGACGCGCAGCTTCATCGGGGAGTGGGATGCGGCAAAGGAGCGCGGCGCCGCATGCGACGCTCACCTCGCCGTCGTGAGCGGAACGGCGGTTGCTCCCGTTCTGGCGGCAAAGGCGCGGGAGCTTGATCCTCTGGAGCAGAATATTTTCGTCTTGCCCGTTGAAAATCGTCATTTCGGTGCGATGGTCAATGTGTCGGGCCTCCTCATCGGTGCAGATATTGCAGCGGCCCTGCGAAAGATGCCCCGTGACGTTGACGGTGTACTCATTCCCGCATCGGCATTGCGTGAGGGGGAGGATGTCTTTCTGGATGATATGACTCTTGATGCCCTACGGACGGAATTTCCTGCCCTGCGCATCGAGCCGGTAGCGACGGGCGCGGACTACTATGCGGCACTTTCGGATTGGGCACATTATCATCGCACACGTGCGAGCGGTGGTTATACATGGCAGAGCAACGCGGGCTATACAAAGCCTGTGGCAGGAAATCGCTGAGGATGCAGGGAGAGGAGTGAGGGATCATGAGCAAACCTATTGTGGCAGTGGTCGGGCGGCCCAATGTCGGGAAGTCAACGCTGTTCAATCAGATCGGCAAAAAGCGTGTCTCCATTGTCGATGATATGCCGGGCGTGACGCGTGACCGCATCTATCTGGATGCGGAGTGGCTGAACCATGAGTTTACGATCATTGACACCGGCGGCATAGAGTTCGATGAGAGCGACCATATCCTGCGTTCGATGCGTTCTCAGGCAGAGCTGGCGATGGAGGAGGCAGATGTTATCCTCTTTCTCGTCGATGGGCGGGCAGGACTGACAACTTCGGATGAGGAGGTCGCACGTCTTCTGCGGCGGACGAAAAAACCCGTGATTCTGGCGGTCAACAAGATCGACAGTTTTGAGCGTGAGGCGCTGATCTACGATTTCTATTCGCTTGGGCTCGGTGACCCGATTCCCATCTCTGCCTCCAATGCGATGAATCTCGGCGATCTGCTGGATGCCGTCGTCGCGGCGTTCCCGGAAGAGCCGGCGGAGTCACAGGAGACGGATGAGATCGCTATTGCCGTCGTCGGTCGTCCAAATGTCGGCAAATCATCGCTCGTGAATCGTCTGCTCGGTGAGGAGCGCGTGATCGTCAGTGATGTGCCGGGGACGACCCGCGATGCGATTGACACACATTTTACCAAAGACGGTGCAAAGTATCTTCTCATTGATACGGCAGGGATGCGGCGCAAGGGAAAGATCACTCTGCCTGTGGAGCGGTACAGCGTGATGCGCTCCCTGCGCGCGATCGACCGTGCGGGGGTTGTCCTCATGGTCATCAACGCTGCCGAGGGGATTCTGGAACAGGATACGAAGATTGCGGGCTATGTGCACGAGTCGGGCAAGGGTGTCATCATCGTCGTGAATAAATGGGATATTTTCCCAGAGAAGAACGACAAGTCGACGCTGCGCTTTACAGATGATCTGCGCGAAAAGCTTGGCTTCCTCCAGTATGCCCCTGTCCTCTATACGTCGGCCTTGACGGGACAGCGTGTGGAGCGTGTGACGGAGCTCGTGAAATATGTGGCGGAGCAGCAGTCGATGCGCATCAAGACGAGTGTACTCAATGAGCTAATTCGCGATGCGGTATCGGTCAATCCGCCGCCGACGAAGAAGGGCAAGCAGCTCAAGATTCTGTTTGTCACGCAGGTGAGTATTGTCCCGCCGACGTTCATTATTTTCGTCAATGACCCCGAACTCATGCACTTCTCCTATCTGCGCTTTATCGAAAATCGTCTGCGCGAGAGCTTCGGTTTCGAGGGAACGCCGATCCGCCTCGTGGTGCGCGCGCGCAAGGAGGAAGAACAATGATGTATCTCGCCGCAGCCATCGCCGCCTATCTCATCGGATCGATTCCGAGTGGACTGATTCTTGGAAAACTGATCTGGCATAAGGATCTGCGCGACTATGGCAGTCACAATATCGGTGCGACGAATGCGTGGCGCACGCTCGGAAAGGGCGCGGGCATTGCCGTATTTGTTGCGGACAGCCTGAAAGGGCAGGCGGGCGTTATGCTTGGACTGCTCCTTGTCAGTACGCCGCTCGCTGCAGTCGTCGGAGGATTGTGTGCCATTCTCGGGCACAGCTTTTCGCTCTTTCTCCGCTTTCACGGCGGCAAAGGCGTTGCAACTTCACTTGGCGTTCTGACGATGCTGATGGGGCAGGTGACGTTTATCATCTTTGTCATCTGGCTGACAATCGTCTATGTGTCACGCTATGTCTCCCTCGGCTCTGTCGTCGCGGCATTTCTTGCACCGTTTCTTGCGGCACTTTACGGGTATCCGACAGAGTACGTTCTCTTTACGGCTGTGGCGGCGATTCTCGTTATTCTCCGTCACCGTGAGAACATCGGACGGCTGATGCACGGAACCGAAAATAAAATCTGACGCTATCGTTTGTGATACTGGGTGTGTATGGTATGATATACTTGGACTGAGATAGTGCATCAGCAGCAGTGGTCAGGGAGGATGGGATTCTGTGAATACAGTCAAGATAGCTCTTTTGGGTGCGGGGACAGTCGGCTCCGGCGTTATCCGCACCCTGTCTATGAACGGGGAGACGATTGCAGGACGCTGTGGCGCACGCATCGAGATCAAGAAGATTCTCGTCCGCGATGCGAAGAAATATCGTCCGGAGGCAGAGGGAATTGCCCTCACGGACAACTTTGAGGAGATCCTGAACGACCCGGAGATCTCGATTGTCGTCGAGGTGATGGGCGGGCTCATGCCGGCAAAGGACTACATGCTGCGTGCCATGCGTGCGGGCAAACATGTCGTCACCGCCAACAAGGATGTCATTGCCGAACATTTGCGGGAGCTCTATGGTATAGCGGATAAGCATCACGTCGATTTCCTCTATGAGGGCAGTGTCGGCGGCGGCATCCCGATCATCAAGCCGTTGAAGGAATGTCTGACGGCGAACGAAATCTCCGAGGTCATGGGCGTCATCAACGGAACGACGAACTATATGCTGACGAAGATGACGGAGAAGCATATCAGCTACGATGCTGTACTGCGACGTGCACAGGAAAAGGGCTATGCTGAGGCAAATCCGTCGGCGGATGTAGACGGCTTGGATGCCGCGCGTAAGGCGGCGATTCTGGCGTCACTTGCCTTTGATACCATCGTCGAGTTCGAGGATGTCTCCGTCGAGGGAATCTCACATATTACGGAAGATGACATTGAGTACGGGCTGAACCTTGGCTACGTCATCAAACTCCTCGCAGTGGGACGCAATACGGAGGAGGGAATCGATGTGCGTGTGCATCCCGTGTTCCTCCCAAAGACGCATCCGCTCGCCTCAATCAACGGCGTATTCAATGCGGTCTTTGTGCGCGGCAATGTGATCGGTGAGGCGATGTTCTACGGCCGCGGTGCAGGCTCGCTTCCTACGGCATCTGCTGTGGTCGCGGATGTCATTGAGGTTGCGCGCGATATCGTTGCAGGGACGACGGGGCGCATGAAGTATCGGATTGGTGCGAAGAAAAAACTCTGCCCTGTGGAGAAGACGCGCTCCTCTTATTATCTGCGCCTTGTCGTCGCCGATGAGCCGGGCGTACTCGGTGAGATCGCCACGACATTTGGACGCGCGGGGGTCAGTCTGCGGTCGGTCATTCAGGCAAGGTCGACGGTGAGCGGAGATGCGGAGATCGTTGCTGTGACACACGTTGTGACACATGCGGCTGCCTCTGCCGCTGCTGCATCACTGCAGGCACTTCCTGTCGTACGCGAGGTGCGCAGCCTGATCCGTGTGGCGGACGGGCAGGAGGATACACTATGACAGAGCGCAGTGTACGCGTACGTGTCCCTGCGACGAGCGCGAATCTCGGCCCCGGCTTTGATGCGCTCGGCCTTGCCTGCACGCTGTATAACGAAATGACCCTGACGCTTACGCGTGAGCCGGGGCTTTTGATCGTGGCACGCGGTGAGGGCGCCGCCTACATTCCGGGCGACGAGCGCAATATCGTCTGGAAGTCCATCCGCTATCTCTTGGATAAAGCGGGGCGTGCGGAGGAATTTCGCGGTGCACAGATCCGCATGAGCAACCGTATTCCGCTCTCGCGTGGGCTTGGCAGCAGTGCGACAGCGATTGTCGCAGGACTGACAGCAGCAAATGCGCTCATTGGCAGTCCGTTTGACCGTCATGCGCTGCTGCAGTTTGCGACGGACATTGAGGGGCACCCGGACAATGTGGCACCAGCGATCTATGGCGGCTTTACGGTAAATACCGTGACGGATGGAACGGTGGAATGCTTTTCCTTCCTGCCGCGTATTTTTCTGCGGTTCGTCGTCATGGTGCCGGACTTTTACCTCTCGACGAAGTCGGCGCGTGAGGTGCTCCCTGCCGAGGTGCCGATGAAGGATGCTGTCTTTAACATCAGCCATGCGGCCATGCTTGTGGCGGCTCTGTCGCGCGGATCT
Source organism: Centipeda felix (assembly GCF_900186465.1). Classification (GTDB taxonomy): domain Bacteria; phylum Bacillota; class Negativicutes; order Selenomonadales; family Selenomonadaceae; genus Centipeda; species Centipeda felix. The sequence continues at coordinate 15,347 of NZ_LT891959.1, forward strand.
GAGAAGCATCTGTGCAACGCCTTTGCGGATGCACTGCATCAAAACTACCGTGCGCCGCTCATCCCGGGGATGTTCGATGTCTTTGCCGCTGCAAATAAGGCGGGGGCATGCGGCGCGGCGCTCAGCGGAGCGGGTCCCTGTCTCATCGCCTTTGTTCCGGAGAAACGGAACTGCACCGAGGATGTTGCCCATGCGATGCGCGAGGCATTCCGTTCGCACGAGATCGAAGCACGTCCCCTGCAGCTTCGTCTCGATACGAAGGGAGCGCGTGTCCTCCATCGCAGGAATGCGAATGTAAAATCATAGGAATCACTGATAAAATGAGGTCTGCCGGATTGGCGTAGATTTTTTCGTCCGAACGAGGTGGAAAACCGGACGCAGAGTGGTGCTCTGTGGAGGATTTTCCGCCGAAGTGCGGGCAAAAGAGATGCGTCAAGATGATTGTGCCGAATTTATCAGTGATTCCCGTAGTATATGCCCCCACTCCATGCAATAGAGGAAGTGGGGGCATAATATTTAAAAAAATACTTGCAAGAATATGCATAAAGGATGTATAATCATAAACATCTTTTTAGGGAGATGGGGGAACAGTCATGAAGGTCAGTATCATCGGTGCATCTGGCTATGCAGGGGAAGAACTCATCCGACTTCTTCATGGCCACCCGCATGCCGAGATTGTACATCTGACATCGGAGCGCCATACGGGCGAGCGAATATCGAAACTTTATCCACATTTAACGCATATTTATGACAATATACTGGACTCGATGGAGGATATCCACCGTATGGCAGAGGACAGCGATGTTCTCTTTATCGCACTTCCGCATGGACATGCAATGAAATTGGTCAAGGCGATTGCTGATCTGCCGGTGCGTATCATTGATCTCGGGGCAGATTATCGCTTTGCCGACACATCGGTCTATGAGGCATGGTATCATGTCCCGCACACGGATCCGGAGGCAGAGCGGGTCTATGGACTTGCCGAGCTGTACCGCGATGCAATCCGTGGGGCGCATCTCATCGGCAATGCAGGCTGCTATACGACGGCAGGCATTCTCGCACTGACCCCGCTCGTGCAGGAGCATCTCGTACAGATGGATTCAATTCTCGTCGATGCGGTTTCCGGTGCCTCCGGCGCAGGGCGTACACCGAAGGAGAGCACGCATTTCCCGGAGTTCTATGACAGCTTCACGGCGTATGGCGCAGTCAGTCATCGACACACCCCAGAAATCGAGCAAGCGCTCTCCGAGCAGGCAGGTGAGCCGGTTACGATTAACTTTACGCCACATCTTGCCCCGATAGTACGCGGTATCCTTGCCACGTGCTATGCACGCCTTGCGGATGGCGTAACGGAAGAGGATGTCGACGCGGCGTTTGCGGCTCAGTATGCAGATGAGTTTTTCATCCGTCTGCTTGGGCGTGGCGCGTATCCATCGACGAAGTATGTGCGCGGAACAAATTACTGCGATATCGCATGGCATATTGATCCGCGTACGCATCGTGTTATTGTTTTTTCCGCGATTGACAATCTCGTCAAGGGAGCGGCAGGGCAGGCGATTCAGAACATGAACATCGCGCTTGATTTGGATGAGCGCACAGGACTCGACCTTGTGCCGATGTATCCATAAACGGGAATGGAGGATATTGATATGTTCAGCGAGCAGAATGCAAAAGCCGGGGTTACATTCCCGCAGGGATTTAAGGCAGCGGGGGTAAAGGCGGGCATCAAGAAGAGCGGCAATCTCGATGTTGCTGTGATCTATACAGAGCGGGAGGCGGCTGTTGCAGGTGTATTTACGCAGAATGCCGTTGCCGCTGCACCGGTATTCGCCTCGAAGAAGGTCGTTGCTACGGGGGCAGCGCATGCGATTGCAGCAAATGCAGGCTGTGCGAATGCCTGCACCGGTGCACAAGGGGAAAAGGATGCGCGCGCGATGCAGGAGATCACGGCGGCAGCACTCGGCTGCACGCCGGAGGACGTTCTCGTCGCCTCAACGGGTGTGATTGGCATAAATCTTCCGATGGACAAGATGGAGGCGGGACTGAAAGCCGCAGTTGCCGCACTTTCGACGGACGGCAGTGCCAGTGCGGGCAACGCCATTATCACGACGGATACCTACTCCAAGTCGTGTGCCACGGAGGTGACACTCGGCGGCAAGCAGGTACGGTTTGGTGCAATCGCAAAGGGCTCGGGGATGATTCAGCCGAATATGGCGACGATGCTCGCCTTCATCACGACAGATGCAGCGATTGACGGCAAGCTTCTCCAAAAGGCACTCTCCGAGGTCGTTGAAATTTCGTTCAACATGATTTCGATTGATGGCGATATGAGCACGAACGATATGGCCGTTGTGCTCGCCAACGGTGCGGCAGGAAATGCGAAGATCACGGCAGAGGGGGCGGACTACGAGACATTCAAGGCAACGCTCGCAGAGATCTGCAAAGGTCTTTCACAGCGCATCGCCTCCGACGGTGAAGGTGCAACGAAGTTCCTGACGGTTCATGTGGCGGGGACGAAGAGCTTTGCCGATGCCAAGACAATTGCGATGAGCGTGGCAAAGAGTCCGCTCGTCAAGACGGCGTTCTTCGGTGAGGATCCGAACTGGGGTCGCGTGATCTGTGCGGTCGGCTATGCAGGTGTTCCGATGAATCCCGAGACAACCGTTGTGAAGTTCGGCGGCATCCCCGTCTACGCGCACGGTGTCGGTGCAGACTACGATGAGGCAGCGCTCAAGAAGGTCATGGGCGAACATGATATTGTGATTGACATCGACATGGGGATGGGCGCACAGGAAGCAACTGTCTGGACCTGTGATTTCTCCTATGAGTACGTCAAGATCAATGGCGAGTATCATACCTGAGGTGAGGGCTATGTATAGCGATAAGGACAAGGCAGAGATCTTGGTTGATGCCCTCCCGTACATCCAGGAGTTCTCGGGCACGACGGTCGTCATAAAGTACGGCGGCAACGCGATGGTGAGCGATGTGCTGAAGGAAAACGTCATGCGCGACGTGGCACTGATGAAGTATGTCGGCATCCGTCCTGTCATCATCCATGGCGGGGGACCGGAGATCACGGGCTTTTTGGAAAAGGTCGGAAAGGAGTCCTCTTTCGTCGCCGGGCTCCGCGTGACGGATGAGGAGACCGTTGAGATCGCCGAGATGGTGCTCGACGGCAAGATCAACTCGGAGATTGTCAATCTCCTGAACCAGCGCGGCGTTCGTGCCGTCGGCCTCTCGGGAAAGGATGCAGGGCTGATCCGTGCGCGCAAGAAGATGGCGACCGTATACAAGAACGATACGGTGCATGAGGTGGACATTGGCTTCGTGGGCGCAGTGGAAACAATCGATGTCTCTGTAATTGAAGATCTGCTGGATCACGGCTATGTGCCGGTTATTGCGCCAATCGGCGTAGGGATGGACGGCGAGAGCTACAACATCAACGCCGACTACGTTGCGGCGGAGATCGCAGGGGCCCTTGCGGCGGAGAAGCTGCTTCTCCTGACGGACATCGAGGGCATCTATAAAGATTTTAACGACAAGAGTTCGTTTCTCTCGACCATCCATCTGCAGGAGGCGCGCGACTACATCCGCGACGGCATCATCTCGGGCGGGATGATTCCCAAGGTAGAGGCGTGTCTGACGGCACTGGAGCGCGGCGCGGCAAAGACGCACATTATCGATGGACGTCTGCCGCACGCCATTATCCTTGAGATTTTTACGTCGACTGGTGTTGGTACACAGGTTGTACGATAGGGAGTATATATGAGCGAAGCAGAGAAGAAAATTTTTGAAATCGATGAGAAAGACTATCTCCCCGTATTCAATCGCTATAAAATCGTGCTCGATCATGGTGAGGGCGTTTATGTTTGGGATGTTGCGGGCAGAAAGTATCTTGACTTTCTCGGCGGCATCGCTGTCAATGTTCTCGGGCATCATTATCCGCCGCTTGTCGAGGCAATTGCATCGCAGGCGGCAAAGATCATCCATGCCTCGAACCTTTACTACACGAAGCCGCAGGCGGACGCAGCGGCAAAACTCACGGCACTCAGCGGGCTCGGCAAAGTATTCTTCTGCAACTCGGGAGCAGAGGCAAATGAGGGGGCAATAAAGATTGCACGTAAGTACGCCTGCCAAATCCATCCCGGGAAATCGCAGATTCTCACGGCGTGGGACAGTTTTCATGGTCGTACGCTTGCGACACTGACCGCGACGGGGCAGCCGAAGTATCACGAGGGTCTTGGGCCACTACCGGCAGGCTTTGACTATATCCGCTACAATGATATTGCAGATCTCAAGACGAAGATCAGCGATAAGACGGCAGCGGTCATGCTCGAGACGATTCAGGGGGAGGGTGGCGTCTATCCGCCGGAGGACAACTATTTGAAAAAAGTTCGTGCCCTCTGCGACCAGCATGGTGCGCTCCTCATCCTCGATGAGATTCAGGCGGGCATCGGGCGCGCGGGGATGTTCTTCGCCTATGAGAAATACGGCATAAAGCCCGATATTGTGACGCTTGCAAAAGGTCTTGCTGGCGGCGTGCCGATCGGTGCCTTTGCTGTCACGAATGAAGTCGCAGCTGCGTTCCATGCAGGGGATCACGGCACGACATTTGGCGGCAACCCCCTTGCCTGTGCGGCGGCGAACGTTGTCCTCGATACAGTCCCGAAAAAGGAGTTCTTGGCACGTGTCGCGGTACTCGGCGCGTACTTCAAGCAGAAGCTCGTAGAGCTGCAGAAGAAGTATCCGGCTTTCATCGTCGACGTGCGCGGCACGGGGCTGATACTTGGCGCGGAACTCGCATCGGATGCACATGGACGTGATATTGTGAATGTGTGTCTTGAAAAGGGAATCATCATCAATTGTACGGTGGGGAAGGTGCTGCGTTTCCTGCCGCCGCTCATCATCACCGAGCCGCAGATCGACGAGGTCGTCAGTGTTCTTGATGATGTGATCTCGCACTATGCGTGATGTGCTGTTTTCTTTACGGCGATGCTGTAATACGATATAATACAGAAATGGGAGGGGTTATATGCTGAAAGGGAAGGACTTATTGTCCATTCATGAACTCAGTCGAGATGAGGTCGAGGAGATTCTCTCCCTCGCGCAAGAGCTCAAGGAAAAGCAGAAGGCGGGGATACCGCACCGCCTTCTGGAGGGCAAGTCGCTCGGCATGATCTTTGAGAAGTCCTCAACGCGGACACGCGTGTCCTTCGAGGTGGGGATGTATCAGCTTGGCGGCCAGGCACTGTTCCTCAGCAGCCGTGATCTGCAGCTCGGGCGCGGTGAGCCGATCAAGGATACGGCGCGCGTGCTCTCACGCTACCTTGACGGAATTATGATCCGTACGTATGGACATGACCGTATCGAGGAACTTGCGGAGTGGGCGGATGTTCCCGTGATCAACGCGCTCAGTGACCTCCTGCATCCGTGCCAGGCGCTTACCGATCTCCTCACGATCCGTGAGTATAAGGGCAAGAATCTCACGGGGCTGAAGATGGCATACGTTGGCGACGGAAATAATATGACGCACTCGCTTATGTATGCGGCGGCAAAGGTCGGCATGAACTTCGCGGCAGCGACCCCCGAGGGATATGAGCCGAATGCCGAAGTTGTGGCAAACGCCAAGGCTGATGCTGCAGCGACGGGTGCGACTGTTACGATCACGCACAATCCGATGGAAGCGGTTGTGGGCGCAGATGTCATCGTCACGGACACGTGGGCGAGCATGGGCCAGGAGGCGGAGCACGACGCACGCACAGCGGTATTCCGGCCCTATCAGGTGAATTGGGAGCTCGTTGCCGAGTCGGGCGATGCGCGCTGCATCGTTATGCACTGTCTGCCCGCCTACCGAGGAGAGGAGATCGCGGAGGATGTCTTTGAAGAATTTGCCGATGTGATCTTTGACGAGGCGGAGAACCGTCTCCATGTTCAGAAGGCAATCATGGCACTCACCATGGGAAATTAAGGAGTTGTTTTATTATGGCTAAACAGATCAAAAAAGTCGTTCTTGCCTATTCCGGCGGTCTTGATACGTCGGTGATCATTCCTTGGCTGAAAGAGCACTATGATGGCTGTGAGGTTATCGCTGCCTGTGCCGATGTCGGACAGGGCGATGAGCTGAGTGTCGTTCACGACAAAGCACTCGCCTCTGGTGCATCGAAGGTGTTCATCGTCGATCTTACGAAGGAGTTCCTTGAGGAGTATGTCTGGCCGACACTGAAGGCTGGTGCGGTCTACGAGGGCAAGTATCTGCTCGGTACCTCCTTTGCCCGCCCTGTGATTGCCAAGGCACTCGTTGACATCGCGAAGCGTGAGGGGGCGGATGCCATTGCTCACGGCGCGACAGGCAAGGGCAACGATCAGGTGCGCTTTGAGCTGACGGTCAAGGCACTTGCTCCCAATCTCCAGATCATCGCACCGTGGCGTGAATGGGATCTTGACTCGCGTACGGCAGAGATCGCCTATGCGAAGAAACACGGAATCCCTGTCGCGACGGAGAATAAGACGTACAGCATGGACCGCAACATCTGGCATCTCTCGCATGAGGGCTCAGACCTCGAGGATCCTGCGAACGAACCGAAGAACTCCATGTTCCTCATCTCCTGTGCGCCTGAGGATGCACCGGATGCGCCGGAGTATGTCTCCATTTCCTTTGAGAAAGGGATCCCCGTCGCTGTCAACGGTGAGAAGATGGGGGCAGTCGAATTGCTGACGAAACTCAATGAGGTCGGTGCACGCAATGGTGTCGGCATTGTCGATATCTGCGAGAACCGCCTCGTCGGCATGAAGTCGCGCGGTGTCTATGAGAACCCGGGCGGATCGATTCTCTACTATGCGCATCGTGAGCTGGAATACCTCTGCCTCGACCGCTCTACCTTCCACTACAAGGAGGGACTTGCCATCCGTTATGGCGAGCTGGTCTATGACGGCATGTGGTTCTGTCAGCTGCGCGAGGCACTCGCCGCCTTCGTGGACAGCACGCAGGAGACCGTGACGGGTGAGGTACGCCTGAAGCTCTACAAGGGCAACATCATCTCTGCCGGTGCGAAGTCTCCATACTCCCTCTATAGTCAGGAGTTCGTTACCTTCGAACATGATGACGTTTACGATCAGGCGGATGCAACGGGCTTTATCAACCTCTTCGGCCTGCCGCTCAAGGTGCGTGCACTCATGCAGGAGGGGCAGAAATAATGAGCGAAAAGCTCTGGGGCGGCCGCTTCTCCAAGACGACCGATGAGATGATCAATGAGTTTCAGGCATCCATCGGATTTGACCGCCGTATGTACCGCGAGGATATTGCGGGATCTCTTGCCCATGCTGCCATGCTCGCCAAGGTCGGCATTCTCTCAGAGGAGGATCACGCGGCAATCGAGAAGGGGCTGAAGGACATCCTTGCTCAGATCGAGCACGGAGATTTTGATTTCAGTGTAGCACTTGAAGATATTCACATGAATATCGAAAAGCGTCTCACGGACGCAATCGGCGATGCGGGCAGCCGCCTGCACACGGCACGCAGCCGCAACGATCAGGTGGCACTCGATACGCATCTCTTTGTACGCCATGCTGTCGTGGACGTGATGGCACATATTCGCGCGCTGCAGCAGGCCCTCACGGAGTCCGCCGCACAGTATCGGGATGTGATTATGCCAGGCTATACGCATCTCCAGCGTGCGCAGCCCATCCTCTTTTCCCACCATCTCATGGCGTATTTTGGAATGCTCGCACGCGACTTTGAGCGGTTTCAGGGCGTCTATGCGCGTACGGATATCATGCCGCTCGGTGCCGGAGCACTTGCGGGGACGACACTGCCGATCGATCGACAGTTCGTGGCACAGCGGCTGCACTTCGAACGCATCTACACAAATAGTCTGGATGCTGTCAGCGACCGTGACTATATCATCGAGTTCCTCTCTGCCGCATCAATTCTCATGGTGCATCTCTCGCGCCTCTCAGAGGAGATCATCCTCTGGTGCTCACGAGAGTTCTCGTTTGTCGAGTTGGACGACGCGCACTGTACGGGATCGTCGATGATGCCGCAGAAGAAAAATCCTGATGTCTCCGAGCTTGTGCGTGGAAAGACCGGCCGCGTTGTCGGACATCTCATGGCGATACTCATGGCGGTCAAGGGGCTTCCTCTTGCCTATAACAAGGACTTGCAGGAGGATAAGGAGGGGCTGTTTGACACCATCGACACGGTGAAATTCAGCCTTGCGGTATATGCACAGTTGATACGGGGCATGAAACTGCGTGAGGACGTCATGCGTCATGCGGTCGAAGCGGACTACTCGAATGCCACGGATCTCGCGGACTACCTTGTGCGCAAGGGATTGCCGTTCCGTAAGGCACACGCCGTCGCGGGGCAGGCAGTAGCACAGTGCATCGCACGCGGGATCTATCTCGCGGATCTGCCGATCGCGGACTATCAGCAGCTCTCACCGCTCTTTGCGGAGGATATCTATGATGCCATTTCTCCTGAGACTTGCGTTTCCTGCCGCAACTCTTACGGCGGTACATCGTACGAGCAGGCAGAAATGCAGCTTGAGGCTGCGAAAAACCTCATGACGGAGGAGAAGCGCATCGTCTCCGTACTGACGGAAAAACAGAATATATTGTCGTAATTTCAATGAGAAGGACTTGCTGATTGTTTTTTTATCAGCAAGTCCTTAAATTTTATTTGCATTGTCACTGTACAGATGGTACAATAGCACCAAGTGACTGGATCGGATTATTTTTTTGCGATTTTCGTATTTGCTGTGCGGACGTATTTTCACGGCAATGACATCGAAAATGGCTCTTTTCCGTATAGCGACAGGCGTATAGGACGTGTGGTCGCTGTGTTTTCGTGCGGATGAATTCTGATTTCATGATCGAAAGACTGAGAAAAATATAGGAAGGGGATTTTTCCCGAAGGATTTATGGAGGTGTGTTTTTTGTCGTTCAATCGTAATGGCAACCATGGAAAAGGCGGACAAAAGGTACAGGTTATCCCGTTGGGCGGATTGGGTGAGATCGGAAAGAATATGACGGCCATCCGCGTGGATGATGAAATCCTCGTGGTAGACTCTGGGCTGATGTTCCCGGAGGAAGATATGCTGGGGATTGATCTTGTTATCCCGGATATTACCTATCTCATCGAGAACCGTGATATGGTCAAAGCAATCGTGCTGACGCACGGACATGAGGATCATATCGGTGCTCTCCCGTATGTGATGAAGCAGATTCCGTGCCCCGTGTATGGTACACGTCTGACGCTCGGCATACTGGAGGGACGCCTGAAGGAGAATGGGGTAGACTCGACCAATCTGCACTCCGTCATGGCGGGGGACATCATCAATATTGGCTGTTTCAGCGTCGGATTTATCCGCGTGAACCACTCCATTCCCGATGCGGTCGGACTTTCGATCAAGACCCCTGTAGGAATGATCGTCCATACGGGCGACTTCAAACTCGACTATACGCCGGTAGATGGGCAGATGACGGATTTCCGCCGTTTCTCCGATCTTGGCAATAAGGGTGTGCTCCTTCTGCTCGCCGACAGTACGAACGCCGAGCGCGAGGGACATACGGCAAGTGAACGTACGGTGGGAGCCGCGTTTGATAAGGCGTTCCACAATGTGCGTGGGCGCATTATTGTCGCCACATTTTCCTCGAATGTGCACCGCATTCAGCAGGTCATTGATACGGCGGTCAAGTACAAGCGGCGCGTTGCCGTTCTCGGACGCAGTATGGAAAACGTCGTCGGTATCTCACTTGAGCTTGGCTATCTGACTGCTCCTGAGGGGACGATCATCGGTATCGATGAGGTCAATAACTACCGTCCGGAACAGATCGTCATCGTGACAACGGGCAGTCAGGGTGAGCCGATGTCTGCACTCTCACGCATGGCTGCATCCGATCATCGTAAAATCACGATTGTACCGGGCGATACAGTCATTATCTCGGCAACGCCGATCCCGGGGAATGAGAAGCTGGTCTCCAAGACGGTGGATAATCTGATGAAGCTCGGTGCAAACGTCATCTATGGGCGCGATAAAGGGATCCATGTCTCAGGGCATGGCAGCCGTGAGGAACTGAAGCTGATGCACAACCTCGTACGACCGAAGTTCTTCATGCCCGTACACGGTGAGTATCATCATCTCGTTCAGCATGCAGGTCTTGCCCGCGAGCTCGGAATGCCGAAGGAAAATATCTTCATCAGTGAGAACGGGCAGGTGCTCGAGTTTACGAAGGAGAAAGGCCAGGTTGTCGGGCGCGTGCAGTCTGGCATGGTTATGGTCGATGGCCTTGGCGTCGGCGATGTCGGCAACATTGTTCTGCGGGATCGCCGTCAGCTCTCACAGGATGGCATCCTCATCGTTGTTGTGGCAATGAACCGTCAGAGCAATCGTGTTGTTTCGGGGCCTGACATCGTCTCGCGTGGCTTTGTCTACGTACGCGAGTCGGAAGCCCTGATGGATGAGGCACGAGCTCGTGTTCAGCAGGCGCTTGACCGCTGTGAGGACGAGAATGTGCGTGAGTGGTCGGCGATCAAGTCGAATGTACGCGATGCGCTCAGCCGTTATCTCTTTGATAAGACGCGCCGCCGTCCGATGATCCTCCCGATCATTATGGATGTTTAATATCTATTATATGGGGTTGTTATGCGAAGAAGCGAACTTCGTATAACGGCCCCATTTGCGTATTTCTTTCAACACCCCCTCATGTCTGAGCTGTGATTGGTATCGTGTGTAATAGAGATTTCATTCGCTAATATTTTGATGATATTGCTGTATTGGCAGCTTGCAGTTGTTCACAAAATGAGATAGAATAATCGTGGTTTATCGTCTTTTTGATGTGGATGAGGAGGAGTTTTATGACGGCGGCTGAACAGAAAGAGCTGCGGCTCTTTGCGGTAAAGGTGCGCGAGGGGATTCTGCGCGGCACGCATGCGGCGAAAAGTGGACATCCGGGTGGATCACTTTCGTCAGCGGATTATTTCACCTATCTCTACAAGAAGGAAATTCGTGTCGATCCGAAAAATCCGCATGATCCAAACCGCGACCGCTTCGTTCTTTCCAAGGGACACGTTGCACCGGGGCTCTATGCGACACTGGCGAACTGTGGATTTTTCCCCGTGGAGGAACTGCTGACCCTCCGTCATATCGGCTCGCGCCTGCAGGGACATCCGAATATGAACCTCACGCCCGGCATCGATATGTCTACAGGCTCTCTTGGTCAGGGACTTTCGACGGCTGCGGGCATGGCCAAGGGCGCGAAGTATCTTGGCAAGGATATCAACGTCTACACGCTGCTCGGCGACGGCGAGCTTGCCGAAGGACAGATCTGGGAGGCGACGATGTTCGCCGCGCACTATGGGCTCGACAATCTCTGCATCGCTGTGGATGTCAACGGACTTCAGATCGACGGAAAAACAGCAGATGTCATGAATAGCGCCCCCGTAGATAAGAAATTCGAGGCGTTCGGCTGTGCCGTTCAGTGGATTGATGGACATGATTTCACTGCTCTTGCATCGGCTTTCCACACCTTCCATGAGAATCAGGGCCGCAAGAAACCAACGGTGATTCTGATGAAGACGGTCAAGGGCAAGGATGTCTCCTTTATGGAGAATCAGGCGGGCTGGCATGGCAAAGCGCCCAATGATGCCGAACTTGCTCGGGGGCTGGAGGACTTGGCTGCGGTTCGAAAGAGCATCGAGGAGGCATGAGCATGGCAGAGGTAAAGAAAATCGCAACCCGTGAGAGCTACGGCAACGGATTGGTGGAGCTAGGAAAAGAACACGATAACGTCGTCGTGCTGGATGCGGATCTTGCCGGTGCAACCAAGACGGCAATCTTTAAGAAGGCATTCCCCGATCGTCACTTTAACTGCGGTATTGCGGAGTGCAACCTGGTAGATGTCGGCGCAGGTCTGTCGACCATGGGACTCGTGCCGTTTGTCTCGACATTTGCCATGTTTGCGGCGGGGCGTGCCTATGAGCAGGTGCGCAATACAATCGGATACCCTCATCTGAACGTTAAGATCTGTGCCACGCACGGCGGTATCTCCGTTGGCGAAGACGGTGCATCGCATCAGTGCTGTGAGGATTTTGCTCTCATGCGTACGATCCCCGGCATGACGGTCATGTGCCCTTCGGATGATGTGGAGGCGCGCAAAATGCTGCATGCTGCCTACGAGATGGATGGTCCTGTCTACATCCGCTTTGGCCGTGCAGCAACGCCGGTCTACCATGCAGAGGATTTTCCTTTTGTTGTTGGCAAGGGAGAGGTGCTGCAGGATGGCACGGATATCGCGGTCATTGCCACGGGGATTCTCGTGCCGGAGGCGATCGAGGCAGGAAAACGTCTTGCGGCCGAGGGCATCAGCACACGTGTGATCAACATGGCGACGATCAAGCCGCTCGATACAGAGATCGTTCTCCGTGCAGCGCGTGAATGCGGGAAGATTGTCACGGTAGAGGAACATAACATCATCGGCGGACTTGGCGAAGCGGTCTGCGCTACGCTTGCGGAAGGATGCCCCGTTCCTGTCCGCCGTGTCGGTGTCAATGATGCGTTCGGACACTCTGGCCCTGCGGCCGAGCTCCTGAAGGAGTTTGGTCTGACTGCAGACCATATTGCCGAGGCGGCACGCACGCTGGCGGAAAAATAATATCCATGCAGAAGATGTTCTCTTTCATTGGAGAACATCTTTTGTTTTATCCGTGCTTTCCTAGATTGCGCGATATTCCTTTTTCCCTTATAATAGGAATAAGAGTCATAAGAGTTATATGAAATGAGGATGTTATGAGAACACAGGGCGTAGTGTTTGACGTTGATGACACGCTGTATGATATGGCTCAGCCATTCTATGCTGCATTACGAAGGCTCTATGGAGAGCGCAGTGAGTTCGACTTGCCATCTCTCTTTCTATCCTTTCGCCGCCATAGCGATGAGCGGTTTGAGGAGTCACAAACAGGGAAAATCAGTATGGAGCAATTCTATATTTATCGCATCCAAAAAACGCTAGAAGAAGCTGACGTTCAGACGACGGATGCGCAGGCGTTGGCCTTTCAGCGCGTCTATATGGGGCTCCAGTATCAGATTCGGCTCTCGCCGATGATGATCCGTATGTTCAACGAGCTTCGTCCGCGCGCCAAACTCGGTGTGATTACCAATGGCGAATCTGCACACCAGAGAAAAAAGATAGCCTCCCTCGGTCTCTCAAAATGGATACCGGAAGAGACGATGATCGTATCAGGTGACCACAAGTTTCGTAAACCAGACCCCCGCATTTTCCAACTGATGGAGGAACGTATGGATCTGGATAAAGCAGGGCTTCTCTATGTCGGTGATGCGTTTGAGATGGATGTGAAAGGTGCGATAGAGGCAGGCTGGAGTGCTGTTTGGTACAATCGTCGTGATCGTGCCGTGCCGACGGATGCTGCGGGTCTGTCATTCACCGAGGTTTCGTCCGAGGATAAATTGCTTTCGGTCGTTGTGAAAGCCGTGCGCGGATGATTTGAACAGCATTTATCAGTGATTCCTGAAACCTGAAATAACATAAAAATAGCTCATCCTTATGGATGAGCTATTTTGTACTGCTTAAGTCGCAGAATTACTTATTCTGGTCGATGAGAGCCTGAACTTCGGGTGCCTTTCCATCCGAGCCGAGGACTTCCTTGATCTTGTGAGCAACGAGCTCCTTGATGTAGTTACGACCATCGGACAGGTACTGACGCGGGTCGAAGTGCGACGGCTCCTTCTTGAAGTGCTCGCGGATGCCTGCCGTCATCGCAAGACGCAGATCAGAATCGATGTTGATCTTGCAGACAGCCGACTTTGCGGCACGGCGGAGCTGATCCTCGGGAATGCCGACCGCATCCGGCATGTGGCCACCGTTCTCGTTGATGATCTTGACGTACTTCGGAATAACAGAGGATGCACCATGGAGCACGATGGGGAACCCGGGGATGCGCGTCTCGATATCCGCAAGGATGTCGAAACGGAGCGGCGGCGGGACAAGAACGCCATCCGCATTGCGCGTGCACTGATCCGGCGTGAACTTAAATGCGCCGTGCGAGGTGCCGATCGCGATGGCGAGGGAGTCAACGCCCGTCTTCTCGACGAAGTCCTGGACTTCCTCCGGCTTCGTGTAGGACGCATTTTCTGCCGAGACGTTGACATCGTCTTCGATCCCTGCCAGCTGACCAAGCTCCGCCTCGACAACAACGCCGTGCGCATGTGCATACTCGGCAACGCGCTTAGCAAGTGCCACGTTTTCTGTGTAGGGGAGATGCGAGCCGTCGATCATGACGGAGGTGAAACCGCCATCGATGCACGCCTTGCAGATGTCAAAATCTGCGCCGTGATCGAGGTGAAGCGCAATGGGAATATCGTTGATTTCGAGTGCTGCCTTGACGAGATGAACAAGGTACTCATGACGGGCATACTTGCGTGCACCTGCGGAGACCTGCAGAATCAGCGGAGACTTTAACTCTCCGGCGGCATCCGTAATCCCCTGGACAATCTCCATGTTGTTGACGTTGAAAGCGCCGATGGCATATCCGCCGTCGTAGGCTTTCTTAAACATTTCTTTTGTTCCGACGAGTGGCATGTGATTACCCCCTAAACAGATTAACAATGATTCATCGAATGTCTTAATTATAGCATAGATTATTGAGTGAAGATACCGCTTTTTGAAATTTCCCATCGGTTCTGCTATAATGGGAACACTAATCGGTAAAGGCGGGTGCATCGCGTGCAGTTAAAGCGCTTGGAGGCTTATGGATTCAAGTCATTCGCCGAGCGAATTGTCGTCCAGTTTGATCAGGGAATCACAGCGGTTGTGGGTCCGAATGGCAGTGGAAAAAGCAATATTACCGACGCAGTGCGCTGGGTTCTGGGGGAACAGAATATCCGTATGCTGCGTGGGCTGCGTGCCGAGGACATCATCTTTGCCGGCTCTTCTGCACGGCGTGCGTTGAGTGTGGCAGAGGTAATTCTTGTATTTGACAATACGGATAAGACGCTGCCCATTGACTACGAGGAGGTTGTGGTCAAGCGCCGACTGTATCGCAATGGGGACAGTGAAATATACCTGAATGACTCCCGCTGTCGTATCAAGGATATATATCAGTTGTTTGCCGACACAGGGATTGGACACGATGGTATGAGCATCATCGGACAGAATCGCCTGAACGATATCCTTGACAGCCGTCCGGAAGATCGGCGCGTTTTTTTCGAGGAAACTGCGGGGATCACAAAATACCGCACGCGCAAACAGGAGGCACTCCGCAAGCTGCGTGACAATGATGCTGACCTCGTGCGCTTGAGTGACATTATGCACGCGCAGGCCACAGAGCTTCAGCCGTTGTCCCAACAGGCGGAAAAGACCAAACAGTTCCGTGGACTGGATTCAGAGCGACGGAGCTACCAGCTGACTGCCCTTGTCCACCAGCACGAAAGCCTGCAAAAAGAGCAAGAATCCGCTGATCGAGATCTGCATGTGCACGAAGAGGCAGAGATACGTGCGATGCAGGAGAGGAAAGAAAAAGAAGATCAGAAGACTGCACTCGAAGAGAAAATGGCTGCCATTGATCTCCGTATGGGAGAACAGGAGCAAAAGAGTACAGAGCTTCAATCTAAGCTGGATCATTTAACCAGAGAAGCTGCTCTCCTGGAAGGGCGCCGGGATGAAGGAGAGAAACGAAAAGCATATATTGAGCAACAACGCCAGTCTGCCGAAGTTAAGATTCAGACGACACTACAGGAAATTGCTCAGATTGATGCTCTCCTCGTACGGAAAAGAGAGGAATGTACCGGAAAAGAACATGCGCTGCATGAGGCATGTGCTGAACTTGAACGCGTGCAGGCTCTCGTGCATACAGAGGAAAAGGAACAGGAGCGTAATGCGCATGCACGGCACGCCGTGCAGCGTGTGTTGGCACGCCTGCGTGAAAAACTTGCTGCCGTATCGGGGGCGCATCAAGACAGCGACCATGCGGCATCGGCACAGGAGGAGCTTGCCCGAAGAAGGTCACTTTTGATAGAGACACAGTCTGAAATTACAGCAGCAGAGGATGCGGCCCGCCGTATCGAAGAAGAATTGTGCGGGGTGAAAGAAAAATGCAGCCGCATCCAACAAGAGATGGAAGAACTTCGCCGCGCACAGGAGAATGATGAACGGCAGATCAGACAGACTGAGGGCGAGATGCTCCGTGCACAGCAGAGTCTGGAGTTTCTTCGGCGTATGCAGGAGAGCTATGAGGGATTTGGCAAGGACGTACAGATCGTCCTCCGTGCCCAGGAGCCGTGGCGAAGCCACGTGGCGGGAACCGTCGCCGATCTCATACGTATTCCGCAGCGCTTCCTTGCGGCAATGGAGGCAGCGCTCGGTGGGAGTGTGCGCAATATTGTCACCGAAGATGCACAGACGGCAAAGGAAGCGATCGGCTATCTGAAACGGAATCATGGCGGACGCGTCACCTTTCTCCCACTGACGACGATTACGGTGCGCCCTCCACGGGATATAGATACCAAGCAGCATAAAGGCATTATCGGCTGGGCGAATACACTTGTTCAGGCGGATGGACGATTCCAGAGGGTCGTGGATCATCTCCTTGGACAGACACTGGTGATGGAAACCCTTGACGATGCTCTTGTGACAGCGAAGAAGGAAGGATATCGTCTTCGCATCGTCACACTTACCGGAGAGTTGCTGAATCCCGGCGGGTCACTTTCGGGTGGAGGGCGAAGGAAACAGCAGACAATGCTGCTCAATCGCCATGCGGAGATCGAGACAACTGAGGCGAATCTTGCAGCGAAAAGCAAACTATGCGGCGAATATCGTGCTGCACGAGAAGCGCATCAGAATGCGTGGCAAATAAAAGATCGTGACGTTCAGCGTTGTACGAAGCGAATCGAGCAACTGTCGGGTGAACTATTAAAAAACAATGGAAATCGTGAACTGCTGCAGGCGCGCGCACTGGATCATGCAGAGGCCGTTCAAAAGATGGAGCATGCTGAGCAGGAACGTGCCATATACTCCGCACAGCTCGCCAAGAAACGTGTGCAGTTGGAGCGTCATATTGCGCAGTGTGAGGCACATGAGTCTCGCTTTATCCATGAACAGGAGAAGCTGAATCAGGCTGGCAGGGAGTACGGTGCTGCATTAAAAAAGACAGCGGACGCCATCCATGCACTCGAAGTGGAGCTTGCCTCACTTCGAACCTCCATTGATACGGAGGAAATGCATCGTAAGTCCCGCGTATTGGAAGAGCAGGATGCCCGTAAGACACAAAGTGATATTACTGCCCAAGAGAAACAGCTGTCTGAGGAACTGACAGAGGGGACAGCGCGGATCGCATCGCTCTCAGAGGAGATATCTGCACAGGAGAAACTCCTTCGTGAGAGCAGGAAAAACAGCAGTGATCTCCGGGATGCACGTCTTGCCCACGAAGCAGACGTGCGCATTTTGGATGAGGCACTGAAGAAATGTCTCTTAAATTTGGAAGAGATCCGCTCCAAACGGCATGAGTGCGATAAGCTCGTGGAACGGATTCAGCTGCGCATGGAGGACTGTCGTGAGCGTTTACTGAGCGACTTTGGCCTCACGCCCGAATCAGCATCTGTCCAGGCAAAGCATGCAGAGCCGCAGGTAGTCAGCGCCTATCTGCACGAACTCGAATCCGCCATCCAATCGCTTGGCACAGTCAATCCGAATGCCATAGAGGAGTACGAAGAAAAGAAAGCGCGATACGAGGAAGAAGAACGTCAAGTAGAGGATCTGAAGTCGGCCAAACAGGATATCGAGCAGATCATTCAAAAGATAGACCAGGATATGACCCGGACATTCCGCGAAGCGTTCCGTCAGATTCAGGAGTATTTCAACAAGATATTTGTGCGGCTCTTTGGCGGAGGAATCGCAGAATTGCGGCTGACGGACAAGGAAGATATTCTGAACAGCGGTGTTGAGATTCTCGTTACTCTGCCGGATAAGAAACGGCAGAATCTGTCTGCTCTATCTGGTGGTGAGCGTGCACTCACGGTGATCGCCTTGTTGTTTTCCTTTCTTCGCTATCGGCCGTCTCCATTTTCTATTCTCGACGAGATCGATGCGCCGCTGGATGAGGCAAATGTGTTGCGCTTCGGTGACTTCCTGCAGGAGTTTGCAAAACACACGCAGTTTATTGTGGTCACGCATCGAAAGGGAACCATGCGGGCAGCGGATACGATGTACGGCGTTACCGTGGAGGATGCCGGCGTCTCCAAGGTGCTGTCAATCCGCCTGAAGGATTATGAGGCAGAGCAGAGCGCCTAATCAGTGCTTCCTCAGAGAAAGGAGTTGTCGTGGGATTCTTTGATCGCCTGAAAAAAGGCTTAACGAAGACGCGGGAGAATTTTACCCATAGCATTGAACGCTTGATTATTGGCTATGCTGATATTGATGACGATCTCATCGATGAGCTGGAAGAAACCCTTTTGATGGCCGATGTAGGCGTCAAGACGACGGAGATGCTGATTGCATCTGTACGAAAGGGGATCAGAAATAAGGAAATTCAGACGCCGGATGACTTGATTCCTTTTCTGGAAAAAGAAATTGTTCGCATCTTGGATCGTGGAGAGAGTGATACGCCCATGGCGGATCAACCTCCAACGGTGATCTTGGTGGTTGGGACAAATGGTGTCGGCAAGACGACGACCATCGGGAAGTTGAGTGCCTACTATCGTCATCAGGGCAAAAGTGTTTTGCTGGCGGCGGCAGATACGTTTCGCGCGGCCGCCATCGAGCAGCTTGAGGTCTGGGGCAAGCGAGCGGATGTTCAGGTCATTAAACACGGCGAAGGATCGGATCCCGCCGCCGTTGTCTTTGATGCGCTTCAGGCGGCAAAGGCACGCAGAACGGAGCTTGTCATCGTGGATACGGCGGGGCGCCTTCAGACAAAGTCCAATCTCATGCAGGAACTGGAGAAGATCTACCGTGTGATCGGACGCGAGGTCCCGGGGGCTCCCCATGAGACACTGCTTGTTCTCGATGCAGGGACGGGGCAGAACGCGATTAGCCAGGCAGAATTGTTTTCACAGGTAGCCCCTGTCACCGGTGTCGTCCTCACCAAGCTGGACGGAACGGCGAAGGGCGGCGTCACGATCGGCATCACAGCGCAGCTCGACATTCCCATCAAGTGGATTGGCGTAGGCGAGGGCATTGACGACTTACGTCCCTTCCATGCGGAGGATTTCGTCAACGCACTGTTTGCCAAACGCGAAGATGCAGAAGCATAATAGAGACAGGTATCTGTAACGAAAGAAGGGATCGTCGATGGATGAAGATCTGATCGAACATACCGTTCGCAGCGAGGATATATTTGACGGCACGCTGCTTCATGTGCGCCGCGACATAGTGCGTCTGCCGAACGGAAAAGAGGGGGTGCGCGAGTGGATTCGCCATCCGGGGGCTGCGGCCGTACTTCCGCTCCTCCCCGATGGAAATGTTATTCTCGTGCGGCAGTATCGCCACCCGATCGGCAAGGTTACCTTGGAAGTCCCTGCCGGAAAGCTTGATGCCGAAGGGGAAGATCCACTGCACTGTGCGCGGCGGGAGCTGTCGGAGGAGACGGGCTACACGGCGGAGCAGTACGATAAACTGACGACGATTGCAACCACCGTCGGCTTTTCGAATGAGTACATTCATCTGTACCTCGCACGTCAGCTTTCCTCCGGACGACAGCATACGGATGAAGATGAGTTTGTCAATGTGGTACAAATGCCGCTAAAAGAAGCACTGCATCTGGTCAATACAGGAGAAATCATCGATGCCAAAACCATCATCTCGCTGATGATGGCAGCGCCGCATTGTCCCATCGAGTCATAGGAGATATTGATGTTCGGATTTGATTTACAGGAAATGCTGCTCGGCATTCCCGGGCTTGTCATTGCAATGACCTTTCACGAGTATGCGCATGCGCGTGCCGCCGTCTCTCTGGGGGACTTTACCCCGCGTCTCATGGGGCGGTTGACGTTGAACCCAACGGCCCATATCGACCCCATTGGTCTCCTGATGCTCTTCTTGGTACGATTCGGATGGGCAAAGCCGGTCATGATCAATCCAAGCAATTTTCGTCAACCCAAACGTGACGATATCCTCGTATCACTCGCGGGGCCGATGATGAATTTGTTCCTCGGCTTTGTGGCTTTTTACGTTATGCTGCTGATCAATGCACACCGCCTTGATGTCTCGCAGATCACCTATACGATCATACAGATGATCTTTGTCTACAACGTGAACTTCGCCATTTTCAATATGCTTCCTATTCCGCCGCTCGATGGCTCGCATATTCTCCGCAACCTGCTGCCGCCGGATCTTGCTTATCGTTATCAGTCGATAGAACGATACAGTATTCTCATCTTGATCGTATTTATTGCCACACCGATTCTGAGCGTTGTACTGATGCCGCTTTTTCGATTGGTTTACGGATTCTATAAAGTGCTTGGGTCGGCACTCCTATTTTAGGTTGTGTCATGAAGGACGACTATCTGGTCAAATTAGATGCGTTTGAAGGACCCATGGATCTGCTCATGCATCTTATTGAAAAGAATAAGATCGATCTCTACGATATTCCAATTGCCGATTTGACGCGCCAGTATCTAGATCATATTGACAAGCTCTACCAGTTCGATATTGAATATGCCAGCGAGTTCTTGGTCATGGCGGCAACATTGCTGCGGATTAAAGCCCGTATGCTGCTTCCTCCAGCCGAAACGGATGAGGAGCAGGAAGAAGATCCGCGCAGGGAACTTGTCGAACGTCTATTGGAGTATCGTCGATTTAAAGAAATCGCGTTGCTTCTCGCAACGATGAACGATGCACAAAGTCCCTATGTGGAACGCTCTCCCATGCCGCTCCCTGCGCATCGCATGCCGCTGCTTGGTCTTTCTCCTGATGCGCTGTTGCGGGCTTTTTCGGATGTCCTGCGCGCGCAGGAGAAGCCACGCATCCCGACGGTTGTCATTTCAGCGGAGGAGTATCGTGTGCAGGATAAGATGGCGGATATTCTGTCTCTTCTCCATACACATCATGGCCGCATGAAACTGAGCGACGCGTTTCCCAGCGGAACGCGGGAAGAGCTGCTCTCTGCCTTTTTGGCACTGCTGGAGCTCGTCAAGATGCAGACGGTACTCGTTACGCAGGAATGTCTGTATCATGTGATTACGATTTCAACAAAGGAGGGCAGCAGTGCAGTCTCTTAGCCGCTCGAGTATTCTTGAAGCCGTTCTGTTTGCCGCAGGTGCACCGCTTCCACTCTCAAAACTGGCAGAGATCATCGAGGTTCCGGAGTGGGAGGTGCAGGAGGCGCTGACCGTCCTCGAACGCGATATCGCTGCGCAGGGGCGCGGAATATTTTTGCGCAGATCGGCAGGCGGCTATCAGCTCGTGACGCACCCCAGTGCCTTTCCGTGGGTGCAGAAGCTCGCTGAAAAAATACAGCCGACACTGTCCTCGTCTGCGATGGAAACCCTTTCCATTATTGCCTATCGGCAGCCCATCACCAAGCAGGAGGTAGAACACATCCGCGGGGTGCGCGCCGAACGCTCCATTGGACGGTTGATGGAGCTGGAACTTATCTGTGAAATGGGACGTAAACCCGTCGTCGGGCGTCCCATTCTGTATGGAACGACAGATTTGTTTTTGCGCTCCTTTGGCCTAGCGCGGATAGAGGATCTTCCTGCCTTACCGAACATCGACGATATAAAGAAGACGCTGGATGATGACCAGCTGCGTCTATTTGAGGAGATGCAGGGGGCATCGGATTCTACGGAAGAAGAATAACTTAGCTTATGCGAAATAAAGGGGTGGAATCATTGGTAGAACTGCTCGCGCCTGCGGGAACGAAAGAGGCTTTTTATGCTGCTGTTGAAAATGGAGCGAATGCCGTCTATCTCGCGGGAAAAATGTTTGGTGCGCGTGCCTATGCGGCCAATTTTGACGAGCAGGAACTGAGCGATGTCATCCGCTATGCGCATCTGAAGAACGTTCAGGTACACGTCGCTGTCAATACGATCATCGACAATGAGGAACTCCCTAAGTTAAAGGAATACCTATCCTTTCTTTCCTCGGTTGGAGCAGATGCTGTATTGGTACAGGATCTCGGCGCGGCACGTCTGGCACAGCAAATCGCACCGTCTCTTCCGCTGCATGCGAGTACGCAGATGACCATCCACAACAGTGAAGGGGTAAAGGCTCTTGCAGCGCTTGGGTTTTCCCGCGTCGTTCTCGCACGGGAATTGTCCATTCCTGAGATACAGAAGATATGCCGTGAGAGCAGTGTTGAGATCGAATGCTTTGTGCATGGCGCACTCTGTGTCTGTTACTCAGGACAATGTCTGATGAGCAGCATGATCGGCGGGCGCAGTGGAAATCGTGGCCGCTGTGCACAGCCCTGCCGCCTTCCATATACACTGATCGATGAGGCAGGACGAGATGTGCTCGGCGATTCTGCCGGGAATTTCTTGCTCTCTCCGCGCGATCTGAATGCCGTTGATCTGATTCCACAGCTGCTCGACGCAGGAATATATTCGCTGAAGATTGAGGGGCGGATGAAACGTCCTGAGTATGTTGCGACCATTGTCCGCACGTACCGAAAGGCGATCGATCACTATCTAGCTGAAAAAAATCCACCGATCGACGATGATGATCGCGATCATCTGGCGCAGGTGTTTAATCGGGACTTCACAACAGCATACATGGAAAGATACCAAGGAAAGCAGATGATGAGTGACCGCCGTCCGAACAATCGGGGGCTCTTGGTCGGCCGTGTCGTCGATTATGATGCCCGTACGGAAATGGTGTCGCTGAAACTTGCCCGTGATCTTGCTGTTGGCGATCAGCTGGATTTCTGGGTCAAAGTCGGAGGACGCGTTTCTGCGGAGATCGAACATCTCTATGATAAAGAGGGGCGCGAGTGTCCGGCAGCATCCGCGGGGGATATTGTCTCCTTCCGGATCCGTGGACGTGTACGTATGCATGACCGAGCCTTCAAGGTCTATGATGCAAAACTGATGGAGGCAGCGCGTCGTTCCTATGCAGCGGATGCTCTTGCTAAGATTCCTGTCGCCATGCACCTTCATGCCAAAGTACAAGCTCCGCTGACCCTCCATATTGAAGATGATGCAGGAAATTGTGTCGATGAAAAAAGTGAGTACCTGCCAGTGCGCGCGACAAAGCGTCCTCTCACCGACGAGATAGCAAAAGCACAGATGGAACGCCTGGGAACAACGGCGTTTGTCATGAAAGAACTCACCTGCGAGATCGATCCGGAAGTAATGGTTCCCGTCAGCGAACTGAATAAACTTCGCAGAGCAGCTATTGCCGCACTAGAAGAGGTACGCACTAGCCGTTTTCAGGCGAAAAAAAAGATATGTCGAATCACAGTTCCTGTGCGAGAGAATGTGCCGCCTGCACCTCCTGCAAAATTGATGGTCTCTGTGGATTCCCTAGCGGCTGCCGAAGCGGCAATTTCCGGCGGTGCAGATGGGCTTCTCTACGGCGGTGAGTCCTATGAGGGGCGCCATCTGCAGCCGCGTGATTATGATACTGTCTGGGACTATGCACAGGCGCATCACGTACGCATTGACTATAACACGCCACGTATCGTTCATGAAGGTGAGTGTTCTGCGTTAGTAGATCTTCTGGCACATTTTGAAAACAAATTGCCTGCTGCTCTTCATGTCCATAATATTGGAACTGCCCATCTCGCGCAGGAGCATTGTTCTGCTGCTCTTCATGCAGATGCATCAATGATCAGCTACAATAGGGCAACCATTGAGTTTTTGCAGTCTTATGGCTTTAAGGAAGCAACGATTTCGCCAGAGTTAAACGAAAAACAGGCAGCGCGGCTCGCCCATGACTCTGCCATCCCGCTCAGCATGATGGTCAGCGGCCGCTTGCCGTTGATGGTATCGGAATACTGTGTGCTCGGAAGTTTTCTCGGCGATTTAGATAAGGGACAGTGCACGATGCCATGCCGAAAAGGAAGATATTCTTTGCATGACCGCAAGGGGATCGATTTTCCCATTGTAACCGATCAATTCTGTCGTATGCATATATTGAACAGCAAGAAGCTGTCGCTCCTCCCACATGTTCCGAAGATTTTACGTGCGGGGATTACGACCCTGCGCATCGAGGGACGCGGCACGGCACCGGATGAGCTGCGGCGTACGGTTTCTGCCTACAGGGATGCGATGAAATTATCTCTGCCATTAACTGAGGAAGAAGAAAAGCGCCTGCAAATGCAGGAAGGAAATGACATTACACGCGGTCATTACTTTCGTGGAATCTTGTAGAAGCACCGATTAGTTCTGTCGCATTATTTTGACGCATTCTCGATAAAAAGAGGTACTTATGGACACGGAGTCATTTAAGGTTTTAGAATACGAAAAAATAAAAACCAGACTCGCATCGTATGCCGCCACAGCCTATGGGAAAGAACGATGCAGAAGTATCATGCCATCTTCCGACTATGATCACGTTGCACGGCTTCAGAGGGAGACCGAAGAGGCAGTGCGGGTTGCGCAGATTCAGCCGCCTCCATTTGATGACATCCATCATCTGCAGGAGATTCTTAAAAGGGCAGGTCGTGGTATTCTGCTGGAGCTGGATGAGCTGCGCTTGGTCAAGAGCACCATTGGCGGCATGAGAGACGTGAAGTGTTTTTTCCGCGATCTGTCTGCTGATGCAGAGCTGCTGAAAGACTTGGCACGGCGCATTGAAATCTTGGGCATGTTGGAACGGAATCTTAAGGCAGCGATTGACGAATACGGAAATTTTCGCGATGATGCCAGCCCCGTCCTTCGTCGCATCGCGAATGAGCTGCGTACGGCGCAGTCGCGGGTAAAGGAGCGGCTTTCTTCCATTCTTCACGATGCAGCCTATCAAAAAATGTTTCAGGAAGCTATTGTCACCGTGCGCGATGAACGCTATGTCATCCCGGTCAAGCAGGAATATCGCAGCCAATTTCCAGGTGTCATTCACGATCAATCTGCAAGCGGCGCGACACTGTTTATCGAACCACTCGCCATTGTCGAGCTGAATAACACTGTGCGTCAGATGGGGATTGCACGCGAGCAGGAAATCCTGCGTATTATGCAGCGATTGACCGGTGAAATTGCCCGTTCTGCTGATGTTTTGTCTGCCAACTGCACGATTTTGTCCGATCTCGATCTCATTTTTGCTCGTGCTTCTTTGGCGCGTGAGATGAGCGCCTATCCACCGATTTTGAACAGAGACGGGTATGTGCATCTGCGAAGAGTGCGGCATCCGCTGCTCCCTCCGGACAAGGTCGTTCCAATTGATATAGAGCTGGGGAAAACTTTTTCCACACTGCTGATCACGGGGCCGAATACCGGCGGTAAGACGGTTAGCATGAAGACCCTCGGCATTCTTGCGCTGATGTCCCAGTCCGGCTGTTTTCTTCCGGCTGAGTCAGGCTCGGAGATACCGATCTATCAAAATATTTTTGCGGACATTGGAGATGAGCAGAGCATCGAGCAGAGTTTATCCACGTTTTCCGCGCATACCCGCAATATTGTACGCATCATCGATCGAGCGACATTTGGCGACCTGGTGCTCCTAGATGAGGTCGGCGCGGGAACTGATCCTGATGAGGGCGCTGCTCTTGCGCGGAGTATCATCGAACACTTCCTTATGAATCGCATTGCTACTGTTGCGACAACGCATTATGCCGATCTCAAAACGTATGCATATACACAGCAAGGCGTTGAAAATGCATCGGTTGAATTTGACATCAAGACGCTCCGTCCGACCTATCGTTTGCTCATCGGTATACCGGGGGCAAGCAACGCCTTTTCCATCAGCCGCCAACTCGGTCTGCCGGAGGAGATCGTTGCACGGGCGGAAGAATATGTAAGCGAGGATCATGCCCAGTTTGAAACCGTTGTTCACGATTTGGAACGTGCCAAGACGATTTATGAGGAAAAAAATCAGCTCCTTTATAAAAAAGAAACGGATGTTTGCAGGGCTGAGTCACGCCTTCGTGCAGAACGTGCTGCATTTGAGCAGTCGAAGCAGGAACTCCTCCATAAGGCACGCGAAGAAGCCAACAACATTGTACGTGAGGCAAGACGAAGTGCCGAGGAGACCATTCAGTCGCTCAAGGAACAGTTTGATGACCATGGCATCAAGGAACGTCAAAAAGCGATTCAAGCAGCACGGTCAAGACTGAATGAGGCCTATGTGCACAATATATCGCCGAAAATTCCTGCGGAGGGGAGACCCGTTCGCCCCGGTGAGATCCAAAGCGGGGATACGGTTTACATCCGTACGCTTGCCCAGGAGGGTACAGTGCTTTCCGTGCAGGGCAAGGAGCTCAGTGTTCAAGTTGGCGGTCTGCGTACCATGGTCAAGATGGATGCGTGCACATTTGTCGGACACCCAAAGCGTAAAAAAAAGATCAACAAGATACGCATCGGCGGTTCATTGGCGCAAAAATCGGCAGAGGTTCGCCCACAGATTGATGTGCGTGGCATGACCGTATTGGAGGCTGAGGCAGTTCTTGAGAAATTCATCGACGATGCTGTCTTTGCAGGGCTTTCCACTGTGCTGGTCATTCATGGAAAGGGGACAGGCGCGCTGCGCCTTGGGCTGCGTGATTACTTTAAGCGAAATAAATCCATCCGCTCGTTCTCCTTTGCTGATATTGCTGAGGGTGGTACGGGTGCAACCGTTGTTACACTGAAATAGAAGTGAAAAACTCCTCTTGACGCGCGCTTTTTGAGAAAATCTCCTTACAAAATACAAACTTTGTGTTACAATAGAGAAATTGAGTGCACAAAGCGCCTCCAATGGACACATCTTGGGAATCACTGACAAAATGAAATCTGTCAGATTGGCGTATTTTTTCGTCCGAACGAGGTGGAAAACCGGACGCAGAGTGAGACTCTGCACTAGATTCCCCCCCCCCCCCAAAGTACGGGCGATAAAGATGCGTCAAGATGATGGCACTAAAATTATCGTGCTTCCCTAGGTTAGGAAGGTATCCATGCAGAAGAGCGAAAAGAAAGCAACGAAGAAGTCGTCAGGGTTTTCCCTGGGAAAGATGCTCCTCGTCGTAGGACTGGTTTTGTTCGTCATGGTCATCGGCGTCGGTTGTGGTTTCCTGACGGCGAGTCTGAATACCAGATCAAATCTTGCAGAGGACATTGTTCCGCCGGCATCGTCGCAGATCTACGATATTCATGGAAATGAGATTGCGAATATCCATGCGGCGGAGAATCGTCGTCCGATTGGCATCAATGAAATCCCCAAAAACCTCCAAAATGCTTTTATTGCGGTGGAGGACAATCGATTCTATGATCATATCGGTATTGACCCACGTGGCATTGTACGTGCGATCTGGGCAAATATTCGCGGCCGGACTGTCACGGAAGGCGGCTCTACGATTACGCAGCAGCTTGCGAAGAATGCCTACCTGACACAGGATCGCACACTGAAGCGCAAGGTACAGGAAGTATTCCTCGCGCTGCAGCTGGAACGGCAGTATACGAAGCAGGAAATTCTTGAGCTCTACATGAACCAGATCTACTTTGGACAGGGAGCCTACGGTGTTCAGGCAGCGGCACGCACCTATTTTGGCAAGGATGCCAAGGATTTGACACTCAATGAGTGTGCCATGCTTGCGGGGATTCCAAAGAGTCCGAACTATTACTCGCCGGTCAACAATATGGATGCGGCGACAGAGCGCAAGGCTGTCGTGCTCGATCAGATGGTTAAGTACGGCTATATCAGTGACAGTGAAGCCGCAGCGGCAAAGAAGGAGCCGCTGCATATTGCAAAAAATACAAATGATGGCGGCAAGAGTGCCTCCTATTTTGTGGACTACGTTCTCCAGCAGCTGGCAGAGAAATATGGAGATGATGCGATCTACAAGGACGGTCTGAAGATATATACAACCATCGACATGGATATGCAGGCCGCGGCAGAGACGGCGATGAAGAATCTGCCGACCTACTTTACGGATGTTAATGGGATCGTTCAGCCACAGGGAGCATTGGTCGCCATCGATCCGCATACGGGCTATATTAAAGCGATGGTTGGCGGACGTGGAACGGATCAGTTCAATCGTGCGACACAGGCAGTCAGACAGCCTGGCTCAGCGTTTAAGCCCTTCGTTTTTGCCGCTGCTCTCGAGAACAAGTATACGCCGGAATCCATCATCGAAGACAAGCCGCTGAAGGTCGGTTCTTGGGAGCCGCAAAACTACAGCCGCAACTTCTCCGGCAAGGTTCGCCTGCGCGATGTTGTACGCTGGTCGCTCAATGTTCCAACCGTTCGTATCGCACAGGATATTGGCATCGATAAAGCAATTTTTTACGCGCAGGAGATGGGAATTTCCACATTTGTCCTGGATGGTGCGACGAATGACCGTAATCTGGCAACAGCCCTGGGCGGAATGACGCGCGGTGTAACCCCGCTGGAACTGACCAGCGCCTATGGTACATTTGCCAACCGTGGCATCCACGTCAAACCCGTTGCTATTCTGCGTGTCGTATCGCGTACCGGGAAGGTACTCGAAGAAGCAGAGCGCAAAGAAAAGAGTGTTATGTCAGCGGACAATGCGGCGGCACTGACGGCGATGCTTGAAGATGTCATTCGGCGCGGGACGGGTACGCGCGCCAACATCGGACGCCCGGCCGCAGGAAAGACCGGCACAACGAGCGACTATCATGATGCATGGTTCGTCGGTTATATACCGGATCTGGTTGCCGGCGTGTGGATCGGAAATGACAGTGTCAGTGACTTGCACGGCATGTCCGGTGGTATGACCCCCGCCGTTATTTGGCAGGCATTTATGCAGAAAGCATTGGCTCAGATGCCCATACGAAGCTTCGCTGGGAGTTCGGCCCATTCTGACACGTCTGCCAAAGAGGAGACGGCAGTCGATCATGAGAAGTCCTCTGGTGAGAAAAAGGCAGCGGATGAAAAAAAGAAGGAGCAGGGAAAGACCTCTGGAAGCACTTCCAAGGGCGGGGGAAATACTGCTCCTGCGGAACCCGTACGTTCTGCACCGGTCGAGTCTCAAGGAGCTGCGCCTGAACCTGGCATGGGGATAGAAAAAGGACAAAACTAGAGAAGAGAGGATCATTCATTGAATGCTGTTGATATTTTAAAGGAGCGCGGGTTTCTTGCACAGTGCACAGACGAAGCTGCACTGCGCGACCTGCTCGATCATGAACAGGTGACATTCTACACAGGATTCGATCCGACGGCAGACAGCCTCCACGCAGGACATTTGATTGCACTTATGGCCATGTCCCACATGCAGCGTGCAGGACATCGTCCCATTTGTCTTGTCGGTGGCGGCACGGGGACAGTAGGTGATCCTTCAGGACGAACAGATATGCGCAAGGTCATGACTGATGAAACCATTGCGCATAATTGCGATTGTTTTCGGGCACAGATCTCGCACTTTATCGATTTTACGGATGGACGTGCCATCATGGTCGATAACGGCGACTGGCTGCGCAAGCTCAATTATATTGATCTGCTCCGCGATGTTGGAGCACACTTTACAGTAAATCGTATGCTTGCTGCAGAAAGCTATAAACAGCGGTGGGAGAAAGGGCTTACCTTCCTTGAGTTCAACTACATGATTATGCAGGCGTATGATTTCCTAGAGCTCAACCGACGCTACGGCTGTCGCCTTGAAATGGGCGGCGACGACCAGTGGTCGAATATTATCGCCGGTGTCGAACTCTGCCGTCGCAAGAAGAATATTACCGTATTTGGCCTAACCAATAAGCTGCTGACCAAAAGCGATGGAAAGAAAATGGGCAAAACGGCGGGCGGAGCACTTTGGCTTGACCCGAAGAAGACTTCTCCCTATGATTTCTATCAGTATTGGCGGAACGTCGATGATACGGATGTTTTGACCTGTCTCTCTCTGCTCACATTCCTCCCCATGGAGGAAGTGCATCGTCTGACGTCCGTTGAAGGGCAGGAGATGAATCACTCGAAGGAAGTGCTTGCCTACGAGGTGACGAAGATCGTTCATGGAGAGCAGGAAGCACATAAGGCACAGGAGATGGCGCGGGCTCTGTTCGGTGGTGGTGTCTCTGAACAGGTTCCACAGATCCATGTGACATGTGGAGAGAAGCTGATTGATGCACTGACGCGCGAGGGCGTCTTTTCTTCCAAAGGAGAGGCGCGCCGCTTGATTCAGCAGGGCGGTGTCACGCTCAATGAGACGCGCGTCTCGGATGAACATTATGTCTTACAGGCAGATGTTTTTTCAGAGGGGAAAGCACTGCTGAAAAAAGGAAAAAAGAAGCACTATCAGTTGGTTTGCTGAATACTACGTTGACGATGGGAAGGAGATAAATAATGTCCGGGCATTCAAAATGGGCAAATATCAAGCGTAAAAAAGGTGCAAATGATGCAATCCGCGGAAAAATCACGACGAAGATTGGGCGCGAAATCACGATTGCTGTCCGTATGGGTGGCGCGGATCCAACGGGAAATATGCGTCTGAAATTGGCGCTTTCCAAGGCAAAGGCCAATAATATTCCGAAGGACAATATCAATCGCGCCATTCAAAAAGGACTCGGAGCAACCGAGGGCAGCAATTACGAAGAGGTGATCTACGAGGGTTACGGTCCGGGTGGTACAGCGGTAATGCTCGATATTCTGACCGACAACCGTAACCGCACTGCTGCGGATGTGCGTCATCTTTTTTCGAAGTATGGCGGAAACCTTGGACAGGATGGTTGTGTCTCATGGATGTTCAAAA
Source organism: Centipeda felix (assembly GCF_900186465.1). Lineage (GTDB taxonomy): Bacteria > Bacillota > Negativicutes > Selenomonadales > Selenomonadaceae > Centipeda > Centipeda felix. The sequence continues at coordinate 46,128 of NZ_LT891959.1, forward strand.
AGAAAGCTGTTTTCGTGGTCGAACGAGATACCTTTGATGATGAGGACGCACTTCTGGAGCTCGTTTTGGAGGCGGGTGCTGAGGACATGCGCTCCGAGGACGATGTCTTTGAGATCGTCGCTGAGCCGGATGCCTACGATGCCATTGAGACTGTATTGGGCGAAAAGGGGATTGAAACGGCATCAGCAGAGGTGACGATGGTTCCTGACACGACGGTTCACCTCGTTGACAAAGATGCGGAGAAAATGCAGACGCTGATTGATGCGCTGGAAGACAATGACGATGTTCAAAACGTCTACAGCAACTATGAAATGGATGAGTAGACGACAACCTTCCTTGAGTGCAGACATCGTGTCTGCACTTTTTTAGGAATCGCATAGGAATATACAATGTTAGTACTTGGTATTGATCCAGGAACAGCTATTTGCGGCTACGGATTTGTAGAGCAAAATGGGTCGCGTTTACATGCACATGCCTATGGAGCTGTTACAACACCATCAAAAATGCCTGTGGAACAGCGCTTGTTAAAAATCCATACAGTGCTCGATGGACTCATCCAAAAATATCGCCCCGATGCAATGGGCGTGGAACAGCTCTTCTTCAATCGCAATGTTACGACAGCCATACCGGTCGGACAGGCGCGTGGGGTCGTACTTCTCGCCGCGGCAAAAAATAACCTTCTGTTGATTGAGAGAACGCCGCTTCAGGTGAAACAATCCGTTACGGGATACGGAAAGGCAACAAAGGAGCAGGTCATCTACATGGTGACAAAACTCCTCCATCTGCCCGAGGCTCCTCATCCTGATGACACGGCGGATGCTCTCGCTGTCGCGATCAGTGCTGCACACTGCATGGACACAATTGCCTTGCGCAATCGATTGTAGGCTCATGTTGACCGAGATGAAATGAAGGCTGAACTTCGCGAGGATTTGTTTTGACAGGAGCAGAGTAGATTTATGATCGGATTTCTAAAAGGAAAAGCAACGCATATCACATCCGACTATTGCCTTCTTGATGTGCATGATGTAGGTTATCGCGTATTCATTTCCAATCAGACGCGTGCACATATCAGTCCAAGTGCGGAAGTCATGCTTTACATTCATACAAATGTACGAGAGGACGCCATTCTTCTCTATGGTTTCTTTTCGCGGGAAGAATATGATCTGTTCCTCCATTTGATCGGCATTTCAGGCATCGGACCAAAAGTCGCTCAGGGAATCCTCTCTTCGGCAACAGTAAATGATTTCTACCGTATGGTGCAGCAAAAGGACGTAAAAGGTATCACAAAACTTCCCGGTATTGGAAAGAAGACGGCTGAGCGTATTCTATTGGAGCTGAAAGACAAGCTATCAGATGTCTCGGTTGCAGATCTGCCGGAAGGTGACAACAACGTCGGAACAAAGACCGAAAATAGTATGATCGCTGAAGCGACAGAAGCGCTTCTCACGCTTGGTTTTCAAGATAGTGAGATTCAGCGTGTATTCCGACAGAGGCATTCCTGCCAAAATACGGAGGAGCTGATCCGGTATGCATTGGCAGAACTACAGCGACTCTGATCCAGGAGAGGAGGGAACACAATGCCTGAGATGGGGGAAGATGAAGAAATCATTTCCTATGAAGAGCAGTCCACCGATGGCTGGCAGTATAGTCTGCGGCCGCGGCGGCTCAGTGAATACATCGGACAGGATAGAGTAAAGTCCAATTTATCCAAATTTATACAAGCGGCGCTGTCGCGGGGAGAAGCGCTCGACCATGTCCTCCTTTGTGGCCCGCCGGGACTTGGAAAGACGACGCTCGCGGCCATTATTGCCAATGAGATGGGGGCTAATTTTCGCCAGACATCGGCGCCTGCCATCGAACGGCAGGGAGATCTCGCCTCCCTGTTGACCAATTTACAAGAACACGATGTTCTCTTCATCGATGAGATCCATCGTCTTTCCCATCATGTTGAGGAAATACTCTATTCTGCCATGGAAGATCACGCCATTGATATTATCATAGGAAAAGGGCCAAGTGCGCGATCCATCCGTTTAGACCTCGCACCGTTTACGCTGGTTGGGGCAACGACGAAGACCGGATCTCTATCGGCACCGCTGCGCGACCGATTTGGGATACAGGCGCGGTTAGAGTACTATACGACCGACGCTCTCCTGCTCATCATCGAACGTACCGCTGAGATTCTTTCCGTTCATATTGAACGAGACGGTGCACTTGAGATTGCACGTCGCTCGCGTGGAACGCCGCGCGTTGCCAACCGTATTCTAAAGCGCGTGCGTGATATTGCACAAGTGGCAGGCGAGGAAATTATTTCGCGTTCCGTTACCATCGATGCACTGGATGCATTGGAAGTCGACGAATGTGGTCTAGAGAACAAAGACCGTTATATGCTTGAAGTCATGATTCAGAAATTCTCCGGTGGCCCCGTCGGACTCAAGACCCTTGCGGCGGCACTGAGTGAGATGACAGAGACCATAGAGGATGTCTATGAGCCGTATTTGATCCAGCTTGGCTTTATCGCTCGTACTGCGCGCGGACGTGTTGTGACACAGGGTGGGTATGAACACATCGGGGCACCGTATCCACGCGGTGATGACAGACAGGGAGAGTTACTCTAACATGAAAATGCTTTTGCATATGTGCTGCGGTCCATGTTCCTGCTATCCGGTAAAAAAATTACGCAGCGACGGCATAGAGCCGACCGGGTATTTCTTTAACCCGAACATCCATCCATATCAGGAGTGGAAAGCACGGATGCAGGGGGCAGCACAGTTTGCGGAAATGGTGCAGATGCCGATTGTCATTGATCGGGAATATCAGATGCGTTCATTCCTGAAAAAAGCTCTTCCTGCAGAGGATACGCGCGGTGGACGATGCCGTATGTGCTATACATGGCGCCTGCAGGAAACTGCCGCCTATGCGGCACAGAACGGATTCGATGCCTTTACATCAACCCTGTTCTACAGTATCTACCAACAGCATGATCTCATGCGCTCTGTTGCAGAATATTTTGCAGATCAGTACTGCATCACGTTCTACTACGAAGACTTTCGTATCGGATGGCAGGAAGGTATTGATATGAGCAAGGATATGGAGCTCTACCGTCAATCCTACTGTGGATGTATTTTTAGTGAAGAAGAACGATACAGCAAGGAACTGCAAAAAATTCGTCGAAAGGAAAATCGGGAGAAGAAACGACAACGCCAAATGCTTTCCGTATGAAAAGGGAGTGCAGCAATGAAATTGTATTTGCGGTGCAGTATTCTTGTCATCAGTACATTTCTGTTCGTTGTTCCTGGCATTGTGTCCGCATCGTGGCAGCCGGAAATTACGGTAGGAATCAGCCAGGGTGTCGCGGAAGCAGAATTTTCCGGAAGGAATGCACCGCTTTATGTATACACAGACGAGCAGCAAAAGAGCCCCATTCTGACGATTCCACAAAAGGAAAAACTGCGGGTTCGATTCCTTCATAATACATTTGAACTCAATGGAAAATTGTATGAGGCTAAGCAGTTATACATTCAGGCAGGCGAAGATGAATCCATTTACATCAACGATATGCCATATCGTGGTTATGTTACATTGCTGAAACAAAACGGTATGACTGTTATCAACCATGTTTTGACGGAGGATTATTTGTACGGAGTTGTGCCCAAAGAAATGCCTTCGACGTGGCCGATGGGCGCTTTACGTGCGCAGAGTATTGCAGCACGAACGTTTGCCCTGAAGAACAGAAATCGCCATAGCGAGCAAGGATTCGATCTGTGTAATACTGCGCATTGTCAAGTTTATGAAGGAAGTTCGGCAGAGACGAAGGAAACGACGGAAGCTGTTGATCGTACGTGCGGAGAAGTGATGTTTTATCACGGCGCCATCATTGATGCTGTATTTCATACGGATTCCGGCGGTATGACTGAGTCCGCCGAACAGGTGTGGGGGAGCTATGTACCTTATCTGCGTGCCGTATCCGAACTGCAGACGAAAACCAAGCCGTGGACGCAACGTGTTTCAACGGCACTGTTCATGAAAAAAATGGAGGAGAACGGAAAAAAGATTGGTCGTATGAAGTCGATTCATCTTTCTCCTCTCAGTATCGGCAAGGGGAGCAAAGATCGGAGTCCGAGCGGCCGCGTCCAGTTTATTGAAGTTCTTGGTGACAAAGGAAATTGTGTTGTTTCAGGAAGTGACTTGCGCAGGCTGTTTGCTCTGCCAAGCACACTATTTGACGTGCAGCGTGAATCGTCCGATATTGTCTTTCACGGCTATGGCGGAGGGCATGGTCTCGGTCTCTCGCAGTGGGGGGCCAAGGCATTTGCCGACCGGGGGAAGACCGACCGAGAGATCCTATCGCACTACTATACGGATATAACCATCGAGAAAATATACTAAATGAACTACGGATACACCGAGCCACACATTGTATTATGCAGTCCGTAGTCATATAAGGTGAGATCTATGAATATTTCTGATTTCGATTACTTTCTTCCAGAGGAGCAAATTGCACAAGTTCCGGCAGACCCGCGGGACTCTTCACGATTGATGGTGCTGTCCCCCCAAAAACAGACCATCGAACATCGGCACTTTTATGAGCTGGATGAATATCTGACGGATGGAGATGTTCTGATATTCAATGATACCCGAGTAATCCCAGCGCGCCTCATTGGTGTAAGACAGCCTACGGGGGGAAAGGCTGAGGTGTTTTTACTGCGCCAACTGGAACGGGATCAATGGGAAGTTCTTGTGAAGCCCGGCAAAAAAATGCGTGTCGGCTCTGTGACTACGTTTGGTCATGAGCTGTCCTGCGAGGTGCTTGCACATACGAATTTTGGCGGACGAATTGTGAAATTCTCCTATGAGGGAATCTTTGAGGAGATTCTGGATCGTTTGGGAACGATGCCTCTTCCACCTTACATTCATGAGACACTGCAGGACCCAGAGCGTTACCAAACGATTTACAGCCGAGAGAAAGGCTCTGCGGCAGCACCGACGGCAGGGCTGCATTTTACGGAGTCTCTTATGGATCGGCTGCGGAAAAAGGGGGTGCACCTTGGCTTCGTCACGCTACATGTGGGTCTCGGTACATTTCGTCCGGTTCAAGTCGATGAGGTCGAAGATCATGTAATGCACAGTGAATTTTATTCCATACCGACCGAGACAGCGGACCTGATCCGTATGGCAAAGCAGGAAGGCCGACGAGTAATTGCAGTGGGGACGACCTCCATCCGAACACTGGAGTCTGCGGCGGTCGACCATGGAATGATCGAAGCAAAGCAGGGATGGACGAATATTTTCATCTATCCGGGGTACCAGTTCAAAATCGTTGATGCTGTGATTACAAACTTTCATCTTCCAAAATCCACACTGATTATGTTGGTCAGTGCATTTGCCGGACGAGAATTTACCCTGAAGGCGTACCGAACAGCCGTCGAGGAGAACTACCGATTCTTTTCATTCGGCGATGCCATGCTGATTCAATCACGAGCATAAAGAAAGGACAGTCATACGAAGGTGTTGCTCTTCGTATGACTGTCCCTTACTTTTCCGGAAGCTCGCTCAGGAGGTCATGGTGCTGATTGATCAAATCGGCCATCATTCTCTTACCGTTGACATCCGGATGCAGTCCGTCGGTTGACAGAAGTGGATTTAGGACACTCCACTTTGCATCATAGAAATATGGCTCTATGTCAATGTAATACTCCTGTGATCGAATCCACGCATTGATGAGACTTAACTTCATTTTCCACGTGGGATCCGTTTCAGTATGAAATGCCAGCTGGATACGTTCCGGATTCAGCGGCAGCAGCGTTAAGAAAATAGGACGTATACCATGCAGAGAACATTTCTTTCGGATGGCATCCAGATCCTTTATAATTTCCTGTGCAGGCGTATCCGCACGCAGACTGTTGGAGCCTGTGAGAATCAAAAGATTGGCCGGGTGTAGGGGGAGCACGTCTTGGTCAAAGCGCTCCAGTGTCGTGTGCGATGTATCCCCGCTGCGGCCAAGGTTGAGACATTCAAAGGACAGATATGTCGTATAGCTGTACTCTAGGAATGCGGGGGAGCTCGATATCGCACCGCCTCCATGAGTGATGCTGTCTCCGAGTGCCGCAGCGTAAACATGTCCCGATGGAGCTGGATTCACTGTAAATGATGCCACATCCGACCATGTTCCAACGGTATGACCTTTGGCATCCAGCCCGCGTACACGCCAGTAGTAGGTACCGGCATAGGGGCGTGCGTATTCATCGTAAATGGCATTAACATCGGAGATGGTTTGTGCCCAGGCACGGTGTGGATCAGGTTTTGTTCCGTGGTCGTGCTTTGGTTTTTCCGTCAGAAGTTCAACCTCGTACGTATGGACGCCATTCATCGGAATCCATTGGTAGACTGGGTAGATTGGCTGATGGAAATTCATGACCTGATCGAAAATATTCGGTAGGGGACGATCGGGAATCGCTGCATTTTGATCGATGACAAGCGGCTCAGCGGAAGAAAACTCGCCGATGGGTTCCTGCTTTAATCCCAAGGCACGGACTCTCCAATAGATTGTTTTATGGGAGGAAAACTTCCGCAGGTCTGCCTGCCAACCATTCGTGAATACATCGCGAGTGCTGGTCAAATGGTATTTCGTGGAAAGTACGATGCCGCCTTCTTGCTCCGGGGGAGCAGAGAGCAGCTCCACTTCGTAGAGAACCGCGTTAGGAATGCTGTGCCAAACGAGAAAGGGCATAAGACTTGCTGGATGTTCTTTTGTATAATGGTAGATTGGAATAGGTGCCTGTGCAGCGAAATAGGGGGAAGCAATCTCCGTCGATGGAGATGTCAGAGCACCGAACATACCGTATGCGGTGATCCGATAATAAAAGGGAATCGGCGCCGAGGAGATCCGGTAGGAAGGTGTTGTTGTAAATTCCGTCTTAACAAGCTCAAATTCAGCTTTGTCTGTGCCCATTCCCGTTGTCTTGATATAGGTATCCACACGATAGTAGCATGGATATGCAGGGCGTTCCCAACGCAATGTGACGATGCCGTCTTCCTCGTATACCTTGGCAGAAATGTCAAGTTCACGAAAATGCAGGAAATCGGTTTTCTCAAGAAAAAAAATGCATCCGATAACGATAAAAAAGATGAGACTTGTAAAAAACAAATATTGCTTCATAGATTCACCCAAAGATGATATGATAGAAAACTCCTTAGAAAGGCAGGGGTCAATATGAAAAAAAAAGGTCTAATTATCGTTCACACCGGTGACGGTAAGGGAAAGACAACGGCAGCCCTTGGAATGGCGATGCGTGCGTGGGGAAATGGCATGCGCGTATTGATCCTCCAATTCATTAAAGGAAGCCGAACCTACGGTGAATTGGAGGCGATCAAGGCACTTCATTCGCTGCAGGGGCGGATTGAGATTCGACAAGGGGGCCTTGGCTTTTCTCAGCGCGGAGACAATAGGGAGGAAAAGCATCGTCAGGCCGCGCAGGAGCTTCTCCATACGGCAAAGAATGAAATCCAACGGGGAATGTGGGATATGGTCATCCTCGACGAATTCAATTATGCATATTCCTTTGGATTTATCCAACGAAATGAATTGGATGATCTGATCGCCGCACGACCTTCCTGTATGCACCTTATTTTCACAGGCAGGAATGCCGCACAGGAACTCATTGAGCGGGCGGATCTTGTCACAGAGATGAAGCTGATCAAACATCCTTATCAACAGGGAATCAAGGCGCAAGAAGGGATCGAATTCTAATCCGATTATAGCATATTTGACAACAGCGTGCTATGAAAGATATACATACTGCAGCAATATTCGGTTGAAAAAAATGGAGGAATGCGCTAAAATCTCTGTCATGTATTTGTTATCTTCACTTGTGCTGAAAAAATTCTTCCTGCATGAGCGAAGTGGAAGTGGGGGAGAATCCTTATGAGAAGCGATGTTGTAAAAAAAGGAGCGACGCGCTGTGCGCATCGTTCACTTTTTCATGCCAATGGATATGGAAAGGAAGATCTTGCAAAGCCACTGATTGGTGTCTGCAATTCATTCAACGAGATTATTCCCGGTCATTTTCATCTCAATACGATTGCGGAAGCCGTAAAACTCGGCGTGGCTGCAGCCGGCGGCACACCGATTGAATTTCCGTCCATCGGTGTGTGTGATGGAATTGCAATGGGGCATACAGGGATGAAATACTCCCTTGCCAGCCGTGAGCTGATCGCCGATTCGATAGAGGCCGTTACCATGGCATCCGGCTTTGATGGACTTGTTCTGATCCCAAACTGCGACAAAGTTGTTCCGGGAATGTTGATGGCGGCAGCGCGTTTGAACATTCCAGCCATTTTGGTCAGCGGCGGACCGATGCTGGCAGGTCGCCATCACGGGCGTAACATCAGTGTCAGTCAGGCATTCGAGGCCGCCGGCATGTTTGCCGCCGGCAAGATGGACGCAGAGGAAATGACGGCGATCGAGGAACATGCCTGTCCCAGCTGTGGCTCTTGCTCTGGGCTTTTTACCGCAAACACCATGAACTCTTTGACCGAGGTGCTCGGCATGGGGCTTCCCGGGAACGGGACAATACCTGCACCGTATACCGGAGAACGTCGTCTGCTCGCCAAGATGGCAGGTACCATTATTCTCGATCTCGTTCGAAAGAATATTTGCCCGCGCGATATAATGACACGTGATGCATTCGAGAATGCCATCACCGTTGATATGGGGATTGGCGGATCGTCCAACACCGTCCTCCACCTTACGGCAATCGCACACGAAGCAGGTATTGAGCTTCCTACGCCTCTCTTTGATGAGATCAGCCGACGCACTCCGTACATTACGAAGTTGAGCCCTGCCGGTACACATCACATGCAGGATCTGAACGAGGCGGGAGGCATCTCTGCGGTGATGAAGGAACTGTCCAAGAAGAATTTGCTTCATCTGGACGCATTGACAGTGACGGGGACTGTACGCGAGCGGATTGCACACGCAGAAGTCCTGGATCCCACGGTCATCCACAGCGTTGATCATCCCTATCGCACTGAGGGCGGTCTTGCCATACTGAGCGGTAATCTTGCACCGGACTATGCTGTCGTGAAAGCATCTGCCGTGTCAGATGATATGCTTACCTATCGCGGATCGGCGAAATGCTTTAACTCCGAAGAAGAGGGAGTAAATGCCATCATGGAGGGGAAGATCCATGATGGTGATGTCGTTGTCATACGCTACGAGGGCCCAAAAGGCGGACCCGGGATGCAGGAAATGCTGAATCCAACTGCCGTGATTACAGGCATGGGGCTCAAGGTTGGGCTCATCACTGACGGACGTTTCAGTGGTGCAAGTCAGGGTGCCTGTGTAGGGCATGTGTCTCCCGAAGCTATGTCAGGTGGTCCTATCGCACTGATCGAAGATGGGGATATGATTACCATCGACATTCCGAATCGCAGACTTGAACTCGAAGTCAGTGATGAAGAACTTGAAAAACGGCGTAAGAATTGGGTAAAACCAGAACAAAAAATCAAAACGGGATACCTTGCGCGTTATGCTAAGTTAACAACATCGGCCAACACCGGCGCAATTCTGCAGTGATTTTGATTCGACCCATGGGAGATTCTCCTCCTATGGGTTGTTTTTATGATGCCGATTCGATATAATGTCGTTGCGTTGTTCAGGAAAAGAATGGAGAAGCGAACAATATGCATATTGTTCTCGTCGAGCCCGAGATCCCTGGAAATACCGGAAATATTGCACGGCTGTGCGCGGGGACAGGAATGGAGCTGCATCTGGTACAGCCACTCGGATTTTCAACCGATGATAAGCACTTAAAGCGCGCCGGGCTCGATTATTGGCATCTTGTCCGCGTTCACTATCACGATTCCTTTGCGGCGCTCCACCAACAATATCATGAGCATACATTTTACTTCTGCAGTACAAAAGCGCGCCACAGCTACTGTGACATATCCTACAAAATAGACGATTTTCTCGTTTTTGGGAAGGAAAGTGCGGGACTGCCGGAGTCTTTATTGACAGATTACGAAGCCAATACTATCCGCATTCCGATGCGGGAAGAAGCACGCTCGTTAAATTTATCCAATGCTGTTGCCGTCGTGGCGTTTGAAGCTCTGCGGCAGCATCGATTTGCCGACTTGCGTATATACGGAAACGGCTGCCACGGAAGGAGCACACAGATATGAATGAAGCATTCATTCATTCCTGTTATCAGGAGTTTGAACGGACAAGACTCTTTGAAAACGCTCCCATGCGCTTCCATACAACGTTTCGTATCGGCGGACCTGCGGATCTTCTATTTTATCCGCATAACACAGAAGAAGTGCGCGCGATTATACAGAAAGCGAAACACTATGATATTCCGGTCACCGTACTTGGCAATGGGTCCAATCTGCTGATCCGAGACGGCGGTATACGAGGCCTGGTGATTCGTTTTAGTCGTCAGATGTCAGCTATCACGCAGGAGGGGACAACGCTTATTGTCTGCTCTGGAGCTCTTCTGAAAGATATTGCATCATTTGCACAAAAGAAGGGCCTCTCTGGCTTGGAGTTTGCTTGTGGGATACCAGGAAGTATCGGCGGTGCTATCTTTATGAATGCAGGCGCCTACGACGGTGAAGTGAAATCTGTCGTCATGGCAGTCAAGACCATTTCACCAGATGGAGAGGTACGGCGGTATTCTGCGGATGAGCTGGACTTCGGCTATCGTCACAGTGTTTTTCACACGAATAATGAGGCGATTTGCGAAGCCCACCTGTGTCTTCGTACGGATGATCCATCGTCTATCTTGGAGAGAATGTCTGACCTCAATCAGCGTCGTGAAAGTAAACAGCCGCTTTCCTATCCCAGCGCCGGCAGTACGTTTAAACGACCGCCCGGATATTTTGCCGGCACGCTGATTGACCAGACAGGCCTTAAGGGGCTTACATACGGGGGGGCACAGGTCTCACAGAAACATGCCGGCTTTATTATCAATATAGGCGGTGCGACAGCGCGTGATGTACAGCAGCTCATACACTCTGTACAGAATCGTGTATATGCTAAGCATCACGTAAGACTGTTTCCGGAGCTTCGCATCATTGGAGAACCATAAGGAGAATGTTTTCCCCCATGAAAACATACCATCAGCTGGTTGATTTTGCGTCAAAATACAAAAATATCGTCGTTGCACTTGGCATGTTTGACGGACTGCATATCGGACACCAAAAGATCATCCGCACAGCAGCTGAACAGGCAAGCAGGATTCATGGCACTACGTTTGTTTTTTCCTTTACGAATCATCCGCGGACCATCGTTGATTCCTTGGGAGCCCCACGCCGCATCAGCAGCGAACAGGTAAGTCTGCGGATTCTGCGAAATTTGGGTGTCGATGTCTTGGTTGAAATTCCTTTCACACATGATTTTGCTGACACGTCGCCCGAGGAATTTATTCACCTGCTGTACCGCCATTTTTCACCGCGATACATTGTTGTCGGTGAAAACTATACGTTTGGAAAAAAAGGTGCAGGAACACCACAGCTCCTGCACGATATGGGAAAACGGTATACCATAGAGACCATTGTGTGTTCATCCGTTTTGTACGATGGGGAACCAATCAGCAGTACGCGCATTCGGACCTATATCGAACAGGGGGATATAACGCACGTAAATGAGCTTCTTGGATACCCTTTTACGATGATTGGGACGGTAATACACGGGCAGGCACGTGGACGGCTGCTTGGCTTTCCCACAGCCAATATTGCACTCCGCGAATCCTATGAGATTCTGCCGAACGGCGTATACGCGGTAACGGTTGTATATCATCACCGTATCTATTCAGCCGTTGCCAATATAGGAAATAATCCAACGTTTGGGCTATGTGATCGGCGCATGGAAGTTCACATTATGGACTTTGACGGAGATCTTTACGGAAAGAAGATTCTTGTATCGTTTCATAAAAGGATACGGAGTGAGACGCGATTTGATTCCGTTGAGGCGCTTATTTCACAAATTAAATCTGATAAAGAATGCGCGGAATGCGTATTTCAGAAAACTTTTCATTTACAAGAAAAAATTTCTATGGTAATATGAATAACGCAGTTGTATCCATGACTCAGATAGCGAGTAATCCGACGTTTTCTTGGTTATTGGTTATTTATTTTATGAGGAGGATTTTTTATGATCACACAGGAACAGAAGCAAGACATTATCAAGAAATATGCAGTGCACGAGGGGGATACGGGCTCTCCTGAAGTACAGATCGCTGTTTTAACTGCCCGCATTCAGTATCTCACTGAGCATCTGAAAGAGCATAAGAAGGATCATCATTCACGCCGTGGTCTACTGAAGATGGTCGGACATCGTCGTCGTCTTCTTGGATATCTCTATCAGACGGATATTGAGCGGTATCGCTCCATCATCACGAAACTTAATCTTCGCAAGTAACTTCTTAGCGGAGCAAAAATACAGGACGGGGGATTCCCGTCCTTTTTTATTGTGAAAACAAGGATTCTGCAATGTTTTGTCGAATGGATTAACTGTACGCGTATGTGAGAATCCGAGGAGGGTACTATGCAGAGTTTCGAGATCGACCTGGGCGGACGTAAACTGACGGTCGAACATGGAAAAATGGCGAAGCAGGCAAACGGTGCTGTTTTAGTTCGATATGGTGATACGGTTGTATTAGTAACAGCCACAGCATCAAAAGCACCAAGGGAAGGTGTTGATTTTTTCCCATTAACCGTAGACTACGAAGAAAAAATGTATGCCGCAGGAAAGATTCCCGGTGGCTTTATCAAGCGGGAAGGACGTCCCAGCAGCGATGCTGTCCTTTGTGCGCGTTTGATTGACCGTCCCATCCGTCCGCTGTTTCCGGATGGATTTCGCAATGACGTACAGATTGTAGCCACGGTTCTTTCCGTGGAACAGGACAATCCTCCTGAAATCGCAGCGATGTTCGGAGCCTCCTGTGCTCTGACGGTGTCTGACATCCCCTTTATGGGGCCGATTGCCGGGGTACGTGTTGGTTATATCAATGGTGAATTTGTCATCAATCCGACAGAGGAGCAGCGCGCTGACTCTGACTTGAACTTAACCGTCGCGGGTTCATACGATGCTGTCATGATGGTAGAAGCCGGAGCAAATGAGCTGTCGGAAGAAATCGTTTTGGATGCTATCCTTTTTGGACATGCAGAGATCCGGCGACTGGTCGAGTTCCAGCAGAACATACAACAGACCTGTGGGAAAGAGAAACAGATTCCTTCGGTATTCAAAGTATCCGAAGAACTCGAAGAAAAAGTGCGCTCCTATGCAGAAGCCCGTCTCGACACTGCAACACGAAACAGCGATAAACTTTCCCGTGATGCAGATATTTCTGCCATCAAGGAAGAGACCATAGCCCATTTCGCTGAGGAATACCCGGATGCTGTGAAGGAAATTGCCCAGATCCTGTACCATATCGAGAAGGGAATCGTGCGCCATATGATTACGCACGAGAAGATACGTCCGGACGGGCGCGCCTTGGATGAAGTTCGTCCGGTCAGCTGCGAAGTAGGCATTCTGCCGCGTGTCCATGGCTCAGGCCTTTTCACAAGAGGTCAGACGCAAGTGCTCACGGTAACGACATTGGGGGCTATTGGCGATGAGCAGATCATCGACGGACTTGGCCCTGAGACAACCAAACACTACCTGCATCATTATAATTTCCCAGGCTACAGTGTTGGAGAAGCACGCCCCATGCGAAGTCCCGGACGCCGTGAGATCGGTCATGGAGCGTTGGCGGAACGCGCTCTTTTTCCGATGATTCCATCGATTGAGGATTTCCCCTATACCATACGGCTGGTCTCAGAAATATTGGAATCCAATGGCTCCAGTTCGATGGGCAGCGTGTGTGGAAGCACACTCTCCCTTATGTGTGCCGGTGTCCCCATTAAGCGTCCGGTCTCCGGCGTGGCGATGGGCTTGGTGCGCGATGGTGATGACTATTCCATCCTGACGGATATACAGGGGATGGAAGATGCTCTCGGAGATATGGACTTTAAGGTGGCTGGCACATCGAAGGGGATTACAGCCATTCAGATGGATATTAAGATTGCCGGGATCACGCGAGATATTCTTGCCTCAGCCCTTGAGCAGGCAAAGCAGGGAAGAGCCTTTATCCTCTCCAAAATGCTTGAGTGTATCGATAAGCCGGCAGAAGAGCTCTCGCCTTATGCACCGCGTGTAGAAACAATTAGCATCGACATTGAGAAAATACGCGATGTCATCGGTACCGGCGGCAAGGTCGTACGCAAAATCATCGATGAGACTGGGGTAGATATCGACATCCATGAAGATGGGAATATCTTTATTACATCTCCCAACACAGAGGCCATGAATCTCGCACGCAAGATGATTGAGGATATCGTCCGTGAAGTACAGGTGGGAGAGGTATACACCGGTCGTGTGACGCGTTTCTTGAAGTTTGGGGCATTTGTCGAACTCCTCCCTGGAAAGGAAGGCCTCTGTCATATTTCTCAGCTTGCCAAGCACCGCGTTGAAAACATTGAGGATGTTGTTCATATTGGCGATCAACTTGAAGTCAAGGTCGTCGAAATCGATGAAAAAGGGCGTATCAACGTCAGTCACAAGGTACTGCTCTAATGCTTCAAGTTTACACCGGAAACGGTAAGGGGAAGACGACCGCTGCAATTGGATTGGCAATTCGTTCTTTAGGGGCTGGGCATCGTGTATACATGATGCAGTTTATGAAAAGCCTTGCATACGCAGAGCAGCATATTCTAAAGGACTTAGCGAATATGATGCTGGAGACAACGGGAAAGCCCTTCTTTATTGCTGAGGAAGGGATGGTGGACGAAAAGACGAGGCTTGCTTTTGGGGATGATCTCGTCATTTTTCCACACGGACAACCACCACATGACTATCTTGCTATGATGGTTGACGGCATGGAGCATGTCACCGAACTCCTGCGCAAACAGGTCTTTGATCTCGTCATTTTGGATGAGATCAATGTGGCACTCTCGTTTGGACTGATTCAGCGAGAGCAAATGGAAGCACTGTTGGATATTGTTCCTGTGGAGACAGAGGTCGTCTGCACGGGGCGAAATGCTCCTTCATGGCTTCAGGATCGGGCAGATCTGATCACCAATATGGAAGAGGTGCGGCACTACTACCGACATGGTGTTGACGCGCGTAAGGGAATTGAAAACTAGAGGAGATGAATGTAATGACATCCATGATTCGTGATATTAAATTGGCACCGTCCGGTCATGCAAAAATTGACTGGGTAAAGCGCTTTATGCCTGTCATGGCGGCTGCAGATAAAGAGTATTCCGTGACGAAGCCGTTTGCAGGGATTAAGATGGTTATCACGCTGCACTTAGAGGCAAAGACGGCATACATGGCCACGATCTTTAAGCATGCCGGAGCAGACGTTGCCGTGACGGGGAGCAACCCTCTGTCCACGCAGGATGACGTTGCTGCAGCGCTGGTTGAGGAAGGTATCCACGTATTTGCATGGCATGGCTGTACCGATGAGGAGTATGCCGAATTCCTGAACAAGGCGCTCGATATACACCCGGATATTGTCATCGACGACGGCGGTGATTTGGTCGATATGCTTCATACCACACGGCGCGAACTGCTTCCGTCGCTGATTGGCGGATCAGAGGAAACCACGACGGGCGTTCATCGCCTTCATGCATTGGCGCGACAGGGAAAACTTGAGTTCCCGATGATTGCTGCTAATGATGCATACTGCAAATACTTGTTTGACAACCGATATGGAACGGGGCAGTCCACTTGGGACGGCATCATGCGTACGACAAATTTGGTCATTGCTGGAAAGACTGTGGTCATCGCGGGTTACGGATGGTGCGGCAAAGGCGGTGCAATGCGTGCACGCGGCCTAGGGGCAGACGTTATCATTACGGAAGTCGATCCAATCAAAGCAATTGAAGCCGTATTCGATGGATTCAGAGTCATGCCGATGGATGAGGCGGCAAAGGTTGGCGATATCTTCTTAACACTGACAGGCAATAAAGACATTCTTAGAAAGCATCACTTTGATGTGATGAAGGATGGCGCGATGATGGCAAATTCAGGTCATTTTGATGTTGAAATCAACATTCCGGAACTGACCGAAGCCTCTGTATCGAATGCTGTTGTGCGTGAAAATATCCGCGAATTTGTTCAGAAGGATGGTCGACGCCTCTACCTCTTGGCAGAAGGGCGCCTGGTCAACCTCGCAGCAGGGGATGGACACCCGGCAGAGATCATGGATCTTTCCTTCGGCGTTCAATTTTTCTCAGCCCTTCATTTGATTCGTCATGGACGGGAAATGGAAAAAGGCGTTCATCTCATGCCGGAGGAGATCAACGTGGAGATTGCAAATATCAAACTGAAATCGCTTGGTATCGCAATCGATGAACTCAGTGCAGACCAGAAGAGCTATCTTGGCCTGGCATAAGGAGATATACCTTGAATACGCTGATTCAGAATGTAACGGCACTTCTCCCGGATGGGACAACGGATGTTGTCAATATTGCCGTCGCCAACGATGAAATCTTTTCTGTCGGTGATGTTCCTGATGACTTCAGCGTACAGAAAGTGATCGATGGAACGAAACACTTTGCCGTTCCAGGATTTGTCAATGCCCATACACATGCTTCGATGACACTGCTCCGCAGTTACGCAGATGACATGAAGCTAATGGACTGGCTGCAGCAGATGATATGGCCAATAGAGGCGAAGCTTTGCTCAGATGATATATACTGGGGCGCGATGCTTGCTGCTGTCGAGATGATTCGCAGCGGAACAACGACGTTTGCCGATATGTATGGTCCGGATATGGAACGTGTTGCTGAAGTCGTTGAGATTTCCGGCTTGCGCGGCGTACTATCCAGAGGGCTCATCGGGCTTGCTCCCGATGCTGAGCAAAAACTCGATGAAAACGCGCATCTCTACGAAAATTTTCACGGCACAGCAGATGGACGCATCACGGTCATGTTTGGTCCTCATGCGCTTTATACATGTCCGCCGGACTATCTAAAAAAAGTTGCTGAAAAAGCACAGTCTCTCGGTGCTGAGGTTCACATCCACATGTCAGAGACCATCGGAGAAGTTGAAGATTGCATGAAGAAATACGGGAAACGCCCGTTTGCCCATGTGGCTTCTACCGGTCTCTTTGAAAATGGAACACTGGCAGCACATTGTGTGCATTTGGATGATGAGGACATTGATATCATCAAAAAGTATCACATTCGTGTGGCACACAACCCGGGCAGCAATATGAAGCTGGCGAGTGGAACGGCACCTGTTCCACGGCTTCTAGTAGAGGGTGTCTGCGTTGCACTCGGCACAGATGGCGCATCCAGCAACAATAATCTGGATATGCTCGATGAGATCCAGCTGGCAGCGCTCCTTCATAAGGTAAATACATTAGATCCATTGGCTGTCCCGGCATTGACCGCCATAAAAATGGGGACGGAATATGGTGCTCAAGCACTCTCCCTTCCTCGCGTTGGAAAGCTTCAAAAGGGGTATAAAGCAGATATCGTGCTCTTCTCGATGCACGGTGCAGAGTGGACGCCATGTTATCATCCGGCTTCCCTTCTTGCCTATTCGGCAAAGTCCTCATCGATTGACACAGTGATGGTCAATGGCTCACTTCTGATGGAAAAGGGCGCTCTGACAACACTCGATGAAGAGCGTATTCTCTATGAGGCGCAAAGGGTTGCAGATCGCCTGACAAAATAGTATACTGTTTCCCAGATCAATGGGGTATGCATTATGCCTCCGTTCTGTCAAGAACGGAGGCATAATATGATATGGGGGGATTCTTTTTGAAAAAGAAAAGTTCTGGTCGGCGACCGTCTAAATCTGTTTCTGCAAAACGTGGAAATACGACGACCAATGGATCAGGACGGAAATACGAACTCATCGGTCTTATCCTGCTTTCCTTCGCACTGATCTCCGGCATAGGGCTGCTCGGTCTTAACGTGGGGTTCGTTGGATTCTTTTTTGCTGATATATTTCGTTATCTATTTGGCTGGGGGGCATTCTTTGCCATCCTTATCGTTCTGCTGATCAGTACACAATATATCACGCATCATCGTGGCGTACAGTACACCAAAAAGTTCTTCGGTGTGATCAGTTTATTCATCTCCCTTTTGGCAATATGGCATCATTTTGTCATTCCTGTGGGTGAAGAAATCCTTCCGCAAAGCCTTTCGGAAGGTGGTGGACTTCTTGGCGGTGGGGTTTTATTTGTGTTGCGCGCTCTCTTCGGCGTAGACGGTGCGGTCATTCTATTGGGTACATTCGTCGTCGGCTCGATACTCCTATCGACGACATGGTCGTTGGCATCCGGCTACATGAAAACGCGTGAACAGGCAAAGAAAAGTGCTCAGGCGGCGGGGGCTGCCCTTCATACGACACGTGAGACAATTGAAACAGTCGCAGAAAAATTTGAGCAGCGGACAACACAGATGGTCCATCAGATGACCGACACGATGCCGTACAATCAGGAAAAAGACCCACTCTTTGTAGAGCAGCACAGTCAGATGGAGGATCCGAAATATCATCCAGATGACACCGAAGAAAAGATACAGGATAGCGTATCAGCGGATCTGGAAATACATACTCCTATCGCCGAGGAGGAATCTGTTCCTGTCGCTCCTCCCATAGAAAGCATGGTGGCAGAGAAGGAGATAAGTTCCGACGCCTATTTGACAACGCTGAAACAAGAAAACGAGAACACCCCCATTCAATTCTCCATACAAAAAAGCGAAGAGAATTTACCAGAGGAAATTCCATCTGTGCCGCACGAGCAGGTCATTGAGGTGCTAAGAATTGCGCCAGATGAAATCGAGGAAACAGACGATACGATATCCGACGCAGAGGAACAGGAAGCGTCAGACGAAGAGGAGCGACAGGACGATACTGAGACAGCTACGGCACTGCATTCTGAGCAGATTAGCTCCCCGGACGCTGAGACAGCAGGGCAAACAGCTTATATAATTCCTAAAGTCACACATATACTTTCTAAGCATGTGAAGAAAGAGAATGAGTCACTTGACCAAGAAATCGAAGAAAATGCACATACCCTCCAACATACACTGGAGAGCTTTCATGTGAATGCAAAGGTGGTTAGTGCATGTCACGGTCCTGCTGTAACGCGTTATGATTTGGAACCTGCTCCCGGCGTGAAGGTTAGCAAAATCACGAATTTAGCTGAAGATATCGCTTTACAGCTTGCCACCACATCGGTTCGTATTGAACCAGTGCCGGGAAAAGCCGCCATTGGTATTGAGATTCCTAACCGTATCCTGGAAAGTGTTCAGCTGCGTGATGTTTTGGAGAATCCTGCCTTCCAAGAGGCGCAGTCAAAGCTGACCGTTGGTCTTGGCATGGATATCAGTGGGCAGGCGATCTTTGCAGATATTGGGAAAATGCCTCATCTATTGGTCGCCGGGGCTACTGGTTCAGGTAAATCGGTATGCATCAATACGCTGATTTCCAGTATTCTGTTCAAAGCTGCTCCGGATGAAGTTAAGTTCATCCTCATCGATCCGAAAATGGTCGAGCTTTCTAATTACAATGGAATCCCACACCTCATGGTTCCCGTTGTGACGGATCCTAAGAAGGCGTCGTCCGTACTGAACTGGGCCGTGCAGGAGATGGAGAAGCGATACGCTGTCTTTGCATCACACAGTGTGCGTGACATCAAGTCGTTCAATCGTCGTTATGTCGAAGAAAAGATGCCGCTCATCGTCATCGTGATTGATGAGTTGGCGGATCTTATGATGGTATCCCCACGCGATGTGGAAGATTCCATTTGCAGAATCCTACAGAAAGCGCGTGCCGCTGGAATTCACATGATTCTAGCGACACAGCGGCCGTCCGTCAATGTCATTACGGGCATCATCAAGGCGAATCTTCCTTCTCGCATCTCGTTTGCAGTCTCCTCACAGGTCGACTCTCGTACGATTTTGGACCGCGGTGGCGCAGAAACCTTGCTTGGTAAGGGGGATATGCTCTTTTCTCCACAGGGAGCCCCGAAACCGATTCGTGTGCAGGGAGCGTTCATCAGTGACGAAGAAGTTGAAATGCTTCTGGACTACATCCGCGCACAAGGACAAGAGGTCAGTGAAAACGAAGAGCTCATTGATTTTATTGAGAATGACTCCAAAGAAGAAGATTCTTCCGAAGAGGATGAATTCCTCGTCAAGCAGGACAAACTGCTCCCAGATGCCGTAGAGCTAGTCATGTCCACGGGGCAGGCCTCATCATCCAGTATACAGAGGAGATTTCGTGTTGGGTACTCCAGAGCGGCACGACTGGTGGATACGATGGAGGAACTGCGTATCATTGGCCCGAGCGGGGGAGGGAATAAACCGAGAGAAATCCTCATGTCACAGGAACAGGCCATGGAATTGGTTAAAAGTCTGATGTAATATATTTTTCCGATGAAATGTGCTATACTTACAAACGAATTGATGCTGGGAGGGCGATTGAATTGAAATATATGACGGGAAAAGAACTGCGGGAAGCATATCTTAATTTTTTTGCAGAGAAAAAGGGGCATCTTCGTTTGCCAAGCTATTCTCTTGTCCCGGAGAATGATCCGACGTTGCTTTTGATCGGTGCCGGCATGGCCCCACTCAAGCCCTTTTTTACCGGTAAGGTAAAGCCGCCGCGTCATCGCATCGTTACCTGTCAGCGCTGTGTGCGTACAGGAGATATCGAAAACGTCGGACGTACAGCGCGGCATCAGACATTTTTTGAGATGCTTGGAAACTTCTCCTTTGGAGACTATTTCAAGAAAGAAGCGATTCCTTGGGCATGGGAGTTTCTGACCGAAGTCATCGAACTGCCCAAAGAGAAGCTTTGGGTAACCATCTATCCAAACGATGACGAAGCACGACAGATTTGGTTGGAGCAGCCTGGTCTTTCCCCGGATCATATTGTCCCGTTGGAAGATAATTTCTGGGAGATCGGCCCGGGGCCATGTGGTCCTGATTCTGAGATATATATTGATCTCGGAGCGGAACGTGGCTGTGGCAGTCCGACCTGCAGTGTAGGATGCGATTGTGATCGATTCCTCGAAATCTGGAATCTCGTCTTTACGCAATATGACCGCACCGAGGATGGTGAGTATAACCTCCTTGCCCATAAAAACATCGATACAGGCTGCGGACTTGAGCGTCTTGCTTCTGTCGTACAAAATAAGAAGACGAATTTCGAGACAGATTTGCTCTATCCTGTTATCGAGTATGCTGCCAATGTATCTCAGACGGAGTATGGCGCTGATCCACAAAAAGATATATCCCTCAAGGTCATCGCCGATCATGCGCGTTCTGTTGTCATTATGATCATGGACGGAATTCTGCCATCCAATGAGGGAAGAGGATATGTATTGCGCCGTACGATACGGCGTGCGATCCGTCATGGACGAATGTTGGGAATCACAAAGCCATTCCTGGACGGAGCGGTTGATGCTGTCATCGAAATTTTTGGTGATGTAAAAGACTTTAGCGAACTCGTATCGAAAGAGGAATACATTAAGCGTGTCATACGCATTGAAGAAGAACGGTTTGCTGCGACGCTCGTCCAGGGCATTGATCTCCTGAATGAAGAGATTGACTCGCTGAAAGCGAATGCACAGCAGATACTTCCCGGAGAAGTCGGATTCAAACTCTATGATACCTATGGGTTTCCCCGTGAACTTACTGAGGAAATTCTTCATGAGAATGGCCTCAAGTTGGACGATGCTGGATTTGCGCAAGAGATGGAAAAACAGCGCAACCGGGCAAGAAGTGCACGGGCTGAGAACCAGGCTGTGGCTGTTCCGGATCTTTCCGGATTGGATACATCAGCCCTGACCGAAAATGCAGAGGTGCGCGAGGCCAACGTTGTCGCCATTTGGCGTGATGGGGCTCTGGTCGACATGCTGCATGATGGAGAAAGCGCCGGAATCATCCTGAGCACCACGCCGTTCCACGCGGAGGGCGGCGGACAGGTGGGAGATGCTGGGCTTCTCCTCAGTGATGTCGGACGAATTGTTATCCGTAATACGAAAAGACTTCCTGATGGGACAGTTTATCATCTGGCGTATGTTGAGGAAGGTCAGATTCAGCGAGGAGAGACAGTTCAAATTCAGCTGGATGAGGTGCATAAGCTATCATCCGCACGTAATCATACAGCAACACATCTTCTTCAGGCAGCACTTCAGAGAATTGTCGGAGATCATGTGCATCAGGCAGGGTCTTTGGTGACACCTGAGCGACTTCGCTTCGATTTTACGAACTTTGAACCTTTGACACAGCAGCAGGTGCAGGATATCGAGGATTTGGTCAACGAAGAAATTCTTAGCTCAATCGATCTCGATATTTCGACGATGCCAATTGCAGTGGCGAAAGAACGCGGTGCAATGGCTCTCTTTGGAGAGAAGTACGGTGATATTGTCCGTGTGGTTGAGGTTCCGAATTTCAGCATCGAGCTGTGTGGCGGTTCTCATGTATCCAACACAGGACAGATCGGTCTTTTTAAGATCATTGGCGAATCTGGTGTTGCTGCAGGCGTACGCCGTATCGAAGCAATTACCGGCCGAGCAGCATATCAGTATGTGTCAGAAACGGATGTGCTGATCCGTACACTTTCTCAACGGCTGAAAGTAAAGGCGGGAGACCTGCCCACGCAAGTCGATAAACTGATCGACGAGAAGAAGAATATGCAGGAGCAGTTACGTGCGTTCGCAGACTCCCGCGATCAAGCAGACGCACAAAAACTGCTGTCAGATGTCCAGGAAATTGGAAAATTCCACGTCATTGTTGGAAAATTAAATGTGGATTCCATGGAGGAACTTCGCAATATTGCAGATCTCGCCTGTGAAAAGCTCAGTGCGGGCATTGTCGTTCTTGGTATGGCGGCCAACGATAAGGTGAATCTTGTCGTTAAGGCAGACCAAGATGCTGTAGCCTATGGTGCCCATGCCGGCAACATCATTAAGGCGGCTGCTAAAGCTGTTGGCGGCGGCGGTGGTGGACGCCCCGACATGGCACAGGCAGGGGGGAAAATACCGCAGAACTTGCCGCAGGCCTTTGACGAGGCAGTTCTTGTCATACGTCAGCAGGCAGGAAAATAATACAACCATGATGATCGGGCTGTCACGTGCTGACAGCCCTTTTTTTAGAAGGCAGAGACATGGAACAGGATATAACACAAAAAATCAAGGGCAAAAGTATTCGTTATCTTATTGTATTTATCTGCATGATCCTTTTGGCCTCTGGCATATTGATTTATGCAAAAAGTACGAGCAGTGGCTTTCATGTTTCTCAAGCGTATATTTCCTACGAAAAAAAATACCTGCAGTCTTCGGATCGCATGATGGTACAGGAACTCCATGTCAGCACCGGAGATCATGTAAAACAAGGAGATCTCCTAGTAACAGTACAAAAGACTTTTTCTGACGAGGACATCCAACGATTACAGCAGAGCGTGACACTCGCTCAAAACAATGTTAACCAGCTTCGCGCTGGTGCAGCTGTTTCTGATCAGCCAGAGATTTCACCGATTTCCAACGAAGCTGTTGATGCTGCACGTAGTAAAGTGGAACGTATGTCTGCGTTATATGAGATGGGGGCAGTCAGTGCAGCAAAAAAAGAGGAAGCGATTCGGGAGTATGAGGAAATACAGTCTTCCGTGCAAGAAAATAGGGGAACTTCATCGATAGCGTTCAACTCTGCTGCCCTAAAAGGAGCAGAAGATCAATTAAACCAGGCAGAAACACTGTTAAAAAAAGCAAAAGAACCATCTTCATCCACTGATATCTATGCAAAATGGGATGGCGTCGTTTCTCAATTATATGTTCAGAATGGAGATGTCCTCGAACCGGACAGCAACATTATGGAAGTAGAATGCACGGATCGTATACGAATCGAAGCAGAAGTCTCCTCCGATACGGCAAAACAAATCTATCTCGGGCAAATCGTTACTTATTCACTCGATGGAATAAAGAGGGAAGGTACGGTAGAAGATATCACCCCTGCAGATGATTCAGGAGAGGAAGATGTCCCTGTCTTAATTTCCGTCTCTATGCCGAACACGGATTGGTCTGATCTTCATCAGACGGATCAAATCGAATTATACTTTTCTTTGTAGGGAATGTATGTTTTGTTCATTCTTTTCGTGAGCATGAATCTATGCTATACTGTTGCTGAACATACTATGAAAGGAAACGGCAAATGATAGATCAAAGACGAAAGGATCCTTCCACTGATCAGTTGTTTCGTGCGGTTCTCTCTCTGCAGACCGTTGATGAATGCTATCAATTTTTTGAAGATCTGTGCACCATTGGCGAACTTCGTGCCATGGCACAAAGACTTGATGTTGCCCGTATGTTATACGGGGGGAATACCTATGATGAGGTTGTTGCCCATACAGGTGCAAGCACGGCAACAATCAGTCGTGTGAAGCGCTGCCTAAATTACGGTGCAGATGGATACACACTCGTTCTGAAGAATGGATGTCTTTCGGTGAATGCGGACGGAGGAGATACAGATGAATGCTAAAAACGCTATCCTAGAAACCCCATATGGGACAAGAGATCTGCTTCCTGCTGATGTCATTGAAATGCGTTACCTCGATCAAATCCTATCGCAGATCTTTTCCTCATGGGGATATGACGAGATCGCTACGCCGACAATCGAGCATTTGGAAACTCTTGTTTCGCGCATTCAGGAAGAGAATGACCTCTTTATTCTTTCTGGAAATAAAAATAGACTTCTCGCCTTGCGCAATGAAATGACGACGCCGATTGCGCGTTTGGTCAGCAGTCGATTAAAAGATTTTCCTGCACCGCTTAAATTATCGTAT
This sequence comes from Centipeda felix, assembly GCF_900186465.1. Taxonomy (GTDB): domain Bacteria; phylum Bacillota; class Negativicutes; order Selenomonadales; family Selenomonadaceae; genus Centipeda; species Centipeda felix. The sequence goes on from NZ_LT891959.1 coordinate 70,975, forward strand.
ATCGGCAACGTATTTCGCATTGAGCAGACGCAGGAAGGTCGTCAATGCGAGTTCCATCAAGCAGGTGTAGAGCTGATGGGATGCAATACTGCGGCAGCAGATGCAGAGATCATTGCGCTTGCCATCGAGGCTGTTCTGGCATGTGGAATCAAGGAATTCCAGATTCATATTGGGCAGGTGAACTTCCTCAAAGGAATGATGACGGCCTTTGGGATCGATGATGCGCATCGTGAAGCATTAAAGAATGCGATGGAATCTCACGACATTGTGCAAACGAATCAGCTCATTGACACACTCGCTATCTCTTCTGCCTCTAAAGAGCTCCTAAAGAGTATTCCTCTTTTGAATGGAAAGGAGGATGTCATTGAACATATTTACAAACTCCCATTGAACCAAGAAAGTCAACATGCAACGAATAATTTGGTGGAAATATACTCGATTTTGAAAGACTATCACTTGGCAGACTACGTGCATTTTGATTTTGGCGTCATTCGTGATTTTCACTATTATACGGGCATGGTCTTTGAAGGATATTCCCCGGGACTTGGCTTTCCTTTGTGCGGGGGCGGTCGCTATGATGATCTGTTGGGGAAATATGGAGCTCCAATGCCTGCGACCGGATTCGCCCTTGGGATGGAACGTGTTATACTGGCACGAAAGCGACAGAACGTCAATGCACAAATGGCACAGAAGGACGTATATATCGGATATGGGGAAGGACAGATCCAGTCGGCGATCACACGTGCAAAAGCCCTCCGAAATGATGGCAATGTCGTAGAGCTTGCTGTCGTTCCGCAGACAAAGAATGAAGCGGCATCCTCAGGAAAACAAAAGGGATACGTTGCTTTTGAGTATTTCGCATGATACAGCGTATACGGCAGTTTCTATATGCTGTATTCGGACGTTTGGATGCAGAGGCAAACACATTCGTTCGTTGCTACTTATCCAAAGAAGAGCAGACGTTGTTTTATGCCATGCACGAAGCGGATCAATTTCATGCATGGCGTGTCGCACGTAGTGCGCAAAAAAAATATCTGCAATATGACGTCGTCCATTCCGATGCGTATATCCTGTTGACGCGATGTGCTCTATTGCATGATATCGGGCGCGAAAAGGGGATGGCTGATGTATGGGGGAAGGTACTGTCCGTCCTTGTATATCGTTTCCTACCACATCTCGTTGAATACTTCATCCGGGAAACGAACGGACATCGCGGAAGAATTGGTACAGCGCTGTATATCTGCCAATACCATCCCATCCTTGGGGCAAATAAATTGCGGAAAATAGGAGCGATAAAAGAAGCAGAAATCATCTCACAGCATCAAAAAAAACCAGCACCGGAGGATTCACTGGTGCTGGCTATTCTGAAGGAAGCAGATGGAGAGAACTGAGAGTATGCTATCAGTTCGTTTGATCATAACAAGGTAAAAAACGGGACGCAGGGATGTGCGCCATGGAGGATCATGCCATTAATATCCGCGCATCTTATCTACGACATTGAGCATTCCAATTCGCTGCGGAAAGATTTGCAAATTGTTGCGGAAAATTTTGAGAGAACGATCCAGATACATGGGGGAGATTGATGAGTGGTGTGGAGTGATATAAAGATTTTCCACATCCCATAGCGGTGAATCCTCCGGCAGTGGTTCCTCTGCAAATACGTCTAAGGAAGCCCCACGAATCCGCTTTGAGGACAGGGCATCAACAAGGTCATCTTCATTGACCACGTCACCTCTGGATACGTTGATAAAGAATGCAGTCTCCTTCATCATATTGAATGCTCTGCAGTCAAAGAGCTGATGTGTCTGTGGAGTCAGAGGAAGTGCAACGATCACATAATCTGCCTTGGACAACGCCTCTCCCAGATGCTCCGTGTCGAACAGTTCATCTACAAAGGGCTCGGTCGTTTTCTTTCGCTTGACGGCAACGACACGCATTCCAACGTTCTTTAGATGCTTTGCCACCTCTCGACCAATGCTTCCTAGGCCAACGACAGCAGCAGTCTTCCCATAGAGCTCATCAGGGGCTGTGAGCCTCTTCCACTGGTGTGCTTTTTGATTCTCCCACGCTTCGATGAGACAGCGACTGAACGAGAGCATCGTCCCTAGGATGTGTTCAGCCATGGGAATACCGTGAATCCCGCGTGAGTTGGTCAATAAAATATCGGAACGTCGGAAGTTCTCGTTGGAAAGAAGACGCTCTACACCAGCACTGTATGTATGGATCCACTTTAAATTGGGCATTTGTGGAAGAAATGCGTCCATATCCATCTGCGCATCATATCCCAAGAGGACGTCGATTTGTCCAAAATGAACAGCAGCTTCTTTGGGGCGCAGACAGTTAATATGGCAGTCGCCGCTTTTATGGATGAGATCCTTTTGTGAATCACTTAATTGGATAAATGATAATATCTGAAGCGTCATCTGCATCTCCTTCTCATAAAATGAATCCTTTGCATAGGGATTATTCTAGATTCCCCGGAAAAATCCTTTTTTAGGCATTGACCATCATGAATTTAAGTGCTAGTATGTGCTCATATTAGTTCTTTAATGGACTAAAGGATTGGAGCTGTTTTCTATGGAAAATTACATGAATGATTATTTGACGATAGCTTTGCCAAAAGGGAAATTGTTTACCATCTCTAAGAATCTTCTTCATCGTGTTGGACTTTCAGCGGATCACCTGAGTGAAAAATCTCGTAAACTTGTCATCGAAAACGAAGATCTAAAGGTACGATTTATCATTGCCAAAACATCGGATGTTCCGACCTATGTCGAATATGGCGCTGCGGATATCGGAATCATAGGGAAGGATGTTCTGCTGGAATCCCAAAAAGATGTGTATGAAATTTTGGATCTTGGCTTTGGAAAATGTCATTTGATGATGGCTGTTCCCCAAAAGGAAAAGCGTCGACGTTTGCTCGATTACTCCTATACAAGAGTCGCAACCAAATACCCTCATATTGCAGAAAGTTTTTTTGCAAGGCAGGGGATGCAGATGGAGTACATCAAGTTAAACGGCTCCATTGAACTCGGTCCCATTGTTGGGCTGTCCGAGAGCATCGTAGATATTGTTGAAACGGGAACGACGCTGGCAGAAAACGATCTGGAAGAGATCGCACACATCTTGGATGTGAGTGCACGCCTTATTGTCAACCGCGTGAGCTTCAAACTGAAATTTCATCGAATCAATGAGATTGTCAATAACCTGAGACCAATCATAGAGAGTGGGGAAATCCTATGAAGATAATTTCTGTTGCTGATGTCGGAATAAAAGAGGCTGAATTACAGCTCACGAAAAAAGCCTTTGACGAAATTGAGCTGGGGGCGTCCATGCGGGCGAAGAATCAAGAGATTTTCGGCGAAGACCTGACCGCAAGTGAATTGGTTCATCGCATTGTTCGTGATGTACGTAGTGGGGGGGATCAAACACTTCTTCGTTATACTAAATTACTGGATGGTCTTGACCTAAACAGCAAGGACATTATGGTGTCTGAATCAGAGTTACAGGCGGCAGCGGATCAGGTGGATGCAGCCGTTCTTGCTTCACTGGAGCGGGCAGCAAAGAATATCTTCGCCTTTCACGAAGAACAAAAGCCGAAATCGTGGATGACCTATCGCGCCCATGGATCGATCTTGGGGCAGGAAGTGATTCCACTCTCGCGTGTTGGAATTTATGTTCCGGGAGGGACGGCGGCGTATCCGTCATCTGTGCTCATGAACGCCATACCTGCCATTGTCGCTGGCGTTGATGACATTATTATGTCAGTTCCGACCAAAGGCGGCATTCTCAATCCATATGTATTGGCCGCAGCACACATGCTTGGCATCAAGAAAATATTCAGAGTTGGCGGCGCACAAGCCATTGCCGCTATGGCATACGGAACAGAAAGTATCCCTCGTGTCGATAAAATCACGGGGCCTGGGAATCTTTTTGTCACCTTGGCGAAGAAAGAAGTATACGGGCATGTAGATATCGATATGCTCGCGGGCCCCAGTGAAATTCTGATTCTAGCGGATGCGGAGGCTTCTCCAAAATATATTGCGGCAGATATGCTCAGCCAGGCCGAACATGACCCTCTGGCATCCAGCATCTTAATCACCGATAGCGCGGACTTGGCATCGAACGTTCACTGTGAAATACAAGATCAGCTGCAGAGTCTGCCGCGAAGGGAGACCGCTTCTGCCTCACTGGAACGTAACGGACGCATCATCGTGACGGAAAATATTCAGCAATCCGTTCATCTTGCGAACTATTCTGGACCTGAACATATTGAACTTCTCGTAAAGGATGCCTTTCACTTACTTCCAGAGATCCGATGTGCAGGTGCCGTCTTTGTTGGCGCGTATTCTCCGGAGCCATTGGGGGATTATTTCGCAGGACCGAATCATGTCCTTCCGACAGGAGGAACAGCGCGGTTTTATTCCGTCCTCAATGTAGAAACCTTTATGAAGCGAACCAGCATCATATCTTATACGAAAAAAGCGCTTGATGAAGTGAGTGATGACATCATCCGTCTGGCAGAAACAGAGGGGCTGGAAGCCCATGCAAGAGCCATTCGGACAAGGAGAGACAATATATGTTGAACTACCGAAACGGATTGGATCGCATGCCATCCTATGACACGACAGAACAGGATTGGAAGATCAAAGTAAATGCCAATGAATCGAACCTTGGACTTCCTCCATTGGTCGAGGAACGTGTGCTTTCCCGATTATCACGCGTTGCATTCCAACGCTATCCAAATCTGGAATACGATATGTTATGTGAACAGATAGGATGCGCCTACGGATGGGGGAAAGAAAACGTTATTCTTGGGAATGGATCCAGTGAGATCATCGAAAAGATATTCAATGCCTTTGGTGGTGATGCCACGCATAAGATCGTTTACCCGGCTCCTTCCTTTTCTATGTATAAAATCTATGCAGCTGCATCCGGGGCGCAGGATGTTGTTGTCCCGCTGCAAGAGGATTATTCTCTTGATGCAGATGCATTCATTCAGGCCGTAAATCAAAACAATGCATCCCTTGCCGTTCTTTGTAATCCAAACAACCCCACCGGCAATGCCCTGTCGATTGAAACCATAGATTATATTGCCGGGCGAATTCGCTGCGCTTTTCTCATTGATGAGGCATACACAGAATTCTGTGATCAGAGTGCCGTTTCGCTTCTAAAAAAATATGACCACTTGATGATTGCACGTACCTTCTCCAAGGCCTATTCCTTGGCTTCGTGTCGTGTCGGCTATATGTTGGCACATCGCGATATCATTGACATGGCTGCGAAAACATATATGCCGTATCATATCAATACGTTATCCTTGACCACGGCAGACACAGTCTTTCAAATGCGCGTTGAATTTGAACCACAGATCCAAATGATCTGCGGAGAACGTGATCGTATGCAGGAAAAATACAAACATCTGCGCGGTGTAACGGTATATCCGTCATATACTAATTTTATCCTGATTCATTATGCAGGAGCATGCGCGCTAAATGATGAATTGATCCATCAGGGAATTGGCGTGCGTAGTTTTCACAATGCACCTCGGCTGGAGGATACGCTGCGCATTTCCATGGGAAGGCCCGATGAAAATGACGCCATTTTTCGCGCAATAAAAGATTATGTGGAGGCACGTACATGAGTACACGACACGCAGAGATTCATCGGACAACAGCGGAGACCGATGTCGTTGTATCCATGGAGCTCGACGGCAGCGGAACATCTCATATTGATACGGGGATTGGATTTTTTGATCACATGCTCACGCTGTTTGCTGCACATGCTCGTGTCGATTTGACTGTTACGTGTCATGGGGATATCGAGGTCGATGGACATCATACGGTGGAGGATATCGGCATCAGCATAGGCGATGCATTTCGGACAGCCATTGGAGAAAAGCGTGGTATTTCCAGATACGGTACCTTCTTCCTGCCAATGGACGAAACGTTGGCAATGGTCTCCTTGGACATCAGTGGACGTCCGTTTTTGTGTTATGACCCGGGAACTGAGCCAATGACGCCGATGATCGGAACCTATGACACAGAACTCACCGAGGAGTTTCTGCGTGCTTTTTCCTTCCATGCAGGAATCACACTTCATGTGAAAATTTTATACGGAAAAAATTCACATCACCGTGTAGAAGCCGTGTTCAAAGCACTTGCACATGCACTGCGTATTGCCATAGAGAAGGACGCACGAGCAGGTGACGAGATTCCTTCCACGAAGGGGCTTCTGTAAGGAGAGTACATGATTACCGTAATAGATTATGGGGCAGGTAATTTATTTAGTGTCGAAAAAGCATTTTCGGCAATCGGAGCAGAGGTATGTGTAAGCGAAAGAGCAGAGGATCTTACATCTGCAGATAAAATTGTCCTGCCAGGCGTGGGTGCATTTGGAGACTGCATGACAAGACTCAATGCGTCGGGACTGGTTCCTTTGCTAAAAGAGCGTATTGCCGAAGGAGTACCGCTCCTTGGAATATGTGTTGGGCTTCAGATCCTATTTGAGGGCAGTGAGGAATCACCGGATGTGCAGGGGCTGGGACTACTGCGCGGACATGTGAAAAAAATCTGTGCAAAAAATGAGAAAATACCGCATATGGGCTGGAATGCCGTGCATATCGAAGAGAATTATAGGAGGAGTGGACTGCTCAAAAACATCCCGGATGCCTCTTATGTTTATTTTGTACACAGCTACCATGCGGTTCCTTCAGATCCTTCGATGATTTCATCGACATGTTGCTATGGAGAGAAGATCACCGCATCGATTGCTTCCAACCACATCATGGCAACGCAGTTTCATCCGGAAAAATCCGGGAAAATCGGGTTGGCGATGATAAGAAATTTTGCAAACTGTTGATAGGAAGGGTTTTTATGCTGATTCTCCCTGCTATTGATTTACGCGGCGGGAACTGTGTCCGCCTTGTTAAAGGAGATTTCAAACAAGAAACGATCTACAGTGAACATCCCGAAGAAATTGCTCTTCACTTGGAAGGAGAAGGTGCAGAATTTCTTCACGTCGTCGACTTGGATGGAGCTCTTGCTGGAGAGCCGCAGAATATGGACGCGATAAAGCGTATTCTTCAGGCGGTGACAATACCCGTTGAGGTCGGAGGCGGCATACGGTCAATGGAATCGATTGATCGTCTCCTTTCCATCGGCGTTTCGCGTGTTATCTTAGGCTCTGTTGCCGTGCATAAAGAGGAACTGGTACAGGAGGCATGCAGCTCATACGGAAATCGTATCGTCGTTGGCATTGATGCGAAGAAGGGAATTGTCGCAACGGATGGATGGAAAAAATCAGGCGGCATATCGGCAGTAGAGCTTGCGAAAAAACTCGGCGCATTTGGTCTGGAGACGATCATCTATACTGATATATCACGTGATGGGACACTTTCCGGTGTGAACGTCACAGAAACGGCACATTTGGCTCGTTCCTCCGGGATCAAGGTGATTGCCTCGGGCGGAGTGAAATCCATCAGCGATATTGAGAAACTCAAGAAAAGGGAATGTGATGGCATCATCGGGGTGATTGTCGGAAAATCCATTTATGAAGGAACACTATCGCTCACTGAAGCAATTGCAGCATCGCGCTGACATATACGTGTATCTTTCGAAAGGATTGATTTCATCATGCAAACAACCTTTGCAAAACGTGTCATCCCATGTCTGGATGTCAAAGACGGACGAGTTGTCAAAGGAACAAATTTTGTTGGACTAAGGGATGCAGGAGATCCTGTCGAATTAGCCAAACGATACGATGAAGAAGGTGCTGATGAAATTGTATTTCTGGACATCACAGCATCTCATGAAAAACGGAAGACGATGGATCACGTCGTCTCTAGCTGTGCGTCCGAGGTATTCATTCCGCTCACCGTTGGCGGCGGAATAAGCACCCTAGATGATATGCAGCATATACTCAAGGCGGGAGCCGATAAGACCGCAGTCAATACCGCCGGCGTAAAAAATCCAGAATTGATCCGAGAGGGTGCTTTACGATTTGGCCGTCAGTGTATTGTCGCCGCAATCGATGCACGTCGTACCGGAAGAGATACATGGGAAGTGTATATCAATGGTGGGCGTACGGCAACGGGACTTGACTGTGTAGCGTGGGCAAAGGATGCAGTACGTCTTGGAGCCGGTGAAATTCTGCTGACGAGCATGGATGCAGATGGGACAAAAAACGGCTATGATATAGAACTTACACGTGCTGTATCAGAAAGCGTCAACGTTCCTGTGATTGCTTCCGGAGGAGCAGGAACACTGCAGCATTTTTACGATGTTCTCACAAAAGGAAAAGCGGATGCTGTTCTTGCTGCGTCGCTGTTCCACTATGGTGAGTTCACGATAGAAGAGGTAAAAACATATCTTAGGTCACATGGACTGGGGGTTCGATTATGATGAATGTAGATATGTCAATGATTCAATTTGACGACCGAGGGCTGGTGCCGGCAATTGTACAGGAAGAAAACAATCAAGTCCTGATGCTGGCATATATGAATCGGGAATCGCTTGAAAAAACAATAGAGACCGGATTTGCATGGTATTACAGCCGCAGCCGCCAAAAACTATGGAAAAAAGGCGAAACATCAGGTAATGTCCAACGCGTAAAAGAAATCTCTTACGATTGTGACGGTGACACCATATTGCTGCGTGTCAAGCAGTCAGGCGTAGCGTGTCATACAGGCACCTACTCATGTTTTAGCGGCCGTAAACTCTATGACGCAGACAGTAAGAGTATTATCCCTCTAACAGAAAAAGAAGAGCATCCATTGACTGAAGTTTTGGCGTCCCTTTATCAGGTCATTCAGAGCCGACGCCTGCATCCAGTCGAAGGATCCTATACCAACTATCTATTTGATAAAGGACAGGATAAGATCCTGAAGAAACTCGCCGAAGAAACGGCAGAGACGATCATTGCCTCCAAGAATAACATTCGCGAAGATGTCCTCTATGAGATGGGAGATTTGTGGTATCACTGTCTCGTCTTGTTGGCGTATCACAACATGACGCCGGAAGATCTGCTGGAAGAATTGAAGCGGAGAAACAGCGGAGGAAAATATCATAAATTTGCCGGCAAGACAGGCATACGTCCAGATATGTGATCCCTCTGTTTTTCACCAGCTATCCATAATGGTAATTATGGATAGCTGGTGAAATAAAGAAAAACTGGAGCAAAAGATATGTGAATCTTATAACTTGTCATTGACAATAACGCAATTTGAAACTATAATTTAGATATTGGGTTATATAACTATAGATTATAGTTTTAATCAAGGAGAGTGTTCTTTTATGGCAAAGAATCCGGTCAAAATTACCGAGACTGTCCTCCGCGACGGACATCAGTCGTTGGTAGCAACGCGCATGCGCATTTCGGACATGCTTCCGCAGCTTGCGGCGCTTGATGCCATCGGCTACAATGCTCTTGAGGCATGGGGCGGTGCCACATTTGACACATGCCTTCGCTTCCTCGATGAGGACCCGTGGGAGCGCTTGGATATTCTGAAGAAGAATCTTAAGACGCCAATTCAGATGCTCCTTCGTGGCCAGAACCTGCTTGGATACAATCATTATTCCAACGATGTTGTTGAGAAATTTGTCCAGAAAGCATCTGCACACGGCGTCGGTGTCTTCCGCATCTTTGATGCATTGAACGATATCCGCAACCTGAGGGTTGCTATTGATTCGGCTCTGAAATGCCCGGAGAAACCGCATGTCCAGGGTTGCCTTGTATATACGATCAGCCCGGTTCACACAAACGAAAGCTTTGTTGAATTGGCTGTCGAGCTCGAGAAGATGGGATGTCATTCCGTCTGCATCAAGGACATGTCAGGCCTGCTGAAGCCATATGTTGCTGAGGATCTGGTCAAGAAGCTCAAAGCAGCGGTGAAGATCCCCATCGATCTCCATACACACTGCACCTCTGGATTTGGTCATGCAACGTATCTGAAAGCCATCGAGGCGGGTGTTGATATCATCGATACAGCACTGGCTCCCTTCTCCAGCGACACATCTCAGCCGTGTACTGAAACGATGGTTGCGATGCTGGAAGGAGAAGAGCGTGATACCGGACTTGACCGTCAGGCAATGACGCCGATCTCCAAGTACTTCCTCAAGGTAAAGCAGGATCTCATTAAGACGTTCAACCTTAAGGGATACTTTGACGTCAATCCGAACGTGTTGGATTTCCAGATTCCTGGCGGTATGCTTTCCAATCTTGCGAACCAGCTCAAAGAAGCCGGCATGGAAGACAAGTACCAGGATCTTCTCGACGAGATGCCGCGCGTACGCAAAGATGTCGGCTATCCGCCGCTCGTTACACCCTCTTCGCAGATCGTTGGAACCATGGCAACGTTTAACGTTATGAGCGGCCAGCGTTACAAGATGGTGCCGAATGAGTTCAAGGATCTTGCTCGCGGAAAATTCGGCAGAACCCCCGTTGAGGTCGATCGTAAGTTCCTGACCGATACACTTGGGATTGCTCCGGAAGATATCATCGAAGACTGCTCGATCGAAGATGCAAAGGCAAAGACATTCGCCGAGTTTAAGGAAGAACTGAAAGGAAAGGGATATCTCAATCCGACCGATGAGGATGTTCTCTCCTATGCCCTCTTCCCGCAAGTTGCAGAGGAGTTCTTCAAGGCACACTACAAGCCGATTACAGCATACGTAAAAGAATAAGCTCAGACATAAAAGAAGGTGGAACGCGACTCCTCGCGTTCCACCTTCTTTTATTTTTCCTTGAAGAATACCGATTTTCCAATAAATTCTCGAAAGATGGAATTATTGGGGATATCATCGATGTCATGAATTTCATCGACATATTGAAGAAAACGCAGAATCAATCGCGCTTCTGTATATCCCTCTTCCCCTCTGCCTATCGCCTCTAAAAGAGGTACTGCATATTTTTTTAACACACCAATTTCATAGATCAGCGCGGAATTGAACAAAACATCGGCTTCTTCCTGAAATGGGAAAATATATTTTTCCTCCCCCGCCCTGACGTCCGGCCACTGCTTAATCGTCTTAATGGCCTTCGCACCACGAAATTGATGATCTCGAACCAATCTGCGAAGAAACCGCACATCTGTAGTCGGAATACGATTATGCGCATCAATATTCAGTTGTGTTAATGCACTAATATATATTTTGTATTTGTTTTTTCGTGCTATATCGGCCGTAAGCCGTTCATTCAGGCCATGAATTCCTTCAATAATAATTGGTTGATCTTCTTTCATCAACAAGAAATTATCGTCATGCCATTCCCTCTTTCCTGTAATAAAATTGTAGTAAGGGATTTGTACCCTATGTCCATTTAAGAGTTCCAGCATATTTCGATTGAAGAGAGCCGTATCGATGGCGTCAATCGACTCATAGTCATACTGTCCTTTTTCATTTCGAGGCGTATCCTCACGATTCAAAAAATAATCATCCAATGAGATCATGATGGGATGCAGCCCATTGACGCGAAGCTGTATCCGCAGTCTCTGAGCAAACGATGTCTTCCCGGAAGATGATGGTCCGGCAATCAAAATAAGCCGTATATTGTTTCGATGTGAAGCGATGTGATCCGCAATTTGTCCGATACGTTTCTCCTGCAATGCTTCAGATACGCGTATAAGTTCTCCCATACGATGTTCTGTATTGATCTGATTCAGACTCGAGATATATGGGCACTCCAAGATCCTCGCCCATTCCTTCGCTTCAGAAAGAATGTGTCCAAACTTCGGCTGTTCTACACGTGTTCTTATTTTCCCGTCTGTCATTTCATCTGGCGTACGTATCAATACACCGGATTGTTCCACATCTAATGCAAACTGTCCGAGGAGTTTTGTCTCTGGGAGCATCGCTCCATACAGATAATCCGGGTAGTTACAGCACGTATATATACTGATCATAGGGTGTGGAAGTGACGCAATCAGTGCAGCTTTTCCCCTATTACCGCGCGCCTGAAAGAGTTCAATTGCTTCTTGACGCGGAATACCGTGTTTAAGAATAGGCACGTTGTTTGCAATCATCCCCCGCATCTCTTGTTCGATGTCTTGAATTAATCGAGGATTGATGGATTGTCCTGGGATTTTAACTTCACAATATAGGCCTTTATTGACCGTAAACTCGGCGACGACCTCTGCTTCTTTGTTCATATTGGATACGGCCACGATAAAGAGAAAGAGGATGGAGCGCTGATAGATTCTCCATCCAAGGGCAGTATTTAGCTCGATAAATGAAATTTCATCATCATGATCATATTCTGACTGTATATCTCGTACTTCACCGTTGATTTTAGCTGCAACAATCGGACTAGAGTAATTCTGCTCTTCCTCTTGTGCAAGCTGCATCAATGTTTTTTTCATCAGAACCCTCTTCTCTCTTTACAGAAAAACCTGCCCATTGCGAGCAGGTTATCATCAGATAAAGAATGTAACAATTTTGTAGGTGATTGCCCCCATGGCGGCTGTGCATGGGATTGTCAGCACCCACGCTACTACCATTTGCTGTGCGACACCCCATCGAACGGCGTTAATGCGTTTTGCCGCTCCTACCCCCATAATGGAGCCGGAGACGACATGTGTTGTACTCACAGGAAGATGCAGCAAAGTTGCACCAAATATAATAATGGATGAGTTCAAATCCGCCGAAAAGCCTGAAATCGGCTGTAACTTAAATATCTTACCTCCGATTGTCTTAATAATGCGCCAACCGCCGACGGCCGTTCCACAAGCCATTGCAGTTGCGGCAAGGATTTTGACATAAGTGGGAACCTCGAACGCATCAATGTATCCACCGGCCAATAAGGCGAGTGTAATGATGCCCATAGACTTCTGTGCATCGTTGGAGCCGTGAGAAAATGCCATTGTAGCAGCTGATAGGATCTGCATCTTCTTGAACTTCCCATTGATGGATGTCGGACGCGAATGCCCAAACACGCGGAATAGAAGCAACATGATGATGCATCCAGAAACCATACCAACCAAAGGGGATAAAATCAACGAGAGAACAATTTTTCCGATTCCCGTGAAGTTTAATCCGTCGACGCCCGAGGACGTCATCAGAACAGCACCGATCACCCCACCGACAAGTGCATGTGAACTACTGGAAGGCATCGAAAACTTCCATGTAATCACATTCCATACGATAGAGCCGAAGAGCGCAGCAATAAGAACGTGTTCATCTACATGAGAGGCTGATTTTACGATATCTGAACCGATGGTCTTTGCCACACCGGTGCTGTACATTGCACCGAAAAAATTAAGGACCGCGGCCATAATAATGGCATGCTGCGGATGAATCGCTCTCGTGGAAACGGAAGTGGCAATTGCATTCGCTGTATCATGAAAACCATTGATAAAGTCAAATATCAAGGCCAACAGAATGACCAGAAAGATCAATAGCTGCAAATCAGGCATACTTCATTACCACTCCTCGCAGCATATCAGCAATATGTTCACAATGATCCAGCGTGTCTTCCAGCTGCTCCAGAACATCTTTCCAGCGAATGAGCTCAATCGGATCCTTCTCGTGTTCAAACAGGTAGGCAACTTCACGACGGTAGATGAGATCGCCTTCACTTTCAAAGCGTTCAATCTTGTGCGATGCGTCCAATATACCCACTTGATTTTTGCGGATGTTCCCCAAAAAGGATACCGCACGAACGATCTCCTCCGTTGCAGAGAGCAATAACTTGGTCAGGTTTACTGCTCCCGTCATTGGTTCCCCCATATGGTACATGTCGTATCGCTGTAGTATTCCTTGGAGGAGATCAACGCCGTCATCGAGGTTATTTGCCAATGCGTATATGTCTTCACGATCAATCGGTGTAATGAAAGTGAGGTTCAGCTTGTCAATAATACGGTCGTTGATAGTATCTGCTTCGTGTTCAATTTTATTGATTTCTTCTACCTTAACCGCCGTCGTTTTGTAATCCTGGATGACCTCGTCCAGAATCAAAGCTCCTGCATGAAAGAATTTCGCACTTTCAAGGAATAGATCAAAGAACTCATCATCCTTCTGTTTGAAATTAAACATAAATCCAGATCCTCCCCAGGAATACATTTACTTGGAGGTACATACAGAAAAATCACACCCCAATAATATCATTATTTCAGATTGACAGCAAGCCAAAATTTGACTGTACTCAAATCCTTTCGGCGAGTCGCTCCGCGAGGAGTGTATAGCGTCGTCTTGTTCGATCATTGCTTACAGCGGTAAAGAGTGCTATGCGATCTCCTACAAGAATCACACGTTTCTTTGCGCGTGTGACAGCCGTATAGAGGAGGTTACGCTGCAGCATAATATGATGCGCACGTACAAGCGGTAAAATGACAGTACTATATTCGCTGCCCTGACTCTTGTGTACACTCATCACATAGGCGAGTGTAAGCGATGCGAACTCATCCCGTGTATACGTAACATCCACATCATCTGTGTATTGTACGATAAGTTTCTCTGTATCAATCCATACAATACGGCCAACATCACCGTTGAAAACATTTTTAGTATAGTCGTTTCGTATCTGCATGACCTTATCGCCGCTGTGAAATCCGGCGATTGACGCATTGTCTTCCGTTTCTGGGTTGAGTGCTTCCTGCAGTGTGCGGTTTAGTGCATCTACGCCACATGCTTCGCGACGCATGGGCGAAAGCACTTGCATGTCCATCACAGAGTGCCCCGCTTCGATCAACGATTGGCAAATTGATAGGACTTGTTTTGCAGCTTCCTCGGCGGATACTGCCGAAACAAAGGAGAAATCGTTTCCTGTAAATGTCGGCATAGATCCTGTGTTGATTGCGTGTGCATTGAGCGCGATCGTTCCTCTGTTATTCTGACGAAAAATCTGTGTCAGACGCACACATGGAAAAACGCCCGAACGAAGAATATCTTTTAATACCGATCCTGGCCCGACTGCCGGAAGTTGATCTGCATCTCCAACGAAGACGATGTGTGAGCCTGGAAGGACAGCGGAAAGCAGATGCTGCATAAGCACAATATCCATCATGGATACCTCATCGATGATGACAACATCTGCCTCAAGCATACATTCCGCATCACGTGCAAAATGCATATTGCCGTCTTCACGTCCTTGTGCTTCGAGCATACGATGTACAGTGGCTGCGGGAGCCCCAGTCGCTTCTGAAAGACGTTTTGCCGCACGGCCTGTTGGCGCAGCGAGAAGGATTTCCAGCCCTTGCTTTCCCATTATATCAATCATGCTTCGAATTACTGTTGTCTTTCCTGTGCCAGGGCCGCCGGTAAGTATGACAACGCCATGAAGCAGGGATGCAATCACGGCATCTCGCTGCTGCTGTGCGAGTGTTACCTCATGCTCTTCCTCCCATTTTCTGACAAGTGCTGCAGGGTTGTGAACGTGAATTGGTTCTGCCTTATGCTTGAGCATGCGGAGAAGATCCGCGGTTTCCACCTCTGCATGATACAATTGAGGCAAATAAATCAGACGCTCTCCCATTTCGTCCACGGCATAGACGCGATGCATTTTCACTTCGCGTCGGAGTACATCCATAATCTCAACATGCTCAACACCGAGGCGCTTGGTGGTATGCTCAATCAGCAGAGCCTCCGGAATGCAGCAATGCCCATTGGATGCAATTTGTGCCAGTTCAAAAAGGATGCCTGCTGCAATCCGTTCCGTTGAGTTTTTTTCCCACCCACATGCTGCAGCAATCGTATCCGCCGTGATAAACCCAATACCATCCACTTCTTGTGCCAGCTGATATGGATTTGTCTCCATCACCTTCAGAGAGAGTGAGCCATATTTTTTGAAGATACGGGCGGCATAGCCCCCAGTCACACCGTGCTCTTCCAGCCAAAGCATAATATCACGCAGTTCGCTTTGCCTAAGATAGGATGCTGTAATTTTTTCTGCCGTTTTAGGTCCAATTCCGGTAACTTCCGTTAGACGACGTGGTGTGCTCTCTATGACCTTTAGTGTGTCTGTACCAAAACGTTCAACGATGCGACGTGCCATCGCCGAGCCGATTCCTTCGATCACGCCGGAAGACAAAAACCGTTCGATGCCATGTGTTGTCGTCGGTGCACTAACGTGCATTTGCACAGCTCGAAACTGTCTCCCAAAGCGAGGATGTACAAACCATGTTCCGCTTAAATGCACTTCCTGTCCGAGAAGCGGTGCGGGAAGGTTCACCGTTGCCGTACATTTTGACTGACCTTGCAGCCGCAGGCGAAAAACAGAAAATTCATCATTTGCAGCCGAAAAAATGATATGATCTACAATACCGGTTAGTCGTTCTTCCTTGTTATTGAAATCAAGATCTTGCTGAAGCTGCATCATCGACCTCCGTCAGCTGCTCCCACTTAGCATAACGCTGTATAATTTCCTGCTCCTTTTCTGCATACGCTGCAGCAACAGTACGGCTGCGTTCGGGGTCACATTGTGTTTCCGGCAAATTCATCTCATACTCCAACCCTTTTAGCTCTGCCTCCGCCATAGCGATCTCTGCTTCAGCACGTTCAATCATTTCCTGACGGCGGCCCGTAGGCAGCGTGCTTGCTGACGACTGTCTATGGGAATTGTTTTTTTGCGCAGGAGGTTGTTCTGCTTTCTTCTTTTGGGAGACATGTTCTTGCTCTTGTGGCCGTGAAGACTCCTCTTCTTTTTTCATCAAATAGTAACTGTATCCACCGAGATACTCTGTGATCGTTCCTTGGTTCAATACCAATGTGCAGTTTGCTGTCTTATCCAAAAAATAACGATCGTGAGATACGGCAATGAATGTTCCAGGGAAGGCCATAAGAGCCTCCTCTACTGCCTCACGTGCCGGGATATCCAGATGGTTCGTCGGCTCATCCAGAACGAGAAAATTAGCGCCTGTCAGCATCAGTTTCAGAAATGCGACGCGCGCCTGTTCACCGCCGGACAATTCCCCAATACGCCGGAGCACATCATCTCCGTGAAAGAGAAATGCACCGAGATAGCTACGTGCAGTCTCCTCACTTAATCCGTAGGTATAGCTGATTTCATCTAGTATCGTATTATTAGGGTTAAGGCCTTCGTGCTGCTGGGAAAAATATCCGATCTTGACACGGCTGCCGATCTTGACACGGCCTTCTGCTTCACGTTCTCCCACCAGAATTTGAAGGAGTGTCGTCTTCCCTGCACCATTTTCTCCGATTAGTGCCACACCGTCTCCTTTTCGTATCAAAAGGGAGATGTGATCAAGAATACGATGCCCATCCTGATAGGAAAACGAGACATCCTCAAGTTCCGCAACACGCTGTGCGCACTCCTCCGGGGGAGCAAAGGAAAAGAATTGAAACTGTGCTGCTTCAGGCGGAAGTATGATGCGTTCCAACCGATTGAGCTGACTCTGTCTGCCGCGTGCCTGTTTGGCTTTTATCCCTGCTTTATACTTGCGAATGAATTCTTCTGTCTTACGGATATGGTCCTGTTGTTTTTCATAAGCATGCTGAAGTGCTGTGCGGCGCTCATTTTTTATGCGTATGTAATGTGTATAATTTCCTGTATACGACGTAATAGTCTGATGTTCGAGCTCGAGAATATGTGAGGCGACACGATCAAGAAAATAACGATCGTGAGAAATTAAAAGAACACCGCCTCTGTAGGAGCGGATAAATTCCTCCAGCCATTCGATCATGCCGATATCCAGATGATTGGTCGGCTCGTCTAAAAAAAGAAAATCTGGTTCACGCAAAAGTGCTTTGGCAAGACATATACGTGTTGTCTGACCACCGGAAAAATGATGAACATCCTTAGTCAAATCCGGTTCTGAAAAACCAAGACCAAATGCAACGCGCCGAATATGTCGTTCAAAATCATAACCATTCATGGACTCAAATCGATTTACAAGATTTCCATAGGCTTTGAGATCTTCTTCGCTGCTCTGTCCGGAGGAGATACGACGTTCCATCCGTTCTTTTTCTTCACGAAGTAAAATGATATCAGAGAAGGCACTGTATAATTCATTATACAGTGTTTCCGAAGAAAATACTGCCTGCTGCTCAACGTAGCCGATAGTATCGGTCGGATCGACAGACACTGTACCATCATCCGCTTCTTCCCGTCCAAGGAGAACACGCATCAGTGTTGTTTTACCGCTTCCGTTGGCGCCAACAAGACCTATTTTATTACCGCGCATAATTTCAAGGTTCACATGAGAAAAAAGTGTATGTATCCCATACGATTTTTCCAGCCCGACCGCCTTAAAACTCCCCATATTACGTTTCTCCGTCCTTGTGTTTTGGCGTTGACTGATAGTCACGCCCAATGTATATGATTGCCTGCTGTTCTCCGGCTCCCTCCACCGGCATAATAACGCATGGAAACGGCATGCCATAAAAAAGATTGACATGCGAATTCGCCGTCATGACTGCAGTTTTTGGGCGATCTGACGATCGTCCCGTCTCGACACTTGAAATCCGAAACCCTTTTGCCTGCAGAATATCTGCTACATCTGCCCCTGCCCCGTCAATTCCGCTGGAATTGACGATGAGGACGGAAATACGATCCGTTGAATCTTGGCGCTTTTCCGCGCCAGATTCTTTTGATTCTTTTTTTTCGGCTGTACGATGTGCGCCGATCACGCGATCGCCCTCCGCCAGCAGTTCATCAGCAGAAGGAAAATTGACTTTTGCGTTGTTCTCCATCATCCTGCGCAGCCGTTCCGGCATATCGGCACGGTATTTATCGGCATCCCGTTCGGCTTCTTCGCGCATGGGGGCTGACAGCTCTCTGCCAACGCCTTCCATGAGCAGTGATCTTGACGTGACAATGTCTGGAATCCAATAGCTCACATCGCCAAGATATGCAGGGGTTCCTGCAGCCATAGCCATCGAAAGTCCATCTGCATCAATGGTTTTAAACCGTTTTGCCAGCGCAATCAACTGACGCAGAGAAAGATCGGTCTGAACAGCATTCTTTACTTCCCCTATGATGGCAGAGATGCGGGGAAGAATCTCAGGGGATATAAGACGCGTAAAAAAAGCCCGCATAAAGCGTTGTTGGCGTGAAATGCGCCCAATATCCCCTTCCCCATCTCGATAACGCACATACTGAATGGCATGAGCACCATCCATGTGCTGTATGCCAGGCTGAAGGTCAATGATAAGACCGCCATTGTCGTCCCAAGGATCTTCATAATACATTCGTTTCTCTACGTCGATATCGACACCGCCGACGGCATCGACAATACGCTCAAACGCTGACGTGTCAATCAAAATATAGTGCGAGACAGGAACACCAAGCAGCTTGCGAATGGAGGCAATTGTCAGATCATGACCGCCAAATGCATACGCATGGTTGATTTTATCATATCCATAGTTTCCAATTTCAACGCGTGTGTCGCGAGGGATGGACAGCAGTGATATCCGATCTTTTTTTTCATCGACGGCGGCAAGCATCAGCGTATCACTTCGTCCAATATCGTTATCTCTGCGATCTACTCCCATGAGCAGCACATAACCGAGATCGTCGGAAACACTGGTGCCGACATCTGCATCCTTTAATGAACTGGAAAAAAAATATCCTCCTGCATAATAAATCACACACACCAGTACAAATGAAAACGTAAATATAATTCCCGCATACTTAATGAACATACGATCTGTTGTTTTCTTGTCTGATGGAGTTATTTCTGGTTCTTGTGCCATCGATTCGTAAATCTCCCTCTCCGCTTATACCAATCGGCTCCAGTATAGCAAAAACAGGCGTTCCGCGCAAATTCTCTACGTATGAATAAGTGGGAGCAATATAATGCTTGCAATAAAACATACCTTCTACAACCATGCTGTTTTAATCCTTCTTTACAAAAAAAGACATATCATGTAAACTATGATTTATACTTACATATGGATTTGTAACGGTATATCGGCATAGTGCAATACAGATGGGGATGTTGCCTAATGCTGCAAGGGAGAGGGAATTATGCTTCGACTTCCTGTATCGAAATTAAAAGACGGGATGGTTCTTGGGCAAAGCTTGTTCAATACGGCAGGAGGAAGCTATCTTGTCAAGGGACAGCCGGTAACCATTGACTATATTCGGAAACTGCGTCAGATTGGCATTCAATCTGTAACGGTTACCTCCATGGATCCGGCACATAAACTGCCGCCTCCTCCCGATGTCATTGAAGAAAAGACACGAATCAATGCAATCAGTACGGTCTACAATACGTTTCAATCCATTGAAGAGAACGGAACACTTGATACGACGGCATTGCAGAGGGTGACAGACTCCATTGTCTTTGATCTCTTTGAAAACCGGAATAACCTCGTCCAGCTGACCGATATACGCGCCCATGATGCTTATACTTTCGCGCACAGCGTCAATGTGGCCGTACTCTCTGCCATGATGGGCATGCTCTGTCATATGCCAAGGGATGAAATCTCTCTGATTACACTCGGCGGTCTCTTGCACGATCTTGGCAAAGTAGACGTGAGCTCAGCTATCCTGACAAAAAATCGAGGACTCTCTGACCGTGAGTTCAAGATTATGAAAAACCATCCACTCGATGGGTCTCGCCGCATCCTCAATGTCAGTGACCTTCCCAAGAAAAGTATTCTGGCAGCCATTGCTGCGCAGCATCACGAACACATTGATGGATCAGGCTACCCCAATGGGATTACAGGCAATGAGATGCATCATTATGCAAAGATCACGGCAATCGCCGATGTCTATGATGCACTAACCAGTGAACGTCCTTACAAAAAGGCGTACATGCCAAATATCGCCTACAATATCATGCATAATATCAACAAGGGACAATTTGACCAAGATTTGCTGGATACATTTTTCAACAACGTCGCACTCTATCCAGAAGGTGCCGTGTTAAAGACAACATTTGGCTTTGCCGTTGTGAAAGAGAGTAGGTTCGGACGCACAACAACGCCGATCATCATTCTTTTTGCCGATACAAACGGAAAATTATTGAATGAGCGAAGTGTCATCGATCTCTATGAGACACCAAATGGAGCAAAATCCATACAGGTCGTTCCTACAGGAAATGAGCTCTATCACTTCATCCATGAACTAGGCGTCGACCCATCTTACTACCTCGAAGAGGAACGAAAAAAGGATGCGGCCGCTGGGATAAAATCCTCCGGTGTGTCGATGGCACCGCGTGCGAAGTTGAATTAATATAAAACGAAGTCCGTTAGCGTATGGTAGATCTCGTGCATCTATCATACACTAATGGACTTTTGTTGCTTATCTTTGCGTTCTCAGGATTACATCGGCCATCTCTCTTACTGTATTGCAACGACCGACGGGATAGCCGATCTCTTCGATTTGCTTTCCAAGCAGCAGGAGATGCGGTGCTGTAAGCGAGGCTTGCTCCAACAGTTCTGTATTGCGAAATATATCACATGGAGCACCTTCTCCGATGACACGACCATTCGCCAGCAGGATTAAACGCTCGGCAGAACGAAGGATATCCTCCATGCTGTGTGAGACGAGAACAATGGACATACCGCGCTCACGGTGAAGTGTCGAGAGCATCGACAATAGTTCTTCGCGACCACGTGGATCAAGACCGGCTGCCGGTTCGTCCAAAACGAGATAGCGTGGTGCAAGAGCCAATACACCGGCAATCGCCGTACGTCTGCGCTCTCCTCCGGAGAGCGCAAATGGAGAACGCTCCCGATAGATCTGTGGGAGATGGACAAGCTCCATTGACTCTTGCACACGTTGCTCAACCTCGGCTTCGGACAAGCCCTGGTTGTGCGGACCAAAGGCAATATCCTCGTAGACAGTTTCTTCAAAAAGCTGATGCTCAGGGTACTGAAAAACCATGCCTACGCGAAAGCGAGCGGAACGATCCTTCATATTGTTTTTGGGAGTTCGCTTCCCAAGAGGCACGCCATCTACGGAGACTGTGCCGGAAGTGGGCTGAATCAGCCCGCCGATCAGCTGCATAAGCGTAGATTTTCCCGCGCCTGTTTCCCCTGCTATTGCAGTAAATTCTCCCTCGTTAATGACAAGTGAAACGTCGTAAAGTGCTGTATGGGAGAGAGGTGTGTTCTCCATATAGGTATAGGAAACAGAACCTATTTCGATAGACAATGGATCAACTCCTCGTCTGTTAAGATATTTTCCGATAGATGCTCTCCAGCACGACGCAAGTGTTGTGCAATATCGGCAGCAAGGGGGAGATCGAGTCCCAGCTGCTGTATACGTTCCGTGTGAGAGAATACGTAATGCGGCGTTCCATCCATGACAATCTTCCCCTGATCCATCAGAATAATGCGATCCGCAGCAATTGCCTCCTCCATGAAGTGCGTGATATAGATGATCGTTGTCCCTTGCTCTTCGTGCAGTTTTTTCACGGCAGAAAGAACTTCCGAGCGTCCGCGCGGGTCCAGCATAGCTGTGGGCTCGTCCAGGACAATACACTGCGTTTGCATAGCGATAGCACCCGCGATAGCAATACGCTGCTTCTGTCCTCCGGAAAGCAGATGCGGCGCATCCGTCGCATGATTACTCATCCCGACCAATGCAAGCGAATCCTCGACGCGTGTCCGTATTTCGCATGGGGAAATACCAAGGTTTTCTGGGCCAAATGCTACATCGTCTTCAACGACAGCGGCGATCAGTTGATTGTCAGGATTCTGAAATACCATACTGACTTTTTGGCGTATCTTCCACCATTGGGATTCGTCCCGCGTATCCATGCCATCGACGAGACAGATTCCTGATGATGGCAGAAGAAGTGCATTCAGATGACGTGCTAGTGTAGACTTCCCTGAGCCGTTAGCGCCAAGGATAGCGATAAACGCACCGGTCGGAATTTCCAGAGATACATCACGGAGTGCCTCGTGGTTTTCGTTATCCGTGCCTTGATAGATATGCGTCACATGGTCAAGTGAAAAAAAAGATTGTGCTTCCATTAGTCTTTATCATCCCGTATGTTTTTCGACTTTGTTTTCAGGCGAACATGGAATGTCGTACCTTTGCCAAGTTCGCTGTTGAGTGTAATTGAACCGTGGTGTGCCTCAACTATCTCGCGTGCAATGGCGAGGCCGAGCCCATTGCCGCCCATACGGCGCGAACGCGCTTTATCAACACGATAAAATCGATCAAAGATGCGTTCCTGATGTTCTTTTGCAATACCGATTCCCGAATCTGTGACAGAAAGGCATACCGTGCCGCGTTCCTCTGTGCTCAGGGAAACTTCAATGTGACCATGCTCCGGTGTATATTTCACTGCATTGTCGACGAGAATCAGTATAAGTTGACGTATTTTCTGTTCATCCGCATATATCTCTGCACGTTTGGGCAGGAGCTCTTGGATCGCAATATCTTTCTTCTCGGCAAACGGGCGCATCATGCGTACCGTCTGTCTGGCTGCTGCAGCGATATCCATGCGTACCGGTTTGAACTGTGTTGCCCGTCCATCTGTGCGCGCAACTGTAAGCAGATCACTTACGAGTTTTGTCATTTTTTTTACTTCATCACGTACATCTTCAATGACTTGTTTTAAAAATGGTGATGTTATTGTTGGATCACTGTGAAGAAGATCAGCAGAAGCTAGGACAACAGCGAGAGGGGTGCGCAGTTCATGGGAAGCGTCTGCTGCAAATTGACGTTGGCGCTCATACGCCTCACGGATTGGCTGCATGGCGCCACCCGAAAGAATATAGCCGATTGCAGCGGCAAAGATGATGGCGATAACGCCCAATGCCGCTAGTGCTGATGTTGCTTTTTCTAGTCCATTATACATGGCGGTAACGTCTTTTCCTACGTATACCGTTTGCATTGGCATGGGGGGGCTGGATACCGTTTGTGAGATCATCATCACTTTCGTCTGAACGCCGCGCTCACTCGTCTTTGTAAATACGCGTACCTCACGGTCAGACGGATTCCATGTGCCGACGATGTCCAAGACAAAGGATTCGATACGGGATGAGGCACGCGAAAAATTTATGAGACGTCCACGATCATCAAACACATAATAAAAGAGACGATCATTGGTACTGCGATACAGCTGTGCCTCATCTGCATCTGTTCCCGTATGTAGTTCATGATACACCTGAGACTCTGCGACGCTGTTCGCTGTATCCAAAAGTTCCCGCGCCTGCTCAGAAGTAATCGCCCACTGCATCGTCTTGTGCATAGCAAAAAGGAGGACAATAACTAGCCCTCCCATAACCAGTGCATAGCGCAGCATCAACAGCAAGCGGCTGCGTCCAAACAGATTCTGTTCGCTCAATTCGGTGCCTCCAGCTTATATCCGACACCACGTATCGTTTTGATGGAGGCCCCCTCTCCCGCTGCGTCTAACTTCTTTCGCAGCATTTTCATATAGGAGTCGATATTATTCGAGCTGACGTCTGCCTCCAAGCCCCAGATTCGATCGAGGATGATATCGCGCGGAACCACGATTCCGATATTCTGTGCTAGGAGATCAAACAGCTGAAATTCTCGTGGAGAGAGTTGAATGATCTTTCCATTCTTTTCGAGAATATTTGCCGTACGATTCAACTTAAAACCGCCGATTTCATCAACCTCATGCTGTATACGCTGCGTTGATCGTCTGCCAAGTGCACGCAGGCGCGCCAAAAGCTCAGAAAACTCGAATGGCTTTACGAGATAATCATCCGCACCAGCATCGAGTCCCTTCACTCGATCCTCCACAGAGTCCCGTGCTGTCAGCATGAGAATGGCACGATCATAGCCGTTTCGGCGCAGGCGTGCACAGGCATCGACTCCTGACTCGCCCGGCATCATCCAGTCCAAGATCAGAATATCGTACTCTGTGTAGGTTGCATACGCATAAATATCACTGCCGTCTGTCACCCACTCAACACTGATGTCGTTTTGTTCAAGCATATATTGGATGAGCTTGCCAAGGCGCAGATCATCTTCTGCCAAAAGCACACGCATAATACCATCTCCCTGCTATATCGAATAGAATTATAGATAAGGGGGGTGAAAGATAGCTGAAAAAGGAGCTAACGCATCGCTATGTGCACTGATGCAATCATGCGATAAAAGACAAACATCCCAAGCCCGTAGCAAGTCAGCATAATGACTCCCATCGGAATGGCAGTATAATCACCTGCGATGCCTACCACAGGCATCATGCAGGCTCCCAGCAGCATCGAGAAACACCCGATCAATGCAGAAGCACTGCCCGCATTTTTCCCCTGTCGTGAAAGCGCGAGAGAAAAGCTCGCCGCACCCATCACCGAGAGTGGTATGATGGTAATAAAGAGTAGAATAAAGATCACAGGAAGCGGTGCGGAAACAAAAAATCCAATCAGAAGCAAGCTGCTCCCGATCAGTGGAACAAGTACGGCATATTTCAACATAACGATATCCGGCACACGTCCGGCAAAACGGGCCGGTAAAATTCCGGCAAGGAGAAGCCCCGCTCCAATTACGGCAAAAATCATACTAAATCCCTGTGGAGAGACACCATAGATATTCTGAAAGACGAATGAAGAGCCAGAGAGGTAGGAAAAGAAACCACCAAATACGAAGCACTGCAACAGACAATGTCCGAGAAAATAACGATCATGTAAAAGGATGGGGAATTTCTTCAGAGAATCCATCACGTTCTTGCTGCGCTGTTCTTTGGGGAGCGTCTCTTGATAAGCGAGAGTTGCACCAGCCAGCACTACGCCGATGAGTGTCAATAAAATGAAAGTGGCGCGCCAATTTGCAAAAAGAAGAATCTGTCCGCCGATCACAGGCGCAATAATGGGGGCAAATCCGTTGACCATCATGAGTACAGAAAAGAACCGTGTGAGCTCTGAGCCTTCGCAAACATCACGTGCGATTGCACGTGAGATAACAATTCCGCTCGCCCCAGCGAAACCGGCAAAGAAGCGAAAGAAGAGGAAAAGATATATATTCTGCGCGAGTACGCAGCCGAGCGTTGCACCGACAAAGACAAGCATTCCGATCAGAAGAGGCCTGCGGCGTCCCCAGAGATCACTCAATGGACCAGCAAGAATCTGTCCAAGTGCCATGCCCAGCGTTGTCATAGTAAGCGTCATCTGTACCAATGACGTTGGGACAGAAAAGGCTTCCTGCACCTCAGGCAGTGCCGGGAGATACATATCCGTTGAGAGCGGTGCAATTGCCGTCATAACACCAAGGAATATGGTCAGCCAAAGCCGCGTACGCGCATTCATGTCCATTGTATTTCTCCCTGATCCTCGTTTGCTGTATGTACCAATTGTTTCAAGCAGCGTTTGCAGCAGTTGATTTCTTTCCGCGGCTCATCAGCCATGCTTTTATCGTTTCCCATATTGCAGTTGCGATGACGATTCCCGCTGCGATGGATGCCGCATAGAGAAAGGTCTTTATCCCCTGCGTACCAAATTTATCCCAGTCAGCAGCAACCGCATAGAACATTGTTCGGTAGAGCGAACCACCGGGAACCATGGCAATAACACCGATGATCAAAAAAATTGTTGCGGGGCATTTATAAAAACGTGCCAGAATTTCTGCGGCAAGTGTCGCAAATACAGCTCCAGCAAAGTAACCGGCATACTCATTCCAATCGAGTGCTATGAACAGGATGGTGAATCCCCAGGCAATCATACAGACTACAGCTCCTACACAGGCATCTTTGATATGCCCATGCCAAAGCAGATGAAAAAAGAATCCACCGATGAGAGACGTGAGGAGATAGACCCACCACGTTGTTTGAAAAGCGATGATGGTTCCTGATGAACTAAACGCAAAGCCGGTAGCGATCAGCAGGCTCAGAATAAATGCCTCTGCACTCTTGAGCAGCCCGGAAATCGTTTCCTGACTGAACATATCGCGAATCGAGTTCATGAGGGCAAGCCCTGGGATCACCGGCATAATGTTGCCCATATTTATCGCAGCTGGATGAATATCCATCCCCATCCACATGAATGAGTTGGCAAAAACACCACCGATAAAACTAAGCAAAACGAGGGCACAGTATGGATTCAGTTTTGTTCTGCCAAGCAAATATTGAATGAGCCGAAGAAAAACACCAACGATCCCGGCACATACGGCATCTTCTAAACGCCCACCGAAAAAAGCAGAAAAACTGCCCGCGATAATGGCCCAATAAAATACAGACGCTTTGAGAGAAATCTCACCCATCGTATCAATGTCGCGTATACGCGCCTTTATTTCATCCGAAGTGATGGGACGTGCACAAATTTCTCGTGAAAGTTGATTTAATGCGATCAATCGCTGAAAATCAAAGTTCTGGCCCGGAACACGACGCATCTGTGTAATGACGCCGATGTCCTCCCCACGTATCGTCACAACAATGCTGGAGGTAATGACCATGACATCCACATGGCGAACTCCGTAGGCGCGACATATAAATTTGATCGTTCGCTCTACGCGGCTTACCTCCGCACCCGTTACGAGCATGCGCTGTCCAATATCGATGGCACGTTCCAGAATCTTGTTGATGTTAATTCGTGCTGTTTCGTTTATCATAATGAACATAGTTATAACATGTCTTTATTGCTATGTCACGCTTTTTCAAAGAAAAACAGCAGAACCGTTTTCACAGTCCTGCTGCATACACCATGTACAATATTATT
Source organism: Centipeda felix (assembly GCF_900186465.1). Lineage (GTDB taxonomy): Bacteria > Bacillota > Negativicutes > Selenomonadales > Selenomonadaceae > Centipeda > Centipeda felix. The sequence goes on from NZ_LT891959.1 coordinate 98,508, forward strand.
CTACGGTAACAGACTTTGCGAGATTCCGCGGCTTATCTACATCGCAGCCGCGTGTGATTGCAGCATAGTAGGCAAGCAGCTGAAGCGGGATAACCGAGAGAATCGGCATAATGAACTCGTCGGATGCCGGTACGTGCATCACATGATCCACGTACTTTTTCAATTCGGTATCCCCTTCGGCGGCGATACCGATAACAACAGCATCACGCGCCTTGACCTCCTTGATGTTGGAGAGCGTTTTCTCGTAGACATTCCGCTGGGTTGCCAGTGCGATGACCGGAACGCCTTCTACAATCAGAGCAAGCGTACCATGCTTCAGCTCGCCCGCAGCATAGGCTTCCGCATGAATGTACGAAATCTCCTTGAGTTTGAGTGCTCCCTCGAGGGATACGGAATAGTCAAGACCACGGCCAATGTAGAAAACATCCTCATTGAACCCGTACTGCTTGGCAAAGGTCTTGATGGGATCAACATCAGACAAGATCTCTGAAATCTGCGAGGGAATCTCCTGCAGATGCTCTACCAATTCCGCCGTACGCTTTGGCGCAATCATTCCCTTGATCTCTGCCATATAGAGTGCAAGCATGAAGAAGAGAACAAGCTGTGTTGTGTATGCTTTCGTCGATGCGACGGCAATCTCAGGTCCTGCCCATGTGTAAACGACCTGATCTGCCTCGCGTGCGATGGAGGATCCGACCACGTTCGTAATCGCAAGTGTCTTCGCTCCACGACGCTTGGACTCCTTGAGTGCTGCAAGAGTGTCACTTGTCTCGCCGGACTGCGATACAACGATCAGCAGCGTCTTGTCATCGACAATTGGGTCACGATAACGGAACTCTGATGCGACATCCACTTCGACCATGACGCGAGCCATTTTCTCAATATAGTATTTCCCAACGAGTCCTGCATGATATGCCGTACCACAGGCGACAATATAGATCTTGTTGAAGGAATTGAGATACTCGGGGGTCCAAGAAAGTTCTTCAAAAGAAATACTTTTTTTGTCACTCGTAATACGCTGGCTCATCGTGTCACGAACGGCTTTCGGCTGTTCATGAATTTCCTTGAGCATGAAATGCTCATAGCCGCCCTTTTCTGCTGCCTCAGCATTCCATGTGACTTCAAATACCTTCTTGGCAACGGGCTCGCCCTTGCGGTCAGTGATCTCGACACTGTCCTTGTGTACAATGGCAAGTTCGCCGTCCCCCATGATGTAGGTGCGGCGTGTACGGGAGATAATCGCGGGGATATCCGAGGCGATATAGTTCTCCCCTTCGCCGAGGCCAATGATCAGTGGGTTGTCCTGCTTTGTGCAGACAAGCATATCCGGGTGTTTGCGGCTCATAAATGCCAGAGCATAAGACCCTTCGATACGACGCAGAACCTCGCGAACAGCTGCAACGAAATCGCCTTGATATACGTCCTCCAGAAGATGAACAACTACCTCTGTATCCGTTTCGGACTTAAATACATGACCTTTTTCGATGAGCTCTTCCTTCAGTGAAAGATAATTTTCGATAATGCCGTTATGGACAATGGCAAAATCGTTGTGACAATCCACATGGGGATGTGCATTCACATCCGACGGACGACCGTGCGTCGCCCAACGTGTATGACCGATACCGATGTTGCCAACGGGGACGTTTCCCTTGATCTTGTCACGAAGTGCAGATAGGCGTCCAACGCTCTTCTCGACACGAATGCTTCCGTTGTCGTAAACAGCGATTCCGGCTGAGTCATAACCACGATACTCCAGTTTGGACAGACCATCCAGCAGGAACTTTGCTGCCTGACGATCACCGACATAACCAACAATTCCACACATAAAAATACCTCCTGATCGAGTAAAACATCGCTCAGGGATTTCACTCTGACTGCAGCTTTGTCCACGCGGTCACCCGCATGATTTGACCACAGCCTATCGGCAGAGTATGCCGGAAGGCATCCGCTGACGGCTCGACAACCTTCTCCTCGTCCTCTGAGAAAACATCTTCCCAGAGCCAGCGCTAAGATTAATTCTTTTTTATAAATGAAATCCCCCATGCATCAGATGATGCATGGGGACATTCTATCCGATATAGCGCAATAAGTCAATCGTTCATATCTGCGAGCAAAAAAATACTGTTGATTCATGGCATCTTGGCAACATAGTGACTGAAACTCCCAATGACGAGCTGCGGAAATTCTTCATGAAGAAGATGCATAAAATTTTTCGTCCCAACGGGCATCCCTTCCGCCCCCGGCATGACTTGCAGAAATTGTGTCGGATCAATATTGAGATTTCTCATCTGAATCATCTGAACCGGAAGCTCGCGGAAAAATTGCTGCCACGCATGGAGTTCCTCGGGGCGATCGGTAAATCCCGGAAAATGCAGCAAGTTGATGGAGACATATACTTGGTGTTTCAATGCATAATGGATGGACTCCTTAACAGAGTCCAGCTGATAGCTTGCGCGATAGTATGCATTGTAGCTTTCAGGCCGTGCGCTAATCATGGATACACGCAAAGAATCAAGCCCTGCATCGACAATTTTTCTCATGCCTTCCGGATATCCGGCGTTGGAGTTCATATTGATTTGACCGCGCGTGGTAACGCTGCGTATTTTACGGATTCCATCAGAAATCCGATCCGCGGCAAGTGACGGTTCACCTTCACAGCCCTGTCCAAAGCTGATGATTCCATCCGGGGCGAGCGAGAGATGATAGATGCCGACCTCAGCGATTTCATCTGCTGTCGGTGCGAATGTAATTCGTTCTTGCGGAGACGGACAGCATTCTGAGCTCTGTAGGGATATGCAGCCGAGACAGTTGGCATTACAGACGGGTGATGTCGGCACACCGCATTCCCAGCGCCGGTAGAACAGGTTCTGTGCCGTGAGACAATGATAGTTCAGCGAGCAGTTCCCCACCTGCTCTACAATGCGGTTATGGGGGAGCTCTTTCATCGTGCGGCGCACCAGCTTCTTGAGTCCAGTGCTATTATAGTTGGATGGATCCCATTTGTCATTTTCGTCCGTATATACGGCAGCCACCCACAGCTGTCCGCGATAGGACAATACGGCAGTATAGCCATATAATGGGAGTAGAGATGCATCATCTTTGCGATGAAAAGCAGGAAGATGGGTTCGCGTGTAGCCCTGTGGAAGAATGGCAGCTACGGCAGTGCCATTGATCTCTTCCTCACATCCATCCACACGCAGACCCACTGCCTTATGCGAAGGCATAAACATAAGATCAGCACTGTCAGGAAGCGGAATGAGTTCATCGGGATGAAGTAAAACATTTGATGTGCCAACCCGACCTAACCCCTGCAGATTCACTGCCTCACAGATGTTGCCGTGATGGTCGGCATAGACTGCGGTAATCCTATCTTTCTTCTCATGCAGAAGTGTCGTCGTTCTCGTTCGTTTCATGATTGCCCTCTTGACGATCTTTCTTCTTTCTATGTAGATTATAGCGGTTCATTGCAAAATCTATCCCCTCCGTTACGATACACGTCACTGCGGGCAAAAGATATGCTATCGCCTCGCGAATCTTTGGCAGATCCTCCGGTGCAAATGAAGCGAGAACGTGGTTGATGACGGTCCGTCCGACTGGCGGACGCCCGATACCAATACGGACACGAGCAAATGCCTCGCTGCCAACATGAGAAAGGATGGATTTAATCCCGTTATGGCCGCCTGAGCTCCCTTTCTTTCGAATACGTACCGTCCCAACAGGAATATCCATATCATCGTGGACAACGATCAAATCTTCACTGCTCAGTTTGTAGTAGGAAAGCATGGGCCCGATCGCTTCCCCGCTGTTATTCATATAAGTCAATGGTTTGACAAGGAAAATTTTTTCTCCGCCGATACGTGCTTCTGCAACAGATGAAGAGAAATCTTCTTTCCATGCAGAAGCGTTTAGATGCTCTGCCAGAGCATCGATCAGCATGAAGCCGACATTGTGCTTGGTATTGGCATACTCTGCTCCGGGATTCCCAAGCCCCGCAATAAGTTTCATTCACTACTCCTTCGTCGGATCACCAACCATAAAGAGATAGGCAAGTACTAAGATGCCAAGAGCAATACGATACCAGCCGAACGCGGTAAAGTCGTTGCGCTTTATGTATCGTAAGAGGAACTGAATCGAGAGAATCGACACGACGAATGCAGTGACCATGCCAACGGCGAGAATAAACAGCTCTGCTCCCGTGTAGTGCCAGCCAAATTTGACAAGTTTCAGAAAGGATGCGCCAAACATGACAGGAATGGCGAGAAAGAAGGTGAATTCCGTTGCAACATAGCGGCTGGCCCCAAAGATAATACCGCCAAGTATTGTTGCCCCCGAGCGGCTCGTCCCCGGAACGAGAGAAAGCACCTGAAAGACGCCAATGATGAATGCCGTACGATAGTCCAGTGCGGCAAGACTCTCGACACGCGGCGTCCGACGTTTATTCCAACGCTCCACGACGATGAAAAGAATACCGTATAGAATTAGCATGGAAGCGACAACAGGCGCGTTCATGAAATGTTCTTCCATATATTTGTTGAACGCGAGCCCGACCACCGCAGCAGGAAGACAGGCAACGATGACCTTCCCCCATAGATCCAATGTCTCACGACGCTCTGCTCTAGACTTACTTCCAAGGAACGGATTCAGCTTCTTTGCATTCAGTACCACAACAGCAAGAATGGCGCCGAGCTGGATGACCACCAAAAACATATCCATAAAGGCAGTTGATACATTCAGTCGAATGAATTCATCAACGAGGATCATGTGCCCTGTGCTGGACACAGGAAGCCACTCGGTGAGTCCCTCAACAATTCCCAGAATAACGACCTTTAGCATCTCCGCCAATGATATTTCCACAGTATTTAAATCCTCCTTCGACCATATCAGCAAAACTACAGCAGTTTAACATTATATCTCAAACTGTGTATTTCGCCTACTCTTTTTCTCTCAGTTCTCCATATTACACATATTCTACGTCTTTTTCAATCTCTTAGGGGGCAAATTAGGGGCAAAAATAGAAGAGAATAGATCGTAGTGACGGATCAACCAACAACGAGATTACAGTCAAAAGACGAGCCCTGCGATTTGCACAACTCGTCTTTTTTCATGCAGCGGGTATTCAAAAAGGCAGAGCGTCTTTGTGATTGGCAAAGGATGACCGGCGCATGCCCAGAAGTTCCCTTACTTCCCCTTGCGCAGCCGCATCACTTTACCCCAGTCTTGGCAGACAGGTCGCATAGATAAAGCCTCCTTTCAAGACATACCTATATCTTGAAACGAGGAAAAAACCTATCTTTTGTACTACCCTGCACATTAGTGATCCATCAGATTATACCGCGTTCCTTCAAACGCTCAATGCCCATGCTCTGATCAATGTAATGACTTTCATCATAATCGAGCGGCATCAGTTGTTTTTTCTTTATTGCAGCAAGATCATCTGTCCCATCGCCTTCTTCCATCTTGCATTTCACAAATTCTGGACTGGGGACGTTGATTGCCCGACCAATCTCACCGATCAAAAAGAACTCACGCGTCGGTCCCCCCTCTGTTACCAAACGTTGGAAAACGTCATGTCGTCCTTTCGTACTGCATTCCGCTTCGACATCATCAATCGTCATTCCACGGAGTGTGATGAAGTCATTCAATCGTTTTGCATCTACCCAATACTGCATCGTAATACCTCCATCATCTGACATAATCAGCTCCACGAAAATTCATGGAACGAAACTCATGTAGCTCCCCGCGTTTCTCATAATAAAAATCGAAGCTGCGAAAATCGCAGTTGGAGAAATCTGCCTGAGTACCAGACTGATGATTTGTGTCCAACCATCGCTGATGTTCCTTTAACGCGCGTTGTATCTCGTCCATAGAAAGCTGTCGCTTATCCATATACTACCATCCTCGTCGTATCTCTGTCAAAGTCACTGCACAGCAGATTCGGAACGGAATGTCTCCTCCGGTGTGGTCGCTTGACTCACGTTACCAGAAGGATTTCCCTCGGCATTTTCATGCACAGATGCTTCCGAAACCAATCCCCCAAATGTCGTCGATTTTCCATGGATCGCGCCTTGCAGATGGGGGCAAATATCTACACAAAGGGAGGACTCAAAAAGCTGCGAGAAGCTCTTCGTGCTTGGAAGAAGAAAGAAGGTTATCTGCAAAATGATCGGACAAAACTGGATCAGGAAATCGTAGCTTTTCAAAGGCGGCCGATCCCATCTCCTGATGATCGGGATGCCTATGCGGAGTATCAGGATCGCAAGCGTGCACTCGACGAACGAAGTGATGCGCTGACGAAAAAAGCACAGGAACTGGCCGAGCAGAAAGCAAAACTGGCCGCATGGCAAAAACGTCTGCCCGCACAGATTGACGCCCCACAGGGAAAGGAAAAAATCAAAGAAATCGCCCTCGGCATCATACGGAAAAATGCGCCGTATCAGAAACGATACGATGCACTAAAAGCACGGCTGGATCGTGCAGCGAAAAGAATGAACCGTGCCAAAGTGCAAATGGATGCGCTCGCCAAAGCGGTAAAAACAGATCGGAACGACGTGAGACGCTACAAGATCGCTGCGCCGGAAAAAGTAAAAGACAGGCCCGGTATTATCGCCGAGGCTGTCTCTGGAAATGAACATTATGCGAGCCTTGTCGCCACCATGCGGGACGATAATTCTGCACTCAAAACATAGACACTCATGTCTGATGCAGCAAAAGAGGAAGAGGCAAATAAGCGGATGTATCGTGATCTATAGACGCTCATTCGTTGACAGCAAGCATCATTTTCCGATAAGATATGACTAAGACATAGAAGGAGGGATGAGGACAATGGCAATATACACATATAATGACTATCTGCGCGATCTGCTGAAGGATGCTCCCTGCATCTTGGCATACGACACCGCTGCGGACTACTTAGGTCTATCCAACGGAAGCAGTTTTCATGAGGCGGCCGACATCTACGTACTATCGCCATTGAACTTGAAGGGAACGCGGGAGCATATAATCCCATCCTTCGATACGGTAGACTATGAGCGGCGCAATGGCCTTCTATGCACAACTGTGAATCAAACCATCAATGATCTTTTACGTGCTGATGGCGACAACCAAGTGATACAAGAGAGCCTGGCCGACGTGTACTTTTCCAATGGAGAATCCTTCGATTCACTGCATATTGAAAAGGAACTGCTCCCGCGATTCGAAAAGTACAAGGTATGGGCTATGGAATATTACGACGAGGAATAATTGAGATGATAATAGGGACTGCACCAAGTTGGTGCAGTCCCTATTTATCATCGTTATGTGTGCTAAAGCATAATCGTAACCCGATACGTCTTTCCGCCCCGTTCGACGGAACCGCGTGTCAGCATTACAGGATGTCCCGGCCATGTGATAAACGTCGGATAATTCATGTCGATGACTTGGCACCCTTCAACTTCTCCCGGATTGCCAAATTTGATGGCCAACCGGTTTCGCGTATAGTTAAAGATCCAGTCCATCAGCTTCTTGTCATCAGTCAGGAAGGAAACCTCCATGTGTATGACGCTCGTACGTTCACCGAGCACGGTGAACGTCTCCCGCAGCGGCGGCGTTCCTTCCATGATCTTCTCAAATATCTGCCGACGCGGCTTTTTATCCTTACAGCTCCAGTTCGGTACATTTTCCCATGTCTGTTCAAAGTCTTCATAAGGCATTCCGCAATACACTTCATAGACTTTCTCCGGATGGCTTGTAACGGCCTCCACGTCCTCCTGCCATGTCGAGGCAAACGCCGCCGGCGTATAGGCCAGCATACAGAGGAGCAACAACAACAATCGCTTCATCGTAACTCTTCCTTCCATTCTTCTACGCGGCGATAGAAGGTCGACGGGCTCATACGGCAAATGCGCATCGCTTCCCTTGCCGTCACTTCCCCGTTCCTCCATCGTTCTATGGTCTCTCTGAAATCCTTTGTCGTTTCGACCCGTGGCCGGCCAAAACGCACGCCTTTCCGACGTGCGAGATCAATCCCCTCCCGCTGCCGCGTGCGTATTTTTTTACGCTCCTGCGCAGCAACGTAACTGAGCAGACTGAGAAACTGGTCTTCCATCAGTTTTCCCAGTTCCCCCATCTCTCGAAACTTGCGGCTGTCAAACAGTGATTCCTGCTCCAGAACGACAATATCGGCACCGATGTTTCGTGTCATATCTTTCCACTCATCGATGATCCCGTCGTAATCGCGCCCCAAGCGATCAAGCGCATCCAGGTAGAGCAGATCCCCTGCGCGGAGAACCCGCTTCATGGATTGGTAGGCCGGCCGTGAAAAGTCTTTTCCGCTCTGTCGATCCACAAAGATAAACCGCTCCTCGATTCCGATCTCTTTCATCTTTTCAATCTGCCGATCAGGATTCTGACTTTTGTCGGAGACACGAATGTATCCTATGTTCATCTTGCCCTCCTTCCCTTCATCATTCGATCAATCTGTTTCAAAACCTCTATGTTACTTTTGAGATGTTTCAAAATGATATACATGATATTTTGAGATACTTTTTCATGCCAGCTGCCACTCTCCTAAAAAGTATACCTTTTGAAAAAGCTGCACACATTTCTGTGCGCAGCTGCATCCCCATATTACCGGGCAAAGCCCCGCGACTCGTCTCTCTTGTTGCATTTTTTAAGAGCTGGAAGCAGGATCAGCTCCCTTCTGAGCAGCAGGGACTTTTTCATATACTCTTTGGAGATGTCCGATAGTCCTTCCGTGCTGTCAATCAGCCTGTCGATCTGTGCGGATGCCGTCTTGATTCTCGGCACGATGCGCTGGATCGCACGATGCAGGTCTTCCGGCGGATTCTTGAAGATTTCGTGGTAAAGAACACGCTCGTTATTCATTCGATAAACCGAGTTCAGATTGTACTCTTCCCGCTTAAATGCCGTTCCATTTTCCAATAAATATGCCTTTTCATTATCTGATTTAAGTGGTGAAAGGGATGACCCACAATCGTAAATCGGTGCAGGGGATAATGTCCCATCTGTCATCTCAATGAGTCCCCAGTTATCCAGATGACGATCTCCGTTGCCAATGAACGCATCTACAACGAACATATCCCAGAAGTAGTCTTTGATCTTTTCTCGATCTAGGCGCAGCGGTGAATGGTCGAGAACATCCATCACATCTTCAACGGTTGTTGTCCTGCGGGAGGTACTGTCTGTGTCGTTGAGAAGGAACTTGCTGAATTCAACCAAATTCCCTTCGCCATTTTGACAAAAGAGCTTACAGGCAACAACAATCTTTTCCATCTTATTCATAGGGTCTATGCACGTTGCGAGGAATGTCTCCTGTGCCGGGATACCTAGATGGCGAAAGATGCTGCATCCGATGTGTTCGGAAAACTGGTTGTTAATATAGCTAAGTGATGTTTTCTTTGTCGAACGAACGGGATCAGGAAATTTCACCATGTAGGTGTTCCCGTCATAGATCAATGTGCGTTTTCGTTCTGAACCGCCAAAGCGATTGCTGCGCCATGTTGCATTTGTAATGTCAATCATCTATCAGCCCTCCAAAATACATCAACATTTCCTCACGGTCAGCAGATGTAATATCTCCTTCCTTCATAGCATATTTCGTCTCGGAAAAAAGATGGCTCATTTCAGAAATCATGAAAGCACGGTTCTTCTCCTCATACGCCCGGTAGAATGCCGTCATATATTCACAAAGCACCTCTTCATAGTCTTCCGGATTATATTTGTACTCCATCATTATCGCCTCCTATAGGATTCATAAGCCTGATTGCGCCTCATGATAAAGCTCAATCCTCCGGTATCAACGCCCCAAAATAATCAAGGATATCATCACGTTCATCAGGAGATATAAAGCGCTCCTTCATCGCCTGTTTCGTGTCGAAAAAAATCCGTTGCCAGATACAAGATAAGTCAATAGCATTCGCCGTTGGAAGTGCCGCGTAAAAATTCGTCATGCTCTCACAGAGATAATCAACGTAGTCACTCGGATTATATTTGTACTGCTCCATGCGCCTCGCCTCCTACCTCAATTATACCGCAGAGCGGATGCCGCGACAACAGCTTCTTACTGGTACCCCTCGGGGATGCTGTCATCTCCCTGTGATGCCGTTGGTTCTTCCCTCCGGTGCTCCTCCTCGGCAGGAATCGTCGGATTTTCATCGACGAGGAACAGTCCCCCTTCGCTCTCCTCCATTGTTTTTGAGAGCGCGCTGATTTGACGTCGGAACACGATGTCCCTGCTCACGCTTTCATACTCCTCCAGCACATCAACGATCTTACCGCCGTGCTGAAAGATGGACTGCTGAACCAGGATGCACATTGTCCGACTGAAATTCTTCTGTTTTGCGACAAACTCCTCAAATTCCGCTGTCCGTGGGAAGCAGACAGACTTTGTAATCACATTCTTCTCTGCCATTTCCGTTATCCTTTCTCTCCACTACGCGCCTTATCGCCCAGCAGCTGAAAGAGCGGGCTGTTGATAAATGCGTTCAGCCCCTCTGCCTCGAGGAACACGGCATCGCTTGGATCGTCGATGTAGGCGAGCTCAATCTTCGCCCGCGTGCAGAATGCCATGAGTCGCTTTTCCAGTGCCTCACGCATCAGGATAGAGCCGCCTCCATAGACAGCAACAACATCCACTTCGTTGTTGGCTCTTGAGATGACCTGCTCGGCCATCGTCAGAATTTCCTCCGCCTCATCTTCGAGTGCCAGCATGAAATAGGACATGGCCGCATCATAATACTTGTGTGAAGCATCACGCAGATAGCGGGAGAAATCCTGCCGTGTCACACTCTGCAATCCGAAGTCCCTCTTAAAGGGATCCAGCACCCGCTCAATCGCGTGGCCGTTTCCGTTATGCGTCCCCATGATAAAGTCGGGCTTAAAGGAGATTCCCGTCGTGATGGGAAACTCCGTCGTGCCCTCACCGATGGCGATATGAAGGACACGCAGCGTCTTGAACTTCCCGGCGGAAAGGTTCTCGGGCTGATGAATCAGTGTCGGACGATGCATAAAGGCGTGTGCGGCCGTGACGCCCTCGGGGATCGCCTTGACGAAATCAAACTGAATAAAAACGACATACTCCTTTGCCCCGACATACACGGTAACCTTATGCTGCTTGTGCATGAACTTCTCGGCGAATGCGGCCGCCTTTGCCTTCGTGTAATAGGACACGGGAATCGCTGTCGCCATATCCACATGCACCTTGATCGCGTCTCCCGTATCAGGAACAGCCCCGCTCTCCCGATAGCACGCAGCGACTGCCTCTCCGGCGATATGTGCGAGCGTATTCACATAGACAATATCGCTGGACACCTTGTCATTATCTACGCCGACGGTGATCGACCGGCACCGCTGCCCGCTCGAGAGTGCATACGCGCCGACGTAGTAGATTGCTCCTTCCACGGAGACAATGAGGTTGTCGTGGATGTGCTTCAGCACATACTCCGGGTTCAGTTCGTCCAAATTCACCAGTTTTCCGACACGCGCAAAAACATTCGGTGCACTGATCCGCTGGCCGTTAATCACCAGATCCTGTTCGGCGTTTCCATTGTCATTTGCCACCAAAAACTGCATGACCGTTCCTCCTCGTCGTTCCTATACTCTTACCATTCATTCAGAAACAGATATGATTTCTATGCGATGTGCCGCATAAACACATGCGGATGTTCACGTAAATCTTTCACATCCATTTCATATTTAGTATATGTGACAGGAAATGGAAAAAATTCCTATCTTTTTTACTTTCCTGTTAGAACTTGATGAGAAACACAAAAGCCGGATGCAAAACATCCGACTTTCGTTCATGATTCACTTGCTGCAGGTGCGCTCAGTCTTCCATCAGCGCATCGTCTGCGGGCATGTCGTCAACATCTCCGCAGTACATTTCGTAGATTTCTTCATCCGTCATTGTGTTCACCTCCTTCAGCGGGCGGCCTCCTGTGCCTTATTCTGCTCCACACCCTTGACTGCGATGATAAAGAGTGTCTGCGACGGCATCTTCCCGCTGCGTGCCAGCGAATCGAACGCCGCCTCTGGGACAAGAGCCTTCATCGCCGCTTTTACGTGGCTCTGCTGCCATTTCAGCTCATTCAGTGCCTTACGTGCCGCACGAATGACATAGTTCGTCTCTTTGGACGGCTCGCGGATCTCTTTTGCCAGCAGCTGGATGAAGGTCTTTTCATAGTCCTTCGCGGGAACGACTTCCTGGACATCCGCGCCCAGGATCGCGTCCAGCCGTCGATTGGCTTCAAGGCGTGCCTTCATGTATGTACCGTAGTCGAGGTTCTGGAAGTCGTAGACTTCCTTTTTCGCCTGATAGCTCTTGTTGGCCGCTTCCTTTGCGTCCATGACCATCAGGAAGTAGTTGTCCCCCTTGAACGTGCCGCGCTCGGTGCGTCGTGCAAGATAGTCGATCATATCGTGCAGATAGGCATCCCGCCGCAGTTCCGGTGTCGGCGCGAGTGCGGGAACGCCTTTCCCTGACACGTCGGCCATATTGAAGAATTTCTTCGTATACGGCTGCTTGTCTTTGGTAAAGAGCACAAAGGTAACGGCTTTCGCATCCTTACGGATGGTGATGTCGGGGTTCGCTCCCGCCTCCTTTGCAGGAATCCAGCGATTATCCTGACTGCCAATATCCAGCTGATGCTGAACGGCGGGCAGCATATTCGCAACAGGCGGATAGAACGACTTATGTTCTCCATCCCTGCCCTGATAGATCAGGACAGGCACATGGATATTTTGCCGCTCTTCGTACGGTTTCTGCCAGACGGCATTCCCACTGGCGTGGGCTTCCTGCATACGGTCACTAAAGGCTTTGCTTGCCTCGCTGACCAGCTCTTTTGTCGTCTTCTTTTCCTGCGGCTTTTTTGCCTGGGTTTCCTTCTCCGGCCGCTTTTCCTCCTGCTCTGCCATTGGTTTTGCCTCCTCCTGCGCTTCCTTGCGATGTTCCTCCGCGTTCAGCTTGTCGGCGATTGCCTGTGCTTCCTGTGCCGTCAGTGCCTCCCCGCGTTCCTTCTCCGCCGCATTCAGCTTGTCGACGATTTCCTGCGCCTTGTCTTTGTCCTTAAACCACGCGCCCGCTTCTTCGCGGTTTCCACTATAGTCGGCAACATCCGCGTCCTTCCTGCGTTGTGCCTGATATATCATCAGACCCGCAGCCGGATCGATCGTGTTGCTTGAGACAAACCATTCGCTCTGCATGTTGTTCCTCCTTTGCTCACGCGCGGATGGACGCATTTCCTTTGCTTCGTGCGCCTCAACATCGCGCTCCCCTTCTTTCTGCGGCGCATATATGACAGGATCATACAGGCTTGTATAATCCTTCCCGTAGGCAAAATCCTCCCGCTCCTGCAGCGTCTTCATTTATATTGTCATGTTCTTTTGGCATACGCGCACCTCCTCTGCATCAAAAATCAGGCATTGGCTGTGACTGATAGAATTTTCGCCCTGTATCCGCCTCGTAGGATTCGAGCATGACCCGATCTCCGGGATCACCGGGATTAAAGAAGTGATAGGAGCCGTTCATCTGCTGCTCTTCCTGCCGCTGTTTGTCTGCCGTATCCTGCATCTGGCGAACGTTGCGGATCTGGATTTGATCCCCCATGGCATTTGAGAGCTGCATGATGGCCATCTGCTTGATCGCTTCGATCTGCGCTCCTGCCTGACGTACCTGTGTCTCTCCGACCGCCTGATTCGAGTTTTCCAGTGCCGTTTGGAGTGCCGTCATGATCTGATCCATGTCCTGGTAGCGGTTGATGGTGTTCTGCGTTGCCGCTGTGTAGCTGTCCGATATGAATTTGCTCGTCTTGCGGTAGTCGATCGCCTTGCCCGCAACACCATCGTCATAGTCCCGCTCAAAGGCTTCCGGATGGAGGTCGATGTTCGTGCGATTTTCTGCCATGGAGTGATAAAGGATCTTGATGTCCTTCATCCCCTGCTCTCTGCTCTCCGCCGGGAGCTTTCGGGCGTTTTCCTCCTCGATGCCGAGTTTGGCCGTCAGTTTTTCGAGCCAGGAAACGAACTTCGTCCCATAGAGGATGCTCTTAATATGCCGCGTGTAGTCATAGACATTGCCTCCGTTCGCGGCGAGGTCTTTTAGGGCAAAGGGGGACGGTGCACTGTCCGCCCAGGAGATGCTTGTGGGGCTGTAATAGTTCGGTGGGTCAAAAGGACGTGTTACGCCTGGAATTGACCACGCATAACCGATGCCGGCAGCTCCCATAAAGCATACGCAGAGTGCTGCGGTCACTTTCTTTGACCTTTTCCATCGTTTCATATTCAATCTCCTCTCTATTATGTGCCAGGCAGGAATTTGAATCCGTTGCCTATGCCAAACTGCTTGATGACCAGCTGGGAGAGCTTGTCACCCATCATGACGAACAGGAAGCAGACCAGTGCGAGTTTCAGCAAAATAGCGACCTGAAGGACGTGCTTGGTCTTTTGGATGGAGTTTGATGCCGTCACGACCTTGCGCCAATATCCGCCGCTGCGGTCACCATTCCATGCCCCCGCTGCTTTTTCCCAGCTGCCGTTTGCATCATAGAGCTCCAGAAGGTGATGACGCGCCACGGCGGTCTGCACATTCTCCGGCCACGGCGTCGTTGCCGGCGGGAATTGATCTTCCCATGCGCCGCTGTAGGGTCTCGACTGATACCCCGGAACACTCCAGGCCTCCGAATCATCTGCCCATGGCATCGGCGGCGGCTCGAATCCTGATCTTTCGCACCAGACATTCCAGTACTCGTAGCTGATCTGATACGCACCGTAGCCCCATCCATCCTGTGAAGGGGTCTGGAATGGATGCTCCTGTCCGCCGGTCTCGACACGGCGGATTGCCTCGAGTACCTCATCGATGCCCTCGCGCCCGCCGAAGTTCCCATTGCTGTTCTTCATCGCCTCTTCCACGGGGACGGTCTGCACATGGATGAGATCATCCACCACCATGTTCGACATGACGGACTGGAGCATCAGAGCAAAGAAGCAGAAGAAAAACAGTTTGATCGAGGCGCTGAAGATGCCGTTCATGCCGTTCTCTGCATAACGACGTGACCACTTGTGTCCCGCAAACATAAAGTTCGCTAGGCTGAACACGGCAACGAAGTAAAACTCGAGGTACGCCAGGATGATCTCAAACGCAAAGAGCAGGAACGAGCCAAAGATGATGAGGAGGAAGATGCTCCCGAACAGTCCCGTGACGATTTTGTTGAGCCAGTCAAATCCGCTCGAATCCGTTTCGTTGAGAACGGTAAAAATCGGCTCGATGATCTGTGCGCCCTTTGTCACGAGTGCTGTCGGATCGACGAGCATCGCCTTTGTCTGAGTGAGATCTACACCGCCCGTGGCTGCGCCCAGGCTGAGGAAGAGGTCGCGTGATCCGTTGATAAGGAACGCGCCCCAGTAGGTGATGGTATAAAAGAGCAGAAGATAGAGCAGCATCTTGAGTGCCAGCAGCTTAAAGATGCTGAAGCTCGGCTCTTGTCCTTTCTCCCGATCGACGCTCATCAGGATGTAGGTGAGCGCGAGATCAATCGTCATGAGGATGCCGATCACGTACTTGATGATGTCCTTGAGGAGATCCACTGCCTTGGTGCATGCGAGGGCAATGGTATCTATCGCTTTCTTGACGGGCTCCATAAAGGCAAATGCCGCATCCCAGACCATGCGCTTTCCCTGGCGGCTCGCTGCAAGGCCGTCATCTGTCGCATTGTCCGGAAGCCACGGCGCATACGGATGATAGAGCGCCGGACTGATCGGCGAGTCATTGATCCGTACCTCAAAATGCAGATGCGGTCCCGTCGATACGCTGGTCGCCCATGCTGGCCCCAGATACCCGATCAGCTGCCCGCGCTGCACATGATTGTCAATGCTCTCCTTGATGGCAGCAGCCGGTAGATACCCATCATTCGGGTCGAGATCGCCATACCATGTCTGGAACTTGCTTCCGTCAGGCGCGGTATGCTGTAGGATGACATATCCATCAAATGAGTCGTCCTGCACTGCGAGAACAACTTCTCCATCCGCAACAGCATAGACAGGCTCATGTGCCTCGCCGCCGATGTCGATGCCGTTATGTCGGCGCACTACCCCCGTGATGGGATGTGTACGCCCCGCACTAAAGGGACTGGTCACCTGGATCTCGTGGCCGTGCAGCGGCGCATCCATCATTAAGAGCGCGGCCGCACTCACGGATGTGGATGATGCCAATAGGAAAAGGACAAGCAGCAGCAAAATGTATCTCGATCTCATGCGCGGAATCCTCTCATACAGATATATATTCATAGTACCCCAGAACATCTGTGAATTTTTCCTATCTTTTTTACACTTCAACGGAAAAGCAACTATATACAGTTGCTTTTTGTATAGGGCGCGGTATAATGAAAGAAGGAGTGAGGTGGACAATGAAGAATATATTACGGTACAGAGAGTATGTCGGCTCGATAGAGATCAACGAACACGAGGGCTTCCTCTATGGGCGTGTGCTTGGGATCCAGGAGAAGCTCACATACCGGGCAGAACGCGCGGACGAACTGGTCAGACGGTTTCGTGCAGAGATCGATGCGTATCTTGACCGCTGTGCACGGGAAAACGATACGCCGGAGATTCCGTATAAGGGTACCTTTAATATCCGTATCACACCTGCACTCCACCGAGCACTTGCGCTCCACGCTGCACAAACAGGGTTGAGCCTAAACCATCTGGTTGAGAATATCCTCACGGCCTATGAGCCGCTCTATGAGTCACCAAAGGATACATCAATACGATAAGGAGAGTGATTTCCATGGGAATTTTGTCCAGCCTGAAACAGTGGAACGATGAGTGCAACGAACGGGGAAAAATCATTGAACAGCAAGAGGCTGAAAAACGTCGCCTGAAGTGGAAACAGGAAATAGAGGATTATATCGACAGCTATCCCAATACAGCACACGTTATCAAGCATCTACTCGATGTATTCGCTGAATGCGACTTAGATATACTCATTAAAGGGCAAGCCCCTAAAATATCCGCAATGCTCGGAGAAATCTACCGCAATCAAGCCGATGTTTCGCGTTTACACGAACTGGAAGGACGATATGAGGAACTAAAAGAGCGGTATGACGAGCTCAAAAAAGAATACGATAGGCAAAGCGAACTCATTGCAGAAATTGCAAGGAAGAGCGCCCCTCTAACGAGATAAAAAATGCTTCTCCATCCACCAACTGGATCGAGAAGCATTTTTTTATTTGATCGGTGAGATTTTCGAAATATCTCTTGCAACATCATTCGCGACAGTTGCCGCACCGCGTGCCACTGTTGCTATGCCGCTGCCCGCGCTTTTTACCCCGTTCTTTGCGCTCTGTGCGATGCTTTTCCCACCGCTTACGGCAAGTCCCGTTGCCGTAGGTGCTTGTTGATTGGCGCCTACTCCAAAGTATTTTTGTGCTGCCTCAATTCCCGCCTTCGTGGACTTGCCAACCATAGAGTCTCTTGCATAGTGCCCCATACCTCGTCCGGCAGCAGACATCATCATGCCAGCCCCAGTATTCATGGCATTCGCGCCAGCGCGTGCGAGACCAGCTATGCCACCGCCACCTTGTCCATATCCCGACACCGCAGATTTTGCCATATTGCCCGCAACACTTGTTCCGCCAGATGCGATCGCTGCACCGGCAGCGACACCGGCGGAGGTCACATTCTTCGCGGTCTGTGTCATGCTCGCACCGTTGAGCGAGGGAGAGCCGCTGAGAAGCCCCTGCACCAAGTCGGGGATCTTCTTGATGAGGAGATACAGCAGAAGACTCACGACAACGGCCTGTATGAGGACGGGCATATTGCCGATGATACCGCCCTTAGAGGGATCCTGTGCGATCTTTGCAAATTCATCACAGTAGTCCGTGAGGATCCTGCTGCTCATTGCCGTGAGAAAGGAGATGACAGCGACCTTGATCGCTAGGTTGAACATGGCACCCAGAGCCCGTTCAAAGAGGAACTTCGTCTGCGGAAGCGCAGCGAACGGAATCAGTGGAATAGTGATCATCGCCATGGTGAAGAACTCAATCTTTGCCATGAGCATCTCAATCCCTGCCAGGACGAGCAGGATGAACATGATGACAAGGCAGAGGATGGTAAACAGCCCGGAGATCGGCGACCAGATCGAGAATGCCTCCTGTGCTGCACCGTACCCCGTTGTGAACATCGTGACCGCATTTGCAATGAGTGAGCCGGAGCCCATCCCCTCACTGTAGCCACCCGCGTGATACCCGATCGCCTGGAAGCCGCTGCACAGGCTGCCCATAATATCAATCCCGTGGCCGTACCAGTTCAGGATGAGGAAGAGATAGAGCCCTGTCTCGAGGAGTGTCTGGACGAGGAATTTCATCTTATCGCCGCTGATGAGATCGAGGGAGATCTTCACGGAGGCGGAGATTGCCGTCAAGACGATGAGAAGTTTCGCAGCGACAGGCATGATGCTGACTGCGCCGGACTTCGTATAGTCGATATAGGTGCGTGTAAATGGCTGGAGGAAGTCATACCATTTGCTGTCCTCGTTCGCAGTGACGTGCATCCGGTACTCGAACGGTGTCTGATCTGCGCCGCCGAAGTTCCCGCCGAACGCACTCATGAGCACCGTGCCGAAGTTGAGCGCAAGCCCGATGCCGAGGATGATGTTCCATGTGGTCTTGTTGGCCGTCTCGACGTTAAAGGCAATCATGATGCCCGCGAGTGCAATCATGATGGTCGATATGATCCGCGCAACGGTAAACATTCCGTTCGCCATGGTAGTGAGGTTGTTCTGGAAGGCGTTGTCGCCGCCCTTTAGACCGATGTCCGAGCTAAAGCTCGCGGCGGCGGACGCTGTTGTGCTGTCCGCCAGGACGAGAACGGCGACGAGGACAAAGATGCCGAGCGGCAGAACATGCCGCAGCGTCTCAGTGCATCGGTGCATATCCACCACTCCATTCATTGCTGTGCCTTGATGCTTGCAAGAGCCGCCTTACCTGCGGCAAGATTGCGCTGTGCCGCCTGTTGCTCATTCGACTCAATGGTCGCGCGGCGCAGGTTCTCTGCCTGGTAGTGCGATGCCTCAGCGGCAACGGCGTTGCTATACATCTTCGTCATCTGGAGCAGTGCCAGCACGCTGTTGGCGTTGATGGCGTTGCCCGACTGCATGACCTGCATGGTTCCCTCCGCCTGATTCGACGCATTCAGGGCTTCCTGCGTGGACTTTGCGATCTCGAGGTTTGCCTGCTGCGTGTTCTGGGCGGACTGTGCTGCATCCTTGAATGTGGCCGCGAGTGTCTCCTCCCGTCGGCGTTCGTTCAGGATGCCTGTGGCGACAGTCGTGTTGCCGTTGAGGATGGACTGCAGATCGCCAAGACGCTCACGCCAGACGGTATCGAGAGGATTCGGATTCGTCCTGCCCTTTTTGTCGCCCCAAATCTTGCCGAGCACGCCCTCCTGCCCCATCTTCTCGTCAAAGATCTGTTTCTGCTGTGCACCCTGCATCTGTGCATACTTTTCGATCTCTGCGCTGCTGATCTTCTTGGAGTTGAGGATCATGAGTGCCAGTTCCTTCTCCTCGGTCGAGAGGATCTTAGCCGTCTGGATGGCCGTTTTGATCGCTTCCTCGATGTTCTTTTGGTCAATGACTGCAATCGCCGCCTCGCTGTGATGCCCTGCCGGGATCATGGCGAGCAGCGAGGCAGAGATGCCGAATGCGACACCGACGGCAACAGCTGTTTTTCTGATGGTCATGGTAAACACTCCTTTTTGACAATTCTCCTCCATAATCTATGGTAATGGAAATTTTTGCCGAAAAATCCTATCTTTTTGTATTTTGAAGTTAATTGGGCAGTTCTTTTGTCATCTGCATCATTTTTCCCTGGTCGATGATGTGAAAAAACGGCTCACGCATCAGGATGAAAATGCGCTCATGGTCACTTCCCTTGTCGATCAGTAGACGATTCTCCTGCATCTCAACGCTGTGCCCCGGCTCGTGCATCAGCGAGAGGAGGTCGACGGTGGACGCGACACTGTACGTTTCGATCACTTCCTTGACGGCAATTTCGTTTTTTGCTGCATAATAGAGGTTGAGCGTGACGAATAGAAGCAGTGCATTGACGAGAAGCAGCAGTTTTGTGAGTGTCCGCACGCCATCGCCGTGGCAGCGCGTGTAGATCCAGCCGCCGATGATGAGGACAAGCAGGGAAATACCTGCGGTTTGGATTAGATTCATAGCTCCCTCCCTCACCCGTATTGATACATCTGATAGAGGTTCATGTAGGCACGATGTACTTTGGCCACATAGTCAATCGTCTCCTGGTACGGCGGTACTCCACCGTACTGGTAGACGGCAGCACTGCCGGCGTTGTAGGCGGCGACGGCCGTACTTACGCCGTATTCGCCGAGCCCGCCGAAGTTGTCGAGCTGTGTGCGCAGGTAGATCGTTCCGCCGAGGATGTTGCCGAGCGGATCATAGGGATTCACACCGATGCCGGCCGCCGTAGCGGGCATGAGCTGCATGAGTCCAATCGCACCGGCAGGGCTGCCCGCTCCCAGGTAGAAGTGGGATTCCGTCTCCATGACGGCCGTGATGAGGAGTGGATCGACGTTGTAGCTTGCCGAAGCGTACAAGATGGCATTCGTGATCCAGTCGCACTGCGCCGTGTCACCATTATAGAAGCTGGCATCGGTATAGATGACGCTGTAGAGGTCGGCGGCTTCTCCCCTGCCCGGCAGGAGGACGCTCAGTGAGAGCGCACAAAGGACAAATAATCTGATATAGTGCATAGCATTCTCCTTCCTCGTCTGTTCTTTTTAGTATAAACGACAGGAAAGGGAAAAAATCCGCTCTTTTGCACACATAAAAAGAACTTGCCGTCATGACAAGTTCTTTTTATGTATCTATACTGCGGTCAGCGTGTGTACGCTGCTTGTGGTGTATGCGTATGGTTCTTTGTTTGCGGATGCGCGCCCTTTTAGCACATCCATTCGTCCATGATCTCGACGAATTTGCGGATGTCGGCTTCATGTAGCGGATAGTAGCTGCGCTCAATCCGCTCCATCGGGACGGCAGCGAGAATTGTCTCAAAAGGGATGCAGCGCAGCCACTGATAATAGGCAAGTGCCCATCCTGCCCAATATGCGGGTGTTTTCTCCGCATAGAGAGCCGCCGGATAGGGAGGTTTTTCTATGTCCAACTCCCACAGGCAGTCCCAAAGCAGTTCGCAGCCGGTGCGCCCGGCAACATAGCGGGGGTTCCCTTTGCTAAATTGATCGGCCACACCGGAGTCCACGAAGTACTCTGCCGCCTTCCCGATGGGGATATGGCAGGTGTTGACGGCGTAGTCAAACATGTTGCCAAGATTCACCTGTGCGTCCGCGATATAGAGGTCTGAGTAGGATCTCGTCGTCATTCCTGATGCCCTCCTGAATGATACGCTCGATGGTCAGCTTGTTGGGAACGCGGATCTGTCCCCTGAGAGAACGTCGGTAGTCGTCACGCGCACGTACATCACGCTCCATATATAAACGGATGTATTTCTGCGCTGTCCGGTAGGCACGTTTGAATGTAAGCCGCTCAAATGCCTGCTCCGATTTTATCGCAACCTGCTCCCCCAGTTTTCCGAGATGCATTGCTGCACTGAGTTTGTCCAGACTGATGCGGTTCTGCAAAAAATCCGTTGCATACTGAAAGTATGAATCGTCCGCACGATACCCAACCACAACATCAGCCCGTGACAGGTCTACCGCAAAGTTTTGGATGAGATACTCCCGCGCATCGTCACTGTCATCGTCCAGATTGTTCGGCTGGCGGTGCTGCAATAGTGTCCCAATCCAGTTAAGCGTATGGTACTGCTCTGAATTTAAGTTGACAATGTGCAGCCCATCTATTTTTAATGTGTAGCCTGAGACGACACCGCTCCCCCCACGCTGGCAAGACCACTCTTTCGCAAGTTCCATATCCTCTGTACAGTAAAAGCACTTGCCGAAATCGTTTGCCTCACGGCACTTCGACAGGCTTGGCCAACCGATGGCATCACGAGCGCCGTGAAAGAGAATAATTTGTCGCTGCGTGATCCGCGCAGGAAGAAACGCCTCGTGAAGATAATGCGCTTTAAGATATGCGCACGTTCCAGATGATATCTTTCCCGTATCGAGGGTGCATTCGATACTGCCTTTCAGCTCGTGTTGCGCCTTGGGGATCAGCGCGGCCTGTCCCACAGATTCAAGGGCAGTGATTTTCTCCCGAATTTCCTGCGGCATCTGCTCTTCTGCGTAAATATCCGCTGCATTCTCGTTGCGCATGGACTTTCCTTTCCTCAACGAACGGCCGCATCATGGGCGTGACGCAAAATCGCGGATGATCCCATGTTTTGACAAGCTCTATTCAAAGATGGTGCGTACATCCTCTGTATAGTTCGTCACGCCGTCATGATCGAAAATCTCCTGCGTGTCGTTATAGGTGATCTGCGGGTTCTCGATCTTCCCGGAATGATAGGCGAACTGAATCACGTACCCATTGAGTGCAGTCTCGAGTTCGGCAGCACTCCTGAGCTTTTGATTCTTCCACGCCAAGACGATCTCGTCGTATTTCTCCATACATCCACCTCGACTTCTCTGCTGCCATTATAACATATATTTCAGCGAGAATTTCTTTTCACGCCATCATAAAATTCATCCAGCAGAAGCATACCATATACGCATACGCCTGCGTGGTACCACTAAAATCTCGCCCATGATAGCTCACTTGTCAGGCTTATGAACGATATGCATAGAAAAAAGGCTGCCGAAGCAGCCCTCGTTCAAACGATTTCTTTTAGACCAAACCATGTGCAAGCATGACGTCTGCCACCTTGGAGAATGCAGTGATATTTGCGCCCGCAACGAGATCATCGGAGTCAGCATAAAGCTCTGCATTTTTCTTTGCATCACGGTAGATATGGCTCATGATCTTGCGAAGGCGCTTATCCACCTTCTCAAAAGTCCACTGGCGGCGCTCAGAGTTCTGCGACATCTCAAGGGCGGATACGGCCACACCGCCCGCATTGGCCGCCTTTGCCGGGGCAAAGAGTACCTTGTGGCTCTGGAAATAAGCAATGGCGTCAAGCGTAGACGGCATATTTGCACCTTCGCCGACTGCTTGCACTCCATTGGCGACCAGCAGCTTGGCAGAATCCAGATCGATTTCACTCTGTGTCGCGCACGGAAGTGCAATATCACACTTCACCGACCAGACGCCGCTGCATCCTTCGTGATACTCTGCATTAGGGTGCGTATCTGCATATTCTTTGATCCGTGCACGACGCACTTCCTTGATCTCCTTGAGTGCGGCAAGGTCAATGCCGTCCGGATCATAGATATAGCCGTTCGAATCGGAGCACGTCACAACCTTCGCACCAAATTCCTGCGCCTTCTCAATGGCATATGTAGCGACATTTCCAGCGCCGGAGACAACGATTGTTTTGCCTGCGAGGTCGATTCCTTTTGCCGCAAGCATATCCTGCACGAAGTAGAGAAGACCATAGCCCGTCGCTTCAGTACGCGCAAGACTTCCCCAGTAGTCCGTACGTTTGCCTGTCAGAACACCCGCATCGTAGGAGTCACGAATGCGCTTGTACTGTCCAAAAAGATAACCGATTTCACGCCCGCCGACGCCAATATCGCCTGCCGGCACATCCACATTCGGACCGATATGACGATAGAGCTCCGTCATGAAGCTCTGGCAGAACTTCATCACTTCGTTATCTGAGCGGCCGTGCGGATCAAAATCTGAGCCCCCCTTGCCGCCGCCGATGGGAAGGCCGGTCAGAGCATTCTTGAAGACCTGCTCGAAAGCAAGGAATTTCAGGATATCAAGCGTAACACTTGGATGGAAGCGAAGACCTCCCTTATAGGGGCCCAAGGTGCTGGACATCTGGACGCGAAAGCCGCGGTTGACCTGAATTTCCCCCTTGTCGTCTACCCAAGGGACTCGGAAGGAGATGATGCGGTCCGGCTCGATCAGGCGCTCCAAAATCTTGTGCTCCTTATACTCAGGATGCTTTTCCAAGAGAGGGACAACCGAGGTCAGCACCTCACTGACGGTGTTTTTAAAATGGCTTTGATCGGGATCGCGCTTCGATACCAGATCCAAAATATCATCCACGTACTGTTTCATGTTCGACATAATAATTCCTCCCTCTTATCCTTCCTGGAGATTATCCAGTGAACGAGAATGAGTATAGCATAGAGGATGAAGTTTTGTATAGCGGTTGTGGGCATGAATACAATATGCATTTACAAATACAAAGAGTGTTCCCCTCCTCCGTTCAATGAGGAGAAAGGAACACTCTTCTCAAGTTATAGATGATATGGTTCATGACGGCTGATCTTGAACGAGCGATAGATCTGTTCCATTAAGAACAGCCGTATCAGTTGATGCGGCAGGGTAAATTGTGAGAAGGACAGACGCAGATCTGCTCGTTGGCGCAATTCATCGGACAGTCCAAAGGGACCACCAATTAGAAATGCAATATGGCTTTCTCCCATGAGCATCAGACGATCAATCCGCGCGGAAAATTTCTCGGAAGACATCTCCTCGCCGCCCACATCCAAAACGATCAGGTAAGCCCCCTGTGGGATTTGCGAAGACAGCCGTTCGCCCTCGTGGCGAAGAACTTCCTCCTTTTCCGCGGGAGAAGGTCGATCCTTCATGCGTTCTTCGATGATCTCGATCGTACGCAGATCGGTATAATGGCGGAGACGTTTTTTATACTCTGCAATACCGTCGCGTAAATATTTCTCCTTTAGCTTCCCCGCGCAGACAATCGTAATTTTCAACGATCCTCCTGCGGCATCTCTTCCAGAACGACTTCTGCTTTGTTCTTCGTACTGTTTCGTTCATAGGTTACCGTCACCTTGTCACCGACCTTATAGGAGGCAATCTTATTTCGCAGGTCAGCAACACTGTTGACTTCCTCTCCGTTAATCTCAAGAATGATGTCTCCGCGTTGGAAGCCCGCTTTACCGCATGGACCGTCGAGTGTCAGACGGAAGATATAGACCCCCTTATCGATGTTCAGCTGGTAGCCGTAGCGAGCTGCCGTGTCCGGATCGAAGACGGATACACCGAGATAGGGGCGTGCCACATAACCTTTTTCGATCAGTTCGTTGACGATTGTCTGTACAGTATTGATCGGAATGGAAAAGCCCATTCCCTCTACGCCGCTCGCTGCGACCTTCGCACTGTTGATGCCAATGACCTCTCCATCAGCATTGACCAATGCCCCGCCGGAGTTGCCCGGACTGATTGCCGCATCCGTCTGAAAGAGCTTGACGCGTTTGTCACTGATGTCAAGGGTTCGGTTCAAGGCACTGATCACACCTGCCGTAACGCTGCCCTGAAACTCAAGCCCCATGGGATTGCCAATAGCAATAGCAGGCTCTCCGACAACCACGCCGTCCGAATCACCGAATACGGCTGTCGGAAGATTGTCCTCATCCACCTTCACCACAGCAAGGTCGGTAAACTCATCCTGACCGATCAATTTTCCCTTCAGTGATCGTCCATCTGCGAGAGAAACGATGATTTCCTTTGCCCCACTGATTACGTGATTGTTCGTGACGATATAGCCGTCGCTGCGAAAAATAACACCGGAGCCGACGCCCTCTGTCTGCACCGGATTATTGAACCAGTCGCGTGCCACAGCCTTGTTCGTAATCCCAACGACAGCAGGACCTACAGCTTTTGCCGCACGCACTACGGGTGTATTACGCGCATCGGAGATATTAGAAACATCCACGGTCTGTGCGGGTTTTGTCCCTGTCGTTCGGGTGTCGGCAGCCGTGCCCATGGAACAACCACCCAAAATTGCAAGGGATGCCAATACTGCGGCGGCGGTCAAAACAACGCCCTTGCGCCGATGGCATTTGAAATGTAAATTCATCATAACAGCTCCTCTTTACAGCTTAACTTCCGCTCCGCCCTCAGGAAGACAGGATTCGACATCCATCGTCATACCGCGCGTTGCGAGAATATCCTTGATCGTATTGAAAGCAAGATCGGGGCCATTGTTTTCCTCCGAAAGGTGCGCCAGAAAAACCTTGTGCGGTATCTTCTTCATGCGCGTCAGTGCCCATCCCGCTTCGGCATTGGCAAGATGTCCACGGTTGGAGAGGATTCGCCGTTTGAGCGGCCAAGGGTATTTTCCTTTACGGAGCAAATTTGTATCGTGGTTGGCCTCGAAGACGAGCACATCAGCCCCCTCCATCGCCTCCTGTACGGTATCTGTCACAACGCCAAGATCGGTAGCAAGTGTACAGCAATATGAGCCCTCTACGCGGAATCCGCAGGGATCTGCCGCATCATGGGAAATAGGGAATGGGTGTATGGTAACATCACCGACGCAAAAATCCCCAGAGATACAATGCATATCCTCCGCGAACACGGCACCCCCGTCAATTCCAGCAAGAGTCCCCCGGGTCGCAAGGATTGGCAGGTGGTATTGCTTCGACAGAGTCTTCAGACCTCGTACATGGTCGATATGCTCATGGGTAAGGAGTATGGCGTCAATGGTTTGCGGATCGATTTCATTGGCTCTGAGTGCTTTCGTGATCCGTGCCGCACTGATGCCGGCATCGATCAGAAGACGCACCCCGTCCAGCTCTATATAGACGGAATTTCCCTTG
Organism: Centipeda felix; assembly: GCF_900186465.1. Taxonomy (GTDB): domain Bacteria; phylum Bacillota; class Negativicutes; order Selenomonadales; family Selenomonadaceae; genus Centipeda; species Centipeda felix. The sequence continues at coordinate 125,151 of NZ_LT891959.1, forward strand.
CTTCCACTCGCTAACACAGTTACCTGCAAACTATATCCCCTCCAGTGAACACATCTTATTCTTTCTGTCTGTAAATTTTCTGCATAATTTCTATGGACTGCGTTAATGAAGCACCGATAAAGTCCGGTGATATCTCTTGACGATGTTTCCAGATCTTGGCTGCAATCCTTCACAGAACATTACTCTTCGTTCAGGGAATCCATCCCAGACGAATCCTGCCATAACATGACTTCCTGTTCGACCCACTTCCCCTCGTCCAACATCACGCGAATGAGGCTATGCCACGTTGAAAAATCTTTCTGCTCGAGTAGCCCCAAAAGAGGTTTTCTCTGCGCAGGGGTGAGGCTCTGTGCAAATGGTAAATATGCACGAAATGTCTCTACGTCCATGCGATATTGGCTGAGTGTCGGAAAATACCGTCTTCGCAGGAATTCAAAGATACGGATACCTCCGTAATCGATGTCTCCCCAGTGGCGTATATGGAAAGTCCGATGGAGGGGGGCAATTTTTAAAAGAAGAGCTTGTACCGTACGGTTTGGGAATCCTGCCGTATAGATGAGGAGGTGATTGGTATCTACCATTCGTGTCAGAGTTTCTGCATTTGTCAGATTCTCAATGGTCAGAATTTCAGGGGGAAGCACATCTATTTTCATGGCAGTGATTGTATCATAGGTAAGCATCAATCCACCCGGAAAATCTGCGAGGAAATATCGTCGATCACCAAGCAGAAAAGTTAGATTTCCTGCGATCCACACCTTTCCTTGCGTCACGGCAATCCCTGCTGCATCCATATACTCTGCGGCCGACGCACATGGCTCATCGACAAATCGACGTAAGAGACGGAGCAGCGGCAGCTCTATGTGTTGTTCAAAATACTTGCTGTTGCGGAAAATACGCTGGCTAAATACACGTCTTGGTATGGCGCTCTCGCCTTCGGCTGGAAGAGCAAGGATAGCGCGTATCAAATTCGCGTAAAGAACCTGTTCTTTAGGTAAGATCGCGGGAATCACATTATCTGCAAGTGATTCCATCATCGTGGCATAAAAATTCTGCACCCACGGTGTACGTACATTTGCAAGAGCTAAAAGCTTTGTCTGATATTCATTCACCCGTATCAAAGGCATGACTTTCCCCATCCGTTGATACAGAGTAGATACATTTGCAGAAAGAAGGATACGCTCTATCCGTCCTGCCCCGTGGCGTTCCCAGACGACGAGAATCAGTCTTTGACGCTCAAGTTCACACGCTGCTGCATGTATCGCTTCCCGCTTATCGACATCCATTTCATCGGTATAGTCAGCGGAAAGTGCTGATTTCAGGATACGAAACTGTGGACGACGCCCCAGCTCCCCAACTGCTGCTTTACTATTTTCGTACTTTTCCAATAAAGTTGTTAGAATAATATCCTCATAGTGCATCTGCAGAGGCATCAGCTCCATGATTCAGTCCTTTCTCCCACGTTGCTACATCCCCTAATTCGTCAGTAAAGCAATGATTTCCCACATTGGTGACAATAATTGACTGATCCATCAGCGGGGCGATTGCTGCCAACTTCTCATCGGGAACAGCAACAATCAGCTGCATTTTCATCCGTTTTATCAGTTCGATGCATGATTTAATGCGCTCTTCATCCATCTTGTTGAATGCTTCATCAAAGACAGTCAGGCGTATTGTTTTATCATTGTAAATCTGTTGAAAAGCGGCGAGAATTGCAATGTAAAAAGGAGTCTGCGTCTCTCCGCCCGACGTTTGCCGGAGGACTCTAGAGTAAAGATAATTCTGACCTGCCGTATCTGTGATACGGATGTCATAGTCCAGATATCGCCGATAATCTGAAAACTCTTCCTGCTCCTCGGGTGTTCCTTTGACTAGCTTGTCAAACAGCTCCATTGCCTGTTCGTTTGCCGCGGTGTCCGCATCGGCAAAGAGCCCGCCTGCCGTCTCCCAATCCGCCATCATCACTGCATCATAGAGCGGCTTGTACTTCGCACTTGGCGTAACAAGAAAGCTATATTTATCTTTGTGGAACTGAAACTGATTCAAGGCATAGTTCAACTCACGAAATTCATAACGTGCACTTTCAATCGCCTCGCGCATACTGAAGATGAAATGAGCCTTAAACTCCATCTCCGACTGAGCGAGAGCCTCACGTGCCTTCTCCTCAAAGGAAGGTATATCCGTCCCAGAGAGTCGCTCTAGGATCTCTGTGTAATAACTGTGATCTGGATCATAGACATGTCCCGTATCTCCATGCGCGAGCCCATAATGCTCTCGCGCAACGAGAAGTTTTTGCCACATGTTGTCGCGCCGGGTCTCATTCCCTCGTCGGCTGATCTCATAGCTCTGCAGACGTTCCTCCATGCTCCGTCCTCCACGCGCCTCCTGCATGAGTGAGGCAAGACGTGCTTCTGCGCCAGTACAGAGATCAGGATAAGTCTCTCGCCATGACTCGACGGCCTCGGCCGCAGCAGCTGCCGTACGCTCTAGGATTGGTATAGACCGTTCTGCTTGATCTAGCTCGGATTCAGCGTGTGCCTGTGCCCGCATCGTCTCTGCGCAATCATGCGCTGCCTCTTCGGCACGTCGTTTGGATTCCTCATAGACGGATTTCAGGCGCACTGCCTCACTGAGATCCATCGCATTCAATTCTCCAGAAATGCGCTCAAGGTCTGCTTTGCAGGCGTCAAGTTCGGCAAGAACGTTCATTCTCTTCGCAGCGTTTGCGTATCGATGCAGCGGTTCATGAAGAACAGAGGAGATCTGCTTCATGTAGCCTGCCCCTTCAGCAAGTACGACTAGGCGCTGCCTTACTTCCGCAAGTTCTCGCTCACGAATTTCAAGCTGGCGGTCTATAGCACCTGCACCGATGTATGGAATCTCGTAGAACCGTCGTGGTATCTGACGCGCAACCAAGCCCTTGTAGGACATACAGCTTTTTGTCGCCGCGCTTCTATACCTGAGCATATCCTGCTCATTGTCCGCCTGCATCACGTTTCCGAGCAGGTGGTCGATACACGCCTGTGCGAGGGGGTTCTGTGTCAGCAGGAGTGCGGCGAGGGATTTGTTTTCCTGTTGGCCGAGATACTTTTTTTCCGCCTCCGTATTCACAAGACCGACGCCCTCTATGTTGCGTTCTCTTTTTTCTGTTTCATAGATGTGCAGTGCTTCGCGAAAAAATTCTCGTTCCACAAGGAGGTCAAATCTCCGGGTATTCAGATACCCCTCCAACGTATCACGCCATTCTTCGTCCAAAATCTCAATCTCCTCACAGAGCACATAGACCTTAGAGCGACCCGCAAGTCGCTCTTCAAGCAAAGCCTTAAGACGCAACATCTCCGGACGATATCTGCGTTGCCTCCGTTTCAGACCTTCAATCTCCGAGCACAGTTCCTCCCGCCGCTGGATAGCTGCACTCTGTGCCTGCTCCAAGAGAAAATTGCCGCGCTGCCATAGATCGCTGACAGCAGCAAGTATTTCGCCGCCCGCCTTCAGCTGCTCCTGGATCTGTTCGATTTGTGTTGTCTGGATGGTATCTTCTGCCGCATACTTGAGAGTCCGCGCGAGTTCCTCCAACGCCTGTGGCATTCCCTCTGGCAGACGAAAAAACTCTCCTGCGGGATATGCGCCGAGTGCGGATACTTCCTCGAACTCACACATGAGTTTCTTACGCATGAGCTGTCGTGCGTCTGTGAGCGAACGGTATTTTTCCACCCGTTCCTTTTGTGTCTCCAGCAGCTCATCCCGTCTGCGCTTTTCGTCATTTCCCTGCCAGGCAGCATACGCCTCCTGCTGTTCCTGGTTTCTGCGTTTTGAGAGGCGTTCCTGTGCATGCAGTTTCGTCTGTAAATCGTCCAATCGATCACGACAGGTCTGTCTCTGCTGGCGTCCCACATCCAGTTTCTCCTCGGCGTTCTTATGCCGAAAAGACAGTAATACGAATTCCTGCTCATACACCGTATCCCGCAATTTACAGTAGGTATCGTAGTGATCTTTCAGCATCTCCAGTTCATGCTTTCGAGCACGCAGATCCTGCAGATCACGCTCGAATTTCTGATAGGAATAGAACACCTCGCGCAGAACATCTAGCTTCAAATCGCGGGGAAGAAGGACATATTCATAGATAAAATCGCGCACATGGTCGATGGGGCGGAAGGCAATCGCACGAGAGAACGCCGGCAAAAAACGCGAGGACAGCTGCCCAAGCCGGTTCATCAATCGTTTTTGCCATTGTTTCTTTCCCGTCTCAAACACACTGTTGCCGTGCGCATACCTGCGATGGAATATCTCCTGCGTATAGAGTGTGCCGTCCGTATTGCGAAAGTCAAGATCCGAGAGCGTATGCTGATCGATGAGAAAGAATTCCTCCTGCATCCTGTCATCATGAAAGACATCGACCACATATCCGACAATGAAGGAGTTTTTCTTGACGTCATCATAAAACTCAAGTGCAATATAGGAGGTGAATTCGTCCGCACGCAGATACTGTACGCCCTCTGCCTTAATTTTGCCTCGCAGGTAGTGCAGCAGAGTCCTCCGTGCCTCCTGCGTCGCTGCAGCGTTGAAGCGCGTCTGTGTCTGACTTCCGATAAAGAGATACTGCAGCGCATCCAGCAATGTGGACTTACCTGCACCGCTGTGTCCTGACAGCATTGTTGCCGCGCCGAAGGCGATCTCTTCCTCATCAAAATAATGCCAGTTAATCACCTTCATTTTCCGCAGCGTCTTCATTGTCCTCCTCCTTCCTCTGTCGATAGATGTAAAGTCTGTTATATAGGTCTGAAAGCTCTTCCCCGTCTACGGCAAGGGCGAGTGTATGGAAAAGGCGAATACGTGACTCTTCGGAGAGATCCCGATCCAACACATCCGCGAGACGATATTGCTTCGTGAGCTGGGTCAGGCGCTGTATCGCCGTTTTCTTGAGATCGGGCAGATGAAGTGCCAAATACTTGGCGCGGATCTCTGCGAGCGTCGTCATTGGAAACGCGCTCAGGTTTAGACTCGTCCGCTTTTCCTCGTAGATGAGGCGCAGTACAAGCAGCCATATACTTTCCTCCATGGTCAGAGCCCGTCTGTGCGCCATGCCCGTGGAGAGCAGCCATACGATCTCATAACGTTCGTCTACACGAAACTCCCAGCCGATGACCTTAAAGTACTCCGCAAGCTCTTCCCGATAGCGACGTGCTGCAATATAAAGTGCAGTATCGTGTTCGCGTGTCAAAAAATTGCACGACAACAATGCCTGTATGACACTCCGAATACGAGTACGTTCTTCCTCGTTCAGCAGCTCAAGTCTCATTTTATTTTCCCCTTGCGCCTGACGGTGCGATTGCTGTATCGTACCGTATCTTGCTCCTCGATCTCCTTATTTTTGCCTAGCCGGTACTTTGCCCAATCATCATATCCATAGAGATAAACGTAGAGCAGTTGGAGGAGATCCGGAGATTCAGTTTCCCTCAGCAGCGCGAGCAATTCGCCAATCTCCATGGAACTCCGTTGCCCAAGAACATTCAAAATCCACGTTTCAATTTTCTGCCGTGATATACTGCGTGCGACACGCTCTGCACTTTCGCGGCGTACCCGCTCACGCAGTGTTTCATCGACACTGCGTACGGGTGTGTCCGTATTTGGGCGCAGGACGCGTTTTTTGCGCGGCACGTAACGTGATGACGGAAGAAGCATATTCGTTGTTTGCAGACGAAAAATACATGGAAGCTCATCAATATCCCATCTCTGATCGCGTGCCTCAGCGACTGCCATGAGAATCCCCGCGATCATACTCTCTGTGCGAGCGCTTCCCTCCTGCTGCAAATAGAGTGCACGTTCATAGGATGCACGAACATACTGATTGTGTCGTCGGTCGATCTGCGCGAACATATCATCAAGTCCTCGATAGATTTCCTCGATTGCCTGAAGTGAGGCTTTCATACGATATTCTGCCGCATCCATCGAGTCGGCAAGCTGACGTCGCACAGCATCATCGCAAAGCGAGCGAAAACGCTCCTTATTCTGCCGTATGTCCTGCACCTCATGCAGGATACGGATACGGTAGCGGGAAACGTGATCCGAGGTCTTAAGGCGGTGATAACTTCGATCGACAATATCCGCCCGATATTCGACAAAATGATGAGAGAGTACATCCTGTAGACTCGTTTGGGAAGATACCTGCTCCATTTTACTTTTAATATTGTTCAGCAGGATGCGCAACTCTTCAACAAACTCTTCTGCCAAGCGCTCCGCTTCGAGTACTGCCATGCTTGGCTGTACCTTTGCTCCATCACCTGAAAGCACCTGATATGTCGTGAAGGCAAAGCGTTGGTATTCAACGGCTCGGCCTTCGCACAGATTCGCAAAAAGCCCCCACAAACGACTGCTGTAGTGTGGGAGCAAAATAAAGATTTTGAAGTTTTCGCGCTGTTCGTAATCCAGCCAACCGAATTCCTTCATACGGCGAATCATGTGGTTAGCTTTGGCACGCGACTCCTCTATGGCATTGTCCTTTTCCGAAAAAACATCGTCCTCATAGACTACGCCCGCCTCTGCCCAGCTCTCGATGAGTTCCTGAAACTTGTCCCGTAGAATCTCCTGCTCGATACCAAACTGGGCAAGGCGGTACTGTTCATAGAGACAAAGCCCAGCTTCCGCATAGATACGGCGACATTTCCCCGCGAGAAGCCCGAAGAAGCGCTCCGGTAAGACATCGAATAGCTCCATGAGATCGCCTCACTTTTTTACGAGTTCATCCTTCATCCGTTCAATATGTGCCATGATCTCCTCGGAGAAGGCCTCCAGCTCCTCCTTGCTCTTGCGGTCGCCGTAAAACATGATCGGTGCGCCGTACATGATCCGTAGCTGTGGAATCAGTCCGCCATTGGAAAAAATACGATGAGAATTGAGGATGGCAACGGGCACGATCGGAGCCCCAGTCATGGCGGCGATGAACGCGACGCCTGCTTCTGCCTTTTGGAGTTCTCCAGTTTTGCTGCGTGTCCCCTCGGGGAAGAGTCCAAGAATGCGTCCTTCCTTTAGGACATTAACTGCCGCCTTGATCGCGCCGCGGTCAGATGCGCCGCGTTTCACGGGAAAGGCATGACAGCGGCGAATCGCCGCACCGAAGATGGGATTCTCAAAGAGTTCGATCTTTGCCATGTAGCTGACGGGACGATCGATGAGACTTGCCATCAGCGGTGGGTCGATATTACTTGCATGGTTGGCCGCAAGAATCACGGCTCCCTCTGCTGGGATGTTCTCGCGGCCATAGACACGCGTGCGAAAGACAACATAGAAAATCAACCGAAAGAGATGCTGCAAAAATCCATAAAACATATATGTGCCTGCCTATTCTGCGAGTTCCATAATCCGTGTGGCAACTTCGTCGATGGAGAGTGTGGTCGAGTCAAGCAAAACGGCATCATCTGCTTGACGCAGCGGCGAGATGGCACGCTCACTGTCCTGCTTGTCACGTGCGGCGATCTCCTGTTTCAGCTCGTCAAAATCCACTGCATAGCCCTTTTCCTTCATCTCATCATAACGGCGGCGTGCCCGCTCCTCCACAGATGCCGTGAGAAATACCTTCACATCAGCATGGGGGAGCACGTTCGTCCCAATATCACGCCCATCCATCACGACGGCACCATCTGCTGCCATCGCACGCTGGAGCTCGACCATTTTTTCCCGTACCGGACCGAGGGCAGCGACACGCGAGACGATATGCGTGACTTCGGGTGTGCGGATCTCATGCGTCACATCCGTCCCATCAACGGTGACGCGTGTCCCGCCCTCTGTGCAGGCGAGCCGTACATCAATGTCATGGACAGCCTGCAGGATGTCCGCATCGGACGCTTCCTTCGACTGCTGCAGCGTTTTCCATGCCACACCGCGATACATCGCGCCCGTATCAATGTAGGTATAGCCAAGCTTTTCTGCCACAATTTTGGCAACGGTACTTTTTCCGGCGCCTGCCGGTCCATCAATTGCTATGACACGCTTCATACGAAATCCTCCTCATTCACAGCCGCTCGATCTCGGAAAAAAATGTCGGATAGGAAATATTCACGCTTTCGGGATTCTCAATGAGAACTCCCTCCCCTGCTGCACCAAGCACAGCGAGCGACATCACCATGCGATGATCGTCATAGCTCTTGACCTGCGCCCGTCGTATCTCGGATTTTCCGTGAATCACGAGGCCGTCCTCGCGCTCCTCGACGCTGCCGGGAGATAACTTCTGCAGCTCCGTCGCGATGGCATGGAGGCGGTCGGTCTCCTTGACGCGGAGTTCACCCGCTCCTGTAATGATTGTATCGCCCTCGGCAAATAGTGCAGCGACGGCGAGTACAGGAATCTCATCGATCAGCCGCGGCATAATCTCTGCGCCAAAAGAAACGCCGTGCAGTGGCGCTGCCTCAACAAGGAGATCAGCAACGCGTTCTCCGCCGCTCTCACGCTCATTGTGCACGGAGATATGCGCCCCCATATCTCTCAGCACATCCAGTATCCCCGTACGTGTGGGGTTGATTCCGACGTTATTCAGGCGCAGACGACTGCCTGCAATGATCGTCCCAGCGACAAGGAAGTACGCCGCCGAACTGATGTCCCCTGGCACCGTGATCTCGCTCGGCGCATGGAAGCTGTCCTCCTCCACGGGAAAGACGGTAACGCTCGTTCCACTGCGCTCAAGATGGACACCGAACCCCGTGAGCATCTGCTCGGTATGGTCGCGTGAGATGTACGGCTCCGTGACAGTGGTCGGTGCATCCGCATAAAGTCCCGCAAGCAGAATGGCGGACTTTACCTGTGCACTCGCAACAGGGCTGTCATAGTGGATGCCGTGCATCTTCTTCTCTGCCGGAACAATGGTAAGCGGGAGGTTATTGTTCTCGTTCCGTCCATAAATTCGTGCGCCCATCGTTGAGAGCGGACGGCGTACGCGTCCCATCGGGCGGCGTGTCAACGAAGCATCGCCGCTGAACACCGAAAGAAAGGACTGCGGGGAAAGGAGGCCCATCATCAGGCGCAGCGTCGTCCCCGAGTTGCCTGCATCGAGCACGGTCAATGGCTCAGAGAGGCCATACAGGCCCCTGCCCGTAACAATGAGTTCCTTTTCGTTCAGAAACTCAACATTGACGCCGAGTGCCCGCATCACGCCGACGGTTGAGAGACAATCTGCCGCATGGAGAAAATTTTTGATGTGCACCGGCGTATTCCCAAGTCCCGCAAATATCACGCTGCGATGCGAGATCGACTTATCTCCTGGAATATCAATTGTTCCCTGCCATCCGTGTGTTGGAGCAGTGATTGTCTTAATATCAGCCATTATTTAACCACCTTCCATCAATACGCTGTGAGTTCCAGCAGCGTGTCCCATCGAAAATGCTGCCTGAAGATTATATCCACCCGTATACGCATCCACATCAACCAATTCTCCGGCAAAGTAAAGTCCATGCACCAGCTTTGATGCCATGGTGCGCGGGTCGATCTCACGTGTTGCAACGCCCCCTGCGGTCACGATCGCCTCGGAAAGAGGACGCGTCCCCACGACGGTCAGCGGAAGTGCCTGCAGTGTACGAACGAGACATTCACGCTGCTTCGAAGATATATGGCCAGCGATGCTGTCGGGAGAAAGCTGCGCTGCGCTCAGTACAATGTCAATCAGACGCTTTGGCAGGAGATCCATCATCCCATTGTGAAGGTGCTTCTGTTCATATTTTGCAAAATCCCGATCCAGTCGGTCACGTAATTTCTCATGGGTCAGCGCAGGTTTCAGGTTCAGATGAAGCGACAGTTCCTGTACGCCCTCTGCAAGCAGTTCAGACGCACGGCGGCTCAGCTGGAGGATAATCGGTCCCGTAACACCAAAATGAGTGAAAAGCATTTCGCCAAAGAAATGCTGCTCCTTTTTGCCGTTATGGCAGAGTGACGCACACACATTGCGCAGGGATAGGCCCTGCACATCCTTCACCCATGCCTCCCGTGTTACAAGCGGGACAAGTGCGGGAAAGATTGGTGTAACCGTGTGGCCTGCTGCACGTGCGAGCGCATAACCATCTCCTGTGGATCCCGTCGCAGGATAGGATGCACCACCCGTGGCAAGAATCACGGCGTCTGCCGCAAGACATGAGCCGTCCAGGAGATAGACGCCGTGCACAGAACCATCTTCAAGGATGAGTTTGCGCACTGCTGTATTTGTACAAACCTCTGCACCGCAGTCACGCAGATGATGCAGCATCGCATCGACGACATCGACGGCGTGATCACTCTGTGGGAAAACGCGATTGCCGCGTTCTGTTTTGAGCGGCACCCCCAGTTTATCAAAGAAGTTGATAACATCGGCATTATCAAAAGCACGAAGGCAGCTGTTGAGGAATCGTCCATTCCCTACCACATTTTTGATAATCTCCGGGACATCATCTGCGCTTGTCACGTTGCAGCGGCCTTTTCCCGTGATCATCATCTTGCGGCCGACGCGCGGCATCTTTTCGAGCAGCGTTACGTTCCCGCCGTGTTCCGCTGCCGCTGCCGCCGCCATCATCCCCGCTGGTCCTGCGCCTATGACGAGAACCTTCCTCACTATGTATCCCTCCCGCTATTTTTTGCAGTTCATGTATCTCATCCAAAGTCAGATGACGAAATGCTCCGCAGGGCAGCCCATCCAGCGTCAACATAGCAAAGCGGACGCGGCGGAGTCTTTGCACACGGCAGCCGACGGCGGCAAACATACGCCGCACCTGTCGGTTCCGTCCCTCATGAATAATCGTCTCGACGAGCGTGCGTCCTCCCTCCCGGTGCATAATGCTCAGCTGCGCTGGAGCTGTTTTCCCATCATCCAGAAGAATTCCCTGTCGAAGCTTTGAGAGCTTGTCCTCAGTGACGGTTCCTGTTACCTCTGCATGGTATACCTTGTCGATCTCAAAGCGCGGATGAAGGAGCCCCTGTGTCATAGCACCATCGTTTGTAATAATCAGAAGTCCCTCGGTATCCGCATCGAGTCGCCCGACAGGATAGAGACGTACAGGAAAATGCGGCAGGAGATCCAGTACTGTTCTGCGTCCCCGATCATCGTGCGCCGTCGAGAGACAGCCTCGTGGTTTATGGAGAAGAATATACAGCTTCTCCTCACTCCCCTGAACAGGTGTACCATCGACGGCGATTTTATGGAGCGATGGATCGTACTTGCTGCCAAGCATCGTGACGGGCACACCATCCACCGTAACGCGGCCGTCTCGTATCAACGCCTCTGCCGCCCGTCGGGAAGCTATCCCGGCATGGCTGAGAATTTTTTGCAATCGTTCTTCCATACTGTCTCTACCGCACTCTCACGGCCTGTGCCCCCATCAATGTAATGAGTTCCTCACGGATTTCGTGCGACCCGTCGATCCAATACGAGGACGCCAGCTGACGCCAGCTTCCATCACTCTTTACATAGACGGGATGCGTGCCTGCATACTTCGTAAACAATTCTTTCATCCTCGTCCATAGGACATGCCGGTCCGCATCGGGCGGCGGAACAAGATAGAACGATGTGCTGTATTCGTGCATCGGCCAGATCTCATCCGCCAGCACTTTCGGTTCTTCTCCCGACATGTCGACATGCCCCTGCACCACAAGCACACAATCTGGTTCAAGATCGGACACGTGAGCGTAGAACACTCGCGGAAATACTGTGAGCTCGATGTGTCCGCTGTAATCCTCCATCTCAGCAAAAAGCATCGTGTCGCCTTTTTTTGTCGTGTAGCGTTTCGTATTGGTCAATATGCCTCCGATTCGAACAAGTTGACGATCTTTACACAGTCCCGTTAAAATATCTGAAATTGGCAGGAGACAGGAAAGGGTATCACGGTAGTCATCGAGCGGATGTCCGGTGATGTAGAATCCCGTAGCCTCTTTCTCCCACATCAGACGTTCGCGAGGCGTACTTGGAGGAACTTCTACAGCATTCTGAACTTGATGGATGGATTCCATCGTATCCTGTCCAAACAGCCCCATCTGTCCGCTGATACGATCCCGCTGGGTTCGCGCAGCATCCTGCATCGCAGAGTCCAGAGAAGAGAGCAATTGATTCCGTTCGGTGCCAAGGCTGTCAAAGGCACCGCATTTAATCAGGCTCTCTATCGCACGCTTATTCAAAATGCGCACATCAATGCGTGCACAAAAATCTATCAACGAACGAAAACTCCCATTTGCTGAGCGTACCTGTTCCATACTTTCGATCGCTGTCTCTCCAACGTTGCGCACTGCCGCGAGTCCGAATCGTATGGCACCGCTTTCAATACTGAATCCCGCTGTGCTTGCATTGATGTCCGGCGGCAGAATTTTGATGTTCATCTGATGGCATAGCTGAATATAGACGGGAATTTTATCCGTTTTATCCATGATACTCGTTAATACCCCTGCCATGAACTCCACAGGATAGTGTGCCTTGAGATACGCCGTCTGCCATGCCAAGAGACCATACGCGGCACTGTGGGATTTGTTAAATCCATAATCAGCAAAATGTGTCAGGAGATCGAAGATACGATTGGCAAGTGCCGCCTCTATTCCATTTTTTTCGCATCCCTGGAGGAAAATCTCTTTCTGCGCCATCAAAAGCTCATGTTTCTTTTTCCCCATGGCACGTCGTAGGAGATCCGCCTGTCCAAGGGTAAAGCCCGCCAGAACCTGGACGATCTGCATGACCTGCTCCTGGTAGAGGACGACGCCAAATGTCTCCTTGAGAATCGGCTCAAGAAGCGGATGCAGATAAACGACCTCTTTTTTTCCATGCAGGCCATCGATAAAATCGGTCACCATACCGCTCCCCAGAGGCCCTGGACGATAGAGGGCAACTGTCGGAATGAGGTCGACAAACCCTTTGGGCTGAAGATCCTTGACGAGATTCGTCATGCCTGTCGATTCCATCTGAAAGACAGCACCTGTATCTCCAGCGCATAGCATTCGTGATGTCTTCTCATCAACGAGAGGGATCTTGTCCACATCCAGCTCAATACCGTGCGACTGTCGTATATTCTTCACGGCATCGTCGATGATGGTGAGTGTGCGCAGTCCCAGAAAATCCATTTTGAGAAGGCCTAGTGCCTCCACGTCATCCTTGTCATATTCTGTGACCAGCGTACCGTCAGAGACCCACACGGGCACTTGTCTCGTCAACGGCGACTTTGCAATCACAACGCCGGCAGCGTGAATCGAGGTGTTGCGCGGCAACCCCTCTATCTTACGTGCGAGATCAATGACGCGATGCGTCTTCTCATCCTCCTCATACCGCTTGCGAAAGTCGGCGGACTCCTCAAGCGCGCGGTCTAGCGTGATATTCAGCTCGGCGGGGACGAGTTTTGTAATGGTTGACACTTCGCCAAATGGCATTTCCAGCACACGAGCGACATCGCGAATTGCACCTTTTGCCCCCATCGTGCCAAAGGTAGCAATCTGGGCGACATGATCCTCCCCATAGCGTTCTTTGACATACGAAATAACGCGACCACGATTGATATCGTCGAAGTCGATATCAATATCTGGCATCGACACGCGTTCTGGGTTGAGAAAACGCTCAAAAAGAAGTGCATACTGTAAGGGATCAATATTCGTAATGCCAAGTAAGTAGGCAACGATACTTCCTGCCGCAGAGCCACGTCCCGGCCCGACCGCGACGCCATGCCCGCGCGCATAGTTAATAAAGTCCCACACAATGAGAAAGTAACTGGCGTATCCCATCTTATGAATGACACCGAGTTCGTAGTCCAGACGTTGACGCACTTCGTCCCTTGCCGTAGGATATCGTGCAGGAAGACGCTCTATACAAAGTGCACGGAGATAGGCATCATCTGTTGTATATCCATCGGGGAGCGGATAGTACGGCAGCTGCAGTTCCCCGAAGGTAAAGTCCACCTGACAGCGCGCTGCGATTTTTGCCGTATTCTCTATCGCACCTGGATAGTCGGTGAAGAGATCGGACATCTCTTCCTCGGATTTCAGATAATAGTCAGGGCCCGAAAAACGCATTCGATCGGGATCGTTGAGTGTGCGCCCCGTCTGCACGCAAAGAAGAATATCATGAAACTCGCTGTCTTCTGCATGGACATAGTGCACATCATTGGTGGCAGTTAGCCCGATATCATATTTTTTTGCAAGATCCCGGAGTGCACGATTGACGGTCATTTCCTCCGGGAGGCCATGATTTTGAACCTCCAAGAAAAAATTATCCTTGCCAAAGATATCCCGATACTCGCGTACAAGCTGATCAGCAAGTTCCATATCTCCACGCAGGATGGCCTGTGGTATCTCGCCTGCCACACAGGCGGACAGGGCGATCAGCCCGTCATGAAAGCGATGGAGTAGCTCCTTGTCAATACGGGGCTTATAATAATATCCCTCGATGTTGGCGAGGGATATTAGCTGAACCAGATTACGGTAACCGCACTCATTTTCGGCAAGCAGAATCAAATGATAATATCGTGTCCCATTCACCTCTGCACGTTCCTGCCGCTGACGTGGAGCGAGATAGACCTCACATCCAATGATCGGATGAAGCCCTTGAGCCTTTGCCTCTTTATAGAAGGCGACTGCACCGTACATAACACCGTGATCGGTCATGGCGACTGCATCCATGCCGAGCTCTTTGGTTCGTCGCACAAGATCTTTGATGCGGCTCGCACCATCCAGCAGACTATACTCTGTATGTACGTGCAGATGCGCAAAGGCCATTGATGTCTTTCCCTCCTTAGGTCTGTTCACCGCCATTACGGATACGGGCATGCAGGAATGTATCCCATATCTCTCGATAGGCCGTTTCCAACCCATGCATATATTCCTGCGCATTCATGAGTGGAGCTTGCTTCATATTCGCACGCAGCCCTGCATGGTAGCCCGCGATCAGCTTAGGTGACTCTGCGAGCTGAACGGCACGACGAACATAGTTGATGTCGTTCTCTGCAATCAACTCACGTACGCCCGCATTGGTCAGAATGGACGCACCAAAGCGGGCACCATGCGTACGTCCACGCATGGAAATCACAGGGACGCCCATATAAAGCGCCTCACACGTCGTCAAGCCACCATTATAGGGGGCTGTGTCCAGTGCGATATCGATATCGCGGTACTGCTCCAAATAATCGGGACTGAACGGGCGAAACTCGATCCGGTCAAGATCGAAGTTTAGCAAAGCAAGTCGTTTTTTTGCAAACTGGAGCCCCGCGTCAATGCTCGCAATCTTCCCCTTGATGATGAGTCGTGAATTATTGACGGTCTCCAAGATGCCGCGCCATAAGAGCAGCATCTCATCCGTCACTTTGGCAAAATTATTAAAACTGCCAAATGTAACATATCCATTTTTTCGTACCGGAGCCTCATATTCCGCCTCAGGCATCGCACGAATTACATCCGGCATATAGCAGAGATGGGAATGCGGCAGGCGGAGAATCTTCTCTGTAAAGCCCTTCTCTGCAAGCGTATCTCCCTTTGGAATGCATACCTCGTCGGAGAGAAAATAGTCTACCGTATGAAGCCCTGTCGTATTGGTGTAACCAATTCCTGACACCTGCACCGGTGCCGGGCGATACGCCATAATCGGAAGTGCATTGTCCTGTGAGTGTCCCGACAGATCGACCAGAATATCAATTTTATCCTCTGCAATGAGCCGTGCTGCTGTCCGTGGCGGGCGCCCGCGCAAGTCGCGCCACGTCACACGACGCGTGCGGAATCGCTCGGTCACTGCATCACTCCTGCCAAGCGCATAGCAGAATACCATGAAATGTTCGCCGTCAAAATGACGGAGCAATGGAGGGATAAAATAGGAAACAGCATGCTCCCGAAAGTCTGGAGATATATAGCCGATGCGCAGCTTTCGCTGAGATGAGCGCGCAATATGTGCATGTGTATATGGTGTCACATGGAGCAGCTCTTCATAGTGCTCTGCCTTCTGTCGCCCCTCTTGCGCTCCGAGTTGACGATAGTTTCGCATGAAAAGATACTTGCTGTAAAGCTCAGCTGCAACGGAATCATCATCAGCGAGACGGCTCGACATGAGTAATTCATGCGCCGCTCCTTTTGCTTCGCCGACGAGATAGAGGGCATCGGCAAGCCAGCCGCGCGCACGTCTTAGGATCCGATGGTAGATTGTGTATGAGAGATCCTCTGCACCGAGCAGTTTCTCCTTATAGGACAATTCTTCAATGAGATCCGCCAAAAGAGCAATCTCATCATCCAGTCGAAAATCGAGTGCGGCAAGCCCTGCTTTCACTATACGGGCACGAGGATGACGCGGCTGAACACGAAGAACCTGATCAGCAAGTGTCTCTGCCTCGTCTGTACGGCCGCTGTAGAGTGCCACCTCGGCATTTACAGCGACAGCATCGACATCGCCGGCTTTCAGACGCTCGACCTCCTGCGCGCATGCACGCATCCCCTTTAGATCTCCATCGGAGGAAAATTTTGTTGCAAGGCGCAGCCAGTTCAGCTTCTCCTCGGCAGCATGTTCCTCCAGCGGCACCTGTTCCTGCATCTTCATCCCCCTTTCCCCTTTGACTCAGATCTCTGGCTGCAGTTCTTTCCCGTACTCCTGTAAAAAGATTTTCTGATCGTGCTTATACTCTGGTGCAAGCGGCTTTTCCTGCGGACAGTGAATGCACCAAAAATCTTCCTCCTGATTTGGGACAACACATCTGAACTCGTGACGCCGCATCTCCATACACATCGATGTATCATAGAAATGCCAACCCCTGAAGAGATCCTCCCGCCAGCGAACGCCATACTGTATCGCCAGAAAGAGGCCGTCTGCCGCCTCAACGTCAATGTGTGGTCCATTGGGCTCCATACAATGTGAGTCAATAACACTCTCTGTTTCACAGTGATGAAGAACACGCCCATAGGTGCGAAGTCCGTCCCACCAAACACCCGACTGCGGCAGGCTTCGGCATCCGATCACACCGACAAGGCCGATGGTCTCATCACGAAAAATAGAGAGCAGGTCGGCAATCACATTCTTATTGACCACAAGGACATCCTGGTGCAGATACACCATATAGCGCGCATTGGTTGCACGCGCCCCCTCGTTGTACCCTGAACACATGGATTGCGCACCGCGCACGGGGATATACTCGACAGTTATCCCTACGGGAACGGAGAGTGCCTTGAGATAGAGAAGGCATTCTCGGTACATATCTTCATCATTGACACAGGTGATAAAGGCTATTTTATGTTCATCCACGCACACGATCGGCTTACTCTTCATGCGTACATTCTCTCTGTAAACTCAGATACAGCTCCTGCTGAGCAGGGTCGATGCTCTCTGCTGCACTCTCATGCAGCAGTTGCTGGATATATAGATCATGCCCTTGTGAGTATGCAAAAAGGGCACGATAGAATCGCTCAGTGTGCACCACAGTCTCATGAATCAATGCCGCAAGATAGGCAGGAAAAATATTCAGCTGTGCTACTTCATCCCACAGCGAGCGCGTAGACTCTACTCGTACAACATCATACTCGATGCGATGAAGGAGACGCACGATATGCCTACGTTGTTCGGCTGTATACATCGACTTGATCAGGGAGAGCTCCGGCATCGACCGATCTGCACGGATCAAGTAGAACTCTGCCTCCAGATCATCGTCATGATTCTCAAACCCGGCTGCGACGAGCCGGTCAATCATACCGGGCGGTGCCTTCCTTTGCTGTGCTAGACAGCGCACACTCTTATAAAAGGAAGCATACAGCAGCTTCTCAAACTCTGCACGTGCATAAAGACGCGAAACAATGGAATAATAGTGCCCGTCCATCAGATTTTGCAGGACAGACCAATGACGTATATTGCGAAAACTCGTCAGGAGTGCCCCTGTATCTTTTAGGAACAGGGAAAACCCTGCCGCGATATCCTGCGGATTATCCACATTTTCCAATGCCAGATCGGAAATAATATAGTCAAAACATTTTCGTCCATACGGCAGAGGGGTTGTAACGTAATCGAGTTCCTGCCAATGAACACCTGTGGGAATGTCTGTCGGATCGCATTCAGCGGCAAGTGCATGAAGCTCCGCATTAGGAAACATATCCCGCAGCTGTGGCAGATATTCAAGGCTTTCAATGATAAGTACACGCAGCGGAGCAGCATCAGGTACAAGAAAGGAAAGGAGCTCTGATCGAATCTTTTCAGCCAAACAATGTCCTCCCCCGCTTTGCCGTTAGGGAATCGCTGATAAAATGAAGTCCGTCAGATTGGCGTAGATTTTTCGCCCGATTGAGGAGGCAAACCGAACGCATAGCCAAAGCTATGTGGAGGATTTGCCGACAAAAAGCGGGCAAAAAAGATGCGCTAAGATGGCGGTGCTGAATTTATCAGTGCTTCCCTAGGTATATATCGAAATCATTATAACACAGTCCGCAAAGAAGTTGTATCCATATTATTCATCAAACGCAGTACCGTCAAGCAGCGGCAAAACAAAGACAACCGGCATCTCATATGGATGGATCTTCCGAATCGCACGCATCGTCTCATCAATTCGCCGTTCTTCAACACGTACCTCGACCTTTAGTTCCTCCGCCTCGGTAATCTCGCTCACTTCTCCCTCATAAGGCTCTGTTCCAGCAAGAGTTCGCCATGTCCCCATCACAGGACTATAGGCAAGGCAGGAGTCATAGTTCCCGATATGTCCGGCATCCACCACTTGTAGTGCCTTTTGGAGTGCAGGAAGATGTGTTCGCGGAATAAATATTTCCATCTTTACATACTTCATGGGCGCAAACACCTATTATTTCTTCGTGTCAAGAAGTCACTCGATGCTCAGTCCGACATCACTGCGCAGCTGTATCGCCTCAGCAATATGAGATGCTCCGATGATCGGTTTTCCGTCAAGATCGGCAATCGTCCTCGCCACCTTAATGATGCGGTCATGCGAACGTGCCGACAGCTGGATACGGTGAAATGCTGCTTCCAGCAGATGCTCTGCATCCTTCTCCATCGTACAGTACTTCTTGATCATGCTGTGATTCATCTGTGCATTACAAAAAAGCCCGTGACGTTCTAGGCGATCCCGCTCGATCGTACGTGCCCGCACCACGCGGGCACGTATCGCTGCAGATGACTCGGCCCGCTGCGTCGTATGCAAATCCGCATAATCCACACGCGATACACGAATATGAAGATCAATACGGTCTAATAACGGTCCCGACAGCTTGCGTGTGTAACGTTTGATCTCCCCTGCAGAACATTCACAGGTATGATCTTTATCGCCCAAAAATCCACAGGGGCATGGATTCATTGCCGCTACCAAAATGATACTAGAGGGAAACGTCAGTGTTGCGTTCGCACGCGAGACGGTAATCTGGCGATCCTCAATCGGTTCGCGCAGCACCTCAAGCGTCTTCTTGCTGAACTCCGGCAGCTCGTCGAGAAAGAGCACGCCGTGATGCGCAAGTGTCACCTCGCCCGGACGCGGGATGCTCCCGCCGCCGATCATCGCCACCGTCGAGGATGTATGATGCGGACTGCGGAAGGGGCGCGTGGTTACAAGCCCCGTATCCTTGCCGAGCAGCCCCGAGATGCTGTAAATCTTCGTGATCTCGATGGCTTCTTGCTTCGTCAGTTCCGGCAGGATCGAACTCATCCGACGTGCCAGCATCGTCTTGCCCGAACCGGGTACGCCAACCATGAGGACATTATGTCCGCCAGCCGCTGCAATCTCAAGCGCACGTTTCGCCTGATACTGCCCCTGTACGTCCGCAAAGTCATCGGTGAAGGCCGCATCCTTTTTCTGTTCTGTTGCATGTGGCACGGCAGGAGTCAGCACCTCTGTGCCGGTCAGATGGCGCACAAGCTGCGCCAGATTCTCGACCGCATAGACCTTCAGCCCGTCAATCAGGAGTGCCTCATCTGCATTGGAGGGAGCAACGTAAAACTCCGTAAGTCCCCGCTCACGCGCCGTGATTGCCATCGGGAGAATGCCGCTGATCGGACGGCAGTTTCCATCAAGGGAGAGTTCCGCAGAGAAGAGTGCACTCTGCACCGCCGCCTCCGGAACCATACCGTAGGATGCAAGGAGTCCGACCGCAATCGGCAGATCAAGCCCCGAACTGTCCTTTCGCACATCGGCGGGTGCAAGATTCACCGTCACCCGCTCCTGCCGCAGCTGAATGCCCGAGTTGCGAATCGCCGTCCGTACCCGCTCCTTCGACTCCTTCACCGACGTATCGGGAAGCCCCACCAGTTCAAAGCCCGGCAGCCCGGGCGACACATCCACCTCCACGTCGATAATCCGTCCGTCAATCCCGAGGGTCGTCGCACCATAGGTCTTTGCAAACAACGGCCTTCCCTCCCACGTTTCAAATATAAGAAAATTATAACACAAGAGAGGGCTTGTTGCCTAATGATTCTTTGCAAAAGAAAAGAGATTCCAAACGCCAACGGTGACGAATGGAATCTCTATGTGTAAGATTTCAGCATCTCTAATTTATTTGAAGTGCTTGCAAATGTCTCCGTTATCCTCGTTGCTAAGACCTGTGATTACAACAGTCTTTTCTAATTTTTTTCAAATACTCCAGCACCTGGGGAATATATTCGCTCTTGGCATAATCCGAATCCGCATACCAGACATTGGATTGCCCCATCCCTCTACCCTTGCCTGCTTGAGAAGCGCGAGGCATGCGAAAATCTCTCTTTTTCACCGGGATAAGATAAGCATTGATTGCTTTGGTGATAAAATAGTAGCAGGAACTATCATCAATTTTCTGACACTCCCGATACATCTCGGCTTTTTCATACCAACCTACTATCCGACTCCCTTCTTCCCCTTTAGCGACCCAAACAACGGTCACATCATCCAACACATCAGCCTTTGCTGCCGTCTTATCCAATCGCTCAAGCTTAAGTGTGTCCCCCTTTTGCTGCACATATCCATAGCAATTATCATCCTGGTATGGCTGAAAATTACGCGATTCCATTGCATCGTTATTTTCTCCCACCCAAGAGCCACCGTTATGCGGTTTATCCGAATCAGTGATTCCCATATAGTATTCCATCCATGCAATATTGCAAAAAATCACCGTTGCCATTCTTATCTCCTCCTACATAGCCATTTCCCCATAGAAATGGGGAATTTGATAATCAAGAAAAAGTTCATGCTCTTCTACATCAATAATCCGTCCGTCTATCCCGAGGGTCGTCGCACCATAGGCCTTTGCAAACAACGGCTCTCCCCTCCTACGTTTCAAATATAAGAAAATTATAACACAGGATGAAGGAAGATGGCTAATGATTCTTTACAAAACATGTGTGCCCCCATGTATCACTGCAACACTTTTTCTATGCAGATGATATGACATAGACCTCTCCGCATCAAATCACGCTTTATCACGCTCCACGATTGCCTCACAATAAAATGCGATCTTGGCATCGAGTGCCTCCATATGTGCGTGCAGCTTCTCCACCTCTGCCGCAAGATTGGCACGGTGCCCTATGAGCATTTCCATCCGCGCTGAAAGAGTATCGTCGCCCTCTGCCCGCAACGCAGCATAGCGCCGAATCTCCCGAATTGGCATCCCCGTCTCCTTGAGTCGCAGGATGAATGCTGCCCACGCAACATCTCGTTCAGAGTAGCACCGCCGATTCGCCGCCGTACGCTCCGGCAGGAGCAGTCCCTCATGCTCATAGTAACGCAGCGTATGAATTCCCAGCCCCGTTTTCCGTGAAAATTCACCAATACTATATTCCATAAAATCCTCTCCTTGACATAGAGTATACTCTACATTGTAAAGTAGTGCCAAAAGGAGGATTTCATCATGAACAAACAAAACAGCAGATACACCGTGATCACGGGGGCAAGCTCCGGCATCGGAGCGGCGACAGCAAAGGCATTCGCCGGGCGTGGACACAACCTCATCCTTATTGCACGGCGCACAGAGCGACTAAATGCCCTAAAGGAAGAGATTCTTGCCGCACATCCGGCACTGGACATCATTATCAAAACTGCCGATCTCTCTTCTGTCGAGAACGTCACACAAGTCTATGATACAATAAAAGCCTTACCTATTGGGACATGGATCAACAATGCGGGCTTTGGAAGCTATGGCGCAGTCGGCACATCCGACCTTGACAAAATCAGACAAATGCTTCATCTAAACATCGAGGCACTGACCGTCTTTTCCACACTCTTCGTACGAGACTTCGCTGAGATAGAAGATACGCAGCTGATCAACATTTCCTCCGTCGGCGGCTACACCATTGTCCCAACTGCTGTCACCTACTGCGCGACAAAATTCTATGTCAGTGCATTCACCGAGGGACTCGCACATGAACTCATAGCACGCGGCGCGAAGCTCCGTGCAAAGCTCCTTGCCCCCGCTGCAACGCAGACCGAGTTCGGCGCAGTCGCGAACAACAACGCCGCCTATGACTATGACAAGGCGTTCGGCACCTATCACACAAGCAACCAAATGGCAGAGTTCCTTCTCGCCCTATACGATAGCGACCAGACAATCGGTATCGTTGATCGCGAGACCTTCGCATTTCGTTTGTGCCTGCCACAGTTTCCCTATGCGGGAGGTTCTGCACATAATCAAAATGTAGTCGATGAGTAATTAAGCCATCTCCTTATAATGCATCGTCAACGTACGTAGCCGTGTACGGATCACCTCTCTGAGTGCCATAGACTCGACCGTTTGAACTTCATCTCCATAGTGGATAAAGTAATCCGCGATAAACCCCTCCTCGCCCACATTGTAAAATCCATGGATATAGTACCGCCCATTCTCCTCCACAAGTCGCATGGATGGATAGTGTTCTTTATAAAAAAAATCTCGTCCTTTTGCTGTAATTTCGACAACAAAGGAGAGAGCATCTGCACGGCGATAAAGTTCCTCTGAGGGGCGTGCAAAGGACGAGAGAGGCATCCCCGCCACATCCATACACTCCTCCACCGCAGTGATGCGGTCACACCGAAAGACACGCGCCTGCCCCATCTCGAAATCGTGTGCCGTCCCATACCACTGCCCATACGCTGCGCGAATCTCGAAGAACTGCACTGTATAGCGGCGCAGTTCTTTCTTTTGATAATAAATCACGCAGGGCTGCTCCTTTACAGCAAACTGTAAAATATCCCGCAAACATGCACTCTCATTCGCGTGCTTCGTTACATCAAGGCGTAAAATATCCGCGATACGATGCAGGGATGTCCTGTGGAGAGGAGCGCACTCCTCAAATTTCTCCCGCAGACGCACCACATCCAGATGAAACGGTGTGGTCTGATATGAGTCGAGCGTACGCATGGCAACGTAGAGCGCATACATTTCATCTACTGTAAAAAGGATCGGCGTAAGTAGATGATTCGGTAGAATCCCATATGACCCGCCACGTCCTACGCGTGTGAAAATTGGCAGTCCCAACTCCTCAAGTGCACGCACATCGCGCAGAGCGGAACTGCGCGAAATACTGTATCGCTCCATCAGATCACGCAGTCGAAAAGAGTTCTTTCCCGAAAGATAACGTATCATATCGTTCAGACGCTCGGATTTATTCATACACATCCTCCATAAAGGTGCCGCAAATTGACACCTTTTTATACTATACTACAACTATTACACAAAGAAAAGGAGTATGGATATGAACATGAGTAACGAATTTCTGCGCCTGATGGCAGCACATCAAGACCTCGCACTTGCAACATCGGTGGACAATACGCCCCATGTGCGCATTGTGAATTTTGTCTATGCAGAGGAGAAAAAGCTCGTCTACTTCGCAACCTTTCCAGACAATGCAAAGGTTAGTGAAATCGACGCAAACCATACAGTTTCGTTCACCACGATCCCTCATGACGGGGGAACGGCACACGTCCGTGCCGTCGGCACTGCCGCGAAGAGCAAGCGCAGTATCTTCGACCTCGCCGATACCTTCACAGCAAAGATTCCGGGCTACGACGAAACAATTGCTGCGGTCGGTGACGCACTCATTGTCTACGAGATCACATTTCCCACTGCGACAGTGACCGTCGATATGGAACACAGTGGAACGGTGACGATTTGAGTCTTGCTGCCCCATACCGATGATTGAAGGGCATCTTTCTTAGGGCGACTGAAAGGTCGTCCTTTTTGCTGTGTCTGTTGCGAGGCTGCTTCTGGTAAATGGAATCTTTTGCGTGAAAGGTGATCTCTTGAATTTATATCTTCATCCATAAACACCAATTTCAATCCCACCCTTGAAAACAACGACTGCCGCTCCGCCCTCCTTAACCACAATGTGCTCGAGCAGCCCACTCCATAGCTCCTCGTCAAACTCGACTTGTTCCCCGTTGATACCACATACCACTTGAATCATGCCCTCCAAGGTCTTTCTCTTGCCCTCCCTCTCGGCAATTTGCTCGTCCAACTTCTCCAAATGCCCCTGCTTGTCCAGATAGCGTGCGCGAATCTCATTTTCCTGTTTCAGATATGCGTTCTGATTCTGTGCCACCCGCGCATTCTCACGAATCAGTGTTTCAAGACGTTCTGCCAAAACACCGAGTTCCTGCTCTACTTTATCCCGCTCCTCCGGCACCTCCTCCGTCTGACAAATGCTGTCTATCAGAGTTCGGAGTTCTGCAATCACGTTCTCTTTGACTTCCACCAAGGAGTTCAGTGCCTTGACGAAAGTCTGTTTGATCTCCTCCTCTGTCAGATGCTTCGTGCTACACGGTTTGCCCTTGTGGGCATATTTCTTGTTGCAGCGGTAGATGACTCTGCGGTACTTGTCCGTCGAATGCCAGACCTTCGCTCCGTACCAACCTCCACAGCATCCGCATTTGATTTTGTTCGCGAAGATGCTCACACCGCTGTGCTTGCCGTTCTGTTCTCTGCGTTTTATCTCCGCTTGCACAAAGTCGAATAAGTCCGGCGGGATAATCGCCTCGTGATGCTCCTCCACATAATACTGCGGAATCTCGCCCGTGTTTTTCCGTCGCGTCTTATCGAGGAAGTCCGCCGTATACTCTTTCTGGATCAGTGCATCGCCACGGTACTTCTCATTTGTAAGGATGGATCGCACTGTGGAGATGTACCACTTGTCCTTTCCCGACGGAGATTTGATACCGCGCTTCTCCAGTTCCTTGGTGATAGCATAAAAGGATCGCCCGCCAAGGAAGAGTTTGTAGATGAGTCTCACGATTTTTGCCTGTTCTTCGTTGATTTGGAAATCCTTGTCATAGCCGAGAAATACACTGTAGCCCACACTGGTCTTGCCCTCGGCGAACTGCTTCCGTTTGCCCCATGTGGTATTTTCCGAAATACTGCGGCTCTCCTCCTGCGCTAGGCTGGACATAATTGTTATTAAAAGCTCGCCTTTTGTATCGAATGTCCAGATGTTCTCTTTCTCGAAGTAAATCTCTACACCGTTTTCCTTGAGTTTGCGGACGTTCTGCAGTGAATCCACAGTGTTTCTTGCAAAGCGGCTGACGGATTTTGTGATGATAAGGTCAATCTTGCCGGCAAGGGCATCCTCGATCATCTGGTTGAAGCCGTCACGCTTCTTAGTGTTGGTTCCACTTATTCCCTCATCCGAATACATGCCGACGAAATCCCAGTCTGCACGACTCTCGATGTAGTTCTTGTAATGCGCCATCTGCATTTCGTAACTGGAAGCCTGTTCTTCATGATCGGTCGAAACTCTAGCATATCCTGCCGTTCTGCGCCGCCTTGGTTCTGCCGTAACCTCAGAACGAAAGATTTTAGGGCTTGCAGGGATGACCCTCACTGTCTTTGCCATCGGTATGCGCCTCCTTCTTTGAGTTGAAATATGACTTCATCATCGGATATGACAATCCGCTCGACATTCTGTACGATCTTGCCCTCGTAGCAGTCACCGAACAAGGATTCTGCCGCTTCCTTGAGTTCGGATTCGGGCAGCCGTTTCAATCCGCATTTCGTGCATGGCTGACTGCAAGCCCACACCTTAGTGCCCTTCGTCCATGTATCGCGCTCACACTTGCTGCCGCAGGAGGCGCAGTACACTTTGCTGGTGAAGGGATTGCTGCCGCGCTGCCCGGTGTAGATTCGGGCAGTCTTTTTTATGCGACCGTTGACGAGATGGAAGTCGATTCGATCACCGTGAATGACAATCTTGGACACCTTATGCCTGAGTTCTGCAGCATCGAAATCGTCCTTCTCCATGACGGCTCTGACCGCAGCCACAAGCTCCTCTTCCTTGATTGGACGGCTGTCACAGGATTCTCTGCCTTTCCGCTCTCTCGTGTTGCATGCCCAGCGTCTGTATTTCCCTGCGGTTCTTCTGCTGAAGCCGCCTCCGCAACATCCGCATTTCACCATTCCGGAAAATGGAAGAAGAACAGGATTCCGATTCACAGCCCGTTTGGCTCGTAACCTCCGCATCTCCTGTGCCTTGTCGAAGTCTGTCTTTGACACCAGAGGCTCGAACACGCCATCCACAAGATACATGGGAAGTTCACCTTTATTCCGTTTGCGGACACGCCCCTCGTTGATGTAGTTCTTCTGCAGTGCCATCGTGCCCGTATAGGAGATGTTGGAGAGGATGTCCTTTACCGTGGTCTGCTCAAT
Source organism: Centipeda felix (assembly GCF_900186465.1). Taxonomy (GTDB): domain Bacteria; phylum Bacillota; class Negativicutes; order Selenomonadales; family Selenomonadaceae; genus Centipeda; species Centipeda felix. Next base: position 151,665 of record NZ_LT891959.1, read on the forward strand.
GGGTCTCCCCTGCCGTCCTGTGATTCCGCGCCCTGCGAGACTCTTTGCGATGGCGTAGGCGGATTCTCCGGCAAGGTATCTTTGGTAAATCTCCTTTACAATCTCGCCCTCTGCTTGGATAATGCGGAACATCTCTCCATCCCAAGTGTAGCCGTACGGTGCTTTATGCCCGTTCGGAATCCCCTCTGCGAACCGTCGCCGCACGCCCCACCGAATGTTGTCGCCGATGCTTCTGCTCTCTTCTTGGGCAAAGGATGCGAGCAGCGTCAAGAGCAGCTCTCCGTCCTCGGATGTGGAATCAATGTTCTCTCGCTCGAAGCGGACGGCAATCCCCTTCTCTTTCAACCGTCGGACGGTATGAAGGCAATCCACGGTATCTCTGGCAAAACGGCTGATACTTTTGACGAGTACCAGATCAATCTTTCCGGCGTTGCAGTCGGCGATCAGCCGCTTGAACTCCGTCCGATGAGTGGTACTCGTGCCTGTGATGCCTTCATCTGCGTACACGCCTGCGTATTCCCATGCGGGATTTTTCTGGATGAGACTGCTGTAGTAACTGACCTGCGCTGCAAGGGAGTGGTGAAGCGTATCCACAGAGACGCGGGCATAGGCAGCCACACGCAGCTTTTTCTGCAATATAGGGCTTGGTTGAACTCTTCGTATCTTCATGGTGCTCCCTCCTTTCCAGTCCCATATTCCCGTACTATCCGCACGATAGCAAGTCAATATCTGAAAATAGAAGTCCGATGACGGGACGATATTTCTCGCGCATTTTCGCTTCAAACGCAAGATACTCGTCCTCTGACAAAAGCCCGCTCTGCAGCATTTTCCATGAAGCACGCATCACCATCTGATACGTCATTTCCCGAAGACCTTCTTCCTTGCTCATCTCAACATCTCCCTTCATGAAACAGCGGACAAAAACGGCACTTTTGGTCACCCTTATGGGCAAAATTTCTGTATGAAACACAATTACGCCAATATAAAACGCCCGACGGTAAGCCGCCGGGCGTTGAAGTTGTTGTGTATCCTACTGATTTTTAAGGCTGTGCATCATGTCCTGCAATTTCTGCGGAACGGGAAGCCCCATCCGTGCTGCGTTCTCGATGATGGAGATTCCCTCATTCGAGATGTAGAAGAAGATCACGGCAGAGCGCAGGACGCAACCGCTCCCGATGATGTGCGTATCGAGGACATTCGCCACGCCGACAAGGGTGAAGATGCAGACTTTCTTGCAGATTCCCTTAAAGCCGATGGTACTCGAGAGCTTCTTCTCCACAATCGCACGGAGAACACCCGTGATGTAATCCGTTGCCACAAACACAACAAGGGCATAGAGCAGATCGTCGAAGCTGCCAAGGAACTCACCAACCACGATGCCAATGCCCGCCGCATAAAGACGTATGGTAAGAATATGATCCATCATCGAAAACCTCCTGCCTTTTTCCATTTCCCGAGATGATTCATCCTGCGCAGACGGTAGTTATAGCATCCACGCATTAGTTCCGTAAACTGACCGTCTTTCCATAAATATAAGGGCGATCCCGTGCTGACAAGATATTTCCCCTGTCCCAGAGGGCAGAGACTTGTACGGGCAGTCGGATTCGTTTCCAGTTCCATAAGCAGCTCGTCCTTTGCGCTGTAAATCTTTGAAATATACCTTTTCCCGGAGATAAGATAATCCAGATTTGCAGGAAAGCGCATATACATTCCATCATGGAGAGGATAGCGGATGCTGTAATCCGGTGCGCTCCATCTGCTTTCCGAATTATGGGATTCCCCTGTAACAGAGTCTCTTGACGTTGTTTTGGTTTTCTCCATCCAAGGCTCAAGATTGCTGCCATCGAAGAACACATAACGGTCTGTGCTGACATGGCTTCCGTTTTCCCCATGCTCTGATATGGAGTGCCATATCATCACTTTGAATTTTCCTGTTTTATCCACCCGCCCGCCTTCTGTTTGACAGCTATAGAGGTCAGTAGGACCGGATACGGCGGGAGCACCAAACATCTGCACAAGATCGTATGCGGCGATGATCTCTCCGTTGCATTTGACAGAGAGAATACTGTCACGCTGATCTGCCCCGATGAGCGGGAACACGAGGACATTCACAGCTTCGAGGGTATAGAGATTCCCTTGCTCGTCCATTTCGGCATCAAGCATTCCATAGCCTGTAACATACGCGAAGTGGCGACTGCTGTTGACCATCCATATATCCTCTTGGGAAAAACCGAGCGGATGAATCTTTCCTTTCGCATAGTACGAATGGAGCATCTGGTTTTTTTGATCCTTCCACTTTATCTGGAGGAGCGGTATGCCGGAAAGGTCATTCGTCGGAATGTAGCTGCCGCCACCCTCGGCTTCATGCCCGTAGACGCAGCGACCATCCGTCCAGATCCATTCACCCGGATAAACAGAACGATTCCCTATGCAGGTAAGCCACACGCCATCGGCAAGCACCCGATTCCCGCTCACTGCTTTTGCTCTAGCCCTGTGCATAAGTTCACGCTCCCACGATAACGGCTGTGCCGCCCTTTGAAATCTGTACCCACACAAGACTTCCGTCACTGGTGTTGCAGTCCACTGCCGCACGGAAGGGATACGACCGCTCACCGATATGAACACGCCCATTCTGAATCCTTCCGCGCTGAGCCTGTGACTCAACCACCTTCGAGTTCTTTATCCCTGCCCGTATCGCCGCTGCGAGCCCCATAACGCCGTGCATCAAAACCACCTCACCATCTTGATTGTCTGCCGCAAAAGACGCGGCGTGAGTTCCACCGTATTGGACTGAAGGAAATACTCGTACCCCTCGAAGCGGATGCGCTCGGTGAAATCAACGATGTGGTCAATGTCGGGAACGCCGTTTTGAATCCGTGCATGAATCTCCACCGTAACTGTTTCCTGCGTTTTGCGGTTGAGCCACTCTATTTCTCGTGTCAAGGCACGCAGATAGTCCGTACCCACAACGGGAAACTCGGTATCGATGAGCGAGGAATACGGAAGCGTATCGTCACTGGCGTAACTTGCACCAAGACTGAGATTCGACTGCTCGACGGTGAACTGACTTGCCTTGCCGCCGGGCTTTCCCTGCGACAACGAGCTTCCTTCAAGCACACCGTCCACATAGACGGTGGTCGCATACCATCCGTAGCCGAGCGGCGCGTGGTAGGTGATGCGCTCTGTCCCCTTCTCACGGCTCCAATCCTCCCAGTCATATTCCGTATGTTTCTTTCCGTCATTGACCGCCTCTGTTGTACGCTCCCATTCCTTGAAGAGGTAAACGTCGCGACCTGTGGAGGCGTATGCGTAATCCGTGCGGCTGGTCGAGCCGTCCACGTTGTGCGTGCGCTTCTCCGCGAGGTATTCCCCATCGTAGGTATAGGTGCTGTAGCCGTTCTCATTCGTCTCGCGCACGAGAAAGCCGTTGGAGTAAGTGCGGCTGATCTCTTTGAAGGAAATCGTACCCGTGAAGGGAACGGGTACAGTGTCCTCCTCGTTGTGCGCCCCCGTGGAATCGTTGTGTGAGCTGTGCCAGACGGAACGCAGAAGTTTCCGCTCGATAGTCGGCTGTACGTGCGGCCAGTTCGTAATGTCTATGACAGATTCCTCCATGCCGCGCTGAATGATATGGAGCGTATCTCCGCGAATAAAGACGTTGATCTGACGCTGCGGCAGTTTTGCCGTCCATCCGAACAGTGCAGAGATGAAGTCGTGGTACGTCATACCGCTGTCCTCGAAGTTCTGCGACGGTATGAAATCATCGGTCAAACGATGAAGCCGAAGCCCGAGTGCCGCCGCGATCTCGGTCGCATAGCGCGACACCTTTGCCCGCTCCACATAGATATGAATGGGCGTGTAGAGGAGCGTGTCCTTACTGTATGTTCCCTTGACGGACTGCACGATGCCGCGCTGACTCGTTTCCTCGACGAGAAAACGGAAGGCATAATCCAACACGCGCCCCTCAACACACGCGTCAATGGAAAGCGGCCGGACGGTTTCGAGTTGGATTGTGTCGGAAAGCGTAAGCTCGCCGAGCGTCACGGAGAACGAACGAATGCCGCGCTCTCTGAACTCTGCGTAGGTAAGCGTGTGCGGAATCTCGATTTTCGTATCTGCAACAATACGCGACTGTTTGATAAGAGTCCGTTTCGTATATACCAACGCTGCTTTGCAATGACCGATACGCCGAAGCGCATCCCCTGTCACTCGGATTTTCTTGACGATCCGAATATCGCGCAGGGTATCTGCACGCATGGCGATGGATGTGTTGAGACAGCGCGACGTATCTCCGCGCACCTGCACGGGCTGACGAAATACGGGAATCACCGTGGCATATATGATTGGTTTGAGGTGAATACGTCCCATCGGCAGCCACGCAATACAAATGCCAGGTTTCAGCTTGATGCTCATGTTCCCGCTCTCCATCCGAACTGCCGCCCCGTGAGTTCTGCAATCGTCATGGAGACAGTGCGCGTGTCCATAACGGTGGAAGTTAGATTCTGCTCGACGATATGCCTTCCATATTCAGTGACCGTCCCACCGCTCTTTTCAATCGCCGTCAAAGCACACAGCCCTTCTGCCGTGCGGTAGGCAGGATTCCCGATGAGGGAAATCCCCGTCACACGCGAGTCTGCGCCATACTGCGTAATAAGTGATGCGGTATCCACAGATTGCAGAATCTCCTGATTCGTAGCCGTCGCCTCATAGCTTCCATCACCGCAATCGGTCATATCCGTCTGTGTCGCTTGGACGGGCAGCATGATAACCTGCTCCCGTGGGCTGATTTCCTCATCCGAGAGGATGAGGTTCGAGACGAGAATGTCCTCGGTTCTACTGTAAACCGTAATGGTCTTTTCACTGGAACTGTAGGCGTACCAAAAAGAGCAGTCCTGCTTGTTATAAACCTCGCGTTCGTTCAGGAGTGCCCGAAAGATACCGTCATTGTTCTGCCCCGGTTTGACGTGGAACCACAAGGTATTGACTGCATTTACGCGAATGCTGTCGGAAGTGGCAATGGTATCGTTATTGTTGTCTCCCTTCATGCGCCACCTGCTCCAGGACGTTTCCGCACTAACGATGATGTAGCCACCAATTGCAAGGGTAAGTTTGGCACGGTCTGCATTCTCCGGTGCTTTGAAGTACAGATCCAGTTTCCCGTAAAGCTCTGCAGGGAATTCTGAAATCGTCAGCCCTTTGTCACTGGTCGGCTGCCAGAAGGATATGCCTGTTTTGCTGTACTGCTCCCCTGTTACCGTCGTGCCGCCACGAACTGAGAGCAGCTCCGCATAGCCTGGATTGATGTATTTGAAAGCCATACGAACCTCCTCAGTCCGACACAAGCAGCCCCTCTGCCTGAATGTCCACACTCGAATCCTGCTGTGGCGGCTCATCTGTCGTACTCAGAGCCTTGACCCAGAAAATCGTATTCTTATCGGCAATATTGGATAATGAGATACTGTCTTTCCACTCGGCAGACTCCAATGCCGTTTCGGCAGTGTATTTGTTATCCGTCGCGGCTTTCCACTTGTCCGCATGATCACCGACGAACTTGACCGTAAGTGTTCCGTCGATATGGAAGCCGCTCTCGCAGCGTACTGCACATTTGACGGCTTTCTCTTCGCCCTTGCCCGCATCGAGCAAAACGGAGATCGGTGCAAGTTCCGTGCCTGAGCTCACCTCCGTCCCGTCCTTGCCGCCCTCAGTCGGATTGTTCATATAGATATGCAGCAGTTCTGCCATTATCACACCCTCCAAAATTCCAGAGACAGTTTATATACCTTCGGAAAATGAGCCATATACTCGTAGGATTTCACCACGACACGCATAGAGGGCAGGATGTTCCCGCCCTCATCGGTCACGGACACCCTTGCCCGGCTGTCCCAGTAGCTCTTGATCTTTTCCCAGTCGGCGGCAGTGATTGTGACCGTACAGGAAATACGGTCGCCCTCCGTGATGTGTCCGAAATCCTGCACGACCGCGCCGCCGACAATTTCGATGATTTGCTGACGATCGTCGGGAACGGTCTGCCAGTTTTCAACGGATAATGTCCGTACCTCACCAATGTGAATATGAATTGGAATCACCTCCAAGGGCATTTTCAACGGCGGGGCGAATGCGGTCGGCGACATGATCGGCAAGCATACGCATTCCCTCGTTGTCCTCCGTAACGGCGTTCTCGATTTGCACCTGTATGTGAATCTGGCGATTGTCCGTCATGGAGGGAGCGGACTGAGCAGCTCCCGACGAAGCATTTGCGCCCTGCCCCGCAGTTTGAATGCTCTGCGCCTGTTTCCCCAATCCTGCCATCATCTGCACATACGAGAATTCCTGTCCATTGACACGAATGCGTGAATTGTCCTCACGCTTCTCGGGGGCAAAATTCGGCAGGAGATTCTCCATCGCCCATTTACGCCCGGACTGAAACTGTTGGAGAAGCTCCGGTGTCAGCCCCAAGTCCTCTGCCGTAAACTTGTTCTTTTTGCGAAGGTACTGCATCAATCCGACCTGCCCGGACTCCTTGAATACCTTCAGTTCCTCTTTCTGGGAGCGGAGAACTTCCAAGGCGGCGTTGCGCTTGACATCGAGTTTCTGCTTCTCTGCCCACCGCGTCGCCTCGACCTCGTCCAATCCCTTCTGCACCCACGCTTCCTTCTCACGCTCAATCTCCGCAAGGCGATTTTCGAGTTCGGTCTTCCAGATGGCACTGATGTTAGAAGCGACATCCCGCTCCCACTGCTCCATTACCCGCGCCTTGCTCTCACTGAGCCAGTTCTGCGTCTGTACCTCGTCCAAGCCCTTCTGACGAAATGCATCAGCTTCACGGGCGATGGAGTCCAACTTGTTCTGCAGGTCAGTTTTGTAGAGTGCATTCGCCTTATCCACAACGTCGCGCTGAAAGTCGGAATATATCTTCGCTTCCTTCGCCAGACGGTATTCGTCGATCAGATGCGGATCTGCGCCTTTCTGGAAGAAATCGAAGGATTCGCGATCCAGACTGTGAAGGCTGTTCTGGATGTCCGTATGCGTCAGTGTATATAAACTGTCCGTCAGCTGTGTGGTCGCTTTTGCAGATTCGCTGACCGTCTTTGCGGCATCCTTTTCCGCAGCTGCACGGATCGCCGCAGCTTTGGCATTCTGCTCCTGCGCCTTGGCATTCTGCTCCGCCTCGACACGGGCGCTCTCCTCTGCCGCTGCTTTCTCTTTGGCAATCTTCTGCTGTTCTTGGTATTGCTTGTATTCGTCCCCGTAGAGAGCATCGAGAACGCTGCCGCCGAGGAACGGAACAGCAATCAGCGGAGATGCCACGGGGTGATTTTTCACAAGCCAGCTGTTCGCCTCGGCGTGTTCATTGACCTTATGAATTTGCTCCCCGACAAAACCTGCAAGCTCCGCGACGGTCTTGAGTGCTTCGCCCCATCCGAGGACGGCATCCTTGATTTCGTCCTTGTTGTCCCGAATCGTTTCAACCAGAGATTCAAACCCATCGTTGATCTCCGGCATCAGCTCCTCGGCGGCAGGAAGGAGTGCCGCACCGAGAGCAAGTTTCAGCTGCCCTGCTTCCATCTCCATTTCGCGCCATTTGAGGTATGTCTCATGCGCCTGTTCGGGGTCGAGCAGTCCCGTGGTCTTGACGCGAGAGGAAATCGTCATTAAATCGTCATACTGTTCGAGAATCGGGATAAGCGCCGCACCACGCACACCGAGGACTTCGGCGGTATATGCTTCCTCCATTCCTGCTTCGCTTGCCGTCTTGTATCCCTTGGCAAGCTGCGCCAGCTGCTCATTGAGCGGCAGGAGATTGCCCTGCTGATCCTTGAGTACGATGCCGAAGCGTGAGAGTGCGCGAGACGTGTCATTGCCAGAATTGCCCGCTGCAGATACCTGCTTGTCGAGACGTGCGATCAGAGGTATGACGCTCTTGATATCCGTATCCGCAAGCTGAAACACCCGATTGAGCGTCGCCGCCTCACCCGCAGAGACGTGAAGCCTCTGCGTCAGCTTATAGACATTCTCGCCCGCAAGCATCGCATCTTTCGTGATATTGAACAGCCCCGCACCCGTCGCTGCAACTGCCATAACTGCGGCCATCTTTGCAGACAGCACATTGAATCCGCTCGTGAGATTCTTGACACCTGCCTGTGCCGCCGTCATCCCTGCAGTGATACGCCCGCCGAGCGTGCCTGAGAGAACGGCACTTTCTTTTAGGCGGTTATTCAGCTTTCGCACCTCGGCTTCGGTCTGCGCAACTGTCCGTTGCTGACGTAACAGGTTACTTTCAGCACGCCGATAGGACGCACTATCCGCGCCGTCATTCTTCTTTGCGGATTGGAGGACAGCGGCAAGAATCTGTTCTTTCTGCCGCTGAATATCCAGTTCGCGATTGATCGCCTGATGGCGTACCCTGATCTTGTCGAGTTCCGTCCCCACACCGTCGAGTTTGGCAAGATCAGCATCCAATTTCAGATGGATGTTGTTTGCCTTGCTGTTGAGCCGCGCAATGGAATCCGAGACAGTTTTCCCCGCCGTGTCGAAATCCAACTGCAGCTGTGCGATGTTGAGACCGATGTCGAGATAGAGTTCGTCGATCTTCTGTCCGCGCTTTGCCACTCCATCTCCCTCCCTACATCACGTCGTCAATAAAGCGTTCACATTGCTGCTGTTCGCACAGTGCCGTTACCACAAGCTGATCGAGCAGGAACGCAATCTCGTGCCTGTCGATTTCCTGCATCGTCCATCCGTAGGCGGACTGCAGTCGCTCGTAGTAGCGCAGTAGATTCTGGTACGGAGAAAGAACTACGCCTCTTTCCCCGTCTCCTCGTTTGGGAGGTTCACCAGTTTGGAGAACGTCAACGACTGAATCCATCGAAAAAGGGAGCGCGTCAACGGTACGATGTCCGCAACGTCCACGTTTTCGTCGATGACTTCCTTCGTCACTTCCTCCCGTCCGAATCCAAGGACAATCAGTCGGACGTGCTCGTCCAAAAAGGCCTCAAGATTCATGTCCTGTTTGTCGGCATCAAAAAAGGCAAGGAACTCACGCCAGACCTTCATCTTCGGAGGGTTCGGCGTTATCTCCCTGCCCGCAATATGCAGTTTCGGCGTTTCCATCGTGTCCTCCCTCAGACCTGCTCGTACCACTTCGTCCCAGTCTCAGCGGCAAAGCCTGCCGCCTCTTCGTCTGCCTTGGCGTAGGACAGCCCGTCCGAGAGACGGTAGATCGCCTTTGCCGTCAGCGTCGGTGTGTCGAACTGAATGCTCTCCTGCTTCGAGTTGCCGCTCTCGGAGGGTTCCGTGAATTGGACTTTGTAGAATTTAGTGAAGCGTTTCTTCCCGTTCCTCTTATCCGACTGGAAGAGGACGGCGAAGTACGGAGCGACATCGTCCTTGCCCGCCTTCATCACGCCGTTCTCGATACTGTGCCCCAGAAGGTAAGCCGTATATTCGAGCGGCAATGCGGCAGTGTCGAAGGTAAGGTCGTAAGATGCGGTATTGGATGCCGTATCCACGGACTGCCCGTCGGCAAAAAGCTCCGCCTGATTCGTCTGCGGCTTGATGTCCACCTTGCGTAAGAGCTTCCCAAGTGGGATGGGCTTCTCGTAGGTCGCCGTGCCGCCCGACTCGTCGGTGAGCATTTTTGCGATATGAAGTTTCTGGATGTTGATGAATTGCCCGCTCGTAAGATTCCCTGCGGGCTTTCCTGTTGGTGTTGGACTTGGCATATTATTCTCCCTCCATTGCTGTTCTGTAATCCGTAATTTCCACAAAAATATCTTTCTCAACAAGCTCCTGTGTCTGCGCACGGACAAATCCGAGCGGCAGAAGCACATTCTGCACGGCTTTATGAATCTCCGGAAAGCGTCCATCCTTTGTCAGAATGTGGATACGCACTGTCACGCGCCGCTCCAGTTCCGTGCCGTCTGCCGAGAGTGCTGGGACATCGGAGATCACCGAATAGACGATGATCGGATATGTCCCAGCATCGGGGCTGCGTCCGTGGTAGATGCCCTTCTTCCCGTGTGCGAGAAGCTGTGTCAGCTCCTTCGAGCGCACAAGTGCCTGATACACCATCCGTGCCGTACTCATTTCCCCCTCCTCCGAATGGCAGACCTTACGGCATCGACGATAGCAGAACGGATCCCGTCCTTCTTGGCATCAAGCGCGGGATAGAGAAACGGACGGTTGATGCGTGGGCTGAACTCAACGAGTGTACCGTAGAATACGCCGTCACTGGATTCCGCATCTGCTGCGATCCTCCAAACAGAGCCATCCTTGCGTCGCAGTCGCTTATGGATGGAGTCGCGCAGCGCACCTTTGACCACGCGCTTATCTGTTCCCGTATAGACGGGACAGCGGTTCTTTGCCTCCGCGACCACATCATCCGCGCCATGTGCGAGTGCTGCCTTTGCTGCAGCCGTCGCCTCTGCGCCAAGCTCGGACAATATCTTCTCGGCAGAGACGAATCCTCGGTATCTAGCCATCTTCCACCAACTCCCTGCATTCTATGACAAGCCACCGTTTCTTTCCACCAAGCGGATACGGCGGCGCGATAGGTATGAGCGTTTTATCATCCCAATGGATACGATCCGTCACTCGGACATCCGTGCGGTAGCGGATCACAATGCGGTAATCCACCTCCTGCACCTTCTCCGCATAGCCATCGGAGATTTTTTCCGCAAAGGGCAGAACGAGTGCCCAGGCCTTTGAAATCTCCTGCACAGAAGAGGAGCAGATATTCCCCTCATCATCCGTATCTGTCACAGGGCGCAGGATGGAGATTCGATGACGCAGTTCACTCATCGACACTCTCACCTAAAAGACCTCCTTCCGCACACCGAAGAGCAGAGAGCGCAGTGTCAGCGCAAGCCCTCTGTGATCCGCTTCCTCTCTGTGTTCATAGAGATAGGATACGGCATAGAGGATTGCAACGCGCACAATCGCCTGATCTTCGACCTTGGACAGTTTCTTCACGCGCAGTAATGCAGTACAAATCTGTTCTGCTGTCTCCGTAAAGTGTGTGAGGAGATCATCTTCCTCATCGCCGTCAATCCTAAGATACTGCTTGACTGCTGCAAGCGGCACAAGCATAGAACCACCTCCCCTCTTTGCCGCAAAAACGAAATTCCGTCAAATTGTTGCTGAATTTATCAGGGATTCCATACATCACCCCTTCATCTTGAGCGTCTGCACGGCTTCCTCAAGAACGAGTTTGCCGTCCACGCGCTCCTTCATGACGTAGCCGACCATGCCGTTGCCTGCAAACAGCTCCTTGAGTTCCTGCAGGGAACGTGTCCCACGGTCGCCGATGTTGTAGTAGGAGTAGTCTCCGAATGCGATGACAGTCTTGCCCGCCTCGACAGCAGGCATATATGCCGAAGAGTACACGGGATAGCCGAGCAGACGGTCCGGTTCGCCCATCTGGTAGGATGGCTGCCAGAAATACGCTCCGTTGGCATCCTTGAGTTTGCGGATGCTTGCAAGCGTCTGGTCGTTGACGATGAACGCCGCATTCTTGCGGTAGGGACGCTTGAGGCTGTAGACGAGTGTCACAAGTTCATCCGCTTTGAGGTCTGCCGCCGCTGTGGTGACGGATGTCTTTGCGGAGGCAAGGAGTCCCTTCGGCTTGTGCGTCCCGTCGCCATTCAGGAACGCGTCCTCCTCGGCGTTGCCGAGTGCTTTGCCGAACTGTTCGATGAGATAGTTTTCAAGCTTGAAGGCGTTGTCATAGAGCAGCTCCTCCGTCACCTTGACCGCAACGTGGAGCTTGTGCGCGTCGAGGACGATCTGGTCGAAGGTCGCCTCACCGAAAGTCAGAGGTGCGCCCTCCTCAACCCACGATGCGGCGGGCTTTGTGGCGGCAATGTTGATCTTATGCTCCCCGCTCGTGGTGATAACCGTCGCAAGCGGACGCAGGACGTTCTCTTCATTCAGTACGTCAATGAGACGCTGATCGTATTCCGTGGGAACGAGATAACCGCCGTTTGCATCCACACCCTCCTGCAGGACGTTCTCCACCTGCCGGAAGTTCGTACGGAGTGCCTTGAGCATTGCCGCACGGTATGCCTCGCTTGCACGTCCCGTTCTTTCTGCATTGAGCGCAGCCCCCGGAATGTTGGTGATTGCCGCCGTCACGGGCTTTGCAAGCTGCGCGTCGAGAATCGCCTGACGCTCCATGCGCTCGATGTCCTTCCCGAGCGCAAGCACCTCATTCTCCATCTGCTCGTACGCTTTGGCATCCTCTGCCGTAAGACGACCGTCCTTTTCGTGAGAATCCAGAAACTGCTTTGCCTGTTCCCACATTTCCGCACGCTTCTCGCGCATTGCCATGATCTTATCCATGTTCTTTTTCCTCCGTTAATGCGAAATAGAAAAGAGCCGCTTCTTAAACGGCTCTGCATCGACATTAGTATTTTGCGTTCCCTGCCCGAATTTCGAGAGCAGAGAGTTCGTGACGGCGGCACGGGAGAAGATCAGTCCGTCTGCCGTATCCGTCATAGGACGCTGAACGTCCGCATAGAGAACAGAATCTGCAAATCCAAGCTCCACTGCTTTCTTTGCGTTCATCCACGTCTCGGCATCCATCAGCCGTGAAATCTTCGCACGGGAAAGTCCCGTCTTGAGTTCGTAGGCGTTGATGATACTCTCCTTGATTTCAGAGAGGAACGTGATTGTCCGCTCCATCTCATGTGTGTCTCCGATGGAAACGGTCATCGGATTGTGAATCATAATGGTGGCTACGGGCGACATCTCAACCGTTGATCCTGCCATCGCAACGACGGAAGCAGCAGAGGCGGCAATCCCGTCAATCTTGACGGCGACATTCCCCTTATACTCCATGAGCATATTGTAGATCTGTGCTGCCGCATAACAATCCCCGCCCGGTGAGTTGATCCAAAGGTCAACATCTCCCTCGGCAGCGTGAAGCTCGGAGCGGAACATCTGAGGTGTGACTTCATCGCCCCACCACGTTTCGTCCGAGATTTCACCATCAAGAAGCAAGATTCGCTTCTCTCCTTCGTTCCGTACCCAGTTCCAAAATTTACGTTTCATCACTTACTCCCTTCTGCCTAGCGGCAAACAGCCCTGCGTCCCTCAGTTTCGTCATATTCCCGTTGATGAGATAGAGATCGCCACCCTCGTCCGCTTCGATGGGGTTCATGTCCTCAAGACTGCGGATGTCGTTCGCCGAGAGCCATCCGTTCTGCCGCCCGATGGCATAGCCTTCCATACGGCTCTTGTAATCCCCGCGCAGCAACCCATCCACATTGAAACGAATGAAGTAATCCTTCCGCTCCTTCTCCGTCAGCAATGCTTTTTGAAGCGACTGCTCCCATCGCATTACCCACGGATTCAAGGTGTATTTGACGAACTCCAAGGACTGCTGCTCGATGTTCGAAAACGAGGATTTCTCCAAGTCTCCGACCATATGCGGCGGTACACGGTAGAGCCGTGCAATCTCGTCAATCTGGAACTTCCTCGTTTCAAGGAACTGCGCCTCCTCGGGCGGTATGGCAATCTGCTGATACTTCACGCCCTCCTCGAGGACGGCGATCCTGCCCGTGTTCATCGTGCCGCCGTAAACGGCGTGCCAACTCTCACGGAGCTTCGACGGGTCTTTGAGGACACCCGGATGTTCGAGTACGCCACCCGGACGCGCTCCGTTCTTGAAGAATGCCGCACCGTATTCCTCGGTCGCAAGTGCAATCCCGATGGCATTCTTTGCCATAGCAATGGGAGAATAGCCGACCAAGCCGTCAAATCCAAGTCCCGGAATATGCAGCACATCCTCACGCCGTAGCCGAATCTGCCCCTTGTCCGCAAAATTCGGATTCTCCTCCGTGCTTCTGGTGTAGGTGTAGTAGAGTTCACCTGTCCGACTGTCACGGCTGACCTCCATCTTGTCTGGGAGCAGAGGATAAAGTCCGAGAACACGCCCCCTGCCATCCCGCAAAATTTGTGCGTAAGCATTCCCCCACAGAAGAAGGTGACTCATCATTGTTTCGCGAAATATAAAGGAGGTCATCTCGGGATTCGGCGCATCATGGAGCAGGAAGTACAACGGATGCTCCGGCACGCGCTCCTTGCCCTGTCCTTTGTAGATGTAGACGTGAAGCGGCAGTCCCGCGATGGATTCGGCGAGAATACGCACACAGGCATAGACCGCCGTTGTCTGCATTGCCGTCCGTTCGTTGACCGCCTTGCCCGCCGCCGTCTGCCCAAACAAAAAGGACAAGCCGCCAAGATGATTCTTGGGCTTGTCCCGCGAACGGAAGAGTTTGCTGAATAGGTTCATGGAAACCTCCATTTCAAAAGATGATAGCAGAAGCGCCGCCCTTCCGAGCGGCGCTCCCTCATTTCGGTTTAGAAGTTTTCGATGCAGGAAAGCTCCATGCTGTTGATTGCGGCTGTGAATCTTGCCCCCCGCGCAATCTCGTCGGCGGCTTTCAAAAGTTCCTCCGGCGTTGGATTTCCGCCCATCTGGCAAATGCCGGCGTTGGCTTTGATGTCTCGGAAAACCTTGCGGGCTTCCCAATCCGTCTTCTCGTAATCCGTTTCTTTGCGAATCTCGATGCGGATGCAGGTGTCGTGGTTGCTCTCGTTTGCCCAGCCCATCGTGTTTTCCTGCAGCTTGAGTCCGTACTCGGCAGCCTTGCTCTCGATGATCTCGGCAATTTCCTTCTTCGTCATTTTCTTTTCCTCCGTTTCTTGGTTCTTCGGTTTTCCCTTTCGGTATGTGTATATTCCCGTACTATCGGCAAAATAGCAAGGCCATATGTGAAGATAAAGAGTGTATACGATCGCCCTAAAACACCCACACACCACGGCTCTCATACACCGATTCCGACGTATCATTCCCGCAACGGATCGCACGATCCAGTGCCATGATAAGTGCGATCACACCGTCGATCTTCTCCATAGATTTCTCCTTATCTGCCTTGATGTTCCCCGCAGGGTCGGTGCGAATGAAGATGTTGTCTGCCATCCAGCGCATGACGGGATGCCCGCCGTGCGCTATTGTCTTTTCCAAGGTCAGCTTCATCAGTTCCTTGGTCGGCGGGCTCATATCCTTGAAGCCCTGCCCGAATGGAACAACGGTGAATCCCATGCCCTCAAGGTTCTGCACCATCTGCACCGCGCCCCATCGGTCGAAGGCAATCTCGCGGATATTGTACTTCTCACCCAGTTTCTCGATGAACATCTCGATGAATCCGTAGTGAACCACATTTCCCTCTGTCGTTTGCAGGAAACCTTGCCTCTCCCACACGTCATACGGCACATGATCACGCCGCACACGCAGGTCAATGTTCTCCTCGGGAATCCAGAAATACGGAAGCACGGCAAACGGCTCATTTTCCTCCGTCGGAGGGAATACAAGAACAAATGCCGTAATATCCATCGTGGAGGAAAGGTCAAGACCGCCGTAGCAGACGCGCCCCTCCAAGGACTCGGCATCCACAGGTGTGGCGCACGCATCCCACTTATCCATCGGCATCCACCGTACAGACTGCTTCACCCACTGATTCAAACGCAGCTGACGGAAGCTGTTCTCCTCGGCGGGATTCTGCCGTGCAGAGTCACACGCCGCCTGTACCTTGTCGATGCCGACCGTGATGCCGAGGGACGGATTCGACCGTTTCCAGACCTCGGGATCTGTCCAATCCTCATCTTCCTTCGCTCCATAGATCACGGGATAGAAGGTCGGGTCAATCTTTCGACCTTCCAGAATGTCTTTCGCTTTCTGGTGCGTCTCGTAGCAGATGGACTGTGTATCCGTCCCCGCCGTGGTGATGAGGAAGTAAAGCGGCTGCATTCGCGCATCGCCGGAGCCTTTCGTCATAACGTCAAAGAGCTTGCGGTTCGGCTGCGTGTGCAGCTCGTCAAACACAACGCCGTGGATATTGAAACCATGCTTTGAATAGGCTTCTGCCGAAAGCACCTGATAGAAACTGTTCGTCGGCAGATATACCATCCGCTTCTGGGAGGCGAGGATCTTCACCCGCTTGCTGAGTGCAGGACACATACGCACCATGTCTGCTGCGACCTCGAATACGATACTTGCTTGCTGACGATCAGCAGCACAGCCATACACCTCGGCTCGCTCCTCCCCATCGCCGCAGCAAAGAAGAAGTGCAACAGCAGCCGCAAGCTCGCTCTTCCCGTTCTTCTTCCCTATCTCGATATACGCCGTGTTGAACTGGCGATACCCATTCGGCTTCAAAATTCCGAAAATATCTCGGATAATGCGCTCCTGCCAGTCGATGAGTTCAAAGGGCTTTCCTGCCCACGTCCCCTTCGTATGGCATAGGCACTCGATGAATCCCACAGCGTAGTCCGCAGCGGCTTTGTCATAGTGTGCGTCCTCTGCCATGAACTTTGTCGGCTTGTAGTCCGTCAGTTTCCGCAAGCAATCACCCCCATCAAAAAAGAGCCGCCGTCAGCGACTCACAATATCTGAAACGAGAAGCAGCCCCGAAGGGCTGTTTTGTTGTTCGGCGTGGCTTAGATGCGCTTCATGCACCAAGCCATCGCGTGCCCGCCGTCCTCGAAAAGCTCCGTGGCGGATTCGACGAGGTTCAGGCGGCATTCGATGTCCGCGAAGCCCGTCTCCTCCGGCGTTTCGACCATCTCGTAGATGGCTGCGTGGAATCCCCAGCACTCCATTCCGACCACAAGGATCTGCTCGCCGTAGCGAAGGATCGCGCCGCTCGTCCCGAACCGCATCTCATCGAGGTGCTCCATCGTGGTGGTCTTCGGCCATCTTGCTTCTGCGTTTCTCATTTTCGTTTCCTCCTTTGTGTAGGTTGTTCCCTTCGTCATGTGTATATATCACTCTAAACGCAGAATATAGCAAGTCATATTTCGGATAAACTACACTTATTTTTCGAGAGAAACACAGCCCCGAAAGGCTGTGCGGAATCCCTGAAATCGTTGACTATTTTTCACCCGTGAGAATGAAGCGAATATATGCGGCGCGATCTCTCTCGATGAAGCAGACGAGTTCGTAGAATCCCATCTCGAATGCCATGCGCTGCACGGCGGGAACGTCGAGCATATTCACCCGCCCGGAGTCGCGGATGTGCATGATCTGGGAAACAATCTTCTCGTTCATAATCTGCCGCCTTTCTGCACGATGCGGAAGGAATCCACGTTGGGGATCAGGCTGAGTGACGATCCTGTCGCCCATCGGACGAGAAGCTGTCCCGCATCATCAACGCCCATGACCTCGCCCCGTGTTCCCATCGGAGGGGCTTGCGGATCGTCCATTCCAAGGAGTTCCACTCTCGTCCCGCGCGGATACCGCTCTCGAAGCACGGTGATCTGTTCCTTACTCGGAAACCGCATGATCCTCATCCTCCTTCCGATGTCTGCTCTTAAACGCGCTGCTGCCCGTGAGGTTCTGCAGGAGAATCTTGCGCGACTCTTTGTAGGCGTTTCCGATCATGCCAAGGCGCAGGAGAAAGCAGCGGAATGCGTATTTCTCGTTGTCCACAATCTTCTCCTTTGCCGTGACGCGCTTTTGCATCCGTGCCATCTGGCAGAGTTTGCTGATGAACTCGGCGTATGCCTTTGCCGTCTCGTCGGTGACCGTGCCGTGCAGCCATGCAAAGGTGATGCGGTCATCGATCAGCGTGTAGGTCGCTTCCCTGATGTCGAAGGCGTGCCGAATCAGGCGCCCCTTGCTCAGGAGGAGCGCGTCCAGATTCTGCAGCGCCGTCTCCGTGAAAAGGGTGCGCGGGAGGCTGATCGAAAGGCAGTCCTCATCGGTTGCTGCGACAGCTTCCTCCATCGCAGTAACTTCTGCCGGCGTTTCTGTTGGTGTCAGCTTATCCTCTGCCGGATCAACTTCGCTAGGCTCTTCCACCGCCGCTTCCGGTCGGCTCGGCTCATTCGCCCCTGTGTCCCCGCAGAAAGCCTCGTTCTCGCCGTCCTTGGACGTGAAACCCGCCTCGCGTAGTGCCGTGCGCACACGCGTAACAGTCGCTTCGTCTGCGGCATCGTCGAAGCAAAGGATGCCCGCCTTTGTGATCTCAAATGCGCCGACCTTGTAGGAAAAGCTCGGTGCGCCGCAGTAGGTGGGCTTCATCTCGAGCACTTTTCCCACAATCCCGACCATCGCCTTGCGCTCTTCCTTCTGGATGTCGTAATTGACCTTCATTTTGAAAACCTCCTTTATGAACTTTGGTCATTACATTCATCACTCGTATGGGAAGAATTAGCAAGCGGATTGTGTTGTATACACCATAGCCTCAGTGAGATAAACCACAGAGTATTATCATTTCACAGAATGAGGAGCAGTCATCCGCTCGAGCATCTTGCCCGTCATCCAGATCGCCCCGTCAATGACAAGCGGCAGGAAGATGCGGTCACGGAATCTGCACCATCCTGACTCCTTCTCGGCACTCTCTTTCAGTGCCGCCGTATACGCCGCCGACACTTCACGCGCCGCAGGAAGCCCCTTCTCATGCAGCCATAGGACGGTCGCTTCCTTCGCCTCCGTCCGCACGAAATCTCCCACATGATTCTTCAGTTCGTTTTGAATGTGTTCCAGTTTCATCTTCAACACTCTCCTTCATAGTCCGTTACCCCACGCGCAATGGCGCGGGCAAATTCATCCTGCTGCGAACGCAGAAGCTCTGCGTCACCCGCATGGTCGATAAACGCAAGTTCCACGAGCACAGCGACCGCATCGGTGTTGCTCAGAACGTACAGACCGTTGACACCGGGCTTTGCCCCCTTCACGCCGCGATCCACGGTTCCGAGTGCATCCACAATCTGATTCTGGATGCACTGTGCCAGTTTCTCTCCCTCTCCGCTTCCGTAGTAGTGCCAGACCTCCGTTCCGTTTGCCGTGCCGTTACAGGCGTTGCAGTGAATGGAGACAAACACATCGGCATCCACACGGTTGGAGGCCGATACGACCTCATGCAGACTATCGGACTGCAAGTTGCCGACCACCTCGACACCTGCGGCACTCAGATAGCCCGCAACAAGGTCAGCGACGTTCTTTGCCACATCACACTCTCGCAGCCCATACCCAAACGCACCGGGATCTGGATTCCCGTTCGGTGCATGACCCGGATTCAAAAACACACGCATCACGATTCCTCCTTCGCTTTTAACACATCCGCATACGGAATGCGCTCACCGTCACGTTCCAAAAACACATCTTCGGCATTCCCGCCTTTGCTCTGAATGTATCGCTCGACAGCGACATCCACGAATTTCGGCTCAAGTTCCACGCCGTAGCAGATACGGTTCAACTGCTCACAGGCAATCAGTGTCGATGCCGAACCAAGGAATCCGTCGAGAACGATACCATTCGTCTGTGTACACTGCTTGACGAGATACGCGATGAGCGGAACGGGCTTCGAGGACGGATGTCCGCATCCGTCCTTCTTCGAGTCCTTGATGCGATCGAATGCAAAGACAGTGGTCTGCTTCTGATCGCCGTACCACCTATGCCGTCCGTCCTTCCTCCATCCCCAGATGATTGGCTCGTGGATGTATTTCCAGTCCGTCCGTGTGAGGACAAGGCGGTCTTTCTTCCAAACGAGTCCCGCACCAACTTTAAAGCCCGCATCCTCATAAGCGTCATGAAAGATGCGGGCTTTTGCTGTTGCGTAGAAAACGTAGATGGATGCGTCCGTCGCCATCGCCGAGTGAAAGGCGATAAAGGCAGATTTGAGGAACTCGTAGGCGTCCTTGTCATTCAGATCATCGTTCTTGATCTTCCCGGACGTGCTTTCAAGCTGGATCATGTACGGCGGGTCCGTGCAGACAAGGTTGACTTTCTCACTGCCGAGCAGCCGCTCATATGTCTCCGGCAGTGTGGAATCGCCACAGATAACACGGTGCTTGCCGAGATGCCACACATCACCCGACCGAGCGACACAAGGCTTTGCGAGTTCTGCATCCACGTCGAAGTCATCTTCCTGCGCATCACCGTCATCCAGTGAGAGCAGGTCGGCAATCTCGGCTTCGTCGAAGCCTGTGAGTGAGATGTCGTAGTCCATCCCCTGCAGGGCTTCCATCTCAACGCGCAGCATATCTTCATCCCAGCCCGCGTCAAGTGCGAAGCGGTTGTCTGCGAGGATGTACGCTTTCTTCTGAGCCTCGGTCAGATGATCGACAAAGACACAGGGAACGCTCTCTATCCCCTCCGCCCGCGCTGCCGCAACACGTCCGTGTCCTGCGAGAATGCCATAGTCCTTGTCGATGATGACGGGACTGACGAATCCGAACTCGCGTAGACTTCCGCGCAGCTTGTTGATCTGTTCGGGCGAGTGCGTCCGTGCATTGTTGGCATACGGGACGAGCTTGCTGATTGGAACTAGCTTCATCTCCGATGTTGTTTTATTCAAATGACTTTCCTCCTTACTTCCTCGAACGCAGAAGCCGTTCCATCCGATCCTCCTGCGGAGAACCGACGAATGTGGTGGTGCAGTTCTGCTTTACGATGTCGAATATCTCATACCAGAGCAGATTGGACTGCTTCTGGAATGCCTGCCCCATCTGGACAAAGGGGCTTGCAATCGCCCCTCCTGTGGTCGGATGCTTGCCGATGAGCCCGTATTGACTCATTGCCTCCTCGCACTGGATGAAGCGGGCAAATGCCTGCGCGTAGCTTTCAATGAGCCGTGGATTCACGAGCCGCTCACAGCCGCGCTCTTTCAGCCACAGCCATGTCTCACGGAAAATCTCATCTGCACCGAGCGGCTTGCCGTTGCGCTGCCGTGCCGACAGGAACTCACTCGGGGTTGGCATTTCCTCGCCGTAGAGATCGGCGACATCCACAAGGTCTGTTCCATCCAGTTCTGTCATGGGAAACTCCATGATGTGCGCCGTGCGCCCGCCCGCAATCTTGTCTGCGAGTGGTTCGGGTTTATCTCCCGCGCGGATGCGCCGTCCTCCGCGATTTGTTCCATCACGCGCCATCTTCTTGCCCCCTTTCCATTAATACCCTGTTTGAACCGACGTTTTTGTGCGTGCGCCCCCTCCCCGGTCCAGTAATGGCGCGGTTTTAGAGATTTGACCGCCCCCTATGGGGGATAAGAACGTATTGCATTTGCTTCACTTTCGCGTTACAATAAGCAAAAGGAGGTTATGCATCATGTCCAAGACTGCAACAATCAATATGCGCATTGAGCCGACAATCAAAGCGCAAGCTGAAACCGTTTTTTCCAGTTTCGGTATCTCCATTACCGACGCCATTAACATCTTTCTGCACGCATCCATCATGGAGGGAGGCTTCCCCTTCCAACCGAAACAGCCCCGTTATAACAGGGAAACGCTTCTTGCCATGCAGGAAGCGCGCGACATCATGGATGGCAAAATCGAGCCGAAGCGTTATCCGTCGCTGTCCGCACTGATGGATGATCTGGATGCGGAGGATGCTCATGCTTGATCTCGTCACCACCACGCAGTTCCGCAAGGATTTAAAGAAGCTGCGTAAACGTGGAGCAGATATGCAAAAGCTGGATGATGTCCTGCAAATGCTCTGCGCGGAAAAACAACTCTCCGAAAGGTATCGGGATCATGCTCTGGTTGGCGATTACATTGGTTTTCGTGAATGCCACATCATGCCGGACTGGTTACTTGTGTACGCCATCGACAAAGGGAAACTGATTCTGACCGCTTCCCGCACGGGCTCGCATATCGATCTCTTCTAGCCGATTCATTGGAGTCGGCTTTTTATTTTGGTGTTCTCCGCCGGTGAATCCGCTCATGACACGATACGCAGAGCGACATCAAATTGCTCTCGTCATGTGTGCCGCCCTCCGAAATCGATTGAATGTGATGCACAAGCGTCGCAAGGACATATCTGCCTTGCTCCTTGCACTGCTCACAGAGCGGATGCCCTGCCAAATATCGGTCACGAATCCTGCGCCACGCGCTGCCATATCTCGCGTGCTGATCGTAGCCGCGTGTGAAGTGGTCATAGTGTCGCTGCATAACTTTTTCGTGCGCCTCACAGTAACAGCTCTTTCGATCCGTAAGGTTCGGACAGCCCGTCATTCGGCAGGGACGTTTCGGCTTTCTCGGCATTGCGTTTCTCCATCAAAAAAGCCCTCACAGAGAATTGCTTCTCCGAGAAGGCTGATTCCATATCCTATTCTTGCTGAGTCTATCATATCACTGTCAAGGTAGTGACATCAAGACGACATCGACTGCCATTTAGTGACATTTAGTGACATCGGAGAAATATTTTTCAGTCCAACGCCATGCAGACGGTAGATTTGACGAAGACCAAGTTTCATCTCCGTCGCAATCTCCGCCCACGAACGGTAACCCATATAACGGAGATACAGGACACGCCGTGCTTCTTTGTCCTCCACCTGCTGTATCGTTTCGTAGATTTCGGAGCGCAGATCGACGAGCCGATCAATTTCAGCGTCAATCTTTTCTTCACGTTCGATGATTTTTGCAATGGTATCGGAAAGCTGCGACGTGTTCCTCGTTGCATTGCTCGGCATTCCCGTAATGACGGCAGTAGTCTTTTCTGCCATACTGCGAAGAACTGAGACCTCCTCCAACATACTCTGGATTTCATTGTCAATGTTCCATGCCTGACTGAGATATTCCTTTCCTGTCACACAAATTCCCCCTCTAACTGTTGGAGAAGCCACTCTCTGTTTATACTCGTCAACTGACCAAACCATGCCGAACGGAAGAACCGCTCCGTGTCGCTGCGCATCGTTATCGCCTCGACATTCTCTGCCGCTTTGCGAAGAACCGTCCGCGCCCAGCGATAATCCTTTGCCGCCTGTTCGATGATTGCATTGGCAAGAACCTCACAGTTCATCATGGGATGCCACCTCCAGATTCGCTTTGACGGCATCAATCAGAGCCGTCTGAGTCTTGTCCTTGCGTTCAAGTGCCTGCATAACATTCTCATCAATCGTCCCTGCCGTGATGATATGGTGGATAACCACAGTCCCCGTCTGTCCCTGCCGATAGAGACGCGCATTGGTCTGTTGGTAGAGTTCCAAACTCCACGTCAGACCAAACCAGATGAGCGTCGAACCGCCGAACTGAAGGTTGAGTCCATGTCCCGCACTTGCGGGATGAATCACTGCGATTGGGATTTTGCCCGTATTCCATTCCGCAATATCTGCACTCAACCGAATCTCTCGAACGGACAGTCTATCCTTGATTCGCTCAAGGTCATGGCGATACCAATACGCGACGAGTACGGGCTTCCCGTTCGCACTCTCGACAAGATCCTCTAGCGCATCCATTTTACGGTCGTGCAGGTGGACGGATTTTCCGTCCTCCGTATAGACCGCTCCGTTCGCCATCTGGAGGAGTTTCCCGGAAAGTGCCGCCGCACTGACGGCATCAATCTCCGCAGTACCAAGGGAAACCACCATGTCCCGCTTCATTCGGTCATAGAGTTCCCGCTCATGCTCATCCATAGAGACACGCATGCTATTTGAAATGAGCTGCGGCATTTTGAGATAATCCTTGGAACGCATGGAAATCGTAATGTCCTCAATCCGGCGGTAGATTTCATCCTCTGCACCCTCGCGCGGCTTGTAGCTGAACACCATCTGTTGATTCCGTTTGTCGGGAAGGAAGAAGTCATTGCGGTAATGGGAGATGAATCTGCCGAGCCGCTTGCCCATATCCAGAAGACGAAACTCAGCCCAGAGATCCATGAGTCCGTTTGCCGACGGTGTTCCCGTCAGCCCCACAATCCGCTTAACCGAGGGACGCAGCTTCAAGAGTGCACGGAACCTTTTCGCCTGATGAGATTTGAACGATGAGAGTTCATCAATGACGATCATATCAAAATCCAACACCGCGCCGCTCTCTTCGATCAACCACTTTACATTTTCTCGGTTGATAATATACACATCCGCATGCTGCATGAGTGCCGCCGTCCGTTCCCTCGGTGTTCCCATAACCACAGAGACGCAGATGTTTCTCGTATGCTCCCATTTTGCGATCTCCGACGGCCATGTGTCACGTGCTACGCGCAGCGGAGCGATAACGAGCACTTTACCGATCTCAAAGAAGTCATGCAGGAGTTCTTCGATTGCCGTAAGCGTGACGACTGTCTTCCCAAGCCCACAATCCAAGAAAATCGCGGCTTCCTTGTGATGCAGGATAAAATCCTTGGCGTATGTCTGATAAAAATGCGGTTCATAGCGCATTGATAATTCCTCCGATTTCTTCTTTCCCATCGACCACATAGACCTTGAATCCGAGCGCACGCAGCTGCTCGATACGTCTCACCTGCAATGGACGCGTTTTCCTGCCCGGAGCCTTAAGTTCCATAAAGCACATCTTGCCGCCCGGCATGAGCACAAGCCGATCCGGTACACCCGCATGTCCCGGAGATATGAACTTCAGTGCAAGTCCGCCGTGTAATTTTATGTATAACCTAGTGAATTTCTCCAAATCCGATTCACGCATTGAGATTCCTCGCTTTCCCGATTTCATGTGATAGTGGTGTGTGTCACCGCCTATACTATATATATAATATATATTTATATATCCTATACTCTTCACTCTTTTCTCTGTCCCTCTATATAAAGGGTATAAGAAGTATCACTTCTGTCACCAAAGGTCTGTATCCCCAAAAACCACAAGGGCGGAGTACGGTGATACCCTTGTGGGTTTTTACTCACCGCACTGCCACAACCTGCATCTTAGTCTTTAAAAAAATCATCTTCGGGTGAACTCCAAAAGCCTGTATATTCCTGAAGTGCTTCCGGGGTCAGCAGGAGATCCCGATAGACATTTCCGTAACTTCGACGTATGGTCATTGAGCTGAAATCTGTCTTGTAATACCGAGCCAGTGTGGTTCTGAACTCCCGTGCAGTCTTGGCAAAGCCGTTGTTGTTGTCCCTGCACCATGCCTGATAGATGCGATAGACCTTGCCCGTTGTGACCTCGCTGCATTTTGCACCCTCGGGACGTTTCATCATGCACTCTGCATGGAAGGCAAGTACGGAGTTGTTCTCGACCATGTATTCCTCTCTTGCCGACAGAACCGACTGCGGTTCCGTAAAGCGGTAGCCGTTTTGGATGACCGAACGTAGCGCATGGACGGCTTTGCGGACGATCCCGTCGCGCTCGGCATAGAGTTTTTCTCCGAGAAATCTGTCCTGCTTGTCGATGGGAATGGCATTTTTGCAATGTACCTGCATGATACGGTCATGCACCCACTGCCCGTCATCGCCGCCGAAGCGCGGCAGCTGATTCATGCAGAACCAGAACAGTCCGTTGAAAGTGAACTCGAATCCGTTCTGTCCCTTGAATTCCGCGAAGATGCTGTCTCCGCCCGTGCATTTCTTGAAGGTCTTGAGTTCATCCACGGTGATGAAGCTCATATCCGAGCTGCCCGCAAGGCGCATTCCGTAGATCAACCCCGTGCCGAACCGTGCCTCAATCTCACGAAGATCAATGCCGACATAGTTCCCCCTGCCAAGCAGCTGCTCCACCAGACATTTGAGGCGGGATTTTCCCGTATCCCCTGCGCCGTACATAAAGAGCGCCTTCTTCATACGCCAGCCTTTGACGTTGGACAGACAGGCACCAATAAATTCAAGCAAGAGATGCTCAATCTCGGTCTCCCCATCCGTGAGTGTCTGCATGAATGCATCGAACACAGGTGTCGCAATCTCCTCACGAGGCCATTCGCATGGGATTTGTATAGTAGATAGAATGTCTGCGCTGTGCTCGGTCAGCTCCATTGTCGAAAGGTGCAAAACCCCGTTCTGAAAATTGATGATGTCCTCGTCGGCATTGAGGTCGGAATCCTTGATGTAGTCCAGATCCGTTGTGAGAATGCGGAACGTCTCGTCTACCTTACGCATCTCGATCATCTCAGGATCGTAGGATGCGATGCAGTTCTTGATGAGTCCTTTGAGCATATCGTCGGCGTATAGGCGGTACACGCCGCCCTCGTAGACATAGCGCAGCACGCCGTGCCGTGCACTGTCCCGAACGAAAATGTAATGGAGGTGCTGCCGAATGTAATCCGCAAGAGCCGGACAGCTGATGACCGGCTGTCCTTTGGTGTTGAAGTGAATAAAATCCGGGTGATCCATCACCGATGCATGAAACACGCCGTGACAGGCTTCCACGCCGACGCGGATCGTTGCTGCCTTGTAGTCCTCGCGCTCCCACTTACGGCGGTAAAGCGCGGATTGGCGAAAGACGGCATCAATCAGAGCTGCATCATCACCCGTCCGGAAAGCAATCAGAGCACAGAGGGCGGCATCCGCTTCCGAGGCACTGCCGTACTCCGAGATGTCGCCACGGTCAAAGAGCCGCGCAAACTTCCCACCATTCTTCGCTTTTCGCAAAGAACAAACAATGTCGAAGATGGCACGGTCGCCGTCCTCATTTGGACGGTAGTTCACAGGCTGCTTGCGCAGCATATCCTTCCTGAGTGTGGTAAGTACGGCTTCCGTCCCATCGTTAAGAGGTGCATCGTGGAATACATCACCCGTGAATACCGCAAAACGGTTGGTCAGCCCTCCGACGTAGAGTTCCATTTTGTTGTGCGGATTTTTGACGTAGAATTTCGGATCGAGTTTTTCCTTGCCGTCCTTGTCCTTTGTTTTCGGGATGCGGTCATAATCACAGCAGCCATAGATGTGGATGCCGTTTCCGCTGACGGACTTCTCGGCATAGGTGTCATGTCTGCGGATCTGCAGCTGCACCATCGCATCCGCTTCGTCCCTGTGGTCAATGTCCAAGAAGTACATTCCCTTGGGGATAATGAAGCCGACACCACCGTAGGACGATGCCTCTGCCGCACATTGAGCTTCCTCGAACGTCACCCAACTTGCCCGAAATGCATGATTCGATCCCGTGATACCGCCGTCTGCGGCACAGGGCTTCTTTGTGCGATTGCCATTCTGCATGGCATAGTTCCAGCAGATCCAGATTTTCTGAGCTTTGAGTTCGTCGATGGTCATCCCCATACGACCTCCTCGCACTTGGTGTTGTAGTAGCGCACCGGAATGCAGAGTGATCTTGCCTTTGCAATCTCCATCTGCATTCCCTCGGTAATTTCCGTACCGAACGCCCAGAGTTCCTTGCACTGACGCAGGAGGGCAAAGTTCATGCGGATGACAAGTTCGCGATCCTGCGTTTCGGACATAAACTGCGGAAACAGAAGATGCGGAGCAAGTGGAATGCCCCCACGCCTTACGGCAAAGCGGCAATACTCCCGTGCCCGCATGACATTGACGCGCGGATTGTTGCGATATGCCGAACAGATGTAGATGATTGGGAAAGCGGCATTCATCTCCCTCTCGAGAGTCCTCATTGCCGCCCCCGCCGTCGGATCCAGATAGTGTGATTCGTTGAAATGCTGCATAAATTTCTCCTTTTTAATCACGGGGAAATCACATCCCCTTTTCATAAGAGTGCAGACAGAAAAAGGGGAAGTGGTCACCATTTCTTAAAAGTTTTTTCAATCAAATTTATTTTGATAAATACATATGCTTCGGATTCCTTCATAGATGTTTGCAGGAAAACTTGTTTATGTACGCGAATATTAAAACGAATAAAGGAGGAGACAGATGGTACGACCTATCGTCAAAGATGCCATGTTTCTCGGGCAGCCATCGGAGGAAGCTGTGAAATCCGATCTTTCTATTGCAAACGATCTGCTCGACACACTCAAAGCCCACGTCGGACATTGCGTCGGACTTGCTGCCAACATGATCGGAGAGAAGAAACGCATCATCGCTGTATGCGTTGGAAAATCTCATCTTGTTATGCTGAATCCGGAGATTGTAAAATCCTCCTCGGAGCAATATGAAGCAGAGGAAGGATGCCTGTCCCTCCCTGGACAGAGAAAAACGCTGCGGCATGAATGGGTTGAAGTCGTATACCGTGATATAAAGTTCCGCAAACAGAAAAACAAGTTCTCAGGATTTACGGCACAGATTATTCAACATGAGATTGACCACTGCAATGGCGTCTTGATATGAAACCCTCGGGCTGCGTTTATGGCAGTCCGAGGGTTTCAGCTTCATTGATACTTTATTGACTTTCTTGCTTGTTTATATATATAATACAAGCAAGAAAGTTTATAGGAGGTGGTTCACATGACGCAGCAAACGACTATTATGAACCTCATCCATCAAAATAATGGTATGCTGACAACAGCAAAAGCTGTGTCTTCCGGCATATCCCGCAGCATGTTGGCGCATCTCGTCAAACGGGGACAGTTGCTCCGTCCCGCCCGTGGGGTATACACACTGCCCGAGATATGGGAGGATGAGTTTCTCAATTTGCAAACACGATTCAAACGTGGCATCTTTTCACACGAAACAGCTCTCTTCCTCTGGGATCTGACGGATCGAACGCCGATCGCCTACCATATGACCTTCCCAACGAACTACAATCTGGCGAATCCGAAAAAGGAAGGCGTTCACTGCGCACAGGTGAAGGCGGAACGGTATGCACTCGGCATAACAGAGATAAAATCTCCTGCCGGCAATTCGGTGCACTGCTACTCGATAGAACGGACACTCTGCGACATTCTGCGCCCACACCACGCTGCTGATATTCAGATCACCGCAGAGGCGTTCAAACGCTACATGGACAGTCCGCAAAAAAAAATTCCTCTGCTCTCCGAGTATGCGCAGCGTCTCGGCGTAGAGAAAAAAATACGGACGTATTTGGAGGTCCTGCTTTGAAGAATGCCATGCAGTTAAAAGCGGCCATCAGCAAAATGGCAAAGGAAAAGCACATTCCTGCCCAGCTTGTGATGCAAAACTATATGTTGGAACGCCTGTTGGAGCGCATCTCTCGTTCAAAATATCAAGGGAACTTCATCCTCAAAGGCGGACTGTTGATCGCCTCAATGGTTGGTCTTCATTCGCGTGCCACAATGGATATGGACGCCACCATCCGAAATCATCCCATGAACGAGAACAGCATAAAAACAATGTTCGAGGAAATCATCTCCATCCCCATCGACGATAATATAAGCTTCAGCTTCCAAGGTGTAGGAAAAATCCGAAAAAACGATGCCTACGGTGGATACCGCATCTCACTGACCGCAAACTTCCCCCCTATGAGAGTTCCACTGAAACTGGACATTACAACCGGCGATAAGATCACCCCTGAAGCAATCGAATACAACTATCCGATGATGTTCAGCGACGATACGTTGGAGATTTTTGCGTACAATCTTGAGACGATTCTCGCCGAAAAATTGGAGACGGTAATCTCTCGCGGCGACCAAAACACACGTCCAAGAGATTACTATGACATTTTCATCCTCAGCAAGCTGAAAGGACATGAGATTGATCGTGACACTTTACATAAAGCACTGTCCGAAACTGCGCAAAAGCGCAATTCCGGTGACCTAATCCCGCAGTATCACAGTATCATGGGGCAGATTGTAAAGAGCAGTGCAATGCAGCAACACTGGAAAACATATCAGCGCGATTATGAATATGCGAGAGAAGTCGAATTTTCCTCGGCCTGCGAAACCATTATCAAGATTATGGATTCACTTCGTTGAACCGAAAAGCAAGCGGCATCTGTCAGTCAGGCAGATACCGCTTTTTCAGTCTTTCCGATAGTACTCACACTCATACCCGTCCGCTTTGAGCGGCAGCCCCTTCGCCCACGGTGGATTCTCTGCCATGATGGAGCATATCTCTTCAACCGAGGAGACTCCATGCGGCACTTCGAGCACGATTTCATCATGAATGTGCATCACAATGTCAAATCCCCTGTTTCGAAGCTGTTTCATTGCAAAAACAAGCAGATCTCGCGCCGTCGCCTGTGTGATGTTCTCAACGAGTTTCCCACCGAAAGTTTCAATCCGCTCCCACTTCTTCGTCATACCGAGACCTTCATAGGTGACGGATTCTCCACCGAATCTGTTTGCTCCGATGCGCGGCTTTGCATACGAAAGCTCTCTTCCACTCGGCAATCGTATAAACAAAACGCCGCTCTTATATGCACAACGAATGCCATGTGTTTCTACTTCAACGCGTCGTTTCACACAGGTCTTGACGGCACGATCCACATCCCACCAGAATTGCACGATATGTGGATTCGATGCACGCCACAAATCCACAAGAGGCTGAAGCTCCTCCTCCTTCATGCCGGACTCGACTGCACCCATCGCAATAAGAGCGCCAACGGAGCCGCCGTATCCACAACTCAAAACCGCCTGTTTCCCTTTCTGGCGCAGATCTCCATTCTCGCCATGCTTTTCAACCTTGCAGTGAAACATCCGAGATGCCGTTTCGCAGTAAATGTCCCCATTCTCTCGAAACACGTCGAGCACCCACTGCTCCCCCGCAAGCCATGCGAGGACTCTTGCTTCGATGGCAGCGTAGTCGGCGACAATGAAGCGGCAACCGGACCGTGGAACAAATGAGGTACGAATAAGCTGAGAGAGCACATCCGAGGTACTGTCATAGAGCATATCCAGAAGGTCGAAATCACCGTCTTTGACAAGTGTGCGAACCTCCTTCAGCTGCGTGAGATGGTTTTGGGGCAGATTCTGTAATTGAATGAGTCGCCCCGCGAAGCGCCCCGTTCTGTTTGCACCGTAAAACTGGAACAATCCACGCGCACGGTGATCCGCTCCCGTGACCGCTTCCATTGCCATATACTTCTTGACGCTTGTCTTGGATAGTTGCTGCCGCAGTTCCAATACCTCCCGCACATTTCCCGTTGCTGTTTTAAGCATTTTGGTCACTTCACTCTTTGCAAGAGATTCCACCGAGAGTCCTTTCCCGTGCAGCCAGTCCATAAGCTGAAGCGGAGAGTTCGGGTTCTCAAGATCCGTGAGATTCTGCGCCCGTTCAAGGCAGACCGCCTTGCTCCGCTCATCGCAGCAGATCGCCTGTGTGACAAATGTGGTGTCTACCAAAATCCCACGGTCATTGATTTCTTGGTCGATGACGTAGTTCTCCCACTCACTCTCCGATACGGGAAATTTCTGTAGCCGTGCTTGAATTTCCATCTCCGTTTCCACGTCTCGTTTGTTGTATGCCTTAAACAGTTCCCACTTTTCCGAGGCGTCCATAGGAAGATTGCGTGTCCTGCCGCCGTTGCTCTTGGTCGCCTTGCACGGGACACAGAAATACCGTATGAGGTCTTTCCCCTCCTCCAACTTCTGCCGATCAAGCCGCAGCACAGCCCCTACGTCTTTTAGAGATAACGGCAATCCAAGTGTCGCCGCCCAGATCATCGAGCAACGCCATGCGTTTGGTTTCAGGTGAATGCCTAGATGTCGTGAAAGGCACACACGCTCAAACATGGCATTGAATGTCCATTTCCTTACAAACTCATCCGTCAGTGCCGCAAGAATCTCTTTCGGGATCTCTTCCCCATTCGCAAGATCCACAATCTGCACTTCTCCTCTATCCACAGAATATCCGAACAACAGGATTTCAAAATCCTCCGATTCCGCATACTTATATACGCCCGCCTTGGCAAGCGGTACGCTTGAAAATGTCTCAATATCGATACTGATGGATTTCATCTATCTTCTCCCATAAAAACAGGCAGCGGCTTACGCCGCCGCCCATTCCTGCAAAATCCGATTGGTCAGCTGAGGAAATCCTCGTCATCGCCGTCAAGGCTCTCAAAATCCGATGCTGCCGATGAACGCCCGCCGAGGGGGTCGCCATCCTCGAGTTTCTGGATGTTCCCGAGTCCGCAGGCGATGCCCTTGTTCCCGTTGGAGTTGAATGCATAGAGCGTAATGCTCACACGTGCATAGCACCCGGAGTATACCTCATCACGATCCAAAATTGGCTGCACCTTCCGGTTCACGATCTGCGGAGCCGTCCGCGCATTTGCATTGATGAAGTATGCATCCTTGTAGTTTTCGTCATCGGGACGCTCAACATCGCCGTCGCGCAGCGGCAGCTTGATCGAGGCCTTGTTCGGCTTCTTTCCACCGAACTTGCCGAGTCCTGCGTCGATGGCAGCATCCACCGCCGCTTGAATGTCCTTGATCGTCTTGGTGTCCGATTTCGGAATGATAAGGCTGACGGAGTATTTCTCCTCGCCGCCATTGATGGATACCGGCTCCCACACATGTGCATAGGAGAGACGAACCTTGCCCGTGATAACCTTCGTGTTGTTGTTTTTCATTGTCATGTTAATGTACCTCCGTAATCGCTGTGAATTCTGACTGAGCACTGCCTGTATGAATCGCCGGACGCTTGTCCGATATCGGGACGAGGGTCGGCTTTCCGGGCGGCTTTTCGATAAGACCGTCAAGAATATCTGTAAATGCTTTCTTTCCCATCAACCTTTCCATCTGGGTCAGTGAAATGAGTTTCTTATCGAAGATGTCCGTATACCCTGCCGATTCTGCCTCCCTTGCAACGACATCCTCATCCTTATACCTGCGGACGGAACGCCCCTCCACAATCTTGAAGCCCATCCACACCTTGCCGTGGTTGACCGCCGCATCCGTCGCATAGGCGAGGATGGCATTTGCCCACTTGATGAGTTCCGGGATTTCTCCGAGAACGTCCTCAATCTCCTCGTCCGTAATAAGCGGTGGATACTTGAACTCCTCTTTGGCAAGCCGTAGTTTCTCC
The DNA here is from genome assembly GCF_900186465.1 of Centipeda felix. GTDB lineage: Bacteria > Bacillota > Negativicutes > Selenomonadales > Selenomonadaceae > Centipeda > Centipeda felix. The sequence continues at coordinate 184,223 of NZ_LT891959.1, forward strand.
TCCGCACGCGCCCTGCACCGAACAGCTGCACGGCAGAATGTACACCATTCGCCGGCGCGGTATTCTCCCTCACCCATATAGGCGAGACGCGCTTTCTCCACAAGATCGTCCCTCGCCCAACGCAGAAGCTCTTCTTTGGGGAGTGACCATGTGCATACATTCTCCCTGCGTGGTTGGAAGATGCTCATGGAGATCGTCTGGATATCATAGATTCCGTCGAGAAGTTCCAATGCACCGAGCGCGTAGAGCATCATCTGCGGATTGTGCTCCGCCTCCACAAGCATGCCCATGCCATACTTGAAGTCAATGACATGGAGCATATCCCCGCCGACAATGATGCAGTCCGCCGTCCCGAATGCTTCCGGGACATAGCGTGTGAGATCGAGCCGCTGCTCAACCAGCACCATCGGGGACGGGATGTCTCCCATCTGCTCCTGCACGAATGAAACATACGCATCGGAACAGCGGTCCATCTCATCGTCCTCGAAATCCGAGTGCGGTCGTTTGCTGCGCAGTTTTAGAAACTTACGCAGCTTGTGCTCACAGAGCGCATGCGCCGCTGTCCCTTCAGCGGCGGCTTCGCTCCACGAAGATGGAAACTCGCGCTCAAGGCAAGCAGACGGTGGACAGCGTATCCACCGATGCGCCGCCGACGGTGAGAGCAGTGCGTGCGCCCCCATCAGAGTGCCTCCGCTTCCCGGAGAAGAGCAACGAAGGCATCGGGCGAGATGTCGCTCAGACGCTCCGCTCCATACTTTGTGATAAGATCCTTGACCGCCTCGCGTTTTCCCTCCGTACTCTTACGGACGAGAACAATACGGACATCTTCGAGCCGCACACCTTCGTTTGGTTTTTCAAGCTGCGGGATTGCAGCTTCAAGTGCATCTGCTGCCTCACGCAGCATTTTGGAGATTTCGTTCACATGAATCATATTCATTAGTCCCTTTCATAAACAGAATTTCTTTCGGCAGTTTGGCAATCTGTCTGATTGCCAGAAGATTAGCTGTGAATTTTAACTCACATTCTGCTTCCCCCCTTTCACTAGGGTGCAGACAGAATGTGATCATTTGGTCACCTTATTTCAAAATATTTTTTGAAAATCTCAGATGTTTGCTTTCAGTACCACCTTTCAACTGATTCCGTTTCTCGGAATTGACGGCAATCTGTCTAATCGCCGGAAAATCAACTGTGAGTTTTACCTCACATTCTGCTTTCCCCCTTTCACTAGGGTGCAGACAGAACGGGGCTTAATGGTCACCGTATTTTCAAGTTTTTTTCGGAGCATCACGAAGAGTTTTTCTTTCCTCTTGTGGATAGCCGTCTTTGATCTCCCACCCATAATTCTTGCAATCTCACGTTCCGACACAGCTTCGCCAATTAATTTAAGGAGGAGCTGATCCATCGGAGCAAGCTTATTGACTTCAGTGATGAGTGCTTCAATCAGCAGCCTCTTTATGCAAGTAGTCTCCAGCGACTCTGAAATGAATATTTCTTCTTTCACAACACCAACCCACGATTCTCGGTACACAGGATGTGTACAACTCTCGCAGTTGTGGTCGCACATATTCTTGCGATTCTTGTATATACACGAATACTTTGCTCGACATTCTTGCTGTTGTTCACGTAATACTGAACGTTTATAGAACGTGAAGACCTCGTATGTAGCTAAGACTTTCACGGCCTGTACCCTACGATTACCGATCCGACACCACTCAACTTCATTGCGGAAAATACCATAATCACGAATTGTCTCAGCAGTGACTTCCATTAAAATAAATTCTTTCATCGTCGTATCCTTTCTGACAAGACAAGGTCAGCGGGATACAACGAAGGCCGATGCACTTGACGTACACCGGCCGCAATTACCTAAAAATGGACATAGCGGTAAACGGTGGGACATCGAAGTGCCGTATTCATTGCATTTTTTTGCAATGTGGTCTTCGTATGTTCCCGCCGCCTTTAATGGCCATCTCAAGGCTTTGAGGTTTTAAACTGAATCACTTGATATAAGAATTTACGACCTCATTATTCTCTCCTCCTCAAAAAGACTTCCCCTCTCCTACCTTAATTACAATTGAAGGCCGCGAGTTTTTGACAAATAAAAAACCGCCGGAGTTATCCATTTAGCCTTATGGCTGAATCAGATAACTCCGGCGGTTAGCTCCACGTTATTTACGGGGCATGTTGCGGTAGCTTCATGTTTCGTGGTTTCAATTTATTCACTTGGTAAACGACATCCTCCCAAAGGATTTTGACATACCGATTTGTTTTCTGATCCTTGCGAACCAGATAAATTTGCTCATCCTCTTCAAGGATTGCATCGCAGAAGCGTGGAGGATTGGCACAGTCGCTGCATAGGCTACGAATTTGTATCTTCATACACTACGAACCTCCTCAAAAGGGGATATCATCTTCGTCGAACACTGGGGGATCATCTTCCAAGTCATTCTGCATGAATGCATCAATGACGTATCGTATGTTCTTGTCAATTTTTGGATGTCTCATGTTCTCACTGACGGTTGTATATAAGCCATCAATAAGGCGAGAAATCGTAGCTTCTCCCTTATTATCGCAAAGGAACTGAGGTTCCTGTCCCGGCGAGGTCATCCAGATTTCTATGGCAAAGGTATCAGGATCTGAAAAAGATGAGTATGTTTTACAGATATTCATTAGATGTAAAAGTGTACCGTTCTTCATTCGTAAGGAATAACAATCCTTATGTATCCCCGTATTGCAATCAAAGTTATGAGACGCGAAGACAACCTGAGTAACTTCTCCGACTGATTCATCGTAATCATTTGATGCATCGTACGTACGTAATTTGAATAATGGATGCCCAGTATCACCATATTGATCTTCCTGCAGTCGATTTAATTCCTCTTTCGATTCCCGTACCCAGTTAAGACTATCTGATACAGTGTCACTATTTAGCTTGCCCAAAAACGACATAAGATACTTCTCGGTCGGCGTAGCGTTTGTCAAATCTGCCCGCAGTAAAGTGTCGACATTGATCTGCAGCAACTCTGCGATCTTCATTACAAACTCGACCCCCGGCTTTGACTTTTCGTCCTTGCTGGCACGAGAAATATATCCGGCACTAACTCCTGCACTGTTCTCAATCTCACCTATTTTTAGATCATGCTTCTTTATCAAATAGGAGATATTGTCAAAAAACAAAGTTCTATCGAAATCTGTTGGCATTTTTGTCACCTCTTTCAATTGTGATCTCATTTTATCAGATATTTATGTACTCGTCAACTGTTTTTATTGATTTTATATTTTCGTCAACAGACTTTGTCACATGATTAACTCTACAACATTTTCTATATTATCATCCAGGATACTCCTATAAATAATATTCCTACTCACATTCATCAAAAAACTGCTGTTATGCAAATAAAGTTGACATTTCTCTTCAGCTTTACGACATAAATCAGTCAACATGAAATGGAGCACCGCAACGGAGTTCTTATGTAAAAACCTCGGACTGCCTATTCTCAGTCCGAGGTTTTTGATTCTAAAATATTCTTAGCCGATCTTCGCCGCAAGCACATCTGCCTCGCGTACCGATGTCACCATGCCGAGATACGTCAATCCGTAGAGATCAGCAAAACGGCGCATTGTGTATTCGCCCGCCTCCAGCATCCACTTCTCAGGTGCTGCACCTTGGAAAAGGAAGGCAATCTGCCCGTGAAGACTCCCCGCCTCGACAGGACCGTAGAATCGATCCAGCAGATTGCGCACAGCGCCACAGATATTGTGCCAATAAAGCGGCGAACCGATGACGATAAAATCCGCCGCCCGCACTTTTTCAAGCACCTCAGAGAATTGATCGCCTGGCAGCTCCTGTCCATAAACATTGATCCGATAGTCCGTAAGATTCAGCGTCTCATAGGTGTGCCCTTGCAGAAACCTCGCTGCAAGAGCTGCCGTATTTCCGTCTCTGTTCGGACTGCCGTTGATAAACAGTATATTCATACCGTTGCCTCCTCATTTTATCTTTGTGCTATCCAAAAATCTGCGGCACGGTTCAGCCATCCTTCGGCAGCAGTGCCCTCACCAAGCCCGAAGCCATGCGGCAGACCTTTAAACACTTCGATCTCTGCCGCCTGTCCGTTTCTGCGGATCGCCTGTGTACGCCGCTGCATCGTCTGCCATGAGGCAATGCCATCGGCCGTCCCGACACAGCTGTATGTCGGCGGCTCTGTACCATAGACCTCCGACAAGTCCGTATACTGCATAATGACGGCGGCAGGACGCGGATATGAACGCTGTCCAAACGCCTCCGTTCCATGCGAACCGACCCACGCTGCCATACGCGCTCCCGCCGAGCCGCCCCAGAGGGAGTAACCACGCATGTCAACGCCCAGTTCTGCCGCATGTTCGTGGAGAAAGGCAACCGCGCGTGAAAGATCTTCGCACGCCGTCTGCGCACGCGGTCGATAGATCAGTGCAAAGGCGTTCACTCCGCGCTCAGAGAGGACGAGCGCATGTGGAAAACTGTCCTGCATCGCCCCCACATAGGCAAATCCGCCGCCCGCACTCACGACGGCGACAGGCGCTCCCGTTCGCCCACGAAAGAAAAACAGCCCTGTATCACGCTTCGCGGGGTCGCGCCGCATCTCCTCCTCTGTGTAGATCGGATAGAAAATCCGATGCCCCGCCGCTGCGTCTGCCGCAAGCCGATTCACAACTGCCACGGTTCGCGCAGGCGAGATGTGAGAATACCATGCCAGGCGCAGACTGCCGAGCGTATCGCCATCCATGTACCCGCTCTGTACGGGAAAGAGCAGCCGACCGTACGGTGCAAACAGGAGTGCCCTTGCCACATCCTCCACGCAGGACTCTGCTGAAAACACGCTCATCTCCTCCTCTGCATCGGTGCCGGTCTGTATGTTTTCTGCCTCCCGCGCAAAGGATAAACAGCTGCCGAAGCACAGCATAGCCGCCGCTGCTGCAATGATGCCGCAGACGAAAAGCCGCATACCGTCACCACTACGTTCCCTCATTTCTATTCTTCGCTATGCCTCAATCGTGAATCCTGCGCTCGTGCAGCCATTTCACAAACGCAGGGTCGTCGTGGTTGACGATCTCGCTGTGCCCGAGGTCGAGTTTTGCGATCTCTGCCATCTCCGCCTCATTCAGCGCAAAGTCCCAGATATCGAGATTTACCGCGATGCGCTCAGCACGCACGGACTTCGGCAGGATCGACACGCCACGCTGCGTATTCCAGCGGAGTGCCACCTGCGCCGCCGTCTTTCCGTACTTCTCCCCGATCTTCGTCAGTACGGGATGCGTAAAGATGCCGTGTTTGCCCTCGGCGAGCGGTCCCCATGCCTGCGGCACGACACCGTACTCCTTCATCGTCGCGAGTGCCGCCTCCTGCTGAAAGAACGGATGCAGCTCCACCTGATTCACCATTGGCTTTATCTCCACCGTCTCACAGAAGTTCGCAAGCACGGCAGGATAGAAGTTCGACACGCCGATCGCCCGAATCTTCCCCGCGCGGTGCAGCTCCTCGAGCCGCCGCCACGCGCCGAAGAAATCCCCCATCGGCTGATGAATGAGGTAGAGATCGAGATAGTCCAACCCGAGTTTTTGCAGGGAACGCTCAAACGCCGTACCCGCCGCCTCATAGGAGATATCCTGCACCCAGAGCTTCGTTGTGATGAACAGTTCCTCACGCGGCACACCCGACTTTGCAATCGCCGCACCCACCGCCTCCTCGTTCTGATATGCTGCCGCCGTGTCGATCAGGCGGTAGCCCTGCCGAATCGCCTCGATGGTCACGCGCTCACACTCTGCAAGGTCGGGAATCTGGAACACGCCGAAGCCCTCAAGCGGCATCATTACACCATTATTGAGTTTTACATTTTCCACTGCCATTTGAAATCCTCCTTAATATCCTTGTTTCGACATCCATTCATAGAGTGCCGTCCGCGCCTCCTCGGGCGACTTCTGCGCGATATGTCCCTGGAGTGCAAAGCCCTCCCTGACATCCGCCTTTGTCACGTCCGCAATCGACCGCTGCGTATCAGAGAGCCCGCTCCCTTCATGTGTGCAGAACGGCAGGATGATCTTGCCCGCGAAATTCTCCCGATCGAGGAAGGTGTAGACAGGCATCGGCATGTCGCTCCACCAGATCGGATAACCGAGAAAGACGACATCGTACTTGCTGAGATCGGGCAGCTCGCCGACGATTTCAGGACGGGCGTTTTCTTCCTTCTCTTGCTTGGCGGCTTCCGTCGCGGGACGGTATTCCTTCGGATACGGCTTGACGGTCTTGATTTCAAAGATGTCACCGTGCGTGCGTTCGGCGATCATCTCTGCAAGAATCTTTGTGTTTCCCTTCTCGATGTAGCCGACACCGCCTGTGTTTTCGTCGGCGCGCGAGAAGTACACGACAAGGACACGCTGATCGCTTCGTGCAGATGCTGTCGTCTGTGTTTCTTTCTGTGCAGAAGTATCTGCGCCCGTTTGCGCATTGCCTCCGCCGCACGCTGTCAGCAGCAGCATCATCGTCGTCATCAGGATTGTCAATAGGGTTCTCATGTCATGACCTCCATTTCATTCGATTCCCATATGTTTACTTTGCCAAATCTATTGCGCAGGTGCGAGCAGTTTCAATAATTCTGCATCGTGGTGATGTACGAGCTTCGTATCAGCGTCAAACATCATGGTTGCGCCTCCTTGCAGTGTATAGGCATCCCAATTCGGCATGCCGGGCGCTTCGGGTTTTCCCGTGCGGGCGAAATTAATCCAAGCGCGGCTCATCTGCGCTTCGATTTTCTTTGCCTCCGCGCTTGTGCCGATGCTTTTCTCCGCGCGGTCAATGTTGTGAAATACAAAGGGAATCTCTGCCGTGTGGTAGGACATATGTCTCATCGGTGGCAATGAGGTCATTTTTGTGTACCGTCCCATGAAAGCGATCCGATATATCTGTGCCGAGGGGAAGCGGCATTGCCCATGCGGAGCCGACAGTGAGGCCGAGCGACATAGTCGCCGCCGCGATAAAGCTCTTGCCCTTTTTCATTGACATCATCTCATTCCATCAAAGATTCTTTGCGTAGAACATCTGGAGCTGCGCCACCGCCTGATCCACGTACTCAGGCACCCAGTAGGTACGGATGTGGCTCGCGCTCGGAATCAGGAAAAGCTCTTTGTTTTCCGTGCCGGTCGCCTTGGCAAAGGCATCCTTCGTCATATAGAGGGTGTCCGCCTTCTCGCCTGCAATCATCAGGAGGGGCTGATTGATCAGCTCCATACGATCCTCCACATCAAACGCCATGAGCTTCATAAAGGATTCGGTGGTGTAGATTCCCGTAGCGTTCGGATGACGGTGGGAGAGGCCGTAGTATTCGATGCCGTCGCGATAGAGCGTGTTTTCGGGAAGCTCCGCCATCTTGGCGCGGAGCTGTTCATCGGTGGCGTTCGGCGGGAGGAATCCCTCATAGACAATTTCCCCTGCGAGCTCCTTCTCCCGTGCATCCGCTGCCTTTTGCAGACGTGTCTGGATGCCCTTGATGTCCGCATCCTGGAAACCGTTCCGACGCACCCTGCCGGAGTTGAACATCGACAGCGCGGCAACCGCCTTGATGCGCTTGTCGGTCTGCGCCGCCGCGAGTGTATAGCCGCCGCCGCCGCAAATGCCGAGCGCACCGATGCGGGTCTTGTCCACCTTCGGCAGCTGAGACAGATAGTCCACCATGCCGCTGACATCCTCGATGCGGTTCGAGGGATAGTCCCTCAGTCTCGGCGTGCCGCCGCTCGCGCCCTGATAGCGTGCATCGCAGGCAAGGGCGATGTATCCAAGCTCCGCCAGTCGCTGTGCATACAGCCCTGCCACCTGCTCCTTGCTCGCGCCGTTGGGATGCGCCACGGTCACGGCAGCATATTTCTTGTCGCTCGTTTCATCGTAGTCTGCGGGAAGGTAGAGATTCGCGGCAACCTCGATGCCCTCCACTTCGTACGTTACGGGGCGGATGTTCACCTTGCCCGTGACATTCTCCGTCAGTGCGCCCTGATAGACGAGCCCGAACGGATTCTCGTTCGGACGCTTGCTCTCGCTCGCCGAGGCACCGCCGCCCCCGAATGCAAAGAGTCCGAGAGACATCAAAAGTGCTGATTTCATGATTGATTTTTTCATTGGTAAAACTTCCTTTCCCAAATCCCCAAATGATTATTACTTTTTATCCAAGCCCTTCTCGTGCATCCATCGCTCCATCTCCGCCGCGACCTCTGCGTTGTTGAGGTCGGACATGAGGAAGTGCGTGTTTCCTTTGATGCCAACATCGGGCAGAACGATAATCTCCGCATCGCCGCCATGTGTCCGCACGACCTCCGCCCAGCGGCTTGCGAGGTTCAGCCGCGTGCGCCAGTTGTCGAGCCCCCAGATTTCGTGCGGCTTATCGCCCGTCGGGATCTTGTCGCCGAAATAGACGACCATCGGCGTTTTCAGAAGAGCCTCGAACTCCTCCGCCGTCACCTCCATTCCGCGCGCGGGGAACGGGCTTGTTGTCTCCTCAACCACAGGCACCTCGCCCGGCGGGAACGGGAACGTACCCGGTTCGAGAGCGATCACGCCCTTCACTTTGGGACTGCGAATCGCCGCGAGCCACCCCGGACCGCCGCCCGCCGAGTGCGTGATGAGGACATTATCGCCCGTATGGTCAATGACCGCCTCCATTGCCTTTGCGACAACCTCCACATCGAATTTTCCCGTGTCGGGTGTCATCTGATGGAAGAACTGCCGCAGCGACTCCTCGTCGCGCGGGAACGCCATGCCATCGAAGATCATCGGGTACTGCCCGATGCGGAAGTTGTTGAACCAGAGTTGATCCTGCGGCTGTGCTTTGAGCTCTGCGGGCACGGTCGACTGTCCTGCACGCCCGCGGCGCGGTTCATCCACGATGTAGGTCGCCCACCCCTTTGCGAGGAAGATGTTCTGGAAGCCGTCGCGCCCGTCGGGTGTCGTCTCCCACGTCTTGCCCGACTGTCCGTAGCCGTGCAGGAAAATGAGCGCGTTCTTCTTCGCCTTTACGGGACGCTGCCAGAACACATAGGCAGCATCGCCGTGCAGTGTCTCACCGTCGTAGTTCGTCGGTTCGCTGTCCTTGTATACGCCGGGCGCGGTAATTGTCACGCCGCCCGCCATAAAGCTGCCTTGATCCTCGATTGTCACGGGACGGCTCAGTGCCTCGACACTCCCCATAAATAGACTGACCAAAAGTGCTGCCGTCAAAGCATACTGTGTTCGCATGATATCATCCTCCTAAAACAGATCTCCTCGGAGAGGACTTGCCCTGCCCTGCCATCCGTAGTACAATGCTATCATAACAGGCGGTAGCAGCTACCGTGCAAGCCCTTTTTGAAGTTTTTTGGAGGAAAATCATGTATACAATGAAGGGAGCCTGTGAAGCGACAGGAATGAGCTATGAGACGCTGAAATTCTACTGCAATCAGGGGCTTCTGCCGAACGTCAAGCGTGATGCACACAATCACCGTATTTTCGACAATCACGATATTGGATGGCTGAAAAGCCTTACCTGCCTCAGAAACTGCGGCATGAGTCTCGCCGAAATGAAGGAATACCTCGCACTCTGTCTCGGCGGTGTCCCCACCATCCCCGAGCGCAAAGAAATCCTCGCAGGCAAGCGCGCGGAACTCGTCGATCGACTCACTGCTGTCCAAGCATCCATCGACTACATCGACTGGAAGCAGGGATTCTATGACGATGTGCTCTCAGGGCGCACGCCCTACATCAGCAATCTTCTCCCGAATGAAGCGGATGCAGAATCTGCAGAAGAGAGCTCTGCACATGGGTGATTCCATGAAGAAAATGACTGCTGCACAAGGTACATTTCCTTATGCAGCAGTCATTTTTATGTGATGATACAATTTCCTAGAGAATCGTCATTTGCTGTCATACAGCATCCGTATTCTCATTTTCCGTCAAGCACGCCTCTAACTGTCTTATCAAAATTGGTAATTCTTCAAAAACGACTTCCGCTATAATATTCCAGTTTGTTCCATCATAATCATGCACAAGACGATGCCGCAAGCCTGCGATCATCGCCCATGGAATCTCACTATGTTTCGCTTTATACTCCGGGGTCAAATTATGGCTATGCTCCCCCATATTATATAGCGGCGTTGTGACAAGCCACTGCAACGGCAGCTGTGTCATCAGTGCTTCTTTTTCAATGCTATTTTTTAGGATATATTCCTGCAGGTGAGCGGCATAGTCATATATCTTTTGAACTCTTTGTCGATCGGAATACTTCATGCCACCAAAACCTTTTCTTTCATGATTGTTTTGTAGAAATTACTGTCCGGGTTCACTTCACCGATCTCAAAAACATCTACTTTTTTCTCTAACGTCTCTCGCAAATCCTCTGCCAGAGCAAAAATCATCGTTCGCTTAAACTTTTCTCCACCGTAAACCAAAAAATCCAAATCACTATTTTCGTCTGCTTCACCTCTCGCATACGAGCCAAACAAATAAATTTCTTTCACACGGTATTTATCAGCAAGTGGTTTTACCTTCGCAACGATATGTTCCATTGTAAATACAGGCTTATGCATCATAATCCCTCCTGTTTACTCATATCATTATATCACATAACCGCGCAGCTCTTCCCCTTTTCCTCTGATTTCCATACGATGCTGGCAAGAACCACGATCAGGACACTCTTGCTTCATCCTGAAAAGTTAGGCGGCATTTCGTCTATCATTACATTGTATCGTTATTGACGTTACTTCGTTCATTGCCGCTACCAAAATGATACTAGAGGGAAACGTCAGTGTTGCGTTCGCACGCGAGACGGTAATCTGGCGATCCTCAATCGGTTCGCGCAGCACCTCAAGCGTCTTCTTGCTGAACTCCGGCAGCTCGTCGAGAAAGAGCACGCCGTGATGCGCAAGTGTCACCTCGCCCGGACGCGGGATGCTCCCGCCGCCGATCATCGCCACCGTCGAGGATGTATGATGCGGACTGCGGAAGGGGCGCGTGGTTACAAGCCCCGTATCCTTGCCGAGCAGCCCCGAGATGCTGTAAATCTTCGTGATCTCGATGGCTTCTTGCTTCGTCAGTTCCGGCAGGATCGAACTCATCCGACGTGCCAGCATCGTCTTGCCCGAACCGGGTACGCCAACCATGAGGACATTATGTCCGCCAGCCGCTGCAATCTCAAGCGCACGTTTCGCCTGATACTGCCCCTGTACGTCCGCAAAGTCATCGGTGAAGGCCGCATCCTTTTTCTGTTCTGTTGCATGTGGCACGGCAGGAGTCAGCACCTCTGTGCCGGTCAGATGGCGCACAAGCTGCGCCAGATTCTCGACCGCATAGACCTTCAGCCCGTCAATCAGGAGTGCCTCATCTGCATTGGAGGGAGCAACGTAAAACTCCGTAAGTCCCCGCTCACGCGCCGTGATTGCCATCGGGAGAATGCCGCTGATCGGACGGCAGTTTCCATCAAGGGAGAGTTCCGCAGAGAAGAGTGCGCTCTGCACCGCCGCCTCCGGAACAATGCCGTAGGATGCAAGAAGTCCGACGGCAATCGGCAGATCAAGCCCGGAACTGTCCTTTCGCACATCGGCGGGCGCAAGATTCACCGTCACACGCTCCTGCCGCAGCTGAATACCGGAGTTGCGAATGGCAGTCCGCACCCGCTCCTTCGACTCCTTCACCGACGTATCGGGAAGCCCCACCAGTTCAAAGCCCGGCAGCCCCGGCGATACATCCACCTCCACGTCGATAATCCGTCCATCTATCCCGAGGGTCGTCGCACCATAGGTCTTTGCAAACAACGGCCTTCCCTCCCACGTTTCAAATATAAGAAAATTATAACACAGGATAGGGGAAGATGGCTAATGATTCTTTGCAACAAAAAAGAGAGATTCCAGACGTCCAGGTAGAGCGAATGGAATCTCTGTGGTGAGAAATCTTAGTAAAATACTGATAATAAAGTTCAACCTTGCTATTTGAACGCTCTACTACTCCCACTGGAGAATTTTCCACAGAAAATTAAGCGATTAAAATAATAGCTATTTTTCGATAGGAAAGTAGTCTGCCGGAACGGGGGCAAGGATGCCAACGAAAATGAAGTCCTCTGTGCCCGTGTTCTTCATGCCGTGGCACATCCCCTTTGCAGAGACGATGACATCCCCCTTTTCGATAGGGCGTTCCTCGCCGATTGCTGGATAGAAAACGCCCTCACCTTGAATGCAGATCCAGATATCGTCCGCTTTGGCGTGTCCGTGCGGCTTGATTGTTTGCCCCGGCTTTAGCACCCAAACAACCCCGCTCGTCGACTCCGTCGCGTAGATCGGTGTGCGCGTCGCGACATCGCCCGATTTCGCCACTTCGGCGAGACGATAACGGCGTGTCTCGAAATCGTTTGTAATCGCCTTGCTCATCACGTTTTCTCCTCTCGTACAATCATTGGTTGAAATATTCCATGTTATTATAATTCGGTTCGTTGTAAAATGAAGTTGAACAGCTAAACAAAAACAAAATCCATAGTGACATCCCGTGCTATAATGGTTCTGCTACAAAACATCAGCAAAGGAGCACTATGGATTACCCCCATTCTACCACAACGGATGATATTGTCAAGAACAGTTGACAAATTTCTCACAAGGGAATGAACGCTTAAGTAGCTGCGGCAATAGAGTCATAGAACTGACGCCGCTTCACCATCGGAGGAAGCCCCCCGTTTGTTGAACAAATCCGACGGTTGTTCCAATAGCTCATGAAGTATCGCCAAACCAGTACCTTCAACTCTTCGATTGTCATCTTCTTTGTGTCATAGCGTCCATAGAGCAGCTCGGACTTCATGCGCGCCCACATACTCTCACAGCGCGCATTGTCATGACAGCGTCCACCGGCACTGTTCATGCTTTGACGAATCCCATAGGTATGAATTGCCTCCCGATACAGCTGACTCGTATACTGGCTGCCGCGATCCGAGTGCAGGATTGCTCCCCTGAGCTTTGGGTAGGAGAGCATAGCGTTATCCAGCATCCTTACGCATAGAGAAGCCTTCATGTTCGTGTCCATAGACAGTCCGAGCACGCTGGCATCATAACAGTCAAAGAGTGCTGAAATGTAGAGTTTTCCGTCATACGCCGGAATCTTTGTCATGTCAGTGACACACTTGGAAAGAGGTGTGTCGGCAGTAAAATCGCGCCCCATGAGATCCTCTGACATCTGTGCCTTATGATCTGTTTTGGTGATACCGTTCGGTCTATGATTGGGGCGATGACTTAAGCCAATCTCTTCCATAACACGGTAAACAGTTCGTTCACTCGGAATACGGACGCCTTCCGGCTGTTTGATCTTGAGTGCCTGATACATGCGGATTCTTCCGTAGGTGTCGTTGCATTCGTCCTCTGCATGAATCTGCATCATGGCGTCGGCAAGTTCCTGATATTTCCATGGGCGGTCTTTGCTCGTCAAATACTGATAAAATCCCTGTCTCGTGACATGGAGCATCTTGCAGCAGAAGCTGATATTTCCTTTGAGGGCGCCATCTGAGGTCTTGAACGCAATCAACTTCATGCGTTCGTTTTTGTTGACTTCAGACGGCTCGCGGCGAAAAAAGCGCTTGCTTCCTCCAGAAAGTCATTCTCTTTCTTTAGCCGTCGAATTTCCTTCTCCTGTGCTTTGAGTTGTGCACGAAGCTGTACGAGTTCCTCGTGCAGACTTAGGGCACTCTGCGGTGTTTGCGTGCCACACCCAAGATCCAAATATCCAAGCCGATGAGCACGCATCCATGTATACATTGTGTTCTTGGAAATTCCCAGCTCTTTGGCGGCTTTCGCCTGACCGATTTCCTGCGCCAGCTTGATTGCCTGCACCTTAAATTCGTGATCGTATTGTCTGTTTGTTGCCATTTTGATCTCTCCTTCTCCTCTTTGACTTTATCTAAAATCCTTGCAGAGAAGTTGTCAACTTTATTTATACAACATCACCAACCACGCGACTATCGCGTGGTTTTCTTTATACAAAAATCAAGCTACAGAATCCTCGAAGCTGAAGCCAATATGTGCGCTGCTCCTTTCGAAGGGATGGAGGACATAAAAAGGGGCTGTTGCACGAAACAAACGTGCAGCAGCCTCAATTTTGTACAAAATCAAGAAGGATGGATCCCGTTCGTCTGACCTGCCCCCCAAATGTTAGACTTAGAGGAACTAACTTTTGGGGGTCAGGTCATTCACCTTCGTGCAACAGCCCTTTTATGTTCCCATTGTGCAGGCAGGGACTTGCAGAAGCTCTACACGCACGACACGGAGGAGATAAAGAAGAAGACGGCACGCATCTTTAGCAGGCTTGTAGACAAATGATTTTTGTAGAAAACCCGCTATAGATAAGGTGCTAGCCCCTTATCTATAGCGGGTTTTCCCATCCACTTTTCATTTAATGGTAAAATACATACACTTCTCAGCCGGGTGGCCATGCAAATGCACGTCCGCCGAGAAGGTGAAAGTGCAGATGCCCGACAGTCTGTCCCCCGTCTTCCCCTGTATTGGTGACGAGACGGAATCCGTCACCATCCACGCCAAGGCTGCGGGCAAGCTGCGGAACGACCTCTGTAAGAATATGTGCTGCCAGAACTCCATCTTCCGCGCCAAAGTCCAGAACGCTGCGGATATGCTTCTTCGGTATGATGAGTACATGCTCCGGTGCCTGCGGGTCTAGGTCGCGAAAGGCAAGCACCGTATCGTCTTCATAGACTTTGGTCGACGGAATCTCTCCCTGTGCAATCTTGCAAAAAATACAATCTGCCATGTAATTCACTTCCTTTCAAGGAATCACTGATATCAACAGAATTCGACGCAAGGAAGAATTTTCCTCCTATGCACTGGCCGCCTGACGCTCCATGCGTACTTCACGACCTGTATCCAGCAAAAACAGGTAGCATTCCTTCACTGGTCGCCCAAGGATCGTCTCTACGGCATCACAGTATAGGTCAATCTGAAACTGATAGCGTGTGCGTGCATCCTGCGGGGAAATATGACGATCCGTCTTATAGTCGAGAAGAATATAATCGCCGTTTTCTTCCTCAAAGAGGACGTCGATGATACCCTGCAGGAAAATGCGATCTGCCTCGTCCTGTGCCTCCTTATAGTATTTCTTCGCCGGCAGGAGCCGCCCGAACGGCAGCTCACGATATACACGCTTCGCCTCACGCAGACGGCGTCCGAGCGCCGAGGAAACGAACCGCCACACATTGCGGACATCGAGGCTCTGATATGCTTCTTCGGTCAGAATTCCCTGATCGAAAAGGGATCGTGCCTGACGCTCAATAGCCGCAATGTCAGGCACCTCCGCGAAATCAAGATGCTGCATGAGTGCATGCATGGCTGTGCCGCGCTCCATCGGACTCAATGCAGCACGCTTTGCCGTGCGCAGAAAACGCGGAACTTCCCATTCCTGCCCGCCTGCCCCCGCGCCAACAGCAGGCGCAAAGGACGGCAGAACCTCCTCATCGGGGAAGTTCTCACGCTTGAGTTCCGTTACGCTGGTCTTTGCGTGGATCTGTTCCGTGCCCCTGCTGTCATACGTCCAACTGAGAATAGAGTCGACATACGGTGCACGTACTCCCGGCGAAAGCGGCTCTCCGCTGCGAATGGCAGAAAGTTCGGCATCTTCCGCCCTCTCCTCCTCACTGCGTGACGTACGTACATCTGCTTTCTCAATCCGCACGGCGAATCGCGCTTTTTCATCGCTCCATTCCCGCAGCTCGATGCCCTCAACTCCCTCCATCAACGCCTGTCCATCGGGATGCCGCATCAGTGCCAGGGCAATCCAGTCCAGATAGCAGGATGCACCGAGAATGGCGGCATCCGGAAACGTCTCTCCCTCCTCCCTCGCGTATTGCTGGCAGAAATCCCGCAGCTGCGCCAAGCGGCTCAAGCCGCTCCGAGAGGTGCGCAGTGTCCCCGTCAGGATGAGTTTTTCCTGCGCGCGTGTCATCGCAACATAGAGGATACGCATTTCCTCCGCGATCGTCTCGCGGCGGATCACCTCTTTGACGCTTCGCCGACCCAGCGTATCATATTTCTGCCGCCCGATTTCCGTGTTCTCATATACACGCACGCCGATCCCAGCATGTGCATGATAGAGCACGTCTCCTGATATATCCTGCGTATTAAACGCACCGGCTATATTCGCGAGAAAAACGACGGGAAACTCCAGACCTTTACTGCGGTGAATGGTCATGATCCGCACGACATCTTCGCTCTCACCCAATGTCCGCGCGGCAGAGAGATCGGTACTGCGCCGCCGCAGAGCATCCATATAGCGCAGGAAACGAAACAGACCTCGTTCATTCGTACGCTCAAAATCGCCCGCACGATCGATGAGCATTCGCAAATTTGCCTGCCGCAGAATGCCGTCGGGAAGTGCGCCGACATAGTCATAGTACCCCGATGTACGGTATAGATGCCAGAGTAGCTCAGGCACACTGTGCAGCAATGCATCACGTCGCCAGCACCTTATCGTCTGCAGTGCCTCCTTTGCCTTATTTCGTACAGCAGGCGGAACCTCCTCTGCGTCTGCTCCCTTCAGAGCATCGTAGATCGAGCCAACAGGTGTGTGAATGCGCAGCAGGGCAAGTTCCTCCATCGACATCCCGATCATCGGCGATGTGAGGACGGCCGTCAGCGGAGTATCCTGCCGTGCATTGTCCAGGACAGCGAGAAGGGAAAGCATCATGCGTATTTCGCTTGCCTCAAAATACCCTGCCGTATCATCTGCATAGGACGGAATGCCCGCTTCTCGCAGGGCATCCATCAGGATAACTGCCCGTTCCTTTGCGCCGCGCAGCAGGACGACAATATCGCTCCAGCGCAGAGCTTTTCCGCTCTGGACAGTATATCCTGCATCGACCAGCTCTTTGATGCGACGCGCGATATAGTGTGACTCCACCGCAAAGGCAGCCAGCTCTTCGCCCTCATCGTCCGCTTCCTCTGCGGAGTAATCCGCATCCAGGAGATCGATCTCCAGCGGCGATGCCAAAGATTTCCCCGCAGGATCGTCGTCAAAGGTGCGTCCCGGATTCAGGCGTGCACTCTGATCGTAGGCGATCTCGACCGCCGACTCCGTCATGATCTGCGAGAATATCTCATTGATGGGCTGCAGCACCTCGGCGCGGCTGCGGAAGTTCTCTGACATGGTGATCAGTTCACCGGCAGAGCTGCCCTGACGATAGGCACGATAGGTATGTTGGAAAAGACTCGGATCCGCCAGCCGAAAACGATAGATACTCTGCTTCACGTCGCCGACAATAAAGCGGTTGTCATCACGCGCGATCTGCCGCAGGATGCCCTCTTGAAGCCCATTCGTATCCTGATATTCATCCACCATGATCGCTGCATAGTATGCACGAAGCTCGTCTGCGATATCCGTCGGATCAACGGAATTCAGATCATCCTGCAGCTGCTCTGGATGCCGACACAGGAGTGCCAACGCACGATGCTCCAGATCACTGAAGTCCAAAAGAGAATGTTCCAATTTCTCCTTTTGAAAGGCATGATGAAAATCCAATGCCAGACGGGCATATTGGCGAATGGCGGTATTCGCTCTATTCTCCGCGGCACAGAGCTCCTCTGCTGTGGCGGGCAGCTGATCGACAGCGGCGTCCCATGCCTTGTAAATATTCGTTATCTTTTTTTTCAACGCACTGCCAAGCTCTGGATCATAGTTCTCGATGGACTTGTGCGGGATGCTTTTCCGCTGTTTCTTTGCAGCAGCTGCATCCACACGAAAGCGTTCCCATGCCTGATCTTCTGCGCCGCTTATGAGGAGCTGCAGCCCGCCCTGCAGTTCCTCATAGAGATCCAGATTATGATGGATGACTGCCATGTATTTCTCAGCTGCCGTGTGCAGTTCCGCATCCCCCTGCATCAGAACGTCCATTGTGCTGTGGTATCCGGCACATAGATCGGACAGTTTCTCATGCAGCTCTCGCGCCAGCACATCAAACCCACGCCGCTTCCAGTACGGCACATCATCTTCTTCCTGTCCCTGCCGGCTGAGCCATACCGCAGGCGAAGGCTGACTGAGCGCGAAGTCATAGAGTGCGAGCACCTCTTCCTTGAGTTTCTCATCGTCCCCCTTGACACCTCCATAGGCATCGGCAAAGGCAAGAAATTCATCGCTGCCCCCCTGTACTGCCTCCTCATATTTTCGCTCAAGGAGTTCATCCATGACATCGCGTTTGAGCAGACGTAATTCCTGCTCACTTGCCAGACGAAATGTCGGAGGAATGTCGGTCGCGTCGATATGCGCCTGCAGAAGTCGCTGGCAGAATGAATGAAACGTGGAAATGTCTGCGTCTGTCAGCAGAATGCGCTGACGCTCAAGGCGGTCAATTTCCTTGCTGATGCCGGCGTCCCCGGCAATGGCATCGATCTCCGCATTGAGTGCCGCCTCGATACGCTCGCGCATTTCAAGAGCGGCGGCCTTCGTAAAGGTAAGAACCAGAATACGATCCAGGGACAGCTCCTCATTCCGCACCTGCGAAATAATGCGTTCCACCAGTACGCGCGTCTTCCCGGATCCTGCTGCTGCCGCCACGAGAATATTGTGTCCTCTCGCATCAATCGCGCGCTGTTGGTCTGCTGTGAATGTCAGCCGATCCGCCATCGCGATCCACCTCCTCTACGATCCGTGCAATTTCTTCCATCGCCTCCTGCGCATTATCGGCGATATCATGATATACGTCCCCCTGCCGAAGTGTAGGATCGAAAGCGCAGATGGTATGATAGTCACAATACGTACACGCATTGCGATCCTGAAAGCGATAGGGGTAGACACGGATATCTCCGTGCAGAATGTCCTCCGCCGTCGCGCGGATCAGCTGCGGCAAAAAGGAAAGCAGCTGCTGAAATTCCTCGCGCGAACGCACAAATTTTGCCGAAGATTTGGAGAGACTGTTATCTTTGTTGAACGAGATGCAGATATGATCCGCCGCCTGATCGAGCTGCTTCATGATATCCGCATCGTCGAGCAGCATCCCCGTGAGTGCCATACCCTTCATCACCCGGCGTCGGAGAGCCGTCTCATCCAGGCGCACGTTACAAGGGACAATGGGGTTTTTCACCGGAGCATAGAGCATCCCTGCGGGAAACGCCTCCCCCGTATCCAGGATGGAGCGCACGACGAAGAGATACAGGAGAAGCTGCATCTTCAGTCCGTGCCGAATCTCAGGCAGGAGGAGGGACGTCGCCCCCGTTTTATAGTCGAGAACCAGATAGTAGGCATGATGATCCATCACATCCAGACGGTCGATCTGCCCGCGCAGAGAGAGTGTCATGCCGTCCGCAAGCGGAAAATCCGCCAGGCGGACGCCGTCATTCCTGCGCCCGAAGCTGATCTCAAACCCATAGGGATGAAAGGAAGATGCCGCCGCCCATGACGTAAGATGCTGTATTGTCTGTTGTGCTGTACAGCGGATCCGTTCGATGCGGTGCCGATAGCTGGCACGACTCATCAGCACGGTACTGTGCACCTGCGGGATCAGTTCCTGCAGCAGTTCCTCGATCTTCTCTGGAGCTTCTGCCAATGCCGAGCACCAATCGTTGCCGTATGCACTGCACACCCACTCACCGTAGCCGCGCAGGATGCCGTGCAGAAGTGTCCCGAAGTCATTGCTCTGAAATTCGTAGCGATCCCGCTGCTGCAGCCGCAGCCCGTACATAGCAAAGTGGCGGAACGGGCACTGGCGAAACGTCTCCAGCCGTGTGGTACTTCCGCTGAGCCGACGGTCGCGCGTAAACAGCCGAGCTGCCACGGGAGCAGGGATGGACACTTCGCGCGGCGGGAGAAAAAGTCCATGGAGCATACGCCGCAGGAGCGGCTGCATCACAGCATCCTGCAGCATCCAGTTGTAGACATCCCCCCACATGGCGGGCATTTCCCCGCGCTCTTTCTTTTCACGCAGCGCAGCAGTCAGATGCGAGAGTGCAGGATACGGTGCAGAGAGGAGCAGCGGATCATCTCGCCCAGCCAAGGCAAGCGGGATGGAGAAAAAGGAACTGCTGATTCGGCGCAGCCGTGCGATCAGCGGCGACGGAGCAAGTGTCGAACCATCCACCGAAGAAAGCGCATACGACACCCAGAGGTAGTCGCGTGCCTCCGTAAACCCGCGGTAGAGCTGATACCGTTCCAAAAAGCTCTGCTGCGTGCGCCCCCCAAAGACGGTATGCCCGGAATCCGCTCCCGACGTCTGAAGAGACTCACCGATGAAGAGGAGTTCTGTATCGGAAAATACGCCGCTCGTCCTTCCCGCGCGCGGCATGATGCCGGCATTCGCCCCAATGACAAAAACAGCACGCGCTCCCGCGATGCTGTTCTGATCAAAGGAGGCAACGGTGACATGATCCAGCCCCGGCGGAATCAGGGCAATGGACATGGCGTCAAGTCCATCGCTCAAGAGCTCCTCATAGTCACGGCTCGATAGCGGGTCGTCTCCGCGCACCTCGACCAGCTGATCAAAAAGTGCCATGCAGGAACTCCAGATCTGGCGATGGGCGGCAGCATCCGCCAATCGACCTTCCCGATCTGCCGTTTCGCTCCACAGGCGGAGTGTCTGCGGAACACATAACTCATCGAGGAAGTCGTATAGTGCCTTCGTACGCGCACGCGCCGTGCTCTCATGCCGTCGCAGGTGCCCGGTCAGCAGGGAAAGCGGTTCTGCAATCCGACGGCGCAGATGATCCAGCCACTGCTCTTCCCTGAGGCGTTCTTCCTCCTCGTCCAAATGTAGCTCATGTTCTGTGACCCGCCGCTGGACAAAGTCCCACGGCTCTGTCGCCGTCCACTGTGATTCACTGCGAATCCCGTAGGCAAGGCAGTAGTTTTCCAGACGATCGACAGCCTCCTGCCAATCCGCACAGAGTGGAGGAGCATCTTCGTCCTCCTCCGTTCCGAGCAGCGGAAAGAAGCCTGTGCGCAGCGCACGGAAGACAGTCTCATACGCCCACCCACGCCACGTCATCTGTGCAACAGCACGCAGGAGCTCAGCAAGTGGATGATGCGCACTCGGGCGTTTGACATCCAGATAAAATGGAATGCCGCAATCCGCAAAAGCAAGTGAGAGCAGATCGCCGTAGAGATCGACATCACGCATAAGCACGGCGATCTCGCGGTAGCGATACCCATTGTCGCGTGCGAGGCGGAGGATGTCTGCCGCCGCCGTCTCCACCTCAAGACGCGGATTGGCTGCCTCGACGATACGTATGGAATCATCCTTCGCGGGCGTGATATGTCCGTGGCCGAACAGCTGTGCTTCCAGCAGACGAAGCCCTTCCGTCCGCGCCCGATGCTGCACTGGCATCAGTCGAATTCCAATCTCCGCCGATGGCTGCTCCTCCGTAAAGATCTGCTGCAGGAGGTGCATCGTCTGATAACTGCGCGCAAACAGCCCCGTATCATAGATATTTTCCGGCAAATTGGTAAATATATGCGTTCCATCATCACGTCCGTCCATCGTGAGGCTGACATGAACGGTATCAACAACGCGAAACAGCGCGCGAAAGACCGCAAGTTCCTGCGGATTGAAAAAATCGAATCCGTCCACCCACAGTTCGGCGCCGCGCAGAAATGGTGCATCAATGAGCTGTGCGGCGAGCCGCTCCATCCGATCGGTGTGATCGGTCAGTCGTCCCTCCATGCGGGCAGCGAGTTCGTCCATGATCGTGGCAAGTTCTGTCAGCTTCGCTGACAGTCGTGCATGCTTTCCTGTACTGACATCTGCTGCCTGACGCAGATGATCGGAGCTGAGCCGATCACGCTTCAGTTCTGCGATCGTATGCCCAAGCACCTCCGTAAACCCACGCTTGTGCACGGAGCGCTGAAAGACGGAGAGTTCTCTGCTGTGCTGTAGCAGAATATCCTTGAGCAGGATACGCCTGCCGATATCGCTGATGCGCGGCAGATGTTCCCCGCCGGTCTCAAGCAACACCTGCCGACCAAGGCGACGAAACCCAAAGACATACACTTGAAGGAATCCCGCTCCATGCGTCAGAGCCTCGGCCAGTGCCCGCTCCGCCGCATAGGTCATGTGCTCGGGAACGAGAAGGATGCGCTGACGCCCGAGCGGCTCCTCCCGCAGCACATCCTTCATCGCCGTGAGACAGTCATATGTTTTGCCCGTACCCGACCGCCCAATGATAAACTCCAGCCGTGCCGTCATAATGCCAATCCCCCGCTTTGCGTAAAGGATGCATAGCTGCCGTTCTGCCCGCGGCACACTTCCAGATGGACGGGAATCCGTGCACGCAGTTCCTCGATGTGAGAAATGATGCCAACCAGCCGACCGCCCTCACGCTGCACATCGAGAAGCGCGCGAATGGCAACGTCAAGCGTCTCACTGTCCAGAGATCCGAAGCCTTCGTCGATGAAAATCATATCGAGATGCATTCCGCCCGCATAATGCTGCACAACATCCGAAAGTCCAAGTGCCAGTGACAGGGAGGCGAGGAATGTCTCTCCGCCGGAGAGGGTGCGTGCGAGACGCGGGAAACCCGTATACTCATCAAAGACATCGATCTCAAGCCCCCACCACTTCTTCTTTTGTCCGCCCTCCCCGTGGATAAAGCGGTAACGTCCCCGGCTCATCATCATCAGCCGCTCGTTCGCGGCATCGATGACATCCGACAGAATCGAGCGAAGAACATAGGTCTGAAAATGGATCTGATAGGGTGGTTTTGCCGCAGCGACATTCGCGAGTTTCCCGATCACACGGTAACGCTTATCGCGGGCTGCTCCCGCCCGTTCCAGCGCATCCATTTCCTTGGTCATGCGCGTATAGAGAGCCCTGCGCTCCATGCGGACGCCCTGTGCTCGCGCGCTGTCCTGCACACGCTGATCGGCGATGCGCTCCGCTTCGGTCAGTGCCTCCATGTCCGGCGGACAAAGCCCCTCTGCTGCTGCCTCGGCCGCCTTCACCAGCTCCTCTGCCGCCTGAAACGCCGTATCATACGCGGTGATACGTTCACGTACTTTTTCCAGATAGTCGCTCTTTGCCCAGTCTCCCACGATCGCATGATGGTATTCTTCCTCGGTCAGAAAATCTGCTGCACAATATGCAGCCGTATACGCTTCCTGCGCCGCTTGCCGCACTTCTTCCGCTTCCTTCAGAACGCGCTGCGCCGCCGCCTTAGCACTCTCCGTACGAGCACATTTCTGCGCCGCCGCCTTCTCACGCTTCTCTGCTTCAGCGCGGGCGGTTTCCGCTGTTTTTACTTCCCGTTCCAGAAGTGCCGCCGCTTCCCGTACTGCCTCTGCATCACGATACTCCTCGGGCAGCTGACGCTCCAATGCATTCTTCTCCCCCTCATGAAGCCCTATGAGATTACGATTCTTTTGAAGCAGGGCTTCCTGCTCTTTCTGCTGCTCTTTCCGCGCAAAGAGCAGCTGCTGCTCTTCGGCATACGTTTTCTCAAGGGCTTTGCACGCATTCTGTGCACGGCGGAGCTGCTTTTCCCGTTCCGCGACACGCGCACAGAACGCCTCCATGGTTTCATCCGCGAGAAGCTCTTTTATGCGTTTTTGCTCATGGAGAAGCTCCTGCTCAAGCCGAAGGCACGCTGCCTTTTCCTGCTCTGCCTGAGCAGTGCATTTCTGCAGCTCCTTTTCTGCTGTTTCCACATGCTGCATGCATACATCCATCTCTTGTGCGGACGGGATCTCCTCCGCATGGACGGCAGGACTTGGATGTGCGAGAGATCCGCAGACCGGACAAGGTGTATCTGCCTGCAGTGTCTGCGCCAGACGTGCGGCACTGCCCATGTCGTAGAGGGTGCGCAGACGGCGCTGCGTCGTCCGCACGTCGGATAATGCCTCCTCTGCCGTCTGCAGTTTTTTCTGCGATTTTTTGACATGTGTGCGTGCTGATGTCAGTGCATCTTCTAGTTCACGTATGTGGTCCGACGCCTTTTGGCAGTGTTCAAGCTGTTTCTTCTCCTGCTGAACGATCTCACTCCCGACCAGGATCTGATGTAGTCTTGCGCGTTCTTCTTCGTACTTCTTCTGTGCCTCGGTGAGACGTTCAATCTCCGCTGCGCCGCTTTTATATTTTTCTTCTCCCTCTGCGGCACGGACGCGAAGATCGCGCAGGGCAGAAGTACATTCCTGGTAACGGTTCGCCAGCGGAGCGTAATCCCTCATGCGGCGCAGCTGCTCCATATTTTGCGTATGCTCATCTGCATGGGCTTCCACCTTCTTCAGGCATTCTATGGATGCATCATGTTCCGTCTTCGCAGCAGCGCAGTCCTTTGCTGCGGATGCGTATGCCTCTCTGCGGGTGCGTTCCGTGTTCAACGCTTCGATGTAGCTGCGCTCCTTGTAGAGCACCGGTTGTGCATGCTGTGCACGTGACAGGCGTACACGAAAGTCGCGGACAGACTCTGCCTGTTCGCGCTTTTTCTCCAAATCACTTTGTGCCGCATCCCGTGCGCTGAGTTTCTGCTGCGCAGCAGCCCCCTCTTCGCGCGCCCGCCGCGCACTCTTCTGCGCCTTTTCGAGCTCCCGCAAGATTTCGTCCTGACGGCGTATCTCCTCCGAAAGTTCAGAGAGACGCGTGCGGAGTTCGTCCGATGACGCCATTCCTTCGGCACGCAGAATGCCTTCCGCGCGCTCACGCTCCGCCTGTGCCGTCCGCTCAAGCTGCTGTGCCTCTTTTGTCAGTGCTTCTTCAATGCGTTGATATCGCTCTGTACGGAAAATACGCTGCATAATGGCACTACGATCCTTGACTTCTGCCAACAAAAACCGCTGAAACTGTCCCTGTGGGAGGAGAACGACCTGACGAAACTGGTCGGCATCGAAGCCGATCAGCTGACTGATGCGTTCCGAGACATCCGTGATGTTCGCGGCAAGCAGTTTTTCCTCGCCCGTCTCGCCAACATCGGGCAGACGAAATAGCTGTCCCGTTGCTGCCCGCCGCGTCATCTTACCGCGTGACATGCGAGAATAGGCCGGTGAACGCAGCACACGGTAGCGGCGGCGCCCGAGCGCGAATACATACTCCACCTCCGTCGCCCGATCCGGCGGTGCTGTGGAGGAACGCAGCATTGCTCCCTCGCGTATATCCCCGCTGGACTCTCCGTAGAGGGCGAATACGATCGCGTCCAAAATAGTGGTCTTTCCGGAGCCCGTCGCTCCATGGATCAAAAGGAATGGGGCATCGGCAAGGGCTGTCTCAAAGTCCAAAATCTGCTCGTCCACATAGGAACCGAACGCCTGGATGCGGAGTTTCAGCGGTCTCATTGCATTCTCTCCTCCCGTTCCAACGCATCGATGACATGCGTAAGTTCCTCGGTCTCCTCCTGCGTCATCTTCTCCGTGGTCATCTCCGCATAGAAATCCGCAAAGAGATGGAGATCTGACTTGCCGCGCTCATAGTTTCGTACTTCGCTGGAGGAATGTCCCATGTGAATGTTCGGGCGCGTGATGAGAAAAAGATTTGGATAGACGCGACGCAGCTTTTCATGGGCGGCGAGTACGGCATCTGTGTCGGTAAGCTCCACGCAGATATAGTCCTCATGAGAAAGAGGATCGAATCCATCGGACATGATCTCAGTCATTTTTCCTCTCACAATCCGCACATCATGCCGCGGTGTCAGCGGATAGAATGTGTGGGAGACAGCCCCTGCTGCATCGATATCGACCAGTGTGATCCCCTTTTTCTGATGTGACTCATCAAAGGAATACTTGAGCAGAGATCCGGCATAGCGAACCTGCTCCGCTCCCGCGCGCTGGGGCGCGTGCAGGTGTCCGAGAGCAGTGTAGTTGTATGGTCTAAATTTATCTGCATGCACCTGATCACTGCCGCCCACGGAGAGGGTGTGCTCGGATTCGGAGGTCTGACCGCCAATCACAAAGGCATGGGCAATGGCGACGCTGCGTGCGCCCTGCGGTATCATCGCCCGCGAGGCGGCAATCTGAACATCCAATGCCGTATCGAAGGACGGTGTTTCGTCCAGTGAAAAAGCCTCGCGGACATGCGGCGGATCGCCATAGGGAAGCAGCGAGAAGTAGACGTCCCCGAATGCATCGGACAACACGACGGGAGCTGCCTCCGCATCAAGAGTGCCTGCAATATACACGCCGGACGATTGCAGCAGCTGTGCCCCAAATGCCAGACGAACAGCACTGTCATGATTGCCTGCAATACAGAGAACCTTGATCCCCTGCTCTGCCAGTCGTGTCAGCACTGTATTAAACAACGCTACGGCTTCGGGCGGCGGCACTGCCCGATCATAAATATCGCCCGCGAGAACAAGCGCATCCGGTCGGACATCGCGGCACAGTGCCAAAAGTTCTTCCAGCACATACGCCTGATCTTCCGTCATGTGCTGCTGTCCGAAGAGTTTCCCCAGATGCCAGTCTGCTGTATGGATAAAGCGCATAATAGTCCCTCATACTACATGACAAATGCCTGATTTCATTCGTGCGATCGTCGATAGCTTTCTCGCGGTTTACAAGCCGTCCTTTTCTTCCGAAATCATGGCGCAAAGAGCTGCCTCGTCCAAGACGGGGATGCCGAGATCCTCCGCCTTTTTCAGCTTGCTTCCTGCCGCTTCTCCCGCGACAAGATAATCGGTCTTCTTTGAAACAGAGCCCTTCACCAAGCCCCCATGCGCCGTGATAAGGGCACTGCATTCCTCACGGGACAGAGTCGGCAGTGTCCCCGTGATGACAAAACTCTTTCCGGCGAGTGCCGTCCCCACACGCTCCGTTCGTGTTCCCGCAAAGTTTACCCCGGCTGCACGCAGGCGATCTAACAGGGCACAGGCGGATGCAGACGAGAAGAACTCCGTCAGCTTCTGTACCGTAATCTCACCCATATCCGGAACAGCGAGAATGCGTTCTGGGGATTCACGCGCCGCCTCCTGCAGGGCATCAATGGATGAAAATTCCTGCATCAGCGCAGCCGCTGCCGCGCGTCCGATGCCAGCAATTCCCAGCCCCGTCAATAGACGCTCGGGAGGGTTTTGCTTACTCGCTTCAATTGCCGCAAGACGCTGATCGACACTCTTTGCGCGGCCGATCAGTCCAGAAGCAACGAGCTCCTCTCGATGCTCATGCAAAGAAAAGATCTCCGCAACATCATGGATATATCCTGCATGGACAAGGGCAATAACGGCAGCCGCTCCTAGCCCCTTGATGTCCATCGCACTGCGGCTGACGAAGTTCAGAAGATGGTTCTCGATCTGTGCCGGACATACAGGATTTTGGCAGCGCATATCCGCCGTATCTGCTTCGCGTACGGCATGTGCGCCACAGACGGGACAGACATCCGGTATCACATAGGGGCGACTGTTCTGCGGTCGTTTGTCCTTCAGCACCGCCTTGACGCGCGGGATGATTTCCCCTGACTTATAGACGAGAATGGTATCACCGATACGGATGTCCAGGCTGTCAATATAGTCCTGATTGTGCAGGGTTGCCCGCTCGACGCGTGTTCCGCAGAGCCCCACGGGATCGAACACGGCCGTCGGCGTGATGCGCCCAGTCCGTCCGACGGAAAGCTCAATATCGCGAAGTACCGTCTCCTTCTCCTCCGGCGGATACTTATAGGCAATCGCCCAACGCGGCGCCTTTGCCGTTACACCAAGTTCCTCACGCATGGCAAAGGAGTTCACCTTAACCACGGCTCCATCGATGTCATAGGGCAGGCTGCCGCGCCGCACACCGATCTCCTCGATGGCGGCCCAGACCTCCTCTGCCGTACGGCAGACGCGGTAATTCGCAATCGTCTTGATCCCCTGAGACTGCATGAATACATACGCCTCGGTATGAGAGGAAAATACACGGCCGTCACTGCGCTGCAAATTGAATACGAACATAGACAGCCTGCGCTCCTTCGTGATGCGTGAATCCAGCTGCCGCAGAGTTCCTGCAGCACAGTTGCGCGGATTGGCAAAGGGCTTCAGCCCGAGAAGTTCCTGTCGCTCGTTGACCTCGGCAAATGCGGCGCGCTTCATATAGACCTCGCCGCGCACCTCAAAATATGGCAGGGCATCATGCAGCTTCTGTACAACATCGTCGATCACGCGTGCATTCGCTGTCACGTCTTCTCCCTGCACAATGCCGTCACCTCGTGTGATCGCACGTGCAAGCACACCGTTCTCGTAGCGAAGCGCCAGAGACAATCCGTCGATCTTTTCCTCGACGACAAATTCCGCCGCAGGAAAATGCGCAAGGACATTATCGACAAACGCATGAATCTCTTCCTCGGAGAATACATCCTGCAGGGAGAGCATCGGAACATCATGAGGAACGAGTAAGCCGACTTCGCGCTGTGCTGAGCCTCCCACGGTGCGTGTCGGCGAGTTCTTCGTAATGAGCTCCGGATACGCTGCCTCAAGTTTTTTCAGGCGCATCATCAGCATATCGAAGTCATAATCCGAAATCTCAGATTCATTATCGTCATAATACTGCTTGGAATACTTCCGTATTTTACGCCGCAGCTCTGACAGCTCTGTCTTTACCTCATCAATCTTGCTCATGATCTCCTCACAGCTTCAAAATCGGTGCATACTTTTGCACGAACTTCTTGATTCCTTCCCCCGGGAATGCAATGGACAGCTCGGCATCCTCACCTGATCCGCTGATGGCGACAATGCGCCCGTCCCCCCACTTGCTGTGGCGTACGGCATCCCCCGCCTTAAAGGCTGCCGATGCGTCGGGGCGGATCACACTGCCGTCCTCCGCCGTATGCTGCGGCGGCGTCATATAGCGTTTTCGCTCTGTGCGGGTACTGCGCTCACTCCATATATTGGATGGTGCACGCAGATCAGTCCCGCCTAAAAAGTCCGCCTCCTTATGCTCGACCAGCTCCTCCGGAATCTCTGCCAGAAAGCGCGAAGGCCGCGACATCTCCGTACGCCCGTAGATCGTCCGCTGCCTTGCATAGGTGAGGTAGAGCCGACGCTCGGCGCGCGTGATGCCGACATAGCACGTACGCCGCTCCTCCTCGATCTCCGTATCATCGAGCAGCGTGCGGGAATGCGGAAAGAGCCCTTCCTCCATCCCCGCCATAAAGACGGCGGGAAACTCCAGCCCCTTCGCCGCGTGAAACGTCATGAGCGTCACTGTCCCGTCCGACTGCTCCGTCTGGTCGACATCGGAAATCAGCGCAATCTGTGCGAGGAAATCCGCAAGTCCGTTCTCCCCCTCCGCTGCACCATCATCAAAGTTCTTCGCCACACTGATGAACTCACGCAGGTTTTCGAGACGGTCACGGTTGTCTTCCTTCTTCTCCTCCTCAAGCGCAGCGGCATAGCCGGACGTCTCGATCACATCCTCGACAATCTCATGGATGGGACGCGTTCCGAGCTGTCCCATAAAGGTAAAGACCATGGCAGCGAACTCCTCCAGCGCCAGCTTTACCTTGGCGGAGAGTTTGGGAATCATGGAGAGCAGCTGAGCATCCGTAATCACCTCAAAGAGAGAGATGCGGTACTCCTCCGCCGTCTCCATCATGCGAGCGATGGACGTAGGGCCAAGACCACGGCGCGGGACATTGATGATGCGCAGAAGACTCAGTGTATCGCGAGGATTGTAGATCACACGCAGATAGGCGATAATGTCTTTAATCTCACGCCGATCATAGAAACGCACCGAACCAACCATTGCATACGGGACACCTGTCGCGTAAAAAGCCTCCTCAATATTGCGTGACTGCGCATTAGTACGGTAGAGCACGGCAATATCGCCATACTTGACATGGAACATCGTGTGCAGACGCTCTACCTCCCGCACGATATAGGAGGCCTCATTCTTTTCCGTTGCTCCCTCATAGATCGTAATGCGGTCGCCGGTCGGATTATCCGTCCAGAGCTCCTTCTTCTTGCGCGTCAGGTTGTTCTCGATCACAGCATTCGCCGCTGCAAGAATATTCTTCGTCGAGCGGTAGTTCTGCTCAAGCAGGATAACCGTCGCCTCCGGGTAGTCCTGCTCAAAGTTCATGATGTTCCGCATATCTGCGCCGCGCCAGCCGTAAATTGACTGGTCTGCATCGCCGACGACGCAAATATTGCGGTGCTCTGCGGCAAGCAGCTTGGTGATCGCATACTGTGCGCCGTTCGTATCCTGATACTCATCCACAAGAATGTACTGGAACTTCTTTTGGTACTTCGTCCGCAGTTCCTCATTCTTCGTAAGGAGTTCCACCGTCAGCATCAGCAGATCATCAAAATCCAGTGCATTGTTCTCCTGCAGCTTGGACTGATAGAGGGCATAGATCTTGGCGACCTGTTCAGCAAAGAAATCCGTTGCCTGCGCCGTAAATGCCGCGACATCGAGCAGACGGTTCTTCGCATCGGAAATATGCGCCTGCACCGCGCCGGGAGCGGTATGCTTCTCGTCGATATTGAGCTCTTTCAGGCACTCACGGAGCAGCCCCTTGCTGTCCGCAGCATCGTAGATGACGAAGTTCTTCGCATAGCGCCCATAGTGCTCGAGCTCCATGCGCAGAAAGCGGGCACAGAACGAATGGAATGTGCTCAGCCAAACGTCCTGCGCCGCATCTCCGATCAGTGCATCCACGCGTTCGCGCATCTCGCGGGCAGCCTTATTGGTAAATGTAATGGCAAGGATGCGGTAGGGCGGAACACCATGTTCCAACAAATTGGCGATGCGAAATGTCAGCACACGGGTCTTTCCGGAGCCCGCTCCGGCAACGATGAGGAGAGGTCCCTGCAGGCACGCGACAGCGCGCTGCTGGGGTTCGTTCAGCCCTTGCATCAAATCCATAGAATCGTCCCTTTCACTCCAAATAAGAAAGGCGGGGCCGCCGCCACGGCAACTCCGCCCCTCCCATATACAGTATCCCTTATGTCTTGATTCGCTTGACCGCTTCCGAGAGCGGCGGAATGATCTGCTTCTTGCGCGACATGACACCCGGCAGATAGAGATGTGTTCCGCTCGTATCCTTGCGGAACGCCTCTCCGATCAGCGTACGCGGCGAACCCGTAAAGAGCAGATAGGTTGCCTCCTCGAGAATATCCGTAATCATAACGAGACTGAGATCAAACCCCTCCGTGTCGCAGATGGACTTCATCGCTGCGAGGAGCTCATCCTCCTTTGCCATGATTTCCTTCGTGTCCATCACCGAGGTCTGACTGACGACCACACGATAGGCACCAATGGTGAACTCCTTGAGGTCGTTACGTACAATCTCCATCGGCGTCATATTGCCGACACTGGAGCCCGCCTTCAGCATCTCGAGGCCGTACGCGTTCATATCCACGTCTGCGATCTCAGCGAGACGCTCCGCCGCCTGTTTATCCTTTGGCGTGCAGGTCGGAGATTTGAACAGCACCGTATCAGAGATGATGGCGGAGAGCAAGAGACCTGCAATCGACGGAGGAATGTCGATGTCGTTCTGCCAGTGCATATTAGAGACAATCGTTGCCGTGCACCCGACTGGCTCGGCGTGAGTGTAGATTGGTTCGCTCGTACTGATCCCACCGAAGCGATGATGATCGATGATCTCGATGATCTTCGCCTCCTCGATGCCCTCGACCGCCTGATTGCGCTCGTTGTGATCGACAAGAATCACCTGCGCCGGGTCGGAGACCCCCAGTCGGTCACGGCTCACGAGACCGACGATGCGGCCGTTCTCCAATACGGGATAATTACGGTAGTTGGTCTCCTCCATGATTCCCTTGATATCAGACAGGAGATCGAGCGGCTTGAAGCAGACGGGATTATCGTGCATGATGCGCCGAATGGGCACACACTGGTTGATGAGCCGCGCCACTGTATAGGTATCATACGGCGTCGAGAGGACGAAGATACCACGCGTCTCCGCTTCCTCCAGAGCCTCAGCCGGAACACGGCCGTCCCCGGTCACGACAAGGCAGGAAATCCCCTGGTTAATGCAGGTCAGAATCGTCTCGGGCTTTCTGTCGCCCACGAGCACGATGTCGTTCCCTTTGATGATCTTCTTAATCGTTGCGATACTTCCGGCAGCGATGCGGATCTGTCCCTTGATTGTCTCCGACTCATCACCGGAGACAAGCACCTGACTGTCGGTGGCATGAATGATGTCGCGATAGCGTACGCGCATGTCTGCGAGATTCGTCATGCCGAGCTCCTGAAAATACCGCTTCGCAAGATCACTGACCGAAACGATGCCAACGAGAAGTCCCTGGCTGTCCGTCACGGGAATCGACCGCAGATCATTCTCGCGCAGAACCTCCCCCAGATTGCGTAGGGTATCATGCTGGCGCACAACGATCTTGCAGTCCATCGCAATATCCTTGACACGCGGATAGAGATCGGGGATCAAGAGCGGCTTTTCGACATGGAAGTACTCCAGTGCAAACCGCGTTTCCTTATTCACTTTGCCGGCGCGTGCGGCAATGGCATTGACGCCCATGGCCTGTTTCAGATGGGCATAGCCGATCGCGGAGCAGATCGAATCCGTGTCCGGATTACGATGCCCAATGACATAAATTGGCTTCGCAACGTTCAAAATAGTACCTCCTATTACGGTTCTATCCACCGCATACATCGTTGTTATTATAGCATATTCACTGATTCGATTCCATAAGCAAAAGAGATTCGATAAGCAAAAGAAAAGATGCAGGACATGAACCGCACCTGCATCCTTTGTATCCGCCTCACACCTCAAAAGCCCCCTTGAGGTGATGAATCCCCCACTCGTTTCCCGCGGCATAGACCTCAACGATGTCAAAACGGCAAGGTGTTTGATCCATCTGTTTTTCGCGCAGATACCACATCGCCGTCTGTATGATTCTGCGCTGCTTTCGGTAGTTTACCGCTTCTGCTGGAAGTCCGCAACGGACGCTTCGTCGTGTCTTTACCTCGACAAAGACCAATGTATCACGATCCTTTGCGATCAGATCAATCTCCCCTATCTTTGTGCGATACTTCTGTGCCAGAATTCGATATCCCTGCGCACCGAGATAGCGGGCAGCACAGGACTCTCCTCGATCTCCCAGCACCTTATTGCTCATGGCGATTTCCTGCTCCCCATGTGACGATCAATCCGATAGACATGGGCGAGCACTTCAGCGATCGTACGATAGAGCTCGGGAGGGATCTCGCGGTCAATCTCAAGCGCCATCAGCATATTGACGAGCGATTTGTTCTGATAGACTGGTATGCCGTTTTTGCGTGCCTCCGCCAAAATGCGGTCAGCAACAAGGGAACGGCCTTTTGCCGTCACGCGCGGCGCACGATCCGACTTTGCATCATATTTGATGGCAACAGCACGCGGTTCTTCTTCGCGCTGCTCCTCTTCCCTGTCCGCGTGATCCGGCATATCTCACCATCCTTGTCTTTTCGTCCCGCGATCCCTCAGCAACATTATATGAGGCGATCTCATGATCGTCAATAGGCTATACCATGACTGTCATCATCAGTTCGTGAAGAAACGACGCTCACCTATCGCGCCGATCTGTATGCCCTCGATCACCAAAGAGGTTCCGTCAGCGGACTCACGTATACTGTCGAGTTCGTTACGGAACTCCCATGCGGCATCTGCATCAGAAAAATAGAGACGCATATCGACATGATTCTCTTCGTAGATGCGATTGATGAGTTCGACAGTGCCGATGTGATCCGTGAGAACACAGATTCTAAGCCACGTCTCTTTCTTGACCTGATCCGTCGCCTCATCCTTGTGGGACTCATCATAGACATGAATGTAGGCGGGATACTCGGTCTCTCCCATAAAGAGCGGCATCACATAGCTCATAGAGCGCTGTCCCGGCTGCGGTGCCGCATTCTCCCCCTCCAGTGAGTGACGCATGGTCAGAGCCAGTGCCGCGACATCCCGCCCCGCACGTCTGTATTGCTCCGCCGTCATCTTGCGCACCTTGACTAGATCGGCCATCTGCATAAAAGCCCATAGGCGCGGAAGATCCGGCATCTGCTGTTCAAACGCCGCTTGGCGGACGGTTCCCGGAATGTTCTGCTGCGTCAGCTGGATGAGTTGCTGGAGCTGCTTCGCATCACCTTCACTCAGTGTCTGCGTGCGTCCGCTGACGAAGTTCTGGAGCAAAAGTGTCTCGCGCTGGCTGAGATTTTCATTTTGCAGGAGCACGCGTGCCATGTCGCGAAGCGTGCTCATCATCTGCGGTACATTCTCCATGGGGCGTGTGATGAACTTCGGAATGAGCGTCGGCGTCTCGGCCGTCTTTACAGCATCTGAGCCCTGCATCGTGGAAGCTGGCGGCTGTGCCGCCGCTGTCTCCGCCCGTCCCGCTTGTGAACGGGCGACCTGCTCCGTGCTCTGAGGCGTTTGCTTTGCGGCTTCTGCGGTTCCTGTCCGCGCCTCTTCGCCAACGGGCTGACGAGCAGGATTCAGTGTCCCGCCCGTGCCGTCCTGACGCACTGGTGCACTGCCCTGCGGGAGAGGAGTCTCCTGCTGCACGGTAGTCTTCCCCTGCTGCGCAGCGTTTTCCTGCACCATCTCCGTGCCCTGCCCGCGCTGTGCCTCTGCCGCAGATAGAGAGGGCGTGGCATTGCCTTTCGTGCCGATACCGACTGCGGCAGTATCTGCCTGACGAAGTGCAGGGGCTTCCATTCCCTTTGCCGATGGTGCAGAGGAGCCCTCCCCCTGTTTTGCCCCCTGTGTAATGTTGTCGGCGGGAAGTTCCTCTGGGGCAGCCGCTGTATCCGATGCAGCTGTGGCAGCAGGCGCAGGATTTTGCATAGCTCCCGCTGCGGGTGCTGTCATGCGTACAGTCTGTCCACTTGCCGGCATCTGCGCCGCGCCCTCTTCTACGGAGAGTGCTGCGCTTCCCTGCTGCGGTGTTGCCTGTGCCTCTCCTGTCTGCACCGGTGACTGCGTCCCTCCCTGCTGCGGCATTGTCTGCTGCGTCGCCGCTCCCGCGTCACGTGGCATCAGCAGCTGAACCAGCTGATTTAGAAACGTCATGGAGGATGTACCGCCGCCGTTTGCCGCAGCGGGTGCAGCACCTGCACTTGCATTCAGCTGAGAGAGGACGGTCTGTAAATCCTTCGGGAGGAGTTCGGCGTTTCCTGTATCAATCAGCTGAAACGCGGCTTTCGTCAGCATGATCGGCTCAAATGTTCCGCCCGCATCCTTGGCAATGGCACTTTTCAACGCCGCAAGCAGGGTCGCCACGTCGTCGCTGACACGGGGAACTTCGTTTGTCTCCGCCATCGTTCCCATCTGATTCAACATCCGCGCCAGCGTCGTCAGCTGATCCGTCGAAAAGCGCTGACTTGCCGCCGTACTGCCAAGCCCCTGTGCAAGTGTGGACTCAATCGAAAAAGACTGCCGAATGATATTCCGTATGACCTCTTTGAGCTCCTGCGGAATCTGCTCAACATTCGTCTGCTGACGTCCGCTGATTTTGGACAGAACATCCGCCATACGGTCAATCGCAGTCTCAATGGACACGTTGGTACGCTGACTGAATGCCGCTGAGGCATTCTCCTGATCGCCGCGGCCTTGTACTCCTTCGGTCGGGCGTTCCGATGAAATCCGCTGTGGTGCGGAGACGGCAGCCGCTGCTGCAGTTGCATTTGCTTCAATCGGCACAGTATTCACAGCCTTTTCTGTTAGTTATCATCGAGCGAATGGGCTCGAACGTTTTACGATGCAATGGACAGATCCCATAGTTGCGGATCGCGTCGATATGTTCCTGTGTTCCATAGCCCTTGTGCTTAGCAAAGCCATACACTGGATACGCCTCGTCATACGTCAGCATCAGGCGATCTCGTGTCACTTTTGCCAAAACCGACGCCGCCGCGATTGATGCGGATTTGGCATCCCCTTTGACAATCGACTGTGATGCCATTCTCAGATGTGGAAGCGCCACAGCGTCAATCAGAACCTCCTGCGGTGTCGGCAGAAGCGCAGCGACAGCATCATACATCCCTTTACGTGTCGCCTCCAAGATGTTCATTCGGTCAATCGTCTCAGCGTCAATGAGCTCGACATGATAGGAAACAGCATCCGAAACGATTCTTTCGTAAAGCTCTTTCCGCACTTTTTCAGACAGCTTCTTTGAGTCGTTCAGGCGCAGAAGCAGGTACTCCTGCGGCAGAATCACCGCCGCTACTGCGACGGGACCCGCCAGAGGACCACGCCCAGCCTCATCCACACCGGCGACGATACAGTGCCCGCGCTCGGCGGCACAACGCTCATACGCATACATTGCATAGAGACGCGCACGCTCCTGCTGTGTACGTTCGTAACGGCGAAGAATCGCTTGGACGGTTTTTCGCGCGTCACATTTGCAGGTATTGAGGAAATCCTCCGTCACATCTCCGCGACGAAAAACGTCTTCTATCTCTTTTATCGTCATTTTCTCTGATTCCTTCACCGCACTGCTTATACTGATGGGATGCACGGCACTGCATCTAGAGAAATCCGCCCTAGTCTGCCACTCCGAAAATCCGACAAAATTACCTGCTCTGCCTTTTCGTAATCAATTTTGCCGCCAGCGCGGAGGCATCCGCGCTTTCGTCCAATGGCATCAAGCAGATCAATCCCCTCAGGCAGAGGTTCATCCAGTTGATAACGCGTACACAACGACTGCGGAGTGTCCTCTCTCAAACGATTCAGGAGAAGCAGCACCACACTTCCTACATCGTAAACATTGTCATTGATTGCCCCTGTAAATGCAAGATGAAGCGCCGCCTGCTGATCCTCAAATTTCGGCCAGAGGATGCCGGGCATATCCAGCAGCTCGAGCTGTGCACCAAGGCGAATCCACTGCTTTGCACGAGTCACACCGGGACGGTTCTCTACCTTTGTCTTCGTGCCGCCCGACAGCCGATTGATCAGTGACGACTTGCCGACATTCGGAATGCCGAGAATCATACAGCGTGCGGCACGTGGTTTCGCCCCATGCTGCACCAATTTATCCGTTTTTGGCTTTGCGCAGCGCGCAATCGCCTGTACGAGTTCCTTCGTTCCCTTCCCCTTCACGGCGTCCACGGGAACCGCAGAAAGCCCTTCTGCGGCATAATACTTGACCCACGCACGTGTCACATATTCATCCGCAAGATCCGCCTTGTTCAGCACGATGAGGCGCGGCTTCCCGCCCACAATCTCTCGCAGAACAGGATTTGCAGAACTCATCGGAATGCGCGCATCGAGGAGCTCTACCACCACATCCACCGACTTTAGATTCTCCTGAACCAGACGCTCCGCCTTCCGCATGTGCCCCGGGTACCACTGGAGACTGGGAATGTCGATTATGTTGTCGTTTTGCATCATATTTTTCATCCTGCCCTCTTTGAAATATGCCACGCGAAGATACATGCACAAAAAACGGATTTATTCCTCTCTACTCCAATTCTTCTGCCTTCGCACGGATGGCATAAAACTCCTGAAACACTGCTGGTTCTTCTGTGATGGATTCTTTCATTGCAAGCAGTCTCCTTTTCCCAACGCGCCGATCCAATACGGCAAATATGCGTACGAGCAAGTTTTCGCTCTTGAGGCTCGCTTCGATACATTGCTGCTCAAATTCCGTAAAGGCGCGATAGAATGAGCGTTGATCGAACACGCCCAACCGTAAGGCAGTGTCATCCATAAACGCAAATTCTTCTTTCATGCGTTTTTCGTAAGTTTCATCTTGTGGAAAACAATCTGCTTTCAGCCAATTATTGTAGTAACAGCCCTTGATGATTTCTTTTCCATTGTATCGTATAGCGGCACGTCCCTCGTGATCCGGGCTCCTGCTATACGATGTCGCATAATACTGAATATGCCCTCTGAGGCTCAGCGCCAGATAGTCCTTTTCGAGTTTTTTTCGGATTCCGCTCCAGCTTGCCATGTTTTCTTCTCCCAAGAAGCTGACACATCCATCCCGCTCATTTGGCTGGCAGGATGCCCTGTGACAGTGCGGATATTGTCTCTACGTGAATTCTGTCCTCAACTATAGTTTATTCTATCAGCCATTCTGTGAATGCGTCAAGTCTCACTCGGATGTCCTGCGGAAGTACGTTTCCAGTGCTGTGGTAATCCAAAGCAAAATCCCATGAGTGGGAGACAAAAGGGAAACCATAGGATGCTACTTTTCGTTCATTTCACGTATCAGTCGCCCCTCGGCAAAGGTTTCCACCGAGAGATGATGCCCGTCGGTATGAAAGACAATCGCGCCGTCCTCATCCGTTCGGAGCGTTTTTATGCCCATCCGATCATAGCGCTCCACCACGTCGGCATGCGGATGTCCGAAGCTGTTCCCTGCACCGACACAGTAGACGGCATACATGGGATGAACGGCACGGATAAATTCCTCTGAACTGGATGTATGCGAGCCATGATGCGGGATTTTTAGAACGGTTGCAGAGGCATCCGTGCCCGCACTGAGCATCTTCAGCTCATGTTCCCGAACGAGATCGCCCGTAAATAGGAAGGACGCATCACCGTAGCGGATACGGTAGACGTTCGACACCTCGTTGCCCGTCGCATTGTCCGATGGGTCACGTGCCGGTGCATAGATCACCTCCACGGTAACTCCGTCCAGGACAAAGGTCTCCCCCGCCTCCGCCCGGCTGAGTTTCGACAGCAGAGGATTTGCATCACCGAGGCGCATGCTCATGGCGTAGGCATGGCGTCCCTCATCCGCCGTATAGACGTGTTTTACCGGCAGACGGGAGAGAATCGCCCCCGCGCCTGCCGCATGGTCTTCGTGGGCATGCGAGAGAAAGATGTAGTCCACCTCGCGCACACCGTAGTGGAGAAGATAGGGAACATCGACGCGTGCGCCAACATCAAACGCACCGTCTCGCGTTCCGCCCGTATCAAAGAGCATCGCATGTCCGTGCGGCGTCACAACGAGGGCACAGTCCCCCTGCCCCACATCGATGAAGTGTACGGCCATCTCGCGCGGCATGATCATCCGCCACGCACACACACCGACAAGGAGGGCGAGACACAACACAGCGACAATATGGCGATATGCCAAGAGACGCGATAGGATCTTCCTGCGCATCTCGGATGGTGCACAGAGGATCAGGATCACCACATAATAGCAGACCGATGGGAAAAGCCCCATCGACGGCAGCCATACCTTGGACAGGGGAAGAGCTGCTAGGGCGCGTGTCAGCTCAAACGATATGCCGAGCAAGACGCTGTCAGCGGCAAAGAGAATGCTGCCGAGGAGCGGCAGGAGATAGGTGACAATACCGGCAAAGAGTCCCATGATGATGATGAGTTCAACGATGGGCACAACGATAAGATTGGCGAGGAGCGCGGAGATCGACACCTGATTGAAATACCATGCCAGTACGGGAAGCACCATGAGTTGCGCGGCAATCGTAATGGAAAAAGCCATAGAAACGAGGCGCGGCAGACGATGCACCTTTCCTGCGAGGACAGGGGCGAGGAAGAGAAGCCCTGCCGTCGCCAAAAAAGACAGCTGAAAACTGATGTGAAAGAGGAGCAGTGGCGACACCATAAGCATGAACAGCCCTGTCAAAAGGAGCAGATACTTTGCGTCGCGCTCGCGCCCGAGCACCAGTCCGATAAAGGCGGCCCCGCCCATGATGCCGGAGCGTACGGCAGGCGGTACCATACCCGCCAACAGAACATAGAAAAAAATCGCAGAAAGTACAGCAGCGGCACTGAGCCCTCGCGGCAGACGCAGGATCACAGCAATCCACGCAATCACGGCGGCAATCAGACTAATATGAGAACCGGACACGGACAGAATGTGAACGATCCCCGTTGTTGTATACGCCTCTAGCAGGGCGGGGTCGATTCCCTCATAGCCGCCGAACAGCATCGCAAAGATTGCCGCCGCATCTGTATGCGGCATGACCGCACGCATGTGCTCAAGATAGTGCGTACGAATCTCTGCCGCGCGGCGCATCCACTGCTCCCATAGAGAGATATCATCACGGGACTCGATGGATACACTCCCCCGATGTGCCGACAGAGAGGCCGTGATCCCCTGCGTGCGGAGGAGGAGCGCCGTGTCTATCTGCCCAGGATTTTGATATCCATGGGGGCGGCGAATCTTCCCCTCTGCCGTGATCCTGTCTCCAATGCGCCCCACATGCGGTGACGTATCCTCCTCCCGTTCATAGAGGAGCAGCTGTCCATTCGCCGTACGCTCTGCATTGCCTTGCCCCAGAGCGTATACCGCTGCAGTATAGCGAATCTGCCGCGACCCGTCCGTGCGCTCCGTGACGCGCGGCATCTCCGTGATGATCCCAGAGACAACAGTCTCCTCTCCTGCCGCACGAGATATATCCTGCGCCGGCAGCTCATACGCCCCCGCAAATCGAAACATCCCCGCAACGAAAAAAAGCCCCACAAACGCGATCCATGTTCGTTCATGCTGTTTCAGAACGAGGATAACGGAGGCTGAAAAAAAGATCAGGATGGCGGCGATAAGATAGATACGATGCACGGAAAGAGAGATACCGCAGCAGGCACCACAGACAATGCCGAGACAAAACACCGCCAGCAGCCCCATGAGGAAGCGCAGCGGGTGCTGTCCCGTTTTCATAGCGTCACACGATCTTTCAGTTTTTCAAATTTAGCCGCACCAATGCCGCGCACCTTCTTGATATCGTCGATGGACTGAAATGCGCCATTGCTCTCACGATACTCCACGATACGCGCAGACATGGCGGGACCGATGCCGGGCAGCTCCTGCAGCTCCTTCTCGGTCGCCGTGTTGAGATTGATCTTTCCGTCTGCCTGCCTGCCGGGAGATGCCGCCGCTCCCTTTTCTCCTGCATCGCGCAGACGCATGGGCACGCGAACCTGCATTCCGTCCTCAAGATGTGCCGCCATATTGATATGGTCAACATCTGCTGTCTCGATCACACCGCCGGCAGCATTCACCGCATCGGCGACGCGTTTGTCC
This sequence comes from Centipeda felix, assembly GCF_900186465.1. Lineage (GTDB taxonomy): Bacteria > Bacillota > Negativicutes > Selenomonadales > Selenomonadaceae > Centipeda > Centipeda felix. The sequence continues at coordinate 225,077 of NZ_LT891959.1, forward strand.
TCATCCAGCGTGACCAGCCCGGGCTTCTTTACCTCACCCGAGACATAGACGGTAACCTTGCGCAGGGGCTCGACGTGCTCAGTCGTCGCCGCGTCGAGCGCGATGGCATCCTGCTCTCGATAGTAGCCGTAGGTCGCACCGATCAGGACAGCACCAAGCAGCGCCAGGAGAATCAAAAGCGATTTTTTATAGAGCGGCATCCGATCATCTCCCAGCACACAAATACCTAGTACACGTTTCTCCCGCTGAAGATCTCGATCATCTCGCGGCGCAGACTCGTACTGATGAGGAGCCGTGTCTTGGGCGGGATCTCATCGACATCCGTATTGAAGAGGTAGTTTTGGAGCTGCGGCTCCTTGATCAGCATCCGCGTATGGAAAAGGCTTGCCTGATAGAGGTTGATGTCCACGGCATCATACTCATCCAGCGTCTCCTGTTTGATAAACTCCTGGATGGAGGTCATCTTGCTGTCCATAAACAGCTTGCGTCCCTGCAGATCGCGCGTAAAGCCGCGTACACGATAGTCCATCGTGATGATGTCCGAGTCGAACTGACTGATGAGATAGTCCAGCGTCTGCAGCGGTGTAATCTCTCCGCAGGTCGCGACGTCGATATCCACGCGAAAGGTTGCAATGCTCGTATCGGGATGAAACTCAGGATAGGTATGTACGGTGACGTGGCTCTTGTCTAGATGGGCAAGTATCGTCTCCCCCGTCAGTGCTGTTCCGTTGACGGGCTTCTTGCTTCCCGAGATGACCGCTGCCTCCTCGGCGATGAGCATCGTCACGCTCGCTCCCTGCGGCTCGTAGTCCTGCTTTGCAATATTCAGGATCCGCGCACCGATCATATCGGTCACCTGCGAAAGAATCTTCGTGAGACGGTCGGAGTTGTACTGCTCATCAATGTACTTGATGTAATCCCGCTGCTCACGCGCCGACTTCGCATAGCAAATATCATAAATATTGAAACTCAGCGCCTTCGTCAGGTTGTTAAACCCGTACAGTTTCAGCTTCCCATCCAACGCAGGAGCTCCTTCCTCGTCATACATATTTATCCATTATTCTTCTTGGGGGCATGCTCTGCCTTCCACGCCTTGATCCACTCCAGCCGCTCCCGAAAACGGCTCTCCATTCCCTGATCCGTCGGCTGATAGTACGCGCGTCCCACCAACGCGTCCGGAAGACACTGCATATTGGTGATGTGCTCCTCTGCATCATGCGCATACTGATAGCCCTTGCCATAATCCAGATCCTTCATCAGCCGCGTCGGTGCATTCCGTATCACCAGCGGCACAGGCTCGGCGAGCATCATGCGGGCATCGGCCGCCGCCGCGAGATATGCCGTCTCCATGGCGTTCGATTTTGGTGCGAGCGAAAGATAGACGACAGCCTGCGTCAGATGGACGTTGCACTCGGGATACCCGATGTAGTGACATGCCTGATAGGCGGCGACGGCAAGCTCCAGCGCACGCGGGTCGGCAAGGCCAACATCCTCCGCAGCAAAACGCGTCACACGGCGTGCCACATAGAGTGGATCCTCCCCCGCCTCCAGCATCCGCGCGAGCCAATAAACTGCCGCATCCGGGTCTGAGTTACGCATGGACTTGTGAAGTGCTGAGATGAGATTATAGTGCTCCTCGCCGTTCTTGTCATAGAGCAGGGATTTTCGCGTAATGCACTGTGCGAGATTCTCCTCCGTGATGTATAACTCGCCATCCCGCTCATCCGCATTGAGGACGAGCATCTCGAGCGTCGAGAGCGCACTACGTGCATCACCGTTGGCAAAGGCGGCAACGGCAGTAATCCCATCATCGGACAGATGGATATGCATCTGCGACAGCTCTCTATCCGTTGCGATCGCATGGCGGAGGAGGTGTTCGATGTCGGCCTCCGTCAACCCCTGCAGGACAAAGACACGACAGCGCGAGAGCAGAGCGTTGTTGATCTCAAAGGAGGGATTTTCCGTGGTCGCGCCGATGAGGACAATGCTTCCCTTCTCCACAAACGGCAGAAACGCATCCTGCTGTGCCTTGTTAAAGCGATGAATCTCATCGACAAAGACAACGATGCGCTCCCCGTACATACGGCGCCGATCCGCCTCCTGCATCACCGTGCGGATCTCCTTGATCCCGCTCGTCACGGCAGAGAACGTGATGAACTCCGCCTTCGTACGCGCGGCGATGATCTGCGCCAGCGTTGTCTTGCCGACGCCGGGCGGTCCCCAGAAAATCATCGAGGTGATGCGGTCACTCTCAATGAGGCGGCGCAGTATCTTCCCCTGCCCCAGGAGATGCTCCTGCCCGACAAAGTCGTCAAGCGTGCGTGGACGAACGCGCTCCGCGAGCGGCTGATACGCCGCCCGTGCAAAGAGCCCCCCCTGTTCGTCCATAGCCATACCTCCTGCACAGATTCTTTCACTCTGAATTATCTCATAAAATGCACACTTAGGCAATAGAAAAAACGGCCTGGACTCATCCAAACCGTTCTTATCGGAAGCACGGATAAAGTGAAGTCCGTCAATCGTGATGGCGTGGCTGAGTTTATCCGTGCTTCCTGTTGTCAGAGAATAAATCGCGATACGTCGTGGTCGCCGGCGATGTCCGCGAGACAACGGTCAACATACGCCGCGTCGATGACGACCTCCTTCTCCGTGAGATCGGGCGCGTCAAAGGAAAGCTCCTCCAAGAGTTTTTCAAGCAGCGTGTAGAGGCGTCGTGCGCCGATGTCCTCCGTCTGCTCATTGACGGTCTCCGCCAGCTGCGCAAGGCGGCTGACGGCATCATCTGCAAAGCGCAGAGAGACGCCCTCCACGCCGAGCAGCGCACTGTACTGCTTGATGAGTGCGTTGCGCGGCTCGGTGAGGATGCGCTCGAAGTCCTCCTTGACGAGCGACTTCAGCTCGACGCGAATCGGAAAACGCCCCTGCAGCTCTGGAATGAGGTCCGACGGCTTCGCCGTATGAAATGCCCCCGCCGCAATGAAGAGCACATGATCGGTCTTGACGGGGCCATACTTCGTAACGACCGTAGAGCCCTCCACAATCGGCAGGATGTCACGCTGAACGCCCTCACGCGAGATGTCGGCACCCGCACTGCGTCCATTACTCACGGCGACCTTATCAATCTCATCGAGGAATACGATGCCGCTGTATTCGGCAGCGCGCACCGCCTCCTCGGCGACGACATCCATATCGACGAGTTTGTCCGCCTCCTCGGCCGCGAAGATCTTGCGTGCCTGTGCGACTGTCACCTTGCGCTTGTGACGGTTTTTCGGCACGAGCTTCCCGATCATGGACTGGAGGTTGTCGCTCATCCCCTCCAAGGAGGAGCCGGCAAACATATTGCCCATCGGGCGCGCGGATTCCTCCACCTCGACTTCGATGACATCATTTTCGAGCTCACCGGAGCGCAGCCGCTTGCGCATCCACTCACGTCCCGCCTGATACTTCGGCGGCTCTTCCTTTTTCTCCTCCGGCTCATCCTCCTGCGAGGAGAACAGGCTGCCGAGCGGATTTGTCGACTTCTTTGGCGGTGGAACAAAGACATCAATGAGACGCTCCTCTGCATTCTCCTTTGCCTTGTCCTCCACTTCCTCAATCTTCTGCTGACGCACCATCCGCACGGAGGTCTCGACGAGATCACGCACGATGGACTCCACGTCGCGTCCGACGTAACCAACCTCGGTGAACTTGGTCGCCTCCACCTTCAGAAATGGCGCACGCACGAGGCGCGCCAGACGGCGGGCAATCTCCGTCTTGCCGACACCGGTCGAGCCGATCATGAGGATGTTTTTCGGAATGATGTCCTCGCGCATATCCGCATCGAGCTGACGGCTCCGCCAGCGGTTGCGCAGAGCGATCGCGACCGAGCGCTTCGCCTCATGCTGACCGACAATATACTTGTCGAGCTCGGCGACGATCTCGCGCGGTGTCTGTTCGTTGACTCCGATCTGACTCATGATTCCAGTACCTCCACCGTGATGTGATGATTCGTATAGACGCAGATATCCGCAGCGATCGAGAGAGACTCCTTTGCTATTGCGGGTGCATCCAGCGCCGAATGCGCCACGAGAGCACGTGCCGCCGCAAGGGCAAAGAACCCGCCTGAACCAATCGCCGTGCAGTCACCATCCGGCTCAATGACCTCGCCGTTGCCGGAGATCATGAGGATGCTGTCCTGATCCGCAACGAGGAGAAGTGCCTCCAGTTTGCGCAGTACCTTGTCCGTACGCCAGTCCTTCGCCAGCTCCACGGCAGCGCGTTGGAGATTGCCGCTGTACGACTCCAGCTTGACCTCGAACTTTTCAAAAAGAGTAAACGCGTCTGCGACCGAGCCCGCGAATCCCGCGAGGATTTTTCCATGATAGAGACGCCGCACCTTGCGCGCGTTCGCCTTCATGATCGCACGCTCGCCGAAGGTCACCTGACCGTCGCCCGCGATGGCAACCTTGCCATCCTTTTTGACCGCCACAATGGTTGTTGCATGAAATGTCACAGTGTCTCTCCTTCCAGAAAGTGCTCCAAGTCCTCCAATGCACGCTCTGCCAGCATCCTTTTTTTCTCCGGTTTACGCGTGCGGCGCGGCAAGTCCGCGAGCGGTGGGAGCAGCCCGAAGTTGATGTTCATGGGCTGAAAGTGTTCTGGATCACAGGTCGTGATATAGTGTGCGAGTGCGCCGTGGCAGGTACTGACGGGAAATACGACAGGTGATTCCCCCTGTACCAGCCGCGCGGCATTTTTCCCCGCGACAAGCCCCGATGCGGCGGACTCGACATAGCCCTCCACACCGGTCATCTGCCCCGCAAACAGCAGGCGGTCATCTCCCGTGTACTGGAACGTCGGACGCAGATGCCGTGGTGCACTGATAAAGCTGTTGCGGTGCATCACACCGTAGCGGAGGAACTCCGCCGCTGCCAGCCCCGGAATCATCTGAAAAACACGCCGTTGCTCCGGCCACTTGAGATGGGTCTGGAATCCGACGATGTTGTAGATCGATCCCGCTGCGTTGTCCTGCCGCAGCTGCACCACAGCGTATGGACGCTCCCCCGTCACGGGATGCTCAAGGCCGACGGGCTTCAGCGGACCGTAGAGGAGTGTATCGCGCCCGCGCGCTGCCATGACCTCGACCGGCATGCAGCCCTCGAAGAAAATTGCTTTTTCAAAATTATGTGTCTCTGCCGCCTCCGCCGTCGTCAGTGCCTGCCAGAAGGCATCGTATTCCGCTTCATTCATGGGGCAGTTGATGTAGGCGGGCTCGCCCTTCCCATAGCGCGAGGCGCGGTACGCCACATTCATATCAATGCTGGAGAAGCTGACGAGCGGTGCCGCTGCATCATAGAAGTACAGCCCATCATCGCCAAGCAGGCGACGTATCGCCTCCGCAAGCTGCCCATCGGTCAGTGGTCCGGAGGCGACGATGAGGACGCTGTCATCCGTGGAGGGCAGCTCCGTGATCTCCTCGTGATGCACATGGATCAGTGGATGCTGCACAATGCGCTCCGTCACATAGGCGCTGAACGCCTCGCGATCCACCGCCAGTGCGCCGCCGGCAGGAACAGCCGTATGATCTGCCGCCTGCATGATGATGGAGTTCATGCGGCGCATCTCCTCTTTGAGCACGCCGACGGCATTCATCAGCCCCGCCGCCCGCAGGGAGTTGCTGCAGACGAGTTCCGCAAAGGCATCCGTCTTATGTGCCGGCGAACGGCGCAGCGGACGCATCTCAAAAAGCTCCACGGCAATTCCTGCTTCAGCCGCCTGCCATGCTGCCTCGGCACCAGCAAGTCCGGCCCCGATGATGCGTACGCCGCTCACGAGCGTGTCCCCTTACGCGCACTTGTCTTTCGTTTCGTTGCCGGCTCCTTTGCCGCAGCATCAGTCTCCTTCGTCTTTTCAAGGGCTTCCTGTGCACGCTTTTTCTGGCGCGCCAGTTCCTTTTCGATGGGGCTGCCGATACGCGAAGGGCATGCCCCGTTGCTGCAGTAGAGAATGGCGCGCCCCGTACGGTAGCGATGCTTCTGCATAAAGGCACCGCAGGTCTTGCAGGTCTCCTTCTGGGGCTCATCCCACGTTGTATAGTCACATTCGGGATAGCGGTCGCATCCGAAGAACGCGCGCCCGTGTCGACTCTTTCGCTCGACGATCCGCCCGCCGCACTTGGGACACGCGACACCCGTGTCGCGCAGGAGCGGCTTTGCGTTGCGGCACTCAGGGAAGCCGGGACACGCAAGGAACTTGCCAAAACGCCCCTGTTTGACGACCATCATGCGGCCACACTTATCGCAGGGGATATCGGTGACCTCCTCGGGGAGTTCCACCGTACCGATGGCATCCTCCGCCTTTTTCAGCGTCTGTTCAAACGGTTTGTAAAAGCTGCCGAGCAGCTCATTCTTGTCGAGCGTCCCATCAGCGACACCGTCGAGTTCTCCCTCCAGATTCGCCGTGAACTTGACATCGACAATGTTCTTGAAATGCTCCTCGAGCATATCCGTGACGATAAAGCCCAGCTCCGTCGGACGGAACTGCTTTTCCCGCCGCTCCACGTAGCCGCGCTTCTGGATGGTCTCGATGATGGGCGCGTACGTGCTCGGACGCCCAATCCCCAGTTCCTCGAGGGTCTTGACGATCGACGCGTCGTTGTAGCGCGGCGGCGGCTCGGTAAAGTGCTGCTCGGGATTCAACGCCCCCAGCGTCAGAGGATCACCATCCACAAGGTCGGGCAGGAGCGTGTCCTTCTCCTTCTTTGCTGTTTCCGCCCCGACATAGACAGCGGTATAGCCCTTGAACTTCAGCTTTGATCCATGCGCGCGGAGGCGATAGTCCCCTGCTGCAATCTGTGCCGCGATGGTGTCGTAAACGGCGGCAGACATCTGACTGGCGGCGAACCGCTGCCAGATGAGCGTATAGAGACGGAGCTGATCGCGGTTCAGGTAGTTCTCCACCTCTGCGGGCGTACGCAGGATACTCGTCGGACGGATTGCCTCATGTGCGTCCTGCGCCTTCTTCCCCATCGCGTAGACATTGGGACGAGATGGAACATACTCCTTTCCGTACTCCTCACTGAGAAAACTGCGGGCCTCATCCACGGCGAGATTTGAAATGCGCGTCGAGTCGGTACGCATATAGGTGATAAGACCGGTCGCACCGTGACGCCCCAGAACGACGCCCTCATAGAGCTGCTGGGCGATCATCATCGTGCGTCCCGACGTAAATCCAAGCTTGCGCGCCGCATCCTGCTGCAGGGAACTGGTCGTAAAGGGCGGCGCAGCTTTCTTCCTGCGCTCACTGCGTTTGACCTCCTGCACGGAAAATTTCTGCTGTGCCAGATCATCCGTCAGTGCCTTCGTCTCTGCCTCGCTGTGCAGGGCGAGTTTCTTGCCGTGCGCATGGGTCACCTCGGCGATAAAGGCGTGCTTATCCTTTTTCAGCTTCGCCTCGACCGTCCAGTACTCCTCGGACTGAAAGGCCTCGATCTCGCGCTCACGATCGCAGATCAGGCGTACCGTGACCGACTGGACGCGTCCGGCAGAAAGCCCCTTGCGCACCTTGCGCCAGAGGAGCGGTGAGAGCTGATAGCCGACAATGCGGTCCAGCATGCGTCGTGCCTGCTGGGCATCGACCTGCGCCATGTGAATGGGACGCGGATGATGCACAGCCTCCTCAATCGCGGGCTTCGTAATCTCGTGAAAGACGATGCGGCAGTCCGTCGCAGGGTCAACGCCGAGAATGTGTGCCAAATGCCAAGCGATTGCTTCCCCCTCGCGGTCAGGATCGCTTGCCAGATAGATTTTATCGGCATCCTTTGCCTCTTTTTTGAGCGCACGGATCAGGTCCCCCTTGCCGCGCACATTGATGTATTTCGGCTCAAAGTTATGTTCCACATCAATGCCGAACTGACTTTTCGGCAGATCGCGCAGATGTCCCATCGACGCACGAACGGTATACTGTTTGCCAAGGTGCCGCTCGATGGTCTTTGCCTTTGCAGGAGACTCCACAATCACCAGAATTTTTTTCTGTGGTTTTTTCCCTGCCGTTTTCGCTGTCTTCGTTTTCTTCGCTGTGCCGGCTTTCGCCTTGCGGGCAGATGCTTGCGTCGCCAATCCGTCAGTTCCTTTCGGCACGCCGATAGGCGTGCATTTCATTCTCTATGATAACGCCCTTCAGCTGCATTTGCAGGAGAAGGAGCGGGAGGCTCGTTGTCGTGCTCACGGGCAGACTGTCGATGATTTCGTCCATGGTCAGCGCATGATCGAAGGAGAGCACCTGATAGACGTGTGCCTCTTCCGGTGTCAGCTGTGCGCGGGTAGAGCGCCGCTGTGGTGCGGCGAGATGCATCTCTTCGAGAATTTCACGCGGAGATTCTACCAGACGTGCCCCTGCACGGATGAGGTTATGGCAGCCGCCGCTCTGCGGCGAATAGATGCTGCCGGGAATCGCATAGACTTCACGTCCCTCGCTGAGTGCCATCTCAGCGGTGATCAGAGAGCCGCTGCGCCGTGCCGCCTCAACGACAAGCACCCCCTCCGCGAGTCCGCTGATGATGCGGTTACGCGCAGGGAAGAACATGGGTAGCGGCTGTGTCCCGGGGGCATACTCGGAGAGGACTGCCCCGCCCGCCGCAGCGATCTCCGTCAACAGGCGGCGGTTCTCGGGCGGATAGGCAATATCCACGCCACAGCCAAGGACCGCAACCGTCCGTCCGCCGCGCAGTGCACCGCGATGCGCACGCGTGTCGATCCCGCGCGCCGCACCGCTGACTACAGTGACTCCCGCCGCCGCGAGATGCTCCGCAAACTCGAGCGCGGCAGCCTCCCCATAGCCTGAGAATTTGCGCGCACCGACGATGCTGATGCGCCGTGCGTCGGGCAGAAGTGTGCCGCGATAGTAGAGCACGAGCGGCGGATCAAAGATCTCTCGCAGAACGAGCGGATAACATTCATCCTCCATCGTCACCATCGACACATCAGCGCGTCGGCAGTCCTCCGCGATGCGTTCCGGCAGATTAGGATCCCCCTGTATGTGCCGTGCAAGTGCGTCGGCAGCAGCATCCGTGAGGGCTCCTGTCGCACGCAGTTCTGCGGCGGTCATCGACCATACATCCTTTGCCGCAGGACATACCTTTTGCAGCCGCTGCATACGAACGCTGCCCACCTGAGGACAGCGCAGAAGCGCCGCCAGATACCACCGATCTTCCACCTTCTACACGCTCCTCATCTTACCTAAATTTAGGAAAGAATGCAACTATCTTCTATATTATTATCGTGGAAACAGCTCATCGCCAAAGACATAGTAGACCATCAGAAAGATAAGCAGAAGTAAGAAAATATCCGCCATCCGAACCGCTCCTATCAAAAAAGAGGGGCTGAGCCCCTCTCAGATTCTGCATCATCACATCACGCGACGTGCACCGATATAGCATGCGCCCCAATAGCCGCCGTACAGGTTATCAATTGCGACTCCACGGCTCGACGAGGCATTGATGAAGTTGCCATCACCGAGGTAGATGCCGACGTGCGACGGACCATAGTCATACGTGGAGAAAAAGACGAGATCGCCGGGAACCATCTCTGCTGACGAGACTGGATAGCCGACCTCATACTGCGCATCTGCCGTACGCGGGAGATAGATCCCTGCATTGGCAAAGACGTAGCGGACAAAGCCGGAGCAGTCGAACCCTGCCGGTGTCGTTCCGCCGAACGAATACGGCACACCGAGGTACTGCATGGAGTCCGAAACAATGCGGCGCACGAAATAGTTCGAGCCGCGGCTAACCTGCGGCATCGCCTTTCCGAGAAGAGCCTCATAGGTTGACGGTCCCACAAGACCATCCACAGCAAGGCCGTGTGCTGCTTGGAACTCCTTGACTGCCTCCGCCGTTGCCGGGCCGAAATCACCATCAGCGGCAACATCATAACCATAATTAGAAAGCTGACCTTGAATCTCGGCAACATCCGTTCCCTGATCACCGATCTGGAATGACTCTGCGCTCGCGATTGATGCGGAGCAGAGAAGCATAGCGGATAACGCAAGAATCTTGATTTTCTTTCGCAAGCAAACACTTCCTTCCACAAGTGCACAATTACATTGGCTACGAGAAACCAATAAGCCGAGTTCTGTTCCGCCCCCAAAAAGGCGGTGACAATCATTTATCTGGGACACCTGTTGCCAGGCATCTCAAGCGACACTACCCGGAAGGCCGACGGGCCGCCGGAAATCCTTCCCTATTTGGTCTTGCTCCATGTGGGGTTTACCGAAGCCGGCCGGTCACCCGACCGCTGGTGCGCTCTTACCGCACCTTTCCACCCTTACCGACAATGTCGGCGGTTTAAATTTCTATGGCACTGTCCCTGAGGTCACCCTCGCTGGACGTTATCCAGCACACTGCCCTATGGAGCTCGGACTTTCCTCATCTGCTGAAACACAGACGCGATTGTCTTGGTCTCTCATACCAACGGGGAGATTATACCACATCTGGGGGAGAGGTGTCAAAAACGCCCCAACGCCTTGTAGGATGCGGAAAGAAACGATTTTATAGGAACAAAGTGACGATTTTGGATCAAATTTCTCTAAAAATTATTGGAAAAATACATCGATTACCATGCTTTTCCGACAATTTCCTGTATATTCGATAGCTGTTTATCGTGCAGATACTGTCCAAGACCGTCACAGATTTTCATCGTAATTTCGGGATCAGCAAAGTTCGCCGTGCCGACAGCGACGGCAGACGCTCCCGCGAGAAAGAACTCCACCGCATCCTGCCACGAGGCAATCCCGCCCATACCGATCACGGGAACACGGACGGCATGAGCCACCTCCCACACCATACGGACGGCAACCGGCTTCACGGCAGGGCCGGAAAGTCCGCCCGTCCGATTGCCGAGAACAGGCTGCCAGCGGTGTATATCAATCTGCATCCCGATGAGCGTATTGATGAGCGATATGGCATCCGCCCCCGCATCTTCTACAGCGAGAGCCATCTCCGTGATGCTGGTCACGTTCGGAGACAGCTTGGCGATGACGGGATGCGTGCTCTCCGCGCAGACCGCACGCACGACCTCTGCCGCCGCACGCGGATCCGTGCCAAAGACAATCCCGCCCTCCCTGACGTTCGGACAGGAGATGTTGACTTCGAGCGCCGCGACACCCGTGACATTTAGCCGTGCGGCGAGTGCCGCATAGTCCTCCACGGAGCTGCCTGAGATATTGACAATGACGTTCATGCCATAGTCTGCGATGCGCGGCAGTGTTTCATGGAGGAATACGTCTGCCCCGGGGTTCTCGAGGCCGATGCAGTTGAGCATCCCCTGCGGCGTCTCCGCAATCCGTACCCCGTCATTTCCACGTCGCGGGAGGAGCGTCGTCCCCTTGACCATCACGCCGCCGAGACGCGCGAGATCGACAAAGTCCGCGAACTCTTCGCCGAAGCCGAATGTCCCGGACGCCGCAAGCACAGGCGTCCGCATCGCAATGCCTGCGACATTGGTGCAGAGCAGCACGTCATACCGCGTCGCAGCGCTATGAGACATTTCCGTACACCTCCTCGGCAGAGAACACGGGGCCGTCCTTACAGACCTTGCGGCGTCCGCTGCGCGTATCCACGGCACAGGAAAGACACGCCCCGAGGCCGCACGCCATGCGGCGCTCCAACGACACCTCACAGGGCAGCCCAAAGGACGCCGCCATCTGAGCGACGCGCTCCATCATGATCGGCGGGCCGCAGACGGCGACAGCATCATAGTCCCCCTCCTGCAAAAGCTCCGGCAGAAGCGTTGTCACAAAGCCCTCCGTCCCGTATGAACCGTCATCCGTCGTCGCGTGAACGGCGCGGACATGGGGACGAAACAGAGCCTCCCAGAAGAGTTCCGCCTTCGTGCGCCCCCCCATCAGTATGGAGGAACTGCCATGCGCCGTCGCAAAAAAGAGAAGGGGCGCCAGCCCCATACCTCCTCCAACAAGCAGTGGATGTCGATACGTGACGTTAAAGCCATGCCCCAGAGGGCCGAGCACGGAGATCATCTCCCCCGCACCCGCCGCAGCGAGGAGCTCTGTCCCACGCCCGACAACGCGATAGATGATGCGGATCGCCCCCTCCTCTGCAGAGGTCTCTGCGATGCCGAGCGGACGCCGCAGTAGTGCTCCGCCATGCGGGACAGTGACTTCAACGAACTGTCCCGGCCGTGCACTGCGGGCAATCGTCGGGGCAGACAGCGTCAGATCATAGATCCCCGCCATCGGGCTCCGCTGATGCAGGACGCGGGCATCCTCACATATCTTAGGCAAGATCATCCCCTCCGCCGACATAGTCCTGCAGTGCGAGTGCATAGACAAGACGCCGCTTCTGCATAAACTCGAGGACGCGGAGCACCTCCCAAGCCGTATCGAGAGAAGTGAGACACGCAATTCCGTGTTCAACCGTGGCGCGGCGAATCTTAAAGCCGTCGCGTGCCGAGTGCTTTCCCTGCGTCAACGTGTTGATGACCATGCTGATGCGCCCGCTCTTGATCATCTCGATGATGTCCGTGCTGCGCTCATGCACCTTGCCGACGATCTCAACGTCGATGCCGAGCGACGCGATGACCTTCGCCGTCCCCTCTGTCGCCGCGATCTCAAAATCGAACTCAGAGAACGCCTTTGCAAGCTGCTTGAGCTCGTCCTTATCCTTATCCGCCACCGTAAAGAGCAGGCACCCCTTGGTCGGCACATTGAGCCCCGACCCGATAATCGCCTTGTAGAGCGCACGGGCATAGTGATAGTCAATGCCCATGACCTCACCCGTGGACTTCATCTCAGGGCCAAGCGAGATATCGACATCCGTCATCTTGGCAAAGGAGAATACGGGGGCTTTGACAGCGACATAGGGACGCGGCGGAACGAGCCCCGAGTGGAAGCCGAGTTCCTTCAGCGTATGCCCCATCGCAACCTGCGTCGCAACGTGAACCATATTGACGTTCGTGATCTTCGAAAGGAATGGAACGGTACGGCTCGAACGCGGATTCACTTCGATGATGAACACCTCGTCATGCGCCACGACGAATTGAATGTTGAGCAGCCCTTTGACATGCAGGGCAACGGCAAGACGCTTCGTATAGTCGATGATCGTGTAGATCACGCGTGCAGACAGCGTCTGCGGCGGATAGACCGCGATACTGTCGCCCGAGTGGACGCCGGCGCGCTCGATGTGCTCCATGATGCCCGGAATCACAACATCCACACCATCGGAAATGGCATCAACCTCGACCTCGGTGCCCTGCATATAGCGATCCACGAGCACGGGATGATCCGGCGTCACCTTGACGGCACGGCTCATATAGTCGCGCAGCTCATCCTCATTGTAGACGATCTCCATCGCACGGCCGCCGAGGACATAGGAGGGGCGAACCATGACGGGATAGCCGATGCGCGCAGCACCTGTGACAGCATCGTCGAGATTCGTCACGCTGATGCCTTCAGGACGTGAAATCTCCGTCTCTGTCAGCACCTCTTCGAATCGCTCACGATCCTCGGAGCGGTCAATATCGTCAACGGACGTGCCATAGACATGCAGGCCGGCGCGTTCAAGTTCAGCCGCGAGGTTGATGGCCGTCTGTCCGCCGAACTGGACAATGATGCCGTCCGGTTTCTCCTTGTCGGCAATGTTCAGCACATCCTCCACCGTCAGCGGCTCGAAGTAGAGACGGTCGGAGATGTCGAAGTCCGTACTGACCGTCTCCGGATTGTTGTTGATGATGATGGCTTCGATGCCCATCTCGCGCAGCGCCCACACGGAATGCACCGAGCAATAGTCAAACTCCACACCCTGACCAATGCGGATCGGCCCCGAGCCGAGCACAATCACCTTTTTCTTGTTCGATACGGCGACCTCGTCCTCCGTCCCGCGGAAAGTGGAGTAGTAGTACGGCGTCATCGCCTCGAACTCAGCGGCACAGGTATCCACCATCTTATAGCACGGCAGAATATTGTTGCTGCGGCGCATCGTGCGGATCTCATCGCGCGTCTTATGGGTGATCTCGGCAATGGAAACATCGGCAAGACCGACCCACTTTGCAGCAGCGAGAAGTTCCGGTGTGAGTGGCTCCTCCGCGAGCTGACGCTCAACATCGGCGATATGCTTCAGCTTATGGATGAACCACTTGTCCACCTTTGTGATGCGCGAGATGTCGTCCACGGACAGCTTGCCGCGGCGCAGCACCTCCGCCATGACAAAGATGCGCTCATCGTTGATGAGGGCAAGCTGTTTTTCCAGACGTTCATCATCCCAGTCGGCAAAACGTTCCAGATAGAGACGGTTCACGCCGATCTCGAGGGAACGAGCCGCCTTGAGAATGGCGCCCTCAAAACTGCGGTCAATGGACATGACCTCGCCCGTCGCCTTCATCTGCGTGCCGAGCGTATGGTCCGCATAGACGAACTTATCGAACGGCCAGCGCGGGAACTTCACCACGCAGTAGTCAATGGCAGGCTCAAAGCACGCCTTCGTCTTCTTCGTTACCGAGTTGACGATCTCATCCAGCGTATAGCCGATGGCGATCTTCGACGACACCTTGGCAATCGGGTAGCCCGTTGCCTTCGACGCGAGTGCCGAGGAACGGCTGACGCGCGGGTTCACCTCGATGACGTAGTACTGATCGCTCTTCGTATCGAGCGCGTACTGTGCGTTGCAGCCGCCCTCAATGCCGAGCTCGCGGATGATCCGCAGACTGGCACTGCGCAGCATCTGATACTCGTGGTCGGTCAGGGTCTGCGCGGGCGCAACAACGATACTGTCTCCCGTATGGACACCGACAGGGTCAAAATTCTCCATACTGCAGACGGTAATGCAGTTGTCGTTCCCGTCACGGATGACTTCGAACTCGATCTCCTTCCATCCCGCGACACTGCGCTCGATGAGCACCTGCCCGATCATGGAGTAGTTCAGCCCCTTGATGACGATGGCGATGAGTTCTTCCTCATTCTCAGCAATGCCGCCGCCCGTACCTCCCATGGTATAGGCAGGGCGAACGATGACAGGGTAGCCGATCGTGTTGGCAAAATCCACAGCTGCGTGGACATCCTCGACAATCAGGCTCTCGGGGATTGGCTCCCCGAGTTTCTCCATTGTCTCCTTAAAGCGCTCACGATCCTCCGCCTTCTCGATGGCATCGAGAGACGTGCCGAGGAGCTCCACACCGTACTCCGCCAGGATGCCCTTCTCCGCAAGCTGAACGGCAAGGTTCAGCCCCGCCTGTCCGCCGAGCGTGGCGAGAAGGCCATCCGGCTTTTCCTTGGCAATAATCTCCGTCAGAAACTCCACCGTCAGCGGCTCGATGTAAACACGGTCGGCGATATTGGTGTCCGTCATGATGGTGGCGGGATTGCTGTTGACGAGGACAACCTCCAGCCCGTCTTCCTTCAATGCACGGCAGGCCTGCGAGCCGGCATAGTCAAACTCTGCGGCTTGCCCGATAATGATGGGGCCGGAGCCGATCACCATGACTTTATTGAGATTTTCCTTACGCGGCATCCTCTCACTCCCCCTTCATCAGTGCCCAGAACTCATCAAAGAGATACATATTGTCGTCGGGTCCCGGCGCAGCCTCGGGATGGTACTGCACCGAGAAGATCGGCAGCGACGTGTGCCGCAGTCCCTCGACGGTATCATCGTTGACGTTCGTATGCGTAATGACGAGCGGTGTCCCCTCAAGCGAGGCGGGGTCAACCGCATAGCCGTGATTCTGCGCCGAGATATGCACGCGGTTCATCCGCAGATTCTTGACGGGCTGATTGCCGCCGCGATGACCGAACTTCATCTTATAGGTCTTTGCGCCAAAGGCGAGCGCGAGCAGCTGATGCCCGAGGCAGATGCCGAAGATCGGCTTCTTTCCCGCCATCTTCTGAATCTCCGCGACGATCTCAGGCACATCCTGCGGGTCTCCCGGTCCGTTGGACAGAAAGATGCCGTCGGGATTCAACGCAAGCACCTCCTCGGCACTCGTATACGCAGGCAGTACCGTGATCTTCGCACCAAGGCGGTTGATATTTTCCAAGATGCTGCGCTTGACACCGAAGTCCAGCGCGGCAATATGCGGCGCGTCCTCCTGATCCGTCTCCATGACATAGACTTCGGGCGTTGTGACCATCGCCACGAGATCGCGCGGCAGCTCCTCCGCCTGCAGTGCAGCGATCTCATCCGGCTCCGTGCCGTCGGGGACGATCACGCCCTTCATCGAGCCCGCAGCGCGGATATGTCGCGTCACTGCTCGCGTGTCTACGTTATAAAGGCACGGAACCTTGCTCTGCGTAAGAAAGTCAATCAAGCTCTTCTCAGACTGCCAATTATTCGGTGCATCGCAGAGCTCACCGATGACAAAGCCGCGCACAAAGGGGCGGCGGGACTGCATAAATTTCTCTGCCGTACCATAGTTCCCAATCAGCGGGTAGGTCATCGTGAGAATCTGTCCGCAGAACGACGGGTCGGTCAGACTTTCCTGATACCCCGTCATGGTCGTCGTAAAGACAACCTCCCCCACCGTCTTTGCGCTGCCGTCCAGAAGCTCTCCCGCATAGGACGAACCGTCCTCCAAAATCAGTTTTCCTCTCATATTGTTATGACTCCGCCCTTCATTACAATATTCCCGTCCACGACCGTCAGCACAGCCTTTCCTCGAAGTTCCCGTCCGACAAACGGCGAGTGACTTCCCCGCGTGTAGAACTTTTTCTCGTCCACCGTCCAGACGCAGTTCGGATCAATGACTGTCACATCCGCCGGTGCCCCCTCGCGCAGCGTCCCTGCATCGAGATGAAAGATGCGCGCAGGCGCATAGGTCATGCGCTCGATCAGCGTCTCGAGCGGGAGCCTCCCCGTGTGGACCAGCTCCGTCATGAGCACGCCGAGTGCCGTCTCAAGCCCAGGGAAGCCGCTCGGCGCATAGATGTACTCGCGATCCTTCTCCTCACGTGCGTGCGGTGAATGATCCGTTACGACCATATCAATCGTCCCGTCAAGCAGACCCGCCAGCATGGCCGCGGTGTCTTTTTCCGTCCGCAGCGGCGGATTGACCTTTGTCGAGCTATCCGATGGATCGACGCAGTCCTCCGTCATCGTGAGATGATGCGGTGTGACCTCTGTCGTCACGTGCACACCGCGCGCCTTCGCCTCGCGTACCAGCTGGACGGCACGCGCCGAGCTGATGTGAGCAACATGGACATGCGCACCCGCATACTCGGCGAGCATGATGTCGCGCGCGACGGCAATATCCTCGGCGACAATCGGACGCCCCTTGATGCCGAGCATCGCACTGCGATGCCCCTCATTCATGGCTCCCTCCTCTACGAGAGAGGTATCTTCCTCATGATTGATGATTGCCTTATCAAACGGCGCAAGATAGTCGTATGCACTGAGGAGAACCTTTGCCGACGGATCGAAGTGACCATCGTCTGAGAAGGCGACCGCTCCCGCCTCAACCATATCGCCGAGCTCCGCCAGCTCCTTGCCCTCCTGGTTCTTCGTCACGGCACCGATGATGCGGATGTGCATGACCGCCGTCTCTTCGGCGCGCTTCTGCAGACTCGTCACCAGTGCCGCCGTATCGACGACAGGGCGCGTGTTCGGCATCGTCGCAATCGTCGTATATCCCCCTGCCGCTGCGGCGCGCGAGCCGGAAGCAAAATCCTCCTTTGCCTCCTGACCGGGCTCGCGGAAATGCGTGTGCATATCGATCAGACCGGGCACAACGACCTTTCCCACAGCATCGTAAATCTCCGCGCCGTCGGCGGAAAGATTTGCGCCAACGGCGCGGATCACACCGTCCTCGACGAGGACATCGGCAACTTCATTTCGTTTGGAGGCGGGATCAATCACCCGTCCCCCTTTCAGCAGCAACGCACGCATTCAGGCCTTCCCTCCCATCAGTACCAGTGTAAAGAGCGCCATCCGTACGGCGACCCCGTTTTTAACCTCCTCCTGGATCCGCGACTGTACGCCGTAGGCGACGGACTCGGAGATCTCCCATCCCTTATTCATCGGGCCGGGATGCAGCACGAGAGCATCCTCCTTCGCCAGTGCGAGCCGCTCCTCACTGAGCCCGTAGATGCGCGCGTACTCACGCGTCGACGGGAACAGCCCGCCCTTCATGCGCTCGAGCTGTATGCGCAGCACCTCGACTACGTCAGCCCCCTCAAGAGCATCCTCCACGCGGTCATGGATCGTGACGCCCTCCTCCTCACACAGAAAGCGCGGCAGGAGGGTGCGCGGTCCCGCGATATGGACATCCATCCCCATCTTTCGCATGCCCTGAATGTCAGAACGCGCCACACGGCTGTGCAGAACATCACCGAGAATGGCAACCTTCAGCCCTGCGAGTTTCCCCTTGTTTTCCTCAATCGTATAGAGATTAAGCAGGCCCTGTGAGGGATGCGCATGCGCGCCGTCCCCCGCATTGATGATGACGGGAGAGACCGCCTTGGCGGCGTAGGCAGCTGCGCCCTCAGCTTTATGCCGCATGACAATGGCATCCACGCCCATCGCCTCGATCGTATAAAGCGTGTCGCGCAGGCTCTCCCCCTTCACGATGCTCGATGCGCTCGCCGTGATGTTCACCACATCGGCGCCCAGATACTTTCCCGCCAGTTCAAATGACGTCCGCGTCCGCGTGCTCGGCTCGTAAAAAAGCGTCACAATCGCCTTCCCGCGCAGTGCGGGCACCTTCTTAATGTCACGCCCGACGATATTCTTCATCTCGCGTGCCGTACTGAGAACCAGACGGATCTCCTCGGCGGAAAAATCCTCCAGACCGAGCACATCCCGTCCTTTGAGCGACAACTCCTGTCCCATGTGCATCCCCTTTCAACAAAAAAGCCTTCTCACGCCGAAAGAAAGGCATAAGAAAGCTTTGCATCCAAAATAAACTCGAATGACCGCGTCGAATATTTCATTGAAAACTCCCTTAAGGCCTCACAGGACCTCTTAAAAGGCAATATAGAGAAGAGTGCATCAGCACTCACTTTCTTTTTTATCATTATACGAGGTCATGACAAAAAAAGCAATGGAAAAATCGCGGGGGCATTGTGTTCTTAGATTGTAAACGCAATCCCCAAAACACAGTAATCGCATACGATACTTTTATCTCTGTTCCAGCACTTCCCCCCGCTCCATGCGTGTCAGCTGCTGCCAATGCCGGTACATCGTTGACATAGCGAGGACGAAGGCGAGGATCTCGGCGATGGGGCCCGCGTACAGTGCGCCGTCCAGCCCAAAGATGCGCGGCAGGAGGATGAGCAGCGGCAGGAGGAAGAGACCCTGCCGCGAGAGGGAGAGTGTGAGCCCCGTTCGCACGCTGCCGATCGCCGTGAAATAGTTGACGGTGAGCGGCTGGACGCCGCTGATGCAGACCATCATCAGATAGATGCGCAGATATTTTTCGGCAAAGTCAAAATAGAGCTCCGACCCGCCGCCGAAGATGGCGGTGATTTGGCGTGGAAAGAGCTGAAAGACCAAAAAAATCGCTATACTTAAAAGCAACGCAAAAACAAGCCCCTTGCGATAGGTCTCTTTGATGCGCCCGTAGTTCTCCGCCCCCATATTAAAGCTGAAGATCGGCTGACACCCCTGCGCCAGGCCGACGGTAAAGGCGATCAGCACACTGTTGAGTTTCGTGACAATCCCCGCCACAGCGAGCGGAATATCCGCACCGTAGACGCTCGGCGCACCGTAGTGCGTGAGGATATTGTTGAGCGTAATGCCGACGGTCATCATGATGATCTGATTCAAAAAGTTCGACAGCCCCAGTTTGGCGATACGGAGCATCTCATGCCTCCGCATCCGCAGCATGGAGCGCACGATCAGAAACGCCTGAAAGCGGGAAAAATAACGAATACATACGAGGAATGAGACGATCTGCGCCATGACGGTAGCGAGCGCCGCCCCCTCCATTCCCCAGCCGAATCCGAGCATGAAGAGTGCATCCAGCAAAATGTTCAGAACGGCTCCGCTGACCATACACCGCATCGCATAGGACGGCGCGCCATCCGCGCGGATGAGCATACTGTTCGCCGTGAAAAAGAGGAGAAACGGCAGTCCGCATGCCGTAATTCCGAGGTAACGCTGTGCATACGGCAGAACGTTCTCCGTCGCTCCGCAGAGCAGGAGCACAGGTGTCTGGAAGATGAAAATAAGACCGCCGAGCAGGATACCGAGCACGGCGGACATGACGAGCCCCGTGCCGACGTAGCTGCGTGCAGCGTCCTGCGCCTTTTCCCCCATAAAGAGGTTGAAATTTGCCGCCGTCCCGATGCCCACGAGCTGCGCCAGTCCCGTGGAGAGAATCACGATGGGAAAGGCGGTATTCGTCGCGGCATTTCCCAAGATGCCGACCGTATGCCCGATGAAGATCTGATCCGTGATGTTGTAAATCGTATTGACGAGCATACTGACGATGGCGGGCAGGGCAAACTTTCGAATCAATCCGCCCACGGGCGCAATGGCAAGCGGATTCTCCTTTGGTGTCACAATGGATTCCGTCATAATGCTCTCCTGACTAGCGCGGTATCGTCATTGGTTCTTCCATGCGCGGACAGACAGTTCACGCCGCAGGACGCTCCCGTTCCAAAGCGCGTCCTCCATACAGCGTGCGCCGCGCAGCCCCATAAAGGGAAGATCGGAGAGCAACAGGCGATCCACAACAGGATAGGCGACGGGCAGATAGAGCATTCGGCGAGGGTCGGCGTACACGGACTCGCTGCTGCTGCCCATGAGCAGCCCGTGCTCCATCGCCGCAAGGAGTTCCTGCGCCCGCGCCGTATCCGTCTCCGCCAGCCGCTCATCGGCGATTGCTGCACCAGCCTCATCTGCTCGTAATACTGCTGCAACAGCAAGGTGGCGTACATCCGCCCACTCTGTACGCAGTGCCTGCGCCATCCCCCACGCCGTCGTACGCGGCGCACGAATGAGCACTGTATCAAAGCACAGCTCTCCCCACGTATTCTTGAGATCGTTAATCCGCAGGAAATCCCTGCGCTCCGCCGCATGGATCTCCGCCATCGCCGCCGCCATCTGCGGAGGCGGCAGTACGGCACAGATCTCCTCCAGCCATCGCCGCGTTCCTGCTCGTCCGTAGGGAGGCAGCGGAGCAATATAGGGCATACCGCAGCGTTCCTCGAGGTACTCTGCCGCCGCCAATCCGAGCTCGTCATGCACGACGATGTTCAGCTCCGCCTGAGCGAGAGAATCGACATCCTCGGGGCGCATGCCGCAGCCGAATACATGGCGGACTTCATAGCCTGCCCTCGTCAAGAGGCACACGAGTTCCCGTGCATCGTTCTCCCCGTTGTAGTAGGAGGAGGTCATGCCGATGAGGTTGACGCCCCGGCGCACGGATGGCTCCGTCGCCCGAAGCAGCACCTCAAGCGCCGCACAGGAAGCGCGCCGCCATCCATCCGCAAAGTTCCCGATCAGTCCGCCGCTGTCAAGGGAAACAATGGGACAGGTCACCCCTGCGGCACGTACAATCGCGCCGACATCGTCACCGATTAGGCTCGCCGAACTGCCGCTGATGACAGCAAGCAGCGCAGGCGGATGCGCAATATACGGCTGAAGCGCCTCGCGCAGATACGCCTCTGCACCGAACACAATCGCATCGTTATCGAGCTGTGTGCATTGCATTCGATGCGAGATATCGCTCTGCGTCTGTTCGATATGCCGCTGTGTAAAGAGATAGCACCAGAGCGGCCCATTGACGATGACCGCACAGCCCTTCATACCAGCAAAGAACGCCGCCGCCCCCGTCAGCGCGCAGCTCTCCATCCACATGGACATATCGTCAAAACTGAGATTGCCCTCATCCATAGATCAGCCCTCCCCTCTCAATATGCCGATAGAGTACGTGCTCCATATCCTCAATCAGCTGGCGCTCCATCGCCCAGCCGACCGTGGGCAGCTTGCCGAGCAGAATCTGACGCAGCTGCACATCCACGAGTTCATGTGTCGTAAAGGCAAAATCCACTGCGTGCAGCAGCTCCTCGCTTGTGGGATCGTCTGCGTCGAGAATCGGCGCGTCGGTACATTGGTGCAGTCCGTCCTCTACCCCCGTCCGCTGTTCGGCAGTAAAAAGATCGAGGAGGATGATGCCCGCGAGACGCACTCCTGCCTTTTCGATCAGCCGCAGGAGGATCTCTGGCTGCAGCCAGTGCAGTTCCCGCCCGACGACGAGCACGGTGCGCCGCCCGTTGAGCATCTCCCGCGCACGGACGAGCACGCGATCAAATGCCTTTTTCTCGCGCTCTATGACCTTCTCTGCCGCTGCCGTACGCCCACAGCATGCCGCGATGGCGCGCAGCCAATGCGCAGTCTCCTCCGCACCGCCCGCAAACGCATCGGCAAAGTACGGCGTGCCAAAACGCGCATGGATCTCCTGTGCAAAGGAAATCAGCATTTCCTGTTTCTCATCCGACATCGCACTCCCGAGCACAACGAGCAGCTCTGCCTCCGGCACCGCCTGCATCTCATCGAGCGGCATGTAGGTTGGGAACTGCCCCGCAAGATGCAGCCCGATCCCTTCGAGCAGCCGCTTCAGCTCCTGCACATAGGCACTGTAGAGCCCGCCGTAGTCACCGAGGAACACGACCGTCCCCCTGCGCGTCTCCTTGGGCGGCTGCATAAAGCGTTCCACCAGCACACGGCCAACGGACAGGTAGCCATCGAAGGACACATCATCCAAAAAGCCGCCCGTCGGAATGGCGATGATGGGCAGACCGAGCTCCGCCTCCATCCCCTCCGCCGCTGCACGCGTATCATCTCCGATGATGCCGCTCACGCACGATCCGCCGATAAAGACCGCACGCGGATGATATTTCTCTGCAGCATAACGCACGCACGCGCGCAGGCGCTCCACCGCACCGAACACCGCATCGTTCTCGCCGATTCCGCTCGTGAGAAGCGGCACGGGCGACGGCGGCGCATACGTCTCCGCCCCGACCATGCGATGAAACGTCCCGACATCCTTTTCGCGCACGACATGAGCACAGGAACGCGGACTGTGAAAGATCACCAACGCGCCGCGCGCGTACGACAGCGCCCACCAGACGGCAGGCATACTGCAGCTGCACTGGGCACGCCGCACACCGGCGCGCTTTACCTCAATCCCCATACTGCTCCACCCTGTCCTCCAGCTCCTCGACGACGCTGAATGGTTCGTTCCGATCAATGTCCTCCGCCAGCTTTCGATCACCCTGCGCCTGTATGGAATCAGGAGCATAGGCGATAAGCATCTGCCGGAACGCAATTTGTTTCAAGCTCATCTCTCCTTACTGTCTTTTCATATAGAATACCACAACGGCACGAAAAATTCTGTGCGTTTTGCGCCATCCGCCCATGGATATAATGCTCCATCATTTTGCCGAACACCGACAACTTATGGTATACTATCGATAGAACAACACAGAGAAAGAATGCAGCACAATGGGAATGGGAGGACTCACAATGACAAAACTGCCAAAGATCGCACTCGGCACATGGGCATGGGGCAACGACGGCACGTTCGGCACGGCATACACGGAGGATCAGCTGCGCCCCGTCTTTGATTCCGCTATGCAGCATGGGCTGACCCTCTGGGACACGGCTTATGCATACGGGATCGGCACAGCGGAGAAGACACTCGGCGCATTTCTCAAAGGGCATGCACGCGACTCCTTCCTCCTCTCGGATAAGCTCACACCGCAGTGCATGGATGAGTCATTCGCCAATCCTGTCGCGGATATGTGGGCCGTGCAGAAAAAGCTGCTCGGTACAGACAGCATCGACATCTACTGGGTGCACAACGCAGCCGAGGCACCACAGTGGATCGAGCGCCTTGCCGCATTCTTCGAGAAAGCGGAACATACGCCCATCATCGGCGTATCGAACCACAACATAGGACAGATCGAGGAGGCCGATACAGTCCTCCAACATCATGGACTGAAACTCGGCGCGGTACAGAACCACTTCAGCCTGATCAACCGCTTCTCCGAGGAGGCTGGCATCCTTGACTACTGCCGCAAGAAGGATATCCCCTTTTTCTCCTACATGGTGCTCGAACAGGGCGCGCTCACAGGTCACTACAGCACGTTGTATCCGATGCCGGCGGACGCGGCGCGCGCAGCAGTCTACAACCCGATCATGGACAAGATCGACACACTGAACCTCTCGCTCAAGCTGCTTGCAGACAAATACAAGGCGAACATCGCCCAGATCTCCATCGCATGGGCGATCGGCAAGGGCACGGTCCCTATCATCGGCGTGACCAAGGAACATCACGTCACCGATGCACTGCGCGCGACAGAGATCACACTCACTGCTGAGGAGATCACCCTCCTCGAGAGCACGGCGGACAAGCTCGACTTTGACATCATCCGCGACTGGGAAAAAGAGATGGTATAGATCAGTACAAATGCAAAAAGACTGCGGTACGAGGTATATCCCCGTACCGCAGCTTTTCTTTTATACAACAAAAAATCCCCGGAAATCCGAGAATTTGCACACAAAAAGAGCAGCCATTCTGCCGTTTTTCCTTTGCAGTGCAGAGTATCTCTGCGGGCAGGGAGCGGCGTTTCCGCCTGCTCCCCCGTAACTGCATGCCACAATCAGACCGCCGTACCATAGCGTATGCCACAGGTACGGCGGTTTGAAAAACATAGCGCGTAAATTGCTTACTTAGTATAGTATGAGAATTGCATTAAATCAAGAGAATGTTGAAATACCGCTGACATCCGACCGCATGCCGACTCGTACCGTCAGCGGCAGTGACCGAAAAAGCTGCAAACAGTCCTCTGCAACGACAGAAGAGCTTCATGCACCTTCCCTCCGTGCAAGTTCCTCGCTCAAAGCGCGCTGCATGAGATCGGTGTTCGGGCGGACGCCCGTCCAGAGATAGAATGCCTCCGCGCCCTGCATGACGAGCATGGTCTCACCGTTGATCGTCGTGCAGCCATGCGCCGCCGCCGCACGGAGAAATGCAGTCTCGGCGGGGGTATAGATGAGATCGTAGACGGCGGCAGACGGGCTGATTGCCGCAGGATCCACAGGCGGCATTGCATCCGTCTGCGGGCTCATGCCGATCGGCGTGGTCTGCACGACAATGTCTGCCGTACAAAGCACATCCCGAAAGTGCGGATCGTCAAAGCAGTACACGGCAAGTGTGCCGTCTGCCGCAAAGTCGGTGCAGAGCGCCTTGCCTTTTGCGAGATTCCGCACACCGATGCACACAGAGGATACGCCGCTGCGCAGGAGTCCCCAGAGGGCGGCACGTGCTGCACCGCCCGCGCCGATGAGGACAGTGCGTTTTCCCGCAAGCCCAATCCCACACGCGGCAAAGCCTGCCATAAAGCCTGTTACATCCGTATTGTGCCCTGTCATTGTCCCGTCTGATGCAATCACGACGGTATTGACCGCCCGAATCCGCTGTGCATCCTCGCTCAGCACATCGAGGAGTGGCATAATCTCTGTCTTGAACGGAATCGTAACGTTGAACCCTGCCACACCCGCGTCGCGCAGTCCGCATACCGCCGAGGCGAGTGCCTCGCGGTGCACGGGAAACGCCGTATAAACATAGTCCAATCCTGCCTCATGCAGTGCCGCATTCTGTATGATCGGCGACAAACTGTGTGCAATCGGCGCACCGATCACACCCAGTATTTTTGTTTTCCCCGTAATCACGTGCATCCCTCTTATCTTTCCCGTCAGCTGTGCTTCCCGCGCACCTCTTCGAGCAGTCCCATCTTCAGCTCGTAGTAATTCGGCGTCGTATCGAGATAGTGCCGATGCGGATTCTCAAACCGCTGTTCCTCCGGCCAGATCTCCTCCGCCAGCTGACGGCGCACATATGCGCGAATCTCCTCCAAGGGCGGCAGCTCCTCGACCCGCTCCCCATCCCTGACATAGAGACGGCGCAGGTTCACCGCCGAACCACCCTCGAAGAAGCGGTTTTTCCATGGCTTACGCGGATCAACATAGCGGAACGGCTGCGTGAGGTCGACCTGTTCGCCCTGCACTGCAATCATGTCCGCGACCGCCTTGCCGTGACGGTCATAGATGCGGTAGAGATCCTTCAGTCCCGGATTCGTCAGTTTCTCGACATTCTCCGACATCTTGATGCGCGGCTGAAAGATGCCGTTCTCCTCCACAGCGACGAGCTTATACACGGCGCCGAAGACAGGATCGGACTTTGCCGTGATGAGCCGTTCGCCGACACCGAAACTGTCCACGCGTGCGCCCTGCAGGAGGAGGGATGAGATGGTGAACTCATCGAGGCTGTTCGAGAGGATAATCTTGCAGTCCTCAAGACCCGCCTTATCGAGCATTTGTCGAATGCGCTTCGAGAGATAGGCGAGGTCGCCCGAGTCCACACGCACGCCTGCGAGACGATGTCCCTGCGGCGCGAGAACCTCACGGGCGATACGGATGGCGTTTGGGATACCCGAGTGAAGCACATCGTAGGTGTCGACGAGGAGGACGGTGGCTTGTGGGTAGATCTCTGCATATTGTTTGAACGCCGTGTACTCATCCTTGAAGAACATGACCCAGCTGTGCGCCATAGTGCCCGAGATGGGAATATTAAACTGCTGCCCTGCCGAGACCGTCGCCGTCATGTCGATGCCGCCGATGTACGCCGCGCGTGCCCCATAGGTTGCCGCGTCCATATTATGCGCGCGCCGCGCACCGAAGTCCGCAACTTTGCGCCCCTCGGCGGCACGCACGATGCGCGACGCCTTTGTCGCGACGAGGGACTGATGGTTGATCTGCGCGAGGATCGCCGTCTCCACAAGCTGTGCGTCGATGATCGGTGCAACAATCGTCAGGAGCGGCTCATTCGGATAGATGATCGTTCCCTCAGGCATAGCGTAGATGTCGCCGCGAAAACGGAAACCGCGCAAGAAGTCCAGGAATTCCTTGGAGAAGAGGTTCTGTTTGCGGAAATAGGCAATGTCCGCATCGGAGAAGGAGAGATTCTCCACGAACTCGATGACGTGCTGAAGCCCCGCAAAGATGGCGTAGCCCCCCTTGTCGGGGACGGAGCGGAAAAAGAGATCGAACGCCACGCGAACATCGCGGTTCGGCTGATGAAAATATCCATAGGACATGGTCATTTCGTAGAAA
This sequence comes from Centipeda felix, assembly GCF_900186465.1. Classification (GTDB taxonomy): domain Bacteria; phylum Bacillota; class Negativicutes; order Selenomonadales; family Selenomonadaceae; genus Centipeda; species Centipeda felix. Next base: position 252,174 of record NZ_LT891959.1, read on the forward strand.
TCCATCATCATGGATAGATTTCGTTTATCAAACTGTGTCACAACGCATTCCCCCTATCGGGCATAGAAACAAGACAGATCAAATTGAATCCATTATAGCATTTTCTGGAGATTCACGCAAAAATTCTTTATTTTCTTTTGTTTTCTTCTGCTGCTCTAAAAAATCACGATCTGCCTGTGATAGCGTGACGCGTGCGAGGAGCTCAGGGCGATGCCGCAGTGTCGTGAGAAGTGCCTGTTCGCGCCGCCAGCGGGCGATCTCTGCATGATTGCCCGAGAGAAGGACGTCGGGTACAGCCTTGCCCTCGAAGTCACGTGGGCGTGTGTACTGCGGATAGCCGAGCAGCCCATCAAAGAAGGAGTCTGTTGCGGCGGATGCGGCATCACCGAGCACGCCCGGCAGCATCCGCGCTGTGGCGTCTACGGTCAGCATGGCGGGAATCTCCCCGCCCGTCAGGACAAAATCGCCAACGGAGATCAGACGATCTGCGAGGTCATAGATCCGCGCATCAAAGCCCTCGTAGTGCCCGCAGATGAGCACCAGCTGCTCATAGGATGCGAGTTCCTTTGTCGTCCGCTGGGTGAACACCTCGCCTGCAGGGTCAAAGATGATCGTGCAGCGGTGCTCCGCATAGGCAGCGGTCTTCCCATATAGGTCGCGCACGGCGGCGTACAGGGGCTCGGGCTTCAGCACCATGCCTGCCCCGCCGCCGCACGGTGTATCGTCCACATGATGATGCTTATCCGTCGCGTAGTCGCGAAAATTTGTATAGTGGATGTCGATGAGCCCACGCTGTACTGCGCGGCCGATGATGCTGCTGCCGAACACGCCCGCAAACATCGCGGGAAAGAGCGTCACAAGGTCAATTCTCATAGCTGCTTCATCCTACTTTCTGCATATCCTCCCCATTATAGCATGAAGACGTAGGCAAATTGTGCCGTCTCTGCAAAATATTTGATAAATATATTCAGAAAACCTCCACTTTGATATATAATATAGGGGGAAGACAATGGCAGTGATTCGGAGCAATACCATGGAAATCAATCTTGCACATTTCAATGTCAGCATCGGACGGCAAAAGCCCGAGAATATTCTCCACAGTGATGTCCCCTGCCCGTTCTGCGACACGTCAAAGTTGACGGGGATCATCGAGAGAGACGGCAACATCATCCTGCTCAAAAATAAATACAACGTCATCGAGGAAGCCGACCAATTTGTCCTCATCGAGGGGGCAGACTGCCACGCCGATATTCCCGATTATTCCAAGGAACATATCCGTCGCCTCATCGATTTCGGCATGCGGCATTGGCAGCGTATGCGCATAAGCGGCACATACGATATGGTACTCTTTTTTAAGAACTACGGGCCATATTCGGGCGGTACCATCCGCCATCCGCACATGCAGCTCGTCGGTTTTCCTCATTTTCGCCCGGAGCTCGCCTTCTCCCGCGAGGAGTTTGAGGGACTGACGATTGACGAAACGGACGGCGTGACATTCACGCTATCCACGCATCCACGCGTCGGCTTTCGCGAGCTCAATATTATCCCGCGGGATGCGCGCGCGACCAATGTGATCGCCGACTACATCCAGATTGCCGTGGATTTTATCCGACGACGCAACAACAGCTATAATATCTTCTTTTATCACGACGGTGCGGATGTCTTTATCAAGATTCTGCCGCGCTTTGCCACCTCCCCCGTCTTTATCGGCTACGATATCCGTCTGCTCCCATCGAATCTCGAGGAGATGCGGGATGAGATCCGAACCATATATTTCGAAAGCGACCATACCAAATGCAGGACATGAACGACACGATTGAGGAAATGCCGCGCCGCAGGAAAACGCGGCGCAGAAGCAGCGCGCGAAAGAAGCCATCGCGCAGAAAAAAAACGCCCCTTTCCATCGGGCGTTTTTTCATGATACTGATTCCTATACTGCTTCTCGTCTGCGCGGGGACGTTCTTCTTCGCTCCACATACATGGCAGGAGCTCGGTGCGCTGCTGCCCGAGGCGGAACATCAAAAGCCTGCGAATCAGCTGCATGAGATCCGCGAGCCGGATGCGGCCGATCGGATTCTGCGCGTGCTCTTTGTACGACGCGCCATCGATGCGCGTCTTGACCGTGCGGACTACGTCCCCATCGGACACATTGCCCCCGATCTGCAGCACGCCATCGTCGCCGTAGAGGATCGCCGTTTCTATGAGCATCATGGATTCGACATGACGGGGGTGGCACGCGCGACCCTCGTCAACATCCAACACGGGCGCATCGAAGAGGGGGCGAGCACGATCACACAGCAGCTGGTGAAGAACCTTTTCTTCGGCAGCGAGCAGACCTTTGCACGTAAAGCCGAGGAGCTTCTGCTTGCTCTCGACATCGAGATCGCCTGCTCAAAGGAGGAGATCCTCGAGATGTATCTGAATGTCGTCTACTACGGCGGCGGATTTTACGGCGTACAGGCGGCATCTGACGGGTACTTTGGAAAATCTCCCGCGGCACTCGATCTGCCCGAGGCATCCATGCTCGCAGGCGTTCCGAATGCACCGTCCGAGGTCTCGCCGTTCGTGAACTTCATCGCAGCGAAGAAGCGACAGGCCATCGTGCTGGACACAATGCAGGCACAGGGAATGATTGACGTGCGGACGGCGGAGGATGCGAAGATGCAGGCTCTTATCCTGCGCCCGCGCCATTAGGAGGTATAGGGAAGTGGAAGTACGGATAAACTCAGCACTGCCGTCTTAGCGGTCGATGAGCGCTGCTCCCTCCGCAAAGAGTCCCGTGCGCGTCACGTATGCCTTGGCAGGATCGATGGGCAGAGCAAAGTCCCGCGCCATCACGCTGAGCACCTCGATGGGCTTTACACTGCCCGCAGGAGTGACAAGAAGATTCATCCAGAGAATGAGGCATCCATTTTCGTACTGAAACGAAATGGGTGCCTTTATGTATTCCTTCGTCTCAATGCTGCGGCGCTTCTTCGGGGTCACACGCTCCCATACGGCGTGCGCGGCACTGTTGTAGCGGCGTACGCTCTCACGTACGGGTGCGAGCTCTCCTTCGTAGGGGATCTTGAGCCGATAGCGGGCCTCATCCACGTCCGCCATCAGGGCGCGGTGTTTCCCCTCCTGAAGGCGCAGGCGGATGATCTCCGCCCCGCGCGGGAGCTGAGCACGCAGCCGCTGCATGACCTCATGGGGCGGCAGTTCCTCGGTCATCTCAAAGTCCACATACTCCGCATCGCTCGCTGCGCCCAACGAGAGCGCCGAGGCAAAGGCGACCTTCATGTGTGGGTTAAAGCCCTCTGAGTATGCCATGGGAAGCCCTGCGCGCTTGCACGCGCGGACAAAGAGGTTTGCATAGTCGAGATGGGAGACGTAGCGCAGCTCCTCCCCCTTCGTGATGAGTCCGCGATAGCGTACGGTCGTGCGTTCCTGCGACGTACTCTCCTGCAGTGCAGGATCGGCAGTCACACCCGTTTCCCCATGCTTTTCCCGCCGTTCTTCCTCGCCGGCATAGTCGATCACATCGACGCCGAGCGTCGGACAAATCCCGCAGCCCGTACAGTGCGTGCGTCGGCAGTCCTCCGTAAGAGATGCCGTAAGTGCCTTCTGCCACTCCGTTTTCAGATAGCGTTCGAGCACGCCGGGTGAGGTGTGTGTCCACGGCAGTGGTTCTCCGATCGTGCGTGTGCGGCGGCTGTAATACGTCCAGTCGACGCCGCAGTCCGCAAAGGCAGCGAAATAACGTGCATCGTCGAAGAGATCCGACCAGCCGTCAAACTTCGCCCCATTTTTCCACGCGGTAAGAAGTGCCGGCGCAAGGCGGCGGTCACCGCGTGCAAAGACTCCCTCGATCACGGAAAGGCGCGCATCATGATAGTGAAATGTGATCGCTCGATCCGCGATATTCTCCTTCAGAAGCTGCTGACGGCGCTGAAACTCCTCCATCGAGAGCTGCCCGAACCACTGAAATGGTGTGTACGGTTTCGGCACGAAACAGGAGACGGAGACGGTGACCTTGCACCCACGCCGTCCGCGAATCTCCGTATAGAGATCGACGACCTTCTTCGCGAGGCGGGCGATTCCGATGATGTCCTCATCCGTCTCCGTCGGCAGTCCCATCATAAAGTAGAGCTTCACCTGCTTCCACCCGTGGCGGAATGCCGCCCCACACGCCGTGAGCAGATCCTCCTCCGTCACCCCTTTATTGATGACATCGCGCAGACGCTGCGTCCCCGCCTCAGGCGCGAAGGTCAGTCCGGACTTGCGCACGCGCTGTACTTTCTGGGCAAGCTCCACGGAAAAGCTGTCAATGCGCAGGGACGGAAGGGAGACGCTGACCTTCTCGTCCCGATAGTCACCGATGAGATCATCCACCAGACATCCAAGCCCCGAGTAGTCCGCCGAAGAGAGCGAGGTTAGGCTCATCTCATCGTAGCCACTGGAGGAAATCATCCCATGCGCCATATTCCGCAGTCGTTTCTCCGTGCGCTCACGCGCGGGGCGATAGGCGATGCCTGCCTGACAAAAGCGACAGCCGCGTGAACACCCACGAAAGAGCTCAAGCATGGCACGGTTGTGCACGATGTCCATGTAGGGGACGATGGGATGTTCTGCCGAGACCGCATCGTTCATATCCTTCACGACGCGCTTGTAGATTACGGGGCGCGCATCGGGGTGAAGCGCATCCATGCGCACGAAATCCCCTCGTGCATCGTAGACGGGTGCATAGAACGACGGCACATAGATGCCGTCCACACGAAGCAGCTGGGTCAAGAACCCACGCCGTCCGCTCGGTCTGCCCGCTGCATTCCACCGGATAAAGGTTTCGCAGATCTCGGGCAGTACCTCTTCCCCCTCGCCAATGACGAAGAAGTCGAAGAAGTCGGCAATCGGCTCGACGTTGTAAACGCATGGACCGCCGCCGACGATGAACGGCATGTCCTCACCGCGCTCCTCTGCATACAGTGGAATACCCGCCAGATCGAGCATATTCAGCACATTCGAGTAGATCATCTCGTATTGGAGAGAGAAGCCGATGAAGTCAAAGGCACGAACCGCATGGCGAGATTCCAGTGAAAAGAGAGGTATCCCGCGTGCACGCATCTCCTCCTCCATATCGATCCACGGAGCGTAGACACGTTCTGCCGCAAGATCCGCACGGCGATTTAGAATCTCGTAGAGAATGGCGAGTCCGAGATTGCTCATGCCGACCTCGTAGACGTCGGGCAGAGCCAAGGCAAATTTGCAGCGAACGCTGTCCCAGTCCTTGTGGACGGCGTTCCATTCGCCCCCCGTATAGCGCGCAGGCTTCAGCACCGACTGGAGCATGCTGTGATCGAGATGTACCATTTCCTATCCCCCACATTGTGTCGTTCACAAGAAAAGGGGGCTGCGCTGCACGAAGGCAGACAGCCCCGAAGTGTCTACAGAGTCAATAACTCCTTAAGGAAGCACTGATAAATTCGGCACTACCATCTTAACGCATCTTTTTCGCCCGCTTTTCGTTAGCAAATCCTCCACATAGCCTTTGCTATGCGTCCGGTTTGCTGCCTCAATCAGACAAAAAATCTACGTCAATCTGGCAGACCTCATTTTATCAGCGATTCCTTAAAAGAGTAGCTTTTGTCGCCGCAGCTGGATGTTCAGCAGGATGGCAATCGCCATGATGTTGGTCGTCAATGAGCTGACACCGTAGCTCATGAGCGGCAGCGGTATGCCCGTGACGGGCATAATGCCCATCGTCATGCCCACGTTGACGAGGACATGGAAGGCGATCATCGATGTGATGCCGACCGCGAGCAGCCGTCCGAAGGTATCGCTCGCATTCTGCGCGATCCGTATCCCGCGCCAGAGGACGATGAGATAGAGGAGGAGCAGAACCGTGCAGCCAACGAAGCCGAGTTCCTCGCCCACAACGGAGAAGATAAAGTCCGTATGGTTCTCGGGCAGGAAGTTCAGCTGACTCTGTGTGCCGCCGAAAAGCCCCTTTCCAAAGAGCATGCCCGAGCCAATCGCAATCTTCGATTGGATGATGTGATAGCCCGCGCCGAGCGGATCGACGTTCGGATCCATGAACACCATGATGCGCATTTTCTGGTAGTCCTTGAGAAAATGCCAGAGCACGGGCATCGCCGCAAGTCCCGCGGCAAAGATGCCAAAGAAAAGGCGCAGTCGTATCCCCGCCGCAAAGACCATGCCGAAAAAGATCGCCAGAAAGACGAGCGACGTACCGAGATCCGGCTGCTTCAGAACGAGAAGGAACGGAACGCCGACATACGCTGCCACGGGGACGAGGTCCACGATGGAGTCAATCTTATCGCGTTTTTCGATCATGGCGGCAAGCGCGATGATCATGATGAGTTTGGAGAACTCCGACGGCTGTATGCTGATCGGACCGAGCGCAATCCATCGCTGCGCACCGAGTGCCGTCTGTCCGACGAGCATGACGAGGATGAGCAGCACGAGATTGAACACGTAGAAGTGATTCCCATAGCGCTGCAAGATCTTATAGTCAAAGTTCATCAAGAACGCTGCGAGGGCAATATCGACGATGATCGAGATACCCTGCCGCTGAACGAACCAGTAGCGTTCCTCACTCAGCGTATTGACATGGGTCGCACTGCCGATGATGACGAGACTCATGACGACAATCGCCGCAGCCGCGAGAATCAGCGTGACATCCGTACGGCGCAGAAGCCGTTTTGAGAGGATCATCTCCGATGCCTATGCGCGCCGCCATGCTGTACGCTGACAACGGGGATGTTGACAACGAGTGCCATGGCATCATTCTCGTTCTCAAGCGCGAACTCCATCTCGCGCGTGTCGATATACATATACTTTGAAATGACCTGCACGATCTCTGCCCTCATGCTGTCCATGATCTCAGGCGAGACATTTGCGCGGTCATTGATGATCACCAGCTGCAGACGACGGCGTGCCACATCGCCTGAGCTCTCTTTCTTTCCAAGAAGTTTTCTCAGTGCTTCAATCACGCCAACGCCTCCTTACTTCTTCCCAAAGAGTTTTCCCTTGATTGTTTCCCAAAGACTCTCTTTCGCCAACTCACGGAAGGGAACATCCTCGCCGCAGAGCCGTGCAACGACATCGAGGTACGCCTGCCCCGCCGGAGAGTCCTTCATCGTAACACATGGCTCGCCACGGTTCGTGCTCGTCACGACCATCTCATCATCGGGAATCTGCCCGATGCACGTGACCGAGAGGATCTCGTCGATGTCGTCCATATCGAGCATATCGCCCTTTTCGATCATCTTCGGACGGATGCGATTGACGACGAGGCGGATATCCTCCTTGTCCGCGCGTCCGAGCTCGCCGATGATCTTGTCCGCATCACGCACCGCCGAGATCTCCGGCATGGTAACGACGATCGCCGTATCGGCGGCGGCAATCGCCGTCTTGAATCCCTGCTCGATCCCTGCGGGGCAGTCGATGATGATGACATCGTAGGAACGACGCAAATCCTCACAGAGCGCCGCGAGCTCCTCGGGATTCACGGCACTCTTGTCCTTGACCTGCGAGGTCGGCAGCAGGTAGAGTGAATCGTATTTTTTGTGGCGGACAAGTGCCTTTTTGTACGGCACATGCCCCGATGTCACATCGACGAGATCGTACATGATACGATTCTCGAGTCCGAGCAGGAGATCCAGATTGCGCAGCCCCGTGTCGGTATCAATGAGCACGACACTCTTGCCGCGCATGGCAAATCCGACGCCGATGTTCGCTGTCGTCGTCGTTTTTCCGACGCCTCCCTTACCCGACGTCACCACATAGATTTCACTCATACCTTAGAACCTACCTCTCTATTGGTTCAATGACGATTTGACCGTCTTTTACATAGGCGCGCTCTGCCTTGCCGCTGTCTTCGGGCTCATCCGGGGAGCGCGCCACATAGTTTGCGATGCGAATCTGGGTCGGCATCAGCCGATCCGCGATGATGAATGCCGTCGAGTCCCCTGCTGCTCCGGCATGGATCACGCCGCGGCATGTGCCGCGCACATCAATGCTCCCCCCCGCCGTGATCTGCGCCCCGGGGTTGACGTTGCCAAAAACGATGACTGAGCCCTCGGTCTCAATCGCCTGACCGCCGCGCAGCGTCTTATCGACAACGACCATCTGCTGCAGCTCTGGCTCGCCCTTCCCTTTGGCGGACGGCTGCGGGGCAGATGTCTGCGGTGATGCGACAGGCGCGGACTCTGCCGCAGGCTTTGCCAGCCGGCAGATCAGCCCGTGCGTCCGAAAGAGCTCCTGCACATTGGCGAGTTCTCCCTGCGAGAAGCGATCACGCGGAACACGAACGAGCGTGCCGCGCAGAAAGAACCCAGCCCCCGAGTCCAGTTTCTTCCCCAGTTCCTCCATGATCTCCGAAAAGGGCATGGCGGCGGGAAAGGCAAGCGACAGGCCGCCGTTCTCCCCTTTGATCTTGATCTTTTCCTCACTCATTTCCATCCCTCACTTGCTCCCTGCGGGCTGCTCACGATCCAGACCAAAGGCGGCTTCCATAATCCTGCGCCCGATCGGCACAGCTGACATAGAGCCAAAACCACCCTGCTCCACAATCACGGCAACCACAATATTCGGATTCGCAAACGGCCCGTACGCCACGAACCAGCCGTGGTCGCGCCCCTGCGAGTTCTCCGCTGTCCCTGTTTTACCGGCAATATCAATCGAAAATCCGGCGAACACGCCGGCTGCCGTACCGAACTTCGTCACCTCGTGCAGTCCCTCCTGCACCTGACGAATAACCCCTGGATTGACATCCAATTCGGAGAGCAGGACGGGCTGAAAGTCACGCACCGTATTGCCGTTGACATCGACAATACGCTGAACGAGATGCGGCTGATAGCGTCTGCCGTTCGCCGCAATCTCCCCCATGACCATCGCTGCTTGAAGCGGGGTTACAAGGTTAAACCCCTGTCCGATCGCCGCATCGAAGGTCTCAGAGAGATACCAGTCACCGTCCTCGTAGTTGTCCTTTTTATACTGACGGTTCGGCACTAGTCCCTCCGCCTCAAAGGGGAGATCAATGCCCGTGCGCTGTCCGAGACCGAACATCCGCGCATAGCGTTCGAGTGTATCGACACCGAGACGGTTGCCCATCTCATAGAAGTAGACGTTGTCCGAGTGCGCCATCGCCTGCTGGAAGTTGATCCAGCCAAGTGCCTCGCCGCCCGCGTTCGTCTTGGGGATAATCCAGTGGCGGCCGGAGTCGAAGATCTTTTCCTGCGGCGTCACCTTGTGCTCTGCGAGCGCCGCCGTGCCCGTGACAATCTTAAAGGTCGAGCCCGGCGGGTACTCTCCCGTAATCGCCTTGTTGTCCATAGGGTGAAACGGGTTGTTGTTCAGGACATTCCAGTTCTGCGTGGAGATGCCGCCCGCAAAGAGATTTGGGTTGAACGCGGGGCGGCTGACCATGGCGAGCACCTCGCCCGTCTGCGGGTTCATGACGACGGCGGCTGCCGCATTCGCATGGACGATGGCTAGCTGCTCATCGACGGCGCGCTCCGCTGCCTCCTGGATGTGCTTGTCGATGGTGAGAACAAGGTCATTGCCCGGCACAGGGGACTGACGTCCGAGGATCTGCACGGGGCGTCCCGATACATCGACCTCCACCTGATCTCCGCCCTTGACGCCGCGGATCTCCTTGTCGTAGACACGCTCCAGCCCGAACTTTCCGATGATGTCACCGGATTTATACCCCTCATCCTTTCGCTTTTCAAGCTCCATCTCATTGATCTCGCTCACATAGCCAAAGACGTGTGCCGCATACTCGCCGTATATGTAGTCACGCACGGGGAGAACCTCGATGACGACACCGGGATAGGCGTCCTTCTGCTCCTCGATAATGGTAACGATATCGGGCAGAACATCATTCTTGATGCGAATGGGGTCAAAGCCGACGTGAGCATCGATCTTTTTTTGAATCTCGGCAACGGGAACATTGATGAGCTTTGAGACGCGCGCGATCACCTCGGGGGAAATCGGCTCGGTCAGCGGCAGGAGTGATACCGTAAAGCCGGGGCGGTTCGTGACCAGCAGCTCTCCGTTTCGGTCGAAGAATGTTCCGCGCGCCGCCTCCGCCGGAATGATGCGGATGCGGTTGCCCTCCGCCAGCCGTGCATAGAGTTCCCCATCGTAAATCTGGAGATACGCCGCACGCCCGATGAGAACGGCGATGATGAGAACGATCACACCGCCGAGGACTTGCAGACGTCCGCTGAAATCTTCATGTTCGTTCAAAATTACACTCCGAGAAAACTGTCTGAGGGATCAATGATACACTCCCTTATTGTGGTTCATGTATGCGCCGGCTGATGTAAAAGGTTGCCCAGTGAATCGGATAGGCAAAGACCACCTGGAATACGAGTAGGACAAAGAGCACGCGCTCCATGTGCAGGAAGAGATTGAAGCGATAGCCGAGCAAATAGACAATCAGTGCCGAGCACAGATACTTTGCCAGTGTTGCTGCAACCGACGCCGCGAGCGGCAAGAAGAACTGTTCCTGCAGTACGCGATCCGAAAAGCGACCAAAGAAGAGTCCGATCAGTGTCAGCAAAAATGCGTTCAGTCCAAAGAATGCGCCCGCACTGAGATCCTGCATGAGACCGAGCGAAAAGCCGATCAGAGCCCCCCATGCGCTGCCGCGCAAAAAGGAGAAGGAGACGGTTGCCAAAACGAGGAGATCAGGAACCACACCGTAGATGGAAATCAGCGGGAGAAAGGAAAACTGCAGGACAAAGAGGACGAGGAAAAACAGGACAAAAAGCCGATATTTCTTCACTGTGCTGCCGCCTTTGTCTGTGCTGCTGAGATCTGTGCCGCTGCCTCAGCCCCCGGGCTGAGGGGCGTCGGCTGGATTGGCGTCGGAGGCGCTTCGCGCGACGCTGTAATGATCGCGACGTCCTCAAGCCGCTGGAAGTCCACCGCCGTTTCAATGACAGCGACCTTCAAAAGGCCGCTGTCGTCGCTGTGCTGTGCAGCGACATGCCCAACGGCAATCCCCTTGGGATAGATGCCGCCGAACCCCGATGTGACGACTGCATCGCCATCCTCTACGTCTGCATTTCGCGGGATATCGACCATCTGCGGCATATAGGGATTATCCATCGTTCCCGTGAGGATGCCCGTCACACGCGACTCAGGCCGCTGAATGATCGTACCGACCGAGGAGCGCGCATCGAGGATGAGCTGCACCTTGGAGGAGACCGGGCCGACCTCGGTCACGTGACCGACGAGCCCCTTGCCCGTGACCACAGGCATATTCTCCCGCACACCGTCCTTCGAGCCACGGTCGACGACAATCGTACTCGTCCACAGCTCCGCATCTCTGCCGATCACGCGTGCAGCGAGGAGATCGAACTGATGCGCTCCCTGCTTGTAGGCCAAGAGCTCGCGCAGGCGTTCATTCTCAGCGGCGTACTCCGCCGCTGTCGTATTCTCCTGCCGCAGCTGCTCGACTTCGTTTTTGAGCATCTTGTTCTGCTCATGTACCGTCGCAATTTCCCATACGTTCGCCGTAACGGTCTGGATCTGCTGTCCAATGAAGGACGCCGCCATCTCAAAGGGCGCGAGCACCGTGCCCACCGTCCCCGTCGATGCTGTAACCTGAAATCGACCGCGTGCCGCAAAGAAAATAATGCAGAAGAGGGCAAGCAGAACAAAGAGCAGCGCCCAGATCTTGCGTCCGGACTGCCGTGCCCGTTCAAGTCGGTCAATCATTGTTTCAATTTCTTCGAGGACATGACGACATTCTTGAGCAGCCCGATGTTCTCAAGTGTGCGCCCCGTCCCCTCACCAACACAGGAGAGCGCATCCTCCGAGACAAGCACGGGCATCCCCGTCTCATGCGAGAGCAGCTTGTCGAGGTTCATGAGGAGTGCGCCGCCGCCCGTCATCATAATGCCGTGATCCATGACGTCCGCCGCGAGTTCCGGCGGTGTCTTCTCAAGCGTGTTCTTCACTGCATCGATGATCTTGTAGATTGGCTCGTTGAGTGCTTCGCGGATCTCCTTGGCATGGATCGTCAGCGTCTTCGGCAGACCGCTCACGAGGTCGCGTCCGCGGATGTCCATCGTACGATCCGTATCGGGCGTCACAATCGCCGTACCGACAGAGATCTTGATCTCCTCTGCCGTACGCTCGCCGATCATGAGGTTATACATGCGCTTAATATACTGGACGATGGAGGAGTCCATCTCATCGCCGCCGATGCGGATGGAGCGGCTCGTAACGATGCCGCCGAGCGAGATCACGGCGATCTCCGTCGTACCGCCGCCGATATCGACGACCATGCTCCCCGTCGCTTCTTCGACGGGAAGTCCCGCACCGATTGCTGCTGCCATCGGCTCCTCGATGAGATACGCCTCGCGCGCGCCCGCCTGCTGTGCAGCATCAATGACGGCACGCTTCTCCACCTCGGTGACCCCCGAGGGCACACCGACCACCACGCGCGGACGAACGAACGACTTGGAACGCATCGCCTTGCGGATGAAGTACTTCAGCATCGCCTGCGTCACGTCGAAGTCCGCAATGACACCGTCCTTCATCGGGCGAATGGCCACAATGTTGCCCGGTGTGCGGCCGATCATCTGCTTTGCTTCCTCGCCCACCGCGAGAACGTCCCCTGTATCACTTTTTATCGCAACCACGGACGGCTCACGCAGCACAATTCCACGTCCTTTGACGTGAACGAGCGTGTTTGCCGTACCGAGATCAATCCCCATATCGTGTCCACCAAAAAGACCAAACATTGTTAATGGAGTCTCCTTCCGCAATATGTGTAGCATGATATGCATTCGCGCATTGGCAGAATTTCTAAATTAAGAAGATATACTCCCTGCCATCTGTCAATGGACGTGCAGAATCAGTATAACATAAGAAGTGATTTTTTTCCATGTGACACGAGATTTTATCAAGATTTTATTTTATAGAAACAACATCGCGTCCATTCTCTTGCTATCCATACATATTCGAGCCTTCTGCGATATGCCTTGACGGGAGCACCATTCTTCCTCTATAATGAGTGTAAGATTATACATGTAAGAAGGAGACTGAAGCAGATGGAGATTCAATCAAGGCTGCTGACCGTGGATTTTTATGATTGTAAAGGCGATCGGTGCAGCACGGAAGAAGCCCTGCGCGATCAAGTCTCTGATGCACTGCGCACGGTAGGGCTGTCACCCATCGAGATCATCAGCAGCGGACAGGAGAGCGGCGTGCTCTCGCTGCTGGCACTCGTGCCGGGTGGACATGTTGCCCTCCATGTGCACCCGGCCATGCGCCACGTCTCCCTCGACGTCTACCTCTGTCGGGAAAACGTGCCACTCGACCCCATCGCCCACGTCCTGCGCAAATTTTTCCAACCGGACAAGATTAAGAGCACGCATCTGCGGCGCGGTGATTTCCGTACACCGACGGAGATTCGCCCCAAGACGACGACGCGCGTCGCCCCCATCCGCAAGATCAAGAGCACGGGCGCAAAGGTCATTCGCATTCTCGCACGCAGAAATCGCCGCTGACCGGTATAATTCAAAGGGACTGCTGCACGAAGTTTACAGCTTCGTACAACAGTCCCTTTTGCTTTAGTACGGATCATTTCAGAAGATCAGCAATCCCGCCTCTATTTTACGCGTCGAATTATCAAGTCAAGTGCAACTTAAGGAAGCACTGATAAATTCGGCACACAAAAAACACCCATACGATACCGTATTTCAGTTCGTATGAGTGTTGCCAATAACGCTCATGCGCGGCGCACAGTATTTCCCTATTTACAAGCTCATGCTCCTGCTTTCTTTTTTTGGCATTCGGGGCAGTACCCGAAGAAATACATCTGTTGAGAGACGATGCGGTACCCCGTCACCGAGGCAACATTCTTGTCCAGTGCCGGAAGCGCTGTAATCGGGACGTCTGCCACCCTGTCACAGGACATACAGCGGATGTGAGGATGTGGCGAAATATCCGCATCGTAACGAAATGCCTCCTCGCCCACATTCAGCTCGCGGACAATGCCGATCTCACAGAACGCGTCGAGGGACTTATAGACCGTCGCCAGGCTCATGGTCGGATAGTCGGCGCGCAGCTCCTTATAGAGCGTCTCCGCCGTCGGATGCTCTGTCGTATCGGCGAGAGCCGCATAGACGGCAAGCCGCTGTGGTGTCACTTTTTTCTTGTTCCGGCGAAGGATGTCTGTCACTTCGCTCGGCGTTAATAATGTACGTTCGCGCATAGTAATCCCTAATTCCTATAAATCTAAAATCATTATTATTTATGTATTATAATACTCTATCCACGGGTTTCTGTCAATAGTCCTAATACCGATTGATCGGCTGTCTCTTTTGCACCAAAAAAAATTCATGTTATAATGATGAAAGAATCACAAGAGAAAGGTTGGATGTCATGCGTATTTCCGATATTCCTGCGTCAATTGCCAAGGAGCTCTCCATTCGGCCGAAACAAGTAGAGTCCGTCATTTCCCTCCTCGACGAGGGCAATACGATCCCGTTTATTGCACGCTATCGCAAGGAGGCGACGGGCTCACTCGAGGATGAAGTGCTGCGCCGCGTGGAGGAGCGACTGACCTATCTGCGCAGTCTCGTCAAGCGGCAGGAGGAGATTCTCACGCGCATTGAGGAGCAGGGCAAGCTGAACGAGGAGCTGCGCACGGCAATCGAGGCGACCGAAAAGCTGCAGACCCTAGAGGATCTTTACCGCCCCTACAAGCAAAAAAAACGCACGCGTGCTTCGATGGCACGCGAGCGTGGGCTCGCACCGCTCGCCGACGCGATCCTCCTACAGCGCGAGACGAAGGGCAATGCCGAGGAATACGCCGCTGCCTTTGTCAATTCGGCAGCAGACGTCCCCTCCCCTGCCGACGCATTGGCAGGGGCACGCGACATTCTTGCCGAGCAGATCATGGACGAAGCAGAGGTGCGCCGCACCCTGCGCGACGTATACCGGCGCACCGCCATCCTCGAGACATCCCTTGACCACACGGCGGAGGGAGCGGATACCTTTGCGATGTATGACGGCTACCGTGAGCCCGCCCGTACCCTCCCCTCTCACCGTATCCTCGCCATTAACCGCGGTGAGAAGAAGGGCTGTCTCACCGTACACATCAGCATAGATCACGAGGAAAACATTGCATGGATCAGTCGGCGTATCCATCGGCGTCCGTCAATTTTCACCGAGGAGCTGCGCGCTGCCGTGGAGGACGGCTACAAGCGTCTCCTCGTTCCTGCACTGGAACGCGAACTGCGTGCCGACCTGACGGCACAGGCGGAGGAAAAGGCAATCCGCATCTTTGGACACAATCTGCGCCAGCTGCTCCTGCAGCCTCCACTTGCAGGGCATACGGTACTCGGGCTTGATCCCGGCTACCGCACGGGATGCAAGATGGCGGTCGTCGACGCGACGGGTAACGTCTGCGCGAGCGGCGTCATTCAGGTGACACAGAGCGACAGCGCGCGCGCGGCAGCCGCAAAGTCGGTGGAGAAGCTCGTGGCAGAACACGGCATTACGCTCATCTCCATCGGCAACGGCACGGCATCCTATGAGACGGAGCAATTCGTTGCGGCACTGATCCGCACGAATAAGTGGAAGAACGTGCATTATCTCATCACAAACGAAGCAGGCGCATCGGTCTACTCCGCCTCCGCACTCGCCAAGGAAGAGCTGCCGGACTACGATGTGACGATTCGCGGCGCAGTATCCATCGCGCGCCGCGTGCAGGATCCGCTGGCAGAGCTCGTTAAGATCGACCCACAGGCGATCGGTGTCGGACAGTATCAGCATGACGTGAGTCAGAAGGAACTGAAGGAAACGCTCGATGCGACCGTCGAGGACGCCGTCAACCATGTCGGTGTGGATCTCAACACCGCCTCCCCGGCACTCCTCGGTCGTATTGCGGGCATCAATACCGCGGTTGCCAAGAACATCGTCGCCTACCGCAACAAGCATGGCCGTTTCAAAAGCCGCAGTGCTCTGCACGATGTGGCTCGTCTGGGCGATGCTGCGTTTACCCAATGCGCAGGGTTCCTGCGCATCCATGACGGGGAAACGCCGCTCGACGGCACGGCGATCCATCCCGAGTCCTACACGCTTGCGCGCAGCATCCTCACCGAACTCGGCGCATCAGAGAGTGATCTCAGCGACCGCACAAAGCTGCCTGCACTCGCCCAAAAGACCGCCCACACCAGCCCACAGGCACTGGCGGAAAAACTACACGCGGGCATCCCGACCGTCACCGACATTCTGAAAGCGATTGCACGACCCGGGCGCGACCCGCGCGAGGACCTGCCCGCGCCGCTGATGCGGCAGAATATCGTCAAGCTCTCCGACCTCGCCGTCGGCACGATCATGCGCGGAACCGTGCGCAACATCACGGACTTCGGCGCATTCATCGACATTGGCCTGAAGCAGGCGGGACTGCTCCACATCTCGGAGATGAGCCGCCGCCGTGTTAAGCATCCGCTCGATGTGCTGTCCGTCGGAGACACGCTCGACGTCATGGTTATCAGCCTCGATGAAGAGCGCGGCCGCATCGGGCTCTCCCTGAAGCGCATGGAAAAGGAGAAAAAGAACGCATGAATCTCCTGCAAAAGACCATCGCCGCTATCACTGTGCCCGATGCTGCGCTCGCCAGCCGCGTGACCGCTGCGCTCTGCACGCGCAGCGGGATTCATTTCGGGCAGCTGGGCGATGCCCTCGCACGCTATATTGCACTGACAGGTGAACGTCATCCTGCCCCACCGCAGACGAGTGTCGTCATCTCCTGTGCCGATCACGGTGTTGCCGCAGAGAGCGTCAGTGCGTACCCGCCTGAGACGACGCTGAACATGATGTGCAACTATCTGATGGCACGAGGCGGCGCGGCAAACGCCGTCGCCAACTACGTCCCCGCCCGTCTCTGCGTTGCCGATCTCGGCGTCAATGCCGACACGGCGGGAATCCCCGACCTGCTTTACCGCAGCATTGCACGCGGGACGGCAAACATGACCAAGGGTGCCGCCATGACGCACGCACTGGCAATACAGGCAATCGAGACAGGGATCGGTCTCGCGGCGGACTGTGCTGCACGCGGCGACCGCTGCATTCTGCCCGGCGAGATGGGAATCTCGAACACAACATCGAGTGCCGCCATCACCGCCGCCATCCTCCGCCTCACCCCTGAGGAGGTCACAGGGCGCGGGGCAAATATCTCGGATGAGCGTCTGCATCACAAAGTGGAGATTGTGCGGCGTGCGCTCGCCGTCAATCAGCCCGATCCGCAGGACGGCATCGACGTACTCGCCAAGGTTGGCGGCTTTGAGCTTGGCTGTATCGCGGGCATCATCCTCGGTGCCGCCGCACATCACATTCTGGTTGTTCTGGACGGCGCAAATACGACATCAGCGGCACTCATCGCGCACGCCATTGCACCGAACTGCGTGCACGCGCTGCTCGCATCCCACGCATCACTGACGGAGCACTCTCAGCCCCACACACTGCGCCATCTGGGACTCACCCCAATGCTGCGGCTCGACATCCGCCTGAGCGAGGCGGCGGGATCGTCGATTGCCCTGCGGATGCTGGAGCTGATGCTCATGGCATGGGCGGCGACGGACGCTTCACCGCGTTGCTGCGAGCCCTTTCTCCTGCCGCCGCACAGGACACTCCCTGCCTCCTCAGCAACTGGGGAAAATACATACGACATCCCCGCGCCAAACCGCACGGTGATGGATGCGGCACAGTACCGTCTCGACAATCTCGCAAAGCCGATTCACAGTCTCGGGTTCCTTGAGCACATCGCGGTACAGCTTGCAGGAATCACGGGGAAAATTCGTCTGCCGTCAAACAGCAGGGCAGCACTCTGCCTTCTCTCTGGCGGAGAGGAACTGCCCGCCGAACGCCACGCCATCATCTCCGCCATGACAGCAGCGCGTGATATTGACGTATACCTGTTCCCTACAGCGATGGAAAACGCGGAGTGTCATGCCGCCATGCACGCCGTCGCCGCCGACCATCCGCTCCTCATCATCGGCAGCATGGGGAGTGACGCACCAGCTGTCCGTACGGCACTTTGTGCAGCGGCAGAGGGCGGTGCACTCGTTCTCCCGGGGGATGCGGCGACCGACCACATTGTGCGGGAGTACTGTGTGATAAGCCCAGCCCTTACCCACTATGTGCTCCATCTCCTGCCAGAGATGATCACAGCGGAGATCGATGCCCCCGCCGGCATCGTCGGCATCCTCGGTCTTGAGATCGTCCACGCCGCCCTCCATATCATGAACGATATGAAGACCTTTACCGAGGCAAAAGTTGCGGTCGCCATCGACGGAGCAGGGGCAGGACGGCAGGTACGGGAATAAAAAACGGCAGTGATCTGCCGTTTTTTATTGTTCCGCCTCTAACTGACCGCGCCGAAACACCTTGCCGATCGTACCGAACTGGAAGATCGCCGCCTCTTTGATCGTGAACCGTCCATAGGTATTCCCCAGACGATAGTTCGAGTTGAATGCCTCGCGCATCCCGCCCGCCGTATGCATCTCCTCTCCGTAAACGAGAAAGGGATTCGGCACAACGGCAAAGAGATTATTGCCGAGCGGCATGCCCCAGTAGTCCGCATCCCGCGTCGGCGTCACAGCGACAAAGCGCGGCTCAAGCTCGGGGCGGCTGTGACGCAGCTGCATATTCGTACAGCGCATCCCCTGCACCTCATAGTCTCGGATGAAATCGTCCTGTGCCTTCTTCTTCTGGAACATTGTTCCCGGCACATCATAGAGGGCATTATAGTCCCGCACAAAGTCCGCCGTCCGCTCCTCAGGAGTTCGCTCGCGCAGCTCATGCTGCGGAATCCCCGCCAGCGTTGCCTCGGCGGTTTTTTTGCGTGCGGCTTCCGTCTGCTTTGCCTGATCGTTGACCGCCGGCTCCCTGCCGCCGCCGGCGCGCGCATAGCTGCCGGCCGCACGCTGCATGGCATTCGGCGGTTTTTCCATTTTTTTCTCGGGTGGCTTTGCGGGCTGTGCACCCGTATAGGCACGCGCCAGCTCGCGCTTCATCTCCTCATCGAGGAGATCGCTTACCGATGGAACGGAGCGTGCCGCCTCTTCCTGTGCGGCGCGTTCCTTCGCATCTTCCCTCTCCTGTGCAGGGCGTGTTGACGTCCCTGTGACGTGCTGCGCCTCAAGAGCCTGCGTCAGTTCGTCGATACGGCTTTGCTGACGCAGCACCATCTTCTCGAGCAGCGTGACACGTTTCGCGAGTTCATGAATCCGTGTCAGTTCGTCGGTTCCCATTCCCCCATCTTACCTCTCAGACTGTGATCGACTGTGCGTGGGCAAGCGTCTCACGCGCCTCACGTACAATGTCGTCGATGATGGTCTTGACCGGCTCGACCTTGCGCAGCAGCGTCAGTGTCTCACCCGCCTGCATCATGCCGTTGACGACATCGCCTTCGACCGCCGCCAGCTTATTGGTACCTGTCGCACGGTCGAGGAGCTCCTGCTTCGTCGCCTTGCCCGAGTACTCGAGCGCGACGAAGTCCTCGGCGAACTTATTTTTGATGCCGCGCACTGCACCGCCGATGGTGATGCCTGTCACGATGGTATCCGTGTCCACCGCTGCGATCAGCTTTTCCTTCATATTCGGATGGACGACACACTCCTGCGCAACGAGGAAGCGCGTGCCCATCTGAACGCCGGCCGCGCCCATGAGGAGTGCAGCGGCGAGTCCGCGCCCATCACCAAAGCCGCCCGCCATGATCACGGGCAGCGAGACCTCGGGGATGACCTGCTCCATCAGCGGCATCGTGGAGAGAACGCCGATGTGGCCGCCCGCCTCCATGCCCTCGACCACGATGGCATCGGCGCCCTTTTCCTCGACGCGCTTTGCGAGCTTCACGCTCGGCACGACGGGAATGACCTTGACTCCTGCCGCATGGAGTTTCTCAAAGTACGGGACAGGGTTGCCTGCCCCGAGCGTGACGAATGCAGGTTTTTCCTCGCAGATTACATCCACGATCTCTTCCTTGTTGGGCGCCATGAGCATGATGTTGACCCCGAACGGACGATCCGTCAGGCTGCGGCAGCGGCAAATCTCATCACGCGTATACTTCGTCGTGCGTCCTCCGGTTGAGATGATGCCTGCGCCGCCCGCATTGGATACGGCAGACGCGAGGTTTGCCTCCGAAATCCACGCCATACCTCCCTGCAGAATGGGTACATCGAGTCCCAAGAGTTCCTTCAACTGATTTGCCATGTAAATCCCTCCTATATACGTTCTATGCCTGCTATGGCATGGGCGGACATCCCGTCGCCCGCTCCGGTGAACCCAAGTCGTTCCTCCGTCGTTGCCTTGACGCTGACATCGCGAAAGTCGATGCCGAGCCAATCGGCGATGTTCTCACGCATCGCCGGAATGTGCGGCTGCAGTTTCGGTGCCTGCGCCACGATGACAGCGTCCACGTTGCCGATGGAAAACCCTGCCGCGCGGACGAGCCGTGCCGTCTCGGCAAGGAGCTTCCCGCTGTCTGCGCCCGCATAGTGCGGGTCGGTATCGGGAAAATGCTGCCCGATGTCGCCGAGCGCCGCTGCTCCGAGGAGTGCGTCGGAAATGGCGTGCAGCAGCACATCCGCATCCGAGTGCCCCAGCAGCCCCTTTTCATACGGTATATCCACGCCGCCGAGGATGAGCTTGCGTCCCTCCACCAGTCGATGCACGTCGTAGCCGATACCCACTCTCGTCATACGCTGTCCTCCTTACGCCGACGGACGACACCGCCAAGTAGGCGCTTTGCCTCGTGAACGGCGGTCTTCATCAGCTCTCCCGCGCCCATGTCATTGCGCAGGATCGCCTCCGCGACCACCATATCCTCTGGCGTTGTCACCTTGATGTTGCTGTACTCCCCCTGCACAATGCGAACGGGAACGCCGATACGCTCCACCAGGCTCGCATCATCCGTCCCGAGAAAACCATCCGCCTCCGCCCTGCGGTTCGCCTCGAGCAGGATCTCCTTGCGAAAGCCCTGCGGGGTCTGCACCTGCCAGAGCGTCTGGCGCGGCGGCGTCGCAGCGACCGTACCGTCCGCGGCGGCAATCTTGATCGTATTCTTCTCCGGCACGGCGACGATGCCCGCGCCCTCTGCGCGCACGACGCGGATCAGCTCCTCGATCGTCTCGCGGCGGATGAGCGGCCGCGCCGCATCGTGGACGAGGACGATGTCCGCCTCCTCCGATACGACGGCAAGCCCGTTGCGGATCGAATACTGCCGCTCCGTGCCGCCCTCGACCACGCGCCACGGAGCAAGTCCCTTAACACGACTGAGCAGCCCCTTGACCGCCGTCACCTCATCGGCACCGACCGCGATAATCAGCTCGCCGACCGCTGGAACCTTTGAAAAGGTCAGCAGCGTCCGCAACAGCATTGGCTTTCCCGCGAGGGTCAGAAAGACCTTGTTGAGACCGACCCGCATCCGATGCGCCTGCCCTGCCGCCGGAAAAACTACACTTACCATACATTCCTCCCAATGCACTCCATCATCGTGCCATTTTGGCAAAAATCATCCGTCCCGCTGCCGTCTGGAGTGCCGAAGTCACCTCCACGGAGACGACCTCATTCATGCAGCGGAATCCACCGTCCACAACGATCATCGTACCATCATCGAGATAGGCAAGCCCCTGTCCATGTTCCTTACCCGGTCGGACAATCTGTACGGACATCAGGTCGCCCGGAATCGCCACGGGCTTGACCGCATTCGAGAGCGCATTGATATTGAGCACGGGGACACCGCGCAGCTGCGCCACCTTGTTGAGGTTGAAGTCGTTCGTGATGATCTTCCCGCCGACCTCCTGTGCGAGCTGGAGGAGTTTGGAATCCACCTCAGCGATATCCTCAAAGTCCACCTCCGTGATCTCCACCTTCATGCGCGACTCCTTGCGGATCTTTTGCAGGATATCGAGCCCGCGACGTCCGCGCACGCGTTTCAGGGCATCCGGCGAGTCGGCGATATGCTGCAGCTCCTCCAGCACAAAGACGGGGATGAGCAGCGTCCCCTCAAGAAAGCCCGTCTCACAGATATCCGCAATGCGGCCGTCGATGATGACGCTCGTATCGAGCAGCTTGTACTGCCTGTCCTCCTGCCCATCTCGCACCGCCAGCGGCATGGAGGTACGCACATCGGGGCGCATGCGGATCACCTCGCGCAAAAAGCGCGGAACGAAGTCAAAGACCTCGGCGATCTCCTGCTGTTTCTGCACCATGATATGCACACCGAGATACCCGATCACAATGCTGAACACGATGGGGATGTAGTCACCGACAATGGGAATCGTAGAAAACGCATCGCTTAGGAGGCGTGCTATGATAAGTCCGATAAAAAGCCCAATTGCCCCGGCAATCACATCGCGTGTTGGCATCTTCGCGAGCTGCCCCTCCACCCAGATGGAGAGACTGCGCAGCCGTCCGGTAAAAAATGGAGCCAATGGATAGCCGATCAGCCCGCCGAGCACCGTCCCGCACAGAATGCAGAGCAGTCCCGCAAGCGACAGGTCGAAGATCCCCAGCTCCGTATGCCAGAGCGGCGCAGAAAAATAGGCGTTCGCCGTCGGAACGGCAAGCTCAAAGACAGTCGCACCGACAACTGCCGTAATGAGTACGATGAAAAAGCGTAAAATTCGTTCGAATAACAAACATTCACCTCCCTTCTCATCCGAAAGATTGGGAAAATGCCATAAACACAATCTCCCCAACATGCCCAGTATAATAAAAAAAAATCCCATTGTCAAAACAGAGTGAACAAAGGAAGCACGGAGATTTTCGGTCGCTCGGTCTTAAGAAAGCAATGATAAACTTAGCACCGTCGTCTTAGTCCATCTTTTTCGCCCGCTTATCGTTAGTAAATCCTCCACAAGCCCCTGCTATGCGTCCGGTTTACTGCCTCAATTGGGTAAAATCTACGCCAATCTGAGAGACCGTTTTATCAGCGATTCCTTAATATATCTTTTTCTCGCACGTCAGCAAAAAGTCCTAGGCAGAGTCTCGCTCTGCATCCTGCTCGCCGCCTTGTTCCTGTAAAAATCTGCGCGTATCTGACAAGTTTTATTCATGATGCCCAAGATAAAATTTAAAAATATGAATTTTTCTATTGACACTTACATTATTTTGTCTATAATGATAATCACATTCATAAATGGCAAGAAGGAGGAAGAGATGAACAATGTCATTTCATGCTAAACTACGACACGGAAGGTATGTGATGGTGACCGCTGCCATACTCGCCTGTATGGGCAGCAGTATCACGTACGCTGCACCAGCGGAGGATGAGGGAACCCACGTATCAACTGACGATATCCATGTGGATGCGGATTTCGATAAGGAGATGCTGAAGGAAGCCCCTGAAACGAAGACGATCATCTCCCGTGCCGATCTTGACCGCAAGGGTGCACGTACGCTCTCGGACGCACTCGCAGCGGAGCAGGATATCCAGATGGGCACGGACAATATGGGACGAAAGACCGTCAGCATCCGCGGCGCGGATGCGCGTCACGCGCTCATCCTCGTCGACGGGCGCAGACTGGCGGGAGGTCTCAGCAAGTTCTACGGTGCAACGGACGAGGTGAACCGTCTCGGACTCGACGATGTGGATCACATCGAGATCATCCGCGGCTCGGGTACGGCACGCTACGGTGGGGATGCCATCGGCGGCGTCATCAACATCGTCACGAAGATCTCCCATAAGAAGCGCATTCGCCTGACGACCGAGGGCTCGCTGATCGAGGCGGGCGGCAGCCAGTATAACCACAGCATCGGCTACTCTACGGGCGACCTCGGCGGCGGCACGTACATGGACTTCTCCTATGGCTGGAGCAAGACTGCGCCCTTCCTCTACGACAATGACGGCACATCGATGCAGTACTACGGCAAGCGCAATCCGATGAGCCTGCGCGCCGAATTTACACTCGGCAAAGATGAAACCCTCACCCTCTCGGCAGATCGCCAGACGGAGGATCTGAAAAAGGATACGACGCTCGGAAAATTTACGGCGGGAAAAGGGATCGCCATGGTAGCGTCGGAGGATGCATGGCGCAATAATTTCAGCATCGACTGGAAGAAGCAAACGAGTCATGCGGACTACCGCGTGCGCCTCTATCAGACGGAGCATGATTCCGACGTGAACTATCATGTTTTTGGCAAAGGGGTACCTTATCGTCATTTCTATTTCGATAATTTCAATCGCAAGGACAATGTGATCGAGGCATCGGTCGGTGTGATGGCACATGACAAGCACTATGTCACTGTCGGTGCAGACTATCATGACGAATACGGCGAGGGAACACGCATCACGGTACCGGGACAGACGCCTCACGAAGAGACACGCATCTACACATTCCCGAACCCCTCGGATCCATCCAATCCGAATAAACGCTCCTATACCGGTAATATCTATGAGACATCCCTGAACTACTACAGCGCCTATATCTCGGACGATTGGCAGGTCGGCAAGAAACTGCTTGTCATCCCCTCCCTGCGCTATACGAATCACAGCCACTTCGGCGTGAACGTCTCCCCGTCCATCGGCGCGACGTACAAGCCACGCAATAACGTCCGCATTAAGGCGAACATTGGCACGAGCTTCGCCACGGGCGGTATTGCCGAGCTCTACCACGACTGGGAGATGTACGAGCCGTCACTGAACGCCTCACCGCCCATCCGAAACGGCTGGCTGTTCGAGGGCAATCCCGAGCTGAAGCCAGAAAAAGCCCTCAATATGGACATCTCTGTCGAAAAGGATTTCGACAAGAAGACCAGTGCAAAGCTCACCCTCTTCCGCAATGACTATAAGGACTATATGCAGATCATGTATAAAGGGGAAAAGGACAGCAAGAATCTCTACGGGCGCACATATTTTGATACGCATATACGCTATCCGGATCCATGGGGATTCAGCAGCTATAACGATCTTGTGAATGCATTGAACGCTGCGTCAAATTGGAACGATATCGAAAACGATGTGCTTGGTGAATCAACTTATGCACAGGGCGTTCCCGCAACAGATGATGTCTATTCGTACGAAAATATTTCCAAGGCGCGCACACAGGGCATTGAGGCAGAGGTGACGCATAAAGTATCGCGTGACTTTACGGTCAAGGCAGGCTATACTTATCTTGATGCCTATGACCGTCAGACGGGTAAACGCCTCGAAGGACGCGGACGCCACATGCTCAACCTCACGATGAGCTACAGCGATCCGAAGAACGGCTGGCGCGCGACCCTCTGGGGTGACTACACGCGCAACTACCTCGATATCCGTGACCGCATCGCAACGGGACGCATCATCGGTGCCAATGGTGTTCAGAATCTGGAGCATGTTGATTTCACAAATCCGAACACAGGTGAGGTGTATCATCTGGTTCAGAACGAGACGGAGGCGAATAGGCTCATGAGAGGTGACTTTGAGCACGGCTACACCCGCGAGAAAGTCACCCGTGAGAAGAACTACGGCCTGTGGAATCTGATGATCGAGAAGGACTACCACCACTTCCTCACGTTCTACGCCGGCATCACGAATCTGTTCAACCATTATGACCCGTTCCTCGGAATGGGCGGGCGCATCTACCGCCTCGGTATGCGCATGATGTTCTAATCTATAACAAAGGAGCTCAACTTATGTCAGGTTTTGAAAGCGCAGTTCACCTCTTTCACAGCGGCGGATTCGTCATGTATCCCCTTCTGATTCTCTCGCTCATCACGCTCGCGATTGCGGTGGAGCGGTTCTACTACTACCGCATCAACCGCAAGGGTTCGCGTGTGTTCTTCCACGGAGTCTATCATGCCGCTGTGCAGAAGGACTTTGACACGGTCGGCAAACTCTGCAAGGAGTTCCCCTCCGCGATTGCCCGCATCATCGAGAGCGGTATGGAGAACGCATCCACGGAGACGTCGATGAAGGGCTCGTTCTCCGACCGTATGTCGATGGAGGCGATCAACTTCCGCCGCTATCTCGACTATCTGAGCGCGATTGTCACGATTGCGCCGCTGCTCGGTCTCTTGGGCACGGTCACGGGTATGATCCAGACGTTCAGCGTGCTCGATGCGGGCGGCGGCGCAGCTGCCATTACGGGCGGTGTCGGGGAGGCACTGGTCGCGACAGCAACCGGTCTTTGCGTGGCGATCATCGCGTTCTGCGTCTACACCTATTTCAGCCATCAGCTCGACACGATTGTGACGGATACGGAGCGTCTGTGCGCGACGATTGTCACGGCAAAGAAAGAAAGCTGGGATGCGTAATGAATTTTAGCAATCACCGCATGAAGAAAAAGCCGGAGTTCATGATTATCCCGATGATCGACATCATCTTCTTCCTGCTTGTTTTCTTCATGATGAACAGCCTGCAGACGGTCGCGCAGAAGGCGCTCGCCGTTCAGCTGCCGCAGGCGCAGACCGCGACTGCTCCGGCACAGCTCCCGATCATTATGACGATCGACGAGCAGGGGCATATCACGATTGACAACAATCCTGTGAGCATCACGGAGTCCGCGGCAATCATGAAACGTCACATGGAGGAGAACCCGAATGCGGCGGTCGTCCTGCAGGCAGACAAGCGCACGGCACACGGTCAGGTCGTCGCCGTGATGGACATGCTCAAAGGAGCGGGGGTCAAACGGCTCTCGATCGCAGCAGAGCAGAAGGGATAGATCGATGGAGCAACATCTCTCATGGAGAAAAGCATATATCGTTTCTGCCGCCATTCACGTCGTCATCTTTCTCCTGCTCGCCGTCGGACTTGCTGCCGTCGTTGCAAAGCAGGAGCAGCAGGTCTATGAGATCGATCTGCAGGCATCGGATTTCAGTCAGGGCAGCGGGCATGAGGGCGGCGGCAGTGCCGAAAGTCTTTTCCCGGAACCGCTGAAGGCGGAGGAGGTCGCAAAGCGCGTCGAGACGGTACAGCAGATGCCGGTGCCCATAACGCCGTCCACAGCTGCCGTCCCATCCCCGGATGCAGTGACCATACCGGATGCGGCATCACCTGCTGCATCAGCGACAGATTCCTCCGCGGCACCATCATCCTCCCCAAGCGGCTCTGTCTCAGGCACCAGCGGCGGCGGAGAAAGCGGCACAGGTTCGGGATTAGGAAACGGCAGCGGCGACAGCACGGGTGATGGAAAAGGTGCCGGTGCCGGAGCGGGGGCAAGTCAGGGATCAGGGGACAGTACGGCCCCCGGTACAGGCACCGCACCATTTGATGTGGCAGGATTCCGTGCCGCGGTCGATGCGAATAAGGAGTACCCCTATATGGCACTCAAGCGCCACCTGGAGGGAACGACGACGATCACCACAACGATCAGCGCCTCGGGAGCAATCACAAGTGTCTCCGTCTCCTCCCCCTCCGGACACAGCGTTCTGGATGAGGCGGCTGTCGCCGCAGCGTATGCGGTCGGCAGCTATCCCAATCCCACCGGCAAAACGGTAACCGTAGATACGAACGTACGATTTAACATTCAGTAAAAAAAAGAAGCTATGATGTGTGTGCATCATAGCTTCTTTTTTACTTTTCCTCAAGGAGCTGTACGAGCTCATCATAGTCGCGCCGCAGCTGATCATATTCATCCATCAGCTGGAGCACGGAGAGCACTGCGATGCGCTGCACATCGAAGCTGCGCACCTTCTTCGACATCTCCTTGATGCGGCGGTCACTCTCTGCCGCCAGACGCTTGAGGCGATCTGGTTCATCGGTCTTGAGCTGGTAGCTCTGCCCAAACATCTCGACGACAACGCGCTGTGTCGTCTGTTTTTCCTCTGCCATGGCTCTCACCGCCTTTTATCCGCGAAGCTGTGCGTGAAGCTGCTCCTCCGCTGCCTGCAGGATTGCGGCGAATGCCGCATCCACTTCCTCATCGGTCAGGGTCTTGTCATCGGACTGGAAATGCAGGTGGAACGCCATGCTCTTCTTTCCCTTGCCCACCTGTTTGCCCTCGTAGACATCAAAGAGGGTCGCACCACGGAAGTAACTGCCGCCCTTCTTCGCAATGACGCGCTCGATCTCCGCCGTCGTAAGGCCAGCATCCACGAGGATTGCGAGGTCACGCGTCGATGCGGGGTACTTCGGCAGGGGCTTAATGGCAGCCTTTTTCTTGCGGTAGCGCAGCAGTGTCTCAGCATCCATCTCGAAGACGTAGACACTCTGTCCGATGCCAAAGTTCGCGGCGACCGTCGGATGAATCTCACCGAGAATGGCGATCACGTCGCGTCCCTTTTTGAAAAATGCCGTCTTGCCGGGGTGCATCGCAAAGTGCTCGCCACGCTCCACCGTGTATTTTTGTACGCCGATGGCAGAGAGGAAGCGCTCCAGTACGCCCTTTGCATCGTAGAAATCGACCATCGCATTATCCGTATCCCATGCGATAGGATTGCGCCGCCCTGTTAGGAGTCCTGCCACCTTGCGCTTTTCCTCGACGAGTTCCGTGACAGGCAATGCCCTCGGGAAGAAAACAGGCGCAATGTCAAATAACCGAAGATCGAGGTTCCGACGGGCGACATTGCGCGCCGCATTCTCAAGAATGCTCGTCAGAAGGGTCGTGCGGACGAGCGGATACTCCTCCATGAGTGGATTCATGATGGGAATCGCACGGCGGAGGACGCTGTCCTCGGGCACGCAGAGCTTGTCGAGTGCCGCTGTGCTCGTAAAGCTGAACGAAAGCTCCTCCGTCATGCCGAGGGAGGCAAGTGTTTCACGCATGGTATCGACAAACGCCTGCATCTCACTGACCGATCCCTGCAGGACTGCCCCCGACGGCATCTTCGATGCGATGTTGTCAAAGCCGTAGAGCCGCGCAACCTCCTCCGAAATGTCCTCCATCAGCGTCACGTCGCCGCGCCATGAGGGAACGACGACGCGATAGGTCTCAATCCCCTCCTCCTCGACGATAAAGCCGAGAGAGCGCAGTGCCGACGCCATCCACTCGCCCGGGATGTTCGCACCGATGCGCTCCGCGACGGTGCGTGCACGAAACGTGAGTACCGTCGGGACGCGCGGCGTTGGATTGACGTCAATCGCCCCCTCTGCCACGGTGCAGGCATCCATCTCCGTGAGGAGCTGTGCGGCACGCGTCACAGCACGAATGGTCTCCGTCTCATCCACACCGCGCTCAAACCGTCCCGATGCCTCGGAGCGGAGGCCGATGCGCCGCGCCGTGCGGCGGATGGTCGGCCCATGGAAGGAGGCCGCCTCAAGGACGACCGTCGTCGTTTTGTCCGTCACCTCGGAATCGAGCCCGCCCATGATGCCGGCAAGCCCTGCGGGCTTCTCGCTGTCGGCAATGACGAGCTCATCTCCGACGGCGATGCGGTTGGAATCATCCAGCGTATGAAGCTGCTCCCCTGCACGAGCATGCCGCGCCGTCAGCGTATGTCCTGCGATACGGTCATAGTCGTATGCGTGGAGGGGCTGTCCCAGCTCCAGCATAACGAAGTTCGTCACATCGACAACATTGTTGATCGAGCGGATGCCCGCACCGCGCAGACGATCCACCATCCATGCGGGCGTAGGAGCGACCTTCACATCGCGCAGAACACGCGCGGAGAAACGGCGGCACAGCTCCTCATCGTCGATGTGAATGGAGACAAGATCCGCAGCGCGCACGCCCGCCGTCTCCTTCACCTTAATCGTCGGCATACGAAGCGATTTGCCCGTCAGCGCGGCGACCTCCCGCGCAATCCCGATGACACTGAAGCAGTCGGCGCGGTTTGCCGTCAGCTCGAACTCGAGGATCACATCGTCGAGGCCGAGTACCTGCGCCGCCGGCACACCGATGGGTGTATCGGGCGGCAGAATGTAAATGCCGTTCACCTGCTCGTCGGGCAGCCCCTCGGTATCAATGGCAAGCTCTCCCGCCGAGCACATCATGCCGTTCGAGGGAATCCCGCGCAGCTTGCCCTTCGAGATCTTCTTGCCGCCGGGGAGCACTGCCCCGACCGTGGCGACCGGAACGATATGTCCCTCGCGCACATTGGATGCGCCCGTCACGATCTGCGTCAGCTCCGCACTGCCCATGTTCAGCTGACAGACGAGCAGATGATCGGAGTCCGGATGCGGTGTGATCTTCTCGATACGCCCGGTGATGACCTTTTCAAGCCCCTCGTCGGCACGCACAATACGCTCGACAGGCACGCCTGCCATCGTCAGGCGATCGGCAACCTTCTCCACCGGCTCATCTATCTCCACATAGTCCTTCAGCCATTTGATGGAAACCTGCATAGTCCCGCCTCCTTAGAATTGATGTAAGAAACGCACGTCGTTGTCGTAGAACAGACGCAGATCATCCACGCCGTACGCGAGCATTGCGATGCGCTCCACGCCCATGCCGAATGCGAAGCCCGACACTGCATCGGGATCGTAGCCGCTCATGCGCAGGACGTTCGGATGCACCATGCCCGCGCCGAGGATTTCGAGCCAGCCCGTGCCCTTGCACACGCGGCAGCCCGCACCATGGCAGGCGGAGCAGGATATATCGACCTCGGTGGACGGCTCGGTGAACGGGAAGAAACTCGGGCGAAAACGCACCTTGGCGTCGACGTCGAAGAGCTCATGCAGGCACAGCTCAAGCGTTCCCTTGAGATCGGCAAAGGAGATGTCCTTGTCGATGACGAGCCCCTCCACCTGTGTGAACATCGGCGAGTGCGTCGCATCGTAGGAGTCGCGGCGATAGACGCGCCCGGGCGCGATCATGCGGATCGGAGCATTCGGCTCGTTCTTCTGCATCGTACGTGCCTGCACGGGCGAGGTCTGAGAGCGCAGCAGAATATCCTCCGTGATGTAGAAGGAGTCCTGCATATCGCGCGCGGGGTGATCCTTCGGCAGGTTGAGCGCCTCAAAGTTGTAGTAGTCCGTCTCGATCTCAGGGCCTTCCTCTACCGTAAAGCCCATCTGCAGAAAGATCTTCTTAATGCGGTTCAGCGTGATTGTGAGCGGGTGCAGATGTCCGATTTTCATCGTGCGGCCGGGCAGCGTGACGTCGATCTGCTCGGCGTCGATCTTGGCCGCCAGTTCACGCTGGGCAAGTTCCTCGGACTTCTTCGCGAGGAGCGCCTCGAGCTCGGCACGCGCCTCGTTGACGATCTTGCCGATGCGCGGGCGTTCCTCCTGCGCAACTGCGCCCATGCTGCGCATGAGGGTCGTCAGCTCTCCCTTTTTCCCCAGAATCTTGACACGTATATCGTTAAGCTCACTCAGCGAGCCCGCCGTCTCTGCAATCGCAGCTCGGGCACGCGCCTTGAGTTCTCTGATCTTTTCGTCCATAACGTCCTCCTGTATGTGCACGTCGTCACGACACAATACGATTCAAACAACAATTCTCAGTTTACCATATTCACGCCAAAAAATCTATGGACATGCGGATAAGATGAAGGGAATGTCTGCAAAGAGCACATTTTCAATTTGAACAAACATCGTTTTTATAGTATTCTATACGAAGTACCGGACACCGATGTCCCCCACACAAATTGTATCCCCACAGGAGGTCTCCATGGATACACTCATGAAAAGTACTGCCGATCTGATCGCGCAGCCGACCAGTCTCTTTGCGCTGCTCGCCGTACTCATCCTGATTCTAGGCTATCTGCAGATGCGGCGCATTCACTTCACGACCCACATGCTCATCAATGTTGCACTGATGCTCGCGCTCACGATCGTGCTGCATCAGCTGCGCATCTTTCACATGCCGCAGGGCGGGAGCATCACCATCGGCGGGATGATTCCCCTCCTCTTTCTCACCTATCGGTACGGAGCGGGCATCGGCTGCCTCGCGGGCTTCCTCTACGGCATGATCAACCTCATGCAGGATGCATTTATCCTGCACCCCCTGCAGGTACTCTTCGACTACCCGCTGCCCTATATGGCACTCGCGATTGCCGCTGCCGTGCCGGGGCGCATCTTTGCGGGGGCTGCACTCGCCTTTGCGGCGCGCTTCGCCTGCCATTTTATCTCTGGCGCTGTGTTCTTCGGCTCGTACGCACCGGAGGGAATGTCGCCCTATCTGTATTCCCTCGTGTTCAACGCGACCTACCTCGTCCCCGAGGCGGTGATCTGCTTCATCCTACTGCGCGTACTCCCCGTGCCGCGCCTCCTCGGCGCGATGGATCGGCAAACGCCGCTCTATGGAGCGAAGCTGACGCTGTAATGGCTTAGGGAATGACGGTGATCTGAAAGCAGTGAGTCCTTAGCTGTCCTCGTACGTGCGTACGCGCAGGGTCAGCCCGCGCTCCGCACAGATCCTGCGGCAGCGGGCGATCTCCTCTTCGTTCTCCACCTTCTCCACGACGGTGAGAACAACATGGGGAATGTAGGGCTTGCAGTGCTCGGCAAAGGTGAGCATCGCCTCATAGGAACCGATGCCGAACTTCGAGCGCGTGAGCGCAAGATAACGCTCGGCATTCGATGCATTGAGACTGATGGAGATGGTGTCGAGCAGCCCTGCAAAGCGCTGCGCAAAGACGGTGCCATGCTCCAGCTCGCCCAGTCCGTTCGTATTGACGCGCGTCGGCACCTGCGGATGATGCGTCTTGACATGGCGCAGGACACCGAGCACCGTGTCAAGGCGCATCAGGGGCTCGCCGAAGCCGCAGCACACGACTTCGGAAATGTATTCCCACGGCAGGCGGTCGAGCTGTTCCGTGATTTCAGCAAGTGTTGGATCATGATCAATCCAGAGCGAGGATTCCTTTGCCATCTCCTTCATGCTGCGCAGACAGAAAACGCAGTCACAGTTACAGGAATTCGTGATATTGACATAAATGGCACGCTTGCCCTCAGGCTGCTCGCGCAGACTCTCCTCCATCGGCAAATAACGTCCGCCCGCATGGGTCGCGTAGACAATCATAATATGCTCCTAATCATACACAGAAATGAGAAAAGCTGCCCTTACGGCAGCTTTTTTGTTGCACAGCCTTACAGTTTGGTCAACTCACCCATAAATTCCTCAAAGGGCAGCCCGTAATTCCACGGCAGCCCCAGCTCCTCCGCATAAGCAAGACAGTGCCCGATGAAGTCGGCGGCACATTTCACCCCGTCCGCAAGTGGGACACCGCGCACGAGGGACGCCGCGACAATCGCCGCAAACACATCACCCGAACCGGAACGGTCACGCCCGATCTTCACATGGTCGTAGCAGCGGCTCTCTCCATCCTCATAGAGGTACGTGCGCACGCAGTCACCCGCGTGAAGGCCGGTAATGACAACAGCACGCGGCCCCATCGCTGCGAGCTGGTATGCCATGTGAGACAGCGCTGCATCGGTCACTGCGCCGCCCGGCGGATACGGCAGATCGAGGAGCTGACACGCCTCCGTGAGGTTCGGCGTCACGACGTCTGCGTACGGCATAAGCTGACGCATCTTCGCACAGAGTGCGGGCGTATACGAGGAGTAGAGCTTTCCATGATCTCCCATCACGGGATCGACAATGACCAGCGTGTCCTTGCCCTTAAACGTATGCACCGCATCGAGCACGACCTCGATCTGCTCCTCCGAGCCGAGAAAGCCCGTGAGGATCGCATCGAAATCGAGATCGTTCTCCGCCCAGTTCTCCATGTACGGGCGCATACGCGCCGTGTAATCGTCGAGATAGTGGTTCGGAAAGCCCGTATGTACGGAAAGAATCGCCGTTGGGAGCGGACACGCCTGCACGCGCATCGCAGAGATCAGCGGGAGCTGGACTGCCACTGAGCAGCGGCCAAAACCCGTGATGTCATTGATGAGAGCGATCCGTTTTTGCCGTGCCGTCAACGGTTGTCCACCCGTTCTGGTACACGGTCGTGCTGTGCGAGGCGCTCCCACGCCAGTGCCTCATACCTCGTCCCCGGGATGCCGTAGTTTGCATAGGGGTCGATCGAGATACCGCCGCGCGGCAGGAATTTTCCCTGTACTTCGATGTACTTCGGTGCCATCAGGCGGATCAAATCACGCATGATGACATTGACAACATCCTCGTGAAAGTCGCCGTGGTTGCGAAAGCTCACCAGATAGAGCTTCAGTGATTTGCTCTCGACCATGCGCTCCGCCGGCATATAGGAAATATAGATCGTTCCGTAGTCCGGCTGCCCCGTGATCGGACAGAGTGTCGTAAACTCGGGGCAGTTGAAGCGTACCCAGTAGTCATGATCCGTATGCTGATTTTGAAAGGTCTCCAATGCCTCAGGCGCATAGTCATATCCGTAGTCCGTCCGCTGCGCGCCGAGTGAGGTCAGCCCCTCCTCTGCTTTTTCTCTTCCCATTACATCCCCAAAAACTTTTGTTCAAATACATCCTGCGGTTCAGGGCGTCCAAAGAGATAGCCCTGAATCGTATCGGTCTTGCAGATCTTGACGAGGCAGTCGTACTCGTCCTGACTCTCTACCCCCTCGATGCAGGTGGTCTTGCCGATGCTGTGGCAGAGCTCCACCGTATACTCGACGAGCTTCTGATCGAAATGATTGTCCAGAATCCGCATGACAAACGCACGGTCGATCTTGATGATATCACAGTTCAGATTCTTGAGTGAGGACAGCGAAGAATACCCCGTACCGAAATCATCCATGGCAATTTTGATGCCATGCAGCCGAAATGCATCGAACTGCGCATTGACAAATTTCAGATCGCTGACGATCTTGCTCTCCGTCAGTTCGAGGACGACGGCATCCGGCGGCATATCATGCCGATGCAGGCAGTCCTCGACAAACTTAAGGAACGAGAGATCCTTGATCTGCTCATAGCTCATGTTAACACTCATGCAGAAGTTCGGAATCTTCTTCCGCCACTCCTTGCAGACGCGCAGTGCCTGCTCAAAGATCCATCGCCCGACGGGCACAATGGTCTTAGTCTCCTCAAGGATGCGGATGAATTCCATGGGCGCGACCATGTGCCCCTTTTCGTTCTTCCAGCGGAGCAGCGTCTCCGCACCGACAATATGCTGGTCGTCGCCTGCGACCTGCGGCTGGAAGTAAAGCTCGAAATTGCGGCAGCCAGCCTTGACATCCTCAAGAATTTGCTCCTGAATCGTCAGCGACCGCAGCCAGCGGTTATAGACCTCCTTTGAGAACGCATTCAGTCGGTTCTTTCCGCCGGCTTTCGCCGTATCCAGTGCCGCCTGCGCGTATTTATGCAGAACAAGAGGATCACGCGCCGCCTGTGGATAGAACACCATGCCCGCCGACATGGTGACAAGATACTGCCGTCCGTCATATACCTGCGGGTGCGCGAACTCACGCTGAACGCGGATGAAAAACTCCCGCAGCATCTCCTCATCTGCCTCCGGATAGATGAGTCCGAACTCATCACCATCCAGGCGATAGAGTGAAAGACGCCGCGGCACATTCTGCAGGATACACTCCGAAATCTCCCGCAGAATCACGTCACCGATCTCATGGTTAAACGCCTCGTTCACCGTGCGGAAATTATCGATGCCCATGACGAGGAGACCGCCGCCCTTCCCCGTCTCACGTGCTGCGCGCAGTGCCTCGCCAAGATCCTCAGTGAACTGATAGCGGTTCAGCAGTCCCGTCACCGAGTCTGCTGCATTACGGCGTGCAAGCTGGCTGATCGTCCCAACGAAGAGATTCGGATGTCCATCCTCGGACAGTCCGATCTTCCCCTTCAGGCGCAGCCATGTGAGATCGCCCTTCGCATTCGTAATACGAAAGTCCAGCTGCCGTTCCCGCCCCTCCGTCACGTCCATCAGCGAGGAAAATATCGCATCAAAGGCGCGGCGATCCTGTACGCAGATCAAGGGATGCAGCACGTCGGCGACATGAGTCAGCGTCTCCGATGGCAGCGCATAATCACGGACAAACGTGGGTGAAGCAAGAAACACATCGGCAGCCGGATCCATCATGAAGGCATAGTCGGAGGTCGTGTTTTTCATCAAATCAAAGATCCGCTTGTTCTGCCTGAGTATCGGGCTCAGCGGTGCTCTTTTCTTCCCTGCCATCTTCCGTTCCCCTCTTCTCCATCACTCTATGGCAAATAAATTAAACTTCCATTTCTATTATTATATACTTTTTCTCCGGCACATGCAACCGACGGACGCTAGGAAGAGCTCATTTTATTAGGAAAAAAGTTTCAATGACTTTTTTCCTATACCTATTGAAAAATCTCTTGTTTTTTTTTATGATAATAGACAGCGTTCATAAAAATGCGGATAAACGAAAATTCGTCATCATTGATGTGGCGTTCTCCGTACATCCCATACTACGGCAAAGGAGATTCAGGCTGTGGCTGTCATTGAATTAACAAGAGAAACATTTTCCTCCGAAGTCCTAGCGGAAAAGCGTATGGTCGTCGTCGATTTTTGGGCGACATACTGTATGCCGTGCCGTATGCTCATTCCCGTGCTGGAGGAAGCCTCCACCGCACGCAGCGATGTCAAGTTCTGCAAGATCAATGTGGATGATGCACAGGACATTGCCGAGCGATACGGCGTGATGAGCATGCCGATCCTCATCTTCTTCAAGAACGGAGAACCCGTCGATGAGTCCGTCGGGCTCATCACGAAGGATGAACTGCTCGCCATGCTGGAGAAGTGCTGATCATTCAGCACCGCCGATCTGACGGACTTCATTTTATCAGCAATTCCCTAGAAAGAACAAATAGAATAGTCGCTCTGCTGCATGATGGTGTTTCACTGCGTGCAGCATTTTTTATATGATATCCCCTGCGCAAGCCACCGCCATCGATATAAATTCACCAATCGAAATATCCTTTTTTCCTGTACACGCACAAAAAAAGCGCAGAAAAACTTTCCTGCGCTTTTTTATCAATCTACGCTGCCCCGACAAACTTCATCTTATCAGCAATTCCCTAGAAGCTCCAGCGCATACCGGCATCCATACGCCATGCGGTTTTGATGTCGCCGCCGAAGGTCTTCTCGAAGTTGCCGTACAGGTTCGTGCGGTCGTTGAGTTTCACCGTGCCGCCGAGCTGTACGCCGACCCACGTATCGCTGCCGTTCTGCATCGTGCTCTTCGGTGTAAAGCCGTCCGAGTAGTCCGTATGCAGGTCGCCTGCAAACTCGTGGTAGAGCGAGACTCTCGCATAGTACGTGCTGCGCTCGGTCTCCTTGCCAAAGCCAAGGCCGAGACGCCCAATGAAGCTGTCAAACGGCTTCTGGTGCACATACATGTTCATGCCGATGTAGTCTGTGCTGCCGGTATAGCTTACACCGTTCAGATGGCTGTAAATCAGCTCAACCTGCGGCTCAATGAAGGTTCCTCCCTTCATCGCGATGCGCTTGCCGTACTCTGCCGAAAGCGAACCGCCCCATGTGCTGTAATCACCCTTCACATAGTGGCCGAAGTCGTTGTAGACGGTGTACTCGTTGTTCAGGCGGCCGACCTTTGCGATGAGATCGACATACTGTCCGGATTTGCCCGTCCATGTGCCGTAGATGCCGAGGTTGCCCTCTTTGTTCTTGCCGCTGCCGGCTGCGTAGGTGGAGGAGCCCTTCATGTAGCTTCCTGCAATACCAACGCGCCAGTCATTTCCAACCTTCTTGTCATAGCCGACCTGAATGGTGGAGTAGTTCATGCGGAAGTTGGCGTTGTCCTTGTTGCTGGTGGCCTTGCCGCGGTAGGCACGTGCCCAGATGCCGGTATCCTGCGGAGAGAGGCGGAGGTCGCCCATACGCTTCATGAGGTCGTTCGCCTCAGCCCGCCAAGCCATCGCGGATGCGGTCATCGCGGATTTGACGCCGCTCATGAGCTTTGTCTCATAGTCACCGTATTCGATCTGCGTATTTGGATTGGGATTCGGATTGGGGTTCGGGTTCGGATTCGGGTTTGGATTGGGATTCGGATTCGGGTTTGGATTGGGATTCGGATTCGGGTTTGGATTGGGGTTCGGGTTGGGATTCGGGTTCGGTTCTGTTGCCGGCGTGTAGACGTAGCCGCCCTGGCCGCTCGCCGCATCGAATGTGATGTTCTCGATACGCTTGCTTGCAGACGATGTCGTGAGGCCCTCAGCGATCTCAGCCTTACCCGTGAGATTCCTCTCTCCCGTCGTATAGGCCGTATAGTAGAGCTTGTTCGCGAGTGCGTTGAGCGCTGCGCTCACGAGATTCTTGTCTGCTGCCTTTGTGGATTCCGTATTGAGGCCGACATTGTCTGTCACCATCTTGACGAGACTGCCTGCCGCCGCTTTCCCGATCGTGACCTTTCCGCCGTAGATCGTCGTCGGCGTCGCTGCGTCATGGCGATAGAGCATCGTCGTCGAACCGTTGAACTCATCGATCATGAGATCGCCCGTTTCGCCAAGTCCCTTCTCCTCAATGGAGGAAGAACCCGTCTTTACGGGGGCGCCGCTGAGGCTTTGACTCGACGCGAGGAAACGGTTCGTTCCCGTCATGTCGATGAAGCCGCCTTCGCCCGTGAAATACTTAACTTTGCTGATTGCGGCGTTGTTGTCCTGGTCTTTCTGCTCCGGCGTGATGGCGTTGTGCCAGATCGCACCGTCGGAAAGTTTAAGCTGCAAATTGTCTCCAATATTGAAGCCTGTCCAGTTCGTGCCCGCACCGCTCATCTCCACCTTCATGGAGCCGTTGGAGAATCCCTTCCAATAGGCACCGTTCTTCATAAAGAGGTTGACTGCACCGAGCTGGCCCGGCGTCACGCCGTAGCCGCGCGTATCGGCATAGTTGCCGATCCAGTGTGAATCCGCGGTCGCAAGACCAACGCTCACGCGGCCTTTCGTGCCCATGCCGCCGTTCGTGACGATATCGCCCTCGACAACGGCGCGGTTCGTACCGGCACCGTTCGCGAGACCGTCCGCTCCCTTCGTGACGTTGAAGTTGACGGTACCGTAGTTCTGCGTGACAAATTCGCCATAGGCGCGGATCGCTGCCCATGCACCATTGATGGCACGGATGGAACCGCCGCCGATGTCAATCTTCGAGGCGACAGCACTCACCGCTTCATTTGCGCCCTTGCCGTTTGCCGCATCATTTCCGTCTGCCAGCACATCGACAAGACCATCGATCGTGATGTTCGACTCGACACCGTTCACGCCGTTCATCGACTTGATGACGGCAACGTTCGTCTTTGCGGTTCCGTTGGAACGCACCTTCAGCACCTTATCCTCAAGGTTGCTGCCGCCGTTCTGAATGTGGATCGCGCCGCCGCCGTTGACAAAGAGCGCCGCAGTCTGTCCGCCTGCCGTGCTCTCTGCATCAATAGAGATGGCTCCGGCATTCTTGATATTGACTTTCGAGTTCTTCCCAATGGACGAGATGCCAGTCGTGCTGACATCCGTCTTTGTATTGACGGCGAGGTTCTTTCCGCTCAGATCGATATCGAGTGTCTTTCCATTATTGGCACTGGATATCGCCGCGCTGATATTGCTCATCCACGCGCCGGCCGAAATCAGATCCTTGCCGGTCGTAATGGTGGAGTCTTTCGTGAAGATATACCTGCCGTCGGCCTTGCGGACACCGGTATTCACATACGGAGCATCATGCACCTCATCGCCTGTGATGGCGGTGGTGAACTCCGTCTGTGTCTGAGCGTCCGGCGGCTCCACAGCGGGGGTATAGACATAGCTGCCCTGGCCGCTCGCCGTGTCGAACGTGATGTTCTCAAGGCGTTTGCTTACAGACGATGTAGTCAGACCTTCGGCAATTTCCACCTTGCCTGAGAGGCTGCGCTGACCGCTCGTATATGCGGTGTAGTAGAGCTTCTTTGCCAGAGCGTCGAGCGCTGCGCTCACGAGATTCCTGTCGGCTGCCTGTGCGGATTCCGTATTGAGTCCCGCATTGTCCGTCGTCAGGGTGATGACGCTGCCGCCCGCTGCGTTTTTGATGCGGAAGTCGCCGCCCGTCATCACCGTCGGCGTCGCGGCATCGTGCTCGTAGAATACGCGCGCATAACCACTGTAGTTGTCGATCGTGATGTCATTGGCGTTCTTCTGGAAGATCACACCCGCATGGGAGGCGTCACTGCCGCCCGTAAACGAGGCAAGATGACTGCCCAGCCACTTGTTTGTAACACCGGATTTTCGTTCATTCGTCCAGTGGGCACCATTTTGCAAGGTCAAATTGAACTGCCCCACATCGTGTGCCGTGAAGCCGCCCTTCTGGAAATCCGCCCGATTGACGTCATACGTCGCGGCGCCCATCCACGAAGAATCTGCCGTTGTCAAAGAAACATTCAGTACACCATTCGAGTCAAAATCGACAAGTTGTCCACCGGTGTATTCGACTGTCTTCTTTCCATACTCACGCGTAACATACATATCGCCTGTGATGTTTGTCTGTCTGCTGCCGCTGATGCCCTCTGGCGTATTGATGTTCACCGTGCCCTTTTGGACATGTACGGCACGATACTGCTTCGTTTGATCGACGTCCTCGGCAGCCGACATCGTACCGCCGCCGACATCGATCACGCTGTCTGCGCCGACGGTCTTCAGCACACTGCCCTTGATATTCTGAATATCGACATTGCTCTTGACTGTAATCTTGGACTCATCGGCCGTTGTTTGGAGTGCAGCCAGATTGCGTCCGTCATCTGCGCCCTTATTTTTCGTATCCACGCGGTCAGCACGCACGGACTGCACGGTGAGATCACCGTCAATCGTAACATCGCTCGGAGAGCCGATGGTACCGGAGGTCTGAATAGCCGTCGCATTGTATCCCTTCGCATGAACGTCTTCGATCGTAACAGGTCCTTGAATATAGATATGGGCATTCGCATCCGTCTGGATGCCGTTCGCCGCACGTGTATCCGTATTCGACGCCTTAATGGTCAGCGCCTTTTTCTCACCACTGTTCACAATCCGAATGCTCTTGTTGTTGCCGCCGTAGATCGCACTGGCAATCTGGTTCTTACTGTTTGCCTCAATGCGCAGGCTGTGCCCGTTCATATCGACGACCATCGGATGCTGCTTGTCATAGGCACTGTTTTCTGTATAGAGCGCCGAGACGACGCGGTTTCCCTTGGTATTTGGCTGTGCAGCAAGTGCCTGGCGGTCATAGGTCAGCGTCTCCGATTCCTTAATCGGATCGGTCGTCACCTCGGACTGCGGCGTATAGACATAACTGCCCTGCCCCGTCGTTCCATCGAACGTAATATCTTCGATGCGTTTGCTGGCCGCCGATGTTGTCAGGCCTTCGGCGATCTCCGCTTTACCTGTGAGATTGCGTTCGTGCGTCGTATAGGCCGTGTACCAGAGCTTGTTGGCGAGTGCATTGAGCGTCGCGCTGACAAGGTTCTTGTCCGCCGCTTTCGTCGACTCCGTATTGAGGCCCGTGCTGTCCGTCGTCAGCGTGATGGCGCTGTCTGCCGCTGCGTTCTTGATGCGGAAGTCGCCGCCCTTCATCGTCGTCGGCGTTGCCGCCTCATGCGCGTAGAATACCCGCGTATAGCCGCTGTAGTTGTCGATCGAGATGTCCTTATCGTTCTTCTGGAAGATCACCCCCGCATTGCTGGCATTGCTGCCGCCTTTCAAAGAGGCGAGATGGCTGCCGGCAAAAGAGATCTTTTCGAGAACAGCAGAGGACTGATTCCAATCTTGATTGTTCCACACGGCACCGTTCGTCAATAAGAGGCTCACTCCATTTGCTGCCTCACCCTCCTTATGAACAACACCGTTCAAAGCGGACTCCGCTGTAGTCAGTGACAGATCTGTACTGCCATTGGCTCCTGAATGAATATTTCCACGCAAGATTACTTTATGCGTGCCTCCCTTGTTTACCTTAATGGTCCCATTGTTGTCGATAGACCAACCATCCAAAGAGGCTTTGTTCAGTGTGACATCCAGACCGTCCGTCTCGATTGCAGCATCCTTACTCACGGAAAGTCCCTTTGCCGCATCACCGCTCGTGGCAGATATATCCAAATTCCCTGTTATTTTGATTGTTGAGCCGTTCTTAGCATTCCAAACACCATATGCCTTTCCCGTGCCACTCTTGACATTGATCTTTACCGTATCTGCAGCAATCGCAATGCCCTTTTCCCCACTGTTTTTAATCCCCGTGACAAGTCCGTTATTTCCTTCTCCCTTGACCGTCAGCACATGTCCGCCAGCATCAATCGTCAGCGGATTTTTGGGAAATCCCGTGTTGGAAATGGCTCCGGCATAAGATGTCTTGGATATGGTCGTATCCTTCGTGAACTTATAGTTTCCCGGACTAGGTTCAACATTGGCATCCTTGTACTCGGCAACTTCCTTCTGCGTGAGCTGCTCAGTGAACTCCGTCTTCGTCTGCTCCCCGCTCGGCGGAGGCGGAGGAGTTGGCGGGACCGATGTATAGCTGCCTTGTCCGCTCGCCATATCGAATGTGATATTCTCAATGCGCTTGCTGGCAGCAGAAGTGGTTAGTCCTTCAGCGATCTCCGCCTTGCCGGAGAGATTTCTTTCGCCCATCGTATAGGCCGTGTACCAGAGCTTGTTGGCGAGCGCATTGAGTGTATTATCCACCAGCTTCTTATCGGCGCCCGATGCTGCCTCCGTATTCAAACCGCTGTTGTCCGTCGTCAGCGTAATGCTGCTGCCCTCAGACGCCTTGCCAATCTTCAGCGCAGCGCCGATGATCGTCGTCGGCGCTGCAGCGTCATGCGCATAGAATACACGCGTATTGCCGCTGTAGTTGTCGACCATGATATCCTTGCTGTCTCTCTGGAAGATCACGCCCGCATGAGCAGCATCATCGCCGCCCTTGAGGAAACGCAGCCAACTCCCTGTGAATTTCGCTGCAGTGAGTGCACTCTTCTGCGTGTTGTAGTCCCCATTCGCCCAAACTGCACCGTTCTGCAGGGTCAGCACATTGCCTTTTGCTGCGCCGTTTTGCTGAAGAATGACCGGGAGACTGAATGCTTCATCCTCTTCTTCATCCTCGCCGTCGCTCGGCGCCACCTTTTGGATGACGCCGTTCAGGGCGGACTGCCCTGTCGTCAGCGAGATATTGGTGTTTCCTTCCTCACCCGTCTGGACATTGCCGTTGATGACCACCTCATGGCTGCCGTCGCTGTTGACCGTAACCGTGCCATTGCTGTTGCTGATGGCCCAAGCGCCGCCCACCGAATCCTTGTTCAGCTCTACATGCAGCCCATCCGTTTCAATCGCTGCGCCTCGACTCGTAACGAGCCCCTGCGCAGTCTGGTTGCTCTGCGCCTTGATATCGAGATCACCCTTGATTGTGATGACAGAGCCGTCCTGATTATTGCGTATGCCAAAAGCACGACCGTCGCTGCTCTTTACATCAATCTTCAGCGTATCCGCCGTGATCTTTATGCCATCCTTGCTGTTGTTGTCCACACCGAGGATAAAGTTGCTGCCGTCGCCGATCAAGGTCAGCTTATGCTCCCTTGCATCGACATAGAGCAGCTGTTTTGGATAGGTTGCTGCTGCGATGATGCCGTCATAGGAGCTTCTGCGAATCGTCGTGTCCTTCGTGAACTTGTAATTGCCGGGCGACGGCTCGACATTGGCCGCCTTGTACTCGGCAACTTCCTTCTGTGTAAGCTGCGAGGTGAACTCCGTCTTTGTCTGTTCCGTGCTTGGCGGCGGAGGTGTAGGACCTCCACTGACGTAGCTGCCGCGTTCCGTCGCAAAGGTAATGTTTTTATTGATGGAGGAGGCCGTCAGTCCCTCACCGATCGCGAGTTTGCCTTTGAGTTTCCCGTCGGCGAAATTCTTGTACGTCAGCTTATTGGCAAGCGCATTCAATACGGTGTCTTGATTGGCTGCTGTCACCCCGTTTGCGTCGGTAAAGAGTGTGAAAACATTCTCAGTTCCCACAGCCTTGCCGATGACAATATCACCTCCCTTAAAGGCTGTTGGTGTTGCTTCATCATGCCGATAAACAGCTGCTGTATGGCCGCTGTAATTATCAAGCGTCATTGCATCCGAATCCTTTTGGTAGATGATGCCGCGTGTGGCCTCTGTCGTCCCGCCATAGAAATTGGTGACACGGCTTCTGCCGACATAGATCTTCTTTCCTGCGACATCAGTGAGCGCGCCCGCGCCGATGTCTTCGTTGTCCTGATAGTAGCGCGCATTGCGCCCCTCATTCAGCCATGCTGCACCGTTCTGCAGATAGAGATTCGCCGTACCGCCGTTATCCACAAGGCCGTGCAGGTAGGACTTGTCTGTCATGAGGGCGACGTCGAGTCTGCCCTTGGGCAGCACAAATAGGTCGCCGTCGAGCTTTACATCAGCAATTCCATTTATTTTTTTGCCGTTGCCGAGTTTCGTCCCGTCATCGCCCATATTCATGGAAATCGCGCCCTGATAGGCAGCAAGCGCATAGTAGCTGTACTTCATAGCGGCAGGCACTTGGATGGAGCCGCCGCCTGCGATGCGTACGCTGCTGTCCTTCGCATTCGTCGTCACGCCGTTGCCGTAGACGGTCATATCCACATCGCCGTTTACGGTCACATTGCTCTTTTCGACCTGCGTAAGAATGCCTGCATTGTTGAAGCGCGAGAATACATTCTCACGATTGAGCGGAATACCCCACTGATCCGTCTGTTCACCTGCGATCTTCAGATTGCCGTTGATGCGGATCCCCGATGCGGTGCCCGCTTCATAAGATTTTTCTCCAAAACGGTCACTCTTTTGGATCGCGACGCCGTTGCCGCCAAGGCCGCCTGTCATCGAGATACTGAGCGGTCCGTTGATGGTAAGCTGCGCCGCCTTGTTTTTCATCGCATCAAGCTGAACGGCATTTGTCAGGGTATTGCCGCCGTCAAGCCCTCGCGTGAGGATATTGATGCCCTTTGCCGCACTTACCGTGAGATCCGTTCCCCTGGCATAGATTCCCGTCGGATTTCCCACCGTGTTTTCCACCTGCAGCTGCAG
This sequence comes from Centipeda felix, assembly GCF_900186465.1. Classification (GTDB taxonomy): domain Bacteria; phylum Bacillota; class Negativicutes; order Selenomonadales; family Selenomonadaceae; genus Centipeda; species Centipeda felix. The sequence continues at coordinate 296,974 of NZ_LT891959.1, forward strand.
GAGGTTTTTCTTTGCGCTGATATTAAGGCGCTTACCTCCGGCTGCAGAAATCGCCGCAAGCACATTCGTCGACTTGTCGCCGAGCTTATCCTGCCCGATGCTGACAACGGTATCACCGTCCCAGCTCTGCCGCGTCGTGACCGTATCGGTGTATACGGCATTGTCTTTCCAGACGGCATTCTCATTGCGTGTCGCTGCGGTCGTCGTTCCGCCCAGTTCCGGCGGCAGCGTCATGACGACGGATGCCGTCGTGCCGTAGACCCAGTCCGGCTCGATCATCGTGATCTTGTTGAAGCGGCTGAATGCCTTGTTCTCGGAGAAATCCTTCGCCTGCCATATATGTTTCGCCGCATCATCGCCGTCCGTATAGGCCTGCAGAGTATCGCCAAGCTCCAGCCAGAGACGCTTCGTATAGTATTCGGCGTTGAGCTTGCCGAACCATCCCTCTTGTTCGTGCGCAACGGCAATCTCCGTCCAATCGTCGGGATGTTCCGACATCAGATTGGACATGGTCGTCTGGTAGACATGCGCATTGATCTGGCTGCCGCTTGGGCTGAGATTGTACGTCATGACGTAGGCAGTGCCGTTCGGCAGGATCTTCAGATCGCGCATATCCTCGCCGGTTCCCTTGACATGCTCTGGAATAGAAGCGCGGCGCTGCTCCGTGCCCAGGATGCGCCCCGTATTCTGATCGATCTTGGCGATGTTGAGCGCCGTATAGTGGGTATTGCCCGTCCCGTTATAGTGCTGATAGCCGCCGATGCAGGAAATGAGGATATGGTCGTTGAACTTATTGAGTCTGCCCTGATCGATGTTGCGGCTGATGCGCGTATAGCTGCCGAACTTCAGGGTGCCGTCGTCCTGGATGTCGTACTGCATCAGGAAGCCGTCATCGTAGGGATCATAGCCCCCAAGCGGATTGACGGACGCCGCCACATAGAGCCTGCGCCCCTCGACGAGCAGCGCCTCACCGTGCACCTGTGCTTTTGCAGGGTCACCCGTGTAGGTTTTGCCTTTCTCGCCCTTTGAATCTTCGTCGAGGTTTTTGAACGTCTCGGTGAAGTTGTAGCCGCAGTACTGCTTGATGTCATTCTTGAGGTTGACAACAGCTCTTTTGTTTTCCATCAATCGCTTGCCGTTTTGGCGCACGACACCGATCTGCCCGAGATCATAGCCGGTCATATAAATATATTCATCGCTGCCTGCCGCCGCATGCATATTCGGTACATCTGCCGTCTTTCCGCTCGCCACGCTCGCCGCCGCACCAGCAGAATTTGGATCGATGAGCTTCGTCCCTTCCAGTTCCGTCGTGCTATAGGTGTATTGACGCAGCAAGACCATACTCTTGCCTTTCTGATGGAAGCCAAAGGATGCGGGATCGCGGTTGAGGTTTTTCAGCACGCCGACCTGGGGATCGGCATCCACCTGCGTCGTCACTCGGGAACCAGTCACGGTCCCCATCTCGCTGTTTCCGTAGTCCGATGGGACGGTCGAGACGAGGTTTGCCGCACTTGCAGTCGAAGCACAGAGCAGTCCGCCCATAATGAGAACAGAAAGCCGCATACGCTGCACTTTACCAAAATGCGATTTCATAATGCTCCTCCTTTTATCGGTGATTCTTTAGAACTCATAGCGGAAGCTCATATAGTAAGTGCGTCCCTGCAGCGGATACTCGATATTTACCCAACTGGGTTCGCTTAAGTAACGCTGCACGCTGTGCACCTTTAGCTTCGACGCTGCATCGAACACGTCATTGCAGCCAATCGACAGCGTCATATCCTTGCGCGGCGACCACTTGAATCCCAAGTTGATTGTTTTCAACGCCGCTCTCGGCCTGCCGGCAAGTTCCTTTTCCACAGGATCCCTGACCTGCGGGATGGCATAGTGCGTGTAGTACTGCGAAACATAGTGCCCCTCACCGAAGAAGAGCCACTTCTCCGTCGGGCGATAGGTCAGTCGGAGATTGCCTTCCCACTTCGGTTGATAGGTTGGACGCACCTCGAACCAATCATAATGGACGCCCGGGGAGGAGTCCCTGCGCTGCGCCGCTATATTGAGGTACGTGCCTTCGAGGTCGAGATCGAATTTCTTCCAGTGGAAATTCGTCTGCAGCTCAATGCCGTGCGCCTTCCCGCGCATATCGTTGAAGTACGAGCTGTAGTTGAGTCCTGCACGGTAGAGGTAGAGCATGCGCTGTGTATCGCGCCAGAAATATGTGAGCGTCGTTCGATTATCTGCCCCAAGGAACTTGCCGTCCCAAATGGCACTGAGATCAAACTGCTTGCCATACTCGGGCTGTGGAAATTTCGCGCCGCTCCCCTTGTAATCCATTGGAGCCGGCATGATTCCTGCGCCGTCACCTGCGATTTCGTACATATTGAGCAGGCGGAAGTAGGTGCCGCCCGTCATACGCATCGTAAAGTGGTTGTTGAATTCTTTTTTTAATGCGAGCTGCCATGTCACCTTGGAATCCACCTGACTGTCCTCCGGGTGAACCCAGCGATATGTTTTGAGTGGATTGAATCGACCGAACTGACTGTATCCTATAATCTGTGAACGATTGTAGCGGATGGCAGGCGTCAGCTGCCATGAACGCTTCTTGTCAAGCGTAATTGTATCCTGCAGCTGCAAGTTAAAGATATTTTGATCGAACTGGTTGCGCATCTGTGCCCAGAGATTGCCGATACCCGCCTGCACGTCATCGATGACCTCATTAAGCCCATCGCCGTCAATATTCATGCGCTCGTGAGAGTAATTCATTTGGAAGTCGAGCATATTGTTCTTGCTGAGCTGATAGGTGCCATCCACCTGTACATTGTATTTCTTCGAGCGATAGCGGCTCCACTCCCGCATGGGAATCTTAATCATATAGCGCAGACCGTCGTGAATATTCTCGGCGCGGTAGTCCTTGCTCTGGGTGAGGTAGTCGACCATCCAGCCCCATTCATAGTTCTTCCCCATATAACGGCGCTGTACGAGCAGCTCCTTTGCACTGATTTTTTGATGCCGCTTGTCATATTTATAGAGATCGTATTCATCAACGAGGTGCCCAGGTGTAATCATATCAAAATAGCTTCGGTAGTCGACCCAGAGACTGTCGGGCAGATGGCGATCGACAGTCTTGTATGTTCCCTTGATCATCCAATCGTCATTCTGCCATTTGACAAGCAGATCCGAATTGCTGTAGTCATTGTATTGCCGCCGGCGGTGCGGATCATCCGCAGCAGTGACCAACCGCCCCCCATTGTCCTCCAGCCACTGGATGCAATCATCTACATTCTGCTGCCATGCTCCGGCGCCATGTGCGATATCAAACGCGGCTTTCCCTGCCGGTGTCATAGCGAGGTAGCCTTGGAGTTCTGTCCGTGTCGCAACGATCTGTCGTCCAATGTCGGTGTTTGTATAGAACTGCTCCGCCGCATAGCTGCGGTAGGGGAAGTCACCATCACGCGATTCGTGATTGTAGCCAAAAAGCAGGCTGCCGGCACCTAGGGGGGCTGTGATCTCAACGGAGGCTTTTTTCCCGCCGAAGGAGCTCGGTCCAATCTCGGCGGATCCATGTGCGCCCGTCGGTTTCTTCGTCACGACGTTGATGATGCCGCCGATGAAGGTGCCCGCAAAGCGAGCCGGGATGTAGCCGCGGTAGACCTCGATGCGCTCGATATTGCTGACGGGGATCGTCGAGATATCGACCGCCGCATCGCCGCCGAGGTTCGTCAGCACGCCGTCGACGAATACGCCGACCTGTGCTGCCGTCGAGCCGCGTACGGTGACCGTCGTATACTGCCCCTTGCCCTGCACCTCGCGTACATGCACGCCGGGAACCATCTTGAGAAAGTCAGGCAGTGTCTTTTGTTCGCCCTTGAACTCCTCCGGGCGTATAATGGTCACGGTGCCGGGGGAGAGAATATCTTCCCATGTGGGACGCTTCGCCTCGACGGTGATATCAGAAGTGCTATATTTCAACGGAGGACTCGATGATGTCGGCTCCATCTGAACCATGGCAGATGCCTGTTCTTCTTCCCCGCCAGTATCCGTTGCGGTACCTCTTGCTGCGGCAATCATCGGATGATGCAGCGCACCAGACAACAGCATACCCATAACGCCCAACACAAGCCGTCTTTGTTTCCGTCGAGACAACATAGATTATCCTCATTTCTGTAGAATTACCAAAATAAATAATCCCGTCATTATATTCAATCAATAGTATAGAACATACTGGACTCTCCTTTCAAAAAAATACCGCCTTCTGAACGAAGGCGGTCATATCATTTCAAAAAGGCGGCAGAAAATCCTGCCGAAGATACTCTGCTTCACAAAGAAGCAGAGATGATCCCCTTCCCATCGCTCGTAGGTACCGATTCCGAACAACGTCCGAATCGACGGTGATGTTAAAGCAGGCAATTCTCCTGGCTCAGATTCCTCACCCTGTCAAACCTTCCCAGAATTTCTTCCAGTGGCATACGATGACGGGGCTCCTCTTACAGTGGCGGGACCGCTTCGGCTTATACCGAATTCCTTATTAAGTCTTTCGACACCTGTTTCCTTACAATATGAATTTTTTCACTCTTATGATATTACAAATTAGTTTATTTTGTCAATAATATAAAAGAATCTTTTTATAGTTCTATGTGATAAAACTATATCTATTATATCCCTGCGTAGCTGCGCTGACGCATCGACTCATAGAGGATCGCTGTGGCGGCCGAGGCGACGTTGAGCGACTCCGCCTGCCCGCACATTGGGACGCAGAGGTGCTGACACGCGCCCAAGAGGCGCTCCGATACACCGTTTGCCTCGTTGCCGAGGACGACAATCGTGGGGCGGCACAGATCCGCTGCAAAATGCGTCACAGCATCGGCGTCGCACGCAGCCGCATAGAGATATAGGCTTTGCTCCTGTGCGAAACGCAGGAGTTCCTCATCATCGACGCCGCTGATAAAGGGAACGTAAAACAGAGAGCCCATCGTTGCACGGACGACCTTGCTGCTGTATACATCCGCACAGCCGCGCAGGAGTATCACGCCCGCTGTGCCCGCTGCATCTGCCGTGCGCAGAATCATGCCGACGTTGCCGGGATCCTGCACACGATCAAGAGCCAGATAAAACGGTACTTTCTCCGCCGCGTGTACGAGATCGGTCAATGATCTGCGGGGGGGACGCTGCATCAGCAGCAGGATTCCCTGCGGCGCGTCCGTCTCCGCGCAGGCGGCAAAGAGCCGCGGCGGGACACAGTTAACCGGCACGCCGCGCAGATGCAGCTGCTCTGCCAGTATGGCAGCTCGCTCCGCTGCCAAGGCACGCTCCGTCAATACGGCGTGTAGGATCTGTCCGTCTGAGCGCGCTGCCATCTCGGCAAGGCGCAGTCCCTCCACCAAGAATACATTTTCCTTGGCGGCGCGGCGCGGACTTCGTACCAGCACGGAGAGGCGGCGGATGAGTGGGTTCTCCGCACTCGTGATTGTCTCGATCTTTTTCATCGTATAAAAAGAGCCTGATGAATCCGATGACTCATCAGGCTGCTCCCATCTTACTGATTTTCCTTTGCGGCGTTCACAAGCTGCGTGAATGCCGCTGCATCGGCAATGGCGAGATCGGCAAGCATCTTGCGGTTGACCTCGACCCCTGCATTCGTCAGACCCGCGATAAAGCGGCTGTACGAGATGCCGTTCGCACGCGCTGCTGCATTGATGCGTGCGATCCAGAGACGACGGAACGTGCCCTTCTTTGCACGACGGTCACGGCGCGCATAGTAAAGCGCCTTCATGACGGTCTCGTTTGCCTTCTTGAACTGCTTGCTGCGCGAGCCGCGATAGCCCTTGGCAAGCTTTAAAATCTTCTTATGACGACGGTGTGCCGTAACACCGCTCTTTACTCTTGGCATAGCAATTCCTCCTGTTTCCTACCCACGTAGGGTTCTCTTCATTGCCCCGTTTATGCGTAGGGGAGCATCTTGCGGATGCGCTTGTAGTCCGAATTGTCGGCAAGTGCTGCCTTGCGCAGGTTGCGCTTGCGCTTCGGCGTCTTCTTCTCCAGAATATGTCTCTTGTACGCCTTGTTGCGGCGGAATTCTCCGCTCCCTGTTACGGTGAAGCGCTTTGCTGCAGCGCGGCGCGTTTTAATCTTCGGCATCGCCATTTCCTCCTTTATCTTCCTGCTTCGCGGGTTTTGCCGCCTTGGCGGGCTTCTGCACCTTCGGCGAAAGAATCATCGTCATATTCTTTCCCTCGAGCTTCGCACCGCGTTCGATCGACACGAGATCGCCCAGCCGTTCGGAGACGCGGTCGAGAACCACGCGCCCGAGTTCCGGATGGGAGAGCTCACGCCCACGGAACATGATCGTCACCTTGACCTTGTTGCCCTCTTCGACGAAGCGGAGCGCATTCTTCAGCTTGACATTAAAGTCATGCTCGTCGATGTTCGGACGCAGCTTGACTTCCTTGATGCTGATGGTCTTTTGCTTCTTCTTCGCTTCTTTCTCACGTTTCTGCTGTTCATAGCGGAACTTTCCAAAGTCCATGATGCGGCAGACGGGCGGCTTCGCCTTCGGCGCCACCTCGACCAGGTCGAGATGCTGCTCCTCCGCCATGCGAAGGGCATCGCGCGTCAGCATAATGCCAAGCTGTTCCCCCTCCGCACTGGTGACACGCACCTCACGGATATGGATTTCCTCATTGATTCGCAAAGATTCCCTGCTTATGGCAAGAACACCTCCTGGTACGGATGCGCATGATTACGCCATCCGGCAATAGAAAAGGGCGGCATAAAGCCACCCTCATACATTCTCTCATGCAACCCGTCAGACATCTATGCCCGCAGGTGAGAAGCGGTGGCTTCTGCTTTCAACGTGAGATATATTACCACAGATCGGAGTATCCTGTCAATACTCCAGTGCACGCGTCGCAATTTTTTCCTGTACGAGCGCGATAAAGTCCGCGACAGGCAGGACTGTGCTGTCCTTCTCTCCATACTTGCGGAAGGCGACTGTTCCGCTCTCCATCTCCTGATCGCCGACCACCAGCGTGTACGGCGTCTTCTTGACCTGGCTCTCACGGATCTTGTAGCCCGTCTTTTCGTTGCGTGCATCCACCTCGACGCGGAGGCCAAGGTCGAACATCTTCTTATACAGTTCCTCCGCGTATGCGGCATGACGCTCCGTGATCGGCAGGATACGTACCTGCACGGGTGCCATCCATACGGGGAACGCACCTGCATAGTTCTCGATCAGGATGCCGATGAAACGCTCAATCGATCCGTAGACCACACGGTGCAGCATGACAGGGCGATGCTTTTCGCCGTCCTCGCCGACATAGGTGAGGTCAAACTTCTCGGGCAGACTCATATCGAGCTGGATCGTGCCGCACTGCCACGTACGCCCGATGGAGTCGCGCAGGTGGAAGTCGATCTTCGGACCGTAAAATGCGCCGTCTCCCTCGTTGACGACATAGTCCAGACCACGGTTGTCCAGTGCCTTCTGCAGGCCATTCGTCGCCATCTCCCACATCTCGTCCGTGCCCATCGAGTCCTCGGGGCGCGTCGAGAGCTCCGCCTTGTACGTCAGACCGAACGTGCGGTAGACCTCGTCGAAGAGGTCAATCGTGTGCTGGATCTCGCCCTCGATCTGATCGGGGGTCACAAAGAGATGCGCATCATCCTGCGTGAAGTTGCGGACGCGGAAGAGCCCGTGCAGAGCACCCGAAAGCTCATGACGATGGACAAGTCCCAGCTCGGCAAGACGCAGCGGCAGGTCGCGATAGCTGTGCAGCTGGGAACGATAGACGAGCATGCAGCCGGGGCAGTTCATCGGCTTGATTGCGTAGTCCTCTTCGTCGATCTCCGTGGTATACATATTCTCGCGATAGTGGAACCAATGCCCCGAGGTCTCCCAGAGCTTACGGCTGAGGATCACAGGCGTGCTGATCTCCTGATAGCCGTAGCGGCGATGCACCTCGCGCCAATAGTCGAGCAGTGCGTTGCGCAGTGCCATGCCGTTTGGATGGAAGAATGGGAAGCCCGGTCCCTCCTCGTGCAGGCTGAAGAGATCCAGCTCTCTACCGAGTTTTCGGTGGTCGCGCTTTGCCGCCTCCTCCAACATGTGCAGGTAGGCATCGAGTTCTTCCTGCTTCTCAAACGCCGTGCCATAGATGCGCTGCAGCATCTTATTCTTCTCACTGCCGCGCCAGTATGCACCTGCGACACTCTGCAGCTTAAATGCCTTGACCTTGCCGGTCGAGACGACATGGGGGCCTGCGCAGAGGTCGGTGAACTCGCCCTGCGTATAGAGGGAGATTACCTCGTCCTCCGGCAGATCCTCAATCAGCTCCACCTTATAGTTCTCCCCCTTCTCACGGAAGAGTGCAATCGCCTCTGCACGGGGAATCTCACGGCGGACAAGCGGCAGGTTCTCTTTGACGATCTTCTTCATTTCCTTTTCGATATCGCGAAGATCGGCATCCGTCAGCTGGTGCTCCATGTCGAAATCGTAGTAGAAGCCGTTCTCGATCGCAGGCCCGATCGCGAGCTGCACATGGCTCTCCGGATACAAGCGCTTCACTGCCTGCGCCATGACGTGCGCCGCCGTATGGCGCAGAGCGTGGCGGCCGCCCTCATCATCAAAGGTCAGCACGCGCAGTGCAGCATCCTTCGTGACCGGCGTCGTCAGATCGACGACCTCGCCGTCGAGGCTCGCCGCAAGTGCCTTTTTCGCCAAGGAGTTGCTCATGCCCTTGACGACGTCCAGTATGCTCGTTCCTGCCTCTGCCTCGCGAACGGAGCCATCCGGCAGTGTCAGCTTTATCATAAAATGCTCTCCCTTCCAAATATACAAAAGCCCTGTCCCTGTGGGATAGGAAATCCATCCTCTCGGGGACAAGGCGACAGGAAGCACCGTGATTTCGTGCTCCCATAAGTTTCCACCCTAATCGGTAAGGTCATTATAAGGCGGTCAATTCTCTGTGTCAAGGGATTTGTGTTCTGCCATCGCCTGCAGCTGCTCTGATGGGGCAATCACGGGGATGCGAAGATGTCTCCCCGCATGGATTGTGCCGTCGGGCGGCAGATCGTTCACCTCAATGATTGCTTCCTCAAGATCCTTTGCCGTGGATTCTTTTGCCGAGTAGGTCTGTGCAATCGACCAGACGCTCTCCCCATGTGCTACGGACACTTCAACAAAGTCCGCCGAGCGCAGATAGGGATTCGTCAGATGCAGGGCAGAAACTCCCATCCAGATGAGCGCGATCACGCCGAAGAGAAGTCCGACGCGCTTCTTATTCACTGTTCTGCGTGTTTTTCTGCGTTTCATATCCGTACCTCCGAACACTCATATCGCATATATAGGAAGCACTGATAAATTCAGCACCGCCGTCTTAGTACATCTTTTTCGCCCTGTCTGTGTCGACAAATCCTCCACATAGCCTCTGCTATGCGTCCGGTTTGTCTCCTTGACAGGACAAAAAATCTGCACCAATCCGACGGACTTCATTTTATCAGCGATTCCTATATTCTCAAAACCTCTGTTCGTATATAAGATAACACAGAAAGAGTGTTCGGTCAAGTATTTTCGAACGCATCTTTGCGAAAAATTTGTTCGCAGAACGAGTTTTTGTAAAAAAAAGAGATGCTGCACATCGTACAACATCTCTTTGATAAACTCGGTACTATTTAGGCAAATTGACCGCCCGATCCATTTGCGCCTCAGGATGCTCCGCTTCCTGCGGGCGACGCTCCTTTGCCACGGCAAGCATCAGTTTCAGGCGATTGAGCTGGTTGACCTCACTCGAGCCCGCATCGCAGTCGATCGCCGTGATGTTCGCGCCGTGATACGCCTTACGCAGGTCGTGCATAACGCCCTTGCCCGTAATATGGTTCGGCAGACAGCCGAACGGCTGCAGGCAGACGACGTTGGAGACGCCCTCCTCGATGAGCTTTACCATCTCACCTGTGAGGAACCACCCCTCCCCTGCCATGTTGCCGAGGCTGACGTGGCGCGCCGCAAGCTCCGCCGTATGGTCGATGGACTGCGGCGGACGGAAGTGACGGCTTTCCTTCAGTGCCTTGCGCATCGGTGCGCGGAAGAACTCGATCACCTTGATAAACATACGTCCATAGAGACGATCCTTGTACGAGCCAGCGAGCAGCTTGTGCTGTGCGATCGGGTCGTAGGCGGAGTACAGAAAGAAGTCGACGAAGTCGGGCATCACGACCTCTGCCCCCTCCCCCATCAGTACCTTTTCGATGTCGTTGTTCGCGACGGGGTGGTACTTGACGAGGATTTCGCCGACGATGCCGACCTTTGGTTTCCACAAGGTCTCGTCGATAGGGATATGGTCAAAGTCACGCACAATGTCCTTCACCATGCGGCGGAACTTGAAGATGCTGCCGTGCAGCAGCTCCTCCTTTGCGCGCGCCATCCATTTCTCATACGCCGCCTGCGTACTCCCCTTGACCATTTCGTACGGCATCATGCGGTTGCGCACGTTCATCAGGAGATCGCCGTAGATCGCCGCTTTGATGGCGTCGACCATCATCTCGCGGTTGAATGCAAAGGAATCCGTCTCCTCGGGAAGACCGCGCACGGCAAAGACCGCAACGTTCGGGAAACCCGCATCACGCAGCGCCTTGCGCAGGACACCGAGGTAGTTGGTCGCACGGCAGGCACCGCAGGTCTGAAAGAGCGCAATGCTCGTGTGATCGGGATCGCATAGTCCCGCCTTCAGTGCGGCGAGGAGCTGTCCGATGACGACGATGGCAGGGTAGCACATGTCATTGTGTACGTACCGCAGACCAAGGTCAATGGCTGCTTTGTCCGGCATCGGCGGAATGACGACGTTATAGCCGTGCTTTCTCATCGTCGTACGGAACAGATCAAAGTGAATCGGCGCCATCTGTGGGGCGAGAATCGTATGCGTCTTTCGGCAGTCCTCGGTAAAACGCGGGCGCTCGATGACAGGTGCGTCATGGTAGACGGGCATCTCCCGGCGCGCGAGAGCCGCGATCAGCGAGCGCAGACGAATGCGCGCTGCACCGAGGTTTGACACCTCATCGAGCTTGATCATCGTGTAAATGCGCTCATGCGACTCGAGGATCTCGCGTACCTCTGTCGTCGTGAGTGCATCGAGACCGCAGCCGAAGGAACTCAGCTGGATCAGCGTAACATTCGGATGCTCCGCAACGAACTGTGCCGCATGATAAAGACGTGCATGATAACTCCACTGATTGACAACCTGCAGACGCCGTTTGCTGACCGGCATGTGGTATACTGCATCCTCGGAGAGAATCGGCAGCTTATAGGACTGGATCATCTCGGGGATGCCGTGATTGATCTCGGGATCAATATGATAGGGACGACCCGCTAGCAGGATGGCGTGCTCGCCCGTCTTTTCAATACGGTCGAGGATCTTCTGCCCATAGTCACGGACATCCTGACGATACTGCTCAATCTCGGCATAGCCGGCATCAACTGCCGCGGTAATCTCCGCCCTGCCAATGCCCTCGGCTGTTCCAAACTCCTCCACCAACCGCTCGATCATGCGCTTGCGGTCATTGATGGGCAGGAACGGCTGCAGGAAGCGGATGTGCCTTTCGCGCAGGACATCCATGTTGATGCGGATGTTCTCCGCATAGGATGCGACAATCGGGCAGTTGTAGTTGTTCGCCGACGAGTCGGTCTTGTCCTCCATGTTGTGCGGTTCGCATGGATAGAAGATCGTATCGACGCCCTTTTCGATGAGGTCGGCAATATGCCCGTGGGCAAGCTTTGCCGGGTAGCAGAGGGAATCCGACGGAACGGTCGCCATACCCTTATAGAACAGCTGAGGAGAGGACTTTCCTGAAAGAACGACGCCGTAACCAAGCCGATCAAAGAAGGTGAACCAGAACGGATAGTCCTCATACATATTGAGCGTGCGCGGGATGCCGATGCGGCCGCGGCGCGGTTCATCCGGCGACTTATAGTGCTTGAAGAGACGGCGATACTTGAACTTATAGATATTCGGCGTCTCATCCGCTGCCTTCTCGCCGCCGATGCCGCGCTCGCAGCGGTTGCCCGTAAAGTAACGCTCTCCATTGGGGAACTGCTGCATCGTGATGAGACATTTGTTGCCGCATTTTCCGCAGCGGTAAGTGCTCGTCTTGGCGGAAAACGCGCCCAGCTCCTCCGCGCCCAGCAGAGAGGAGTGCTCCGTCCCCGCCTCCATCGCAAGGATCGCCGCGCCGTATGCGCCCATCAGCCCTGCGATGTCGGGACGGATAACGTGCTTGCCGAGCAGGTTCTCGATGGAGCGCAGGACGGCATCGTTGTAGAACGTCCCGCCCTGCACGACAATGTGGTCGCCGAGGGCATGAACATCCTTCAGCTGCATGACCTTAAAGAGAGCATTCTTTACGACAGAAAGAGCAATGCCCGCCGAAATGTCGGCGACCTCCGCCCCCTCCTTCTGCGCCTGCTTGACCTTGGAATTCATAAAGACGGTACAGCGCGTGCCGAGGTCAACGGGTGCCTTTGCGTCGATCGCCTTGGCGGCGAACTCCGCCGGCGTCATGTGCAGCCCCTCGGCAAAGTTCTGGATGAAGGATCCGCAGCCTGCCGAACACGCCTCATTGAGCGTGATATTGCCAACACTGCCGTTCTGGACGAAGAAGCACTTCATGTCCTGTCCGCCGATATCGAGCACAAAGCTCACCTCGGGGCAGAACTCCTGTGCAGCGCGCAGGTGGGCGAAGGTCTCCACCTCACCGCCGTCCGCATGAAGTGCCGCCTTGACAATCGCCTCGCCGTAGCCTGTCGTCACAGCGCCTGCGATGTGACAGCCCGCGGGCATCACATCATAGAAGTCCCGCAGTGCCTCGATGACCGAGCGCAGGGGCGAGCCCTGATTGCTGCCGTAATAGGTGTGAAGCAGCTCCTTGTCTTTTCCGACGGCGACGAGCTTCGTCGTCGTCGAGCCGGCATCGATGCCGATCCAGACCGGACCGCGATAGGACGAAAGGTCACCGCGCCGTACGCGATCCCGATCATGCCGCTCCTTGAACGCGGCATAATCCGCTGCATCCTTAAAGAGCACAAAGTCCGCCGTACGCGTTTCCGCTGCCGCAGCCGCCTCCGCACGCGCAATACACGCCTCCATCTCCCGCATATCAGTTGCCTTGGCATCATCGGAGAGCGCCGCGCCGACCGCGACGAAATAATTCCCGTAATCCACATTGACGACGTGATCCTCGTCAAGCTTCAACGTCTCAATAAAGCGTCTTTTCAGTTCCGGGAGAAAGTGAAGCGGTCCGCCGAGAAAGGCAACCTTGCCCTCAATGGGACGCCCCTGTGCGAGGTTGCCGATGGTCTGATTGACCACCGCCTGAAAGATCGAAAGCGCAATGTCCGCCTTCTCCGCACCGTCGTTCATGAGTGCCTGAACATCCGTCTTGGCAAAGACGCCGCAGCGCGAGGCGATTGCATAGATGCGCTTTCCCTTTTCGGCAAGAGCATTCAGCCCGATTGGATCCGTTGAGAGCAGGGATGCCATGTGATCGATAAAGGAGCCCGTCCCCCCTGCACAGACACCGTTCATACGCTGTTCCGGCGCATCGCCGAAGTACGTGATCTTGGCGTCCTCACCGCCGAGCTCGACGGCTGTCGAAGTCGCAGGAATGAGCCGCCGCACTGCCGAGGCGCACGCAACAACCTCCTGCACAAAGGGCAGGCCGATGCGCTGTGCAATGCCCATGCCTGCCGACCCCGTCAGAGCAAACGAGAACTTCGACTCACCGACGACATCGCGCAGCTGGCTCAGGTTCTCCTGCAGCGCCTTGCCGATCTCTGAGAAATGCCGCGCGTAATTCTTATAGAGAATTTCGTGCTGTTCCCCCATAACGACCAGCTTGATGGTCGTCGAGCCGACATCTACACCGACGCGAAATGGTAATTCCACTATTACACCACCCATCATTTTCCATAGGAAAACGAGGGACATGTCCCTCTTTCCTTCATTCTGTATTAAATAGGAAAGCCCTTCTCAAGGCTTCCCTATTTTAACGTATTTCATAAAGAGATGCAAGCACAGACATCACAGCTCACGGCATTCTGCCGCGCTGTCCCGTCAGATGTTGTACGGAGCGATGAGTTTCTTGAAGTAGGTGCGCGCCTTCAGGAGGGCGCGGATGAGCGGCTCCATCAGTTTCGGCTGTCGTACGACGGCACGGATGAGCGACTTGCGCAGAAGACGATACTCGGCGTCGAAGTCGCGCAGCGCATCCTCCATCTCCGCTTCGATGGAGACGGCGGGACTGTTCGACGGGATCAGAACGGCACTCCGCCCCTGAATCGTTACAAGATCGCCGAGGAACGGCGCGTAGACTTCGAGCCCGAGTTCCTCCTGGATGCGCTCCTTCAGAGCCTCCTGTGCCTGCCCTTCGCCGTGTACCAGAAATACCTTTGCAGGACGCGGTGCGGTGACTGCACGCATCCACTCCACGGTCTGCGCTGCATCCGCATGGGCGGAGAACCCGTCGAGTACCTCGATCTTTGCCTTGACGGCGATTTCCTCGCCGAGGACGCGCACGCGCTTGATGCCGTCCACCAGCCGCCGCCCAAGACTCCCCTCCGCCTGGTAACCGACGAAGAGCACCGTCGACTCCGGCCGCCAGAGGTTATGCTTCAGGTGATGGAGCACGCGCCCCGCGTCCGCCATCCCCGAGGCGGAGAGGATGATCGCCGAGCCCTCTGCCGAGTTGAGTGCTCGCGACTCTGCCGCCGTCTCAGCGATACGTACCTGCGGAAACGCCGGAATCATGCCTTCATGCCCAAAGAACGCAATCGTCTCCTCGTCAAACTCCTCATAGTTTTTGAGAAAGACGCGCGTCGCCTGAATCGCAAGAGGACTGTCGATGATGATCGGGATGTCGTCATCGAGACGCCCCTCCTTCCACAGATTGTAGAAATAATAAAGGAGCGTCTGTGTCCGCCCAACGGCAAAGGAAGGAATGATAACATTGCCGCCGCGGTCCATCGTATCGCGGATGACCTCGAGCAGAGCCGTCTCCTTGTCATAGTCGCGATGAATACGATCGCCATAGGTGGACTCGACAATGAGGAAGTCCGCCCCCACAATTGGCTCCGGGTCGCGCAGGATCGGCTGATGCGGCTGTCCAAGATCGCCCGAAAAAACCAGTTTGGACTCCTGCATCCCCTCGCGCACCACGATCTCAAGGATCGCCGAGCCGAGAATATGCCCCGCATCACGGAATGTCACAGAAACAGGCCCCAGATCCACCGTCCCCTGATAGGGTACAGGCGTAAAGTGCTCCAATGCAGCAAAGACATCTGCCTGTGTATAGAGCGGCGTAATCGGCGCCTCGCTGCGTCGTGCGTTCTTGCGGTTCAGCATCTCCGCATCGCTCTCCTGGATATGTGCCGAGTCCGGCAGCATGATGTGCACGAGGTCACAGGTAGCACGCGTGGCGTAGACTCTGCCCACAAAGCCCTCACGAACGAGGCGCGGAATCCGCCCGCAGTGATCGATGTGCGCGTGGGTCAGAAAGACCGCATCGATCTCAGCAGGGTTGAACGGGAATGGCTCATAGTTCATCTCGCGCAGCCGCCGCGTGCCCTGATACATACCGCAGTCCACCAGATACTTATGGTCACCCGTATGGATCAGAAAGCACGAGCCCGTAACGACATGTGCTGCCCCTAAAAATTCCAATCGCATCCGTCATCCGTCCTTCCTACTGTAATTCAAATCTGAACGTTCCTATTCTTTATGTATAAGATTCGGAATCCATTGAAAAAATCCTGCAATGATCCGTGATTCCCTTGATTTTTTGCTTTATCCTGCTACACTGAAGGTATATGAAGGAAAATGGAGGAAATGATATGAAAAAAATTGGATTCATCGGGCTTGGTATCATGGGCGCAGCGATGGCAGGACATCTCATCGATGCAGGCTATGAGCTCAGCGTCTACAACCGCACGAAGAGCAAGGCAGAACCTCTCACCGCACGCGGCGCGCGCTACTGCGAAAGCCCGGGTGCATGTGCGGCCGGGCAGGATGCCGTCATCACCATCGTCGGCTATCCAAAGGATGTGGAGGAGATCTATCTTGGCGCGGACGGCATTCTCGCAAACCTTTCCGCAGGCACATACACTGCCGATATGACGACTTCCTCTCCCTCGCTCGCCGTCCGCATCTATGAGGAGGCGAAGAAACGCGGCATCCACGCCCTTGATGCCCCTGTCACGGGAGGAGATATGGGGGCGCGAAACGCCACGCTGAACATTCTGGTCGGCGGCGACGAGGCCGCATTCCGCGCCATGCGGCCCATCTTTGCCGCGATGGGCAAGAATATCGTCTATGAGGGTGCTGCTGGCGCGGGACAAAAGACCAAGGCAGCGAATCAGATTGCCATTGCGGGGACGCTTGCAGGCGCCTGTGAGGCATTTGCCTATGCGCGTGCTGCAGGACTTGATCCTGAGAAGGTGTTTTCCTCCATCTCAGGCGGTGCGGCCGCGAGCTTTCAGATGAGCAACATGATCCGCAAAGCACTTGATGGAGACTTTGCTCCCGGGTTCATGATCAAGCATTTCGTTAAGGATATGAACATCGGTGCTGAGACGAGCCGGGAATACGGCATCGACCTCCCCGTACTCGAGCAGGTCCTGCGTGAGGCGCGCTCCCTGGAGGAGAGCGGCAGTGGTACAGAGGGGACACAGAGTCTCTTAAAGTACTATGAATAACGAAATATCCGGCTGATTTAAGGAATGGTCTTACTGCTATTTCCTAAAAATGACAGCAAAAAGGGGCTGTTGCACGAATCTAAAATTTTCGTGCAACAGCCCCGCCTTTGTGCCCCTTCCACCGCTCACGCGGTCCCCCTTCCCCGTCATAACGGGGAAGGCTTTGGGATATAACGGCATAATAGCTTCCCCCGTCTACGGGGGGAGTGGCGAGCACAGCGAGCCGATGGGGGCGTGCAACACCACCTTTTCAGTATCCTACTATCGAAATCAGTAGTTACGAACAAGCTGCTGGAAGAACGACTGCGGATGCTCGCAGACCGGGCACTTTGCCGGTGCCTGCGGGCTCTCGCAGACATAGCCGCAGTTCAGGCACTGCCAGATGATCTTCTCATCGCGGCGGAACACCTTGCCCTCCTCCACATTCGAGAGGAGGATCTTATAGCGCTCGTCATGCTCTTTCTCGATCTTGCCAACTGCGTCGAAGAGGCGGGCAATCTTATCGAAGCCCTCTTCACGCGCCACACGGGCAAACTCGGGGTACATGCTCGTCCACTCGCCATGCTCGCCGGCAGCGGCATCGGCAAGATTTGCCTTCGTGTCGCCAACACCGTGCACAAGCTTAAACCAAATCTTGGCATGCGCCTTCTCATTGCGCGCCGTCTCATTAAAGATGTCCGAGATCTGCTGATAGCCATCCTTCTGCGCCTGCGAAGCGTAGTAGAGATACTTCGTATGTGCCTGCGACTCACCCGCAAACGCTGCCCAGAGGTTCTTTTCCGTCTGTGATCCCTTCAGTTCCATCATGTTTCTCCTTCCACAAATACACAATACACATAATTACATCTATCAAAAGTGCCGTTCTGCGCCCTGCTCAGAGGCACAGATATTAGGGAATCAGTGATTCCCTAGGGAATCGCTGATAAAATGAAGTCCGTCGAATTGGTGCAGATTTTTTGTCCTGTCAAGGAGACAAACCGGACGCATAGCAGAGGCTATGTGGAGGATTTGTCGACACAGACAGGGCGAAAAAGATGGGCTAAGACGGCGGTGCTGAATTTATCAGTGCTTCCCTTAGGCACGACTGACCAAAATATCGGCAATCTCATCGATATGCTTCCTGCCGAAGAAAACCTCCTCCCCTACGATAACGCAGGGAACACTCATGACATTGTACTTTTTCTTCAGGTCAGGGAAATGGCGAATGTCATAAATATCAGCACGCACATCCGCACGCTCCGCCGCAATGCGCTGCACGGCAGTGACCACATCAGGACACATCGTGCAGGAGAGGGACATGAGCACCTTGACATCGGCGGGTGCTGCGATCTGTGCAATCTTCTCGCGCGTATCAGCGCGAAGTTCCTGCCCCGGCCCTGCAACATTGTAGAGCGCGAGGATAAATGAGTTGAACTCATGGCCGCCCGGAACGGCATGGTAGACGATCCCGCTCGGCGTACCGTCTGCGTACAGGATGGCGATCCCCGGCTCTTCACCGGAGCCTATCGCGATCTCCGTGCAGCTCACCTTGGGCGACAGCTCCGCAAACTCATCCATAAAGCCGCGCAGCTCGGCCGAAAGTGCGCCGCTATCAAAACGACCGACCAAGCGAACCGTGGAGGCAAATTTATCAAAGACAGGCAGCAGCTGCTCGCGCAGCTCCTCGGAGATGAAACCTTCCTCCTCATCACCGACAGCCGACTTCTTCTCGATGGAGGCCTTGCGCTGCTCAAAACGCTTCGGATCCACACCGGAGCGCGGAAACGAGGGCAGTTTCAGGCGGTCATGGACCGCTGCCGCGTGACGCTCCGCCGAGACGGCACTGACAGCACCGTCAGAGACCGCCGTCACCACCTGACGCAGAGACTTGATGCAGACATCGCCGGCGGCAAAGACGCCCTTGATATTCGTCTCCTTGTCCTCGTTCGTGATGATGTAGTTTTGCTCATTGAGATCGATCCGTCCACGAAACAGCTCCGTATTCGGTACGTAGCCGGCAAAGACAAAGACGCCAAAGGTCTCGCCCTCTTCCGCCATGTGATGCTCGACTTCACCTGTCGCATTGTTGCGAAAATCTGCATAGGAGATCATTGCATCGCCGCCGACACGCTCCACCACGGTATTGAAACGCACGCTGATGTTCTCGTAATCCGCGAGCGCATCCACTGTCGTCTGCGGTGCTCGGAATTTATCGCCGCGCACAAGGATCGTGACCGAACGCCCGTAACGGGACAGAAAGATGCTCTCCTCGACGGCGGAAAGACCGCCGCCGATAACGAAGATATCCATCCCCGTGAAGAACTCTGCGTCGCAGGTCGCACAGTAGGCGACTCCGCGCCCACGGAACTCCTCCTCACCGGAAAAGCCAATCCGGCGCGGATTCGCGCCCGTCGCGAGAATCACACTCAGCGCCTGTACGGCACCGGCGGTCGTCTCTATTTCCTTGATGTCCTGATCCAGCTTCAGTCCCGTGACCTCGGCACTGACGAACTCCGCCCCGAAGCCGCGCGCCTGATGTTCCATCTGCGCTGCAAGCTCGGTGCCGCTCACACGTCCTGTCCCGGGATAGTTGACCACGTCGGCAGTGATGGTGATCTGCCCGCCGATCTTCTCCTTTTCGATGACAAGCACCTTGCACTTCGCGCGCGCCAGATAGATTGCGGCAGACAGTCCTGCGGGACCGCCGCCGACAATCACGGCATCATACATATTTTCCACAAAACCGCCTCTTTTCCATCTCATAGGAAAAAGCACCTCACGAGCGCTCTCGCGAAGTGCCCCACTCCATACGCTTAGAGTTTGCCAACAAGATCAAAGCTGGGCTTCAGCGTCTTTTCACCCGGCTTCCAACGTGCGGGGCAGACCTCATCGCCATGCTCTGCGACGAACTGCAGTGCCTGCACCTTGCGCAGGAGCTCCTTCGCGTTGCGTCCGACGTTGCCCGCACTTACCTCATAGGAGACGATCTTGCCCTCGGGGTTCACGACAAACGTGCCGCGCTCAGCGCGCCCGTCATCCTCGATGTAGACGTCGAAATCGCGTGCAAGCTTTGCCGTCGGGTCAGCGAGCATCGGATAGGTGATCTTGCCGACGAGCTCGGAGCTCTCATGCCATGCCTTGTGGACGAAGTGGGAGTCGCAGGAGACACCGAAGATCTCGCAGCCGAGCTTCTGGAACTCTGCATACTCGTCCTGCAGATCCGCAAGCTCCGTCGGGCAGACAAACGTGAAGTCTGCGGGATAGAAGAAGAACACGCTCCACTTACCCTTGAGATCCGCCTTTGTGTACTGCGTGAACTCGCCCTGTGCGCCTGCCTTCTTCTGGAAAGCATCTGCTTTAAAATCGCTGATTTCCTTGTTAATGAGTGACATGAATATCCTCCTTTGTTGATGGAAATGGCCGTCTATCATTTGCACGACCATCGTTGTTCTTTTGATGGTCACATCATAGCACGGAAGATTTTCCATGTCAATAGAAATTTATACTTTTTAATAATTATTTTTGTTTACATGGATATTGTCAAGGTGCTTTGCCTTCTCCCCTATTTCTCCCAACTGGAATCCAGTTTCCAGCTCACAGGATGACAGGCCGTACATTTCTTTGCCGACTGCGGATGATGCATCGAATGGCAGTCCGCACAGTTCTGCGGATTCTCATTGCCCGCCAGATGGACGGGATCATGCGGGTTTTCCTTGCCATAGCGTGCCGTCGCCTGTTTGATCCCCTCAAAGGTGTGGCAGGAGAGACACTGCTCATTCGTATAGCCGTACTTCGGCATGGGGTCCTCATAGTTCCCCGTTACGAAGAGCCAGCCCTCATTCATCTGCTGGAGCAGCGTCGGCTCGTGACAGTCGTGACAGGTCACGCCCGCATCTGCATGCTGCTTCGCGAGCAGATTCCCCTGCGCATAACTGTCGTACTCGGGCTGCATATTGTGACAGCTTACGCAGAAGGCAGGGTTCGCACTGACCTGGGAGAGGATGGCGAGTCCGCCAAAGCCGCACGCTGCGAGTACGATCACGAGCACCAATAGTGTACGCGGCTCTTTGAATTTCTGAAACATCTTCATTGTCCCGCCTTTCTCAGAGCTGCGCCGCAACGTTGCCGACAAGCCGCCCATAGACGAGTGCAAAGGCATGGCTGACGCCTGCCGTCACCACAGGGTAATCTCCGACAAAGCGTCCGCCCTGCGTATTGCCGGCCGCATACAGTCCGGGAATGCCGTGATACTCTGCATCCAGTACGTTGCCGTCCTCGGGGTTCACCGTCAGTCCGCCCATATTGACCAGGAGAGCCCCGCCAAGCATCTTGCCCGCATAGAACGGCGGCTTCTCAAGGGGAAAGAGGCGCTTCGCGGCCTTACCGAAATCCCGGTCCTGATGCGCATTGGCAAGCTCGTTATAGCGTGCGATCTCCGCCAGTATCGTACGCTGTACGGCAGGGCGGTCCGGCGCGAGTGCCGCCGCGAGTTCCTCGATGCTGCCCGCCTTGATGAGTCCCGGCGTCTTATCCAGATCTTCGCGCGAGGTATATGATGTCCGTCCGAGCGACCACTGACAGTCCGGCGGGAGTTTCGGGTTCTCGGCGGCAGGAACGCAGTGGTTTACGCTCCCGTGGGAAACGCCCATCGCGCCCAGCTGCTCCGGCCAGTTGTCATCAAAGATCTGCCATGCGTAGCTGCCTCGCTGACGATAAATGGCGCAGGAGAGCTGCTGTCCGCCAATGTCCTCGTTGACGAACCGCTGTCCGTCGTCGTTGAGCAGGAGATAGGCATCGACACCGAGCGGACCGCCGAGCGTATGGATCATCGGCGCGTGAGGACCGTCCTCGATCTTGCCGCCGACCCATGCCGCCATCCGATGCCCATCGCCCGTATTCGTCGGCGTATCCCATGCGTCGCGATTCGGGAATACGTTCAGATAATCGACTGCCCATGGAACAAAATACGACATCATCTCCTTGTTGTTGCCGTAGTCCCCTGTCGCCAGAATCACGGCCTTGCGTGCCGTACACTGGACGATCTTCCCGTGAATGTCCTCGCCGATCACCGCCGTCACACGTCCGCCGTCCTCCTCACGGACGAGCTTCTTGGCACGCGTTGCATAGATGAACTTGCAGCCCTGCGCGAGGCATTTCTCATAGACCAGCGTCAGCAGCGGCTCCTGACTCGGCAGGAGCGTCATCACCGTCGGATAGGTCGGGCTGTTCTCCTCGCTGCGATTGTACCCCGACGGGAGCGGATAGTGCATCATCTGCAGGTTGATCTTCGTGCGGTCGAGCTCTGTATCCGTCTCTTTCATCACGTGGACGGCAGGCGCGAGGTCGAGCATCCAGTCAAAGTCCTCGCCGCTGTGCTCCGCCCAGTAGTTCCACATGCGCTGATCGGCACGGTAGCCCATTTGCTTCATATTTTCGAGGATGGCGGCATTCTTGTCAAAGCTGATGCCCAGCTCCCGCTGATAACGGTTGCCGATCGTGCCGAACTGTCCGCTGCGGCACTGCCATGTACTCGCCCGCTCCATGACAAGAACAGACGCCCCGTGCTCCGATGCCGCACGCGCCGCCGTCAGACCCGCAAGGCCTGCGCCGACGATGACAATGTCCGCACTGTACGTATCGCTGATTTTCTCCGCTGGAATCTCCGGTGCTGTCCCGAGCCACGCGGGCGGCGGCGGTGCTCCTTCCGGCGCCTTGGGCGGGATGAGGTGATCGTTGGGATTCGCGGCGCAGCCCGTCAGCAGTGTCGGCGCGGCGACGAGTCCCCCCAATGCAAGTGCGCTCCCTTTGAGAAAGTTTCTGCGGCTCAGTTCCGCGTTCTCTTTCATACGATCTGCTCCCTTCTATGGAAATATTATAAGGCGGCGCAGAAATAAACACAAGTTAGTTTGTCATAGGCAATATCTATTCAAAAGGAGAGAATCTGCCCTCACAGCAGTTCTCTCCTTTGGTCAAAGTCTCATCTTAAAGTCGTCATAGCCGAATGTGCGTACCGTCTCCCATTCTCCCTGCGGAGAGACGGCAATGATATGCGGCAGCGGCATCCCATTGAACGTATTGTTCTTCACCATCGTATAGATTGCCATATCGCCGAATACGACGCGGTCGCCGATGCGCAGCGGCGCATCAAACGAGTAGGTTCCAATCGTGTCGCCCGCCAGACAGGTTGGCCCTGCCAGCGTGTACGTATGCGCCTTCTCCCCCGCTTCGCCCGCGCCGACGACAGGCGGTCGGTAGGGCATCTCGATGACATCGGGCATGTGACAGGCGGCGGAGGTGCTGAGAATCACGTTCCCGCCCCCCTGCACGTCGAGCACCTCGGAGACGAGAAATCCCGCGTTCAGCGCGACTGCCTCGCCCGGCTCGAGATAGACCGCCACATGATATTTTTCCTGTACGCGGCGAATCAGTTTCTTGAGCAGGGAAATATCGTAGCCCGCGCGCGTGATATGGTGACCGCCGCCGAAGTTCAGCCACTTCATCCCATGGAGGTACTTTCCGAACTTTTCCTCCACGGCATCAAGCGTCTTTTCAAGTGCATCCGCCCCCTGCTCACAGAGCGTATGAAAGTGCAGGCCGTCGAGCCCCGCGAGGAGATCCTCGCGAAAGTCCGCAGTCTTTACGCCGAGGCGTGACCCCGGTGCACACGGATCGTAGATGGCATGATCCTGCGTCGAGCACTCGGGGTTGATGCGCATCCCGCAGGACGCACCGTGCAGACGCGCCGCTGTGCCGAACCGTTCCCACTGGGAAAACGAATTAAAGATGATATGATCGCAGATCGACGCGAGCTGCTCGATCTCCTCATCCTCATAGGCGGGCTTAAAAACGTGGTTTTCTTTGCCCATCTCCTCCTGCGAGAGGCGCGCTTCATAGATGCCGCTTGCTGTCGTCCCTGCCAGATAGCGCCCAATCAGCGGATAGTAGTGATACATGGAGAAGCACTTTTGTGCGAGGAGAATCGTTGCTCCCGTATCCTCTGCGACCTCGGCAAGGACTTTGAGGTTCTTCTCCAAGAGCTCTTCATAGACGAGATAGGACGGCGTGGGAACCTCATTCCACTCCGCACGCCATGCATTCGCCGCCATCAGTCCACCAGCACGGGGTCATGGCTCTCCTGCCACGGCAGCCCCCACCGATTCAGCGCATCCATGAACGGATCCGGATCGAACTCCTCGACGTTAAAGACGCCGGGTTTCCGCCACTTCCCTGTCATGACCATCATCGCGCCGATCATCGCAGGCACGCCCGTGGTATAGGCGACCGCCTGCGAGCCGACCTCGGCGTAGCATTTCTCATGGTCGCAGACATTGTAAAGATAGTAGTTCTTCTCTGCATCGTCCTTCTTCCCACGGAAGATGCAACCGATGTTCGTCTTGCCCTTCGTCCGCGGTCCAAGGCTCGCAGGATCGGGCAGCACTGCCTTCAGGAACTGGAGCGGGATGATCTTCTTTCCCTCAAAGTCAATCGGATCGATCGAGGTCATGCCGACATTCTCGAGGCAGCGCAGATGCGTCAGATAGCTCTCGCCGAACGTCATAAAGAAGCGGATGCGCTTGATCCCCTTGATGTTCTTCGCGAGAGACTCCAACTCCTCGTGATGGAGGAGGTACATATCCTTTTTGCCGACCTCGGCAAAGTCATAGACGCGCTTAATCTCCATCGGCTTCGTCTCGACCCACGCGCCGTCCTCCCAATAGCTGCCGTTTGCCGATACCTCGCGGATGTTGATCTCCGGATTGAAATTCGTCGCAAAGGGGTAGCCATGGTCGCCTCCGTTGCAGTCGAGGATGTCGATGTAGTTGATCTCGTCGAATTCATGCTTCATCGCATAGGCGCTGAAAACGCCCGTCACCCCGGGGTCAAAGCCTGAGCCGAGGAGAGCCGTCAGCCCTGCCGCACGGAAGCGGTCAGCATACGCCCACTGCCAGCTGTACTCAAACTTTGCCGTATCCTCCGGCTCGTAGTTCGCCGTATCCACATAGTGAACGCCCGCCGCAAGACATGCATCCATGATGTGCAGATCCTGATACGGGAGTGCCAGATTCAGCACGACGTCGGGCTGAAAATCCTTGATGAGTGCCGTCAGGGCAGGCACATCGTCTGCATCGACGGCAGCGGTGTGAATCTTCGTTTTGCCGCCATCCAGTTTTGCCTTCAGCGCATCGCATTTTGACTTCGTACGAGAGGCGATGAGGATCTCCTCAAACACCTCGGGATTCTGACAGCATTTATGCACGGCGACGCTCGCCACACCGCCCGCACCGATAATCATCGCTTTTCCCATGAAAACGCCTCCTTCATCGATGTTTCTATCATACAACAGGAAAAGGGTCACTGCAAGAGCAGCGACCCTTATTGAAGTTTACGTTTTAAGGAAGTACGGACCGCTTCACTCTATCCGTACTTCTCAGAGCTTGAACTTCTTCGTCTCATCCGCAAGCTCGTCTGCAAGCCCCGAGAGGCGGCGCGTTGATGCCGCAATCTCCTGCATCGAGGCAGACTGTTCCTCCGTCGCCGCCGATACGTTCTGTGCGCCGTCCGCATTCGCTGTGCTGACCTTCTGGATCTCCTCGATCTGTGCACGTACCGTCTGCGTATCATCCTCCATCTTTCGGATGCCTGCAGTGATATCCTTCACGCCGTCGCCGAGCTGCTGAATTGACTCTGCAATCGACTGGAACACCTCATCCGCCGTACGGACTGAGTCCAGACCATGCCCGACGTACTCATCTCCGTGCTTTCCTGCATCGATGGCACGTTCCATATCTGCCTGCACGGACTGCATCGTCTCAGAGATCTTCTTCGAGAATTCACCGGACTCTTCGGCGAGCTTTCTGACCTCTTCGGCAACAACGGCAAATCCGCGCCCGTGCTCACCTGCACGAGCCGCCTCAATCGCAGCGTTTAAAGCAAGCAGATTCGTCTGCTCGGCAATGCTGCCGATGACCTCGACGCTGTGGCTGATCTCCTCCGAGCTCTTGCCAAGCGCAGAGATTGCGGCATCCACGGTCTCCGAGCCGGTCTTGATCTGCTCCATATACTTGACGACCTCGTCGATGGAGCGACGTCCCTCGCGGACGCGTTCTACCGTATTGTTCGTCACCTCCGCGACTGTTCCGACCTGTTTCGACATCTCTTCTGCCTGACCCGAAATGGACGCCGTGGCATTTGCGACAGAGGAGGAAGCCTCCGACTGACGCTCTACGCCTTCTGCAATCTCGGTGATCGACATGGCAACATGATTGGATGCCTCTGCAGACTGCTGAGAAGCATCGGTAAGGCCCTCTGCCGATGTCGAAAGTTCCGCCGCATTGGACTGAATCCGCTGAATCAGCGTATTGAGTGTATGGCGCATCTTGACCAAGCCGTCCGAGAGCTGCCCCAACTCATCCTGTGAGGTAATTGTCTTTGGCGTTTCGCGCAGATCCCCGCTGTTGATAACCTCGCAGACGTGTACCGCCTTCTGAACATTTGCCGCGAAACTGTTCGAAATGAAGAAAATAATCACCGAGATGGCGAGGAGGATAACGATCGTCAGCCCCGCGAGCACCATCAGCAGTGTATGGGCATCTTCAAGGATCTCACTGTCGGACGCCTCCAACATAATGACCCAGCGCCGTCCGTCGAGGTGAATCGGCACAAGCGAACCCGTCATCTCCTCGCCTGACTCACGCTCATAGTGCGCGAGCACAGGTTCATCCTTGTCGATCACAGATTTGAAGGCATCCACGAGGCTCGTCGAGATCTTAACACTCGATACTTCCTTGCTGAAATCGAGCTTGCCGACCTGCGCCGGCTCGTTCGGATGAATGATGACAAGCCCCGTCTCATCCATGACAACGAGCTGCCCCGTGCGGTACGTCGCCATCTTCGACAGGGTTTCATCAAAACGTGAGAGCCCAATCGAGCCGCCAACTACACCGGTAACGACTCCGTTTTCTATGACAGGAACAGCAATCACGCTGACAACCTTACCGGTAACATCTGAAATCACCGGCTCAGAGACAATCGTCTTGCCCGACTGCACCACTTGAGGGAGATAGGCACGGCTGGAACGGTCCAAATCATTGCCGTCGGAATCGAAGCCGATCCCGTTGACATCGGTATAGGCGAGATTCGAAAACACTTCTGTATTCTGCTTTACATCCTGCAGCGCTCGAATCTTTGCTTCCCGGTCACCATGAACCATAGCATCGCTCTTTGCCGCGATCTTAAGGTACGCCTCATTCGTATCAAAGAGACGCTGCACCTCAAGCGCTGCCTGCTTGCCGACGCCCTTGCCGATCGTATCCGCATCATCCACGAGCATATTGCTCGCCATCTTGTAGCTGACGCCGAAGAACACAAAAAATCCAATGAGCATCACGGGCAAGATGGATACTAAAAACTTTGTCCGAATTGATTTGAATTGCATAATGACCCCTCCCAATTCATAACCCCGCTATAGAAATATTACCACGAGCTTTAATCCTTTGCAAACATTTTTCAGAGGAAAAGTGCTCCTATACGAAAAAAATGGTTTCTTTTCGGCTTGCTATGACAGAGTGAGCGAGTTGTGTTATAATGTGCTCGTGTATTTTCCCTTTTAAGAAGCGATACGACGAAACGAAAGGATTAGCTATATGGCTGTTCACGTCATTAACGAGTCGCGGCGCTGCCTTCAGTGCAAAAAGCCGCTGTGCCGCCTGCAGGGCTGCCCCGTACAGACGAATGTTCCTGAGATGATCCGCCTCTTCCTCGACGGGAAGATCAACGAGGCGGGTGCGATGCTCTACGACAACAACCCCATGAGTGTGTTCTGTTCACTGGTCTGCGACCATGATGCCCAGTGTGAAGGGCACTGCATTCAGGGGCGGCGCGGCGCACCCATTCAGATCTCGAGCATCGAGCACTACATTTCAGACACCTACCTGGACAAGCTCGTCCTCGCACGCAAGTCCTACAATGGGCACAATGTCGCTGTCATCGGGGCAGGACCTGCAGGCATTGTCGTCGCGGTCAAGCTGGCACAGGAGGGATACGGTGTCACCATCTTCGAGCGGATGCAGAAAATCGGCGGCATGCTGCGCTACGGCATTCCGGATTTTCGCCTGCCGCCCTCGACGATTGACCGCTATGCCGAGAAGCTCCTGACGCTCGGCATCCACATCCGCCCGAATACAACCATCGGCGGTGCAATCAGCGTGGATGACCTCTTCCGCGACGGCTATGAGGCAATCTTTATGGGCACAGGCGCATGGCGCGCCAAGAGTCTCGGCATTCATGGCGAGACGCTCGGCAACTGCCACTTTGCCGTCAACTATCTCCAAAACCCCGACGTATACCATCTTGGCGACCGCGTCGCTGTCATCGGCTCGGGCAACTCCGCGATGGATGTTGCGCGGACGGCAATCCGCAAGGGGAGCCGCTATGTCACGATCTACGCACGGCGCAACGGCATCTCCGCGAGTGAACGGGAGCTGGAATACGCACTCATGGACGGCTGTGAGATCCAGTATGCAAAGGGCATTCACTCCGTCACCCCCGAGGGTCCCATGATGTACGACCGCGTCTTCGACGAGAACCAGAAGCTCATCAGTGAGGGGGAGCCATATCTCATCCCTGCCGACAGCACGGTCATCGCAGCAAGTCAGGCGGCAAAGGATAAGATCGTGCGCACGACGACGGGCATTCATCTGAACGAGAAGGGGCTGGTCAAGGTTGATGAGAACGGCATGACCGACCGCGACGGCGTATTCTCGGCGGGCGACGTCGTGTTCGGCCCGTGGAATGTCGTGCAGGTCGTCAAGGAGGCGAAACATACCGCCGACGCCATGATCCGGTACCTGAAAGCGCGCGAAGCCAACGTGTAACCGCCAAGAACGCCCGTGTTTCCCCAAGAGGAAAGAAAGGAAGAGTGCCATGAGCATGAACGATCACGAGATCACTGACCTCGTCCGTCAGATGGCAAAGCCCCCCGCCCCCCCCACCTACACCGATGCTGATGTGGAGGAACTGGTGCGGATGCATGCAGGCGGACGCCACAAAATGCGCAGTGAGGCGGAGATCCTCGCACGCTATAATCTCGGCCGCAAGCAGTACAAGCAGCTGAAACACAGCCGCGAGAACAACCGCGAGCAGCAGCAGATGCTCTACGCGGAGCTGAAGGTGCTCGGCTGGATTCTCGGACGTAAGGAGCGCGAGGTCGTCACGGAGATCAATCAATGAAGCTGAGCCACACCAAAGAGGATTTTATCAGAGCAGCAAAAACAGCAAATCTCGTCACCGTCTCTACGGAGCTGACAATGGATCTCGACACGCCCGTCTCCATCTACTATAAGCTGGTCGGCGAAAAAAAAGGCTATATCATGGAGTCCGTCGATACGACACAGCAGCAGTTCGGGCGCTACTCCTTCATCGGCGGCGAGCCATTCGTGCGCGTGCAGGTCTTTGCTGACAAGCTGCTCATCAACGAAAACGGCCTGATGAAGAGCATCTTGGGTGCACCGCATGATACGATGAAGAAATACGCGGCGCACTTTACCCCTGCGGAGGACAAGGAACAGCTGCCGCTCGTCCACGGCGGACTGGCAGGCTACTTCTCCTATGAGGCGGCTGCGACGTTCGACCGCGTACGCGGCGTTCATCTCGGCGGTGAGCATCTGCTCGGGCAGTTTATGATGTGCCGCTATCTCGTCGTCTACGATGCTCTGCGCAACAGTGCACGTCTGCACTACCTTGCCGACATCAAGGAGGGGGATGATGCGGGCGATCTGTATGACGTGATTGCCGACCGCCTCTCTGCCATGCGCAGCCGCCTTGCCGCCCCCTGTACCCTGCCTGCAGCACCGCCGAGCAAACGGTCAGCGCCCATTGACTTTATGGCACAGTACGGAACGGCGCCGACGGAATTTCTGGAGACAGTCAAAACGGTCAAGGAGCATATCTATGCCGGCGACATCTTTCAGGCAGTGCCCTCCTTCCGCTTCTGCGCCAAGATTACGCGCCCGCCGTTCCTCTTCTATCGGCGTCTGCGGCAGGTCAACCCTTCCCCCTATATGTTCTACTACAACTTCGGCGCAGTTAAACTCGTCGGAGCATCCCCTGAGATGCTGATCAAGGTGGCGGGCAGCACTGTCTATACCTACCCCATCGCAGGAACGCGAAAACGCGGTGCAAGCGACGAGGAGGATGCGCGTCTCGCAGCTGATCTGCGTGCAGACGAGAAGGAATGTGCCGAGCACGCCATGCTCGTCGACCTCGCACGCAACGACCTCGGCCGCATCAGCGTCCCGGGCACGGTGCGTGTGCCAAAGCTGATGGCGGTCGAACGGTTCTCCCACGTCTCCCACATGGTAAGCAGTGTCGTCGGTGAAATCGCCCCGCATTACGCACCCATGGACGTCCTGCGTGCCACCTTTCCCGCAGGAACAGTCAGTGGTGCGCCGAAGCTGCGCGCCATGGAGATCATCCACGAGCTCGAGCCGCAGGAACGCGGCTTTTACGCGGGAACCGTCGGCTACATGGACTTTCGGGGCAACATGGATATGTGCATCACCCTGCGCACCATGTGCATCGAAAGCGACGACACGGCAATCATCCAGGCGGGAGCGGGCATTGTCAAGGATTCCGTGCCCGAAAAGGAATACCTCGAGATCCTGCAGAAGGCAAAGGCTCTCTTCGAGGTGGTAGAGGAGGTCGAGAACAATGCTGCTTTTGCTTGATAACTACGACTCCTTTACCTATAACATCGATCAGCTGTTCAGCGACATCGGCGCGCAGGTCGAGGTCGTCCGCAGCGACAAAATTTCCATCGATGAGATTCGCGCGAACGGCTACCGCGGCGTCATCATATCGCCTGGTCCGGGTATTCCGCAGGACGCGGGCATCTCCGAGGAGGTCATTCGTCAGCTCGGCGGCGAGATCCCGATTCTCGGCATCTGCCTTGGGCATCAGGCCATCGGCGAGGTCTTCGGCGGACGCGTCGTCCGTGCGGGAGAAATCGTCCACGGCAAGGCATCCCCCATCTGCCACTGCGGCACAGGGCTCTATCAAGGTATTCCTGAACATACGCAAGTCGCCCGCTACCACTCTCTCATTATCGAGCGTGAAAGCCTGCCCGATGTGCTGGAGGTGACGAGTCAGCTGGATAACGGCACCATCATGGGCGTACGCCACAAGACGCTCCCCATCGAGGGCATCCAGTTTCATCCCGAATCCATTCTTACGCCTGATGGGCGTGCGATGATGAGAAACTATCTAAAAGACATCGGTGCAATATGAGTGAAAAACGATATGACGACATCCTCCTCATCAGCGACCTCGATGGGACACTGATTCCGCGTCACGAGGCAATCGCCGACGAGAATCTTGCGGCACTCAGCACGTTTACAGCGGCGGGCGGAGCCTTTGCCGCTGCAACGGGACGCACGCCCGAGGCAGCACTCCCCTATCTGGACGGCATTATGGTCAACGCCCCGAGCATCTTTTTCAATGGTGCAATGCTGAAAGATCTGACGGAAAATCATGTACTCGAGGTACGCACCTTGGACGGCGACCTCTGGCGCACGTTCGCCGCGCGCATCCTCTACCAGTTTCCGCGTGCCTGTGTCGAAGTCTACACGGAGGGACACTGCCACATCATCAGCCCCGAGGAAAACGACGATCCGCGCCTCACGGATGAGTTCTACAACGTCAACCATACGGAGCTTCGCGCTGTGGAAGACGAGGCATGGCTGAAGTTCTTCATCTGCGACGCACCGATCAATCTCAAATTCGTCGAGCGGCTCGCCGCAGAGCTCGGCATTGACAAATGCTCTACATCGTTCTACTCGGAGGCGAACTACCTCGAATTTGTCCCGCCCGGTACGAGTAAGGGTGCGATGGCAGAGGTGCTGCGGACGATGCCGCCGTATGCGGGACGCCGCATTATCGCCTGCGGCGACTACGAGAACGACGTCGAACTGCTGCGCATGGCAGACATCGGCATCGCTCCCGAGGATGCAGCCGACGTGGCAAAGGAGGCGGCAGACCGCATTGCTCCCCCCTGCCGCACACCGCTCATCCCGTGGATTCTGAGCGAAGTACTATAAAAATGAAGAGCAAAAGAATGGGACAGATGCAGAAAGAACTCCTGCACCTGTCCCATTCTTTTGCTCTTATGTGCTTCGCAGCGTCTTCTCCGTCCAGAAGTACGCGATCGCGACGGGAATACCGGCACCGATCCATGCGAGGGGATTGGCGAGACACGCGCCGAGAAAGCCGAGATGGGCGCAGAGGAAGATCGCCGCACCGGCACGCATGACAAGCTCCATCGCCCCCGCGATCGTCGGGACAACGCTCTGCCCAAGCCCCTGCAGGACGTTGCGGTAGACGAGCAGGACGGCGAGAATAATGTACGTCGAACCGTTGACAGTGAGGAAGGTCTGCCCATAGGCAATGACCTCCTCTGCCCCCTGTGCATCTGCGCCGACAAAGAGTGCGAGCAGATGCGTCCCAAAGACGATAAGCAGAATACCGATGGCGACGGCAAAGGCGGCAGACATCTTGAGACAGGCGTGCACACCCGCACGGATGCGCGCATACTGCTGTGCGCCGTAGTTCTGTGCCGTATACGCCGCCATGGCATAGCCGAAGGAGAGCATGGGCATGACGGCAACGGCGTCGATCTTCTGCGTTGCCGCGTATGCCGCCACGGGCAGTGCACCGAGGTTGTTGAGGGCAACTTGGAGGATGATCGCTCCGAGAGCAATCACGGAGGACTGCAGCCCCATCGGAAGCCCCAGCCGCAGATGCGCAGCGAGGAGCGAGACATTGGGCTTCCAATCCTGCCAGGCGGGGCAGAGTGCAGGGATGCGCCGCCGTATGTAGAGGAAAAAGACGATCATGCCGATCGCCTGTGCGGCAACCGTCGCACCCGCCGCGCCTGGGATGCCCAAATCCAGCACCAGTATGGCAATCGGCTCGAGGACGACATTGATGGCAAGGGTGATGCCCAGAATAACTGTCGGTGTCGTACTGTCCCCGAGGGCACGGATAAGGCAGTTCTGCAAATAGAGCAGAAGAAATATCATCAGCCCCGCAAAGATGATGGAGAGAAAGTCCACCGCTCCGTCTAAAATCTCAGGCGGAGTCTCCATAAGGATGAGCAGTGGCCGCGTCAGCGGAAAGACGAATGCGGTCAGGAGAAGCGCTGTCAATATGCCGAGCAGGATACACGTCGCCGCACTGCGGCACACGCCCGCCGCATCGTCCGCGCCGAACCGCTGTCCCGTATAGATGGTGATCCCCGTGCAGAATCCCATAATGAAGCCGAGCGCGAGGAACATGAGACTGCCCGTACAGCCAACGGCGGCAAGTGCATTCACCCCAAGGAATCGCCCGACGATGAGAGTATCGACAAAGGAATAGAGCTGCTGCATCATATTTCCTGCAATCAGAGGCAGCGCAAAGAAAAAGATCAGCCGTGCGGGGTCACCCGCTGTCATATTCTTCATCATTCGAGATACCTCGTCACAATGGTACGCAGTTTCTCTTGAAAGTACACAGTATTCGTATAGAGCACCCCTGCGTTTGGCGCAAACTTGATGAGATAGAGCTGCGGATCACCGCTCACCCAGAAGTCCGTGGGGTACGGGGTCACCGTGATGCCCTGTTTTTCAAAGTTGAGCACGGCACGCGGCAGGTGGAACGCCGAGGTCACGAGAATCGGATGCACAAAGCCCTCACGCCGCAGGATCTCCGCCGTATAGCGTGCGTTCTGCCCCGTCGTAAGGCTGCGTGTCTCCACATAGATCATATCGTCCGGCACGCCGAGTGAGCGCAGGACGCGCCGCGCGATCTCCGCCTCAGAGCCCGTATCACTGAACACCTGCCCGCCCGAGAGCAGGATCGGCAGATGTGTGCGCAGGTGAAGGCGATACACCGCGAGAAGGCGCGAGGACGGGCTCTGTGCTAGCATCCCCGTGCCGTCCACATCCTGCACATCCGCGATTGCCCCGCCGCCAAGCATGATGATGACATCGCCCTGCGGCGCCTCGGGCACGGGATACGTCCGCTCGAGCTCCCCCATCAGGCGATCCGATACGGCTCCGATGGAGAGGAGATAGAGCATGGCGGCCAGAGCACAGAGCAGCACAGCTGCACGAGATTGATGCTGTCTCTTCCATAGATAGACAGCAAGCCCTAGCATAGCAAGAACAAAAATCCCCGGCGGCAGAATCCATGCTGCCCCAAATTTTAAAATGTAAATCATAAAAAGGAAAACACGCCTCCACCGCGAATATTTAGAATATAGCACGTTCTTCTGCGTGCTTTATCGTTCATTGTATCAAATTTTATGTGTAATGACAAAGGAGAGATTCACTCATGGCAATCATCGAATCAGAGCACATTGATGCCGAGAAGCGCTTTGGCGGCAACGGTACGATCCACATTCAGAAGCTCCTCACGCCAAAGGAACTGGACGGAAAGTGCGCCATGTTCGCGCGTGTGACGATCCCGCCCCATGCGTCGATGGGCGCACACAAGCACGAGGGCAATACGGAGACGTATCACATCCTCTCGGGACGTGCCCGCTATAACGACAATGGCAATGAGATCGAGATTGGTCCCGGCACGACGACGTTCTGCGGCGACGGCGAGATACACGCCATCGCCAACGCCTCCGAAACCGAGGATCTCGTCTTTATGGCGCTGATTATCAATAAGTAATTTTCGTAGAAAAGCGACTGCTGTACGTAGTTCCCCTTCGTACAGCAGTCGCTTTTGTATTGTATGGATTCACTCATACCGCAGGGCGTCGATCGGATCGAGACGCGCAGCTTTGCGGGCGGGATAGATGCCGAAGAAGAGGCCGATCCCGACGGCAAAGGAAAAGGAGACGAGGATCGGCAGTATCTCAATGGAGGTCTTGAGTTCACCAAAGCTGCCAATGAGCTTCGAGAGAGAAATGCCGAGCGTAATGCCGATTACGCCGCCGACGATTCCGATGACCATGGACTCAATCATGAACTGCATGAGGACGTTTGACGAGGTAGCGCCAAGTGCCTTGCGGATGCCGATCTCGCGTGTGCGCTCCGTGACGGAGACCATCATGATGTTCATGATGCCGATGCCGCCGACGAGGAGCGAGATGCCCGCGATCGAGCCGAGGAGGAGCGTCAGCATATTCGTATTTTCGGTAAAGCTCTCCATGAGGCTGGTCATGTTGCGGACGTTGAAGTCATCCTCCGCACCCGTGCGGATGTGATGCCGCTGACGCAGGAGTGTCTCAATTTCCGCCTGTACCTCATCCATTTTATCAGGCGAGGAGACCTGTATGTTGATGGAGTGCACGTGCGTGATGGCGAGCATACGCTCCTGCGCCGTCGTCAATGGAATGTAGATCACATCGTCCTGATCCTGTCCGATGGACTGCCCCTTGCTCGCCGTAATGCCGATGACCTTGAACGGCTGGTTGTTGATGCGGATATTCTTTCCGACAGGATTCTCCGTGCCAAAGAGATTGGACGCAACCGTCGGGCCGATCACGGCAACGCGGCTGCGTTTCTGCATATCACTCGTCGTAATGAATGTCCCGTTCTCCACCTTCAGGGAACGGATCTGCATCAGTTCCGGGGTGACTCCCTCCACCTGCGTATTCCAGTTGAGGTTGCCGTTCACGACCTGATACGACGTGGAGACCGTAGGTGAAACGTAGTCAATCCCCTTGATCTTCGCAGCAATTGCCTTTGCATCATCATATTTCAGCGATTTACGCGAGCCTGCTGCCCCGCGTACACCGCCATGGTTGGATGAGCCCGGCATGACGATGAGCATATTCGACCCGAGACTCGCGAAGGAGTCCGAGACGCTCGTACGCACGCCCATGCCGATAGAGACCATGGCGATGACCGCACCCACGCCGATGATGATACCGAGCATCGTGAGGAGGGAGCGCAGCTTGTTGGCGAGCAGTGCGTTCACCGCCATGCCGAAGCATTCCTTAAACAACATCCATCACGACCCCCTTCCCCTCATCACGCGTGATCTTCCCATCACGTACGAGAAGCTGCCGGCTCGCGCGCAGGGCGATCTCCGGTTCATGGGTGACGAGGATGATCGTATGTCCCTTTTCGTGCATTCGCTCAAAGATATCCATGATCTCCGTCGTGGACTTCGTGTCGAGGTTGCCCGTCGGCTCATCCGCCATGATGATATGCGGATCGTTGACGAGAGCACGGGCTATGGCGACGCGCTGCCGCTGTCCGCCCGAGAGCTCGTTCGGCAGATGCTGTCCGCGATCGCCAAGCCCCACGGCGGCGAGCATCTCCTGTGCGCGCTCCGTCCGCTCGTGCCGTCCCCAGCCCGCATAGACGAGCGGCAGAGCGACATTGTCGAGTGCCGAGATGCGCGGCAGCAGGTTGAAGTTCTGAAAGACGAACCCAATCTTCTTGTTGCGTGTCATGGCAAGTGCATCGTCGTCGAGGCCCGCTACCTCATCGCCATCGAGCCGATACGATCCCTCCGAGGGACGGTCAAGGCAGCCGAGGATGTTCATGAGCGTGGATTTGCCCGAGCCGGAAGGTCCCATAAGCGCAGCGAACTCCCCGCGCCGGATATCGAGGTCGATGCCGTCCAGTGCGGCCAGCATCTCACCGCCGATACGGTAGACCTTGCGGATGCCGCGCAGGCGAATGGTGCTCGTCTCTTTGCTCTGCATCATGACCTCCGATCACATCGGCGGCGGTCCGCCATGATCCTTCGTACTGCTCGTCGATTTCTTCGCCGTATAGCTGTTGACGACGTGCTCGCCCTCGCTCAGCCCCGACAGGATCTCGACATACTCGTCGCTGTAGATCCCCGTTTCGACATACCGCTGTTCCTGTGTCCCATCGTCGTTCAGCACGAATACATACGGCCCTGCCGCATCTGTCTTGAGCACAGAGAGCGGCACGACGAGAGCGTTATCCTTATCTGCCGTGTCGATGACGACGCGCGCCGTCATGGCAGGGAGAAGGAGGTTGTCTGGATCATCCACATCCAGTGTGACATAGTAGTAGATGACGCTCGCACTCGACGTGGCGGAGGAAGAACTTGACGAGCTGGTATCCCAGCTGTTCGTCACATCCGTCTGAGAGATTTTGGAGACGCGTGCCGTAAAGGTCTTATCCGTAAAGGCGTCCACACTGAATGTCGCAGACTGTCCGATGCGGATGCTTCCGATGTCCGTCTCATCCACCTTCGCCTTGATCTGCTTCTTTGAGAGGTCTGCGATGCGCATGATGACCGTCGGATTATCCGACCCCTGCACTGCCATCGTCCCTGCGTTCTTCGGCTCGCCGACGACCACGCCCGAGATCGGCGCGGTGATGATCGTCTCATTCGCGTCGGAGTTCGCCTCCTCGAGCGTGGACTGCGCCGTATCATAGTTGTACTCTGCATCCTCGAGATCGGATTTCGACTTTGCGCCAATGCTCTCCAGATAGCTCATACGGTTGTACTTCGCACGCGTATTCGTTACGCGGTACTGTGCCTGATCGCGCTTTGCCTCATAGTCTTTGCCGTCGAGGGTGGCGACGATCTGCCCCGCCGTCACGGTATCGTTCTCCTTGACAAGCACAGAGCTGATGCGCGCCGTGATTTTCGAGCTGACCTCAACGGAGTCCACGGGGCGGATCGTTCCTGTCGCCTCGACGGTGGACTTGATATTCATGCGTGCGGCATCGACGGTCGAGACCGCCTTCGCCGCTTCCTGTGCTGCACTCTGCGTGTAATACCAGTAACTGCCGCCGGCAATCAACGCCATTGTCAAAGCACCGATGCCGATGATCGTTCGTTTCCTCATGGCTGTGCTCCCCTCGCTGCCGTATCCGTCCCCTCAGCGTAAGCCGCCTGTGCCGCCGTACGCTCCTCATCCGTCACAGCAGGCAGTCCCTCTGCCGCTTTGTGCTCCTCTGCTGTGAGCTCCTTCCCCATCAGGCTCTCCACCTGTGCACGATAGCGTGCATAGTCGTATCGTGCACTGAGGGCATTTTGCCGCGCTGTCGTGAGCGCAGTCTGCGCATCGAGAATATCAAGGAGTATGCCCTCGCCCGCACGATAGCGTTCCGAGGCGATACGGTAATCCTCCTCTGCCTGACGCACGGCATCCCCC
Organism: Centipeda felix; assembly: GCF_900186465.1. Lineage (GTDB taxonomy): Bacteria > Bacillota > Negativicutes > Selenomonadales > Selenomonadaceae > Centipeda > Centipeda felix. The sequence goes on from NZ_LT891959.1 coordinate 334,815, forward strand.
GTCGAGGTAAAGCGCTGCTCCGCCTCTCGCATATTGAGATACGCCTGCCGCAGATTCAGATCGATGCTCTCCTCTGTTTTCTTGACATTCAAGAGGGCGATGTCACGCTCCGCCTCCGCCGCGTCGATGGCACCGCGCGTCACGCCACTGTCGAAGATGTTCCAGTTCACACCGACCGAGGCAGACACATCAGAGGACGTATCGCTGTGCGGACGAAACTGGCTCGTCAATCCCGTGCCGAGGGTCAGATTCACCGTCGGTTTCTTCCCCGCGCGCGCGATGTCAACCGCCAGCTCGCGCTGCTGCAGCGTCTCACGCTGTGCCGCGAGATCCAGCCGCGTGCGCTGTGCGTAGGAAATGCAGTCCGTCAGTGCCGTGCCAAATGGCTCGTAGGTGACCTCTGTCGTCAACTGCAGTGGCTCGGATCGGTCAATGTTGAGCAGATTGCGTAGGGTCGCGAGGTTCACCTCGTAGCTGCTCTCGGCACGGATGAGCTCCTGCCGTGCATTCGACAGCTCCACCGAGGAACGGATCACGTCGATTTTGGCCTGTGCTCCTGCCTCGTAGAGTGCGCTGACATTCCGCAGATGAGCATCGTACTTGTCCACGCTGTCGCGTTGGACGTCGATCTTCTTCGCTGCCTCTGCCGCGTTCCAGTAGGCGGCAATCACCTCGTATTTCAGCTCCTCACGCGCACGCTCCGTTGTCAGGCGCGCCGCATGTGCACCGATCTCCCCCGCACGAATCCGCGCCTCATTCGCTCCGCCGCTGTAAAGCGGCAGACTCGCCGAGAGGCTGATCCCGTTGCTCACCTGCTCACTCGCATCGCTCGCCTTCGACGTGCGCAGACTATCACTCGCTCCAACCGAAATGCTGTTCTTCCCGCGCGCCTGACGCAGGGCGGCATCGGCAGAGCGCTCTCCCTCACGCGTGATGCGCAGCCCTGTATTCGCCGAAAGTGCCGTGTCGATCGCATCTTCGAGGCTGAGCCGCATCGCATCTGCAGACAGCGGAAATGTCAGCACTGCGCCCACGAGAAGCGCGGCAAGAGTGTGCTGCCGCCTGTTCTTCATCATAACCACCTCAACGTATAGAATCCCTTTTCATCCTGATAAGAATGCGCCCATGCTACAGCAAGGGCGCTATATTCTGCTTAGCATACGGTTAGTTTTTTCTTAAGGAATCACAGATAAAATGAACTCTATCGAATTGACGTAGCTTTTTCGCCGAAGTGCGGGCAAAAATACGTCAAGATGATAACGATGAATTTATTTGTGCTTCATTAAAAACTCGGATGCTCCTCCAGATATTTCTTTGCCGCCTCGAACTGGACATCCGTCGTGTCCTGCGGCGAACGCTCGACGACAATATCCGGCGTAATGCCCGTGCCGTCGATGGAGCGCCCATTCGGCGTAATGTACTTGGCAATCGTCAGTTTCAGCCCATCATCGTGGAAGAGCGGCATCACTGCCTGCACTGACCCTTTCCCATAGGAAGTCGTGCCGATGATGGTCGCCGCGCCCGTATCCTGCAATGCCCCCGCCAGAATCTCCGATGCGCTCGCACTGTTCTCATCGATGAGCACAACAATCGGATACTTGCGTGCTTCGAGATGCGAGCGGTAAACCTCCGTATCTCCGTCACGGTTGATGACGGAGACAATCGGCCCTGCCGGTACAATCTGCTCGGCGACGGCAACACAGCTCGTAATCAATCCGCCCGGATTCTCACGCAGATCGATGATGAGCGAGGTCATGCCCGCCTCACCGAGACGCGCCATCTCTGCGGCGAACTCATCGCCCGTGTGCTCTGCAAATGAAGCGATGCGGATGTAGCCAATCGTCGTCCCGTCGAGCATCACACCGCGCACGGAGTGTACCTGTATCACATTGCGCGTGATCGTCACATCCTGCTCTGCGCCGTCATGCAGGATGCGCAGTGTCACCTGCGTCCCAACCTCACCGCGGATACGGAGCGCGACCTCCTCGCTCGGCAGCTCGCTCGTCGGCACACCGTCCACAGCGAGGATCTCATCGCCCGCGCGCAGTCCCGCGGCCTCACCGGGCGTTCCGTCAAGCACGGAGATGATCTTTACCGTCCCATCCTTAAAGCCCATCGTCACGCCGATCCCGCCAAACGAGCCCTCCGTCTGCTGACGCAGCGTCCGGAACATCTCGGGCGGCATATAGACCGAATGCGGATCGCCGAGAGAGGCAACCATCCCGTCGATGGCACCATCCACGAGTGTACTGGTGTCGGGCGCGTCCACGTAACGCGACTGGATGAACTTCATCACGCCGAACAGACGGATAACATCATCGCCGTAGATGCCCATCGAGCGCAGGAATCCCCCCGCCGCAAGCACCGTCAACATACTGCCGCACAGAACCGAGATCATGGCGGTCAGAACAAACTTTTTTTTTCTCATATCCTCTTCAATTCATTGATGAGCGGCGTTACGCCTGCTTACAAATACGACAGCGGATTGACCGGCTCACCGTTTTCACGTACCTCAAAGTGGCAGTGCGGACCCGTCGAGTTGCCCGTAGATCCGCAGTAGGCGATCACGTCGCCCTGCGAAACGCTTTCACCCACACTGACATTCAGTGACTGACAGTGTCCATACAGCGTTGATATGCCGCCGCCGTGATTGATGATGACGGCGTTGCCATAGCCCGAGATCCAGCCCGCATACTCCACTGTTCCCGCCTGTGCCGCACAGATTGCATCGCCGTAATCACCGCCGATGTCGATGCCGCTGTGGAAGCGCTGTGCGCCCGTGATCGGATGAACCCGCCAGCCAAAATCCGACGTGATCGGTCCGCCCAGCGGCCAGATCATCGCGCCCGAGCCCTGCACGGGGAGGTTGCGCAGACCGCTGCGCTGCAGCATCCGCGTGATACGCTCTGACGCCGCGCGTGCCTCGTCCTGCTTGCGCTCGATGGTCGCCTTATCGTACTTCATCTGCTCGATGATTGCACGCTGTTTCTCGACCTTATCCTCCATCGCGAGGCGCGCCTCGCGCGCCTCCTTCTCGAGCGGCTCCTGTGCCGCCCGATCCTTCTCCAGCTCCTCCTTGAGCGCACGCATCGCATCGCGGTCGGCAAGCACGGCATGAACGAGATCATAATCCTGCTTGATGACACGCTTCAGAAGATCCATGCGCGTGAGGAAATCGGAGAAGTCCTTTGCCCCGAACAGCACATCGATATAGGAAATCTGCCCGTTGATGTAGATATCGCGGACACGCTTCCCAAGTGCCGCACTCTTGCGGTCATACTCGCGTTCTGTGACAGCGAGTTTCTCCTCGTTCTCCTCAAGGCGTTCAAGCGTCTTGTTCAGCTCCGCACGACGTTCTTTATGCGTCGCGATTGCCGCATTTGCTTCCTCATCCAAAATTCGCTTCTGCTCCGAGAGCGAGTTGATCTTTCCCGCCAGCTCATCGCTCTGGCGTCCCAGATCCTCTGCCTGTGCATCGTAGCTGTCGCGCTCCTCCTCGAGGCTCGCCGCCCACCCCTGCCCCGCCGTAAGGACGGAGACAGCAAGAGAGGCACAGAGGATACGTTTTGTCACTGCATTCATCGCTTACACCTTCAGGAAACGCTTCAGCGACACCCACGCACCTGCCGCGCCGATCGCCATGCCGAGCAGGACGATCACAATCCCCACATACGTCATAAACGGCGACTGCGGAATGAGCGGGAAGAACGCCAGTGTATCGTATACCTTGTTGACGACGCCTGCGTAGAAACTGCGCAGGACAAGAGCGGAAATCACACCGCCGATGAAGCCAAGCACAATGCCCTCCAATACGAACGGCCAGCGGATGAACTCATCCGTCGCACCGACATACTTCATGATGGCGATTTCGCGCCGCCGCGCAAAGACCGTCAGACGGATCGTATTCGCGATGATAAAGATCGTCGCACCGCCGAGCAGGAGGATCAGGAGAACGCCGAAGAGACGCACCAGACGCGTGATATCAAAGAGATGCTCCACCACATCCTGCCCGTATTTCGCGGACTCGACGCCACCCATGCGCTCAATCTGCTTTGCCGCCGTCTCTACCATATCCGGCTGACGCACAGTCACCTCGTAGGCATTCGGCAGCGGGTTCTTGTCACCGAGCGCATCGAGCAGATACTTCTGCTCTCCCAGCCGCTCGGAGAGACGCTCCTTTGCCTCGTCACGTCCGACGTACTTCACGGACTCGATGCCCTGGAGCGCCTTGATCTTGGCACCGACATCCTGCTCTGCGTCCTCGCTCAGATCGTCCTTTAGATAGACGCTGATCTGCACCTGCGACTCGAGCATCGACGCCGCACGGTTCATATTGAGGGCAAGGATGAGGAATACGCCTAGGATAAAAAGAGAGACAGCGACCGTACCGACCGCCGCAAACGTCATCCAGTTGTTGCGGCGCAGGGAGCGCAGAACCTCCTGCACATAGTACTCCGCCGTCCTAATTTTCATATCCGTACCCCCCGCGCTGCTCATCGCGCACGATCTTGCCGTCCTCAATGGCGACAACACGGCGCTGCATCGTATCGACAATGTTCTTATCGTGCGTTGCCATGACAATCGTCGTCCCTGCCGCATTGATGCGCTTGAAAATATCCATAATATCCCAACTCGTCTCCGGGTCAAGATTTCCTGTTGGCTCATCGGCAATGAGGATTGCAGGATCGTTGACGATAGCGCGGGCAATCGCCACGCGCTGCTGCTCACCGCCCGAGAGCTGTGAGGGGAAATCGCGATACTTGTCACGCAGTCCGACCACGTCGAGCACAGCGTTGACGCGCCGCTGGATCATCTGGCGCGGCGCCTCGATAACACGCATGGCGAAGGCCACATTCTCATAGACCGTCTTATCCGACAAAAGGCGGTAGTCCTGAAAGATGACCCCCAGACCGCGCCGCAGATACGGTACGTCAGTCATATCCATGTGCACGACATCGTGCCCGTTGACGAAGAGCTCCCCCTCCGTCGGCAGCTCCTCACGAAACAGCATCTTGATGAACGTGGATTTCCCCGCACCGCTCACCCCGACGACAAAGACAAACTCCCCCTTGACAATCTCAATGTTCACATGGTCCAGTGCCACAGCACCATTCTCATATACCTTCGAGACATTTTTCATTCGAATCATGCGGTTCGTCTCATTCCTCTCCAATGCCAGCGCATGCATCCCAGCATATACGCTAAAAAAACATTTTTTATTATAGCACAAATTGAAGAAACCACAAAATATTGCGTTGTCTTTTTCTCGCGCACATGATATCCTCTTGCTCATGAGAATTCATTTCATTGATAGGGATACTACACCATGATCCTGAAAAAAATCTTTTTCTCCATTCTCGGATTTCTCAGCTTTGGACTCGGCATTCTCGGGGCATTTCTCCCCATTCTCCCGACCGTTCCTTTCATACTGCTCGCTGCGTACTGCTTCGCGCGCAGCTCCCGCCGCCTCGAGAACTGGCTGCCTACGACGCGCATCTACCGCACAACACTCCTTCTCATGCGCCAAGGGCGGCGCGGCATGACGCCGATGGAAAAACTCCGCATCATGCTCCCCGTCACCACCCTCATGGGGATCTCCTTTCTTCTCACCGATCACCTGCACGCACGCATCGCCATCGGCGTTGTATGGACGGCGCACGTTCTCTTCTTCCTCTTTCGCGTGCCGAACAGATAGTGACCTTCATTTATCATGATAACTTTTTATCTTTTTCTAATATATACTTGACAAAAAGTCAAAGATTCGATAGCCTATACTTATCATATAATAATTTTTTCAGTGATTGGACGAGGGTAACGGTATGAATTTTATCTTTGTATCTCCGCAGTTCCCACACGTCTACTGGAACTTTTGTGACCGCTTAAAGAAAAAAGGGGTAAACGTTCTCGGCATCGGCGACACGCCCTACGACCAGCTCACGCGTGAGATGCGCGAGGCACTGACCGAGTACTACTTTGTCCCCGCACTCGACGACTATGACCAGATGCTGCGCGCCGTCGGCTTCTTCACGTTCAAGTACGGACGCATTGACTGGCTCGAGTCCAACAATGAGCACTGGCTCATGAATGACGCCCGTCTGCGCACGGACTTCAACATCCGCACGGGCTGGCAGAGTGCAGACATGGAGCACATCAAGAGCAAGTCCGCCATGAAGGCATACTACCAAAAAGCGGGCATCCCGACGGCACGCCTCGTTCGTGTGACCACCCTTTCTGCCGCCGAGGAGTTTCTCGATACTGTCGGATACCCCGTCATCGTCAAGCCGGATATCGGTGCAGATGCGACGGGCGCTTACCGCATCGACACGCATGACGAGCTGCGGCATTTCTTCGCGTCAAAGCCCGACGTCCCCTATGTCATCGAGGAATTTGTCGCAGGCGATATCTGCTCCTACGACGCCATCGTCGATGCGGATGCGAACCCGATCTTCGAGTCCATGACCGTCTGGCCGCCGACCGTCATGGACATCGTTCTCTATCAGCTCGACCTCTCCTACTATACGGTACCCTCTGTCCCAGACACGGTAAAGCGGATGGGACGCGCCGCACTGAAGGCGTTCCGCGTACACAGCCGCTTCGTCCACTTTGAGTTCTTCCGCCTGACCGAGGCAAAAGCAGGGCTCGGCGCCGTCGGCGACTACGTCGGGCTCGAGGTCAATATGCGCCCGGCGGGCGGCTACACGACGGACATGACGAATTTCGCACACTCCACCGATGTCTATGAAATCTGGGCAGACATGATTACGGCAAACCGCCGCCTCCTCCCCGACTGCGGCGTACACTGCTGCTGTGCCTACGCGGGACGGCGTGATTTCCACCGCTACGTACACACACACGAGGAAATCCTCAGCCGCTACGCGGACAGCATCGTCATGTGCGAGCGTCTGCCCGAGGTCATGTGGCCACAGATGGGCAATCAGATGTATATGGCAAAACTCCGCGATCAGGAGGAAACGGATGCGTTCATCCGATTCGTGCAGGAACGCGTGAGAAAATGAACTGCTGCACGTCTCCCTATCGCTTCGCAGCGCCCCTTCCCCCTAAGCAGCAAAAGAATCACAAAAATAGCCTATGGTACGAAGTTTATTGTTTCGTGCAATAGGCTATTTATTTCTCATTCAATTTCGCACCCAGCCGTACTGCGTGAGATTTGAGGTATAGTGCAGGCGGTCGACAAAATCCTCGTTTGTCGCACCCGTGCGGAAGATCGGCACGCGCTCAAGGGCGAATACATTGCTGTTGCGGTCCACATTGCTGTACTTGACCGTAAAGCCTGCCTTGTATCCTGCCTCCTTCGCAAGCTCTGCGATATGCAGATCGTGGGCGCCCGTCGGATAGGCGATGAACTCGACGGGATGTCCCAATTCGCTCTCCGCCTGCCGCTTGGACTCCACAAGCTCCGCACGAATACGATCATCTGACAGCTCCGGCAAAGCCGCGTGCGTCACCGTATGCGACTCAATCGTGACACCGCTCTTTTCCATCTCACGCACCTGATCCCATGTGAGATAGCCCTTGCGCTTGCTCAGGAAACCCGTGACGACAAAGACCGTCGCCTTGAGGTGATACTTTTTCAGAATGGGAAACGCATTGGTATAGTTATCGACGTAGCCATCGTCAAACGTGATGAGCACAGGACGCTCGGGCAGAGACCCCGTGCCTGCCAGATAGTCGTAGAGCTCATCGGGGCTGATCGTGTGATAGCCATGATCGACGAGATACTTCATCTGCCAGTCAAAATCCGATGGCTCAACCGCAAGAGAGAGGAACCGCGAGTTGATCATGTGGTAGTTGAGCACGGTCACCTTCACATCGTCCTCGGGGGGCGGCGGAGGTGAGGGCGCAGGCGTTTCCTTCGGATGTCCAATAATGAGCAGGACGCCGAGAAGAATGGCAAGGACAGCAAGCAGCGACCAGAACTGCCGTCCGCCGATCATTTGTTTTATGTTCACGCCATCCCCCCGTCAGAAAATTATTCTCTTGATCATTGTACTTGGATTTTGACGGGAAATCAACACGGGCACAAAAAAAAGACTGCCAGACCGGCAGTCTTCATAGTGTCGCTCAGAATCACAATACAGCCGAAATGCGGGAAACGTATCGAGTCAGCATGACTGAAATTTATTTTTTTGCCCAGACCACTGCCATGAGATCCTCATACACAGTCTCGAGCTGCTGCACGAGAATCGGCAGGAGGGTCTGAATCATACGGCTGTCAAAGGTCTCATCGACGAACGGGACACAAATATCGAGATAGATATTGCCATCTTCGCGGAGATAATACTTGAACATCTTGTACTCCGCATTGAGCATATTGAGGTGGCTCTTGATGCTGTCGATATTCTTCTCGTTGATGCCTGTCGCAACCTGTGTGCGGATAATCGTAAAGATGCTGTCGTCGATGAAGATTGCCATCGGCAAGGTCTGCCCCTTCGCCTCGATGCGCGAACGGAAGATCGTCGTGTGGAACTCATCGGAAAGTGCCTGCGACTCAAAGAAATTGATGTCATTCTCCTTGAGGAATGCTTGGAACTTCTCCGCCTTCGTCGCATCCTCTGCGGCAGCGGCTTCCTTCTTCTCAATCAGCTTCTCTGCCTGCTTTTCGAGCTTCGGCTCTTTCTCCGTGCTCTTTTCCATGTAAATATGCCTCCCTTATCCGTTATGAGTAAATAATCCCGTGACTATTTTACCATAGTTTTTCATCTATTTGCAAGAAAAAACCGCTGTCACGCGGTATTTCTTCAAAAGCCGTGTGCAGCGGTATATTTCATGTCAGACCGTTCTTTTGCGCAGAATGAACGCACGCACGAAGAGTGCCGTAAAGAGTATAGCGAAGCCGATGCCCGCCGGATAGGTAATGTTCGTCGGCAGACCAAACCCCTCCGGTGCCTGCAGGAGGTATGTTGTCGTCACCGCCGACATAAAGATCGCAGGCACGAGTGCAATCACGTATGCATATGAGCCCGGTTTATTGAGGTAGAGGTATGCCGTGCCCGTCCAAAGCATAATCATCGCGAGTGTCTGGTTTGCCCACGAGAAGTAACGCCAGATGATGGAGAAGTCCATCTGCGAAAGAATCAAGCCGATGGCGAGCATCGGAACAGCGATCACGAGACGCTTCGATGCTTTCTTCTGTGGAATATCCATCCAGTCGGCAAGCGTCAGACGCGCCGAACGAAAGGCCGTGTCCCCCGAGGTGATCGGGCAGGCGATAACACCCAACATCGCGAGAATAGCACCGATGCTGACTCCGCCGACACCGATTGCCCCCATGAAGCCGTTGCAGACCTCGTAGACAACGCCGCCGGGGCCGGCCTCCTTGAGTGCCGCGCCAAGTCCCGGTGTACCATCGTAGAACGTCGCACCTGCCGCCGCCCAGCAGAGCGCGATGATGCCCTCAGCGACCATTGCACCGTAAAACACGGGGCGTCCCATTCGCTCGTCCTTCAGACACCGTGACATAATCGGCGACTGCGTCGCGTGGAATCCCGAAACCGCACCGCAGGCAACGGTGATGAAGAGCAGCGGCCAAATCGGGAGGTGCTGCGGATGCAGGTTCTCCAGCGTCATCTCGGGCATCGTATGTCCGCCGACTCCGAAGAGCATTCCGCCCATGATGCCGAGTGCCATGACGATAAGGCAAATGCCGAAAAGTGGGTAGAACCGAGCGATGATCTTGTCAATCGGGAGCAGGGTTGCCAGCGTATAATAGATGAAGACGACCGCAAGCCAGAAGAGCACCGCCTGCCCCGTCAGCTTGGAAAGCAGCATCGCGGGTCCCGTCATGAATACAACACCGACGAGAACAAGGAGGACAATCGAAAAGATACGCATGATCTGAAGCATGATATGCCCCAGATTCTTACCGACAATCTCCGAAAGGCTCTTGCCGTCCTCACGGAACGAAATCATGCCCGAAAGATAGTCATGCACACCGCCCGCAAAGATCGTACCGAAGACGATCCAGAGGTAGACGCTGGGTCCCCAGAGCGCTCCTGCAAGCGCACCGAAAATTGGACCAAGTCCTGCAATATTGAGGAGCTGGATGAGGAACACCTTCCACGTCGGCAGCGGGATATAGTCCACACCGTCCTCCAAACGAATCGCAGGCGCTACCTCCCCCGTACGCCCGAATGCCCGATCGACGATCGCTCCATAGACGAGGTATCCAACGATAAGCGTTGCGAGCGCGCCAAGAAATGTAACCATTGCTTGTCACTTCTTCCTAAAATAAATACATGATATGCCGGTGTGCACCGGCCCCCCCCATGTCTGCCCTCCTTCCGTACAATGATAAAGAAGCCCCTTAAAATCAGTCCCAAAGAATTATCGGCTTCTTGGCAATTATCATATCATAACTCTCTTCTCTTGTCTAATCCTTTCGATGTGCTATAATCAAGAATACACTGTGTATGTGTTTCTACTTATAGGGGAGGGGTTTCTATGGGACTTGATATTCTTCTATTCCTTCTGCTGGGGCTCTTCGTGGGCACGTTCGGCACGCTGGTCGGCATCGGCGGCGGACTGATCTGCGTGCCGATCTTCATCTTCTTTCTGTCGGACGGTGGAATCTATCCATACTTTCACACGGCGGCTCAGATCACGGGCACATCGCTCGTCATCGTCTGCGCCAATGCGCTCTCGGGGACATTTGCCTACATCCGTCAAAAACGCGTCTACTTCGCCGCAGCAGTCCCTTTTGCTCTTGCGACACTGCCCGGCGCGTTTCTCGGCTCATACATCGTCGACGACTTCACGGGTCCGATGCTCTACATATCCTATGGCTCGTTCCTCCTGCTCATGGCTCTTATGATGTACTGGAACGCCATGAATAAGAAGCACGCGGATGTGCACACCCTGCCCGCAGACTTCACCTTCAACCGTTCTCTGGGCGTTGGAGCAAGCGCAGGTGTTGGATTTATCTCGAGCATCTTCGGCATCGGCGGCGGCGTGATTCACGTCCCCCTCATGGTCTACCTGCTTGGCTTCCCCGTCCACGTCGCAACAGCGACCTCGCATTTCGTCCTCGCCTGCTCGGCGACTTTCGGCGTCATCAGCCATGTCTGGCTCGGTCATGTCATCTGGACGCCCGCCATCTGCATCTCCATCGGTGCTGCCATCGGTGCGCAGATCGGAGCCGCCCTCTCGAAAAAGACAAAATCCAAGGTCATCCTCGTTCTTCTTGCGCTCGCCATGTTCGGACTCGGACTTCGTTTGATCTGGATGAGCGGCATGCTCTGATCGATCCATCAAAAAAGAATCGCCTCGGTGTGAGGCGATTCTTTTTTCCGCTCTGTCTATTTCGATCAGATTGGCTTGATTCCATACTGTGCAGCCTGTGCGGACTCGACCGCCTGATGTGCCAGGTCAATCGAGAGCCCGAGGGTGCGCATGATCTTATCGGGGTTGTGGAAACCCATGCCGTTCTCGGCAGCGACCCAATCCCAATACCACTGTGCTTCGCGGAGCTTCGCACGTGCATCTTCGAGCGATGCGTCGGGCACGCCCGCATCCATCGCAGCCTTGACCGCGAGATGTGCCTTTGCGACCGACTGTCCCGCGATGCGCTGAACCTTAAAGGTATTGTCATGGATGGTCTTGACGCGGGCGACGAGGGTCTCCTCGCTCTCATCATGACACTTCAGACATGCTTCCTTCGTGTACTTCAGCGGACTCGACATCCAGTGCGATGTGTACTTCTTGCCTCCGTCACGCATATAGGGCATGTGGCAGTCCACGCAGGTAACACCGGCGTCGGCATGAACGCTCGTCGCCCACGTCTCGAATTCCGGATGCTGCGCCTTGAGCATCATCGTCTTGGAGTCGGGATGCATCCAGTCACCCTTGAATCCGCCTGCCTGTCCGGTCTGATAGAACTTGTACTCGGACTCGGCATCAAGGCCGTTGTCGTACGGGTGGTTCACACGTCCGTCCTCAGCGGTGAAGTAGTACTCCGTATGGCACTGCGCACAGACATAGGCGCGCATATCATTATGTGATGCGGCATTGACGTCAACACCACGGCGTGCCATTGCCTCGACGAAGCCCTGCTGATAGACGCGCAGCTGCATCGTATCGGGATCGTGGCAGGTGGAGCAGCCAAACCACTCATCGTCGGTGATGGGAGCCGCAACTTCATCAAACGGCTTCGATGCATACGCCCATCCACCTTCTTTGAAGTACACATCATAAACATACGAACCCTTGCACTGTAGACAACTCCCCTTCTGTCCCGGAAGCCTCTTCGTATGCAGGAGATCGTAGCCCGCATACGTATGCCCGCGGTCATCGTCATACTGAAGGGCAAATTTGTAGCCCTTGAAGTTCTCGAGCATCTCGGGCTGGTGCTCCAGATGACTGTTGCCCTCCATGCTGCCGCCGTAGCCCGTGGGCGACGGGGTTTCCTCATTGTTTTTCATGAAGGAATTGTACTGGAGCGGATAGGCATCCTTATACGCCTCTTTGCCGATCTTGGCTTCCGTTCCGCCTTGGATGGCGACCAGCTTTACGCTGTCGTCATTCGGCTGCGCACCGATACGAACGGCAACGAATCCAAAGAACAGGGCACAGACGCCGGCAACACCCGCAATGATTTTCTTTCTGTTACTCAACTCTTATCCCCCCTTCTAAAGGATTGGAACCATGTGGAATCCGGCTGTGACACTTCGTGCAGGTCGCACTTCCGTCCTTGCCCTTATCCACGCATACATTGCCCATTGTCGAGCTGTGACAGCGCAGGCAGTTGCTGTTGACGATATCCCGCCCATGATCCGAGATCTTGATGTGCACGGGGTAGTCGTTCAGCACCTGATGCAGCGTATCGTGCATACCGGTCTGCCCTTTTTCAATGTAGTAAATGGCGACATTCTCGTGCGGCAGATGGCACTCCACACAGGCAACATTCGCATGGGTCGACATGGCATGTGTCGCCGCTTCGTGCTTCATGGCGTGACAGGTTCCGCAGAATTTCGGTGATGCCGACGCCTTGTCCATGACCATACCGCCCGCAACGACGATGATGCCCAGAACAAATGCGCCGATGACGCAGCGGAGTGTGTTCTGCTGCACGAACTCCTTCAAATTCATGTGTCCTTCCTCCCTTCTATGATTTCTTACCGAGCGGATCTTCCGCGTCACCCCCTTTGGCAGGACTTACCGTCTGCCGTGCCGCAACGAGACCGCCGATTGTCACGAGCACACAGGCGAGCCACAGGAGCGATATACCGGGCTTCGTGCTGATGGAAGCCGTCACCGGCATCGCCATCTCCTCCGCCAAGGAGGGCAGAATCTCCAGCCGTATATCACGCTCATCCGCAGATACACCTGTGAGGCGTATGCGGAATTTTCCATCCATCACATCGATCGGGCGGGATGTCCCTCCCGTATCGGTGGCAAGTATCGTTGGTTCGACCGTATCCACTGCCTCTCCGTCCGTCAGCTCGATCTGCGCTGTGACGAGGGTCTTTCCGCCGCCCTGCGGTTCAAAGGATACCCCCTCATAGCGGTAGGCATAGTCGTTGATGCCCATAACCGTCCTGCCGCGCCGCAGGATCATCTCGTCATGCTCTGCCGTCGTCGGCGTTGGAGCGATGTAGATATCTCCGGCGAGACTTCTGGCAATCGCGGGCTCACGTGCTGCATCCTCGCCGCTCCCGCGCAGTTTCGTGACTGCTTCGGTGGGCGTTCCGTCCACCTCGTAGCGATAGGACTTTTCCTTGCCATTTTCGGCAAAATCCTGTCCGCGATAGACCACCGTGTGTCCGTAGACCTCCTGCGGAACATCCGGCGTCAGATCAACGGAGGTCGTCTGACTGCCACTGCCCGAGAGGATAAAGGCGAGAAGCGCCATGCCTGTACCGACGTGAGCCAGCAGTCCGCCAACACCGATCTGATGCCGACGATAGGTCTCAGCAGCCGCTGCTGCCGCAAAGAGCGCAAAGGATGCCAGAAGGACGGAGGGGATGTCCGTGACGCCGACCGCCCCCGCTGCAACACCGCCAAGAACGGTGAGAGCGAAGATCCAGTAGGGACGCTTCCCCATCGTTCCGTTCCACGACATGAGCGAGCCGAGCCCCATCAAAAGGGCAAGCACAATGGCAATCGGCAGGGTCGTCCGCACGTAGTAGCTCGTATCCACCGCCGCACTCTCACCCATGAGCCCCGAGATCAGCGGCATCGACATACCGAAGAAGACAAGAACCGTGATGAAGACGAGGAGCAGCATGCCGAGCAGAATGAGGAAGCTGCGGCTGCGGTGCTCGCTGTAGACTGCCCCCTGTGGAAGACGATCCATCTGACGCACAAGGACGATGAGTCCAAAGAGCAGGATGATGCCATTCGCAAGGGCAATGTAAAAGCCGATGTCCGATCCCGCAAAGGAGTGTACGGAGAAGTCTCCGAGGATACCGCTGCGGGTCAGGAACGTCCCATAGAGAACGAACGCATAGGAGAAGACCGCCGCGAGATGGACGAGATAGAATGCGCCGCGCCGCGTACGTGCAACGGCGATCAGATGGAGCAGAATACAGGAGAGCAGCCACGGTACGAGCGAGGAGTTCTCCACGGGATCCCAGCCCCAGTAGCCACCCCAGCCGAGCACCTTGTATGCCCAGTAGCCGCCGATAAAGATGCCTGCGCCGAGAAACGACCACGCGATGAGCGTCCAGCGGCGCATCGGTGCGAGAAAGTTTCCGTCTGCGGGGCTGCGCATCATACTCTCAAGCGAGTATACAAAGGGAACGGCGAGGAGCGCATAGCCGATAAAGATGATCGGCGGATGCACGGCCATCCACGGATCCTGCAGCAGCGGGTTCATCCCGTACCCGTCGGGCATGATATGCTCGGCGGGGGTAAAGGGACTCTTGATGAATACGAGAATGACGAGCATCGCCGTCAGGAGATGATAGATGATCCGCCCCGTCGCCGTCAGACGGTTGGTGCAGACCATATACGTACCAACAAGTGCGTGAATGAGGAGCCAGAGGAGGAACGAGCCCTGCTGCCCTGCCCAGAATGCCGAGATCTTGTAGATCAGCGGGAGATCGATGGAGGAGTAGCTCGCCACATACGAGTAGCTGAAATCATTGGACAGGATAACGGCAAAGAGAACAGCTGACGCACCGACGGCAGCAAGTCCTGCGAGGATGGCAGAGATGCGGCTGCCGCAATCACTGCCCTTGGCATCAAAGAACACTGCACTGAGTGCAAAGAGAAGAACAAAACCTAAGAGTACCGTACCGATCATGCGCGAGCCTTTCCTTTTTCTTCCTCATATTTGGACGGGCATTTGATGAGCAGCTTATCCGCTGCAAAGGCATCGCCCGTATATTTTCCGATGGCGACAACGTGATATGCGTCGTCGAACGTATCCGGCTTGGCGCCCTTATATCGTACGAGCATCGTCTCTCCCGTCTCCTCATCGGCGATGGAAAAGACAAAATGTCCGTCCTCCATGTGCGGGGCAACCGTGTCGTCGGGGATGCCCTTGACCTGCACATTGCGCTGTGCGGCGCGCGCATCTGCTACACTGACGTACGGCGTGACCGAGTCGGCAAAGAAGTAGCCGGCATAGCCGATAAATCCCAGAATCAGAATGAGGAAAAAATATTTACGCATTGGGTTCCCCCCGTTTCATCAGCCAAATGTAGATCAGTGTCATATCAATCAATGAAAGCACGAGTGTCCCGAGCATCACTGCATCCATGTCGATGCGTCCTGTCTCATTGAGGACGGGTGATGGATGGAGAGAGAAGAACATCCGCGGCAGGATAAAGACCAGAAAAGGAACAGCGATAAAGGAGAAGAGCGCATACACGGCAGAGGAGGATGCGCGGGCACGTTCGTCCCGCATCGTCATGCGCAGTGTCACGTATGCGGCGTAGATCAGCAGGAGGACGAAGATCGTCGTCTGCCGGGGATCCCAGTTCCAGTAGGCACCCCATGTCAGCTTAGAGAAAACCGCTCCGCTCACCGTCGCCATGAGGGTGAAGATCAGACCGAGGATAGCAGAGCGGGCGCTCTTTGCGTCATAGCGCAGCTCCCGTGTCTTCAGATAGCGTGCGCCCCAGTAGGCAGCACCAAAAAATGCGACGACGGCGACCCATGCCGTTGGAATGTGAAAGAATGCGATGCGCACATAGTTCCCCAGCCCTTCGGCGGGCGGAACGATGAAGAACACAGCACCGAGCGATGCGAGTGTCAGCACGGCAATCACTCCGACAAGCATTAAGACTCCTATCTAACTCTCGATCCAGAGAGAATCAAACAGCATCGATGCCCCCACCGTGAGCATCATATCGTAGAGTGCGATACCGCCAAGGAGTACCGGCTCTCCTCCACCCGCCGAGAGAGAGATCGCAGGCAGGAGAATCGGCAGCATCGACGGAAGCAGGAGCACGGGAACGAGCCCACCGCGTACGCTTGCCCCTGCGGCGACCGCCGCGAGGAGCGTATCCGCCGCCGCCATGCCCCAAAGTCCCAGAAGCAGTGTCCCGAGAAAAACGGCATTGAGGACAAGCGGTGCATCCATCAAAATGATCACAAGAGGCAAGGTAATGACAGCAAGCACGATGAGTGTGACGAGATGCGCTGCCATCTTGCCGAAGAGCACGGCCTGTGCCGGAACATAGATCCGAAGGAAAAGCAGTGTTCCCGCGGCCTCCTCCTCGGCAAAAAGCCGTTCTCCCTGCAGCGTCGCTGCAAAGAACAGGACAATCCAGAACAGCGCTGCGGCAAGACGGACATCCATCGTCCCCCACGCAAGCGACATACTCATGAACGCGATCACCGTGAGTGCGAACATCCCCATCGTGACATAGCCCGCACGGTGGCGTACGCCGTCACGCAGTTCCTTAGCAGCAACGTGCAGAACTATCGGTAAGATCGATGCACGCATCCGCCGCCTTCCTTTCCTCCGGTTCATTCGTCGCCCACAGGATGAGGCGTCCGCGCTCAGCTGCATGCCGCGCCTCCGCAGTGAGCAGTTCCCGTCCGTGCACATCGAGGGCAAGTCCCGGCTCGTCGAGGAGCCAGATGGGTGCGTCTGCTCCGAGGAGAACGGCGAGTCGTACACGCTGACGCATGCCCGTCGAGAGTTCCCCCGCCATGCGCGGCAGCACCTCGGACGGCAGTCCCACACGCTCCAAGAGTCCCTCCAGCAATCCATCCGCTGGGCAGATCCCGCGTGCGGAGAGAAAGAAGGTCAGATTCTCACGTACGGAAAGGCGGGTATATAGCTCCATCTCGGGTGTCGCCATCGCGAGAATGCGGCGATAGTCCGCTCCACAGATCGACTTGCCATCCAGTGTCGTCTCAATCTTCCCTTTCGTTGGAAGGATCAGACGACCGGCGAGACGGAGCAGCGTCGATTTGCCGCTCCCGTTCCCCCCTGCAACGGAGGTAATGACGCCGCCATGAAAGGAACATGTCAGCTGCCGCAGAATTTCATGGGATCCGAAGCTGTGACTGACTTGATTAAAGGAGATTTCAACCATATTCATTCCTTCCATAACTTTGATTTATTTTAACACGTATCTGAATAGAATATGAAATACTTTTTTTGTATAAAATATTTTTATGTGTGTAGACTATTTCAAAAATGAATTCACTTCATATCGCGTGATTATTGAAGAAAAAGAAGTATCCGAACGCTTCTCGTCACGTTCCGAATACTTCTCCTCATTTTTAACGATATATAATATTTATCACGCCTATGTGATCTTCCTTACACCTCCTTGCTTTTTCATACGAATTTCTCCAAAGACGGCAGACATTGGCATCCCGTCAAGCTCCGCATCAATGGCGGCGACCTCTCCTGTCGAAAGCAGGATATCGGCGGCTCCTGCATTCTCCGTCAGCCGCGCACGCTTGCGCGTTCCTGGGATCGGCACAATGTATGGCTTTTTACAGAGCATCCACGCGAGCGCAATCTGTCCGCTCGTCGCCTCCTTTTCCTCCGCGAGCGTACGCAGGAGAGCGAGAAGCTCTGCGTTCTCCGCCATCGCCGCTGCGCTGAACTGGGGCATACGCGCACGCATATCCCCCTCTGCAAAGGCCGACGTCCTGTCATACGCACCGGTCAGCACGCCGTTGGCAAAGGGCGAAAACGCGACAAAGCCGATTCCCAGTTCCTCGAGAACGGGGAAAATCCGCTCATGCGTGCGCGCCATCATGGAGTAACGATTCTGCACGGCAGTCAGTGGACAAACGGCGTACGCACGGCGAATATCCTCCTCCGAGGCCTCCGAGATCCCCCAGTGAAGAATTTTTCCTTCCTTTATCAGCTCTGCCATCACACCCGCGACCTCCTCAGCAGGAATCTTTGGATCGACGCGATGCTGATAGAAGAGATCGATGTGATCTGTCCCAAGCCGCTGCAGAGAGGCATCCACCGATGCGCGGATCACCGCAGGGCGTGCGTCGGGGACGATGGGGCTTTTGCCCTCTTTCAGCAGTCTCATATCGAAATGGATCCCGAACTTCGTCGCGAGGACGACCTTATCCCGATATGGCGCAAGGGCTGCGCCGACCAACCGCTCGTTGTCATGTGGATCATCGGGCGTACCGTATACCTCCGCCGTGTCAAAGAACGTGATGCCCATATCCACAGCGGCGGCGATCAGCTCACGCATCTCCTTCTTGTCGGCGGGCGCACCATAGCTCTGGCTCATCCCCATACAGCCAAGCCCAACGGATGAGACCGTGAGATTCCCTAATTTACGGTAATTCATGTAAATCCTCCCTATCACAAAAGAAGTACTTCTTTCATTATAACACAGGAATCAGGATATAAAAAAGGATGACGATACGTCGATTGTACCGTCATCCCTATGAGAAAGGGGGTGTTGCATATCCCCCCATCCTAATATGCCGTTATCCTAAGCCTTCCCCGTTATCACGGGGAGCGGTCAACGTCAGCCAATCACACATCGCTGTCGCTCGTGTTCTTGGGACGTTTTCCCATACGTCCTGTTACCCAATCAGCTTCGTCCTGTGGACTTGCTTCTTGGACAGGTCAGCAAGGGGGACCGCGCAAGCGGTGGAAGGGGCACAAAGGAGGGGATGTTGCACGAAGTTTGCAACTTCATGCAACAGCCCCTCCTTGGAATTTACTTTTTCAGCGCTGCATTCTTCTCTGCGACGAGCTTGAACAGCTCTGAGCCCGCCGGAATCTCCGTGAAGTACGTGAGTGCTTTCTCGAAGCCGTGCTCCTTGAGATACGTCTGCACCTCGACTGCCTCAGGATCCTCCGCGTAGTCGAAATGGAGGGCGGCGGCGATGACCGTCGCAAGCGCCTCGGGTTTTTTCCCGCGTGCGACGAGCTGATTGGCGGGCGAGACGAGGCGGTCCTTCGCGCCGAGCTTGCGCTTCGGCCCGCGTGCAACGCGCGTCACAGCATCGGAGAGATGCGGATTCTTGAACCGCTCCTCTGCCGTATGGATGTATTTCGTATGCGCTTCACGGTCAAAGCCGTATTTCTCGATCAGGAGTTCACTCGTCTCTGCCCAGACGCGGCGGACGAACGCGACGATCTCCTCGTTCTTCATCGCCGATGCAATGTCCTCAATCCCGTTGAGGTATGCCATGTAGGCAATGGAGGCGTGTCCCGTATTGACGGAGAACAACTTACGCTCAATGTAGGCTTCGAGGTTATCGACCCACGTCAGCCCCTCGATCTGCGGCTCGTCGCCGACGACACCCGTGCGGTCGACGTCCCATTCACAGAACGGCTCAACCTTGACAAGCAGCGGGTCCTCGTTGTGCTGGATCGGCACGATGCGGTCAACCGCCGCGTCAGGGAATCCGATGCAGCGCGCGGCTTTCTCCTTGATATCGTCAGCGAGATGCTCATAGACAAAGTTCTTCAGCACCGTCGAGCCGCCGACCATATTCTCACACGCGATGATGTTCAGCGGTGCATCCGTCTTTTCAAGGCGCCGCACAATCCCCTTGGCAATGTTCGGCGCAATGAATTTCAGGATATTCGGCCCGATCGCCGTGGTGACAATGTCCGCTGTGACGAACGCATCGAGCAGTGCCTCAAGATCTTTGTTGCTGTTGATCGCCTTGACGTGCTCGACATGGATTTTTTTCGGCGTATCGCCGACCACCTCGATGTCGTAAGAGCGGCGCGCATTGATCTCATCCACCAGTGCATCCGCCACATCGACGAAGGTGACCTCATAGCCCGAGCGCACGAGCAGTTCCCCGATAAAGCCGCGGCCAATGTTGCCGCCGCCGAAATGGATTGCCTGTTTCATGGTCATGTCCTTTCAATCCGCTTTCGTAAAGACGTGATAGAGTTCATCGGCACTCTTCGTCTTGAAGAGCTGCTCGAGCTGCTCGTCCGTGTAGTCGCCGACCATCGTTGCGATATTGGCAAGGATCGCAAGATGATCGTTGCCGACGCCCGCGATGCCGATCACGAGATATGCCGTCTCATCGCCGAACTTCACACCGTCGGGATACTGACAGACGACGATGCCCGTCTTCTTGATCGTATCCTTGACTGCGTTTTCTCCGTGCGGGATGGCAATGCCCTTGCCGATGTAGGTGGAAAGATCATGCTCGCGGTTGAGCATGCCCTGTACATAGCCCTCATCGACGTAGCCGCTCGCAACGAGCATCTTGCCTGCCGCCGTGATTGCTTCCTCGCGGCTGACCGACGGGAGTCCGATCTTCACGTTTTCCTGACGCAGAACATCTGCGCTCACCGTCTCTGCTGTCTCTTCCCGTGCGTCGGAGGCCGGTGCAGAGGTCTCCACTGCCGCCTCTTTCAGGCGAGCCGTAACGATCTCATAGACGTTGTTCTGCGTAAAGTCGCGCACCCAGATATGCTCTGCCTGCGGCGAATCCGCAAGGGCACGCTCTGCGAGTTTTTCATGCGAGATGACCAGCTGTGCTTCCTGCGGGATTGCACCGATGGCGCAGTTCGTCACAGAGATATCCTTATAGCCGTCCTTCTTGAGTTTCTTGCGCAGTGCTGCCGCACCGAGTGCTGACGAGCCCATGCCCGCATCGCAGGCGTAGACGATGACCTTCAGATCCTTGCCCGCAACCTTCTTCTCTGCGGGCAGCTCCTTGCCGCGATTCTTGCGCTCTGCCATATCCTCACGCGCCGACTCGAGCGATTCATCTTCGACGTCCTTCGACATCTTGATAAAGACAGAAGCAACCGCGCAGGACACCGCCGTCGCTACAGCAAATGCCGAAAGATTTGCAACGAGTGCCGAGGTGTTCGGAGTCATCGCTATAATCGCGAAGATCGATCCCGGTGAGGATGGAGCAATCAGGCCGCCGCCGAGGAGGCCAAGCGTAAAGACGCCGGACATACCACCTGCGATCGCGGCGATGATGAGGATCGGCTTCATGAGGATGTACGGGAAGTAGATCTCGTGAATACCGCCGAGTACGTGGATAATCATGGCTCCCGGCGAGGACGACTTAGCCATGCCCTTGCCGAACATCCAGTAGGCAAGCAGAATACCAAAGCCGGGCCCGGGGTTCGCCTCGAGCAGGAAGAACATGGACTTGCCGTATTCCTGTGCCTGCTGAATGCCGAGCGGGCTGAGCACGCCATGATTCAGTGCATTGTTGAGGAAGAGCACCTTTGCGGGCTCAATGATGATGGATGCCAGCGGCAGAAGTCCTGCCGCGACAATCGCCTCCACGCCGCTGCGCAGGATGTTGTTTGCGCCGCTGACCACTGGGCCGACTACAGCAAAGGCGATCATTGCGAGGATACCGCCGAAGATGCCGAGCGAGAAGTTGTTGACGAGCATCTCGAATCCGCCCGGGATGCTGTCACGCACGGCATTGTCAAACTTCTTGATCAGATAGCCGCCCAGAGGTCCCATAATCATGGCGCCGAGGAACATCGGAATCTCCGAGCCCGCGATGATGCCCGATGTGGCAATCGCTGCCATGACGCCGCCACGGTGTCCATAGACCGCTGCACCGCCGCTGTAGCCGATCAGCAGTGGGATAAGCCACTTGCTCATCGGGCCGCCGACCTGTGCCAGATACTCGTTTGGCATCCATCCCGTCGGAATAAAGAGTGCCGTTAAGAACCCCCATGCGATAAATGCGCCGATGTTCGGCATCACCATGCCGGACAGGAAGCGGCCAAACTTCTGCATGGCCTCCTGTGCTCCTCCGCCTTGCTGACTCATAAAAATCCCCCTTTGTAAAAACAGACAATATGGAGCATCTTAGCCCCGCTATTTGTTGAATCACTGAATTTATCAGTGATTCTTTACAAGAGCTGTTCGAGATGTTCCCGAAAATGCTCTTCCAAAACGTATTCGAGCTCGCGGCGTATTCCCGCCGCATCTCCGTGCGCGAGAATGTCGGCAAACGTCGGGCGGTCTGCGATCTGTGCCGCAATATGTCCAAGTATCTCCCGTTCCATCTCCGCCTCTCCCGCCGGCACGAGCATGACCAACGCCGTCTGCACAGCATCTCCTCCGTAAGGAAGCGGATGCGCAAGATGCATAACGCCGAAGCGCGCTCTCTCCTGCCGTGCAAAACACCCATGGAGGAGAATCATCTGCGGTGCAGCCCACGTCGGAGCGATGTTCTCCCGCCGCAGGAGCTCGGCAGCAAACTCTTCCGCTGCCGCGTACTCTGTGAGGAGAAGATGCGCCGCCGCATCAGCAAGCTGCTCAATGGATACCGCCGATACATTGTCCTGTAGGTGAAAGTCCGTGAGCAGATCGCAGATCAATCCGCTGCGGCGATGAATCTCCGCCATCACTGCGGGAAACGGCAGCGGTACGGGATCCGCCGGCACCTCCGTATGATGTACGCTGCAGCCGGCAAGAACGGCATCGATCTGTGCCCGATCTGCTGCCGTCAAAAACACACTGACAACAACGACCGGAACAGGAAGCGGCGAAAGCGGTACCGTGGAGACCACAAAGTCCGCCGAACGCCGCAGAATCTCCTGCGCGGTAAGGGCAAGCGAGGAGACGGCACCGACCACACGAATCCGCTCGTAGGATCGGCGCAGACGGCTCGCAAGCAGGCGGCTCGTCCCAAGACCTGTCGGACAGGCGACCAGAACGCGTGCGGCGGGGCGATCCCCGCCCGCCTCCGTCAATGCCGCACCGATGTGAATGGCAATATAGGCAACCTCATCATCGGGCACCGGCATCCCTGCCTCCTCCTCCATCATGGGAATCGCATGCCGTGCGATCTCCATGAGCTCCGGATGTTCTTCCTCCATCTGCGCGAGCAGAGGATTGCGGATATCCATGTGGAGTTTCAGACGATGCAGTGCCGGGGCAAGGTGATTCACGAGGCCCGTGAGCAGCGTACGGCTGCGCATGAGCGGCGCACCGCTCTTTTCGGAGGCGCGCCGCATGATCGACTGCGCGATCTGCACCAGCCGGAAATTATCCACGCGCCCGCCCCCCGAGGGGAGCGTCATGCCGCGTGCACCGAGCAGATGCATGGTGATATAGCCGATCTCCGCTGCAGGGATGGAAATGGAGAATACCTCACCCATCCGCGCCGCAATCGTCTCTGCCACAGAAAATTCTTCTGTCTGCCGCAGCTCCTCCAGCGTCCCCGCATCCATCGTAATCGTATCACCCTGCTGCAGCCGCCGCACGGCGAGCGCGAGGTGGACGACAAGCCCGACGCGTGCGCTGTCCGGGATGTTACGATCCTGCGTCTCCGCTGCAACAGCGTCATCAATGCGGCGGATTTGCGCGGGATCAACGAGGCCGAGCAGGGCACGATCTGCCGCGTACGCCGGTCCCTCCTCAGCCGCATCATCCCCGATGAGGGCAAGGAGTTCCTTTTCATCCACATAATCGTGGATGATGCGAACCAGTGCACGGCGGATATCCCGCTCCGCCCCTTCGACGTAGACGCCGAGTCCGGGACGACGCACGAGCGTGATCTGCTGTGCGGCAAGCCACGGCTGCAGACGATCGAGATCATGACTGACGGTACTGTCGGTCACGTGCAGAAGATGTGCCAGAGCAAAGAGCTTGAGCGGCTCATCCGCCATGAGGAGACGTGTGATCAGGATGGAACGCCGCTGATCGGGGGTCAGTGTGCTGTGCACATCCGCCAAAGAGAGCTCCGTACGCAGATGCCCAAGCGCTGCGGCATCCCCACTGAGCATGAATCCCGCACCCGTGCGCCGAAGAAGCATCACGCCATAGGGCTCCAGTGCCGTCTCGATCCCGTGCATCTCGCGCGTCACAGTACGTGCGCTGACACCGAGCTCAGCGGCGATATGTTCGGCAGTCACATAGCCGGACGCGGCAAGAAGCAGAGACAGTATCGTCCGCATACGTTCCGTTAGTTCCATGTGACCGCCCCCCTCTCGCCCCCTGATAGACCTCATTATAACGAATGGGATTCATCATTGCAACGAAAAGACCTTGCCCTTTGTCATGAAGGGCTATGGACAAATAAAAAGAGCCGATGCACCATGTCACATCAGCTCCCCCAATAATACAAATTAGACAAAGTCCAGTCCTGGTACAGCGTTCAGATAGAGATCGCTGTACTTCCCTGCCGCCGCCTGATAGGCACCGCGGCAGGCAATCATGGCAGCGTTATCCGTACAGAGACGCAGCGAAGGATAGAGATAGCGGATGCCCTCCTGCTCCGCCCGCGCACGCAGCTGCTGCTCGAGGGCAGCATTTGCCGCAACGCCGCCGGCAAGGACAAGGGTATCCCGCCCCGCCGCATGAATCGCCTCGAACGCCTTGTGAACGAGCACCTCCGTGACGGCTGCCTGAAACGATGCCGCGATATCCGCCGCGTGGAGTTCTCGCCCCTTCATGCGCTGACCGTTGATGTAGTTCAACACGGCGGATTTCAGCCCGCTGAAGCTGAACTCATAGTTGCCCTCCTGCGCGAGCGCACGCGGAAAGTCAATCGCCTGCGGATCTCCCGCGCGTGCGAGTCGATCGATCTCAGGGCCGCCCGGATAGGGAAGGCCGAGCACGCGCGCAACTTTATCAAACGCTTCGCCTGCCGCATCATCGCGCGTACTGCCCATCAGGCGGAACGTCTCATAGTCCGCTACATCGACGAGTGCCGTATGACCACCCGAGACGACAAGCGCGATAAATGGCGGCACGAGATCGGGCGTCTCAAGAAAATTCGCAAAGATATGCCCCTCGAGATGATTCACACCGATGAGCGGCACGTCGAGCGAAAACGCCAATGCCTTTGCCGCCGACACACCGACAAGCAGCGCTCCCACGAGTCCGGGGCCGTATGTAACAGCGATCTGATCCATCGCCGCAAGCTCCGCTTTCGCCTCGTCGAGTGCCTGCCGGACGACGGGCAGAATGCTCAGGATATGGTTGCGCGAAGCAATCTCAGGAACAACGCCGCCGTATTTCTGATGAATCGGTATCTGCGTTGAAATCACGCAGGACAGAAGTTCGCGTGTCCCACGAAGTACGGCTGCCGATGTCTCATCGCAGCTTGTCTCAATCCCGAGCGTCAGTCTCTCTTGCACATCTTTCATCAGACAGTGTATCCCTTAATTTCGTATTCCACATGAGAATGGCATCTTCGTTGTTGTCCTGATAGTACCCCTTGCGGATACCGATCTCCACGAATCCCAGCCGCTCATAAAGACGGCGGGCGGGCAGATTCGACGGGCGCACCTCGAGGGTCATACGCTCGACGCCGCGCTCTGCTGCTGTGCGCATCAACGCGCACATAAGCAGATGTCCATAGCCCCTGCCTCGCTGCATCGCTGTCAGCGCGATATTCGTGACCTGTGCCTCCTCAAAGGAGATCCAGCAGCCGGCAAAGCCGATCACTGCCGTGCCCTCAAGCGCAACGATATAGCAGGCAAAGTCATTCGACGCCTCGCGCCAAAAATCCTCGCGCGACCACGGTGTCGGAAAGCTCTCTCGCTCGATGCACGCCACGGCGTCTGCATCCTCCGGAGCAAGCGGACGAAAGGAGATCATGATGCCGCCGCTCCGCCATGCCGCTGCTCCCACAGCACCTCTGCCTCACTGCGGCGCAGATAGAGCGGTACCGCTGTCACAGGGTCGTCCATCTCCCCCCGCTGCAGCCGCGCAAGCCCCGCCAGTCCTACACACGCCGCACGCGGCATGCGCAGATGCAGGGGAGCAATCCCGACATTGGCAGGAAGCGCAGGGAAATCGTTCCGCCGCGTGGCATCGCCAAGCAAAACGGCGGGCAGCTCCGTTCCCGCGAGTGCGTCGAGCACCTTGGTCAGCGGCAGGATGGAAAGGGGATGTTCCTCAGAAAGGCGCACGCCCTCCTCCTCGGGACGCCACCTGAATTCCTGCACGTAGACGTTGCCTTTCTGCGCATCCATCATCGGGAGAATGCGCAGCCCTACAGAACCCGCATAGTGACAGGCAAGTGCCTCCAGTGTCGGAACGCAGATCATGGGGATGTTCAGTGCGTACGCCATCATCTTTGCCGCCGCAAGGCCGATGCGCAGCCCCGTGAAGGATCCCGGCCCGATACTGACGGCAATGCCATCGAGTTCCGTTTTCTTGGCACGCGCCATCTGCAGAGCCAGCTCGATATGCGGCATGAGTGTCTCGGAGTGCGTCAATGCGCCCTGCATACTCACCTCAGCAGCGACACGCTCCGCAGAGAGCACCGCTACGCTCGATACCTGCGAGGACGTATCAAGGCTCACGATCAACAATGCGTTTCAACTCCTCCAAGAGCGCCCTGCTCTTTTTCCCCTTGGCGACGAAGGTAAACTGCCGCTCCTCATCGTTCAGCGCTTCAATGCGCACAGAGAGATGATCTGCGGGCATGGCATCGGGGAACTTCTCCGCCCACTCGATCAGCACAATTCCCTCCGTCGCCTCTGCGTACTCATAGAAGCCAATGTCCTCCAGCTCCTCCTCCGACGTGATCCGATAGAGATCGAAGTGCACGATCGGGCACGCTGCCTCATAGATGTTCATGAGGTTGAAGGTCGGGCTGGTCACATCGCTCTCCACGCCGAGGGTGCGGGCGAGGGCACGCACAAAGAGGGTCTTGCCTACGCCGAGTTCTCCATCGAGGCAGATGACCGTTCCCTCACGGATGATTTTGCCGATTGTCCCCGCTAAATGCGCCGTCTCTTCCGGTGAATGCGTAACACAAGTGAGCATAGTTCGTCCCCTTATGAAAAAAATAGCGACTTAGGGAATCGCTGAATGTATCAGTGCTTCCCTAGTCATACTATTATAGCATGACACAGGAAATTGCGCAAAGAAAACGCGGACAGAGATCGTCTCCGTCCGCTATTCCGGCAGGCGCACGGTCATGCAGCCGCCCGCTATGTCAATGTTCTGCACCACGGTGCGCAGTGCGGGTACAAGGAGTTCGTGCCCCTCGGCATCCCGTACCGCATAGACATCGTTGCTGCCCGTCCGCAGAACATCCGTCACCGTACCGAGTTCGTTACCGTCCTCATCGCGAACGGTGAGCCCGACGATGTCGAACACATAATACTCGCCCTCGTCAAGCGGTGCCGCTTCCGCACGCGGCACCGTCAGCACACGTCCCGTGAGACGCTGCGCCGTCTCACGCACATCGTATTCCCGAAAATGCATGAGAATATTTCGCCCCTGCGGCTTAACGGCAGTGATATGAAGGAGTTCATCCCCTGCCATCACCTCCCGCATCTGCGCAAAACGCTCAGGGAAATCCGTCAGGGGGATAATGCGCAGATCGCCGCGCACGCCGTGCGGTGCGCCGATGCGGCCGATGACGATGCGGTCATCAGGAGCGGATTGCGACAATCTTGTCATCCTCCACCAGGATCTCTACGTTCATCAGCTCACGCATATCGTCGCCGACCTTCGCCTCAACCTGACGCTCGAGCGTTCCCTGCACGATCTCCGCCCCCTCGGCGAACTTCTGCAGCTCCTCCTGATGGGCGCGCGTCTCCTCGACGTAGTCGACGCGGCGCTGACGCTCCTGACGGATCGTGTTGATGTGCTGGATCGCCTGCGGGGTGAGCTCGCCCTGCTCTGCCTCCTGCATCACACGCTTCTCCTGGATACCGAGCTGCTGCAGTTCAAGCTCTGCACGGCTGAGACCTTCCTCCATCTCCTTGAGCATCTTTGCGCGCAGCTTCTCTGTGAGCTTCGCCTTGACGGTGACCGGCACCTTGATTGAAATCGAATCCACTCTATATCTCTCCTATACAAAAACGGCGACCGTCCATGACGCACGCCGTCTCGCCCGGCTCAGCCAATCTCGACTGTCGCCCGCTTATTCTCCTTCGTGGCAGCGGCCTTGACAACACTGCGAAGCGCCTTTGCGATCCGCCCCTGCTTGCCAATGACCTTTCCCATATCATCCTCCGCCACGCGAAGTCTTAAAATGATCTCCTGATCATCCTGTGTTTCGTCAACGACGACAGCTTCCGGATGATCTACCAAGGATTTCGCAATAACCTCGACTATCTCTTTCATGCGCGTCGTCTCTCCTCATCGCCGTGTGCGCACGCGACGGGAAGTCCTCTGCGTGAGAGGAGATCCCCCCATCGAATCGCGCGTCACGCATCAGTCCTTCTGACGCTTTGCCTCAGCGAACTTCGCCATCGTGCCATTCTTGCTCAGAATGTTCTTGACGGTATCCGTCGGCTGTGCGCCCTTCTTCATCCAATCGATCGCCTTCTCCTCGTCGATGTTGACGAGTGCGGGCTGCTTCGACGGATCGTAGTTCCCAAGGATCTCGATGAATCGCCCATCGCGCGGTGCACGCGAATCAGCGACCACAATGCGATAGAAGGGATTCTTCTTCGCGCCCATACGGTTCAAACGAATCTTGACTGCCATAATTTCACCACCTTTCGTTGGATATTGTACCGCACTACCGAAAGAACGGCATCTTGGGGAGTCCCATACCGCCCATGGACGGCATGGCGGGCATACCACCCTTCCCCTTCATTTTCTTCATCTTCTTCATCATCTTGCGCATTTCGCCGAACTGCTTGAGCAGTTTGTTGACGTCCTGCACGCGCGTCCCGCTGCCGGCGGCAATGCGCTTGCGCCGACTGCCGTTGATGATCGTGATGTCTGCGCGCTCCTTCGGCGTCATCGCGCGGATGATCGCTTCAAGCCGGCGCATCTCTTTTCCATCGAGGTCAAACTCCTGATCGCCGAGTTTCTTCTTCAGACCGCCCATTCCCGGAAGCATGCCGAGGATATTGCTGAGCGAGCCGAGCTTTTTGACCTGCTGCATCTGATCGAGGAAATCATCGAGCGTGAAGTCGTTGCGGCGGAGCTTCTCCTCCATCTTCTTCGCGTTCTCGAGATCGAAGTTCTCCTGTGCCTTCTCCACAAGAGAGAGCACGTCGCCCATGCCGAGGATACGCGACGCCATACGGTCGGGATGAAACACCTCAAGTGGCTCGAGCTTCTCGCCCATACCGACGAATTTCAGCGGGCAGCCCGTCACCGCCTTGATGGAGAGGGCCGCGCCGCCGCGCGCATCGCCGTCCAGCTTCGTCATGATGACGCCGTCCAGACCAAGCGAGGCGTCGAACGCCTCGGCGACGTTTACGGCTTCCTGTCCTGTCATGGCATCCACGACGAGGAGAATCTCATGCGGCTTTACTTCCGCCTTGATATCACGCAGCTCCTGCATGAGGGTCTCATCAATCTGCAGACGCCCCGCCGTATCAATGATAACGACGTCGTTGGCATGGGACGCGGAATGTGCGATTGCCGCACGCGCAATGGCGACGGCATCCTCCTGCCCCTGCGAAAAGACGGGCACATCGACCTTGCTGCCAATGACCTCAAGCTGCTTGATGGCAGCGGGACGATAGATATCGTCGGCAACGAGCAGCGGACGCTTGCCCTGCTTTTTCAGCATGAGTGCGAGCTTGCCTGCCGAGGTCGTCTTGCCCGAGCCCTGCAGTCCGACGAGCATGATGACGGTCGGTGGGTTGGGGCTGATGTTGAGACGGCTCTCCGTCCCGCCCATCAGTGCGGTGAGTTCCTCATCGACAATCTTGACAACGGCCTGAGCCGCCGTGAGCGTGTCGAGCACATCCTGCCCGACCGCTCGCGCCTTGACGCGCTTCACGAAGTCCTTGACGACCTTGAAGTTGACGTCCGCTTCCAGCAGCGCCATGCGCACCTCGCGCATCGCCTCGTTCACGTCGTCCTCGGTCAGCTTTCCGTGCCCGCGCAGCTTTTTGAAGATCCCCTGCAGGCGGTCGGACAGATTCTCAAAGAGCATTTCCTCACCTCCTTTTATCCATGGTCTTTATATCTCATTCTGTGATGTATATCGCTCCAGTTCATCCGCGATGCGTCGGACATCCGCGCGTCCAATCGGCTCGCGGAGCGCACGCAGCTCCGTACAGACGGCAGCGATCGCCCGCTCCTGCTCCTGTTGACGAGCAAAGAGCCCCAGCGTCTCCTCCATCTCCGCCAGTGCACGCTCTGCACGGCGGATATTGTCATGTGCCGCCTGCCGCGTGATGCCGAGCTCCTCGCCGATCTCCGCGAGCGAGAAATCCTCTGCAATATGTAAATGCAGGCACTCCCTCTGCTTCCCCGTCAGAAGGCCTCCATAGAAATCGTAGAGCTTTGCGCGATAGTAGAGCTGATCCAATTCGTTCCTCCCCTTCCACCACGCGCTGCGTGGTCACCCTTCCCCGCAGGCGAGGCAGGCTATTGTGGGAGACACTTGTGCAAGTATAGCGGGAAACAAAGAACCTGTCAAGTATTTTTCTTGACAGGCTTCGCTCAATATACTTCCATGAGCCTTTTTGAATGCACTACACCAAACGCAGATGGGTTCTCTTGGGGGACGAATGGTGGAACGGAATCCATGAAAGTGGTGTAGAAGCCACCGTCTCCCCCTCTATTGTGAGCGATATCGTAATCGCAATCAGATCATGCCCTGTCACATCCGTCAAAAGAAATGCATATGCATTTTGGCGGTCGGTGGAAAATGCAAGCAAATTACATTCTTCCAAAAAACTGACATAAGCAAACAGGACGCTTAAATCGTCCACCATGCCGCCGTCCGCCATGCCGACACACAAAGCATGAAACGCCTTCACCGGCTTTTGAACAAAAAAGGTCTTCGTATCGGTTGCTTCATTGACAAGCGGCACGCACTCTAGCTTCATGAAGTCTTCCGTAACAGGAAGATAGAATGCCACAGCCCGATCGCCATCGGTCTGCTCCCAGATTTCTGCCATAAAGGGAATTCCGTTCTTCGTTGTGCCATAAGAATACCCTTTATTCTCAGGAGAAATGTTTTCCTGTGAAAAGTTGTATGTGATGAACGGATGATTTGTTTGATAAAATCCCGGTACTAATGTCACTGTTTCAGATGTATCATTGGTGCATATTGTTCCAACATTCTGAAACACATCTGCAAATGCGTGAAAATTTTTCTTTTCACCTCTATCAATAATGGCGAATGCTATCGTTCGAAAGTATTTATGATATTCTTCATCCATAAGAATATCATAAAAATACTTTGCAACGCTATACGGGTCGTGCCCAAATGCACCGCATCCCCATGCGCCAAGAACGAGTGACGAATATCCATGCGCTGCGGCAACGGCAAACATTTTCCTTAGCCTCGATTTCATTACACGTGACATCACAGCAGGAGAAACCTCCCGCGCCGCACCGTTGCGGTTCGGCGCAGGAATCGTAATGACAGAAGTCAGAAATGGCTCATCCAAAAAATCATCATGAAGATCCCGAAAGACGCATACATGGGGTGATAGTATCATGTAGTCGGAAGCACAGGCATTTTTTCGGCGATTGTTATAGTTATACATCTCGTATGCCGCATCGCTGCCTATGGAGTGATAGAGCGTACTCTCTCTGCACAAACATTCTTCCTGTGCATTTGCACCGTTTCGAAATCCGCCGCCGGGTACATGTGCATTGGCGAAATTCATTACGAGGACGTTCTCCATTCCCTCGGCACAGGCAAAAGAATCTGCATCCAAGACATAGATATCAGGAGTATCTGATATAGAGCAGCCACTTTTTACAACTTCTCCACAACGTCTTGCCTCTTTGGCATCTATGAGAATTGCTGCGCTATAGTCCTCTTTGGGAAGAAGTATTGTTTTGCCATGCTTTTGATACCTGCCTTGGTGCGTAATCTGTATGGTTTCTTCCGCAATTCGTCTGCGTTCCTGCCGAGACATCACCGCCCCTCCTTTTTCATCTCATTGCATGGAGGTCTCCCCGACCCACTTCCAATCTTTAATTTGCTGCTCCAATGGTCGATTCCTTATGCCAAGACTGCCGCAATGTGCCAGCGGATAGATCACCCCGCCCCCATATGCAGGATCCGCTTTGATCTGTGAATGTTCTTCGATATATTTCATATAGCCCTTATATGGTATTCTGGATCCTTTTACAAGTGCCTTATAAACACATTCAAAGCTCATGCGTCCCAAGCACAAAATATTCTTCGGCTGCAATATGATACATAACTCCCGAAAACGTTCCCTGTCTTTATTCATGAGCTTCTTCTTCATGCCCCCGCTGCTTTCTTTACGCCGGTAGCCCAAGCAAAAATTCGTAAAGAAAAGTTCATCGTACTGCTGTTGTGCAATTTCATAACCCAAATGACGAAAGAGCTCAATCAAGTTTTTATCCGTTTGAAACCCACTGTCCATTTTCTTTTCGTCACTGATATACGGTAAGTCTTTTCCGCTGATAATCTGTCTGATCCTATCTTGAAACGTCTTCGGTGCAGAATGTGGGTTGCCCCAGTCCTGTCCAACCAATAGGTATTTGATTTCCGGTGTCGTTTCGGCATATCCTCTGCCCTGCCAATAGGTATAAAGATTGATTTCTTTACAAACACCAAACGTCTCATCAAGCGGCATCAGAAAAGAAGATCCATCCTGTTCCTGATAGAACTTCCGCGCATCTTTTACGAGATTTCCATAGGCTTCACGTTTGTTCATTTCTGCCCCTCCTCATTTCATTCTAACATAATAGTATCTACTTCGACAAACAATGTCAAGAATGAAAGTTCCATCAAAAAAGGCATGAAGCGGCTTCGTTCCCGTTCATGCCTAAGATTTCATTATTATATTGTCATATCCTTTTGTCGCATTTCAGCGGCGAAATTTCTCGAGTGCCTCGGCGTGATCGGTCACGAACTCGACCGTGCCGAGATATTCGCCGGCCGCGTCGTACATTGCCTGATACTGCACGCGGATTGGCTGCTCGCGGATGCGGCGATAGACGACCATCTGCGTGCGCTTCTTCGCCTTGAAGTCCGCAATCAGATTGCGCACGACGGGAATGATCTCGGGCGGATGGCAGTTGATCACGTCACGCCCGAGCGCGGACATGGGGCGTGTGAAGACCTGCCCCTCGTTGGTAAAGAAGCGGACGACATCGTCCTTGTCGATGAAGGTGATATCGACGGGCAGGAGCTTGAAGATCGCCGTCAGCTGCTCCATCGTAAGCGTGCCTGTTGGAAATTGAAGCGCTCCCCCAGACGGCGCATCGGCAACGCGCGCCGCCTCCTGATCGAGCCATGCCTGTGCCTCCGGCCACGCGGGAAGGTCGACGCCGAAGGACGATCCCATCGTCACGAGATCGTGGTAGGCGCGGTACCACTCCATCTGCGTAAAATACCGCAGGCTGAGAGGAAACAGGATGCGCTCCTCCTTGAAGGTCATCTCGCGCACGCGCTGCACAAGATCACGAATGCGCGACTCATAGAGCGGCAGTGTCTCTGCATCCGCCTTGAGCGCCTTGATGATCATGCTGAGCTCGCGCTTCATCTCATCGTCAATGCCCCACATCACCTGCGACGGCCCGGTAACGCCATAGTCATAGAGCACCGGCATCAGCAGCTCTTCCTTCTTGATGTAGTGCATCCGCAGATCGCCGAGGGAAAGCATGTGCGTCAGCATGACATCCATGCGCTTCGCGCCGTCCAGCTCCGCCGTAATCGTATCGAGCAGCTGTTCAAGAGCGTGATTCTCCGCGCGCAAAATCGTCAGCGGATGTCCCTCGGGCAGTGCGTCCATATCATTCGGGTCGACCGATGCTGCCTGCGCGTGAATCTCATCATGCGAAAGCGCACCTGCGGGCGGAGCAGACGCCGTCCCATGAAAGAGTGCAGAATGCACGTCACAGAGACGCTGCACCTCACTGACTGGCATGCCCTCCTTGATGAGGGACTGCTCTGCATCCATGATCTCATGGGCCTCGACGTGGCTGAACTCCTTGACAAAATCCTTGCGGACGGAGTCCAGTTCCTCCCCATCCGACAGGCGCTCGATAAAGCCGCGCAGACGTCCCTGCCGCGACTGTGCATCGTCACTGAGCACGGTATAGCCGTGCTCCTCAAAGGCGGCAATCACCTTTGCGAGATCAATTCCCTTCACCGCCGCACCGCGCGGGATCGTCATGATGCGCCCCATCACGTTGAGCGCGATGGGATTGGTGATCTCCTTGAAGCCGACCTCCGCCATGATCTCCCGCACCTCTGGATACTCCTCCACCAGTTCGGCAACGCTCTTCTTCAGATCCAGTGTCTTTTCCATAATGAAAGCCCCTTTATATCAATTATAATTTTCACCTTGATGTGACAATTATAACGCAGGACGGTGAAGAAATGCTGTAACCGTTGGTACGGAAATTAAATAGGGAGCAACATGAAGGAAAACACTCCTTCACGTTGCTCCCTGTTGTGCCCCTTCCACCGCTTCGCGGTCCCCCTTCCCCGCAAGCGGGGCAGGCTTTTGGATTATGGCATATTCGCTTCCCCCGTCGCAACGAAGAAAGCAGCGAGCCGATTGCAGCTCTCGCTTACAGCGCCTGAAACGTAAACGCCGTGCCGTCGAAGCCAAGCTCGACCGTGTCACCGCCGCGCACGTCGCCTGCGATGATCTTCTTCGAGAGCGCCGTCTCGATCTTATGCGTGAGGAGACGCCGCAGCGGGCGTGCGCCAAAGTCGGGATCAAAGCCCTCCTTCGCGAGTGCCTCCAGAGCATCATCCGTCCACGCGAGCGCGATGTCCACCTGACGCTCAAGGCGTTTGCTGAGCGATTTCAGCATGATCGCCGCGATGCGCTTGACATCCTCCTGCGTGAGCCCCTTAAAGACGATGGTGTCGTCGACGCGGTTCAGGAACTCGGGGCGGAAGTATTCCTTGAGCAGTGCCTTCACTGCCGCCGTTGCCTCCGCATAGTCCTTGCTGAGGATCTCATGCGAGCCGAGATTGCTCGTCATGATAATGACAGTGTTCTTGAAGTTCACCACACGCCCCTTGCCGTCCGTCAGGCGTCCGTCGTCGAGGATCTGAAGCAGCACGTTGAACACGTCGCGATGCGCCTTTTCGATCTCATCGAGCAGAATGACGCTGTACGGACGACGGCGCACTGCCTCAGTGAGCTGACCGCCCTCGTCATAGCCGACGTATCCCGGAGGCGCGCCGATGAGACGCGAGACACTGTGCTTCTCCATGTACTCGCTCATATCGATGCGGATCATGCTCCTCTCATCGTCAAAGAGCGACTCCGCAAGGGTCTTGGCAAGCTCTGTCTTGCCAACACCCGTCGGGCCAAGGAAGATAAACGAGCCGATCGGACGGTTCGGATCCTTGATTCCGGCACGTGCACGCAGAATCGCCTCGCTGACAGCAGTCACCGCCTCATCCTGTCCGACAACGCGCTCATGGAGTACATCCTCCAAACGGAGCAGCTTCTCGCGCTCGCCCGTCATCATCTTCGTGACGGGGATGCCGGTCCAGCGGCTGACGACGCGGGCAATATCCTCCTCGCCGACCTCCTCCTTGAGCATCTGTTCACCGTCCGCCTTTGCAGCGAGTGCCGCTTCCTCGTCGGCGAGCTTCTTCTCAAGCTCCGGCATCTTGCCGTATTTCAGCTCCGATGCACGGGCGAGGTTCTGGGCGCGCTCGGCTGCCTCCATCTCACCGCGCACCTCGTCCATCTCCTTTTTGATGGCACGTACGCGCAGGATTGCCTGCTTTTCACCTTCCCACTTCTCTTGGAGCTTCTGCTCCTCCGCGTGAAGGCTTTCCTTCTCGGCGACAAGTGCCGCGAGTTTTTCCTTCGAGTCCTCGTCCGTCTCCTTTTTCAGCGCCTCCTCCTCGATGTCGAGCTGGAGAATCTTGCGCCGAATCTCATCGAGCGGCGCGGGCATGGACTCAATCTCCGTGCGCAGCTTTGCCGCTGCCTCATCGACGAGGTCAATCGCCTTGTCGGGCAGGAATCGATCGGAAATATAGCGGTCAGAGAGCGTCGCCGCAGCGACGAGGGCCGCGTCGCGGATGCGCACGCCGTGATGCACCTCGTAGCGATCCTTCAGTCCACGCAGGATGGAGATGGTGTCCTCCACCGTCGGCTCGCCGACCATAACGGGCTGGAAGCGGCGCTCAAGTGCCGTATCCTTCTCGATGTACTTGCGGTACTCGTTCAGTGTCGTAGCACCGATGCAGCGCAGTTCACCACGCGCGAGAAGAGGCTTCAGCAGGTTGCCCGCATCCATCGCACCCTCGGCTGCGCCCGCACCGACAACCGTATGCACCTCGTCGATGAAGAGCAGAATCTGCCCCTCAGACTTTGCGATTTCGTTCAGTACGCCCTTCAGGCGTTCCTCGAACTCGCCGCGAAATTTCGCTCCCGCGACCAGTGCGCCCATGTCGAGCGAGTAGAGCGTCTTGTTCTTCAGCGACTCGGGAACATCGCCTGCCACAATGCGGCGTGCCAGTCCTTCGACAATCGCCGTCTTACCGACGCCCGGCTCACCGATGAGTACGGGGTTGTTCTTGGTACGGCGCGAGAGAATCTCGATCGTGCGGCGAATCTCCTCGTCGCGGCCGATCACGGGGTCGAGCTTGTTCGCACGCGCTGCTGCCGTGAGGTCGCGCCCGTATTTCTCAAGCGACTGATAGCCCTCCTCGGGGTTGTCACTCGTCACGTTTTGCTTGCGGTTCGTCTGGATGGCATCCTGCACGCTGCTCTTCGTCAGACCGAACTCACACGCAATCGCCTGCACCTCCTCACTGCCGTCCGTCACGATGGCGAGCAGCAGATGCTCTGTCGATACGTAGTCGTCCTTCATGGACTTTGCGAGCTCCTCGGCACGACCGAGCACGCGCACCATATCCATCCCCATGCCGAGACGGTTTGATCCGTGCACGCTCGGGATAGAGGCGAGCTCCTTCTCCAGACGAGCCTTGAGCATCGGCAGATCCACACCGCAGACCTCAAAGATCGTTGCGAGCAGTCCCTCGGGCTCTTTGGCAAGTGCGAGCAGCACATGTGCCGACGTGATTTCCTGATGATAGCGCATCGCCGCAATCTGCTGTGCCGATTGGAGCGCAGCCAGCGTCCGTGCAGTATATTTATCCTGTTCCATAGGTATCCCTCCACTGTTCTTATTTTATGTGTCTATTATTATAACAGATAAAGTCAAAAAGTCAAATATAAATTTTGATTTTTTGACATTTAATGCAAAAAAATCTGCCGACGTGCGGCAGAGTCCATTTTTTAGATGTTTAGGGAAGCACTGATAAATTCGGTACGACCATCTTGACGCATCTTTTTCGCCCGCTTTTCGTTAGCAAATCCTCCACATAGCTCTTGCTATGCGTCCGGTTTGCTGCCTCAATCGGACAAAAAATCTACGCCAATCTGGCATACCTCATTTTATCAGCGATTCCCTAGATCATATTCTTCTTGTAGATGTCGTAGAGGCTCTTCAGTTCCTCC
This sequence comes from Centipeda felix, assembly GCF_900186465.1. Taxonomy (GTDB): domain Bacteria; phylum Bacillota; class Negativicutes; order Selenomonadales; family Selenomonadaceae; genus Centipeda; species Centipeda felix. The sequence goes on from NZ_LT891959.1 coordinate 372,556, forward strand.
ATCTTCGCGTACATCTCGAGCTGCAGCGCCGATGCCGTTGCATCATCGCCGTCATTCAGTGCCTTGATCAGCAGGGTAAAGAGCGCCTTGTCGTCAATCGTATCCTTTGCGAGGTAGACGCGCAGGTCACGAATTTTGTTCCACATATAGGCATCCTGATCCGTCACGAAATCGCTCTTGATCTCCGTCATACGGCGAACGATATCGCGGTTCTCCGGAATGATGCGGCTGATCAGCTCGATCTTCCAGCGCAGGAGAGCACCGGTACGGAACGAGTCAATGATGCGCGGCGTCAGCGTTCCGCCCGCCGTGATGACCGCGAGCTTCTTCTCGTTGTGCTCAAAGCCGAGCATGTTCTCCCAGACCGTCGCGGGCGGCTTACCAAAGCGTGCATCGCGCTCCTCCGCCGTATAGTGCTCAAAGACATCCTCCTCGCTCCGATAGGCGCGGTCTGTCTCGAGGTAGAGCCCCTGCTCACCCGGCTGCTTGGAGAGCTCGGCGAGCAGTTCCTCTGCCGTGCGCCCCTTCGTGTGCAAAACGCCGTCGAGGATGGCGAGATACGAGGCGGCGAGGACGAAGTACGTATTCGAGTACGGATTCGTCGCACGCAGCTCAAAGCGCGTAGCCAGTGGATTCTTGATATCGCGGATGAGGCTCACGAGCACCGTGCGGTTACGCGCGGGGATCGCAGGCGTCGCGCCAAAGGACGTAACGATGCAGACCGGCGCCTCAAAGCCCGGCTTCAGGCGGTTGAATGCGTCATTGGTCGCCGATACGAACGGATTGATGACCTCGTAGTTGCGCAGGAGTCCCATGAGTGCGCCATAGCCGACGGCGCTCATATAGTGTGCATTCTGGTCGTCTGCTGCAAAGAGGTTGTGGCGTTTGCCGTCCTTCGTGATGGCCGCGAGGCTCAGATGGGTATGCTCGCCATTTCCCGCCAGACCGATGAGCGGCTTTGCCTTGAAGTTCACCTCAAGCCCGTAGAGACGGAAGATCTCGCGGACAAAGGTACGGATGAAGAGCTCGTTGTCCGCCGCCTGTACCGCATCGTCATATTTCCAGTCGATCTCGATCTGCTCGCAGACATGGGTCATGCGGCCGGTATCGTCGATCTGCGCCTTCACGCCGCCGACCTCTTTATGCCCCATCTCCATGTGGAACCCATATTTTTCGAGCTGGATCAGGCACTCCTCAAGCGCCGAGCGCACGGCACCGTGCGTCCGCTCCCAATACTGCTCGTTCATCACCTGCGACGCCGACATCTCCTCGATCGAGGCATTGTCGTCGAGCGGCGTCTTGACCCAGAACTCAAGCTCCGTCGCGGAGGTGAAAACGATATCCTCGATGTCCGCACCGTTCAGGCTCGGTGCTGCGGAGATTTCCGGATTCTCATGGAAGAACTTCAGCAGTTCCTTCTTTACATAGACAAGCGTATCCGTGAGCACCGCGCGGGGATCGACGCGCTTTCCCTCATGCACGACGAAGGACGGGATGCGCAGCGTGCCGATCGGCAGCCCCGTATCCTCATCCGAGCTCTCAGGATTATAGTCCACAAACCAATTGACAGAGGGGTCAACAGGGAGATCCACCTTGGCGTTTTCGATCGTTGCAATCTTCGGCAGAACAACCGAGGAGCCGTCCGTCTGCACGGCCGTACCATTGTAGAAAGCGTCGATATCGTCGAGAAAAATCTGTACCGGAATCTTCTCATCCGTATCATTTCCCGCCATATCAATGCCGACGAGTGAGACGAATCGCACCTCGGGATGTGCTTTCATTTGGGCGACAATTTCCTCACGCGGCGTATGGGCAGGAATTTTGTAGAGAAGTTCATTCATCATGCATACCATCCTTTTCCTAGAAGATATCGAAGGGGTTCTCCCGTCCACGCAGTAAAACCACGCGCCCATCTTACCATTTTTCAGCGTGGATTGTAAAGCGATTGAGAAATGTATTCACACGATTAATAATTCCCTAATACCGTCTACTGTCGATTCCACGCACACAGCCGACGCTCTGCCAGATCGAGCAGGATGAAGAGCAGCAGTCCGATTGCACTCAGCACGACGATGCCGGCGTACATATCGAGGTAGTTCACGCGCAGCCACGCGTCCATGATGTAGTAGCCGATGCCGTACTGTGTGCCGAATGTCTCCGTAAAGAAGAGGACGGAGATCGCCGTTGCCATCGCCACGCGCACAGCCGTGATGAACTTCGGCAGCGAGGCAGGCACGATGATGTGGCGCACCATCTGTCCGAATGACGCGCCGAGCACGCGCAGCGGGAAATACGTGGCCGGCGGAATCGCGGCAACGGCATCGCGCACCGTGACGATCACCTGAAAGACGATGATGAGAAAGACCAGCAGCAGCTTGCTCGTCTCCCCGACGCCAAAGAGCAGCATGACGACGGGCAGGAGTGCGATCTTCGGGATGGGGTAGGTCAGATAGAGGATCGGGGCAAGGAGATGATTGACGCGCCGAAAATAGCCCATCAGAACGCCAAGCGGATAGCCGACGGCAACGGCGGCAAGCACGCCCACAGCAATCCGCATCAGGCTGTACGCCGCGTGAATGGCAATCGTCCCTGTGAATGTCGCTGTCAATCGGAAAAACACCTGCACGGGCGATGGGATCACCGGCTTTTGAAAGAGCTCCGCCGCGCCCGCCCAAAGGAGAATACAGGCGAGCATCCCGGCGGCGATCATCCGCAGTGAGAGTTTCTCCATCATGCCCCCTCCCCCGCAATCTTTTCGCGCAGTGTCTGCCCCATGGCGGAGAACGCCGGAGATCCGCGGCGCGCGGTATCGCCGACAAACGCGTTGTCGATCACTTGGACGATGCGGCCGGGTTTTCCGCGCATGACGGCAATCCGGTCGGCCAGCATCAGTGCTTCCTCCACGTAATGCGTCACGAGCAGGGTTGTCACCGCATACTTCCTGCGGAGGGAGAGGAACACCTCCTGCATCGCCTCGCGCGTAATCGCGTCGAGCGCGGAGAATGGCTCATCCATCAGGAGCAGGTCGGGGGCGAGAAAGAATACGCGCGCCAGTCCGACGCGCTGCTGCTGTCCACCCGACAGCTCATGTGGATAGCGCGTCAGCAAGTCTTTAAGGCCCAGCTCATCGACCAATGCGTCCAGCCGCTCCGCATCTTCATCGCGGCGAATGCCCTTGATCTCTGCCGCAAGCAGGATATTCTCGCGCACGGTTTTCCATGCAAGGAGCCCATAGTTCTGTGGGAGAAATCCGATCCGCAGGGCACGCGGATCAAGGGGTGCACCGCCGCAGGTCACCTGCCCCGATGTCGGATGAAGAAGTCCTGCCCCAACGCGCAGGAGCGTCGACTTGCCGCAGCCCGATGCCCCGATCAGTGCGAGCACCGTGCTGCGCTCCAGCTGTACGGACACATCCGCGAGCGCATGGACCTTATCGTCTCCGCACCCGTAGTCCACAGAGACATCCTTAAAACAGAGCACGCATTTTCCTCCTATGCACGCCGTGCATGACACCTGCATCCACACAGAGGAGCTGCCACTGCGTCATGCCTCGGCATTACGTTTCTCATAGACACCGCTGAGGATGTCCTCCCACCACGACGTATGGTCACGATACCACGCAACAACCGCCTCAATGCCGTCATCGAACTTCGTCTGCGGCTGCCAGCCGAGTTCCCGTCCGATCTTGGTCGGATCGATGGCATAGCGGCGATCGTGCCCCTTGCGATCCGTGACGTAGGAGATCTGTTCCTCTCCCCTGCCCAGAACGCGCAGGATCGTACGGACGACATCGATATTGGAGCGCTCATTGTGCCCGCCAACGTTATAGACAGAGCCTTCCGCCCCACGGCGCACAATCGCATCAATGGCACTGCAGTGATCGTCCACATGCAGCCAGTCACGGACGTTCTTTCCATCGCCGTAGACAGGGAGCTGTTCCCCCTTCATGGCGCGGATGACCATGAGCGGAATCAATTTTTCGGGGAACTGGAACGCACCGTAGTTATTGGAGCAGCGCGAGATCGTCACGGGAACGCCATAGGTACGCGCATACGCCTGCACGAGCAGATCAGCCGACGCCTTGGAGGAGGAGTAGGGACTGGACGTGTGCAGCGGCGTCTCCTCTGTAAAGAGGAGATCGGGACGATCCAGCGGAAGATCGCCATATACCTCGTCCGTCGATACCTGATGATAGCGTTTGATGCCATATTTGCGGCATGCGTCGAGCAGGATGCTCGTGCCGATGATATTCGTCTGAAGGAAAATCTCGGGCGTCTCAATCGAGCGATCCACATGTGATTCCGCCGCGAAGTTCACGACCACATCGGGCTTCTCGCGCGCAAAGAGTGCATAGACCGCCGCGCGGTCGGCAATGTCGCCGCGCACAAAGGTGAACTGCGAGGACTTCCTTGCCTCGGCAAGAGTCGCAATATTCCCCGCATAGGTCAGAGCGTCATAGCAGACGATCTGATCCTCTGGATGCTCACGCAGTTCATAGTAGACAAAATTGGCGCCGATAAATCCTGCGCCGCCCGTAACGATCATCTTCATGGCTGATTCCTCCGCATCGTTCTATATCCTCTTTTATTTTCGACGCGCCTCACGTTTTCCCTTTTTCTGATTTACAAGAAGCAAACACATGTGCTATGATAGAACTAAGGAGGGATACCGCATGACGAACCGCACCTACATCGCAATCGATCTAAAATCCTTCTATGCCTCGGTGGAATGCATCGAGCGCGGTCTGAATCCGCTGACGACGCATCTCGTCGTCGCAGATGAAAGCCGCACGACGAAAACGATCTGCCTTGCCGTATCCCCTGCGCTCAAAATGCACGGCATCGGCGGACGCCCGCGCCTCTTTGAGGTCGTCCGCGCCGTGCGGGACGCAAACGCCAAGCGGAAATACCGTGCGCCGCAGCACAGGCTCACGGGTGAGACAACGGATGCGACAGAGCTCGCCGCATCTCCGCACCTCGGCATCGCCTACCACATCGCCCCGCCGCGCATGGCACTCTACGTCGCATACAGCGTGCGCGTCTATGAGGTCTATCTGCGGCATATCGCGCCGGCGGACATCCACATCTACTCCATCGACGAGGTGTTCATCGACGCGACGAGCTATCTGGACACCCTGCATATCTCCGCACACGACTTTGCCCTGCGCCTCATCCGCGAGGTACTGCAGGAGACCGGTGTTACCGCGACCGCCGGCATCGGGACGAATCTCTACCTAGCAAAGATCGCCATGGACATCGTCGCCAAGCGCATGAAACCCGATGCGGACGGGGTACGTGTGGCACAGCTGGATGAACTGAGCTATCGGCAGGCGCTCTGGGCGCATCGCCCGCTCACGGACTTCTGGCGCATCGGCAGGGGCTACGCTGCAAAGCTCGAGGCAAACGGCCTCTATACCATGGGCGATATTGCACGCTGTTCCCTCGGCAAGGCGTCTGAGCACTATAACGAGGATCTGCTCTATCGTCTCTTTGGGGTACAGGCAGAGCTACTCATCGACCACGCTTGGGGTATCGAGACGACGCGCATGGAGGACATCAAGCACTATCGCCCCAAGTCGCGCAGCATCCACCACGGACAGGTGCTGCAAATGCCATACGCCACTGACAAGGCGCGTCTCGTCGTGTGGGAGATGACGGATGCGCTCGCGCACGATCTCGCCGTAAAGCACCTCACCTGTGACCGCATTGAGCTGACCATCGGCTACGATGTGGAGTCCCTCACCCGCCCGGAGATCCGTTCTCTCTACCACGGCCGTATTCGGACAGATCGATACGGCCGCAGTGTCCCGTGGCCGTCACATGGGCACTGCACCGTGGAGCGCGGTGCGCCGCCGCGTGCATTGATGAACGCATTGACCCATCTCTACGATACGATTGTGAACCCGCATTTGCTCATCCGACGCATCACGATTTCTGCGCAGCACCTTCGGACGCTTGAGCAGCACAGTACTGATGCGGAGCAGCTGGATCTATTCTCTGCCGACGAGGCCGCAGGCACTGTGTTGACGGCGAAGGAGCGTCGTGCACAGGAAAAGGAAAAGGCACTTCATGCCGCCGTTGTTGCCATCAAGCAGGCCTATGGGAAGAATGCCATCCTGCGCGGGGCAAACTTTATCGACGGGGCAACCATGCATCAGCGCAACGGGCAGATCGGCGGACACAAAGCATAGCGTACGCACGGATAAAAGGAGGCACGACCATGCAGCGAAATATCCATGACTACGATGACATCATCCATCTTGCGCGGCCGATCTCCCGCACCCATCCGCCCATGTCACGGCACGACCGTGCGGGGCAGTTCGCCCCATTTGCGGCGCTCAATACCCTCCATGCCGCCACCGCGCGCGCAGAGCTGCGTCATGCGGCACAGTATGAGGAGTATGAGAAATACGATGAACCGCCTGCGTAAGCAGGCAAATTTGACAATGGGCTGTTGCACGAAGCTGAAAACTTCGTACAACAGCCCATTCTTTGTGCCCCTTCCCCGTGATAACGGGGAAGGCTTTTGGGAATAACAGCATATAGCTTCCCCCGCACTTTGAGGGAGTGGCGAGCATAGCGAGCCGATGGGGGCGTGCAGCCGCTCTTCTTTGCCTTATTGGTACGATCTCATTCGTCTGCCAGCTCCGCGAGTGTCTTCCCGCCGTAGAGCCCCGTCCAATCGTCGGAGAATGCCTGCACCGCATCTGCAACGACCTGCTTGACAAAGATGCCGCGCAGAACATCAGGCGCCACGGTGACGGAATGCGCACCTGCGAGAATTGCACGATCGATCTGGGCGGGCTGCTTGAAGCTCGCCGCAAGAATCTCTGTCTCATAGCCGTAGTGGGCAATAATGCCGGCAATATTCCCGATCACAGACGCTGCATCGACGCCAAGCGCCTCCATGCGGTTATAGTACGGGGCAATGCAGTCCGCGCCAGCCTCCAGAGCCATGAATGCCTGATCCATCCCGTAGACGGCCGTCGCCGTCACGTTTGCCCCCTGACGGCGAAGGGCTTTGATGACCTTGACCCCTTCAAAGTCGACGGGAACCTTGATGAATACCTTCTCATCAACATGGCGAAACACCGCCTCTGCGTCGCGCATCATCCCGTCATAGTCCGTCGCCGTCACTTGAATATGCAGGGGGCGAAGCTTTCCGATGATGGAGCGAATCTCACGCATGTGGGCAAAGAACGGGACACTCCCCTCCTTCTTGACGATGCTCGGGTTGCTGGTTACACCGGCGATCGGCAGATATTCCGAAAGCGCACGAATCTCATCGAGATTTGCCGAATCAATCAGATACTTCATGGTATAGGATCTCCCTTCACATGGCAAAGCCCACCGACTTCACAGCGGTGGGCAATATTGTTCCCTTAAGCATCGAGTGCCTTGCGCATCGCAGCGATCAGCTGGATGCCGCCGTCGATATCACCGTCGAGAATGTGCTTGACGACTGCACTGCCGACGATCACACCATCTGCCTGCTTTGCGGCGCGTGCGGCAGCCTCGGGCGTACCGATGCCGAAGCCGATGGCAAGCGGGATATTCGTATAGCGGCGTGCGGCAGAGCAGACCTTCCCGATGATGCTGTAGTCGATCTCCTTGACGCCTGTGACACCATAGTTCGAGACGCAGTAGACGAAGCCCGCCGCATGACGGCACGTCTCCGCCATGCGCGCCTCCGTCGTTCCCGGCGTGATGAACTCCGTCAGTGTAAAGTCATGCACATCGCAGATGCGGCGCATTTCCTCCGACTCTTCGTGCGGAACATCGGGCAGGATCACGCCGTCCATCCCCGCTGCCTTGAAGTCCGTGACAAAACGCTCAAACCCATAGTGGTTCACCATGTTGATGTAGCCCATGCCGACGATGGGGATCTCCGAGTGTCTGCGGATCTCCTTGACGATCTCAAGTGCCTTCTTCATCGTCATGCCGTTCTTCAGTGCCTCGACACTTGCCGCCTGAATCACGGGGCCATCCGCCATGGGATCGGAGAACGGCAGGCCGAGCTCGATGAGATCGGCGCCCGCCTCCTCGGCACGGCGTACGATGTCCACGGTTGCCTCCGCACTGGGGCACCCTGCCGTCACGTAGATGTAAAGCCCTGTCCGCCCGTCGGCGCGGAGCTTTGCGAGTTTTTCATTCATCCGCTTGCTCATGCGATGTCCTCCCCCAGCTCCTTTGCCACCATCTGCACGTCCTTGTCGCCGCGTCCTGAGAGACAGACGACAACGCGCTCGCCCGCCTTGGTCTTGGGCATCAGCGTCTCCAGATACGCCAGTGCATGCGAGCTCTCGAGCGCGGGAATGATCCCCTCGATGCGCGAGAGACGCTGGAATGCGTCGAGTGCCTCTCTGTCCGTCACGGAGACATAGGTGACGATGCCCTCGTCCTTAAAGTAGGAATGCTCCGGACCAACGCCGGGGTAGTCGAGCCCTGCTGAGATGCTGTACGCCTCAATGACCTGCCCGTCCTCATTCTGCAGGAGGTTGCTGTACGCTCCGTGCAGGATGCCCGGCGTACCGCCGCCGCTGAGCGTCTTGGCATTGTCGCCGTCCGCATCGCTGCGCCCGCCGCCCTCGACGCAGAACTTCTTCACGTCGGCATCATTGCGAAAATCATAGATCGTACCGATGGCGTTGCTCCCGCCGCCGATACAGGCGACGAGATAGTCGGGTTTCGCGTGGAATTTCTCCTCTGCCTGTGCGCGAATCTCCTCACCGATAACCTTCTGGAAGTCGCGCACCATCATCGGATAGGGATGAGGCCCGACAGCGGAGCCAATGACGTAGTAAGTATCCGTGATGTTTGTCGCCCAGTAACGGATCGCCTCGCTCGTTGCATCTTTCAGCGTTCCTGTACCGCTCGATACGGGGACGACCGTCGCGCCGAGCAGACGCATACGGAACACGTTGAGCTTCTGCCGCTCCACGTCAAGTGCACCCATGAAGATGCGGCATTCCATTCCAAAGAGTGCCGCCACCGTCGCCGTCGCCACACCATGCTGCCCCGCGCCCGTCTCTGCGATAATGCGCTTCTTGCCCATGCGGTGTGCAAGGAGTGCCTGGCCGAGCGCATTGTTGATCTTATGCGCCCCCGTATGAAGAAGATCCTCGCGCTTGAGATAGATGTCCGCCTTGCCGTAGTGCTTCGTCAGCCGCTCGGCAAAATAAAGATTCGTCGGACGCCCTGCATACTCCTTGAGGTAGCTGCGGTACTCCGCCTGAAACGCCGCATCGTCACGGTATTTCAGATATGCCTCTTCCAGCTCATTCAGTGCCGGCATCACAATCTCGGGCACATACTGCCCGCCATAGTCGCCGAATCGTCCCTTCTTGCTCATATATTATTGCTCCTTCGTCTCAACATCAACCAGTTCTCTTGCAAACGCCCCGACATCCGCCGCACGCACCAATCCCTCTCCGACCAGCACGCCTTTGCACCCTGCCGCACGAACGCGTTCCGCATCCGCACGGGCAAAGATGCCGCTCTCGCTGATGAGCGTACGATTCTTGTCTGCGTAGGGCAGGAGGGCGAGCGTCGTCTCCACGCTCGTCTCAAAGGTCACGAGATTGCGGTTGTTGATGCCGATGAATTCTGCCGGCGTTTCCTGTGCAGTTTCCAAATCATGGCGGTCGTGCACCTCTACAAGAGCGTCCATCCCAAGACTCCACGTCAGGTAAAGCAGCTCTTTCAGCTGCTCCGGCGTGAGGATGCGCACAATCAGCAGAACGGCATCCGCGCCCAACGCACGCGCCTCGTAGACCTGATAGGGATCGATGATAAAATCCTTGCGCAGGAGAGGTGTATCCACACGTGCACGTACGGCGGAAAAATCCGCGTTGCTGCCGAGAAAATGCGGATCGGTATGCACGGAGAGCACGGCTGCGCCTGCCGCCGTATAGATATCGGCGAGCTCCGTGACCGTGTGCGCCGTTGTCAGCCGTCCCTTGGCGGGCGACTGCAGCTTGCACTCAGCGATCAGCCCCCACCCATGCCATCGGAAGTGCTCCGCCATACGGAACGTCCCACAGGACAGGTCCCGTTTCAGTACATCGAGCGGCATGGCCTCCTTCGCCGCCGCGACAATGCCGCGCTTCTTCGCCACGATTTCAGCAAGTATGTCGCGCATTGTGCACCTCCTTCAGATGATTCATTCTGCGCCTTTCGGCGTATTTGTCTATCTTAGAGGAGAATGCGGCATTTGTCAATGCGAGGACGCACACGATCACTTGTACCGTTCGTGTTCGTGCGGGACAAACGGATTACCGAAGCGCACACACCGCCTCCATAAACGCTGTGATTTTCGCCTTGGATTTCACGCCGTCCTCCTCAAGACCTCCCGATACATCAATGCCGAATGGATGAAAGGTCTCGACGGCCTCCCTGACATTCGCGGCCGTGATGCCGCCTGCGATCAGCACGGGCTTCGTAACGCGCGCAATCTCCCGTGCCGCTTCCTGCCAATGGAACGCCAGTCCCGTGCCGCCTGCTGCGCCTTTGACGTAGCTGTCAACGAGAATGATCTCCGCAGGATAGACGTTCGCTGCCTCTGCATCGAAGTCGTCTCCATAGCGGTACGCCTTGATCACGGGGCGCTCTGCCATGCGTGCCATCTCTGCCGTCTCGTGCCCGTGCAGCTGCACATAGTCCAGCCCAACGGCATCGGTAATCTGGTTCACCTCCGCCATCGGTGCATCGACAAAGACGCCGACCTTCTTCACGCGCTGCATCTCCCGCGCAATCTCATGTGCCGTCTCCGGCGCAACATAACGCCGACTGCCCTGCGCGAAGATGAACCCGATGTAGTCCGCTCCCGCCTCCTCTGCCGCGCGTGCCGCTGCTGCGGTCTGCATGCCGCACATCTTCACCCGCATACCATCATCACCCCTCCGATAAAAAACTGCTGTACGAAGATAGAAAGACCTTCGTACAGCAGCGTTATTTGTTAGGGAATCACTGATAAAATGAGGTCTGCCAGATTGGCGTAGATTTTTTCGTCTGAACGAGGTGGAAAACCGGACGCAGAGTGGTGCTCTGTGGAGGATTTTCCGCCGAAGTGCGGACAAAAAAGATGCGTCAAGATGGTTGTACCGAATTTATCAGTGCTTCCCTAGTTCAGCACGATCTTGCTGTAGTCTGCCATCTCCAGCAGATAGTCGTCGATCATCTTGAGGAGCGACAGACGATTTTCCTTGATGCGCACATCCTTGTCCATGACCATGACCGCATCGAAGAATGTGTCGATCGCCCTCCCGAGTGCCTGCTCGGCGGGAAGCGTGTCCTCACCCTCCGCGCGTGCAGCCGCCGCGGCCTGATAGGCGGAGAGCAGCGCGCCCTCTTCCTCTGCCTGGAACAGCGCGGGATCCACTGCGCCGCCCGTCACGCCGCGGGCGATGTTCCCGACACGGACAAAGGACTGCACGAGCGCATCGCCCCCCTCCGATGCGAGCAGACGCTCCACATAGGCGGCGCGCACGGGGACATCTGCGACAAGATCCACATCGCCCAGCACCGCCTCCTGCACATCGTAGCGCACACCGCGCTCACTGAGGACGTTCTTCAGGCGCAGACGGATAAAGTCCGCCACATAGACCTGCATCTTATCCCGAAATTCTTCAAGGTCGTAGAGATCACACGCCTCATCGACAAGGTCGGAGAGGAGCATCGTGCTCTCCTGCTCGATCAACATGAGAACGAGCCCGAGCGCCTGACGGCGCAACCCGAAGGGGTCCTGCGAGCCCGTCGGAATCCTGCCTTGGCTGAACGTCCCGACAATATTGTCGATCTTATCTGCTACACTGAGGGCAACGCCGAGCGGCGTCTGCGGCAGCTCGTCCCCCGCAAAACGCGGCATATACTGCTCGTCAATGGCACGCGCAACAGCAGGGCTCTCCCCATCGAGCAGGGCGTACTCACGTCCCATGATCCCCTGCAGCTCCGTGAACTCCGTCACCATGCCCGTCACGAGATCGGCCTTCGAGAGCTCGGCGGCACGCCGCGCATCGGCGAGAGCGGTGCCATCCGCATCACCCGCCGCCATCTCCTCGACAATCGCCGTCGTGAGCGCCGTGAGACGCTCCGTCTTTTCGTACATCGATCCGAGCCCCCGCTGGAACACGACCGTCTTGAGCTTTTCCCGATGCTCTGCAAGGGATTTTCTGCGATCCTCATCGAAGAAGAACTGCGCATCGGCAAGACGTGCCCGCAGCACGCGCTCGTTGCCGTGTGCCACGACATCAAGATGTGCCTTCCCACCGTTGCGCACCGTGATAAAAGCGGGCAGTAGGCTGCCGTCCGCCGCCTTGACGGGGAAATAGCGTTGATGGTCGCGCATCGGCGTAATCACCGCCTCGGCGGGGAGCGCCAGATACTTCTCCTCGAACGAGCCGCTGAGCGCCGTCGGATACTCCACGAGATAGAGCACCTCCTCGAGGAGGTCGGGCGTGATCTCCGCCGTGCCGCCGCACGCCTTTGCCGTCTCTGTGATCTGTTCGCAGATCATGGCGCGCCGCCGCTCGGGATCGACGATGATATACGCCTTCTCGCACGCCGCCTCGTAGTCCGCCGCCGACGTGATCACGAAGTCCGCCGGTGCGAGCGTCCGATGCCCGCGCGAGTGATTCCCGCTCGTCACTCCGGCAAGTGTAAAGGGCACGATCTCTGTCCCGTAGAGTGCCACGAACCAGCGAATCGGGCGGATGAATCGGAAGTCCAGATCCCCCCAGCGCATACTGTTCGGCAGCGGAATCGCACGCACAAGGTCAGGCAGGAGCGAGGTCAGAAGCTCGGCCGTCGCTGCACCGCTCTCATGCACGGAGGCATAGACATAGCCGTCACGCTGAATGAGGGCGGACGGATCGACGCCCTGTCCGCGCGCAAACCCCGCGCCCGCCTTCGTCGGGTTTCCGTCCGCATCAAAGGCAATGGCGACGGATGGGCCGCGCGTCTCCGTATTGACGTCTTCCTGCCGCTCTGCGAGCCCCGTCACAATGAGGGCGGCACGGCGCGGCGTGCCGAGCGTGCGCACCTTCTCATAGGAAAGGCGGTGCTCCTTCAGCATCGTCTCCGCCAGCTGTGCCAAATCCTCCAGGAGGTGTGGCATCACGTGTGCCGGAATCTCCTCCGTTCCAATTTCAAATAACAGATCCCGCTTCATGCCTTCCCCTCCTTTTTCAACAGCGGATACCCCAGTTCCTCACGCTGGGCGAGATACGCCTCCGCGCAGAGACGCGCGAGTTTGCGCACGCGCCCGATGAACGCCGTCCGCTGGGAGACACTGATCGCCCCGCGCGCGTCGAGCAGATTGAACGTATGCGAGCATTTCAGCACGTAGTCATGCGCCGGATGCACATAGCCTGCCTCGATGACGCGCACCGCCTCCGCCTCGTACTTGTCGAACAGGTCAAAGAGCAGCTTCTCGTCCGAGAGATCGAACGCATACGAAGACTGCTCAAACTCATTCTGGTGGAACACATCGCCATAGGTCACATCATCCGTCCACGCGATGTCATAGACGTTCTCTACGCCCTGAATATACATGGCAAGACGCTCAAGCCCATAGGTGATCTCCACGGAGACGGGCTTTACATCCTGACCGCCAACCTGCTGGAAGTACGTGAACTGCGTGATCTCCATCCCGTCCAGCCAGACCTCCCAGCCAAGTCCCCACGCGCCCAGCGTCGGCGACTCCCAGTTGTCCTCGACAAAGCGGATGTCATGCTCCTCCGCGTGAATGCCGAGGCGGGCAAGGCTCTCAAGGTAAAGTTCCTGGATATTGTCCGGCGACGGCTTCATGATCACCTGGAACTGATGATGCTGATAGAGACGATTCGGGTTGTCTCCATAGCGTCCGTCCGCCGGGCGGCGCGAGGGCTCCACATAGGCGACATTCCACGGCTCTGGCCCAAGAACGCGCAGGAACGTCCACGGGCTCATCGTCCCTGCGCCCTTTTCTACATCATAGGGCTGGGCGAGGATACAGCCCTGCCCCGACCAGAACTCCTGCAGTGTGAGGATAACCTCTTGAAATTTCATGCAAACAACCCCTCCAACAAAAAAACCGCGTATACCCTATAAGAATACGCGGTTTTGAGAAAATAGCAAGACCTATTTAAAACTGTTCCGCAAACTCTGCAAAATACCCGCCTGTCCTTCATTGATATCCTTATTCCATCGGCCATCATAGGCTCGATCGCCGGACGGAAGCAGAGCACACACAATGATGAGGAGGATAAAGGCAACGACGATACCGCCGATGATCTTACGCTGATAGGTGCTGCGCGCTTTTCGTACGCGCTGAAGCCGTGCCTCGAACTCCTGCTGTTTGCGCTCGCGCATCGACTGCATCGGCGTCTCCGTTTGGCTCTTTTTCTTTGCCATACAGCATGCCTCCCTGCATATTAATCAAATTAATCAAACAGGCTCTGTTCCTCATAGACCGGCTCTTTCATCTTTTGGTAGCAGAAGAGCGTCGCGAGTGTGTCCGCGAGTGCGCCGTGCGCCACCGTGTTTCCCCAGTCGTAGCGGTAGTAGTCCGCACACTCCGTCAGCTTCCACCATCGGTAGCCGCCGCGCCGTGCATCGGGGACTTTGCGGAACGCCGAAAAAGCAAGCATCACATCATGACGGTTCGGGTTCGTAATGCGGATCCCCGACTGCGCCAGAAGGCGAATATCGAACTCGATGTTATAGCCGACAAGGAGTGTGTCCGGCGCATTGAAGAGACGTTCCAGCTCCTCACGATGTGCGAGAATGGGGTCACAGCCCGCGACCATCGCCGGCGATATGCGATTGATGCGCTCGGCATCCGGCCACTCTGCCTTACGCGCCGGCGCATACATACCGTCGACCATCGTCTCACCCACGCCATTCACAACAGCGAGGGTCAGTACTTCATCATCACTGCGAAAGCCGGTCGTCTCCGTATCAAAGACTAGAACCTTTTCTTGCATCAAAAGTCCTCTTTCTTCTGGTTGTTTTATCCCAATTATACACAGCTTTCGTCATGATTATTATACAACAGACGGAATCATCTGTCAAGAAAACGCGTCACAAGACGCCCATCATCACAGGGTTGAGGGCAATTTGCGGTTGCAAAAGAATGGGTTTTACGCTAGAATACTTTTATAATATATAGATTATTTCTATAGCTTAAGTCTATTCTCTGTTAATCCATCCTATGGTTGAAAGGAGTCTTTTATGAACGCCATCAAACTCCGTGACAATATCTACTGGGTCGGCGCCATCGACTGGTCCATGCGCAGCTTCCACGGCTACGATACGCAGCGCGGCTCATCATACAACGCCTACCTCATCATCGACGATACGATCACTCTGATTGATACGGTCAAACACGGCTTTGAGGAGGAGATGCTCGCGCGCATTTCCTCCGTGATCGATCCGTCGCAGATCAACTGCGTCATCTCCAATCACGTGGAGCCAGATCACTCCTACGGTGTCTCCCTCATCTCCTCCCTCGCGCCGAGCGCAAAGATCGTCACGAGTGCGCCGAACGGACTGAAGGGGCTGCGCGCCTACTATGGAGAGCTCCCCTATGAGACCGTCAAGGCAGGCGACAGCATCTCGCTCGGCAAGCGCACCCTGCAGTTCATCCCGACCCCGATGCTGCACTGGCCCGACAGCATGGTCACCTACTGCCCTGAGGAGAAGATTCTCTTCTCGAACGACGCGTTCGGGCAGCATCTGGCATCGGGCAAGCGCTTCGACGACGAGAATGACCTCGCTATCCTCTGTGAGGAGGCAAAAAAATACTACGCCAACATTCTCTTCCCATACGGAGCACAGGCAAAGGCGGCACTCAAGGCACTGCACGGGCTCGACATGGAGATGATCGCCACGGGACATGGCATTATCTGGCGTTCCCATATCCCTGAGATCATCGAGCGCTATAAGCAGTGGTCGAGCGGCGAGACAGAGGAGCGCGCCGTCATCGTTTTCGACAGCATGTGGCACTCCACCGAGGCGATGGCGCATACGATTGCTGAGGCGTTCATCGACAAGGGTTACTCCGTCGGCTACTACGACATCAAGAAGAACTCCCATGCGGACATCATGACGGATATCCTCACGAGCCGCTATCTCGCCGTTGGTTCGCCGACGCTCAACAATACGATGCTCCCGACCATCGGCGGTTTCCTCTGCTATATGCGGGGGCTCGCACCGAAGGGACGTAAGGCTTTCGCCTTTGGCTCCTATGGCTGGGGCGGGCAGAGCATACAGCAGATCGAGGACGAGCTGAAGGCGGGCGGCTGCGAGATCGCCATGGACAAGGTGCGTATCCTCTACGTCCCCTCCGAGGAGCAGCTCAAGTCACTCCACGATCAGGTGATTGCACTCTAAGGAAGCACTGATAAATTCGGTACAACCATCTTGACGCATCTTTTTTGCCCGCACTTCGGCGGAAAATCCTCCACAGAGCACCACTCTGCGTCCGGTTTTCCACCTCGTTCGGACGAAAAAATCTACGCCAATCTGGCAGACCTCATTTTATCAGTGATTCCCTAAAAAACATAGAACCCCCGAAGGCTCAAGATAAAAGCCTTCGGGTTTTTTCTATCCATATCACTCTTCCACAAAGTACTGCATCGATGTCTTCTTCCACTCTTTCTTGGTGTAGAGCATCGCGCGATCCTCGATGCCCGTCGCGGCTGCGAGTTCTTCTGCAATCTTCTCGCACTCCTCACGGCTGAAACCATGGATCATCGTATAGACATTATAGCGCCAATCCGCCGTACGATTGCGGTCATAGCAATGGGAGACGCGCTCGTGCTGCGCCATCCGCCGCGCCACTTCGTCCACGCGCGCGTCGGGGACATTCCAAACACAGAGGCAGTTGGACGTAAAGCCGACCTCGCGGTGACGGAGAACCGCGCCCATCTTCCGGATCTTCTTTTCTGCAATCATACGCTCCACACGCTGCAGAAACTCCTCCTCGCTGATGCCGATTTCCACCGCGAGTGCCTTGTACGGCTCGGCGACAAGCGGAAACTGCCCCTGCAGGAGGCGGATGATCTTACGGTCGAGAGCATCGACCTCGATTGCTTCGCTCATAGATATGCCTTCCTTCCTGCATCAGTTCAGCTTAAACTGCACGTTGATCTTATATTTCTTATTCGCTTTCAGGTCCATCAGACGCTCCACCCCGGGCAGCGCCTTGATCTCTCCGATGATCTTCTCCTCCGTCGCCTGCGACGATGTCATGAGCGTAAACCATAGGTTATACCTACCCTCGCGCTCATAGTTATGCGTCACGCCCGTATAGCGATTGACCGCCTGTGCGACGGACGAAAGCTGCTCCGGTGTCACACACAACGCGATCAATGTCCCCTGATAGCCAAGGCGTTCCGAGTTGAAAAATGTCCCAATGCGCCGCAAAAATCCGTCCGCCTTCAGGGCGTCCAGCCGCTCAAGCACATGCTCCTCCGTCGTTCCGAGCATCTCGGCGAGACGCGCAAACGGCCGCGAACACACCGGCAGGTTGCCCTGCAGGAGGTTCAGCAGCCGTTTGTCAAATTCTGTCAGTTCTGCCATTGAAGTCTCTCCCATATACCGTGCACCATCTTCATGCACCGGTATCGGATCGTCTTGCTCATGGACAATCGTATCATAGGACACAGGCACAAAAATGAATGCGATTCACTTCTTTACGTGCCTATTCTAACAGATATTCCTTCATCACGTCAAGGAGTTCCGTACGCCCTTCGTTTTTCGGCACGGAATATGGCAGAATCGAAAGATCGGGAACATCGAGCGTCCTGCGCATCAGGGACAGCTGTTTTTGCCGTGCCGTGCGCCCAAGCTTATCCGCCTTCGTGGCGATGACCAGCACAGGTATATCATGCGATACGAGCCACTCAAACATCTTTCTGTCGGAGGGCATGGGGGCATGACGAATATCGAGCAGGAGACAGACAAAGTGCAGATTCTCTGCATGGAGAAAGTACTCCTCGATAAACTTTGCCCATGTCTTTCGGCTCTCACGCGCCGCCTTGGCATAACCATAGCCCGGCAGATCGACCAGGTGTACAGGATGCCGCTCTTCCCCACCGTCGATGCGCATGAGCAGCTCATAGAAGTTGATCGTCTGTGTCTTCCCCGGTTTCCCCGAGACATGGGCGAGTTGGCGAATGCGTGTCAGGGAGTTGATGAGAGACGACTTCCCGACATTGGAGCGTCCGATGAAGGCGACCGCGGGACGCTGTTCCTCGGGGTACTGATCGCGCCGTACCGCAGAGGCAAGATAGGCAGCCTTTGTAATGACAACCGGCTCAGACATGCTGCACCTCCTAATTATACAGCGCGACCTTCAGTACCTCGTCCATGTGCGCTACGGGTACAAACTCAAGTGACGCACGCACCGCATCGGGAATATCCTCGATATCGCGTTCGTTTTCCTGCGGCAGGACGATGGTATGCACACCCTCGCGATAGGCAGCGAGCGTCTTCTCCTTCAGCCCGCCGATCGGCAGCACATTTCCGCGCAGCGTGATCTCCCCCGTCATAGCGACATCGGCGCGCACCTTGCGCCCCGTGAGTGCTGAGATCATCGCCGTCGCCATGGTGATGCCCGCCGAGGGGCCGTCCTTCGGAATCGCCCCCTCGGGCAGATGGATGTGTATGTCGTCCGTCTCGTAGAAGTTCTCTGCCAGATGGAGCGCATCCGCACGGCTGCGCACGTAGGAGAGTGCCGCCTGTGCCGATTCCTGCATCACGTCGCCGAGCTGCCCCGTGAGGATGAGTTTGCCCTTCCCGCGCAGGATGTTGACCTCCGTCCGCAGCACGTCGCCGCCGACCTCCGTCCACGCAAGCCCCGTGACGACACCGACGAGGGGCTTCTTCTCCTGCCGCGCCGGATGGTACTTCGGACGTTCCAGAAACTCCGTAAGATTCGCCTTCGTCACGGCGATGGGCGGCGTCTCCCCTTCGACGATGCGCCGCGCTGTCTTGCGGCAGAGCTGACCCACGACGCGCTCCAGCTCGCGCACCCCCGCCTCGCGCGTATAGGAGCGGATGAGCACAGGATAGACGCCTGCACTGATGCGGATGTCCTTTGCCTTCAGCCCGTTCTGTATGCGCTGACGCGGCAGGAGATGCCGCCGTGCGATCTCGACCTTCTCCATCTCCGTATAGCTCGAGAGGTTCAGGATCTCCATGCGGTCACGCAGCGGCGCAGGAATGCGCGCGGGGTGATTTGCCGTGACGATCCAGAACACCTGCGAGAGGTCAAACGGCAGCTCCACGAAGTGATCGCTGAACGTGCAGTTCTGTGCAGGGTCAAGAACCTCAAGAAGCGCAGCGGAAGGATCGCCATGAAAGTCCATGGCAATCTTGTCTACCTCATCGAGGAGAAAAACGGGGTTCTTCGTACCGGCACGGCGAATCCCCTCGATGATGCGGCCCGGCATCGCGCCGACATAGGTGCGGCGATGCCCGCGTATCTCCGCCTCATCACGGATGCCGCCGAGCGAGATACGGATGAACTCCCGCCCCATCGCACGGGCAATCGACGCTCCGAGCGACGTCTTGCCGACACCGGGTGCACCGACGAGGCAGAGGATGGGGGCATTCTGCTCCGGTGCCAGCTGACGCACGGCAAGATAGTCGAGGATGCGCTCCTTGATCTTTTCGAGTCCGTAGTGATCGCGTTCGAGCACAGCGCGCGCAGCATTCATATCGACCGTCTCTTTGGTCGTGTGCATCCACGGCAGTTCGATCAGACAGTCCAGATAGCTGCGGATCACACCGACCTCGGCACTCATCGCAGGGCTGACGTCGAGGCGGTGAATCTCACGCTCGATGGTCTCGCGTACGGCATCGGGGTACGCCCCCTCCGCGAGAGCCGTGCGATAACAATCCACATCGGCGGACTTATCCGCATCGTCGCCGAGCTCCTTATGGATTGCCTTGATCTGCTCACGCAGATAAAAATCGCGCTGAACCTTGTCCATCTGCTTACGTACACGACGGTTGATCTTCTGCTCGATCCCCATGATGTCCAGCTCATAGACGAGCACCTCATAGAGACGATGCAGGCGTGCGCGCACATCAATGGTGGCAAGGATATCCTGCCGCACCTCATGCTTCAGGCTCAAATGGCTCGCGATAATATCCGCCAGACGTCCCATGTCCTCCATGATTGAGATCGACACCAGCGCCTCGGGCGGAATCTTATGAGAGAGCTTCACCCACTCCTCGAATTTGCTCGTTACCCCGTGAACGAGTGCCTCCATATCCTTTGTGGAGGGCGTTTCCACACTCTCCTCGTCAATCACATGGACATCCGCCTCCGCATACGTCTCCCCCTCGCGGATCTCCATGATCTCCGCACGCTGCTGTCCATCCACGAGAATCCGCAGCACGCCCTCGGGCAGGCGCAGAAACTGACGGATCTCCGCAACTGCACCGACATCATAGAGGTCTGCCGCCGTCGGGTCATCCAGTTCCGGATCCTTCTGTGAGACGACGAGAATCCGACTGTCTCCTGCAATCGCAGCCTCGATGGCGGCAACGGAGCGATCGCGTCCCACGTCGATGTTGACCATCATGTGGGGATAGACCACAAGTCCCCGCAGGGGAAGCAGCGGCAGTGTTTGTTTTTCAGACATGGTCGCGTTCCTTCCATCTATAGAAAAAAGGAGCACCGCACGCTGCAGGCTCCTTTCATTGGTATGTCGATATGTGTCAAAGGAAACACAGAGACCTTTAATTGGCGGCTGCCATCTTCTGTGCGCCCGCACCGTCGATGGTGAGGATCGGGTCACTGTGGTTGACAATGACGTCCTTCGTGACCTGACATGCTGTCACGCCATGGATCGACGGCACCTCATACATGACGTTGCGCATGATCCCCTCGACGATGGCACGCAGACCACGCGCGCCCGTCTTATGCGTCAGCGCTTCCTTCGCGATCAGGTGCAGTGCATCCTCCTCAAACGTCAGACGCACACCGTCCAGTTCGAGCAGCTTTTGGAACTGCTTGACAAGAGCGTTCTTCGGCTCTGTCAGAATGCGAACGAGTGCCTCCTCATCGAGGGAGTTCAGCGTGACTACGACAGGCAGACGCCCGATGAACTCGGGAATCAGCCCATTCTTCATCAAATCCTCGGGAATGATCTTGCTGAGCGACGCCCCCACGGTAACGCGGCGCTTTGAGCGCACCTCGGCACCGAAGCCCATCTGCTTCTTTCCGAGGCGCGATTCGATGATCTCCTCAAGGCCATCAAACGAACCGCCGCAGATAAAGAGAATGTTCGTCGTATCGATCTGCAGGAGTTCCTGCTGCGGATGCTTGCGCCCGCCCTGCGGCGGTACGGAGGCCGTCGTCCCCTCAAGGATCTTGAGCAGTCCCTGCTGAACGCCCTCTCCCGAGACATCTCGCGTGATGGAGGGGTTCTCCGATTTGCGCGCAATCTTATCGATCTCGTCGATGTAGATGATGCCGCGCTGTGCCTTCTCGATGTCGTAGTCTGCCGCCTGAATCAGCTTCAGCAGGATGTTCTCGACATCCTCGCCGACATAGCCGGCCTCCGTGAGAGAGGTCGCATCGGCGATGGCAAACGGCACATTCAGGATGCGTGCCAGCGTCTGCGCCAGCAGAGTCTTGCCGCTGCCCGTCGGACCGATCATGAGGACGTTCGACTTGCGCAGCTCCACATCCTCGTTCTTTCCCTGACCGGCATGAATACGCTTGTAGTGATTGTAGACCGCCACGGAAAGCGATTTTTTCGCCTCATCCTGACCAATGACATATTGGTCGAGAATGCGGCGGATCTCCTTTGGCTTCGGAATATCCTTGAGTCCGACATCAATATCGTCGCCAAGTTCCTCCGCAATGATCTCATTGCAGAGTTCGATGCACTCATCGCAGATATAGACGCCGGGCCCCGCCACGAGCTTCCTTACCTGCTCCTGCGTCTTACCGCAGAACGAGCACTTGAGCTGACCCTTGTCGTCCGCCCCAAATTTCATCGCATGACACCCCCTCAGGCCTTGCTGTCAGCAGATGTATCCTTTGGTCGGAGGACAACCTCATCAATGAGGCCGTATTCTTTTGCCTCCTCCGCCGACATGAAGTTGTCGCGTTCCGTATCAACGTTGATCTTCTCTGTATCCTGCCCCGTGTGATGCGCGAGGATTTCGTTGCCGACCTCACGCAGGCGCAGGATCTCCTTCGCCTGGATCTGGATGTCGGTCGACTGTCCCTGTGCGCCGCCAAGCGGCTGATGAATCATAATACGGGCATGCGGGAGGGCATAGCGTTTTCCCTTTGCACCCGCCGTCAAAAGAATCGAACCCATGCTCGCCGCCTGTCCAACACAGATCGTGGAGACATCCGGCTTGATGTACTGCATGGTATCATAGATGGCAAGTCCTGCCGTCACAACACCGCCGGGGCTGTTGATATAGAGGTGGATATCCTTATCGGGATCCTCTGACTCCAAAAAGAGCATCTGCGCAACAATGACGTTGGCGACGCTGTCGTCAATCGGTCCACCGAGGAAGATGATGCGCTCTTTCAGCAGGCGGGAGTAAATGTCATAGGCACGCTCCCCGCGTCCGGAGGTCTCCACCACCATCGGTACATAGTAACTCATACGTTCCTCCCCGCAGGAGCTTTCTTACTCCGTGATATTGTCCACGATGAACTGCGCCGTCTTCTTGCGCAACACCGTCGCTGCAAGATCGCTGACGCGCCCCTGCTCCTTGATGATCTTCTGAACCTGCTTCGGCGTCGCACCATAGGACAGAGCCATTGCGTAGACTTCCTGATCGAGATCCCTTCCCTCGACCTTGATGTCCTCTGCCTTGGCAACCTCCTCGAGCATGAGATCGGTGCGCACGTTCTTTTCCGCCGTCTCGCGGTACTCGTCGCGGATGCGCGCCATGTCGAGCCCGGCGTACTGAAGGTACTGCTCAAGGCTCATTCCCTGCTGCTCAAGACGCATCGCCATTTCCTGGATCATCGCCGTAATGCGGTTCTCGACCATCACGGGCGGAATCTCCATCGTGCAGTTGTCCGTCGCCATGTCGATTGCCTTTGTGCGGCGCTCATTCTCTGCCTGACGCTCCGCCCCCTCCTGGAGGTTCTTGCGGATGTCCTCGCGCAGCTCTGCGAGCGTCTCGAACTTGCTTGCCTTCTTGGCAAACGCATCGTCCAGCTCAGGCAGCTCGCGCGACTTGATACTGCGCACCGTGCACTTGAAGACAGCCGCCTTTCCCTTAAGATTCTCCGCGTGGTAGTCCTCGGGGAACGTGACGTTCACCTCGCGCTCCTCGCCGACCTTCGCACCGATGAGCTGATCTTCAAAGCCCGGAATGAACGAGCCCGAGCCGATCTGGAGCGGATAGTCTTCGCCCTTGCCACCCTCGAACGGTGTTCCGTCCACAAAGCCCTCAAAATCAAGCGTAATGAAGTCGTCCTTCTTGACCGCGGCATCGGCAGGGGCGTCGATGAGCGTGCCCTGATGCTGGCGCATCCCCTCGATCTGACGATCGATGTCCTCCTCGGAAACCGAGACGGCAGGCTTCTCGACCTTGAGCCCTTTATATTCGCCGAGTGTGACCTCGGGACGCTGCGTGAACTTTGCCGTAAATACGACATCCTTGCCCTCCTCGAGTGTCACGATGTCGATCTCGGGGCGCGTCACAGGCTCCATGTTCTGCTCGGTCAGCGCTTCATCGAACGCCTTCTGTGCAACGCTCTCGAATGCCTCCTGAAGAATGGCCTCCTTGCCGACAAAATTCTCGACAATCTTGCGCGGTGCCTTTCCCTTGCGGAAGCCCGGGATATTCACGCGTCCCGCAAGACGCTTTGCCGCGCCGTCCGTCGCCTGCTCCAGCTTGTCCTGATCCACTTCAATCGTCAGAGTGACCTCACGGTTCTCCCCATGCTCTGCCGTAACCTTCATTGTATGAAACAACCTCCTGCTTCTTTCCATTGGGGGGCGCGCTGCCCCCTCCGATTTGCGGGCATACAAAGAGAGCATTCCCGCCATTTTACTAGTATCCTATCACAAAACAGCCAAAATGACAAGCACAGCTATTTCAGCAACTCTGTCATGCGCGGCAGCGGCTCAGAGAGATCCATGTGCCCCGAGAGAGTTTCCACATCCTCTCCCTCAATGCGGATGCGCACCTTTTTCACCTCAGGGAAATCCGTGAGCGTGTTGACGATTGATCCGACGAGCATCTCTTCCCCCGTCGACCCGCCGTTGAAGTTCTTCTGCAGCTCCTTGGAGAAATCCACCGTGGCGACGCCGTCCTGAACCTTGACGCTGCGCAGCTTCACGTGTTTCGGGAAGACATTCGTCTGCCCCTTCTCCGTCGTGCCTGCGAGCAGGGACTTCAGCGCTGCCGTATACTTATCCTCGCTGCCGAGTTTTACCGTACGGCTGTCCGCCACAAGACCCATGCCGTCATTCTTCGGATAGTAGACATTCACCTTGACCTCTTTGTCCTTCGCCGCTGTGTCGTCCACAGCAGCCGCCTTCGTCTGTGTCTGCTGTGACTCTGCGGCAGGCGGGGCAGACGTCTTTTCCTCTGCACAGCCCGCCGTAAGCAGAAGTGCTGCGCAGAGCGGTGCGCCCAGCAGACGTGTAATATGTTGCGCGTGTTGGAACATTTCCAATTCTCTCCTCATTCCTCAAAATAGCGTGCAATCGCACGAAAGAGTGCCTGTGCCAGTATCTCCTGATAGGCAGGGTCCGTGAGCAGTTGCTCCTCCTCGGGATTCGAGATAAACCCCAGTTCCGCAAGGGAAGCAGGGATATCCGAATGCTTCAGGACGTAGAAGTGCGCATACTTGACCCCGCGATTATAGAGTCCGCCCGCCGCAGCAAGTTCCTCGTTCAGCAGCGTGGCGAAGCGTTCATCCGCATCCGTCTTGGGATAATAGTAGGTCTCCATCCCGTGTGCATCCGGATTGCTAAAGGAATTGCAGTGCACGGAGAGGAAGAGTTCCGCCTCCTCATGTGCCGCCGCAGCATCCACACGCGCCTGCAGTTCGCGGGAAGCCGAACTACCCGCATACGCGACGTCCACATCGTCCGTCCGCGTCATGACGACATGCGCCCCCGCCTTGGTCAGGAGATCACGCGTACGCAGGGAGACGGCAAGGGCGACATCCTTTTCGCATGCGCCCGATGGACCGATCGCCCCCGTATCACTGCCTCCATGCCCGGGATCAATGACCACCGTATGCCCCATGACCGCCTTGCTGAGCGTGTCTCCGGCATCCGCAAAGATCTCAATCACGAGCCGCTCGGTGTTCTTCTCACGTCCCGTCCCCGGGACAGTATACATACGATAGGCATCCGCACTGCGAAGATCATGCCCTGCATAGATTCGCAGTGCCGCACGATGATTCTCGCGCGGAATAACGACAAGCCGCTGCAGCACCGCTCCATCGAGAGCGATCTCATGGGGAAGATGCTCATCCAGCGCAACATCCTCCAGCTCGACCAGCAGCTGATTGTCCGCATGATACCGCTCCGACAGAGCGTAGTGCAGCCCCGCCTTCTTAACTGTGATCTCTATGCGCTGCGCCGCACGCCCGTCCACCTCCACCGCATGGCTGTCAATGCCCGTAATACGATGGAGGCTGCCTGCGGCTTCTCCTGCTCCATCGAGCAGAAGGAG
Source organism: Centipeda felix (assembly GCF_900186465.1). Lineage (GTDB taxonomy): Bacteria > Bacillota > Negativicutes > Selenomonadales > Selenomonadaceae > Centipeda > Centipeda felix. Next base: position 398,223 of record NZ_LT891959.1, read on the forward strand.
CAGACAGACAAAAACCGCTGCGGCAAGCAGCGGTCGCATCCACAGATGAACCCTGTTCTTGATCGTCAATGCCAATCTCGCCCCCATTCAGCCTTTCAGCAGCTCCAGTGCCTCATCCTCAGCGCCATCCGTCGCCGCCGCATCGCGCTCTATCGTCAGCTTCAGATAGTCGCCCTCTGCCACATCTTTGGGCAGGAACACGCGCGGAAAATTCACCTTGACCATGGCATCTCCGAGGAGAAGCACGGCAAGATCTCCTTCAAATCGATCCAGGTACGCAGAAATCATTGTTTTTCCCCTCTCTCCGGTGTGATATGGTAGTCCTTTCCATCACTCGTAAGGGTAATCGTGCCATTCTCCGCCGTCACATAGATGTCCAGATTCATGGCATGGTACTTCTTCATCGTCTCCTTATGCGGATGTCCATAGTCGTTGTTTACACCGCAGGAGATGAGAGCCGCCGCAGGATGGACGGCGCGCAGGAAATCTGCCGAGGAGGAAGTCTTGCTGCCATGATGGCCTGCCTTGAGGACGGTGCTCTGCACCGTTCCCTGCGCCCCCGCAAGGATATCCTGCTCCTCTTTCTTTTCTGCGTCGCCCGTAAACATCATGGAGAAATCGCCAAAGACCAGCCGTCCGACAACGGACTCGTTGTTCGGATCGTGCTTGTAGCCCTTGACGCTGCCCTGCTGGACAAGTGCCGCCGACGGGGCGAGCACCTCAAAGACTGCCCCGCCGCCGAGATCCACGCGATCTCCCGTACAGAGCCCCTTGCGCGCAATCCCCTTCGCCTTCAGCTGTTTCATATAGCCAATGTAGACACGTGACGTTGACGGCATCCCGTTGTCATAGACCATGCCAATCGGATATTTATCAATCAGCATCTCCATCCCGCCGATGTGATCGGCGTGGGGATGGGTCAGGATCACTGCATCGAGTTTTTTGACCCCCGCCTTGTCCAGTTCGGCACGGAGCTTATCCCGCTCGTCCAGATCGCCCGTGTCGATGAGGACGTTCTGCTCTGCGGTCTGAATGAGGATGGCGTCCCCCTGCCCAATATCGAGCATCTTGACCGTGAGTGCCTGCTGCTGCGCAGGCGCAGTCGAGGATGTCTCATGCGACGCTCCTGCACACCCGCCAAGGAGCGCGGAGAGCAGGAGCAAAAGGCTCACGAGAAATGCCATGCGATGTTTCATCTGCACGTCAGCCTCCTACGAACGAAGTGCCAGATTGATCAGGAAGGCAATCGAGACGAGATACATGATCCAGCTGACCTTTTTATACTGCCCCGCACAGAGCTTCATGACCGTGTAGCTGATAAAGCCGAAGGCAAAGCCATTGGCGATACTCGACGTGAGCGGCATCATGATGATCGTAAGGAAGACGGGCAGAGCATTCGTGAAATCGGAGAAGTCAATCTTTCCGACCTCGGACATGAGCAGCGCTCCGACTAGGATGAGGGCAGGCGCGGTAGCAAATGCCGGCACGAGCCCGATCAGCGGCGTAAAGAGCAGCGCCGCCAGGAAGAGTACGCCCGCCGCAACGGCGGTCAGCCCCGTCCGTCCACCGGCGGCAATACCAGCCGCGCTCTCGATGTAGGAGGTGACCGTCGACGTACCGAATATGGCGGAGACCATCGTCCCGACTGCATCCGTGGTCAGTGCCTTGTCGATGTTCTCGATGTGTCCGTCGGGGCGCACCATCTTTGCCTTTGTCGTCAGACCGATCAATGTGCCCATATTATCGAATAGTTCCACCACGGTGAACGTGAAGATAATCGAAACGAGGCCGTAGTGCCATGCGCCTGCGAGATCGAGCTGCCCGAACGTCTCCCCCATGTGCGGGAGCGAGGTGCTCACGATATCCGTGATTCCCTTCGGTGCCGGCGTCATCCCGAGGATCATGGCGAGGATGGTCGTCACAAAGATGCCGATGAGGATCGAGCCATGCACGTTGCGCGCCATCAGCGCCGCCGTGAGGAGCAGACCGAAGAGAGAGAGTAGTGTCGTCGGCGCGGTGACGTGACCAAGGGAGACATAGGTCGCAGAGTTCTCGACGATCAGCCCCGTCCCCTTCAGCCCGATGAACGCAATAAAGAGTCCGATGCCCACGCTGATGGCGTATTTCAGGTCACGCGGGACAGCATTGATGATCGACTGTCGGATTCCGCTAACCGTCAAAATCAGGAAGAGTACGCCCGAGAAGAACACGGCACCGAGCGCTACAGTCCAGTGCAGTCCGAGAACGCCGCAGACATAGTAGGCAAAGAACGCATTCAGCCCCATGCCCGGTGCGAGCGCGACGGGATAGTTCGCAAAAATGCCCATGGCGAGCGACGCGAGTGCCGCGATCCAGATCGTCGAGGCAATCGCCGCCTCCTTCGGGATACCGGCGTCCGCAAGTATATTTGGATTGACAAAGAGAATATACGCCATGGCAATGAACGTCGTCATGCCCGCGAGTAATTCCGTGCGCACGGTCGAGCCCTTTTCCCGCACTTTAAAAAATCGTTCGGCAAAGGACGGCGGCGTGCTCTGCATCTTCATAGAAGCATCTCCTTAAATTAAAAAAACCCGACGCAGACCGGGTAATAAAAAATGGCGGAGTGGGAGAGATTCGAACTCTCGCAGCGGTTACCCACTCTAACGATTTAGCAAACCGTCCTCTTCAGCCTCTTGAGTACCACTCCATATTCACTTCACGCTTTCTCTGCGACAGGTGTTATATTAACAGATGGATTCACGCTTGTCAAGACAAAAATAAGGACTGCCATACAAAGCCGCAGGATTCCGTAGGCAGTCCATTATCATTTATCATTTTATGCTTTGATGTCGAGATTGCTTCCGACATGCTGTGGCGCACGCGGGCTGATTGCATAGGCCGCCTTTGCCTGCTCCATGCGCTGGCTCGTTGCCTGGGCGCCATACTGCTGTGCTTCACGAAGGGACTTCTGGAAGCGGCTCGTGCCCAGCATCGCAGGATCCATATTCTGCGCCGCCTGCTGCGTGGCGCGTGAAGTAACCTGCTCCGCCGTGCGGATAACCGTCCGCTGCGTCTGCTGGAACTCACTCGTCCCTGCCTTCGTGCCCGAACCGAACTTCGAGTCGCCTATAACCGCCTTGACCTCGTCCATCTTGGCCTGCGTCGCCTGGGCACCCATCTGCTGTGCCGAGCGGTTCGACTTCTGGAATGCACTCGTGCCCAGCATTGCAGGATCCATGTTCTGCGCAGCCTGATGTGTGGCGCGCGACGCGCTCTGCTCGCCCGTGCGGATGACGGTCCGCTGCGTTTGCTGGAACTCACTCGTCCCTGCCTTCGTGCTCGAACCGAACTTCGAGTCGCCTATAACCGCCTTAACCTCGTCCATCTTGGCCTGTGTCGCCCGACCACCAAGTTGATGGATTTCACGGTTTGACTGTTGGAAAAGACTTGAACCGAAGCCCCCTCCTATGGCTGATAGTGCCATATTGGATCCCTCCATTTCCTCTCTGCATCCCATATTCCCTTGGGATATTACGTCCCCATTATAAGCGACGGATACGCATTATGCAACAAGAAAAGGGCGGTACGATACCGATCTTTGGCCAACTGCCCTGTATTTCCGGTTACGTTGCTGAGGCTGTGACACGGCCGACGCGCACCACTTCAGAGATCTGCACCTTATGCGACTGTCCATTGACATCGGCGATAATGCTCGGTGCACCGTCTGTGATGCTGACCCCGATGACCTTGCCTTCAAAGTTCTGCTTCGTTACAGCACCATCTTTTCCCTTCGTCTCTGTAATCCACTGGATTGGCTGTCCAATCATCGAACTGAGCTGTCCGATCAATACCGAAGAATCGATATTGTCAACAATCTTGCTGACCTTCTCCAGCCCCTTGGAGACATTCGTCATCTGCTCGAGCGCGGAGAACTGTGCCAGCTGCGAGAGATACTCCGCATTGTCCTGCGGATTAAGCGGATCCTGATAGCGCATCTGCGTTACGAGCAGCTGCAGGAACGCATCCTTGCCGAGAGCGCTGTTGTCCTTCTTTCCGGCCTTTGCCTGGTTCTGGGCCGCCTCATAGTCGGAGACCTTCTGGATGACGCCGCCGACATTGATGGTATTCAGTGGGTTTGTACTTGCCACTTTTTTTCCTCCTTACATGGTCAGACGCGATAGTCCACACCGTCTGCCGTTACGCCGCCAACGCTTTCCTGTATCGATGCGGGGGTAACGCCATCATCGACGATTTCCCCGTCGAGATAGTCGTCGGCATCACCGCGTGCGTAGACCTGTGTCTCACTGTGCCCTGCCTGATGCTGCTGCCATGCTTCCTGCCCTTGTCCCTGGGGCATCTGCCCATCGGCAAGTCCCGTATAGACGCCGACGCGATCCACCTTGATCCCCTGCGTGTTCAGCTCCTGCCGCAGCTGGACGAGCGAGTTCTCGATCACGCTGCGCACGTGGGCGTTGTCGCTGTGGAAGGACGCCTGTACCGCACCGTCCGAGCCGACGGCAACACGCAGTGTCAGCTCGCCGAGATGCTCCGGCTTCAGGCGAATGATCATCTGCGTGTCGTTCAGGGTACGCAGAAGCCGTGCCTGCTCGACAATCTGACGCGGAATCTCGTAGTCGGTCTGCGGGCGCTGCGGCACTTCTGCGGCGGGTGCTGCCTGCTCCGTCTGGACGGGAGGCGTCCCCGTCTGCACAGAGGCCAGCTGAACGGGCGTCTCCGCCGTGCGCACTGTCGTCTCAAAGGAGACGTTCTCATGCGTCGGTGCTGGCTGGGGGATGCCGCTCTGCATCGGCTGCTGGTTCTGCTCCGCGTTTTCTCCGCTCATGTCACGCTGCATTGCATCGTGGCGCATCGTACGCTGTGCGAGAACATCGAGCGGGCTCGGTGCAGGCTGCGTTTCCTCGGTAAGATGCTCACCGACCAGCGCCGCCGCACTCTTCTCCCGCGGCAGAGTCTGTTGCTCCTGCATCGCGGAAACGGCCGCTGCCTGTACCGCGGGCTGCTGCACAACCGTCGGCTGCTCCGCAGGTGCTGCGGGAACGGGGTCCTCCTGCACGACGAGCTGCGATACAGGGGTCTCATCCGTCACCGCGGCCGGTACCGTCGCTGCATCCTCCGCAGACGGCAATGCTGCTGCCTGAAGTGCCGCACGCAGCTGTGCGGGCATCGCCGCATCGAGCGCTGCGAGACGCGCCGCCGCAGCGGCAGGTGCATCCGTCTGTGCCAGCATGACAGCGGTATTCGCCGTCTCCTGCGTCAGCGGTTCACCGGCTAGGGCGCGGAGAAGCGCGTTTCCCTTCTCATCGGTCTGCGGCATCTGCTGCAGCAGATGCTCGACCGCCGTCTGCAGCTTCGTATCACGCAGCTGCTCAGCGGTCAGCCCATAGCGTTCGAGAATATCCGCCAGAGCCGGCGGCAACTCCCCCTCCGCCGGGGTGCTCTCCACGGGAACCTGCTCCACATCTGCCGGCAGGAGTGCTGTGAGCACGGTTGCCGCCACTGCGGAGGCTATGGCTGTGTCCTCGGCGGACACGTCCTTCAAGGCGTCGCTTTGCCCTTTTGCCGCAGGCATGGACGCTGTTTTTTTCACATCCTGTGCGTTCTGCGCCATCCCGTCCGTCCCCGTCGCCGCAGGCTTATCCTGTACGGCAGACAGCGAGGAATCACCGGTCTGGATCTTGGTCGCATCTGCACTCATACCCTTTTTCTGCAGTGCGCCCATCGTATCGCTGAACGTATTCTTCCCTGAGGTTGTCTGCGTACGACTGCCCGCCGCTGCGCTGCGCGCTCCCTGCACGCCCGCTGCCGTCGATGCGCCGTCCGTGGTCGATACCGCCATAAGATTTCCGGCATTCATCTACACATCACCTCTTCAATCTCTTTATCGTGGAAATCTTATCTTTTCTTAAATATTTTTTGGCATCGCACACTTTAAGGCATCGCCAATCGTCTCTGCACCGAAGAGTTCCATCCCTGCGAACTTGCCTTTTAGCTGACGGTAGTTCTTCATGGGGATCACGGCGGCGTGAAAACCAAGCCGCTGCGCCTCGATGATTCTCTGCTCCGCCTGTGAGACGGCGCGCACCTCCCCTGAAAGCCCCACCTCGCCGCAGACGACCATCTGCGGGCGCGGCAGACGTCCTGCAAAGCTCGATGCCATGGCAACACAGAGGGCAAGATCCGCCGCCGGCTCATCGAGACGGATACCGCCCGCGACTTTCACATAGACGTCCGCGGCGCCGATCGACAGACGTACGCGCTTTTCGAGGACGGCGAGCAGCAGCTGGATCCGCTTGACATCCACGGAGTCCGCCGTACGACGCGGCGGCTGATAGGGTGTCGGGGCGACCAGCGCCTGCACCTCGACGAGCAGAGGACGCGTCCCCTCCACCGTCGGCACAATGACCGAGCCGCTCTCGGGGGCGCGCTCGGAGAGAAACAGCTTCGACGCATCGGGGACATCGACCAGTCCGACATCCCGCATTTCAAAGAGCCCCAGCTCGTTCGTGCTGCCAAAGCGATTTTTTACGGCGCGCAGTACGCGATACTCCGCATTTCGCTCTCCCTCAAAATAGAGCACCGTATCGACGATATGCTCGAGGACACGCGGGCCCGCCAGGCTTCCCTCCTTCGTTACATGGCCGATGACAAAGACGGCAATCCCCGCCGTCTTTGCGACGCGCATCAGCTCCATGGCGCACTCGCGCACCTGCGAGACGCTGCCGGGCGCACTCTCGATGTCGGGACGGTACATCGTCTGGATGGAGTCGATGATAAAGAGCGCGGGCTTAACATTTTCTACGTGTGCGCAGATTGCATCAAGATTCGTCTCGCTGACGACGAGCAGCTCATCGGCAACGGCCTGCAGACGATCGGCACGCATGCGGATCTGCCGTGCGCTTTCCTCGCCCGTCACGTAGAGGACACGGCGTCCTGCCCGCGCTATATCCGCCGATGCGCGCAGGGTAAGGCTCGATTTCCCGACGCCGGGATCACCGACGACGAGCACCATCGCTCCCGGTATCACACCGCCGCCGAGAACGCGGTCGAGCTCCCCAGAGCCCGTCGAAAAGCGCGGCAGATCCTCTGCGCGGATCTCCGCAATCGGCTGCGGCGGCTCACCTGACGAGGCGGTACCGCGCCGCTCCTCCGCCGGCGGAGCAACGACCTCCTCCACCATCGTATTCCATGCGCCGCAGCCCGGACATTTTCCCATCCATCGCGTATTGTCGTAGCCGCAGTTCTGACAAACGTACATCGTCTTTTTCTTCTTTGCCATAAGATCTCCATCGAAAGAACACGAAAAAGGGACTGTTCCCCCCATCGCTCGCTATGCTCGCCACTTTTCCCGCAAGCGGGGGAAGCTACATGGCGTTATCCCAGCCTTCCCCGTTATCACGGGGAGCGGTCAACGTCAGCCAATCACACATCGCTGTCGCTCGTGTTCTTGGGACGTTTTCCCATACGACCTGTTACCCAATCAGCTTCGTCTTGTGGACTTGCTTCTTGGACAGGTCAGCAAGGGGGACCGCGCAAGCGGTGGAAGGGGCACAAAGACGGGGCTGTTGCACGAAGTCCCTCGCTTCGTGCAACAGCCCCCATTCACCGCAGTAAAATCATTCGCCGCACTGACCGTGCGAGCCAGAACAGCGACCATGCGAAGTTGACGAGAAAGTCCCCCCAACATCCCATCCGCGAGTGCGGCGCAAGTACGTTGCGTCCCTCACGTTTCATGGCATGGTTCCTTCTTATTATTCTTCTTCGTCCGTCGATTGTGCGTCTTGTCCTTCTTCACGAAGTCCAATCCATCACCGAGCTTTCGCACGGAGATGACATCCCCCGCCGCAAAGTCACGGGCGAGCAAACGCTCTGCCAGTGCATCTTCGAGGTTCTTCTGGATGGCGCGCCGCAGCGGACGCGCGCCGAACTTGACATCCGTCCCCTTTGTGATGAGTACGCGCTTCGCCGACGGGCTGACCTCCATGTTGATCTCCTGCTCCGCAAGACGCAGCTTCACATCGCGTAGGAGAATGTCCACAATCTTCGTCAGTTCCGGCTCACCGAGCGCATTGAATACAATCATATCGTCCACGCGATTGAGGAACTCGGGGCGGAAGATCTGTCGCACCTCATCGAGGACGCGCTTTTTCGCCTGCTCCTCGTCAGATCCTGCCGTCCCGCCGACGGCAAAGCCGATGGTGCCGCGGGTCGAGCGCAGATGATCTGCCCCCGCATTCGAGGTCATGATGATGATGGTATTGCGGAAATCCGTAACGCGCCCCTGTCCGTCCGTCAGGCGGCCGTCCTCCAGTACCTGCAGCAGCATGTGGAAGACATCGGGGTGAGCTTTCTCCACCTCATCGAAGAGAATGATGGAAAAAGGCTTGCGCCGCACGGCGTCGGTCAGCTGGCCGCCCTCCTCGTAGCCGACATAGCCCGGAGGCGCGCCGACCAGACGTGCCGTCGTATGCTTTTCCATGTATTCAGACATATCGAAGCGGATGATCGCATCCTCGGTGCCGAACACCGACTCAGCGAGTGCCCGCGCCAGTTCCGTCTTGCCGACGCCCGTCGCCCCGAGGAAGAGGAACGAGCCGATCGGACGACGCGGATCCTTGACACCGGCACGCGCGCGGCGGACAGCACGCGCCACGGCATGCACCGCTTCGTCCTGCCCGATAACGCGGCGGCCGATCTGCGACTCAAGTGCCAACAGGCGGTCGGATTCCTTGACCGCGATGCGCTGCACGGGAATGCCCGTCCACTGAGCCACCACAGCCGCAATATCGTCCTCCGTCACGCGGATCTCCATGCGTGCATCCTCGCCCTTGCGGGATGCATCGAGCTTCGCGCGCAGATCCTTCTCGCGGTCGCGCAGGTGCGCTGCCGCCTCATAGTCCTGCTTACTGACAGCGGCATCCTTCTCCTTGACCACCCCTGCGATCTCACGGCGCAGGCCGACCAGACGATCCGTCCCGCCCGCACTCTTCATGCGCACATGGGAGGATGCCTCATCCATCAGATCAATCGCCTTGTCCGGCAGGAAGCGATCCGTCAGGTACCGCTTCGAGAGTCGCACGGCCGCCGTAATCGCCGTATCCTCGATGCGCGCATGATGAAACTCCTCATAGCGACTGCGCAGACCGAAGAGAATCTGCTCCGCATCCGCAGCATCCGGCTCATCGACCGTCACCGACTGAAACCGCCGTGCGAGCGCGCTGTCTTTCGCAAAGTACTTCTTGTACTCGCTGAGCGTCGTTGCCCCGATAATCTGCATCTGACCGCGCGCAAGAGCGGGCTTCAGGATGTTTGCCGCATCGAGTGCGCCCTCGGCACCGCCCGCACGGATGAGCGTGTGAATCTCATCGATGAAGAGAATGATGTTCTTCGCCTTGATGACATCATCCACCACATTTTTCAGACGCTCCTCAAACTCACCGCGGTACTTCGTACCCGCGACGAGTGCCGTCATCGACAGCGTCACAATGTGCTTGTCCTCAAGCAGAAAGGGCACCTCTCCGGCGGCAATGCGCCGTGCCAGTCCCTCGGCGATGGCCGTCTTGCCGACCCCCGCCTCACCGAGCAGGAGCGGATTGTTTTTCGTCCGCCGTGCCAGAACCTGAATCACGCGATCAATCTCCGCCGTACGGCCAATCACGGGGTCAAGACTTCCTGCCCCGGCCGCTGCGGTCAGATCCGTGCCAAACTTTTTCAGTGAGGCGGGCAGCCCCTTGCGCGTGTCCTTGCCGCTCTTGCGGCGCGCGAATTTCTCTTTGACCTCGTCCTCCGTGTCGTCCATCTTGGCACTCACCTCGCTCTGCAGAGCCTCGATATCGACGTCGAGATCCTCCAGTGTACGGACAGCCGTCCCCTCACCTTCGGAGAGCAGACTGAGCAAAATATGCTCCGTTGTCACGAAGGAGCGCGCTTCACGCGCCGTATCAATCGCCCCCTGCATGACGCGCTGTGCGCGCCGCGTGTAGTAGGGCGTCTCCTCTGGGGTCAGGACGTCTTGAAAACCGTCCCCCTCCCGAATCACCTGCTCTGCGCTGTCGTAGTCCACGCCGAATTTATCCAGCGTCTCGGCGGCAATCGTATCGCGCATGTGCAGAATACCGAGCAGCAGCTGGCCGGTACCGATATACCCCTTGCCGCGCCGCTGTGCAATATACTGCGAAAACTCCACGGCCTTAATCGCCGTCTGCGTAAAAAATTGACGGTAGTTCAAGCTGTTCCCCTCCTTACCCCTGTGTTCTGTATCGATCTAAAATCGCGCGTACACGCGCTGCGCGCATGCCAGCGATCTCCCCCGCGGACTGTTCCGCCCCGCCTGCCATATACCGAAGATAGGCATCGCGCGCCGCAACCATGATCTCACCGTAGCAGTCCCCCGACACCCCGGTGATGATCCCACGGTCTATACCATAACGCACACGCGAGAGCAGGTCAAGTGTTTCCTCCTCTGTCAGTGACCTTGCATACGAAAGAATTCCGAATGCACGCCAAACGCCGTCCTCAACACTGTCCTTTCCGACGTAGGAAAGTGCCTTGCGTGCACGCCGCTCATGTGCGGTGATCTCTCCCACGGCAGCGCGCAGGTTCTCGATGATCTCTGCCTCTGCATAACCAAGCGTGAGCTGATTGGAAATTTTATAGAGATGCGCGCCCTCACCGCCCCCATAAAGTGGCTGAACGGCAAGGCCGAGCTGTGGAAACGAATGACTGATGTTCTCGATGTTGCGCGTGTAGACCAGCCCCGGCAGATGAACGACGACCGAGGCGCGCAGTCCCGTGCCGAGGTTCGTCGGCTGCGCCGTCAGATAGCCCATGCGCTCATCAAAGGCAAGATCCAGCTTCGCCTCAATAAAGTCGTCCACCTTCGCCGCCGTGCGAAATGCCTGCGCAACGGACAGACCGGGCGTCATCACCTGTATCTTGAGATGATCGTCCTCATTGATGAGAATACTGATCCCCAGATCGGCACTGATGTAGGCTGCGCGCTGCGGCTGCCCCGCAGCGAACTTCTCACTGATGAGCCGCTTCTCGATCAGCACCGCCCGCTCCACATCCGTCAGCGCATCGACAGCGATGCGTTCAAACGGCTGCCCGAACGCCGTGCTGATATCCGCCAACGCCTCATCCAGGATGCGCCGTATCTCCGCCAGCTGAGCCTCGTCGGCACGCCCCGGAAACGGCAGGCGCAGGAGGTTGCGGGCAAGGCGTACGCGGCTCGAGAGCACGACATCGGCATCCTGTCCCCCCGCAGCAAACCACGGAAGCCGCTCCGCGCGCAGGAGATCCTCAAGCGCCATGACTGCTCTCCTCCATTCGCTGCTCCAGCGAGCGAATCCGGTCGCGCAGCTCTGCCGCCTTTTCATACTCCTCATGGGCGACGGCTTCCTTCAGGCGCGTGCGGAGCTGCTCCGCCTCACGGCGCAGCATGATCCCACTGCCTGAGCGGCGCGGAATCTTTCCGCGGTGAATGCTCGCTCCGTGGATGCGCCGCAGGAGCGGCGCGAGCTCATGATGAAACGTCTCATAGCAGACCGAGCAGCCGATCTGCCCCGTCTTCGAGAGATCGTCAAAGTGCATCCCGCAGTTCGGACAGGTAATGCGCGGTGCATCCTCTTCCTCTGCGTTCTCCTCCTGATTGCTGCCAAACAGTCCCTTCAGGAAGTCATCCGCCGAAACATTCTCCTGCTGCGCACGAAGGATCGACGCACCGTAGCGCGCGGCGCAGCTCATACATATATTCTTTTCACTCTTGCCGCCCGGCCCGATCTGCACGATGTGCACAATCGCCTCGTTGCGGCCGCATTCCTCACAGATCATCAATGTGTCCTTCCCAATGTTCTCCGCAGTCTTCTATCTATGTTATCGAACGGCTACGTAAATTTCTCCAGTGTCAAAAACATCGTCTTTAACATTTGGACGCGCTCCTTCGCATCGAGTGACTCCGCATGAAAGAGCCCTGTTACCATCTGCAGCATCAATGCTGCCTCGCGCGTCTCAATCATCCCATGCTGCATGAGATAGCGCAGCATGGACTGTACGGACTCGCAGTCCGTATTCTCGTCGATCTTCGACATCATATCGCGGTAGACCAGATCACGCAGCGGCACCTGCACAATGCGGATGAATCCGCCCAGGCCGCGCCGTGACTCCACCACGAAGCCCTTATCCTGCGTAAACCGCGTTGAGAGCACATAGCTGATCTGAGACGGTGCACACGAAATCTCATCGGCAATATCCGTCCTGCGCAGCTCGACCTTCCCGTCCTGACGGGCGGCCAGCTGGCGCAGGATATAGGATTCTATCATATCGGCAATGTTGCTCATCATACCACCTTCTTTGTGTTCTTTGCATATTTGATATTATTATATTTGACTTTTTGATTTTTGTCAAATATATCTCAAGGAATCGCTGATAAAATGAATTCCGTCGGATTGGTGCAGATTTTTTGTCCTGTCTAGGAGACAAACCGGACGCATAGCAGAAGCTATGTGGAGGATTCTCGGGCACAGACAGGGCGAAAAAGATGTACTAAGACGGCGATGCTGAATTTATCAGTGTTTCCTTAAAAACACGAATACCGCAGGGCGTCAGCGTTGACGCCCTGCGGCATTCACATTTCTCTCTCGATCAGTTTTTACAGGTGGAACTTCTGCACCTCGTTCTGGAGTTCCTGTGCAAGCGTCGCAAGCGTATTGCTTGCATCTGCCATCTCGTGCATCGCAGCAGCCTGCTCCTCCGCAGCTGCCGAGATGGTCTGCGTATCATCCGCTGCCTTGCGCGAGATGTCCTCGACGCGCTTCAGAGATTCGATCATGTCATCCCTTGCCTTACTGACAACACCAACAGCGTCCGAAGCAAGGCAAATATTCCTGCCAAGTTCCGTGAAATTCTCCGCCACAGTACGGAACGCCTCACCCGAGGACGCGACGACAGAGGCCCCCTCATCGACGTTCTCATTCCCTTGACGGATGGCGGCAACAGCATCTGCTGTATCCTTCTGAATGAGGCGAATGAGGTCGGCAATGTTCTTTGCCGACTCGCCCGACTGCTCCGCGAGCTTGCGGACTTCCTCTGCGACAACAGCGAATCCGCGTCCTGCCTCACCGGCGCGTGCCGCCTCGATGGCTGCATTGAGCGCGAGAAGATTCGTCTGTTCAGAGATGCCTGAAATGGTGTCAACGATCGATCCGATCTCATCGGAGCGCTTGCCAAGGGCCTCAACAAGCCCTGCTGCTGCACTGACCTGCTCGGCGATGCCCTGAATCCGATTCACAGCATCGTTCACCTGGTTCTGCCCGTTTGCCGTACTCTCCTGCCCATTCTGTGAGAGCTTGTAGACACTGTCCGTCTGCTCAGCGAGCTGATTCATTTTATCCGACATTTCATCGGCATTAGCAGCGAGGCGATCGATCATATCTGTCTGTTCTGCCGCCCCCTCTGCAAGCGAGGTGGTGTTCTGTGCGACATGCGTAATGGATTCGAGGGTCTCCTGTGTGCTCGCCGTCAGCTGCTCCGATGACGCCGCAACAGTCTCTGCCGAGCGGGAGACATTCGACATGACTTCACGCAATCGGTTCTTCATCGCATTGGCGCTGTGTGCGAGTATACCAAGCTCATCCGCACGGGATTCGTCCAGATCGGCGACACGAAGATCCCCCTTCGCAATCTGGCTGAGCCCTTCAGTGAGCTCCTCAATGGGCTTCAGTGATCTGCCGATTGCCACATAGGAGAGCACACTCAAGATGAGAATGACGAGGATGGAGGCGACGACCGTAACCGTGAGAAACTGATGGCGCACATCATCCATCACATACGAGCCGATGCCGACGAAGAGCATTCCGATCGCCTGACCGCTCGCATTCCGCAGAGGTACGTACGCCCCCAGATAGTCGACGCCGTCGATCGTCACCAGACCGCTGTGTTCCTTATTCCCTTTAATGACAATATCGACAACCTCTGCACTCGCCTTTGTGCCGACGTTGCGTTCGCCGTTCGCCTTCCTGAGATTCGTTGAAACACGGACATCCTCTGCAAAGAAGGTGACGTAGCCCTGACAGATCTCGCCGAGTTTGTCGGCAACCTCCTGATTGTCGCCGAAATGGTGATCGCCCTTATAGAGCTTTCCGTCCTGCAGCGACCAATCCCCCGGGTAGCGGACATCCATGTTTTCAAAGATCAGCTTGACATTTGATACTGCCTGTGTCTGCAGGGCAGAGTTAAAGCCGCTGTTGGCACTCTCCCATCCGATCAGTGCCATGCAGACACAGATCAGCACCACACACAGATCAAAAAACAAGACAGATTTGGTTCTAAGTCCCATTTCGAATACTTCCCCCTTAAGATGGAATGATGCAGCATTCTCCGGTCAGAGCACCGAAGCCGTCGATTTCCATATCAGCTCCCATGGCCGACATAGTAAGTTAAGTATAGTATATCCATATTTCATACTGCTGTAAAGATGTTTATTTTTATTCTTATGGAATTGCAGATCGAAACTCCGTCTCTGGATTGACGCGATTTTTTTGATTGAAGCGAAAGGTATGTGATTCGTCAATTTTATTGAAGCAATCGTAAAGGAATAGGAGAAAAGAGGTCGTCACGAGCTGAATCCCCCCACATATTTCACAACACAAAAAAACTGCACGAGCGGATGTCGTGCAGCAAAGAACACTCAATATCGCCGCAAAAACTCACGGCCAAAGACGGTGACGGTGTAGTAAAAACCGATGAGGAACGGCAGATACTCGGCGATGAGCCGCCAACAGACGGCAACGATGCCGACCGTTCCCGCAGGGACGACGGAGGAAAAGAGGAGGACGAATCCGCCCTCTGCGATGCCCGAGCCGCCCGGCGTCGGACTGAAGTAGAGGAGCATATTGAGAAAGATCATGCGCCCCATGACAGTGTACCAATCGGCATTCGTGACGCCGAGCCCCAGCAAGAGACATGGCACGACGGCGTAGATGCACAGGAGATTCAGTCCTGACTCGGCGAATACCACGAGCATCTGGTGCGGCGCGTCGAGCAGGAGAGAAATCGCGCTTTTCGTGTCGCGATAGAAGGCAAAGAGCTTGCGCCGGCGATGGTCGCGCAGACGGCGTGCAAGGCGTACGACGAGATAGTCCAGATAGCCGCGCCGTGCGCCGACGACGATGAGGATGATGCCGACAAACGCGGTGAGGGTAATCACCATGAGAACATCATTTGATATCCCCGGGACAATACCCTCATCGTGCAGGAAGATCAGCGGCATGCAGAGTGCCAGAAAGAAAATCGAGAGCAGCGTGCGTACGATGACGAGCACGGCCGCCTTTCCCGTGGGCACGCCCGCATGGCGCAGGAACATGACCTGCGCCACGGCGCCCCCCGTCGCACCGGGCGTCAGAAGCGCGAGAAAATAGTTGCCGAAGATCACCTGCACCGCCTGATAGAGCGTAATCCGTTCGTTTGAGATGCGGACGAGGTGCATCAGGCGGCTGCCGTCAAAGAACATGCCGAGCGCGATGGCGCAGAGCGCGAGGGCGAGCGACCACGGCTGGAATTGGTTCAGATTCTGCAGCGTATTGATGTCCACCGTCGTGTAGATGACGGCGGTGGAGATGCCGACAACGAGAATGAAAAGGAGGAGAAAGCGTCGTATGAATTTGCGCATCGTCTGCCTCTCCTCCCCTTTCTTCTAATCCAAATGCTCTTCATGTGCCGCAAAGGCATTGTGGCTGTGGATGGACTCCTCGTTCTCACAGGCGAGAGAGAAATACGCAAGCCCCGGCAGCTGCCGCAGCGCAAGAACCGTATCGCGCAGAATATCCTCGACGAATTTCGGATGCTCGTACGCTTCCTCTGTGACGTATTTCTCATCGGCACGCTTCAGCAGCGGATAGATTGGCGCAGAGCCCTGCTGTTCGAGAAGCGATGCCAGATCCTCGATGTAGATGCACGGCACGCCCGCATGGAAGCGAAGCCGCACGCGTGCCCGCGAGCGCTGATTGTGTGCCCCATAGGAGGAGATCTCCTTGCTGCACGGGCAGAGCGAGGTGAACGGCATGGACAGTCCCAGCTCAAACTCCATCGGCATCCCGCGCCTTTTGCGCCCCGTAAAGGACGCATCGACACCGAGGAGGGAGGTGCGTCCGCTGACGGGTGCTCTCTTTTCGAGGAAGTAGGTAAATGCGAGCCGCACCTCTGCCGCCTCGGCGTGGAGGCGATCGAGTGCCTCCGTGAGCATCGCATCCATCTCCTCCTCGGCGAGAGGCTTCTCACGCCACGGAAGCAGGATCTCAAGGAAACGGCTCATGTGCGTCCCCTTGAACTCCATCGGCAGGGAGACGGTGAAGGTAATCGTTGCCAGCACCTGCTGATAGCCGCCCGCCTGTTTTTTTATGAGAAAGGGAAGGCGCACGTCCTTGACCCCGACGCGCTGAATGGCGATGCCGCGCCCGTCCTCCCTGCTCTGTACGTCCTGCATCAGTTCTTCCCCGCAGCATACGGAATGGGGTCGTGCAGGCCTGCCTCAGCAAAGCCGCGCAGCCGCAGAAGGCAGCTGTCACAGACGCCGCACGCCGTATCTCCCCCCCGATAGCAGCTCGTCGTCAGGGCGTAGGGCGCGTCGAGTTCATCGCCGCGGCGGATGATCTCCCCCTTGGAGAGATGCTGGAGCGGTGTCTCGATGACGATGCGCCGTCCGTCCTCTGCCGATGCCGCCGTCGCCGCATCGGCCGCGCGCTGAAACGCCGCAATAAATGCGGGACGGCAGTCGGGATAGCCCGAGTAGTCCACAGAGTTCACGCCGATGTAGACGTGCGTGGCACCGACGCGCTCCGCATAGCCGACGGCATAGCTGAGGAAGATGAGGTTGCGGGCGGGCACGTACGTAACGGGTATGTCTGTCCGCTCCGCGTTGCCCTGAGGGACATCAATGGCACTGTCGGTCAGCGCCGAACCGCCGATGGCGTCCATATTCGTTTCGATGATGAGATGCTCTGCCACATGGTAGTGAGCGGCAATGCTCTTTGCCGCATCCATCTCACGACTGTGGCGCTGATGGTAGTTAAAGCTGATCGGATAGAGCTCCTGTCCCGCCGCATGGGCGATCGCCATGCAGGTGCAGCTGTCCAGTCCGCCCGAGAGCAGAATGACCGCGCGTTCTCCCATACTGTCCTCCCCTCTCTCAATCAGCCGCGCAGCGACGCGATGGCGGCAGATACATCTGCCGCACCGTAGATATACGATCCGGCGACGAGCACATTCGCTCCCGCAGAGCGGACGGACTCCGCCGTCTCTGCATTGATGCCGCCGTCGACCTCGATGTCGACATCCAGCTCATTCCCCTCAATCGTATGGTAGAGGGCATGGATCTTCCCGAGCGTGTTCTCGATGAACTTTTGTCCGCCAAAGCCGGGATTCACCGTCATGAGCAGCACCATGTCGACATCGTCGATCAGCTCCTCGAGCGTGTAGATGGAGGTGCCGGGATTCAGCGCGATGCCCGCACGACAGCCCGCCGCCTTGATCTGCTGGATGACGCGGTGCGCGTGACGCGTCGCCTCGACATGAAAGGTAATGATGTCCGCCCCCGCGCGCGCAAAGCTCTCGATGTGCGTCTCGGGGTGCTCGACCATCAGATGCACGTCAAAGACCGCCTTGGACACCTTGCGCAGGCTCTCGACCACACATGCACCCATCGTGATATTCGGCACAAACGTCCCGTCCATCACATCGATGTGGATGTACTCCGCCCCCGCCTCCTCGACGCGGCGCACCTCTGCCCCGAGATTCGCAAAATCCGCCGAGAGGATGGACGGCGCAACAATCGTTGGACGCTCAACGTGGATATGCTCCTCTTCCTCCATGATCTCTTCTTCGTATTCGTGTTCATGTGCCATGAATCTGTCTCCTATTTTCTAGCCGACCGAATTTCTTTGAGCAATGCGACGTAGGCATCGTACCGCTCACACGCGAGCCGCCCCTCCTCTGCCGCCGCCTTGACGGCACAGTCCGGCTCATGACTGTGGCTGCACGGCGTAAAGCGGCATCCCAGAAAATGCAGGAACTCAGGAAAGCAGTCCGCGAGGTCGTCCGCTGCGACACCCGTCAGTTCCTGCTGCGTAAAGCCCGGCGTATCGACGACATAGCCGCCCACAAAGGGAAGGAGTTCGGCGCGGCGCGTCGTATGCCGCCCGCGTCCGATTTTCTCACTGACCGCACCCACCGCCAGACCGAGGGACGAATCCATCGCATTGAGCAGGGAGGATTTTCCTGCGCCCGACGGCCCCGCAAAGACGGTGATCTCACCGCTCAGTCTTTCCCGCAGTGCCGCAATGCCCGTCCCCTCCGCTGCCGAAACAGGAAGGACAGGATACCCCGCCGCCTCGTACGGTGCACAGAGCTGCGCTGCTGCCTCCCCGTCGATCAGGTCGATCTTATTGATGCAGAGCACGATGCTTCGTATGCCGCTGTGCTCGGCGAGCACGAGAAAGCGGCTGACGACGAGCGGATGCGGGTCGGGTGACGCCGCCGCCACAGTGATGACGATCTGCGTGAGGTTCGCCACGCGCGGGCGCGCGAGGAGGGACGTACGCGGCTCCGCCCCCTCGATCACGCCTTCACCATCTGTGCCGCACACTACGCGCACAACATCGCCGGGAAGCAGTGCATCCCGCCCGCGCATGCTCTTGCCGCGCAGCTTACAGAGCATCTCCGTACCATCCACAGAGACGTGGACGACACTGTTGTAGACCTTCAGAATCCGTCCGTACTGATGCACAGCCGCCTCCCTACTCCGTCTTTTCCGTCTGGATGCGTCGTCCCGCAGGGTCTTTATCGCCCTTCTTCGGTTCGCTGTTTTTCCCGCTGCTCTTCGTCTCAGCGCCCTTGCCGCTTGAAACGGTCAGGCGCACGGCTGTACCGGCCTCTGTCTCGGCCCCCGCCGCAGGCGACTGACGGATGACCGTTCCCTCTGCCTGCGTGCTCGTTTCCTCCGACGTGCCGCCGATCTTCAGGCCGCTGCCCTCCAGCATCGCGCGTGCGCGGTCGAGCGGGACGCCCTGCACATCGGGAACAGCGACCTTCTTGACCTTCTGCCCCTTGCTGACGGTGATATCAACACTCTGCCCCTTGCTGATGCGCGACCCGCTGCGCGGATCCTGCGAAATGACTGTACCGCTGTCCTCATCCGAATACGTCTCGTATGCCGAGCCGAGGCGCAGCCCCATCTTTTCGAGCTTGCTGATGGCGTCTTCCTTTTTCAGTCCGCGCAGGTTCGGCATCTCAATCTCTTCGCCGCCCTTGCTGACATAGATGGTGACTGTGCGCTCTTCCTTGACCGTCATGCCCGCCTCGGGTGTCTGTGAAACGACGATGCCGACGGGCACAGACGCATCATAGGTCTCCGCCACGGTGACACGCAGATGCTGATCCTCGAGGATCTGACGTGCGAGCGTCAGCTGTTTTCCCGTCACATCGGGCACAGTGACCTCGACTGAGCTCCAGAACTTGCCGAAGCTGAGGAAAAAGCCGGTGAAAAAGCCCAAGAGAAGAACGAGGACAATGCCGAACTTAAACTTCTTTTTCTGATAGAACGGCCGCTCATTCACCGGTACGGATTCCGTATTCTCCTCCACCGGCACGGCGGCGTGAATCTCCTGTGCCTCCTGCGGGCTGAGGACGCGCGTCGCATCCGGATCAAAGGCGGGGACGGCGGTCGTCTGATCGCCGCGCAGCAGCTGCTCCGTATGGGCGATATCCGCCGCAAGGGTGCTGCTGTCCGGCCGCTGTGCGGGATCCTTCGCCATCATGCGTGCCACGAGCGCCTCAACGACGGGGGGGATGCCGGGCACGAGGCGGCGAAGCGGCTGCGGCTCCTCCTCAAGATGTTTGCGCGCAATGCTCACCGCCGTATTGCCGTCAAAGGGAATATGCCCAGAGAGCATCTCATAGAGGACAACGCCGAGGGAGTACACATCGGACTTCGGCGTGATGATCGTGCCGCGTGCCTGCTCCGGGGAGAAGTAGTGCACTGAGCCCATGATGTTGTCGTTGTAGGTCATGGTGGACTCGGTGACCGCGCGCGCAATGCCGAAATCCGCCACCTTGACATTTCCGTCGGGCATGACGAGGATGTTGTGCGGCTTGATGTCGCAGTGCACGAGATTGTTCGCGTGCGCCTGTGCCAGTGCACCGGCAATCTGTTTTGCTATATGGAGTGCCTGTGCCACAGGCAGCGCGCCCTCTTCCTTGATGCGTTCCTTCAGCGTACGCCCCGGCACATATTCCATGACGATGTAGTGACGCCCTTCGGCGACGCCGACATCGTAGACATTGACGATGTTGGGATGCGTAATGCGCGCGGCAGCCTTTGCCTCGCGCTGGAAGCGTCCGATGAACTCCGTGTCGTGCTCATACTGCTGGTGCAGAATCTTTACGGCAACCGTGCGCTCCAGGAGCTGATCTTTCGCCCGATAGACATCTGCCATGCCGCCGCTGCCTACGAGCATCTCCAGTGCGTAGCGTCCATCCAAGACACGCTCGACCATGTTTGTTCCTCCTATCGCCTCTGCCTGTAGGGGAGGCTCGATTCATGAGGGTGTCAGCCCTCGAAATATGTACGTATGATCTGACGGGCGATGCCCGCTGCGGCTCTGCCGCCAAAGCCGCCCTCCTCCACGAGGACGGAGAGGACGATCTTGCGTCCGCCGCGCTCGGCCGACCCGATGAACCATGCATGATCCGTACCGGTGGCGTTCTCCGCCGTACCGGTCTTGCCCGTCACACGCACGCCCGCGACATCCGCCGCCGTACCCGTTCCGGAAGCGACAACCCCCGCCATGTCCCCGTCGATGATGCCCGCACGCTCGGGTGTCGTCGCCGTCCGCCATACCTTCGGGCTGGATGTCTCAAGTGCGATTCCACCCGTCGTCAGGACGGCATCCACGAGGTAGGGCTGCATGATGCGCCCGCCGTTTGCGAACGCATCGGCAACGAGTGCCATCTGCAGCGGCGTGACGAGCAGCTGCCCCTGCCCGAAGCCGAGCTGAGCGATCTCCCCATCACTCAGCCCGCGCAGGGAGGGAACGTGTGCTGCCGCCATGGAAACCTCCGGCGCGCTCAGCTCTGCCCCGATCCCGAAGCGGTCAAAGGCATCGCCGAGCCCCTTGTCCCCCATGCGCATGGCGAGGGTCGCAAAGGTGATGTTGCACGATTCGCGCAGGGCATCTGCCAGACGCAGCCGCCCGTGTACCTCGCCGTGCGGCTCATGCAGGACATAGTCTCTGCCGATCGCGAGCTCACCCGTGCAGTCGAAGATCTCGTCCGTCGTCGTGACGCCCGTGGCGAGTGCCGCATCGGCGACCAATGTCTTGAAGGTCGAGCCGGGCGGGTAAAGCCCCTGCGCGGCACGGTTGAGGAGCGGGCTGTCCGCACGCGACGAGAGCGTATCCCACGAGCGCTCGGTCACGGACGGGTCAAAGGACGGCGTACTCACCATCGCTAGGAGAGCCCCCGTCTCCGCATCCATTACGACGACGGCACCACGGTGCTCGCCGAGGGCACGGTATGCGGTCTGTGAGAGCTCCGCATCGACGGTGAGGCGGACATCATAGCCCGCATCGGCGCGGAGCAGGGTGCGCAGCGGCCCCATGCCCGCGACATCGTTCGTCACACCGCTGAGCGGTGTCCCCTCCGTCTGTTCGATGCCCGTCGCCCCATGGCGATCCGTGCGGTACCCCGTCACGGGGGCGAGCACAGCGCCATAGGGATAGGAGCGGTTTCCTGCGGCATCGCTCTCCGCGAGAACGCGCCCCGTATGATCGAGGATGCGCCCGCGCCGTATATCCTCCTCCATGAGGGCAGAGCGCATATTGAGCGGATGCGCAGCGAGCGACGCGCCGTCCCACACGGAAATCTTGACCAGATAGAGGATCTGGACGGCGATGAGGACGAGGAGGCAGGCTGCCGCCGCGGCGATATGGCGGCGCATTTTTCCATCCGTCATGATGCCGCCTCCTTGCGTGGGGCAGAGAGCGCAGTCAGAATCCCGAGGAAGACAAAACTCGCCGCCATCGAGCTGCCCCCGTAGCTGACAAACGGCAGGGTAATGCCCGTCAGGGGCAGGAGCTTCGTGACGCCCGCCACGATGATGAACGCCTGCAGCAGGAGCGCGACCGCAGCCCCCGCAGCGAGCAGCGTCTCCTCCATTCGCGCCTGCCGCAGCGCGATCTGAATGCCGCGCCAAAAGAGCAGCGCATACGCCATGAGGACAAAAACAGCACCGATCAGCCCAAATTCCTCGGCAATCGCCGAAAAGATAAAATCGGTGTGCACCTCAGGGATGAGCCCGGGATGTCCTTCGGAGAGCCCTGTCCCCCAGACGCCGCCGCTGCCGATGGCAAAGAGCGACTGGACGATCTGATACGACATCCCGTTGGGATCTGCCCACGGGTGCATCCAGATATCAAAGCGCACGCGCACGTGCCCAAAAAGCATATAGCTGAGTGCCGCCGCAGCCAGAATGAACACGCCGGCGAGGAACACATACGACTTGCGCCCCGTCCCCATATAGGTCATGACCACCGCCATGCCGAAGAAGAAGAGCGCCGCGCCGAGGTCATGTGCAATGACAAACATCAGCACCGAGAGCCCCCATAGTGCCACGAGCGGCGCGATAAAGCGCACGGGCGGCAGATGAAGAAAGGCAACGCGGCGCGCCGGCAGGGTCAGCACGGCATGATGATCGGCAAGATACGCCGCGAGGAAGAATACAAGAAGGATTTTTCCAAACTCCGAGGGCTGCACAGAGAATGCGCCGAATGCCAGCCAGTTCTTATTGCCGCCAATGGAGACGCCAAAGAGCAGCGGCAGAAGCAAAACGATGGTCGTCGCTGCACCGAGCACATAGGGGTAGGCGAGCATCCGACGCAGCCGCGCCCAAAAGAGGAGCACCAGCATCCACGCGGCGGTGCCGACACATGCCCAGCGCAGCTGTGCGGCAAAGAGATCGGGCTTCAGCCGCGCCACCTCGATGAGCCCCACAGCGAGAAGTGTGTAGGCAAGGGCAAGCGGTACCGTGTCCAGATGACGCCGCGCCGCCAAGATGTACCCCGCCGCACCGCAGAGAACGAGGAAGCCGAGATCGGGCAGATAGGGCAGATCCCGCTGCCAGTCAAAATGCCACCCCGGCTGTCCCGCCCCATGCTTCAGCAGGAGAACACCGAGCCCGCAGAGGAGGATGCCCAGCGGGGCGAGTCTCATCTTGAGCATCATGACGGATCACAGGCGATGACAATCGCCGTCACATTGTCCGTCCCGCCCGCATCGAGGGCACGCTCCACCATCTGCCGCGCTGCATCGTCGGGATTACCGCCGAGCAGCGCACACAGATCCGCATCCTCCACCATATTGGTCAGACCGTCCGTGGCGAGGAGGAAGCGGTCTCCTGCCATCACGGGGAACGTATCTCCATCCACGTGCAGGCGCTCCTCGACCCCGACGGCACGCAGCAGATAGTTCTTGCGCGGATGATGCTGCGCCTCCGCCTCGCTCAGTTCCCCACGGGCAACCAATTCCTCCACGTAGGAGTGGTCGCGCGAAATCCTGCGCAGCGCCCCGCCGCGCAGGAGATAGAGACGGCTGTCACCGACGTGTGCATAGCACGCCGTCTGCGCCTCCTCGTCGATATGGAGCACCGTCGCCGTCGAGCCCATCCCCTCATAGGAGGAGTTCTTGGCGGCCGCATCCAGCACCTGCTGATTGGCTCGCAGGACGGCACTCTTGAGCGCTGCCGTGTCAATGGGCTCTCCGGCATTTGCCATATCATGCACAGCGGCGACGACGATGCGGCTTGCCACCTCGCCTGCCGCGTGTCCGCCGAGCCCATCCGCCACGACGTAGACAGCGGGCGAAAAGACGCCGCAGCTGTCCTCGTTCGATGTGCGCACGCGTCCGATGTCCGATGCGCTTGAAACCTCGATCATGTATTTACCTCTCAAACCGCAGCGACACAGCACCGATGCGCAGGACATCACCCGCGCGCAGATAGGCGCGCCCGCTGAGCTGACCGTCGTTCAGATACGTGTGATTCCGACTGCCGAGATCCTCTGCGATATACGCGTTCTCGCGCTGATAAATCAGGACATGATGATGCGAGACGAAGCTGTCGTCAAGAACGATGTCATTGTCCGGACTGCGCCCGATGGACAGCTCATGCCCCACGGGATAACGCCGCCCCTCCAGCCCCTCGTCGGCAAGCACGACAAGTGCCGCCGCCCCGGCGGTCTGCGCCGGCGTGTGCGATGCGCGTATATCGGCACGCAGCGCCGTGAACATCTGCCGCCCAAGATGCAGGACGGCATAGGCGAGCCAGAGCAGCGCACCGTATTCTAGGACAACGCGCAGTGCTTTCAGAACCAGTGCCGGCATCAGCGCACCTCATAGCGGAGCGCCGTCGTCCCGAGGCGGATCTCATCTCCATTCCTCAGGCACTGCATCTCTCTCCGCTCTCCGTTGATAAATGTACCGTTGCGGCTCTGCGCATCGTAGAGCACATGCCGATGCCGCTCGTAGGAAACCCACGCATGCACGCGGGAAATATTGCTGTCCGTCAAGATGAACTCATTGCGCGGCATCCGCCCCATATAGATCTTGCGCTCGCCGAGCGGCATCACAACGCCCTCATCCGCCCCGCTGAGTACCGTGAGCTCCGCGAGCTCATGCTCGGGCGGCAGATCGAGACAACGTCCGTCGCGCAGGGATGGCCGCTCAAGCACGATGGTCTGCGCGAGCGTGTCATGCGGAACGGCGTCGCTCGGCTCCGGTACGTGATCCTGCTGCATCCGCCCCACCAGACGATATGAACCCGCGCGCAGGGACGCGTCAACGTCAAACGAAATGCTGAGCCGCCCTTCCATATAGAGATCCTCACGGATGATACAGCGCTTGAGTGCCGTTCCCAGCTCATCCACCACACGGTGGGAACAGAGCCGCTGATAGTCCTCCGTCCCGAGAGAGATGATATACGCATTGGCAAGAGAGGCGCTGTTCTGGCGCTTCGCCTCTTTTTCCAGCCCCTTGATCAGTTCCACGGGTTCCAGATGACTGCTGAACTTGCGGTTAAAAAAACCTTCGATGTGATCCCCCAGAAACGATTCCACGCGATCCATCATCGTGCATCGCTCTCCTTTGGTCGCAAAGCACAGGAAAATCCACATGCTTCATACAAATACAAAACAACTTCTATATCATAGCATAAATCTTGAAAAAATTATAGTCCTGCTTCCATGAGACGGCTGCGCAGCTGTCCGCAGGCCGCCTGAATATCCGTCCCCATCTCGCGGCGCACGGTCGCCGTGACATGATGCGCCTCGAGAATTCGCTGAAAGCGGAGCACTGTCTCGCGCGGCGGGCGAAAGAGATGCCGCTCGGCAACGGGGTTGATCGGGATGAGATTGACGCTTGCCAGCTGTCCGCGCAGGAGGCGCGCGAGCTGCTCTGCCTCGCGCACGCCGTCATTTATATCACGGATGAGGATGTACTCGTAGGTCACACGCCGCTTCGTCTGCGCCGCATAGAGCTCTGCCGCCCGCAGCACCTCCGCCATGGGGTACATGCGGTTGACGGGCATCAGCGAGGAACGCAGTTCCTCCGTCGGCGCGTGAAGCGAAATGGAGAGCGAGATCGGAAGCCCCTCCTCCGCGAGGCGCAAAATCCCCGGGACAATCCCCGAGGTCGAGAGCGTCATCCCGCGATAGCTGAGCCCGATGGTCTCCTCCGCATGCAAAAGGCGCAGCGCGCCGATCACGTTATCGTAGTTCTCCATCGGCTCGCCCGAGCCCATGACGACAATGGTATCAACGCGCACGCCCTCCTGCCGCAGGTAATCCGCCATGCCGATCACCTGCGCGGCGATCTCCCCCACGGTCAAATTACGCGCCAGACCGTGCAGCGTCGACGCGCAGAATGCACAGCCCATGCGGCAGCCCGCCTGCGTCGAGACACAGACACTGTTGCCGTAGGGATGACGCATGAGCACCGTCTCCGCCGTCTGCCCATCGGCAAACGCATAGAGCAGCTTGATCGTCGCGCCGTCTGCCGACGTCAGGCGCGCACCGACCTGTGGCCGCTCAATGGAAAAGCGTTCCGCCAGCTGCGCGCGCAGCACCTTCGGCAGATTGTCCATGACATCAAAAGAGACCGCGCCGCGCTGATACATCCAGCGGATGATCTGATCGGCGCGGAAGCGGGGAATCCCCTCGGCGCGGAGGGCATCGGCAAGCTCTGTCTTCGTCCATCCAAAAATATTCATCGACGTCTCATACGGGCGATAAAGAAGCCGTCCGGCCCGCCCGTCTCCGGCATGATCTGTACCATGCGATCTGCTGTTTTTTGCTCCGGCAAAAATGCCCCCGTCTCCTCGAGGACGAAGTCCTCATGCCCGCGCAGAAATGCCTCCACCACGGCGGCATTCTCGCTGCGCTCCATCGTGCAGGTACTGTAGACGAGGACGCCGCCCTGCTTCACCGTCCGCGCCGCACTCGCCAGAATCGCAAGCTGCAGCGGCGGCAAGGTCTTCGCATCCGACGGGCTTTTGCGCCAGCGTGCATCGGGTTTGCGCCGCAGGACGCCGAGCCCTGAGCACGGCGCATCCACGAGGACACGGTCAGCACACACACCATAGTGCGCACCGATCTCACGCGCATCGAGGAGCTGCGTCTCGATGATGGAGATGCCGAGCCGCTCTGCGTTGCGCATGATGCGCCCCAGCTTTTCCTCATAGATGTCAAACGCCAAAATGCGCCCGCGATTTTCCATCCGCTGGGCGATATGCGTCGTCTTGCCGCCCGGGGCGGCGCAGGCATCGATCACCGTCATGCCGGGCTCTGCGCCAAGGATATACGCCACGAGCATCGAGCTCTCGTCCTGCACCTGCGCCAGGCCCTCACGCAGCGGCGCAAGCGCATCGAGTGCCCCGTGCGTGCGCAGGAGGATGCCCTCGGGAACGCGCAGCGACGCCGTGGCGTGAACGCCTGCCGCCGTCAGTCGCTCCATGAGGGCAGTGCGGCTCGTGCGCAGGGTATTCGTCCGCAGCGTGAGCGGCGCACTCTCATTGTCACAGCGGCACAGCCGCTCTGCCTCTTCATAGCCGTAATCGCGCAGCCACCGCTCCACCATCCACACGGGATGCTGCATCCGCAGCGCAAGCGAGCGTGCATCGCGCCCCTTTGGCAGAGCCGCACGCTGTGGCTCGCGCAGCGCCGTCCGCAGGACGCCGTTGACAAAGGACGCCGCGCCCTTTCCGCCGTGTTTTTTCGCGAGCTCCACCGCTGTATGACAAACGGCGGACGACGGAATTTTATCCATGAAGAAGATCTGGTAAAAGCCAAGGCGCAGAAGCTCTCGTATGGGCGGCTGCGCCTTTTTGAGGTCGGCGACATAGCGGCGAATCATGACGTCGAGCGTCTCGCCCGCCTTCACCGTGCCGTAGACCAGTTCTGTCAGAAAGCGGCGGTCGCGCTCCGCCATCTCCGCACCGCGCAGCGCATCGGCGAGAGCTACATTCGCGTATGCGCCCTCGCTGTGCACGCGCAGGAGTACCTGCATCGCACGCTCGCGGATGCGGTCGATCTTTTTCTCATCGTACTGCTTTGGCATCTATGTGTCCTTTGGGTTGGGTTCAATAATCTCTTCGAGCTGGCGGCGTACCTCCGCCATATCCACACTCGTATTGTAGCAGGGGCCGTTCGGGCGGATGTTGAGCACTCCGACGGCGGGAAGCGGAAAAACGTCTTGGATCCCACTCATCAAATCGCGCTCACACGCAATCGCGAGCACCGCCTTTGGCCGCGTGTTGTAGACGACCTGTCGCGCCAGTGTCCCGCCTGTCGCGACAAAGAAATGGAACCCCATCTCCTCAGAGAGCGTAACGAGATCGCCGATGTTGCAGCCGCCGCAGCGCTTGCAGTTGTTTGGATCGCGCGTCACCTTGTGCGGGCAGCTCGCGAGCTGCAGGCAGTGCGGTGTCACGACGAGCAGGCGGTCGGCGGGCACGCGGATGTGCATGCGGTGAAAGAGCAGATTGCTGACCGCGATAAACGAGCCCTCCAGCCGACGACGCTTGACGCCAAAGAGCGCCCCAAGGCGCACGGCAGCAGGAAAGAGCAGATTGATCAGCTCATAGGTCTGCCGCTTCATCCACGGGAGATACGGCAGTCCCGCAACGGCAAGCACCATGTTGAAGATGCCGAAAAAGGACAGGAGTACCGCGCCTGTCAGCAGAGCGCCGATCGCCCACGGCAGAAGCGGTTGGATGCGCTCAAGCCCCGGCACGCCAATGTACCATATGCCAAAGAGGAGCACGGCGGCGAGCAGTGTCACGAGCAGGAGCATCCCGATGAAGAGCCGCTTCTTTGGCCGTGAGGGCAGGAGAATCGTCTTCTTCTCCCCCGCCTTGCCGCCGTTGACCGTCAATGTCTCCGTACTCATGATGTAAAACGTGCTCCTGCAGTCAGTACACAGCCATTCAAAAAGTCGGATACCGCCATCATCCGTTTCCCGGGTGCCTGAATCTCTGTCACCTGCACGATCTCATCGCCTGCTGCGACGCGCAGCCCTGCCCGCCGATCTGCCGTGAGAATGGTGCCGTGCGGCGCATCGGTCCGCTCGCCTGTGAGGGACAGCATACCGATCTTATACCGTGCGTCCCCCAGATGCGTCTCTGCGTAGGGCACAGGGTTCAGCCCGCGCACGAGGGCATCGAGCTCCCGTGCCGTGCGCGACCAGTCGATCTGTGCCGTCTCGCGCGTAATGCGTGCGGCATAGCTGCTCTCCCCCGTCTGCGGCGTACGCGTGAGCACCCCTGCGGCAAGCTGCTCCAGCGTCTCCACGAGGAGCGCCGCCCCCGTCTCCATCAGAGCATCGTGGAGCGTTCCGTACGTCGTATCCCTATGGATGGGAACCTCGCGCCGCAGGAGCATATCCCCCGTGTCGAGCCCCGCATCCATCTGCATGGTCGTAATCCCCGTCACTGCGGCACCGTCCATCACCGCGTGCTGAATCGGTGCAGCACCGCGATAGAGCGGGAGCAGGGACGCGTGCACATTGATGCAGCCATGCACGGGGATATCCAGAATCTCCTGCGTCAGGATCTGCCCAAATGCCGCCACCACCGCCACATCGGGACGGAGGGCGCGCAGCGCTTCGGCAAATGCCGCATCACGTGCGCGTGCAGGCTGGAGAACGGGAATATCATGTGACAGGGCCCACGCCTTGACCGGAGAGGGGCTGAGTTTCTTCCCGCGCCCGCGCGGGCGATCCGGCTGCGTAACAACGGCGACGATATCCGTGAGATCGCGCCGCTCTGCCATCGCCGCAAGAATCGCCACGGCGAAATCCGGCGTCCCCATAAAGACGGTACGCATCGGCGTCATTCCTCTTCCTCCCCCTTGCGCAGGCGCACGGCAATATCGATGAAGAGGCGCCCCTCAAGATGATCGCACTCATGCTGAATGCAGCGCGCCAAAAGCCCCTCCGCTGTCAATGTACGGCGGCGGCTGCGGCGGTCGGTATACTCCACCGTCACACGCTCCGCGCGCTCCACATCACCGTAGACCTTCGGCACGGAGAGGCACCCCTCCGACTCCGTCACGCTTCCCTCGCGCATGGTGATGACGGGATTGACGAGCTCCAAGAGCCCGTGCTCATCCTGCACGTCGATCACCACGATGCGCAGAGACTTCCCCACCTGCGGCGCAGCAAGACCCACGCCGTCAGCAGCATACATCGTTTCCGCCATATCGTCGAGCAGCTGCCGATGCCGCTTCGTGAGGCGTTCGATCGGCTCCGCCGTCTGTTTCAGGACGGGATCCCCCGCCTTCTTGATGTCAAGTATCGCCATAGTATTCCTCATGTCAGGTGCAGATGATAGATCCGCACCGCATTCTCATAAAACACAGCATCCCAGTGCTCCTCGGGAATGAGGAGCTTTGTGAATGCAACATAGTCGCCGAAGTTTGCCAGCGGCCAATCCGTGCCGAACATCAGCCGATCGTACGCATTCAGGTACGCGAGCCAGCCGCGCAGCTGCTCGATATAGAAATGCTTTCGCGCACAGAAGCAGTCAAAATCCACAATTTTCCCCTCAAGCATCCCCGAGAGATCGGCGGTGACATTCGGATTCTTCTCCATCACCGCAATGGCATCGACGAAATACGGCTCCCCCAGATGGCACATGACGAAATTCACCTGACGGAACTTCGTCGCCGCCTCATCCATGACATTCGGATGCGCATACTTCAGCAGCGCCTTCTCCGTCGCTGTCAGTCCTGTGTGCACGGCAACGGGCTTTCCGTACCGTGATGCCAGTTCGTAAACGGGGGCAAGCATATCGTCATAGATATAGAAATAATTGTAGCCGGGATAGAGCTTAATGCCGACGCAGCGCGCGCTCCGAAGATGCTGCTCAAGGGCAGGCAAGAGCTGCTCAATGCGCGCAGCACTCATCTCCGTCTGCCCGCCGTCGCCCGCGATCCCGACACAGTAGTGAAAGAGATCGGGATAGTTCGGCGCGAGCTCCTCCACGGGGAGATTGCCCATGATAACGCCGTGGACAATCCCCGCCGCACGGCAGTCGCGCCGCAGCGCCTCCTCCGTATTCTCGTGTCCCGCCGCACGTGCGACGGTATCAAAATACTCCCCTCTGCCATAGTGCAGATGGGCGTCAATAATCTTCATCGTCTGTTGTTCTTCCTCAAAAGAATCACTGATACGTTCAATGCCTCTCAATTTCTGTGATCGTTTTGTTTTAGGGAATCACTGATAAAATGAGGTCTGCCAGATTGGCGTAGATTTTTTCGTCCGAACGAGGTGGAAAACCGGACGCAGAGTGGTGCTCTGTGGAGGATTTTCCGCCGAAGTGCGGGCAAAAAAGATGCGTCAAGATGGTTGTACCGAATTTATCAGTGCTTCCTTAGTTTACCATATCCGTCAATAGTTTTTGTGGGAATCATGCACCAAGATCTTTATCCGTGCGCCCCTAAAGCATATCCATCATCCGATGGGTCTGCGGGATCACACGCACATGTGCAAGGCGCTGCAGCGCGTTCTCCTGCCATGCGAGCAGCTGCTCGGGCGAGGGCTTCGTACATCCGCCGTAGGGCGTCACGGGCTGCAGAATCAGCATCGACTCCGGGGCGGTATCCGCCACGAGCCGAATGGCGGTATCGACTTCGCTGTCAGGGCTCTCCGCCGCGACGACAATCTTGACCCACGTATCCTTCGCCTTTGCGATCTCCAAAAAGCGCTCGTGGGCATCCCAGACGGGATGCGTCGTCGCAGAGGGCAGCTTGATGTCCATACTGATGCCTGCCACACAGTCAATGCACTTCTTCAGCTCCTCATGGAGCGTTCCGTTCGACTCCAGATAAATCGGCAGCTGCACATGCGGCGCCAGTGCACGGATGAACGCTGCATGCAGCAGCGGCTCGCCCCCCGTAATGCTGAGCGCCTGATGCGGTACGCCCGCCGCTGCGATCTCCACCAGCTCTGCCGCACGCTGCGGCGAGATTGGATTCGGGTAGGGCACGAGATGATACGTCCCCGCTCCCTCCTCCACGACACAGTCGGGGTGCATCCCGACCGCGCTGTCCGTATCGCAGTAGCTGCAGTGAAGATTGCAGCCCTCAAGGCGCAGGAACACCTGCCGGCAGCCGACGTACTTCCCTTCGCCCTGAACCGTCGAGAAAATCTCGATGATATTCTCGTTCATTTCAGTCCCTCTCATACGTGACAGATGATTTTGGCGTCTCCCAGACGGTCAGTGCAGCAAGATGTGCCGCTGTCGCCGTAACCTCAGGACGCACGGCAAGGCGCTCAAAAATGATTCGCGCCAGATTCTCCGCCGTCGGATTCATCGCGGCATCAAACGGCGGGAGTTCATTGACATAGCGATGGTCGAACTCATCCAATACCGCCATCAGCGCTGCCTTTGCCGTCTTAAAGTCGATCATCATTCCGAGATCATCGAGCTCCGTGCCGCGAAACGCCGCCTCGACGACCCAGTTATGCCCGTGCAGGCGGTCGCATTTCCCAGGATACCCGACAACGCGGTGTGCCGCCTCGAATGCGCCTTCAACGCGCAGTGTATACATTCTGCTCTCCTTCGTTTGTCAAAAGGCTGCCGCACACGTGCAGCAGCCTCTCTCGATGCCATTATTTCACATCGCTCATCACTTCGTCCATGCTCATGGCGCGCGTATGCTTCGTATGGCTCCACTCATGCTCATTTCGATGGATGAACCCGAGGAAGATGATCGGTATCCACGAATAGATGAACACAGGATAGAGGAGCAAATAGAACCACGCCTTCACCTTGGCACGCACCTTGATAAGGATAATCATGGGCAGAAGATACTGCCCGATCATGATCGCCGTCATCAGCTGCGACGGCAGGAATTTGTAGATACTCGTATAAAACGGCGGGAACGCCAGCTGCACATAGCTGATGATGATGAAGAACGTCGAGATCATGAGGAAATGCGGCTGCAGAAGATAGATGCAGCCATCCCAGATGCGTATGTCGCGGCGTTTCCAGCCCTCGCGGATCATCGTCGGGATAAAGCGGTGCGCCACGTCAAACTGTCCCTGCGCCCAGCGTCTGCGCTGGTTCCACGCCTGCTTGAACGTGAGCGGCTTCTCATCGTAGACCACGGCGTCATGCGCCCACGTCGTCTTGATGCCCTCGGCAAGCAGCTTCATCGTGAACTCCATGTCCTCGGTGAGGCAGGTCGCGCGCCAGCCGTGCCGCTTCAGCACGTCCGTCGTAATGCACATGCCCGTACCGCCGAGGCACGCCGAGAGACCGATGTTCGTCTTTGCGAGATGCGAGATATGGTCGATGACCCAGAACGCAATCGCAAACGTCCCTGCCACCCATGTATCGTATGGATTCTTCGCATCCAAATAGCCCTGAATGACCTTGTCGCCCTTGAGGAGACGGTTGTTCATCTCCTTGAGAAAATTCGGGTGTACGAGGTTGTCCGCATCGAAGATAGCGACGGCATCGTACTCCTTGTCCATCGCAAAGAGCTGCTCAAACATCCACTCAAGGGCAAACCCCTTGCTCTTCTTCGTCGGATGCGTGCGCGTGCAGACAATGGCGCCCGCCTTCTCCGCGATCTCCCCCGTATTGTCCGTACAGTTGTCGGCAATGACATAGATGTCGTACAGTTCCTTGGGATAGTCGAGCCGCTGCAGATTTTCGATGAGCTGCCCGATGACCGCCGCCTCGTTGTGCGCGGCGACGACAACAGCAAATGTCTTCTCCGGCGTCAGGATTTTTTTCTCCCCATGCCGCCACAGACAGCAGAAGCCGATGAAGAAAAAATACAGCGTGAAGAGCAGGAGGAGAATCTGCATTGGCACCATGATGATGTCAAAGACATGTGCCGGCAGATAGGGCGAGAGTGCATGAAAGATCTCTGTCATATCAGCTTTCCCTCGTCCGCATCGTCAGCGCAGTCACATGGTTGACGATGCCAAAGAGCGCATACGCCGCAAAAATCGCCGTAAATACAGCGGGCAGAACGGCCGTCTGTCCGACGTAGAGGATGCCGGCAAACACGATGAGTGCGACGAGCTTCGATACAAAGTAAATCCGTTCCCCGCCGCCCTTAAAATCCGGGTAGTGGACGTGACTGACCATCAGATAGCCCGTCACGGCGACCGCGGCGGGATAAAGAAGCCCATAGTCGGCAGGGTTAATGCCGAGCGAGAGAAAGAGCCATGCCGACATGGCGACGAGATTCCCGCCCGCAGGAATGGCGAGCCCCATAAAGTAGCCGTGCACCACATTGGCATTCACATTGAAGCGCGTGAGACGCCACATCCCGCAGAGAGCAAAGCAGATCGCCGCCGCTGCACCGACGAGCCCGTAGGAGAAGAGAGCCAGTTTCCACGCGAGCAGCGCGGGGGCGATGCCGAATGAGCCGAGGTCGCAGAGGGAGTCCATCTCCTTGCCGAACTCACTGGAGACGCCGAGCGCACGCGCCACGCGTCCGTCCATGCCGTCCGCGACCAGCGCGAGCAGAATGAAGATCGCCGCCCAGTCAAGATGGCCTTCTGCCGTTGACAGGATGGAACACATACCAAAGAACAGATTCATCGCCGTACACAGATTCGGCAGAAATCGTCTGTAATTCATTCGCCTTCAAGCCTCCCCAGGACAGTCCTGCCGCCCTGCACCTTTTCGCCTTCCCGCACGAGGATCTGCGCCCGCTCAGGCATCACGATCTCAAGGCAGGAGCCGAAGCGGATCATGCCGTAGATGTCTCCCTGCTTCATGCGGTCGTCGAGCGTTACCCACGAGACGATGCGCCGCGCGAGGATTCCCGCGATCTGCTTTACCGTGATACGCAGATCGCCGCGGTCTATGCCGATCAGATGGTGTTCATTTTCAAAGCCGACCTCGTCCTTGTAGGCGGGACGAAAACGGCCGCAGTAATATTTCTGCAGTTTGATTTCCCCATTGATCGGACTGCGGTTGACGTGCACATTAAAGACCGACATGAAGATGACGATCTTGTTGCACGGCTCCCCGACGAAATCATCCACGCCCACAGAGGAGATCTCCGTCACCGTGCCGTCGGCAGGCGACAGAATATGATGTTCGTTTGCGGCGATCGTACGTGTCGGGCTGCGGAAGAAATAGGCAAAATAACACGCCAGCACGACGAACGGAAGCGCGGCATACGGATGCGCAAAGTATCCAAAAATAACCGCCAAAACGAGTGCGGCGCCGATAAACTTATAGCCCTCACTGACAATGACCACGCAGACACGCCTCCTTTTTCTCTCACATTATAATGGAAAGCCTATTCTTTGTCCACAGATATGGCTCTTATTTTCGCGATGCGTGCACTTTCAGGACGAATTTCGGCAGTGCCAGCAGACGGCCTGCACGTTTCGGCTGCATCAGGCCGCGGAAGAGCCATTCCAGTTTTGCCTTCTGCATCCAGTGCGGTGCGCGCTTCATCACGCCCGCCATGACGTCAAGCGTCCCACCGACACCGATGGCGACGGGGACGTCGAGCTCTGCGAGATGCGCGGCGATCCACTTCTCCTGCTTCGGCACACCGAGCGCGACGAGCAGGAGATCCGGGCGTGCCGCGCGAATCTCCGCGATGATCGCCGCATTGTCCGCAGGGGAAAAGAACCCGTTGCGCACCCCCACGATCTCGATGCCGGGATAAAGCTGCTCCGCTTTCGCCTTTGCCTTCTCCGCAACGCCGGGCGCTGAGCCGAAGAAGTAAACGCGCCGCCCCTCGGCAGGGGCACAGCGCAGCAGCTCCTGCGCCAGATCGTAGCCCGCGACACGCTCGGGCATCGCGTGCCCGAGGTGACGTGCCGCCCAGACCGTCCCTGCCCCATCGGGCACAACGAGTGCCGACGCATTCAGGATACGGCGCAGCTCCTCATCATGCGTCGCACGCATCAGCATCTCGGCATTCGCCGTCGCAACCATAACGCCCGCACGCGTGTCCATGGCACGGCGCACGACATCGACAGCCTCCGCCATTGTGACGGCATCGACATCGACCCCCAGGATATTCACCCGCTCTGCCAAGCGCAACTCCTCCTTCTGTCTCGCGAAAAGAGAGCGTCCGCATGGGACGCCCTCGAAATGCTTCGTCGTACCGTTTTACCGTGCAGCTTCGTCTGCCTTCTTCTTCGGCACAGCCGTACGGATATAGAGCTCACGCAGCTGCTTCTCATCGACGGTCGCAGGTGCTTCGCTCATCACATCCGATGCGCTCTGCGTCTTCGGGAAGGCAATCACGTCACGGATGGAGCGTCGCTTTGCCATCAACATCACGAGACGATCGAGGCCGAAGGCGAGTCCGCCGTGCGGCGGCGTGCCGTACTCAAAGGCATTCATCATAAAGCCAAAGCGTGCACGTGCCTCCTCCGGCGTGAAGCCGAGTGCCTCAAAGACCTGTTCCTGCAGATCGCTGCTGTAGATACGCAGACTGCCGCCGCCGATCTCGACGCCATTCAGCACCATGTCATAGGCATTTGCCTTGACGCGGCCGGGATCGGACTTCAGGAACGGCACATCCTCATCACGCGGCGCGGTGAACGGATGGTGCATCGCCTTGTAGCGCTTCTCCTCCGCACTGTACTCGAACATCGGGAAGTCCACGACCCAGAGGAACCGCAGCGCATCGGGATCGATCAATCCACGGCGACGTCCCATCTCAAGGCGCAGCTCGCCGAGTGCCTGTGCCACGACGAGCGGCTGGTCGGCGACGACGAGGAGCAGATCGCCTGTCTTTGCCCCGACGGCATTCTTGATCGTCTCAAAGGTCTCGTCGGAGTAGAACTTCTTGAAGGGCGACTTTACGCCCTCCTCCGTGTACTGAATCCACGCCAGTCCCTTTGCGCCGTAGCCCTGCACATAGGAGACGAGACCGTCCAGCTCACGGCGCGGGATATTCGCATAGCCCTCGACGTTGATGACCTTCACGCGGCCGCCCGCCTCCATGACAGCGTTGAACACCTTGAAGTCCGAACCGCCGACATAGTCCGTAATGTCCTGCAGCTCCATGCCGAAGCGCAGATCGGGCTTGTCCGAGCCGAAGCGATCCATCGCCTCATCCCACGACATACGCTGGAAGGGCGTCTCGATCTTCGCGCCGATGCTCTTTTCAAACAGCTCTTTGACCATCCCCTCCATGAGCGTGAGGATGCTGTCCTGATCCATAAAGGACATCTCGATATCGAGCTGCGTGAACTCAGGCTGACGATCGGCGCGCAGATCCTCGTCGCGGA
Organism: Centipeda felix; assembly: GCF_900186465.1. Classification (GTDB taxonomy): domain Bacteria; phylum Bacillota; class Negativicutes; order Selenomonadales; family Selenomonadaceae; genus Centipeda; species Centipeda felix. The sequence continues at coordinate 435,048 of NZ_LT891959.1, forward strand.
AGCAGCGCACGATCTGGAAGTATTTCTCAAAGCCCGAGACCATGAGCAGCTGCTTGAAGATCTGCGGGGACTGCGGCAGCGCATAGAACTCGCCCGGATTGAGACGGCTCGGCACGAGGAAGTCACGTGCCCCCTCGGGCGTACTCTTACAGAGCATCGGCGTCTCGATCTCAAGGAACCCGTTGCGGTCAAAGAAATCGCGCATGATCTTCGTCACGCGATGACGCAGGATCATATTTGCCTGCATCTCGGGGCGACGCAGATCGAGGTAGCGATAGCGCAGACGGATCATCTCGTCCACATCGACACCATCCTGAATATAGAACGGTGGCGTCTTTGCCTTGTTGAGAATCCGCAGCTCGCTGACGACGATCTCGATCTCCCCTGTTGCCATGTTCGGATTGACCGTCTCCGCACTGCGTGCGCGCACCGTGCCGCGCACACAGAGAACGAACTCCGAGCGCAGCGTCTCCGCCTCGTGGAACGTCCCCTCTGCCATTGCCGCCTCATCGAAGACGATCTGCACAAATCCCGAGCGGTCACGCATATCGACAAAGATCAGCCCGCCGTGGTCACGGCGGCGCGACACCCAGCCGCACAGCGTTACCTCTGCCCCCACCTGCTCCTTGCGCAGTGTGCCGCAGCCATGTGTCCGTTTCATTCCCTGCATCGTTTCCATCTCAGACCTTCACCTCAGAAATCATCTTTTCTACCAAACGGTCAAGCGCACAGGTCTCCTGCGCACTCTCCGCCATATCGCGCACGAGCGCCGTATGCGCTGCCAGCTCATCCTCGCCGAGAATGATAGCATAGCGCGCACCGGATCGATTCGCCTGCTTCATCTGTGCCTTCATGCTGCGTCCCGCATAGTCCATGAGGGCACGCACATTGCCGCACCGCAGCTCATGCAGCAAGGGGAACGCCGCTTTTGCCGCCGCATCGCCGAGCGCGATGAGGAATACATCCGCTGCTGGCGGCTGTGCCGGCAGGAGATTCTGCTGCTCCAGTGCGAGCAGGACGCGCTCCAATCCCGCCGCAAAACCGACGGCGGGGGTGGGATTCCCTCCGAGCTCCTCGACCAGTCCGTCATAGCGTCCGCCCCCCGCCACGGCACTCTGTGCACCGAGCGGCGGATAGGCGATCTCGAACGCCGTCCGCGTGTAGTAGTCGAGCCCCCGCACAAGGCGCGGATCGAGCTCATAGGAAACCCCTGCCGCCGTCAAATGCTGCTGTACCTGCGCAAAGTGCTCGGTACACGCAGGACACAGGCAGTCCGTAATCGCGGGAGCCCCCGCCATAAACGGCTGCTCCGCATCCCGCTTGCAGTCGAGGATCCGCAGCGGGCTGCGTGTATAGCGATCCTTGCAGTCATCACAGAGCGTGGGCAGATACTCCTTAAAGTACGCCTGCAAACGCTCCCGATAGACAGGGCGACAGGCGGGGCAGCCGACGGAGTTCAGCTTCAGCGTCAGTCCCGTCAAGCCAAGTGCCGTCAGAAAATCATACGCGAGGAGAATGACCTCGGCATCCAGCGCAGAGCTCTCCTCGCCGAGTGCCTCCACGCCGAACTGATGAAACTCACGCATCCGCCCCGCCTGCGGGCGGTCATAGCGAAACATCGAGCCGATGTAGAAGAGCTTTTGCAGGCCGCCGTCCGCATAGAGTTTGTTTTGCAGATAGGCGCGCACGGCAGACGCCGTGTTCTCGGGACGCAGCGTCAGACTGCGGTCGCCGCGGTCGGAGAAGGTATACATCTCCTTGTCCACGACATCCGTACCATCGCCGATCCCACGCTGAAAGAGCTCCGTGTGCTCGAACATCGGCGTGCGGATTTCACCGTAGCCATAGCGGGCACAGAGATCGCGGATCACATGCTCGACATGTGTCCACGCACCGACCGCGTCAGGCAGTATATCCTTCGTGCCGCGCGGCGCATTCGTCAGCATCAGTGCTGTTCCTCCTCGTATTCCGCGCGCAGAAGCGCACGGCGTTTTTCAATATAGACGTCAATATCGCGCAGATAGGTCACGAGATCCTTTGCATGAAAGGCAGAGTGCAGGCGTCCGCTGCGCACGCCGATCACCTTTGTCGCGGCAGCGCCGCCAATGCCGATGATCGTCTGCCGCTCCTCCATGATGCGGATGTTGTAGATGCTCTCCGCACCGGGGCGGGCATAGCCGACGTTCTCCAAATCGCCGCTCATATAGCCCTGCCGATAGAGATAGTAGGGATGGTAGTCCGCCGCGCGGACGGCAGCCGTCGCCGCCGCACTCATGCGCATCGTCTCTGCATCAGACGGCAGCGCGACATGCTCCGTCTCCATCATAAGGCGCAGCCGCGAGCCGCGCTTCAGCGCAAGTGCGTGGAGCGTAATGTCGTCCGGGCGGAGGGCCGTCACCGCCGTCATCGTCGCACGGACATCCTCTGCCGTTTCGCCCGGCAGACCGAGGATCACATCCATATTGATATGCACGTCCATCGACGCACGGATGTCCTGCACCATGCGCACAATATCGGACGGCGTATGATGCCGTCCGATGCGCTCAAGCGTCCGTTCCTGCATCGACTGCGGATTGACACTGACGCGCGTCACCCGATATGCCTTCATCGCTGTGATCTTCGCCGCGCTCATGCTGTCGGGACGTCCTGCCTCCACCGTGAACTCACGGACAGAAGATCCATAGAAAGCATTATATACCATTTTGAGCATTTCGGCAAAAAAAACATCGGGCAGGCTCGTCGGCGTCCCTCCCCCGATGTAGATGCACCCGACGGTCAGCCCCAATGTGCGCACATCCTCTGCGGCAGCGGCAAGATCGCACGCGAGCACATCCATAAATGCACGCAGCGTATTCTCCCCCGGCAGGAGATGCGAAGGAAAGGAACAGTAGAGGCAGCGCGAAAGGCAGAACGGAATGCCGACGTAGACCCCCACTGTCTGCGCGTCCTCATGCGCAAGAAACGGCAGCTGACGCACGGCGACCTCCGTCATGAGACCTGCCTTCTCCGCGCTGCAGAAATAATCCTCCTGCAATCGCTGCATGGCAGCGTCGGGCGTCATACCGCCCCGCAGCCAGCGGTGCACAATCTTCGTCGGACGCACCCCGTGCAGGATGCCCCACGGGGCAGGCGGCAGGCCAAAACGAACACGGAAAAACTCGTAGAGATTCCGCTTGATCGTGCGGTGCACCGCTGCACGCGGCAGTTCATCCGTCCGCCCCGCAGAGGAGAACGAAAGGCGCTCACAGCGCCCGTCCAGCGCATAGAGCCATACCTCCGTCATAACAGAAGGCGGCTCACTGCCCGACGGCCGGTTCACCACCGACAGCTGGGCGTAATCCGCCTCTCCTGCTTTTCCGACGATCTCCACCTTGAAGAGGTTCAGCACCTCATGCACAACCTTGACGATGACCTCGCTGGGATGATTGATGGTGAGCGATCGTATTTTCACGCTTTTTTCTGCTTCTCCCGGCACTTCTTGCAGATGCCGAAGAACTTCGCCTGATGATTCTCCACCAAGAAGCCCGTCTTTTCGAGAATATCCTGTTCCAGATGATCGAGCATATCCTCCTCGAACTCTGAGATCTCCTTGCACTCCGTGCAGATGAGATGATGATGGAAGTGCTGGTTCGGGTCGATCGGATTCAGCTCGTAGGAATACGAGCCCTTGTTGCGCTTGTCGAACTCCTTGCCGAACTCGATCTTCTGCAGAATGCCGAGCGAGACCAGAATCTCCAGACTGCGGTAGACCGTCGCAAGCCCGATCTCCGACTCCGTCCCGCGCAAAATATCATAGATCTTCTCCGCGCTCAGATGCTCGCTCGGATGATCCAAAATGACCTGCAGCACAATCTGCCGCTGCGGCGTCATCTTGCGCTGTGTCGCCTGCAGCCGCTTCTTCAGGTCTTCCATGGTATATGTCTCTGCCATATCTCTTCCCCCTCGATCCACCAAGTGGGTCACAATGTATTATCACAATCAATGAGAATAGTATAGCACAGTGTACAAGTTTTTACCATAGTTTATGAAGATATGGTTTTATGATAAATGTCGCAGACAAGACGATGAAGATATGCCCTCACTCCGCGATGCGGCGCAGCGTCTCCATGAGGAGTTTTGCCTCGGGAACGATCGCCGCGATTTCGATGCGCTCCTCGGGCGTATGGATGCCATGTGCCGTCACGCCGACGGACACCATGTCGAGCGCAGGGTTCTTCGATGCGTGCCAGCTCGTCTCAAGCCCCGCATGGATGCTCTCGATCTTCATCGGTGTACCGCCGTTCTGCGCTGCATAGACCTCCGCCATGATCGTCCGCAATTTGCTCTTGGGGTTCTCACGCCATGCAGGAGATGCCGTTCCAACGACGAGGGAAAAGCCCGTCAGTGCCGCCAGCGTCTCCGCCTCGCAGACGATCTCGTCCAGCCGCTCGTTGACCGAGGAGCGCGGGAAGAACGCGACGTGTACCTCGTTCTCATCCATGCGGACAACGCCGAGGTTTGCCGAGGTCTCCACTCCGCCCGTCTGCGTGTGTGTCATGGCATGAACCCCCGTGCGCAGGAGGACAAGGAGGTCGATGAGGGTGTGCTGTTCCTCTGCGCTGATGACGCGCCCCGCCGCATGTGCAGGATGCAGCGTAAATTTCATCGCGGGATCGGCCTCGCCATAGATGGCATGAAAGCGTTTCTCCTCCGCCGCCAGCAGACGTGCAATGCTGCGCTCATCCATCGCCGTGCGGACGATTGCCTCTGCCGTCGGGGGGATCGCGTTGCGCGCCGTCCCGCCCGTGAGGGAAACGAGTTCCACGTCGCCCTCCTGTGCCAGCGCATGAAGTGCCAGTGCCAGCGTGCGGATCGCATTGCCGCGCCCGTCGCCGATGCGCTCGCCCGAGTGACCGCCGCGCAGCCCCTCAGCCGTAATGCGATAGGCGGGCAGATCGGATTCCTTTCGCGTCAGCGCACGCGTATAGTCGAGATTGACACTGCCCGCACTGCCGACCGTCATGATGTGATAGTCCTCCGAGTCGCAGTTGATCAGATACTGTGCATTCTTCAGATGATCTGCCGAAAGATGCCGCGCCCCCGTCATCCCCTGTTCCTCATCCACCGTGATGATGGCGCGCAGCGGACCATGAGCCTCTGTGCACTGCATCGCCGTCAGGATCTCCGCCACACCGATGCCGTCGTCTCCGCCAAGGCTCGTCCCATCCGCCGTGAGATACTCCGTCGTCCGCTGCATCTTGATCGGATCGGTCAGCGGGTCATAGGAAACACCCGGCTCAGCCACGCAGACCATGTCCATGTGTCCCTGCAGGATCGTGCGCGGCGCATTCTCCTTTCCCTTCGTCGCAGGAAGCTCCGCGATAATATTGAAGTGCTCATCCTGCGTCACCGTGCAGCCAATCTCCTCAAAGTGTTTTTTCAGATAGTCACTGACCGCCTTCTCGTGCCCCGAAGGACGCGGGATATGCGTCAGTGCCTCGAACTCCGAAATGACCTTTTCCAGCAGCTTTGCATCATCCATCATAAATTCCTCCCATCAAAATTCCTTCCTATTATAACACAGAATGTAAGGAAGCACTGATAAATTCGGTACAACCATCTTGACGCATCTTTTTTGCCCGCACTTCGGCGGAAAATCCTCCACAGAGCACCACTCTGCGTCCGGTTTTCCACCTCGTTCGGACGAAAAAATCTACGCCAATCTGGCAGACCTCATTTTATCAGTGATTCCGTAAAAAATGGGGCTGCTGCATGAAGTGACAAACTTCGTGCAATAGCCCCTATGCCATATTCGTCTCTTTTACTTCTTCGCCTGCTCTACCGCCTTCGTGACCGCTTCCTTGAACTGGTCATAGCTGACGGTCGCGCCTGAGACAGCATCCACCTTTGCGAGATCCTTGGACGCGGTGAGCTGCTCGCCGTAGGACACAATCGCCTTGTAGGCGTTCTGTGCCTTCTTCTGCGCGCCCGGCTCCTTCCCCTCGCCGTAGTGCTCGTCCTTCTGCTTGCCCTCTTTGTCAATGCTCGTGTGAACGACCTTCTCGATCGCACCGTTCTTGATCGTGAGCTCCACGTGCGAATGTCCGAGCTTTTCGTTCTCACTGCTGTCCGCCGCATAGGTGCCGTCCTTGACGCCCGTCATATCGAGCGCGGCGGTTTTCTGCGGCTGCTCCTTCGGTGCCTGTTTCTCCTCACCGCAGCCCGCAGCGAGGACAGAGACACCCAGTAGGAGTGCTATACCGAGGCTGAGCTTTTTCTTCATCGTTATGCCGTCCTTTCCCGCATGTGTCCATGCTCAATGATAACACAGCGCTCCGCCTCGTCGCCGACTTCGGCGGAGTGCGTGACCGTCAGAATCGTATGTCCCTCGTCGTGGAGTTCATGGAAGATCTTCATAACGAGGTTCTGGTTCTTCTCATCGAGGTTGCCCGTCGGCTCATCCGCAAGGATGAGGACGGGATAGTTGATCAGCGCACGCGCAATGCAGACGCGCTGCTGCTCACCACCCGAGAGCTGACTCGGCAGATGGCTCGCACGGTCGGCGAGGCCGACGCGTTCGAGTGCCGCCATTGCCTCGTTGCGGTCGGGCATGCTGTGGTAGTACTGTGCGACCATGATGTTCTCGACCGCCGTCAGATAGGGGATCATGTGGAACTGCTGGAACACGATGCCGATCTTGTCGCGACGGAAGCGCGTCAGCTCCTCGCGCGTAGCATTCGTCAGCACATCGCCGTCGAGGATGACCTCACCGCTCGTCGGGCTGTCCATGCAGCCGATGATGTTCATCAGCGTCGACTTGCCCGAGCCGGAGGGACCCATGACCGCGAGCCACTCGCCTTTTTCAACATTCAGGTTGACATCGTCCAGGGCGAGCACCTTTTCGTTGTACGCCTTGGAGACGTGCTTCAGTTCAAGCAAACTCATTGCTTCGTTCTCCTCTCATTCGCCGCGCAGGATGATCGCGGGATCTACATTGGTCGCAATACGTACGGGCAGCAGCGAGGCCAGTCCGGTCACCAAGATGGACATGACGAGAGCCACGACGACAATCGTCGGCGAGAACTCGATGCCGCGTCCAAAGACGTTCATACTGACGCTCTGGGCAAAGAGATAGCCGAAGCCCGACCCGAGAATACCGCCGAGTGCGCCGAGGAGACAGCCCTCGCCGAAGAACTCTGCGACAATGTGACGGTTGTCCGCGCCGAGAGCCTTCTTGAGGCCGATCTCACGGCGGCGCTCCGTCACGATCGCCATCATCGTCGTCGAGACGCAGATCAGCGTCAGCACGAGTACAACAATGGTCACGATGAGGACAAGTGCCTGCAGTTTGCCGAGCACGGTGCCCTCCGATTTCGCGATCTGCTTGACGAGCTGCGGCTCCACCGTCGGTACCTGCGCGTGGATTTTCGTCTCTGCACGCACCAGCTCATCCTGTCCCGCCACAACAGAGACCTGCGCGAGACTCAATTCGCCGGCGCGCCCCTTGATGCGCTGCAGATCGGGCAGGCTGACAAAGACGAAATTCTCCTCGTTGCCGCCCGTGCGGACGATGCCGGAGACGCGGTAGTCGCTCACAATCGAGCCCTCACCGCCCGAGACACTGATCGTATCCCCTGGATTCACGCGCAGTTTCGACGCGAACTCCGCGCCGAGCAGGATCTCCTTCTCCCCCGGCGTCGGCCACGCGCCGCGCACCTGCCAGTAGGGGCTGACCTCCTGCAGGACGGCAAAGTCCGTGCCGCCCGCCATGACGGTCTGATGATTGATGAGCAGGGTGTCGTAGAGGAACGGCGTAATGCCAATCACCTCATAGTCCGAGAGAGCCTTGCTGACCGCACTGACATCTTCCTCGTGAATCACGCCTGCATCCTTCCCCGGCAGGATGAGGAGGTTTGCGCCATAGGCACGGAACGCACGTCCCATCTGCTCCGGGACTTCTTTATATACGGTAATCATCCCCGAGATAATCGTCGCACCGACGGCGACGGCGAGGAGAGCGATCGCCATGCGTGCGCGGCGGCGCAGCAGAGAGTTGGCGACCATGATAAAAAACATTTTATAGCGACTCATCATTTATCACCTGCCATACAGAACCTCTGCCGGCTGCAGCGACAGCAGCATGCGAATCGCAGGCACGCTCCCGATGATCAGCACGAGCGACATCAAAACGGCAATAATCGGAATGACATACGGATTGACCGCAATGCCGGAACCGAAAACGTTCTCCCCAATGAGCTGGGCGAACCCAATTCCCACGACATAGCCAAGGATGCCGCCGAGAATACCCGCGATAAAGATCTCCGCGAGGACAGAGAGAACGACGGCGAGATTGGTCGCGCCGAGCGCCTTCAAAAGGCCGATCTCACGGCTGCGCTCCATGATGTTCGCGCTGATAAGGTTGCTGACACCGAGGCTCGATGAGAGCAGGGACAGCACCGTGATCAGCAGCATGAGGAGCTGCGTCTTGTCGAGGATTTTGCCCTCGGACTCCGCGATCTGACGCACGGGGTGCGCCGCCGCGTTGTGCATGACCTCCTCGATCTGATAGGCAATCGATCCGACGTAGCTCGTGCAGTACCAGATATCATACTCCGCCTGCGAGAGCGACTTCGGATTCTCCGCCGCCCTGCGGGCAAGATCGTTCTCCGGTGTCGTCATTGCACTGACCTCCACCTGATCGATCTTGCCCTGTACGCCTGCGAGTTCCTGTGCGAGCGCGAGCGAACCGACCAGCTGGTTCTCCTCGTCGCCGCCGCCCGAGACCGTGCCCGTGACGTGCAGCTCGCCCTGCGTGCCGTCCGGCTTCTGATAGGTGAGTGTACTTCCGGCAGAGACGCCAAGTTTCTGTGCGAGCTTCATGCCGACGAGCACCTCATCCGTGTGCGTGTCGTCCGCCCAGTCGCCGTCCACCTGCCACCACGACTTCATGAATTTCACGCCTGTCGTGTAGACCTCATCCGTCGGCAGCTTGAGCGTGTGCTCGAACCACGTACCAAAGAACGGCACACTCTCACCATCTCCGAGCGTCACCTGCGTCGTCAGTGACGGCGCAAACGCAACGATGTTGTTCGTCCAGAAAATCGTCTTGATATTGCCGAGATCTGCCTCTTCCAGATACTCGCGATGTCCGCTCTTCGACGTCTCCACACCGTAAAGGTCCTTCAGAACCATCGAGTTGCGCGGCGTCACTGTAATATTTGCTCCAAATGCCTTGAGCTCCTGATTCACCTTTTCGCCGATGTCAAACATGACGTTCAGCATGGCAGTCGCAAGCGAGACGCCAAGGGCGACCGTCAGCGCGATGAGGATGAACCTCCCGCGCTGGCGGATAAGCGCCCCTTTTACCATTTGCCAAAACATGGCTTACCTCCTCTCATGCCATCCTGTCCGTCAGCGGAAATGAATCCGCGCTGCCTCAAGCGTGTCAGCAGAAATCTGCACCGCACCATTCTGCACGTGGTACTCCACGGGGATCGGATTGCAGCCGCCCGGCAGACCAATTGTCGCCTTGTTCATGACGACATCGCAGAGACGGCAGACGATCTGCCCATCGCGTTCGTAGTAGCCCGTCGCACCGCAGATATCGCAGGCATCGAGACCGACACCAAATGCGGAACCGCCCTTCTGCACAATGATAACGCGCACCGTTGTTCCGTCTGAGGCGTGGAATGCATAACGATGGAGGTGGCCGTCGGAGACCTGCTCCAGCGGGATCTGCACGAGCCCGTTTTCCGCCTTGACATCAACCGCCGGTACCAGCTGCTCTTTTTTATTCGCATACCAGCCGCCGACACTCGATACGAGGATCGTCACAATGAGCATTGCGAGCAGCCCCGAGCCCCAACGCTTGCGGCGGATCGCACTCGAGACGATCTGGCGGTACTGCGCAGGATTTGCCCACACAGGGCGCTCGGGCCGCGGCTGAAGAAACAGTGTAAAAGGGACGAGCACAGAGACAAAGTAGATCGCATAGATGACCTTGCCCTGATTGTCAATAAACCATGCCATATACGGAATGAGGTTCTCCGCGCCGAACATCTGCCGCGCCATCAGCACCGTCAGGACGAAGATCACCTGCTGAATGGCGGTCGCCACGACCTGCACGGTGAACACAAAGACGAGGCGCCCGTGATTGAGCGCCGCCGCCGCTTTATACGCCAGATAGCCCGAGAGGAAGCCGAAGAATATACCGCCGAAAAAGCCTAGCATCTTGACGAGAAATGTCAACGTTAAATAGTTCCCCATCGCGACCTGTACGGTACCGACGGGAATCAGCCAGAGTTCCAGCCCGTGATAAAGGCACAGCCCCAGCGTCAATGCCCCCGTGCCGAAACGAAAGACACGCTCCTCCTGCGGCGACCATTCCCGATGGAGACTGCGCAAAAGAATTGCACAGAGAAGAATCGCACCGATGATATCGACGGTGATTGCCATACTCTCGAAGATCTCGCGGTTGACTGCCGACTTCGTGCCGACACGCACCGCTGTCATAAAGAGCGAGAGGAAAAAGCCCCATTTGAGGACACGCGTAAAGGTACGCCGTATGCTCTGGTCGGGCAATGGCAAGATGATTGCAAGCAAAATGCCGAGCGGCACGGCGAGCTTGATGCTCTCCTCCAATGCCGGTACCAGCTGTTGAAGAAATGCCTGTAACATGAGATATACCCTTTCCTATGAGAAAAGCCGCCGTCCCCCCCGGGGCGGCAGCCATTCTGTGATTAGGAGGGCAGAAGGACATGCTGAGATCCCCACTGCCCATACGCAGCTGTAATTACCACTTACGCGGAACGTAGTTGAACACCCAGTGCAGCTTGACCGGTTCCGTCCAGAAATGACCCCGGACACCCGTCTCCTTGTCCGTGTGGAGGAGGTAGTTCTGACGTGCAGGGCTGTCGATCGAGAAGTCGCAGTCGTACGTGCCTGCGCCGAGCATCTTGACATTTGCGCCGTAGTGGGGGCCATCATCTGCGCTCATCGGCATGAACACACCCTCGATGCTCTCGCCCGTCTCACGCTTCGTGAACTTGTAGTGCACCGTCAGGTTCGGAATCCACTCGCCGACGCCGAAGCCGCACTCATTGCCCTCGGTTGCATGGATATCCGTCTCGATGTGGATATCTGCCTGGTCTGCCGGAAGGCTCATACCGGCAGGCTCCATCGTCACCGGCTGGAAGTAGACGAGCGCCGCCTTGAAGTGGTTCGTCGTATCCTCGATCTCATCGCCGATCGGGAACTCCTCGAACGCAGCTTCGCTGACGTGCGCGTTGATCGCGAAGGTAGAGAACGCGACTGCACCGACGGCGAGAGCCTTTTTGAGCATACTGAGACTAGATTTCTTCATGGGAAAATCCTCCTTTGAAAGATGAACCTGACTTACGCCTCTGCCGCAGCAGAGCGTTTTTTATATGATACCATTGCAACTGCCGCGAGAACCAAGAGGATCTGCGGGACAATGGTTTCATAGGTGGGATAAAGGCCGAGCAGATCGATGCTCGGAATGGGGATGGCCTCAATGATCGTGGTGGAGATGGTATCTGACTCCTGCAGCTCCTTCAGACCGCCGCCAAGGAAGGTAACCGCGAGCACAAACATGAATGCACTCGTAACCTTGAAGAACGGTCCGATGGGGATGCGCAGCGCACCACGCTGGATGAGGAAGAAGATAACCGCGAGTGCCGCACACGCGGCAACGAAGCCCGCCCAGATCATGTCGGTATCGCCGACGGCGTTGTTAAAGAGCGCCTGATAGAAGAGGATGACCTCCGCGCCCTCGCGATAAACCGCAAGGAATGCGGCAAAGCCGAGCGCACGCGACTTGCCCGTCGAGAGTGTGATCTTGACTTGGCTGTCGATGTAGTTCTTCCATGCCTTTGCATTGGATTTGCCGCCCATCCACGCCGACGTTCCGAGAAGGACAAGGACGGCGAAAAGCGCCGTGAAGCCCTCGATCATCTCGCGGCTCGCGCCCGTCGTCGTCGTACTGTCGAGCACCTCGGCAAAGAGATAGGCACTGATAAAGCTGCAGATAATGCCTGCAATCGCCCAATTGTAGACGGTCGAGAGCTCCTTCTCGTGGCCGGCGCGTCCGAGATAGGCAATGATGCCGACAAGGACGAGGATCGCCTCAACACCCTCACGCAGGAGGATGAGGAACGCCTGGAGGAACATCCCCCAGCCGCCCGACTGAGCACCTGCCGTCTCGAGCTGCGTCACCTCGGTCTGAACCATATCGAGGAGCTTTGCGCCCTCGGCCTCGACCTCTGACTGCGGAGCGCCCGAACGGATGACTTTTTTCAGCGTGTAGAACTGATACTCCGTGAGGTTCGCGCTCTTGGAGGAGATGCTGCTGCGCACAGCGCTCTCCAGACCGTCTTTCTCGTAGATGCCGTAGTAGATATTGTTGACGGCATCCTTTGCACCTTCTGCATCCCCCGACTGATAGATGGCATAGACACCGTCCATCTCCGTCGCGATATGGTCGTGAATCTGCTGCCATGTCTGTGCGGCGTTCGTCGACGCCGACGGCAGGAGCAGAAAGAGTGCCGTAATGAATGCAAACAGCTTTCTCATTGGATTGTCTGCGTTCCCCTTTCCTCGATCATTTAATATTACGTGCCGGTTTCATATTGAAGTACACAGGGCACTGCATATTCGATTCCATCGGCTGCCCATTCATGTCCTTGGCCGGTTCGAACTTCCACTGCTTCTCAACAATACGCCGCGCCAGACGGTCATAGACGAGATTCCCCGAGCTGATCTGAATCTTCGTCCACACGACACGTCCGTCCGTGCCGATATGGGCTGACACGGCAATACGCCCCGTGAACGGAATCACACCGTAGGCAGGCTGCTCGGCATGGATGATCTTGCCGGGCTGCCCGATCTGCTTTCCGTCGCCGGATTTCAGGACATGTTCTTCCTCGGGCTTATTCGCCGAATCCTCGGCTTCCTTCAGCAGTGTCGTCGTCGCCTCCTCAGGAATCTCCGCCTCAACGACGGCGGGCTCTTCCTCTGCCTCCGCAGGCTCAGGCGGTGGTGGTGGCGGCGGAGGCGGTGGTTCCTCCGGCTGCTGCTCCTCGGGCGGCCCATCGTCGTCAGCGAGCTCCACCCACTCCATCGGTTCGTCCGGCGGCTGCTCGATGTGCTTAAAGACGTGCGGGATCAGCACCATCAGAAAGAGCCAAGCGACGATGTGGAAGAAGAACGCGACGAGGAAGGCAAGCCGCCAATGTGTCTGATAGCGCATCAGACGCCCCCCGTCTCCGTCGCGATGGACACGTGACGCGTCCCCGCTTCCTTCAGTGCATCAAAGACACTGACGACAAACTGATAGTCCGCCTTCTTGTCGCCGCGCACGACGAACACCGTATCCGGATCGCTGTTGAGCTGTTCCTTGACGCGTGAGGTCAGCTCACGCGTTGGCTCATCATCGCGGTCGAAGAGCACCTTGCCGTCCTCCGTCACCGTAATGGAGACGATGTGCGGACGTGTGTCCTGCTGTGCGCTCGCCGCCTGCGGCAGGCTGACCTGCACCGTGCTCGCGTTCACCATATACATCGTGCTCAGCATGAAGAACACCAAGAGGAAGAGCATGATGTCGATCATCGGGACGATCATGACGAGCGGCTCGCGCACATCATGAAAATTACGACGCATGAGCCTTCCCTCCGTCCGCCGCCGCGAGCCCTGCCGAGACGGTATTCATCGTCTTTTCGAGGAGCGTCAGCATCACATCCAGACGCTGTGCAAAGTAGGTATGCACGACGAGCGAGAAGATCGCGACGAAAAGTCCTGTCGCCGTCGCAACCAGCGCCTCACCGATGCCGCCCGTGATTGCCATGGGCTGACCTGCCTGCAGGTTGAAGATGCTGAACGACTGGATCATGCCCGAGATCGTTCCCAGAAGTCCAAGGAGCGGTGCGAGCGTAACGATCATCGAGAGATAGTTGAGACGTGCACGCAGGAGCATCGCCGCCTCGCCATAGACACCCTCGAGCGTCATCGGGACATCCTCCCCTGCCTTGCGGGCATCCAGTGCACTCTTCACGAGATGGGCGACCATGTTGTCCTTGCCCTCAACGGCGGGGGCAACCTCGTCCATCTTATGCTTGCGGAGCGACTCAGCAACCGTCGCCTCAAGTTCCCTTGCACCCTGCGATGCACGCCGATAGAGCAGGAAGCGGTCCACCGCAATCGCCGCCACCGTCAGCGAGCACAGGAGCAGCAGGTACATAACCGGACCGCCCTTTTCAAATAGTTCTGCACTGGTCACAAAAACACCATCCTTATCTTCTCAAGCCGTGGGAAAATCCCATTTTTACCACATGGAGAATGAAACCCATCCCATATTCAAATCGATTATCAGTATATCTCTAAGGAAACTGATTGTCAATATTCTTTCCAATAAATGTGATCTAAATGAATTTTATTCACTTATTGATTTATATGATTTTGCAAGTTCTTCGAAGTGCGCCAGTGACTTCTCGATCATTTCCGTACGAACACAGTATGCCGCACGGAAGTAGCCGGGACAACCGAAGTCCCGCCCCGGTACAAGCAGGAGATCATATTCCTGTGCGCGCCGACAGAATGCCGCATCGTCCGGCTCAAGCGCCTGCGGGAAGAGATAGAATGCCCCCTGTGGGCGCACGCAGGAAAAGCCGAGTGCCGTCAGGCCGTCATAGAGGAGGGCTGCATTCCTCGCGTAGGTGCTGAGATCGGCGGCTCGTCCGGCACAGCGTGCGACGACGAGCTGCCAGAGTGAGGGCGCATTGACGTGGGTGAGGACACGCGCTGCCCCCGCGATTGCGCCGTAGATGCGAGCGAAGTCCGCCGCTGTATCCGGCACGACGATATAGCCGATGCGCTCCCCGGGCAGGGAGAAGGACTTGCTGTAGGAATAGCAGACAATCGTATTGTCGTAAAAGAGAGGAATGCAGGGGACGGAGGCACCGTCATAGACGATCTCACGATATGGCTCATCTGCGACGATGAAGATCGGATGCCCGTACTCCTGCTCCTTCGCGCGGAGAAGATCGGCAAGGTGTCGAATGGTCGTCTCACGGTAGACCGCACCGCTCGGATTGTTCGGCGAGTTGACAATGACCGCCTTGGTCTGTGGGGTCAGTGCCCGCTCAAGTGCCGTGAGGTCAATCTGAAAATCGTCCGTCTTGGCCGGGACGACGACGAGCTTACCGCCGCACGCCTCGACAAAGACGCGGTACTCCGGGAAGAATGGCGCAAAGGTGACGAACTCGTCCCCCGGCTCGGTGAGTGCCTTGAACGTGATCGTCACCGACGCCGCCGCGCCCGCCGTCATAAAGAGATTCTTCCCCGTGACCTCCATGCCGAAGCGATGCTTCAGATCGGCGGCAAGCACCTCGCGCACGGCAGGCTTTCCCGGTGCAATCGTGTAGCCGTGCACCTCGGTCGGGTCGCCGTGCATGAGGATGTCGACCGCCGCATCCCGAATAAAGTCCGGCACAGGTACATTCGGATTGCCGAGGCTGAAATCAAAGACATTTTCCGCACCGACCTCTGCCGCGCGCTTCTGTCCAAACTCAAAAATCGTGCGAATCGTGGACTTTTTCGTCCCGAGCACATACATTTCCTCTGAGACCATCGTACTCCTCCCCCTATGTGAGTGAAAACAGATGCTATTCTATCATATTGTGAAAAAAAATACTACACATTGAGTTGCACTCTCACAAAGCTTTCATGGAAACAAAAAAGCTGCCGCAGTATGGTCTCCCCACGCTGCGGCAGCCTCGATATGCGATAGTTACGCATTCCGCAGGAATACGTCATACCCTTTTTTCATCTCATAGATGTCCGCCTTGCTCGTAACCTCCCACGGTGCATGCATGCTCATCACTGCAACCCCGTTGTCGATCACGTTCATCCCGTAGCGCGCCATAATGTAGGCGATGGTTCCGCCGCCGCCGAGATCGACGCGCCCGAGCTCCGCGAGCTGATAGCGGACGCCGCCCGCATCCATCATGCGGCGCAGTTCGCCCAGATACTCTGCACTCGCATCACTGGAGCCGGACTTGCCGCGCGAGCCTGTGAACTTGTTGAACACCATGCCGCGCCCGAGATAGGCGACGTTCTTCTTCTCGAACGCGTCTGCATAGAGTGCGTCATAGGCGCTCGAAACATCCGAGGAGAGCATCCGCGAGTGCGCGAGCGTGCGGCGCAGCGCGAGCTCCGTATACTGGCCGCAGGCAGAGAGCACCTCGGCGACCATGTTTTCAAAGAAGCGCGACTGCATTCCCGTCGCTCCAACGCTGCCGATCTCCTCCTTGTCAACGAGGAGACAGCACGCCGTACGCCGCACATCCGCCGTCTCAACCATGGAGCGGAGTGCCGTATAGGAGCAGACGCGGTCATCCTGTCCGTAGCCGAGCACCATGCTGCGGTCAAAGCCAAGCTCGCGCGCACGGCCTGCCGGAACGAGGGTCAGCTCTGCCGACTGGAAATCCTCCTCTGCAATGCCGTACGTCTCACGAATGAGCGCCAGCACGCCATCCTTGACGGACTCCTTTTCCTCCTTTGCGAGAGGGATTCCGCCGATCAGCACATCGAGTTTCTCGCCCTCGATCACCTTTGCCGCCTTTTTCTCCAGCTGCTCCTGCGAGAGATGGACGAGCAGATCCGTCACGCAGAACACGGGGTCGTCCGCCTTCTCCCCGAGCGTGATTGTGACCGTTGTGCCGTCCTTCTTGACGACAACACCGTGCAGGGCAAGCGGAATCGTCACCCACTGATACTTCTTGATGCCGCCGTAGTAATGCGTATCAAAGTACGCCAGTCCGCCGTCCTCATAGAGCGGATTCTGCTTCACATCGAGGCGGCACGTATCGATGTGCGCACCGAGGATATTCATGCCGTGTTCCATCGGCTCTGTGCCGATATGAAAGAGCACAATCGCCTTTTTCATATTGACGGCGTAGACCTTGTCCCCCGCGCGGAGCTGCGTCCCCTCAGCGATAATGTCCGCCAGATCGCGGTAGCCCGCCGCCTCAGCAGCACGTACCGCCTCCTGCACACTCTCACGCTCCGTCTTGCAGTCCGAGAGGAAATCAATATAGCCGCGTGCGAGCGCATCCACCTCTGCGCGTTCCTCTGCCGAATAGCCCGTCCAAACAGACTTTTTCTTATCGTCACTCATAATGGTTCCTTTCTACCTATACTCCCCATGCCCCATGGAGAATTTCTGCAAACTCTGTCCGCGACGCCGCGCGGTTGAATCGCTCACGCAGCTCCGCGCTGCCCTTCAGACCGCGCGTGTACCACGCCGCATGCTTGCGCATCTCGCGGATCCCAATGTACTCGCCCTTGTACCCGACTAAGAGATCGAGATGGCGCAGAATCACCGCCGCACGCTCCGCCAGCGTCGGCGGCGGCATCTCCTCCCCCGTATGCAGCCAGTGAATCAGCTGCGGGAAAATCCATGGATTTCCCTGCGCACCGCGCCCAATCATCACTGCATCTGCCCCCGTGATCTCAAGTGCACGTTTGAGATCGGCAGGACGGCGGACATCCCCGCTCACGATGACGGGAATCCCGACCGCACGCTTCACCTCAGCAATCGCTGCATAGTCCGCGCTGCCGCTGTAGAACTGCTCGCGCGTCCGCCCATGCACGGCGACCGCGTCCACGCCGACTGCCTCCGCCATGCGTGCGATTTCCACTGCGTTGCGCGAGGCATCGTCCCAGCCGAGCCGCATCTTCACCGTAAACGGCAGACGCGTCGCACGGCGGATCGCCGTCAAAATCTCCTCCGCCCGCTTTGGGTCACGCATCAGTGCTGATCCTTCGCCGTTCCTGACGACCTTCGGTGCGGGACATCCCATATTGAAATCGAGGATATCCGCCGTTCCAAGCTCCTCGATATACGCCGCCGCCTCGGCTGCCATCGCCGCCGACTTGGCAAAGATCTGCATCGCAATCGGACGCTCATCCGGCTCCGTACGCAGCATGTTCATCGTGTGCTCATTGCGATAGTGGATCCCCTGACTGCTGACCATCTCCGCGAAGGCGAGCGGGCAGCCCATTCCATGCGCAATCACGCGGTAGGCAGTATCCGTGACCCCCGCCATCGGCGCGAGAAAAATCGGATCGTCAAAGGCAAACGCGCCGAGTTTCATCGGGTTCACGGCAGATTCCTCTCATAGAGGACGCGCAGACCCGTCAGCGTCAGAAAGTGATCGACCTTGTCGATGGTCTGGGACTCCTTTGCTACCATACGAGCAAACCCGCCCGTGGCAACGACCTTCATCTCCATCGCGAGCTCCGCCTTGATGCGGCGCACGATTGCATCAATCTGACCCACGTAGCCATAGATGATGCCCGCCTGCATGCCCTGAATCGTACTGTGGCAGACCACCGTCTTGGGCGGTACGAGCTCGATGCGCGGGAGCTGCGCTGCCCGCTGAAAGAGCGCCTCGGCACTTGAGCCAAGTCCCGGTGCAATCACGCCGCCGAGAAAATCTCCGTTCTCTGCCACAATGTCAAATGTCGTCGCCGTTCCAATGTCGATCACGATCAGCGGGCCGCCGTACTGCTCATGTGCACCGATGACATTCACAATACGGTCTGCACCGATGGACCGCGGATTCTCGTAGTTCAGCCGAATCCCCGTCCGTATCCCGGGACCGACGATGAGCGGGCGGATGTGGAAATATCGCTCGCACATCTTGCGCAGTGGGACGACCAGCGGCGGTACAACCGACGAGATAATGACGGCCTGAATATCCGACAGAGAGAGCCCCTGATAGTGAAAGAGCTCATTGATCAGGATGCCATATTCATCTCCTGTCTTCTGACGATCTGTCGAAATGCGCCAATGCCGCAGGAGCTTCGCCCCCTCATAGGCACCCATCACAATATTGCTGTTTCCGATGTCCAGTACAAGCAGCAAATTCTTTCCTCCATACAGTCATTTCATTATCGGCTGCTCCATGCAGCCATATCGAAACTCATTTCTTCGGACGAATCGAAACATCCCCAGCGAGCACGCGCCGCCGTCCCGTCGCCGTATCGACAAAGAGCGCACCATCGGCGTCAATATCCGCCGCAACGCCCTCAAACTCCTCACCTGCCGGGCCGATGACGCGTACCGTCTGCCCAAGGGTCACGGCGTACGTCCGCCACGCCGCGAGCACAGGAGCAAATCCGTCGCTCTGTACCACCCGGTAGAGTGCATCGAGCGCGCGCAGGAGCTCCTGCAAAAATGCCACACGCGGCAGCGGCGTCCCCTTCATCTGCATCAGCGATGTCGCCGTGTCCCGCAGTTCCTCGGGAAAATCCTCACGTGCAATATTCACGTTGATGCCGATTCCGATCACGACATAGTCCACGCGATCCATCTCCGCGCTCATCTCCGTCAGGATGCCGACCAGCTTGCGTCCTTCATGGAGAATATCGTTCGGCCACTTGATGGCGGCACGCAGGCCGAAATGCTCCATCGCACGTGCGACGGCAACCGCCGCCATCAGTGTACACTTTGGTGCATCCTGCGGCAGAAACGTCGGGCGCAGGAGAATACTTACCCAAATTCCTTTGCCCGGCGGTGAGAAAAAATGCCGCTCCATACGCCCGCGTCCCGTCCCCTGGCTGTCGGCAACAACGACCGTGCCGTCCTCTGCGCCCTCATGTGCCAGCTGTTTCAGGACAAGATTCGTCGAATCCACAGCATCATAGCAGATGATCTTTTTCCCAACGAGTGCCGTTCCCAGATCCTTTGCGATCTCCGCCTCAATCAGCCGATCCGGAGCAGCCCGCAGGATGTATCCGCTGCGCGGTGCACTTGCAATGTCATAGCCCGCCTCACGCAGTGCCGCAATCTTCTTCCACACTGCTGCGCGCGTCACACCGAGCCGTGCCGCAATCTTCTCCCCCGAAACACAGCCCCCTGCCTCACGCAGCAGTTCCAATACATCGCTCCGCATCGCCGCACCTCCAAACAAAAAGTGATCTGCCCCATTATACAGCAGATCACTTTTCCACGCTACAAAAACATTGAACGATACATCCGATCTCTAAACACGCTTCGCCCGAACAAGCCACTGATAGGCATCGAGGTCCTCCGCATCCACAGAGATCGTTTGGAGTGACAGAAGTTCCTCGCGCAGCCGCTCTCCTATGTCAGGATATGGAACTGTTACGTATCTCATGTCCTGGATATCAAATTGGGCTTCCTGAAAGAGTTTAATAATCTCTTTTTTCGTAAAAAAACGAAGATGTGTACGATCTAATAAGCCCATACTCTTGTACGTCCAGTTGCCTGAAAGAACTTCATATAGGTTGCTGATATGTCCAACATTTGGAATACTCGCGATAACTTCTCCGCCGGGAGCGAGCAGCTCCCGCATATTCTCAATTGCTTTCCATGGATTCTGTAAGTGTTCAATGACATCGCCCATGACGATATAGTCGAAACGTTCGGCAACTTGTGATGGATCAAGACGCTCTACATCCATCGACAGAATCGTTGCGTACGGCGCCGCAATTTCTGCCGCCTTTTCGTTCAGTTCCACACCATAAAGTCGTGCTGATGGATTTTGTGCACCGATTTCCCGCAAGGTCACCCCACAGGCACAGCCGATCTCTAGGACACGCAAACCAGCTTTTGAGAAGTCCATCAAAGACATAATATCCCTGCGCGGGAAAAATGAATAGTCCAGTGAAACGCCCCATTTTTCATGGAAGAAATCGCATTCCCGTCGATAGCTGTCCGACGTCGTATCGGGATTTTCTCCATCACGATGCACATAGGTGCTCGGCAAGGTCGCTCCCCCATAGCCTGCCCGTGTCATACGCACCGTAAAGTCATAGGACGCGAGTGCGGGAAAAGAGTATCGCTCATCGAGCTTTCCTGCCGCCGATACGGCATCTCTCCTCGCCATCAGTGCAAACATCTCCGCAAGAATTTCCGGACAAGGAAGCGCTGCCTGCGCACGAATCTCCTCCGCCACATGCACATAGTCATCCCATGAGAGATAGTCGTTCGGCGGAATCAGCTGCGCCCTCCGATATGTCACAGGGGCAACGGCAGTCACTGCCCCAACGTTTGGGTCTGCAATAAGCACATCCAACATATCCTCCACCGTATGCGGCGCGAGCATCACATCTGCATGAAGGAAGAGAAGAACCTCCCCCTCTGAGGCTCGAATCCCCTCATTCACCGCATGTGCATAGCCATGATGCTCCTCACTGCGAAGTATACGAACATGGTCCATCGCATCAGACGTAAAAATCTGCTCATCTGCCGACGAACCATCATCGACAATGATCACTTCATACGGAATACGCACCGTATTTCGTACAGAAAAGAGGCAGCGTTCCAGCTTTTCCCGCATGTTGTAAACCGGAATGATAATGCTTAATTTTGCCACCTGATTACCTCACAATCTCCGCTATGCCCACAGCTTCCACGGTGCATCGCCCTGACTCCAAAGATCGTTCAATCGGACTTTATCTCGCTGCGTATCCATGCACTGCCAAAAGCCGTCATGCTTATAGGCAAATAAGCCGCCATCCCGTGCAATACTCTCAAGCGGCGTCGTCTCAAAGATGCACTGATTGTCATCACGTAGATAGTCAAACACCGATGGCTCAACAACCATAAATCCGCCGTTAATCCAGCCTCCATCCTCCTTCGCCTTTTCAACAAAACGATTGATCTCATTTGATCCATGATCGATATCGAGGACACCGAATCTTCCCCCTGGCTGAATCGCTGTCATGGTCACAATGGCATTTTTGTGATTCTGATGGGCATCAAGCAATGATTGAAGATTTACATTGCTCACCCCGTCGCCATAGGTCAGCATAAAGGCCTCATTGTCAATATACTTCTGAATCCGCTTGATACGCGCACCTGTCTGTGCATCCAGCCCCGTATTGACAAGCGTTACCTTCCACGGCTCTGATACATTGTTGTGCACGGTCATGCGATTTCCCTGTGTAAAATCAAAGGTGACGTCCGACGTATGCAAATAGTAGTCAGCAAAGTATTCCTTAATCATATAGCCCTTATAGCCGAGACAAATAACGAACTCATGAAAGCCATAGTGGGAGTAAATCTTCATAATATGCCAGAGGATCGGCTGCCCGCCGATCTCGATCATGGGCTTTGGGCGAAATACAGACTCCTCAGTAATACGGGTGCCATAGCCGCCGGCTAAGATTACAACCTTCATATAAAATCTTCCTCCTATTCACAAAAGCTCTTAGAGCTCCATTTATACCGACCAAAGAATATTTTCCAAACTAGATTTTACACCGAAGTGCGCGTGAAAAAGATGCGTTAAGATGGCAGTGCTGAATTTATCAATGCTTCCCTAAGATTACCGAATACATAAGGCGACCATATCACCTGACAGAAGATAATGCAGATCATCGGATGCACCAAGAATCTCGTTCGTGGTCTGCTCGAAGAGAGAAATATCTCCGAAATAATGTGACTGGACACCGTACCCGACCCACACGCTCTTATTAGAAAATTCTTTTTTCAGCGCATAAACAAGACGAGGAACAGGAAAAACACGCTCTCCATTCAACGGCAAAATGCTATCATATATTAAATGAGGAACATCATTCGGAAGATTCTCCATCACATGCTCGAAACTATTGTAATTCAGTAAGGATACATAGAGAACCCCCTTGGCGTTCAATAAGCCATACGTTTCCTTAAAAAAAGAGATAATATCCGAAATCGGCACGACATTAAGAAACGCACCTAAAATGACCATATCATACGTCCCGTTTACTCGATCCGGCAAGTGATCGAGTGACGTCAACCGTATGACAGAATCCGCCATGTACGCTGCTTCCATCATATATTGCTCACGCGTAACAATGGCGTCAATAATAACAGGTGTTTGGAGACGTCGAAAATGATTGCGAACCGTCAGAAGCCCCTCCCCAAACATCGGTTCAATAAACAAAACGCGTGACGGAGTTTCTCCGGTGGAAAAATCTTTAAGTATCTGATCTAAAAACACGAGATGTCCACGTGATGTCCATGGATCAATGCCCCACTTATGCTGGAATACAGGGCGCATTTCTATAATGGTCTTATAATTCCCATGAGTCGTGCGGACTTCATTCAGTGTTACGCCCCCGAAATGATGGACAAAGGTATCCTTGGCGAGAATTTGGCGGAAACCTGACCGGCGTAGTGTTGCAGAAAAATCATCGTCCTCAAAATCACAGAGGACATAGCGATAGTCCGCACGTATCTCAGGCACATCAAAAAGATTCGGCACAACGCTCACAAAGGGCATAAGAACAGCCCGTTCCTCCCAGAGGAGCGGGTTCGACACATTATGCACGGCGGCAAACGCCTCCATTTCCGGCATTGCCTCAAACCGATTTTCATAGTCTACCGGAATTCCTTGGCGATTGGAAATGCAGTTCTCATTGCATGTGGGAACGACCCAAAAGACATCCTTCTCCGCCTGGTGTACGGCGAGGAGATTTTCCAGCCAATGCGGTGTGGCGACGGCATCGTTGGAGAAATAGACGACGTACTCGCCCTCTGCGATATGACGGGCAATTCCCCACCCGAGGTGATTGTATACGTTGTACTTCAGATTGATTTTCTTCTCGTGAGGCAGGCTGTTAAAATATGCCTCTGTCCCATCCGATGATCCATCGTTGATCGTAATGAGTTCAATATCTCCATGTGAAAAGTCCGTATGGCGAAGGAGGCTGTCGATGGCACAGCGCGAATACTCCACTTTGTTGTAGGCAGGGACGATGATCGACACGCGGTACTTTAAGTCCGTCCGGCGCGGCCTCTTCCGCGCTGCCTCAAATGCCGCAATCGTCTGCGCCAGATAGGCATCCTGTACTTCCGGATGCTGCAGGACAAGGTATTCCAGATCCAACTGATAGCTCAGATCCAAAAAGAGTGGCCGCAGTTCGTAGAAAAAATACTTCCACGCATCCCGCGCGTCCTCCGCAGTCAACGCTTTCTGTCCACTCCACGCAGCATTCAGCGCATAGCGACGGCACTTTTCCATGAGCGTTCCCTTCTCCTGGGATAGACGCTCCGCAACACCGTTCATCGCCACAGCAAAATCCGTCAACACCTGACGCGTCGGTTCTTCCATGCTGCCGTCTGTGGAAAGCATACTGCCGATGTAGTCCACAGCTTCCCGCGCTGTGTCCATGATCTCCTCATACCACTGCATACAAACCTCTCTCTGACTCCCTGCTGAACCCTTTTTCCTATATTATAACTATCGGAAAAATCATACATAAGCTAAAGAAAAAGGCACTGCCGCTCATCTTTCCTCGCGGCAATGCCTTTCCATCATTTATCCCACTGGGTTACGTTGAACTTCGGTTCCGGCGCAGCGACAGGTGCGGGACGCTTTTCAGCGGCGCGCTCTGCCTCCTCACTGGTCTGTGTAGAGTCGTCGATCACAACATCGACGGGAATCGGTGCGGGTTTCCCCGTATCATCCGTATCGTCGTTCTGCTTGTCCTTTTCGCTGATCGCGCCCTTCGTCATCAGTTCCTCAAGCTCTGCCGCACTCAGCGTCTCGCGCTCGAGAAGTTCCTTTGCGATCAGATCGAGTTTGTCGCGATTCTCCACGATGATCGTACGGCAAGCCTCATACGCTTCCTCGATGTAGCGGCGCACCTCACGGTCGATCTCACCCGCAATTTCTTCGGAGTAGTTGCGCTCGCGATTGAGATCGCGCCCGAGAAAGACCTGGTGGTTCTCCTCGCCATAGGCAATCGGACCGATCACATCACTCATGCCGTATTCCATGATCATGCTGCGGATGATACGCGTCGCCTGCTGGATGTCACTGGATGCGCCCGTGCTGATCTCGCCGAGCACGACCTCCTCGGCCACGCGTCCGCCGAGTGCGACCTTGATGCGGTCGATGAGCTCGGAACGCGTCCGATAGGAACGATCCTCCTTTGGCAGGGAGAGCATATAGCCGCCCGCACGTCCGCGCGGGATAATCGTTACCTTGTGCACGGGATCGGCGTGCTCGAGCAGGAGTCCTACGAGCGTATGTCCGCCCTCATGATATGCCGTGAGGCGCTTTTCCTCATCCGTCATGACATGAGACTTGCGCTCCGGACCTGCGAGGACACGCTCGATCGCCTCCTCCATCTCCGCCATCGTGATCTTCTTCTTGTCACGGCGCGCGGCAAGGAGTGCCGCCTCGTTGACGAGGTTGCTCAGATCCGCTCCCGTAAAGCCGGGCGTGCGCCGCGCGAGGACGTCCAGATCAACGTCGTCGGCGACCGGCTTGCCCTTTGTATGTACTTTCAGGATGGCCTCACGCCCGCGCACGTCGGGCTTATCCACCACGATCTGACGATCGAAGCGGCCGGGACGCAGGAGCGCAGGGTCTAGCACATCGGGGCGGTTGGTCGCCGCGATGATGATGATCCCCTCATTTGAGGCAAAGCCATCCATCTCGACAAGGAGCTGATTGAGCGTCTGTTCACGCTCATCGTGTCCACCGCCCAGCCCCGCGCCGCGCTGACGCCCAACGGCATCAATCTCGTCGATAAAGACGATGCACGGAGCTGCCTTTTTTGCCTGTTCAAAGAGGTCACGCACACGGGATGCGCCGACGCCGACGAACATCTCGACGAAGTCGGAGCCGCTGATCGTGAAGAACTGAACGCCCGCCTCACCGGCGACCGCCTTGGCGAGAAGCGTCTTGCCCGTGCCCGGAGGGCCGAAGAGCAGTACCCCCTTGGGGATGCGTGCGCCGAGTTCGTTGAACTTGTCGGGTGTCTTGAGGAACTCGACGACTTCCTCAAGCTCTTGTTTCGCTTCGTCCGCCCCTGCCACATCGGCAAAGGTCACCTTTTTCTTATCGCTCACCATGAGGCGCACGCGCGACTTGCCGAAGTTCATCATACGCCCGCCGCCCATCTGGGACTGCTGCATGATGAAGAACCAGAAGCCGATCAGGAGCGCAATCGGGATCAGCGAGGTGAGGAGCGTCTGCCACCACGGCGGCTCGGGCGGATTCTCCGCCGAGATCGTCACGCCCTTTTCTGAGAGGCGCGTATAGAGGTCGCGGTCGTTGCTCGGGGCATCCGGCGCAATCGTCGTGAACTCCGTCCCATCCTTCAGCGTACCGCGGATGTTGTTCTGGACAATGACGACCTTGTCCACGTCCCCAGCCGTTACTTTTTCGGTAAAATCACTGTATCCCAGCGCCGTTGCCTGTGCCGTCTGATGGCTGCCCGACATGTAGTCGGCGACCGTCCAGACGACGAAGAACATGAGCGCATAGAACGCGAGATTTCGCAGAATTGAATGATTCAAAAGGCGCCTCCTCACTCATAAACGGAACGCCGCAGCACCCCGATGTAGGGCAGATTCCGATATTTCTCCGCATAGTCCAGCCCATAGCCCACGAGGAACTCATCGGGAACCTCATGTCCGAGATAGTCGATCTCGACCGGCGTCACACGGCGCGAAGGCTTGGAGAGGAACGCACAGAGGCGGATGCTCTTCGGATGTCGCCCCTGCAGCAACGTTTTCAGATAGTGCATGGTCGTCCCCGAGTCGATGATGTCCTCCACGATGATGACATGTTGGTTCTCGATGGAAAAATCAAGATCTTTCAAAATCTTAACCTGTCCGCTGGAGACGGCCGCGTCGCCATAGCTGGAGACAATCATAAAATCGAAGTTGACCGGGCGATCAATGGCGCGCACAAGGTCCGTAAAGAAGACGGCAGCTCCCTTCAAAATACCAACGCAGTATACCTTCTCCTGTGCATCGCGGTAGTCCTGTGTAATCTGTGCGCCGAGCTCCTGCACGCGCGCGCGTATCTCCTCTGCCGAGAACGATATGCGCTCAATATCATCGCTCATCATGATGCTGTACTCTCCTTTTCCCATGCAATGGCAAAAACAACACAATGTTCCGTCACCGGTGCCAAGATGCTGCGCCTTCCCCCGACCATCCAAAAAATCTCACTGCTGCCGGCAACGGCAAGCAGCGGAATGCTGTCCCGCGCTTCACGCGGGATCTTATCGTCGATCATAATATCCTTGATTTTTTTGCGTCCGATGGAGAGCCGCATATAGTCTCCGGGACGCCGTGTACGCAGGACAAGCGGCGGCAGCCCTGCCGCATCAGCATAGACAGCCTTCCCGTCCACTGCCTTCTGCCAATCCTCATCCGTCACGTCATCCATCCGACGCATGGAAAATAATCTTCCTTGGAAATTTATTATATCATATTCGTGGGTCAAAGGAAGGAAAATTTCTTCTTCCTTTCCCTGCTGTGTTGTCCGTGTTTCTTCGCGCTGAAGTCTGAGTACGCCATAGCGCATATGCGCACGCCATCCGTGCGGCAGCTCGCACTGTGCCGTTCCCGCCCGTGTGAGGAGACAGCGCATCCGTTCCTCATGCTCGTAGGAAAGATCCTGCTGGCCATCCGTCACGCGTTCCCAGAAGAGACGCAGGACGCGCCGTACCATGGCCGTATGCAGCGTATTCAGCACGCCGACGGAGAGGCCACCGCCGGAGGATGCGCGCTTCAGTTCTGCCGCAGCATACTGCGTGAGGAAATCATCCTCCTCACCCGCGAGATCACTGAGGCGCACGAGTGCATCACGGATATTTCGATTACCGTAGGTGCAGAGGGTCGGCAAAAGCGTGTGGCGAATCCGATTGCGCTGCGCATCCTGCTGATCATTCGTCAGGTCATGGCACGGGTGAAGCTCATGCGCCCGAATATATCCCTCAATCTCCGCGCGTACCGTATGGAGCAGCGGACGCAGGTGGACGCCGTCCCACTCACGCATGGCGGCAAGCCCCGCGGGTCCCGTACCGCGCAGAATACGCATGAGCACTGTCTCCGCCAAATCATCCGCATGATGGGCAAGCGCTATCGCATCGCAGTGCTCCTGCTCCTGCAGCCGATGGAGAAAATCATAGCGACAGATACGCGCCGCCGTCTCAAGCGAAAGTTTATGCATCTGCGCATAACGCGGTACGTCACCTACCTCTATGACGCAGGGAATATCGCGCGCCGCACAGTATGCCGCCACGGCATCTGCGTCCGCGCGTGACGCTGCTCCGCGAATGCCGTGCTCGTAGTGTGCGCAGATGATCTGCGGGCCGCCCTCCGCATGTAAATCTCTGAGAATATCCAGCAGAACCAGAGAATCCGTCCCACCCGAGCAGGCGGCGAGCACGCGGCGATCGGGCGCAAAAAATCCATGCGTCCGAAGAATGTCTGCCACCTGTCGTTTCAACATGATCTCCCGATAAAGGAAGCACTGACCCATGCGTCCATCGCGTGGTGCACGCGTCGTACTGCCCGCTCAGAATTATCTCCGCGCAGACCATCATACACCGGTTCGATGAAAATCACGTGATCAGTGCTTTCCACAAAAAAGGCACTCCACATGGAGTGTCCTCTTTCTCCTCATATCCTATCGCAGCATACGTGCTCAGCCACGGCGTGAGCCGCGTCCGCCACGCTTGGAATCCGTCTTGCGGCGCAGATCGGTCAATCGTTCATCGCTGTCCTTGAGGAAGCGCGACAACTTGTCCTCAAAGGACGGCGAGCCGATCTGACGTGATGCCGCCGTACGGCGCACATCGCGCGGTGGACGCGGCGGACGTGCCGGCGCAGCAGCGGACTGCGCAGCGGACGATTTATCCTGCAGAGCCTTGATCGACAGCCCGATCTTCCCACGATCATCCACGGTCAGTACCTTGACCTTGACCTTGTCATGCTCTTTTAGAAAATCATGCACATCGCTCACGTAGACGTCGGCAACCTCCGAGATGTGGATCAGCCCCGTCTTCCCTTCCGGGAGTTCGACAAAAGCACCAAAATTCGTGATACCCGTGACAACACCCTCTACTACGCTGCCGACTTCAATGGCCAAAACAAATCTTCCCTTCAACGATAAACCATCGGGGTCTCCCCCACTGTCAGACATAATTATTATACAGGGCGGACGCCCGTTCTGTCAAGAAAATACGCAGCCCAGTCAGTTGCCGTTTCCACGCTTTCCCGGTGCATAGGGAAGTTCCCCTTCCCCCGTCATGCCGAGCTCCTCACGCGCCAATTTCTCAATGTACGGCAATTCCCCAAGATGCGTTTTCTCCGCCTGCAAACGGTCATTCTCCTCCTGTGCAGCCGTCAGCCGCTCGGATGCCGCACGCTGCTCCGCACGCACGTGAAAGAGATAGATTCCCTGTGATACGATCATCGTACCAAAGTAACCAAGGATCAGAAGAACCGTCACAACAAACCAGCGCGGCCGCCGTGCATTCTTTCTCCGTGCCATCCGTCTCCCTCACTTTCGCTGAAGCATCTCTGTCAGAATCTCCGCCACGCGCTGTGCCGCCTCCTCGCGAGCACAGTCGCGTGCCGCCCTGCGCATGGCAGGCAGACGATGCGTAAGTATGTCCTCCACCGCCGGTGCCATGCGCTCGCCCGGGTGCAGCCATACGGCCGCTCCACATCGCGTCGCATAGACGGCGTTCTCCGTCTCCGGCCCCGGAATCGGGTCATGCAGGAGGAGCGGCAGCCCTGCAGCGAATGCCTCGCTGATTGTGAGCGCACCGGGCTTCGTGATGAGCAGATCTGCCGCGCGCATCAATACCGGCACATCGTGGGTATAGCCGCGCACGGAGATCACATGATGTGAATGTGCCGCGCGCGCACGCGCACGCTCCTCCAGTGCAGCATTATGTCCCGCCACGACGAGAACGGAGAGGCGCAGCTGTACTTGCTCCAAAGCCGCAAGGGTCGCCTCCATATCGCCAAGCCCCAGACCGCCGCCCATGAGAAGAACGGTCGGCCGATCTCCAGAGAGTCCTGCCTGTACCTGTGCCTCGCGGCGTGCCAAGCGGCTCGCCATGAGCGTAATCGGTATGCCCGTCGCATGGATGCACTTCCGATCAAAGCCACACGCCGCCATCTCATCCGCCATCGTCTCTGTCGCAACGAAATAGGCATCCACGTTACGCACAAACCAGATCGCGTGGAGAGCGTAGTCCGTGAGAAGTGCCGCCAGCGCAAAGGAGCCGCCATGCTGCTCGCGCCAGAGTGCTGCCGCCCCCTCGGGAAAGGGGTGGGTGGCGACCACAAGGTCGGGCTGATACGTTCGAATGATCCGTCCCATCGTACGCACCATCACCCAAGCAAAGGCAGCACGCACCGCACCCCCGCCCGCCTTCTTTCCCGCAATGTGGAAGAAGACATCGTAGAGATTCGGCACAAAGCGCAGCATCGTCAGATAAATACGTTTCATGAGATAGTGGATGATGGACACCTCTCGCGACATGAAGTCCACAACATCGATCCGCTGCTCCGCTGCTCCCGGCTGCGCCTTCAGTGCCGCACGAATGGCCTCTGCCGCCCGCGTATGCCCTGCACCGATGGAGGCGGTCAAAATGAGAATGCGGGCATGTCCCATCAGCTACCTCCTCATACAATCTTATTTTAACATAATTTTTGACAATGGCAAAAATTTTTTGACGGACGATGTGGATTTCTATGCCGTCAGCCCGCCATCCACCATATAGATGCTGCCCGTTACCCATGCTGCCGCAGGAGAGGCGAGAAAGACGACAGCGGCAGCGGCCTCATCGGCCGTGCCGATGCGCCCGAGCGGATAGAGCGACGCCATCTCCCGCAGCTGATCCTCTCGTGGCAGATGCTCTGCGAGCTGGCGCTCCGTCATCGGCGTGAGAATATCGGCAGGTGCAACGGCATTCACGCGCACGCCGTCGCAGGCTGTCTCGCGGGCAAGCGAGCGCGTCAGCGCGACAACCGCGCCCTTCGTCGCCGCATACGCTGCACAAAAATAATTCCCATGCAGCCCTGCATCAGAGGCGATATTCACGATATTTCCATGCGTCTGCCGCAAATAGGGCAGAGCCGCCTGTGACAGATGGATCGTCCCCTTGATGTTCGTATCAAGCAGAGCGTCGAGCTCCTCCGCCGAAAGCGCATCCAGCGCGCCCTCGTGGTAGATGCCTGCGGCATTGATGAGAACGTCTAGCGCACCACAGCAGCGGATTGCCTCCGCAACAACGCGGCCACAGTCGGACAGAGACCGTACATCGCCGGCACAAAACAGCGCACGCCCTGTGGCAGAGAGCTGCTCCTCTGCGCCCTTGCCCCGCATCTGGTCACGCCCCATGAGCACAACGCGCGCACCGGCCGCCAGAAACATTGCCGCCGCCGCGTATCCGATGCCCGAGGTGCCGCCTGAGATCAGCACGGATTTTCCCGCGAATGCATCCGGTGCAAAGATCGTTTTGCTCATATCCGCCCCACAACGCAGAAAAACCGGACTCCCGTCGGAAGTCCGGTCACACTGCAAAATCAGTTCACAGCATCCTTCAGAGCCTTGCCGGCCTTGAACACAGGATTACGCGAAGCCGCGATCTCGATTTCCTTGCCCGTCTGGGGGTTACGCCCCTTGCGTGCCGCACGATCCTTCACCTCGAACGTGCCGAATCCGATCAGCTGAATCTTGTCACCCTCGGAAAGTGCGCCCTTGATCGTCTCAAAAACTGCATTGACTGCCTTCTCTGCGTCCTTCTTCGTGAGACTTGCCTGCTCTGCTACGTTTGCGACCAATTCCTGCTTGTTCAAAGTAGCATCCTCCTTTAAGATATTTTCCATTTTCCTCGCGACCGCTTAGTGTCGCACTGACATGAGAGAATTTAACAGAATTACCCCGAAAAATCAAGGGGAAATATTAAAAAAAGATGATTTTTCCCAAAAACTCCCGTTTTTTTTACGGATTTTCCCAAAAAGTCGGCATATAAGGGACAAAAATGGAGGTCAGATGATCCACATCCTCCTGCCGATCGAGTGCATAAAGCGGAATGCGCCGCACGTCCTGTTCGGGCAGACTGAGGTGGTGCAGATAGAGCACCTCCTGTGCATCGTCGCAGTGCTCCATCAGGAGCAGTTTGACATCGGAAGCAATCGCATGCGAATAAATTTGTGTAATGATGCGGTCCTGCGTCGGCACGGCACGGATCTGCGCCTCATTCAGCGCGTCGAGAATGGAGAGCCCGTTCACGGGATCGATGCCCACCGCCGCAAAAAGCGGATCCAAAAAACTCATCCCGGACAGGATGTCGAGCGGTATCCCCTCGCGCTCTGCCGCAGGGCGCAGGAGCTGTACCGTGCGCTCTGCGACGTGCGGGCTTCCGGGAACGAGATAGAGCACAGAGCCCGTGCGGACACGCGTACAGAGATCCGTGACAATCGCGGCATAGAGCGCATCAAAGTCCCCCATCTCCTCGTAGAGGGGATCGTATGTCTCATAGGAAATCTGCACATCATCCAGTGCCGATACACTCGGGTGGATGCGCGTGCGCAGCACGATCTGCTCCGCCCTCTCGATCTGCGTCCATGTCTCGCGCGTAATCAGCCCCGCGTCACCGGGGCCGAGCCCCGCAACGGTCAATCGATAGTCATTCATGCCGCTCTCCTGTGATCAACTGCACAATCTCCAGCACCGTATCCAATACATTCCTGCATTCATGTGCCGCGAGGCGGATGCGATAGCCGCTCCCCTCGGGCAGGGGCCCGACGCGCCGCCCAAAGGCGCGGTCGAGGCGCATGAGTGCCGGGAGCGGCAGCTTTTCATCCGCCGGCAGGGCGATATCGAGCGCATTTTCCTTCAGCGCAATGCTCCGTGCATGAAAGGTCCGCGCCGCATTTTTGATGCGCGCGATATCGAGCAGAGCAAGGACGGGCGCTGTCGGCTCGCCGAACCGGTCGATCAGCTCGTCGAGCAGTGCATCGAGATCCTCATCCGTCTGCACCGCCGCGATCTTCTGATAGACCTCGATCTTGTGCATGGCGTCCTCGATGTAGCCGCCATCCAGATACGCCTCCACGGGGAGGTCGATGACGGTCTGTACGGGCGGCGGCGCAGGTTTCTCGCCCTTTTTGCGCGCCACGGCCTCCTCGAGCAGCTTCACATACATCTCAAAGCCGACGCCTGCGATATGCCCATGCTGCTGCGCACCGAGAAGGCTCCCCGCGCCGCGGATCTCGAGATCACGCATCGCGATCTTAAAGCCCGAGCCAAGGCGTGCAAACTCCTTCATCGCCTGTAGGCGCTTCTCCGCCGTCTCGCTGAGCACCTTGTCGCGCCGATACGTGAAGTAGGCAAACGCCATCTTCGCCGAGCGGCCGACGCGTCCGCGCATCTGATAGAGCTGCGAGAGGCCGAAGCGGTCAGCATCGTAGATGATGATCGTATTCGCGTTGGCGACATCGATGCCGTTCTCGATGATGCTCGTTGCAAGCAGGATGTCATAATGTCCCTCGTAAAAGTCCATCATGACCTGCTCCAGAATATCCTCGCTCATCTGTCCGTGCGCGGAGGCAATACGTGCCTGCGGTACAATCTGCAGCAGGTGCTCGCGCATCCGGTCGATGCTCTCCACGCGGTTGTAGATAAAGTAGATCTGCCCGCCGCGCGACAGCTCACGCTCGATCGCGCCGCGCATCATGGCATCACTGCTCTCCACGACGTAGGACTGCACAGGGAGGCGCTCGGCGGGCGGCGTCTCGATGACACTCATATCACGCGCACCCGCGAGCGACATGTGCAGCGTGCGCGGAATCGGCGTCGCGGAGAGCGTCAGTACATCGACGCCCGTCGCGAACTCCTTGATCTTTTCCTTCTGCGTCACGCCGAAACGCTGCTCCTCATCCACGATGAGCAGGCCCAGCTTCTGAAATCGCACGCGCTTCCGATTAAGAATCGCATGTGTTCCGATGAGGATGTCCACTTGACCACGCGCCACATCGCGCAGCGTCGCCGCCTGTTCCCGCAGCGTGCGGAAGCGGCAGACAACGTCCACCTTCGGAGCGAAGTCGGCAAAACGCGCCGCAAAGGTCTGATAGTGCTGCTGTGCGAGAACTGTTGTCGGCACGAGCACGGCGACCTGATAGCCGTCCATCGCCGCCTTGTACGCCGCGCGAATCGCAACCTCCGTCTTGCCGAAGCCCACATCGCCGCAGAGCAGGCGGTCCATCGGCTTTTCGCTCTCCATATCGTGCTTGATCTCTGCAATGGCGCGCAGTTGATCGTCCGTCTCCTGATACGGAAACGCCTCCTCGAACTCGCGCTGTCCCGCATCATCCGGCGAAAAGGCATGTCCCTTCGCCATGCGCCGCGCAGCGTAGAGCTCAATCAGATGGTCGGCGATATCCTCGACCGATTTCTGCGCCTTGGCTTGTGCGCGTGCCCAGTCTGCCGTACCCATGCGGTGCAGGCGCGGCGCAGCGCCTTCTGCACCGATATACTTTTGCAGGAGACTGACCTGATCGGTCGGGACGAAGAGCTTGTCGTCCCCGCCGTACTGGATGTGCAGATAGTCGCGGTGAACACCGGCGACCTCGATGGTCTCCACACCCAGATACTTCCCGATGCCGTGGGAGATGTGCACCACATAGTCGCCGGGCGCAATCTCGCGAAAGTGGCGGATGCGCTCTCCCGCCGACGCTGTACGGCGCAGCCGTGCCTTATGACGACCGAAGATATCCTGCTCCGTCAGGACAGCAGTGCGAGACGCGCTCAGCTCAAAGCCCGCACGCAGGGTGCCGGGCGAAATGGTGACGGCATGTTCGGCCGGTGCATCTGCGCCGCGTGAAATGACCGTCGGGAGCTTCCAGAGCGTGAGCATCTCGCGCATTCGCGCGGCCTGCTCCGCCCCGCCCGCTAGGATGAGGACGCGCATCCCCTCTCCCAGATAGCGATGCAGCTCGCTCTCGAGGAGCGAAAACTGCCGCTGAAACGCCGTCATGGGCACCATCTGTACGCCGATGAGCGTCTGCGGCGTACACGTCGGGACAGCGCGATTCATGAGTGAGATGAACACCTCATGCCCCTCCGTACCGGCGGCGGTCATCTCTGCCCACGAGAAACACCGCGCTGCACGCACGGCATCCTCCCGTACGCCATCCTCCAGTGCCGCCATCAGGCGTGACGGCTCGTCAAAGACACTTGTTCCGGCTGCGCCGAGATAGCTCAAAAAACAGGCCTCCCCATTGTCGTCTGCGGCACGCAGAGGCATGATGGAGGCCGTTCCGATATTTTTGATGGAGCGCTTGGTCAGAGGATCGTACTCTCGCATGGAGTCGATCTCCGTATCGAAGAACTCCACACGGATGGGCGAGAGCGCATTGATGGGAAACACATCCACAATGCCGCCGCGCACGCTGAACTGTCCGACGTTCTCCACCTCCGGCACATGTTCATAGCCGAGCGCCGACAGCCGCTCCATCAGGGTCTCACGCGGGAGGTCTTGTCCCAGGCGCAGCGACAGTGCGGCACGGGAGAATTCCGTCGTGCTGAGCCCCTTCTGCGCCGCCGCACCGATGTCCGCCAACACGATGATCGGCTCATGACGCAGGAGACGCGCCATGATGTTCATGCGCTGTGCCGAGCGCTCCAGCCCCTTCGCCGCACCGGGTGCAGCAAAGTCAATGCGGTCCAGCTCGGGCAGCTCATAGACATCCGCCTCGGGCAGGAGTGCCGTGAGATCCTCCTGCCACGCGCGCAGCGCATCCCGTCCCGCCGTCACAATGGCGAGCGGGCGCGGTGCTGCATCATAGGCGGCGGCGACGGCGGCGTGCTTCAATGCCCCTGCGGCACCGTGCAGCATGGTCTGTGCTGCCGGCTGCGCAAATACCTCCGTCAGCTGACGGAGGGCGGGATCATCCCGCAGAAGCGAAAAAAATGTATTCATTTGGATGCGGCAAGAGCCGCGCGGATAAAGCCTGCAAAGAGTGGGTGCGGATGATTCGGCCGCGACTTCAGCTCCGGATGAAACTGCGAAGCGACGAACCACGGATGATCCTCGATCTCCACGATCTCCACGAGCTGATCATCGGGGCTTGTTCCTGCGATGCGCAGCCCCTTTTCTTCCAATTGAGCGCGATAGGCATTGTTGAACTCAAAGCGATGGCGGTGCCGCTCGCTGATCTCAGGCGTTCCATACGCCTCACGCGAGAGCGAATCCGCTGCGAGGACGCAGGGATACGCCCCCAGACGCATCGTACCACCCTTCTCCTCCACGCCCTGCTGATCCTCCATCAGGGCAATGACGGGATGCGGTGTCTCGGGTACGAACTCCGTGCTGTGTGCACCGGAAAGTCCCGCCGCATGGCGCGCAAACTCGATGACAGCGCACTGCATGCCAAGACAGAGCCCGAGGAACGGGATCTTGTTCTCGCGCGCATACTGGATCGCGCGGATCTTTCCCTCGACGCCGCGGTCGCCAAAGCCGCCCGGTACGAGGATGCCCTTGCAGCCGACGAAAATCTCATCGAGATCTGCGTTCGGATCCTCCAGTTCCTCGGCGTTGATCCATGCGATCTTCACCTGCGCATCGTTTTCGATGCCGCCGTGATTGAGTGCCTCCGTCACCGACATATAGGCATCGGGCAACGCTACGTACTTGCCGACGACGGCGATTTTTACCTTCTTTGCGGGGTGATTGATCTTAAAGACCATCTTCCCCCATGCCTCCATGTTGGAGGGGTCAAAATCCATCGCCATTTTCTCGAGAACAATGCGGTCGAGGCCTTCCTGCTGCATCATCAGCGGCACCTCATAGATCGTCGAGGCCGTACGATTTTCGATGACTGCATCGGCGTCAACATCGCAGAAGAGCGCAATTTTCTCCTTCATCTCGCGCGGAATCGGCTGCTCCGTCCGGCAGACGAGGATGTCGGGCTGGATCCCGATGGCGCGCAGCTCCTTGACGCTGTGCTGGGTCGGCTTCGTCTTGAGCTCCCCCGCCGCCGTGATATAGGGGAGCAGTGTCACATGGATGTAGAGCGCATCATTCTTTCCCACTTCCTTTTTGACTTGGCGGATCGCCTCAAGGAAGGGAAGGCTCTCGATATCGCCGACGGTACCGCCGATTTCCGTGATGACGACATCGGCGTTATCCGCCTTTGCCACATCGTAGACGCGCTGCTTGATCTCGTTTGTGATATGCGGAATGACCTGTACCGTCGAGCCGAGGTAGTCGCCGTGACGCTCCTTGTTCAGGACGGATGCATAAACCTTTCCCGTTGTGATGTTCGACCGCTTTGTCAGATTGATATCAATGAAGCGCTCATAGTGACCGAGGTCGAGATCCGTCTCCGCGCCATCGTCAGTGACGAATACCTCACCGTGCTGATAGGGGCTCATCGTGCCGGGATCAATATTGATGTACGGATCGAACTTCTGAATCGTCACCTTGATGCCACGGTTCTTGAGCAGGCGTCCGAGCGAAGCCGCAGTTATGCCCTTGCCGAGGGAAGAAACAACGCCGCCCGTGACGAATATATACTTTGCCATATTATGCCTCCGCCGTATCCTATCAGTTCTGAATGCTTTCGAGCTTCTTCTTGCGTGCTGCTTCCTTCGTAATCGCGGTCTTCGAGGTGCCGGAGGACGCGCGTGACGAGGAGCGCTTGACCTCGGGCGGCACCCACTCAGTCAGCCCCCAGCGGCTCTCGCCCTCGTAGTGGAAACGGCTGTCCATATTGATCATCGTATAGATCTCCGAGATCGCCATGGCGAGCGACTGCACGGGACGATGCGTCGCCTCGATGACCTCAAGGATCAGATCCTTATAGTTCATCGTCTCTTTCTTCTCTGCGAGGATATGATAGGCGGCGTCGACTTCCGACATCTTTGTATAATCCATGGATAGACTCCTTTCAATAGGACGTTGCATGATGGTTCACGGATCCATTCAACACCATCATCTTGGTGTATTTTCCCGCACTCCGGCGGAACATCTGCACCAATCGGATGACTGTCTCCC
The DNA here is from genome assembly GCF_900186465.1 of Centipeda felix. Lineage (GTDB taxonomy): Bacteria > Bacillota > Negativicutes > Selenomonadales > Selenomonadaceae > Centipeda > Centipeda felix. The sequence goes on from NZ_LT891959.1 coordinate 472,884, forward strand.
GTGAGGCCTTACATCTTCTCCGGCGCGGAAACGCCCAGAATACCGAGGCTGTGGCGAATCACGCGCCCGGTCGCCATGACGAGGGCGAGGCGGGCAGAGGCAAGTGCCGGTTCCTGTCCAACAATGCGGCATTTATTGTAAAACGCATGAAATGCAGCCGCGAGCTCATGGCTGTAGCGTGCGATGCGCTGAGGAGCGTATTCCGCTGCAGCGCGCTCGATCTCCTCAGGATAGGCAGCGAGCTTCTTGATGAGTGCCGTCTCCGTCTCATCCGTCAGGCGTTCCAGCTCCGCCCCATCTGAGGGGCCAATTTTCGATTCCTCCGCCTGGCGGAAGATGCTGGAAATGCGTGCATGCGCATACTGGATGTAGTAGACGGGGTTTTCGTTCGTTCTCTTCTTCGCGAGATCGAGATCGAAATCCAGCTGGCTGTCGAGGGAGCGCATCAGGAAGAAATACCGCGCCGCATCGACGCCGACCTCCTCCATCAATTCCCGCAGCGTCACCGTCTCGCCCGTGCGCTTGCTCAGCTTTACGACCTCACCGTCGCGATAGAGGCTCACCATCTGCAGGAGAAGTACCGTAAGCTGCTGGGGATCGTGTCCGAGCGCCGCCATCGCCGCCTTGACGCGGGCGACATAGCCGTGATGATCCGCCCCCCAGATGTTGACGAGCCTGCCGAAGCCGCGCGCGTACTTATTGTCATGATAGGCGATATCCGCGGCAAGATACGTCGGTACGCCATTGTCGCGGAAGATCACGCGATCTTTGTCATCCCCGTAGTCCGTCGAGCGCAGCCATACCGCACCGTCCTTCTCGTAGGCGGCGCCGCGTTCGAGCAGCACATCGACGACGCGGCGCACGGCCGCCGGATGGAGCGTGCGCTCACTGAACCACGCATCGAACGTCACACCGAAGTCTGCGAGATCCTCGCGAAGCGCGGCGAGTTTCTCGCGATAGGCAATGTCCTTGAACTGTTCCAGACGCTTCTCCTCGGACAGAGCGAGATAGCGATCCCCGTCACGGTCGATGATGCGCTGTGCCGTCTCCACGATATCCGCACCGTGGTAGCCGTTCTCAGGGAACAGTACCTCCCGTCCGAGGAGCTCCAGATAGCGCGCATTCACCGACACGGCGAGCAAATGCATCTGGTTGCCCGCATCGTTGACATAGTACTCGCTCTCCACCGTATAGCCTGCCGTCCGCAGCAGCGTCACCAGCGCCGAGCCGACCGCCGCACCGCGCCCGTGTCCGACGTGCAGCGGTCCCGTCGGATTCGCGCTGACGTACTCCACCTGAATCGGCGCCGCATCCTTCGGCGCCAGTGTACCGTAGGTCTCCCCCGCACGCAGAATCCCACGCAGGGTATCTGCCATCACATCTTTTTTGAGATAGAAATTGAGGAAGCCCGGTCCTGCCATCTCCGCATGATCGAGCCATGCGCCCGTAAGATGGGCACGAAGCGTCTCCGCGATCTTCTTCGGCGGCTGACGAAAGACGCGCGCCGACTGCATCGCAAAGTTCGTGGCAAAATCGCCCAGCGCCTTATCCGGCGGCTCCTCCAGAAGAATGGGGGGAAGTGCGCCGCCCTCCGGCAGCTCTCCCGCCGCCGTGGCGGCCTCCACGGCACGAAGCAGTGCCTGCTCAATCTGCTGTTTGATCTCCACCTTGATTTGATCTCCTTTGCATTGGCTCAATTCGTATTTCCATCGTGTTGTCGCTCTGACGCATCCCGTCCACATAGAGCGTATAGAAAATATACGCTTCCTCCACCCCGTCCGGAAAGCTGCGCACGCGCAGGCGCCGCGTCAACGTGGACAGCGAGAACCGCCCGTACGGGGTGCGGTAGTCGCCGCGCCGTTCCTGCCCCGGGACGAAGTTCTGCGTACAGCGCACGACGCCACGCCGCTGCAGACGCACATCGTCCGCACCGATGCGCAGAATCGTCGGGACAATCGCGCCCTCAATCAGCTCTGCATCGTCATAGCTCACATAGCGGCTCTCTCCACGCAAAAAACGCCGTCCTATCACGGACAGCGTAATGCGGCTCTCCTCGCCTGCAGCATCCACCTGTCTTCCCTTGAGAAAGACACGCACCTGCTCCGCACCCTTCATCGAAACCTCCTCCGATAAAAAGTGTTCCGTGCAGCGAGAGCACGACATCGATCATGCTCTCGACGCGTTATTCTTGAAATCACCGATAAAGCAGCCCCTCGGATGAGCGCAGATTGCCCGTCATCGCATCGACAAAAAGATGCGCTGAGATGGCCGTACTGTATTGATCGGAGATTCCTTTATACCTGGTCAACGGCAATATCCAATTCCACAAGTTTGCCGCTCAGATCCATTGCGACGACGAGGTACTGGCCATCGCAGACCTTCACCTCGAAGTCCGCCCCCACCGTCAGCGACGGCGTGGAGATATCGACATCCAGCTCCAAGGCCGTGATGTTCGTCGCCGTGTGAGCCGTCAGCATATTGCTCAGCTCTGAGATCGCGCTCTGCGCCATCTCGTCGAACGTCTCGACCGGCATCCCCATCATCATCTGCGACGCGATAAACTTGGCCGTCTCCTCACTCATATTGTAGACGACATTCCCGCGAATCTGCTTGGTAAAGCCCACCAGCATCGAAACACCGAGACTCTTGACACGCGACTTCGCTGCATAGAGCTTCGTCCGTGTCGGCTCGAGGAATCCCAGCATCGGCATCACCGTCGTAAAGGCGTCCACAAAAGGATTGATCAGTTTTGCATCCATCGATTACTCTCCTTCTGCAAAGCCCACATTGATCCGGACGGTTCCAATCGGCAACTTCATGCTGATACAGAACGTCGTCATGCGGGGACTTACAATATGCACCTGTGCGCCCGAGATCGTCCCCGGGGGCGTCAGGCGCAGTTCCTTCCCATCCAGGACATTGTTGATCTTTGAAACAGCTCGCCCTGCGATAATGTTCGCGGCTTCCTCTACGGCATCTGCTGCCTCGTTCTCCGTGAGCTCCTCTACGGTCGAATATCCAAGCATGTGCATGGCGAAGAGCTGTACCACAGACTCCTCTGCGTAGAGGATCACGCGTCCTGTCGTATAGCCCGTGATGCCGATGATCACTGCCGCACCGCTCACATCGAGTGTGCGCGACTCATAGGGTGCAATCTCCGGCTCTCCCTCCATATTGAGGAGCCCCGACACCCCCTGCTGGAGGGCACGTGCAAACGGCTTTGCATAGAGTTCCCGAAACTCTGTCTCCTGCGTGGCGGATACCTGCCCGATCAGGTACAGCGTATCCAGCAGATCTGCCTGCGAAACCGGCTTTTGAAGGAACGCACGCACGCCGACAGCCTTCCCTTGTGTGATGAGCTTCAGATCCTTCATCGCACTGATCATCAGAATCCGTGCATCCGCATCCAGCGCGAGGATACGTCTGCTGCACTCAAGGCCGTTTGTGTCCGGCAGGTTCATATCCATCGTCACGAAGTCCGGCCGCAGCTCTTCGTAGAGTTTCAGCGCCTCCACGGCATCTGCCGCCATCCCGCAGACCTCGAAATCCGTTTCCCTTAGATGTTCAGCAATCATCACGCGGCTGATCTTGGAGTCGTCCACGATCAGTACCCGCAGCTTTCCCATTCCTACTCCCCCTCTGCCACGAACACTCTATTCTAATTCTATTATACACAAAAAAGGGCTGTTCGTCACATATTTTTTGGGAGAACTTCGATCCAATAGCCGTCGGGATCCTCTACGAAGTAAATGCCCATTTCGGCATTCTCATAGCAGATGACCCCCATCTCCGTATGCAGCGCATGCGCTGCTGCATAGTCGTCCGTATGGAGCGCGAGATGGAACTCCTTTTCCCCGAGATTGTACGGTTCAGTTCGCGCGTCCAGATAGGTCAGCTCCAGCTCAAAGTCCGTCGTGCCGTCCGTCAGATAGACGAGGGTAAAGCCCTCCGCCTCTAGGCGCCGCTTCTCACGGAAGCCAAATGCCTTTTCATAGAACGCCATGCTGCGTGCCAGATCGAGCACATTGAAATTCACATGCGTAAAATTAAATGCCATAATGTCCTCCCCATTAAGGAATCGCTGATAAATTTCGTATTTTGTGTATATCGGAAAATGCCGTCCTCCTCATAAGCGCATCACCGACAGCTCCCTACTGTCGTGATGCGCGGTCAAAGAGCTCCGTCACGGCCGCAGGCGGCTCTGCATCGAGCCGGCTCACCACATAGATGGCAGCGAGTGCCAGCAGAAATCCCGGCACGATCTCATAGAGTCCAAAGAACGCAAACTGCTTCCAGACGAGCACCGTTACGCCGCCCGTCACAATCCCTGCGAGCACGCCGCGCTCCGTCGTCCGCCGCCAAAAGAGGCACATGAGGAGTGCGGGGCCGAAGGCGGCACCGAAGCCTGCCCACGCATACGCCACCATATCGAGGATAAAGTTGTCGGGGCTGAGCCCGAGATAGATCGCCGCCGCTGCAATCACGAGAACGGACAGACGGCTCACCCAGACCAGCTCGCCCTGCTGCGCTTTGGGGCGGAAGCTGCGCCGATAGATATCCTGCGCAAACGCCGAGGCGGCTACGAGGAGCTGCGCCGACGCCGTGCTCATGATCGCTGCCAGCACCGCCGCGAGGATCAGCCCCGCGACGACCGGCGGGAAAAGCTCACCCGCCATCGTGAGGAACACCGTCTCCGTTGCTGTTCCCGCCAGCGGTGTCTTAAGATACACCGCCCCCACCATGCCGACGAGAATCGCCGCCGAGAGGGAGATCACCACCCACGACATGGCGATGCGCGTCGCCTGGGGCAGCTCCTCTGCATGGCGGATCGCCATAAAGCGCACGAGAATATGCGGCTGTCCGAAATAACCGAGCCCCCAGCCCATGAGGGAAATGAACTCGATGAACCCGAGTGTACTGCCGTCGGGCTTGGTCAGCGGCGCGAAAAATTCTGCATGCTGTGCATGGATCAGATCCGCCGTCGCCGAAAAGCCGCCCAGCATCAATGCCGCCCCCACAGGAACCACGAGAATGGCAAAGAACATCATCACGCCTTGGATAAAATCCGTTCGAGACACGGCGAGAAAACCACCGACGAGCGTGTAGAACACCACGACCACGGCACCAAAGAGCAGCGCCGTCAGATACGGCAGCTGGAAAATTGTCTCAAAGAGGCGCCCCGCCGCCACGAATCCCGATGACGTATAGAGGATAAAAAAGATGAGAATGAAGATTGCAGGTACGATCCGCAGTGCGCCCGACGTGGCAAAAAAACGATTTTCAAAGAAATCCGGCAGCGTCAGTGAGTTGTGTGCCAGCTCTGTATAGACGCGCAGGCGCGCCGCGATGAACTGCCAGTTCGCCCATGTGCCGAGCGCCAGACCGAGTGCAATCCAGCCGGCATTGAGCCCCGCCGTATAGGCAAAGCCGGGCAGCCCCATCAGCATCCACCCCGACATATCCGACGCCTCGGCACTCATCGAGGTCACCCATGCGCCGAGCTTTCGATTCCCGAGGAAGTAATCGCTCATATTGCGCGTCCGTCGATAGTAGTAGACGCCAATGCCCATCATTAGGAGCATATAAACAAGAAAAATAACACTGATCTCAATCCGCTCTGCCAACAAAAAATCTCCTAACACCATAATATGTCGTTTATTATACGGGATTCTCGGCGGAAAAGCAAAAATATTTGCAAGGAATCGCCGATAAAATGTGGCCTGCCGAATTGGCGCAGATTTTAGGAATCACTGATAAAATGAGGTCTGCCAGATTGGCGTAGATTTTTTCGTCCGAACGAGGTGGAAAACCGGACGCAGAGTGGTGCTCTGTGGAGGATTTTCCGCCGAAGTGCGGGCAAAAAAGATGCGTCAAGATGGTTGTGCCGAATTTATCAGTGCTTCCTTTATCCACAAAGATAAAAACCCCGCTTACGCGGGGCTATGTCGTCAGTGCTTCCTTTACGTTACTCCTGCAGCTCAAACATACTCTTATCCACGCCGCAGAGCGGGCAGACAAAATCGTCGGGCAAATCGTCAAATGCCACGCCCGGAGCGAGATCGTAGTCAGGATCTCCCTTTGCCTCGTCATACACCCAGCCGCAAACCGAGCAAACCCATGTCTTCATAACAAATTCCTCCTATAATCATACACAGTTTCAGTAGATGATACTGGTTCTTTATTTTATTAACCAATAACTATTATTATAATATAGCATTTTTCTCTTTTTGTCCATACCCCTGAGCAAAATTTTATCCATTTTTTCCGTAGCGATATTCCGTCGGCTTCATGCCCATGTGCTTCTGAAAGACCTTGCTGAAATAGCGCGTATCCTGATAGCCGCAGGCGGCGGCGACCGCATAGATCTTGGCATCGCTCTCGCGCAGCATGTGTCCTGCATGACGCAGGCGGCATTCCGTCAGGTAGGAGCTGAAGGAGGTTCCGCACCGCGCAAAAAGTTTGTGGAGATAGCTGACGCTCAGCCCCAGCTCTCCTGCAACCTCGCGGACGGTGATCGGTTCTGCCATGTGTGCCTCTATGTGCCGTACAGCATGCAGGAGATAGCCGCGCACGGGCTCTTCCGCGGGAAGCGCTAGGCTCCCGCACACCGGATCGTCATCATCACAGTGTACGCCATGACGACGGCTCATGATATGCCCAGCGGCGAGTTTGATCGCGGCCGCAAGCTCCTCATCATCCAGCGGCTTGAGGAGGTAGGCACATACACCGAGGGCAATCGCCTGCTGTGCATACTCAAACTCCCCGAATCCCGACAGGATAATGTACTCGGCATCGATCTCCTCGCGCAGACTGGCGATGACATCGAGCCCCGTCATCCCCGGCATCTTGATGTCCACGATCAGCACATCGGGATGGTGTTCCCGCGCCATGAGGATGCCCTCCATCCCGCCGGAGGCCGCACCGATTACCTCTGCACCAAAATCCTGCCACGGGGTCAGCTGTACGATGCCCTGCCGCTGCAGCGGCTCATCATCAATCACAAGCACTTTAATCATCGCGCGGAGCCTCCTCCATGTACTTCAACATCAACCGCACCTCTGTGCCCTTCCCCTCCGCACTGGAGAGGTCAATCCCGCAGTCCGCATCACCGTTCAGCATAGCGCGCATGTGGACGTTATAGAGGCCAAAGTGATTATCATCCTGCCGCGCGAGCACTTCCTGCTGGCGCGCTTCGGACATCCCCTGCCCGTCGTCCTTCACGCGGAGAAGAATATGATCGCCGTCGCGCCTGCCGACGATGAGGATGCGCCCGCCGCTCTCCACACTCTCAAGTCCATGTTGAATCGCATTCTCGACCAGCGGCTGGAGGATGAGCTTCGGCACATAGCATCCCATGATGCGGCTGTCTACATCCAGCGTCACCTTCAGACGTCCCTCGAAGCGCCGTTGTTGGATTTTCAGATAGGTGCGCAGGAAGGATAGTTCCTCTGCCACCGTCACGAATTCCTTCATGCTCACCGAAGCACGCAGGATCTTGCCGAGCTGGACGGCGATATCTGCCGCGCCCTCCGCGTCGCCGAGCTTTGCACTCCACTTGATGAGATTCAGCGTATTGTAGATGAAATGCGGGCGCGTCATTTCGGTCAATGACTTGACCTCCGCGATGCGCAGGCGCCGCTCTCGCGCACGGTTCTCCGCTAGGAGCGTCCGTATGTGCGCAATCAGGCCATTGAACGTCCGTGCGAGCTCTCCGATCTCGTCGCGGCGATGCGCCTCCAGCTGCGTCGAAAAATCATCCGAGCTCCGTGCACGGCGCATTGCCTGTGTCAGAATGTGGAGCGGATGCCAGAGACGGCGGCTGAGCCGCCACGCGAGGTATGCCGTCACCGCAAGCGCGGCAGCGTCTACGGCAAGGATGAGACGTATCAGCTCCTCCACCGGTGTCCCGTCCGTCCGCTGCCGGAGATGCACGGCAATCCCCGTCACGGCAGAGCTGTTCACGAAGTCACGAAAAACGGACGCTGACGTTTCATCCTCCGCCGCCGAAGCAAAGAGGGCGGAGAACCCTTCGCCGCGATGATCGAGCAAATCCATCATCACGTAGCGGTAGCGATCCGTCAGGATGATCTGCCCCTCGTTGCCGTCCTGCACCCGCTGAATGAGCGGAACGAGAGCCTCGCGGCGAATATCGACAACCACGGCACCGAGCAGCTTGCCATTTTGACGAATGGCATGCGCCATCGAAAAAACAGTATTCTGCTGGTCAGGAGCCGTGCGGTCAGCCGCAATCAACGCCCAGCCATCTTGCTGTACCGCCTGACCGATCACGCCCCAGTGGAGATTCGTCGGGAGACGATGGTCACGCGGCACATCGTCCGTGGCAATCGCACGCCGCCCATCCGCCGGAAGCAGATAGACGGCCGCCTCCCCCGTACGCCCGGAGAGGACACCATAGAGATCGGCATAGAGATGCGTCGTATCCGTCGGCTCCCCGTGCATATACGCCATGACATCATCCCGCATGAAAAACGGCATCATCAGCCGCTGATAAGCAAGTGCGAGATTGTCGATCTCACGGGAGATGCGCTGCACCTCAGCGTACCCGGCCTTCTCCTGTGTACTCTCATAGGCACGATCCGCAGCGTAGAGGATAATCGTCGAGACGATCAGGAGAGGAAGGACGCCGCCTAAGAGAAGGTATGCGAACAGTCGCTTCTGATAACTGATCGTATACCACTCCATTTCTGTATCCTCCGCCTTTCCCATACATCAAAAACAAGATCTCGCCGCGTCAGAACAACCATAAGAATGTATAAAAATACATTATGTTCCTCAATCTTCAGACTATATAGAAAGAATAAGGATAAATCGTTTTTCTGTCAAGTGAAATTATCATTTTGTAGGGATTTTCATTCTATGTTGTGAAAACAGAAAAAGGAAAACCGCCACACGAAGTGACGGTCTTGGAAGGGGAAAATATGGGAATGGGGGGATGGGGGGAAATGGGGATTTATTTGATAACCGCAGCACGCCATTCGCTCAAAAACTCATCTCTGAACGCGGCGGCATGCCGGGCATCAAACCGTGTGGAATGAATCTCCGCGAGCGTTGGGAGATTCGGCGGTGCCGTGACATCGGCACGCGTGGAGCGTCGTTCATATACGCCGAGACGTTCATGAACACGACGGCTCATAACAAAATCAAGGAATTTTTTTGCATTCTCTATGTGCGGAGCATTTTTGATGATCGCAACCCCGGTGGCGGACACACGTGTCCCTTCCCGTGGATAGACGACCTCGATGTGTGCCCCCGCCGACCGAGACCGCAGAACTGGCTGCTCCGCTGTCGCCGTGACCGCATACGCACCACTCACAACGGCCTTGACCTGCTCTGCCGAGGCAGAGACCATGTGCCCATCCAGCTGATCTTCCATGCGAGAGATCAGGGCGTTATCACCGCCGAGTACATCCATCATCGTCATAAGGACATCGTATGAGACCAAGGATTTGGTCGGGTCAGCAAGCGCAATGCGCCCGCGAAAACGTGATTTGAAAAGATCGCTCCATCCGGTCGGAGCATCCTCGGCATCGATGAGATCCGTGTTGTAAGCCAGCACATAGGGATCCTCTGTGATAAGGTAATATGCCTTGTCACCGCCAACATAGTCACTGCGCAGGGCACCTTCCTCCGGGCAGTCGTAGGATGCCAGATAGGACGTGAGGGATAGGTAGACATCTTCCACACCGCCCCACAGGACATCGCCGCGCGGATTCTCCTGTTCCGTACGAATGCGTGTCATGAGGGCATCGGATGTACCGTCCACCAACTGGACGCGGATTCCGGTCTCCTCCTGAAACTCCTTGGCAATGGGGTCTGTCCAATCCTCCGCACCGCAGTTATAGACCACGACCAGATTCTCATCGTCCGTAGGAGCCTGACGAGCAGACCCACATCCGACGAGAACAGAGCTAACGCCGAGGAGAAGTGCCGCACACAATATCTGCATACGTTGAAAGATGAGCATCGTGCGACACCTCCTAAATGAGATGTCATCAATTTCAAATCCTTTTGATAATTCTACAATAATCAGAACTGCAATTCAATCGTACAGTTCATCATTTTGGTGTGATAATCCTATTCTGTTATTGTTTCCCACGTAGTTCCTGCTGTGCATCGAAGAAATGACGCACTGCCTCGGCAGAAGTGCGATTCATGCCGGGAGCAGCAGCGAGTTCCTCCACAGACGCCTCCTTGATTTTTTCCAGCGATCCGAAGTGGATGCGCAGGCTCTGCCGTCGTTTGGGACCGATGCCGACGATATGGTCGAGTACGGAGACGAGGTTGCGCTTGCCGCGCAGTTTTCGATGAAACGTGATGGCAAAACGGTGTGCCTCGTCGCGAATGCGCTGGATGAGATAGAGGGCCTGACTGCGGCGCGGCAGTTCAACCGGCTCTGAATTTCCCTCCGTAAAGACGAGCTCAAACTGTTTCGCGAGGCCGACGACGGGGACATCCTTATGCCCTGCCGCGTGGCGGATGATCTCAAGGGCGGAGGAGAGCTGTCCCTTGCCGCCGTCGATGATGATGAGATCGGGCAGCTCTTCCTCGGGCAAACCTACATAGCGGCGCGTCGTCACCTCGCGCATAGAGAGGAAATCGTCGGGCTTGCCCTCCGTGCTGCGGATCTTAAAGCGGCGATAGTCCGATTTCTTCGGTGCGCCGTCCTCAAAGACGACCATCGAGGCAACGGTCTCCTGCCCCTGATTGTGCGAGATATCAAAGCACTCCATGCGACGCGGCGGATGCTTCAGCCCGAGGTATCGCCCGAGTTCCTCCACGGCGCCAAGCGTCTGCTCATCCAAGAGACTGCGCCGCGTCTCCTCGTCTGCGAGGAACTTCGCGGCGTTGCCCGTCGCCATCTGCACAATATCGTGCTTCGTGCCGCGCTGCGGCGTGAGGAGTGCGACCTTGCCGCCCCCCTTGCGTGCGGCAAGCCACGCCTCGATGGTCGCCTGCGCCGCTGCGTCAATCGCACACGGCAGCAGCACCTCACGCGGGACAAAGGTCGCCTGATTGTAGTACTGCTCCAAGAAGGCGCGCAGGATATCCGCGTCACTCTCCTCCTCGCTGCCGCGCAGGAGAAAGTGCTCGCGCCCGATCATCTTGCCGCCGCGGATGAAGAAGATCTGCACGCAGACGCCCGCCGCCGAGCGCGCCATGCCGACGGCATCCTGATCGCCCGCCCCCGTCACGATGTTCTGCCGCTCCGCCGCCGTGCGCACAGCACTCAGCTGATCGCGAAGCCGTGCCGCCGTCTCAAAGTGATACGCCTCTGCCGCTGCATTCATGCGCTGCTCCAGTTCGCGCTCGACGTCATCCGTTCTGCCCTCAAGGAAGAGGAGCACGGCGCGGATCATGGCACGGTAGTCCTCCGCCTCCACCTTGCCAATGCACGGGGCAAGGCAGCGTTTGATATGATACTCGAGACAGGGACGCTCTGGCATCGTGCGGCAGGTGCGCAGAGGAAAAAGACGCCGCAGGAGCTTTAAGCTGTCCCGCAGCGCCGTCACATTCGTATAGGGGCCGAAGTAGCGCGCGCCGTCACGCAGCACACGCCGCGTGATAAAGACGCGCGGAAATTCCTCCTGCACCGTCACCTTGACATAGGGGTAACTCTTATCGTCCTTCAGCCGTATATTATAACGCGGCTGATGCTTCTTAATCAGGTTCGCCTCAAGGATCAGCGACTCCACCTCGTTCGCCGTCATGATCGTCTCAAAGTCGGCGATATGCGAGACCATCGCGCGCACCTTCGGCGTGTGATTGCGGCTGCTCTGGAAATACTGCCGGACGCGGTTCTTGAGGACAATTGCCTTGCCCACGTAGATGATCTTCCCGTGGTCGTCCTTCATGATATAGACGCCCGGGCTGTCCGGCAGCAGCTTCAGTTTTTCTGCAACAATATCGGTCACATCAGAGCCCTGCCTTCATGCGGTTGATCGCAGAGAAGAGTGCCAGAATGGACGAGGTGATGATATCCGTATCCATCCCTGCGCCCCAGTACACCTTTCCGTCCTCGCCGGTGATGCTGATATAGGAAATCGCGCGCGAGCTCTGCCCCAGCTCTAGGGCGTGCTCGCTGTAGGTCAGATTCGAGTAGGAGAGAGCGAGGTTTTCCTGCAGCGCATTCGACACGGCATCCAGACGTCCGTTGCCGTGCGCCTCGTAGGTGCGATCCTCGCCGTCCACGCGCAGATGCAGGTCGCCGCGCCGCGTGCCGTCCGGCTGCTTGTTCAGGCAGAAGTCCGCCAGTTCGTAAGGGGAAACGACATTGACATAGGTGTCCATAAACACCTTGTAGATCTCATCCGGCTGCAGTTCCCTGTGTCCAACATCGGAGACTGCCTTGACGCGGTAGCTGAGATCCTCACGCATCTTCTTCGGCATATCGATGCCGTACTGCTGCTCCATGACGAAGCCGACGCCGCCGCGCCCCGACTGGCTATTGATGCGGATCACATCGCTGTCGTAGGTACGCCCGATGTCCTTCGGATCGATGTAGAGATACGGCAGGCACCAGTGCTCCGGATGCTTCTCTGCCCAGTAGTGCATCCCCTTCGCGATTGCATCCTGATGTGAGCCGGAGAACGCTGCAAAGACAAGTGCGCCCGAATATGGCTGGCGCGGGTTGACCTGCATCCGCGTCACCTTCTCATAGACCTCGACGAGATGCGGCAGATTGGAGAAATCGAGCTGCGGATCCACGCCGAGGGCGAACATATTCATCGCCACCGTGATGATGTCCACGTTGCCCGTGCGCTCCCCGTTGCCGAAGAGCGTCCCCTCGACGCGATCCGCCCCCGCCAAGAGGCCCATCTCCGTATCCGAGACGCCGCAGCCGCGGTCGTTGTGCGGATGGAGTGAGAGCACAACCGCATCGCGGTACTTCAGATGATCGTTCATATAGGCAATCTGCATCCCGTAGACATGCGGCATCGACATCTGCACCGTCGAGGGCAGATTGATGATCGCCTTGCGGTCAGGCGTCGGCTGCCACACGTCGAGCACGGCGTTGCAGACCTCGAGGGCATACTCCGGCTCTGTGCCCGTAAAGCTCTCGGGCGAGTACTCAAAGCGGTACTTCGCACCCGCCTCCTCCGTCAGTTCCTTAAGGAGCTTTGCACCGTCCACGGCGATCTTCAGGACCTCCTCCTTGGAGCGCGCAAAAACCTGCTCGCGCTGAGCCGCCGAGGTGGGATTGTAGACGTGCACGATGGCGTTCTTCACCCCGCGCAGTGCATCGAACGTCTTGCGGATGATGTGTTCACGCGCCTGCGTCAGAACCTGTACCGTCACATCATCGGGGATGAGGTTGTCCTCCACCAAACGGCGCAGGAACTCATACTCCGTATCCGAGGCCGCAGGGAAGCCGACCTCGATCTCCTTGAACCCGACGCGCACGAGGAGATCAAAAAAAGCGAGCTTCTCATCGAGGCTCATCGGAACGATGAGTGCCTGATTGCCGTCGCGCAGATCGACCGAGCACCAGATCGGTGCATGATCGGGTGCATCCTTTTTCAGCCAGTCCATGCGGATCTCCGGCGGCATAAAGTAGCCCTTCGTATATTTCTGATAATTCATCATGATGATTCCCCCGCATCCATGTATTTTCTCAGCGCAGCCGCGCGTTGAATTTCTCGATCAGCTTCTCGGGTTTATAGGACTCCTTCGCCTTGCGCAGCCCCTCGATGCCCATATCCTCCTCACGGTTGATGTAGGTGAGATGGCTCCATGCGTGCTCCACGAATCCCTGATTGATCGCGGGATATGCGCCGCGCACCTCGGGATCCGCCTTCTCCACATGGATGACGGCCGTATCCGTGTTGAGCTGCTCGCCGAAGGTAAAGGCGACGATACGCCCTCCCAAGCGGACGGCACCGCCCTGCAGACCAAAGTAGTCAAAATCGTTCAGCACCTCGAGGATTGCCGTGCGCTCGTACTCAATGAACGGGTCGATCGTCCCGTCCCCGCGGATGTGCTGCTTGTACCAGCTATTGAGCTCCAGCTTGCACTGCGTGACGACATCCTCTGTGATGGGCAGATACTCTGCCTCGGGGTGCTCCTTGCGGAACGCATTCAGATGGTTCTTCTTCGAGTGCAGCTTGCGCCCCGCAAGGCTGATGAGCTTCTCCGAGAGATACACATAGTCGTAGTTGTCGCGGTCGGCGACCACGTCAAAGTCTGCAAAATCGCAGCTGCGCAGATAGTCTGCATAACCGCGCTCCATATCGTAAAGGTGCAGCGGCTGCTCCACTTCCTCAAAGTAGGCGATCAGCTTCTTCGTCGCTTCGGGATAGCGCGATGGATCGCAGAAGGGCTGCAGCAGCGAAAGGATCCCCTTCCACTCGCTCGCCACATAGAGCACATCATCCTCTTCGGCAATATGCACGAAGAACGGCGCGCGCCACATATAGAGATTCGTAAAATTAAAATGCGAGTTCTCGTAATAGTTTGCATGAAAATATCGATCCAGCAATGGCTTGTCTTCTTTTTTCAATGGTCGAAAATCGATCATCCTAAACCTCCCCATGAAGAAAGCACTGATAAACTCAGCGATTCCCAAAGTATCGTGTTTTCATTATAACAAAGGCGTCAAGTCCCATGAAAGCCGTCTGCGGCAGTCACACCCTGCTGAGGATCAGCTCCCCCATCCCGTGCAGCATATATTGTCCAAGATGCGCGGGGATAAAGACACTCTCCCCCTTGACGGCGGAGAGCTCCCCGCCCGCCCACGTCAGCGTCAACGTCCCTGCGAGAATCGTCAGACAGTGAAAGGAGTCTGCCCCCGCCGTGCTCTCGCACATGCCGTCAATACGCAGATGATAGGCGGTAAAATACGGGCATGCGGCGAGCAGGCGCACCTCCGCGCCACGAAATTCATCCGCCGTAGGAAGCTGCTCTGCACGCAGCGAAACGGGCACGAGCGACGTCACATCGAGAGCCTTTTCGACATGCAGGTCGCGCGGCTTCCCATCGGCGCCGATGCGCCCATAGTCGTAGACACGATACGTCGCGTTGGAGCTCTGCTGAATCTCACAGATGAGCAGCCCCTTGCCGATGGCATGGAGTGTCCCCGCAGGAATGAAGAACGCATCCCCCTTCTGTACCGGTACATGACGCACGACCTCAAGGAGTGTGTTGTCCGCAATACGCCTGCGAAATTCATCTTTTGCGATCGCATGCACAAAACCGTAGAGAATCTCTGCGCCCGGGGCGGCATCGACGACGTACCAGAGCTCCGTCTTGCCGTACTCCCCCTCCACGCGCAGGGCATAGTCATCGCTCGGATGCACCTGCACAGAGAGATTGTCGTGTGCATCGATCAGCTTGATGAGGAGAGGGAAATACGGAAACTGCGCGGCTCGTGTGCCGAGTGCCTCTGCCCCCGCGCGTGTCAGCCACGCCTCGAGCGTCTCCCCTGCCGCCGTGCCGCTGGCAATAACGCTCTTTCCGTCACGGTGACAGGCGAGCTCCCAGCTCTCTGCCACCTTCGACAGCTCCGTGCGCTTGCCGTATTCGTCCCGCAGACGTGTCCCGCCCCAGAGATAGTCCTTCAGCGGCGCGGTCAGCTTCATCGGCTCATTCATCGGCAATTCCTCCTTTATAATATCTTACCGAATCCCTCTGAAATCTTTAAGGAAGCAAAGAAAAGATTTCGCTGTCCATCGATTCCCTGATTTTCCCCGTGACTCCCTACTCCTTCAAAAGTCCCGATTGTCCCCCATTCGCCTCTATGGTATCATAGGAAAGCTAAAGGAGTGATTTCCATGTCTCAAACCAAGATCGACACCAATGAACGTCCGCCGCTTCGGCGAACCATCCCGCTTTCCCTGCAGCACCTCTTCGCCATGTTCGGCTCAACGGTGCTTGTTCCGATTCTCTTTCATGTCAATCCTGCGACCGTGCTGCTCTTCAACGGCATCGGCACACTCTTCTACCTCATATTGTGCAAGGGGAAAATCCCTGCCTATCTCGGCTCGAGCTTTGCCTTCCTCTCTCCCGTCTTCATCGTCCTGTCCGAGTACAGCTATGAGGCGGCACTCGGCGGCTTCATCATCGTCGGCATCGTCTTCTGTCTGGTCAGCCTCATTGTTCATACCATTGGAACGAGCTGGATCGACGTGATCTTTCCACCCGCATCAATGGGCGCAATCGTCGCCGTCATTGGACTGGAGCTGATGCCGACGGCGGCGGGGATGGCAGGTCTGACAGCGGAGAAGGTCGACCCGACCGTCGTTTTTGTCTCCATCGCAACGCTCGCCATCACGATCTTTGCCTCCATGGCATTTCGTGGCTTCCTCTCCATCATCCCCATCCTCATCGGCGTCATCGCAGGCTATCTCATTGCCTGTGCCGTCGGCATCGTCGATCTCTCGAACGTCGCCGCCGCGCCGTGGCTTGCCCTCCCGACCATCTACACGCCGACCTTCGAGCTGAATGCCGTCCTCATCATCCTACCTGCTGCCATCGTCGTCATCGTCGAGCACATCGGGCACCTCATCGTGACGGGCAACATCGTCGGACGCAACCTCGCCAAAGATCCGGGGCTTGACCGCTCCCTCCTCGGCAACGGCATCTCGACCATCTTCTCGGGCCTCTTCGGTTCCACGCCGAACACCACCTACGGCGAGAACATCGGCGTCCTCGCCATCACAAAGGTCTACTCGACATGGGTCATCGGCGGCGCAGCGATCTTTGCCATCCTGCTCTCCTGCCTCGGCAAACTTGCCGCACTCATCCAGAGCATCCCGACCCCCGTCATGGGCGGCGTCTCCATGCTGCTCTTCGGTGTGATTGCCGCCTCGGGCATCCGCATCCTCGTCGAGGCAAAGGTGGACTACAACAATCCGATGAACCTCCTCCTGACCTCCATCGTCATGGGCGTCGGCGTATCGACCGCCAGCATCACCATCGGCACAGTGACTCTGCGAGGAATGTCGCTTGCCACCGTGATCGCCATCATCCTCTCCATCTCCTTCCGCATCATCCTCGCCCTGCGGCGCAAGGATGCCACCGCGCAGAAATGACAGAGCTCCGCGTCGATCTCCCCAGAGGAGAAACATGTCCCGCCAAGGCCTACCTCATGCACGTGCACGGCATCTCGGGCAGCCTGTGGAAACGCATCAAACACCATGGTGCGTTCACATGGAACGGCAGCCCTGCGATCGCTGCACGCACGATGGTGAAGGACGGCGACCACATCACATACGATCTGCCTGTCGTCAGCACCGTCGTTCCCGAAGCGCTGCCGCTTTCGATTGTCTATGAGGACGACGATCTGCTCGTCCTCGACAAACCCGCAGGACAGCTCGTCCATCCGACGACAAAGGAAACGCGCGGCACCATCGCGAACGCCGTGCGCGGATACTATGCCGCCTGCGGCGTCCATCTCGACGTTCACCCCTGCCACCGCCTCGACCGCAATACGAGCGGGCTGCTCCTCATCGCAAAGCACCCCGAGGTGCAGTACCAGATCATGCGCCAGAACGCGCTGCGGCGCGAGTACCTCGCCCTGATCGAAGGCACGATCATGCCCCCTGCGGGCTGTATTGATGCACCGATCGCGCGTGCCCTGCCGAGCATCATCCTCCGCTGCGTGGCAGAGGACGGAAAGCCCGCACGTACCCATTACGAAACGCAGCGAACGAACGGCAACTACAGTCTCCTGCGCCTGTGGCTTGACACGGGGCGCACGCATCAGATCCGCGTTCACCTCGCCCATTGCGGACATCCGCTTCTCGGCGACGATCTCTATGGCGGAACGACGGAGCCAATCGCACGGCACGCGCTCCACTCGGCGCATCTCACCCTCGTACATCCGCGCACCAAGGAAGTGCTCATCTTGACTGCCCCGCTCCCTAGGGACATGGCGCAGATCGCTGCGTGCCTCGTCCATCCATGAGACAAAAACCCCGCAGATGAAAATTTGCATCTGCGGGGTTTTCTCTATGCTCGATCCGAATCTTACTTATTCGCGCCGAACCACTTCTGATAGATCTTATCGTACTCGCCGTTATCATGCAGCTTCTTAAGTGCTGCATTGATCTTCTGCTGAAGCTCGGTGTTGTCCTTCGCCATAGCGATGCCATAGTCCTCAGCAGAGAGGCGGTCTGCGAGTGTCTTCACACCGGTTGCCTGTGACTGATTGATGTAGTAGTCATTGACCGGTCGGTCGTTGATCACGGCATCTACGCCGCCTGCTTTCAGCTCCATGAAGCAGTCCGCCGGCGTATTCAGTTCGCTGACGGTGACGCCTTCCATCTCCTTTGCCATCTTGGCACCCGTCGTGCCGATCTGAGCGGCGACCTTATGCCCCTTCAGATCGCTGAACGACTTGATGTTCTCCTCATCGCTGCGCACAACCATCGTCAGGCCGGACTGATAGTAGGGATCAGAGAACGCGACCTTCTCCTTGCGCTCGTCGTTGATCGTCATACCGCTGATGATCACGTCGATGTTCTTCGCCTGCAGGGCAGGAATCAGGCCGTCGAAGCCGATGTTCTGGATCTCTGCCTCGCTGCCCATCTCCTTGGCAACGGCACGGATGAGATCCATATCAAAGCCCTGATAGTCCTTCTGTCCCTCATCCTGGAACTCAAACGGGGCAAAGTCAATCGATGCGCCGACGCGGAGCTTGCTTGCCTGCTTCGCCTGATCGCCGCCTGCGCCGCATCCGAGCAGGGAAAGGCTCACGAGTGCACCCGTCAGCACGAGTGCCAATTTCTTCAGCTTCATGGGAAACCTCCTCAAAAGATAAAGGACACACAGATAAACGCAGCCGCATGATTTCCAATCCGATGGGCTGTTTTATCCGTGATTCCAAAAAACAAAGGGGGACGCCGCACCGTCTGTGCTGCTATCCCCCCATGAAATCTAAATCGTTTTAGAAACGTGCTGCGCGCTTTGCATTGAAGCAGTCGCGGCAGTAAACCGGACGATCCGTCTTCGGCTCGAACGGGACTTCCGTGTCCTTGCCGCACTCGGCGCAGACCACATGGAACATCTGACGCTCGCCATGATTCTGATCGTCACGACTGCGGCGGCGTTTGTCGCGGCAGTCACGGCAGCGCGCCGGCTCGTTCTCAAAGCCTTTCTCTGCGTAGAACTCCTGCTCACCTGCGGTAAACACGAAGTCCTTGCCGCACTCTTTGCATACGAGGGTTTTGTCTTCAAAAGCCATTCTTCCACAATCTCCCTTGAAAAATAATTTTGACTCTCCATTCGCCGCACTCGGAAAGCGTTCACTGAGATTATGGTTCGGGCAAACACTGCATATATAAACAGTGCTTCACTCGTTCATTGAACGACGATCAGGACTTGAGGAACGGATTTCAACGCTCTGTATTATACAGGCATTTTTCATGAAGTGCAAGCATTTTTTATTGTCGTTCAGATGGTGGCAAATTGCAAGTTTAATTGTCGCAAGGTCTCGTTAAACTTTTAGCGAGTTATATCATCGCAGCATACATATCATTTGCTGACTTATATCCGAAAATCTTGCGCGGATAGTTGTTAACCCAATCTTCGATCCGCTGCAGTTCCTTCGGCTTCAATTTGCTGAAGTCCGTTCCCTTGGGAAGAAACCTGCGCAGCATCCGATTTCCGTTTTCGTTGCTTCCACGCTCCCAGCTGCTGTACGGATGCGCGTAATATACCTCGCCGCATTTGGCGGCACGCTTCATTCCTTCGCCATCCAAAAACTCTGACCCGTTGTCTGCCGTGATACTCTTGAATACGTGCGTAAAGTCTCCTTTGACGCGCCGCTGCAACCGACGAAGTGCTTGCAGTACTTCTTTTTGGCTCTTGTTCTTTATCAGAACATAGAGTGATTTCCTCGTCTGCCGTTCGACCAATGTTAAAATTACCGGCTTTGTCCCTTTGCGACCGACGACCAAGTCAATCTCCCAATGTCCGAACTCCTCTCTCCGATTCACCGGCTCAGGGCGCTCGTCGATGCTTTTCCCGTCCCGGTTATTCCACGCAACACCGCGCCTGCTGTTTTCTGTCTGTTTACCCTGATTCTTTTTGTATAGGAGGTCGTCGTTTGTGAGTTCGAAAAACAGCTGCTGATCGATATAGTTATACAGGGTCTTGACACAAATGCGGACATCATAGCTCCAGCCGCGTTGACAGAGCTCACCGATAACTGCCGCAGGAGACCATTTTTCTGTTTTGATCTTATGTTCAATGTGTCGAGCAAGCGCGTGGTCTTTATCGATTTTCAGCCCCCGCCCTTTACGAGCAGCGTTTTCCTCGTGTCGTCTTTGTGCTACATCGGCAAGATACACCCACTGCACCTGCAGGTCTCCGCAGGTCTTGATATTCTTCGTCGCAGGTTTGAGCTGTACTGTCATTCCAAGACGCCGCTCCCGCTCAATCGTACGCTTGGAGCAGCCAATGTATGCGGCGATTTCCTGCGGCTTCAACCCGGCCTGGAAATAGGCTTCGATTTTGTACCGATCCCGCTCCGTCAGCTGTTTCCATTTCCCTGTTTTTGTAGTACAATGATTCTGTTCCATTTTGCAGTCTCACTTTCAGTTTCTTTTTGTGTTGTGACTAAAAGTTTAACTGAACCGTTTGCAAAATGGAACTTTTTGCGTCAATTTATTTTACAACTTACGTGTCGTTCAGATGGTAGGGCTGTCATGTCTTCATCGCCCTTCTACATTCCATCATTAAAGCGGTACCCTGCCCCCCAGACCGTCTGCAGCCACTGTGGATGGGCAGGATCGCGTTCCATCTTTTCGCGCAGCCGATTGATATGGACGGAGACGGTCGCCGTACTGCCCATGGCATCCAACTCCCAGACGCGGTCATACAGCGTCTCCTTGCTGAAGACGACCTGCGGATGCTGCGCGAGAAAGAGCAGGAGATCAAACTCGCGTGCTGCAAGAATCACCTCGTTTCCCCCAAGAAATACGCGCCGCGTCTGCGGCTGAATCTCAAGCGCGCCAAAACGCAGGACAGCCGCATCTCCTGCACTGCCTTTGAGGCGCTCATAACGCGCAAGATGTGCCTTGACGCGTGCCGCCAGCTCACTCGGACTGAACGGTTTGATGATATAATCATCCGCCCCCAGTCCGAGTGCGCGTATTTTATCGACATCCTCAAGACGCGCCGAGACCATGAGGATGGGGATATCGTATGCTTTCCGAACATCGCGGCAGATGGCAAATCCATCCGCCCCCGGCAGCATCACATCCAGCAAAAGCAGATCATAGTCCCCCGTCATGGCGAGGCGCTTCCCCGCATCGCCGTCCGCGGAAATATCGACGGCGAAGCCATCTGCTTCCAGATAGTCACGCTCCAGCTCGGCAATAGCAGCGTCATCCTCGACCAGCAGTATCTTCTTCATGCGTGTCCTCCTTTTTCCGAATTGGCAGCAGCAGGACGATGCGCAGCCCTCCCATGGGGGATTCCTCTGCCCGCACACTGCCGCCGAACGTCGTCATCATCCGGCGCACGATCGCCAGTCCCAGCCCGCTGCCGTCAGCGACATGGGTACGCGCCGCATCCGTGCGGTAAAAGAGGTCAAACAGCCGCTCCCGTTCCTCCTCGCGCACGCCAACGCCGTCGTCGTCACAGCGGATGGCGAGAAAATCTCCCTCATGAGAAAGCGACATACAGACGTGCGCTCGTTCCCCGCGGCGGTACTTCCCGCTGTTTTCCCACAGGTTTTCGAGCACGCGGGCGAATGCACTGCGGTCAATGCGGATATACGTCTGCCCCCCGCCTTCCGCCATCGACAGCTCAATGCCCCGCTCGCGAAAGTCCGCCGCATGCGTATCAATGAACGCATTGATCCATGTCTGTGCCTCAACGACCTCCCATGTAAGCGATACCTCGCCTGTCTCTGTGCGCAAAAAAGAACGCAGCTGTGTGGTCAGCCCCTCCATCGTCGCCGCCGCACGGGCGATGCGCTCAGCATAGGCCCGCTGCTTCTCCGGCGTCGCAGCGATCCCGTCGATCAGGCCGCTCGCATATCCCTTGACGGCGGTCAGCGGCGTTGCGATGTCATGGAGTACACCGATGAGGAATTCCCGCCGCCGTGCCTCCTCCTGTTCCTCCCGCAGGCGTGCGCGCCGCAGATCGCTGCGCATGGCATCAAAAGCGCGGCAGGTCGCCCCCACCTCATCACTGCCCATCGGAGGCAGGGCATGGTCGAAATCACCATGCTGCATCGCGCCGGCGGCATCACGTATCGCAGCAAGCGGTGCAAGAATCTGCGCCGAAAGGAGGCGGGCAAGATAACGCCCGAGCAGGAAAATCCCTGCCGAGGTGATGACGATGAAAAAAATAAACACCGCGTTGATCACCGTCTCCCGCATCGGCGGCGAAATACGCATCTCATCGTGATGCCGCATCATCGGAACAGCGCCTGCCCCCATGAAAACAATGCCGCTGCGGTCCCCCTCATAGCGAAAAAAAAGTCCCGCATCGTTCCATGTCAGTGCGGAGCCGCGCGCCCCGCATTCACGCATCACCGCATACCGAATGTCATCGGCATCTGCCCCATCGGTCAGATAGAGGAGACCATCCTGCACGATAGAGACGCGGACGCCTGCCGACTCCAGCAGATGAACGTCACGCTCAGCATGATTCCATTTGAACTGCTTCCTCTCTGCGGCAGCACGCAGCGAACTCAGTGCAAAGGGTACAGAGAGATTTGTCCCCTTCTCCGGCCAGAGCAGTTCAAGTGCCTGCTGCTGCAGCGTTCCTGCATGGCGCAGTCCGCCAAGAAGCGCTGCACCGATGGCGACAAGGACGCAGATCGGTATGACGACCATCAGCGCATTGGTCAGCAGGAGCTTTGTTTTCAGCGACAAATCACGCAGGTGCATATCGACACCTCACTTTCATGATGCCATTATAATGGATTCAGAGGAAAAAATCCGCGCTGTCCGTCGATTTTTGAAAAAGTTTTACGCGTGTTTACACTTTGTTTAACTTTCTCCGATAGGATATACCTGTCAGCAAAAATGTGACAAACAAAAGGAGGATTTCATCATGGAAGCACAGAAAATCAAAGAACAGGTCAAGAGCGTATTCAGTCCCGCACATCTGAAGAAGGCAGCAGCTCTCGCTGTTCTCGTCGGCGTCGCCACCGCCGGCACAGCCTACTTCCACTATCAGCAGGCCGAGGCACAATCCCTCATGAAGCGGCAGGCTCGCTCGGAAATGATCGCTGCTCAGGCAGCACAGCGAAACATTGTTCTGCTCGATGAGGACAAGGTGCGGTCGATTGCCGCCGAATCCATCGGAAAATCCGAGGCAGAGCTGACCTTCCGTCCGCTCGAACTGAAAATGAGAGATCACGACGGTGATCGTGACCACGACCGCAAAGGGCACAAGAAGGGGAAGCACGGAAATCGAGACCACAGAGGACAACAGGCACAGTCCGCACCTGCTGCAGCGGCGCAGGACGCAGCGGCACCTGCCGTGCCTGCTGATCCTGCCGCACAGACAGACTTCCGCCCATTCTACAAGGTGAAATGCACGGCAAACAACATCACCTACAAGCTCCGCATCGACGCCGTGACCGGCGCACTCCTCGCGAGTGACGCTGATACAGACGACCATATTTTCTAAACAATAGAGGAATCGCATCAACGGGAGAGTCATGCACAGACCCATCGTCTCGCATGGCTCTCCCGTTTTTATATCCGCTAAAATAAATTCTCCTGCCATTCGAGCCAGCTTTCCTGCCGCGCCTCATGGATACGGTCACCCTCCTCCGCATGGCCGATGAGAAAGGGGGATGCGGGATCGTGAGCGAGACGGCTGCGGCGCACACGCGCAGGATGCGTATTGGCGTAACAGTAGCGGCAGAGATGCGGGCAGCTGTCGTATGCACCGATGTCCGCACCGAGATAGCAGCGGCACTCCCTGCGCTGCGGCTGATAGTGCGGGAAGTGAATGCGCCGCCCAAGTGCCCGCTCATAGATGTGCGGGGTCATGCAGCCGCCCGTATTCGCCCCGTATAGAGCGAGTGCATCACCTCCGCCGCACGGATAGACGGTCATACCGCACCGCCGTGCCGTCTCAATGATAAATGCACCGAGCTCCATGCGCTCTGCGTGCGTGACATCACGTCCCTCGGGAAAGTTGCGGCGCGTCTTGGCATAGCGCGTGAGAAAGCTGATGACGACCACTTCCGTCTGCCCCGCCAGCTGCTCTGCCATCGCGGCAAACATTGTTCTGTGCCACGCCAGCGTATGATGTGCGTCAAGGATGATCGGATCGTAGCGCCACCCGACGGAGTGCGTTCCGAGAGCAGCCGAGAGCTGATGAAATGAACGCACAACTTCCTCCCATGGCGGAACATGGGGCTCAACATCCCTGCCATAGGGCGTGATGGTGACGTACCAGAACTGCCCGAACGGTGCGAGGAGATCCATATAGGGGAGCATCGGTGCGGGATTCTTCGTACAGAAGCCGATGAGGTCAACCACGCGCGGATCAAGGCGATAGCGCGTCACCTGCTGTGTGTCATAGGGATTACGGACACAGACCTCGCCCGCACGCAGCCGATTCACCAGCCACGGCGCATAGAACGCCGGAATATCCGTACGCATGCCCGTGTTGAGTATCATCGCATACCTCCTCCCCTTTTCACAGGATAACACGAATCGGAGAAAAAGAAAAATGGGGCTGTTGTGCCCCTTCCACCGCTTACGCGGTCCCCCTTCCCCGTGATAACGGGGAAGGCTTTAGGGGGGGCTACAACAGATCCACTGTAGTTTACATTCTCTTAGAGATACCGGATATAGACGTAGATGTTCGAGATGATGATCGTAAAGATCATGACAGGCATAGCGACCTTCATGAAGCCAAGGAAGGAGATCGGACGGCCGCGCTGTGCCGACATCGACGCGACGACGACATTCGCACTTGCACCGATCAGCGTTCCGTTGCCGCCGAGACACGCGCCGAGAGCAAGCGACCACCACATCGGATCGAGGTTGCTGAGTCCCATCTGTCCCATATCCTGAATCAGCGGAATCAGCGTGGCGACAAACGGGATGTTGTCGATAAAGGCAGAGGCAAAGGCACTCATCCACAGAATGAGAATGGCGGTTGCCTCGACATTGCCGCCCGTCGCCTTGATCGCCTCAGCCGCAAGCATACGGATGACGCCCGTCTCTACGAGTGCACCGACAAGGATGAAGAGCCCGCCGAAGAAGAAGATCGCGGGCCACTCAATCTTTGAGAGCACCTTGACGATCGCGCCCTCATCGCGCGTCGCCGTGAGAAGGAGGAGGAGACCTGCGCCCGAGAGTGCGACCGTCGCGGACTCAAGGCCGAGACTGCCGTGCAGGACAAAGAGCGTAATCGTGAGGAAGATAACGGCAAGGCACTTGCGCAGAAGAGCATGATCGGTGATCTGTGCGCCCGCAGGGAGACGCATGATCTTATCCTGCAGCTCCGGCTGAGTATGCAGGCCTTTATGGTAGAGGCCAATAAGAATGAATTGTACCAAGATAAAGATAATTATCGAGATCAATGTAAGGTTCTCAACGAACGCCATGAAATCGAGCCCGACCGCGCTGCCGATCATAATGTTCGGCGGGTCGCCGATGAGCGTTGCCGTTCCGCCGATGTTCGATGCCAAAATCTGCGAAATGAGATACGGCATGACGTCGACCTTGAGCTGTGACGTGATGCTGAACGTGATTGGTACGGTAAGCAGAACCGTCGTAACGTTGTCCAGAAGAGCCGAGCAGACCATCGTAATGGTCGAGAGAACGACGAGGAGCGCAATGGGCTGCGCCTTGACCTTCTGCGCCGCCCAGATGGCGAGGAAGTTGAATAGTCCCGTCTCACTCGTAATATTGACGATGATCATCATGCCCATGAGCAGTCCGAGCGTATTGAAATCGATATGGTGAACTGCGACCTCCTGATCGATGATCCCGAAGAGTATCATGAGCATGGCGCCAAAAAGTCCCACGATGGTGCGGTGCACCTTCTCGGAGATGATGAGCGCGTATGCGACGACAAATATGACAATCGCCACAATCGTTGCTGTTTCCATCATTACACATCCTTACTTCTCGTTATGAGAAATCCATCACGTCGCCGTGATAATCACCTGTCGGCCGCTGCGGCGGATCTTCAGCTTGACATTCGTCTCACCCTCCTGCGCGAGTGCCAGCTTCAGCTCCAGCAGAGCCTTGCCGAGTTCTTCTGCCTGCGCGGCGCTGAGTCCCGCACGCGCGAGATCGGCGGGCGGTTCCTTTGCCGCTGCCGCACGGGCGCGTTCCTCTGCCTGCCGCTCCTGACGCAGCATGGTCTCGGCGAGAGTTTCCTCTGCCTCGTGCCCCTGCATCATATCCTTGTCGGACAAATCTTTTGGTATCTTTGCCACAGCAAACCTCCTCCTGCCGTCCGTGGCACATAACACATCGAGAAAAAGAATGCGCTACTTGATTTTGCTCCACGTATCCTTCAGCCCGACGATGCGGTTGAACACTATATGATCCGGCGTAGTATCCGGGTCAACAACAAAGTAACCAACGCGCAGGAACTGATAGCGCGTCCCTGCCGCTGTGAGACGGACGCTCGGCTCCACCTTCGCGTCTGTCAGCACCTCAAGTGAGTGCGGGTTGAGCGCCGCAATGAAGTCTGCCGGCTCCTCCTCGCCCTCCTCTGCCGTACGCAGCAGGCTGTCATAGAGGCGCACCTCCGCTGTGAGCGCATGCTCTGCCGCGACCCACTGGATCGTCCCCTTCACCTTGCGGTTCGCCGCCGTACCGCCGCTCCGCGTCTCTGGATCATAGGTACAACGCAGCTCCGTGATCTCGCCCGCCGCATCCTTTACGACTTCCTCACAGCGGATAATATAGGCGTGCTTGAGGCGCACCTCGCCGCCCGGCTTCAGGCGGAAGAATTTCTTCGGCGCATCCTCCATAAAGTCTTCGCGGTCGATGTAGAGTTCGCGCCCAAAGGGCACATATCGCCGTCCTCCGTGCGTCGGGCTGTTCTCGGCGAGCAGATACTCCGTCTCGCCTTCGGGATAGTTGGTAATGACGAGTTTCAGCGGATGCAGTACCGCCATAATGCGCGGCGCGTTGCGGTTCAGCTCGTCGCGTACACAGTGCTCGAGCATGGCGCTGTCCACCGTGCTGTTGCTCTTGGCGACGCCGATCTCCTCACAGAACGCACGGATGGCTGCAGGCGGATAACCGCGCCGCCGCATCCCCGAGATGGTCGGCATACGCGGATCGTCCCACCCGCGCACATGCCCCTCCTCAACGAGCTGGCGCAGCTTGCGCTTGCTCGTGATCGCGCCCGAGAGATTCAGACGTGCGAACTCAATCTGACGCGGCCGCTCCCCCGCAAGGAAACCCAGTGACGTGAGCAGCCAGTCGTAGAACGGGCGATGCTCCTCGAACTCCAGCGTGCAGAGCGAGTGCGTAATGCCCTCAATCGCATCCGAGAGCGGATGGGCAAAGTCATACATCGGATAGATGCACCACGCATCGCCCGTCCGATGATGAGACACATGGGCAATACGGTAGATCACGGGGTCACGCATGACGAGATTCGGCGACGCCATGTCGATCTTGGCGCGCAAAACGCGTGCTCCGTCCGGAAACTCACCCGCACGCATACGCGTGAAGAGATCCAGATTCTCCTCGATCGAGCGCCCGCGGCACGAACTTTCCTTGCCCGGCTCGGTCAGCGTACCGCGATAGGCCCGGATCTCCTCCGCCGTGAGATCATCCACATAGGCAAGCCCCTTCTTAATCAGCTCGACTGCATATTCATACAGCCGCTCGAAATAGTCCGAGGCATAGAACCGCCGATCGCCCCACGAGAAGCCGAGCCAGCGGATGTCCTCCTGAATGGAATCCACATACTCGACGTCCTCCTTCGTCGGGTTCGTATCGTCAAAGCGCAGATTGCAGAGACCATTGTAATCCTCAGCAACACCGAAGTTAAGGCAGATGGACTTTGCGTGTCCGATGTGCAGATAGCCGTTCGGCTCGGGCGGAAACCGCGTATGGATCCCCTCCGCATGTCGTCCCGCACGCAGATCTTCGTCGATGATATTTCGGATAAAATTTGATGTCTTTACATCCGCCATGTTCCTATCCCTCTATCCGTATAATTCGATATCAATCGTTCTGTGCGCAGTACCGATCGATGTAAGCGCGCAGCTTCGCTACGCCCTCGGCAATCCCCGCCTGCGCAGGAAGGCTCGCAATAAAAGTGTCCACATAGCCACGTTCTACAATGCGGCGCAGCGTCCACATAAAGTTGATATCGTAAATCCACATGAGACGTACGATCTTGCGGTCTCCATTCGTACGCAGACGGTAGTAGTCCGCCTGTCGTCCTGCGGCAAAGTCCGCCACGAAATCGGGGCTGACCTCCTGCGCTGCGTCCGACGGGACGAAGTTCGGTGCCTTCTCCGCGCCCTCCGGCGTGAGGAACGGGAGGAGAACGCGATAGATGTCAAGCTTGTCCGCATCACGGATTACCTTGGCAAAAAACAGCTTGCGCTCATCTCTGGTCGGAGCAATTTCCTTTTTGTTGTGATATTTGATCGCAAAACGCACCGCCTCTGCATCCACATCGCTAAGCGGCGCGAGGATATTCTCCTCTGCGAGTACCTTCAGTCCGAGTTCCGCATGATCCTCCGACGCAGCATCGTTGAACGTCCGATAGCGGGCATACTGCCGAAACCGTCCAACATCGTGAAAGAGTCCGATGATCTCAGCAATAGCCATATCGTGCGCATGGCATCCAAGATGCTTGGCAAGTGCGCGGGCATGTGCCGTCACATAGCCTGTATGAATCTCCTTGAGCTGAATGCCGCGCATGACCTCGGGGTCATTGGTACGAAAGGAGCGCATATAGGCATTCATCCATGTGTGCATTTCATGCAGGAGTTTTTCCATCTGCGTTCCTCCTTTCACGTACATCGCCCCGATCATCCCTCCTCGGGCGGAACATAGCTCTCGTCAAAGTCCGTCGCGACCAGCGTCGCCTGCACCTTGTCTGCCATGCTCTCCTGCACAACCAGTCCTGCAATGATATTGACCGCAGGATGTGCATGCCCATGGATATAGCGTACGGCCTCATCCACATCACGCAGACTCATCGCGGGGCCTCCCGTGAGATTGAGGACGACGCCGCGTGCGCCCGCCGTATTGCGGTCGAGCAGCGGACTCTCCATCGCCTTTCGCACCGCCTTCTGCGGCGTCTCATCGGTACCGATGGCGAGCAGGGTTTCGCTCGATGCACTCTGCCGAAAGATTGTCGTCACATCGGCAAAATCAACATTGATGACCCCCGTGGTCAAAATCAGTTCTGCCACGCAGCCAACCGTCTGCCGCAGCACCTCATCGGCAAGGGCAAAAGCATCGACAAACGACATCTTGCGGTCGGGGGCAATCTTCAGGAGGTTGTCGTTGCGCATCGTGATGAAGGCATCCGTCATGCCCTGCATCCGTGCGATCCCCGCCTGCGCCGTCTGCATCTTGCGCGGCATCTCAAAGTGGAACGGCGTCGTCACCACGCCGATGGAGAGGATCCCCATGTCGCGTGCGATCTCCGCCACAACAGGTGCCGCCCCTGTCCCAAGGCCGCCGCCCATCGTCGCCGTGATGATGACGAGATCCGTCCCCTCAAGCATCTGACGAATCGCCTTTTCCTCGCTGCGCGCTGCCTCCTCACCGACCTCGACTCTGCCGCCCGTGCCGCGCCCCTGCGTCAGTTTTTCACCGATGGGCAGCACGGTGATCCCCTGTTTTTCGAGCGCATGCAGCTGACGAAGATCCGAGTTGAGCCCGACAAGTGTCATATCGAGATCGTAGTTCTCACGCACACTGCGCAGGATATTCCCGCCGCCGCCGCCCACGCCGACCACCTTGATGGTAATTTTCGCCTGAATAATTCCCTCAGTCGGCATATCGCGCCTCCTTATTCTCTACACGCTTTCGGTGCTGCCTGTGCCATGACCGCGCCCGCAAGCAGCAGAGCGCAGCCAAGTACCTGCACTGCGCTCATCGTCTCCCCCAGAACCGCCCATCCTGCCACGGCGGCAAATACTGCCTCCATCGACATGAGAATCGCCGCCTGCGTCGGCTCGACATGCGCCTGCCCCAAAATCTGACAGGTGTATGCGACACCGCAGGAGAGGATGCCCGCATAGCCGATCGGGACCACGGCGGCCGAGAGCGCCGCCCACGTGCAGGTCTCAAAACATACAGCGAGCAACGCGCTGCCGAGCGTGCAGATCAGCATCTCCATAAGGCACAGCTCGATGGCATCCACCATGCGGGCAAAGCGGTCAATGAGCAGAATCTGTACCATCCAGAAAAATGCACAGAGAAAGACAAGTACATCGCCTTGGTTCAGCGTCGTTTCCCCGTAGGCAGAGAGAAAGTAGACGCCCAGAAAGGCAAGGAGCGCACCACCCCACTGCACCGCTCGGATACGGTGACCAAGCAGCACTGCCGCAAGCGGCACGAGTACGATGTAGAGCGTCGTGATAAACGCCGTCTTACCCGCTGTCGTCGAGAGGAGCGCCACCTGCTGCAGCGTCACGCCGACAAACATCGCCAGCCCGACGGGAATCCCGGCGCGAAAGCCCGAATGGAACGTGCCCGCGCGCCGCTGCGCCTTACGCTGTCCGCGATAGAGCAGCCAGAGCGCCGTCATGAACAGTGTCCCGAGGGCAAAGCGCGCTGCTGCATAGGTATAGGGACCAAGCCCCTCCATCCCGAGAATCTGTGCGACGAACGTCGTCCCCCAGAAGAAAGCCGCCGCCAGCAGCATCAAACTCCCGCGCAGGCGCATCCTAGAGCACCTTTGACAGGAAGCTGCGCGTACGCTCCTCCTGTGGATGCTCGAACACCTCGCGCGGTGCCCCCGACTCAATGATGCGTCCCTCGTCCACGAAGAGCAGGCGGTCGCCTACCTCACGGGCAAAGCCCATCTCATGTGTCACAATAACCATCGTCATGCCCTCGTTAGCAAGGGCACGCAT
Source organism: Centipeda felix (assembly GCF_900186465.1). Taxonomy (GTDB): domain Bacteria; phylum Bacillota; class Negativicutes; order Selenomonadales; family Selenomonadaceae; genus Centipeda; species Centipeda felix. The sequence continues at coordinate 503,905 of NZ_LT891959.1, forward strand.
GACATCGAGCACCTCGCCGACCATCTCGGGATCGAGTGCCGACGTCGGCTCATCGAAGAGCATCACCTTCGGGTGCATCGCGAGAGCACGTGCGATGGCAACACGCTGCTGCTGACCGCCCGAGAGATTGTCGGGATAGGCATCCGCCTTCTCCGCCAGCCCCACGCGTGCCAGCAGCTCACGCGCCGTTTTCTCAGCATCGGCGCGTGCGATATGCTTTACCTTCATCGGGGCGAGCATGATGTTGTCGAGCACCGTCATGTGCGGGAACAGGTTGAACCGCTGGAACACCATGCCGACCTCTTCACGCACTTTATTGATGTTTGCCTCGCCCGAAAGTATGATGCCGTCGATGGTGACCTCGCCCGCCGTCGGCTCCTCGAGATGATTCATGCAGCGTAAAAGCGTGCTCTTGCCTGAGCCGGACGGACCAATGATGACAACGACCTCCTTCTCCGCAATGGAGAGATCAATGCCCTTCAGCACCTCATCCGTGCCGAACGACTTACGCAGTTCTTTAATCTCAATCATGGACGCGGCACCTCCGTTCCAGATACGCGACAAAGCGCGAGATCGTCAGCGTCATCACGAGGTAGATCACGGCGACGCTCATCCAGATTTCAAACGACCCGTAAGTCTTCGCGATGATGAGCTGACCGCGCCGCGTCAGCTCCTCAAAGCCGATGACGGAGACAAGGGACGAATCCTTCAGCATCGCAATAAACTCGTTGCCGAGCGGCGGAATGACGCGCTTGAACGCCTGCGGCACAATGATGTAGCGCATGGTCTGCAGCCACGTCATACCAAGCGAGCGCCCAGCCTCCATCTGCCCCTCATCGACCGACTGTATCCCCGCACGAAAAATCTCCGCCACGTACGCGCCGGAGTTGATGCCGCAGGCGGAGATCGCTGCGATGAACGGATCGATGCGCTGCCCCGTGATCACAGGAAGGGCAAAGTAAAAGAGGAAAATCTGCACGAGCAGCGGCGTACCGCGGAAAAACTCCACGTAGACCTCCGCAAGCAGGCGCAGCGGGCGCAGATGCGAGATGCGCGCAACGCCCACGACCAGACCGATCACAAAACCGATCGCCGTCGAGAGCACCGTGATCTGAATCGTCACGCCCGCACCGACAAGCAGGAGCGGGAACGAATTAACCACGAGATTCATATCGAAATTCATAAACTCATCCATTCCGTCAATAGTACGACGGCATAAACAGCCGCCTTAAGGAAGCACTGATCAATTCAGCGCCATCATCTTGATGCATCTTTTTGCTCGCACTTCGGCGGGAAATTCTCCACAGAACACCATTCTGCCTCCGGTTTTCCACCTCGTTCGAACGAAAAATCTATGCTAATCTGACGAACTTCTTTTTTTCAGTGATTCCTTAATATTATATTTCAATCCCCCTGTGCTGTCAATAAATTCACGCTCTTTACAGCTGTTGTATTACGTTAATTCACATTCCCAAATCTCACGGCACATTTCTCTGTTTTTGTCCCATTCATTGTAAGGTTCACTCTTCGTTCGATGAAATCCAAATTTATCATAAAGATGGCGTGCAGGCTTTAAGAGATCGAGTGTCCCCAGAAAGAGCCGGCGGTAGCCTTTTCTGCGGCAAAAAGAAATCGCCTCCGCCAGCAGACGATTTCCAAGCCCATGTCCCTGCACATCCATATCTACACCAAGCCAACGCAGCTGTGCCCGATTCGTCCCCTTTTTGATGACTGCGATATCACCGACCATCTTCCCATCCAGTTCGGCAATCCACATCTGACTGCCCTCCACGTCATCGTAGAGCTCCGCCATCCCGCGCAGCATCTCCTGTTCATAAAATCCGTTAAAGCCATACTGACGCTTATAGAGCTCGTATTGAAAATAACAGACCTTGCTTGGATCTCCCGGCTGATAGGTACGAAGCATGATGTCACTTGACATCTTCTCAACCCCTTTTTATTTGAATAGATAAACTAAATTTCCCCCATAAGCACACGAAAGATGCTGCTTATGGGGGGACTGCGGTCGTTTACAAGTCAATATTGACCCATGGATATATGGTTACAGCTTCTTAGACAATGCCTCGATGTTGTCCGACATTGCCTTTGCCTCCTCAACCGAGGCACTGATCTCCTTCATGTTCGCCGCCTGATTCTCAATCAGTCCGTTGATGGACTTAATGCGCTCGGCGATATGACTTGCCGCCTTCTCCATGGATTCGAGTGCCTCGAAGATCTTGCTTGCGGCATCGCGGCTGCTGTCGGCAAGTTTTCTGACCTCCTCCGCCACAACAGAGAAGCCGCGCCCTGCCTCGCCCGCGCGTGCCGCCTCGATAGAGGCATTCAGTGAGAGAAGGTTCGTCTGCTTTGAGATCGTCATAACGAGCTCGGACATCTTGAGCGTGTTCTCCGTCTGTCCGCGCGTATCCTCTGCAGCCTTCGTGATCTCCTCCTGTACGTTTGAGATCTCCATCGTGCGCTCCATCGTCTGACTCACGCTCTCCGTGATCGCATCAATCGACGCATATAGGCTGCTGAGCATCGTCTCAAGCTCGCCGTAGAACTTTTCCTTCTTCTGTGCGTTCTGATCCAGCACCTCCGATTTCCGCTTTTCCTCGTCGATATCGACAAAGACACCGATGATCTCCTCCGGGTGCCCGCTCTTGTCGCGTACAACATTGCCGGACGCATGGTACCAACGATAGCTGCCGTCATGAACCTTGAGACGATAGTCTGCATTGTACTGCGTATGACCCGTGAGATCCCGAATGCAGGCGTTGAAGGAGGAAAACGTTCCCTCCACATCGTCCGGGTGCAGACGCGAACTCCACGACTCGATTGTGTTTGGGAAGTCCGATGCGTCACGGAAGCCGATCATACGGCGGAACTCATCCGACCAGATTGCATAGGCAATGCTGAAATCCGGATTGATCTTCATGTACCACATACCGGATTTGATTGCCTCGTTGACCGTACGCAGACGAAATCGCTGATACTCAAGCTCCTCGTTCACACAGTCGATCAGTGCATTCAGCTCTGCGGCGTATGGCTCGCTGTCATGCAGCTTTGAGAACAGCTCATTCTTCTCATGCCCCGCAATAATTCCCTGAATCTTCTCTGCAAAATCCTGTGTGCCGCCGGCAGCGGCACTGTTCTTGTCAAGCATTGCATTCCCTCCAAAAACATTTCTCAACCTTAGATTTATTGTACCATATCATCCTATATATGCAAGCAAAAAGTCTTCGGCCTGATGCACCGCCCTAAGTTAAGGAAACACTGATAAAATGAGGTATGCCAGATTGGCGTAGATTTTTTGTCCGATTGAGGCAGCAAACCGGACGCATAGCGAGGGCTATGTGGAGGATTTGCTAACGAAAAGCGGGCGAAAAAGATGCGTCAAGATGGGCGTGCCGAATTTATCAGTGCTTCCTTAAAATGGCCGCCGATAAAATGACATTCGCCAGATCGGTGTCGTTTTTTCGTCTGAACGTGTGGTACTCCGAATGCAGCGTGGTGCTCTGTGGAGGATTTTCCGTCAAAGTACGAGCAGCAAAAACTACGTCACGGGGGCAGCATCGAATGTATCAGAACCTCCTTTACTCCACAGCCGTCAAAAACTCCTGTCGCGACAGTCGGAATTCATCGCCATAAAGAAGCCATGCAGTCTCTTGTATGCCAAATACAATATCTTGAGAAATATTGTAGACATATCGTGCCCACGGATGCCCAATGTGCTTTTCCCGTATGGCCGTCATCTGCGCCAGCGAAGGGTCTTCTAAGTACTGCTTGCCAAACCCTTCTTCCCGTGAACCTGCATTTTCATGGCTGGGGAAGAAAAGGTAGTCAGGATTCGCAGCAATGAGCTGCTCTTTTGTCATCTCCTCTCCCATATGATTCCCTGCGGCAGCCTTTGCATTGATGGACTCCGTATAACGACAGAGCTCATCAAAGGTAGACCCTGCGCCGCCATAATTTGGCATAATGGAAATAAGCGCAATACTCTTGTGTTTCTTCTCCTCCGGCACTAAGGCAATTTTCTCTTGGAGCTCAGCAAGTTTGTCTTCCATTTTCTTAATGAGCTTCTCCCCGCGCTCCGATTCTCCAACAGCCGCAGCAAGCAAGCGTATATTTTCATGGATATCGTCTATGGTGGCTGCTGACTTGAATACAACAACAGGTATATTCAGGTCTCGTATTGCATCGACATTCTCTTTCGGCAGCCATTCCGGAACAGCAACGAGATCCGGCCGCAAAGCAGCGATTTCCTCCACTGATGGGTTGCGAGAAATAACGTTTGAGATTTTTTCACGTACCCATGGAATATTCGTATCCTCTGTATTGGCAAGAGTCTCATTGATGGCAGCCATGCGCTTCGGCTCCACAAGGCCAAGCATCATCTCATCACTGCTCGCGCCAATCGTCAGGATCCGTTGAGGCTTATGCAAAATAGACACAACCGTCCCATCCGCATCAGTAACATTGTAGGTGTTCTGAGCCTGCCTGTCCGAAATACCACAGCCCGTCAAAGAGAATAACAGCATGAATATGCACAGCAGCATCACTGCACGCAGCCATCTGCTCATCGTTCCACAACTCCTTTTATAGATCTATAGCCCTCTCGCGAAACTTGCCCCATTATTTGGGAAAATCCCCTCTCTACAGCGCAGAAAGGGGAGTTACGGTGTTATAAAGTTATGAGATACCCGAGCGACGCACCACATGGGAACGCTGCCGGAAGGAAACGTTAGAAGCTCTGCTCCACACCGACCATGAAGTTGCGTCCGGGTGCCGTCCACCACTGTCCGGGGGCGCCCCACTTTACATTCGAATGCTCGGCATAGAACTGGTTGAAAATGTTGTTCGCCTTGAGATATACCTTTGTTGCGTCGGCAATCTGATAGTTCATCGCAAGATCGACGACCCAGTAATTATCCGTCGGGAAAGCACCGCGTACCGGTCCCGGGCGTCCAACGATCCCGCGCGCAAGCAGCGACGCATCGAATGCACGGTTGCGGTAGTCGACACCGATGTTCCACTGATCCTCGGGCAGATAACCGTCTACATTCACGCCTCTCTGCTCCGTCTTGCCGACATGCGTCCGTGTATAACCGAGGCGCGCGCGCAGATGCGAGTCAACGCGCTTCGCGAGCTGCAGCGACCAACCATGGGCATCCTCATCGCCGACATTGATGCTCACGTATGTCACAGGATGGTAACCGATACGATCCTTCGAGTGGCGCTTGAAGTAGCTCGCCGTGAGGCTGAGACCTCTGCCAAAGTCACGGGCAATACCGATCTCCTTCGTGTTGCCGGACTCGGGCTTGAGGTTTGGATTGCCGTATGTCGGCGCATAAAGTTCATTCGGCGTCGGCGTGATGAAGTACGCACTGTAAGAAGCATAGGCGTGCGTCATCGGATCAATGTCATAGCCGAGGCTGACACTCGGGCTGTTGTGACTGCCAAAGGACGAGTTGCTGTCATGACGAATACCCGCTGTGAGTTTCAGCGTCGGAAAGATGCTCCACTGATCCTGCAAATAGAAGGAGCGGTTGATGAGCGTACGATCATCGATGCTCACAATGCCGCCCTTCTTGATCGTCGTATCATCCTTTGTGAACTCGAAGCCAGCCGTCAGCAGATGGTTGCCGAGCTTCTTGTCGAATTGGTCGCTGAATCTCCATGTCGAATCACTAAAATCATAACTGGATCCCGCAGGAGTCCACATGCCATGGGTGAAAGTATCATAATCATATTTGCTGCGCGAGATACTCATTTGGTTCTTGGTCGTGTCATTGATTTTCACATTCCAAATCAAATCGCCATCCAAATAATCATAGTTCCCGCGATTGACATTGAACCCCTGCTGCTTTTCATAGAGTGCCTGATAGCGATCCGAGTCCTTGTATGAGCGCAGATTGAAGGCAAGATAGGATGCCTTGCTCAGATCCTTGCCGAGGTGAAGATTGACCGAGTCCGCATCCAGATGAGACGGCACCGTATTGCCGTGCGCATCCGAAAAGTCTCCGCTCTTATCCTTCTGGTACTTGATGCGCCAGTCCCATCCGTGCTCACCGCCCGCATTCGCGATGCTGTACTGCTGACGTCCATAACTGCCGTAGCCGATGCCGAGCGTCGTCTTCATCCCCGATGCCTTCTTCGTGATGATGTTGATAACGCCGCCCTTCGCATCTGAGCCATAGAGCGTTGACGCCGAGCCGTGCAGCACCTCGATGCGGTCGATGCCGCTAAGATCCTTCATCGCAGATGCCAAAGAGGCCGAAAAGCCCCCCGCATAGTTCTGGCGGACACCATCGATCAGAAGGACCACATGTTCCGACCCGTTGATGTAGAATTTATTGCTGTTGTTGTATCCCGCCGGTGCATGCTCATTGACCGTAACGCCCGGCACATCGCGCAGCGCCTGCGTGAGGTCTGTGTAGTGGCGGCGCTCGAGGTCCTTGCCTGTAATCACCGTGATATTTGCATCCGTCTTGAGTTCCTTATTCGGGGTTCTTGTCGCCGTGACGACCGTCTCCCCCAGAGTATGTTCATCTGCCGTATTATTCGCATCGGCTGCGAATGCATGCCCGCCCATGGACAGCACGCTTACACTGAGGGCTGCTGTCAGAGCAGCTCCTAGCTTCTTCCTTGACCCCAATCGCTTCATCTCGTAATCTCCTCCTAAAACATTACACATTACTGCAGGGCAATACACCATCTATTCATCTGCTGCAAAGGGATGTACTTCGTCAGTCAGAGAAAAGCATATTCAGGAAACACTGATAAATTTGGCACAAGCATCTTGACGCATCTTCTTGATGCATGGCATGAATCATAGAAAATAAAAATCCCCTTCCTGCGATACAGAAAGGGGATAGCCTCACGAAAAGGCATGATTCGGGCGCAACAACATTCGCTCACAATAGAATCCCTTCCCTGTCACTCGCAGGTACAAGCAGTGATTCATAACTAGGCAGTTCTCCTGGCTCCAGGTCATCGTTCACCTGCGCCTTCCCAGAGGACATTCCTCCAGTGGCAAATCGGGACGGCAGATCATCTCTGCACGCCCTGCAGGCTCACTCGCTGATACAGTGGCGGGACCGCTTCGGCATCGGTCTGCATGGCATACGGCCATACAGCCTTCACCGAATTCTCCATTAAGTCTTTGACACCTAATTCGATAATATTCAGTTTTCCAGCAATTCGACATATCGTACTATAATACGAATTTATTGTCCTGTCAAGCGCAAATATACTAACAACTCCAAACACCAATATAGAGCACTACGAATATATGACAAAGCAGTGCTCTATAAAAGGGAAAACCACCATGCTGTGAACCTGAATCTATCGGTCGTGCGCTGCGGCGTGATGCTGTATGCGCAGCTTCCTCACCAGATCATCACGGGAACGATGCTGGAACTCGTGAACGAGATACATTGGCTGAACAGTCTCGACGATACGGCGTGCCGCATCGGTATGAAACGGCTGATGCTGATCGACATGCATGACGTAGTCCATCGCCGCCTGCCAGTCGAGCGATGTCTTCCATCCTACATGCCGACGCATCATCTCCCGCGTATATGCCCCTGAGAGGGACTGGTGCAGGTGAATGCCATAGACGCGCTTTCCCAATTCTCCAAGCTCGTGGTAGATCTTTTTCACGTATGCCGCGCCCTCCGCCTCGCTCTGCAGATCCAAGTTCGTGTTCATCAGATGTCCCGTGTCGAGCATGAAGCCCGTATCGGGATAGCTGACGCGCTCCAAGAGCTCAGCGGCGAGCTGCGGTTTTTGAAAGGTCAGTCCCGGCCACCAGAGATTTTCAAAAAGGAGTTTGCAGCCCCTCGGTATCTCGCCGGCAATCGCATTGACGACCTCGATGGCCGCGCGAACGACTTCCTCATCCGCGACAGAAAACACGCGCGTATACATCTCAGCCGTGCAGTTATGCGCGACGTGAAAGACGAGATACTGCGGCTGACATTCTGCCGCCCGCCGCAGATTTCCCCGCCAGCCCTCCACCCAGTCGTCAACATCCAGCGAGCCGTAGTAGCCTCGGATATTGTCCTCGCTGCCGAACTCCGCCATGAGTGCAAAACGGTCCCCGCGCCAAAAATCAACCCACGTCGGCCAAAACAGGAGATGTACGCCCTTGATGTACGTGGGCGGAAACAGCGTGCGATCCCACGTCGCACAGAGCATGAACTCGATGCCGTCAAGCCCCAGTTCCTGCAGGATGACAGGAAGAGCATCCGTATCGCCGTGAAGGATATGCTCCACATCGCAGTCCGCATTGGAGAGATTGGTTAAGGTAAGCATGATCAGAACTTGTAACTGTAGCTCAGGAGGTAGTTGATCGGTGCGCTGTGGTAACGGAGACCGCTGTGCATCGTCGTGTCATCGCGGTCGAGCACGTTGTCAATGCGCAGACTGATCTCGCTGTGCTCATCGGGGGCATAGGATGTGTTCCATGTTGTGAGCAGATAAGGTTTGACCGGGCTAGGCAGCTGCTGTGACGGCAAAACCACGCGACTTGCAAGATAGCTTGCCGTGAGCGAGGAAGTCCACTTGTCCTTTCGATAGGTCACGCCGCCCGTCAGCTGCAGCTTACCAAAGGTACGGTACCACCCACCGCCCTTCCGATCGGAGTTGTTGATCTGGGGATTCTGCCATGTGACACCCCAGTGATAGGAAACTCCGTTTTTCCCGTGAATCTCGTCGGACAGTTCGATGCCCGTATTGCGAAAATCTTCATTGACATAGGCATATTGTGTGTTGTTCCTTTTGTTCACAGACGCTGTAATATTGTCCTTAACATCAATATGGAAGAGCGCCGCCTTCCAATGATGTCCGCCGTGATTCTTCTTCCATCCGATCTCATAGTTGATGCCCTTCTCCGGCTTCAGATTCGGTGCAGGCCTTTGCATATCATTATTGGGGTACATCTGGGAGAACGTCGGCATCACAAAGGACTGACTGACATTCAGATAGAGGCTGCTGTCCGGGGTCAGCTTGTGCAGCCACTGTGCCGAGGCACTGAGGTTGCTGTAGTTCTGCCCTCGTGCTGCTCCAGTCGTCCACGTCTCGCGCAGACCGAAGATACCCGTATTCTTTGCATCAAAGCGTTGCTCCCATTGCCCATACAGCCCCCAATTGTTGCGTACATAACGTGCTCCTGTCTTTGTACTGAATGCAGGGAGGAGCGCGTATGTCTCATGTTCCATGCTGAATCCAGCAATTGCTGTGGACTTTCCACCAACATGCCAGGTACGCTGGAGATCCATGCCGTATGTCACATTCTTCTCCCGTTTATCCGTTCGTCCATTGGGTGTCCCGTCCGATTTGATATAATCGGGACCGTTGTATGCCACTGTCCCCGTATTGAAATACAGGCTGCCTTTCCAAGCTCGATCCTTATAGTTTAGCTGCGTTGTATATCGTTTGGTTATGTATTTGCGTGCATTGTACGGATCTCCTGCCACAACCCCCGACGTAGTGTAGTCAACTCGTGTGAATGTGCGCGTGTAACGCACTTCACTTTCATAATAACCCAGAAGAAGATCGAGACGAGGATTCACATGGTAGGTCAATCCCATACTTTCTTTCTTAATGTCGTGAACATCTGTACGCTGCTTACCTTTGAATTGCGGAACATAGACTGAGCTAACCTTTTTCTTTAGATTCTCTTCACCATAATAGAGCGCATCCCTGCGTCCAAACTGGTCGGTATTGTAATAGAAACCGAAGCGTTCATCTCCAATACTGACACCATAGCTGCGCTGTCCATAGTTACCGAAGCCCGCGTGAACCTCGTTGGGCATCGTCTTCTTGGTGATGATATTGACAACGCCTGCCGTCGCATCGCTGCCATAGAGTACGGAGCCGCTGCCCTTCACGATCTCGATACGCTCGATGCTCTCTGCGGGGATTGCATCGAGATTGTACTTGCCGCGCCATGCAATTGGGTTGCCGTTCATCAGCACGAGCACACCGCTTCTTACACCGCGTACATTCAGTTCATTCGACATCGTTCCCATCGACGCACCCGCAGGACCATAGGACTTATACGTAAAGCCATTCACCTTCGCAAGCACATCCGAAGCGTTTGCCGCCCCGCTGTCCTTGATTTCCTGCGCCGTGATAATCGTTGTCGCAGCAGGTACATCGAGATCCCGCTTCTTCGTCCGCGTCGCTGTCACTACGGTCTCACCGAGAGCATGCGTCGCAACCTCCTCGCCGGCGGGTACATCGGCATCCACCGTCTCCGCCGCATAGACCTGTCCCGTCGTTGCAGAAAGTGCAATCGCCGCTGCCAAAAGTTGTTTGTTCCACATTTGCATTACCATTCTCCTTCTTTAAGAAAACACTGATAAGCCACATCCATCAGTACATCCATGAGATTGTGACTATATTTATGATCACCTCCCAAATCCATGGGCGAAGTGATTTCATGATTGTTGTATCTGTCTCCCACTGTGATATTGCGCTGCCTGCACGCCGCTCCTGCCATGGCGCGGTAGGGCATCAGAACTTGTAGCTGTAGCTCAGGAGGAAGTTGAACGGTGCAACATAATATTTTGTCCCTGAGTGCCCCGCCGTGTCATCACGGTTGAGCACGTTGTCAATGCGCAGATTGATCTCGCTGTGCTCATCGGGTGCATAGGCTGTGTTCCATGTCGTGAGCAGATACGGCTTAGAACGAAATGTGGGCTTGCTGTTTGGCGTCTGTACACGATCCGCAAGATAAGAAGCCGTGAGCGCAGATGTCCATTTTCCTTTGTGGTAATTCACGCCTCCTGTCAGCTGAACCTTTCCAAATGTACGCACCCATCCAAGTTTATTCTCAGTATTCTTTGTCATTGGGTTCTGCCATGTTACGCCCCAGTTGTAGGAGAACCCATTTACTCCCCGAATCTCATTGGAAAGTTCCATTCCGACGTTCCGCATCTCTTCATTCGTATAGTAGCGTACCGGATTTGTCAGATCGTCAATGTGAGGAGTGATATTATCCTTAACACGTATATGGAATATTGCAGCTTTCCATGTATGTCTATCATGATTCTGCTTCCAACCAATTTCATAATTGATGCCTTTCTGTGGGCGCAGATTCGGTGAAGACAGCTGTGAAGCATTATCGTTATACATTTGTGCAAAGGTTGGCATGACAAAGGATTGGCTGATATTCAGGTATAGGCTGTTCTCACGATCGAGCTTGTGCAGCCACTGTCCGGATGCGCTGAGGTTGCTGTAGTTCTGACTGCGTGCAGCCCCCGTTGTCCACGTTCCACGCAATCCGAAAATACCAGTATTTCTCTTATCGAAGCGCTGCTCCCACTGCCCAAAGATCCCCCAGTTGTTGCGCGAATACCGTTCATTACTCGGTCGATAAGACGTAGGAATAACGGCATACATTTCGTGAACCAAGTCAAAGCCCAATATCGCGGTGGATTTTGGACTCATCTTCCAAGTGCGCTGTACATCCATACCGTATGAACTGTTCTTTTCACGCGTATGGTACCAACTATTCCTTCTCTGCCATGAACGGATGATGTATGTAGGTCCCTCGTATGCCAAATTTCCCGTATTATAGAACAAGCTTCCCTTCCAATTGGCATCCTGATAATTCAGCTGCGTAATATACTGTTTTGTTTCATATTTACGGGCTTGAATTACATCCCCCACACGCAAGCCTGAAGTGCCTCCCCGTGCCTGAGATACCTCACTCGTATATTTCCCCTCCGTTTCATAGTAACCAAAAAGGAAATTCAGTCTGGGGTTCACTTGATAAGAAAGCCCTATGTTCTGTCGAATGATATTGCTGACATCCAGACGCGTCTCTCCTCTAAAACGAGCAGTCGATGCACTTGCATAGTTAAGGCCATCTCTGTTGCCCCATTTATCGTAATTATAGTAGAAGCCAAATTTCTCATCGCCAACGCTCACGCCGTAGCTACGCTGTCCATAGTTGCCGAGGCCCACATGGACCTCGTTTGTGCCCTTTTTCTTTGTGATGATATTGACAACACCACTGACTGCCTCACTGCCGTAGAGAACAGACCCACTCCCTTTGACAATTTCAATACGTTCGATGCTGCTTGCAGGGATTTGGTCGAGGTTATACTTTCCGCGCCATGCAATCGGATTCCCGTTCATAAGAACGAGTGCGCCGCCCTTAATCCCGCGCAGATTTACTTCATTCGTCATGGAGCCCATCGCTGCACCATTGGGTCCGAAGGACTTATAGGCGAAGCCGTCGACTTTCGCAAGCACATCCGACGCGTTTGCCGCCCCGCTGTCCTTGATTTCCTGCGCCGTGATAATCGTTGTCGCAGCAGGTACATCGAGATCCCGCTTCTTCGTCCGCGTCGCTGTCACTACGGTCTCACCGAGGGCATGCGTCGCAACCTCCTCGCCAGCGGACACATCGGCATCCACCGTCTCCGCCGCATAGACCTGTCCCGTCGTTGCAGAAAGTGCAATCGCCGCTGCCAAAAGTTGTTTGTTCCACATTTGCATTACCATTCTCCTTCTTTAAGAAAACACTGATAAGCCACATCCATCAGTGCATCTATGAGATTGTGACTATATTTATGATCACTGCCCAAATCCATGGGCGAAGTGATTTCATGATTGTTGTATTCGTCTCGTGCTGTGCTGTTGCGATGCCTGCGCGCCGTTCCTGCCATGGCGCGGTAGGGCATCAGAACTTGTAGCTGTAGCTCAAGAGGTAGTTAATCGGCGCCGTATAGTACTCCGATCCGGCATGGGACGTGCTGTCATGCCGATCGAGGACGTTGTCGATGCGCAGACGGATCTCACTGTTCTCATCGGGCGCATAGACCGTATTCCACGTTGTGAGCAGGTACGGCTTCGTCTCATAGGCAGGCTCTTTGGACGGCAGCTGGACACGCTCCGCCAGATAGGATGCGGAGAGATCGGACGTCCACTTCCCACGCTGATAGGAGATACCGCCCGTGAGCTGAACTCGCCCGAAGCTTCGTTCCCAGCCGCGATTCTTCATGGTGTTCTTCACCTGAGGGTTCTGCAGTGTCACGCCCCAGCGATAGGAAAGCCCATTCTTGGATTGGATGCGATCTGAGAGTTCAATCCCTGTATTGCGGAAGTCCTCATTTGTATACTGATACTGCCCCGACCTAAGTGCGCGTGCAGAGATATTGTCCGTGACGTCCATGTGGAACAGCGCCGCCTTCCACGCATGCCCGCCGTGCGTCTTCTTCCAGCCGATCTCATAGTTGATCCCCTTCTGCGGCCGCAGATCGGGCGCTGCCTTCTGCCGGCCGTTATCCGTATACATCTGGGAGAATGTCGGCATGACAAAGGACTGCGTAATGTTCAGATAGACACTGCTCTTCGCATCGAGCTTATGCAGCCACTGTGCCGAGGCACTGAGGTTGCTGTAGTTCTGGCCGCGTGCCGCCCCTGTCGTCCACGTCTCTCGCAGACCGATGATCCCCGTATTGCGTGCATCAAAACGCTGCTCCCACTGACCGAACAGTCCCCAGTTATTGCGTGCGTACCGCTTGTCCTCCGTGCTGGCAGGTGTCGGCAGCTTCGCATAGATCTCATGCGCAAGATCCATGCCGACGACTGCCGTGGCTCTCGGATGGACCTTCCACGTACGCTGCACATCGACCCCATACGTCGTATTCTTTTCACGAGTATGATAGAGCTCATTCGACCTACGGGAAAAGGGGTTGTCAGAAAAACGAGCGACGCCAGCATAATCCAGCGTCCCCGTGTTGAAGAACAGATTCGCCTTCCACGCACGGTCGTGGTAGTTCAGCTGCGCGATGTACTGCTTCGTCTCGTACGTGCGGCGATTCATCGGATCACCCACATGGATGTGATAGAAGTTATGCGACGGATCAACGGCGGTAAAGGTACGCGCATACGTCCCCTCTGTCTCGTAATAGCCGAGCTGGAAATCCACGCGCGGATTGATGCGGTAGGTCAGTCCCGTATTGCGCTTGATGACATCGCTGATGTCCGTTTGTGTCGACCCATGAAAGCGCGTGACGGCATAGTCAGTATTGGTGACACCGCCCTGCCGCCCCCACTTATCGTAGTTATAGTAGAAGCCGAATTTCTCATCGCCGACGCTCACGCCATAGCTGCGCTGTCCATAGTTGCCGACACCGACATGCACTTCGTTGGGCATTGTTTTTTTCGTGATGATGTTGACGACACCGCTCACTGCATCACTGCCGTAGAGAACGGAGCCGCTGCCCTTGACGATCTCGACGCGTTCGATCGTGCTCGCAGGGATCTGATCCAGATTGTACTTGCCGCGCCATGCAATCGGATTGCCGTTCATGAGGACGAGCGCACCGCCCTTCAGACCGCGGATGTTCAGCTCGTTCGTCATGCTGGCCATCGCCGCGCCGTTCGGTCCAAAGGAGGTATACGTAAACCCATCCGCCTTTGCCAGCACGTCCGATGCCGTTGCCGCGCCGCTCCGTGCGATCTCCTCTGCCGTAATGGTGGCCGTCGCAGCCGGCACATCGACATCACGCTTCGTCGTCCGCGTCGCCGTGACAATGGTCTCGCCGAGCGTGTGATCGTCTGTCGCCGCCGCGGGCTCCTCCGCATAGACCTGTCCCGTCAGTGCGGAGAGCAGGACTGCCGTCGTCAGTATTTTCTTTTTCCATCGTCTCATGATAATATTTCCCCCATAAAGATAGCAATACTCATATTCCAGTCCTTATTCCAAACGGAAGTAAAATGTCCACGGAAAAACCCCCTTGCGTCCATTGTCCCCCGGATTGAACTGAAAGCGATAGCCCGCCGCAATCGCCGCGCGATCCATCGCACTGTAGCCGGAGGAGGTGACGAGCTTGACAGACTCGACCGAGCCGTCTGCGGCAACGAGAATCTTGACCGTCACCGAGCCCTCGACATCATCCTCGATGAGTTCCTGTGGGTACTCAGGTGTCGCCTCTGCCCGCAGGCTCGCCGCGACGCGCTCTGCCGGCGGGGCGGGCGGAGCGGCGGGAGNGCCCATGATGATCATCGTGCGCCCGTTCGTCTTGATCGCATTGTCCGCGATCTCGCGCGCCGTCTTGATGACGAGGTCGGGTGCGATGCCCGTGTACTTCTCCTGCCATGCGGGCGTATAGGGCGTATCGTCCTCGTAGGAGCCCGCACTCTCGCCGCCGATGCCGCGGTCAATCGCATAGTTCGCGAGCGTCAGATCGTAGACCGTCGTGACGAGCACCTCGCCGTCTGCGGTCTTGACGCTGCGCACGGGGAGTGCACGCGTCAGCGTGCGCTTTTCGCGGTCGTTGCCAAAGTACGGCAGCTCGACCTCCACCGTCCCCGTCTGCGTCCCGTCTGACGGTTTTGACGATGTGGCAGACGTTTGGGGATTGCTCGTCTGCTTCAGTGTCTCCTGCGGCGTTTCGGGCGGCAATGTCTTATCGACGATCACAACGTCGCTCACCGCACTCACTGCCGGAGCGGCTGCCGAATCACCTGCGGCAGCCGCGGCGGGAGGTCCCGCATCGTAGAGCGTGACCTCCACAGGGGTATCCCCCGTCTGCGGCACGGCAATCGAGAACAGTCCCAATGCCCCCGCCGCCAAGAGGAGAATCACATGCAACGCCAGTGACAGGCTGAGTGCGGTGTATGTCCCCCGTTTTTCCTCCATTACCGTATCCATTTCACCCCTCCAGTTTCACACGACGCCGCAGCAGATACAGGAAGTACGGCGTACCGATAAATGCCGTCATGATGCCGACGCGAATCTCCATCCCGGGGAGAAGAATCCGCCCGATGGAGTCGCAAAGCACGAGAAATGTCGCCCCCGCGAGAAGGCTCGCAGGAAGCAGCCGCCGATGATCGGGGCCGACGAGCAGGCGCATCATGTGCGGGACAACCAGTCCAACGAATCCGATGTTGCCGCTGATGCAGACCCCCGTCGCCGTGGTGAGTGCCGCAAGCACGAGGAACAGCAGGCGGAACGGCGTCACAGACATCCCCGCCGTGCGCGCCTCCACCTCGCCGAATGCGAGGAGATTCAGATGCCGCGCGAGGAGCAGCATCACCGACGCACCGACCCCGATCGGCCCAATCCCCAAGAGGACATGATCCCAGCGGCGATAGTCTAAGCCGCCAATCGTCCAGAAGAGATACTGCTGCATCTTCTGCTCGTTGAGAACCGTGAGGATCGCCGCCGTACACGCGGCGAGGAACATCCCCACCACAACGCCCGAGAGGAGCAGTGTCATGACTGGGATTCGTCCGTGGCGCATGGAGAGGGATACGGTCAGCCCCACTGCGAGCATCGCCCCGACAAAGGCAAAGGCAGGGAGCAGGAGCACGCTCGATGCACCGACACCGAGACCGATGGCAAGCACGGCACCGACCGATGCCCCGCTCGACACGCCGATGATGCCGGGATCGGCAAGCGGATTGCTGAAGATTCCCTGGAGCACCGCCCCCGATATGCCCAGCCCGGCACCGACCATCAAGCCGACGAGCGTGCGCGGCAGACGGATGTGCAGAAGTACCGCCTCCTGCTCCGGTGTGAGGATGACGTGCGGGAGAATGGGCAGCCCCACGGCATGAGCGAAGTACGCGACGACGTACTCCGCGCTGATGTCATACTGCCCCGAGCACAGAGACAGAATGACAACCGCAGCGAGCGCCCCAACGAGCCCTGCGAAAAAAACACGCTGTTTCATTGTGCCGTCCTCCCCTCTGCCGAAGTCCCAAGGATCACGCGGAGGAGTGCCTCTTTCTCCGATCGGCTTTCATCTGCCTCCGTATAGACCTCCAGGTGATGCGTCAGCGGATTCTCGGCGACCCGCACAGGCGCACCGTACGCATGGGTTAAGAGCGCGTCCGTCAGTACGTCCTGTGGCCGCCCGTCCGCGAGCAGCCCGCCGCCTCCGATGAGAAGGAGACGTGAGCAGAACCGCGCCGCCAGGCTCAGCTCATGTGCGACGAGAAGCACGGTCTTGCCTGCCGCGCAAAGCTCACGACAAAAACGGAAGATTTCCTCCTGATAGATCACGTCCAGCCCCGTCGCCGGTTCATCGAGGAAGAGCACGGGGGTCTGCTGTGCGAGTACCTTTGCGAGCAGGACGCGCTGCCGCTGTCCGCCTGACATGGCGTGGAGGGGCTTGTCAGCAAGTTCCGAGACCCCCGTATAGGCCATACACGCTGCCGCAATGGCGCGGTCCGATTCCTTTTCCTGCTGCCACCACGAAAGGTAGGGATAGCGTCCCGCCAGCACGACATCCAGCGCCGTGTAGTCAAAGGCAATATCTCCGCCCTGGCGGAGGTATGCCGCACGCTGCGCAAAGTCACGCGGCGAGAGCAGCTGAATCGGCAGGCCCATCAGTGTCACCTGCCCCGCGAGCGGCGGCAGGATTCCGCGCAGTGTCTTGAGCAGTGTACTCTTCCCCGCGCCGTTCGGTCCGATCAGGCCGATGATCTCCCCCGCCCCCACGGAGAACGATACATCCTCGAGGATCACCTTGCCATGATAGCCGGCATAGAGTTTCTCAACGCGAATGATTTCCTCCAACATCGTCCCCCCTCGTACTCAGTCCACGGCCGAAAGATGCTCATCCGCAGGCTGCCGAAACGCGTCGCCATAGACGCGGTAGGCAATCTCCTGCACGCCGAAGACGAAGTCCTGTGAGCAGTTATAGATATACCCCTCGAACGGTTCGGCAAACGCCTGGTTCCGAATCGCCTTCATCGTCCGCAGAGAGGGGTCTCCAAGATACTCCCTGCGGAACTTATCCACATCATAGTTCCCGTGATCGTTGTACGTTGGCAGGAAGAGAATGTCGGGATTAATCGTGACAAGCTGCTCTTTCGTCATCACTTGTCCATCACGTATGCCGAATGCGGCGCGCCCATTCGTAACCCCTGCGAGAGAACAGGCCTCGTCAAAACTGCTGCCGATGCCGCCGTAGGCACTCATGAGTGAGATGAGGACGACGCTCTTGCGCTGCTCCGGAGGAATCTGCTGCACCTTTGCCTCAATCTCCGCCAGTTTTTCATCCATCATGGACTGCAGCCGTGCACCGCGCTCCTCTTCATCCGCCGCTGCCGCGAGCAGCGCGATCGTCTCACGGATTTCTGTGAGATTCTTTGCCCCTTTGCAGACAACCACCTTCACCCCCGCCTCGCGCAGAGACGGCACGATGGAGAGATCCCCCCAGTCCGGTACAACGACGAGATCGGGCTGCAGCGCCATGATCTCCTCCACGGTCGGATTTCCGATGCGGTGTGGAATCGCTTTTACGAGCGCTGTCACATTGGAGCTCACAGGATCGTCAAGGAGTCCATTCACCGCCGCCATGCGCTCCGGCTCGACCAGCCCCAGTATCACCTCATCCGTGCTCATCGACAATGTGACGATGCGTTTGGGCGGCGCAGGAAACGCGGTGACTGTCCCCTCAACATCTGTCACCTGATATGCGACAGGCTCTGACGAACGGGATCCCGACGGACTGCACGCCGCAAGCAGAAGACTCAGCACGCAGAGGAGGAATGCCATGTATTTTCTCGACAAGATAGTCTCCTTCCCTTCAGACGCAAATATGAATTATAGCATAATTTTCTATCGTTTTGGTTGTTCTTTGTTTTATTTTTATCGAATCATTTGCTTGCGCCGCAAAATATTTCCATTCCACAGCAGTTCCTCGATATGACGTGCGCCGCGCAGTCCCATGAACGGGCTTTCCGACAAGCACAGCGCATCCTGCATGGGATAGGCAACGGGAAGATACTGCGTCCCCAGCGGATCAATATGGGCAGATTCGTTGCTGCTCCCGAGCAGCAGCCCGCCCTCCATCTCCGCAAGGAGTTCTCGTATCCGTACCGCATCCGTCTCGCCCAATATTTCATCCGCGAGAGGCAGGGCCTCCCGTGCCCCTGCCGCATCTGCCGCAACCGCGAGATGGCAGACATCTGCCCACTCCGTCCGAAGTGCCTGAGCAAGCCCCCAAGCAACGGAACGCGGAGCACGGATCAGCGCTGTGTCATAGCAGAGCTCCCCCCAGAGGCTCTTGCATTCGTTGATGCGCAGAAAGTCCTCACGCATCACGCGCGCAATCTCAGCCTCTGCCGCGTCTCCATGCAGGGGCGGCAGCACACGGGCGATCTCCTGCAGCCAGTGCCGCGTCCCTGCACGCCCATACGGCGGCAGCATTGCGAGATAGGGGGTGCCGCAGAGCTCATTGAGCAGGCGGGCGCTCCCAAGTCCGAGCTCATCATGCACGACGATATTCAGTGCCGCACGCGACAGTGTGCCCATTCCCGCAGCGGACAGATCGCTGCCGAGGACGGCATTCACATGATAGCCCGCCATCTCAAGCAGACGCACGAGTTCACACATATCGTTGCCGCCATTGCAGTAGGTACTCGTCATACCGATCAAATTGACCGTATGCGCCTGTATCTCCTGCCGCCCTGCCAGAAGCAGCGGCAGCGCGGTGCACGCTGCCTTGTCCCAGCCGTCGGCAAAGCTGCCGGTAAGCCCGCTCGTATCGAGGGCGACGATTGGGCAATTGATCCCCGCTTCGCGTGCAATCGCCTCAACATCGTCGCCGATGAGCCCTGCCGCACAGCTGCTGATAATCGCAAGCAGTGCGGGCGGCTGCTCCACATAGGGAGCAAGAGCCTCGTTCAGATACTCCTCCGCACCGAAGACAATCGCATCATTGTCAAGCTGCGTACAGAGCATACGATGGGAGATCGTCGCCTGACTGTGCTCAATGTGACGCATGGCAAAGAAATGGCACCAGAGGGGACCGTTGACGACGATCACCGCATCCTTGATCCCAGCAAAAAATGCCGCTGCCCCTGCCAGCGCACAGGTATCCGTACACATACAGACATCGTCGAAGGATTTTTCACGATCATCCATAGATCAGCCCTCCCCTGCTCTCGTGCCGATGCAGAATCCGCCGCATATCATCCAGCAGGCGGCGCTCCATCGACCAGCCGACCGACGGCAGCAGCGCAAGGAAGAGCTGGCGCAGCTTCGTATCGACGAGTTCATGTGTCGTGAGGACAAAATCCACACGGTGCAGCAGCTCCTCTGCCGCAACATCCCCCTCATGATGAATGGGGACATCGGTGCGGCGCTGCAGTTCCTCTTCCATCACCGCACGCCGCTCGGGCATGAAGCAGTCCAGCAGGACGATGCCGATCAGTTCAATCCCCGCCTTGTCCAAGAGCCGCAAAACGATCTCCGGCTGGAACCATGTGAGGTCACGGCCGATGGCAAGGGCACATCTGCGTCCCGCAAGATCATTGCGTGCCTTTTCCACGGCAGCGGCAAAGGAAGCCTCCTCCGCCACAATGGCGCGTTCCGCCGCCTCCTCGCAATGACAGAGCTGACCGACGCACCGCAGCCACCGCGCCGTCTCCTCCGCCCCCACGGCGTAGACATCGGCAAGATAGGGCGTCCCGAGGCGCTCTCTGATATGCGCGGCGAGTGCCGCCAGCTGCGCCTGCTTTTCGTCGTCCATGCGGCGGCCGAGGAGGATGACGAGCTCCGCCTCCGGCACCGCCTGCAGTTCATCGAGCGCGAGATAGGACGGGAACTGTCCCGTCACGCGCAGGCCGAGCAGGGAGAGCAGCCGCCGCAGTTCCTTGACATATTCGCCGTGCATCCCCCCGCAGTCGCCGAGGAGCACCACGGTTCCTTCCTTGCGTTCGGCGGGCTGCATAAAACGATCCACGAGTGCCCGTGCAGCATCGAGATAGCCTGCATAGTACTCTCCATCGAGAAAGCCGTGTGCCGAGACTGCCGTGACCGGGAGCCCCAGTTCCTCCTCCATCTCTGCCGCGATCGCCTGTGTATCGTCGCCAATCACACCGCTCACGCATGAGTTGGCGATAAACACTGCCTGCGGATGATATTTCTGCGCGGCAAAGCGAATGCACTCCCGCAGACGCTCCTCGCCGCCAAAGACCGCCTCGTTCTCGCTAAGACCGCTCGTCAGGAGCGGCACAGGAGAGAGCCGCACCGATGTACCCGCCGCCGTCAGCCGATGGAAGCTGCTCACGTCCATCCCGTGCGCGATGTGGGCGCATGGACGCGGACTGTGAAAGATGACGAGCGCACCGCGCACGAAGGAGAGCGCACGCCAGACACCGGGCATGCTGCAGCTGCAGTTCGTACGGCGCACTCCGACGCGTTTGACCTCAATCCCCATAGCTCTCCACCAGTTCCTCGAGCTCCTCGAACGCCATCGGCGTCGGCACGGTCAGCATTTCATTCGTATCAATCGCACGCGCGAGTGCCTTGTAGTGCTGCGCCTGCTCTGACTCCGGTGCGTAGGCAATGAGCGTCTGCCGATGGATCTCCGCCTCGTGCACGGCGCGCGAACGCGGGATATAGGTGATGAGCTGCGTCCCGATACGCGCGGCAAACGCCGCAAGGAGTTCGCGCTCGTTGTGCACGTCGCGCCCGTTGCCGATGATGCCGCCGAGCTTTACCGCACCGCGCGCAGCAAAGCGGCACACGCCCTTTGCAATATTGTTCGCTGCATACAGCGACATGAGCTCGCCCGAGGAGACAATGTAGATCTCCTCGGCGTATCCCTCGCGAATGGGAACGGCAAATCCGCCGCAGACCACATCGCCGAGGACGTCGTAGAGCACGACATCCAGATCGTCAAAGGCATGCAGTGCCTTCAGGCGCTCAAGTGCCACGATGATCCCGCGCCCGGCACAGCCGACCCCCGGATCGGGGCCGCCCGCCTCGATGCAGTGTACGCCGCCGGCACCCTCATGGACGATTTCGTCAAGCGTGAGTGCCGCGCCCTTCTTCTCACGCTCGAGATCGAGGATCGTGGACGGGGCAATATGCCCGAGCAGCAGACGCGTCGAGTCGTTTTTCGGATCACAGCCGATCTGACAGACACGCCGCCCCATCTGGGCAAATGCCGCAGATACATTCGCGGCTGTCGTGGATTTACCGATGCCGCCCTTGCCATAGAACGCAATTTTTTTCATAAGCTCACCTATTCTTACTCATATACTGCCCTCCGCCCGTTCCTCCAAATCCCCCTCAATGGAGAGATAGAGGCTGCGCAGCTCGTCCAGCGTTTCCTGTGAGGCGTTCCACAGGCCGCGCTGCTGTGCCTCAAGCAAGGTCTCTGCCATGCGGTGGAGCGCCCACGGATTGACCTCCTGCATCCACTCCTGCATCCCCGCATCGAGGACATATTTGCGTGCGTAACCCTCGTACATCCAGTCCTTCATCACGGCACTCGTCGCGTCCCACTGATAGCTGTGCGCCAGATAGTTGGCGAGATCGGAGGCTCCCTTGTAGCCGTGCTGTTTCATCCCCTCGATGAACTTCGGATTCATCGCCTCTCCACGGAACAGACGCGCCGCCTCCTCCGCAACGCTGCGCAGGACAATACGCTGCCGGTCGCTCGAATCGCCCGTATAGGAGCGCGGTGCCTTGCCCGTCAGTGCCCGCACGGTCGCAATCATACCGCCGTGGTAGGCGTTGTAGTCATCCGAGCTGAACATGTGCGTCTCACGCGTATCCTCATTTTTTACCGTGACGTCCAGCCCCGCCATGCGCCGCTGAAAGACCTCCGGATCATACGCACGTGCCAACCCGTCGCCGCCGTATGCCGTTCCCGAGAACCGCGTATAGACCGCGGCAAGATCGTCGAGGGTCTCCCATGCCTTTGACTCGAGCAGGTCAGCGACACCTGCGCCATACACCCCCGGCGGATCGCCAAAGATGCGTACACAGGCACGTTCCCACGCGCTCTCCTGCGTCTCGCCCTGCTCCTTAAGCCATGCCGTATCGGAGAGGACGTGCTTGCGCACATAGTTCTCCGCATCGCTTTCCTCGAGATCGCGCACCATGCGCACTGCCTGATCCACCCAGCGTATGGCGTTCGGCACTGCATCACGGAACAGCCCGCTGATGCGTGCCGTCACGTCGATGCGCGGCCGCTGGAGCTCTGCGAGGGGGATGATCTCAAGCCCGCAGACACGCTGCGACGGACGCCGCCAGACAGGGCGCACGCCCATGAGGTAGAAGAGCTCCGCGATACACTGTCCATGACTGCGCATGTTCGAGCCCGCCCAGAAGACGATGCCGACCGCCTCGGGATAGCGCCCCTCATCGCTGATATACTGCTCGATGAGCGCATCCCCCAGCTGTTTGCCATACTCCCATGCAGCGGGCGTCGGCATACAGCGCGGATCGAGCCCGTAGAAATTGCGCCCCGTCGGCAGTACATCGACGCCGTTTGTCGTCGGTGCGCCCGCAGGGCTCGGCTCGATGTAACGCCCCGTGAGAGCACGCAACGTCTCCGTGATCTCCCCCTCCGTGCGGCGCAGGCGCGGCACCATATCCTCCACGACCTCATGCAGCGCATGGGCAAAGGCGGCGTACATCTCCTCCGAGGAGCCGGCTATCACGGGCAGCTCCATCGCCCGCGCGACGGCCTCCGGTGCATAGTCATGCGCCGCAAGGAATGAGATGAGCGCACGCATCTCTGCCTCGACAGCGTCCAGCTTTCGCCCATAGGTCATGCCGTCCGCCGTCATGCGCTCGCTGTGTGTGAGCAGCTCCTCATAGTCGTACCCCGACTGCTCGGCAATGAGATGGACGAGGGATTTCTCCCCACCATGCTCCATGCGCACGAGCGCGCACAGAAAATCGATCAGCGCCTCGCCCGCAGGCGCACGTCCGAGGATGTGCAGCCCCGTGCGAATCTGCATATTCTTGAGGTCGGTCACATAGTTGTGGAGGGCATCGGCATAGTCGTCAAAGGAATCGCCTTCGTCGATTTCCCCCTCGAAATGACAGGCGGCAGCTTTCTCACGGACAAGCTCCTGCGCCGCCTCGATGTTGTCCGGCTGTGCTGCACGAAAATGGACGTACTCATCAAGAGCCTGCTCCAGTTCCTCGATCTCCTCAAACTCTCCCGCGAGTTCCATCGGCGGCGAGAGGTGACTGATGAGGCACGCCGCACCGCGCCGCTTTGCCTGAATCCCCTCCCCGACAATCGTAATCCAGTAGGGATAGATATCCGGCAGGTCGCCCAGCGACACATCCGGCCAGCAGCGGTTCGAGAGCGCCGTGCTCTTGCCCGGCAGCCACTCGAGAGAGCCGTGCGTCCCGACGTGAATGACCGCATCCGCCTGCCAGATGTCGCGCAGCCAGTGATAGTACCCGATGTAGTGGTGTGTGGGAGCGGCGTCCGGCGAGTGGAGCAGCTTGCCGGGATCCTCGCCAAAACCGCGCGGGGGCTGCACCGTGATAAAGAGATTCCCGTTCAGCGTGCCCGGGATGAGCAGTGTTCCATCGTAATTGAACACATCACCGGGCGCATCGCCCCAGTCCTTTATGAGCTGCATTCGCACCTGCTCGGGCAGTTCCGTAAAAAACGCACCATACTGCTCTGCCGTCAGCTGGCCATCGGCAGACGCTGCCTGCGCCGCACTCATAAAGCGGCGGTCATTCGTCGCGTGATCCGTCAGCAGATTCATGAACGCCTTGCCGCTCTCCGGGATCTCATCCATGACATAGCCTGCCGCCTGCATTGCTCGCAGCAAAGAGAGCACGCTCTCGGGCGAGTCCAGCCCTGCCGCGCTGCCGATGTTTGCATTCGTCGCCGGATAGTTGTGGAATACAATCGCGACTTTCTTCTCCGCGTTCGGCTTATGACGCAGAGCCGCCCACTTTCGCGCCTTTCGGGCAATCCGCTCCATGCGCTCATCCAGTGCCGCGTAGCTGATCTCACCGCTCTCGTCACGCACCTTCGCCGCGATCGGAACGGCGTGGATCACACCGTCAAACTCCGGCATAGCGACGCTCATCGAGACCTCCATCGGATCGAGCCCCGCCGGAGAGCGCTCCCACTCCTCCTTTGGTGCGAGAACGGTATACGCCTCAAGAATGGGCACACCGAGCGCATAGAGAGCCTCGGGGCGCGTACCGCCTGCCTTGAGAGAGAACTTCATCGTGCTGATGATGACATCGACAAGGGGCTGTCCGTCCCTGCAAAAGTATTTCTCGATCGCCGCCATCAGCGTCGGAGACTCCACGCGTGCGTCGCGATAGGCGTTTGAGAACACGGCGACCGCGTTCATCCCCTCCGCCTCGATCGCACGGATAAGCGCCGTATGATAAGTAAAGTCCCCCGTAATCCACTCCGAGCGATAGAAGAGCACACCGACCGTCGGTCGTCCCTCCACGTAATACGCGCCAAGATAGCCCGCGATATCCTCAGGATCTCCCGCCCATGCCGGATGATAGACACCGTTCCATGCGAGCGGGGCGGGCTGCTCCGGCGTGCAGGGAATCCCCCCGAACGCTCCGCCGAGCCAGCGGAAGAGATTGCGCATATTCTCCTCGCCGTCATAGCGAAAATACGCCCACGTCCGCTGAATCTGCTCCTCCGAGAAGCCATACGTCACCTTGTCATGCTCCGCATGATCCACGACAATCAGATGCAAAATCCGATGCTTCTGCAAATCGCGCGACGCCTGCTTCAGGAAATCATTGTCCAGCCCCGTACCCATCCAGAGAAAGAGATGGAGATCCGCCGCCGCACGCCTTTCCTCCCAGCGATCCATACCGTTGACAGCACACACGCGTACCTCTGGTGCTTCCAGATACGCAGCACAACGACGCGCGAGTACAGTAACGCGCAAGATATTGGTGTAAACTGCAATCTTCATCTTCTTCACTGCTCCAGGATCTTCATTCAACGGGATGCGCGGACAATCTCAAGCACACCCTCCGTCGAGAGCTGCTCCAAGGTGTAATATCGTGCGTCCATGCGGCGGGCGAGCTCCGGCGCAATACCGACGCGCGGGACGGCGCGCTCCGTATCAAGGACAAGACTGAGCGCCTGTGTCCCGGCAACCTCCTCCGCCGCCTGCAGGGCGCGCTGCACCCCCGCGTCCCCCTCTTTGGCGTTCGCCCGACCATCCGTGACCAGCACGAGAACATTTTTCCCGCCGCCCCTGCGCTCCAATTCATGCAGCATCTGCAGGGCATGGGCAAGTCCCTCGGCAAGCGGGGTTCGTCCGCCCGTCGGCAGCTCACGCAGCTGCTTTTCCGCCAGTTCCACGCTGCGCGTCATCGGCAGGAGGGTCTCTGCACGGTCGCGCCGAAAGGCAATGAGCCCCACGCGATCCCGCTTTTGATACGCCTCCTGCAGGAGGGAAAGAATCGCGCCCTTCACCATGCGCATACGCTCACGTGCGCCCATCGAGCCGCTGGCATCAACGAGGAAGAGAATGTTCGCTGCTGTGCGCTTTGCCCGTACCCAGACGCGCACATCCTCGGGGCGAATGACAACCGCCGGACGGCCATGGCGGTTATGCTGATGGGGCGCGGCTGCGCGCAGTGTCGCAGAGAGTGCGAGATCGGGACGGCGGCCGGCACGCGGCATCTCCGTTCGCAGCCCGCGCCCATCCGCTGTATGCGTTTGGAGGATGTCACGCTTGCCGCTCTTTCCGCCCTGTGCACGCATTGTCATGGAGAGAAGCGAGAGCCGCGCCATGACGCCTTCGAGCGGGGCAGAAATGCGATCCTCCTCATCAGCACGGGGAGAGTCCTCCGACGGTGATGCATCATCCATCTCATCCTGCGAGGCGTTCTGCTGTTCATCGCCCTGCATGGGCTCCTGCCGCTCATCCGCTGCGCCCTCATCCTGCGCGTCATCCGGTACATCGCTATTGCCCTGCTCCGGCACATTCGTGTTGTCAGGCGGTGGCTGCTGTTCCTCCGGCGGGCGGCTCATCCGATGCACGAGTACAAACTCCGCCGCCTCCTCCACATCCATGGGCATAACGAATGCCCTGCCCGCGAGTGCCGCAAGCGCACGCGCTGCCTCGATGAGATAGATCTCCGCATGGTTGCCGACACAGTGCGCACGCAGGACGCAGGCGGCCGCAAAGTGCAGAATGGCAGACGGCACCGCCACGCGCGGCAGGAGCTCACGTGCACGGCAAATCGCGGCCGCGAATTCCTCCTCCTGTGCGGCATAGGACGCACGAAACGCCGCCGGGTCGCGCTCAAAGGCGAGTACCCGTGCGGCGATCTCCCTGCGCTGTGCAGGGTCAGTCACATCCTCCATCGACACAAAAAGCCCGAAGGCATCCAGCAGCGTGGGGCGGAGTGTCCCCTCTGCGGGATCCATCGTGCCGACAGGGGTATAAGAAACTTCTTCGGTAAATGAAAGCCCGTCCCGCTCAAGGCGAAAGAATCGATCCTCCGCACATTTCAGAACCGTGGACAGAATGTCCTCGCGCAGGAGATTCACCTCGTCCATATAGAGGAAGGTATGGCGTGCACGATGAAGAAGCCCATGCCGCAGACGCCGTTCTCCCTGCTGCAGGGCAGCCTCCATGTCGATCGTGCCGAAGATCATATCCTCCGACGCACCGAGCGGCAGTTCCGCCATGCGTCCCGTCACCGTAAAGGGTGCTGCCGCACGGACAAGGACGGATTTTGCCGTTCCGCTCGTACCGGAGATCAGAAGGGCGCCGGCACGCGGGTTCACCAATACAGCCGCAAGTGCGCGCGTCGCGTGCTCCTGCCCGACCACAGCAGTCAGTGGATAATGCGGGATATTCAAGCTCTTGCCTCCGAAATGCGATTTACACAGATTCTCCTAAGATCGCATCCACCGCGCTCCAGTCGACCGCCCCTTCCTCGAAGGGACGGCGGCGCATACGGTGTGCGAGGACAAGTCGGCTGACGCGCAGCAAGTCCTCTGCGTTGACAGCAGTTCGTCCTGCAAGTGCCGCGTGCGCAATCCCTGCCTTGATGAGGGTAATATCGGCACGATGCCCGTCAACGCCGAGCGTCAACGAGACCTGCGCCGCCAGCCCAAGGATGTCGTCGGGCACTGCCACATTGGCAACGCGCCGACGTGCCGCGACAATCTGCGTGCGCAGCTGCTCCTGCTCTGCCGCGTATGTCTCAGCAAAGGCATCTGCATCCCGCTCGTAGGCAATCCGACGACGGATCACCTCAACGCGGCTTTCGGCATCCTGCTCCCCCACAACGGTCACGGAGAGTGCAAAACGGTCGAGAAGCTGCGGACGGATATCCCCCTCCTCCGGATTCATCGTACCGATGAGAACGAAGCGTGCCGGGTGCGCATAGGAAATCCCCTCGCGCTCCACGGTGTTGACGCCCATTGCAGCCGAGTCGAGTAGAATATCGACGATATGATCCTCAAGCAGGTTGATCTCATCCACATAGAGGATATTGCGGTTCGCGGCCGCCAGAATACCGGGCTCGAACGCCTTGCGTCCATGCTGGATCGCCGCCTCCATGTCGAGTGTCCCGACCACACGGTCCTCTGTCGCACTGACGGGCAGCTCCACCACGCACATCGGAACTTCTTCCTGCAGCAGCTTTCCCTCTGCGCTTCTCTCTTGACAGGCATCACAGTAGAGCTCGGGGCGTGCGGGATCACAGTGACAGGCACAGCCGTGCACGGCGTGCAGATCCGGCAGGAGCGCAGCGGCAGCACGTACGGCAGTGGATTTTGCCGTTCCCTTCTCTCCCTTGATGAGCACACCGCCGAGAGACGGCATGACTATACTGAGGAGAAGAGCCGTCTTCATCTCTTCCTGCCCAACGATTGCAGTAAACGGGTAAACTGTTCTATGTTTCATTGACCTGTCCTCTTATTGCATTGTACAGCTACGTTCAGCGACTCCTTCATCGCCGCACGCTTCAATGCACATTCGGCATCGGAGGCGGCGAGATGTCCCTGCCCAGCCCTGCGCGCATAGCACGCGCCGCCGCAGGCGGAAAAATCCACACACGTCCTGCAGAACGCCACAGCATTCTGCATCTCCTGCGCCACCTCTTTCTGGCGCTGCACATCAATGCCACGTTCCACATCGCCGAGCAGAAAGTGCGCATCGCCGACAAAGGAGGAACAGGCGTAGATATTTCCAAGCGCGTCAACGTGTACCCCTGCCCCGTTCATCGCGTGGCAGTGGGAAAACCCGCCGCCTGTGCGCTGGGCAAGACACGCCGCCTGCTCCATCTGGGTGATCGCCATCGTGCGGCCGGTCATTCGCCCGAGTTTGCGGTTCAGTGCAAAAACCGCTTCCATCGCCTGCGCCATGTCCTCCGCCCGTGCGCTGCGGACAGCAGAGCCCCGCCCCTGCGGCCGCAGGAGATCAAAGCCCACACGGCGCACATTGCCGAGATAGTATGCCATCTCGACAACACCGGAAAGCTCTGCAACATTGTCCGCCGTGACGACTGTGGTCAGGCCGATCTCCATGCCGCACTGCGCAAGCTGGCGAATCCCTGCGACAACATCCGCTGCCGTTCCTCTGCCGTCAGGATAACAGCGAAGCGCATCGTGCACAGCAGGTCTGCCGTCAAGGCTGACGCCGATCCCAATGCGCGCACGACGCAGAAAAGTCGCCGTCTCCTCGGTCAGCAATGTCCCGTTGGTCTGCAAATCCATGCGTGCCGGGATACGCTTACTGTGCACGTAGTCTGCCATCTGACGCAGCAGCGGCAGTGCAAGGAGGGGTTCTCCCCCCGAGAACTGCAGGATAAAGGGCATTTTGCCCGTCGCCGCGAGGTCGATGGCACGCCGCGCCGTCTCCCACGTCATCGTGCGTCTGTCCTGCGCTGCGGCATAGCAGTAGCGACACGCAAGGTTACAACTTCCGGTAAGGCTCATGACGAGCATGCGCAGCGGCATCGTCCCGATCTCCTCACCTTTCATCGGCAAAGCGCTCCGGATAGACCGCGCGCGCCAGTGCGTAGACAGCATCTGCCGCATTCTGTGAAGTATTGTAACGATACCGATCCGGAACCACATAGAGGTGATTTTCCTGCACGGCCTTCACATGGATAAACAATGGGTCTCTGCAGAGTTTTTCGCGAAATTCCTCCGTCGTTTTCCCCTCCGTACTCCACGTTGGCAGGAGAAATACATCGGGATTGAGTGCGACGACCTGCTCCATCGAGACCGCAGTCGTCGCCGTCAGCCCCGCCATCGCCACACCATTGCGCAGGGAGGCACGGCGGCACATATCGTCAAAGAGCCCATCCTTGCGTCCAAACACACCGCTGAACGCAAATGCAACGACGATGGGGCGCTCCTCCTCCGGGATGTCTCCAACACGCCGCTCCACATCAGCAAGAAGAGTACGCTTTTCGGCAATGAGTGCGGCAGCATTTTCCTCCTGTCCAATCAGGCGTCCAACCGTCTCAATGCGCGCAAAGATGTCCTCGAGGTTATTCGGCGTACGTGAGACAAAGACGGGAATCCCCAAATCGCGCAGGCTATCCACCAGCTCCTTCGGTATGCCGTCAATCGCAAGGACAAGGTCTGGATCCAGTGCCGCAACGCGCTCAGGGCTTCTGTCCTTGAGTTTGACGGATACGGCGCGAGCCTCTTCCGTCATGCAGGATATTCCCGGATCATCCACCGTGGAGGTGAGCCCCGCGATCTGCTCCGGCGGTGCGATCCCAAGGAGAATCTCATCCATCCCCCGTCCCAGCGACACGATCCGATGCGGCCTTTCCGCGACAACGATCTCCGCCCCGGTATCGTCCGGTCCGCGATAGAACACCTCTCCATCGCCCCCTGCCCGCGTCCCGTTCCCACAGCCTGCAAAGAGGAGAAGC
The DNA here is from genome assembly GCF_900186465.1 of Centipeda felix. Classification (GTDB taxonomy): domain Bacteria; phylum Bacillota; class Negativicutes; order Selenomonadales; family Selenomonadaceae; genus Centipeda; species Centipeda felix. Next base: position 534,557 of record NZ_LT891959.1, read on the forward strand.
CAGCCCGCGACAAAGAGTGCATAGAGCAGCCACTTAGAAGGCATGGGTATATGCGTATTGCAGTTTCTTTGCATGCTTCATTCTTCGTCACCTTTCTTCATCCTGCATCGATGAACCTGCACGCAAAACGAGAAGACGCACATCAAAAGACCCCTCCTGCATACACAGAAGGGGTTTTTACACAACAAAGGATCACGCTGTATCCGCAGACACACTGGAATCCCCATCCCTATCACTCGCAGGTCAAACGGCGATTGTCAATCAGGCAGTTCTCCTGGCTCCAGTTCCTCGCGCACCTGCGCCTTCCCGAGAGAAATCTCTCAGTGACGGAGACAATGGCTCCATGCAGGGTTGCTCACTGATACAGTGGCGTGACCGCTCCGGCTTGATGGGAAAATACGTTTCCTTACCGGATTCTCTATTATATCTCTGCAAACTGTCAAACGACCTGGCAGTTCGCGCCGATACCTGATCCACTTCATATAAAGTTTTCATAAAACGCATTTATAGTAACATTGGAAGAATTGCTTGTCAATACGACAAAGGGATATTTTACAAATCATCTCAATACGCTGGGATTTTTCCGAGTCTATTTTTCCAGCAAATAGAGATAGTCCCCATAGCCCTCCTCCTCCATGTCCTCCTTCGGGATGAACCGCAGGGACGCACTGTTGATGCAGTAGCGCAGCCCACCCGTTGCGGCGGGGCCATCGTCAAATACATGCCCGAGATGCGCGCCGCTGTTCGCCGCCGTAACCTCGGTACGCACCATGCCGTGCGAGCGATCTTCCTGCTCTGCAATCAGCGCCGCATCGATCGGACGTGAGAACGCCGGCCAGCCGCAGCCCGAGTCATATTTATCCGTGGAGACAAAGAGCGGCTCGCCCGTCGTGATGTCACAGTAGATACCCGCACGGAACTCGTGATCGTATTCGTTGCGGAAGGGCGGCTCTGTCGCCTTCTCCTGGGTAACGGCGTACTGCAGATCCGTGAGACGTTCTCTGAGTTCAGCCTTTGTCGGCTTTTCATCATGGCGCACGTTTTTCTTCTCCCCCATCGGTTCGGCTTCCGCACGTTTCTCACGCATCGCAGCGATGAGCGCAGGGGAGATATGGCAGTAACCGTTGGGATGCTTCTCGAGATACTCCTGATGATCGTCTTCTGCACGATAAAAGTTCACGATCGGTCCCATCTCGACAGCCGTCTTCTGACCGAGACGATTCTGCAGTGCGTCCAACGACGCACGGATGATCGATGCATCCTTGCCGCCGTCTGCCTTCACATAGTAAATGCCCGAACGATACTGCCGCCCGACGTCGTTGCCCTGCCGATCGACTGCTGTCGGGTCGATGGAGTCGTAAAATGCGGTAAGAAGCTGATCGAGCGAAATGATGTGCGGGTCATAGATAACGTGAACCGCCTCCGCATGCCCGCTGCCGCTGCATACCTCCGCATAGGAAGGATGGGCACTCATGCCGTTTGCATAGCCGCATTCTGCAGAGACAACGCCCGGCACCAGACTGAGGTAGAGTTCCGTCCCCCAGAAGCAGCCGCCGGCGAGATAGATCTCCTTCTGTCCTGCGGCAGCTTTGTTCTCCTGCACGATCTCACGCGGCATCTCACTCGACGACGATGCGGATGCACCGCAGCCGCCGATGCAGCTGAGCAGGACAAAGGCACAGATACCGCGCAGCAGTAATGCATTCATGATAATCTCCTTTCAACAAGAATCAAAGATTACGGCTTGATCTCACTTGCCGGAGGGAGCTGCCAGTCGATGGGCATCTCCCCCACACGCGTGAGGAAGTCGTTGACACGCGAGAATGGATGACTGCCGAAGAAGCCGCGGTGCGCCGAGAGCGGGCTCGGATGCGGCGACTCGACGATGAGATGGCGCGGATTCGTGATCAGGCTGCGTTTCTTCCGTGCAGGACTGCCCCAGAGGATGAAGGCGAGCGGTTTCTCACGTGCTCCGAGGAGGCGAATGATGGTATCAGTGAACCGTTCCCACCCGTGTCCCGCGTGCGATGCCGCCGCATGAGCGCGCACGGTAAGAACGGTGTTGAGGAGGAGCACGCCCTGCCGCGCCCACGGGATGAGACAGCCGTGATCGGGTGGGACGATCCCGATATCGTCCTGCATCTCCTTGTAGATATTCAGCAGCGACGGCGGTGGATCAACGCCGACCTGCACGGAAAATGACAGCCCATGCGCCTGCCCGTCTCCATGGTAGGGATCCTGACCAAGAATGACGACCTTCGTATCGACAAAGCTTGTGTAGTGCAGTGCATTAAAGATCGAATACATATCGGGGTACACACGCCGTGTACGGTACTCCTCGATGAGGAATGCGCGCAGCTCACGATAGTAGGGATGCGCCATCTCATCCGCAAGGAGTTCCTGCCAATCGTTTTGGAAAATTGCCTTTGCCATGCTAAACTCTCTCGTAAACTTCAAATATGCAGTCTTGCCCTGTGCTGCTGCTTGTCATGGAAAATCCATCCAGCGAAGGAAAAAAGGCATCTGCATCGTAGCTGCCCGAAAGGCGCGTCACATACGCCCGCCATACATACGGCAGAAGGAGGCGGTAGCATGCTGCGCCGCCGATCACAAAGATCGGACGCGCCTCCTCCGCCGTCAGGCGCCCCAGAAGACGCCAGAGTGCCAAGATGTCGGCTGCTGCATAGAATCCGTCTATCTTCTGCATCGTTCGTGAGAGGACGATATTCGCACGCCCCACGAGCGGACGCCTCCCCGGCAGACTCTCCATTGTACGCCGTCCCATAACGACGATGCTGCCCATCGTCATACGGCGAAAATGTGCCATATCCTCGGGGCAGTCGGTGAGCAGATGCCCCGCCCGTCCGATCCCGCCCGCATCATCCACTGCTGCGATGAGTTCGAGCGGGTACGGGGCAGATACTTCGGGGGCACGCACAATCCCAGACGCATCCGCCTCCTCCCGCCATGCGGAAATTGGTCTGCCGTCAACGCAGAGCGTCGGTGCGATCTCCGCCAGCGGAACGAGCACAAAGGCACGCTCCGTCAGATAGGGGTGCGGCAGAGTCAGCCGCTTCTGTGCAGACGTGACGCCGTCCACATGGAGCAGATCGAGATCTATCGTACGTGCGCCCCAATGCTCATGCCGCACGCGTCCGAGTTCCCGTTCGATGCACTGCATCGCCGCGAGCAGTTCCTCGGGCGTACGGTCAAACGTGATGCGCGCGGCGGCATTCAAAAAAGGCGGCTGATCTGTCTTGCCCCATGGCGGCGTCTCATAAAATGCAGAGACACGCTCCACACGAATGCCGTCCTGTTTCGACAGCCGCCGCAGTGCCGCGCGCATCGTCTCACCGCGTTCGCCGAGATTTGCCCCAAGCCCGATATACGCTGTCCGTGCCATCACTGTCCCCTGTCCCGCGTGATGGAGATCCCGACATCCGCAAAGATACCCGCGATCGGCGCAGCAGGTTTATGCACGGTGAGCGTAATGGAATGGACCCGAGGGAATGCCGCAAGAATCTGTGCCGCAGCATCCTCCGCAAGGGTCTCAAGCAACGCCTTCGGTGCTCCCTCGATCACCCGACGTATCAGCTCATAGACCTCAGCGTAGTTCACGGTGTTCCGAAGATCGTCCGTCTCCCCTGCCGCACGCAGATCAAGCCCCAGCTCCACATCCGCCTCGAACGACTGCGGCACTTCCCGCTCATGAGGAAGGACACCATGACAAGCTATAAAGCGCATACCGTGCAGAAAAATACAATCCATCCTACGCCCCCAATATTGCATCCGTCATGCGGCACATTCGCGCAATCGGCTTCACATCATGCACGCGCACCATGGATGCACCGCGCAGAATACCAAGGACGCACACCGCCCCCGTCGCCTCCATGCGTTCCGTGACGGGCAGACCAAGCGCCGCCCCGATAAAGCTTTTGCGGCTCGCACCGAGCAGCACAGGATAGTCTGTCCCATCATAGGAAATGAGCTCGTCCATGCGCCGAAGAACGTGCATATTCTGCTCTGCCGTCTTGCCGAAGCCGATGCCGGGGTCGAGGATGAGATTGTCCCGTGCCAGTCCTGCCGCATCCGCCGCTGCAAAGGAACGCGTGAAAAAATCCCGCATTGCTTCGATGATGTCTCCCGCGTATGCCGTTCCGTTCTGATTGTGCATCACGACGACGGGCGCATGCATCTCTGCCGCCGCATGCGCCATCGCCCCCGGCTCCTCGGCGTACTGAAGCCCCCATATATCATTCAGGAGATGCGCGCCCGCACGCAGCGCCGCGCGCGCTGTCTCCGCCTTGAACGTATCCACGGAAACGGGCACGGGGCATGCGGGCAAAACGGCTTCGAGGAACGGCAGCAACCGCTCCGTCTCCTCCGCCGCGCTCATCGGCACAAAGCCGGGACGGCTGGACTCCGCCCCGACGTCGATGATGTCCGCCCCGTCCCGCACCATCTCCTCCATGTGGCGGAGCGCATCGTCGCGCGTGTTCCACTTGCCGCCGTCAGAAAACGAGTCCGGCGTCACGTTCAGAATCCCCATGACAAGCGTCCGCCCGCCAAGGGTCAGTTCCTTCCCGTCAGCAAAGCGATAGTGTCGATTCGCCGTCATCCTGTGCTCCTCTCTCCATCCCAAGCATCGTCCATGCCTGCATCCGTGATGCTGCATCCGTGCGAAATATGCCGCAGGACGCCGACGTCGTTGTCTGTGCACCATGTGCTCGCGCGCCGCGCATCATCATGCAGAGCTGCTGCGCATCGAGGACGACAAGCACGCCTTCCGCCCCAAGTCCGCACTCGATCTCACGCGCGATGTCCCCCGTCAGCCGTTCCTGCAGCTGAGGACGGCGCGCCATCGACGCGACCAGCCGCGCAAATACGCCAAAGCCCGCCACGCGGCCCGCATGGGGCTGGTAGACGATGTGCGCCGTGCCGAAGAACGGCAGCAAATGATGCTCACACATCGAATAAAACGGAATGGCGCGTACGGCAACGAGACCGTCCGTCTCCTCCGTCAGGACATCCGCCCAAAGTTCCGCCGTATCTTCATGCAGCCCCGCAAAGAGCTCCGCATAGAGCTGTGCGGCACGCTGCGGCGTCTCCTCCATCCCCTGCGCCGCAGTGTCTACGCCAAGTGCTGCGAGAAATTCACGCATGGCGCGTACGGCGCGCGGAAGATCCGCCGCGTACTCTGTCTCCATCTCCGTCCCCCCGTTTCCTGCCGGCCTTTACCCACGCCGCAATCGACGCCGTATCGTGCGGCGTCGTACGGCAGCAGCCGCCGATGATGCGAGCCCCCGCCGCTGCGTATTCCCGCGACCGTGCGCCAAAATCCTCCGCCGTACCGCGCCACACCCGTGCCGCCGCATCATAGTACTCACCGGAGTTCGGATAGACGACGAGGGGCTTATCGGTCTCCTGCCGAATCATTCGGATCAGACCGCTCACATACTGCGGTGCTGTGCAGTTTACGCCAATGGCCGATGCCTCGGGTGCAGCATCGAGCACACGAGCACATTCCGCAATCTCCGTCCCGTCGCTGATGTGCGCACCGTCTCGGCAGGAGAACGAGAAATACGCGGAGATGCGGATCCCCTCCGCCCGCAGTGCGCGGACGATGGCGCATGCCTCATGGAGGCACGGCAGGGTCTCACAGGCGAGAAGATCGGGCGCAGCGGAGGCGAGAATCCGCAGTCGCTGTGCGTGAAACGCTGTGAGCGTGTCCTCATCCACGTCATAGTCGCCGCGATACTCCGAACCGTCGGCAAGATACGCTCCGTACGGTCCGACGGACGCCGCCACGAGCGGCACAGCGGCATCTCCGCCGCACTCTGCACGATAGAGATCGCGCGCCTCCTGCGCCAGCCGCACGGAGCGGCGCAGCAGCTCTGCTGCCTTCTCCGCCGTAAAGCCGCGCCGCATAAAACCGGCGACGGTCGCCTGATAGCTTGCGCTTGTCAGGACATCTGCACCCGCACGCAGATAATCCAGATGAATCTCACGCACGAGGTTGGGGCGTTCAAAGAGCGCCTTTGCCGACCAGAGCGGATCATCGACGGAGAAACCGCGCGCCTCCAGCTCCGTTGCCAGTGCTCCGTCAAGGACGAGCACATCCTGCACAGCAAGCCGCGCCTCTAAGACATTCATCCCATCCCCCCATGCCAAAAAACGCCCCCCTGCACACGGAACACAGTTCATGCGGCAGGAGAGCGAGAGATGGTGTCACTTCAGCAGGCCATGCTTACGCAGTGCCGCATCGAGCTGTGCCGCATGCGCCGGCTCCATCTCCGCGAGCGGCATGCGCAGCGGTCCCGCATCGTAGCCGAGGCGGCGCATCGCCGTCTTGACGGGGATGGGGTTGACCTCACAGAAGAGCGCATCGATGAGATCTGTATAGTCGATCTGCATCTTTGCCGCCGTGCGCACATCGCCGTCAAAATAATGTTGACATATATCATGTGCCGCGCGCGGCGCAACATTCGACAGCACGGAGATCACACCCGAACCACCGAGCGACAGAATCGGCACAATCTGGTCATCGTTGCCAGAGTAGACCGCAAAATCATCGCCCGTCGCTGCGCGCAAACGCAGGATCGCCGAGAGATCGCCGCTCGCCTCCTTCACGCCGACGATGCGGGGATGCTGCGAAAGCTTTGCATACGTCTCCGTCTTGATGCCGACCCCCGTGCGCGACGGCACATTGTAGAGAATCGCCGGAATGCTGACGCTGTCTGCGATCTTCGTATAGTGGGCAACGAGACCATTCTGCGTGCATTTGTTGTAGTACGGCGTGACGAGGAGGAGCGCATCTGCACCGACCTTTTCGGCATACTGCGACAGCTCGATCGCGTAGGACGTCTCATTCGAGCCCGTACCTGCAACAACGGGAATGCGCCCGTCCACCTTCTCCACAGTATAGCGAATTGCCTCGCGATGCTCTGCATCTGTCATCGTCGCGGACTCGCCTGTCGTCCCCGTGATGACGATGGCATCCGTCCCGCCCGCAATCTGATCCTCAATGATGCGTCCAAGCTCGTTGTAGTTGACCCCAGTCTCCGTAAACGGCGTAATAATGGCAACGCCCGCACCGCGAAAAATCTCTTTTCTCATGGCAAGCTCCCCCTTTATTTATTCTGTCATCATTATCCCACGTGCCGCGCGAAAAGTCAAAAGCTTTGTTGATCTGTCACATCCGCAGCGCAGGCCGCACCGCATCAAAGAGAACGGCATTTTCGCGAATCTTCTCCTCTCCGCCGAGCACACAGCGCACATTCGCCTGCATCGCATCCGCAACAAGCGGTGCAAGCGCACGGATGTCCGCCTGCTGTGCTGTGAGGATCTCATCGCGCGCACGCTGGCGATCCTCCTGCGTGATGCCGCGCAGATGGAACGTTGCGGCAATATCCCCCTTCATCTGCGGCGTCATCGGCGCATCCACGCCGCTCATCGTGCCGATGATGAATTTATCCATCTCACGGTCGGACACATCGAACGTGCGCACATAGTCCGCCGTCTCATCGAGCACATCCAGCGTCTCGGCGAGGTTCGGATCACGGTAGGAAGAAAACACCATGAAACCGTTGCGGTTGAACTGCGTCATCGCACCGTAGGCTCCGCCCTGCACACGGATGCGTGTCCAGAAATAGTCGTAGCGGAGCAGTGTTTCGAGCACGCGCATCGTCCCCGTGTAGCGATAGCCCAGCTTGAGGAAATTCGCCCCCTTTGCCACATACTGCACGCGGCTCTGCGTCGTCAGTCCCTCGTTGCGTGCGCAGATGTTCCACGTGTACGGCGCAGGCGGGAACACTGCCGCAGAGAGCGTGTCCCTGAACGCGGCGAGCTGCTCTGCCGTCTCATCATATATGGAGGCGGGTGCCGTCACACTGAGGATCAGATCATTGCGGTTAAAGATCTGCGGCAGGATGCGTGCAAATGCCGCCTGCATCTTCGCATGATCCGCGTCAAAGTTCTCCTTGAATGCAGAGAGAAAATCGTGGAACGGCAGTCCGCCGACCTCCGCATAGGCGCCCGCCGGTGTCAGGTAGGCAGCAATGCGTGAGGCGACAACCTGATTTGCCGCACGCTGGAGCGAGAGCTCCATGCCCGTCTTCTCCTCATCGACCAGCTCGCGGATACGCTTGCTGCCCGAGAAGTCGCTCGTGCCGATGATCTCCGTGAGAAGCTCAAACAGACGCGGCAGATTCTCACGCAGCACCTTGGCGCGCAGCTTGAAGCGCGGCATGAGTGAGTCCGCCTCACCCGCACGCGTATAGGCGACAATGTCCGCCCCGATGCCGCCCGTATAGAGACTGCGCAGCATCGCCAGCTCTGCATAGCTGTGCTCCGCCGTATCGACCGCGCCGAACATCTCGGCGAGCAGATATGCGTACGGCAGATCCTCCTGCGAAACGGCTGCCATCGGGAAGTAGAAATTCAGATAGACAATGCCGTTCGTCTCGAGATCCGAAAAGAGCACCTTCGTCCCCGCGAGATCGCGCACCTCGAGCGGCAGACGCTCCGCATCCTTGCGAATGTCCGACCGTGCAAGGATAGGGATCGAGCGCAGTGCCTCCTCCGTGTCAGGAGCCTCCTGCGCCGCCTTCAGCGCCGTACAGGAGCGCATAACCTCCGCAACCTCGTCTGCACTCATCGCAGCCTTCTTCTCCGCCAGCTCCGCCGCCTGGACTGCCGCCCGTTCCGCACCGAGTGTACGGCTCGGCGCGAGTGTCACGAGAGCGGCGTGCGGATTGTCGAGGAACGCCTCGCGAATCAGCTGCTCGAAGTAGCCGTCCTTGAGTCCTTTTTTGAGCGCGGCAAGAGTATTCTCATAGCGCAGATAGTCCTCAGGCGCACCGCCGTAGAGCCACGTCTTCATCAGACGAATTCCGTAGATCAGTCCCTTGGGTGATGAGCCGAAGTCCGACTCGCGCAGACGGAACTCAAGCGTATTGAGCGATGCCTGTACGAGCTGATGATTGAGTCCCCCATCCGCGAGCTGCGTCAGCGTCTCCCGCACAACCCGTGCGAACTCCTCCGCGCGCGCCGTCTCCGACTTGCTGACCACGATGCTGAAGAACGGCTGAAGGATGTCACTCTCGTAGTTCGAATCCACATCGCGTCCGAGCCCCGCGTCGATGAGCGCCTGCCGCAGCGGCGCGCCCTGCATCCGCAGCAGCGCATGGTCGAGAATCTGCAATGCCATGACACGCTTCATATCCGACGTATCGCCGATCACCCAGCTAAGCGAAAGAAAGGCATTCTCTGCGAGCGGCTCCTCCGCGCCGATGGGATAGAAATGATCCTTGCGGACGCACGCCGGGAATGCAGACTGACGATCAATGCGCGACGGCACGGGAATGCGGTCAAAATGCGAGAGGTAGGCACGGTCGAGATACGCCAGCTTCTCCTCGATGTCGAGATTGCCATAGAGATAAATATAGCTGTTGGACGGATGATAGTAGCGCGCATGAAACGCGAGGAACTGCTCCTGCGTCAGCGCGGGAATCGCCTCGGGATCGCCGCCCGACTCATAGCCATATGTTGTATCAGGATAGAGTGCCGCCATGATGCGACTGCCGAGGAGATCATCCGGCGCGGAGAGCGCGCCCTTCATCTCATTGTAGACCACTCCGCTGTACGTCAGCGGCGCATCTGTATTTTCAAGCTCGTAGTGCCACCCCTCCTGCATGAGCACCTGCGGATTCTCACGCATTGCCGGGTAAAACACTGCATCCAGATAGACATCCATCAGATTTTGGAAATCGCGGTCGTTGCGGCTTGCCACAGGGTACATCGTCTTATCAGGGAACGTCATCGCATTGAGGAACGTATTGAGCGAGCCCTTCACGAGCTCCACGAACGGCTCCTTCAGCGGATACTTGCGCGAGCCGCAGAGCACGGAGTGCTCCACGATATGTGCCACCCCCGTATCATCGACCGGCGGCGTACGGAAGCTGATCGAAAACACCTTGTTGTCGTCTGCCGTCTCCAAAAAGAACAGCTGCGCCCCCGTCTTCTCATGCACGAACGTGTATGCCGTCCCCTCTGCCTCTGTAATCTGCTCCGAGCGAAGCAGGCGGAAACCGTGAATCACATCATCTATTTTCATGAAATGTATCCTCCTTATCGTTACGCCTGCCATTATACCATAGAGAGGGAGATTCTCAAAACAAAAGGACTGTCGATACGACAGCCCAACAAGGGAAATATGAATAAATTCCCCTAAATCTCAAACCGGCGGAAACGCCTTCTCCGGGTACATCTCCTGTGCATTGGCATCATAGCGTCCGATACCGAGAAAAACGCCGGCGGCATAGACACGATAAAGCCCTGCAGTGAGAGGGCGCCGTTCCGTGGTTGAGAGCCCGCTGTAGAACGCCTTGACACGCTGCTGTGCCAGCTCGTAGCAGGGGAGCGACAGGGCGCGGTCTGCCGCGCAGACCGCATCCTCCCCCGCCTCCGCGAGTTCCTCGGGCGTATAGGCATCCGCAAGGGTAAACGCGCCGACGCGGCTGCGCAGAAGGAAGCGCATCGTCGCGGGCAGATGCAGTCCCGCACCGATGTCGGCGCAGAGGGACCGGATATAGGTCCCCTTGGAGCAGTCCACGTCGATCCGGATGCGCTGCCGCACGGCATCGATGTGCAGGAGCTCCAATCGGTGAATAGTGACCTTGCGCGTCGGGATATCCACTGCTCGTCCCTGCCGCACAAGATCGGCGGCACGCTTCCCGCCGACCTTGATTGCTGAGTAGGCGGGCGGGCGCTGCGTGATGCACCCGCGAAAGCGTGCGAGCACCGCCTCAATCTCCTCCTCCGCCGGCAGAACGGGGTGCTCTGCACGCTCCGTTACCGTCCCGTAGACATCCCCTGTGTCCGTCGCATAGCCAAAGGCGATCTCGGCACGGTAGGACTTATCCGCCCCCTCAAGGTACTCCACGAGCCGTGCAGCGCGCCCAAGGGCGATGGGGAGAATCCCAGCCGCCGCGGGATCGAGCGTCCCCGCATGACCGACACGTTTCTGGTGAAAGATGCGCCGCACGACATCGACGACATCGTGCGAGGACATCCCTGTCGGCTTCAGTACATTGATGAATCCATCCACGGTTTACGCATTCAGCTCCTCCCCGATGGCATCGAGGATCGCCGTACGAGCCTCGGCAAACGGCGCGTGGATCGTGCATCCCGCTGCACGGATATGTCCGCCGCCGTCGAATTTCTGCGCGATGCGCGAGACGTTCGTCCCCTTTGAGCGCATACTGATGCGGTAGGTATCCTTTTCCAGCCACTTCATAAAGAATACAATCTGTGTCCCCTCGATCACGCGCAGCTCGTCGAGCAGTCCCTCCGTCGTCGTGACCCCGCGTGCCCGCTCCTCGTCGATAAAGACAGCGGCAACCCTGCCGTCAAAGAACATCTCGAGGTTTCGGATGGCTCTGACCTGTGCCATCACTTCATCGTATGACTTCATCTCCATCGCTGCGGAAACGATATTCGGCTTCACGCCGATCTCAAGGAGATCCGCCGCCGCGCGCATCGTATGCGGCGTCGTATTGGAGAATCGGAAAAAGCCCGTATCCGTCGCCATCCCCGTATAAAGGCAGACCGCCGCATCGAGCATCGGCATGATGCCGAGGATGCGTACAAGGTCATAAACTATCTCACAGGTAGCGGCGGCTTTCGGGTTCAGGCAGAGATGCTCCGCCTTCTCATCATTCGTCACATGGTGATCAATATTAAGCAGATGAACGGCATCCACAGCGGATACCGACGCCCCCGTCCTGCCGAGTTCAACATCGCAGACGACAAGCAGGTCAGCGGTATAACGCTGACTCTCTATGGGACGCTCAATTTGGTCAACGCCCGGCAGAATGCTGAAAATTCGGGGAATCTCATCGTCAATCAGGATACGAACTTCTTTCCCCTGCGCACGCAGGACGTGCATGAGTCCAAGCGTCGATCCGATGGCATCCCCATCGGGACGGATATGCGAAGTGAGAACGACAGTCTGCGCATCGCGGAGCATCTGCACCGCATCGTCCATAGTGATCTTCATACGTCCTCCTTCTTCCCATTCGGCTGCTCCTCATGGATCTCGTTGAGCAGACGCTGGATGTGGTCGCTGTAATTCAGTGATGTATCGAGCGCAAAGCTGATCTCGGGCGTAAAGCGCAGACGGATACGCTTCCCGATCTCGCGCCGTACAAAACCGAGCGAGCTATTTAGTCCGTTCAGCGTATCACGCGCCTTCTTCTCATCCCCCATGACGCTGACGTAGATCTTCGCCTCACGCAGATCCTCTGTACACGCAACGGAGGTGACCGTCACGAAGCCGATGCGGGGGTCTTTTAACTCATTGAAAATAATATCGCTGACTTCCTGTTTCATCAGCTCCTGAACCTTTTCCACACGAACCTTACTCAAGGCCTGTTCCTCCTATGGATAAACGGCAAGGATTCCCCGCCGCCGCTCAGACAAAAGAGCGCAGCCCACCATCCGCCGATATGACAGGCGGTAGACTGCACTGTTATGACTATTCTTCTTCGCTGTGTTCTTCTGCTTTGGCAGCGGCAGCAGCAGCCTGTTCCTCACGCTTTTGCTCTGCCGCTTTGTTTGCCTCAGCAATGGAGGTCTCAATTTCCTCCATCGTATATGCCTCGATGATGTCACCCTCGGCAAAGTCACGGAAGTCGACGATCGAGATCCCGCACTCATAGCCGGCGGCAACTTCCTTCACCTCATCCTTGAAGCGGCGCAGCGAGTCGATCTCTCCGTCGAACAGTTCGACATTGTCGCGCAGGATACGGATCTTGGAGTTGCTCTTGATCTTGCCCTCTAGAACGTATGAGCCCGCGACCAGTGCCTTGGAGAATCGCATGACCTGACGAATCTCGACGCGTCCCTGAATGACTTCCTTGTACTTCGGCTTCAGCATGCCGCTCATCGCATCCTTGACATCGTTGAGCGCATCGTAGATGACACGGTAGGTACGGATGTCAACGTCCTCCGTATCGGCAAGACGCCGCGCGTTCGCATCGGGACGCACGTTGAACGCGATGACGATTGCCTGTGATGCGGAGGCGAGCATGATGTCGGACTCGCTGACCGCACCGACGCCCGAATGCACGATGCTCACGCGCACTTCGTCGTTCTTGTTGAGCCCGAGGAGGGCCGAGTTCAGTGCCTCGACCGAGCCCTGCACGTCCGCCTTGACAAGGATGTTGAGATCCTTGATGTCGCCTTCCTGAATCTGCTGGAAGAGCGCATCGAGCGAGACGCTCTTCGATTTGATGAGATCGCGGCGCTGATTGCCAAGACGCGCCTCAGCAATAGAACGTGCCTGCTTCTCATCGACGGCGGCAAGGATGTCACCTGCCGAGGGCACATCGTTGAGGCCGAGGATCTCGACCGGCATCGACGGCCCCGCCTTCTTGACGTTGTCGCCGCGGTCGTTGATCATCGCACGGACATGTCCGTACGCCGTACCGACGACGATAGAGTCTCCGATGCGCAGCGTACCGCTCTGAACGAGCACCGTCGCCACGGAGCCGCGGCCCTTGTCGAGCTTTGCCTCGATGATGACGCCGCGCGCCTCGCGGTTCGGGTTTGCCTTCAGCTCCTCGACTTCAGCGACAAGCAGGATGTTCTCAAGCAGATCGTCAATGCCCGTGTGCTGCTTTGCCGAGACGGGCACCATGATGGTGTCTCCGCCGTACTCCTCGGCGACGAGCCCGTACTCCATCAGCTCCTGCTTGACGCGCTCGGGATTTGCCCCGGGCTTATCGATCTTGTTGATGGCGATGATGATCGGCACATTCGCCGACTTCGCGTGGTCGATTGCCTCGACCGTCTGCGGCATCACGCCGTCATCCGCCGCGACCACGAGGATCGCAACGTCCGTGATCTGCGCACCGCGTGCACGCATTGCTGTAAACGCCTCATGTCCCGGCGTATCGAGGAAGACAATCTTCTTCCCCTTGCAGACGACCTGATAGGCACCAATGTGCTGCGTAATGCCGCCCGCCTCATGCGTGCTGACCGAGGTATTGCGGATGGCGTCGAGCAGCGACGTTTTGCCGTGATCGACGTGACCCATAACCGTAACGACGGGCGGACGCTCCTTCAGCGTCTTCGGATCATCCACGATCTCGGGGATCAGGGTCGGATCGATATCCGGCGGCAGTTCCTCGGTGGTGACACCGAACTCCCCTGCCACAAGCGTTGCCGTATCAAAGTCAATCTCCTGATTGATGCTCGCCATGACGCCCATGAGCATAAGCTTTTTGATGATGTCCGATGCGGTGTAGCTCATCTTGGATGCGAGATCCTTGACGGCAATCGTCTCCGGCAGCTTGATGTGCTTCGGCCGTGCGATCTCCACCTTTGCTGCGGGAGCAGACGCCGCTGTGCCGCGTCCCCCCTTGCGTCCCTTGCGTGCGCCGCCGCGGCTGCGGTCGTTCTGACGCAGATCGCTGCGCTCCTCACGATCGCGTCGCGCGCCACGGCTCTCACCGCGTCCCTCCGTCGGCGGCATCGCAGGCATTGCCGGCGCTGCCGGGCGTGCACCGCCGGGGCGCCCTGCCGGACGGGAGCTGCGGCTCGCAGAGCTGCCTGCTGCCCCTGTACCGCTCCGACGCTGCGGCGTCTCGGCCGCAGTCTTGGCAGGTGCCTGCCGAACGATGACGATGCCGGGCGCCTTCGTGCGCGCACGAAGAACAGGGCGCTCCTTCTCCTCAGCGGGCGCACTCGGCGCCTTTACCTCCGGCTGTTCTGCCGACTTTTCCGCGTCGTCAGCCTTCTCCGCAGGCTTCTTGGGCGCAGTCGTCTTCGGTGCCGCAGATTTCGCTGCTGCCTTGCTCGGCAGCGCCTCCTTACGCACGGGCTTCGCCGTACGTCCGAGCTCCGCCTTGACGGCTGCGCGCTCCTCCTCACCGACGGCACTGAACATATTTTTTACTTTGTAGTTCTTGCTCTTCAAGATGTCAATAATGGTACCTTTGTCCATCTTAAATTCCTTCGCCAAATCGGTGATTCTGTATTTCGCTTCTGACATCAATCCACCCCCGTCAGTATATCATGCAAGCAGGCGGCGAGCCTCTTTGCAAATCCTCTATCTATCAGCAGTGCAACAGCACGGTATTCCTTGCCAAGACAGTGTCCCAGCTGCTGCATCGTCAGCAGTTCCGCCGCCGGCACGTCCATCTGTGCCGCCATGCGGGTAAATTTATCCTTCGTCTCCTCCGACGCATCCCGCGCGAGCAGGAGATAGGCGCCACGCTTCTTCCGCAGCATCTCCTCCGCCATGAATGCTCCCGAGACAATACGCCGCGCGCGTGCCGCCATACTGAGGAGATTCTGTACGCGCGTTTCAGTCGCTGCGTCCATGAGCACACTCCTCTCCGGAGACCGCCGCCTCCGCCGCATCGTAGACCGCAGGTGCAACGCGGCCTTTCAGTGACCACGAAAGACCGCCATGACGCCGTGCCTCCTGCACACAGGCGACAGAGCGACAGAGATAGGCCCCCCGTCCCGGGCTCTTTCCGGTCGGATCAATACCGACGGTTCCATCCGCATGACGCACAACACGCAGCAGTTTGTCCTTGGGATGCAGCATTCGACAGCCGACACACAGCCGCTCGGGCTGTTTCGCCCGCCCCATTTAGGCCTCCTCTGGCGCCGCTTGGTCTTCGGACGGCGCATCTGTAGGCGCACCATCGGCCTGCTCTGTTTCCCGTGCCTGCGTCTCACTCTTGATGTCGATCTTCCATCCCGTGAGTTTTGCGGCAAGGCGGGCATTCTGCCCCTCCTTGCCGATGGCAAGCGAGAGCTGGTAGTCGGGCACCACAACGCGGGAGATTTTTTCCGCCTCGTTCACCGCGACCGAGATCACCTTGGCGGGGTTCAGCGAGTTGGCGATATAGGTCGCGGGATCGTCACTCCATTTGACAATGTCGATCTTCTCCCCCGCCAGTTCATCGACAACCGCCTGTACGCGCATATAGTGCGGGCCCACGCAGGCGCCAATGGGATCGACGCGCTCCTCGGACGACCAGACCGCCACCTTGGAGCGGCTGCCCGCCTCACGAGCGATGGAGCGAATCTCGACGACCCCCTCCTGAATCTCCGGCACCTGCAGTTCAAAGAGCTTTTTGAGCAGTCCCGGATGCGTCCGTGAGAGCATGATCTGCGGGCCGCGGCTCGTACGCTTGACCTCGATGATGTAGGCGCGCACCGTGTCGCCGTAGTTGTACGTCTCATTCGGCAGTTGCTCTGTCGCCATGAGCACTGCCTCGGCGCGCCCGATGTCCACGAACACATTATGCCCCTCGACGCGCTGGACGATCCCCGTGACGATCTCCGAGGAGCGGTTCATGTACTCCTCGTAGACGATGCCGCGCTCTGCCTCACGCAGTCGCTGCATGACGACCTGCTTCGCCGTCTGTGCGGCAATACGTCCGAAGTTCGCCGGCGTCATCTCGATCTCGACCACGTCGCCGACCACATAGTCCGGATTGATGGCTCTGGCCTGTGCAAGTCCAATCTCCGTGACATCGCTCTCCACCTCATCCACCACCGTCTTAATGGCGAAAACATGGAACGCACCCGTCTCACGTGACAGGGAAATGCGGACATTCTGTGCCGCACCGAAGTTACGGCGGTACGCCGAGATCAGTGCCGCCTCGATCGTCTCAAAGAGGAGCTCCTCATCGATGCCCTTCTCGTACGCCAGCTCCTTCAGCGTCTGCAAAAATTCCTTGCCGCTGTCCTTCTCCTTGGTATTTTTTCTTGCCAACCCCAAAGCCTCCTAAAAATCGATATGCAGGCGCACCTGTGAGACCTGCTGCATGGGAATTCGTATCCCATCATCCAGTGTCAACGTCTCACCGTCATACCCCGCGAGCGTCCCGGTCCACTGTTTCTTTCCCTCAAACGGAGCATAGAGCGTCACATCGACGACGCGTCCATGCTCACGTACAAAGTCGCGTTCCTTGCGTAGGACACGGTCAAGCCCCGGTGACGAAACCTCCAGAGTGTATGCGTCGGGAATAACGTCCTCCCGATCGAGAATCTCCTCCAGGCGCTCACTGAGACGCTGGCAGTCGTCGATATCGATGCCGCCCGCCTTGTCGATGTAGACGCGCAGATAGTAGTCACGCTCCTTCACGTACTCGACATCCACCAGCTCGATGGCGGGCGAATCCGTCAGCAGTCCGCGCACCATCTCCTCGACGCGCTCCTCGATCTTCGCGCTCATGCTCTCCCTCTTCTCATACGTAATGAAAGAGTGGGCTTCCACCCACTCTTTCCGAAACTTAAATGTATTTCTTGCAGTATAGCATAGGGTAGGACTTTTGTAAAGCCCTCACAGTGATTTTCGTCAATGGACCATACGGCTGAGACTCGACTGCGAGAACAGCATGATCAGCAGGATACCGATGACGAGAGAATAAATCCACCCGCTCACCTCAATCGAGGCGACCTTCACCTTTGCGCAAACCAGTCCCTTCCACGCACGGAAAATAATATCACCTGTCAGTGCAGTGCCCTGCGAAAGCAGCTGATCGGTCACATACAACAGAACACTCCCTGCACACAGATTGATTGCTCCAACAAAGAAAAAAATTGCTCCCAAGTCGATCGAGATTGCCGCACCCGCCATTGCACCAAGAAATGTCTTCTTCAGTTCCGAAATCGCACTCTGATATCGAATAAATGCAATGACAGAAAAAATGAGCAGAGAGTGCCCCATTGCCGCTGCCAAAACATAATTTTTCTTTTTCAGAAGTGCATGAGCAGAAGCTGCACCGACAAAGATAAGGGCAAGCATCAGACCTTTGCTGATATCCATGATGGACACGTCAATCATTTTCCCGAGGGAAATCCACGGCATAAACACAGAAACCACAATGGCACCGACGCTGATGTAAGAAGTAACAACCAGGTTTTCACGCAGCTTCGTGATCTTCTTCGTGTTCTCCTCAGCCTCTGCCGTCTGCACAGGCTGCTGCACATCTTCTGCATCCGCCATTTTCACAGGGTTTTCCGCTGCATCCGGCAGCTGCTCTTGGGACGCGCCGCAGTGTGGGCAGAACTTGACATTCTCATCAATGGAAGCTCCGCATTTTTCACATAATTTCATTGGATCCACCTTTCTATCTCCCGTATAGCCGCCGTACGATCCACGACATCACGCGGCTCGGACCGATGAGACGGAGGATCGTTCCTGCAATCAGGACGGCCACGAGAATCATGGCAATCGCGGGCAGCGCGACAAAGAGGAACGCTGCAAGGAGTGCCGCAAACACAGCCGCCCATACAATGCTCGAAAACAGCGAACGGCGCGGTATCCCTGTCCCGATGCGGACATAGCGCACAGAGCCGCGCCCGCCGCCATAGGCAGAGCCATGCCGTGCCTCATCCTGCGGCTCTGCGCCGCTCTCATCCACCGTCACACCGCGATAGGCGGCATTCTCCTCCGGACTCATCGGCCGGATACGCGGATCCTGTTCCATGGGGTCTCCTCCCTTCACGACTCTTTTTTCTCATCCACCTTGCGCATCGCCGCACCGCACAACATCGTCACGAACCCCTCCTCGCTCAGATAGCGCGGGTCGAACGGAACGCAGCCGAGCGTCTCCCGCATGCGGCGATACGCGGCATTGACACTCCGCTTATTCGAACCGAGTACACGATACAGCTCCGTGAGCGACGTGAGATCAATGCCATTGATCTCGGCAAAGAGGAAAATCGCTGCCGTCAGCATCTCCGCCGTCTGTGCCCGCTTCAGATCAAACTGCGCGTAGTCAAAGAACATCGTCCCGAGCAAATCCCGCGCATGGTGGCTGAATCCGAGTGCCTCCGATACGACAGCGAGTGCACTGAACTCCTCCGCACACGTACGCTGCGAAAGCGTCCATTTCGGGCGCCTCGGCGGCAGTGCATGCTGCGGCAGGACGTTCAGCCGTGCACGCGACGCGAGCATGTGAATCGTATGACGCACGAGCGCCGCCTCGCGTGCGAGAAAATCATCCATATCCGCCTTGGGCGACTGATAGAGAAAGAGCTCATACTCCTGCTGAATTGTATCCTTGATGCGCCGCTGCAGCGGTCTGCTCGCGGGCACGGCCGTGATATAGTTGAGCATCATCATGCCCTCATCACAGATGTGCCCGAACAGAATGTTCTTCTCGAGCGCCCCCGGGATGTCGGGCCGCGGCAGAACAACCTCCTCCTCACGCAAAAGATCGCTGCAGACGATGTGATCCTCATACGTCTCCTCCACCGTCAGCACAGCGAACCGTGCCGCGAGGAGATCGCGCAGGATCTCGCGTTCATCCTGCCGCAGCGTCTTATCCTCCTTCGTACAGAAGTGCTCGATCGGTGTCTCATCCGTACTGATCAGATGATAGTCAAAGAAGAAATAGTCCCAGAACCGCAGCCAGAATGCCTCTTTTTCCTCATCAGAAGACTGCTCGTAGGCACTCGCGTCGTAGAGATTGCCCGTATAGATCATCGCCGCGCGCCCGATCTCCCGCTGGTACATGGGGCGACGGAAATACTCGCCGATCTCGTGGAGGAGCTCGTTAAGCTGCAGATTCAGCTCCTCCATCTCGATGCGCTCATCCTCCTCGATATCTTCAAGGGTCAGCCCTTCGATCTCCTCCCACTCCACACGCTCCGGCAGACGAAAACGCCCCGTAAGGTAGAACATCTCCAGATCGGCATCCAGCTCACCGAAATCGATTTCATACTTCCCCGTCTCATCCAGATACGTGAGGAAGTCATTCATACGTTTAAAATAATCCTCCGCATGGCGTTTCAGCGGACGACGATCAATATGCGCGTCGGCAAAGCGGAAAAAGAGCGCAAGATAGTCGATATGGATCAAAAGCCGTGCGAGCGAATCATCTCGCCGCATGATGACCGTGAGAAAGTCCTCAATGCAGTACCAGTCCGTACACAGCCCCTCAGCACTCTCGCCTCGCCACGCCGCCTCACGCAAATACCGCTCCGTCAGTGTGCGCGGAACAAAAATCTGTGCGCGTCCATGCGCCAAGTAAAAGCGCTTGACGAACGCGTAGACATTTTCCATGAACCCTCCCGATGCCATGCGCCCTCAATACAAATTTCAATTCCTTTTATCCTAACAAAAGTAGGAAACGATGTCAATGCGCAGTGAGGCGGCCGCAGCAAACGCTGTAGCCGCCTCGCTGAAATAGATCAGGTAAACAGATCCTTGAACTTCTCCGTAAAACTCTTCTGCTCCGGATTCACCGCATCGCCGCTCAGCTCCGCGAACTCCTTGAGGAGCTCCTTCTGCTTCGCCGAGAGTTTCTGCGGTGTCGTAACCTTGACACGGACGTGCTCATCGCCGCGTCCCGTGCCGCGCAGACTTGGGATACCCTTGCCCTTGACACGCAGCACCGTGCCCGTCTGGATGCCTGCGGGGATCTTAAGATCAACCGCTCCGTCGAGCGTCGGCACCTGCACAACTGCGCCGAGCGATGCCTGCACAAATGTGATCGGGATCTCGATGATGACATCGTTGCCGCGCCGCTGAAACAGCTTATGCGGACGGATGAAGATGTAGACGTAGAGGTCGCCGTTCGCCCCGCCGCGTACCCCCGCCTCGCCGCTGCCCGTCACACGGACGCGCTGGTGATACGCAGCACCGCAAGGCCTGCGATCCGGTCCCTGAGACACATCCAGAGGTGTATAAGAGGCGTGCCCGTCACACGGACGCGCTGGCCGTCGTCCACGCCGCGCGGAATGTTGACCTTGATCGTCTTCGTCACGCGCTTGCGACCCGTACCATGGCAGTCGGGACACGGCGTCTTGATGATCTTGCCCGTGCCGTGGCACTGGCTACACGTACGCGAGGTCATCATGCTGCCGAACATTGTCCGCTGCATCACCTGCTCCTGCCCGGAGCCATGACACGTCGGACAGGTCTCTGCCGCAGAGCCCTTTGCCGCGCCGGAGCCGCCGCAGGTCGGGCAGTTCTCCTCACGCGGGATAGACAACTCGACCTCCTTGCCGAATGCTGCCTCCTCAAACGAAATCTCCAGATCATAGCGCAGATCAGCCCCGCGCTCGGGGCCCTGTCTGCGTGCACGGCGACCGCCGCCGCCCATGCCGAACATATCGAAGATATCGTTCATATCGAAGCCTTCGAATCCGCCGCCGAAGGGGCTGCCCCCTCCGGCCCCCGCACCGCCGCGGCGCGGGTCAAAGGCATCGTGACCGAACTGGTCATACGTCGCCTTCTTCTTCGGATCCTTCAGCACATCGTACGCCTCGTTGACCTCCTTGAATTTCTCCTCAGCGGTCTTCGGGTCGTCACGGTTGAGGTCGGGGTGATACTTGCGCGCGAGTTTCTTGTATGCTTTTTTGATCTCGTCGTCCGAGGCTCCCTTTTTGAGCCCTAGGACTTCGTAGTAATCGCGTTTCTCGCTCACGATACCACCTTACTTCTTATCGTCCTTGACTTCGGTGAACTCCGCATCGACGACGTTGTCGTCCTGCTGGGCTCCCTGTGAGCCTGCGCCGGCATTCGCCTCTGCGCCCGGTGCGGCACCGGCGGCACCCGCTGCCTGCTGTGCCTGCTGATAGGCCGCCGCAGAGAGCTCATAGAGCGGCTGGCGAACCTCCTCCGTCGCAGACTTGATCGCTTCGAGATCAGAGCCCTTGAGAGCCTCTTTCAGCTTATCAATGCCTGCCTGTACCTTGGAGACGAGGGCCTTGTCCGCATTCTCGCCGAGATCCTTGATCGCCTTCTCTGCCTGATAGACAAGGGAGTCGCCCGTGTTGCGCGCATCGACGGCTTCCTTCTGCGCCTTATCCTCGGCAGCGTGTGCCTCGGCCTCCTTGACCATGCGGTCGATGTCCTCTTTGCTCATGCCGCTGTCGGACTGAATCGTAATCTTCTGCTCCTTGCCCGTGCCGAGATCCTTTGCCGACACATTGACGATGCCGTTTGCATCGATGTCGAACTTGACTTCGATCTGGGGTACGCCGCGCGGTGCGGGCGGGATGTCCGTCAGCTGGAAACGGCCGAGGGTCTTGTTGCCCGCTGCCATTTCGCGCTCGCCCTGCAGGACATGGATCTCAACGCCCGGCTGATTGTCCGCCGCCGTCGAGAACACCTGGCTCTTCGAGGTCGGGATCGTCGTGTTACGCTCGATGATCTTCGTGCAGACGCCGCCGAGGGTCTCGATGCCGAGCGAAAGCGGGGTAACGTCGAGGAGCAGGACATCCTTGACCTCACCGACGAGGACACCGCCCTGGATCGCGGCGCCGATGGAGACGCACTCATCCGGGTTGACGCCCTTCGAGGGCTCTTTGCCAAGGATCTTGCGGATGGCTTCCTGTACCGCAGGGATACGGGACGAGCCGCCGACGAGAATGATCTTGTCGATGTCGCTGCCCGAGAGCCCCGCATCCTCCATAGCCTTGCGCGTCGGCACCATCGTGCGTTCCACGAGGTCAGCTGTCAGCTCATCGAACTTCGCACGCGAGAGCGTCAGATCGAGATGCTTCGGGCCCGTGGCATCTGCCGTGATGAACGGCAGGTTGATGTTCGTCTGGCTCATGCTCGAGAGTTCGATCTTCGCCTTTTCAGCCGCCTCGATGAGACGCTGTGCGCTCATCTTGTCCTGCGAGAGGTCGATGCCGTTCTCCTTCTTGAACTCCTCGACCATCCAGTCCATGATCTTCTTATCGAAATCGTCGCCGCCGAGCATTGTATCGCCGTTCGTCGCCTTGACTTCGAACACGCCCTCGCTCAGCTCAAGAATGGAGACATCGAATGTGCCGCCGCCAAGGTCGAAGACGAGCACCGTCTCATCCTGATCCTTATCCAAGCCATAGGCGAGTGCCGCCGCCGTCGGCTCGTTGATGATACGCAGCACCTCAAGGCCTGCGATCTTACCCGCATCCTTCGTCGCCTGACGCTGGCTGTCATTGAAGTACGCCGGCACCGTGATGACCGCCTGCGAGACCGTCTCGCCGAGATATGCCTCTGCATCGCTCTTGAGCTTCTGCAGAATCATTGCTGAGATCTCGGGCGGCGTGTAGCTCTTTCCATCAATCGTGACATGATAGTTCGGATCACCCATGTGACGCTTGATCGACGAGATCGTGCGGTCAGGATTCGACACCGCCTGATTCTTCGCGAGGCGGCCGACGAGACGCTGGCCGTCCTTCGTAAAACCGACAACAGACGGCGTGATGCGGCTGCCCTCAGGATTCGTAATAACGACCGGCTCGCCACCCTCCATCACGGAGACAACCGAGTTCGTCGTACCAAGATCAATACCAATTACTTTAGCCATGTTATATTCCCCCAAAAATCATAAAGATATTATTTCGTTAGTTACCGGCGACCTGCACCATCGCGGGGCGGATCACACGTCCTTTTGCCTGGTAGCCCTTCTGGAGCACCTGTGTGATCGTTCCGTCCTCTGCATCCGCATCCTCCACGCGCATCACCGCCTGGTGAAAATTCGGATCGAAGGGCTGGCCCTCTGCCTCGATGGCCTCAAGGCCGTGCTTCTGCATGACCTCACGCAGCTGCGTGTGAATCATCTCGACGCCCTTCTGGAACGCCTCGACATCCGTCTGCTCCACGGCGAGTGCCCGCTCAAAATTATCGAGGAGCGGCAACAGATCGCCGAGCATATTCTGCGTAATGACGGCGGCGAGTTCTTCTTTTTCCTTCGCCGTGCGGCGGCGGAAATTTTCAAAATCCGCCTGCAGGCGCAGGACACGATCACTCTTTTCCTTCAGCTCCGCCTCGAGTGCGGCAATTTTATCCGCCTCGGTCGGGGCGCTGTCCTCCTCCCCTGCGGGTGTGTCCGCCGCATCCGTCTCAGTCACAGCATCCGCAGCAGCCTCAGGCTGCCCCTCTGCCGTGTCCTGTACCTTCTCTTCTTCCTGCAAGCCGTTCACCTCTCCTACCACTTTAATTGATAGATCATTTCTGTCAAGTTCGTATTGACATAGTCAAGGATGCGCATTGCTTTCGCATATTCCATCCGCGTCGGCCCGAGCACGGCAATCGTTCCGAGCAGCTTTCCGTCGACATGATAGGTCGCCGTGATGAAGCTGCTGTCCCAAAACGTACTGCTCTCGTTCTCTCGCCCGATCGTGACTGTCAGGCCCTCTCCCGCATGGGTATGCAGGATATCCTTCACAAGATCCTCGCGCTCAAGGACGAGCAGCATTGCGCGTACGCGATCGAGATCCTGAAACTCGGGATTGCTGAGGAGCTGCGCTGTCCCACCAAGATAGAGACGACCATCCTCACGCCCTTCGAGCGCGCGGTGCATCACCTCCACCGCCGCGACGAAGATCGACTCATCGCCGATCGCATCGCGGATGCGGCGCATATCCTGCTTTGTCACAGCACGGAGTGCCTTGCCCGAGAGCGTCTGATTCACCGCGCCCGCCATCCGCTGGAAGTCTGCGAACGTCGCACCGTCTGGAATCTCGACGATACGGTTTTCGACGAACCCTGCATCCGTCATGAGGACGGCAATCGCGTGACCGAGATCAAGCGGCAGGAACTGCAGCATGCGGAACGTGGACTGTGCGGCCTGCGGTGCAAGCACGAGCGACAGGTTATGTGTCACATCGGCGATGAGGCGCGCCGTTTCCTGAAACACCTCATCGAGCCGCCGCACGCGCCCTTTGTACCAATCATGAATCTTTGTCTTCTCGGCATCCGTCACCGGAGCGATAGGCTGCAGCCCGTCGACGTAGAAGCGATAGCCCTTCGACGACGGAATGCGTCCGGCGGATGTGTGCGGATGCTCCAGATAACCGAGCATTTCCAGATCCGCCATTTCGTTGCGAATGGTGGCAGGGCTGATGCCGAGATTGTACTTCTGCGCAAGCGTCCGTGACCCGACCGGCTCCGCCGATGCGATGTAGTCATCGACGACCGCCCATAGGATTTGGCTCTTGCGCTCATCCAGATCGTTCGACATTCACCCCTCTCCTTTCAATTCTGTTAGCACTCTATTGGTCTGAGTGCTAATCAAAATCTATAAAGAATATACAGCGTAAAAAACAAAAAGTCAATAGCAAAATGACAAAAAGTCAAATTTTTTATTGCGGATATCTCTTTTAGCGTCCCCTGCCATCCAAAAGATCGCAGGATTCCTTACCGTGACAGGACACAAGAAAAGAGCGACACGAAAACAAACTGTCCCGTACCGCTCCATAGGATGGAATAAACTACTACGCAGTCGGTTTATCCGCAAAGACCTTGAAGATGTAGACCGCGCGGATCTCTACCGGCGTTACGCCGAGATTCTCAATTGCTGTGAGAAGTCCCGATGCCAGCACGGCGCGTTCCGCCTTGCGGTCTGAACTCGTCACAATCGTAAGTGCCGGTTCATCCTTCGGATAAAGCGTCACAATGCCGTTGCCAAACGTCACCTCATAGGCTCCGTTTGCTGTCTGATAGAGGAAGTTGAGCCTCTGCTCAGACATATTGCGGATTTCCTTCGGATCCGGAATGTCCACCTTCTTTGAGGCAGGCTTGATCGTCAGACGTACGGGACTATAGTTGATCGTATAGATGCCGTCGAGATCGCGCGAGCCGCCGTCCGTAAAGAGGACGGGGATTGCCTCAGCCGTGCTGTTGGGGATCTCCTCGTGGTGCACACCACGAATCCCGCGTGTCTTCCCGAGGTCAAAGCCGAACGAGCCGTCCGAGCCCTCAACATAGTCATGTGTCTCAGGGTTGTTCCCCATCGTGACAATGACCTTGTCGCTGGTCGGCACCTGCGTCGCCCCCTGCGGCGTATTCGTCTCGGAGCCGCCTGTCGACGTGCCCGAACTGGAAGAAGATCCACCCGAGCTAGACGAGCCGCCGCCCGAGGAGGAGCTTCCGCCGCTTGTGGACGATCCACCCGTGCTGGTCGAAGAGCCGCCTGTCGTGGTAGACGATCCACCCGTTGTGGTCGACGTTCCGCCCGTGCCCGTGGTCGAGCCCGTCGTTGTGCCTGTTGTCGTGCCCAGTGTTGTGCCGCCGCCCGTTGTGGACGAGCCACTCGTACTCGGCGTTGTGCCACCGGTTGTTGTGCCCGTGCTGGGGGTTGCCCCGCCTGTGGTCGTTCCTGCACTCGGCGTAGAGCCCGTCGACCCGCCCGGAGTTGTCCCCGTGCCGCCCGTGGATGTACCTGTGCTCGGTGTCGAACCACCGGTAAGTCCGCCTGTGCTTGGCGTCGTTCCACCCGTAACACCACCGGTGCTTGGCGTTGTGCCGCCAGTTACACCGCCGGTGCTCGGCGTTGAGCCACCAGTCAGGCCGCCCGTGCTAGGTGTGGAACCTCCCGTGAGGCCACCGCCGCCAAGGCTGACGCCACCGCCCGAGTTGCCACCCGGAATCGCCGTGCCACCCGTCAGGCCGCCCGGATTGCCCGTGATGCTGCCCGTGCCGCCGCCAACAACGCTGATGCCGCCCGAGCTGCCGCCCGGGATTGCCGTGCCGCCGCCGACGCTGCCGCCGGGCATTCCTGGAACAGAGCCGGAACCGCCGCTCGTGAAGCTAAAGCCTCCCGTGCTGCCGCCCGGTGTCGGTGTAGAGCCCGGGACTGTGCCCGTGCCCGGCGTAGAGCCGCCGCTGGTCGACGTGCCCGTGCCGGAAGAAGATCCACCCGAGCTGGAGGATGAACCGCCGCTTGTGGACGAGCCGCCCGAGCTGGAGGAAGATCCACCAGTTGTAGACGAACCACCCGAACTGGAGGAAGAACCTCCTGTTGTGGTCGACGTGCCGCCCGTACCCGTGGTTGAGCCGGTCGTGCCGCCACCTGTTGTTGTACTCGAAGTAGACGAGCCGACTGTGCCCGTCGTGGTGCCACCGGTTGTTGTTTCCGTGCTGGGGGTTGACCCGCCTGTGGTCGTTCCTGCACTCGGTGTCGAGCCCGTCGAGCCGCCCGGGGTTGTCCCCGTACCGCCCGTGGATGTACCTGTGCTCGGTGTCGAACCACCGGTAAGTCCGCCTGTGCTTGGCGTCGTTCCACCCGTAACACCACCGGTGCTTGGCGTTGTGCCGCCAGTTACACCGCCGGTGCTCGGCGGATGCTGGGTCCGGGGCCGCCGCCGATGCTGCCGGAGCCGCCCGTCTGTGTGCCGACAGATGCACCGCCGCCGCCCGTCGTCATGCTGGATGTCGTCTGTGACGATGTCGTCGTGCTCGTCGTCACTGCTGCACCGCCCGGCGTGCTCGGCGTAAAGCCCGTCGGTTTGATGGTCAGCGTGCCGGGCTCATATACAAAACGATAGTTTGCAAGATTCGTCGCACCGGTATAGCTGCCCGTAACAGAGGATGGGTCAATGGTGATTACGTTGTTATACGTCCCCGCATTGGTCGTTGTCGTTATCGACGGCGCATAGGTCGACGTGATTCCCGTAATGGGAATGCTATCCACCGGGAGCAGCCCGCGATTTGTTGCACTCGTTCCGTGCTCGACGGTGTATGCCGTCACGACGGGATTCGGCTGCCCGTAGTTACGCTCGGCATTGCCCGCCGTCACCTTTACCTCACGCGGCGTGATGGCGAAATTACCATCTCCGTAGTGAATCGTGTAGTTGGAATCCAGCCCCGTACCGAACGTTGCGCCCGAGACCCGCGTCCAGAGACCTGTCGTTCCTGCATCCGTCGTGACGGTCACCGTCGGATCAATCGTCTCCGTGACGGCAGAAATCGTATCGCCATTGGCGAGACCCGTCGTCGCATCCTTCGCGCGCACGTTGATGCGGCTTGTGCCGTTCACATACGAGGCGAGCGAATTGTCCGCACCATAGGCGCGGCTCTTGTCTCCCGCCTTGATAAAGAGGTCGCGCTTCGTGATGTCGAAGCCGCCGTCGACGTAGGTGATGTTGTAGTTCGACGCCTTGCCCGTGCCGAAACTTGCCCCCGTGATCTGCGTCTTGAGACCCGTCGTTCCCGCATCCGTCGTGATGAGGGCGTTCGTCGACTCCGTGACGTCGGTGACCGTGTCGCCGTTCACGAGGCCCGTCGTCCCCGTCGCGGCGTCGGCGCGGAACTTCGACGTGCCGCCCGTATAGGTCGCCGTGCTGTTCTCCGCACCGTAGACGCGCGTCTTGTCGCCCGCATGGAGCGTCAGATCGCGCTTCGTGATGGCAAAGCTGCCGTCGTCGTAGCTGATGTCATAGTTCGACGCCAGTCCCGTGCCGAAGACGGCGCCCGCGATCTTCGTCTTGAGGCCTGCCGTGCCCGCATCCGTCGTGACGGTCGCAGCGGGGTCGATCGTCTCCGTGACGGAGGAAATCGCATCGCCGTTGACGAGGCTGCCCGTCTTGACGCGGAAGGAGCTCGTGCCGTTCACATAGGTCGCCGTATTGTTTGCCGTACCGTAGATGCGGCTCTTGTCGCCTGCAGCGAGCGTCAGCGCACGCTTCGTGATGCTGAACGTGCCGGGGGCGTAGGTGATCGTGTAGTTATTGGCACTACCCGATGTAAAATTCGCACTGTCCACCTTCGTCCAAAGCCCCGTCGTGCCCGCGTTCGTCGTGACGAGCGCAGCGGGGTCGATCGTCTCCGTGACGTCATCGATGGTATCGCCGTTGACGAGTCCCGACGTCGCCGTCGTCGCACCGACGTTGACCTTGCCCGTGCCGTTCACGTAGCCTGCCATCGCGTTGGCGTCGCCGTAGACGCGGCTCTTGTCGCCCGCCGTGATCGTGAGGGCGCGCGGCTTGATCGTCAGAGTGCCGGCGGCCGCCGTGATCTTGTAGTCCGAGTCAAGGCTGCGGCTTCCTTCTGCCAGCTTCGCTCCCTGCAGCGTCATCGTGTAATGATTGCCGACGCCCGTGCGCTCCGTGACGGCATTGGTGCCGTCCATCGCCACAACGCTGTAGGAGGCAAAGCTGTCACCGGTGACGAGCGAGCCGGTGTGCGTCGTCGAGGAGCCCATGACGACCGTGTCGTTCGACGCGCCGTAGATGCGCTCGCCGTTCGGTGCGGTGAAATGGATGTTGATGGGATTGATCGTGAGCTTGCCCGCAACATATTTGAAATTGTAGTTGGACGCCTTGAGCGTGCTGTTTGAGACATCCGTCGCGTACTCGCCCGCATGGAGTGCGCCCTGCGCAAAACCCGACGTATTCTTCGCGTCCGCAATCGGGGTATAGAAAACAGCCCCCGTCGTCCCGGAGTTCGCGATCGTCTGGCTGTTCGCGAAGTTCTCAAACGTGACGCCGTTGTTGCCCGTATAGTTTTGTGCATTGCCGTCGTAGGTCTTCGTTTCCGTCTTGCCGCGAACCGTGACCGTGCGCGGCACGATGCGGTAGTCGACCTCGATCTTGTAGTTGAGTTCGTTGTGACCCTTGTAGGTGATCTTCTCATTGGCGATCGTCGAGTCCGAGCCATAGGTGTGCGCACCCGTGCGCATCCTGACGTCGGTCATCGCATTCTTCACCGTGCCGTCCTCTGATATGATGTCGGCGTTGGCATTCGTCAGCTTCGTCGTGCCGAATTCGTGCGTTCCCGAGTCCTTCACATGGGCGCGGATGTAGTCGACCTCATCCTTGTCGAGCGCACGGCGCGCCGCGTTGCCGTCGTCCTCGATGTGGAATCCTGCGGTCGATGCGTTGAAGAACGTGTTGTTGTCGTCGCCGTAGGTGCGCACTGCGTAGAACTTGAGCGTCGGCTGGTAGTTGTAGTACATCGCGTTCTGCCCCGCCGGCGGCTGCGGCTTATGCGGATCATCGTAGGCCATGCCGTATTTGCGGAACTGGAAGACGAGACCGTTGATCTCATTGTTCACCGAGTCTTCCGTATGGACGACGTACTTGTGGCCGGGTGCCGTCTTGATGGCGTCCGCGCCCGCCTTGTTCTTGAAGGATCCGCCCCTCGCCTCGATGACGACGTCGGACGTGCCCGAGCCGATGATCTGTCCGCCCGAAGCGATGGTCACATCGCCGCCGCCCGAGTTCTTGATGCTGATGGGCGTCGTCTCGCCCGTGACCTTGCCCGAGATCGTCGTGCCCTTCGCCGTCTCGATGTTGACGCCGTGCTTCGACGTGACATTGCCGATCTTCTTGATCTCGTTCGCGCCCGTGAGGTTCACGTTGTTCGCCGTGACGTCGAGAACGGGGACGCTCTTCATGACGCCCGTCGAAGTCACGTCGCCCCCCGTCTTGATCTCAAGGCCGTCCGTGAGCGTATCGGGAATATCGACATTGCCGACGCTGATGTTTCCTGCATTGTCGCCGCCGACGCGAATCTTCTTGAACTTCGCGCCGTCCGTGTTCTTCAAAAGGCCGTTCGGGCCGAAGACATCGTTGCCCAGCACGAGGCCGGACGGCGTACCGCCGGCCCCCGGCGTACCGAAGGAGATGCTCTTGCCCGGCGTATAGGTGTCGAAGGAGACTTCGCCGTGCCCCGAGATGCTGCTGCCGTTCGTCACATTGAGCGTATCCGCCTGGATGGAGACATTGCCGTCATGATTCCGATCTGCGCCGTCCGCATTGATATGCGTATCGTCGAGATTGACCTCACGGCTGCCGATGGTGAAGTCCCGCCCATGCGTATTGATATTGCCTGCAAGATTGACGCTGCCCGAGCTGCTGTTGACCGCCTGCTGGATGTTCACGCGGAACGGCATATCGATCGAGCCGCTCTGCCATAACCTTCCACCGCCTTCGCGGTCGCCGATGTTGATGATCTCGTAGCCCCAGAACTGGCGGTTGTTGCCGCTGAAATACTTGTCGAGCAGGGAGAGCTTCGCCGGGTCATTCACATTGCCGCCCATCTTGAGGTCGCGACCATGCGTCGCGGGCAGGATGTTCAGGGCTTTGCTGCCCGTCATCTTGCCGTTGAGGTCGACGGCGTCCGCCTTGAGCGTGAGAGCGCCCGTGCCCGTGTTGACCTCGCTGCCCTCCGCCGTGTTCAGTTTGTTCCCTTCCAGATTCAGCGCATTCCCGTTCGTATTGATCTTCGTCGAAGCGTCGAGGTCGACCGTGCCCGCGTCAGGCTTGGTGCGGATCGTCGTCGCATCGACAAAGTTCAGGGTGCCGCCGACATTGACTTTGCCGGAGACGTCCTGTCTGCCGAGGTAGACGTGCTCGAAGCCGTCCTTGATCTTGTTGCCGCCGAAGAGGTCCGCGCCGAGCGTCAGCCCCGTCAGCCCCGTGCCGGACTTGCCGATGTTGATGTCGGTTCCCGCCGTCGCCTGCTCAAGCTCCAGCGCGCCCTTGCCGGAGACTGCTGCATTGAAGGTCATCTCGTCCGCCGCGAGCTTGATGTTGCCGTTGTTCGTCGTCCCGCCCGAGGTGACAGAACCCGCCTTGACGCCCGAAATGGTACGCGAAGGAACCGGCGCCCCCGCGGGCGTCGTGATCGTGCCGATCGTCAGCTTGTTCGATTTCACGTTGACCGCATAGGCGTCCGCCGCAAGCGTGCCGATCTCGTTGTCCTTGTCGAGGGTGATGCTGCTGGCTGCGGCAGCCACCGTGTTGTCGCGGTTCAGGCTGGAGGAGATCACGGCGAGATTGTCCGTCTTGATCTTGCCCGCCGTCTGTCTGGCGTCCTGCAATGCGTTCACGGTCAGGATCTTGCCCGAGGCAAGCGTCATGTCGCCCGTGAAGTTGATGTGCTTCGCCTGCAGGGTCGTGTTCTGCCCGAGCGAAGAGCCTGCCACGTTGATCGTATCCTGCGTGGTCGCCCCGCCCTTTGGATCGATGTTGCCGATGCTGTAATGCGAGAAGTTCGGGCCGAACACGTTCGTCATCTTGTCGTTCGTCAGCTTCAGGTCACCCGCCGCGCCGTCGCCGACGCCGATGGACTTCGCCCCGCTGTAGGTGCCGATGCCGAGCGTGCCCGCGCCGGTGACGGAGGGGCCCGACGCACCCGCGACGAGGTTCGCTATATTGTTCGTGTAGAGGTTCAGCGCGCTGCCCGTGGCGATCTCCATCTTGCCCGCGCCGCCCGTGTTCTCGATCGCGCCCGTCGTGAGCGTGACCTTGTAGCCCGTGCCGACCTTGAGGCCGCCCGCGCCGATGACCGCCTTGCCCGACTCCGCCGTCTTGACGACGACGCGGTTGTTCGCCTTAAGGCCGTCGATCGTGACGGTGTCGCTCCTCTGGTCGCCGAGGACAAGCTCCGAGAACTCGTTGCCGAAGAGCTTGCCGTTGAGCTGCTCGCTCGTGATGTGGAGCCCCGCGCCCGACGTGGTGCTATTGAGCGTCAGGTCGCCCTGCGTCTTTCGCGTGATGACGAGGCCGCTCTTGCCGACGATGTTCGTCGTATTGTCGTCCGCCGTCGGCGTGATGATCTTGTCCGTGTGCACGCGAAGAGCGCCGACCGTGTCCGTGCCGGAGTCGAGCTGCGCCCTTGCGTCAAGCTGCACGTTGTTGCCCGTAACATCGACCCAGACAGGCGTAGAGCCATCAACAACCTTTACCTTGGCGTCCTCATTCAGAATGACATTGCCGCCGCGCGAGTTGAGCGTCGCCTGTGCGTAGTTGCCCTCGACCTTGAGTGCAGCCCCCTGCTCCAGGTGAATATCGCCGTCCGTCTGGATGTTGATCTCCGCACCGTTGTCCTTCGATGTGCCGCCATCGCCCTTGACGTGAACGGTCTTTCCCTGTTCCACGGTGAAGCCGCCCGTGATGACCGTATCCGGATCGTAGCCCGCCTTCGACGTGTCCGCACCGATTTTGAGCTTCGTCCCCTGCCCCACAATGGTGACATCATCCTTTACCACGACGCCAAGCCTGCCCGCCGCGTTAATGGACTTCTTGACGGTGCCGCCGTAGAAATAGAGGTGCTGATTGCCCGCGACGTCGAAGCTGCTGAAGCCGTCGAGCGTCTCGTTGATTGTGCGGTAGGAGATACGATACTCCCCGTGCGATGCGTGCGCAGCATTGTCGCTGATGACGATGTCCTGCGAGTTCGACGCGCCCTTCGTCGTGATCTTGCCGCCCTCGGCGCCCTTGACCTTGCCGTTTCCGAGGTCGATGCCGCCCGAGAGGTCGAGGTCGAGGTTCTTGACGGCGAGCGTATCGGTTGCATTCGGCAGCTCCGCCGTCTGCGCCGTGATCACCATGTCGGACTTGCCGTCCGCGCCCGCCTTGTTCGTTCCTTCGAGCTTGACATGACCCGTCGTCTCGATGTCCGACGGATTCTTGAAGGTCGTGTCCTTGACCTTGATGTCGCCGCTCTGGCCGTTGCCGCCGATCTTGATATTGCCGTACTGGGCGTTGTTGACGTTCCAGTCGTTCGGGCCCGTGCCGACACTGACCGCCTGCGTCTTGTCGCTCTTTTCGAGCGTGAGCGTCTTGCCGACGTTGATCTTGCTGCCGAGGTTCATGTCGTCGGCTTCGAGCTTTGCATCGTCCTTCGTCTTGATCTTCTCTTCGACGTTGAGCTTCTTGCCCGCGTCGAGCTTGATATGCGTGGACTTCGCCTCGATGCCCTCGACGTCCTTCTTGGGATCGACGTTGCGGTTCTCGATCTTGGTGACCTTCATATCGGTCTTGTTGGTCAGCGTGAGCGTTCCCGTGTCCGTGAGGTCGGCGGCAATGCCCCCGATCTTGTTGTGCTGCGAGTCGATCACCATGTCGCCCTTGCCGAAGAGCAGGAGCTTGCCGACCTCGAAGCCCGCCGCCGACGTCTGTGTCAAGCCGACGCCGTGCACGGCTAGCGTGTCCGTCGCCGCGCCATGCACCGTGCCGGTGAAGGCGAGGGCGCCGTTCGTCAGGATACTCGTATACTTCGGCAGAGCCGTGATCTCGCCGATCGTCGCCGTGCCCGCGTTGTCCTTCGAGCCGATGGCGACGTTGTAGAAGTTGCCTGCCGCCAGCTTGCCGATGGCCGCATCCGAGAGGAAGGCGCTCGTGCCGCCGACGGTGAAGTTGCCCGCCGTCTTTTTCTGCACAGCAAAGACGCCCGTTCCGGAGAACGTGCCATTCAGATTCACGGCATCGGCGGTGATCTTCGTCTTGCCCGATCCTGCGGCAAGGGACGATCCCGCATCGAAGTTCACGGTGCTTCCCGTAAACGCCATGTCCTTGTTGTTCGTGTTCGTGACCGCGCCCGTGACCTTGACCGTGTCGCGGGAGATGACGGCGAGCGGCGCCTGCACGGTGGTCGTGCCGATCTCGATGTTGCCCGTCTGGGCATTGCCGATCTGCACTGTGCCCGTGCCCGAGTCGATGAAGGAGAGGTCCGCCATGGCGATATCCGCCGCGGGCGACGCCGCCGGCGCATTGACCGACATCGTCTTGCCCGCCGTCCGCGTCTCGATCGTGACCGCGCCGTTCGCACTCGAAAGGACGCCGGTCTCTCCCGCAGGGAGAGACAGCGCATCCGTCTTGACATTGATCGTTCCGCCGGCGGTCTTGACCTTCGCCCCCGTGCCGAGGGAGACGCTGTTCGCCTCGAAGGCGGTCTGAGCCGCACCGGTCGAGGCGATCTGGGCGCCGCCTTCTACGGCGAGGGTGCCCGACGCCTTGAGCTTCAGTGCGCCCGCGCCGTTCTTGAGCGCCGCCGCGCCGCCCGTCAGGAGCCGCGCCGTGCTCGATATTGACGTTCTGGGCGTGTGCGAGCGTCCCCGAGCCCTGCCAGCCGCCGCCGATCTCAATCGTGCCGCCCTGCATGCCGCTCGCATCCGTCAAGCTGCCCGTGCCGAGGTTCACGTCATGCGCCGTGATGCGGATCGCGCCCGGTGCGTCTGCGAGGGAGGAGGCACGGACGACGCCGTCCTGATTGACCGCCGAGCGCGTGAGCATTTCGCCCGTCGCCGCAGACATAAAGACAAGGCCTCCGTCTGCCTCGACGAGACCTTTGTTCGTGACTGCCTGCTCCAGTGCCGCCTTGGTGGGGACGACCTCGACCTTGCCGTCGCCGCCAAAGTCGAGTGTGACCGCCTCGCCCGCGGCGAGGACTGCCGTGCCCTTCTTCGCGACGACGACGCCCTCGTTGACGACGTCCTTGCCGAGGAGGGCGATGAGCCCGCCGTTCTGGGCGGCGAGTGATGCCTTGTTGATGACCTTGCCGCCGTGCTCTGTGCCGACGAAGTTATAGCGTCCCGCCATGAAGTCCGCATTCGTGATGTTCATGGTGGAGGCGATGATCGCGCCCGCATCGACCTGTGCGCCCGGGGCGAAGTAGACGCCCGCCGGGTTGACGAGGAAGACGCGTCCGTTCGCCTGCAGCTGTCCGAAGATCTCGGACGGGTTGCTGCCGAGGACACGGTTCAGGAGGGCCGCCTGTGCGTTCGGCTGGAGGACGCTCACGCGCTCGCCCGCTGCGATGTTGAAGCTCTGCCAGTTGATGACGGCATTCTGCGAGTTCTGATGGATCGCCATCTCTGCCGCGTTCGAGGCGATCTGTGCGTCGCCGGCCGCGACCTGTCCGCCCTGCGGAAGGGCAAGTACGGGCTCTGCCGTGCTCGCCAATAATGTCCCTGCTGCAAAGAAACTGACGCCGCTGCGCAGGGCGTGTCGCAGGCGTCCGCGACGGTGTCTGTTCATGATGCTCATTGTCGTATCCCCTTTATCCCAAAGACCGTCCGACGTGCGTCGGAATCCCTATACTCTGTCCTCTGTTGATTCTTCCTTATGGTGCTCCCACCACCGCAAGCGGTCCCCCTCCCCCGTCAAACGGGGGGAGGCTATTGTGGTGTGCCGTGCTGCCTCCCGTCAAACGGGGGAGGCTATGGGTGTGTTTGCCGTTCTGCCTCCCATCGAACGGGAGAGGCTGTGGTGTTGCCGTTAGCTTCTCCCGTCGAACGAGGAGGCTATGGGGGCTGGTGAAATCTCAAGGAAGATCACCGTTTAGAAGAATTTATAGACCTGAAACCAGAAGCGTCCGCTGCGGTCACTGTCCGAGACCGCAGGCTCGTGCCCAAGCTTCCACGCGTAGTTTACACGAGCGACCCAGTTATCATCATTGCTCCAGTTGACGCCGAGGCCTGCCCCATACAGGCTGCGGCTGTCCGGTCCCGTATAGCCGGGATAGCCCTCATGGTAGATGCTCACATGTCCTCCATCGACGAATACGATCATCTGCCAGACGTTGGTATCGCCCTCGCGCGTCGGTACGTTCCACCGCAGCTCCGCCGTCCATTTCCAGCCGTCGTCGCCCGACGCCTCACTGACGGGATAGGCGCGTACGCCGCTCGGCCCGCCGAGGGAGAATTTCTCCGAGGAGTCGAGGTTTTTCTCCGCCCACTGGCGGCTGTAGCTGAGGTAGAGGGCAAGCCGATCGTCGATGTGCTGGAGCCGCGTGAGGTCGAGGTTCCACTTGCCGAAATGCCCTGCCGTGCGCCCCGTCACCGCGTCGTTGAGCCGCTGCATGGGCTCGTCGATCATGACATTGCCGCGCGTATAGGAGAGCGAGAAGGTGTTGCGCCCTCCCGTCAGGAAGCGGTCGAGGTTGTCCCCATTGATGCCGAACACCCAGTTGCGGGCGTGTTTCGGGTCACGGAAGGACATCTGCCGTGCCTCGCTGCCCAAGCTCTTGAAGTCGAGCCGCACGGAGCCGT
The DNA here is from genome assembly GCF_900186465.1 of Centipeda felix. Lineage (GTDB taxonomy): Bacteria > Bacillota > Negativicutes > Selenomonadales > Selenomonadaceae > Centipeda > Centipeda felix. The sequence continues at coordinate 571,084 of NZ_LT891959.1, forward strand.
AGAGGTTGAGGTCACGGCTGCGGCGGAAGTTGTGCTGCCAGTTGAATCCGATGCTCTGTGACGAGCCCACGAAATCCATGGAGGAAAATGCGCCGCCGAGAGAGTAGAAGGATCGTGTGCAGCTGATGCCGAACCGCTCGCCCTGCCGCCAGAACGGCGTGCTGTAGGAGACGGAGCCCGACCACATTTTGCCGTTTGACATGACGCCGCCGATGGAGAAGATGTCCCCCTCGCGGAAGGGGCTCGCGTAGTTGAAGAATGCGCTGTACTGATAGCGCCCCGTGTAGCGGTAGCCGCCGTTGTCCACGCCAAGGTAGCCCCACATGCGGTGTCCCTTGTTCTTGACGTTGACGATGAGGTCGGTCGTCCCCGGCTCGCTGCCCGCCTTGAGTTTGGTGTTTGCCTCGATGCGGTTCATGTCGTTGGTGAGCCAGACGCCGCGGCTGAGTTTATTCTTGTCGATGATCTGCCCCGGTGCGACGCCCATCTCGCGCAGGATCGCCCGATCGTGCACGTAGGTCTCGTTGTTGACGATGATCTCGCCATAGCGTCCCGGCACGATGGTAAAGGTGACGACGCCGTCGCGAAATTCCTGCGGTGCGAGGTAGGCAAACGCGACAAAGTAGCCCTTGTCCCGCAGATACTTCGTGATCTCCTCCGCCTGCGCCTCAAGGTCGGAGAGCGTCGCCTCATGGTGGCGATGCGGCGCGAGGATGTCCCGCAGCTCCGCATCGGTCACGGGGTTTTCTCCGTCAAATGTATAGCGTGCGACCCATATACTCTCTGTCGTCTTCTCTGCTGCCTTTTCGGCGGCGTGCGCGGCGGGGGTGCAGCTCACGGCACAGAGGGCGGCAAGACCTGCGGTCAGCAGTCGTTTTTTCACGCGATGCGCGTTCGTTACATGTTTTATGTTCATCTGATTCATTCGCACATTTCCTTCTGTCTGCGCGTATTGCTGTCCTTATAGATACTCTTAATATAGTTATCGCCAGTTTATACTTTATATTAACACATTCATGACTTTATTCCTAGAAACAAATGTTACGGTTCCGCTTTTTAATGAATCAGATAACAATAGAAAAGCCCGTTACACGAAGCTAAAAAGCTTCATGCAACAGGCTTTAATGTCTTATCCGACAGGCGCCCCCTCCACCGCTCGCGCGCGAGGGTGGGCAGCTTAGAGTGTTCCGAAGATGCGGTCGCCCGCATCGCCGAGCCCCGGTACAATGTAGCCGTGCTCGTTGAGGCAGTCGTCCACTGCCGCAACGTAGATCGGTACGTCGGGGTGGTCTGCCGCGACGCGGCGGATGCCCTCAGGAGCGGAGACGAGGCACATGAGGATGATGCTGCGCGCGCCCTTGTCCTTGAGCATGGTGAGTGCTGCCGACGCACTGCCGCCCGTGGCGAGCATGGGGTCAGGTACGATGAGTGTGCGATCCTCGATGCCGCGCGGGAGCTTTGCATAGTACTCGACGGGGGCAAGTGTCTCGGGGTCGCGATAGAGTCCGATGTGTCCGACGCGTGCCGCAGGGATGAGGTTCAGGATGCCGTCGAGCATCCCGAGGCCTGCGCGTAGGATCGGGACGATGCCGAGTTTTTTGCCTGCGAGCATTTTTGCATGGCAATGTGCGACAGGGGTCTCGATCTCCACGTCGCGCAGGGGGAAGTCGCGCGTGATCTCGTATGCCATGAGCATGGCGATCTCCGAGAGCAGTTCGCGGAATTCCTTTGTCCCCGTTTCCTTGCGGCGCATGATGGTCAGTTTGTGCTGGATGAGCGGATGATCGACGAGGTGGAGTGTCGGTATGTCGGACGGGCGGAATGTGTCAGCCATGGGATGTTTCCTTTCCACGGGGAGGTCAGTTCTCCCCGAGATGTTCATAGATCGGATATTTTTTGCAGAATGCATCGACGCGGCGGCGTGCCTCTGCGCGGCGGCTCTCGTCCGTCGGTGCATCGAGGACGTGCGCGATGATGCGTGCGACCTCACGCATGTCCTCCTCGCGGAAGCCGCGCGTGGTGAGTGCGGGCGAGCCGAGACGGATGCCGCTCGTGACGAACGGGCTGCGCGGCTCGAACGGGATGGTGTTGCGGTTCGCTGTGATGTTGACCTCGTCGAGGAGGGTCTGCGCTTCCTTGCCCGTGATGTCCTTGTTCGTGAGGTCAACGAGCATGACGTGCGTGTCCGTGCCGCCCGAGACGATGCGGTAGCCGAGCTTCGTGAGTTCGTCGGCGAGCGTGGCGGCGTTCTTGACGACCTGTGCGCCGTACTCCTTGAACGAGGGCTGCAGTGCCTCGCCGAGGGCGACGGCCTTGGCCGCGATGACGTGCATCAGAGGGCCGCCCTGGATGCCGGGGAATACGGCCTTGTTGATCTTTTTCCCGAGTTCTTCGTCGCGTCCGAGGATGAGGCCGCCGCGCGGGCCGCGCAGGGTTTTGTGCGTGGTCGTGGTGACGATGTCGGCGTAGGGGACGGGGCTGGGGTGCTGCCCCGCTGCGACGAGCCCCGCGATATGTGCCATGTCGACCATGAAGATGGCATCGACGCTTTTGGCGATGGCGGCGATGCGCTCAAAGTCGATGATGCGTGCATACGCCGATGCGCCCGCGATGATCATGCGCGGATGGTGCTCGGCAGCGAGTTTTTCGAGGGCGTCGTAGTCGATGCGCTCGGTCTCGCGGTCAACGCCGTAGGGGATGACCTTGTAGTAGGTGCCGGAGATGTTGACGGGGCTGCCGTGCGTGAGGTGTCCGCCGTCCGTGAGGTTCATGCCGAGGATGGTGTCGCCCGGCTGCAGGAGGGCGAAGAATACCGCCATGTTCGCCTGTGCGCCCGAGTGGGGCTGAACGTTCGCCCATGCCGCGCCGAAGAGTTCCTTTGCGCGGTCGATGGCGAGCTGCTCTGCGACATCGACGTACTCGCAGCCGCCGTAGTAGCGCTTGCCGGGGTAGCCCTCGGCGTATTTGTTGGTGAGGACGCTGCCCTGTGCCTCCATGACGGCACGGCTGACGATGTTCTCCGAGGCGATGAGTTCGAGCTTTGTCCGCTGACGGTTGAGCTCGTGATCAATTGCCTCCGCGACCTGCGGGTCTGACTGTTTCAGCGTGTCCATAATGCTCATGTGTGCTCTCCCCTAGCTGTTAGCTGTCTTTCTGCTGCTCAAGTGCCATGATCTTGTCGACGCGGCGGGCGTGGCGGCCGCCCTCGAACTCCGTGCAGACCCATGCGCGCACGACTTCACCCGCCGGGCCGATGCCCGTGACGCGTCCGCCCATGGCGAGGACGTTTGCGTCGTTGTGTTTCCGCGACATGATCGCCGAGTAGACGTCGCCGCAGAGTGCGGCGCGGATGCCGTCGATCTTGTTTGCCGCGATGGAGATGCCGATCCCCGTGCCGCAGAGGACGATGCCACGATCCGCCTTGCCGGAGACGACATCAGCGCAGACCTTCTCCGCGATGTCGGGATAGTCGACCGACTCCGTGCCGAAGGTGCCGACGTCCGTGACGCGGACATCCTCAAACTCGTGGAGCACCATCTTGACTTCCTCTTTCAGCTCCACTGCCCCATGATCGCTGCCAATCGTTATTTTCATCCGAACGGCCTCCTTTAGATGTTTTATTTCTGCCCATTTTAGCATAATTTGATAAAAAAAAACAGATCACCGCTGCACGCGTGTACGGAGTGCGAGCGAGAGGAAGAAGATGAGGGCGGCGGCGGCGACGATGGCCGCGCCGGCCGCGATGCCGAGGTAGTAGGCGGAGAAGAGCCCGACGATGCCCGCAACGAGGGCGGTGAGGATGGCGATGAGGTGGTACTCCTTGACGCTGCGCGCCACGTTGCGCGCGGCTGCCCCCGGCAGGACGAGGAGTGCATTGATGATGAGGATGCCGACCCACTGGATGCTGACGGCGACGACGACGGCGAGCAGGGCGGCAAACGCCGCCTCGATGCGCACGACGGAGATGCCGCGGCTGTGCGCGAGTGACGGGTTGACGGAGAGCAGGAGCAGATGGTTGAAGAGGACGGCCCAGACCAGTACGACGAGGAGGTCGACGGCGAGCAGTCCCGCGAGGTCGGACGGCGTGATGCTCAGGATGTCGCCGATCAGGAGCGGGGAGAATTTCGAGAAACCGCCGCCTCGGCTCATGACCATGAGGCCGACGGCAATGGCAGTCGAGGAGAATACGCCAATGACGGTGTCTGCCGATGCCGCCGTCCGATGCTTGATGTAGGTGATGAGGAGGGCAAAGGCGATCGAGAAGGTGATGAGCGCGGTGAGCGGCGAGACGATGCCGACGAGCGCGCCGACGGCAATACCCGTGAATGCGCCGTGGCCGAGCGAGTCCGAGAAGAACGCCATGCGGCTTGAGACGACCATGGTCGAGAGGAGCCCGAAGAGCGGCGTCATGAGTAGGACGGCGAGAAGCGCATTCTTCATAAAGGTATACTCTGTCCACGAAAAGGGCAGGAGTGTGTCCATGACGTGATAGATCAGTTCCATGCCGTCCCCTCCTCTCCTGCCGTGCGCTTCTCCGTCGGCGCGCGCAGGCTGCTGAGGTCGGGCAGAATGCCGAAGATCTGCTCCATCGCCGGAGAGCGATAGACCTCCTCGGGCGTACCGGCCGCCGCGATGCCGTGGTTCATCAGGACAACCTTGTCCGCATGGCGTGCCGTCATGCCGAGGTCATGCGAGATGAGGAGGATCGCGAGATCCTCCTTGGCGCGCAGCTCCGCGACGATCTCGTAGAAGAGTGCCAATCCGCGCTGATCAACGCCCGAGACGGGCTCATCGAGGAGGAGCAGGTTCGGGATGGGGTCGAGCGCGAGCGCGAGGAGAACGCGCTGCAGTTCTCCGCCCGAGAGTGCGCCGAGGCGGCGGTCGATGAGGTGCTCCGCCCGCACGCGCGCAAGGCTCTGCGTGGCACGTGCACGATAGCGACGTGCGGGGCAGAGCCAGACGGGGCGCGCCGTGATGCACGCCATAAAGAGATCCATGACGGTGGTCGGTGCGCTCACGTCGAGGCGGAGGTACTGCGGGACGTAGCCGATGACGGGGCGGCCGGTATGGCGCCCCTCGGCGTCGACGAAGCGGATGTGTCCCGTGTGCGGCACCTCGCCGAGGATGGCGCGCAGGAGGGTTGATTTTCCCGCGCCGTTCGGGCCGATGATGGCGGTGAGCTCACCGCAGTGAAAGTGCAGATTGACGTGCGAGAAGACGTCAAATGTCCCGTAGGAGACGCCAAAGTCCTCGACGCGCGTGCAGCAGAAGTGCGCGCAGCCCTCTGCTGCGCCGCTGTGATGAAAGATATGCCTGAGCATGATTGTCCTCTGAGTGATATGAGTGATTGCTTAGTCAGTCAGTCGGCGGAATTTCCATGTACCGGCGACGATGCCGAGGATGGCGTAGAGCACGACGACGGCAAGCGAGATAACGGAGTAGTCCCCTGCCCCGCTGAGGCTGCGCAGGAGGTAGCTCGTATGTGTCAGTGGGAGGATCTCCACGAGATAGCGCACCGCATCCGGCAGTGCCGCCGTGGAGAAGAATGTCCCGCAGAGGAACGACATGGGCAGGAGGACGTAGAGGTTGACCTGTCCCATCTCCTCGTAGGTGGAGATATACATCGCCGCGAGAAAGCCAATCTCCGCGAAAATCGCACAGTTCAGCGTCAGCACAAGAAGAAAGAGCGGCGTGACGGAAAAATGTGCACCGAAGAGATAACTCAGTCCGATGATGATCGCCGAGGAGATCAGTCCGCGCAACACGGCACCCGCGACCTTGCCGACGACGTAGGCATCGGGGCGGATGGGGGCGATAAGGTACTCCTCAAGGCTTTTATGGTAGATGCGCTCCGCGTGCACGGGGATGATGCTGTTAAAGCTGATGTTCATGGAGTTCATCGCGAGCAGCCCCGGCACGAGGAAGTCGATGTACGAGCCGCCGCCGACGTCGATGCTCCGCCCGAGTCCCCAGCCAAAGGCGATGAGGAACATGAGCGGCGAGACCATGCGGCTCAGGATATATTTTTTCAGGCGGCGGCGCAGCACGATCCAGTCGCGCCAAAACACCGTCCATATATCGCCAAGCATCAGAGCCCCTCCTTCCGTCCCGTCAGCTCGATAAAGACGTCCTCTAGATTCGTCGGGCGCAGGAGCACACGCGCCATCGTCTCCTCGATGCCGCGCGCATAGCTGCGCGCCTCCTCCTGTGTATGGAAAAAGCGGTAGGCGCGTCCGTCCGCCCCATCCCACTCCACGGCGTGTCTGCCCAGTGCCTCACAGAAGTCCTGCGGCGTCTGCAAGTCAATGAGCCGCCCCTTATTGATGATGGCGACGCGTGCGCAGAGCGCCTCTGCCTCCTCGATGTAGTGTGTGGTGAGGAGGACGGTCACGCCGCGCGCTGCGATGCCGTGCACCACATCCCAGATATGGCGGCGAATCTGCGGATCGAGGGCAACGGTCGGCTCGTCGAGAAAGAGGACGCGCGGACGGTGGATGAGCGCACGCGCAATGAGCAGCCGCCGCTTCATCCCGCCCGAGAGCTGCCGCACACCGTCGTTGCGCACCTCCATGAGCGACATCTCCGTCAGGAGCTCCTCGATGCGTGCCGTGCGCTCCGCACGCTCCATGTGGTGCAGGCGCGCGTGCAGCTCCATATTGTCCCAGACGGTGAGTTCCTGATCAAAGTTCACGTGCTGCGGGACGACACCGATCTGTGCCTTGACGCTGCGCTCTGCCGCATGGATGTCCTCTCCGCCGATGCGGATGCGTCCGCTCGTCGGACGGGTCTGCATGGTGAGCATCCGGATGATTGTCGTCTTGCCTGCGCCGTTCGGGCCAAGGAGACCGAACACCTCGCCGCGCCGTACGGAGAGCGATACATCATTGACGGCGGTCTTCCATGCGCTCTCTTTTTTCTCATTGGTATGCGGAAATTTTTTGACGAGATGTTCCATCTCAATCATCATGTCATTGTCCATGTATCAGTCCGCCCGAAACTGGATGCCCGCCATCAGGCGCGCCTTTTCCATGACGGCCATCACTGCGCGCGTCACGGCAAATCCGTCCTCCACGGCAGTGTAGTCCCGCTGCTGGTATATGCGCTGCATCTCCTCAAACTCATGCACCATGCGGTGCTCGTGGCGGTTCAGGGCGAAGGTCTCAGGCGCCGCACCGCGCAGGCCGATGGTGAAGGAGCGCAGTTCGTTCGGCGTGCCGTCGGTGCGAATCCAGCCGTTCTCGCCCTGGATCATGAGGAAGGAGGGGCTGCTGCTGTCCTTCGCCGCTGCCGATGAGGCGCAAAAGCCGTCGTAGCGCAGGGTCATCACCCCTGATGTGTCGATGCCGTTGAATCCGATATTTGCCAGATAGGACGCGGAAAGCGGGCGTCCGAAGAGCGCGATGATGAGCGCTAGGTTGTAGACGTTCAGGTCATAGAGTGCGCCGCCCGAGCAGGCGGGGTCAAACGCGGGAGCAACGTCGCGCGCGAGGTAGCGGTCGTAGCGGCTCGAATACTGGGAGAAGTTCGCCTGTACGAGGCGGACGAGGCCAAGCCGGGGCAGCCGTTCCACGATGCCGCGAAAGTTCGGCATATAGAGCGGCGTCATTGCCTCAAAGACATAGCTCTGCGCGGCACGGGCGCGCGCGATCAGCTCCTCTGTCTCCGCGAGGGTCGAGGCAAAGGGCTTCTCCACGATGACATTCCAGCCCGCCGAGATCGCCTGACGCGCATAGTCGAAATGCGCGCTGTTTACGATGCCGAGGTAGACGACGTCGGCCGCATGGGATGCGAGCAGCTCTGCGTAGTCGGTCACGACGTGCGGGATGTTAAACTCCTGCGCCATGCGTTCCGCTTTTTTCCTGCTGTGCGCTCGTGCACAGAGCACGGGGATCTCCACACCTCTCACCATGCGCAGCGCATTAAGCGCCTCGCGTGCGATCATTCCCGTTCCGACGACTGCAATCTTCATTCGCGTACTCCTCTATCTGTTGCCTTGCTTTTCGTGCCATTTATTATAGCAGGGTATCTCCATAAAGAAAAGAGCCTGCCGCAGAAGCAGATGCTCCTGTGACAGGCTCCGAGCGGATATGCTGTATTACTTCATCATTTTGATGTGGTCTGCATCCGCACCCTTGCGTCCCTGCAGCGCGTCCCATGCGTCGTTGGCACGCTCCACGAAGGCAGCACGGATCGCCTGGTTCTCACCGAGGCCGTGCAGATAGGTGTTGACCTTGAAGCCCTGGCTCTCAAGGATGCTCTTGTGCGAGTCCGAATCCTTGCCCGCCATGTCGTTGTGTGCATGATCGCCCGCCACCATCATGATCGGCATGAGCGTGACCATCTTGATGTGGTTCTGCTTGAGCTTCGGCAGGATCGTCTCCAGGCTCGGCCAGCCCTCCACCGTGTAGACGTAGACGTTCTTATAGCCGAGCTCGTTGAGCTTTGCCTGGATCACGGAATAGTAGGCGTTGGAAACGTGCGGCGTGCCGTGTGCCATGAGGAGGAGTGCCTCATCCTTGCCCAGCTTCGGGAACTGCGTCGAGACCGCCTTGATGAACTCCGTCACGTCGTCCGCCTGATTTTCCTGTCCCTGCCAGTACATGAGGGAGGTGCCGCAGGTCATCGTCTTAAACTGATCCTTGTACTCGTTGTAAACCGCCTTGACGTAGGAGTACTCCATGCCCGGAATGACGTCGAGCGAGACCAACGCGACGCGGGAGTAGCCCTCTGCCTTGAGCTGCGTCAGTGCCTCCTCGGGCGTCGGATAGTGCTTGCCTTCCTTTGCCGCGATGCGGTCGATGATGATATGGGAGGTAAATGCCGTGACGACCTTTGCGAGGGGGTTCGCTGCCTGAATGTCGCGCACCGTCGCCTCGATCGTCTTCTCACGCGTATCCTTGAACGTCGTGCCGAAGCTCGCAACAACAATGGCATCCTTGTTCGTGTAGTTTGCCATCTGCGGGTTGTTGTACTTCAGAACGCCGATTTCCGACGCCTCCATGAGTGCCGGCGTCACCGTCTTGACCTCAGGATTGAGCTCGTACGCAGCCTCTGCCGGGCTGTACGAGGACAGTCCCAAGACCGCTGAGCATGCAAGCGAAGCGACCAGCATCTTCTTCCAGTTTCTCATTCCAATTCCTCCTAAAAATAGATACTCCCCCGGCGAAGCACACAGCCTGCCGCCTCTCCCCATCGATTCAGTTCTATTATATATAGATTACATTTCATAGGATACATCATCAGCAGGAAATTGTCAACGTACATCGACGACTTATTTTCCCGTATCCCGCTCGACATGATCCTTCCATGCATCCGATTTCTCGTTGCCGCTCGCACGCTCTGCGACGTAGACACCGACAGCATCGTAGTTCGCACGAACACCGCTCGATGTGTTCTTGTACGTCACGGCGTTCGCCTTGCGTACCCCAATGGCGTCTGCTTCCTCAGCCGCATCGATGTTCGCGCCGAGGTAGATGAAGTCCCAGCCCGCCTTTTCCTGCTTGTCCGAGATGAGTTCCTTGACCTTTGCCTTTGTGAACTCAGTGCTCGCGTTCTCCATGCCGTCCGTGATGATGACGACGATCACCTTCGTCCCCTGCCTGTCTGCCGCGCCCGACTGCTCCATGTGCAGGATCGTTTCGCCGACGGCATCGAGGAGTGCCGTCGTGCCGCCCGTCTCATACGTCCGCTCGGTCAGCGGGCGCACGCTCTGGATCGCCCTGTGCTCGTAGAGGCGGTCAATCTTGTCGTTAAAGAGCACCGTCGTCACGCGCACGTCGATGCCAAGCTTCTTCTCCTTCTCGATCATCGCATTAAAGCCGCCGATGGTGTCCGCCTCCAGCCCGTGCATGGATCCACTCCTGTCGAGGATCATCACGAGTTCAATGCGGCTCGGCTTTTCCTGCGGCGCAGCCGCTCTCGGTGTGCTGTCCTCTGCCGCCTGTGCGGACGCCACGGCACAGGCGAGACAGAGCAGTACCGTCAGCAGGATGGATGAAAATTTTTTCCACATGGTCATGCCTCCTATTTCTCAACTGCTTTTTGAATGATAGCAATAGAATATGATATTCACATAAAACAAAAAAGGCTGTTGCATGGGGTCGCAAACTTCGTGTAACAGCCCCTTCTTTGTGCCCCTTCCACCGCTTGCGCGGTCCCCCTTGCTGACCTGTCCAAGAAGCAAGTCCACAGGACGAAGCTGATTGGGTAACAGGACGTATGGGAAAACGTCCCAAGAACACGAGCGACAGCGATGTGTGATTGGCTGACGTTGACCGCTCCCCGTGACCACGGGGAAGGCTTTTAGGATAACGGTATATTAGCTTTCCCCGCCGCGCGGGGGAAGTGGCGAGCGCAGCGAGCCGATGGGGGGTATGCAATGGTCCCTTGATGTTTCTTTATTCCTGTGCGCGTCCCACGCGGTTGATGGTCGTCAGTCCGCGATAGACTGTCCCGATGTCGAGCTCGTCCCCGCGCGACTCCATGTATTTCTCCAGCTTGCGCTTAACGCGCTGCAGCGCATTGTCGATGGATTTGACCTGACGATGCAGGTCGACGGCGATCTCCTGATAGGATTTGCCGTCGAGGTAGCTCATGAGGACGCGCCACTCAAGGTCGCTGAGGATTTCCTCCATTTTCTGCTCGATGTCGATGAATTCCTCGTGACTGATGACGAGTTCCTCGGGGTCGCTGATGCGCGCACCGGAGAGCACGTCGAGCAGGGTGCGGTCAGAGTCCTCGTCGTAGATGGGCTTGTTCAGTGAGACGTAGGAGTTGAGCGGGATGTGTTTCTGCCGCGTCGCCGTCTTGATCGCCGTGATGATCTGGCGCGTCACGCATAGCTCCGCAAACGCACGAAACGATGAGAGCTTGTCCGGGCGGTAGTCACGAATCGCCTTGAAGAAGCCGATCATGCCCTCCTGCACGATGTCCTCGCGGTCTGCACCGATGAGGAAGTAGGAGCGTGCCTTGGAGCGCACGAAGTTACGGTATTTGTTGATGAGATAGTCGAGTGCCTCATCACCGCGCTCGCCGCGAATGTGGGCGAGGAGATCCTCATCCGAGCAGCCGTCATAGATGCTGTTTTCCGCCGTCTCGTCTGCGTAGGTGTCCCCATCGGCAGCGAGCTCGCCCGTATCCATCTCCTCCGACACGGAACGTTCTTCATCCAATAGGGGCTTTTGCTTTTCGCCGTAAAAAATCATACGATGCACCGTCTTCCCATGCTTCCGGTGCATGGCAGTCACCTGCCACGCACAATCGTCCCATGATTATTATAACTCTATTGCAAAAGTCCCGTCAAGAGACAAAAAGGACTGTGCATGATGGTTCTCACCTCATGCACAGTCCCTATTTGTCCCCCTTCCCCGCCAAACGGAGAAAGTTATGGGGAAGAGAAAAAACTTAGATTACTTCAGCTCGACCGTTGCGCCAGCCTCTTCGAGCTTCTTCTTGAGCTCTTCGGCCTCAGCCTTGGCGATATTCTCCTTGACCGGCTTCGGTGCGCCGTCAACGAGCTCCTTCGCTTCCTTCAGGCCGAGACCCGTTGCCTCACGAACGGCCTTGATGACGTTGATCTTCTTGTCGCCTGCTGCTGCGAGAACGACGGTGAACTCCGTCTTCTCCTCGCCGCCCGCAGCCGGAGCAGCGCCGCCGACAGCAGCAACTGCGACCGGTGCAGCTGCGCTGACACCGAATTTCTCCTCCATTGCCTTCACGAGCTCGGAGAGTTCGAGAACGGTCATGTTCTCAATGGCTTCCAGAATCTGATCCTTGTTCATGCTGTATACCTCCAATAGTATGTAAATTCTCTCTCAATCGTATGTTTATGCGGATGCCTTCTGCGCACGCACAGCCTCAAGCACATAGACGGCATTGCGGATAACGCCCTGCAGTACGTTGACCGTGTTCGAGATCGGCGCATTCATGCTGCCCATGAGCTTTGCGATAAGCTCTTCGCGCGACGGGAGCGATGCGAGCGCCTGAACCTCAGCCGTCTCGATGACCTTGCCCTCAACGGTACCGACCTTGACGGACAGGATCCCCTTCTCGTCGAGCTTGTTTTTCTTGATGTAGCCGCAGATGACCTTCGCCGGAGCGACGGCATCGTCTGCCGAGAACGCAAATGCGGTCGTGCCCTCAAGGTGCGGATCGAGCCCCTCAAGACCAAGCGCATCTGCCGCACGGCGCAGCATCGTGTTCTTTACGACGTGATAGGAGACGCCCGCAGCGCGCAGCTCGCGGCGCAGCTCCGTATCCTGTGCAACGGTGAGACCGCTGTACGTCGTAAAGACAGCTCCTTTCGCCGAGGAGAGCTGCTCTTTCAGCTTCTCGACGATGACTTCTTTCTTGTGATCTGCCATGTAATCATTTCCCTCCTTTCTTGTCGCCGTTCATCTTGGCACGTCCTTCCGTTCTCGCCGCGTCGGAACATCCTCCACGCAGGACTTAACTGCGCGTCCGGTGTTCCTCCTTGCTCAAACAAAAATCCGCACCAATCTGGACGGCTCTTATTCTTTCCAATGAAAAATCTCCGGCTGCTATCCTGCCGGAGATGAATGTTCAAATTCACGTCCGGCCTCGGCAGGCGACTATGTCGTTAGATGCTTGCGCAAACCTGCTGTCTACAGCCCGGGGAAATTCCGTGCGCTGCTAAAATTAGCTGAGCGCAACGGGAACGGCGGGTCCCATCGTCGCCACAACGGTGATGGAGCGGATGTACTGCCCCTTTGCCGCTGCCGGCTTCACGCGAATCAGCGTGTCGATGATCGCCTGATAGTTTTCGCGGAGTTTCTCCGCATCAAAGGAGGCCTTCCCGATGGGAACGTGGACGTTGCCCGCCTTGTCTGTGCGGTACTCCACCTGACCTGCCTTGATTTCGCCGATGGCTTTCTTCAGATCCATCGTGACCGTGCCGAGCTTCGGGTTCGGCATGAGTCCGCGCGGACCGAGAACCTTACCGAGGCGGCCGACCGTGCCCATCATGTCGGGTGTAGCGACAGCAACATCGAAGTCGAGCCATCCGCCCTGGATCTTCTGCACGATCTCATCCGAGCCGACGAAGTCAGCTCCTGCTGCCTCAGCCTCAGCGACCTTCTCGCCCTTTGCAAAGACGAGCACGCGCTGGGTCTTGCCCGTGCCATGCGGCAGGACAAGGGCGCCGCGCACCTGCTGATCCGCATACTTCGGATCGACGCCGAGGCGCACGTGCAGCTCGATGGTCTCGTCGAATTTGGCCGTTGCCGTCTTCTTGACGAGTTCCATCGCTTCCTGCGAAGTGTAGAGTTTGCCGCTCTCGATCAGCTTCGCAGCGTCTTGGTATTTCTTACCAACCTTTGCCATGAATAACTCCCTTCGTGGTCATAACGGGCGTACGCCCTTCCACTTGATCAACGGACAATTAGTCCGTGATCTCAATGCCCATGCTGCGGGCCGTGCCCTCGATCATGGACGTTGCCGCCTCGATCGATGCGGCGTTCAGATCCGGCATCTTGGACTCTGCGATCTCGCGTGCCTTCGCGCGCGGGAGCTTTGCGACCTTCGTCTTGTTCGGCTCGCCCGACGCCTTTTCAATGCCCGCCGCCTTCTTCAGCAGAACTGCTGCCGGAGGGGTCTTCGTGATAAAGGTAAAGGAACGATCCTCAAAGACTGTGATCTCAACCGGAATGATGAGCCCCGCCTGCTTCGCCGTGCGTTCGTTGAAGTCCTTGACGAATGCCATGATATTGACGCCCGCCTGACCAAGCGCAGGTCCGACCGGAGGAGCCGGTGTCGCCTTCCCCGCAGGAACCTGCAGCTTTACGACACGCGCAACCTTCTTTGCCATCCACATTCACCTCCTTTCGGTGAAAAATCAGCGGTATATCTGATCTCAGATCCGTTCGACCTGATCGATCTCGACATCCAGTGGGGTTCCGTCCACATCGACCTGCACGCGCATACTCGACGTGTCGATCGACGTGATCTTGCCCGCGTAGTCCTCGAATGCGCCCGAGATGATGCGCACCGTGTCACCGATATCCACCTTGGCGCGGCGTTTCGGTGCCCCGCCCACCGAGCCGGAGAGGATGCGTTCCGCCTCCTCCGCCGTCAGCGGAATGGGGTGCTTCTCCGAGCCGACAAAGCCCGTGACGCCCGTCGTGTTGCGCACGACGTACCACGAGTGCTCATCGACAATCATGTCAACGAGGACGTAGCCCGGGAATACCTTGCGCGGGACGACCTTTTCCTTGCCGTCCTTGACCTCGATCTCGTTCTCCACGGGCACGACGACGTTAAAGATCATCTCGCTCATGCTCGCCGAGTGCATGAGGCGTTCAAGGTTTGCCTTGACCTTGTTCTCATACCCCGAGTAGGTGTGGATGACATACCATGCGCGATGCGGATTTGCCTGCCGGAGATTGAGTTCTTCCTTGTCTGCCATGTCCCTCACCCCGTCTAGTAATGCAGGATAACCTGAAAGATGCGCGCAAAAATAGTGTCGCAGATCCAGATGAGCGCGCAGACGACGACGATCGCAATGCCGACAACACCGGTGTAGGTGACCAGCTCGCGCCGCGTCGACCACGAGACCTTCTTCATCTCGGCGACGACTTCCCGCAGGAATTTCACAATCTTTCCCATGATGCGGGCGCTTACTTCGTCTCTTTGTGCGGCGTGTGCTTGCGGCAGAACTTGCAGTACTTGCTGAACTCCAGACGATCCGGATTGTTCTTCTTGTTCTTGTTCGTGCGATAGTTGCGGCTATGGCACTCCGTGCACTCAAGCGTAATGTTGTTGCGCATGAATATCGACTCTCCTTGTTAGTTTTCATGACACGAAATCACTCGTATCAATTTATCATACTTGGAAAATGCTGTCAACGCATGAAGTACATTTTCCCTAAGGAGACACCGGAGTGCTCCCTGAAAGCATAAAAGAACCCCCGTTGCGGGGGGATCAAGCAAAATGGTGGCGGCACAGAGATTTGAACTCCGGACACTGCGGGTATGAACCGCATGCTCTAGCCAACTGAGCTATGCCGCCGTTATATGGAGCTGATGACCAGGATTGAACTGGTGACCTTATCCTTACCAAGGATACGCTCTGCCGACTGAGCTACACCAGCGCACAGACTTGGTTGCGGGGACAGGACTTGAACCTGCGACCTTCGGGTTATGAGCCCGACGAGCTACCGACTGCTCCACCCCGCGATAAAAAGTGGTGGGCAGGGATGGATTCGAACCATCGTAATCCGAAGATGACAGATTTACAGTCTGTTGCCTTTAACCACTCGGCCACCTACCCATGATATGCTATTGGTTGCGGGGACAGGACTTGAACCTGTGACCTTCGGGTTATGAGCCCGACGAGCTACCGACTGCTCCACCCCGCGATGTTCTGTCGTGTGTTGCACTGACAATACGGTATTATACGGCAAAGGAGCGGGCGCGTCAATACCTAAAATAGAAAAAAAGGACGATAATGCGAAACTTTTTCGTTTCACACCATCGTCCTTGAACATTTCTGTGGCGAAATTACTCTGCGGCGTCGCCGTCAAAGAGATAGGAATAGCGTTCCTTGAACTCCTCCTGCGTCATGCGGTAGGCATTCGCAAGTCCCGGATCGTCGAGGTCGCCCTTTTCGAGGCGCATCATGAAACCGCGCGCGATACGGTAGTGGACGGAGCCGATGTTGACCTTGCGCACCTTCGTCTTGCCCGTCTCGGGGTCGCGAATCTCGTCGAAGCGCATCGGCACCGCCTGATTGTCCTGGATCGTGATGATCGCGCCCGTGTCGCCCTGCATGAGGAACTTGACGGCGGAGTAGCCGAGCGAGCGGCAGTAGTCGATGTCATAGGCGATCGGTGCCGTGCAGCGCAGCTCGTAGCCGATCTCCTTGTCGATGACGCTGATGGTGATGCCGAGCTTCTTCGTCTCGGCGAGCACCGCCTGTTTGATGATCTCGCCGAAGTCGAGCTCGCTGTAGCGGATGTGTCCGTGCTCGTCCGTGACGACGTTGCCGAGTTTGGCGAAGTCCTCCTCGGCGATCTTCTCGATCACGCCCTCAGCGATGACGGCAACGCCGTAGTTGCGCCCCGTGAGGTAGCGCTTCACGATCGAGCCGACAATCACGTCGACGACCTGCTGCAGCGGAATCTTTTTCTGGGAGAACTCCTCGGGGATGATGGTGATCGCCGCGCCTGCGCTGCGCCCCATCCCTAGGGCGAGGTGCCCCGCTGTACGTCCCATGGCGATGGTGAAGTACCAGCGGTTGTTCGTCGTGCTCGCATCCTCCATGAGGTTCTCGATCTCCATCGTGCCGAAGGCACGCGCCGTCTCAAAGCCGAATGTCGGCACGCCCTCGGGGAGCGGCAGGTCATTGTCGATGGTCTTCGGGACGTGGACGACGTTGATCGTGCGCCCCATCTTGCGTGCGTACTCGGAGACCGCCATGGAGCTGAATGCCGTGTCGTCGCCGCCGATGGTGACGAGATGCGTCACGCCGAGCTCGGTCAGCGTCTCGACCACGGTGCGGAGGTCGGATTCCTTCTTCGTCGGGTTGAAGCGCGACATCTTCAGAATGCAGCCGCCCGTCAGATGAATGCGGCTGATGTTTGCGGGCTCAAGGCGCACGTAGTTCTTCTCGCCGCGTGCAATCCGCGAGAACCCGTCGTAGATGCCGAGCACATCCCACCCGTGCCGCGTTGCCTCACTGACCACGGCAGAGATGACGCTGTTGATGCCGGGGGCGGGGCCGCCACCGCAGATAATCGCAATCACATTCTTGATGCCAATCATGAATATGCCTCCTCTTTAGAATTGTCTGTACTCCGTATAGATTCGACAAAATGAATTGTTTTCCTGCTCTCTTTGTCAACGATTCGTCACAGCTCGTATTTTCATACGAGTTATGACATAAGCCGCTGCACAAGACGGTACACATCGGCATCGCTCAGCTGAAAACGCGCCCTGTGGTTCAGAATATATGACCGTACGACATCGCCGCGATCCGTAAAACGATCCGAACAATCCTCCAGAATCACATTTGGATGTGTAAAGAAGACTATGCCATCCACCCAGACGCGTGTGCCTACAGGCTTCAGATACTCCGCCAAGGCATGAATCTGATGCTTGAGCTGCTTGACGGGGTTCCGCATGGCAACGGTGTAATCCGTGCCCCGCCGTCCCGTCTTCTCCTGTTCCCAATCGCCTGCGTGCGGAGTGATCGTCCCGCTGTGGTGCTTCGTATTCACGATAAAGGCGCCGTTGCATCCAATGACGACGATGCTGCAGTAGGCGCCGGGCACCTGCACATTGCTCAGGACGTGATAGCTGTCCGGCAGCTGCCGCAGGACATCCAACGCCCGCTCCACCCCCTTGTCGCCCGAGGCAGACTTTCGATAGGCGTGCCAGAAGTGCTTGCCGACAGCCCCCGTAGCCGCAAAGGTGAGCAGCACGGGAATGGCAACGCCCATGTGAAGCAGGTGTCCGGATAGGATGTTGCGCATCCACCACAGCCAAATCAGTAAGCAGGAAGCGCCAAAAACACCCGCGAGAAGAAGATTCCGCTGTTTCTCATGGGCAAAGGAGGATTCCCGTGCATGCAGTACCGCCATATAAAACAACCTTTCTCAACGATGATATCTGCGTGCGTCACCGCTTCCTGCGGCTGCGCCGCCCGATGTTCGTGACGGTCTTGCCCGCCTTTTTGCTGCGCGGCTTCGACTTCGTGCGCTTGGGCAGCGCTCGGCGTTTTGCATCGCGCGGCGGATGTGCTTTTTTCTGTGCGTCCCCCTCCCCTGCGGGCGGTGCGGGACGCTTTTTTTTCTTGACTACGTCACGGCGCAGGCATGCCTTCAGCGCCGCCTCCATCTTGCGGAGTTTTTCGTGCTGATGCGGCGCAACGAGTGTGATCGCCTTGCCCTGTGTCCCTGCGCGCCCCGTGCGGCCGATGCGGTGGATGTAGTCGGTCACCGTCGGCGGCAGGTCGTAGTTATAGACGTGGGTCACGCCCTCGATGTCGAGTCCGCGCGCCGCAATGTCCGTCGCGCAGAGGATCTGCAGTTTTGCACTGCGGAACTGGCGCAGGACGAAACTGCGCTGCGTCTGCGTGAGGTCGCCGCTGAGCGCATCGACGAGATAGCCACGCTGTGCGAGCTCCATCATGAGCGCACGGGTGCGCTCCTTCGTGGCGCAGAACACCATGGCAAGATACGGTGCCTCCTCGTTGATGGAGGCACAGAGGCGGTCGAGCTTGTCCCCTGCACTGACGGGTATGACGACCTGTTCGATGGCGGCGAGTGTCACGGTCTCGCCCGCGAGACGAATGTGCGCGGGGTTAGTCATGAACCGCTTGGTCAGGCGCACAATGCGCTCGGGCATCGTTGCCGAGAAGAGTGCGAGCTGATAGTCCTGTGCCGCAGCACCGAGCAGGGTCTCCACATCCTCGATGAAGCCCATCTTCAGCATCTCGTCCGCCTCATCGAGGACGACCTTGTTCACACTGCCGAGCGCAAGCGTTCCGCGCCGTACGTGATCGAGCAGACGTCCCGGCGTACCGATGACGAGCTGCGGACTGCGGCGCAGCTTTTCCTTCTGCCGCTCGATATCCGCCCCGCCATAGATCACGACGGTGCCAATACCAAGGGGCTGGGCGAGCGGTTCGGCGACGCGCTCGATCTGGATGGCGAGCTCACGCGTCGGTGCGATGACGAGTGCCTGTGCCGCCGCGCCCTGCGGCTTGATGCGCGCAAGGAGCGGCAGGAGATAGGCGAGTGTCTTGCCCGTCCCCGTCTGCGCCTGTGCGATCACATCACGCCCCGCGCGCATGGGCGGGATCGCCTGCTCCTGCACGGGGGTCGGCTGCGTGATGCCCTGTTTTTGGAGGAGTGCGGTCAGCGTCTCCGAGATGCCGAGCTGATCGAAATGCGTCATGATGAAAGTACCTCTGCGCCTGTCTCTGTGATGAGAATGGTCTTTTCCCACTGCGCAGAGAGCGTCCCGTCCTTCGTCCGCACCGTCCATCCGTCCGTGCGGTCAACGGTGACATCGTAGTCGCCCGCATTGATCATCGGCTCGACCGTGAACACCATGCCCGGCACCATGAGCATCCCCGTGCCCGGCTCGCCCTCATGTGGGACGTACGGCTCCATGTGAAAGTCCTTGCCGACGCCATGACCGCCGAGTGCCGTGACGACCGAGTACCCGTTGGCATGCGCCCAGTCGCCGCACGCCGCACTCACGTCGCCGAGAAAATGCCACGGGCGCGCCGCCGCAATGCCGCGCTCCATGCACTCCTTCGTCACCTTGACGAGCCGCTCCGCTGCCGCCGGTACCTTGCCGATGAGATACATCCGCGAGGCATCCGCATAGTAGCCGTCAACGATGACGGTCGAGTCAACGTTGATGATGTCGCCCTCTTTGAGCACATCCTTGGTCGACGGAATTCCGTGGCAGACCACGTTGTTAATCGACGTGCAGATGCTCTTGGGGAAGCCCTCAAAACCGAGGCAGGCGGGAATGCCGCCGTGTGAGACAATGTACTCATGCGCCGCACGATCCAGCGTCTCCGTGTCAACGCCCGGTGCGACGAGCGTCCCCATGAGGTCGAGCACCGCATCGTTGATGACGGCGGCACGGCGGATGCCCGTGATATCCGCCTCGTTATTGATGATCTTGCGCGGCGGGCGCACCTGCCCCTTGATCACATCGTAGCGGATGGAGGCGATGCGCTCGTCAAAGTCCTCATGACATTTTTTATATTTCTTGCCGCTGCCGCACCAGCATAGATCGTTTCGATTCATTCCTGTACTCCTTATCATCTTGGGGAATCCCAGCTATTTCTCTCCCTGCATTATAGCCCGCCCCATTGGTGGATGTAAAGGGACGATCGCCAATAGATTTTTTGACAAATCTCTGTTGCCCCTGTATAATCAATTTATTAAAATTTTATGATTCTTTTGTGGATAGGAAAGCATCCAGTATGAAACAGCGGCTGTCGAAAAAGGAATATCTCTTTGTCGCATCTCTCCTTTTCGGTCTGGTCTTCGGTGCGGGCAATCTGATCTTTCCCGCGTCGATGGGACAGCGGGCGGGGATGGAGATGCTGCCCGCCCTTGTCGGGTTCTGTATCACAGGCGTGGGGCTGCCCCTGCTCGGCATTGCGGCGATCAGCATCACGGCGAGCGACAGTCTCTCCGCGATCGGGAACAGGGTGGGGCGGCGTTTTTCCCTGCTCTTTACCTGCGCGCTCTATCTCTGCATCGGGCCGCTCTTCGCCATCCCGCGCACGGCGACCGTCTCCTTTCAGGTTGGCGTTCTGCCATTTGTCGCCCCTCCCCTGCACGATGTTCTGCTCCTCGTCTTTACCGCGCTCTTCTTCGCCGTGGTGCTCTTTTTCTCCCTGCGCCCGTCGGGGATTCTGATCTGGATCGGCAAGGTGCTGAATCCGCTCTTTCTCTTTTTCCTCGCTGTCATGATCGTCGCTGCACTAAGAGAGCCAATGGCCAGCGTGTGGACGATGCCGGCCACAGGAGCATACGCGGAGAATGCTTTTTTCACAGGGCTGCTCGAGGGCTATAATACGATGGATGTGCTCGCTGCTCTCGCCTATGGCAGCATCCTCGTCGACTCCATCCGTCGCCTTGGCCTCTCCTCGCCTGCTGATCTCTCCTACAGCACGATCATCTCGGGCAGTCTCAGCACGCTGCTCATGGCGCTCATCTATCTCGCGCTCACCTACGTCGGTGCACAGAGCCGCGCCGTCTACGGCATCGATGCCAACGGCGGCGATGTGCTCGCCCATATTGCAGCGCATTACTTTGGCGCGTACGGCGGCATTCTGCTTGGCATCACGATAACCTGTGCGTGTCTCAAGACCGCCATCGGACTCGTCACAGCGTGTGCGTCCACGTTTGCCGCGCTCTTTCCGCGCAGCTTTTCCTATGCAAAATACACGGTGATCTTCGCCGCGTTCTCATTCGCCATATCGAATGTCGGCCTTAGCCGCATCATCGCGTATTCCCTCCCCGTGCTCTACTTTCTTTATCCCGTCGCTATCGTCCTCATCGCTCTCTGTCTTATCGAGGGGCTGATCGGCTATCGCCGCCCACTCTATGTGTGGAGCATTGTCGGCACGAGTGCGGCCGCCTTCTTCGACTTTCTCCGTGCACTGCCGCCCGCTCTGTGTACGGCAGGAGAGGCGCTTCCCCTCGCGTCCCTCGGGATGGGGTGGGTTGTGCCCGCGCTGATTGGTTTTTGTGTCGGTGCGCTCATCTGTGCATGGCAAAAAACGCGCAGCTATTGACGCGGCGACGCCTTTTTGATAGAATGCAAAAGTATTGTATTCCATACAGTGTATGGAGAGGTGTCCGAGTGGTTTAAGGAGCCGGTCTTGAAAACCGGTGATGCGGCAACGCACCGTGGGTTCGAATCCCACCCTCTCCGCCATAATGAAATGGTAAAGGGTTGTTATTACGAGGTCTCTGTCTTCGTAATAACAACCCTTTTTTGTCAAATGGGAAGGCGGTCTATCCGCCGCGTTCAGACGCGCTCGCGTATGACGACCTTTTCCTCCGTATCGGTGTCGTGAAGCTGCACCGATACGTCCTCGGCAGATGCCGTCGGTACGTTCTTGCCAACATAGTCGGCGCGGATCGGGAGCTCGCGATGTCCGCGGTCGATGAGGACGGCGAGCTGGATCATGCGCGGCCGCCCAAGGTCGAGCAGGGCGTTCATCGCCGCCCGTATCGTGCGCCCTGTGTAGAGCACATCATCGACGAGGATGACGGTCTTGTCCGTGATGTCAAGGGGAATCTCCGTCGTGTGCACGATGGGCTGATAGGCGAGCTCGTTGAGGTCGTCGCGATAGAGCGTGATGTCGAGCACGCCGCGCGGCAGTTCCCGGCCCTCGATTTGCGCGATCTCTGCGCCGAGCCGCGCCGCAATCGGTACGCCGCGCTTGCGGATGCCGACGAGCACCAGATGCTCTGTCCCATGATTTTTCTCTACAATCTCGTGCGCGATGCGCATGAGGGCGCGGCGGATGCCGTCCTCATCCATCAGCACGGCCTTTTCTCTAAACTCAGTCATGCGATCAGCTCCTTCGGAGTGTGTGCAGTATCTCATCCATGTCCGCCGGCAGGGGCGCGGTGAACGTCATTTCTGCCTGCGTACGCGGATGTGTCAGCGTGAGTGTCAGCGAGTGTAGTGCCTGCCCCGCAATGGCAAAGGGGTTCTTCTTCGCCGTATACTTCGTATCGCCGACCAGCGGATGTCCGATGCTCGTCATGTGAACGCGAATCTGATGTGTCCGCCCCGTCTCCAGACGACAGGCGACAAAGGTGTAGTCACCGAACCGCTCAAGCACCTCAAAATGGGTCGTCGCGGGCTTGCCGTTCTCACGGACAATCGCCATTTTCTTGCGATCCGTCGGATGCCGTCCGATGTCCCCCGTAATGACGCCCGCGCGCTCGACGATGTTCCCGTATACGATGGCGCGGTACTCACGCCGTGCCTCCTTGTCCCGAATCTGGCGGGCGAGGAAATGATGTGCCATGTCGTTTTTCGCGGCAACCATCACGCCCGAGGTATCCTTATCGAGGCGATGAACGATGCCGGGGCGCAGGTCTCCGTTGATCCCCGAGAGATCGCTGCAGTGATGGAGCAGTGCGTTGACGAGCGTCCCCGTATATACGCCCGCGGCAGGGTGCACGACCATGCCGCGCGGCTTGTTGATGACGATAATGTCCGCATCCTCATAGAGGACATCCAGCGGGATGTTCTCTGCACGGATCTCAACCGCCTCTGCAGGCGGGATGGTACACGCTACGCTCTCGCCGCCACTCAGCTTAAAATTCGCCTTGCGCCGCTCTCCGTCCACCGTTACGTGTCCCTCTGCGACGAGGCGCTGTGCGTAGCTGCGCGAGAGGGTCGGCAGCTGCCGCACGAGGAATACATCCAGCCGTTCCCCTGCCTGATCGGAAATAAATGTGCTCATGGAAGAAACTCCTTCTTCTGCACGAAGAGCGTCCAGAGAACGCAGATCGTTCCCACCACGATGGCGATGTCCGCGATATTAAATACCGGCCATACGCGGAAATCGATGAAGTCGATGACGTGTGCGAAGCGAATCCGATCCGCCATGTTGCTGAGCGCTCCTGCCGCAAAGGCGACGCTACCGTAGTGAATGAGTGCGCTGCCGCGCGCGAGACGCGGATAGAGAAAGAGGAATACGAAGAAGAACAGCGCGGCGGTGAGCAAAAAGAGCCACTGCTGACGCTCAAAGATCCCGAACGCAGCCCCCGCGTTCAGCACGTAGGTCAGATGGAGGTATGACGGAATGACGGGGATGCTCTCCCCCGGCAGCATGGTCGAGGCGACGTACGCTTTCACCGCTTGATCCAAAATTACTGTCCCGCCAAAGAGCAGTGCGGCCTTTCCGCACCTGATCATCGTCTTCAATCGTCCTCCTGTTTCTTCACGGCATCGTCCTTCGGTTTTATCGGCGGTGCAGGAGGTGCGGACGGTACCTTCTTCTCATGTACCATATCCGGCATCTCTGCAATGGCATCCTCGATGAGGGCCAGCTCTGCCTGCACATTGGATTTCATGCGGCGCAGGAACTGATGCTTTTCGCGGACGAGCCGCTCGTACTCCGCCACGATGGCGCGTACCTTGTCCGCAGCCTCGTCCAGCTGTGCCTTTGCCTGCAGTGTCGCCTCGCGGCGCATGTTCTGCGCCTCTTTCGCCGTCGTCTCAAGCAGGCGGTCGGCGCCCTGCTTGGCGCTCGTGCTCATCTCCTCCGCCGTTTTCTGCGCGACGACGAGCGTCTCGCGCATGCTCTGCTCGATGCGGCGGAACTCTCCGTTCGCCGAGCGTTCGCGCTCCAGCTCGCCCCGCAGGCGCTCATTTTCATCCAGTACCGCCGTGTACGCCTTCATGATCTCATTGAGAAAATCGTTGACCTCGTTCTCGTTAAATCCGCGAAAACTCCGACCAAACTCCTTGGCATGAATATCCATCGGTGTCAGCATCGCGCTCCCGCCTTTCTTCAAAAGAATCGATGCAGTACAACAACCGTGCGGCCCTTCTTCGTCTGACCGCGCACCTCAGTCACCTCGACGCGGCCGCGCCCACGCATGGAGAGGACATCTCCCTCCTTGACCGTCTTGGAGGCACTCGCCGCACTCTGCCAGTTATGCTTCACCTTATCGGCGGTGATATCGTCCGCCGCACGGCTGCGCGAGATGCCAAACCCTGCCGCGACGATGGAATCGAGCCGCAGCGACGCCACCGTCGCGCGGATCTCCTTCGTCCGCTCCTCGCGCGGTGCGATCTCCGTCAGCTCCGCAGGCACGGTCTTCACGCCGACCGCGCCGATCATCGTCAGGTTCTCAATCAGGAACGGGGCGATCTTGGCATCACAGAGGATTTTCGCCGCATCGGAGGCAGGCAGGATGTCGCCGATCATCTCGCGCTCAATCCCCAGTCCCATCACTGCGCCGAGGACATCACGATGCGTGAGCCGGGCAAACTGCCCGTTCCACGTGGCCTCTACGCAGACGATACCGAAATCCTCCGTCCGCCCCGCAAAGTCCCGATGGCGCAGCATCGCACGCGCACGCTCCGCCCCCTGATAGCCGCCGTCAAAGTCCAGCTGCAGATCATCATAGCTCGCGCGGATCGTCTCGGCGATCTCCTGCCCGTAAGGGTCGAGAAAGGGACTGATGCGAAATTTACGCGTCTTGACGACGGTCTCTGCGAGGTCGAGCAGGCGCACTGCCGTCTCCTCCCCTTCGCTGCCGCGATAAAAGCGGAGAATCCGCTCCTTCTGTTCTGATGCCATAGTCCCCTCCTTTGGGAAATCGTCCTGCGAACTGTTACTCTTTGCCGAGTTCTTTCGACCGCTCCGCCGCGGCAAGAACCGTCTCGATGAGCGCGGAGCGTACGCCGGCGCGCTCCATTACGCGCAGCCCCGCCGCTGTCGTCCCTGCAGGGCTGGTCACGGCAGCGCGCAGTGCGGCGGGCGCAGTCCCATCGAGCACCATCTGTGCCGCGCCAAGCAGCGTCTGTGCAGCAAGCAAAGACGCCGTCTCGTGGCGCAGCCCCGCCGCAACGCCGCCGTCGGTCAACGCCTCGATCATGAGGAACGCATAGGCGGGACCACTGCCCGAGAGTCCCGTCACCGCATCAAGGTCATGCTCCTTTACCTCGACGACGCGTCCCGCCGTGCCGAGCACGACATTCACAGCCTCGCGTGCGGACGCATCTGCATCGTCGCTGCACGCATAAGCGGACATCCCCGCGCCGACGGCCAGCGAAGTGTTCGGCATCGCGCGGACAATCGGATGCCCCGGATATTCTGCCGCAATCTGCGCCATCGTCAGCCCGGCCACAATGGAGATCACGAGCGCATCGCTGCGCAGCAGCGGCGCCGTCTCCCGCATTGCCGCGCGCGCAGCAGAGGGCTTTACCGCCAGAACAAGAACGTCAATACGGGGCAGAAAATCATCTGCCCCGACCTGTGCATTTACGTGATACTGCTCATGCAGTGTACAGCACCGTGCTGCCTTGTGATCTGATACATAGATCTGCGGCGATGGCACGTCCCTCTCCGCCGTCATGCCCGCGATCATCGCCTCTGCCATTGCGCCGCCACCGATGATGCCGATCTTCCATGCGCCTTTCATGTGCGCCTACCGATCCATGAAGGGCATATTGTCCCCCAGTCGGTGTTCATCCTCGGAGTAGCTGACGTTGACGTTGCTCGGCGCACAGAGGATGACATTGTTGCTGATCTTCTTGATGTCGCCGTTGAGTGCGTATGTCGTTCCGCTGATGAAGTCGATGATGCGGTTCGCGACGCTCTTTTCCGTCTTCTCAAAATTCAGTACGACGGGTTTTTTCTTCTGGAGATTGACCGCCACCTGCTGCGCATCGTCGAACGACTGCGGCTCGATCACCACGACGTTCATGCGGTAGGTCGCGACGACATTGTCGATCGGCGTAGCCCCTGCCGCTGCGCCTGCCGGCGGGGTAAAATCGGGAAAGCCCGAGAGATTTGCCCCTGTCTCAACGCGCTGCCGTCCCGTGCGCGAGCCGATCTCGGTCACGGGCGCAGGCTTTTTTTCTTCCCGCTCTTCGAGCTCCTCATCCTCCTCGGACGAGATGCCGAACAAATTCTTGAAAATCTTCACAATCCCTCACACTCCTAGGGTATAATTGCGTGCACCAAAAATCGCCGTGCCGACACGCACGAGATTCGCGCCCTCCTCGACGGCAATGCGATAGTCGTGTGTCATGCCCATCGAAAGGTAGCGGATGTCTGCCTTGTGCGGCTCTGCCGCCTTGATCGTGCCGTACAGCTCGTACATCGCACGAAAGAGCGGACGGCACTGCTCTACATCCTCATAATTCGGCGCAATACACATAAAACCCTGCAAGCGAACCGAATCCATTCCATCAATTGCCGCGAGGAGCTCGTCGAGATCCTCACGGTAGACGCCGGACTTGCTCTCCTCACGCGCCAGATTAACCTGCACAAGGATATTCTGCACCTTGCCGAACTTCTCCGCCGCGCGGTTCACCGCCTGTGCAAGATGCACAGAATCAACCGAATGAATGAGGTCGAACTGGCGCACGGCGTATTTCGCCTTATTGGTCTGCAGGTGCCCAATCAGATGCCATTTTACCTCGCGCTCAAGCGTCTCCGCTTTGTCCAGCGCCTCTTGGATGCGGTTCTCTCCGATGTTCATGATGCCCGCATCAATGGCCTCCTGCATCGCCGCGACGGGATGGTTTTTCGTCACGGCAATCAGCTCCACAGGCGCGTCCTTCGAGACGTGCGTCCGCCGCGCCCGCGCGGCCATGATCTCGGCACGTACCTTTTGAATCTGCTCCCCGATCATCGTTCCTTCACTCATTTCAACTCCATTACTGCCGCCAGACGTCCCGTCCTGCCGCCTGCGGCACGATAGGAGTAAAACCATGTATGATCGCACGACGTGCATGTCTGTGCGCTGTCGATCTGCCGCGGTGGGACGCCCATCTCCTCCAGTGCAAGGCGGTTCGCCGCCCATAGGTCCAGATGGTATTTCCCATCCCGCTCCGCGACGATCCGCTCCGCATCATGCGAAAATGCGCGACGGAACTGCGCGGCGACCTCCTCACCGACCGCATAACAGTCGGCGCAGATGGAGGGCCCGATCCCCGCAATGGCATCCGTGGGTCTTGTCCCGAACTCCTCCGCCATACGAGCGAGCGTCTTTGCCCCGATCCGCTCCACCGTCCCACGCCAACCGGCGTGAACGAGCGCGATGGCATGATGTACAGGATCGTAGAGGAGGACGGGCACGCAGTCCGCATAGCAGAGGAGGAGCGTGACATCGTTGTCATTCGTGATCAGTGCATCCGCATCGGCGATACAGTCCGCATAGTCCCGCGCACCGCGGCCCGCATCGCGGCGAAAAACGCGTACGATCTCCGTCCCATGCACCTGTCGCGGCGTGCAGATCCGCTCTGCCGAGAGCCCCAGCGCCGCGCAGTACCGCCTGCGGTTCTCCCACACAGCCGCGGGATCATCCTCCACGTGCAGTGCCATGTTCAGCGTATCATACGGGGGAGCACTGACGCCGCCCTGCCGTGCCGAGAACCCATGCACGAGTGCGTCGCCCGGAAAGAGATCGAGCCGCCCGCTCCACAGATTGTTGCCGAGATGCCGCAGTACAAAGCTCATACCGTCATCCTTTCCGCAGGCTTACAGACGCCGCACCGCAGACAGCCGTCGAAACAGATCGGTGTCGGCAGGAGCGCCTTTGCCCGCTCATATTCCTGCCACAGATAGTGTTTGGAAAAGCCCATGTCGAGATGATCCCAAGGCAGATATGTCTTTTCCGTCCACGCAGGAGCCAGATAGTCCTCCGCGGAGAGGCCCTCCGCACTCATCTCTGTCGCTAGATCCTTTGCTCCACGCCCCATCGCCGCACGCATGAGAGGTGCGCCAAGGCGGCGGTCACCGCGCGCGAGAATGGACTGGACACGCGCCTCCTTCGGCGACTCAAAGTGCACGACGATCTTTTTGTGTCGGCTGAGGGCCTGCGTCAGCCGCTTCATCACCGCATCCATGCGCTTTTTCTCCGCTGCCGCCATCCACTGAAACGGCGTAAACGGCTTGGGAACGAAGGGATTCACGCTGAGTGTCAGTGTGCCGCGGCAGCCCTTCTCGTCCATGTAGGAACGCAGGCGCTGCGTGAGGTCGATGATCGCGTCGATGTCCTCATCCATCTCGAAGGGCAGGCCAACCATAATATATAGCTTAAAATTCAGGATATGCGCTGCCGCGCCGAGATCAACTGATGTGAAGAGATGATGTTCCTCGATGCCCTTGTTGATGACCGCGCGCATCCGCGCACTGCCCGCCTCGGGGGCGATGGTTAGTGTCTTCAGGCCGCTCGCCGCGAGCGACTCCACGAGTTCCTTCGTCACGGAGTCCGCGCGGAAGGACGCGACCGACATCGAGAGCCCCTCCCCGAGGATGGAGCGGCAGAGGGCATCGATCTCGGGGTAGTCCGAGATCGCCGCGCCCATGAGTCCAATCTTTTTGCCGTAGGCGAGTGCGTCGCGCACCTCACCCTCGATGACGGAGAGAGAGCGGTTGCGTGGCCGGCGGAAGCAGTACCCCGCCATGCAGAAGCGACAGTGACGCCCACACCCGCGCGCCGTCTCGATGAGGTAAAAGCTGAACTCCGTATCGTCCGTAATGACAACCGTATGGGCGGGATGCGCGTCGAGATCCTCCACCCACTGCCGCGCCACATGGGATGGCGCCCCCGCGCGTGGCAGGAGTGCCGTCAGATGCCCCTCCGCATCGTATGTGGGCGTATAGAGTGCCGGGACATAGACCCCGGGGACATGGGAAAGCCGCTGCAGAAGTGCCGTGCGGTCGTCGCCCGCACGCAGCCCTGCATGATAGGCGTCCATCATCGCCGGAAGGATCGCCTCTCCCTCACCGATGACAAAGGCATCGATCAGCGCAGCGAGTGGCTCAGGGTTGAACGTGGCACACGGCCCCCCCGCGATCACGAGGGGGTCATGTGCCGTGCGGTCCGCGGCAAGCGCCGTGATGTGACTGCGTGCGAGCATCTCCGCAACATGAAAATAATCCATCTCAAACGAAATGGCAAAGCCGACGATGGCGAAGTCCGCGAGCGGGGTCTGCGTCTCCACGCTCATCATCGGCGTATTCGTGCGCACATAGCGCGGCATCTCATCGCGATCGGGCAGAAAGACGCGCTCACACGCCGTGTCACTGCGCTCATTCAGCAACGCATAGACAATGTGCAGCCCGAGGTTCGACATGCCGACAAAGTAAGTATTGGGATAGACGAGAGCAAATCGCGTGCGCGCGCCCGCAGGATAGCGATAATATCCGCGCTCCTGCGCCAGACGTGCCCGCAGGCGTTCCCGCAGCCGATGATCCAATCCCCACTCTACCTTTCATTCTTTCTCACGATGTGCACGCAGCGTCTCCAGCTCCTCGATAAAATTCGTAATATCATCGAACTTCCGATAGACCGAGGCGAAGCGGATGTAAGCGACCTCGTCAAAGTCCTTCAAATGCTCCATGACGATCTCACCGACCTTCTCGGAGGGCACCTCGGGCTCCGTGCGGTTGCGGATCTCATGCTCGATCTCCGCAACGAAATTTGTGATCTGCTCCATCGAGATGTCGCGCTTATCACAGGAGCGTATGATCCCCGTCAGCAGCTTGTCGCGGCTGAACGGCTCACGGCGGCCATCACGCTTGACGACCATGAGCGGCAGGCGCTCCACCACCTCGTACGTCGTAAACCGTCGCCCGCACTTTCCGCACTCGCGGCGGCGGCGGATGGTCATCCCCTCCTCTGCCGCACGGGAATCAATGACACGGCTGTCCGGTTCTTTGCAAAAAGGGCATCGCATTGCCCTCACCCTCTCTCACGCATCACGTTACTGACTGCGGCTCTGTGTACGCTTCGCCGTGCTCTTTTTCGGCTGCTCGCCGTCCGCATCACCGCTGGGGGCGACGGCATCCTCCAGTGACTTCGTCGTCCGCGTAAAGGTGCGCTCAACGACAGCGCCCTCATCGCCGAACGTGCCGAGCTTCTTCCCGTTCACTGTCACCTCAAGTGCTCCGGCGTTGCCCGCACGCAGAACGATGGACTCCTTGCCCTGCCAGTTCTCGGTCTTGCCCTCTTCGAGCAGCCCCTCAAAGACGGTCTTTCCGTCAACCGTCACCTCCGTCCAGCAGCGTTCGGTGAGGTGCACGCTCACGCGCACATCCTTCGCCGGCGAGGCCGCACGCGCCTCATCCACGGAGTTCGCCTCTGCTGCCGGCGTCTGCGTCGGCTGGCTCTCCGCACGCGCAGGTGCCGCAGGTGCGGTCGTCTCGCGCGCAGGAGAATTGATGAACGAGACGAGTGCCGCACCGCCGCCGACCAGTGCAGTGAGCACCACGATACCAGCAACCAGCTTGCCGAGCATTCCCGCAGAGGAAGATTTCCTGCCGCCGATGGAGATCTCAGAGAGCGACGCATCACCGATGTTGTTGAGTGAGATGCGCCGCGGCTTCTCCTCTGTGGTCGGTGCCGCCGGAGCGGCTGCCGTGCCGTTCTCCGCTGCGAACTGCTGCACCAGTTCCTCTGCATCCAGATGCAGGAAGCCCGCATAATTACGGACGAATCCCTTGGCATAGACCATGCCGGGCAGATTGTCGATATTGCTCTGCTCGATGCTTTCGATGTAGAGAGCACGGATGCTTGTCCCTTTTTCTATATCTGCAATTGTCAGTCCCTGCTTGACACGAGCGCTGCGCAGGATGTCTCCGACCATGAAGTTCCCTCCTGATCTATACCAATCTAGAATATCACGTCTGCAATATCACGCAATGAACCCGTGATTTTCAAAACATTTCTTTTGATTATACACAAAGTGCACGGCAAAGACAAATTTTTTCAGGCTTTTCTACTCTTTTGCGATAGCACGAACCGTATCGGCGAACGCTGTCACATCGTCCTCACGCGTAAAGCGTCCGAGGCTCACACGGATCGCCGTGCGCGCCTCCTCCGGTGGGCAGCCCATCGCACACAGGACGTGGGATGGGTGCGCTGCCCCCGCACTGCACGCACTGCCGCCCGATACGGCAAAGCCCGCGAGATCCAGACGGATGAGCAGCGTATCCTGTGGGATGTCCCGTATGCCAAAGCTCAGGATGCCCGCCAGCCGCTCCTCTCTGTGCCCGTAAAATCGAATGCCGTCGATGTCCGAAAGTGCGGTGCGCAGCGACTCAGCCGCAGCGCGCAGGCGCACATCCTCTGCGCCCATCTCCGCACAAGCAATCGCCGCCGCACAGCCGCAGCCGACGATCCCCGCGACATTCTCCGTGCCCGCGCGCATATCGCGTTCCTGTGCGCCGCCATATAGAAGCGGAGCCATCCGCAATGTGCGGCGCACGTAGAGCACGCCGACACCCTTCGGACCGCAGAATTTATGCGCCGAAAGCGAGAGCGCATCGACGTACAGTTCCTCCACATCGAGTGGAATATGTCCCGCCGCCTGCACGGCATCCGTATGAAACGGAATCCCGCGCGCCCGAAGGAGCGCGCCGATTTCCGCAATCGGCTGAATCGTACCGACCTCGTTGTTCGCCGTCATGATCGTGACCAACGCCGTATCCTCACGCAGGGCCGCCGCCACATCGGACGGAGCAACGCGCCCCGTGGCATCGACGGGCACCTCCGTCAGTGCATACCCGTGTGCCGCCAGATCGCGGCAGGTCTCGCGCACGGCGGGATGCTCAACGGCGGAGGTCACGATATGCCGACAGCCTGCCTTTCGCCGCTCCTCCGCAATGCCGCGCAGTGCCCAGTTATCGCTCTCCGTCCCGCCGCTGGTAAAGAACACCTCTGATGGAGACGCGCCAATGAGCGCCGCCACCTCCTCCCGCGCGCGCATGACACCGCGCCGCGCCGCCTGTCCAAAACAGTGCAGGCTCGAAGGATTCCCGCACACCTCCGTCAGATACGGCTGCATCGCCATGAGGACACGCGCATCGAGCGGCGTCGTGGCGGCATAGTCGAGGTAGACCGGCATCACTGATTGCCCCCCGCACGGCGATGTCCGCGCTGTACGAGATCGGAGAGGGCAATGTTGTTCAGCACACTGTTGATGCTGTCACAGACCTCCTCCCAGATCTGCCGCGTCACGCAGTTCCCGGCGCGCTCACAGCTCTGATCGCGCGCCTCCGCATCCGTCAGCAGGCAGTCCACGAGAGCGATCGGGCCCTCCACGGCCGTGATGATCCGCCCGATCGTAATCTTCTCAGGTGGGAGCGCGAGCGTATAGCCCCCCTGCGCCCCGCGCACACTCTCAACCAGTCCTGCGCGACGCAGCGGCACCATCAGCTGCTCCAAATAGTGCTCGGAGATCCCCTGTGTCGCTGCAATCGCATGCAGCGGAACGACGCCCTTGCCGTAGCGCAGGGCGAGCTCATAGAGCGCCGTGACACTGTAACGCCCCTTCGTTGAAAGTTTCATAAAGATCTCCTGTGTGGGCAAATCCTACCGTTTACCCTAAAATCATACTGATATCATTATAAATGAGTTTCTTTTTCCTGTCAAAATGCAGACGTACGGATGCTGCTATGCGCCCGTCGAGCCGAAGCCGCCGCTGCGCGCCCGACCGAATCCCGCCATATCGCCGTCCGCCGTCAGATAACACGTAAAGATGCCCTGCGCGATCCGCTCTCCCGCCGCAATCGACACGGGCTCTCGTCCGTAATTGTATAGGGGGATGATAATATGCCCCTCGTTGTCCGCATTTCCATAGTAGTCTGCATCGATCACGGCGACACCGTTCATCAGCATGAGCTGACGTTTCACCGCCATGCTTGAGCGAATGTAGAGCAGCAGAACCTCATCCGCCTGCATATATGTCTTGAGACCCGTCGGCACCATGGCAAAGCCCTGCGGGACGATCTCCACGGCAGCCGCCGCTGCAAGATCATACCCCGCACTCGCCCCCGTCTTGCGCTCGGGGAGCAGCACGCCCGCCCCTACGTACGCCGAGACGATCTCGAATCCTCGCTGCTTCATCGCTTCTCCTCCATCAGGGAACAGATAAAAAGGAAAAAGCCGCTGCACCGCAGGCGGCACAGCAGCGTGATAGATTCGGTACGGATTACGACACATCATCCCCCGTCCGCACCGGCTGTGCCGGCGTAATAGTCGAGACAGCATGTTTATAGATCATCTGCTGTTTTCCCATGACATCCATCATGAGGACAAAATTATCAAAGCCTCTCACGGTGCCCTTGATCTGGAAACCGTTCAGGAGATGGATCGTCACAGGAATTCCGTCTTTCCGTACCTGATTGAGAAAATTATCCTGTAAATTGATGACCTTAGCCGTCATTCTTCGGTGCTCCTTTCGCCTGCCATGCCTGTACATCCGTCAAAATACGCTCCAGCAGTTCCGGTTCCGTCCACGCGTCCGCATCGTACCAGCGGATGTAGGGCATCCTCCGATACCACGTCAGCTGACGCTTCGCAAAATGCCGCGTTGCCGTCTGCACGGCCGTGATGGCCTCCGCGCGCGTAATCTCTCCTGCAAGATGCGCAGCTGTCTCCTTATAGCCGATGCCCTTCATTGCAGGAGCATCGCGGCGCACACCGCTGTCCAAAAGGCGCTGCACTTCTGCGCACAGCCCTGCGGCAAACATCGCCTCAACGCGCTCATTGATGCGTGCATAGAGATGTGCCCTCTCCCGTGTGAGCCCAATGACGAGAGCATCATAGGGCGGTGCACCGCGCTTCATCGCATGCGCACACGAGATGCTCTCATCGCCGTAGCGCGCGACCTCGAGCGCGCGGATCACGCGGCGCAGATTGTTCGCGTGAATTCGCTCTGCCGCAGCGGGGTCACAATACGCGAGAAAGCGATGTATGCGGCCGCTGCCGCGGCGTGCGGCGATGCCCGCCATAGCGTGGCGGAAACACGTATGCTCCTGCGTCACGTTGAAGTCATATCCCTCGACGAGCGCCTTGACGTAGAGTCCCGTCCCTCCGACGACGAATGGCAGCCGCCCTGCTGCATCAAAGTCACGTACAAGTTCCGACACGCGCGCAACAAACTCCGTCACGGAGAACGTCTCATCCGCATCGAGCACGTCGACGAGATGATGCGGCACACGGGCACGTTCCTCCGACGTCGGCTTCGCACTGCCGATGTCAAAGCCGCGATAGACAAGCATTGAATCCCCGGAGATGATCTCCGTTCCAAGCTCCTCCGCAAGGTGCAGTGAGAGCGCCGTCTTGCCCACTGCTGTGGGGCCAAGGAGAACGAGCAGAGGCGTCTTCCGCGCCCGCATCAAAGCTCCATCGTATCTCCGGGTGCCATGATATGCACCCTGGCTCGCGTCATGGCTTCCGTCACATCCTTGTAGTGCCGTGCCTCCTGTTTGATGACCGGCCACGTATTGTAGTGAATGGGGATCACATGCCCCGCGTTGACCCACTGCGCCGCCATCGCTGCATCCTCAAGTCCCATCGTATAGTTATCGCCGATGGGAAGAACGGCATAGTCGATGCTGTCCTTGCGTCCAATGAGCTGCATATCGCTGAACAGCGCCGTATCGCCCGCATAGTAGAGCGTCCGGCCGCCGATATACACGACAAACCCGCAGGCGATCCCGCCCGCCACGCCCGCGCTGTGCTGGGCGAACGTCATACGCACCTTGCCGAACGGCAGATTGAGCGAGCCGCCGATATTCATCGGGCAGGATGCAATCTCCGCCAGTGACTGACTCTCACAGACACTGATGACCTCCGGCGTCGAGACGATCTTCGCCCCGGTACGCGCTGCAATCGACGGCGCATCACCCAGATGATCCCCGTGCGCATGAGAAACGAGAATATAGTCACACGCCACATCGTCTGCCTTAACGCTGGCGACGGGATTTCCTGTCAAAAATGGATCGACGAGCACCTTATGCGTCCCATCATCCAACAAAAATGCTGCATGCCCGTAGTAACTGAATTTCACCAATGCAATCACTCCCCTCAATAACACAGTAATTCATCTTTATTATACGTCCCGCCCTCATATTGTCAATAGAAAAGCCGTCCAACGCAGATACTGCATTGGACGGCTTTTAAGAAAGGAAACAGAAGCACTATTCCTTATAATGCTTTTGCCACTCATGATGGAAATCACCGCTCCTATCAATGCGGCGATAGGTGTGTGCACCAAAGTAGTCACGCTGCGCCTGAATGAGGTTCGCACCACCGCAGGGACTGCGATAGGCATCCAGATATTGCAGAGCGTTTGCCATAGCTGGAATGGGAATACCACGCTCTGCCGCCAGTGCGACAACACGACGCAAGCTGCTTTGATTCGCATTGATTTTATCCATAAAGAACTCATCAAAAATAAGATTCTCCAATTGCGGATTTCTACGATACGCCTCCGCAATTTTAGTCAAGAACGCAGCCTGAATAATGCAGCCTGCGCGGAAAATGGAAGCAATACGTCCATAATCCAGTGTCCAGTGGTAGATCTCTCTCGCCGACCGGTATAGGGCAAACCCCTGAGCATACGCAATGATCTTAGCTGTATAAAGACTTTGTCGTACCATTTCAACCAAATCTGCCGGCACTTTAGACGTGCCATTTGGAGCAGAAAATTTCTTTGATGCCTCAGCACGGGATACCTGAAGATTTGACATAACGCGTGCATTACATGCTGCTGTGATCATCGACACATTAACACCCTGCTCAAGTGCTGCGATACTCGTCCAACGCCCAGTCCCCTTCTGCCCTGCGCTGTCCAATATCTTATCGATAATCTGCCCGCTTCCCTCATCGCTTTCCTTAAAAATATCTGCCGTAATGCCGATGAGAAAACTTTTTAATTCGCCCTGATTCCATACATGATAAACCTCAGCCATGGCATCATTACTGAGACCCCCGACGTATTTTAAAATCAGATAGCTTTCGGCGATGAGCTGCATATCCGCATACTCGATGCCGTTATGCACCATCTTGACATAGTGCCCCGCGCCATCCTCACCAATGTAGGTACAGCAAGGTGAACCGTCTTCAGCTCGTGCTGCCACAGACTCAAAGATGGGTCTCAGGTTCTCGTAGGCATCTTTTTCACCGCCCGGCATAATACATGGGCCATTGCGAGCACCATCAGCTCCGCCTGAGATACCCGTCCCAAAATAGTGGATTTTATGCTGTTTCGCATAATCACACCGGCGAATGGTATCTTTAAAGAAGGAATTTCCACCATCAATGATGATATCCCCATGCTCCAACATGGGAATAAGCTGGTCAACCACAGCATCGACCGGTGCCCCCGCCATAATGAGCAGCATGATACGACGCGGACGTTTGAGGGACTGAACAAACTCGCTCAAATCATAATAACCAGTCATATTTTCATGCGGATGTTCTCTCAGTACTTGCTCCGTAAGATCGGGAGTATAATTATAGCATGCAACCCGAAATCCATGGTCTGCCATATTGAGCGCCATATTGCTTCCCATAACGGCCATCCCGACCATACCTATATCATTGAACGCCAACATAAACACCTCCCCCAGCCAACATGAATTTCTTACACTTCAGGCACACTGGTTTTTCCATAGATTTTTTGAACGCCGCGATGCGAGAGGAAGCAAAATGTCATGCAGAGCAACGCACCAACCATGATGAGGTAGAACCCGCTGTCCCATCCAAAATGGTCAACCACATAGCCAAATAACGTTGTTCCCATAGAACTTCCGACCAAATAGCTCATCAAACCTCTGAGGCCCACTGCCGACCCCAGTGCAAAGCTCGGAATAACTTCCATTGCCTGAACGGCAACCATGGACTGGGGAATATAAATCAAGCATCCTGTGATCGTAGCAAAAATCGTAATTGCGAACACAGAGTCAGACTGCATATAACCAAACACGCAGAGAAATACGACAATCAGGCAGACGAAGGGGAGCATCATGACGCGTCCCTTGAAGAATTTGTCCACCAAATAGCCTGCAACAAGCGTCGATGGTATCGCAGCCCATTCAAACAGCATAAACGACACACCCATCTCCTGCCGCGTAAGTCCCTTGACGGTGAGCAAATAGAGGGGAATCCACGTAATCATGCCAAACCGAACCATGTAGGTGAAGATGTCAATGCCGACCAAATACCATGAATTCTCATTTTTGAATACGTATTGATAGAAAATCTTCCACGCAGACATATCTTTCGGACGGTCATCGGATTTTTTTAGTACCTTCTCCGTAACGGACTCTTCATGAGAGATCTCATCGACCGTCGGAAGACCTTCCTCTACAGGACGGCGCTTCACCAGGAGTAATACGAGAACAACACAGATCAAGGCG
The DNA here is from genome assembly GCF_900186465.1 of Centipeda felix. Taxonomy (GTDB): domain Bacteria; phylum Bacillota; class Negativicutes; order Selenomonadales; family Selenomonadaceae; genus Centipeda; species Centipeda felix. The sequence continues at coordinate 608,494 of NZ_LT891959.1, forward strand.
ACAATACAGGGAACAATGTAAGCAGCAATACGCCAATGTTCTGTTCCAAGGTACGCCATTGCAGCTCCGACAATCGGCGCAACAAGACCGCCGCCAATGTTGTGAGACACGTTCCACGAAGTGCTCGCACGCCCTCTCTCTGAGCGAGAAAACCAGTGCCCTACTGTGATAATTGAAGGGCCTACCCCATCCCCTGACACAGACCAAGCAAAACAACCAAGCCCACAAAGAGATAGAAGCTCGTGCTGAACCCCATGGCTACATTGATCAGGATACAAAGAATCAGCCCCGTTGCCATAAAATAACGCGGGTTGGATTTATCTGCAAGTACGCTCATAAATCCTTTGCTCAGTCCATACGTGATCAACATACAGCTGCTCAGCAGACCGATCTCCGTAGCACTAAGATTCATTTCCTCCTTCAAATACGGCGTCGAGAAAATAAAATTGTTTCGTACGATATAGTACGCCATATAGCCGATAAACACGCCTAACAGAGACTGCATTTTGAAGCGATTAAACTTCTTGACCGTTTCTTGGTCATACATTTTTGTCTGCATAGTGCTCCTCCTAAAAACTACAGCAAATTACGACATATATCCCCCTTCCATTATTTTGTATTCTTTATGAACGTCTATAAAGATGATATTATTATATCAATATCTGCTTTTTATTGCAAGTATGTTGTCATTTATTCCATAATTAATGATATTATTATATCAAAAAAACTACCTTTGAGAATCATCTCAAAGGTAGTTTTTCCTATATCAAGTTCTTTTCTCTGCGATCACCTTGCGCATCTTGCGGATATTCTCCCGATAGACTGTTGGATTCGCCATAGCCACTCCCATGTAAAGGAGATCAACGATCGCCATGTGAATCAACCGTGACGCTACAGACTCTGACTGGTATCGTATCTCGCGCCCCATTCCATGCAGTGTAATATCGGTGCGTTTTGCAAGTGCTGAATGGACATAGCTGGTAATGCCGATAATCCTTGCTCCGCTTGCCTTAGCAACATCAACACTCTGCAGCAGCTCTGCCGTAGTCCCGGTATGTGAAACAGCGATGACAACATCATGTTCTGTAAGAAGAGCCGCAGACGTTATCTGCTGGTGTGAATCGGAATACGCCTGAACAGGAATACCAAATCGCAAAAAACGTGTTTCAATGTCATGGCAGACTGTTGCTGAGTTCCCAAAGCCATACACCGCAACACGCTGTGCCTGACATATCAACTGAACAGCACGATTCACATCCTCATAATCCAGCAGTTTTAACGTATCCTGCAGTCCTTCTGAAATGCTGCGAAACATCTTCTGTGCAATCGTCGCATAGGAATCACCAGATCGAACATCTTGATAGACAACTTCATCCGAAGAGTATACGGCAGATGCCAGTGCAATTTTCAATCCCTGCAGCCCGCTGAACCCAAGTTTTTTACAGAATCTGGAAACCGTAATTTCTGCGCTTTTTGTATGCGCAGCTAAATCTGAAATCGTCTGTTCAAGGACTTCCCGTGCATGTGCATCAATATAGTCAGCAATGCGCTGCTCCGACTTTGTCAGTGAACGATAGGAATTACGCAATAAGGGGAGAGTCAACGCACGATTTTGCTCCATCGTAGGATTCTCCATTCTGCTGTCCATATTTACTGTATAGAAATGGTCAGCTTCTCGCCGTTGATGTTCCACTCCTTGCTCGTGCCCATCGGCGCATCACAGGAGAGGCTGTCGGCAAGCGTGATCTCGCGGATGAACGCCTCGTTCCTGCGCGCAATCTCAACGAGGCGCGGGTTGCCCGAGAGGTCGAGCGCAATGTGATCCGTCACCTCAAGGCCGCATTCCTTGCGCATCGTCTGCACCTTGCTGATGATCTCGCGGACAAACCCCTCCTCGATCAGCGCCTCGGTGAGCGTGGTCGACAGGGCGACCGTCACGCCGCCATAACTCTGGCAGTTGTACCCATCGCGCTGGGAGACCGTCACCTCAACATCCTCGGCCGTCACCGTGACATCGCCGTCGGGCAGATGAAGCGTATAGCTTCCGTCCCCGGCGAGAGCATCCTTGACGGCTGCGCCGTCGCTCACCTCGAGTGCCTTTTTGACCGCGCCCATCTGCTTGCCGACCTTCGGCCCGAGGACGTGGAAATTCGGCTTGACATGATAGGCGAGGAAGTCCGACATATCGTCGCGGAAGATGACCTCCTTGATGTTCAGCTCATCTTCGATGATCTTCACGAAGAAGTCCGGCAGTTCATGTGCCGCCTTGACATACATCTGCCCCACCGGCTGGCGGTTCTTGATGTTCGCCGCGTTGCGTGCCGCACGGCCGAGCGTTACGACCTCAAGCACGACCTCCATATTGTCCTCAAGCGCGGGATCAATCCACGCCTCGTTTGCCGTCGGGAAGTCCGCGAGGTGCACCGAGATCGGCGCATTCTTATCCACGGAGCAGACCAGATTGCGGTAGATGCTCTCCGTGATGAACGGCACCATCGGTGCCGCCGCCTTCGCCGTCGTCACGAGTGCCGTATAGAGCGTCAGATAGGCGTTTACCTTATCCTGCTCCATCCCCTTCGCCCAGAATCGGCTGCGGCAGCGGCGGACATACCAGTTCGACAGCTCTTCGACGAAGGACTGCAGTGCCTTGGCCGCCTCTGTGACACGGTAATGAGCAAGGCAGTCATCCACCGTGCGCACCATCGTGTTCAGGCGCGAGAGCACCCAGCGATCCATCACCGAAAGCTGGTCATAGTCCAGCGTGTACTTGGTCGGATCGAATTCGTCGATATTCGCATAGAGCACGTAGAACGCATAGGTGTTCCACAGCGTCCCCATGAATTTGCGTGCGCCCTCCTGCACGGCATCGTCATGGAAGCGGTTCGGCAGCCACGGTGCGCTGTTCTCGTAGAAGTACCAGCGGATCGCGTCCGCGCCGTGCCGTCCGAGGGCATCCATCGGGTCAACAGCGTTGCCCTTAGACTTGCTCATCTTCTGCCCGTCTTTATCCTGCACATGACCGAGCACAATGACGTTGCGATAGGGGCTCTTATTAAAGAGCAGCGTGCTGATGGCGATCAGTGAGTAGAACCAGCCACGCGTTTGATCGACGGCCTCGGAGATGAAGTCCGCCGGGAAGTATTTTTCAAAGATTTCCTTGTTTTCAAACGGATAGTGCCACTGAGCAAACGGCATGGAACCCGAGTCAAACCAGCAGTCAATGACCTCGGGCACACGGTGCATCATCTCTCCGCACTCCGGGCACGGGAACGTGATCGCATCGATGTACGGGCGATGCAGCTCGATGTCCGCCGGGCAGTTTGGCTGCAGCTCGCGCAGCTCCGCAATCGAGCCGACCGCGTGCTCATGTCCGCAGGAGCATTTCCATATATTGAGCGGCGTTCCCCAGTAGCGGTTGCGGCTGATGCCCCAGTCCTGCACGTGCTCGATCCAGTTGCCGAAACGCCCCTCGCCGATGGACGGCGGGATCCAGTTGACCGTCTTGTTGTTCGCAACGAGCTCGTCGCGCACAGCCGTCATGCGGATGAACCACGAGGCGCGCGCGTAGTAGATGAGCGGCGTGTCGCAGCGCCAGCAGTGTGGATAGCTGTGCGTGAACTCCGGCGCCTTGAAGAGCTTGCCGCTCGTTTCGAGATCGTCGAGAATCAGCGGATCCGCATCCTTCACGAAGACGCCCGGCCAATCCGTCTCCTCGGTCATCTCGCCCTTTTCGTTGACGAACTGAACGAACGGCATATTGTACTTGCGGCAGACGCGGTTATCGTCCTCGCCGAATGCCGGTGCCATGTGGACGATGCCCGTGCCGTCCTCCGTGGTGACGTAATCGTCACAGGTCACGAAGAATGCCTTGTCACGTACATCCTGTGTCACAAAGGGATAGAGCGGTTCGTACTTGCGGTACTCGAGCTCGCTGCCCTTCATCTTGGCAAGCTCCTCACGCTCGCCCCACGAGCCGTCGAACACGCTGTCCACGAGAGCCTCGGCGAGGTAGTAGACCTTGTCGTAGACGCGCAGCTTGACGTAGGTCACGTTCGGGTTCACGCAGAGGGCGAGGTTCGACGGGAGCGTCCACGGGGTCGTCGTCCATGCGAGGAAATAGGCATCCTCGTCCGCCGCCTTGAACTTCACGATGGCAGAGCGCTCGGTGACATCCTTATAGCCCTGCGCCACCTCGTGCGAGGAGAGCGGCGTGCCGCAGCGCGGGCAGTACGGGACAATCTTATGTCCCTGATAGAGCAGTCCCTTCTTCCAGATCTCCTTCAGCGCCCACCACTCGGACTCGATAAAGTCGTTCTCGTACGTAATGTAGGGATGCTCCATATCCGCCCAGAAGCCGACGACATCGGAGAACTGCTCCCACATGCTCTTGTACTTCCAGACGGACTCACGGCATTTCTTGATAAACGGCTCGATGCCGTACTCCTCGATCTGCTCCTTTCCGTTGATGCCGATCGCCTTCTCGACCTCCAGCTCAACGGGCAGCCCATGCGTGTCCCAGCCCGCCTTGCGGAGCACCTTGCGCCCCTTCATCGACTGATAGCGCGGCAGCATATCCTTGATGACACGCGTCAAAACGTGCCCGATATGTGGGCGGCCGTTCGCCGTCGGCGGGCCGTCGTAGAACGTGAACGTATCGCAGCCCTCACGCTGGTCAACGGCACGCTGTGCAATATGATTATCGCGCCAAAAATCCGCAACGGCTTTCTCGCGCGCGGCAAAATCCAGATTTGTATCTACTTTTTCGTACAAAGGAATCCCTCCCGCAGCATACATAGTCATGCTATTCTAGCACGGGAACGGCGATTTTTCAAGGAACAGGCGGCACCTGTGCAAGATTTCCCTTGCACCTTTATGTAAAGAGTGCTATAACCTACGGTGAATCATATAGGAAGCGAAGGGGATCTTATGCACACATTCAAACATTTACTCACTGCTCTGCTGTTATGCACGCTCTGCATTATCCCGTACACGGTCTCTGCTGCCGATGCGAATGCAGACTACCGCGGCTATGTCTGGCGCATCGATGCGGCGGCGGGGGATGCGGCGGAGCTGCCGCACAATTTCCGCACGGCGGCATCACCGTTCCAAACGCGGAAAGACGCAGCAAAGTTCGGCGTTGACCCGAACTACACGCCCTCGCGGGAAGGACTGGACGCCCTGCCGCTCTCGGGGAGTGCGGAGTTCTCCGCCCCTGCCTTTCACGCGCTGCTGAACAATCTGCACGCGCGCACAGAGGGCGCGGTCTGCATCGTCGATCTGCGGCAGGAGTCGCACGGCTTCATGAACGGAAATGCCGTCAGTTGGTACGGTAAGCACGACTGGGGCAACATCGGCAGGACGCAGCACGAGGCACTGCGCGACGAGAACACGCGCATCCACAGTGCACAGGGCAAAGATGTCGTGCTCGCTCATCTCGATAAGAAAAAGCAGCCCAAGAATCCGCAGACCGTTCGCGTCACTGAGGCGATGACGGAGCGCGAGCTGGTCGAGGGTGCGGGCGCGCGCTACGTCCGTCTCGCTGTCACCGATCACAAATGGGCAGAGCCGCAGACCATCGACGCTTTTGTCGATCTCGTGAGGAAAATGCCTGCAGACACATGGATGCACTTTCACTGTCAGGCAGGCAAGGGACGCACGACCAGCTTTATGGCGATGTACGATATGATGAAAAATCCCTCCGTCCCGCTGAAGGATATTCTCTATCGCCAGTACCTGCTCGGCGGGGCATACCTCGCCTATGACCCGGCCACGCAGCACGCGGCGACGGGATGGGAGGATGCAGACTACCACCACAAGACAGAGATGATCGCAAAGTTCTACGACTACGTTCAGCAAAACCACGGGAACGGCTATGCCGTACCGTGGAGTACTTGGCTGAAGAAGAATCCATAAGGACATAAGAAAAGGGAGCTGCTGCACGAAGTTAAAACCTTCGAGCAGCAGCTCCCTCTTTGTGCCCCTTCCACCGCTTGCGCGGTCCCCCTTGCTGACCTGTCCAAGAAGCAAGTCCACAGGACGAAGCTGATTGGGTAACAGGTCGTATGGGAAAACGTCCCAAGAACACGAGCGACAGCGATGTGTGATTGGCTGACGTTGACCGCTCCCCGTGATCACGGGGAAGGCTTTAAGGTATAGTGGCGAGCGCAGCGAGCCGATGAGGGGAGTACAGTAATTCTTTTACTGGGGCTTGATATGCCCCGTCTGATAGGCGCGCAGGAGCGCATGGAGATCGGCGATCTTGCTCTCGATGGCGGCACCGCGATCCGTGTCGCGCACGAGCGAGTGGCGTGCCTGCAGCTCAATCGTCTGGGAGACGGACTCTATATCGCGGTTCTCACGCAGGGCGTCGCGCACACTCGCCACGCGCTGATGCTGCAGGAGGCGCAGCCCGCGTGAGTTGTAGATGAGCGTATAACCCGAGATGCCCGTCTTGGCACGGAACGGCGCGGCAAAGCCGCCGTCGATGATGAGGGCGCGCCCGCTGCCGCGCAGAGGGCTCTCCCCCTTCTGCACCTTGACGGGGACGTGCCCGTTGATGATATGCCCGCGCTTCGGGTCGAGCCCGAACTCCTCCAAAATCTTTTCGCAGACCGCCTCATCGTTCACGAGGCGGAAATACGGATCGGACGGCTCCTTCCACGTACTTTCATCAGAGATGAAGGAACGCTCGAACGTCGTGAAGGAGCGCCCCGACACGGGAGAATTGTAGCCGCACCAGAGGAAGTACATGAAGTCCAGCCCCTCCTGCGTGTGCTCATTCCATCCCTCGCGTGCCTTCTCCTCGCAGAAGTCCATCCACGCGCGCCCGCGATATGCCTGTCCCTTGTACGTGATCGTGCGGAATTCCCCCGACTCCTCCATCGGCACACAGGCGTGAAAGAGCAGATTTCCATTGTAGCACGTATAGATGCTGCCGCGCTCATAGAGATAGTCCACATGGCGCTGGAGAGCCTTGCTCTCGAGGAAATACGAGCGCAGATCGGCGATGATATTCTCCTCATCCTCCGTGAGCGCCCAACAGTCAGCAGGATCGTCAATCGTCGGGAAATACGCGCTGTCGAGCTCTACGCGCCGCCCGCCGCCGAGCGTCACGCAGGAGAGATCGAAGTCGATCTTGTCCAGCAGCAGACGATCCTCCATCTGAAAGTCGGGATTACGGCGGATCAGTGCGCCCTCGAGCTTGAACATCATCATCGTAACGGCACGCTCCGCCGCCTTGATGGGGTTCTCGTCGGGGTAGATGCGCGAGGCAAATGTCGTGAGCGGGCGCAGGCTGATGCCGTAGCCGCGCTCCAATACGTCGGTATTGCGGTAGCGGAGGCTGTTGCGGATAACCGCCGCGATGCAGACCTCGCTGCCGAGTGCCGCGCCCATCCAGAGCACATCGTGGTTGCCCCACTGGATATCAACGGACGGATGCTCCATGAGAAGGTCGAGGATGCCGTCAGGGCGGTCGCCGCGGTCGTAGAAATCGCCGATGATGTGGATGCGCTCCACAGAGAGCCGCTTGACCAGCGTACTGAACGCCTCAATATAGTCTGGCCCGCCGCCGATCTCCACGATGGTCTCAATCAGCTGGCGGTAGTACGAAAGCTGTGCCTCATCGTGCTCGGGACGCGTGCTCAGCAGCTCCACAATGACCGACTCATAGCGTTTCGGGATGTAGTTGCGCATCTTGCTCGCGGGGAATTTCCAGCTCATGAGCTTTGTCAGTTCAAGGAGATTCGCGAGATTCTGCTGATACCAGAGCGGAGAAGTCTTCCCCTCCGCCGTCAGCTGCTCCATCTTCTCCCGCGGGTAGTAGATGAGCGTACAGAACTCCGCGCGCTCCTCCACCGTCATGCGGGTCTCAAAGCAATAGTCCACCTTCTCCTTGATGACGCCCGAACAGTTGTTGAGGATATGAAAAAAGGAGTCGTACGCACCGTGCAGATCACTCATAAAGTGCTCCGTGCCCTTCGGCAGTATGAGCTGCGACTTCAGGTAGATGATTTTCTCGTAGACAATCTCCTTCGTCGGATACTTCTCCGCCATCAGGCGAAGAACCTTATCCTCCGCTGCTGCCGCTGTCGTCATGCCATATCCTCCTGTACTCTCATTAGGAAATTTATTGTTTCTATATTTTTCTGTATTTTACCATTAAACTGTGTTTACTTCAATTCAATATTCCTTTTTTGCGCAAGAACTCCTCAGCAACCGCACGGGGCTCCCTGCCCTCGCTTTCAACGGCATGGTTCATCGCCGCCATCTCTGCATCCGAAATGCTGCCCTCAAGGGAGAGAAGTACGGTACTCAGCTCGGGATGGCGCGTCAGCACATCCTCGCGCACGACGTTGCCGCAGCGATAGGACGGGAAAAAGTGCTGATCATCCGTGAGAATGACGGCATCTGCCGCCGAGAGCTGTCCGTCGGTCGTAAACACGGTCATCACATCTACCTGCCCATCCGCGAGTGCCGCATATTTCAGCCCGATGTCGAGGTCAACTGTCCGTGCGAAGAAAAGTCCGTATGCCGCACAGAGCGCAGGATAGCCGTCCTCCCGCTCATAGAAATCGTACTCCGCACCAAAGGTCAGGCGCGGTGCCGCACGGTGCAGATCGGAGTAGGTGTGCAGACCGTACTGCTCCGCGACGGCACGGCGCACGACGAGGCCAAAGGTATCATTGAATCCGTACATGCCAACCCAGCGCATACGAAATGCTTTCTCATAGTCCGCTGTCAGCTGTGAAAATTTCTCCTCGCTGTACTTCGTGTCCTCTTTCAGCACCATATTCCAGCCCGTCCCTGTATACTCTGGATAAATGTCGAATGCTCCGCTCTCCATCCCCGGCTGGATGTTTGATGTTCCGCCGCCGACGCCCGCCGTAATGCGCGCCTCCAATCCCGTATTCTGCTCAATGACCATCTTCAGCATCTCACCCATGATAAGCTGCTCCGTCATGGGCTTCGTCGCGATATGAATGACATCCGCTCTGCCGAAAAATCCATACGTCACACCGCTCGCGGCGATGAGGACAGCTGCCGCCGTGCCCGCATAGGCAATGCGCCTCTTTCCCGTCATCCGTGCGGGACGCTTCAGCCATGCCTCCGCACGTCCCAAGACGGCATCTGCTGAGAGCGCGAGGACGGCGATGAGCAGGCTGCCCGCGATGGTGAGCGCGGGATTGTTCGTCGTAATGCCGCGATAGATCGCAACACCGAGTCCGCCCGCGCCGATGAACGAGGCGATGCCCGCGAGGGCGATCGTCATCGTCGCCATATTGCGGATGCCCGCCATGATGATGGGCATGGCGAGCGGCAGCTGAACGCGCGTCAGCACATAGAAATCCGACCCGCCGAGACTCGCTCCTGCCTCGGAGAGGGACGCGGGGATCTGCGCCAGCCCCGTATGCGTCGCACGTACCATCGGCAGGAGCGCATAGACGGTGAGCGCAATGATCGCCGCCGTATTGCCGATGCCGAAAAACGGGATGAGAAAGCCGAGCATCGAGATCGACGGGATGGTATAGAGGAAGTTGACCACGCCAAGCGTCGGTGCCGCCGCACGCTCATAGCGATAAATGAGAATACCCGCCGTGCCTCCGACGATGATGGCAATGCCGATCGCCGCACCCGAAATCCAAAGGTGCTCGATCATCAGCTGCAAAAAGAACGCACTGCGCTCCGTCATCATCGAAACTACTGCATGTAGCAACGTCATGGTATCCCCCTCCCGTATCGTATTGGAATCACAAATCAAAAAATGTTGATCTTCTCAGCCAAAACGCGGACAAAATAGATGCGCCGCGACGGCATAATGTGTTTTCTTTATACCATATCATTATAGAGAGGACAATGTCCCCTATCTATGATAAATGTTACGGTATGGAATGTCTGTATATCTTCTCCAAACGAACGCATCGTGTTTGTCTCTTCTCCCGTCCTATGATATAATGCCCGTGTAACAATCGTATGGCAGGAGCTGAGTATCCTTGAAAAAATTTCTTTCTTCCACGGTTCATTTTGTCCTCAGCGTTATTGTCGCAGCGGCGGCTGCGGGCTTCTGGTACACGACGGAAAACGTGAGTATCGAGGCGGCATCCGAGATCTTTCTCGGCGTTTTCCTCGCTGCATCGCCGATCCCATGGCTCGTGTCACGCTTGCTGATCGCCCTGCGGATCAAGCGACATCTGCGTGCGGATGGCATTGCATGCAGCCGCATGAGTGCACTTACCGAGCTCATGCACGTGGATACCATTGCCTTCAACCGCAACGGAACGCTGACGGAGGGGGATATCTTCATCTCGGCGCTCGTGCCCGAGGGCATGACGCAGAGCTCGCTGCTCGCACTTGCCGCAAGTGCCGAACGCGACGCTCTCCATCCCTATGCTCAGGCACTCTACCACACTGCCGTCGAGCGCGGGCTGCACCTCACACGACACTCCGCCGCACGTGAGGAGGAGAGCTTCGGCGTAGAGGCACTGATCGTGCGTACACCCGTGCGCGTCGGCAAGAAAGAGTGGCTGCAGGAGGAAAACATCGAGATCAGCGCGGCACTCCTGACGCGCGCCGATCAGCTCGCAACGAGCGGGCAGTCGCCGCTCTTCGTCAGCTCAAGCAAGTACGCGCGCGGCATCATCGCCGTCCGCGACGATCTGCGCATGGAGGCAAAGCGTGCACTGAACGCCCTGCGTCAGCGCGGACTCTCCCTCGTCCTCCTCACGGGCGAGACGAAGCGTCTTGCCAACGCGACGGGCAAGGAACTGCACATCGCCGACGTGCGCTCCGATCTCACGGAGATGGACAAGGCACGCGAGATCCGTCTGCTGCAGTCGCGCGGTGCCATCGTCGCCATGGTGGGCGACCCGATCGCCGATCAGGCCGCTCTGCGCACGGCGGACATCGGCATCGGATGCCCGTCCACCCTCGTAAAGCCGCCCGCCGAAGCAGCGGCGGAGGAAACGGAGACAGATCCTCTGCGTGCCGAGCTGCTAAAGGGGCCGGACGGCACAGCGGCCGCCGCCGAGGTGGTCGAGCCGCTCATCCCCCCCGAGGACGCTGCCTACTTTGAGGCACAGACACGGCGCAATCAGGGCAAGATCGAGAACTATGTCCCCGACATCGCACTGGACAGCGTCGGACTGCCGCGTCTCGTCACCCTGCTCGACGCAGGCGAAGCGGCACGCGTACGCGCTCGCCAGAATACGTGGCTCACCGCACTTTTCATCGCGCTCTGCACACCGACGGCGGCAGGAGTCCTGCCGCTGTTCGATGGCCCGCTTCCCTATCCGTGGGTTGCCGGTGCACTCGCGGCGGTGGTCGGCGTACAGGCAGTCAATGCCCTACGAAAATAATTACGACTAATTCCTAGATAGTTTATTTTATCAATCTAACTTGTATTTCATATAAGCCTATGATATAATGCAGGGAATCGAGGGGCTTTTGTCACACGCCGTGGACAAAAGCCGTTGCTGTTATTATCATAGGTATTATTTTTAGGAGGGATTTGGACATGGAAGCAGTGATGCTGTCGCGATGGCAGTTTGCAATCACTACCATCTATCACTTTCTCTTCGTCCCTGTCACACTCGGTATGGCGATCTTTGTCGCCCTGCTTGAGACGTGCTACGTCAGGACGAAACGGCCAGAGTGGAAGAAGACCTGCCGAAAACTGCTGAACTTCTTCGGTACGCTCTTTCTCATCAACTTCGCGATGGGTGTCGTCACAGGTCTGGTGCAGGAGTTCCAGTTCGGCATGAACTGGTCGGAGTATTCGCGCTTCATGGGCGACATCTTCGGCGCACCGCTCGCACTCGAGGCTCTCACGGCGTTCTTCCTCGAGTCCACCTTCCTCGGCATCTGGATGTTCGGCTGGGACAAGCTCTCGGAGAAGGCACACTGCGCCTGCATCTGGCTGGTCGCACTCGGCAGTAACCTGTCTGCCTTCTGGATTCTCGTCGCGAACTCCTTCATGCAGCATCCCGTCGGCTACGTGCTCGCCAACGGGCGCGCCGAGATGGCGAGCTTCGCGGAGCTCGTAACGAACCATTACATCCTCGGCGAGCAGTCCCACACGCTCTTTGCGGGCATCACGACCGCCGGCTTTGTCGTCATGGCGGTCTCCGCATGGAAGCTGATGCACGACACGGAGTCGCGCTACGCGTTCACGCAGGCGATCAAGGCGGGTGCCATCTACACGCTCGTCGGCGTAGTCGGCGTCATTGCGAGCGGACATTTCCACACGCAGTACCTCGCACAGGCAAACCCGATGAAACTCGCCTCCATGGAGGCCCTCTGGGAGACGGAGGATCCTGCACCGTTTGCCGTTCTCGCCTACCCCAATATGGAAAAGGGGCAGAACGACTTCGAGATCACTATCCCCTATATGTTCACGATCATGGTGCATGATGGCCCCTCGGGTGAGGTGCGCGGCATCAACGATCTCCAGAAAGAGGCTGTGCAGAAGTATGGTGAGGGCGACTACCGTCCGCACGTCACGATGCTCTTCTACTCGTTCCGCGCGATGGTCGGCGCCGGCTTCTTCATGGTGCTCGTCTCGCTCGTCGTGCTCTACCTAACGAAGAAGGAACAGATTCTTTCGGCAAAGAAACTGCTCTACGCCCTGCCGTGGCTGGTCGTCATTCCGTTTATCGCCAATTCCTGCGGCTGGATCGTCGCAGAGATGGGGCGTCAGCCGTGGATCGTGGTTGGACTGCAGAAGACGGCTGATGCGGTCTCACCGAATCTGACCGCTGGGGAGATCTGGTTCACGATGATCGGCTTCACGGTGCTCTACCTGCTGCTGCTCATCACTGCGCTCTATCTCGCCTTCCGCTTCATCCGCCGCACGAAGATCACTCCTGCCATCGAAGGAGGGAAGTAAGAATGGACTACAATATTCTTTGGTTCGTGCTGATCGTCGTCCTCTTCACGGGATTCTTCTTCCTCGAGGGTTTTGACTATGGCGTCGGCACGCTCCTCACACTCATCTCCGACAAGGAGAGCGACCGCTCTCAGCTCATCCGCAGCATAGGCCCTGTTTGGGACGGCAACGAGGTCTGGATGATTACGGCGGGCGGTGCCACGTTTGCGGCTTTCCCGCATGTCTATGCGACGATGTTCAGCACCTTCTACATTGCGCTCTTCCTCATGCTCGCCGCCCTCATCCTGCGCGGCGTCGCCTTTGAGTTTCGCCATCATCGCGAGGATGAAGTATGGCAGCGCCGCTGGTCGTACGCACTTGCCTTCGGCAGCATCGTCCCCGCATTCCTCTGGGGCGTTGCGGTCACGAATCTGATCGCAGGGCTTCCCATTGGTGCGGACAAGGTCTATCAGGGCGGATTCTTTGATCTCCTGACGCCCTACACGATCGTCGGCGGCATCACGTTCGTTCTCGTCTTCGCGTTCCACGGCGCAGCATTCTTGCAGATGCGCCTGACCAGCACCTATCTGCTCGACCGCGCTCGCACGCTCGGTCTGAAGTTTGGCGTCGCTGCGGCGGTCCTTTACGTGATCTGCATGATCCTCACCTACGTTGAGACCGACCTCTACCAGAGCACCGTCGCCACGGCGGCTCTCTTCCTCTCGGCGCTCTCTTTCGTGCTCGGCATCGGTGCTCTCTACAAGCGCGCCCATAAGGGTGCGTTCATCCTCGGCGCCCTCGCCATCGTCGGCACGACGGTCGGCTTCTTCGCCGGACTGTTCCCGCGTCTCATGGTCTCGAGCCTGAACTCCGGCTACAGTCTGACGATCTACAATGCGTCCTCGACGGAGTACACACTCTCCATCATGACCATTGCTGCCGGCATTCTTGTCCCCGTTGTCCTCTGCTATCAGATCTGGACGTACTACATCTTCCGCAAGCGCGTTTCTCCGAACGATTCGGGACATCAGGCATATTAAAGGAAACAATGAAAAAAAGAAAGTCCATCCTGTTTCAAATGCTGCATTCGCAGCGGCGCAGCCTCTCCATTCGCGTTGCGGTCGAACTCCTGCACGGAGGGCTGACCATCCTCGCGGCATGGAATACGGCCGCCATTGTGAACACTGTATTTCTTGGGCACGGCGGACTTGCCGAAACAGCATCAGAGCTTCTGATGCTGTTTTTGTGCATTTTCGCCATGGCGCTCCTGCGCCTGCCAAAGAGCCGCATCGAGGCACAACTCTCCGATGATCTGCGGCTCTACTGCCGGCGTGCCCTCCACAGAGAGTTGCTTGCACATGGACAGAACGGTGCGGGTGTACTGACGCTTACGCTTGAGCGCGTCGATGCGCTCGACCCTTGGTTTCGCACTCTCCTGCCCACCATGATCGCAGGTGTCGTCATCATCCCGCTCGTCCTGCTCGTGACGGCTGTCGTCGATCCGCTGTCGGCACTGCTCTTTCTGGTCACCCTGCCGATCGCGCCATTTCTCCTCTACCTCATCGGCAAGGCGACGCGCCGTGCCAGTGAGCGTCAATGGGATGAGATGCGTACGCTGACGGACGGATTCGGTGATCTGGTGCGCGCGGCGGCGACGCTTAAAATCTTTCGCCGCGTCGATGCGGAGGGACATCATCTCGCGCAGATGAGCCATGCGTTCTCCGAGGCCTCGCTTGCCGTACTGCGGCTCGCCTTTGTCTCCTCCTTTGCACTGGAACTGATTACCACCCTGTCGATTGCCCTCATCGCGGTCTCCATCGGCCTGCGTCTCATGGACGGCGGCATGACCTTTCACGCGGCATTCTTCGTGCTCATCCTTGCGCCGCAGTTCTATCAGCCGCTGCGTGAGGGCGGCATTGCCTTCCATGCAGCGATGGATGCCGCGACGGCAGAGAAGGCACTTGCCCCCTACCTCGATGCACCGCCCTCTATCACGGGAACGCACGATCAGATTCTCGCCCCTCCCTCCGTACGCACGGAGGCGCTCACCTACCGCTATCCGCTGACCGACGAGGCCGTTCTGACGGATCTCACGCTCTCCTTTCCCGCAGGAAAGTCCACCGTGATCGCAGGCGACAGCGGCAGCGGAAAATCGACGCTGCTCCTCCTCCTAGCGGGGCAGCGCCCTCCTTCGGATGGGATGATTATGCTCGCGGACGGTGCAGGAACAGCACACAGCTATGATCTCGCGCGTCTCACGGAGGAGACACGCACTGCGCTCATCACCTACGTCCCGCAGGAGCCGCATATCTTCGGTGCGAGCCTTGCGGAAAACGTGACGCTGTGGACGCGGGACACGGCGGATGCCGAAATCACGGCGGCACTGGAGGCGGCGGCACTCGGCGACTTTTTGCGCGCGCTGCCCGATGGACTGCATACGCGCCTCGGCATGGGCGGCCATCCGCTTTCGGCAGGAGAACGTCACCGCCTCGGTCTGGCACGCGCCCTCTTTCAGGATCGCCCCATCGTCCTTCTGGACGAGGTGACGGCGGGGCTGGATGAGGAGACCGAGCGGTGCGTGATCGATGCCCTGACAGTGTTTTCACATCACCGCACGATGATTCTGACGGCGCACCGTCCTGCGCTCATCGCATGGGCAGACCAGGTCGTGACACTGGGAGGTGAGGCATGATGACCACAATGCTCTTTCGGCTGCTCTCCATCGCCGCACCTGCGGCGGCACTCCCCGCCCTCCTCGCGGGATTCCTCGCGGCCGCGGCGGGCATTTCCCTCATTGCCTCTGCGGCGTGGATCATCGCCAGTGCGGCACTCGCGCCGCCCCTCTCGGCACTTGCCCTTGCCATTACCTGCGTGCGGGCGTGCGGCATCGGGCGCGCCGTCTTTCGCTACCTGGAGCGCCTGCTCTCTCACCGTCTCGCCTTCGGCTGCTACGAGACGCTGCAGCAGGCGACCTACCGCCGCTCTGCCGCCGTCATTCCCATGCGAGAGGGCAACGTACGCGAGGGCGAGTTCCTCCACGATCTGCTGACGGGCTGTGAGACCCTGCGCGACTTCTACCTGCGCGCCGTCCCGCCGCCACTGATCGCCCTTGCCTTGGTGCTGCTCGCCTGTGCGGCTCTCCTGCCGCTCAGCATCCCTGCGGCCACAGTCGTATTCCTGCTCTTTCTACTCCACATTGCGCTCCCGCTCTTCCTCCGCGAAACGGAACTGCGCGCGCAAAGTGCCGACTATCGCAGCAGCCTCCTCGATCAGATCGACGGGCGCACCGAGCTGCGCGCCGCCGGCAGTACACAGCATGCTCAGGCAGTGCTGGATGAGGCGGCGGCGACATTTCAGCGCGAGCGAACGGCACGAGGGCGGAAACGCGAGCAGCTCTTCACCCTGCTCGACGTCCTGCGGATCATCGTCTGGATCGCAGCCATCATCCTCCTCATCCCCCGCGTGATCGAAGGGATCCTCACGGGCATCCAGTACGCGGTCTGGGTTCTCGCCCTCGAGGCGGTACTCGCCGAGCTCCGCCCGATCCCCCCCGCCGTTCTCGGCGCACAAGAATCGGCGCGTGCCGCACGACACATTCTCCCATCAGACGGCGAGCACACACAGCCCGCCTCCATCGCACCCCCTTCCGAAAAATCAGCAAACGCACCTCTGATCGAGGCGAAACACCTCGTCTTCGGCTATCATACAGGCATCCCCATTGTGCAGAACCTCAGCCTTACGATCCACCGCGGCGAGCACACGGCCATCATCGGTGAGAGCGGCGCAGGCAAGACGACGCTGGCGAGCCTTCTGCTCCGCCTCTGGGAGCCCGATGCGGGCACGATCTCCTACGATGGTATTCCCCATACGAAGCTCCCTCTCGAAGCGTCGCGCACCTATTTTGGTGCTGCCCTACAGGGCAGCTGGCTCTTCTCTGCCTCCATACGGGACAACTTTCTGCGCCTGCGCGGTGATATCTCTGAGGCAGCAATATGGCACGCACTCGAAACGGCGCAGCTCGCGGACGTCGTTCGGGCTCTGCCCGCAGGGCTCGACGAGCCGCTCGGAATGAACGCCTCCCGTCTTTCGGGGGGACAGCGCAGCCGCCTGCTCACCGCACTTGCACTCGCGGGCGATGCGCCGATCCTGCTCCTCGATGAGCCGACAGCAGGGCTCGATGCTGCCTGCGGTACACGCCTCATCACATCCGTCTTGGCAGATGCCGATGCACGCGGCGCAACGCTCATCGTCATCACACACGATCTGCCCCTTTTGAATCAAATGAAACAGGTGATAAAACTATGACGCCGGAAACATTTCATGAACGCATCCATCTCGTTATCGACCGTCTCGGAAAAAACGCCCCGCCCTACGAGCTCTTTGCCGGCGGTGTGGAGGACTGGCACGCACGGGCGCGGCTCGCCCATTTTCTCGCACAGATGCCGGAGCATCGCGCAGAGGCCATCGAATTCTTTCAAAGTGTTATGGATGCCGAGGTGAACGAGGAACTCGCGCAGGACGTAGAGGAGAAAGTCTACGCCATGCAGGGGCTCTCGGCACTTGAGGCGGAGGAAAAGGAAACACAGGAAGCGGCACTCGAGCACATCAATCTTGCGATTGAATGTGCCGAGGGAACGGATTTTCTCTACAAGTACATCCTGCGCGGTGAACTGTGGGCGGATCGGTGGAACCTCATGCACAAACTCGGCATGACCGAGGACGCCGAGGCGGAGGCCGATGAGCGCATTTCCGCCTTTGAGGGACTGGAGGATGCCGTCCCGCACAACAGCTACCTGTACTACGGCTACCGATTCAAGGCACATCTCGCCGCCGAGCGCGGTGTCGTCCTCATCGCAAAGGACTACATGCACATGGCGATTCACGCGATGGAGATCCCGCCTGCCTACGAGCAGCCACTTGCTGAGGCGTTTGCACAGACACACGAAAACGCCTCATGGATTCTGCGCGAGATCGACCGCGCCACTCCCGATCCTGCACAGCTTCACTGGGATATTTAAGGAAGCACTGATAAATTCAGCACCGCTATCTTAGATTGACTGCATCACGCACAGGATCAAATGCCGAACTATTCTAAAGCAGAACACAAGGGGCTATTGCACAAAGATAAATTTACCTTCGTACAATAGCTCCTTCTGTGTTTTTTCACAAAATTAAGGCTGCTGCACATTTGCTTCGTGCAACAACTCCCATCTAATTCAAAGGTTTTATCACTTTTTCTTCCTACAGAGCTTTCCCGTCTGGCAAATGCTGTCAATCAGGGAGCGGCGTCTCGCAATTACGTTCTCTTTGACTTTCAGCAAGGAGTTCAGTGCCTTGACGAAAATCTGTTTGATCTCCTCTTCCGTTAGATGCTTTGTGCTGCATGGCTTGGAGATTATTGCGACTCTCTGCTTTTGTAAAAAAGAAAGCTTTGACCTCCTCTCCTTAGTTATACTCAAACGTTTCGCTTTACATCGTAAACCAAACAAGCTATACTGGTTCCAAAAGAAAGGAGTGTGGTCATCATGTCAACCGTCCCTACTCAAATAAGAATTGACCGGAACATAAAAGAACAGGCTAGCGCATTGTTCTCTGGGCTGGGCCTAGATATGTCCGGCGCCGTTAATATGTTTCTCCATCAGTGTGTCCTTCGTGGAGGCATCCCATTTTCTATCGAAATGCCCCATTATAAACAAAGCACCTTGGCGGCTATGGAAGAAGCAAGAAAAATCTCCCGCAACCCGGATGTCCCTAGCTATGACAACATGGACGACTTGAAGAAGGCATTGGAAGAATGACCTATCACATCAAGTTCACCAACGCTTATAAGAAAAGTTACAAGCGTGCCAAGAAACGCGGCTTGAATCTCAAGCTACTGGATAATGTTGTTGAAGCATTGGGACAGGGGCACAAGCTAGATGCCAAATACCGTGACCATGCACTTCATGGCAATTGGGAGGGATTTCGCGAGTGCCATATTCAACCGGATTGGTTGTTGATATACCTCGTTGAAAACGACGTCCTAACCTTGACCCTAGTCGAAACTGGAACCCATTCAGACATATTCGATGAATAAGTTGTTTGGTCTGCTCCCTAGAGAACAGACAGTAAATCAAAGGGGCTGCTGCACGTTTGTTTCGTGCAGCAGCCCCTTTCTTATCACAAAATTTCTAACGCATAAAGGTATAGACGGCGATATTGCTGAAAATCGAGAGTGGCTCTGCCCAGACGCCGATGACGAGGGTAAAGGCGACGGCAACGACGCCCATGGCCCCTGTCAAGAGCGGGAGGCGCAGCGGCGTGTCAATCATCGGCTCATCTGCCTCGACATCGCGGAACATCTCCTTGATGACGAGCAGATAGTAGTAGACGGACATCATCGACACGACAAAGCCCAGCCCCGCGAGCCAGAGATAGCCCGCATCAATCGCGGCAGAGAAGATATAGATCTTGCCGACAAAGCCTGCCGTCGGCGGAATGCCCGCCATCGTCAGGAGCGCAACCATCAGGATGCCCGCCGGAAGCAGAGAGTCATGCGCCAGTCCGCGCACGCTGCGGAAGTCCGCACCGCCGCGCTCCGTCTCCAGATAGGAGACGGTCACGAACGCCCCGACGTTCGCCAAGACGTAGACCATCGCGTAGAAGAGTACTGCCTTGATACCCGCCGCGTTCGTCGCAACCATCGCCGTCATCATGTATCCCGCCTGCGCAATCGAGGAGTAGGCGAGCATCCGCTTGATGTTCGTCTGACGGAACGCCATGATGTTGCCCCCGACCATGGAGACACACGCAAGCGCCGCCATCAGATGCGTCCAGTACGCCGAGAGTGCAGGGAACGCGACGAAGAGCACGCGCAGGAGGATCGCCACCCCCGCTGCCTTAGAGCACATGGCGAGGAGTGCCGTCACGGGCGCAGGTGCGCCCTCATATACATCGGGTGCCCAGAGATGGAACGGGATGATCGAGAGCTTGAAGAAGAAGCCCGCGAGGATAAAGACCACGCCGATGAGCCCGAGGGAAAGCACGAGGCCAAGTCCCTGTGCGATCCCTTGAAACATCATTGTCCCCGTCATCCCGTAGACGAGGCTCATGCCGTAGAGGAGCACTGCCGTCGAGCCCGACCCGAACACCAGATACTTGATGCCCGCCTCTGCCGAGAGCGGCGCATCCGTGCGGATCGCAACGAGTGTATAGAACGAGATCGTCATGAGCTCCAGCCCGACAAACGCCGTCATGAGGTCGTTCGCCGAAGCGAGAGCACACATACCGAGCAGGGCGGACAGGAGGAGCAGATAGAACTCGCCCCTGTGGCGGATCATCTTCTCCACATAGCTCTCTGCAAAAAGCACAGTGGCGAGGACGCCGACGATAAAGAGAATCTTGAAGAACACGGAATAGCCGTCAACGATGTAGAGCCCCGCAAAGAACGCCGTCGCTCCCCCATCCGGCGGATACATCCGCACGGCGAGAGCGAGTACACCGAGCAGTCCGAGTGCAGTCACGCGGGCGAGGGCACGGCGCGATGTCCCACGCGCCATACAGAGGTCGATCAGGAGCACGGCCGCCATGAGTACGGCGATGCCCAGCTCGATGGAGATTGCGGCAAGATTCATTTCCTGCATCATCACTGCCCACCTCCCAGAATCGTCGGAGCATCCTGAATCATCTCAAGAAGCGGTGCCAGCGGCGCAGTTCCCGCGTCCACCATGCCCATGAGGAGTCCCGGGAATACGCCGAAGCCGACAAGGAAAACGCCGAGAACGACAAGTGGGACGATGTCGATCTTCCGCTCATCGGGGTACTTCGCGAAGCGTTCCACCTTTGGGCCGAAGAGCACGCGCGCGAGCATGCGCAGGACGTAGAACGCGGTAAAGATGATGCCGGAGACCGCAATCACCGTGAGGATAGGATATGCCTCCACCGTCCCCACAAAGATGGTAAACTCCGGCACGAAGCCGATCAGCCCAGGCAGGCCGAGCGAGCACAGCCCTGCGAGCATAAATCCGACCGTGATATGCGGCATATAGTGCGCCAAGCCCCAGAGATCGCCCACACGGCGCAGCTCCGTCTTTTCGTAGACGTAGCCGACCTGCGAGAAGAAGAGTGCGAGCATGATGCCGTGCGCCACCATATAGGCGACGGCGCCGCCGACGCTCACGACATTGAGTGCCGCGAAGCCGAGGAGAACGTAGCCCATGTGAGAAATGGAGGAATAGGCGATCATGTACTTGATGTCGCGCTGGGCGAGTGCGATATAGGACGCATAGATCACATTGATCGTGGCGAGGATCGCGATCAGCGGTGCCCAGAACTTTGCCCCGAGCGGCAGGATAAAGAGGCCGACGCGGATGAGCGCGTAACCGCCGATCTTTTTCAGCACCCCCGCATTGATCATCGAGATCGCCGTCGGTGCGCCTGCATAGCCGTCGGGCGACCATATATGCATCGGGAACATCGAGAGATGCGAGCCGAAACCGACGAGCAGGAGGAGGAATGCCGTCACCTGCACCTCCCACGAGATATGTCCCGCGATAGCAGCGGCGGTGAGTGCCTCAAAGTCGAACGTCCGCATCCCGGACTCGTACGCACTCACGTAGAGAAGGAGCACACCGACGAGCATGAACGCCGAGCCGACGAGGAGGAAAATGGTCATCTTCATCGCCGCGTGTTCCTTCGTCACGCGCTCGGACGAGCCCCAGATCATCACCATCAGGTACGCGGGGATGACGACCATCTCACAGAGGACGAGGAAGAAGAAAAGGTCACGCACGAGGAATGCCCCCGAGACACCCGCGATCACGATGAGCAGGAGAACGAAGTACTCCTTGACCCGCTTCTCCACATGCCATGAGCTGTAGACAGCCGCGAGCCCCACGACGCTCGACAGGAGGAGCATCGGCAGGGAGATCCCATCTACGCCGAGCGAGTAGGCAACGCCGAGATCCGTGATCCACGGCATGTACTCCGTGTACTGCATCCCGCCGAGCACCATATCGTAGTCCGCGTAAACAAAGAGCGTCAGCAGCGTCACAATGATCATCGCCAGTGCCGAAAGCTGACGTATCGTATCGTGCAGACGTCCCGGCAGCAGGGCGAGGATGAGCGCGGCCACGAGCGGTGTGAGGAGAATGACCGAGAGAATCGGAAATGTCATCGCAGAAGACCTCCTCCCAGATACATCAGAACCTGTACCGCCCAGTACAGCGCATAGCACAGGAGAATCACAACGCCCGTGTAGAACACGACGACATACCGCTGTGCCTGCCCGTTGACGTTCTCCGTCAGCACCTCGCTCATCGCCAGACCATAGGCGCCGAGTCCATTCATGATGCCGTCAAAAATCTTTTCATCGACCCACTTGAGGATCACCGCCGTGCCGTAGACGAAGCGCTCACGGAAGTAGCCATACAGCTCATCCACATAGAACTTGTTGTAGACGACGCGATAGAGGAAACCGAAGCTCCGCTGCTGCATCGCCGCGCGCAGACGATGGCGTCCATAGATCTGATACGCCGCCGCAAAGGCGAGGAGGGCGAGCACGGTACTCGTCCCCGCCACCGTCCAGTCGATCGCCTCATGATGCGGTGCATCCGCGTAGATCCACATAGAAAACCCGCCGAAGTAGCCCCATAGGCCGCTCACAATGGTAAGCAGCGCGAGCATAATCATCGGCCAGCGCATGAAGGCATCGACCTCATGCGCCTCGTGTTCACTGCGGCTCTCACCGAGGAAGGCGACAATGAGGAGACGCGCCATGTAGAATGCTGTGAGGAAGGAGGTGAACGTCGCCATGAGATAGAGCGGCGTACTCGCGTGCATCGCCGCGGCGAGGATCTCATCCTTTGAGAAGAATCCCGAAAACGGCGGTATACCGGAGATCGCAAGGACACCGATCAGCATCGTCACGAAGGTGAGCGGCATCTTTTTCCAGAGCCCGCCCATCTTGGTGATGTCCGTCTCATCGTGGAGTGCATGCATCACCGCGCCCGCGCAGAGGAAGAGCATCGCCTTGAAGAAGGCGTGCGTCATGAGATGGAACATCGAGGCGGAGAACGCGCCAATCCCTACCGCGAGCATCATGTAGCCGAGCTGACTGATGGTCGAGTAGGCAAGCACCGCCTTGAACCGCCGCTGCGTCACGGCGATAACCGCCGCAAAAAGCGCCGTAAACGCTCCGAGCCCCGCGATGAAATTCATCACGAGCGGACACTCACTGAAGATGAAAAAGGCACGCGCAACGAGAAAGACACCTGCCGCGACCATCGTCGCCGCATGGATGAGCGCCGAGGTCGGCGTCGGGCCTTCCATCGCATCGAGCAGCCAGACGTGGAGCGGAAACTGGCCGGACTTTCCAATCGGCCCCATGAAGAGCAGCAGACCGATCACCGTCAAGTATCCCGTCCCCGCGACGAGGACATACGCGGGCATCATCAGCCGCAGCTCGATGAAGTCCATCGTCCCGAACGACACCTGCACGAGCAGGATGCCGACCAGCATTCCAAAGTCGCCGATACGCGTCGTGATGAACGCCTTCTTCGCCGCCTCGCGCGCCGAGACCTTATCGTAGTAGAATCCGATCAGGAGGTAGGAGCAGAGCCCGACGCCCTCCCAGAACACATAGAGCTGGAGAAAGTTGACCGAGACGACCAGCCCGAGCATCGCAGCCGAAAACAGCGAGATGAACGCAAAGAAGCGCCCCATCCCCTCATCGTGCTCCATATAGCTGACAGAGTAGATGTAGACGAGCAGCGAGACCAGCGTCACGATGACGAGCATGAGTGCCGTCAGCGGGTCGATCAGGACACCCATCGACAGCTCCACCGCACCGATGTGCGCCCAGACCGTCTTCATCACGTAGGGATCGCCCATCGTGATCTGATAGTTTACCGTGGCGAGTGCGACAAAGACGGAGAACGCAAGGGCCAGAGCCATCATCACAATCGCAATCGTCGCCGAGAGGTTCTTCTCCCGCCGCGTAAAGGGCGCGATGATGAGGAACGCGAGCGCAGGGAACAGGGGAATCAGATACGCATGCGTCAGAGCAAAGGTAAACATAGCACTCCCCTCCCCTAGTCTTTCAGCGTATCCAGCTCATCGACATTCGTCGTGAACCGAATCTGATACAGGCGGAATGCGAGAGCCAGCCCGACGGCGATCTCGGATGCAGCGACCGCAATCGAGAAGAGTGCCATTAGCTGTCCCTCCGCGTTGTGCGCGTAAAAACGGTCAAAGGCAACGAGATTGATGTTGACCGCATTGAGCATCAGCTCCACGCACATGAGAATCGGGATGATGCCGCGCCGCGTGAGGAGCCCATAGAGCCCAATGCAGAACAGCAGTGCCGACAAAAAGAGCAGATCAGGAATACCGATCATGCCGCATCCCCTCCTCTCGCCAAGAGCAGTGCGCCGACCATCGCCGCGAGGAGCAGTACCGCCGTCACTTCAAACGGCACGAGATACGTGCCGAGCATCAGCTGGGCGATCTCGTCTGCCCCCGTCGATGCAGCAAATTCGCCCGCAGGAAGCGGAGCAAGGACAATGCCGCATCCGATGAGGAAGAAGATACTGCCTGCCAGCAGCCCCGTTACGACGCGGCGAAAGAGCTTCTGCGAGGGATTGGACTGCGCCATCGAGTCCCGCCGCGTCAGCATGATCGCCATGACGATGAGGACAGCGACTGCGCCGCTGTAGACCATGAGCTGCACCGCACCGAGGAACTCCGCACCGATGTAGAAATAGATCGCCGCCACACCGATGAATGAGAGCACGAGAAAGAGTGCACTGTGCACGACATTCGGCGAGAGAACGACGCCGAGCGCGCCGATGATCGTCACGGCAGCGAGAAAGTAAAAGATAAAGCTCATGTCGCCCCTCCTTCCGTCGTCTGCGCATCCTTTGCGGCAGCGTTTTCCGTGGCGGACGTGTCCGCCGCAGCTTTTTCTCCGTCGGGTTTTTCCTCAGCGGCTTTTTCCTTTGCGGCAGCCTCCGCTTCGGCTTTCACCTTTGCCTCTGCCTCCGCCTTTGCCTTGGCAGCGGCTTCTTTCTTCGCCTTTTCCTCTGCCGCCTCGACCTCTACCTGTGCGAGGAACTCCGCGAGATCAGCACGGTCCTCGTCCGTCATGGCATCGTGCGTCATCGTCTCCTTGCTCCACGTGGCGATGGCGTAGTCCTTATCCCAGACAAGCGTATTGACCGGACACGCCTCCACACAGAGATTGCAGTAAAGACAGCGCCCCGAGTGATGAATGTAGGACTTCATGTGGCGCTTCTTCTTCGCATCGGGGACAATTGTCAGATCAAGCGCCTTGTTCGGGCACGCATTGGCGCACATCGAGCAGCCGATGCAGACGCGCCAGTCCATCGCGAGATTGCCGCCGCGAAAATTATCCGTCATGGGCAGCTTCTCCTCGGGGTAGCAGACCGTCTCCTTCTTGCCCCAGAGATGCTTCCATGTGACACTCATGCCGGTCAAAAGGCCTTTTCCAAACATGTGCGTCCCCCCTTAAACGATACCGAACCAGAACATCAGCGCGCCCGTCAGAACAACGTTCAGAATCGAGAGCGGGACGAGCACCTTCCAGCCGAACGTCAGGATCTGATCCACGCGCGTGCGCGGGAACGTCCAGCGGAACCACATGATGAGCAACACCATGAGCACCGCCTTGATGCCGAACCAGACGAATCCCGGCAGGAACGACGGCCCGCTGTAGCCGCCGAGGAAGAACGTCGTCGCGAGGATCGCCGCCGTCAGGAGGTTCGCGTACTCTGCGAGGAAGAACAGCGCCCAGCGCATCCCCGAGTACTCCGTAAACGGTCCTGCGATAATCTCTGACTCGCCCTCCACGAGGTCAAACGGCGTACGGTTCGTCTCGGCGACCGCTGCGATCAGGAAGATGATGAACGCGAGCGGCTGCATGAAGATAAACCAGTAGTTCTGCGCCTGCATCTGGACGATATCGTCGAGGCGCAGTGAGCCCGTCAGCATAATGATGCCGAGCAGGGAGAAGAGGAGCGGCGCCTCATAGCTGAGCATCTGCCCAACGATGCGCATGCCGCCGATAAACGAATACTTATTGTTCGATGCATAGCCGCCCATGAGGAACGGCAGCACTGCCTGCCCCGAGATGGCAAAGAGGAGGAACACACCGACGTTGACATCGGCGAGCACCGCCCCCGCATCGAACGGGAAAAGCGCGTAGACGAGCGCTGCGGGGACAAAGAGCAGCGCGGGCGAGAGTGCCCAGACCACCTTGTCCGCACCGGCGGGCATAATGTCCTCCTTGCTCATCAGCTTCAGCATATCCGCAACGGGCTGCAGCAGACCGAATCTTCCGCCCACGCGGTTCGGGCCGATGCGCACTTGGATGAACGCGCAGATCTTGCGCTCCGTGTAGGTAAAGACAATCGCCGCCATCGAGATGATACCGAGCAGGATGGCAATACCGACGAAGGTCATCACAAGATCCACCACGAACGGAATCGGGATCAGGCGGTAGATGAGTCCGTCCAGCCCCACCGCAATCGCAGAAAGAAAAGAGCTCTCCATCATTCGTCTCCTTTCTCAGCAGTCCACTTCGCCCATGATCGGGTCAATGGACGAGTAGGCGGCGACCGAGTCGCCGATGAGCATGCCGCGGCACATTGGATCGAGCCCCTGCATATTTACGAACGAGGGGCGGCGGATGTGAATGCGGTACGGTTTCGTCGTACCATTGCTGACGATGTAGAAGCCGAGCTCCCCGCGCGTTCCCTCCGTCCGGCTGAACACCTCGCCCTTGGGCGGCTTGATGACCTTGGGCACCTTCTTTGCCATGAAGTCGCCCTCGGGCAGTCCGTCGATTGCCTGCCGCACGATCTTCGCGCTTTCCGCGATCTCGGCGAGCTTGACCATGTAGCGGTCCCAGTTATCGCCATGCTCACCCACGGGGATATCGAAGTCAAAATCATCATAGACGCTGTAGCCGTCCACCTTGCGCAGATCAAAGGCGAGCCCCGTCGCGCGCAGGTTTGGCCCAGTCATACTGCACGCGAGTGCCTCCTCCGTCGTCATGGGCGACGTGCCGCGGATGCGGCGGACAAAAATCTCGTTGCCCGTGAGGAGACGGTTGTACTCCGCGAGGAAGTCAGGCACGCTGTCGACAAAGACGCGGATCATCTCCGCCGCCTCGGGCGAGAGATCCTCCTTTACCCCGCCGATGCGGATATAGTGAAAGGTCTGACGTGCCCCGCAGACGAGATTGAAAATATCGAGGATCTTCTCACGGTCGCGGAAACAATAGAGCATTCCCGTCGACGCGCCGAGATCATTTGCAAGCGTCCCGATGAAGATCAGGTGACTGTTGATGCGGTTCAGCTCCGCCATGATGACGCGGATGTACTCTGCGCGCGGCGTCGTCTCGATCCCCGCCAGCTCCTCCACCGCACGCGCATAGCCGAAGTTGTTGTTCATGGCAGAGATGTAGTCGAGGCGGTCGGTATAGGGAAGCCCCTGCGCATACGTCCGCGCCTCAAGCAGCTTCTCAATCCCGCGATGGAGATAGCCCATGATCGGCGTCGCCTTCACGATGCGCTCGCCGTCCAGCTCGAGCTGCACCTGCAGCACGCCGTGCGTCGACGGATGCTGGGGACCCATGTTGAGCGTATAGGTCTCGGTACGCAGCATCAGGACTCCTCCTTCCGAAAGGATGGGACAGCGGGCGGCGGCGGCGGGACAAAGTCCTTGCGCAGCGGATACCCGACAAAATCGTCCGCATGGAAGACACGCCGCAGATCGGGGTGACCCGTGAACACAATGCCCATGAGATCATACACCTCGCGCTCCTCGAACTCTGCGCCGGGGAACACGGGCGTCACCGAGGGGAGCACGGGCACATCATGCGGCAGCATTACCTTCAGCGTCAGCCAGTGCAGCTCCGTCGGTGAAAAGAGATGATAGACCATCTCGAAGCGGTCTTTCCAGTCCACCGCCGTCACATTCTCCAGCCGCGTCAGCTGCAGTGTCCCGTCGTCACGCAGAACGCGCAGCAGGCCGAGGAGCTCCTCGGCAGCAATATAGAGTGCGGGACGCTCTGCCTCCACATCGTACTCCGCCGACGAAAAGGCGACCTTGAGTGCCTCCAGCATTGCAGGCGTCACATACTTGTTCCTCATGCGTTCACCGCCCTCTCTGCCGCCCGCTCTGCCCAGTAGGCCCGCTCCGCGCGGACGCGCTCGGGATGGAGGATCTTCTCGCGCAGCTTCAGCATGCCGTCGATCAGTGCCTCGGGGCGCGGCGGACAGCCCGGGATGTAGACATCCACGGGCAGGAGCTCATCGACCCCCGAGACGACCGAGTACGAATCCGCAAAGGGGCCGCCCGCAATCGCGCACGCCCCCATCGCAATCACATACTTCGGCTCGGGCATCTCCTCATAGAGACGCACGACTGCCGGCGCCATCTTCCACGTCAGCGTCCCCGCGACGATGAAGAGATCCGCCTGACGCGGGCAGGGACGGAACACCTCGTAGCCGAATCGTGCGAGGTCGAACCGTGCCGTCGCTGTGGTCATCATCTCAATGGCGCAGCAGGCCAGCCCCGAGGACAGCGGCCAGATCGAGTTTGCATGCGCCCAGCGCAGCAGTTCATCCAACTTGACGACAAAGACATTTTCCCGCAGACACTCCGGGACGCGCTCTGCTATTTCCATGTGAGATCCCCCTTTCGCCACGCATAGGCAAGGCCGAGCACCAGAATCCCAACGAAGATGAACATCTCGATGAGCGCAAATGCGCCGAGCATGCGGAACTCCACCGCCCACGGGTAGAGGAACACCGTCTCTATGTCAAAGACGATGAACAGCAGCGCGTAGAGGAAATACCCCGCACGAAACTGGACGTAGGGCGACCCGATCGAATCGACACCGCACTCGTAGGGAATGTACTTCTGCGGCGACGGCTTCTTCGGCTGCAGCAGGAATGCCGGTCCCAGTGCCATGACGGGGAAAAACAACGCTACGAGAAGAAAAATGCCCAAGCTTCCATATTCTCCCATACATAAGCCCTCCTTATAGAAGAATTAATAAATACATAGGAAAAGTAAATAATTTAAAACAATAATTCAAGGGCAAAAAAATATAATCACGGCTTAACAGACGTTGTATTTATAATTGTCAGTATAAACGATAAAATCTATATATCATCATACCTGAAAAGTGCCTTTTTTACAAGATACAGCGCGAAAAACTTTCTATTGATAAACTCCATCAAACGATAGGGAAAAGAAGGCCATGCTTATTTGAAAGAAATGGTATTTCCTGCTATAATCAGAAACAATGATGGAGGAGTGTCCCTGTCTGTCAGCGGCACCTCCGGCAACAAAGGAGACTTTACATAATGCTGTTACACCGTAAATCCGTCGAACTGCTTGCACCTGCCGGCACATGGGATGCCATGACGGCAGCGATTGATGCCGGCGCGGACGCCGTCTATCTGGGCGGCAAACATTTCAATATGCGCCTGCACGAGGGCGATTTTAACTTCGACGACGCGCGGCTCAAGGAGGCGATTGACTACGCCCACGCCCATGACGTCCACCTCTACATAACCCTCAACAACCTCATCAGCAACGAGGAGCTGCCGGCTCTGCGCGACTATCTCGCCTATCTGGAGGAGATCCGCCCCGATGCGATTCTCGTACAGGACTTTGCCGTGCTCGAGCTCGTGCACGAGATGGGCATCACCGTACCCCTGCACACCTCGGTCATGATGAATACGCACAACGAATACGCCATCGAAAAGCTCAAGGAGTACGGCATCACGCGCATCGTGGTCGGCCGTGAGATGACGCTCTCCGAGCTCGCCCTCTTCCGTGCGCGCACGGGCATCGAGGTGGAGTACTTCATGCACGGCGATATGTGCATCTCCGAGAGCGGGCAGTGCATCCACTCGGGCGTTCTCTTTGGGCAGAGCGGCAACCGCGGGCGCTGCATGAAGATCTGCCGCTGGCCGTTTGCCTTCATCAACGAGGAGACGGGAGAGGTGCTCGACGCGTCCAGCCCCGGACCGTACAAGCTCGCGCTCAAGGACATGTGCATGTATCGTGCCATCCCCGCTCTCATACAGGCGGGTGTCTTTTCGTTCAAAATCGAGGGGCGGATGCGTGCGCCGGAATTCATCCGCCGCCTCGTCTCTACCTATCGTGCCGCCATCGACGCCTACATCGCCGATCCGAACGGCTATACGACGGATGAGGAGGGCTGGCGCAGCCTCTACGAAAACCGTGTGCGCGACTACACGACCACATTCGCATTTGGACAGCCGACAGCAATCGACATCGGCATGACGGGCGAGCGCGAGCCGCGCTTCTTCAGTCAGGCGATCGAGGAGGCGGGCTTTGCCGACGAGGTGCTGCGCGAGGAGCCGCCGATCGCAAAGGAAAACGAACCCAGTCGTCGCCTGAGTGTCCGCGTCGGCACTCCCGCGGCGGCGCGCGCCGCCATCGACGCAGGCGCTGATACCGTCTACGTCGGCGGTGAGGCATTCCGTCCGCAGCGTCCGTGGACGCTGCGCGACTATGAGGCACTCGTGCGCGACGCGGCAGGACGCGCCCACATCATCGTGAATACACCGCGCACAACCATGCGCCGCGAATGCGGAGAGCTCGAGCAGTTCTTCACTGCCCTCAATGACATCGGAGTGGACGGCGTCATGGTCGGCAACCTCGGCACGCTGAAGCTCGCGCGCACGCTCACGAAGCTTCCCATTCAGGCAGATCACTCCTTCAACCTCTTTAACCATCTCGCCGCGACCTTCCTCAAGGAAAACGGGCTCACCATGGCGACGGCCTCCTATGAGCTGTCCTTCCGTCAGCTGCGCGAGATCGTCGAGAACTCCGTCCTGCCGATCGAGGCGGTCGTCCACGGCGCGTACGAGTCCATGATCTGCGACTACAACTTCCCCGCGATGTCGCTGCCCGCATACAACGACCTCGATTCGCCCGAGCTGCTCGACACGCACTATGCGTTCCGTGACGAGGCAGGCGGCGTCCATTCGATCCGCATCGACCAGTACGGGCGCAGTCACATCTACTTTGCCAAGGATCTGTGCCTCTACCCCTACCTCGAAAAGTTCAATGGGCTCGGCTCGTACCGCATCGAGGCGCAGGACTACACGGCGGACGTGACGGCGGAGATCGTCCGCATCTACCGTGCGGCACTCGACCGTCTCGCCGCGGGCGGCGACGGCTATCGTGCGGCGGAGTTTGACCGCCTCACAGAGATTGCTCCGCGCCCCTTGGGCATCGGAACTTACCGCTTCCGTCAGAGCCGCAATTCGATTTAATCAAGAAAGTATATTTCATGGCAACAGATTCTATCAGCGAACACTCCTACATCGGCGCAGCTGCCATACTGGAAAAGAAAAAGAAGTACATCATGCCCTGTCTGGGGCATTTCTACAGCGACCCGCGCCAGATCGTACGCGGCTCCATGCAGTACCTCTACGACAGCGAGGGGAGAGCGTATCTCGACTGCTTCGCGGGCGTCTCGGTCATCAACTGCGGGCACTGCAACCCCGAGATCAACGCCGCCGTCACGGAGCAGGTCAATACCCTCCAGCACGTCTGCAACATCTACCTTACGGAGAACTTCGTCAATCTCGCCGAGCAGCTCGCCCGCATCACCCCGGGCGCACTGCAGAAAAGCTTCTTCTGCTCCACAGGCACGGAGGCAAATGAGGGCGCGGCACTGCTTGCCGAGATCGCTACGGGCAGCAGCGAGTTCATCGCCCTGCGCAGCGGACTCCACGGGCGCACGAAACTGACGATGAGCCTGACGGGCATTGCCATGTGGCGCACCGACCCGAACCCCGTCGGAGGCATCAGCTTTGCACCGAATCCTTACTGCTACCGCTGTCCCATGGGGAAGGAATACCCCGCCTGTGACCTTGCCTGTGCCAATATGGTCGAGGACATCATCCGAACAGTTACATCGGGGCGCCCCGCCGCCTTTATCGCCGAGACCATCCAGGGCAACGCGGGCATCGTCGTCCCGCCGCCCGGCTACTTCAAGCGCATCAAGGAGATCCTCACGCATTTCGGCACGCTCTTCATCGCGGACGAGGTGCAGACGGGCTTTGCGCGCACGGGCAGGATGTTCGGCATCGAGCACTACGATGTGCAGCCCGACATCATGACCATGGCAAAGGCACTCGGCAACGGTGCGCCCATCAGTGCATTTATCGCGACGCCGACAGTCGCCGACAAATACAAGAAGCCCGGCGCATCGACCCTCGGCGGCAATCCCGTCTCCTCCACGGCAGGACTCGGCGTCATCCGCTATATCGAGTCGCATGATCTCATGGGGAACGCCGAGCGGCGCGGCGCACAGCTGCGTGCAGGGCTGCAGGAGATTGCAGCGCGGCATCCCATCATCGGCGACATTCGCGGCCTCGGGCTGATGGTCGGCGCAGAATTTGTCCACGCGGACAAATCCCCCGCCCCTGCCGAGCTGGATGCCGTGCTCGAGGAGCTCAAGAACCGCGGCTTCATCGTCGGCAAAAACGGCATCGCCCGCAACGTCATGGCATTTCAGCCGCCGCTCATCATCACGGAACAGAACATCAGCGACGTGCTGAATGCGGTGGAGATCATCTTGACGGAGAAAGGACTCTAACGCTATGGCAAAACGCTACCATGAACTCACCGTCGCAGGCTGCCGCCGCAGTCTCCCCATCCTGAACCTCAACGAACACCTGGCGATCGCAGGTTTCGTCATGCTGGGCGATGTGGAGCTGTGCACGGCGTGTGCACGCGAGCTGGCAAAGGTGATTCCGGCGGACACGGAGATCCTTATGACCGCCGAGACGAAGGGCATCCCCCTGGCGGCGGAACTCGCACGGCAGCTTGGCATGCCCTACTACATCACGGCACGCAAATCCATCAAGGCGTACATGGAAGATCCCATCTGGGTCGAGGACGAGTCCATCACGACGCTTGGCAAACAGCGGCTCTACCTCACGGCGGATGACATCGCACGCATCAAGGGACGCCGCGTCCTCCTGCTCGACGACGTGATCAGCACGGGCGGCTCGATGAAGGCACTCGCCCATCTCGCCGAAAAGACGGGAGCGCACGTCATCGGACAGGCGGCCGTTCTCGCCGAGGGCGACGCGGCACATCGGAAAGACATCATCTTCCTTGAGACACTGCCGCTCTTTGCGCCCGCATAGGAAGGGGCATTTCGTGCATCAATATCTCTTCTACATCGGAGATTTTCCCATCCGTGCCTACGGCGTCGTGATCTCCCTCTCGATCTTCCTTGCCACAGGGGTCGCCTACTACCTCGCAAAGGCGGACGGGCGCGGCTACGAGAAGTACATCACCGACATCGGCATCTACTGCGGCATCGCAGGGCTCCTCGGTGCGCGGCTCTGGGATGTGTTCTTCTTTGACTGGGACTACTATCAGCACCATCTGACCGAACTGCTGAACGTCTGGCAGGGCGGCATGGCCATCCAGGGCGGCGTCTTTCTCGGCGTACTTGTCGGCATTCTCTACAGCCGAAAGCAGGGGCTCGACACCATCCACTTCCTCGACGTTGTCGCGCCCGCCATCGTCCTCGGTCAGGCACTCGGGCGCTGCGCGAACCTCCTCAACGGCGACGCCTTCGGCGCACCGACCGGCGGAGACTTCGGCATCCTCTATCCCGCGGCGACTCTCGCCTACCACACGTACGGTGCACAGCCGCTCTGGCCGGCAGAGGTCTGGGAGGGGCAGCTCGACATCGTCATCTTCGCACTCCTCCTCCTCTTCCGCGCGCGCAGTCATGCGCGCGGGCAGTGCTTCGCCCTCTATATCATGCTCTACAGTCTCGCGCGCTTCGCGCTCGAGTATCTGCGCGGTGACTATACAGAGAAATACTTTGGACTCTTCACGAGCGCGCAAACGGGAAGCCTCGTCTTTGGGTTCATCGCCCTCGGCTTCTTCCTCTGGCTCGGCTGGCGCGATACGCCCTCGCCTGCGCCGATCAAGGATCACGTCGCAAAGAAATCGCATCGAAAGAAATAATATACGAAAAAAGCTGCCAAAAAATGGCAGCTTTTTTCATCACGGATAAACTATCGTTCCCGTACTTTCCCCAATGCGCCGCGCACGAGTTCCGCCAGATAGTCCGCTGTCGGCGTAAGGGCACGCGGGTCGACGCGAAAGCCCGGATTGTGGAGAGCAGGTGCAAGCCCTGTACCGACGAGAACGAACACCCCCGGTACTCTCTCCTGATAGAAGGCAAAATCCTCACCGCCGAGCGATTTCGGTGCGGGTACGACATTCAGCCCGCGCTCCTTCGCCTTCTCCGCGGCGTACGATGCCCAAAAGCCATCGTTGCACGTTGCGGGAGGTCCTTCGTACCAATCCGTCTCCACCGCGGCACCGTAGGATGCTGCCAGCTGCTCTGCGAGAGTACAGACACGCGCGCGGATGTGCGTACGCTCCTCTGCATTCATGCTGCGCGTCGTCCCCTCGACGAGTGCCTCCTCGGGAATCACGTTCCACGTATTCCCCGCCGCAATATGCGTGACGCTCACAAGCCCTGCGGAGAACGGATTGAGATTACGTGCGACAACCGTCTGCACGGACTGGATGAACGCCGCCGCAAGGACAATCGGATCGACGCCGGACTCGGGATGTGCGGCATGCGTCCCCGTGCCATGAAAGCGGAAAACAAAGCGATCCACCGCTGCCATCACCGCTCCCGCCGAGATGCCAACCGTGCCGACCTCCATGAGGGGCGAGGCGTGCAGACCGAAAATCGCTGCAACGTCCCTCAACGCGCCTGCCTCGATGAGTACCTTCGCACCGCCCGGTGCCTCCTCTGCCGGCTGGAAGAAGATGCGCACGCGCCCCGTGAGCTCCGCCTCATGCTGCTTGAGCAGGAGCGCCGCGCCGAGCACCGACGAGATATGGAAGTCGTGCCCGCAGGCGTGCATCCGTCCTCTATGTTCCGAGCGGTATGGCAGATCCGTCTGCTCCTCGATCGGCAGGGCGTCTATATCGGTGCGCAGCGCAACGAGCGGCTCCCCCTGCCCGACCTCCGCGACCAGTCCTGTCTTGAGCGGCAGATCCAGAATGTGGATCCCCGCCCGCTCCAAGGCGGCGCGAATGCGCTTCGTCGTCTCGACCTCCTCGTAGGAGAGCTCGGGGTGACGATGGAACCACTCAAATTCCTCTACGATGAATGCCTCTATATCCTCAATTGCATCCATGATATTCTCCCTTTTAATCCATATATATTCGATATGTTATAACCGAATTATATATTGCGCTGTCTGTCTTGTCAACCGCACTTTGATCCTGAACCGATAAATGGAGGATTCTCGCGCCGCCAAGTTTTTGAAAATTTCGGGTTGACAAGGCTGTATTTCATCTGTTATAATTCGTTCTGTCGTTTGGAAATGAGCGACAACAAATGGGGTTATAGCTCAGTTGGTTAGAGTGTCTCGTTGACATCGAGGAGGTCACAAGTTCGAATCTTGTTAACCCCACCATTTGATTTTTCATCCGCAGTTGTGCGGATTTTTTCTTAGGCTCACTTAGCTCAGTTGGTAGAGCATCTCCGTCACATGGAGGGGGTCGGGGGTTCGAATCCCTCAGTGAGCACCATAAAGATATCTGATACCGTCCCACGGGGCGGTTTTTTTGTGCGCTCTCCTATGCTATAATGAGGGTCAACACAGAATATTCTAGGAGGTATATATGATGGCAATCAAGGAAATTCGCCCCATGGATCTAACGGAGAATGTGTTCAAGCTGATCAGTCAGGACTGGATGCTGGTCAGCGCTGTACACGACGGAAAGGTCAACGGCATGACGGCGTCGTGGGGCGGTCTGGGCTTTCTCTGGGCACGCCCGGTCGCCTATGTTTTCATTCGTCCGACGCGCTACACGAAAGAGTTCGTCGACGCATCCGACGGCATCACCCTTTCGATCTTTGAGAAGAAGTATAAGCCCATGATGCAGTATTTTGGAACGGTGTCCGGGCGCGATGAGGACAAGATCGCAAAATACGCGCTGACGAAGAAGGAGCACGGTAGCTATATCTACTTTGAGGAGGCGCGCCTCACCATGCTCACGAAAAAGCTCTATGCGCAGAAATTGGATCCCTCCTGCTTTACGAACGCTGCGGTAAATGGGCAGGAGGATTTTCCCCAAACCTACTATCCGGAGCATGACTACCACACGATGTATATCGCAGAGATCGATAGCATCCTGGTAAAGGAGTAAGTATGTCAACGAACGACAAGGAAACTGCTGCACGCATCCTCGCCGCTTCCTCTCTCGCTCGTGACATGAACGAGGATGACGTGGAAGAGCTGCTTGCCTCAAGCGATGTGCGTCTGCATACCTATCCGAAGGACACCATCATCTTCCATGACGGTGATATGCCTCGTTCGCTCTACATTCTGATTGCAGGCGAGGTTCACATTCTCAAAGACACGCGCTCAGGGCGCCAAATCTTCATCACAGAGATCAATCACCCGGGCGATATGTTCGGTGAGGTCTACGAGGTGCTGCAGCGCCCCTACGATATGTACGTCTCTACGACAAGACGGACAACCCTGCTCGAGGTATCGAGCAGACTCTTTACGCTGGACATCGGCAAGACACCGCACCGCTCTGCCCTTCTCGTTCAGCGCAACCTCATGCGCATCTTCGCGGGCAAGGCGTATGCGATGCACACAAAGCTCAAAGTGCTCGCAAGCGGTACGCTGCGCGAAAAGATCGTCCGCTATCTCCTGCCCCACATCGACGAGAGCGGATGTGCAGCACTCTCCGTCAGCCGTGAGTTCATCGCTGCCGATCTCGCCGTCAGCCGCCCCTCCCTCTCACGTGAGCTGAGTGCAATGCAGCGCGATGGCATCATCACGGCGGCAGGACGAAAGATCTGCATCACGGATATGGAAAAATTTGAGAGTTATCTATAACCAAAAGGACCGCCAACGAAACATTTCAGCTTCGTTGGCGGTCCTTGTTTTTGATGAATCATCGTGCCGCGCACGAGCCCGTGTGCACACTGCAGTCCTCGTCGCGGTTCGTCAGGCCGAGCTCCTTCAGCAGTTCCATATCCTGAGCGATCGTCGTACCCGAGGTCGTGAGCATATTGCCCGTGATGGAGGCAGACGCTCCGGAGAGGAACGCCGTCGCACCGTTCTCCGGGAGCAGCTTGCGCCCTGCGCCGAGGCGGATGTTCGCCGTCGGATTGATAAAGCGGAAGATCGCCACTGTACGCAGGATGTCCTCACCCGAGAGCGGAGCGAGATGCTCCAGTGCCGTCCCCGGAATCGCCATCAGCGAGTTGATGGGGATGGACTCGATGCCGAGCTCCTGCAGGGCGAACGCCATATCAAAGCGATCCGCCCACGTCTCGCCCATGCCGATGATGCCGCCCGAGCAGACACACATCCCCTCTGCCTGTGCCGCCTTGATCGTGCGGATGCGGTCGGCGTACGTATGCGTCGTGCAGATCTGCGGGAAATACCGCTCCGATGTCTCGATGTTGTGATGATAGCTCGTCACCCCCGCCTCGCGCAGGCGGCGCAGCTGACTGCGCGTGAGGAGGCCATGCGACGCACAGAGATCAATCGTCAGCGACTTCCGCATCGCACGATAGGCATCGAGTGCCCGCTCGAACTCCTCACCTGAGAGAGCCCCGCCCGAAGTAACAATGGAGAAGCGGTTCGCCCCCGCATCCTGATTCGCCTTCGCATGAGCGATGATCTCCTCCTGCGGTAGGAACGGATACGTCTCCACGCCCGTCTTGTGACACGCCGCCTGTGCGCAGTACTTGCAGTTCTCCCCGCAGCGGCCGCTGCGGCCGTTGATGATCGTACACAGATCGATATGGTTTCCGCAGAACTGCTGCTGCAGGCGATGTGCGCCCTCCTGCAGCTCCTCCAGCGGAGCATCCATGAATATCGAGCGGTCATCCTCACGGCGGACGCGGTAGCCCGCGATAATCTTCTGCGTCAGTTCAGCAATACGGCGTTTCTGCATAAAAAAATCCCTGCCTTATCATAGATCGTACGTATGAGGTCTATTATAGAGCAGGAATTTTATTACGTCAACTAAATATTGTCTATTGGTTTACCTTTGCTCCATGCGCATCCCAATAGCTGTCCAATGCCTCCGCGACGGATGCCGTATACGCCGCCAGATCCGTCAGAGGAGATGCGAGCACTGCGTCACGCAGTGCGGCGCGGCGCGTACGCAGAGCGGCTACATCCTCCGCGAGCGCACAGGAAATGCACTCATAGGCACGAGCATCGGCCGCGATCCACTGCATCTGCCCCGCCGCCGCGAGCACGGACGCACTGCGCCGCGCCGTATGCGTCTCCCCGCACAGGGTCACAACGGGAACGCCGTGGAGGAGCGCCTCCGCCGCCGCAGCCGCCCCGGAAAAGGGGAAGGTATCAAGGACGACATCGACAGTGCCATCGTCCAAAGCTCCCGCACCGCCCGGCTTCACAAAGATGCGCTTCATGGGCAGTTTCAGCCCGTCCAGCATCTCGACAATCGTCGTCACCCGCAGAGGGCTGTCCTCCGTATCCTGCAGGATGAGCTGCGCCTTAGGGAGTTTTTTCAGGATGCGTCCCCATACCTTCAGTGCCTCCTCGTTGATGCACATGAAGTCCTGCGTCACACCGAAGGTCAGCGGTGCATCTGCCGCACGCTCCGCAAGAGGCGCACAGCGCAGGGCATCATCCGCCGCATAGCACAATGCATGCGGCAGGTGCAGCAGCTCCTCGCTGTAGAACTCCTCCGTCCCCGCAGGAGAGAGCAGCGCATCCGTCAGGAACGCATCGACAAAGGGCATCCCTGTTGTAGAGGCTGCATCCAATCCCGCCAGCTGTACGGGCGCAGGGCGCAGCGCGAGCACGGGGAGCGTCGCACCGCCGTCCCGATGCCCGCCGAGGTCAATCAGGATGTCGATCTCATCTGCACAGATGCGCTCCGCCTGCTCCTGCGGCGTCCCCTGCGCGAACACAGCAGTATGAACACCCGCTGCTGCCCACGACGCAGGTGCATTCGTGCGGTCGGTGAGCGCATAGGCATAGACATCGTATTGCTCCGTCAGATGCACGGCCAGTGCGCTATAGAACGCCGTATGGTCAAACTGCGGCGCAAGGAAGCCGATACGCAGCCGCGCGTGATGGACGGAAGCACGCGGCGGCAGCGGCTCCTCGCGCTGATAGAGCGACGCACACATCGCGAACTGCGGCTGCAGCTCCTTCGGTGTCAGCTGCGCCGCTGCATGGCAGAAATAGAGGTAACGGGAGAAATGCTCCCGCTGAAGGCACAGGCGCTCGTCTTCGGTCGCCGCCTCGAAGTATGCAGCAATCGCCCCCTCCGTATCGGCAAGCGCACAGCAGCACATTCCCATCATCTCAAAGAAACGCCACTGCTCGTCTGCGGGGATCTCCTCGTGCGCACGCATATAGAGAATCGCCTCAATCGCCTCGTAGATGTACCCCGTATGAATATCCTCACGCAGGGCATTGTAGTCCTCAATCCAGCTCATACGTCGCTTGCTCCAATCTAAAATACGCCGTCTCGGGCGGACAGCCGATCCGCAGGGGGAACCAGCTGCCGTTGCCCGTGTGCACATAGCCATAATTCTCCCCGATGCGCACCATCCCGCGCGTATACTTAAAGACGGGGAAAATGGGCTGTCCGAGAATGCCGAACTGACTGCCGTGCGTATGTCCCGTCAGCGTCAGAGGGACACGCCCGTCTGCCGCCGCATCATCGATGAACTCGGGATGATGCGCGAGGAGCACCGTCACCGCATGTACAGGAACATCCTCCATCGCTGCCGCAAAGAACTCTGCCTTTTCCGTGTAGAATGCATCCCCGCGTGCAAAGGGATAATCTGTGCCCGCAAGGTAGAGCGCGCCGCAGCCCGGAACGCGCTCCGCTGCGTTGAGGAGAACATGAACGCGCCCCCTGCGTGCCATCTGCGTGACAATGGGGAGCGCATTGCGCCGAAAGTACTCGTGATTGCCGATGCAGTACCAGATCCCGCGCGGAAAATCCTCTGCGTGGGCTTCAAGCACCGCAGCCGCCGCCTCGTTCAGATGCTCCGCATCAAAGAGGTCGCCCGTCACGGCGAGCAGATCAGCCCCCCCTGCCGCTGTTTCGGTGAGAAGCGCATCGAATTCCTCCACAGAGAAAAACGCACCGAGATGCACGTCGCTGATCTGCGCAATCACCAGCCCCTCCGCCTCAGACGGGAGATTCCTCACGGGGATGCGATAGTCATGGCGCACGGCTGCCGTCCGCTCGATGAATGCCCCGTAGCTGCCGAGCAGTGCTCCCGCCGTCGGATAGAGTGCGGCACATTGCAGCACGCGCCGCCGTGCGGGACTGTACGGGACGCCGCGCATCCTGCGGACTGCCGCACGCACGAGGACGGCGAGCATCGTCAGAAGCAGTGCGATGATCTGCGCAACGCAGCCCAGGAAGATCGGCAGGGCGAGCATCCCCGCCCAGCCCTCCGTCCGATGCGAAGCAAAAAGAAAGAGCATCGCGCCGACGCCAAGGATATCAAAGAGGACGATCGCCGCACGCGCCGCGCGCAGCCGCCGTCCCTCCGTCAGGTACCGCAGGAAAAATACAGACAGCCCTGCGATTAGGGCTATGGCAGACACTAAGATCAGAACAAAGATGGGCAAATGTACCTCCCTGTCAAATTCCCGTAATCATCGACACGAACGGTATCGTCGCCACGGAGATGACCGTCGAGAGCGCGATGATCTCCGTCATAAGCGGATAGGCGACCTTGTTGTAGAGCAGGGCGACCATCGCCACCATACCGCCCGTCGGCGCGGCGACGATGACGAGGCTACAGCCGAGGATGTAGGGATTCGTGACGAAGAACTTCATCGCAAAGAGAATGGGGATGGGCAGCACCACAGCCTTGAGAAAGGTGTAGACGAGCAGCTTGTGGTCGGTCAGCATGTGGCGCATGTGGATATCCTTCAGCGATGCGCCGATCATCATCATCGCGAGCGGCGCCGTCATCGCACCGATCATCGTAAACGCCTGCAGGAGGAGCGGATTTGTCGGAATCTCACCGAAGTAGATCACGCAGGCGATCAGCGAGGCGATGATGCCGGGATTCAGCAGCATGCGCACCATCTCAAGACCGCGCTGTTTATGAATGCTGATGGAGGAAACGCCGTAGATGAAAAAGAGCAGATTGACGGGAATGAAGAACAGCGTCATATAGACGACCGCCTGATCGCCGTACACCCCCTGCACAAGCGGCAGCCCCATGAAGAGTGAGTTGTTGAACCAAAACGAGAGGTTCACCGCACCGCGCAAACGTCCGCGATAGCGCAGGAGAATCGGCAGCAGGAAACCGACGGCGCACATCATCACGAGGAGAATGGCGTAGTCGAGATAGGTGTCAATAACCTGCGCCAGATCCATGTGCTCCTGTGCGTGCATCGCTGAGGAGATGATGAGGCAGGGGCACGCGATATTGACAATCAGGGAGGAAAACTGCTCCTGATTGTTCGGAATGATGATCTTGTATCGGCGGGCAAGCGCCCCTGCAAAAATCATCAGAAAGAATACGATCATCTGCCCTAAAATCAGCATTTCTACATTACCTTCTTTATTTCAGTTATTTCTCTTTCATGCAAGCGCCTCGCGAACACTTAGTTACGCAAGTGATCGCGTGCTCATTCGCCTAAATACCGGCGCACTTCTTAAACGCGCTTCGCTTGAACGAAAGAAGTACGCCGGGGGCGAGTCGCATGCTTTCCTCACTTGCTCCACTAGGGTTCGCTTTGGGGCTTTGCATCACATTCATTCGAGACATCAATGTTTCTCTTCCAGCAGGGGCTTCAGGAAGCGCCCCGTATAGGATGCCTTCACCTGCACGATCTCCTCGGGCGTTCCCTGGGCGACAATCGTGCCGCCGCCCGTGCCGCCCTCGGGACCGAGGTCGATGATGTGATCCGCCGTCTTGATGACGTCGAGATTGTGCTCGATGACGACCACCGTATCGCCGCCGTCTACGAGCCGCTGCAGGATGAGGAGCAGCTTGTGGATGTCCGCCGCATGCAGCCCCGTCGTCGGCTCATCGAGGATATAGAGCGTCTTTCCCGTGCTGCGCCGCGCCAGCTCCGTCGCAAGCTTGACGCGCTGCGCCTCACCGCCCGAGAGCGTCGTCGCAGGCTGTCCGAGGCGGATGTAGCCGAGCCCCACGTCGCGGATGATCTCGAGCTTGCGCGCGATGCGCGGCACATTTGCAAAGAACTCCACCGCCTCGTCAATCGTCATGTCGAGCACCTCGGCGATGGTCTTGCCCTTGTAGTGCACCTCGAGCGTCTCGCGGTTGTAGCGCGCCCCCTTGCAGACCTCACAGGGAACGTAGACATCGGGAAGAAACTGCATCTCGATCTTCAGGATGCCGTCGCCCCGGCACGCCTCACAGCGTCCGCCCTTCACGTTAAAGCTGAACCGCCCCGCCTTATAGCCGCGCATACGCGACTCGCTCACCTGACTGAACAGCTCGCGGATCGCATCGAACACCCCCGTGTAGGTCGCGGGATTCGAGCGCGGCGTGCGTCCGATCGGCTGCTGATCGATGTTGATGACCTTGTCGATATGCTCAAGCCCCTTGATCTTCTTGTGCTTGCCGGGCTTTCCCTTCGCGCGGTAGAGCCGCGAGGCGACACCGCGATAGAGGATCTCGTTGACGAGCGTCGACTTGCCCGAGCCGGACACGCCCGTCACAAGCGTTAGCGTGCCAAGCGGAAATTTCACATTGACATTCTTCAGATTGTTCTCCGCCGCACCCACGATCTCCAGAAAATAGCCGTTTCCCCTGCGCCGCTCTGCGGGCACGGGGATGAACTTTTTGCGTGAGAGATACTGCCCCGTGATGGATGCAGGATTCTTCATGATCTCTGCCGCCGTTCCCTCTGCAACCACCTCGCCGCCATGCTCTCCTGCGCCGGGGCCAATATCGATGATATGATCGGCGGCGTACATCGTATCCTCGTCATGCTCCACAACAATGAGCGTATTGCCGAGGTCACGCAGATGCCGAAGGGTCGCGAGCAAGCGGTTGTTGTCACGCTGATGCAGCCCGATGCTCGGCTCATCAAGGATGTAGAGCACCCCCATCAGCCCCGAGCCGATCTGCGTCGCGAGGCGGATGCGCTGTGCCTCTCCGCCCGACAGCGTCGATGCCGCACGCGAGAGCGTCAGATAGTCGAGTCCCACATCGAGGAGAAAATGGAGGCGTGCATGAATTTCCTTCAAAATCTCTCCGGCTATTTTTGCCTCA
Organism: Centipeda felix; assembly: GCF_900186465.1. GTDB lineage: Bacteria > Bacillota > Negativicutes > Selenomonadales > Selenomonadaceae > Centipeda > Centipeda felix. Next base: position 651,690 of record NZ_LT891959.1, read on the forward strand.
CGCGGCGTAAAATCCTGCTCTGCCTCCGTTAGAAACGCATCTGCCTCACGAATCGTAAGGGCCGTGAGTGCGGCGATATTCTTCCCGCCGACCGTCACGGCGAGCGCCTCGGGCTTCAATCGCGCCCCGTGGCACGCCGAGCACGGCGTATCAGTCATATAGTCCTCGTAGCTCTCGCGCATCTCCTCCGAGTCCGTCTCGCGATAGCGGCGCGTGAGTGCGGGCAAAACACCCTCGTACGGGACATGGTATTCCTTCTCCTCGCCGAACATATTCGTGTACTGGAAGGAAACATACTCATCCGACCCATAGAGCAGCATCTTCTGCGTCTTCTTGTCCATGCGGTTCCACTGCGTATGCGCATCGTAGTCATGCGCCGCCAGGAGTGCTGTGATCGCCCGCATCCCATAGGAATTCGGATTTTTCGAGAGCGGTGCAAAGACACCGTCTGCCACGCTGAGCGTCGGGTCGGGAACGACGAGCGCAGGGTCAAACTCCTTGTGACTGCCGAGCCCCGTACAGACGGGGCACGCGCCGAATGGGCTGTTAAATGAAAACATGCGTGGTGCGATCTCGGGCAGTGAGATGCCGCAGTCCACACAGGCGAAGTTCTCACTGAACATGAGGAGATCGCCGTCCACCACCTGTACGTAGACCACGCCCTCACCTGCGTGGAGCGCCGTCTCCAGGGAGTCTGCCAGACGGCTCTCCATGCCCTCGCGCACGACGAGGCGATCTACGACGATCTCAATCGTGTGCTTCTTCTGCTTTTCGAGCGCGATCTCCTCGCTGAGATCATGCAGCTCTCCGTCGATGCGCACGCGCACATAGCCCTCGCGGCGAATCTGTTCGAGCACCTTCTTGTGCTCGCCCTTCTTGCCGCGCACGAGCTGCGCCATGATGAGGAGCTTTGCTCCTGAGGGCAGCTGCATGATCCGATCCACCATCTGATCGACGCTCTGCTGCGTGATCGGCTTGCCGCAGTTCGGGCAGTGCGGGCGTCCCGCGCGCGCATAGAGCAGGCGCAGATAGTCGTAGATCTCCGTCACCGTCCCGACCGTCGAGCGCGGATTGTGGCTCGTCGTCTTCTGGTCAATCGAGATGGCAGGCGACAGCCCCTCGATGTTGTCCACATCGGGCTTGTCCATCTGCCCAAGGAACTGCCGTGCGTAGGCAGACAGCGACTCCACATAGCGGCGCTGCCCCTCGGCATAGATCGTATCAAATGCGAGCGAGGACTTCCCCGAGCCGGAGAGCCCCGTCACCACAACTAATTTATCGCGCGGTATCTGCACTGTAATATTTTTCAAATTGTGGGCGCGTGCCCCCTCGATCTTGATGTATTCATTCATTATCTGTATGTCCTTATTTTTTCTTCTTCGGCAGTTCGCCCTCGAGCTCGACGATCATGTCGCGCAGCTCTGCCGCACGCTCGAACTCCAGTGCACGCGACGCCTGCTGCATCTCGCGCAGAAGACTCTTGACGAGGTTCTCGCGCTCCTTTTTGCCGAGTTTTTTCTTTGCCTTGCCGTCCTTCTTCCCGTACGGGCTCTTATCCTCAGCCGCGACAAGCGTCATCTCGATGAGCGGGACGATGGGCTTTTCGATGGTCTTTGGCACGATGCCGTGCTCCTCGTTGTACTCCTGCTGTATCGCACGGCGGCGCTCCGTCTCGTCGATGGCGCGCTGCATCGAGCCCGTGATGACATCGCCGTACATGATGACGTGCCCGCCGGCGTTGCGGGCGGCACGTCCGATGGTCTGGATGAGTGCGGTGTCGGAGCGCAGAAAGCCCTCCTTGTCCGCGTCGAGGATGGCGATGAGCGAGACCTCCGGCATATCGAGCCCCTCACGCAGGAGATTGATGCCAACGAGCACGTCGAACTCGCCCGCGCGCAGATCGTGAATGATCTCCGCGCGCTCGATGGTTGCGATGTCCGAGTGGAGGTAGCGCACCTTAACGCCCGCCTCACGCAGATACTCAGTGAGGTTCTCTGCCATGCGCTTGGTGAGCGTCGTGACGAGGACGCGTTCATTGCGCCCGATGCGCAGGCGGATCTCGCCCATGAGGTCGTCGATCTGCCCTGCGAGCGGACGCACCTCGACCTCGGGATCGAGGAGTCCCGTCGGGCGGATGATCTGCTGGGCGACCTGCTGTGCCTGCTGCATCTCGTATTTTCCGGGCGTCGCGGAGACGTAGACGATCTGATTGATGCGCGCCGCGAACTCCTCGAACGTCAGCGGACGGTTGTCGAACGCGGACGGCAGGCGAAAGCCGTTGTCCACGAGCGAGACCTTGCGGCTGCGGTCGCCGCCGTACATGGCGTGAATCTGCGGCAGTGTCACATGCGACTCGTCGATCATGATGAGGAAGTCCTCAGGGAAGTAGTCGAGGAGAGTGTACGGTGTCGCGCCCGGCGCACGGTGCGTGAGGTGACGCGAGTAGTTCTCGATGCCGGAGCAGTAGCCCATCTCCTGCATCATTTCGAGGTCATAGTTCGTGCGCTGCTCCAGCCGCTGTGCCTCAAGGAGTTTGCCCTCGCCCTTCAATACGGCGAGCCGCTCCGCAAGCTCCGTGCGAATGTCAGCCATGGCGATCTTCATATCCTCATCGTCCGTGACGTAGTGGGACGCCGGAAACACCATGGAGTGAAGCCGCTCGCCGTAAACCTCGCCCGTCGTCACGTCGAACTCGATGATGCGCTCCACCTCGTCGCCGAACATCTCGATGCGCACACCGCGGTTGTTGTACCCTGCGGGAAAGATCTCAATCACGTCGCCGCGCACACGGAAACGTCCGCGCTCAAACGCGATATCGTTGCGCTCGTAACGGATGGAAATGAGCTTCTGCAGGATCTCCTCGCGCGTGATTGTCTGCCCCTTGTGCACCGAGAGAACCATCTCGTGATAGCTCTCCGGTGAGCCGAGTCCGTAAATGCATGAGACGCTCGCCACGATGATGACGTCGCGCCGCTCAAAGAGCGAACAGGTCGCGGAGTGGCGCAGCTCATCGATCTCATCGTTGATCGACGCATCCTTTTCAATATAGGTATCCGTCTGGGCGATGTACGCCTCGGGCTGGTAGAAGTCGTAGTAGCTGACAAAGTAACCGACGTAGTTGTCGGGAAAAAATGACTTGAACTCACTCGCGAGCTGCGCGGCGAGAGTCTTGTTGTGTGCGATGACGAGGGTCGGACGCTGAACGTGCTCGATGACCTTTGCCATCGTGTAGGTCTTTCCCGTGCCCGTGGCTCCGAGCAGCACCTGTGCCGTCATGCCGTTCTCGATGCCGCCGGCAAGATCGGCAATCGCCTGAGGCTGATCGCCCATCGGTTCAAACGGTGCGACGACCTTGAACGGGATCTCCCCCTCGAACTGCGTTGTATTAAGTTTTGGCACCATCGCCATGCGTTCCCCTCCTTCACGAAAAGCTATTTTTTCATTATATCGCATACGTCAAGGGGTACAATGGAAGCGCAGAATTTTTCCCTATCTCATCAACGATTTCCATGAAAAAAGCACCCATACGGGTGCTTTGAGCATCATCCGTTTACAGCTTGCCGACATCTGCCGCCGTCATGATCTCGACGACGGTAATATCCTTGACGGTGTTGAGGTCGATGAAGCCGCCATCTGCGAGCTGGATGACCGGCATCGCCGTGACGCGTGACTCGTCGACGTAGACGATGCGTCCTGCTGAACCGTCCGAGAGACGGAGCCAGCAGCCGTTGAGTGCGGCATTCATCTTGCGCATGAAGAGAACGGCGTACTCCGAGTCAAGCTTTCCGTCCAGTACGTCGGCATAGAGTACCTTGAACACCTCGAACGGGGAACGCTTCGCCGCGTAGCTGCGGCTGGATGCCATCGCATCGTAGCAGTCGAGGATGGCGAGCACCTTGCCGAAGGTCGTGATCGCATCCCCCTTCAGCCCCGAGGGATAACCCGTGCCATCGTCGCGCTCATGATGCTGGATGATGCCGTTCATGAGGTCGGTACGTCCCTCGAGCTCACTGTTCTCCACGATTTTGAAGCTCTCAACAACGTGATTCTTCAGGATGTCGAATTCCTCCTCGGTCAGGAGGCCCTTCTTCTCAAGCAGATCCTTCGGAATCATCTGCTTCCCGATATCAAGGAAAAGCCCTGCCAGCACCATGTTCTGACGGTCGATGCCCACGAGGCCCATCCACTTCGCCATAAGCCCACCGAGGATGGCGAGATGTACGCAGTGATGCAGGTTGTAGTTGCCCCCCTGATTCATGCTGTACATCATGGAGACGGCCGTTGCTCCCTCCTTGTAGAGGTCGCGCAGACGGCCGCTCGACATCACGTCCTGCAGGATGCTCATGTTGAGCTTTCCGGTCTCTGCTGCCTCGGCAAAGAGTTTCTCCATCTCGCCGTAGACGTAGCGATAGTCCTCTTCGTATTTGCTGTCCAGTTTGATCTCGCGCTCGGGAGCGGGACCACTGCCGATAACGGCTGCCTTTTCCGCCTTGACTGCCTTTTCCTTCTGAACGGCAACGATAATGCTGTCCTCATCGACATAGACAGAGGCGATGCCCTTTTTCTTGAGCAGCTTGATCGTCTCTTTGTCCAGTACCGTGCCGCCCTCGACGAGTACGTTCTCGCTGTCACCATCATAAACCGTACGGCCAATCAGCATCTCCGGCAGCAGGCTTCGTACTGCAAACGCTTTCAGCATAATGTTCTCTCTCCCTTATCTTATGATGTTACTTTTCCCTGACGTTACACCTTACTTCACAACAATATTGACCAGCTTGCCGGGGACACAGACAACCTTGACGATGGTCTTGCCCGCCGTGAGTTCCTTCGCACGCGGCAGCTCCGCTGCGAGCTGCTCCAGCGCCGCACGGTCAAGTCCCGTGGCGACCTTGACGCGGTCGCGCACCTTGCCGTTGATCTGCAGGACGATCTCTACCTCATCCTGCACGAGTGCCGCCGCGTCGTACTGTGGCCACGTCTCTGCGTGAACGTTCCCGCCGAAGAGCTGTGCCCACAACTCCGACGTGATGTGCGGTGCAAACGGCGCGAGCATCCGCACGAGTGCGCTCGCCGTCTCACGCGCGAGCCCCGGCGTGAGCTCCTTGTCCTGAAATGCGTAGAGCGCATTGACCAGCTCCATGATGGAGGAGATCGCCGTGTTGAACATGAAGCGGTCGCGCACGTCCTCCGTGACCTTCTTGATGGTCGCGTGGAGCACGCGGCGCAGCTCCGTCTCCTCTGTGCTGAGCGTTGCTGCATCGTAGGACGCAGGCGCGCCCTTGATCGTCTCTGCGAACTGTCCGAGGATACGCCACACGCGCCCGAGGAAGCGGTACGCCCCCTCGACGCCCTGATCGCTCCAGTCGAGGTCACGGTCCACGGGCGCGGCAAAGAGGATGAAGAGCCGTGCCGTATCCGCTCCGTAGCGATCGATGATCTCCTCGGGCGAGACAACGTTGCCGAGCGACTTCGACATCTTCGCGCCGTCCTTGATGACCATGCCCTGCGTGAGGAGGTTCGTGAACGGCTCGTCGAAGTCGAGCATCTCTGCGTCACGCAGTACCTTCGTGAAGAAGCGTGCATAGAGGAGATGCAGGATCGCGTGCTCGATGCCGCCGATGTACTGATCGACGGGAGCCCAGTAGTTCACCTTGTCGCGGTCAAAGGGACGCTCCGTGTTCTTCGGATCCGTATAGCGGTAGTAGTACCACGAGGAGCAGATAAACGTGTCCATCGTATCCGTCTCGCGCGTCGCATCGCCGCCGCACTTGGGACATTTGCAGTGGAGGAAGTGCTCGCTCGACGAGAGCGGCGAGACTGCTCCCTGCTCGAATGAGACATCCTCGGGGAGACGCACGGGCAGCTCTGCCTCCGGGACGAGTACCTCGCCGCATTTCGGGCAGTTGATGATGGGGATCGGCGCACCCCAGTAGCGCTGGCGTGAGATGAGCCAGTCGCGCAGGCGGTAGTTGACGCGGCGTTTGCCGTATCCCTGTGCCTCCGCCTCATCCATGATCGCCTGCATCGCCGCGTGCATCTCCATCCCCGTGAACTTGCCGGAGTTGATGAGGATGCCTTCCTTTTCGGTATATGCCGCTGTCATGTCCTCGAGACACAGCTCTCCGTCCTTCGGGCGGATCGTGAGGATCTTGCGGATGCCGTATTTCTCCGCGAACATCCAGTCGCGCTGATCCTCCGACGGGACGGCCATGACCGCGCCCGTGCCGTACTCAAAGAGGACGTAGTTCGTGACCCAGATCTCGACCTGCTCCCCGTTGAACGGATTCGTGCAGGTAATCCCTGTGAAAATACCCTCTTTTTCCGACTCGCTCGAGGAGCGCTCAATATCGGACTGCTTTTTGACGCGCGCACAGAACGCACGGATCTCCTCTGCCTTGTCGCTGACGGCGCAGATCTTCTCTACGAGAGGATGCTCGGGTGCGAGCGCGACAAAGGTCATGCCGAACACGGTGTCGGGACGCGTCGTGTAGACGGGAATCTCCGCATCGAGCGCGGGCGCAGGCAGGCGGAACTCAAGGCCCTCGCTGCGTCCGATCCAGTTGGCCTGCATCGTCTTGACGCGCTCGGGCCAGCCTGGGAGTTTGTCGAGATCGGCGAGGAGCTCATCGGCATAGTCCGTGATCTTGAAGAACCACTGTGCGAGATCCTTCTTGTGCACCTCGGACTTGCAGCGCCAGCACTTGCCGTCCTCGACCTGCTCGTTCGCGAGCACCGTGCCGCAGGTATCGCACCAGTTCACGGATGCTTTTTTCTTGTAGGCAAGGCCTTTCTTGTAGAACAGCTCGAACAGCCACTGTGTCCAGCGGTAGTAGTCCTCACGGCAGGTGATGACCTCGCGGTCCCAGTCGTAGGCAAGCCCAAGCGCACGCTGCTGCTTCTCCATGTTCGCGATGTTCGCATACGTCCACTCCGCCGGATGCACCTTGTTCTTGATCGCTGCATTCTCGGCGGGCATGCCGAAGGAGTCAAACCCCATCGGGTGCAGGACGTTGTACCCCTCCATCGTGCGGAAGCGCGCAATCACATCGCCGATCGAGTAGTTGCGGACATGCCCCATGTGAAGTTTTCCCGACGGATACGGAAACATCTCAAGCGCGTAGTACTTCGGTTTCGTCGCATCCATCTCCGTGTGGCAGCTGTGCTCCGTCTCCCAGATCTTCTGCCACTTTGCTTCAATCTCCTGCGGACAATATCTCTCCACTCTACTCGAGCTCCTCCCAAATATCAAATGCCATTACTTATCGAATGGAGCGGAGCACCGCATCCAATTCCTCCACGCGTTTCGACAGTGCCGCGCCAAGCGCCCCTGCCCTCTCCAGCGAGCCACTCGAATGACGGATCGCATCGACACCGCTCGCGAGACTGCTCTTCATATCCGTCACGCGCCCGTCAAAGTCCTGCTCGAAGTCCTCGACCTTCGTATCGAACTCCTGATTCTGCGCGAGCATCTGATCGATCTCGTTCACATCATGCAGGAGCTCGCGGATCGCCTCATCGGACGCCTCCAGCCGCTCGCGTGTATTCTCGGAGAGCTTGCGCACCTCTCCTGCGACGACGGCGAACCCGCGTCCCATCTCGCCCGCACGTGCCGCCTCGATGGCGGCGTTGAGCGCGAGCAGGTTGATCTGCGCGGAGATCTCCGTGATCATGTGCATGACCTGCTCGATCTTTTTCGTACTCTCGGTCAGATGCTCCAGCTTCGGTGTAATCGAAGCATTTCGTGCGAGCAGTTCCTTCGTCATATTGCCCTGATCGCCGATGCCGTCGCTCATCTGGTTGACGAGCCCGGAGACGTTCTCAACGCTCTCCGCCACATGCTCCATGACATCCGAGAGTCCCATCATCTGCTGACGGTAGCTGTCAAACTCCTGAATGATCCCCTCACGCAGATGCGCGATGATCGCGCGTCGGCTGATCTCATGCTCGAGATACGTCTTCTGATACAGCGCGTACTTCGACGGGAAACGATCCATATAGCCGTCACTGAACATACCGCCCGAGAGCTGATAGAAGAAAATTGCCGTCAGCGTCTCATTAATGTGCAGACCGGCAATCTCCCCAAAGGCAGAGAACCCCGCGATTGGCATCCCATCGAAGAGATCCGCTCCTGCGAGATCTGCGGCAAAGGTCAGGCGCCGCAGGATGCAGTCGTTCAGCACTGCACCGATCGGCGCCGGCTTGCCCTTTGCGTATGCGGCGTACTCATCCTTCAGCGTCTTGACGAAGTTCTCCCGCCGCATGAGGAAGATCTCCTCACCCGCCGTAATGTCACAGTAGAAATGGAACCGCTTTTCCGCCGCGTCAAACTGCTGCAGCGAGCGGATGAAATACTGCTTGCCGACGTGCGAGGCAAAGGTATAGCCGGCAAGCGCATCACTGAGTGCATTCACGTCGGAGACATGGAGATGCTCCATCAGTACATCGGCAAAGGGCACGGGATGCCCCTCTGCGTCGGCAACCGTCTCCACCGTACGGAGCGTCGCATCCGATCCGATGATCGTCCACTTATCCCCCGTCGGCTCTGCCGCCTGAGTCTTGAAAATAGAGTAGCGGTAATCATCGGCAAGCCGAACAACGAGCACGACGGCGTGATTCTCAAGTACCTGTTTTCCGTTGTAGATATAAGTGTGGGAGAAATCGAGCGCGCCGCTCGCGCTGCCGCCGATGTAGGGGCAGGGCAGGAACTCGCTGTCATAGAGTGCCTTCAGCACGAACGACTCGCACGCCGTCACGCCGTCTATATAGACAAAGGCAAAGGTATTGTCAAAGCGCACGGGGAATGGAACGCGCTGTGCGTCAACCTCCTCGCGGATTCTCTTAATGCGCTCGTCAGGGGTCAACTCCACCGTACCGCGCCGTATGTCCTCGTTGTGCAGGGGAATTGTCATCATGTGGGTCTGCGCGATCATGCGCTTGCTGTAGACCTGCAGCAGCACCTTTGCGCGTCCGTCCTTCGCATCCATATAGTAGGAGCGTGTCCCCGGCGTATGTGTCAGCTCCCCGCACGAGGAGATGAGCAAAACCTGAACATCGGGAGGTGATGCTGTCTGTACTGTACGCGCAATCTCCGCCATGGGGAGATCGGACGAGACGAAGCCGAGCACAATCGCAGGGCCGCCCGGCACATCGTAGAGATCGCGCAGACGCTCTGCCGTCAGCTCGCTGCGCGAGAGATAGGCAGACTTCATATCGCCTGCGCCGACGCTGCCGAGTCCCGCGAACGGCACACGCGGCTTTGCGGCGGACGCTCCCTGCTGTGCACCTGCTGCCGCCAACGGTTTTGCTGCAATGCGGTCAGCGAGCGAAACCTCCGCTTCCTTCTTTTTATCAAAGAGCCCAAACATAAACATTCCTCCCTACGAAAAAAACTCCCTATTCTTTAATTATATCATGTGCCCTGCCCCTGCGCAAGAAGTGGTAAAGAAGCATGGGGACGACGAGCATGGGTACGCCCAAATAAAGCGCAGAGCGCAGCTCGGGGGTAAACGCCATAAAGAGGAGGCAGAGCACCTGCGCCCAGATCCCGAACAGCGTGACATACGGGAAGAGAGGCATCCGATAGCGCAGGAGGGACACCGTCCCCGCCGCCTCAAGCCTGCGCCGCCGCCGATACTGGCTCCAGCAGATCGAGATCCACGCGACCGCGCCCGAGAACCCCGAGAGTGCGAGCAGATAGGTATAGAGCGCCGCATTGGGATGCAGCGCGTAGAGCGCAATCACGCCCCAGCAAAAGGCAATCGAGGCATAGATGGCACGCGAGGGAATCCCCTTGCGGCTGAGCCCACCGAGCGCACGCGGCGCCATCTCCATCGTCGCGAGCGCGTGCACCGTGCGTGCCGCGCCGTAGAGCCCCGAGTTGGAGCAGGAAAGCGCCGCCGTCAGCACGACGAACGAGAACAGCGCCCCCAGATGCGAAAATCCATGCTCGGCAAGCGCTGCCGCAAAGACGCTCTTGGAGAGAGACGCGTGATCCCACGGCAGGATCGAGACGAGCAGCGTAATCGGGATGATGTAGAGCGCGATGATGCGCCACGTCACATTGCGCACCGCCGTCGGAATACTGCGCGCGGGATCCGCCGTCTCCCCCGCTGCCAACCCGATGATCTCCGTCCCTTGAAAATTGACGAGGATGATGACCATCGTCAGCGCAATACTCGCGTATCCGTGCGGGGCAAAGCCGCCGCTGCCGAGTAGGATGCCCGTGCCGATATAGCCCTCATCGCCGATGAGCCCGAGACAGATCAGGAGCGCAACGACGCTGAACGCCACGAGGGCGATGATCTTGACAAGGGCGAGCCAGAACTCGCTCTCGCCGAATTTATCGACGCGAAACAGATTGAGGAGGGTGACGAGCAGCCCAAACAGCACCGCCCACCAGATCGTCCCGACCTCGGGCAGGAATGAATTCATGATGATGCCCGCAGCAATCATCTCCGAGGGCACGTAGGACACCCACGTCACCCAGTAGGACCAGCCCACACCGCACGCCCACGTCGCCGAGATATTCTCGCGCGCGTAGACGACGAATGAGCCCGAGAGCGGCTGCTCCACCGCCAGCTCTGCGAGGCAGAGCATCACGGCGAGCACGATGATGCCGCCCAGCAGATAGGAAATCACCGCCGCAGGCCCTGCCTGCTCGAGGACGTAGCCCGTCCCCAGAAAATATCCGCTCCCGATCACACCGCCGAGAGAGATGAGCTGAAGATGTCTGTTCTTCAGCCTCCGTTTCATCGTCGACTCGCCCATTGGCTCCGTAACACAACCTTTCTCCTCGAATATATATTGTATAAAAAATGCGCTCTCATCATACTACAAGAGCGCGTCAATTACTATCATTTATTTGACAAATACGTAAATTTTTATTATGATTCAATTAAGTATGAAAAGGAGGAGCACTCACTATGAAATTCAGAGCTTTACTGATTGCTCTCGCGCTCGTCGTCGGCATCACGGGGACCTCGTCCGCCGCCCTCAGCGAGCATCGGGAGGCCGCGCAGAACCTGTCCATCGCCTACCCCGTCATCAGTCTCGATGACAGTGCGGTCGCTGATCGCATCAACACTGATATGAAGGCACTCGCGGAGACATTCCGCGCTCAGTACCAGAGCGGGGCATTCTTCCGCGGCGAGCTCGGCTATCGCGTACATCTCGACGACGAAAACTTCCTGTCTGTGACGTTCACGGAGCTGCGCTATGACCTGCACGCCAATCAGCCCGCACGCCACGACTACGGCATCGTCTACTACAAGAAGACGGGACAGCGTCTGCCGCTCTCCTTCTTCGTGCACGTCACGCCGTCCGATCTCGACGGCGAGGCGGTGAACGGTCACCTCTACAACGAGTACGGACGCAATACGCCGATCCAGCCCGAAAAATCCGTGCGTCAGCTTCCGACCGACTACTTCCTCGGCGGACGCGGCTTCGTCTGCCCCATCTTTCAGCCGGGCGAGCTGACCGCGAGCACGGGGCCGACCTACGTACTGCTCGATGCGGGCATCGTCGAGTACTTCAACCGCAAGAACAAATGAGTATGGATCGTGACTACACGACCATCACAGGGGAGATACCGGAGGGCGGTGTCTCCCCTGTTTCGTATGAGATCCAGCGTTCCCTCTTCCTCGCCTACGTCATACACGCGGAGGACGAGGACGAGGTGCGCACATGGCTCGCCGCACTGAAAAAGGAGCACTACGATGCGCGCCACGCGCCCTACGCCATGGTCCTCGGCGCGGATGCCGCACGGCAGCGCTCAAGTGACGACGGAGAGCCGGGCGGGACGGCGGGCAGCCCCATCCTCGAAGCAATCAAGGGACGCGGCATCACGGATATCGCCGTCGCCGTCATCCGCTACTTCGGCGGGATCAAGCTCGGCGCGGGCGGGCTCATCCGTGCATACGCCCATGCGGCAGGGCTGGGGCTTGACGCCGCCCCCAAGCTGCGCATGACACTCCTGCGCGAGCTGTCCGTCACGATCGATTACGACCTGCTCGCCGCCGTCGAGCGCTACATCCGCACAGAGGCACTGATCGCAGGAAAAACGACATACGCAGAGCGCGTCACCTGTCTCCTCCGTGTCCCGCCCGACGACATCGCACGCCGCACGGCGGAGCTGACCGATCTCACAGCGGGGCGCGCCGTCTGCACCCGCGGCGCAACGGCGTATCAGGGAATTCCATGCGAATAGACAAAGACAGGGACTGCTGCACGAAGTTTTCGCTTCGTACAGCGGCCCCTATTCTGTGTCCCCGATTCACTCAATATTACAGATCTCCACCCCGCAATTCTCGCAGTGGATGGTCTTTTTCAAATAGTCGATATCCTTGATGAGGATCAGATGCCCGCGCATATCGATCACACCGCTCTTCTTCAACTCGGCGAGCATGCGGTTGAGACTCTCCCGCGCCGATGCAGAGTAGTTCGCGAGCTCCTGATTCGTGAGCGGTACGGAGATCAGTATTCCCTCGTCCGTCTCCATCCCGTAGCTGTTGGCCAGACGGAGAAGCGTTGAGCAGAGTGCTCCCTTCTTCCCGTAGAGCACGAGGTCGCGGAATTTGAGGTGCTGCTTGCGCATGTGCATCCCGATCAGCTTCAGCAGTGCGACAGCGAGGTGCGGATGCTTTTCGAGATACGCCTCCAGTACGGGGAACTCGATGGCGTAGACCTCGGCGGCACTGCGCGCAATCGCACTAAAGAGATAGGTCGGCTCATCCTCGTAGATCGGCAGCTCTCCGACGAGGCTCCCCTTCGTCGCGAGGCGCAGCGCCAAGACACGCCCCGATGCGCCGTACTTGACCACGAAGATATGCCCCGAGCGCACAATATAGAAATAGTGCGCCGGTGCACCCTCACGATAGAGAAACGCCCCATCGTGCAGCGAAACCACCTTGCCCGGAATCGATGCAAGTTCTTGAATGAGCGCCTCCTTATCCACTCCGTCCCCCCCCCTTCTGTGATACGAAGTAACATTATAATTTATCCTATCGAAAAAACAGAAAAGTTCATGTGATATTCGTCACATACAAGGTAATTTTTTTTCACTATAATTCCATTTATTAATGCGATATATAAGGGAGAGATGGAAATGGAAAATAAGGACATTCTCGCCGTCCTTGGCGAGAATCCAACACGCCGAGAAATTCTTGAGCATTGGGACCCTGAAAATGAGGTGTTCTGGAAACGCTGGGGCGAACGCATCGCCAAGCAGAACCTCTATACTTCCACATGGGCGCTGACCCTCGCCTTCGTTGCGTGGACAATGTGGGCGACAATCGCCGCCCAGCTCAACCACATTGGCTTTCACTTTACGGACAATGAGATCTTTACCCTCGCAGCCCTGCCGGGGCTTGTCGGGGCGACGGGGCGTCTCGTTTACACCTATCTCCCCGCCATGCTCGGCGGACGCAATTGGACGCTGATCTCGACCGCGCTGCTCCTCATCCCGCTCATTGGTCTGGGGAATGCACTCACAGACACCGCGACGACCTATGACACCTTCGTCCTTCTCGTCGCGGGCATCGGCATCGCAGGCGCAAACTTCTCATCCTCGATGGCGAACATCGGCTTCTTCTTCCCGAAGTCGCAGAAAGGGCTTGCTCTCGGCATCAACGCCGGCATTGGCAACCTCGGTGTCTCGCTCATCTACTTGACCGCCCCCATGCTCCTCGGCATGAGCTTTGGAGGACTCTTCGGCGCACCGCTCCTCAATGAGGCGGGCAAAGAGATCTACATTCAGAATGTCTGCTACTTCTGGGCGATTCCGACCGCTCTGACCCTGATCCTCGTCTGGATGTTCATGGACAACCTGCCCATCCCAAAGCAGAGTCCGCGCAGCATGATGTCCATCTTTGGCAATAAACATACGTGGCTCATTACCGTGATCTACACCTGTGGCTTCGGTTCGTTCATCGGCTACTCTGCTGCGCTTGCACTTCTTGTCAATCGCGAGTTCCCCGAGGTTTCCTTTGCCTATGCTGCATTCCTCGGACCGTTCATCGGTGCGGGCGTGCGCCCCATCGGCGGTTGGGTAACAGACAAGGTCAACAGCGGCTCACAGGTCACATTCTACTCGCTGCTCCTCATGCTTATCGCCTGTATTGCCACCGTTATGGGTATTCAGGCACATAACTTTGCGCTCTTCTTTGGCGCGTTCCTTGTGCTCTTCTTCTCGACCGGCTTCATCAACGCCGCATCCTTCCGCATGATCCCGTTTGTCTTTGACAGTCCTGTACACGCCTCACTCGTCACAGGCTTCACGGCGGCGATCGCGGCGTACGGCGCATTCCTCATCCCGAAGATCTTTGGCTGGGCATACGGAACACAGGGCAGCGTTATTCCTGCATTCTACATTCTCATCGCCTTCACTGTTCTGACCATCATCATCACATGGTTCTTCTACGCACGCAAGGGCTCGGGCATCAAGTGCTGAGTGATCTTTGACGCACATACTGACCGCCATTTTTGGCGGTCCTTTTTTTGCCCTCGCCTCTCCCATGCATCAGTATTTTACACAGCCAAAGTCTATGTTATAATAGCGTCATCAAAGAGAAATAGGGAGACAAGGAAGGGAGTATCCTACTGTGGGGCGCAAAGAAATTCGAAATATGGCGGACGATGACAACAAGACACTCAACTACAAAATGAAGCTCCTGCTGGACATTGGACAGGCGCTGATGGAGAACGGTGCCGACTGTGCACGCGTCATCCGCGATATGAAACGCGCGGCAGTCCACCTGCGCATCCCTGCTGAAAACATCCAATCCCACATTACCTACACAACGCTTATGCTGAACGTCTGCGACGACGAACGCTCCTTTACGCAGTTCCGCAAGTGCATGAAACATGGCGTGAACCTCGCCGTTCTCGCCGCCGTGAGCAAACTCACCTGGCGCATCCTGCGCGGCAACACGCCCATCGCTGCCACCGAGAACGCCATCGCACGCATCCGTGCACGTGCACTCTGCTACCCGCATTGGGGCATCGCGCTCGGCGCTGCCGTCGGCTCGGGCGGCTCGTGCAAGCTGTTCGGCGGGAGCTGGGAAGAGTCTCTCGTCGCCACCATTGCGGCACTCATGGGCTTCATCGCACATCGCCTCAGCAACAAGTATGCTTTCAATCCCTATGCCTGTGCCATGATTACCGGATTTGTCGCCACCATATTTGCGTGGGCCATCCCCGCTGCACTTGGACTTGGTACACTGTGGTACGCGCTCGTTGCGTGCACCATTTTCCTCATGCCCGGACTGCCGTCCATCAATGCGGCAAGTGACGTACTGAACCGTTTCACCACATCGGGCATGACGCGCGCCATGGATACCATGCTTATCATCGGCGGCATGACCTTCGGCATTGCCTTTGCCATTCTTATCGCCGGTGTGGGAAACATCTCCGATGTCCATATCCAGCCCACAGATACCTACCTCAATCAGGCAATCGCGGCCGCACTTGCTGCCGGCGGATTCTCCGTCATGTTCAACACACCGAAGAGGCTGCTCGCCATCGTCGCCGTCGAAGGCATCGTCACTATGCTCATCCGCAACGTTCTCATGCTCGAATTCGGACAACCACAGGCACTCGGCTCCTTCGTGGCGGCGGCCTTCGTCGGCATCGCGGCACTCAAGGTCATCCATATTGTCCACACGCCAAACACCCTTCTCATCATCCCGCCAGTTATCCCGCTCATCCCCTGTGTTCTCCTCTATCGTCTCCTCTTCGCCGTCCTCCACATCCAGACCATCTCCGTCGAGGAACTGCTCGAGGCGCTGCGCTTCGGCGTCAACGGTGTCACCATCATCCTCGCCGTCGTTGTCGGCGTCTCTATCCCGAACATCTTCATCCAGCGGCGCATCGAACAAGAGCAGCAGCACGAGATCAACGCCATCATCAAGGCACGCGCATCCGAGCGCTGATACAGCTCCATCAACACGCCAAAAGGGCATGATTCCCACATTGGAGATCATGCCCTTTGGTATTTTCAAGCCCCTACGCGCCGAGCAAGCTGCCGACGATAATGCCGAGATACGTTCCAATCACATACCCCAGTGTACCGACGAGCATTGCGGGGCCGACCAGCTTATTCCACCCCTGTGAGATGGCCATCCCTGCCGCCGTCGTCGGCCCGCCGATATTTGCATTGGACGCAATAAGAATATCCTCCAGATCAAAATCGAGCAATTTCCCGCCGACCAGACAGAACAGCATATTCACAACAACGACAATCAGACAGAACACAAAGAGAAGCGGCGCGTTCATCAATATCTCCATAATGGATGCAGGAACACCGATCACGAAGAAAAACATGTAGATAAAGAACGTGCCGATTTCCTGCGCACCGTTCAACGAGGACGCCTGTTTTTCAAAGAACGTGGCAAAGATCACAGAGATTAGCGTAATCCAGACATACTGACTGCCGAGGAACGTATTGGACATCTTTGTAAACCAGCTGACATCAGAGGGAATCAGCGCGCTGAACGTCGCCCCGATGAATTTCGACACGGTAACGACAACGACAGCATAGGTCATGCACATCGCAATATCGCGCAGAGAAATATCCTTACGTCCCCAATACTTTGCCGCGAGTGTCTTCCCGTCGTCGGATGCGCCATGCCTCTCCACTGCATCGATCAGCGGATGCGTGTAGATGCGGCGAAAGAACGCATTTCCCGCAATACCGAGAAGGATCAGAAAATAAATTGCCATATTGAGATTGTCCGCGACTGTCGTTGCCGAGACGAGCGAACCGTTGACCTTGAATGCATCGGCAAGTGCGGTGAAATTCACGCCGCCGCCGATATACGACCCCGTCATCATCGCCGCTACCTTCGGCAGCCCGTCGATGGAAGCCCCGAGGAGTGCGCATCCAATCAATGCACCGCAGATCGTCCCTGCCGCACCGATCAGAAAAATGATCACCAGACGCCCTGTCTCATGCCAGATCTTCTGCATATTGCTCTGCAAAAGAAGCAAGGGAATCGCAATCGGAACAGCATAACCCCAGACAACATCGTCATAGAGTTCTGCATGAACGGGTATGACCCCCGTATTGACTAAAATGAGTGCGACGACGAGCGCAATCACCGCGCCCGTGATGCGGGAAGCCCACACATACGTCTGCTCAAGATAAATCGACGCTGCCACAGCCAGCAGCATAACGCTCATGAGCACCCATGTATTCTCCGGACTGACTAGTGTATTCATAGAAGCCCCTTTCTCATGGATCGATAAAACATCGAACAAACAATATCACAAATTCCTCAGTTACTCAATATAAACGCGTGGAACACGCGTAGAGATGAGACAGAGGACTTCATAGTTGATCGTATGTGCCCATGCGGCGACCTCATCCACAGACAGCGTTTCCGAACCAAACAGCGTACACACATCCCCCACCTGTGCCTCGGGAATATCCGTGACATCAATCATGAACTGATCCATGCAGATCCGTCCCGCGATAGGGGCACGCTGTCCGCAGACCTCGACCGCCCCACTCCCGTAGGCACGGATGTAACCATCCGCATAGCCAACCGTCAGCGTTGCGATACGTGTCTCACGCCCCGCTATGAACGTCCGCCCATAGCCGACAGACTCCCCGGGAGGAATCGTTTTAATGAAGACAATGCGTGCACAGAACTTCATGCAGGGATGCAGATCCATACTGCGCACGACCTCAGACGAGGGCCAAAGTCCATACTGGATAATCCCTACGCGCACCATATCAAAATCTGCATCAGGATATTCCAGGACCGCTGCCGAGGCAGCAATGTGCTTTAGAGGAACATGAATCCCCATCGCCTCGATCGCGTCACACGCCTCTTGGAAAAGCCGCATCTGATGCGCCGTAAAGGATTGATCCGCCGTATCTGCTAAAGCGAAATGCGACGACAGCCCCTCCAGCTCCACATTGGGCAGCGCGACAATGCGCCGTGCCATATCCGCAGCATCCTTTGGAGTGACGCCGATGCGTCCCATCCCCGTCTCGATCTTGAGGTGCACCTTGACTGTCTTCCCCTGCCGCACCGCTTCCTGCGATAGAGCCTCAACGAGATCCATCTGACAAACCGTCTGTGTGATATTATCGTAGACGATCTCGCTCGCGCTCTCCGCTCCGATCAGCCCTAGGATCAACAGTGGCGTCGTAAATCCCGCCGCACGCAGCTTGAGTGCCTCCGAAAGCGTCGCTACAGCGAGGTAGTCCGCACCCTCATCGAGCGCAATGCGCGCGACGGCGACCGCACCATGCCCATAGGCATCCGCCTTGATAACAGCACAGAGTTTTGTCTTTTTTCCGATACGCCTGCGTATCTCGCGATAGTTATGGGCAATTGCGTTCAGATCAACCTCTGCCCACGCAGTATATCGCAGCATAGCATCCTCGTCCTTCTAAAGAAATCACCGATACATTCACCGCCCCATCTTGACGCATCTTCTTCCGCACTATGGCGGAAAATCTTCCACAGAGCATTACTTTTCATCCGATTATTTCCTCATTCGGATGAAAAAATCTGCGTCAATTTGACGAACTTCATTGGATCAGCAATTTCCTAAAAATTTTTCATGAAAAATGATTAACAGGAGTATATCACAATGATGGACAGTCGGCTATATCGGAATTGAAATTCTTGCATACAGAGATTGACATATATCACAGTGCCTCCACGTAAATCACAGCTTTTTATTGCATTATGCAAAATAATATCATTCTTTTTATCCTTCATACTTTGTGAAAAATTCGCGGAATTGTGAGTTCAAGTCTACTTCAATCGATATTTTCACTAAATTTCAATACTTGACAAAAATATCTGAATTATGCTAATATCATAATCAAGGTATACCTCTAGAGATTACTTAGTCGTTTAAACCCTTCTGTATTTTATCTATGTAGTAGGAGGAAAAAACATGATTGTAGGCGTTGCAAAGGAAATCAAAAACAATGAGTTCCGCGTCGGTATGACTCCCTCGGGTGTTGAGGCAATGCGCCGTGCCGGTCATACGGTTCTGATCGAGGAGAGTGCCGGTGTTGGCAGCGGCTTCACGGATGCCGACTACAAGGCAGTCGGCGCCGAGATCGTCTCGGACAAGAAGGCTCTGTTTGATCGTTCGGAAATGATTGTTAAGGTAAAAGAGCCGCTGGAGTCCGAGTATGACCTCTTCCATGAGGGTCAGATCCTCTTCACCTACCTCCATCTCGCAGCAGAACCCCAGCTCACGAAGGCACTCCTTCAGAAGAAGGTTGTCGGTATTGCCTATGAGACGGTTCTCGGCAAGCAGGGCCGCGGTCTCCCGCTGCTCGCTCCGATGAGTGAGATCGCAGGCCGTATGTCTGTCCAGATCGGTGCACAGTTCCTCGAGAGCCGTTACGGCGGCAGCGGTGTTCTCCTCGGCGGCATCGCAGGTGTCTCCGCTGGTCAGGTCGTCATCATCGGCGGCGGCAACGTCGGCACGAACGCAGCCAAGATCGCTGTTGGTCTCGGCGCACGCGTCACGATCATCGACCTCTCGATCGAGCGTCTGCGTCAGCTCGACGATATGTTCGGCGGCCGTGTTGTCACCGAGTTCTCCTCGAGCTACAACATCGCAAAGTGGGTCAAGGAAGCTGACCTCCTCATCGGCTCCGTCCTCATTCCGGGCGCACGCACCCCGATCCTGGTCACCGAGGAAATGATCAAGACCATGAAGAAGGGCTCCGTTGTTGTCGACGTTGCCATCGACCAGGGCGGCTCGATCGAGACGTGCGACCACTGCACGACGCATGAGAATCCGACGTTCGAGAAGCACGGCGTTGTCCACTACTCCGTGGCAAACATTCCGGGCGCTGTCTCCCGCACCTCGACGCTTGGCATCACCAATGCGACGATCTCCTACGCGGTTGACATCGCGACGAAGGGCTACAAGGCTGCCCTCCAGCAGGTGCCCGGCCTGAAGTATGGTCTCAACACCATCGACGGTCACCTCACGAACGAGGCGGTCGGTAAGGCGCTGAACCTCCCGTTCAAGTCCATCGATGAGTTCCTTAAGTAATTTGTGAACTGACTGCTGAGGGGCTGTTTCACTCTCATATATCAATATGTGCTGTGAAACAGCCCCTTTTTACAGGTTTTGTTTTACAATATTTTGAAAGAAAGGCGTGAAGGCTTTATGTTTTTTAAGAAAAAAACACTGGAAGACTTCAGTGCCCAGCGTAAGGACAGCGGTATGATCCGAACGCTGAGCACCATGGATCTGACCTTCCTTGGCATCGGCGGCATCATTGGCTCGGGCGTGTTCGTTCTGACCGGTATTGGTGCGGCACGCTATGCGGGGCCCGGTATTGTTCTTTCCTTTATTGCAGCAGGTCTCCTCTGTATGCTCGTCGGTCTCGCCTACGCAGAGCTGGCATCGCTCATCCCGGCGGCGGGCAGCGCATACGCCTATACGTTTGCCTCCCTCGGTGAGGGCATGGCGTTCCTCTGCGGATGGTCGCTGATCATCGGCTACATCGTCACCGCGAGTGCGGTTGCCGTCGGATTCTCCGCCTACTTCTCCGGGATGATGGCATCCCTCGGCATGGAGATACCGAAGGCACTCCTTACGACGCTCCCTGAGGGCGGTATCATCAATCTGCCCGCTGTTGTCATCACACTTATCATCGGCGTCATCCTTGCTCACGGTACGAAGGAGAGCTCGCGTCTCAACACGATCCTCATCTCGCTCACGCTGTGCGCGATTGTCGCCTACGTTGTTGTCACGACGCCCCATGCGGTAGCGGCGAACCTCGATCCGTTCCTCCCGTTCGGTGCCGGCGGCATCATGGCAGGCGCAGCGGTCGTGTTCTTCTCCTTCATGGGATTCGATACGGTCGCAACCTCCGCCGAGGAGTGCAAGACGCCGGAGAAGAGTCTCCCGATCGGCATCATCGCATCGGTCTTTGTCTGCCTCTGCATCTACTCCGTTGTGGCACTCGTCCTCACGGCGACGATCCCCTACACGGATCTCGATCGCGCAGATCCTGTCGCCTACTGCCTGCGCCTCATCGGCTACACGAGTCTCGCAAACCTCGTCACGGTTGGCATCCTCTTCGGTATGATCACGACCCTCATCGTTTACATCTTCGGTCAGGCACGCGTCTTCTTTGCTATGTCGCGTGACGGTTTCCTCCCGAAGTCGATGGCAAACATCCATCCGAAGTATGGCACGCCGTACTTCATCACGCTCGTCGGTTCGGCGCTCATCGCGTTCATCGCAGGCTGCGTGCCGATGCTCTACATCGTTGAGCTCGCGAACACCGGTGTTCTTGCGGCATTCTTCATCGTCTTTGTCGGGCTGATCCAGCTCCGCCGCAACTCCCCCGAGCTGCCGCGCACGTTCCACTTCCCGGCGCTCTACCTCCTCGCACCGATCGGCATGGCGGTCTGCCTGTACCTGATCTGGTCGCTGTCGGCGGTCACGAACATCACGTTCATCGTGCTGATGGTACTTGGCTTCTTCTTCTACAACAGCTATGCGCCAAAGCATCGCTGCTGGGATAAGGCCTCCTCAAGTAGTGCGAACAGTGAATCATCCTACAGTGACAGCACCGCATCGTCCTAAGTATTTTCTCCTGTCGACTGCTAGCTGTTGCAGGAAGACGAAATGTCTTCCTGCAGCAGTTTTTTTGTCCTCTCGCTGCCATGGAAGATAGATTTCACAGCGGACTATGGCACGACGTTTATTTTTGTGTTAAAATAGAAGTGTTTTGAGTAATGTAGGAGAGCGACATGAACGAGCGGTACGGGTGGATTGGTGCGGCACTTTGTCGTGCGTTCGTCCTCATCTGTGCCGCTGTGCTCGTGCTCACTGCGACGGCAGCACTGCTCACGCGTACGGGGATGCCCTTTGCGGGCGCATATACGGGCGGCGTGCTCGCCGCTGCGGTCGGGACGCTCATCGTCTCACGCAATAGTGCACCGCGCGTTCTCCTCCCCTCCCCTGCCATCACGGCATGGCTGGTCTACGAGGAGATCATCGCGCGCGGCATTGCATGGCAGGATGTACTCATTGTCTCTGCCGTCACATCACTCATTGGTGTACTGCTGATGCGCGCCGCATCCATGGGGCGCATGATCGACACACTCCCGCCCGTGATTCGCACGGGCCTCCTGCTGTCACTCGCGCTCGGGATGCTGACGCAGGCGGCGCAGGCGGCACGCATTCTCCTGCCGTCGCCGTGGGCACTCACGATGGGCGGTATGCTCTCCGACCCGCTGACGTACTTCACGCTCGTCGGCGTTCTCCTCATACTCCTGCTCTATGTGCGGCAAAAAGAGCTGGCTCTGCCCATCGGTATTGGCATCGTTCTGCTGCTCACATGGGCGGAGGGGTTCTGGGAAATCCCTGCTGCGCCGTTTTTGCAGCCAGAACTTGCTCTGCCGCTCATGGCAGGAGGACAGGACACACTCAATGTTCCCGCCACCATCGGGCTCGGCATAACACTCCTCATCGCACTCACGGTGGAGAGTGCTGCTGTTCTCTCGGCAGAGGGAGAGCGCCCCCCCGCCAAACCCGACGTGCCGCTCGCACGGCTCTTTGCCATCAGCGGCATCGGCAGTCTCCTCGGCGCATTCCCGCTCAGTATCGCTCCGATCTCTGCGGCACTGCCCGCTGCGGAGGAGCGGCGCATCGGCGGCATCCCGACCACAGCAATGGGGACGGCTCTGCTGCTTTTCCTGCTGCTCCCCTGTGCGCCGCTGCTCGCGGCACTGGCGGAGTTTCCCGCCGCACCGGCGCTTGCTCTTGCCATGCTGGGGCTCATCCTTCTGCAGCGTGCGCTCGTGCAGCTGCAGAGCGCAAAACGTCTCACGCTATACGATGCCGCCGTCCTCGCCGTCTTCGTCCTCGCGTCCTACGACCTGCGAACGGGGCTGACGCTTGCCCTCTTGACATGGGTGCTGCTCATGGCAGCGGGCGGGGCACATCATGCCATACACCGCAGCACGATCGTGCTGACGGTCATTCTTATTCTGTCGCAGCTCTTTCCATGGCTGCCGTAAAGGCACGCAGAGGCTCTCCGCGTGCCCGCAATATGGGAGGTACATTTTCTTGCGTAAGGATATTCTTCTGCGCGGCTCACTCGCCGCAGCCCTTGGTCTTTTCATTCTGACAGCAAACAGCGCCGACGCACGCCGCATCTATGACCCAAATACGGCGACAAAGGTGCACACGGAGCGCGGCACGGACACGTCGACGGACGATTTCCGCGCACGGATCAGCAATCTCATGCGACAAGCAGAGGAGGCAGAGGAAGCAGAACAACATCCGCCCCTCAGCGTCCCCAAGACGCTCTCGGAGTACGATACGGCGATCATCGGAACACCGCTCGCGAGCCAGCAGCAGTGCGTGGACTATCTCCTCAGCGTGAATCCCTATCCCGCCATCTCGGTCTCACCGAAGGAGCTCGTCTCCTACTACTATGAGGAGGGGGAGCGCGAGGGCATCCGCCCCGATGTCGCATTCGCACAGGCACTCAAGGAAACGGGCTTTTTCCGCTACGGCGGTACGGTCACGCCCGACCAGAACAATTACTGCGGACTGGGAACGACGAGCTCGGAGGTCAAGGGCGCGTATTTTGCCACCTCGCAGCTCGGTGTCCGCGCCCACATTCAGCATCTGCTCGCCTACGCCTCCACGCGTCAGCCGGCATTCCCCGTCGTTGACCCGCGCTACAGCCTCGTGCGCAGCGTCTACGGCACGGGTACGCTCGGCAACTGGCAGGATCTGAACGGCCGCTGGGCTGTCCCCGGCGACTCGTACGGTCAGAGCATTCTCTCGATGTTCCGCGCCATCCTTCGCAAATAGAAAAGGAGTACGGATAGATGATTACCGTCAACAATCTCAGCCTGCAGTTCGGCAAGCGTGTCCTCTACAAGGATGTCAATCTGAAGTTCACCCCCGGGAATTGCTACGGCATCATCGGCGCGAACGGCGCGGGGAAATCGACCTTCCTCAAGCTGCTCTCAGGCGACATCGAGCCGACGAGTGGCATCGTGGAGATCACGCCCGGGGAGCGTCTCGCCGTCCTGCAGCAGGATCACTATGCCTACGATGAGGTCGAGGTCTTGCGTACGGTCATCATGGGACACGCGCGTCTCGTGGAGATCATGGACGAAAAGGATGCACTTTACGAGAAGCCCGATTTCTCCGACGAGGACGGGATGCGCGCCTCGGAGCTCGAGGCAGAGTTCGCCGAGCTCGACGGCTGGAACGCAGAGACGGAGGCGGCACAGCTGCTGAACGGTCTCGGCGTCTCGGACGACAAGCATCATCTCAAGATGAACGAACTCACCCCATCGGAAAAGGTACGCGTCCTGCTCGCACAGGCACTCTTCGGCTCGCCCGACATCCTCCTGCTCGATGAGCCGACAAACCACCTCGACGTTGCCTCGATCAACTGGCTCGAGAACTTCCTCGCGGACTTCCCGAACACGGTCATCGTCGTCTCGCATGACCGCCACTTCCTCAATCAGGTCTGCACCTACATCTGCGACGTGGACTTTGGCAAGATCTCGCTCTACGCCGGTAACTATGACTTCTGGTATCAGTCCAGTCAGCTCGCGCTCCAGATGGCAAAGGATGCGAACAAGAAGAAGGAAGAGAAGATCAAGGAACTCCAGACCTTCATCCAACGCTTTGCCGCAAATGCCGCAAAGTCCCGTCAGGCGACCTCGCGCAAGAAGCTGCTTGAGCGCATCACACTCGACGACATCAAGCCGTCGGCACGCCGCTATCCGTACATTGCCTTTACCCCCGACCGCGAGGCGGGCGATCAGCTGCTCACCGTCGAGGGGCTTTCCAAAGAGCTGGACGGCCGTCAGCTGCTAAAAAATGTCAGCTTCACCCTCAAGAAGGGTGACAAGGTCGCCTTCGTCGGGCCAAACGGCGCGGCAAAGACAATGCTGTTTAAGATCCTCATGGGCGAGGAGGAAGCGGACGAGGGCACGTTCAAATGGGGCGTCACAACGACGCAGACCTACCTTCCCTCAGATAACTCTGACTACTTTGACGGCGTAAAGCTCAACCTCGTGGACTGGCTGCGCCAGTACTCCAAGGATCCGGACGAGACATTCGTGCGTGGCTTCCTCGGACGGATGCTCTTCTCGGGTGAGGAGAGCCAGAAGCGTGCCGAGGTGCTCTCGGGCGGCGAGCGCGTCCGCTGCATGCTCTCGCGCATGATGCTCTCGGGCGCGAATGTGCTCATCTTCGACGAGCCGACCGACCATCTCGACCTCGAGTCGATCACCGCCCTCAACAACGGTCTGATCTCCTTCTCGGGCACGATTCTCTTTGCCTCGCGCGACCATGAGTTCACACAGACGGTCGCGAACCGCATCATCGAGATCACGCCCGTCGGCGTCGTGGACCGCATCTCGACCTACGACGAGTACTTGAGCAACGAGACGGTAAAGCAGCAGCTCGCGGAGAAGTACAAAGCGGCAAAGTAAGTGACGAGATGCTGGATCATGCGGGCATGATCGTCAGGTATATGAACCCATACGGGGGGAGGTGAGAT
The DNA here is from genome assembly GCF_900186465.1 of Centipeda felix. Classification (GTDB taxonomy): domain Bacteria; phylum Bacillota; class Negativicutes; order Selenomonadales; family Selenomonadaceae; genus Centipeda; species Centipeda felix. The sequence continues at coordinate 677,227 of NZ_LT891959.1, forward strand.
GATGCTCGGCGCACTGCTGCAAGGCACCGAAAACAAAAACGCCGCACTGCGGCTGCGTGAAATGGTAACGGTACTGCGCCGTCACGACATCGTCCACGGCCTTACACCGGAGAAATTGCGCGCCATCTTCGAGGATCTCGGCCCCACATTTGTCAAGTTTGGCCAGATCATGAGCATGCGCCCTGACTTTCTGCCGACGGAGTACTGCGATGAGCTGATGAAGCTCCAGACGGCAGCACGGCCTCTTGCCTTCCCCATCATCCTCTCCATCGTCGAGCAGGAGTACAATCGCGACTGGAACAAGGTCTTTCGCACGATCGACAGCACGCCGCTCGGCTCTGCCAGCATCGCGCAGGCACACCGCGCCACACTCGCCTCGGGCGAGGAGGTCGTCATCAAGGTGCAGCGTCCCGGCATCCACGAGATCATGCGTACTGACCTCACGCTCATGAAGCGTGCCGCCACTCTCATCCGTCTCGTCAGCAGCGACGATGTCGTAGACTTTCGCACGCTGATGGACGAGATGTGGAATATCGCCAAGCAGGAGATGGACTTTCTCATCGAGGCGAGCCATATCGAGGAATTTACGCATCTCAATCGCGATAATCCCTTCGTCTCATGCCCGCGCGTCCTGCGCGATCTCTCAACGCAGCACATCCTCGTCATGGAGTATATTGACGGCATCCCGCTCGACCAGACGGATGCTCTCCACGCCGCAGGAGTCAACGTCACTCAGGTCGGGCGGCGGCTCGGCGAGAACTACGCCAAACAGATCATCGAGGATGGATTTTTCCACGGAGATCCGCATCCCGGCAACATCCGCATCCGCAACGGCAACATCGTCTGGCTCGACCTCGGCATGATGGGGCGTCTCAGCAACCGTGACCGCACGGCTCTGCGGCGCGCGATCATGGCACTCGCCACGCACGATACCTTCGAGATGAAGGCAGCCATCCTCGCCCTCGGGATCGTCAAGGGACGCATCGACCACGCGCAGCTTTATCAGGACATCGATGTCATGATGGAGCAGTACGGCTCGCTCGACTTTACCGACGTACACATGGGCGTTCTGACGAATCAGATTCTCAGCATCCTGCGGATGCATCACATCGGCTGTCCGAGCGGACTTGCTATGTTTGCACGCGGTGTCATGACCGTTGAGATTGTCATGCGCCGCTGCGCGCCTGAGGTCAGCTTCCTTGAGATCTTTGCGCGCAGCCTTTCCCTTGGGATTGTGCAGGGCATGACGTGGCGCGAGGGGCTCTCAAAGGCACGGCAGGAGGGCATCATGCTCCTGCGCAAATCCGTGCAGATCCCGGAGCAGCTCGCCGACCTCCTCAAGATGACCATGGGTGGGCAGACGAAGCTCAACATCGACCTCACGGGGTCAGAGGAGCCTGTACAGCGTCTCGATAAGATGATCAACAAACTCATCATCTCGCTCCTCTGTGCGGCACTCCTCATCGCATCGAGCACGATCTGCACCACGAATATGCAGCCGCAGATCGGCGGCATTCCCCTCCTCGGCATTCTCGGCTATCTCATCGCATTCATCCTGAGCCTGCGGCTCATCTGGGACATTCACAAGGGAGTGTAGAGCTATGCGCGGCATACGCGGCGCCATTACCGTTGGGCGCAACGAAAAGGAAGAAATCTGGCAGGCGGCACAGGAACTCGTCACGGAGATTCTGCGCACGAACAATATCACCTCCGCTGACATCGGTGCTGCCATCTTCAGCGTCACCGAGGATCTCACGGCGGCATTCCCCACGGCGGGCGTGCGCCGCATCCGCGGATTCGACCTCGTTCCCCTCTTTGACGCGCGCCAGTGCGCCATCGAGGGCAGCCTCCCGCGCTGCATCCGCGTCCTTCTCCTCGTCAACACGGATCTGCCGCAGAGCGACATCCATCATATCTATCTGCGTGCAGCGGCAGAGCTGCGGCCGGATTTGGAGAGTTAGGCAGATCATTTGATCCGAGGTAATGCGCATGGATATGGAACAAAAGAAACGTCGATACCTTGAGAAAATCAAACAGCTTCGGTTGATGGATGACACGTTCTTTAACACCTGCTTTGATGGAAATATCCCCTGCATGGAGGTCGTACTCCGTGCTATCATGGGAAATGATCGTCTACGCGTGACAGAAGTTATTACCCAGCAGAGTGTGCCAAATCTCTATGGACGTGCCGTATGATTCGACGCACTTGCGACCGATGGCGAGACCATTTACGATGTGGAGATACAACGCAGCGACGAGGGGGCAATTCCACGTCGAGCGAGGTTCAACAGCAGCATGATTAATTCGCGTGAGGTCAGCAAGGGAACACTCTTCCCCGATCTGCCGGAAACCTACGTCATCTTTATCACCGAACATGACGTATGGAAACGTAGCAAACCGCTCTACAAGGTGCGTCGAACCTTCGAAGATACTGAGGAGATATTCGACGACGGTGCTCATATTCTCTATGTCAATGGAGAATGCCGGAGTGAAAGCTTGCTGGGGCGTCTCATGCATGACTTCTTTTGCAGTGATCCAAATGATATGTACAGCGATGTACTCGCCGAGCGCGTACGCTTTTTCAAAGAAGACGAAAAGGGGGTTGCAGCTATGTGTAAGATAATGGAAGAAATACGAAAAGACGGAGAAGTTCAGGGGGCAGAAACGGAGCGCCTAAAGAACATCAAAAGTCTCATTCAGCGAATGGGGGTTACTGCCGAGGTCGCAATGGATGCACTAAACATTGCAAAGGACGATCAACCAAAGTATCTGGCACTCCTCTAATGAGGAAGTCTGCGTCATTTGTTGCATACACATATTTTACGTCAGAAGCCGGTGTTTGAAGACACTGGTTTCTGTGCTTTTTGCACAAAATTGAGGCTGCTGCACGTTTGTTTCGTGCAACAGCCTCTTTTCTCTATCGTGAATTGTATCTAGTTTTACTACGCAATCCCTCTGTGCGACGGTTCTCTGCTCACCGTTTGCGCATCCACGCGGGAATGTCGATGATGTCCGTGCCGCCTGCACCGCTGTTCGGTTCAACGACGTTCATGCGGCTCTGCTGTCCGCCGGAGGGCGGAACGATCGCAGCGGCGGGACGCGCCTGTGCCTGCGGCTGTGCGGGACGCGCGGGCTCCTTTGGCGTACTCGATGCACTGCCGAGCCCCGGCATGCGGATCCAGTCCTCGGAGATGCCTGTCGTCGTCTCTTCCTGTGCCGCAGCGGTACCGGGTGCGCTCCCCGCGCTCGCGCCGAAGCCCGTCGCGACAACGGTGACGCGGACGCTGTCCTCCAAGCTGTCATCGACACCGATACCCCAGATGATGTTCGCCTGACGGCCGTTTGCCGCATTCGTAATCATGCTGTTGAGCCACTCAGATGCCTCGTTGACCTCGAACATGCTGAGGTTCTTCGATCCCGTAAAGTTGAGGATGACAGAGGTCGCGCCTTCGATGCTGGTCTCAAGGAGCGGCGACTCGATCGCCGCCTTTGCTGCCGCAACGGATGCACCCTCGCCGCGCGCCTCGCCGATGCCCATGATCGCAGCACCGCCGTTTGCCATGGTCGTATGCACGTCGGCAAAGTCGAGGTTGACGACGCCCTGATTCGTAATGAGGTCGGTGATGCCCTTGACGCCCTGCCAGAGGACGTTATCCACCTTGCTGAATGCCTCGGTGACGGGCGTGCTCTTGTCGATGATCTTCATCAGGCGGTCGTTCGGGATGGTGATGATGGTATCAACGTGCTGCTGCAGGTTCTCGATGCCCGAGTCTGCGTTGCGCGCACGCGTCATTCCCTCATAGGAGAAGGGACGCGTCACAACGGCGACGGTCAGTGCGCCGAGTTCACGCGCGCACTCCGCCACGACGGGAGCTGCGCCCGTTCCCGTGCCGCCGCCCATACCAGCCGTGATAAAGACCATATCCGCACCGCGCAGTGCCTCTAGTATCTGCTCGCGGCTTTCTGTCGCCGCCGCCTCGCCGATCTCCGGGCGCGCACCTGCACCGAGTCCGCGCGTACGCTTCTCGCCGATCTGGATACGGACAGCCGCCTTGGATTGGAGCAGTGCCTGCGAATCCGTATTGATCGCCACAAACTCAACGCCCTGCAGACCGGAGTCGATCATGTTGTTGACGGCGTTTCCGCCGCCGCCGCCGACGCCGATGACGATGATCTTTGCGAGCTCTTCAAAGTTATCATCCATTTCGAACACAGTCTCAGCCTCCATGTAGGATTTATCACAGAATCTATCAATAGACAGTATTTTTCCTCGTATATTTTACCATGAAATCCGCTACATTTCTATAGTGTAGAAAAATTTTTACAAACCGATGTGAATGCGCTCTGCGTTCAGGGATTGCGCAGCATGGACTTGTGTCCACCGCCGCGATAGTCGCGCAGGAGATAGCGGCGCAGCATGGCGAGGTTCTTGAACATACGGAAACCGAACGCAAGCAGGGCGACGTAGTACAGGTCGATGCCGAGGCGGTCGCCGATAAAGACGAGCGCCGCCGCGAGCAGGGTGTTCGAGAAGAATCCCGTCACAAAGACGCGCTTGTCGAACCGCTCGGAGACGACGGCGCGCAGTCCGCCGAAGGCGGCGTCGAGGGCGGCGACGAGGGCGACGGAGAAGATCTTCGAATACGCAACGGGAATGACGAGCGGGCTGCTGTAACCGATCACGAGCCCGAGGAGAACGCTGACGATGACGATGTAGATCATTTGCTTTCCTCCTCACGCTCTGCTGTCTCACGGGCATAGGACTGCCGTATGCTGCCGCGGTACGGTGGGATATAGACATCGTTGCTCGCCTTGATGTCGAGCTGGATGCCCCAGACGCCGAGTGTCTCCGCCACGCCGCCGCGCATGCGCAGAGCATTTTCGAGAGACTTCTTATCGCCGATGGCGCGAATCTCAAACGGTGCGGACGAGCGCACGTTGTTCACGGAGAGGGTCGGCCCCGCACAGCGAATTTCGGATGTCCCCGTCAGGCGCTGTCCATTGATGGCGATGGCCTCTGCGCCTGCAGCGCGCAGCTCGTTGACGACACGCAGGAGGTCGTCGTCATGGATGACATAGAGATTCGGGTTCTCCCCCGCCTTGACGGGCTTCGTGCTGTCGTCCATGCGCACGACCACGCCCTCACCCTCGAGTGGCACGAGTGCCGCGCGATAGCGCAGGAGATCCTTATCCTGCTGATTGTCCGTACTCACCGCCGCTGTCTGCATCTTGTGCAGTTCCTCACTCAGTTCGTCGCGCTCGTGCTCAGTCTGGAGCAGACGGTCGGAGATCTCCTCGATGCGCTGCTGGGAGAGACTTCCCTTCGCGTCCTGCGCCGTACGGAACTGTACGGCGACCATAAATCCAATCAATACACAGACGAGGGCGATGAGCCACCCGCCGCGCCGGAATTGTTCCATTTATTTTCCCTCTGCTGTTTTGTCTGCCAGCTTGATGAACGGCGCATCATAGCTGAAATCCACATACTCAACGGTATGCCGTGTGGTTTTCTGGTCGCGCAGGAAGTCCTGTGTCAGTGCCGCCTTGTCCGGGATCCCCGTCAGCTGCCCGAGGCGGATGGGGAGCGCCGTCTTGGTATAGGCGACGACGGCGTCCGGATTTCTGAGGCTGACCTCCGAGATCTCGCCGATGTCTGCGGGGTCGATGCGCGCGAGGAAGCTGATCGCCTGTGCGACCTGCGGGTCGTTGTTGTCGTCGCCGATGTAGAGGTCGCGCAGCTTGACACCTGTGATGATTGGAATGTCCGCGCCCTTGAGCGAGCGATAGCTCGCAATCACCTTGCCCTGTCGGTCAAAGTCGAGATAGCCGTAGTCACAGGCGACCGTCGCGACGGGAATGCGCTCGACGATGTCCATCTCGATCTTGTGCGGCAGCTGGCGGCGGACGACGGCGGACTCGATGCGCAGGTCGCGCAGGAGATTCGTCGTCATCTCGTCGGTTTTTAGCTCAAAGAGCCGCTGCCCGTAGTGGATCCGTGCGATCTCACAGAGCTCATTCTCATCGAGATGCACGTTTCCATGGACGACGAGCTGCTGAAAGGTGAAGAGCGGCGAGTACACGAGGACGGCAATGATGCCGCTCGCACACAGGAGGTAGAACGCCCCGCGCAGGATGCGACGAGAGCTCATCGCCGATACCCCGCCAACGCGAGGATCCTTTCGCACAGCTCGGGGAACTCGATGCCGAGCGCACGCGCCGCATCCGGGACAAGCGAGGTCTCTGTCATGCCCGGTACGGCGTTCAGCTCAATGACGTAGGGACGATTCTCTGCGCTCAGCAGGAGATCAACGCGCGCGAGACCGCTGCAGCCACAGGCGGCGTACGCACGGCGTGCCAGTTGCTCGACTTCGCTGCGGCACGCATCGGAGAGCGGTGCCGGGACGATATGTGTCGATGCCCCCGGGGTATACTTACTGTCGTAGTCATAGCGTCCCGAAACAGACCGGATCTCGATGACGGGCATGACCTCTGCCGCGGCTGGAGTACCCCAGACAGCGACGGTCAGCTCTCGCCCCTCGATGAACTCCTCGACGAGCACCTCATCCCCGTAGGAGAACGCCGCATCGAGCGCTGGCGAGAGCTCCTCGTCCCGCGTGACGATGTAGACGCCGATGCTCGACCCCTGCTCCGGTGCCTTGACGACGAGCGGCAGGGAGAATGCAGTCCGTATCTCACGCGGCGTATCCGCCGTGCGCTCGCTCGCATAGAAGCTCATGCAGCGCGGCGTCGGGATGTCCTCGGCGGCCAGTACGCGCTTTGCCATGATTTTATCCATGGTCAGCGCAGCGGCGCGCACACCAGAGCCCGTATACGGAATGCCGAGCATGTCGAGCGTGCCCTGCAGGATGCCGTCCTCGCCGTATTTTCCATGAAGGGCGTTGAATACAATCGCGGGATGGAGTGTCTGAATCTCCTCGGCAAAGGTTGCGGGGTTCAGCTCCATGCCGACGGCGGGATAGCCCTTGGCGCAGAGTGCCTGCAGGATGGCAGCACCCGAGCGGCGCGAGACCTCTGCCTCGGAGGAGGGGCCGCCCATGACGACGACGATCGGATACGCATCCGACTCCGCGATACCTGCCGTCCCCGCTGTTCCTGCGCGCAGCTGCGCGACGAGTGTCTCACCGACCTCGAGGATGTTGCCCGCGCCCATCGTGATGACGAGGTCGCCCGCACGCACCTGCTGGGCGAGATAGCGTTCGAGATCCGCACGGTCCGGCAGGTAGACAACGTCCTGTCCCGTCTGACGCACGACTTCCTCCATCACGGTCTCACCGCTGATGCCCGGAATCGGTGTCTCTCCCGCCGCATAGACATCCGTGATCAGAAGCAGGTCGGCATCCGCAAAGCATTTTCCAAACTCCGCGCGCAGGAGCTGTGTCCGCGAGTAGCGATGCGGCTGAAAGACGCAGATAAGCCGCTCGGGGTTCGTCTGCCGTGCTGCCGCAAGGGTGACGGCGATCTCCGTCGGATGATGCGCATAGTCGTCCACGACCCAGACGCCGCGCTCCTTTCCCTTCGTCTGGAAGCGACGCTTCGCACCGTGGAACTGGGCGAGTGCGTCACAAATCGCAGGGAACTCCACACCCGCGAGGCGCGCAACGGCGATACAGGCGAGCGCGTTGAGGACGTTGTGGCGCCCCGGAATATTGAGCAGCACGCGCCCCATCTCCGTCCCGCGCTCATGAACGGTAAACGAGATCACAGAGCCGCGCGTCTCGATGTTCGATGCGCGGTAATCCGCCTCATGGTCGATGGCGTAGGAAACGACCTTATGCGCTGTCTCGCGTGCGATATTGCGCAGGATTTCGTTTTCAAAGCAGAGCACTGCCGTCCCGTCCGTATCCACCTGCTCGATGAACTGACGGAATGCCGCGATGATCTTCTCCATCGTTCCGTAGTGATCCATGTGGTCGTCCTCGACGTTGGTCACCACGGCGATATGCGGACGCAGCTTGAGGAAGGATCCGTCGCTCTCGTCCGCCTCCGAGACGAGGTAGCGGCTCGTGCCGAGCTTCGCGTTCGTCCCGAGATCGGGCACCTCACCGCCGACGATGATGGTCGGCGATACGCCGACGTGGTCAAGGGTTACGCCGATCATCGAGGTCGTCGTCGTCTTGCCGTGCGAGCCCGCGACAGCGATGCCGTCGTACTCGTTGACGAGTGCCGCATTGATGTCCGAACGATGGAGCTTGGGGATGCGCAGATCCCACGCTGCAATCACCTCGGGGTTATCGTACGGGATCGCCGTGGAGACGACGATGGCATCTGCGCCGCGCACGTGCTCCGCATGCTGACCATCCGTCCACACATGCGCACCAAGACGGGCAAGCTCGCCGATGAGCGGAGAGTTGCCCGTGTCCGAGCCGGATACCGTGTAGCCGAGCTGGAGGAGGATCTTGGCCAAGGGGCTCATCCCCGCCCCGCCGATTCCGACAAAATGAATCTTCTGAATCCCCTTCAATTCCTTGAGCAACGTATTCACCCTTCTCTTTTTCCGATACGCAGCGCGAGTGCTGCAATTTCCTCTGCCGCCTCAGGTTTTCCGAGGCGTTTCATCGCCGCCGCCATCGCATCTCTGCGCGCGTCGTCGGCCAGCAGACGGTCAAGTGCCGCCGACAGCACCGTGCCGTCGAGGCTGCGGTTGAGGATCACCTCAGCTGCGCCCGCCGCCTCCATGGCGCGTGCATTCTTCTCCTGATGATTCTCCGCCGCATACGGATACGGGATGAGGATCGCGGGCACCCCCCGTGCCGCAAGTTCCGCCAGCCCTGTCGCCCCCGCGCGAAAGACGGCAACATCCGCCATCGCCATCGCCTGCGGCATATTGTAGAGATACGGCACAACGCGCAGATGCGGATACTGCGATACATCGACGCCCGCATTGCGAATGCGCGCGCACGTATCCTCGTACTCCTCCGCGCCCGTGACGTGGAGGTACTGTACCTCTGTCTGCTGCGCCGCGAGGCAGATTACCTCGACCATGGCACGGTTGATCGTACGCGCCCCACGGCTGCCGCCCGAGACGAGCACCGTCTTTTTCGACGGATCAAAGTCAAACGCCGCCGCACCCTCCGCCCGCGTTGCTGTGAGCACCTCGGGACGGATGGGGTTGCCCGTGACGTAGGTCTTTTCCGCGGGAAAGACGCGCCGCGCATCCTCCATCCCGACGGCGATCGCCGTCGCAAAACGGGAGAGGATACGGTTCGTCACCCCCGCCACGGCGTTCTGCTCCTGCACGAGCGTCGGGACGCCCGCGAGACTCGCCGCGAGGAGAATCGGCCCCGCAACGTAGCCGCCCGTCCCGATGGCGATATCGGGATGAAAGCCATGCACGATGCCGCGCGCCCGCGCAACGGCACGCACAGCACGCCATGCCCGCAGTACATTCTCGAACGAGAGATGCCGCTCGAAGCCCGCGAGATCGACGGCGATGAAGTTCAGCCCCTCGCGCGGCACGATGTCCGCCTCCAGACCGTGGGGGGTACCGACGTAGAGGATGCGTGCCGACGGCTCGCGCCGCTGGATCGCGCGGATAATCGTGAGTGCAGGGTAGATGTGACCGCCCGTGCCGCCGCCCGATACGATGATGTTCATAGTTCGTTCACAAGCCTCTTGAAATCGCGCCCGCGCTCCTCGTAGCCGCCATACATATCAAAGCTCGCACAGGCAGGCGAGAGGAGGACGATCTGCCCCTCCACTGCGAGCTCGCGCGCCAAATGCACGGCCTTTTCCATGTGGTAGCCGACGCGGTGGATCTGTGCCTCCGGAATGCCCGCATCCCGCGCGGCTGCCGCAAACCGCTCTGCCGCATCACCGACGAGGATCAGCTCATCGACGCGCGCGTGCACAAGCTCCATAAACTCCCCCAGATCGGTCAGCTTGTCGTCGCCGCCCGCGATGAGGATGATGTGTCCGTCGAACGCCTCAAGTGCCTTGATCGCGGAGTCCGTATTCGTCGCCTTCGAGTCGTTGTAGTAGCTGACCCCCGCGAGTGCGCGCACAAACTCGATGCGGTGCTCAACGCCCTTGAAGGCGCGCAGAACGGGGCGCATTTCCGCGGGCGTCACTCCGGCAAAGAGCGCCATCGCCGACGCCGCGAGTACGTTTTCCACGTTATGCGCACCGGGGATGCCCAGTTCATCGGCGGGAATCAGGACGTGCTCCGCACCGTCCCAGCGAATGACGATCATGCCGTCCGCACGGACGCACGCCCCCTCCGCCAGTTCCTCCCTGCGGCTGAACAGGCAGACGCGCCCCGCCGCGCGCTCTGCCATGCCGCGCGTGTGCGGATCATCGGCGTTCAGTACGAGATAGTCCTCCGCCGTCTGCGCGGCGAAGAGCTTTTCCTTCATCGCCTGATAGACCTCCATCGAGCCATGGCGCACGATGTGATCCGGCGTGATGTTCAGCTCCGCGACAATGTGTGCATGAAAATGCGTGGTCGCTTCCATCTGATAGCTTGAGATCTCAGCGGCAATCGCTCCCTCGGCTGGCGTCTCCTGTGCCACGTCGATGAGTGGAACGCCGATGTTGCCGCCCACGCCGACCACAGGAAAATGCGCGTGCAGAAGCTCGCCGAGCAGGGTCGTCGTCGTCGTCTTGCCGTTCGTCCCCGTGATGGCGCAGATCGGCGCACGGGCGATCTCGCCCGCCAGCTCCACCTCGGTCGTGACGCGGATGCCGCGCGCGCGCGCCGCCTGTACGAGGGGGATGCGCTCGGGCACGGCAGGGGAAAGGACGAGGAGATCCACCCCGCCGAGCAGTTCTTCCCTTTGTGCACCAAAGACGCAGGTGATGCCCTGCGCCCTTAAATCCTCAATATGCTGCTGGGTGAGCGGATCGCGTTCGGCGTCCGTCTCGTCCTTTGCGTCCGAGAGCACCACCTGTGCGCCCTGAGCCGCCAGATACTTTGCCGCCGCAAATCCACTGATACCCGCGCCGATGACGAGTGCCGACTGATTATGATAGGACAATTCCCGATATCTCCCTTGGTAAATCATTCAAAAGTTTGCGTAGCGCAGAGCGCTACGACACGAGCACAAGTACCCACGCGAGCAATGCGCCGAGGGCACCAACGCCCCAGAACGTATAGACCACGCGTGTTTCGCGCCAGCCGCCGAGCTCGAAGTGATGATGAATCGGGCTCATGCGGAAAATCCGCTTGCCGCGCGTCTTGAACGACGCGACCTGCAGAATGACGGAGAGTGCCTCACAGACGAAGATAATGCCCACGATGGGCAGCAGTGCCTCCGTCCGCGAGAGAATCGCTATGCCTGCGAGCGCACCGCCGAGGGCGAGCGAGCCCGTGTCGCCCATAAAGATGCGTGCCGGATGATGATTATACCATAAAAAGCCGACGCATGCACCTATTATTGCGGCGGAAAACGCCATCAGGCTGCTGTCCGTCCCATAGAGGAGCATTGCATAAAAGAGTGCGGCGACCGCCACGGTTCCCGCCGCCAGACCATCGAGACCATCCGTCAGGTTGACTGCGTTCGACGTGCCCACGAGGACGAAGACGACGAGGACGTAGTACCATGCGCCGATATCGAGCGACGTTCCGAGGACGGGCACCCAGACGCTCGTATCATGCCCGAGGAGATGTCGCCCAATGAGGATGGTGACAAGGGCGATACCGAGCTGTCCGAGCAGCTTCTGATAGGCGCGCAGCCCGAGGTTGCGCTTCTTGACCACCTTGATGTAGTCGTCCGCAAAGCCGAGCAGGAAATGCCCGAGAAAGATGAAGAGCGCGAGCAGCGTCGTCACCGTGAGCGGTGCGAAGAGCAGCGTTGCCGCGGTCACGGCGAGCACGATCATCACGCCGCCCATCGTCGGCGTGCCGCTCTTCTGCTGATGGCTCGCGGGCCCCTCCTCGCGGATGCTCTGCCCGTATTTCAGGCGGTGCAGGAGCGGCAGAAAATACACACCGCTGAAGAGCACGATGGCGAGTGCCGTCACAGCGGACAGCAGGAGACGCAGCTGTGGGCTCAGGGATTCGAGGAGGGCTTCCATCAGTGCGCTCCCTCCCCCGTCAATGCAGCGATGATCTGCTCCATGCGCATCCCGCGCGAGCCCTTAAAGAGGACGGTGTCGCCGTCCATGAGATGGCTGCGCAGATAGGCCGCCGCATCGGCATGGGAGGCGGCATGATAACAGGCCGGGCAGCCTGCCGCCTCTGCTGCCTCATGCGTCCACTGCGCCTGTTTTCCATAGGTCACGACCATGGCAAACCCCAGCTCCGCCGCCCGTCTGCCCACGTCACGATGTGCCTTCTCCGCCGCTGCGCCGAGCTCGAGCATATCCCCGAGCACGGCAATGCGCCGCCCGGGGTAGAGTGCCGCTGTCGTCTCAAGTGACGCGCGCATCGAGGAGGGGCTGGCGTTGTAGGCGTCGTTGATCAGCGTCCACGCGCCGACCTGATGCACCTCATAGCGCATCTTCTCCGCCGTGAGGTGGGTCAGTCCCACCTGCATCTCCTGTGGCGTCATGCCGAGGACAAAGCCCGCCGCGAGCGCCGCCAGCGCGTTGCTGACATTATGCCGTCCCGGCAGAGGAATGGCGTATTCATGACGCTCGCCGTCCCATGTCACCATGAAGCGCGAGCCGTCTGCCATGCACTGCAGTGCCTCGGCACGCACATCCGCAGCAGCGGAAATGCCATACGTCATAACGCGCACCCCATCCGCCGCACTGCTGCGCATTGCCGCGACACGTGAGTCGTCAGCGTTGAGGATCACTGTGCCGCCGGCGGGAATCGCCGTCACCAGCTCCGCCTTTGCCTTGGCAATGTTCTCGATCGAGCCGAGGAGCTCCATGTGCACCTCGCATACATTCGTTACAATGCCGATCGAGGGTGCGGTGATCGGCGCGAGCGCTGCGATCTGCCCCATCCCACGCATCCCGATCTCAACGACCGCCGCCGTGTCCTCCGGCGTGATGCCGAGCAGCGTCAGCGGCAGGCCGACCTCATTATTGTAGTTTGCCGCCGTACGGCAGACCTTGCCGCGCCCCGAGAGCACCGCCGCCGTGAGATCCTTCGTCGTAGTCTTGCCGTTCGAGCCCGTAATCGCAACGACGGGGATGTCGAACTTCACGCGCCATGCGTGCGCGATGTCCTGATAGGCGCGGAGCGTATCCTCTGCCACGAGGACGCCGCCGCGCGCCGTATCGAGCGCCGTCAGTGCGGCCGCAGGTGTCTTCTGATCGACGAGAACCGCCGCTGCACCGCGTTCAAGTGCCTCTGCCGCAAACGCCGTGCCGTCAAAGTGCTCCCCGCGCAGCGCGACAAAGAGATCGCCCGCCACGACCTTGCGCGTGTCCGTCGTAATGGGCAGAACCGTATCCCCTGCGACGCCCCCACGACGAACAGACGCCCCCGTCGCCGTGCAAATCTCGTCCCATGTCAGTCCGTTTCTCATGCCCTGCTCCTTATCGCCTCACGCGCCTGCTCTCGGTCGTCGAAGTGAATCGTTCCGTCCTTTAGAATCTGATAGGTCTCATGTCCCTTGCCGAGGATGACAACCGTATCCCCCGCCTGTGCGCGCCCTATGGCATGGAAGATCGCCGTACGGCGGTCCACGATCTTTTCGTACGGTTTATCCCCAATCACAGGGAGCACGCCGCGCTCCACCTCATCCACAATCGCGGCGGGATCTTCCGTGCGCGGATTGTCCGAGGTCAGAATGGCGATATCCGCCATCTCCGCACCGATACGTCCCATGATGGGGCGTTTCGTCCGATCACGGTCGCCGCCGCAGCCAAAGACGGCGATGATGTGCCCCTTCGTCACCGCGCGTGCCGTGCGCAGGACGTTCTCCATCCCGTCCGGTGTATGCGCATAGTCCACGATCACAGCGAAATCCTGCCCCTCGCGCACGAGCTCAAACCGTCCCGGCACACCCGTAAACGCCGTGAGTGCGGCGGCAATATCCGTCGCTGCCACTTGCTCGGCGAGGCTCGCACCGACGGCAGCGAGCACATTGTGCACGTTGAACAGCCCCGTGATACCCGTATGCAGGTGAAAGAGGCGTTTCCCGCCATGCATCAGCGTCAGCTCCATGCCGTCGCACGCGAGCTGCACATCCTGTGCCGTCAGATCGGCCGGATGGTCAACGCCATAGGTGATGATCGGGCAGCGCGTATAGGCGCGCATCGTCTCGGATGCCGCATCGTCAGCGTTCAACACTGCCGTCTTGCCCTCCTTCGCACCGGGGGCGGACACGAGCTCAAAGAGATGCGCCTTGGCGCGCGCATAGTTCTCCATGGTTTTATGGAAGTCAAGATGATCTTGCGTCAGATTCGTAAAGACCGCCGTATCGAACTCAATTCCTGCCACGCGCCCGAGTGCAAGCGCATGAGAGGATACCTCCATGACGACCGTATCCATGCCGCGCGTGCGCATTTCGGCAAGCATCTGCTGAAGCACGATGATGTCAGGCGTCGTATTCGACGTCGGCAGTACCTCGTCCTCGATCATCGCCTGGATCGTCCCGATCAGCCCGACACGATGCCCCGCATGGCGCAGGATGGCGCGCACGAGATAGCTCGTCGTCGTCTTACCGTTCGTCCCCGTGATGCCGACGACACGCATGGCACGCGCCGGGTAATCATAGAAGAACGGGACGATCGTGTCCAACGCCTTCTCCAAATTCGGCACGTAGAGGACGGCGACCCCTGCGGGAACATCCACCGAGGCCCGCTCTGTCAAAACAGCGCGGGCTCCTGCCCGCGCCACATCTGGTATGAAGCTGTGTGCGTCGACGTGCGCGCCGACGATGCAGGCAAAGAGTGTGCCCTCCCTCGCCCTGCGCGAATCACGCTCAATGGACGTAATCTCCGTCTGCGCATCCCCCACGATGCGCGCTCCCGGCAGGAGTGCGGCGAGTTCCTCCAAACGCTTCGTCATAGAACCTCATTCCCCTTCATGCGAAAAATACGTATTGCGCGGCACGCGCATTCCGAGCCGGTCGACAGCAATCGACTCGATGCGCGACGGCGATTTCAGCTGAGCGATCTCGATCTTGAGCCGCTCGTTCTCCTGCTCCAGTTGGTCTGCTTTCTGGCGCGTCTCGAGGAGGGTGTAGCCGCTCTGTGCACCGATGCCGCCGAGCAGCGTCACCACCATGGCGCCGAATGCGATGAGGAAGAAAATGGCGCGCAGGCAGTTCCGCAGATTCGTATTCAGTTCATGACGAATCAGCGGTTCCTTCGGGGGCTCCATCATCTCCGTCGGAGCCGACGCGGGCTCATGACTGAGATACTCTTCTTTCTGCGCCAACATGTGCGCTCCCTCCTATCGCTTGATCTTTTCTGCCACACGCAGCTTTGCACTGCGCGCGCGCGTATTCACACGGCACTCGGCGGCACTCGCCGCACGCGCCTTACCGATGAGCCGCACCTCGGGCGTATGCCCGCAGACACAGATCGGCGTATGCGGCGGACAGATGCAGCCCTGTGCCAGCCGCCGCAGTGTATTCTTTACGATGCGATCCTCGAGGGAGTGAAAGGTGATGACCGCGAGCCGTCCCCCTATCCTCAGGGCATCTACGGCAGCTGTCAGCGCCCCCTCCAAAATCCCGAGTTCATCGTTGACCTCAATGCGGAGTGCCTGAAACACTCGCTTGGCGGGATGTCCGCCGCGCGCGCGCACCTCCTTCGGTACAGCGCGGTCAATCACGGCAACGAGGTCTCCTGTCGTCGTGATGGGATGCGTCTGGCGCTCCTTTTCAATAAAGGAAGCAATGCGCTTTGCCCAGCGTTCCTCTCCATAGGTGTAGAAAATCTCCGTGAGCCGCTCCGCCGTATAGGTATTGACCACATCGTACGCACTGCGCCGCGCTCTCTGATCCATGCGCATATCGAGCGGTGCGTCCTGCATATAGGAGAAGCCGCGCTCCGGCGTATCGATCTGCGGCGACGACACGCCGAGGTCAAAGAGCGCGCCGTCCACGGAGGAAACGCCCTCTGCCGCGAGGATCGCGGTGAGATGGCGAAAGTTATCCCGCACGAGGGAGACCTGACAGCGGACATCCGCCAGCCGCTCACGCGCGGCGGCAATCGCCGTCTCGTCCTGATCGATGCCGATCAGGCGGCCCTGCTCCGACAGCTGCGCGGCAATACGCTGTGCATGCCCCGCGCCGCCGAGCGTTGCATCCACATAGATGCCGCCGGGGACGACGTTCAGCGCGGCCACTACCTCCTCCGGCAGGACGCTCACATGGTGAAATTCTGTCATATCGTAATCCCGTAGCCCGCCAGCTGCGTCGAGATCTCCGTGATGTTCGGATCGACCTCACCTGCATAGCGTGCCCATTTCTCCTTCGCCCAGACCTCGATGCGCGTATCCGCGCCCGTGAGGATCACATCCTGCTTCAGCCCGATGTCCGCATAGTCACGCAGATTGGCAGGCACGAGGAATCGCCCCTGTTTATCACATTCGAGCGTCCGCGCCCCCGCGATAAAAAAGCGCACAAAAGCGCGGGCATTCGGATCGGCAATCGAGAGCGTCCGCAGCTTCGCCGTGAACTCATCCCACGCTGCCTGAGGAAAGAGAAACAGGCTGCCGTCAAGGCCCTTGGTGATGATGAACGAGACTCCGAGTTCCTGTCGAAAATCGGCAGGCAGGATGACGCGGCCCTTGGCATCAATGCTGTGGGTATACTCCCCCATGAACATCCGGCCGCACCACCTTTCAGGATTCTATCGCCACTATATGACACAATTCACCACAATCCACCACTTTTATCTACAGTTATAGCAAAAATAGGCATTTTTTTCAAGAAAACACACATTCGGTTTTCTTGGTATACAATGGATGAAATCTTCTGTAAGCCCTAATATACAAGACTTTCTTTCCATTTCTCGGAGATGAGACAAACATAAAAAAGGACTTACCTCCTACTGGAAGCAAGTCCTTTTTATGCTGTCGTTCAAACGAGATCGTGTGCGATCATGTATTCTGCGATCTGGAGTGCATTGAGTGCCGCGCCCTTGCGGATCTGGTCGCCGCAGATCCAGAAGTTCAGCGTATTCTCCTGCGACTCATCGCAACGCAGACGGCCGATCTCCACATCATACTTGTTCGAGGTGAAGAGCGGCATCGGATACTCCTGCTCTGCGGGGTTGTCGCGCAGGATGATGCCCGGAAACGCCGCAATCGCCGCACGCGCCGCCTCAAGCGTCACCTTGTCCTCAAACTCGACGTTGACGGACTCGGCGTGGCTGCGGTAGACGGGTACGCGCACCGTCGTCGCCGTGATGCGCATACGGTCGTCGCTCATGATCTTCTTTGTCTCGTCGATCATCTTCATTTCCTCTTTGGTGTAGAAGTTGTCCTTGAAGACGTCGATCTGCGGGATGAGGTTGAACGCGATCTGATAATGCTTCGGCAGTTTGCCGACGGGCAGAACCTTTGCCACGGGCTCTTTGCCGGAGGCGAGGGCTGCCACCTGCTCCTCGAGCTCCGCCATGCCCTCCTTGCCCGCACCGGAGACCGCCTGATAGGTCGACACGACGATGCGGCGGATCTTCGCGATATCGTAGAGCGGCTTCAGCCCCATGACCATGATGATGGTCGAGCAGTTCGGGTTCGCGATGATGCCCTTATGCGCCTTGATGGCCTCGGGGTTGACCTCGGGAACGACGAGCGGCACCTCCGGGTCCATGCGGAAGGCACTCGAGTTGTCGATGACGATCGCCCCTGCCTTGACGGCGTGGGGAGCAAACTCCTTGCTTGCCGCACCGCCCGCAAAGAGCGCGATGTCAATTCCCTCAAAGGAGTCCGGCGTCGTCTCCTGCACCGTGTACTCCTTGCCCATAAACGCGATTTTCTTCCCTGCGGAGCGGCTGGACGCGAGCAGCCGCAGCTCCGAGAACGGGAACTTTCGCTCCTCGATGAGTGTCAGGAATTCCTGTCCGACCGCGCCCGTTGCGCCGAGTATTGCGACACGATATTTCTTCATATTCTTCCCCTTACAGCAGCTTATCCAATCCGACCGTGAGCGACGTGAGTGAGCGCACCTTCTTCGCGGCGAGCACGACGCCCGGCATGAACGACTCACGGTTGATCGAGTCGTGGCGGATCGTGAGGGTCTGCCCGAGCCCGCCGAAGATGACCTCCTGATGTGCGACATAGCCTGGCAGGCGTACGCTGTGGATGTGCATGCCCTCAAAGTCCGCGCCGCGCGCACCGTCGAGCGTCTCCTTCTCGCAGGGATGCCCCTGCTCATGCGCCTCGCGCATCTCGGCGATCATCTCCGCCGTCCGCACGGCTGTGCCTGAGGGTGCATCGAGCTTGTTGTCGTGGTGCAGTTCGATGATCTCCACCTCGGGCATGTATTTCGCCGCCATGCGGCTCATCAGCATCATCAGCACCGCGCCGATGGCAAAGTTCGGTGCGATAAACGCCGGCGTATCATTCTTCTCTGCCGCCGCCTTGATCTCCCGCTGCTGCTCCTCCGAGATGCCCGTCGTCCCAACCACGGGTGACACTTTATGCGTGAGTGCCAGCAGCACATTCTGATAGACGACATCGGGGCGTGTGAAGTCGATCATCACGTCCGGATGCAAGCGGTCGAGTGCTGCCGCGAGGTCGGTCTCCACGAGCACGCCGTTCTTCGTCAGCCCTGCGAGTTCGCCGCTGTCGCCGCACGCATTGATGTCCACCGCACCGACAAGCGTCAGCTCTGGATCCTCGATCACGGCTTTCAGCACTGCGCGTCCCATGCGTCCGCAGGCACCATTGACCAAAACATTTGTCAAGGCAATCCCCTCCTATGTTATCATCTGTCCTATTCTATCGCAGAGAATCCACCGCTGTCAAGGAATACACTCATACCTCCCGTATGTGCTCAAACTGCTCGCGATACTGCTGCAGGAGTGCCGGACGGACAAAATCGAGTGCCGCAGGATCATCGACGGTTGCCAGTGCGGCACGCCGCGCGAGGAGAAGCAAATCCATGTCAGCGAGCACGTCGGCGATCTTCAAATCGCCCAGCCCATGCTGCATCGCCCCGAAGAACTGCCCCGGGCCACGCAGCCGCAGATCCTCCTCCGCCAGACGAAAGCCGTCGCTCGTCTCCTCAATCACGCGCAGCCGCTCCGCCCCTGCTACCTGCCGCCCCGCAATGAGGATGCAGTAGGACGCATCACTGCCGCGCCCCACACGGCCACGCAGCTGATGCAGCTGTGCCAGCCCGAACCGCTCCGCGTGCTCGACCACGAGAACCGTCGCGTTCGGCACATTAACGCCCACCTCGATCACGGTCGTCGCCACGAGCAGCTTGATCTCCCCTGCGTAGAAGCCGCGCATCACCGCCTCCTTATCTGCTGCCTTCAGGCGTCCATGGACAAGCCCGCAGCGGATGCCGCAAAAAGAGCCGCGTGAGAGTTCCGCGTAAACCTCCTCTGCCGACGGCAGATCGCTCTCCTCGTTTGCCTCGATGAGGGGACAGACGACATACGCCTGCCGCCCACGCTCGATCTCGCGGCGGACGAAGGCGTAGATCTTCGCCCGCGCCGTCTCATCGCGCAGGAATGTACGGATGGGCTGTCGTCCCGGCGGCAGATGCTCGATGCGCGAGACATCCAGATCGCCGTAGACCGTCAGCGTCATCGTCCGCGGGATTGGCGTCGCCGTCATGACGAGGACATCGGGCACGACGCCGCTCTTTTTTTCGAGCGCGGAGCGCTGTGCCACGCCGAAACGATGCTGCTCATCCGTCACCACGAGTCCGAGGCTGTCAAACGCCACGCCCTCCTGAATCAGCGCGTGCGTTCCGATGATGATGTCGATCTCATGTGCGGCGAGAGCGGACAGCACCTCCGTATGCTCCTTCTTTGTGAGCCGCCCCGAGAGGAAGCCCACGCGGATGCCGAGCGGCGTCAGAAGCTCCCGCAGGCCGTCATAGTGCTGGCGCGCAAGAATCTCCGTCGGTGCCATCAGCGCGCCCTGACAGCCGCTCTCCACTGTCTTGACGAGGGCAAGGAGCGCAATCGCCGTCTTGCCCGAGCCAACGTCCCCCTGTACGAGGCGGCGCATGGGCAGCGGAGCCTCCATATCGCGCGAGATCTCCGCCCAGACCTTCTCCTGATCCTCGGTCAGGGCAAAGGGAAGCGCATCGCGTACACGCGCAATGAGCGCACCGTTCGCCCGGTGGGCAATCCCCTCCTCGTGCTCCGCCGTCTGTTTTTTGAGCGCGAGCAGCCCGCACTGGATGAGGTAGAGCTCCTCAAAGGCGAGCCGCCGCCGTGCCGCTGCGAGCTCCTCCGTATCCTTTGGAAAGTGAATCTGACGAAATGCCGCTGCGCGCCCAATCAGATGATACTCCGCCCGAATCTGCTCCGGCAGAGTCTCCATCAGCGCCTCGCCCGCATGTGCGAGCACATCCGCCGTCATCTGCCGCAGCTGTTTCTGGGTCAGACCCTCCGTCGCCGCATAGACCGGCAGAATACCGAGATGCGCCGTGGCGTCCTCCTGCGATCCGAGCAAAGCAAAGGATGTGACGGGCGAGAATGCCATCTGCCCGCCTCCGCCATAGGCATAATCCACCTTCCCCGTGAGGAGAATGCGCTGTCCTGCGCGCAGCTTACCTTTCAAAAAGCGCTGATTGAACCAGACCGCCTGCGCATACCCTGTCCCATCACCAACGAGGGCCGTAAGGACGGTAAAGCCGCGTCGCCGCGTCTGCCGCTCCACCACCTGCTGAATCACGCCGTGCACGGTCGCGCGCGTCCCTGCCGCGAGATCCATGATGCGCGTGATGCGGCTCTGATCCTCATAGGCACGCGGATAGAACGTCAGGAGGTCGTACACCGTCCGTACGCCGAGCCGCGCCAAGAGAGCCGCCTTCTTGACGCCGACGCCGCGCACGGCATTCACACTGTCCGTCAGATTCACGCGCTTCCTCCATTCTTTCAAAAAAGGCTGCCGCATTTCTGCGGCAGCCTCCATTTATATCTAAGAAATCATCAGAGCTGAGGGCCTGCGGCGACAAGCGCATCTGCGTCCTCGTTGCCTGCATACTTGTCAAAGTTCTTGATGAAGCGTGCGGCCAGATCCTTTGCCTTCTCATCCCACTCCACGCGGCTTGCATAGGTGTCGCGCGGGTCGAGAATCTTCGGATCGACGCCCGGCAGCTCCGTCGGGATCTCGAAGTCGAAGTACGGGAGCTTCTTCGTCGGCGCACTGTCAATCGCACCGTTCTGGATTGCGTGGATGATGCCGCGCGTATCCTGAATGGAGATGCGCTTGCCCGTACCGTTCCACCCCGTATTGACGAGGTAAGCACACGAGCCGTGCTCCTGCATCTTGCGGACGAGCTCATGCGCATACTTTGCCGGATGGAGTTCGAGGAACGCCTGTCCAAAGCACGCGGAGAACGTCGGGGTCGGCTCGGTGATGCCGCGCTCCGTGCCCGCGAGTTTCGACGTGAAGCCCGAGAGGAAGTAGTACTTCGTCTGCTCCGGCGTCAGGATCGAGACGGGCGGCAGCACGCCGAATGCGTCGGCAGAGAGGAAGATGACGTGCTTTGCATGAGGACCCGCTGACTTCTTCGCGACCTTGCCCAGCACGATGTGCTCGATGTGATCAATCGGATAGGAGACGCGCGTATTCTCGGTCACGGTCTTATCCGCAAAGTCCACATGTCCAGCGAGATCAACCGTCACATTCTCAAGAAGAGCGTTGCGGCGGATGGCGTTGTAGATGTCCGGCTCTGCCTTGGGATCAAGGTTGATGACCTTTGCATAGCAGCCGCCCTCATAGTTGAAGATTCCCTCATCATCCCAGCCATGCTCATCATCGCCAATCAGCAGGCACTCGGGATCCGTCGAGAGCGTCGTCTTGCCTGTACCGGAGAGGCCGAAGAACAGCGTCGTATTCTCGCCATTCATATCCGTATTTGCCGAGCAGTGCATGGAGGCGATGCCCTTCAGCGGGAGATAGTAGTTCATCATCGAGAACATACCCTTTTTCATCTCGCCGCCATACCACGTATTGACGATGATCTG
The DNA here is from genome assembly GCF_900186465.1 of Centipeda felix. Classification (GTDB taxonomy): domain Bacteria; phylum Bacillota; class Negativicutes; order Selenomonadales; family Selenomonadaceae; genus Centipeda; species Centipeda felix. The sequence continues at coordinate 699,256 of NZ_LT891959.1, forward strand.
CTCACGGCTCGTGAGGTTGAACATGACCGCCGTCTCGGAGTTCAGGCCAAGATCGCCGAAGTGCATGACGCGCGCCTTTGCCGCATTGTAGACCACGAAATCGGGCTTGAATTTCTCGAGCTCCTCTGCCGTCGGACGAATGAACATATTCGTCACGAAATGCGCCTGCCAAGGCACTTCGACGATGAAGCGGACGGCCATGCGGGTATTTTCGTTGGCACCACAGAACGCATCAACAACGAAAAGGCGCTTGTTGCAGAGTTCGCGGATGGCAATTTCACGAACAGAGTTCCACGCTTTCTGTGAGGCGCGATGGTTGTCGTTCTTGTAGGCGTCGGATGTCCACCACACTGTATCGTGCGATGTCTCGTCATCCACGATGTATTTGTCCTTCGGCGAACGTCCCGTATAGATGCCCGTCATGACGTTGACGGCATCCTTCATATTCGTGACCTGTCCGCGCTCATAGCCCTCGAGATCAGGGCGCAGTTCCTCGCGGAACAGCTGATCGTAGTCTGGATTGTGGACAATCTCCGTCGTCCCCGTGATACCATATTGTGTCAGATCAATTGTTGCCATAGTTACCTCTTCCTTCCAAAAGATTGGCGTCATGGATGCGGGATGAGTGATTTTTTCTCTCATCTCACACTCTGTCACAATTCTACATAAATACGAAAAACCCTCTTTTATTGTGAAAAAATTCCGCGATTCAAGGAATCGCTGATAAAACAGTCCCTTGGATTGGTGCAGATTTTTTGTCCTGTCAAGAAGACAAACCGGACGCATAGCCAAAGCTATGTGGAGGATTCTAGGGCACAGACAGGGCGAAAAAGATATACTAAGACGGCGGTGCTGAGTTTATCAGTGCTTCCTCAAACTCTACGTGCAAAGTCCAGCACGGTGTCGCGCATCCCGTCCTTTTCGCAGACCTCCTCATGACGGACAGGTGCCGTACGCAGTGCGGCAAGGCGCGGCGGAATCGGCATACCGCTGTGCTCATGCAGGCACTCCATCTGAGCGAAGTCATCCCGTGTCTCTACATCCGCACCGATCGCATGCAGGACACTCGTGCCGAATTTATATGGGCTTGCGGTGGAGAGCACGATCATCGGGCGCAGATCGCCCGTCTCACGGCGATAGCTCTCTGCCGTACGATAGGCAACCGCTGTGTGCGGGTCAAGTGTATACCGCGTATGCTCGTAGATCTGACGTATCTCCTCTGTCGTCTCTCCATCGTCTGCAAATCCCGCCCAGAAATTCTCGTGAAGCGCAGGAAGAATCATGCTCGCGTCGTACACGCTCTCCTCCGCGAGCGACCTCATCCACGCGGCGACCTGCGCCGTGTCCTCTGTCAGATGATAGAGCAGGCGCTCGAGATTGCTCGATATGAGGATGTCCATAGACGGCGACATCGTCTGATGGAAGGGGCGGCGGCGATCATAGATGCCGCGACGCAGGAAATCCGTGAGCACATTGTTCTCGTTTGATGCACAGACGAGTTTGCCCACGGGCAGTCCCATGCGCTTTGCATAGTAACCTGCGAGGATGTTGCCGAAGTTCCCCGTCGGCACGGTGAAGTTCACAGCATCGCCTGCCTGAATCTTCTGCGCCGCGAGGAGATCGGCGTAGGCGCTAAAGTAGTAGACGATCTGCGGCACGAGCCGCCCCCAGTTGATAGAATTCGCTGAGGAGAGCTTGGTATGGGCGGCGGCGAGCTCCGCTGCCATCGCCGCATCGCCGAAGATCTCCTTCACGCCGCGCTGGGCATCGTCAAAGTTGCCGCGCACGGCCATGACGCGGACATTGTCTCCCGCCTGCGTCACCATCTGAAGTCGCTGGATGGGGCTGACGCCGCCGTCGGGGTAGAACACCATGATGCGGATTTCCTCGGCATCAGCAAAACCTTCGAGTGCCGCCTTGCCCGTATCGCCCGAGGTGGCGACAAGGATGAGAATCGTGTCCTTCTCTCCCTGTTTCACGCGCGCCGTGCTCATCAGCTGCGGGAGAAGCTGGAGTGCCATGTCCTTGAAGGCGCTCGTCGGGCCATGCCAGAGTTCGAGCACCTCGAGATCTCCGACCGACGTCACAGGGGCACGGCGCACATCGTCAAATGTCTGCCCATAGGCGCGGCGCACGCAGCCCTCGATTTCCTTCTCCGTATAGTCTGTCAAAAAAAGGCGCAGGATGTGTACGGCACGCTCCTCGTATGAGAGGCTCGCCAGTTCCTCGATGGCGGAAAGCGGCATCTGCGGGAATGACGCAGGCACAAACAGCCCGCCGTCCGAGGCAAGCCCCTTGAGAATCGCCGCAGCAGAGGAAACACGCTCCGCGCCTCCGCGCGTGCTGAAGTAATCCATTGTATACATCCTTTCATTTGGGCATTGCCCTGCATCTGTGCTATACTATGATTCGTGTTTTGGGCGATGTTGTCGTGCTTAGGGAAGCACTGATAAATTCGGTACAACCATCTTGACGCATCTTTTTTGCCCGCACTTCGGCGGAAAATCCTCCACAGAGCACCACTCTGCGTCCGGTTTTCCACCTCGTTCGGACGAAAAAATCTACGCCAATCTGGCAGACCTCATTTTATCAGTGATTCCTTAGCGTGCGAGATGTGCCGTCTGTGCCTCGGCCGCACGAATGAGATCGGCGGGCAGGAGCGAGAGCTGCTCGCCACGCCGCCCCGCGCTCACACAAATGCGCTCCTGCTGCATCATGCTGTCATCGCAGTAGACGGGATAGCTTTTCTTCGCGCCGAGCGGAGAACATCCGCCGCGCACGTAGCCCGTGAGGTCAAAGACTTCCTTCAGATGCACCATCTCCGCGCGCTTGTTGCCGCTTGCGGCGGCGGCAGCCTTCAGGTCAAGCTCCCCCGCGCCCGGGATGACCGCCATGAACACGCCCATGCGGTCACCGCGCACCACGAGCGTCTTATAGATGCGCTCGGGCGGGATGCCTGTCACCTCCGCGACGTGATTCGCCGAGAGATCGTTCTCATCGACGGGATAGGTCAGCAGGTCATAGTCGATGCCGAGCCTGTCCAGAATCCGTGCCGCATTCGTCTTTTGCACTTTCTTTTTTGCCATTTCACTCACCGTGTCTGATTATACCATTGTGGGGGAAGAAAAATCAATTTGAAAGGAAGAATCCAATGAAAATTGCACTGATCTCAATGGAGATTATCCCCGGCCGCCCGGATCTCAACGCCGTGGCCATGGCGGAACGCATCCGTGAGGCGAAGGACGCACACGCTGAGCTCGCCCTCTTCCCTGCGCTCAGCCTCTCAGGCCTCTTTCTCGGCAGTGTATGGAAGCAGCCGTCCTTCGTGCGTGACTGCACGGCCTACGCCGAGGAGATCGCCGCTGCAGCGGACGGCATCACCGTCATTTTCGGCAATGTCGCTGCTGGCGGAGAGGGCTGCTGCGGGCTCTCGCGCACCCTCCTGCACGCACGCGACGGCGTCCTGCGCGAGGTTGCACGCCGTCCGCTCCACGGTGCGGGCACGCGTTTCTCCCCGCTCCTCTATGATCTGCCGGGAGAGCATGTGATCCTCGCCGCCGACGCCAGTCCCTTCCCGCTCTGCTTTGAGGCACGCACCCTCGCCAAGACGGCACAGGAACAGCGTGCTGTGCTCCTCTACGTCAACACGCTCGGCCTTCAGGACAAGGGCAAGACCGTCTACACCTTTGCGGGCAGTGCACAGGCATTCCGCGCGGACGGTGCGCGTGCCCTCATCACGCCCGCCTACAAGGACGGCATGACCATCGTCGACACGGCAGTACTCCCCGCCCCTGCCGACAGACCCGCAGAGCCTGCCATTGCGCCCATCTACCGCACGCTCCGCTACGCCGTACGGAAATTCCTCGCGCGCATCTACATGAAGCGCGTCGTCATTGGTATCTCAGGCGGCATCGACTCCGCTGTTTCCGCCGCACTCTACGTCGATGCCATCGGCGCGGAGAACGTCCTGCTTGTCAACATGCCGAGCAAGTTCAACTCCGCGACGACGAAAGGGCTTGCCGCCCAGCTCGCAAAGAATCTTGGCTGTCGCCACATGATCGTCCCCATCGAGGAGAGCATCTCATACACGGCAAAACAGCTCAGCGAGATCCCCATCGAGGGGGCAGCTGCGGCTCCCGGTGAACATCTGACGATCTCCTCCTTCGTCCGTGAGAATATGCAGGCACGCAACCGCAGCGGTCGTGTCCTCGGGACGATCGCCGCCGCATGGGGCGCCGGCTTTACCTGCAACGGGAACAAGGCGGAGACCACCGTCGGCTATGCGACCCTCTACGGTGACCTCGCGGGCTTCCTCTGTGCGCTCGCCGATCTCTGGAAATATCAGGTCTATGACCTCGCACGCTACCTGAACGAACACGTCTACGGACGCGAGACCATCCCACAGGGCATCATCGACATCGTGCCGAGTGCGGAGCTCTCCGACGCGCAAAACGTGGACGAGGGCAAGGGCGACCCCATCCACTATCCGTATCACGACTACCTCTTCCGTGCCTTCGTCGAGGCGGATCGGAATCCCGAGGACATCCTCACACACTATGCGGACGACGACCTCGAGGCCTATATTGGCTGCGAAAAGGGACTCGTCAAGACCTACTTCCCCACGGCAGAGGACTTCATCGCCGACCTCGAACGCTGGTGGAGGCTCTATACGGGCATGGCAGTCGCAAAGCGCATCCAGTCACCGCCGCTGCTGTCCGTCAGCGGGCGTGCCTACGGCAGTGACCATCCCGAGTCCCAGATTGGCGCGTACGAGACGATTCGCTACCGCGCACTCAAAGAGAAACTGCTCCAGAAATAAAACAAAACGGATCTTATCGCCCCTGTGAATTTTCACGGGGCGTTTTTTCATAAAACAATTTTGAATTGAGAAATTTTCTCATTTACAAGATTCAATTTTTGTGCTATTCTCAATACAAATGAAAGGATGGTGCAAATATGCACGCAAAAAAATTATTCCCACGATTCCTGCTCACCCTCGCACTCGCCATGATGGCACTGGTCGCCGTCGGCTGCGGCGGAGGAGGCACAGGCGGCGACAAGGCAGCCGACACGAAGAAAACCGTGACGGTCACAACCTCATTTTTACAGGATATGACAAAGCAGCTCGCGGGCGACTATGTGAACATCGAGCTGATTATCCCCGCAGGTGAGGATCCGCACCTCTACGTCGCGCAGCCCGCCGACCTTGAGAAGATCAAGAAGGCGGATCTCCTCCTCTACCACGGCCTGCACTTCGAGGGCAAGATGGCAGAGGTGCTTGAGAAGAAAGGCGTCGCGGTCACGAAGAACTTTGCGGACGCGAACATCAACTACATGGAGGAGGACGGCAAGAAGATCGTCGATCCGCATTTCTGGTTTGATGTCGCGCTCTACAAGCAGGCGACGGAGGAGGCGGCAGCGCAGCTCATCAACCTGCTCCCCACGCATGAAAAGGAGATTCAGGAGAATCTGAAGAAGTATCTTGCAGACCTCGACGCGCTTGATGCCGAGATCACACAGAAGATCGCACAGATTCCCGAGGGGCAGCGCAATCTCGTCACGCCGCACGATGCGTTCAACTACTTCTCCCACCGCTACCACGTGAATGTCATCGCGCCGCAGGGGGTCAGCACGGACTCCGAGGTTGCGAATGCCGACATCGAGAAGACGGCAAATTACATTGTCGAGCACAAGGTCAAGGCGGTATTCGCCGAGAGTACGACGAACCCCGAGCGCATGAAGAAGCTGCAGGAGGTCTGCAGGACGAAGGGCTTCGACGTGGAGATCGTTGGCGGTGAGGGCAATGAGCTCTTCTCGGATTCTCTTGCACCCGAGGGCCAGAAGGGCGATACCTATATCACGATGTACCGCAGCAACATCGATCTGATTGTTTCACATTTGAAGTAGCAGAAAAATGTTCGCTGTCAGATGTTATGAACAAACGGAAACGTAACCATACGACACTCCTAAGCAAACCCTAGTGGAGCAAGCGGAAGCGAGTGTGCGACCCGCCCCCTGCGGATTTCTTTCGTTCAAGCGCAGCGCGTTTAAGAAGTCCGCAGGTATTTAGGCGGACGAGCACACGACCGCTTGCGTAACGAGGCGTTTGCGTGGAGTTCGTACGGATAAAGAAACCATACAGAAGAGGCGCAGAATGGAAGGAACGAACAGCGTCATACATATCGAAGATCTCACAATGGCATACCGCGATACCCCCGTGCTCTGGGACATCGACCTCGACGTGCCGGAGTGCGTGCGCTGTGCGATCGCAGGGCCGAACGGCGCGGGCAAATCCACCCTGCTGAAGGGGATCCTCGGGCTCCTTAAGCCCGTCTCGGGTGCGGTGCTGCTCTGGGGAAAGCCGCTCTCTGCCGTGCACAAACAGATCGCCTATGTGCCGCAGCGCGGCTCGGTGCACTGGGACTTCCCAACGACGGTCTTCGATGTTGTGCTCATGGGACGCTATGCCCATCTGGGGCTCGTTCACCGCCCCGGCAAGGAGGATCGCGCGCTTGCGATGGAGGCACTCGACAAGATGAAGATGGCAGACTTCGCCGACCGTCAGATCTCGGAGCTCTCGGGGGGGCAGAAGCAGCGGGTCTTTATCGCGCGCGCACTCGCGCAGGACGCACAGCTCTACATCATGGATGAGCCGCTTGCGGGCGTTGATGAGACGACGGAACGCATCATCATGGACAAGTTTATGGATTTACAGAAAGAAAAGCGCACGGTCATCGCCGTCCATCACGATCTCAGCACGCTCGATGCCTATTTCGACTATCTTGTCGTGCTGAACCGCACGGTAAAGGCATCGGGCTATCTCGCAGACATCGATAAGGAGGCGGCACTCGCGCGCGCCTACCGCGTGAAGGAGTGAGCGATGGACATTCTGACGAACTACACCTTTCAGATCGTTGCGCTCGGCAGCGTTCTCCTCGCCGTCGCCGCCGCCCCCGTCGGCGCATTCAGCGTCTACAAGGGGCAGAGCCTCATCGGCGATGCGATTGGGCACTCGACCTTCCCCGGCATCATCCTTGCCTACATGGCATTCGCGACACGCAGCCCCGTCATCCTCCTCGCAGGAGCAATCGCGGCAGGGGCGGCAAGCTACGCGCTCATCCAGCTCGCACACAGGGACAAGCGTCTGGGGCTTGATGCAAATCTCGCAATCTTCCTCTCGGGCTTCTTCGGCCTTGGCATGGCACTCAAGAGTTTTATCCAAGGAAATCCCGACTACGCAGGCGCGTCACAGGCGGGACTCGGAACGTACATCTTCGGACAGGCGGCGTACATGCTTGAGGCGGATGTCCTGCTGATCGCCGCCATCTCCGCCCTCGTGCTCACGCTCCTGCTGCTCTTTTACAAGGAGCTGAAACTCTTCGTCTTTGATGCGGAGTATGCCGAGGTCGTCGGACTGCCCTGCCGTCTGCTGAACCTCCTCCTGCTCGTCATGACGATTGCCGTCATCGGCATCGGGATCAAGGCGGTCGGCGCAATCCTCATCAGCTCCTTCCTCATTATCCCCTGCGTTGCCGCAAATCAGTGGTCGAACAACTTTGCACGCGTGCTCTTCCTGAGCAGCCTCATCGGTGCGGTCTCCGCGCTCATCGGAACATACATCAGCACACTCGAACAGGGCATGTCGACGGGGCCGTCCATCATCCTCGTCGCCTCGCTGATTGCCTTTTTTTCCATTGTTTTCGGGACAAAGGGCATCCTCGGCAGAGTGTTGAAACGGAGGCGCACACATGGATGACGCACTGCTCGTACTCCTGCTTACGGCGGCAGCGTGCGCACCGCTCGGCGTATTCCTCATCCTGCGCCGTCTCTCCATGATGGCGGACGCAATCAGTCACACCGTCCTGCTCGGCATCGTGCTCGCCTTCTTCGTAACGCATGATCTCGGTTCGCCGTGGCTGCTCTTCGGTGCGGCACTCATGGGTGTCGTCACGGTGTCGCTTGTCGAACTGCTCGGCAAGACGCGCCTTGTCAAATACGACGATGCGATCGGTGTCATCTTTCCCCTGCTTTTTGCGCTCGCCGTCATTCTCATCAGCAAATATGCGGGGAATGCCCACCTCGATACCGATATGGTGCTCATGGGCGAAGTTATCTATGCGGGGCTGAACACGGTCGGGATCGGCGGCGTGGAGATTCCCGCTGCCGCGCTCAAGATGGGCGGGCTCGCCCTCCTGATTGCAGCGTTTATCACCGTATTCTACAAGGAGCTCAAGGTCTCCGCGTTTGACGGCGAATACGCACGGCTCATCGGCGTGCCGACGGGCATCCTCTTCTACACCTTTATGTCGCTCACCTCGCTCACGACCGTTGCGGCATTCGACGCGGTCGGTGCGATCCTCGTCATCTCGTTTTTCATCGCCCCCGGTGCGACGGCACTGCTCTTTACAAAGCACCTGTCGCACACGCTCCTCCTCGCCCTCCTCGTCAGCATGGCCAACTCCGCGCTCGGCTACGCACTTGCCGTGCATATGAACGCCTCGATTGCAGGACTCTGCGCGGTCATAAATATGCTTGTCTACCTGCTTGCCCTGCTCATGGGGCCGAAAGGGGCAGTCACGACTTACATCCGCCGCAAAAGAAGTATGCAGCAGATGCAGCGCGACCTCTTCCTGCTCCACATCGGCAGACACACGGCAGAACGCGTTGAGAGTGCAGAAAACCACGCGAACGAGATCGGCGACCATCTGAAATGGGATGCGTCGAAGGTGCGCCGCGTCAGCCGCGAGCTGATCGATCAGCACCTCCTCCATCGCGCGGGCAGCTACTATCTGCTGACCGATGCGGGGGCGGCGGCGTACAAGGCGCTCTGCGAACGATATTTCATCTAAGGAATCACTGATAAATTCAGCACCATCATCTTGACGCATCTTTTTTGCCCGTACTTCGGCGGAAAATCCTCCACAGAGCACCACTCTGCGTCCGGTTTTCCACCTTGTTCGGACGAAAAATCTACGCCAATCTGACGGGCTTCATTTTATCAGTGATTCCCTAAGACAATGCCGCCGATATGACGAACCGCCGAAGACCATCCATACGCAAAAAGCGCAGGAAGTCACTTTCCTGCGCTTTCTAGTCCAACGGATGAAAGGAGACACGGATATCCACTCAGCACCGGCATCTTAGTACATCTCTTTGCCCGCACTTCGGCGGAAATCTAGTGCAGAGCATCATTCCGCATTCGGTTTTCCTCCCTGTCGGCCGAAACATTTACACCAATCTGAAGGACTGTTTTATCTGTACTCCCTAAAACGAGGGAGGAATGTTTTTCGTCTTTTACCGTATAAAATATCCCACGCCCGATTCAAAGATCATCTGATTCATCTCGCCGGGGACATTCATGCTGATATTTTTCCCGATGCGCTCGGCGTGTGCCATGCGCCCGTAAATGCGTCCGTCGGGACTCGTAATGCCCTCGATGGCGTTGACCGATCCATTCGGATTATACGGCTGATCGAGCGTCGGCTCACCCTTCTCGTTCACGTACTGTGTGGCGATCTGACCACGCACACGCAGTGCTGCCACCGTATGTCCATCCGCATAGAAGCGCCCCTCTCCATGGGACACCGCCAATGTATGCGTATCACCGACATTGACCCCCGAGAGCCACGGCGAGAGATTCGACGCGACGCGCACGCGCACGGTCTGCGAAACATGCCGCCCGATGTTGTTGTACGTCAGAGTCGGCGTATTCTCGTCGAGATCCGTGATCTCGCCGTAGGGCAAAAGGCCGAGCTTCAGGAGTGCCTGAAAGCCGTTGCATATCCCGAGGATCAAACCATCGTGATCGTGCAGGAGTCGATGCACCGCCTCGGCAATCTGCGGAGCGCGGAACATCGCCGCGATGAACTTGCCCGTCCCGTCAGGCTCATCGCCGCCGCTGAAGCCGCCCGGCAGCATGAGGATCTGCGCGCGCTTGATCGTCTCCGCCATCACCGTCACGGTCTCCTCGACCGCCTGTGGCGTAAGGTTGCGCACGACCATGATCTCAGGTTTTGCGCCGACGCGCTCCCATGCGCGCGCCGAATCGTACTCGCAGTTCGTCCCCGGAAACACGGGGATGCAGACACGCGGTTTTGCAATCTTGAGCGAGCTGCTCTTGTGCTTCCCCTTCGTATAGGGAGCAAAGGTCGGGCGATCGATCTGGCGATGCGTGTGCGACACCGTCGTCGGGAAGATCTTTTCGAGCGGCTCGGTGTACGCCGTCTTGACATCGGCGAGCACAATGGTGTCGAGATCCGTGATGATGCTCGGCACGTCGCGCGTAACGCCGATCTCGACTGCCCCCATGCCCGCAAGGTTCGCATTGAGGTCGAACGAAGATGCCACCTCGAGCAGGATCGTTCCATAGAGCGGCTTAAAGAGATCATCCTGCGGAATATAGGTCGTAAACTTAAAGCCGAGGTTGTTGCCGAGACACATCTTCGAGAGTGCCGCCGCAACGCCGCCGCGGCCGACGCTCTGCGCGGAGAACACCTTCTGCCCGTGGATCAGCTCATGCACCTTCGCAAAGTTCTTGCGCAGACGCTCAAAGATAGGAAGATCCTGCATATCACGCGGAACAGGAATCATGATAACACGGTTGCCGGGGTATTTGAACTCCGGCGAGAGCACCTCATCTGCAGGCACTGTCGCCACCGCAAAGGCCACGAGCGTCGGCGGAACATTCAGCTGCTCGAACGTGCCGGACATCGAGTCCTTGCCGCCGATGGCAGGAATCCCGAGCTCATGCTGGGCACGCAGCGCGCCGAGGAGCGCCGCAAAGGGCTTGCCCCACTTATTTGGGTCCGTGCCGAGCCGCTCAAAGTACTCCTGCAGCGTCAGCCGCACCCGATCCGCTCTGCCGCCGACGGCGACAATCTTCGCCACGGCCTCGATGACGGCATACGCCGCGCCATGGAATGGGCTCCACGTTGAGAGATCAGGATCAAAGCCAAACGCCATCGCCGACGCCGTATTCGTTTCACCGTAACGCACGGGGATTTTTGCAACCATCGCCTCCGACGGCGTGAGCTGGTACTTTCCACCGAACGGCATGAGCACGGAGGCTGCGCCCACCGTCCCGTCGAACCGCTCACCGAGCCCCTTCTGACTGCACACATTGAGGTCACGCAGATTCGCAAGCCACATGGCCTCAAGCGAGCGTCCTGCCTTGCGCACGAGCGGCGGAACCTGCTGCAGATACGGCGCCTGCTCGTTCGGGGCTGCCACAGCAACGCGGACGTGCTGGCGCACGCCGTTCGTCGCGAGGAAGCTGCGCGCGATGCGCACGATGTCCTTGCCGCGCCACTGCATCACGAGACGCGGTTCCTTCGTCACTACGGCGACGCGCGTCGCCTCGAGGTTCTCCGCATCTGCGTGCCGCAGGAACGCAGGCACATCCTGCGGAGCGAGCACGACTGCCATGCGCTCCTGCGACTCGGAGATCGCGAGCTCCGTACCGTCCAGCCCTTCATATTTCTTCGGAACAGCATCGAGGTCAATCGTCAGCCCATCCGCAAGCTCACCGATGGCCACGGCGACACCGCCTGCTCCGAAGTCGTTGCACCGCTTGATCAGGCAGCTGACCTCAGGATTGCGGAACAGCCGCTGCAGCTTGCGCTCCGTCGGCGGGTTGCCCTTCTGCACCTCGGCGCCCGAGGTCGTCAGCGACTGCTCCGTATGCTGCTTCGATGAGCCGGTCGCACCGCCGATGCCGTCACGTCCCGTGCGTCCGCCGAGCAGGATAATGACATCGCCGGGCACGGGGCGCTCACGCACGACCTGTGCAGCAGGCGCAGCCCCGATCACTGCGCCGATCTCCATGCGCTTGGCGAGATAGCCCTTGTGGTAAATCTCGCGCACCTGTCCCGTCGCAAGGCCGATCTGGTTGCCGTAGGAGCTATAGCCCTCGGCAGCACCAAGCGTAATCTTCTTCTGCGGGAGCTTTCCGGGCAGCGTCTCCTCTATCGGCGTGCGCGGGTCGGCTGCTCCGGTCACGCGCATCGCCTGATAGACATAGGAACGCCCCGAGAGTGGATCGCGGATCGCACCGCCAAGGCAGGTCGCCGCACCGCCGAACGGCTCGATCTCCGTCGGGTGATTGTGTGTCTCATTCTTGAACATGAGGAGCCAGTCCTCATTTTTCCCGTTTACATCCACGGTAATATGGATGCTGCACGCGTTGATCTCCTCTGACACATCGAGATCGTCCAGCTTACCCTCCGCGCGCAGTGCCTTCATCCCGATCACGGCAAGATCCATCAGCGTCATATCGCGCTTTTTATCCGTGTAGAGTGCCTTGCGGTCGTCCGTGTACTTCTGATACGTCTCCATGATTGGCAATGAGAAAGAGCCGTTCTCGATGGTTACTGCATCAATCGCCGTGGTAAACGTCGTATGACGGCAGTGATCCGACCAATACGTATCGATGACGCGCAGCTCCGTGATCGTCGGTGCGCGGCGTTCCGTACTGCGGAAGTACTCCTGCACAAAAGCGAGATCCTCCTCGCTCATGGCAAAGCCGTGGGCAGCGTGAAAACGTGCCAGTTCTTCGCGCGAAAGTGTGTTGAACTGCGTCAGCACCTCCACATCCCCCGGCATCGCAGGCTGCACCTCGAGCGTCGCCGGCGTGGCGAGCGACGCCTCGCGGCTCTCCACGCGGTTGATGAGATATGCCTTGATCTTTTCAACGATGAGATCGCTGATCCTGCCGATGAGCACAATAACGCGCGCCGTGCGCACCGTGGGACGCTCCCCCTGCGTCACGAGCTGCACGCACTCCGCAGCCGCCGCAGCCGTCGGGTCGAACTGCCCCGGCAGCGGCTCGATGGCAAAGATCTTCGCATCGGCGAAAAAGGGCAGTGCATCCTCATAGACGGTGTCAACCGGTGGATCGGCAAAGACGATGTCGCGAACCTGCTCGAACTCCTCGTCGCTCAGTCCCTCCACATCGTAGCGCGTAATCATGCGTACCGCGCGCAGGTCGGTCAGACGGAACGTCTCCACAAGATCACTGCAAAGGCGTTGTGCCGGAACGTCAAAAAAGCCCTGACGCTTTTCGACGAAGATTCGCTTGACGGCCATAAGAATCTCCCTTCTTCCATGTGGTCTACACTTCTATTCTAACGAAATTCTGCACATTTTGCAATGACGGATTCATGCGGCAGCAAGAAAATGGGCACTGCACGAAGTTTTTTGCTTCATGCAGTGCCCCAATGTCGTCAAGCTGTCTTATTCCACGGCTTTCAGCACGTAGAGACGCGAGTCGAAATCCGTCGTCAGCCCATTCTCGGGATGCGGCTCGCCCGTTGTCCCATCCGTCGTAATCAGCCCGTAGTGCATCAGCTCGTCACCGTAGCAGCGCGCGCCGCTGCGGCTGTCCTCATAGAGGGTGTCCGGCAGCAGTCCCGCAAGGCGCACGCGCGCAAAGCGGTCATTCACGCGGTTCAGCGTGCGGTACCAGCCGACAATCGCCGTCTTTTGATCGCCGCTCACGCACATCCACGCCATAACATTGTGCTCGAAGGGGCTCTGCAGGCGGTAGAATGTACCAAACTGGAAGATCTCACGATATTCTTTCATAAAGGCGATCTCGTCCTTGACCTCGGCGATCTCCTCTGCACTGAGTTTGCCTAGATCAAGCTCGTAGCCGAACGTACCGAAATACGCCGTGTTCGCACGCGTGTGCAGCGGCGTCACGCGGTTCACCTGATGGTTCGGCACGACCGAGACGTGACTGCCCATGCTGCTCAGCGGATAGCACATCGACGTACCGTACTGGATCTTCTGCCGCTCGACGGCATCCGAGTTGTCGCTCGTCCATGCCTGCGGCGCGTAGTAGAGCATCCCGGGGTCGAAGCGGTTGCCGCCCGACGCACAGGACTCGAAGAGCACGTGCGGAAACGCCGTCGTCAGCCGCTCATAGAGATCGTACAATCCGAGAATATAGCGGTGGAACACCTCGCCCTGCCGTGCGGCAGGAAGCGCGTGTGACCAGCACTCCGTAATGCTGCGGTTCATATCCCACTTTACGTAGGAGACCTTGCCGCTTGAGAGGATCGCCGCCATCTGCTCATAGATATTATCGACGACATCCTGACGGGAGAAATCGAGCACGCACTGCGAGCGTCCGAGTGATTTTCTCCGCCCCGGGACGGAGAGCACCCAGTCGGGATGTGCGCGGTAGAGATCAGAGTCCTCATTGACCATCTCAAGCTCGACCCAAATGCCAAACTTCATGCCGCGCGCCTCGATCTTCTCCGCGAGCCCGTCAATCCCGTTCGGCAGACGGTCGCGGTTGACCGTCCAGTCACCGAGCCCCGCATGATCCGACGTGCGCGCACCGAACCAGCCGTCATCGAGCACGAAGAGCTCCACGCCGCACTTCGCCGCCACATCCGCAATCGCGAGCAGCTTCTCCTCCGTAAAGTCGAAGTAGGTCGCCTCCCAGTTATTGATGAGGATGGGGCGTCCCTTATCGCGCCATGTCCCGCGTGCCACCCGCCGCTGGTAGAGGCGGTGATACGTGCGGCTCATGCCGTTCAGCCCCTCGTCCGACCAGACGAGCACCGCCTCCGGCGTCTGGAATGTCTCGCCCGTGGCGAGGATCCAGTCAAAATCCGTGCTGTGAATGCCCGCCTGCAGACGCGTCACGCCGTGGTTGTCCACCTCGGCAAGCATCTCGAAGTTGCCGCTGTAGACGAGGCTCACGGCGAGCACCTCGCCCTGCATCTCCGTCGTCTCGGGGCGCACGAGAGCGACGAAGGGATTGTACTGCCCCGAGGAGTGTCCGCGGCGGCTGCCAATCGCCGTGATGCCCGTGGCGAGCGCGCGCCGCTCCACGTGGCGCTCACGCGCCCACGCCCCTGTCAGCTCCAGCCACTCATAGTCCGTATCGGGCAGGTCAATCGAGAGACTCATCACCTTCTGCAGGTGCAGCATCTCCATACCCGCATTGTGGCAGCGCATACTGCGCGCAATCGCGTTCCCCTCGGCAAAGATCGTGTAGAGGAGCTCCACACACAGCCCCGTCGGCACATCCTCCAGTGTGATGATGAGCGTCTTTGCCTCACTTGGCGACTCCACATAGGTGGCGGGCAGCCCCGCGAGCTTCGGCTTGCCGTCCTCCACGCGCCAGTCCTTGAACTGCAGATCGAGAATGCGGCTGCCGTTCTCCTGCAGCACATTCAGCGCAGGACGGCGAAAATCCGACGAGCCGTAGGTCGGCAGCTCCTGTCGGATCGCATCGAGCGAGTAGTCGCGGCTGTCCGCAAAGACACACGCCGACATCCCGCGATGCGCACGCTCAAAGAGATGCTCAAAGCCCTCGCGGTCGCGGAGTGCCGCACCGAAGTAAAGGCTCCCGAGCCCGCCGTGCGGCAGTACCATGAAGATATAGCTGATCGAATCATTGAAGAGATGAAAGACTCTGCCCTGCTCATGATAGATGATATTCATGTATATCCCCCCTTCGGTTGTGTGATGAAAACGCTATGCAAGGCGGGCGAATCTCTGCAGTCCCGTATCTTCCTCCACGTGAAACCCCGTCGTCTCACGCTCCACCACGGTGTTTGCGCGTACGATATTCTCCGCCGTCCCTTCCTCGATCCGCTTCCGCATGAGGCGTGCCGCCTCCCGCCCAAGATCGCCCATGTGCTGGTCGATGGTCGTGAGCTGCGGCGCCGTGTACTTGCTGAGCACCGTGTTGTCATAGCCGATCACCGAGATGTCCTGCGGAACGCGCCGTCCCATACGCTGACAGGCGTTGACCGCTCCCATCGCCATGAGGTCGTTGCAGCAAAAAATCGCTGTTGGTGCAAAATCAAGCATCTGATCCATGAGGATGAACATGGTGTTCTCGACCGTCTCAATGCGATTGCCGTCGCCGATGCTGACGATATCCTCCGCATGGAACATCCCCCGCTCCTGCATAACGGCACGGTAGACGTCCTCCTTCACACGATAGGAATCGCTGTTCTCGCCTCGGACAAAGAGAATGCGCTCGTGCCCGTAGCGAAATAGATGTTCGAGTGCCGCACGGGCGCCGCCGCGCTGATCGCTCGTCACATGCGATATGCCCGGAATTTCCCGCGCGCTGTTGATAAAGACCATGGGAAGCCGCGCCGCCGTCGTCTCGTAGAACTCCGTCGCTGCCGTCTCCGTGTTCGGGCTGACGACGATCACCCCTGAGACATTGCGCGTGATGAAGTCCCGCACGCACGCCTCCTCGCGCCGAGGATCGTTCTGTGCGCAGGCGAGCAGCAGCGAGTAGGAACTCTGCCGCAGATGCTCCTCCACCCCGTCCAGCACCTCGGCAAAGAATATATTGTCAAAGCCCGGTACGACGACGCCGATGCTCGAGGAACGCTGCGTGTTCAGCTCGCGTGCCTGCAGATTCGGTACATACTCCAGTTTCTTGATGGCGTTCTCCACCTTGAACCGCGTCTTTTCACGCACGGGATAGTTCCCGTTCACGACGCGCGAAACCGTCGCGACAGACACGCCCGACTCCTTCGCCACATCAACGATCGTCGCCTTCATTCTCTCTTCCCCCTGTATCATTGTCATGCGATACTCCTAAGCAAACCCTAGTGAAGCAAACGGGGGAAGTACACGTTCTGCCCCCTGCGGATTTCTTTCGTTCAAGCGAAGCACGTTTAAGAAGTCCGCAGGTATTTAGGCAGATAAGTGTACGACCGTTTGCGTAACGAGGTGTTTGCGAGGAGTACGCAGACATCTACACGCCCGCTATGCTTTCAATCCAGCGGTCGAACGCCGCCATTCCTGCCGCGTCACGCTTGAACACACCTGCGTGCGTGAGCACCTCCAGGAACACCTTTCCAATCTCGTCGCGCAGAATCCCATCGACATTTCCCTCCGTGACCGTCGTATGCGCCGCACGTACCGAGCGATACCAGTCCGCATGCTTTTCGATGTCCGCGATTCCCGCGATGTCCGCCGCTCCCCGCAGCAGCTCCGCACGGATCTGCTCCATCTCCGATTTGAGACGCGCGGGCAGGATCGCCAGCCCCAGCACTTCGATCAGGCCGATGTTCTCCTTCTTGATGTGGTGCACCTCCGCGTGCGGGTGAAAGAGCCCGAGCGGATGCTCTGCCGTCGTCCGATTGTTGCGGAACACGAGATCGAACTCAAAGTCCTCGCCGCGCCGCCGCGCAATCGGGGTAATCGTATTGTGCGGCGTGCCGTCCGTCTCCGCGAGAATCTCCACCGACGCATCGCTGTAGACGCGCCATGCCGCGAGAATCTTCTCCGCGAGGTCGATGAGCGCATCCGCATCCGGTGAGGTGAGCCGCAGGGTCGACATCGGCCACTTGACGCGTCCCGCACGCACCGTCAGATAGTTCTTGAACGCGTACTCCTGCTCCGTTGCCGCACGCTCCATCGCGAACGTATAGCGTCCGCCCTGATAGTGATCGTGCGAGAGAATCGAGCCGCCCACAATCGGCAGATCGGCATTTGAGCCGGCAAAGTAATGCGGGAACAGCCGTAAGAAACACGCCAGATTCTCAAATGTATGGCGTGAAATCTGCATCGGCACATGATCGCCGTTCAGGATGATGCAGTGCTCGTTGTAGTAGGTATAGGGCGAGTACTGGAGAAACCACGGTGCTCCGCACAGATCGAGCGGGATGAGACGGTGCGTCTCGCGCGCGGGATGGTTCGCCCGTCCTGCATAGCCCTCGTTCTCACGGCAGAGCAGACATTTCGGATAGGAGGACGCCTTCGCGAGTTTCGCCTTTGCGATGTCGCGCGGATCCTTCTCGGGCTTCGAGAGGTTGATCGTCACATCGAGATCACCGTACTCCGTCGCCGTCTTCCACGCGATGTTCCGATCAATGCGCGTCTTGCGGATGTAGTTCGATGCAATGCTCAGACGGTAGTACCAGTCCGTTGCCTCCTGCGGCGATGCCGCATAATGCGCGCGGAACTCCCGCACGACCTCCGAGGGACGCGGCATCACACAGTCCATGATGCGCGTATCGAACAGGTCGCGCTCGTTCACCGTATTTTCGATCAAGCCGCGTGCCGCCGCATCGTCAAGCATCTCCTCGAGCACGGGCGTCGCCGTCTCGAGCGTCTCATCGACGACGCGCGGCACATACTCCTCCACGCCGAGCACGTCGATCAGGCGGTTCGCGGCGTACACCTCATCGTCAGGGGCGATCAGCCCCTTTTGCCGCGCAAAATGCAGGAGGCGGCTGATGCTGCGCTGTATGTCACTCATGACAGTCCTCCCTCAGTCCCCATAGCCGTTCGGATGCTTCTCGTGCCACGTCCACGCCGTGCCGATGACCTGCTCCACGTCCGTAAACTGCGGATTCCAGCCGAGCACCGTGCGTGCCTTCTCGCTCGACGCGATGAGCTGTGCCGGATCGCCCGCGCGGCGTGCACCGATCTCCACCTTGATCGAGCGTCCCGTCGCCTTCTGCGCGGCGGCGATCATCTCCTTGACCGAGAATCCCTGCCCGTTGCCGAGGTTGAAGATATTGCTCTCGCCGCCCTGCCGCAGATAGTCCAGCGCACGCACATGTGCATCCGCAAGATCGACCACGTGGATGTAGTCACGCAGACACGTTCCGTCGGGCGTCGGATAGTCCTCGCCAAAGACCGTGATATGGTCGCGCTTTCCGAGCGGCACCTGCAGGATGAGCGGGATGAGATGCGTCTCCGTCGCGTGATCCTCACCGATCGAGCCGTCGGGGAGCGCCCCCGCCGCATTGAAGTAGCGCAGGGAGACATAGCGCACACCGTTCGCACGGCTGACCCACTTCATCATCTTCTCCATCGTGAGCTTTGTCTCTCCGTACGGATTCGTCGGGTGCGTCTCGTCGTCCTCGTGAATGGGAACGCGCTTCGGCTCGCCGTAGACGGCCGCCGTCGAGGAAAAGACAATCTTGTCGATGCCATGGCGCACCATCGCCTCGAGGAGCACCTGCATCCCGTAGACATTGTTGTTGAAATAGAGCAGGGGCTTTTCGACACTCTCCCCCACGAGGGAGTTCGCCGCAAAGTGGATGACTGCCTCGATCTTGTTCTCCGTGAAAATCTTATCGAGCACCGCCGCATCGCGAATATCTCCCTCATAGAACGTGGCCGCAGGGTTCAGCGCCCCACGGTGCCCCGTCTGGAGATTGTCCACGATCACGACCTGCTCGCCCTTTTCCACCAGTGCATGAACGGCATGAGAGCCGATGTATCCTGCGCCGCCGCAGACCAAAATAGCCATGTATATCCTTCTCCTTTCTTATGAGAGACGGCGTGCGCCGTCCGCAATATTTGCCACGTAGAAGCTCGGCGCATAGCCGATCTTTGCCGTATAGGCATCGCCCACATTCTTCTCAAATGCGGGAATCGCCGCGTCGCGCACGATGCTGACCGTACATCCTGCAAATCCGCCGCCCGTCATACGCGAGCCGAGGACGCCGTTCTGCTGCCATGCGAGCTCCGCGAGTGTATCGAGCTCAGGCCCCGTCACCTCGTAGTCGTCACGCAGGGAGACGTGGGACGCATTCATCAGTTCACCGAAACGCTTCACATCGTTCGCCTCGAGTGCCTTCACCGCCTCCAGCGTGCGGTTGTTCTCGTAGACAGCATGGCGTGCGCGCCGACGCTCGACGGGATCGGGGATTGCCGATGCAATGGCATCGAACTCCGCATTCGTCAGCTCGCCGAGAGCCTTGATCGGCTTTACTTTTTGCAGTGCCTTCAGTGCCGACTCGCACTGGGCGCGCCGCTCATTATACGCCGAGGTGACGAGGCTGTGCGTCTTGTTCGTATTCGTGATGACGATGCTGCAGCCGTCGAGTGCCAGCTTGCTGTACCGATAGGAAAGCGTATTGCAGTCGAGGAGGATCGCACAGTCCTTTTTTCCCATGCCGACGGCGAACTGATCCATGATGCCGCAGTTCATGCCGACGAATTCATTCTCTGCCTTCTGCGAGAACTTCACTAGTTCCACCATATCAATGCCGAGGTTCAGCTCATCGTTCAGGATGACCGCCATCAGCACCTCGATGGAGGCCGAGGAGGAAAGGCCCGCGCCGTTCGGCAGCGTACCATAGAGGACAATGTCAAAGCCGTGCGCCGCCCGATGCCCCGCATCCTCCATCACGCGCACAACGCCGATGGGATAGTTCGCCCAGCCGTAGGCATCGCTCTTCACCGCGCCGTGCATGGGGAACTGCACCACGCCCTGCTCCGGCAGATTCATCGAGTAGAGCCGCGAGATGCCGTCCGTGCGCGGTGCGACGAGCGCATACGTCCCGAGGGAGATCGCACAGGGGAAGACGTGCCCGCCGTTGTAGTCCGTGTGCTCACCGATGAGATTCACGCGTCCCGGCGAGAAATATGCGTGCGTCTGTGCCGCACCAAATTTCTCCCGAAAGACTTCCTGCATTTCGTCCAATATCTTCATATCAGCGCCCTCCATTTATTATCATTTCGCCAAAGGTCGTTAGATTCCCTGCATCGTAAAGCGCAGATGCCGCGCCGCATTCGGATGCGTATACTCCGTGAGGACCGGAGCGCCCCAGCTGTCGTCGCCGCCGACGCCGCACATCCCCGCCGATGCACGCAGGTAGGTGTGCGCGCTGCGCGGCAGGTCGTATGCGTGACGCGCATTCTCAAGCTCGTGCGGGCCATAGGGCAGCGCCGACGCCTCCATGGGCTCTGCCCCCGTGAGGCGCAGCCCGTGTCCGCTGCGATCGCGCAGTTCGATCCAGCGCACACCGCAATGATTGCCCGTTTCCTGTGGGCGCAGATACGGCTCGACCTCCTCTGCCGCCGTGCTCTCGTAGATGCCGAGACGCGCACCGCGATGGCGGTCGGCGTAGTTCTCCTTCGGGCCATAGCCGTAGTAGCGGATGCGGTCATAGTCCGCCGCGAGCGTAAAGAGCATCGCAAAGTCCGGCAGCGCGGGCATCCCGTCCGTCGGTTCGTAGTCCAGTGCGACATCCACCGCGCCCGCAGCGTCCACCGTATACGTGACCGTGCAATGGGCGGCGGGCTGTGCCGCGAGTGCATAGGTAAAGCGCACGGTGACGCGCGCTGCACGCCGCTCGCCTGTTCCCGCCTTGCCGAAATAGCCGTCAATGACGGTGAGCGGCGCATCGTCCGTGCTCCACGCGATCTGCGTGCAGCGGCGGTAGAGACTCGCGAGCTTCCACTGTGCGGTATCCGCCGGCGCATGACAGCCGTAGTCGTTATCCGTCGGCGCACGCCAGAAACTCGGCTGCGGCAGTTCCTCGATCAGCTCGCGCCCGCCATAGCGGTAGGAGACGAGATTTCCCTGCGCACTCGAGAACATGAGGGAAAAGCCTGCCCCCTGCACGCCGAGGTTGATGTCGCTCACGACGATGCGCAGATCTCCGCAGGCGCCAAGCGGCACGCAGTATGGTGCGGCATCACAGCTCTCGAGAACATCCAAGAGGCGCGTTGCCGCTCCTTCGGGCGGTACGACGACCGCCTGTCCAAAGGCAATCTCATAGCCGACAGGGGCCCACAGCTCCTCATGCCTCAGGCAGAGCGACGCCGTCAGCACATACTCCCCTGCGCCGAGATACGGCATCTTGGAGAATGCCATATCAATGAACTTCGTCTCTCCGGGCGCCACGGAATGTCCCAGCTGCCGCGTCTCCCAGACCTTTCGCCCGTCGAGGAGGAGCGTCATCCGCAGCTCATAGTCATCCGCATCGGAGAAGAGGCTCTTGTTCTCGATCTCAACCCCGTTCCATGCAGGGCGCAGGGTGAAGTCCTGATAGTTATACTTCACCTCCTGCAGCTTCGCCGTCGCTCGGCGGTCGGCAAAGAAAATGCCGTTGCCGCTGAAATTGTAGTCCGACGGACGGTCGCCAAAGTCGCCGCCGTAGAGGAATACCTCCTCCCCATCGCGTCCGCGCCGACGGATCGCCTGATCGCCGAAGTCCCAGATAAAGCCGCCCTGATAGAGCGGCTCGCGCTCTGCCAGCTCCGTGTACTTGTGCATGCCGCCGCAGCTGTTGCCCATCGCATGCGTGTACTCACACGCGATAAAAGGCTTGTCCCGATGCTTCTTCAGAAAGGCCTCGATGTCCGCCGCCTTCGTATACATCTGGCTCTCCATATCGCTCGACATCGGATAGCTGCGATCCCAGAAAATCCCCTCGTAGTGCACGAGTCGCGTGGGGTCAGCACGGCGGAAGTACGCGCTCATCTCGTAGATATTGCGCCCGCCGCAGGACTCGTTGCCGCACGACCAGATCAGGATGCACGGATGGTTCTTGTCGCGCTCGTACATCGACTGTGCACGGTCGAGCACGGCGGGCAGCCACTCCTCATGATCGCCCGGCAGACTGTTCGCATCCTTTTCACACGCGCCGTTCCTCATCCACGAGCCATGCGTCTCGAGATTCGTCTCGTCGATCACATAGAAACCGTAAAGATCCGCGAGCTCATAGAGGCGGCTGCTGTTCGGGTAATGTGACGTGCGGATCGCGTTGACATTGGCACGCTTCAGCGCGATGAGATCCTGCTCAAAGAGCGCAGGATCCATCGCCCGCCCATGGTCGCAGTCGAACTCGTGACGGTTGACGCCCTTGAACACAATGCGCTTCCCGTTGATCTGCATCAGTCCGTCGCGCAGGCAGAACGCACGGAAGCCAACGCGTATGCGTACGACCTCCTGCAGCGTCCCCGCCGCGTCGCGCACGCGAATCAGAAGATGATAGAGGAAAGGATACTCTGCGCTCCACAGGTGCACACAGAAGGGCTCTCCCGAAATCGTATGCGTCTTTGCGAAGATGCACGCCTCATCCTCCCATATACAGTCCCCATCCTCGTCGCAGAGCAGGATCTCGACGTTCTTCTCTGCCGCATCACCGAACGTGAGGTGCACATCAAGCTGTCCGTCCGTGTATCCGTCCCGTTCCATCGGCATTGCACGGACAGCGACATCCTCGATGTGGTGCTGCGGCTTTGTATAGAGCGTGACATCACGGTAGATCCCCGAGAACCGCCAGAAGTCCTGATCCTCCAGCCAGCTCGCGCTCGCGTAGCGGAACACCATCGCCGCCAGCTTATTTTCGCCTGACACGAGATACGGCGTCAGATCGAAGTCCGACGGCGTGCAGCTGTCCTCGCTGTAGCCGACAAAATGCCCGTTGAGATAAAGGGCGAGTGCCGCATCGACACCGGCAAAGGAGATGAACACATTGTCCCAGCCCTCGGGTACGGCGAAGTACTTCACATAGCAGCCGACGGGGTTCTCCCGCGTCGGAATCTCCCCCGGCACGATGCTCTCGTGCCCGTCCCACGGATACGTCGTATTCGTATAGTGTGGGACGCCATGCCCCTCCATCTGGATGTGCGCGGGCACATGGATCGTCTCCCAGTCATGGCAGTCGTAGTCCGCCGCCGTAAAATCCTGCGGGATGGCGTCGATGTTCCGTGCATAGGCGAACTGCCAAACACCGCCAAGCGTGCGTTCAAAGGACGATATGCCGCGCGCGAGCTCTGTCTCATCGCGGTAAAAACGATGATCGCTGTGTGCAGGCAGACGATTCTCCGCGAAATAACGCGGGTCGCTCAGTTTGCTGAAATCAAAGCCCATCAGAAACCTCCATTTGGCAAAGAAAGCGGCCGCAAACGACCGCTTCCCATCCTATTACTGATTCATCTCATGCCACTTGTCTTCGAGCTCCTCGACAATGCGTGCGTGCTCCGCCTCCGTCAGCGTCACCTTTGCGCGGTAGATGACCGTACCGATCAGGATGAGTGCAAAGGGAGCCGCAAACATCACGAGTTTGAAGTTGAAAAGGTTCTCCGGCGTAATCGTCGCCGCCGTCGCGCCGCTCGTCATGCCGACCCAGATCGCCGTGATGCCGATGAGGCCGCCCGTGACGGCACCCGCGAGTTTATCCACCAACGGACGCACGCAGAGGACAAGTGCCTCGTCACGATGTCCGAGTTTCAGCTGGCCGTATTCCACCGTATCTGTGATTGTCATGAGCACGACGAGGAAGATCAGCGGCTGCGGGAGGGCGAAGAGGCCGGCCGCAAAGAGCGTCATGATGACGCTCGTCCCCGCAAGCGCATAGAGGATGATGCCGACCAGCATCACCGAAACCGAGCCGAAGAAAAGCCGCCGACGGCTGAACTTCATCGTGAGCGTCGGGAAGAGTGCCACGGCGAGCAGCCCGATGATGACATTGATCACGCCGAGGAACGAGAACTGCTTCGCGTCGCCGAGCACATAGATGAAATAGTAGAGGTTGAAATTGTTGATGATATTCTGCCCAAGAACGAAAACAAGATACGCAATCGCGATCCAGAGCAGCTGATCGTTCTTGATAAGCACGGAGAACACGTCCTTGAACGACGTCTCCGTCTTGTTCTCACGCAGGGCGGAGGTCTCCTCCTTTGTCCCGAGGCCGAGGATCACCGCGCCGAGCGTTGCAATGCCGCCGCCGATCACGGCAAAGGCGAACCAGCCCGTCCCGTCGCCTGCACCGCCGTTTTCATTCAGCGAGAAGTAGAGGACGACGGGCATGACAATCGCCGTAATCATCTGCGCGCCGAACACCGAGCCGATACGTGCATACGTCGCCGTGATCTCGCGCTCATGCGAGTCGAACGAGAGCGCGGGGATCATCGACCAGATCGCAACATCCTTTGCCGAGTAGAACACGTCCATGATGAGATAAATGAGGGCAAAGAGCACGAGATAGAGCATCGGGTTCGACACCGTCAGGCCGCCCATGTCCGTGAAGAGAATCGCAAGCGAGATCGCCGCGACGAACGCGCCGACGAGCACCCACGGCTTGAACTTGCCCCAGCGCGTCTTGGTCTTATCAATCGTATTGCCGATAAATGGATCGATGAACAGCTCGGCGATACGCAGAACAAGGATGATCGTCGTCACAATGCCGATCATATAGGCATCGTGCTCATGGTTGTCGGAGTGGAACAGATTGCTCGTGACGAAAATCATGAAGTACGTCGCCAGCATCATGTAGAACACATCGTGCCCGAACGTACCGCAGGCATAGGCGATGCGTGACCAGAACTTGCTCTTCGGAGATGCCATAAGAGTTCCTCCTTACCCCTTTACCGCATGCATATAGGCGATGATGCCGTCCGCAATCTGCGCGAGCGGTGCACGCCCCGTCTTAACCACGAGATCGTAGTTCGCGCCGTCGCCCCACTTGCGCCCCGTGTAGTAGTCGTAATAGCGCGCGCGCTTCTCGTTCTCGCGGTTCAGCTCCTTCAGCGACTTCCCCTCGTAGATCGTCCGTCCGCGCTCCTCACGGAACTCATCATCTGCGCAGACGAAGATCGAAAAAACATCGTCGCGCTTGCGCAGTGCATAGTCCGCACAGCGGCCGAGGAAAATGCACGGGCCGTCATCTGCGAGCTTGCGCACGACATTCGACTCGGCCATGAACATCCCTTGGCTCGACTCCCCCATCGCCATGCCAAAGGAATGAAACGGAATGAATCGCGACGAGAGCGGTTTCACCGTATTCTCGAGCTCCAAGAGATCCTTCTCGTGCAGATCGTTGATCCCGAGCTTTGCCGCCGCCATGTGCACGATCTGACGATCGTAGAGATGCACGCCGAGTTTCTCCGCGAGAATCTCAGCGAGCTCACGGCCGCCGCAGCCATACTGACGGCCGACCGTGATGATGTACTTTTTCTCCTCCATGCAATTCCCTCCTTCAAATGGATGCAGCATCGTTATGCGCGCGATGTCGCTCCTTCCAAATCCGTTATAGTAAACGTTTACATTTACGGTTTTTATTATACGATATGTTTTTCAAAAATGCAAACATTTTCTTTTTTAAAATCACGAAAAAATAATTTTGTTTCTCCACAAAAATAACGCACGAGAATCGCGTTCCCGTGCGCTGCTTGTGTGATGCTGTCTTTGTCTATTACCCGACTGCTGTCTCAAGGGCAATCTTGATCATATCGTTGAACGTCGTCTGCCGTTCCTCCGCCGTGCATTTCTCGCCCGTCAGCAGATGATCGCTCACGGTAAAGAGTGCGAGTGCCTGCCGCCCGTACTTTGCCGCAAGGGTGTAAAGTGCCGCCGCCTCCATCTCCACAGCGAGCACACCATAGGCGCGGAGTTTGTTGTTGTCGATCTCCTCATCGTAGAAGCGGTCAACGGAGATCACATTGCCGACACGCACGGGGAGATTCATGCGCTTTGCATTCTCCACGGCGGCAGAGAGAAGTTCGTAGTCCGCGAGCGGCGCATAGTTGATCGAACTGCCGAAGATGCTGCGGATCATGCCCGAGTCCGTCGTCGCGCCCTGTGCGATGAACACGTCGCGCAGCTTTACCTTCTCATGCATTCCGCCGCATGTGCCGACGCGGATGAGCTTCTGCACGCCGTAGCAGTCCATCAGCTCATTCACATAGATCGAGATCGACGGCATCCCCATTCCTGTCCCCTGCACGGAGACGGGTACGCCATGATATGTCCCCGTATACCCGAGGATATTACGGATGGACGTGTACTCCTTCGCCCCATCGAGAAAATGTTCCGCGATGTACTTCGCACGCAGCGGATCACCCGGCAGCAGGATGCGCTCCGCGACCTCTCCCTTTTCGGCAGCAATATGCAGTGAACTCATTGTCGTTCTCCTTCCTTAGTCCTCATCATCTGTGGCAAGCTCTGCCTCCTCCTTGATCCTTGGATCAACACGCGCATGCAGATTCGCCGATTTTGCGAGCATATACCATCCTCCTCCTGCTAGGCTTTCATTATATGATGATGTCAGGGCAAACGCAATAAAGGAAGCACTGATAAATTCAGCACCGTCATCTTAGCGCATCTTTTTTGCCCGCTCAATGCCTGCAAATCCTCCACATAGCTTTGGCTATGCGTCCGGTTTGCCTCCTCAATCGGACGAAAAAATCTACGCCAATCTGACGGACTTCATTTTATCAGCGATTCCTAAATGGAATGCAAAAAGTCTCGAACACCACAGGAATCGGTGTCCGAGACTCTTACATACACTCAGCGAATGTGCATCCGCTGTGCCTGCTCGCGCAGACGCGCGATGCGTTCCGCCGTCGCAGGATGCGTCGAGAACAGGCTCTTGAACGAGAAGTCATGTCCCGAGAATGGATTGATGATGCACATGTGTGCCGTCTCCGGCGTCGCCTCCGGGAGAGGCGCGCCGTGCACGGCATAGTACTCGATCTTTTCGAGTGCCGCTGCGAGGTAGTTCGGGTTGCCGCAGATCTCTGCGCCGCCCTCATCCGCGCTGTACTCACGCGAACGCGAAATCGCCATCTGGATGAGAGCTGCTGCGATCGGCGCGATAATCGCCGTTGCGATCATTCCGATGATGCCGCCGCGGTCGTCGTCGCTCGAGCGTCCCGCGCCGAAGATCGCCGCAAACTGGGCGATGTTCGCCGCGTAGGAGATCACGGTCGCCATCGTCGCGGCGATGGTCGAGATGAGGATGTCGCGATGCTTGACGTGTGCCAGCTCATGCCCGAGCACGCCCGAGATCTCGTTGTAGTCGAGGACGCGCATCAACCCCGTCGTAACGGCGACAGCCGCATGGGACGGATTGCGCCCCGTCGCAAATGCGTTCGGCGCGTCCTCGTTGATGATGCAGACGCGCGGCATCGGAAGCCCCGCGTTCCCCGCGAGCTTCTCGACCAGGCCGTAGAGCTCCGGTGCATCCGTACGGTCAATCTCCCGTGCATTGTACATGCGGAGCACCATGCTGTCGGAGAACCAGTACGAGAAGAAGTTCATCCCTATCGCAATGATGAGCATGATGGTCATGCCTGTATGTCCGCCGAATACGCCGCCAAGGGCGACCATCAGCGCCATCAGGAGCGCCATGAGCATTGTTGTTTTCAGTGTGTTCATAGCTTCATTTCTCCTTTATCTGTCAAATCTTTGTCCTTTTGACTATATCATACAGGGCATTTATGGAAAAAGCCTGAAATCTTCGCAGGGAATCGCTGATAAAGGATATGTCAACGCGCTCGTGCTGAATTTATCCGTGCTTCCCTTAAATTGCCTCGAAATTGACCAGTTTCGCATCAAAGATGCCCTCGACAGCGAGCACGCGCGCGAGCACATCATCGGAGATGTCGTGATCGATGGTGAGTACCATGATGTTCATGCCCTTGCGATCGGACTTTCCCACCTGCATAGAGGAGATGTTGATGCCTGCCGCGCCCATGATCGAGCCAATCGTGCCGATGACACCGGGGCGGTTGATGTGCGGGCAGATGAGAATGCGTGCGTGCGGGTCAACGTCGACACGGAAGCGGTTGATGCGAACGATGCGCCCCTCCTCGCCGAAGAGCGCGCCCTGCACCTCGGAAGTGCCGCCTGATGCCGTCACGCGCACGGTGATGAGCGTCGAGTAGTGCGACGTCTCCTTCTCGCGAATTTCAGAGACCTTGATGCCGCGCGACTTCGCCACACTCGGTGCGTTGACGTAGTTGATCTCGCTCTCGAGGATGGGGTTGAGCATCCCCTTGAGAATGGCCGTCGTGAGGAAGCTCGTATTGACCTCAGTGATCTCACCGTTGTAGACGACCTCGACCTGCGAGATGGGTCCCTCGGCGAGAGAGCACGCTGTACACCCGAGCTGTTCGGCGAGCGCGATGTAGGGGCGGATCACACGCATGACTTCCTTTGAGACAGGTGCCATGTTGACCGCCGCGAGCACCGGCTCACCGCGCAGTGCGGCACGGATGCCCTTTGCCACATCCACTGAGACGCCGATCTGTGCCTCTACCGTGGACGCGCCGAGGTGCGGCGTGAGGACGATGCCAGGCACATTGCGCAGGGGGCTGTCCTCCGCGAGCGGCTCGCTCTCAAAGACGTCGATCGCCGCCCCCGCGACGATTCCCTCGCGCACGGCCTCGGCGAGATCGTGCTCGTTGATGATGCCGCCGCGCGCGCAGTTCACGAGGCGGACGCCCTGCTTCATCCGCCGCATCTGCGCCATGGAGATCATGCCGCGCGTCTCCTTCGTGAGCGGCATGTGCACCGTGATGAAGTCCGCCTGCTCGATGATGTCATCGAGCGTCCCGACGGTCACGCCGAGTGCCTTTGCCCGCTCCTCGTTGATGTAGGGATCATAGGCGATCACATTCATGT
This sequence comes from Centipeda felix, assembly GCF_900186465.1. Classification (GTDB taxonomy): domain Bacteria; phylum Bacillota; class Negativicutes; order Selenomonadales; family Selenomonadaceae; genus Centipeda; species Centipeda felix. The sequence goes on from NZ_LT891959.1 coordinate 728,396, forward strand.
CAAAGGCGAGGGCGCGCTTTGCGACGCCGCCGCCGATGCGCCCCATGCCGATGACACCGAGTGTCTTGCCGCGCAGCTCAACGCCGACGTATGCCTTGCGGTTCCACTGCCCCGCGTGCATGGTCGCATCCGCTGTCGGGATGTTGCGCGCCATGGCGAGCATCATCGCGACTGTATGCTCCGTCGCGGCAATCGTATTGCCGCCCGGCGAGTTAATGACGATGATGCCGCGCTCCGTCGCCGCCTTTACGTCAATGTTGTCCACACCGACGCCCGCGCGCCCGATGATCTTTAGTTTCCCCGCGCGTTCCAGGACGTCCGCCGTCACCTTCGACGCCGAGCGTACCATCAGCGCATCATAGTCTCCGATCACATCCAGCAGTTCCTCATGCGAGATCTTATCACGCACATCGACCTCATAGTCCGTCAAGAGACCGATACCCTCAGGCGAAATCCCGTCCGCAGCCAAAATCTTCATCCGTATGCCCTCCCACGTCCTATCATACACAGTAACGTCCCTATTATAGACAAAAGAAGAAAACAGGTCAAATCTTTCCGACAGACAACCGTACTCTCTCACATATACATATCGTATTATTCTGAGAAAAATTATCAAAGAGTATGGAATATTTTTATTTCTCGTTGACAATGTTCGACGCGTGACGATATACTAATTTTCATCTGGTAAGACAGGAAAACCTTCTATGATATTTCTCGTGGAAAGAGGCACACATGACATTATCCGCTCTCGTGCGCCGCTGCGCACAGTTTATTCCCGTATTCTTCGGCATCACCGTGCTCTCCTTCGCGCTGATTCACCTTGCACCGAGCGACCCCGTCAGCGTGCGTCTCTCGCTGGGCGGCATCGCCGTCGATCCCGCAGCGGCAGCACAGATGCGCACGGAGATGGGGCTCGACCGCCCGCTGTCCGTCCAGTACGGCGACTGGCTCATGCGTTTTCTCCACGGAGACATGGGGACATCCTACCGCAGTGACCGCCCCGTTTCCGCTCTGCTCCTGCAGGCGCTCCCCTACACGCTCACTATAGCAGGCGGTGCGATGCTGCTCACGCTCCTCATCTCCCTGCCGCTCGGCATCGCTGTTGCCGCGTATCGGAACAGTGCACTGGACTGCACCGTTCGTTTCCTCACCTTTATCGGAAATTCCGTGCCGAGCTTTATCGTCGGCATCTTCCTCATGTTTCTGTTCTCCTATCAGCTCGGCTGGATTCCCGTGCTCGCCGGCAATTCCCCCATCGGCATGGTGCTGCCGACGGCGGCGCTTGCACTCATCATGTCGGCGCGCTACATACGGCAGATCCGCGCGGCGGCCCTCGACGAGCTCGCAAAGGACTACATCATCGGCCTGCGCGCGCGCGGAATACCCGAACGCCGCATTCTATTTGGAAATGTCCTCAAAAATATCATGGGCGTCGTCATCACGCTGACCGCCATCTCCGTCGGCTCTCTGCTCGGCGGCGTGGTCATCATCGAGACACTCTTCAGCCGCCCCGGCGTCGGCAGTCTCCTCATGACGGCGATCAGCAGCCGTGACTACCCCGTCATCCAGGCAGCCGTCGTCTGGATGGTCCTCGCCTACTTTGTCGTCAACCTGCTCACCGACCTCTCCTATCGCCGATTCAACCCGAGGATCAGGGGATGCTGAGGAAGGCCGCACTTGCCGTGCATAACATGCCCCCGCTCCTGCGTCTCCTCGCGGTCGCATCGGTACTCATCCTCGTCGTCAGTCTTTTTGCAGCACAGCTCGCCCCATACGATCCGTACGCCACCGATCCGCAGCTGATCCTGCAGCCGCCGGCCGCTGCACACCCCGGCGGAACGGACAACTACGGCAGAGATCTCCTCTCACGCATCCTCTTCGGCGCAAGGACATCCATCGGCGCCGCTCTGCTCATCATCCTCATCGCAGGCACGGGCGGCAGTCTCATCGGACTCCTCGCCGGCTTCTTCCGCGGACGCACGGATGCCCTACTCATGCGCATCGTGGATATCGTGCAGGCATTTCCGAGCCTCATCCTCGCGATCGCCGTCGCGGGCATCCTCGGGGGCGGACTGATGAACGCCATCCTCGCCCTCATGCTGACAACATGGACGCAGTACGCACGCCTCGCGCGCAGCATGACGCTGGCAGCAGCAGAAGAGACATACGTACAGGCAGCATGGCTCTCGGGGTGCAGCAGGATGCGCATTCTATTCGTGCACATCCTGCCGAACATCGCGGGGACGCTCATCACCACTGCCGTCATGCACATCAGTACGATGATGATGGGGCTTGCCGCGCTCTCCTACCTCGGGATCGGCGTCAAAATTCCCGATGCCGAGTGGGGCGCCATGATCAGCGAGGGACAAAAGTATCTGCGGCAGGCACCGTGGGCAGCACTTGCACCGAGCATCGTCATGATCTCCGTCATGATGGTATTCAATCTCTTCGGTGATGCCCTGCGCGACCATCTCGACCCAAAGATGCGAAAGCTATGATTTTCCCACAGGAGGAAGAACAATGAACAAGATACTCAACCGCCTATGCGCACTCGGACTCGCCGCGCTCTCCTTTGCCCTCCTCGGCTGCGGCACACAGAATGCGGCAACCGAGAAAAAAATCATCCATGTCGGCGGAACGCTCGACGTAACGGACAGTACAATGGATCCCGCAAAGGAGTGGGCCGGCTGGTTCGTTCTGCGCTGCGGCATCGGCGAGACACTGTTTCGTCTGGATGACGAGATGCGTCCGCAGCCATGGCTGGCAGAGCGTGCCGAAAACATCAGCCCGACCGACTGGCGCATCACGCTGAAAGATAACGTTGTCTTCTCCAATGGGGAAAAAATGACCGCCGAGAAAGTCGCTGCCTCTCTGCAGCGCACGGCGGAGGTCAATCCGCGTGCCGCATGGCTGCGCGGTGCAGCGTACACAGCCGACGGGAACGTCCTCACCATCCGCACGAAAGAGCCGTATGCGACACTGGTGAACGACCTCTGTGACCCGTACGCCATCATCCTCGATGTCGCAGGCACGGAGGATTTTGATCAGGCCCCCATCGCCACGGGCCCGTTCACCCTTGCCTCCTACGAGCCCTACCTCTCCGCCGTCATGACGCGAAATGAGCACTACTGGGACGGCACGGTACGCGCAGACGAAGTAATCTACACGAAGATTCCCGACCCTGCCGCTCTCGCCATGGCACTTGAGAGCGGAGAGATCGACGCCGCCCTCGACCTCAATCCTGAGGATGCGGAGACGATTGCCGCATCGGACAAATTCACCCTCATCCGCACGCCGCAGGCGCGCGTCTATCAGCTCTATATGAATTTCGACCGTCTCACCGACCCCGCCGTGCGTACGGCGATCATGTGCGGCGTCGACAAGGACATCATCGGGACACAGTACCTCAAGGGCGGCATGACCGCCGCGAGCGGTGCCTTTCTCCCATCGACGCCCTACCGTGCTCCGGCACCGCTCTCCTATGACCTCCAAAAGGCGCGTGCACTCCTCGCTGCGGCGGGCTATCAGGACAGCGACGGCGACGGCATCGTCGAGAAGAACGGCGTCCCGCTCGTCATCGGTCTCAGCATCTACCGTCGCCTCTCCTCGGAGGCTATCGCCACGGAGATGCAGGCACAGCTCCGCCATGTCGGGATAAAGATCGAGGTACATCCGCACGAGAAGTCCACCTTCTTTAGCAGCGGTGACTTTGACCTCGGTATCTACTCCGTCGTCACCATGCCGACGGGCGACCCCTACGCCTTCCTGCGCGACGCGGTAGGCAGTACGGGCGTTGCCAACTATGGGCGCTACCGCAGTGCCGCCGCAGATCAGGCCCTGACGCAGCTTGCGGTCACCTTTGACCCCGCACAGCGCATCCAGCTCGTCAACCAGATCCAGCAGCAGGTGATCGACGACCGCGCGATGGACTTCATCGGATTCAACACCATGCAGGTCGGCATGGCGAAGGGCCTGCGCGGTCTCCTCTCTACGCCCTCGGACTACTATCAGGTAACCAAAGACCTGGACAAAGAATAAATGGCTGAAAAAAACGAATGCCATGGGACGCCTTCCCTCCTGCAGATCGACGGGCTATGCGCAGGGTACGGGGACAGTGCCATCCTGCACGACATCACGCTGCAGGTCGCGCCGGGTGAGGTGCTCGGCATCGTCGGTGCGAGCGGCAGCGGCAAGTCCACCCTGCTCAAAGCAATCATGGGCATACGCGAAACAGGGCTCATCCGCCGCGCGGGCACGATCCGATTCGACGGGCGCGAGCTGGCTGCGTGCACAGCGGAAGACTACCGCCGTTTGCGCGGCGCGGAAATGGGCATCGTATTTCAGCACGCGGGTGCGTCACTGAACCCGACGCGCCGCATCAGGACACAGTTTGCCGAGGCGATGCGGGCACACGGCACATACGCAGATGCGGAGATCACGGAGCGCGCGGCAGAGCTCCTGCGCCGCATGGGCTTCACTGACGCCGATCACATCCTCGACGCCTATCCCTTCACACTGTCAGGTGGGATGGCGCAGCGCGCCGCGATAGCACTCGCACTCGTCCTGCGGCCGCGCCTCCTGCTCGCCGACGAACCGACCTCGGCACTCGATGCCGCGCTCCAGCGGCAGATGCTCCAAATCCTGCGCACCATGCGCGACGAGGACGGCACAGCAATGCTCCTCGTCACGCACAATATCGGCGTGCTGCGCCACATCGCCGACCGTGCCGCCGTCATGAAGCACGGACGCATCATCGAACAGGGCGCAACGGCGGAGCTGCTGGCCCATCCGCAGTGTGCGGACACCAAGAATCTGCTTGCCTCTGTCCCCCGGATCAGCGTGCTCCCGCAGATCCCATCCCGCACACAGATCAGTTCTCCGAAAAGCACGTCCTGCACGAAGCCCCCGCTCCTGCGCTTTGAAAACGTCTCCATGCACTTTGACGGAGACACTGCGCGGACGCAGGCGGTCGATGCCATGACCTTCTCTCTGTATGAACGCGAACGCCTCGGTCTCGTCGGCGCAAGCGGCAGCGGAAAGACCACTGCAGCGAAGCTCCTCACAGGACTGCTCACCCCGACAGAGGGACGCATCCTGCTCGCGGGGAAAAACGTCGTCGGCGCATCGGGCCGTGTGCGCAAAGAGCTCTGCCGCCGTATCCAGATGGTGTTTCAGGACGCACATGGCTCGTTCAACCCGCGCCGCAGCATCGGTGCAGCGATCCGCGAAACCATCTGTAACCTCTGCCCGTCCGATACCCAGTCCGTCGACCGCCGCGTCGCCGCCCTCCTCGATGAAGTGGAACTCCCGGCCTCCTACGCCACGCGGTACCCGCACGAGGTCAGCGGCGGCGAGTGTCAACGCGCCGCCATCGCACGCGCGATGGCAGTATCACCTGACATCCTCATCTGTGACGAAGCGACCTCGGCACTCGATACCTGTGTGCAGGAGAAAATCATCACGCTCCTCCGTCGCCTGCAAAAAGAGCACGGCATGAGCCTCCTCTTCATCTCCCACGACCTCCCCCTCGTCAGCTCCATCACCGATCGCATCCTCATCTTGCGGCACGGACGCATCATCGAACAGGGCAGAACGGCAGACATCCTGCGCGAACCGCATGAGCGCGATACCAAGGAGCTGCTGCACGCCGTATTATAGGGAAGCACTGATAAACAAGCTCCCTATCTCCCCACCGCGTAAAAAATCACATGTGTACCATCCTCGGAGATGCCGATGATGTCCGCGCGCGGGCGGTCAAAATCATCGCTGCTGTTCCACACATAGAAGGCATACTTCCCCGTCAGCTCCTCCCACTTTGCCGGATGCGGCACATAGTCAAAGAAAATGCGCTGCCAAAGGGGAAGCGCGGCAAAGCGCGGAAGCACCTTGCTCTCGTCCACCACGATCCGCGGCACACGGATCGTATTGTTGATATAGGGATGCCGCGTGCGCAGTTCTGAGCGCTCGCGCCCCTGCAGCTCATATTTGCGGATATTTTCCTTTGTATCACCAAAGGAAAGATACGACTCATCCCATCCCCGCCCAAAGCTGACGCGGCTCCACACCGTGACATCATACGCTGTCGACGGAATCTCATGCGGGAAAAAATCGCGCCGTATCTCCGCATAGTTCTCCCGCCCATTCGGCGAGAAATCGGAATAGAAAAAATACCCGATAAAGATCGATGCCGTCATGGCTCCGACCACACAGAGCGAAAAAGCGATGCCGATCATCAACTGGCCCAAGTCGCCAAGCCTGCGCCCGAGGAAATAGACCAAGAGCGTGAGGAGCGCCATCAGGACAGCGACATAGGCAGAGCCAAAATCTTGGATAAATCCACAGCAAAAAAGACCGATCACCAAAAAGGCCGCTGGCGGACGAAATGCACGCAGATTCTCCCATAATATCTGTGCAATACGAAAAAACCTCCTGAACCTCTGCATAACCTCCCCCTTACATTTTCTAATCTCTCTATCATACGTATCATATCATAAACACAACAATAATAAAAGCGTCTGCCATGCACGACAGACGCTTTTTTCAAAAATCAATGATGGCTGGCTTATACCGCCGCACCCTCGATGCCGAACGCTCTCATGTCATCCGCCACATTCGTGATGCCGCCGATGCCGAACGTCTCCACAAGCACCTTTGCCACATTCGGCGAAAGGAATGCGGGCAGCGTCGGACCGAGGTGGATGTTCTTCACGCCGAGGTGGAGCAGGGCAAGCAGAACGATAACCGCCTTCTGTTCATACCACGCGATGTTGTACACCACGGGCAGCTTGTTCACATCGTCAAGACCGAACACTTCCTTCAGCTTCAGTGCGATGAGGGCAAGCGAGTAGGAGTCGTTGCACTGTCCTGCATCGAGCACGCGCGGAATGCCGCCGATGTCGCCGAGATTCTTCTTGATGTACTTGTACTTTGCGCAGCCCGCCGTCAGGATCACCGTATCCTTCGGCAGTGCCTCAGCGAAGTCCGCATAGTACTCACGCGACTTCATACGGCCGTCGCAGCCCGCCATCACGACGAACTTTTTGATCGCGCCGCTCTTGACGGCCTCGACTACCTTGTCCGCCACAGCAAAGACCTGCTCATGGGCAAACCCGCCGACGATCTCGCCCGTCTCCAGCTCCGTCGGAGGTGCACACTTCTTCGCGCACTCGATGACAGGCGTGAAATCCTTCTCGCCGTTCACGAGGGGAATATGCGTGCAGCCCTCCACGCCGACCGCCGCCGTCGTGAAGAGACGGTTCTTGTAGCTGTCCTTCGGCGGCACAACGCAGTTCGTCGTCATGAGGATCGGCCCGTTGAACTTCTCGAACTCCTCCTTCTGCTGCCACCACGCATTGCCATAGTTGCCGACGAGATTGTCGTACTTCTTGAACTTTGGATAGTAGTGCGCAGGAATCATCTCGCCGTGCGTGTAGACATCGACGCCCGTCCCCTTCGTCTGCTCGAGGAGACGCTCGAGATCCTTGAGATCATGACCTGAGATGAGAATGCCGGGGCGGTTTCTGACGCCAAGCTTCACCTTCGAAATCTCGGGGTTGCCGTAGCTCTCCGTATTCGCCTTGTCAAGGAGCGCCATGCCCGCAACGCCCCACTTGCCCGTCTCAAGGACAAGCGCTGTCAGCGCATCGCCGTCCAGCGAATCGTCGAGGAGTTTTGCGAGGGCGCTCTGCAGGAACGCATCCACTTCCTCATCCTCATAACCGAGTGCATTTGCATGCTCCATGTACGCCGAAAGTCCCTTCAGTCCGTACATCGTCAGCTCACGCAGACTGCGCACATCCTCATTCTCCGTTGCGAGCACGCCGACCGTCTTGGCCTTCGCCGCAAAGTCCGCACGCGCGCCCGTCCACTGCGCCGCCGCCGGGAGACTCGACACATCGCCAAGCTCACGCAGAAGCTGTGCCTTCAGTGCGAGGCTCTCCTCGATCACATCCATGATCGCCTCGCGGTCAAAATTGGCATTCGTGATCGTCACGAACAGATTCATCGTAATGCGGTGATTCGTCTCCACTGAGACCTTCTTGCCCGCCGCACGCAGCGCCGTCGTCACCGCACCAAGCCCCTTCGTGACATAGACGAGGAGATCCTGCATCTCCGCGACATCCGGTTTCTTGCCGCAGACGCCCTGCACCGTGCAGCCCTTTCCGCCTGCCGTCTCCTGACACTGAAAGCAAAACATCTTAGCATCCATAGATAACTCTCCTTTGCGAAAATCCACATTTCTTGTGTCCGATTATAGCAAAGGGAATACTCCATCGACGTAACATATGTTACTAGAGAATAATCAATAGTAGTTCTCAGTTTATGTAATAGTCCACTGGGAATCCTTCATCAAACGCCTGTATATCCGCCAGCGAATCGAATTCATAAATGATGCCGTCTGCATACTCCCGCCGCTCGAGCGCGAGTTCCTCAATATGGCGCATATAGAACTGCTCCCAGAGCAGACCGCGCACGGATGGATCCTGCTCATACGCCTCGCGCAGGAGCGCAGCAAAACGCGCGCTGAACGCCCGCGAGAAGTATGCCTGCCCGAGCATATACCATCCATGCGCTCCGCCGATCTGCACCTCGGTGATGCGTCCATTGCCGTCCACGGTGAGATAGTACTCCTCGCTGGGTGTATCGCCATACACCGACGCATAGTAGGAGCGGTAGACATACGGTGTAAAAACATTCTCCGTAAAGTAATTGTCTGCCGAGCATATATAGGTATTATCGAGCACGTCGAGCACACGAAAAATGGACGACGTATTGTTGCAGCAATGATAGTCCTCATTGTCGACCAGATGAATGTGCGGATCCGATGCCAGATAGGAAAATTGTTCCTTCAGATATCCGACGACGAGAAATATGTCTGCAATTCCCGCCGCGCGGAGCTGTGCGATCTGACGCTCGACCAGCACCTCACCGCGGACGCGCAGAAGCCCCTTCGGCGTATGGTCTGTGATGGGCGCAAGACGACTGCCATAACCTGCCGCCATCAGTACCGCATTTGTCACGCGATAGGGGGCAAGGCGTTCCGCTGCCTGTGCCCGCCGCACGGCATCATCCGCATCAAGCGATGCGATTGCCGCATCAAATGCATCTTTGGTCATATCGTCTCCCATGCCTCAATCATCGGCTCATTCAGAATGCGGATACAGCGATACAAGAAGGACTCCGAGAAAGACGAGGCCGCAGCCCAGCACCATCTGTCCCGAGATCTCCGCCCCGGCAATGCCCCATTGCAGCAATACGCCCCATATAATATAGGACGCATTCGTCGCCATCCCACGTGCACAGCCGATGGCACGATTGACCGCATACCAGAGAAAATAGGACGCGCCCGCAACAGCGCCTGCGGCGGCGAGGGTCATAAAGGGCAGAGGAGCTGCGGAAAGTGCTTGCAGAGGAGCATCGTCCGAGAAAAAGACCAGTGTGATCCCCAGCAAAACCGTTCCCGAGATGCACTCACGCAGCGTAATGGCAAGATCCGGCTCGATGTCTGCCATACCACGTACGGCCAGCACAATCTCACCGCCCCAGCAGAGAGCGGCAAGGAGCGCACACGCCATTCCCGGAAGGAGGAGCAGCGGCGCACGATCCGGCGGTACAGCCCCCGTGATCACCCCGCCGGCAACAGCAAGAACGATACCGATGCCCATGCGCAGTGTAACCTGCTGATGCAGGAGCAGACGCGCCAAAAGACAGCCAACGACAGGGTAGAGAGCCGAGAGTGCCAGCGCATAGGTCGGTCCCGCCCACAGGATGCCAAGGCAGTAGGAGAGCTGTCCAATCGGCCCGCCAAGCAGGGCGGCGACACAGAGAAAGAGGCCGGATCGGCTAACGACCGTACGTATTGCACGAAATGTCCCGCGTAGGCCATTCACTGCGAGCAAAAAAATCGCGGCACTCATATCGTTGACCGCCGTACAGGCGAGCGGAAAGCCAATGCCGGCAACAAGCCCTGCCCCTGCCGCCGATGCACCAACACCGTAGAGATAGTTGTTGCAGCCCCAGAGGAGTCCGCTTACGATACCGAGCATCACCCACATCGGATCGCGCACCATCACAGCATCTCCCACTCTTTCCGCGCTTTGACGGCGTATTCCTTCGCGAAGCGGAACTGACTCTCCTCGTATGGACCGAATGTCACGCCGAGCGAGCTTTTATAGACACTCCAATCGTACCAGAGGAGTCCGCCCACCGCCATATAGGTATGGATGCGTGCACGTGCCAGAGCATCAAAGCCCTCAGGGAAGTATGCCGCGATGAGCTGCTCCGTCTCCTCCTCACGATAGTCGGCATAGATGGCAAACATAGCGATGTCAATCAGCGGATCTGACAGACCTGCATACTCCCAATCAATCAGATAGGGGCGCTCACGCCCCTCCACAAAGAGGAAATTATCCGAGACGGCATCAATATGGCAGAGTGTCGCCGCCTCCGCCAAAAACGGAGCGACAAAGGAGTGAAGCGAAAACACCTGTTCCCGCACGGCTATGTAGGTACTGCCTCTGCGAGCCTCCGCCGGCATCAGCGTCTCATAAAAGAGAAGCTCGGCAAACGGGTCAAATACTTTTACTCCGCGCAGCCTGCGCTCATGAAAAGAACGCAGTGCCTCCATGCAGGAAGTGACTTCCTGCTCATTATGAGGGTCACAGACATGGGAGTGCTCATAGTAACGCGAAATCTTATACCCCGGCTGCGTACTTAGTGCCACGATGCGCTCCGTGATGCCCGTGGCAGACAGCAGCTCATAGATCGCCTTCTCGTTTTCGCGGTCGATCAGACGCTCCGTCCCCTCTCCATTGCAGCGAAAAATATACTTTTTCCCATCCGCAGCAAAGAGGAACGAATCATTCGTCATACCTTCCTTCAGCGGCAGAAGAATCCCTTTGGCGGCACTCTGCCCAAAATGCAGTCGAATCGTCCGCCGGATCAACTGCTCCTGCGCTTCATTCATCGAATCCATTCTTCTTTCTTGCACATTAGGGAAGCACTTTCCTGTACCCTACTGTTCCGCTGTCACCACCGCGGAATATGCTCTCGAAGGGCAGGCACCAGAAGGAGTGCAAGGATGCTGTTCGCAATGCCCTCGGCAATGAGCCCCGGTGTGGAGGCAAGTGCCGCCGCCATACCGTCGTAGAGGATGGCTCCTGCGAGGGTATATCCTGCCGCCATCCAAAGGCTTGCGAGGAGAAAGGCCGCCGCGCACCGCGCGCGTCCCGCCGGAACAGCACTGCTTCGTCCCAAACGGCAGACGATCTCCGCCATGATGAGCTTGATGAGGATGGTCGGCCCTGCCCACAGTGCAAAGCCGCCGAAAATATCCGCCATCGCTGAGCCAAGGCACGCGGCGAAAAGGACGCTGCGGCGCGGTGCAAGCACGGCGAGCAGGAAGATCACGGCATCGCCGAGATGCGCGTAGCCGAGCGGAATCGGTATATGCGGCACATAGGTCGCCACAAAGACAAGAGCTGTCATCAGCCCCGTAAAGACAATCTCACGCATGGAAAATCCTGCGGCATTTCTTTCGTATGTTTTCATATCTACCTCCATGAATACACTGTCTATACCATACCACACACTGTCTTAAACTTCAATGAGAAAACGGTCTCCCCTCATATTGAAGGAAGACCGTTGGTTCAAACAACATGGATAAAATTAGCGATTCCCTAAGACAAAATCCGAACGAGATAGCTTAGTCCATCCGCCCAGAGCAGAATACCAAGGAGGATAAGCACGACGCCCGCTGCCTGCTGAATGCGCGGCAGATACTGATAGAAGCCACGCAGCTTCATGATATGGCGCCGCCAAATCACAGCGAGGAGGAAAAACGGCACGGCAAAGCCCATGCTGTAGACGAGGAGCAACAGAGCCCCCGCCCCGACGGTCGCCGCGCTGCCTGCATAAAGCAGGATCGTTGCGAGCACAGGACCCGTGCACGGCGTCCAGCCGAGTGTAAAGCCACACCCGAGGAGGAATGCCCCGCCGACGCCGTCAAAGCCGCGCCGCTGAAAGGGGCGATACTCGCGCAGAAGGAGTGGGATGCGGATCCATCCCGTCATGAAGAGTCCCATGAGTATGACGAGCAGCGCCGCGCCCTGCCGCAAGATCTCCTGATAGGAGAAAAGCCATGCGCCGAGGAGGGATGCCGTCGCCCCAAGCAGGACAAAGACGACGGTAAACCCTGCCAGAAATGCCGCTGTATTGACGTAGAGACGCTGTGCCTCCCGCCCGTCCTGTCGGCTATTCTTCGCCAAAATCAGGGAAAAGGTCGGCAGAAGGGGCAGGACGCAGGGGGAGAGAAAGGAAAGCACGCCCGCGAGGAATGCGCCGCCGAGGAGGGTCAGTTCCATGCGGTGTGCCCTCCAACGACAAAGCTCTCAGTGTTTGTTGATGACATCTTCCAGCTCCGCCTTCGTCACACCACCCGTCTTACGGTAGATCACGGTTCCCTCTGCATTCACGACGACAGTCGTCGGGATGGCACGCACGCCGTAGAGCGTCGACGCCTTCCCCTTTGCATCCAGCACAACGGGCAGCTCCGCCTGCCGCTCCGTCAAAAACTTCTGAACCGCAGGTACCTCCTCCTGCAAATTGACGGCGTAAAAATCCACCGTCTCCCGATGTGCCGCATAGAACGCCGCGAGATCCGGGATCTCCGCCTGACAAGGCGGGCACCACGTCGCCCAGAAATTGATGATGTAGGGCTTGCCCTTCGCCTCGACAGAGACGTCCTCGCCCGTGAGATTCTTCACGGCAAATTTCGGTGCCGCCTCCCCCACGAGCCCGTGTCCTGCATTCTGCGCCTCCTGCGTCTGCGCGCCCGCAGCACGCCCTTCATCGGCCGCACTGCTGCTGCCGCAGCCCGTGAACACACTGAGTGCGACGAGTGCCGCCAAACATATTGTATACTTCTTCATTGTTGTTCCTCTATTATGTATCAAGATTTCCAAGTTCATACTGTGTCACGGCAAGTGCTGTGAGCGATGCCGTCTCTGCCCGCAGAATGCGGTGTCCCAGTGAGACGGACCGCCCGCCTGCCGCCGTGAGTGCCGCTGCCTCAGCAGGGGAAAAGCCCCCCTCCGCACCAACGATGAGCGTCACGCGCCGCGCCTCTGTGCCGCGCAGTACTGTACGCATTGACTGCCGCTCCTCCTGCTCATAGCAAAAGACGGTCACTGTATCAGCGGCACCGATGTACGCCGGATCCTGCAGCAGCTCCGCGAGTGAGACGATCGGCGCCACTCTCATCAACATCCTGCGTCCGCACTGCTTGGCCGCCTCATCGGCGATCTTTTGCCAGCGTGCCGCCTTTACCGCCGCCTTCTTCGCGTCATAACGCACGACGACGTGCTCTGTCACGATGGGGCACATGCATACGGCACCCAATTCTGCCGCCTTTTGGACGACAAAGTCCATTTTTTCTCCTTTGAGGAGCGCCTGCACGAGGATGACCTCTCTGCCCTCTGTCTCCGCAGGCAATACGCGCTGCATACGGAGGTGCACGGTATCACGCGTGAGTTCCGTGACCACCATCTCCGCTGCCTGTCCTGCCGCGTCGACAACCGTGATCACGTCGCCGATTTGGACGCGCATGACACGGGCGAGATGATGGGCGTCGCCCCCCGTAATGGCAATATCCTCCGTTAGCACGCCGGGATAAAATACCTGTCTCATGCCTCTTCGAGATCCGCTGTACGGCGGATGATCATCGCCGCCCACTCCTTTTCACAGGTCATATCGAGCACGGTAAAGCCGTGTTCCTTTGCCGCCTGCTCCACATCGTCGATGCGGTCGTCGATGATGCCCGAGGCGAGGAGGACACCGCCCCGCGCCAGATGTTGGTCCAGCTGGTCAAACAGGCGGATGATGATATCTGCGATGATGTTCGCCGTGATCAACTCGGCCGGCGCCATTCCACGACATACAGCGAGAAGATCGCTCTGCAGAGCGACGACGTTCGTGACGTGGTTTTGTTTGATGTTTTCCTCGGCGACGGAGACTGCAACGGGATCGTAGTCCATGGCGATCACCTCGCCCGCACCGAGTTTCGACGCCGCAATCGCGAGAATGCCCGAGCCGCATCCCACGTCATAGACGCGCATCCCTGGGCAGACAACGTGCTCAAGCCAGCGCAGACACATCGCTGTCGTCGCATGTGCCCCCGTTCCGAATGCCGCCCCGGGGTCGAGATCGATGACGATCTCATCCCCCAACGGCGTATATTCCTCCCATGTCGGGCGTACAACGATGCGCCGCCCGATCTTCTCAGTGTGGATATACGCCTTCCACGTCTCCGCCCAGTCCTCATCCGCGACAAAGACATGGGAAACTGTCCCTGCTCCGATCGGAGCATCGGCTCGACGCAGCCCTTCAATGCGCTCCGTGAGGGTGAGGAGACTGCTCTCGAGCCGCTCATCCTCAGGCAGATAGGCGCGCACCGTCACAGTTTCCGTGTCCTCGGCACGCGGCAGATCGGTATAGTCCCACAGCCCTGCATCGATGTACGTATTCACGAGAGACGGATCATCGATCTCCGTCCCCGCAGCGCCCAGCTCCATCAGAATATTCCCGATCAGATCTGCGCCCTCATGCGTCGTCACAACACTCACCTGTGCCCAGCGCATACCATCGCCCCCCGTCGCCGTTCTTCTGCATCGCTCATGCGATAATTTTATTATACATGAGTACAGAGAGAATTGCGACTGATTTTTCATTTGCACAATCCAAGGGGCTGTTTATCCGTGCTTCCTAAAACAGCCGCCATACAAACGTGCAGCGGCTATCCATGTTCAAGAGATCACGGATAAACTAAAGCTCAGATCTCTGCCTGCCAGAGTCCATGGAGATTGCAGTAGGCAAGCACCTTGACCGGCGCATCGCCGTCAGCGAGACGAAACGTAACGGTCGGTGCATCCACTGCCGTGAGATTGACACGCTGCGTGCCGCGCTTCGTGACGAGCATCACCCAGTTGATGAGATGCTCCTCCGTCATCGGATGCGCCACCGAGCCAACGCTGACCGTCACCTCATGCTTCGCCGCATCGTAGGTCGGCACGGGAACATGCTTCTCCTGTGCCGCATCGACCGTGTTCGGCTTCAGCTCCTTCAGCGGCGTATCGCCGCACGCAAGAGAGAGTGCCTCATCGCCGTAGACCTCAACAACATGGGATTTTCCCGCAAGATAAAATACTGACATAAATATCCTCCTAAATAATCAATAATACACAGCAAAGTCCTAAATGTGGAGTATCAGATGCCATAGATATGATCTATTTCATCTTTTTTCACAAATAATAATTCTCCACAAAATAGAATTATCCTTCTTTGGTTCAAAAAAATTTTTTATGGCCCGTCATCGCGGAAGATGCAGAGTCCATCCTTTTCCTCCACGAGCTGCCAGCGCTCCGCGCCGAGTTCCTTGATCTTGCGTTGGTACATAAAGTCACGCATGATGATGTACTTCGAGCGTGGATCGTCCCGTATCGCGGTGAGCTCCTCCGGCTGATTGACATCCGCCTCAAGTCCCGGGATATCCGTATAGAGCATCACGCCGGGGCGCAGCTGCTTATCGATGTAGAGGACGCGCCCCTCCTCCTCGGCGGAGGGATGATACTCTGCTGCGTAGTCGCGTGCAACCTGCTTGACGCTAAAAATTCCCTCGACAGCCGGCATCATGACGCCGAAGCCGATGACCATCGTCACCACGGCCATGATGACGTGCAGCCATGCGGCAAGCATGAGGCGATGCGAGGCGGTGATATGGTAGATGATCGCCGCACCGAGGATGAGTGTCAGCGTCCCCAGCCAAAGTCCGCCCTCCGCGAGCTGTGGAAGCCCGTCTCCCGCAAGCAGCCACCCAATCCCCATCACGAGAAAGAGAACGGCACTGCCGCCAGCCCAGCCGAAATGTGTCTGTCGCCAGTCGTCGAGCATCTGCGCGAGGTTCCATCCGATGATGGTCGCAAGCGGCGGAACGAGGAGCAGCATATAGGAGACCTGCTTGGTCTGGGCAAACGAGAAAAAGACAAAGACGAAGATCCACCAGACTTGGAAGAACGCAAGCTGCTCCGCCTCCTCACCGAAGCTGTGACGATAGGCGTTCTTGACCGACTGAATGAGCAGCCCCGTCCACGGGAAAAAGCCGAGCAGTACGACGGGGATATAGAAATACCAGTGGTCGCGCACAGGATGGAGCGGATGCGCAAAGCGGCTGATGTTGTGAAAGCCGATAAAGTCGTGGATGAACGGCATCCCATGTACCGTATACATATAGACGTACCAAGGCATACCGACAAGCGCGGCAAGCAGCACGCCGCGCAGGACATGCATGCGGAGCAAAAGCTCCAGCTGACGCGTAAGCAGCAGGTAGAAGAAGATAATGCCGCCGGGGAAGACAATACCGATCGGCCCCTTCGTCATAACAGCAAGTCCGCAGCAAAGGTACATCAGCCAGTACTGCCGATGAATGAATAGGAAGAGTGCCGCCGTCATGAAGAAGAGCAGCGTCGTATCCGTGACGGACGCCTTTCCCATATACATGAGAAAGACGCTCGTCCCCGTGATCATGCCCGCCCAGAATCCCGTACGCGCACCGAAAATACGCGCCGACGCCAGTGCGGTCAGAAGAACGGAACCAATCGCCATAAACGATGCCGGCAGGCGTGCCGCAAGCTCACTGAATCCGCCGAACAACTTGAGCGACGCCACAACCAGCCAGTAGAAGATGGGCGGCTTGTCGTACCAGAACTCATTGTAGATGCGCGGCGAAAGATAGTCGCCAAAGCGGATCATCTCCTTCGCCGTCTCCGCATAGACCGGCTCATCGGGATCGAGCAAAGCCAATCCGCCGATGCCGTAAAAGATCTGAAACGAGACCACCGCGAGCAGGACAAGATAGACCGGCCACGCAAGATTTTTCTCATCGTTCATGCAGATATGCCCCCATTACATTTCAATCCCCTGCATTGTACCATAGAAAGATATTTTTTTGAAATCATTTGACGTCCCTACACCGGCGATACTCGCAAACCGCACGCAAATCATGTGCACTGTGCGTCGAGCATCTGATGTAGAATGCAAAAAGAAGCCGCCGCATCTGCGGCGACTCCCTTGGACGCATCGGTTAGTAGATTTCGATCGTCACGCCCATCTTGATGTCGTCCTTGACGAGAGGAGCATCGCCCTGCAGCATGATGCAGCCGGGGCGTTCGGGTGTATCGCCGCCCTTGAACGAAAGCGTACAGTGTCCGAGCTCCCGCAGCGTGTGCAGCGCCTCATCACCGATCGCCGTAATCGTGAATGCCTTGTCGCCGATGATCAGCGTATCGCCGACGGCGGGATCCGCGTTGTAGTTCGCAGGCGTGTGCAGCACGGAGAACTCTGCCAGCTCCGCAGGTGCATTATTGTTAAAGATGATGATGAAGTTGGCATTCGGATCATCTAGGAACAGAAGGGATTCCTCACCGATGCTCGTAATTTCGCAATAGAATTTCATACTGCCTACTCCTGCCTTTCACCATACGGGACAGAAACGTCCCCCTTACACCTGTTTTACGTCACAACGTTTCTGGTCGAGACCAATCCTCTCCGTGACAGGACCACAAATCAGATTATCATCGTTATCAGTTGTATCATACTATATATTCGCCGATTAGTAAAGGAACCGCGGATAAAATGAAGGGATCAAGAGATAAAATTATTCACGGCATATCCCATGAAATGGCGTCGATGCTTTCTTGACATACCGACCCAATTCTGTAATAATGCAAATTGAACTATTTTATCGAAATTTTTGGATATGATTCGGAGGGATCAATCATAAACAAGTTAAATAAAAAGGATCTTTTGACGCTCGGATTTATGATGTTCTCCATCTACTTCGGCGCGGGAAATCTGATCTTTCCGCCCGCACTGGGACAGGCGGCAGGTGAGCATACCCTGCTTGCGATGATCGGCTTTATGGCGACGGGCGTCGGTCTGCCGCTGCTCGGCATCACGGCGATCGCACTGACAGGCGGGGAATATACGCCGTTGCTGCGCGAAAAGACATGGCCGCGCTTTGCGACGGTGCTGCTCATCCTGCTCTATCTCATCATCGGCCCGCTCTTTGCGATGCCGCGCACGGGCGCAGTCTCGTTTGAGATCGGTATCCGCCCGTTCCTCACGGAGGAGAATTTTGCACTAGGGCAGCTGATCTACACGGCGATTTTCTTTGCTGCGTCCTACTATCTCTCGTTGAACCCGAACAAGATCATCGACCGCGTGGGCAAGATGCTGACCCCTGCTCTACTCGTTGTTCTCTTTATCCTCTTTGCTCAGGCGTTCCACGCGCCGCTGGGGAACATCCTTGCGCCGACAGGCGCCTACCTAGAGGCGCCATTCGCACAGGGATTTCAGGACGGCTATCAGACAATGGATCTACTTGCCTCGATCGCCATCGGTGCACTCGTGACGAATGCGATTCAGATGCGCGGGATCACAGATCGCCATGCCATCGGCTCGGCCTGTCTGATCTCGGGACTGATCACGGTGACGCTCATGACGGCGGTCTATGGATCGCTCGCCTACATTGGTGCGACAAGTGCCTCGGTACTGGGGCAGTCAGAGAACGGCGGGCAGATTCTCGCGGGTGCCGTCGGGATTTTCTTCGGCGCATCGGGCAATCTGCTGCTCGCCGTCATCATCGGGCTGGCGTGTCTGACAACGTGCTGCGGCATCACGTCGAGTGCTGCCCTGTTCTTCAACAAGCTGCTAAAGGGCCGCATTTCGTACGAACGGCTCCTTCTGATCTCCATTCTGTTCAGCTTTGCCGCCTCGAACATCGGGCTGACCCAGATCATTACGCTTGCCGTGCCCTTCCTCGTCACGATTTACCCGCTCGTCATCGTCTTTGTGATTCTCTCGCTCTTCGATCATTTCATTGGCTGGCGAAAGAGCATCTATCAGGGAGCAATCTTTCTCACACTCATATTCTCGCTGATCGACAGTCTTCATGCGGCAGGGTTGTGTCCCGCCGCTCTGCATGAGTTGCTGCGTCAAACCATTCCCCTCTATGGGATCATGATGGGGTGGGTCTGTCCCGCCGCCATCGGTGCACTCATTGGACTCTGCGTCTCGCTCTTTCAGACAGCGCCGGCGCCCAAGGAAGCAGATACATAGACATAAAAGAGGGCTTGTTGTACGAAATTTGCAGTTTCGTGCAACAAGCCATTTTTATTTTCTATTCTTCTTTCTCCGCCAGCGCAGGTAGAGGACGACAATCACAATGACGGCGACAACGACGAAGATCATGCTCGCCTCGTGTCCGTATTCCATGAGGTCGGTCCATCTCTCACCGAGCACCATGCCGGCGTAGAGGATCGCCGCCGTCCACGGGAGCGCGCCCGCAATCGTATAGAGGAAGAAGCGCTTCGGGTCGACGCGGGCGAATCCTGCCGGCAGCGAGATAAAGGTGCGCACGACGGGCAGCATGCGGCTAAAGAACACCGCCTTGAGTCCATAGCGGTCGAACCAGTCCTGTGCGACATTTACGTGTGACTGCTTGATGAGGAAATATTTTCCATATTTGTCCACAAAGGGACGCCCGCCGCGCGCGCCGATCTCATAGGCAAAGAGCGAGCCGAGGAGCCCGCCGACCATGCCCGCAAGGAGTGCGCCCTCGAACGACATGTGTCCCGCGAAGATGAGATAGCCGGCAAAGCCAAGAATCAGCTCACTGGGAATGGGAATGCACGCGTTCTCCGCTGCCATGAGGACGGCAACGGCGACATAGCCCCATGAGGCGATGAATGAGAGAAATATCTGCGTAAAGTGCTCCACGGGTATGCGCTCCTTCAAGACAGAGAACGTCCAACAAAAAATCCCCAGTGCGTACACGATGCACCGGAGACTCAGCTACAAGGTGGTGCCTCAGAGCGGAATCGAACCACTGACACGGGGATTTTCAGTCCCCTGCTCTACCAACTGAGCTACCGAGGCAAAAGGAAAAATGGCGACCCGAAGGGGACTTGAACCCCTGACCTCCGCCGTGACAGGGCGGCATTCTAACCAACTAAACTACCGGGCCGTTCCTGGTGACGCGTACGGGATTCGAACCCGTGAAGCCGCCGTGAAAGGGCGGTGTCTTAACCACTTGACCAACGCGCCGTATCCGCGTTGTGCGGCGGATGATCCTTGCAGACCATCCGCCGCACATTCACGAACGCCATTATATGGGATTTTACCCCACTTGTCAACAAATTTTATTTACGGAAGCACTGATAAATTCAGTCCTGTCATCTTAGCGCATCTTTTTCGCCCTCTCTTCGTCGACAAATCCTCCACATAGCTTCAGCTATGCGTCCGGTTTGTCTCCTTGATAGGACAAAAAATCTACACCAATCTGACAGACCTCATTTTATCAGCGATTCCTTACAATCTACATACAATATAAAATCCGATCTCAGAGCGTCATCCCGCTGCCAAGATTCGCCCACTGAACATCAGCGGCGTACTCTTCGAGTTCCGGCAGTTTCTCCATGAGATACGAGTTCGTGACACGCACAAAGGTGCCCTTCATGCCGAGCGACTTCGACTCGATGACACCGGCGGACTCGAACTTGCGGAGTGCATTGACGATGACTGAGCGCGTGATCTTTGCCTCGTCGGCGATCCGCGATGCGATGAGCCTGCCCTCGAACTTCCCTTGGCTCGCGAGCTCCTGCAGAATCGCATGTGCCGCCTTGCGCTCAGAGTACGAGAGTGTCTCCACCGCAATCCGTACCGCCTCGCGCTGACGTGCTTCGATCTCGTTCTTCTGTGCCGTGTCGCGCAGCATCTCCATGCCGACGACGGTCGCACCGTACTCGCTGAGCAGGAGATCAGGGTCGCCGAACTCCTTCTTGGCATTCGACACAACGAGCGTCCCGAGACGACGGCGCGGTCCATAGATCGGTGTAACGACAATGTTCTGTTCATGGAACAGTTCTGCCATCTCTTTCTCGAAGGACGCGCCATCCGTTCCCACACGGATGTTGGAACGCGTCTCCTCAAGTCGGTTGAGCCAGTCCACGAACTTGCGCGGGAACTGTCCCAGCTCAATCGCCTCATTTGTCATGAGGTCGTCATTATCATCATAGAACGCATAGCCGCAGATGCGTCCTCCTTCGTCGGTGATATAAACGTTTGCCTCAAGGACGTTACTCAATACACGTGAAATCCCGTCATACTCAACGCTTTCCGAACGTTGGAGCAGACGATTGATTTGCCGCGTCTTTCCCAGCAATGTAATCATCTGTATCCCCCTCTTTCCCGAGCTGCACCCTTACAGCTCTGCGAAACGATAACCACACCCCGCAAGATACATTTTTCCTTCATATTTATCATACTACATTTTTGTAAAATTTCAAGAAATACTTGAATGTTTTCCCTCTTCCATTGATAAAATTATTCTATCTCTTTATAGTTCAGTGTGATAATTTCGAAAAATCTGTCTTATTTGGAGTGGAGTTCATTCGATCAAGAATCTCTTAGAATTTTTTCTATGACACCTTGCTTAACGGAGAGAATCATAGTATAATGACACGGTGTTTGCGTGCGGCTTGAGTGAAGCCCACGTTGAGGAGGTGTAACAATGGCAAGTGTATGCGAGGTCTGCGGCAAAGGGATGATGAGCGGCAACAATGTGAGCCACTCCCATGTAAAGACGAAGCGTAAGTGGAAGCCGAACATTCAGCGCGTCCGCGCCCTGGTCAAGGGTGAGGTCAAGCGTGTCAATGTATGCACGCGCTGCCTGCGTTCCGGCAGCGTCGAGCGTGCCGTTTGAGCGAATACGCGCATAGAAAATCCGTCTGTTTAAGAAATCGCTGATAAATGAGATGTGCCCAATTAGCATGCTAAATTTATCCGTGTTTTCTTAATTCGGGCGGTTTTTTTATAAGAAATTGCAGCGATATCGGAGAGAGAAGGGGTTCGCCAATGGGAACAAATGTCACAGAGATCCGTGCAGCAAATGAGCGCTACGTCGCCACATTCGGCGACAAAGGAGGGCTATCACACGATCCAACGCGGCGGTTTGCCGTCGTCACGTGCATGGACTGCCGTCTCGACCCGGCAAAATTTGCGGGGATCGCGGAGGGCGATGCGCACGTGATCCGCAACGCGGGTGGACGCGTATCGGACGATGTGATCCGCTCGCTGCTGATTTCCTACAAGATGCTCGGCACGAACGAGTGGTTCGTAATCCAACACACGCACTGCGGGATGCAGGGCCTCACCAACGAGGCGGTATGCGCGCGCTTTGAGGAGGATGCTGCCGCGCACGGCGGCGATGCCGTCGAGGCACACTACATTGACTTTATGCCGATTGCAGGAGAGCTCGAGGAGAATCTCGCCCGCGATGTGCGCCGTCTGCGCACGCATCCGCTCGTCCCCGCATCCATCGTGATCCACGGCTACATCTACGATGTGCACACGGGACGCCTGATCGTCACGGAGGAAGCGGAGAAGATCGGCGCGGCAAAATAAGATAAAGCAGCACAATAAAAAATGCTCCGAATGGAGCGTTTTTTATTGCATCTCACTGTTTTCCCGAGCCCAAGTATTTAGTACCTTCTTTACTTCACGCCAGTCGGGGAAACAGCGATCCATGCGGGCGTAGAACTGCGCGTTGTGCCCACGCACCCATAGGTGCGTGAGTTCGTGCATCATGACATAGCGCAGAGCACGCACGTCATACTGTACCAGCTGCAGATTGAGCGTGATGTAAGCCGTCCGCACATTGCAGCTGCCCCAGCGTGTCTTCATCGCGCGGATGCGCCAACGTTCGGCATGTTTTCCGACAATTGCCTCACAGTGCGGTGCTTCCCGTTCAATCGCCGCTGTGAGTTCACGACGGCAGAGTGCATCGACTGCCGCACGGCGCGTTTGTGCATCCGCGTCCGCAGGCGCGTGGAGCAAAATCATCCCGCCGACACATTCGACATACGCCTTCCCCTGTACCAGCGGAGCATCGACAATAGGATATCCCCTGCCCCAAAGATGCACAATATCCCCCGCCGCATAAAGCGACGGGGGCTTTTTTGCACGCATAGAACGCAGGCGCGCCTCAATCCACGCACGCCTGTGCCTGACGAAGTCCTCCATATCGCACAGCAATGTGCGGCGCGGCACACTGAGTTCGATGCGGCTGCCATCCGCACTGACGCGGAGGTAGAGGTTCTTGATGTTCTTGTAGCGGATGACGGCAGGAATCCCCGCCAGTGTCCGCTCCACCTCGCGCAGGATGCGCCCGTGCCCCTTCATTTTTCATGTCCTGTACGCATCGCACGCATCTTCTGCGCGACGTTATACATGGCGTCGAGTTCTTCCTGATCGAAGGTATAGACTGCACCGCAGAAGTGGCATTTCACCTCTGCCGTCCCATCGTCGCGGAGTGCGCGCAGATCTGCCTCACCAAGGGTCAGCAGACGGTCGGTGATGTAGTTCTTCGAACAGTTGCAGCGAAAGGCAAGATCGGTATGGGAAAGGATCTTTACATCGTCAAACCCGCCGAGGACGCTGCGGATGATGCCCTCCGCATCCAGGCCGCCCTCCACCATGTGAGAGACAGAGGAAATCCCCTTCAGGTTCGCCTCAAGGCGGTCAATCACTGCATCCGATGCGCCCGGCAGAGGCTGGACGAAGAAGCCGCCCGCGCCGAGGCACTGCAGCTCGGGACTGACGAGGACACCGAGCCCGATCGAGGACGGTGTCTGCTCCGAGGTGTAGAGGTAGTGGATGAGATCGTCGGCGATCTCTCCGCTGACGATATTGACGCTGCCCGTCACGGGCTCTTTCAGCCCCGTGAAGCGCGTGACGGAAAGGATGCCCTGCCCAATGCCGCCGCCGACATCGATCTTGCCGTGCGCATTCAGCGGCAGATGCACATGCGGATGATCGACACAGCCGCGCACCGAGCCATCCGCCGTCGCATCCGCCGTCACCGTGCCGAGAGGTCCGTCTCCCTTGAATTTGATCGTAACGGATTCCTTGTTCTTGAGATTTGCGGCAAAGAGGAGCGCGCCCGTCATCGTGCGTCCGAGTGCCGCTGCCGCAACGGGCCAACAGTCATGCCGCCGCATTGCCTCGGCGACCACATCCGTCGTCACCGCCGCAAATACGCGCAGCTGTCCGTTTACCGCCGTTGCTTTTACCAGTTGATCCATATCGTCTTACCAGTCGAGCGCACGCTCATGCAGAACATCGCCCGTATCAATATCAAAAATCCGAATCGTGCCGTCCTCGAGGACAGCGACGGTATTGCGCCCGTCGGGGCGCTTCGAGAGCGCTGCCGAACCGGGGTTGAGAAACACCGTATTGCCGCGCTTTTCGAGAACGGTGACGTGCACATGCCCGCTGATAAAGAGATCAGCGCGCAGATGCTGCGCCATTTCATCTTTCTCCGCATCCGTCATAACGGCATCGCCGTGCGTGACGATGATGCGCCGCCCCTCCCAAAAGACGTAGGCGTAGGGAGACAGAACGGGAAGTGTGAGACAGCTCGCATCCACATCCGAGTCACAGTTTCCCTTGGCAATGATGACGGGGATCTCCGAGGCGTTGATGCGCTCGATCAGTCTCATCGGGTTGTAGTCCGCCTTCATCGGATTGCGCGGGCCATGATAGGCAACGTCTCCCGCATGGAGGATGAGGTCTGCTCCCGTGAAAAATTTCTCGCACGCGCGCGTCCATGCGCCCTCATGTCCGTGCGTATCGCTGATGATGCCAATCTTCATCGCATCACAGCTTTCCGAGGAGACTTGCCATCTCCATCGCCGCCATCGCGGCATCGGCGCCCTTGTTGCCTGCCTTCGTGCCCGCGCGCTCAATCGCCTGCTCGATGTTCTCCGTCGTCACGACGCCGAAGATCGTCGGCACGCCCGTCTGGAGGCCGACCTGTGCGACGCCCTTCGACACCTCGCTGCAGACGTAGTCGTAGTGCGTCGTCGAGCCGCGAATGACCGCCCCGAGGCAGAGCACCGCATCGTACTTTCCGCTCGCCGCCATCTTCTTCGCCGCAAGAGGGATCTCGAACGCACCCGGCACCCACGCCACGTCAATGTCGCCATCCGCCGTTTCGTGACGATGCAGCGTATCGAGTGCACCGCCAACCAGCTTACTCACAATAAACTCGTTGAAACGCGCGGCAACAATGCCGAATTTCAGCCCCTTGCCGCTGATGTAGCCTTCGATGATGTTTGCCATATTATTTTCTCCTTACTCCTCCATCATCTTCACAAATTGATTGTGTGATGATGCATTATAATACCCCAATTTATGCAGGCTGTACCAATCCTCGATCAGAGTTTCCTCCGCAGCATGGAGCGCAGTCAGAACTTCTCTGGCAAATTCCAGAGGTGCAGCCCCGTTTGCCGTAATGATATTCTTATCGCAGATGGCTTGTCGCGCTTGAAAGTTCTCCGCTCCCTTGTACTTCGTCCCCTGCCATTCCTCCAGTGCAGACAAACGATTGCCCGTATGTTTGACCGAATCGAGCACACCGATGGATGCTAAAAACGCCGCCGCATCGCAAATCCCGCCAAGTATCTTGCCGTTTTTCACACAATGCTCGACCAATGGGATCATCTTCTGTGCACGCTCTTCGCGCCATCTCATACCGCCGATGAGGAGCAGAGCATCGTAATTCTTCGGTGCAGAATCCACTGTATAATCCGCCGCCGCATGAATGCCGCCAATGGAGGTTATAGGTTCTTTCGAGAGGGAGACTGTCTTGACCTCAAATTTTCCCTGACCAAGCATGTGAATTGCTGTCGACACGTACGCAGCTTCCCAGTCTGCATACTGTTCAAGAAGTGCCAGTAAAACCGTCTTCATCTCTCACGCCCTCGCACTCATTTCCCCAATTCCTCATCGCTGAGGATATGTCCCATCTTTTCCTTCTTCGTCTCCATGTAACGACGGTCATGCTCATTCGGATGGATGACGAGCGGTACGCGCTCGACGATCGTCAGCCCATAGCCCTCAAGCCCCGCACGCTTTGCGGGATTGTTCGTCAAGAGACGGATGGTCGAAAGCCCGAGATCGGCAAGGATCTGTGCGCCGATGCCGTAGTCGCGGAGATCCGGCGCAAAGCCGAGCTCGACGTTCGCTTCGACGGTATCGCGCCCCTGGTCCTGCAGTGCGTAAGCGCGCATCTTGTTCGCAAGCCCGATGCCGCGTCCCTCCTGCCGCACGTAGAGGACGACGCCCTCGCCCTCCGCCTCGATGCGGCGCATTGCCGTTGTGAGCTGATCGCCGCAGTCACAGCGCATCGAGCCGAGCGCATCCCCCGTCAGACACTCCGAGTGTACGCGCACGAGAACATTTTCCTTGCCGCGCACATCCCCCTTGACGACGGCGAGGTCACAGCGCTTATTGAGCGTGTTCTCGTAGGCGATCAGTTTGAAATGCCCATACTTGCTCGGGAAGTCCACCTCCGAAATCCGATGGACAAAGTTCTCCGTATGCTTGCGGTACTCGATGAGATCCTTGATAGTGATGATGTTCAGCCCATGCTGTTTCGCAAACGCCTTCAGCTCGGGCGTGCGCATCATGTGGCCGTCATCCGCCATGATCTCACAGCAGAGCCCCGCGGGGAACAGTCCTGCCATCCGCGCAAGGTCGGTCGTCGCCTCGGTGTGTCCCGCACGGCGCAGGACGCCGCCCTCGACCGTACGCAGAGGGAAGACGTGCCCCGGGCGGCGGAAATTCGCTGGCTTTGCCGCAGGATCGAGCAGCATCTTGACCGTGTGGCACCGCTCGTACGCAGAGATGCCCGTCGTCGTGTCGTACGCATCGACACTGACGGTGAAGGCAGTCTCGTGGTTGTCCGTGTTGTTCTCCACCATCTGACCGATCTCAAGCTCGTCGAGACGGCTGCCGATGATCGGCGTACAGATCAGCCCGCGTGCATGCGTCGCCATGAAGTTCATGTGCTCCGGCGTCATCTTCTCTGCCGCAACGATGAGGTCGCCCTCGTTCTCCCTGTCCTCATCGTCCACGACGACGAGCATCTTTCCATTTTTGATATCCTCAATCGCCTGTTCAATCGTTGCAAAATCTGACATGCTATTTCTCCTAAAGTATTGTGAATATGACATCTCTGTGCTGCGAGTCCCACGCGAACACCTCGTTACGCAAGCGGTCGCATGCTTATCTGTCTAAATACCGGCGCACTTCTTAAACGCGCTGCGCTTAAACGAAAGAAGCACGCCGGGGACAGAACGCATGCTTTCCCCGCTTGCTTCACTAGGGTTCGCTTAGGGACATCGCACCCCACATCTACCACACTAAAACCCATGCTGCATCAGATATTCCCGCGTCAGCCCCGTCTTCCCCGCAGCAGAACTTTCACCCCCGAGCAGCTTCAGCGCATATTTTCCGAGGATGTCCGTCTCGATGTTGAGCAGACTGCCGATGCGCTTCGCGCCGAGATTCGTCACCGTGCGCGTGTGCGGGATGAGGCTGACGGTAAAGTCCGCCGCGCCGACTGCCGCCACGGTGAGGCTGATGCCGTCGAGGGCAACCGAGCCCTTCTCGACAATCCCGCGCAGAATGTCTGCATCGGCGGCGACCGTCATGAGAGTTGCATTTCCCTCCTCGCGCATGGCTCGTATCTTCCCCACGCCGTCGATGTGCCCGCTGACGAAATGTCCGCCCATGCGCGTCGTCGGCAGCAGTGCCCGCTCCAGATTGAGCGGTGCGCCGCGTGTCA
This sequence comes from Centipeda felix, assembly GCF_900186465.1. Taxonomy (GTDB): domain Bacteria; phylum Bacillota; class Negativicutes; order Selenomonadales; family Selenomonadaceae; genus Centipeda; species Centipeda felix. The sequence continues at coordinate 756,138 of NZ_LT891959.1, forward strand.
GCTCCGCGAGCGAGGTGCGCCGCACCGTCTCGGGCATCACGTCGGCAGAAAAGCCCTGTGCATCGAATGAGGTGACCGTGAGGCAGATGCCGTTCACGGCGATGCTGTCGCCGATGTGCGCATCCGACTGGACGAGATGTGCACCGATCGAGAGCACGCCGCCCGAGAGGCGGGCAAATGTACCGACCTCCTCGATGATTCCTGTAAACATATCCTCACCTCACTCCGCCGGTGTGTGCAGACTGCCCGTCACGAGGAGATCCGCACCGACCTGTTCAACGTGCATATCATAGAGGTGCAGTGCCTCCTGCGGCGCGTCAAAGCCCACACCGCCGACGGGTGTCGGTGCCTCCCCGCCGCCCATCAGCATAGGGGCGATAAAGGCGCAGATCCGATCCACATAGCCGCCCGCAAGAAATGACCAATTCACCGCAGCACCGCCCTCGACGAGGAGGGACGTGCAGTCACGCGCGCCGAGCCAGTCGAGCAGGCGCAGGAGCTCCACGCGCTCCGCCCCGAGTGTCACCACCTCTGCGCCGCATGCGCGGAGGCGATCCACACGCTGCGGATCGGCACGCTCACTCACGGCGATCACCGTCGGAGCCGCTCCGTCCGTCACCAGTCTCGCATCATGCGGTGTGCGCGCCGCCGAATCCAGTACGACGCGCAGCGGATTCTTCCCCGCACGATGCGGCAGTCGCGTTGTCAGGCTCGGGTCATCCGCGAGCACACTGCCGATGCCGACGAGAATCGCGTCGCTCGCATCGCGCATCTCATGCACGCGCAGACGTGCCTCCTCGCCCGTAATCCAGCGCGACGCCCCCGTATGACTTGCGATCTTCCCGTCGAGCGTCATCGCCGTCTTGAGCGTGACGAGGGGGCGCTTCGTTGTCACCCACGTGAGAAACGCAGCGTTCTGCCGCCGCGCTTCCGCCGCGCAGACGCCCGTCACGACCTCGATGCCCGCCGCCTCAAGCATCGCGATTCCGCGCCCTGCGACAAGCGGATTCGGGTCACGGAGCGCCACCACGACGCGCGTGATCCCTGCGGCGATCACCGCCTTGGCACAGGGGCCCGTCCGCCCCTGATGCGCACACGGCTCGAGCGTCACATAGAGCGTCGCACCGCGTGCCAACTCCCCTGCCATGCGGAGCGCGTGAATCTCCGCGTGCGGCTCGCCCGCCGCACGGTGCCAGCCGCTCGCAGCGACGATCCCGTCACGTACGATGAGCGCCCCCACGAGCGGATTCGGCGACGTGCGCCCGCGCGCAAACTCTGCCAGATGCAGAGCCTCGCGCATATAGGATTCGTCCGTTTCGTTCATAACCGTCCATTCATAAAAAAACAAAAAAGCCGCCGGAAGAATCTCCTCCGGCGGCACATAAATCGTCCCAAGAAGTCACAGATATTGCATATCCATGTTCCTATCATAAGACGCGCCTTTTCTCATCCAGACTGCGAAAGCATCTGCCTTCTTCACTGTCGGCTCCGGAATTACACCGAATCATGCCGCTCTCACAAGCAGCTTGCGGGCTGTACCGCCGGTGGGGATTCTCACCCCGCCTCAAAGAGCATCATTCATATGCTATTGTATCATTCTGTATTTGGACTGTCAATTGTAAATCTTGCACGTGCCGCGTGTCTCCTCAGCGCGGCGCACGACCTCATCGAGATCCGCCCCGCAGACCGCGGCAATCGCGGCGACCACACTGCCCTCAACGATGGGGCAGTCCGCCATGCGCACGCGGCTGCTGCGCATCTCCTCGATGATCGTCTCCGCCGTCAGCACAGAACTGCCCGCATCCGCGAGCACAACGACGCCGTCAGCGCTGCAGACGCTGTCGATCGCTGCCGTAATGCGCGCATAACTCGTCCCAAAGCCGCCGTCCTCCATGCCGCCCGCCGTTGCGATATGCGCATCCTTTGCCATCATGCGGCACGTCTCCGCGATGCCATGCGCGAGCACGGCACTGTGCGTTACAATCACAAGTCCGACCATATCAGCCTCTCCGCCGTGTCCATGCCCCAATGCCGCACACCGCTCCCGCGAGTATCGCCGGCAGGAGATATGCCGCCTGCGGCAGTGCCGCCAGAATCATCACACCAACCGTACGGTCGTGCACAATCATCGAGCCGCCTGTCCAGCCCAGAATCGCCGCACCGAGCACAACGAGCACGGGATACTTTTCCATCAGCTTTCCGATGAGCTGACTGCCGCTGACGACAATCGGAACGCTGATGAGCAGCCCAAGCACCACGAGCAGGAAGTCGCCGTGAGACGCGCCCGCGATGGCAATCACGTTGTCGATCCCCATCGCCGCATCGGCGATGATGATCGTCTTGACTGCCCCTGCGAACGTCTCCGCCGCCTCGATATGCTCCTCGCCGTGGGCAGGGCGCAGGAGCTTCACGGCAATCGGCAGCAGCACCAGCCCGCCGAGTGCCTGTAAGTACGGCACAGAGAGCAGCTGCACCGCAAAGAACGTCATGATGAGACGTACGACAATCGCGCCCGCCGTCCCGACATAGATGGCGCGCTTTCGAAGATGCGCAGGAAGGCGGTTGGACGCCATCGCAATCACGACGGCATTGTCCCCTGCGAGCACGAGATCAAGTACAATGATCGAGAAGAGTGCCACAAAGAACTGCGATGAGAAGAGTTCGACTTCCACAGCTTCTCCTTTACTTCGCCATCATCTTGGCAAGCTTCTGTGCAAAGGCGACGGGGTTCTCCGGCAGAATCCCCTCGATGAGCAGCGCCTGCGTGTAGAGCAGATCACAGTAGTCTTTGAACTCCTCGCTGTCCTTGCCTGCCGCGTGCACCTGCTGCAGTTTTGCAAAAAGCTCATGATGCGGATTGATCTCAAGAATGCGCCGCGCCTTGAACATCGGATTATTCATCTCGGCAAAGATCTGCTCCATTGAGAGCGACGGGCCCGCCTCATCCGCGACAAGACAGACGGCACTCGACCGCAGACGCTGTGATATCTTCACCTCAGCGACCTTGTCACCGATGGCTTCTTTTACGTCCTTGATGAGATCGTCGTTCGCCTTGGCGATGTCTTCCGTTTCCTTCTTCGCCGCCTCGCTCTCCGCATCACCAAGATCGAGGTCGCCGCGGCTGATCGAGTGGAAGTTCTTTCCGTCATACTCGCGCACAGTCTCAATGGCGAACTCATCCACCGGGTCGAGCAGAAAGAGCACCTCGAAGCCGCGCTCACGCAGCTGTTCCATCTGCGGCAGCTGCTCAATCGTCGTCTGATCCTTTGCCGTTGCGTAGTAGATGCTCTTCTGGCCCTCGGGCATCCGCTCAGCGTATTCCTTCAGCGAAACAAGCTTACCCTCCTTCGAACTGTGGAAGAGCAGGAGATCCTTCAGCTTGTCCACCGTATCGCGGCCGGAGTACATGCTGTTGTAGATGCCGATCTTCAGTGCGCGGCCGTACTGCTCCCAGAACTTTTCGTAGTCCTCGCGGTTCTTGTCGAGCTTTTTGCCCAGTGCCTTGAGAATGTTCTTCTCCAGTGCGCGTCCGATGGTCTTCAGCTCACGGCTCTGCTGCAGCAGCTCACGCGAGATGTTCAGTGAGAGATCGGGCGAGTCAACGAGGCCCTTGACAAAGCGCAGATAGTCCGGCAGCAGATCCTTGCATTTGTCCATGATGAAAACATGGCGCGAGTAGAGCTGAATGCCGGGCTCATAGTCCGCCTGATAGAGATTGAACGGAGCTCGCGCCGGGATCTCGAGGAGCGCCGTATACTCCACCGTTCCCTCCGCCTTCGTGTGGAACACCTCCATCGGCGCTTCCCACTCGTGGAACTGGTCGCGGAAGAAATCGTTGTACTCCTCAGGCTTGATCTCGGACTTCGCGCGCGTCCAGAGCGGCTGCATCGAGTTCAGCGTGCGCAGCTCCGTCTTCTTGATCTTCTCCGCACCCTCGATGATCTTTCCCTCATCATCGCGCGGCATCTCCTCCGTCGTCACGTTCATGCGGATCGGATAGCGCACGTAGTCGGAGTACTTCTTTACAAGGCTCTCGAGCACAAACGTATCCGTGTAGTCCGTCTCGCCCTCCGTGAACTCCTTCGCGAGGTGGATCGTCACCGTCGTGCCGCGCGACTCCTTCTCTGCATCCTCAATCGTATAGCTGCCGTCGCCCGCCGACTCCCAACGCGTTGCCTGCGTCTCACCGGCACGGCGCGTCACGATCGTCACGCGCTCTGCGACCATGAACGCAGAGTAGAAGCCCACGCCGAACTGTCCGATCAGATCCTTGTCCGGTGCGCCGCCGCTTTCCTCCTTCGCCTTTGCCAGCTGCTCCATGAATGCCTTCGTGCCCGACTTTGCAATCGTTCCGATGTTCTCCACGACCTCTGCACGCGACATACCGATGCCGTTATCGGAGATCGTCAGCGTCTTGCTGTCCTTATCCGGGACGAGGAAAATCTCATAGTTTTCGTTGCCCTCAAGGATGTCGCGGTTCGTCAGGCTCTCAAAGTGGAGCTTGTCGATCGCATCTGACGCATTTGAAATCAACTCGCGCAGAAAAATCTCGCGGTTTGTATAGATCGAGTGGATCATCAGCTCGAGAAGCTGTTTTGTCTCTGCCTGAAACTCAAATGTCTCTTTTGCCATATATCGTTCCCCCTGTTTCTACGCACCACTAAATAAAGGTGATGCAAAACTATGCCTATCGTACACGAAAAATGACAAAAAGTCAAATTCTTTCTCATCATCATGCAAGCCGGTCGATTGTAAAATTAAGTTGCACATATAAAAAGCTCCATAGCGGAAGCCATCTGGTAAAATAGAGTTGAACAGACCCATCTACCAAAGGAGATCCGCTATGGAACAACTAAAGTGTACCACAAACTCGTCGCATCGCAAAGGGGCACATCTCACATTCGAGGAAAGAGTCTGTAGGATTACAATAGAGATGTTACACAAGTAAATAAAAAAAGAAAGCCAATTTGTGTTATGCTCTATCTACCAAAACAAACTACACACAAAGGAGGCATTCTCATGAAAAGCATAACACAGGACATCAAGTATTATCAAGCGATTGCTCTTTACGGATTTTCATATTACCTTACCGGAGAACGTCCCGGAACAGGTATCGGATTACATCCGCTTCTTTAACGAAGAACGCCCAGCGTACACACTTGGATACCTTACGCCGAAGCAGTATCGGGAACGGTTTGTGTCAAAGCGCGAAAGTGCTGCTCAGGCCATCGCAGGTAACGTTTGAAAGATAGCTATCGGTATTCTGGGTATCATATCTTCGATGGCGTTGTATAGTATTCAAAATTCCATGGATAATTTTTAGATTTTTGTGTCCAGTTTTTGTTGATTAGTGCAATCCGATGTACCTTTTAAGGTGCTGCCACAAGCATTTTGGCCTTATAGGGCCTGTTCAAACCACCAGTTCAACTGGTGGTTTTGATTCTTTACGACAAAAAAGATTACGGCGATAGGCACGCATGATATAATAATTCCCCAATTAACGCATCTTTTTTGCCCGCACTTTGTCGGCAAATTCTCCACATCGCTTTGGCTATGCGTCTGGGTTCCCTCCTTGTTCGGACGAAAAAATCTACGCCAATCTGACGGGCTTTATTTTATCAGCGATTTCCTTTTGTTTTCTGCCGCGTTGAATCTTGAGGAACCTTGACGTGTGGAACGTGCTGAGTTCCTTCCCTCGAAAGAGAAAACTTCCATGAAGGAACTCCATATTCACGTAGGATTTACGCGTGGCAGGAAATTTTGTTGCCCAGAAGAAGAGGAGATCTCCATGACCGCCTATGGATACCTTCGAGTGAATATGGAGACATACGGAATTCTTTCAGTACAAGACCCATATTGTGCAACAGCCCCTATATTGTTTCTCTGATCGTGCAGAGCTCCAGTACATCGGAGGCAGATGACGCACGAATCAGTCCGTCATAAAATGGTGTGTTTTCCAAGAGATACATCAGATCCTTGAGCGCCTGTGTATGCGTTTCGTAATCGATCGCCGAGAGGGTGATGATGATCTGTACCTGTGCATCGGAGCCAAATGGAATGGGAGACTGCAAGACCACAATGCTGAATGCACTGCACAGAGCCCCCTCGTCCGGACGCGCGTGTGGCATTGCAATATATGGGAAAAGAATCATATAGTTGCCCAGCTTTTCAATGTTCTCCTGCATTGCCTGAATATAGTGTTCTGTGATGCAGCCGTCGCACAGGAGCAGGTCACCTCCGAGGCGCACCGCCTCACGCCAATCTTGCGCCGTAGCATTCAGGAGAATACGGCGCGGGCTCAGCAGCTCCCGCAGGGAGGGACGCACGGTTCGCCGGCTCCCTAAGATTCGCTCCAGTGCGCTGCGCAGCTCCACGGGCTGTTTAATCACACAAAAGGGACTGATCTCCCGAAGCACGCGATCCGAAAGATCCTCGGTGGGCGCCATGTCCGCACTTCGATCGTATTGGGAGAAGAAGATGCTGAGATCGCTGATGTTTTTTTCTGTCAGAAACGGTGTGACCTGAATGCAGTGAACGGGGCAGTTCGACAGAGGGATCGTTGTGACAACAAGATCGAGGTCATTTTTTCGCAGCTGCTCCGGAGCTACATGCGCAGGCATTGTCCCCACGGTTTCAAAGTCAAAAATGGAATGCAAACGCAAAAGAATAAGCTGCGATGTACCGATGCCTGCGTCACAGATGAGAAGGACGCGTGCTTTTCTCTTATGCCTCCTCTGCATGCGTTCTCTGGAAGCCAGAAAGTGAATGGAGAGATAACCGCATTCTGCATCGCTGAGTTGGATGTTCCACTCCTTTTCCAACTGTGACATCGCCCGCCGTACACATCCGAAAATATGGGGATAGTCCGCCTTAATTTCGTCGATCAATGGATTGTTGATATTGATCCCATGGCGGAACCGATAGATGGCCGGTCCCATATGCTCGCCCAGATTCTCATACAGCTGTTCATCGCGATCGAATGGGATACCGCATTCCTGACACATGCGCGCAATCAATGTGGAAACCACCATCTGAAGGTAAATATCCTGTGCTTGTGTTTCCGTGGAGAAGCTGCTGCCCAGCAGATGAATTGTAATATAGGCAATCTCGGACTCGGGAATGTGAATAGCGCACGTTTCCTCAAGGCGTGCGGCAATCCCTGCTGCAACGGAAAATTCCGGTGCTTTGATCAGGTGGCTGAGCTCTTCGTGCACCATTTCCACTGTTCTTCCGAGCTGAATCCGCTTCACGGCGATCGCCAGATGAAGCACCATATTACGCAGGGCATAATCAGAGAAAAACTTATTCAGCTGCGTTTCTGCCTCTTTGACAAAATCCTGCAATCGTTCCAACGAGATAAGGTGAAACATTTCAAGATAGGAAACATCGGAGAAATTCAGTTCATCAGAGTTCATCAAAAGGCTGTGCAGCACCAGATTTCGCAGAGCAGATTCATTCCCCGTCAGAAGGACTCCTTTTCCTTTTGCTGTCTTGACGTATCTGCCCGTCGGATCAAGCTGCTCTTTGAATTCCTGTATATCGGCGTAGATTGTCGTCTTGCTGACGTGCAGGTTGTCTGCCAATAGTTGTACTGGAATATAGTCGTTATGAGACAGGAGTGTATAGGCGATTGCGGCAATGCGCTCTTTTTGCGAGAGCACATAACGATAGGGTTCTTCTTTATAGGCACCGGATTGAAAGCGTGACACCTGCGCTGCCGTGAGATGGAGGGAAATGCCCTCGCGCGACTTCCGAGATAGGGGAGGGAGCCCCTGCTCGTTCAGATAGTCATCGATGCGATTCAGGTCATAGCGAATCGTACGCTCGCTTATGCCAAGATCCTTCGCTAACATCTCGACTCTCAGAGCTGTTTTGTTCTGTAGAATACGGCGCAGGATTTCACCACAGCGTTCGTTCAGCAAAAGATCACCGCCTTTTGGGAGAATGGAAACATGGGAAGTGCCTCAGCAGGCACTTCCCATGGAACTGACGTGACATATTATTCTTCGTCAGGATTGTTGATGACTTTTCCTTTGGTCTGGATGAAGTTTGGCACCAACAAGACGACCAAGAAGAGTCCGAGGATAATAAAGATCCCCGTTTCTCCCAATGCATTCGCAAGAGAGCCGATGACAATGCCGAGAACGCCGAAGTCGAAATCACCGAATGTGGTATTCTGGAAGCCCAGCGACCCCAAGACGGGAAGCAGAAGGGCTGGCGTGAAGCTGATGAGAAGTCCGTTGACAAATGCGCCGATCGCCGCACCTCTGCGCCCGCCGGTGGCATTTCCAAAGATACCGGCCGTAGCGCCGCAGAAGAAGTGGGGAACAAGGCCGGGGATGATGAGCACGCTGCCAGCAACACCGAGGAGCAGCATACCGACGATGCCGCCGATGAACGATGCAACAAAGCCAATGACCACAGCTGTGGGCGCATAGGTGAAGAAGACTGCGCAGTCAACCGCAGGAACTGCGTTCGGGATGACGCGCGTTGCGATACCCTCAAATGCCGGGATCAGATCGCCGAGAATCATGCGAACGCCGGAGTAGACGACTGTGACGCCGACGGCGAATTTCAGGCCTGCCATGATCGCAAAGAGGAATGGGGACATGCCGCCGGACAGTGTGCCGACATAGGTCGGACCGGCTGCAATGGCTGCGAGCAGATAGAAGAACGTCATGGTAATGGCGGTGGAGACGGTGGTATCCCGCAGGAATCCCCATTTCTCCGGAATCTCGATATTTTCCGTGCTGTCCTTTGCATTGCCTACCTTGGAACCGACCCAAGCCGAGATGTAATATGCCAGACTGCCGAAATGCCCCATGGCGATACCGTCATGTTCTGTGACACGATTCGTATAGCCCTGACCGATTGCAGGCGAAATCGCACTCCAAGCACCGAGCAGGAAACCGCCGCTCAAGATGAGCTCCATGCCCTTCATGCCGGCTGTGCCGAGTACCGCGGAGAGGAGGCACGCCATGAAGAAGCTGTGATGTCCTGTAAGGAAGACATACTTGAACTTTGTGAAGCGGGCGATCAAGAGGTTGACGACCAGACCGACAACAAGGATGGACATCGTCTCTACGCCGAGGACCTGCTGTGCCACGGACACGATCGCTTCGTTGTTCGGGACAACGCCGGTGATATGGAAGCCCTCCTGAATCATCTTTCCGAGGGGATCCAGATTTTCTACGATGAAACCTGCGCCGGCAGCGAGCATTAGATATCCGAGGATCGGCTTCAGCGTGCCGGTCATAATCTTATAGAATGGCTTTTTCAGTGCGACCAGACCCACAAGGGATACAATACCAATCAGGAGCGCCGGCTGTTGCAGCACGTCGCGTAAAAATTCCAAGAACTCCATATGAAACTACCTCCTGTCTTGTCGGTGTTATTTCAGAGCGAGCAAGGCGTCGAGCACATCCTCTTTGATCTTCTTCTTGTTTACATAGCTGCGGATGACGGCTACATTGCGCCCCTCAAACTGCTGTGCCAGTTCCTTGACTGTGACAATGAGGTCAGCAGGGCGCCCCTGCGCGGAATTAAAATCGCAGGACTCGACATCCGCGTCAATGGCCTCCTCTGCACAGATTTCCTGTATCTTCATTGCCAGCATGAGGCTGCTGCCGATGCCGTTGCCGCATACCGTCAATATCTTCAATTTCATACGATTGACTCCTTTGTTTACATAACAGGATCCTTTATGCTTCTTTAAAAGCTCCGCTATGGATGTAGGAAAGGATCTCTTTCTTTGTCATGCCGGCACGCACGCGTTCCAAGAACGTTTCGTCTTCGAGGAGCTGCATGAGCTCTGCCAGCGCGGAGATGTGGGAATTGTGATCGGTCGCACAGAGGAAGATCAGCAAATCCACGGGGTCGTATTCCTCGTTGCCGAAGGGAACAGGAGATGCGAGCCGCACGAATCCCATGCCCAGCTTCTTCACACCGTACTCCGGACGCGCATGCGGCATTGCAATTCCCGGGGCAATGACGATATAACTCCCGATCTCTTTGACCGTATTTACCATGGCATCTGCGTATTCCGCCGTCGTGTTGCCGACGGCTTCAAACATTACTCCGCCATAGCGAACTGCTTCCTCCCAGTCTTTTGCTGCCACATTGACAGCCACCGTCTGTTCGGTAAACAAATTTTCAATCATGCCATATCACCTACAGCCTGTCGGCCTTACAAAATCGTAAATCCGAGTCCGGACGCATCCTTATAGAAGCCCTGTACCGTTTCGAGTGAGTATGCCTCCAGATCCTTGCCATAGTTCTTGCTCTTTGCCAAGATGTCATTCGGTACAGTGATGATGTGGCAACCGCATTTTTCGGCTTCGATGATATTGTAGAATTCGCGGCAGCTTGCCCACAGGAGTTCTGCCTTCGGCTTTGCTGCGCAGATTGCAGCAGCCTCTTTCATCAGCGCGGCGGCATTGGCGCCGGCGTCGGCAATGCGGCCTGCAAACACCGAGACAATGGCAGGTGTATCTGCTGACAGCGCATCGACCACTGTTTGTGTCTGCTCCAGCGTGAAGATCGCCGTGACATTGAGCTTGCAGCCTTTTGCGGACAGCTTTTGAATGAGCGGTGCGGAGGATTCGCCCTTCGTGTTCGTCACCGGAATTTTGACATACACATTGTCACCCAATGCGGCAATTGTGTTCGCTTCCTTCTCCATTGTGACGAAATCATCGGAAAAGACTTCGAAGGACACAGGATCATCCGGGATGTGCTGCAGAACCTCGCGGGCATATGCTTTGTAATCCTTGACGCCAGCCTTCTTCATCAGGGACGGATTGGTGGTGAAGCCGCGGACGACCCCCTTGTGATAGACGCTGAGCATGTCCTCCAGATTTGCACCGTCGGCGAAAATCTTGATGTTTAAATCCTGTAATTTCATAGGATGCTCCTTTCTAGAGTTGCCTTGAAATTATTATATAATTTACAAAGGTTATGTGTAAATACGGAAAACTTGCGGTTCTTTTTCTGCAAAAGTGGTTTTATGGACAGGTTTTCAATCCGGCTTTGGGAAACCGACCGAATACTTGGTGGATGCGGAGGAAGGGAAGCTCTTCTTGCCATTGCTGAGCGCAAGAGCCGATTCCCATGTTTGCGCAAAGTGAAGGACAAAAAGAGCGTTTCCATCATGAAGGCGCTGCGCTGCATTCAAGAAGAGTTCGGTGCCTCTTTCGAAGAACTTTTTGAGACGATTACGACGGATAATGGGACGGAGTTTTCCCGTCTTCCCAAACTCGAAGAGGGACGTCGTCTACGCATCTATTACGCGCATCCATATTGTCCGAGTGACAAAGAGATGATCGAGAACATGAACCACATCATACGAGGTTCTATCCCAAAGGAAAAGCGTTGAGAGGATTGCTCTGCTGATGAGATCATGGCGATACAACAATGACTCAGAGACCTGCCACGAAAGAAACTCGGTTACCACACTGCACAGGAATGTTTCCTGAATGAGTGCCGCAAGGCTTCGCTCTGCTAGTCTTTCTGACCGTGCAACTTATTCTTGCAATCCACCTCATCATGCAAGCCTCCGGTCATATTTTCCTGTTTGCAATCCACGGCTTTTTTCGGTATACTCTAAAGTGATTTTTATAGGCAGTTCTTTATTGAAAAGGAGATGTACCATGGATCAGGAGCAGAACACACAGCAGCCGCAGCAAGAACAAAACACGCCGCAGAGGCCGCAGACGATCATTGTAAAGTCGACGAAAAATGTTGGGCTTGCCGCGGGTCTCGGATTCTTCTTTGGTCCGCTTGGCATGTGCTACTCGACACTTAAGGGTGCACTCATCATGTTTCTCGTCAACATTGTCATCGGAATCTTCACACTCGGATTTGGTGTGTTCCTTACATGGCCGATCTGCGCGATCTGGGCATACGTGGCGGCAAAGAAATATAATGAGCAGCTATACGCCGAACTCGGTTAATGCTGATTTCATTGAACCTCTGCGAGATTATGCTATAATGAACACAGTTTTAGGCGTATTGCTCTAAAGAACGGAGGATTTTCATGAAGCAGATTTCGTTCACTTCGCTCGCGCGCACCTCTGTGCTCGCACTCGCACTTGCCCTGCCAATGGGAGCGGCATCCGCTGCCGAGACCACGGCACCCACGCCCGCGACGATCACGATCGGGGGAACGGGCACCGCCTACGTTGCCCCCGATACGGCGGAGATCACTGTCGGCGTTGTCACGGAGGAGGCGGATGCTGCACGCACGCACGCAGAGAACGCCGCACAGACGGCACGTGTCCACAATGCCGTCCGCGCACTCGGTGTCGCCGACCGCGACATTCAGACCGTGCACTATGATTTTTCACAGCGTTACGATATGCGCGACGGCAGCCGCAGCGAAGTCATCGGCTATACCGCACAGAACTCCGTCGTCATCACCGTGCGGGACCTCAACAATGTCGGCAAGATCATCGACGCAGCACTTGCAAATGGGGCGAACCGCATCGACTCGCTGAACTTCACGGCGAGCGATACGAGCGCCGCCAAAAATGAGGCTCTCACAGATGCGGTACACGGCGCAAAAGAGAAGGCACAGGCGGTCGCCAGTGCACTTGGCGCCCGCCTCGTCCGCATCGCAAATGTCTACGCCGACACACAGGCAGACATGCCGCGCAACGAAAACTATATGCCGATGATGATGGCGAAGGGCGCATCGGCCGCAGCGACGCCGATCGCACCAGGCGAACTCTCGGTCGCTGCTACGGTCAACGTGACCTATGTCGTCGAGTAAGCGCCCGCGCGTATCTGCTGTCGAGGCAATTCGCGGCATCTCTATGATGGGCGTGATCGGCATCCACATCGGCGCGGAGTATCTCGCCAACCCATCGCCAAACATTCATCTGGTAGCGCTTTTCGACATCGGCACGCGCTTTAGCGTGCCGATTTTTTTCTTTATCTCGGCGTTCGGTCTGTTCTATGGAAAATCCCCATCCGCTCCGTTTTCCTATCGGGATTTCCTCAGGCGCCGTACCCATGCTGTCGTCATCCCCTACCTCATCTGGTCGCTCTTTTATCTTCTTCATGACGCATGGCACTACGGTGTCGGCTTTCCGCCTCTTCTGTCCATTCCGGGGATTCTCTTTTTCGGCAATGCAAAGTATCAGCTTTACTTCATGGTCATTCTGATCTGGTTCTACCTCTTGATGCCGCTCTGGCGCACCCTCCTGCGCCGCATGACGCTGCCGCTGCTCATGGGCATCCTCGCTCTCCAGATTGCCTTTGACTACTGGTCAAGCTTCGATACGGCGTTCAACCTCTACGTCTACGGACTGCCCGAGGGATCGCTTCTGCGTGCATTGCTCTTTTATCGGCTGAACTATTGGGTCGTGCATTACGTCTTTATCTTCCTTCTCGGCGGCTATATCGCCCTCCACTGGGAGACATTCCGTACGTGGATGCTGCACCGAGCGGGTCAGCTCTATGCGTTCGGTATTCTGAGCCTCATCGCCCTCCTCGCATGGTACTACAAACTGCTCCTCGTGGACGGCTATACCCCGCTTGAGGGAATCTATACCGCACATCAGCTTTCACCGCTCGGCATCTTCTACACCATCGGCGCATCGCTCGCACTCTTTGCGTTCTTCACACGGCTGGGGACAGAGACTATGCTGGGGCGTGCGTTTCAGATCCTCGGAAAGCACTCCTACTTCATCTATCTCGCCCACCCGATGGCGATCACCTATCTGCTCGCCGTCCTTCATCGGACAGGACACGTACTGACCGCCCCGCTCGCCCTCGCCATGTATGCGGCAGCGCTTCTGCTGTCGCTGTGCGGCGCAGTCATCATGCGGCGCATCGGGGAGCATATCCCGCTGGTGAATGAACTGACCATCGGGATGAAGCAGAAAAATTAAGGAATCCCCCGTTGAAACCGACTTCAACGGGGGATTTGCTGTATTTTTCCTGCTCTCAGTCATCCATCGGCAACAGTTCAAGTGTCGTATCGATGGAAAACACAATATGGCCGTCACTCTTTAGCGCCTCGGACATGGCATTAAAAACGATCTGAAAATCTCTAAACGCGGATTCTTTTCCCGCCTCTAGGAGATGCCCTAGTTTTTCCCGCGCGACGGATGCCATATCCATCCATGCTACTATGGCAGCCCTACGTGTGCCGTTATCGCGAAGAAACACATCCTGCTCGATCGCCGCACGAATACAAATGGCCCAGCCGATGATCCCTCGAACGAAGGTAGCGGGGTTCCACGTGTCATTCCCTTCATGAATGCGGAATTGGCTGAGCGACTCCGTTAGGTACATCATATTGCCTCGTGCAAGAAGGTGCAGCCATGTAGGAAAGTCCGGCACGAGGTATTTCCCCTCTTCGCCTGTGAAGCCCAGGCGATATCCATCCAGCATCAACGACTTCTTTGCTAGAACCGTCGTCGGTTCACCGATGAAGTTTGCGGTCTGGAGGAGAATTTTCATACCAACAGATGCTCCGTCAAATTTTGTAGGCTCCGAGCATATCGGCTTTGCATAGTCAGGGGTCGGCATCCTGTTGCCATCAGCATCAATACATTCACGATACGATGTGACGAGGCTGAGATCCGGATGGGCAAAGAAACAGTCCATCATAACCGCAATTTTATCAGGCATGAAGAGATCATCATCCATCAGCCAGTTCACATATAGTGCGTGCGGATGATTATACTGCATTGCCCGCGTCCAGTTCTCAGCCGCGCCGTACGTTGGATGATGCTCGTAATGGATGCGCGGATCATCCGAAAAGTCACGCTGCATCATCTCTGCCGTCACCGTGTCATGTGAATCATCCGTGATGAAAATATCCAAGTTTCGGTAGGTCTGCGTGAGCACGCTTTCCAGGGCCGTCCGAAAATAGTTTGGCCGCTGATACGTGAGCATAATGATGGATACCAGCGGATAAATATCCTTTGAATAGGTATCGAGAAACACGCTGCGGCTCGCTTCATCGCAGCAGACCTCTCTCGGCTCTGCGATCAGCCACACCTCTTTCTGTCGTGGTACAACCGTCCGATAGCCCCGCCGACGGAACTCGATGCACTGTGCCTCTGCCCAAAAACTATCCTCGTGGAAAAGATCGCTGCGCCATGGAATGTCATATTGTGTGGCAATCAGATAGTCACTGACCGCCATGACATTCTCCATCTCTCCTTCGATGGGTTCACCATGAAAGGATGTATCATCGGTATAGAGGACGTTCCCCACGATGTGGGGAGACATGACAAGTTCCCCCGTTGTCGAAAGCTGCGGCGTACCGATCAGGCCAATGATGCCAATCGCAGGATCTTTCGCAAAGAGACAGAGCATCTCCTGAAAAAAGGTCAGCCGAATCAGAATACTTCCGGGCGCCAGATATACCTTATACTTCGCATCCGTTTTCTCCATCGCCTGCTGGCAGGCCGCTGCCGTGCTTCCCTCCGCACACACCTCGATCAGCTCCACCTCGCAGCCATGTGGTACATCAAGCGCATCGAGATATGGACGGATGGCAGCAGGTTCATCGGGATCACACAACGCGATTACAGCGATTTTTTTGTCGTTCATTATGTTGGACACACCTCATGATGACGGAAAGGGCTGCTGTACGAATTTCTCCTTCGTATAGCAGCCCCCATTGTGCAGTTAGGGAAGCACTGATAAATTCAGCACCGCCAATCTGACGGACTTCATTTTATCAGCGATTCCTTAGCTTACAGCCCGGCTTCTTTCTTCAACGCCGCCGCCTTGTCCGTCTGTTCCCACGGCAGATCGACGTCCGTGCGCCCGAAGTGTCCGTACGCCGCCGTCTGACGATAGATAGGACGGCGCAGGTCGAGCATCTTGATGATGCCCGCAGGGCGCAAGTCAAAGGTTTTCTTGACGAGCTCGACGATTTTCTCCTCATCAACCTTGCCCGTACCGAATGTCTCGACCATGATGGAGACGGGATGTGCCACGCCGATGGCGTAGGCGAGCTGGATCTCCACGCGGTCAGCGAGCCCTGCCGCGACGATGTTCTTCGCCACGTAGCGCGCCGCATACGCCGCACTGCGATCTACCTTCGTGGGATCCTTGCCCGAGAAAGCACCGCCGCCATGGCGCGCCCATCCGCCGTAGGTATCGACGATGATCTTGCGCCCCGTGAGCCCCGAGTCGCCGTGCGGTCCGCCGATGACGAACTTGCCCGTCGGATTGACGAAGTACTTCGTCTCTGCGCGCAGGAGTTCTGCCGGGATGATCTCCTTGATGACCTTCTCGATCATGTCCTTGCGGATCGTTGCGAGATCAACGGCCTCGTCGTGCTGGGTCGAGATGACGACCGTATCGACATAGACGGGCTTGCCGTCCTCATAGGCGACGGTGACCTGCGTCTTTCCGTCGGGACGCAGATACGGGAGCATCCCGTTCTTGCGCACCTCGGTCAGGCGGCGTGCCAGCTTGTGAGCGAGCACGGTCGTGAGCGGCATATACTCGGGCGTCTCGTTCGTCGCGTAGCCGAACATCATGCCCTGATCGCCGGCGCCGATCGCCTCTGCCGCGTCCATATCGCCCTCACGCGACTCAATCGCGCGGTCAACGCCCTGTGCAATATCCGGCGACTGCTCATCGAGCGAAACGAGGATGCCGCAGGTGTCAGCGTCAAAGCCATAGCTGGCGTTCGTGTAGCCGATCTCGCGCACGGTCTGACGGATGATCTTCGGGATATCGACATAGCACGAGGTCGAGATCTCACCAACGACGTGTGCCTGTCCCGTCGTGACGAGCGTCTCACAGGCAACACGTCCCATCGGATCCTGTGCAAGGATCGCGTCGAGGATGCTGTCCGAGATCTGGTCGGCGAGTTTGTCCGGATGTCCTTCGGTGACGGACTCGGACGTAAAGAGCATTTTCTTCATGTAGAACCTCCCCTAATTCGTAACTCCCTCTCCATATCCCATAAGAAAAGCCTCCCGCTGAGATGTGGGAGGCTGTGATTTCTGCCGCTCTCATCTCATAGGCGCTCCGCCTATAGGAATTGGCACCGTTGGCACACATTGCCATGGTTGCCGCAGCTTCATCGGGCCATTCCCTCCACTGCTCTGGATGAGGTATATTCATTTCTATGTAATGTATTATAGTGAACGCCATTCACTTTGTCAAGGACGAATTTCACGGCGTGCAGATTGCTTCCTCCAGTCGATCGAGGATCACGCCCGCGAGCGCGGACTTTGCCATCATGGGGCACTCCTCCATGCGTCCATCTGCGTAGAAGATCTGGGCATGATTCGTCGGCGTGCCAAAGCCTGCATTCTGCTCCGCGACGTTGTTCGCCACGATGAAGTCAAGGTTCTTCTTCTGGAGTTTGGCACGTGCATACGCCTCGATGTTCTGCGTCTCTGCCGCAAAGCCGACGAGCACCTGATGCGTCTTTTTCTGTCCCAGCTCATAGAGGATATCGGGGTTGCGCGTCAGTGTGAGCGTCAGTGTGCCCTCCGATTTCTTGATCTTCTGCTCTGCCATCTCTGCAGGACGATAGTCAGCAACCGCCGCCGCCTTGATGACCGCATCCACTCTGTCATAGTCGGCGAGCACTGCCGCATACATCTCGCGCGCCGTACGCACGTCCACGCGCCGTACACCTGCGGGCGTTTCGAGCGGCGTGGGACCGGAGACAAGGATGACCTCTGCGCCGCGCTGTGCTGCCTCTGCCGCAATGGCGTAGCCCATACGTCCCGTCGAGCGGTTGCCGAGGTAGCGCACGGGATCGAGCGGCTCCTCCGTCCCCGCTGCGGTCACGAGGATGCGCCGCCCTGCGAGGCTCTGCCCACGCGCAAAGTACTCCTTGACGACGCGTACGATCTCCTCCGGCTCGGGCAGGCGCCCTGCGCCCGTCGTGCCGCAGGCAAGCATCCCTATGGCGGGAGGGATGATCTGGACACCGCGCGCAGCGAGCCGCCGCACATTCTCCTGCGTCACAGGATTCTCCCACATGACGGTATTCATCGCAGGAGCAAAGAGAAGAGGAGCACGCGTCGCGAGCAGCGTCGTCGTCAACATGTCGTCGGCAATGCCCGCCGCCGCCTTCGAGAGAAAATTTGCCGTGGCGGGCGCGACGAGCACCATCTCGGCAAAGGACGCCAGAGAGATATGCGCCACGTGATGCTGCGGCGCCCCCCACATGGTCTCTGCCACGGGTGCATTGGCGACCTCACGGAAGGTGAGCGGCGTGACGAAGGAGGCTGCCGCCCGCGTCATAACGACGCGCAGCTCCGCCCCTTCCTTGCGCAGAAGGCTCGCGACCTCGACCGCCTTAAAGGCGGCGATCCCGCCCGTCACGCCGAGAACGATGCGCCGTTCTGCGAGCGCGCCCATGTCAGACACTCTCCATGCAGAGGTTGTAGCTGATCTTGCCCTCGGCAATCTCCTCAAATGCGTTCGTGACATTTTTCGTCGAGCGTGCACGCTCAGACTTGATGGGATCTCCCTCAAGAATCTGGCGCGCGCGCTTTGCTGCGAGCACCACCATGCCGTAGCGGCTGTCCACCTTCGTCATCAGCTCATCCGTCGAGGGATTGACCATGCCGATTTCTACATTCGTCTTCATTGTGTTTTCTGCCTTTCACATATCAAACTGGGTTGGGTTCATATCTGCACGCAGGCGCTCCGCCGCAAGGATGGTCTGTATCCGTGCCGCCGCATTCTCCACTGTATCATTGAGTACGGCGTAACGGTAGCGCCTGCCGAGTCGGATTTCGTCGCGTGCCGCCGCAAGGCGCCGCGCAAGGCTCTCCTCGGATTCTGTGCCGCGCCCCGTAATGCGGCGGCGCAGCTCCTCAAGGGAGGGCGGCAGGAGGAAGATGAACGTGCCGTCGGGGCAGCGCTCCATCACATTCAGCGCGCCCTGCGTGTCGATCTCAAGCAGGATGTCCTCGCCTGCACTGCGGCGTGCCTCAATCGGAGCGAGCGGCGTGCCGTAGTAGTTTCCGTACACATCCGCGTACTCGAGAAACGCCCCCTCCGCAATCATCGCCTCGAACTCCGCACGCGTGCGGAAATAATACTCGCGTCCGTCCTGCTCCCCCTCGCGCGGGGCGCGCGACGTGGCAGAGACCGAAAAGGCGACGCCGCGCGCCCGCGCAAGAAGCTCCTTGCAGACCGTCCCCTTGCCTGTGCCCGATGCCCCCGAGATCACAATCAGCAGCCCTTTTTTCATGTCTCCTCCTCCTTTCGCGTTCCCATGCGTCCTGCAATCGTCTCCGGCAAAAGCGCCGAGAGGACGATGTGCCCGCTGTCCATGACGACGACAGCACGCGTCCGCCGCTTGTATGTCGCATCGATCAGCCGTCCCGCGTCGCGCGCATCCTGCACCATGCGCTTGGCGGACATGGAGGTCGGCGCGACGATGGCGACCATGCGTCCCGTCAGGACGATGTCGCCGAATCCAACATTGACCGTCTCCATCTGTCACTCCAAATTCTGCACCTGCTCGCGCAGCTTCTCCACCTCGTTCTTCATCGCGACGACCACCTGCTGAATGGCTGCGCTGTTCACTTTAGCGCCGATCGTGTTCGTCTCGCGGTTGATCTCCTGCAGCAGGAAATCGAGCCGCCGTCCGACAGGCTCCTCCTCTGCGAGAATCGTGCGGAACTGGGCAAAGTGACTCGCCAGCCGAACGAGCTCCTCCGTCACATTCACGCGGTCGGCATAGAGTGCCGCCTCCTGCATGATGCGCGTCTCATCGGGCGTAACGGTGCGAAACTCCGCCAGCACCTCCGTGAGATGGGCACGGTAGTCCGCCACGATCTGCGGCGCATGCCGCTTCACCTCTTCGCGCTGCTCCTCGAGGCGCGCGAGACGCTTCTCAAAGTCGCGCACGATATGCGCACCCTCAGCGAGGCGCATGACATCGAGCGCGTCGAGGGCGCGTGCGGCAGCATCCAGAAAGACCGTGCGCGCTCCCGAAAGATCTGCATCCTCGCTGATCGTGATGACGCCCTCGTACGCCGCCGTCATGCGCATGCCGTCCGACAGCGGTGCATCCACGGCATGCGCCACACGGCCGAGCGCCGCGTAATAGGCGCGGGCGAGCCCCTCGTTGACATGAACGGCATAGCGTTTCTCACTGCGATCCTCAAAGCTGACGTAGACATCGAGCTTGCCGCGCGCCACGCGCGTACGGATGAGCTCCCGCAGATCGCCTTCCCATGCGCCAAAGGCACGCGGCATGTGCGGTGCGATCTCAAGAAAACGCTGATTGACCGCCTTCATCTCGACCACGACACGATAGTCCGCCGTCTCCGCCGTCCCCGCACCGTAGCCCGTCATACTCCTGCGCTGCGTACTCATCGTACCCCCGGCCACTCGCCCGTGAACACCTGCTCGGCAGGCCCCGTCATCACAATATGTCCGTCCTCGCGCCATGCCACATGGATCACGCCGCCATCCACCTCAATCGCCGCCTCACGGTCGAGTACATCATTCAGCACGCCCGCCGTCAGCGTCGCACACGTCCCTGTCCCGCAGGCGAGCGTAATGCCTGCGCCGCGTTCCCAGACGCGCATGCGTGCATGGCGGCGGTCGCGCACCTCGACAAACTCCGTATTGATCCTATTCGGAAACGCCGCATGATGCTCAAACTGCGCACCGAGCTTTTCCAGAGGAAAGCCGTCTGCATCATCCACAAAGACCACGCAGTGCGGGTTGCCCATCGAGACACAGGTCATCGCGTATTCCTTGCCCGCGACCGTGATGGGCTGCGCCACAACGCGCTCCGTACCGAAGCCCGCCACGGGGATACGCGCCCCCTCAAGCACGGGAATACCCATATCCACAGCGACCGCCGACACGGTGCCGTCCTGCACAATGACGCGCGGCACCATCGTCCCCGCCAACGTCTCGACGGTGAACTCGTCCTTCGTCACGTACCCCTCTTCGTAGAGCCAGCGCGAAAAACAGCGGATGCCGTTTCCGCACATCTCCGGCTCCGTCCCGTCGGGGTTGAACTCGCGCATCCGCACATCCGCCGTCTCCGAGGGGCACGCCGCCATCAGGCCGTCCGCACCGACGCCGAAATGACGGTCGCACATCTCGCGCGCGAGGACAGCGAAGTCCACTGGTTCATGATCAAGAAAATCCACAATCACAAAATCATTGCCGCAGCCCTGCCATTTGCTGAATTTCATAAAGTCCCTTTCCTTATCGTATGATATCCCCCATTATAGTATGAATGACCTCTGTGCGCAAGGCACGCAGCCTGCCCTTTCTGCGATAATTGCGGGGACAGCATGCCACCTAGGAAAGCCCCGATAAAATGAAATTCGCCGACTTGCACATCATTTTTTTGACGTGTATAGGAATCACTGATAAAATGAGGTCTGCCAGATTGGCGTAGATTTTTCGTCCGAACGAGGTGGAAAACCGGACGCAGAGTGGTGCTCTGTGGAGGATTTTCCGCCGAAGTGCGGGCAAAAAAGATGCGTCAAGATGGTTGTACCGAATTTATCAGTGCTTCCTATAATTTTCCTCATCAGACCAAGCGAAAGAAAGGTGATACGATGAGCCTCGACGGATTCTCCATGTCCGCCCTCGTGCGTGAGCTCGCAAGCGCTCTCACGGGCGGACGCATCGACAAGATCAATCAGCCGAACAAGCAGTCCATCGTCCTCGGCATCCGCCAGCCGGGACAGAACCTGCTGCTCTATATCAATACAAATGCGGGCAACCCCTCGGCGCACCTCATCGATACGGCTCCCGAGAACCCGGCTGAGCCGCCGACCTTCGTCATGCTCCTGCGCAAGCAGCTTGAGACAGGGCGCATCGCCGCCGTGCGGCAGGAGGGGCGTGACCGCATCATCCACCTCGACATCGACGTCATCGCGGGCGGCGGCCGCATCGTCACGCGCACGCTCACACTCGAGCTCATCGGCAAGTACAGCAACATCATCCTCCACGAGGACGGCATCATCACCGAGGCACTGCGGCGCATCGGCGAGAACACGAGCCGCGTGCGCACCGTCTACAAGGGGCTCCCCTATGTTCTCCCGCCCGCACAGGAAAAATGCGACCTCCTCACGGCAGACACAGCGGAGATTCTCACGCGCGTCCGTGCAGCGGGGGAGGCAAAACTCTTTCAGGCACTCATCGGCGCCGTCCTCGGCTTCGGCCCCGTCTCGGCAAAGGAAGCGGCCTTTCTCGCCGGACTCACGCCGAATATCCCTGTCGCTCAGCTGGACGATGCGGACTTCGCCGCGCTCGCAGATGCACTGGTCGAACTGCGCACATGGATGGAAAAGCCCGCCCCCTCTCTGCGCCTTGACGAAAACGGCAAAGTCACGGCGATGGCGGCGTTCCCGCTCAGCGCTCTGCCGAAAACGACACTCCTCTCCTATCCCACGGTCAGTGCTCTCATGATCGACGCGGATCGGCGCCTTGGCAGCTACGTCATCCCCGACCGCGAGCGCTTTCGCCGCCTCGTGCGCACGGAGCTCTCCCGTGCGCGAGAGAAATATGAAAAGCTCGGCGCGGAGATCGCCGCCGCCGAAAACGCCGAGGAGCAGAAGATCGCCGCCGACAACCTCATGACCTATCAGTACAACTATGCGGATCATGCCGACGATGCGGTCACGGTCACGAACATCTACAGCGAGACAGGAGAAGCGCTCACCATCCCGCTCGACCGCCGTCTGAACATCATCCAAAACATGCAGGCCTACTATAAGAAGTACGACAAGCTGAAGCGCGCGCAGAAGCTCCTCGCCGTCCAGCAGGATGCGTGCCGTGCGAACATCCGCCATCTCGAAAGCATCGAGGCATCGCTCGACTCCTCCACGCGGCTCGCTGAGATCGCGGAGATTCAGGAAGAGCTGATCGCCTCGGGCTATCTGCACGAGAAGATGCCCAAGAAGAACAAGGATCGCCGCGCGCAGCCCTTCTCCTTCACCGCCCCCGACGGCATGACGATCCTCGTCGGCAAGAACAACATGCAGAACGACGCGCTCACCTTTCGGACGGCCGCACCGACAGATCTCTGGCTGCACGTACGTGATATCCCCGGCTCACACGTCATCCTGCGCACGGGCGGTGCGGCGCCGAGCGAGGAGACGCTCCACCTCGCCGCACAGATTGCGGCGCATTTCAGCAAGGCACGCGGCTCCTCGACCGTCCCCGTCGACTACACCGCCATCCGCTTCGTCAAAAAGCCCTCGGGATCCGTCCCCGGCTTCGTCCGCTTTACCCATGAGAAAACGCTCTTCGTCACCGAGGACGAGGAGGCTCTCGCACCTATCCTCGCACAGAATCCAGCAATATAACAAAAAAGGGGTCTGGTACGAAGTTTCTCGCTTCGCACCAGACCCCTTCTTTTTTCTATGAAATTTTACGCAAACAGCTCAACCTGATTGCTCTCCATCATGCCGTCGAGGCAGCCGTGTGTACGCAGCACCTCGATGGCAGGCGCGGGCACATGGGCGCGCGTCGCGAGATCCTCGACGGAGATGAAGCGTCCATCCCGCCGCGCTTCGACAATCGCCTGCGCCGCCTTCTGTCCCATGCCCGGGATCGCCGTAAAGGGCGGCAAAAGGGAGTTTTCATGCAGGATGAATTTCTCCGCATCGGAGGCGTAGAGATCGACGGGCTCACAGGAGAAGCCGCGCAGGTACATCTCCCATGCGAGCTGCAGGACAATGAGCGTGTCCTGCTTCTTGTTGTCCAGCTTGCCGCGGTGCTCACGCGCCTCAGCGAGGAGCGCGTCGATTGCCGCACGCACGGCATCCTTGCCCTTCGAGATGATGTTTGCATCGAACTCTGCGGCGCGGATGGAGAAGTAGGCGGCGTAGTATGCGAGTGGATAGTGCACCTTGCAGAACGCAATACGGTAGCCCATCATGACATACGCGGTCGCATGGGCGCGCGGAAAGAGGTATTTGATCTTCTGGCAGGACTCGATATACCACTCGGGGATCCCGCCCGCGCGCAGTTTCTCCACGACATCGGGCGCGATACCTCTGCCCTTTCGCACATTCTCCATGGTCTTGAACGAGAGCAGCGGCTCGATGCCGTTCTGCATGAGGTAGTTCATGATGTCGTCACGCGCGGAGATCGCGTCCTTCAGCGTACTCGTGCCCGCCTTGATGAGATCCTGTGCGTTGCCGAGCCAGACGTTCGTCCCGTGGGAAAAGCCCGAGATCCGCACGAGATCGGCAAAACAGTCTGGGTTCGAGTCGTCGATCATCTTCTGCGTAAATGACGTGCGGAACTCCGGGATGCCGTACGTCCCCATATTCGCCCCGAGATCTTCAGGCGTGATGCCAAGCGCGTCGGTCGAGGTGAAGATGGACATGGTCGCGGGATCGTCAAACGGGATGGTCTCGGGGTCGCGGTGCGTCAGCTCCTCCAGCATCTTGATGACCGTCGGATCATCGTGTCCGAGAATATCGAGCTTGACGAGACGCTCACTGATGGAATGGTAATCGAAATGGGTCGTGAGTGTATCCGACTCCATATTGTTCGCAGGGCGCTGGATAGGCGTGAAGTAGTGCACGTCCATGTCGCGCGGCACGACCATGATGCCGCCCGCGTGCTGTCCCGTCGTCGCTTTGACCCCCATGCAGCCACGCATCATGTGCTCGATGTAGGGGCGCCCCTTTGCCTCGCCCTGATCCTCGTAGTAGTGCATGGCGTAGCCGTAGGCATTCTTGTTCTGCAGGCCTGCGATCGTGCCCGCACGGAACACATTCATCTTGCCGAAGAGGACTTCCGTGTACTTGTGTGCGACGGGCTGATAGTCGCCCGAAAAGTTCAGATCGATATCGGGCACCTTGTCCCCGTCAAAGCCGAGGAATACGGCGAACGGGATGTTATGTCCGTCCTTGATGAGCGGCGTGCCGCAGACGGGACAGTCCTCGGACGGCAGATCAAATCCGCTCCCAACCGAGCCGTCGTCGATGAACCGATTGTACTGACAGTGCGGGCAGCGATAGTGCGGCGGCAGCGGGTTGACCTCGGTGACGCCGATCATCGTCGCGACAAAGGAGGAGCCGACCGATCCGCGCGAGCCGACGAGATAGCCGTCATCGTTGGATTTTTTCACGAGGCGCTGGGCGATGATGTAGAGCGCGGCAAATCCATGCCGCAGGATCGGCTTCAGCTCGAGCTCGAGACGGTCGGAGACAATCTTCGGCAGATTCTCGCCGTAGAGTTTTCGCGCGCGTGCGTAGGACATCTCCTGAATCTCGCGATCTGCGCCCGGTACCATCGGCGCATAGAGCTCATCGGGGATTGGGAGAAAGCGCTCCGTCTCCTCCGCGATGCGGCGCGGATTCGTTACGACGCACTCGTAGGCGCGCTCCGCACCGAGATAGTCGAACTCCGCGAGCATCTCCTCCGTCGTGCGCAGATAGAGCGGCGGCTGACGCTCGGCGTCACGGTAGCCATTCGCCTTTTGGATCATGGCGCGGTAGACGGCATCCTCGGGATTGAGGAAATGCACATCGCAGGTCGCGATCAGCGGCTTGCCGAGTTTGCGTGCCAGCTCGTCCACCTTGCGGTTGATGTCCCTGAGATCCTCGTCCGTCTGCATGGGAAAGCGGTCGTCAAATTTCAAAAAGTCATTGTTGTGAATGGGCTGGATCTCGAGGAAGTCGTAGAACTTCGCCATCTCCTCCAGCTCCGCATCGGGACGCCCGGCGACGATGCCGCGGATCAGCTCGCCCGCCTCGCAGGCAGAGCCGACGATGATCCCCTCGCGGTACTGCTCTAGGACGGCACGCGGCACACGCGGCCGACCGCGCTTCTTTGTCCCGCGGAAGTAGCGAATATGCGAGAGCGAGACGAGCTTATAGAGGTTATAGAGCCCCGTCTTATTTTTCGCCAAAAAGATGATGTGAAAGGCACGGGCGTCGTCCTCTCCGTCGACGAGATAGCCCTCCATGCCATAGATGATCTTGATGTCGATGCCCTTCTTCGCGAGGGCGCGCGCCGTATTCATCGCCTCGGGGAATGCCTGCACGACGCCGTGGTCGGTGATGGCGACCGCCGGCCAGCCCCAACGCGCCGCCGTCTCGACGAGCACCTTGGGCGGGACGACGGCATCGAGCGCGCTCATCTTCGTATGCGCGTGCAGCTCAACGCGTTTTTCCTCCGCTGTATCCTCGCGCTGCGGGACGCTGCGCCGCTCCATGCTGTCGATGAAGAGCACATAGTCGCTGATGAATTTATCGTATTCGATTTTCCCTTGGATGCGCACCGCACCGCCCTTGCCGATCGCCTTGATGATGCGTTCGACCTCGGCGTCAATCTCCTCCTGCGTCGTCTTGCCGCGCGCGGAGAAAAACTTCTTGCAGCTGATTCCGTTCGTCGCATCGGCAAATTTGATGGTGAGGATATAGGCACCGGACTTCAGCTGGTTCGCCTGCGGGTCAAAGACCTCGCCCTCGAGGACGACGTTCTTGACCTCGTCCTCGATCACGCCCAACGTGCGTGCCTCGCCCGAGACGCCGCGCCCCATAATGACATTGGCGGGGAGCTCCTTCGCCTTGGTGTTCTTCGCCGCGCGCGCCAGTGCGGCGGATGGTGTCGCCTTGGTTGGTGCAGCGGCAGGCACGGCGGGCGGTGTCCAGTCTGCGCTGGGGAGTGCACCACTGAGCGCAGACTCCTCGCAGACGACGCGGCAGGCGCAGCCGACATGCGTGCGCACGGCATGCTCGATACGTCCTACCGTACTGCTCTGCGCAAAGAGCTCTGCGCCGAATGCACCGGGCGCAGAGATACGGATGACGTTGCCGTCCACAGCGTAGTCCGCCTGCAGCAGCGTATGATAGAGGACGGCATCGCCCGCGGCAGCATCGCGGACGATCTGCTCCCAGAGCGGCGCGACCGCCGGGGCAAGCGCGACGAGATTCTGCTGGATGAGCACCTGCGAGAGCTGATAGTTCGCCGCCACCTGCGCCGCGATGCGCTCGATGAGAGCATCATCCATGACCGTCTGCGTTCCGACGACAATCTCCCACGTATCGCCGCATACCTCGACATGACGGACGACGCAGGCACGCAAAAGAGCCCGCTCCTCATCGTCAAGAGCGAGCCCATGCAGCAGGCGCAGCAGCAGATCTGCCGCACATGAAAGGATTCGATAGGTCTTCATTCGTCGTACAGCCTCTTGTACTGTTCCCTGTCCTCAAGCACGCGGCGCACGTAGAGCCGCGTCTCGGGGTAGGGAATCGCGTCGATTTCGTCGAACTGATCGGTCCAATGACGGCGCTCCATCCAGTCGCGCACATTGCCGCGCCCCGCATTGTACGCTGCGAGCGCGAGAATGTCGTTGCCGCCGAACTCGCGCTCCAGTTCGGCAAGATACCATACCCCGTAGCGGATGTTAAGGGCGGGATCGTAGAGGTAGTCCTCCGTGAACGGTTCCCCGAGCTGCCCCGCGATCCATGCAGCGGTCTGCGGCATGAGCTGCATCAGCCCAACCGCACCGCCGTCCGAGCGCGCTGTCGTCTGAAACTTGCTCTCGTGCTTGATGACAGCCGCAACGAGGAATGGATCCGTGCGCTGCTGCGCGGCACTCGTCTCGATGTAGCTGCGGTAGTCATAGGGGTAGAGCCACGTCCGTTCGACGATCGTCCAGCCGCCAACGAGGGCAAAGGCGATTAGTGCTGCGACAACAAGACGCAGCAGCAGCCACAGCCGAAGCCGCAGATTACGCACGCCCGAGGTACGTCTCCCATAGTTTTTCCACACGCTCTTTCGTCTCTTCCCTTGTCCCACTGTTATCGATTACCACATCCGCCCGCATGCATTTCTCGGCGAGCGGCATCTGCGCAGCGATACGTGCACGCGCCTCTGCCTCGTCCATCGTATGATCGCGCGCGAGGAGACGTGCCAGCTGCTCCTCGGGCGGGAGGGTAACCACCCACGTATCGTTCGTGAGGGCATCCCAGCCCGCCTCAAAGAGGAGCGGCACATCGAGCACCACAACAGCAGTGCCGTCCATGTGGGCGGCATCCAGACGATCCTCTGCAGCCGCGCGGATGATCGGGTGCACGCGGGCGTTCATCTTGTCGCGCAGTACTGTGTCAGAAAAGACACGCCGTGCGATCTCCGCGCGGTCGAGCGTCCCCTCGGGAGTCACAATCTCCGGCCCAAAGAGCTCCACATAGGCGTGAAAGATGGGCTGATTTGGCTGAGAGAGTTCATGGGCTATCGCATCTGCATCCACAATACATGCGCCGCAGTCCTTCAGCATCTTGCTGACCGTAGATTTTCCGCAGGCGATTCCGCCCGTCAGTCCGATGATCTTCACGCGTTACTTTGCCTCCGCCCAGTTCTTCCCACTATGCACATCGACGGCAAGCGGCACAGCCAGCTCTGCCGCCCCGCTCATCGCTGTGCGCAGGAGCTCCGTGACCGTCTCCGTCTCCTCTGTCGTGACCTCTAGGACAAGCTCATCGTGCACCTGCAGCAGGATGCGGCTCTTTACGCCCGCCGCCTGCAGTGCGTCGTAGGCGCGCACCATCGCGATCTTGATGAGGTCGGCCGCTGTCCCTTGGATCGGCGTATTCATCGCCATGCGCTCCGCGAAGGAACGCTGCATATAGTTGCGGCTCGCGAGCGCGGGAAGAGCGCGCCGCCGCCCGTAGAGCGTCGTCACATAGCCGTTTGCATGCGCATCCGCCACAATTTTATCGAGGAAGGTGCGTACGCCGTGATAGCGTTCAAAATAGCGGTCGATATAGCCGCCGGCCTCCCTGCGTCCGATGCCGAGATCACGCGCCAGCCCAAAGTCGCTGAGCCCGTAGACAATGCCGAAATTGACCGCCTTGGCACGGCGCCGCTGCTCCGGCGTCACCGCGTCCAGCGGCACGCCGAACACCTCCGCTGCCGTGCGCGCATGGATGTCCTGCCCCTGACGGAACGCATCGATCAGCGTCGCATCGCCCGACATGTGCGCGAGGATGCGCAGCTCGATCTGCGAGTAGTCCGCCGAGAGCAGTGCGTCATAGCCCTCACCCGGCGTAAAGAGGGCGCGTACAGCGCGCCCCTCCTCCGTCCGCACGGGGATGTTCTGGAGGTTCGGGTCAGAACTCGAGAGCCGCCCCGTCGCCGTCACGGTTTGGTTAAAGCTCGTATGGACGCGCCCCGTGACGGGGCGGATGAGTGCGCCGATGCCGTCGAGATAGGTCGAGCGCAGCTTCGTCCACATACGGTAGGTCAGTACCTTATCAATGATGGGATGCTGATCACGCAGCCCCTCTAAGGTCTCCGCATTGGTCGAGTAGCCCGTCTTGGTCTTTTTGACCTTCCCGTCGCCGAGCCCGAGCTGCTCAAAGAGGATCTCCCCGAGCTGCTTGGGGGAGCTGATGTTGAACTCCGTCCCCGCGAGTGTATGAATCTCACGTGCCAGTGCGTCGATGCGCTCTGTCGCTGCCGCACGCTCGCGCTCAAGTGCCGCGCGATTCACGCATACGCCCGTCTGCTCCATCGCCGCAAGCACAGGGACAAGCGGCAGCTCCACCGTGCGGTAGAGCTGCATCAGCCCCTGCGCGGCGAGCTCCGTCTCCATGACGGGCTGCAGGCGTGCGCCAAGAAGTGCCTCGCGGACAGCGCACGCCTCGGAGGAGAGCCCCTCCGCCGAGGTCGCAGTACCAAGGAGCGCAAACGCCGCGCGTGCCATGTCGCGTCGGCTCTCCTCGGGGTGCAGCAGATAGTCCGCCAGCTCCAGATCAAAGACCTGTGCCGTCCCCCGCAGTCCTGCCTGTACGTAGCGCTTCGCATTCCAGAGTGCGACGGAACGCTCCGCCAAGCATGCCAAAATGGCGGCAAAATGCGGAGACGATGCAGACAGGATGCGCCGCTCCCCATCCATGACGAGGGCGAGTGTCGTGACCTCCACGAAGGGCGGCGTACCCGCAAAGACAGCACCGACGGCGACCTTTTCCGCCGTGCGCAGCAGCTCCATATCGGCATCACAAAATTCCGCTGCCGTGAGGTCAGCCGCAGGTGCAGGCGCGCCAAAGAGCGACTGCTGCGCTGCGGCGGAAGCCGGTGTCTCAGCCGCCCCTATGTACTCCGACAGAGCACGCCAGACCGTGCGCAGCTCATAGGCATGACAGAATGCCTCGAGCGCAGCACGATCCGGCTGCATGCGGAAGGCCTCCGCATCGTAGTGCAGCTCCGGCACATGACATTCGATCGTGGCGAGCTGCTTGGAGAGCAGTGCCTGTTCGCGATACTCCACGAGCGACGTACTGAGCTTTTTCCCGCTGACCTCTGCGGCATGGTCGAGAACGTTCTCGATGCTCTCATAGGCGAGCAGAAGCTTTGTCGCCGTCTTCGGGCCGACACCGGGCACGCCCGGAATGTTGTCCGAGCTGTCGCCCATCAGCCCCTTCATATCGATCAGGCGGATCGGCGGAAAGCCGTACTCCTCCTCGAATATTGCCGTATCATACGCCTTCGTCTCGCTGATGCCCTTCTTGGTCAAAAGGACGGTGAGCTGCGGGCGAATGAGCTGCAGGGCATCGCGGTCGCCCGTAATGACGCGCGTCTCCACGCCCTCTGCCGCCGCCTGCACCGCGAGCGTGCCGATGATGTCGTCCGCCTCGTAGTCATCAAGTTCGAGAAACGAAATGCCGAGTGCCTCCGCCAGCTCCTTCAGCAGCGGGATCTGGGCGATCAATTCTTCCGGCGTTTTGTCCCGCGTTCCCTTGTAGTCGGGATAGAGAGCCGTGCGAAATGTCGTACGGCTCTTGTCGAATGCGATGACGATCTGTGTCGGCGACAGCTCCTTCAGGAGCTTTACGAGCATCATGGCAAAGCCATGTACTGCATTCGTATGAATTCCGCGCGCATTCGGCGGGAGCTGCAGCGCATAGAACGCGCGAAAGAAGAGGCTGCTCCCGTCAATGACGGCAAATATTCCGCTGCTCACAGGTTCGGCTTGTCCTGATCCTCAAGGCGCATGAGGATGAAGATATAGTCCGAGAGACGGTTGAGATAACGCAGGTCGATCTCTGCCACAGAGCCGCGCCGCGCCAAGGTCCACGCATGACGCTCCGCCGCCCGTGCCGTCGTGCGCGCGAGATCGAGCATTGCACTCGACTTCTTGTCGCCCGGGATGATGAACTCCTGCAGCTCGGGCAGGCTCTCCTCAATGTCCGCGATCGACTTCTCGATGCCTGTGACCATTTCCTCTGTGATGCGCGGTGCCTTGTTGCGGCTCGCGAAGTCCGCCATTAGCACACCGAGCTGCTTCTGCAGATTGTAGATACGCTCCTTGACCTCGGGGCTCGTCACGAAGGCACGCGCCATTCCGAGGGTCGAGCCGAGGCTGTCCACGGCTCCATAGACCTCCACGCGCATATCATCCTTCGCGATGCGCTCCCCCGTAAAAAGGCTCGTCATCCCCTGATCGCCGGTTTTTGTTGTTACACTCATCGCATGTTCCTCCTCTGCCGATAAATGCACCCGATCATACCGTGTATGATCGGGTACAGCAAACATCATTAATTAATTTCTAGAAGATCTCCGTCTCACTGAAGAAGATATGCACCTCGCGCGCCGCACTCTCGGGACTGTCGGATGCGTGAACGGCGTTCTCACTCCCATTTTTCGCAAAGCGCTTGCGGATCGTTCCCTCAGCCGCGTTCGCAGGATTCGTCGCGCCGTGCAGCTCACGCACGCGCGCAATCGCATTGTCCCCAGCGAGTACCATCGCCACGAGCGGCGCCGAGGTCATGAACGCGGCGAGCTCTCCGTAAAACGGCTTTTCAAGATGCTCTGCATAGTGGATGCGTGCGATGCGGTCCGTCATCTGCATCATCTTCATCGCGCGGATCTCAAGCCCTGCCTCCTCGTACGCCTTCGTAATGTCCCCGATGTGATGGGCACCGACAGCATCCGGCTTAATGAGAACCAATGTCCGTTCCATTACTTCATCTCCTCAATGATACGTTTATACTCTTCTCCAAGGTCGGCGTAGTTGAGTGCCGCCGCCTGAAGTGCCTCGATTTCATCGTCGCGCAGGGCGCGTACGATCTGTGCGGGATTGCCGAACACAAGAGAATTCGATGGAATCTTTTTATGCTGCGAGAGGAATGTCCCCGCGCCGATCACAACGTTTTCGCCGATCTCGGAGTAGCCCATGATGATCGAGCCCATGCCGACCAGCGTATTAGCCCCAATGTGGCGTGCATGCACCACGGCATTGTGTCCGATGATGACACCATCGTCGATCCGTACGGGTGCATCTCCCATAACATGGATCGTCGCGTTCTCTTGAATGTTGGTGTTCTTTCCAATCGTAATC
The DNA here is from genome assembly GCF_900186465.1 of Centipeda felix. GTDB lineage: Bacteria > Bacillota > Negativicutes > Selenomonadales > Selenomonadaceae > Centipeda > Centipeda felix. The sequence goes on from NZ_LT891959.1 coordinate 788,425, forward strand.
GGCTGAAAATCTCCGCGCACCACAGCACCAAACCAGACACTCGAACCGGCTCCGATGGTCACGTCGCCGATCACGGCCGCCGTGGGCGCGATAAACGCCGTTTCATCGATAACGGGAGTCTTCCCGCGATAGGGCAGAATGATTTTGTCCACCTATACGCGCCTCCTTCGTACAGATCATCCAGCATCATACAAACGTATTATAACACGCTTATTCCTTCTCCAACAAGAGTTTTTTCAGGATGGCGATGTGCGCCGTACGCAGCCATGCACCAATTTTCGCACCGCGCAATGCAGGCGGCGCGTCACGCCCCGTAACCGTGCGCATCGCTGCAAGATATGCCTCTCCGCAGCGGAGATACCGCGGCAGACTGCCGTGATCGGCACGAATCACAACGTTAAAGTCCGTGACAGAGAGCCCTGATGATTCAATTCCAAACAGGAGATCCACGATCTTTCCGGGATGCGTCAGGCGCGGCGCACGCATGTGCTGACGGATCACAAACGCCGCCGCCTTTTTCCAATCATGGGGAAGTGTCATGCGTTGATTCCATGATGCGAGTGCCTCAAGCCCTGTTTCTTCATGCCTGTAGTGATGCGGCAGCATCTCCTGCGGCGTCCTCCCCTTGCCAAGATCATGCGCAAGCGCAGCGAAACGAACGATGATATTGTCTGACCTCTCCGCGACAACATCGAGCATCGCCATCGTATGAGCATAGGCATCGCCCTCGGGATGAAACTCCGTCGGCTGCGTCTGCCCGACAAGTGCCGCGATTTCCGGAAACGTCACCGTGAGGAGATCTGCCGCATGCAGCACGCGGAAGAACACCGAGGGGCGCGGCGTCATCAGTGCGCGCCGCAGCTCCCCCATCAGACGCTCAGACGGTTCATGCTGCAGCTCCTCCGCACAGGCCCGCATCAGAGCCAGCGTCTTCTCCTCCACCGTGTACCCGAACTCCGCCGCCTGCCGTGCCGCACGCAGGGCACGCACGGGATCCTCTAAGAAATGCGGCGATACGGCACGGATGATCCCAGCCGCAAGATCTGCCTGTCCGCCGTAGGGATCGAGCAGTGTGCCCGCCGGCAGCTCCACCGCCATCGCATTCATCGTCGTATCACGGCGATAGAGATCCTCTTCGATGGTCACGGTCGGATCAAACGTCACGTCAAAGCCGCGGTACCCCGCCCCCGTCTTGCGCTCTCTGCGTGCAAAGGCGACCTCGGAACGTACGCCGCCAATGCGCACATGATAGACGGGAAACCCCTTGCCGATCTTCTCCGCCCGCGGGAAAAGCACACAGAACTCCGCTTCCGTCAGCCCCGTGACAACATAGTCCACATCCTTCGGCGGCACACCGCGGACGGCATCACGGACACAGCCGCCAACGCGGAAAACATGCGCTCCTGCACCGCGCAACTCCGCCACGAACGCCCCCTCTGTCATGCGTTCACCTCCTCGCACATAAAGGAAGCACTGATAAATTCGGTACAACCATCTTGACGCATCTTTTTTGCCCGCACTTCGGCGGAAAATCCTCCACAGAGTACCACTCTGCGTCCGGTTTTCCACCTCGTTCGGACGAAAAAATCTGCGCCAATCTGGCAGGCCTCATTTTATCAGTGATTCCTAAAATAAAAAGCACCACTTAGAGAAGTACGGATACACGCGAGGCTCCGCCTTGGCACATCTTTTCGCGCGGTCTTTATCGACAAATCCTCCACATAGCTCTTGCTATGCGTCCGATTCGTCTTCTTGACCGAACAAAAATCTGAACCAATCTGACGGACTTCATCGTATCAGCGATTCCCTGTGTGATGCACTCATGTCGATTGGTGGGCCCACTTGGACTTGAACCAAGGACCGACCGGTTATGAGCCGGTTGCTCTAACCAACTGAGCTATAGGCCCCAAACAAAGTGGAGCATACCGTCCGGGAAACACTGCTTCCATCAGCGATCTCCCAAGAGCTTCTGCGCTTCACTTTCAAAAAAACCTGCGCAGAGCGCAGGTATAAAAACGATGGAGCGGAAAACGAGGCTCGAACTCGCGACCCCCACCTTGGCAAGGTGGTGCTCTACCACTGAGCTACTTCCGCGGAATGGAGCGGAAAACGAGGCTCGAACTCGCGACCCCCACCTTGGCAAGGTGGTGCTCTACCACTGAGCTACTTCCGCATCCTGACAGTGCTGTCAATCAACGGATACTATTCTAACAAGAGACAGGTTTTCTGTCAAGAAATAATTTTAGTTGCCGTCATCGTATGGGCAGCACATCCCTTCGCGCAGTTCTTCCCGCAAAACAATCTCAAAGCTGCGCCCCTCTCCCTCACAGCGAGCCCAGCCATGCCGTATGTGCTGCACAATAAATATCCACCCACATAGCGGGTGGTTTTTCATTTTCGGACATAGCCCTTATGTAATTGGCGGCGTACAAGTACGCCTTTTATTGGCCTGCCAGCCATGCACAGATTACTTGCCACCCATAAATGGGTCTCTTGGGTCAAACAAGCTCAGTTGATCCTGCTCCCGATCCTTCTTCAGCTGGTCAGCTATGTACTCCTTAATCGCCTTGGTGTTCTTTCCTACGGTATCGACATAATACCCTTTGCACCAAAATTCTCGATTTCTGTATGCAAACTTCATGTTTCCATACTTTTAGAATATCATTAAGCTACTCTTGCCCTTTAGGTATCCCATAAAGCTCGATATGCTGATCTTCGGCGGGATACTTAACAGCGGGTGGATATGATCCGGACAGATCTCCCCTTCAATGATCTCTACACCCTTCCACGCGCACAGCTTTCTTAGGATCTCCCGGATTTCCAGCCGTTTCCCTTCGTAGAATACTTTTCGTCGATACTTCGGTGCAAACACAACGTGATACTTACAATTCCACTTTGTGTGTGCTAAACTATGCGTATCGGCATTTTGTTGTTTCGACATAATGCTGTTTCCTCCCTAGTGTCTTTACTATTTTTAGGCTGGCAGGCTTACGCATAGTTTAGCACACTGGGGATTTTCTGTTCACCGCTTAAGCTCTTTCCAACCACGCGACTATCGCGTGGTTTTCTTTATACAAAAAATCCGCGCTGAAAGTCAGCGCGGATTCCCTTCATCCATTTACACCTTGAACTGATCCGTCTCTGTCTGCAGATCATTTGCCATATTGGCAAGACTGCGGCTCGAGGATGCGATCTCCTCCATGCCGGCCGCCTGTTCCTCCGTCGCGGCGGATACGTTCTGCGACTCGCTGCCGATCCCCTTTGCCGAGGCATCCACCTCAGTCATGCCATTGATGATTGTTCCCATATTCTCACGCAGGTGCAGCACGTGATCACTGACGACAAGCGATGCCTTCTTGACATCCTCCACCATCTGCAGGATCTCGGAGAAACTTTCGCCCGTTGCCGTGACGTTCTCCTTGCCCTTTTCGGCCTCACGGCGTCCTTCCTCCATCGAGGCGACTGCCTGGTCCGTCTCATCCTGAATGCTTTGGATGAGCTCAGAGATCTTCTGCGATGCGTTCTGCGACTCCTCGGCGAGCTTGCGCACCTCTTCGGCAACAACAGCAAATCCACGTCCATGCTCGCCGGCACGTGCCGCCTCAATCGCCGCATTGAGCGCAAGCAAGTTTGTCTGACCCGAGATATTCGAGATGATTTCGACGATGTTGCCGATCTCCTTTGAACGCTCACCTAGCTTGCTGACGATCTCACTCGTCTGCTGAACCGTCTGTGCAATGGAGTTCATCTGCTCGACGGTCGACTGGACAAAGGCATTTCCCTCTGCCGCCTTCTCTGCCGTCGCCTGTGTCTGCTCACGTGCATGACGCTGATTGGTAATTGCCTCTTCGAGGCCCTTCTGGAACTCTTCAACCGTCTCATGGCTCTTGTGGACAATGTCCACCTGTTTCTCTGCCGCCTCTGCAACCTCTGTGATGGACTGCGCCACGCTCTGCGTCACCTGTGCCGACTGGTTTGCATTCGCCGTCAGTTCCTCGGACGAGCCGGCAACATCCGTTGCCGTTGTCTTGATCTTGCGGATCATCTTCTGCATGCTCTCGACCATCGTATTAAACTGATGTGCAATATGTGCAAATTCATCATCGCCGTCCAGCTCGATCTTCGAACGAAGATCGCCGCCGGCAATATGACGTGCCCCATCCAGAATCGTATCGACCGACCTCTTGATGCTGCGAAGGAGCAGGACGAGGGTAATAACCGACAGGATAACAACGATCACGAGCGCAATCAGTGTCGTCGTCTTAACCGCTGAGAAAACATCCTCACTGTATGCCATCTCCGCGCGCGCGAGACGTACGCTGTCCGCCTTGTCCTCTTCTAAGAGTTCGGTCATACGTTTATAAACATCAGACTGATCATTGAGAGCCAAAGTGATTGCCGCATCATGATCGCCTGCATCCATAAGATCCGTCGCACGCTGACGCACATCGGCGTATTCTTTGCGCTCATCCTTTAGTTTGCTGATGCGTGCAAGCTTCTGTGAACGATCCGACTCGTTCGGAAACGGTGCCTCCTGGATGGCCTGCTCATACTCTTCGTATGCCTTATTCAGCTTCGGTGTGAGTTGGGATATGAGCCCTTCCGCACGGGAACGCTCTGCTTCGTTCGGCGCCATAATGCGCATCAGCTCATACTCACGCCCGTCGGCCGAGAGAGCCTGCACCTGGCTGCCCACATTGATAACATGCGCCCACTTGAATACGCTGACCGTATTTTCATTCAGCGTACTGCTTGAATGATTCGCATAGAATCCGTAGGCAGCAAACATAACCACCAGGAATCCGACGCTCAGCACAATTTTCTTTGCTACTGACATTTCTCAAACCCCTCCACAAAACCCGCACAGGGCTCATCTCCCCGTGTCCAATGATACGGTCTTCCTCAGATGGTTTTCATTATAGCATCATCCCTGCCGAATTACCATATGGCAATAAAGATTTTTCTATGATATACTAACATTATTACAGCAAATAAATAGACAAGAGGACGAATACTTATGGCAAAAATGTTAAAAAAGCTGCAAAGCAAGACAGCGCCGCAACAGGAAGTAAAACAACAGCGTCCGCCGGGCAAGGACTACGTTCTCCTCATTCTGATGGCGATGTCCGTAATCCTCGTCATCGCGGCATGGGACACTCTTGATACGCTGACGATCACCATGTACATCCTGCTGACGCTTTCACTCGGGCTGACATACACGCGCCGCCATGCGGCAGATCGCCTCACTGAGACACAGATGATGCTCGTCACACGCGGCAGCATGGTCACCATCGGCATCGCAGGCGCACTGTTTCTGCTGGATGCCTACTATCGCTACATCGCATAGAACCGATGCGAAAGCCCCGCCCTGCACTGGGTCGGGGCTTTTTCTATTCATCTGCCGCATCCCGTTCGCTTCGCGTGCGAAATTGTCCCGGTGTGCAGTTCATGTATTTCTTGAACACGAGCGTAAAGTACTTATAGTCCTGAAACCCGACGCGTGCACCGATCTCATAGATTCGCCCGTCTCCCGCACGAAGATATTCCGCCGCCCGCAGAATGCGGTAGCGGTTGAGGAAATCGTTAAAGGTGTACTTCGTATCCTGTTTGAAACACTTCTGCAGATATGTCTCGGACACACCGTACTCGGCGGAAATATCCCGCAGCGACAGTCGTTCTGCATAGTCCGCGCGAATGCGGCGCAGAAGTTTTCCCGTATATTTGCCGACCGGTGCCCCCGCCGAGGGAAAAATCTCCACTGGTGCAGATGCGGCATGTTCCTGCGCCAGTCGCCGTGTCTCTGCCCTCCTCCGCAGGCGCTCCTTCGCACGTACAAGGCTCTCATGAAGCGCATCGAAGTCCACGGGCTTCAGCAGGTATTCCGCGACATCGAGAGAGATTGCGCGTTTGGCATAGCTGAATTCATCGTACCCCGAAAGAATGATTGCCTCATAGCCGCGATCTCGGCTCTGCTCGAGCATCCCGAGCCCATCGAGGTACGGCATCTTCACATCAGTGATAACAATATCCGGACGGAGTGTATCGATTTTTTTCAGTCCGTCTATGCCGTCCATTGCCTCGCCGACAACCACACAGTCCTCCTTCAGCCAATCCACCGCATAGAGGAGTCCGCGACGAATGATATCTTCATCCTCAACGAGCAAAACTTTATCCATGTTCTTCCCTCTGCTGCAGCGGCATCCGCAGGATGACCTTCAGCCCGTTTCTATACTCCGCAATCGTCACGCCATAGGCACCGCCGTAAAGCAGGCGGAGCACCCGATGCACGTTGTAGAGGCCGATGTGTTCCGGCTCGGCCGACGCCGACGCAAGCATAGCGCAGATCTCTGTATACTTTGCCAAGGTCATGCCTGGACCGTCGTCTATCACGCACAGCAGCAGATCTCCCTGCTCCGCGCGGCACTCGACGCGCAGGCGCAGTTCACGCGTCTGCTCCAGTCCATGGACAATGCTGTTTTCAACGATCGGCTGAAGGAGCAGCTTTGGCACACGGCAGCTGCGCAGCTGCGCAGGGAGCACGATGTCGTAGGTCAGCCGATCGCCGTAGCGCATCTTCTGGAGGGTCAGATAATCCTCCACATAGCGGATGTCCACGGCAAGCTCTGCCATGTCCCCGCTCGCACGAATGCCGTAGCGCATCAGGCGGGCAAAGGCGACAACCATCTCTGAGGCGCGCTTTGGATCGATGAGGATCTCATAGCGCAGTGCCTCCATTACGTTAAAGACAAAATGTGGATTGAACTGTCCCTTAAGCTGACGTACCTCCATACGGCGCTTGCGCTCGGCGAGCTCTGCATTGCGTGCGAGCAGACGTCGGATGCGCGCAAGCATCGCATTATAGTCTGCATAGAGGACGTCAAACTCATAGAAGCTCTGTGGCAGATCCTGCGGTCCCATATCGCCGTCCCGACACGCACGTACTGCACGCAGAAGCCCGTCGACAGAGCGCAGGCTGCGCTCCGTCACCCTGCGCGTGAGCACCGGCATGGAGAGAAGGAGCAACACACTGAGCGTGAGCAGAAAGACTGCCCCCGTCGCGGCAAGCTGCTGCTGCCGCAAGAGCGAGGTCATCGTGACAACGCGCACACGCCCCTGCGCACAGGACTGCACAGCGGCATAGGCAGGCTGCCCATCTATTTCCGTTCTGCCGCTCTCCTCCACCGATGCCGTAAACTTTCCAAGCGTCTTTTCTGTCAGGCGATCCGTTGCGAAAATCACATGGTCAAAGGGGTCCATCAGTACAACCTGGTCGGCGCCGCCGCGTATGGCGAGTGCATGGAACGCCTCGGTCCGCAGGGCAAAGACGAGATAGCCTGCCGTTCCGCCGTCCTCGCCAGGCACAACAGCAGAAAAGGCATACACTGCCCCCTGATCGTAGGCAAGCGGCAAAAGCACCGTGCTGCTCACTGCTGCATCCGGCGTCCGGTTCAAACGCAACAGTTCCCTGCGGATACCATCATGACGGGCAAAACTGTCACTGTTTACCGCGTAAAGATTCGACGCGCATACTGTCCCGTCCTCCCGCAGCAAGGCAAAATCGGCGCGCAAAGGGCCTGCGAACGAGAATGCATAGAGACGGCGGTATGCCTCTGTAACCGTCTGCCCATCCAGCGCACCGCGTACATCCTCCATGCGGGCAAGGCTCTGTACCCCCGCATCATAACGCTGCCACTCGGCATCCGCCACCGCTGCGATCGCCGCGCATTCCTGCTCCGTCTCACGAACAACGCAGACTTCATAGTATAAAACGACAAACACAGCATAGCTGACGAGCATCAGTGCGATAAAGGCAAGGATGGAACGCATGAAAAGGCGGCGGATATACGCACGAAAACGGACCGACTGTGCCACGTATCCTCTCACCTTCTCTTCCAATATTATGGAAGCACTGATAAATTCGGTACAACCATTTTGACGCATCTTTTTTGCCCGCACTTCGGCGGAAAATCCTCCACAGAGCACCACTCTGCGTCCGGTTTTCCACCTCGTTCGGACGAAAAAATCTACGCCAATCTGGCAGACCTCATTTTATCAGTGATTCCTTATCAGTCTTTCCGAAATATTATAAAACGAGAGCACTGCAAATGCAACGCTCTCGTTTTCAATCGTATCACCGGCGTCTGACCGGCACGATCAGAAAGAGTGGATCAGATACTGATATCGCGCCGCCCTGTCACTTTGTAAAAGAGCAGCAGGGAGAGGATGGACGTGACCGTGAGGATGGTCGCATAGGCGGAGGCATTCCCATAATTGCCGCGTATGACCTCCGTATAGATCGAGACAGTCAGTGTTTGATTGGCATTAGTATAGAGGATAATCGACGAGCTCAGCTCACTGATGATCGTCACCCAGCTCATGATCGCACCCGCACAGACCCCCGGCAGCATCATTGGAACGGTCACGCGCGCGAACGTCGTCATCTCCGATGCGCCGAGCGACACCGCCGCCTCCTCGATGCTCGGGCTAATCTGTCCGAGGGCAGCAGCACTCGATCGCACCGTATACGGCATCCGTCGTACACTGAACGCGATGATCATGATGAGCATTGTCCCGCTAATGACAATCGGCGGACTGTTGAACGCGAAGAGGAAGGCAATGCCGAGCACCGATCCTGGGATGATAAAGGGAAACATCGTAATCGTATCGAGCGCATTGTTGACCGCATTTCTCTTACGCATGCTCAGATAGGCGACGAGAACACCGATCACGACAACGACGGCAATGCTGAGTATCCCAAGCAGATAGGTGTTCAGCACCGCATCGTTATCCTTCGCAAAGAGCGTCGCCTCATAGCTCTGCAGCGCATAGCCGCCCGTAAACACCTGCCCGCCGTTGCTGCGGAGGAACGACGTATAGATCACGACGACCTGCGGCAGGATCGCAAGCCCTGTTACAAGATAGGCAAAGCCATGGGCGGCGATATTGCGCAGCCCCGTCGCACGCTCTGCACTCATCGGCTTGAGTGCCGTCATGGCATAGGTACTCCGCCGTGCCAGTATCCGCTGAGCGAAGAACATGGCAAGGGTCAATCCGATCATGATGACGCAGATCGCCGCGGCGAATCCATCGTCGCCGCCGACCTCTCCCATGAACTGTGTATAGACGAGGACAGGCATCGTCTTGTAGCCCTCGCCGATCAGCATAGGCGTACCAAAGTCGGCAAAAACACGCATAAAGACGAGCAGTGAGCTTGCGAGAAGTGTCGGCATCACGAGTGGCACGATAATGCGGCGAATCCGCCCGATGCGCCCGCAGCCGAGGCTCTCCGCCGCCTCATTCAACGAGTTGTCCATATTCTTCAGCGCGCCCGAGACATAGATATAGACGAGAGGGAAGGACTGCAGCGTAAAGACGAGCAGGATCCCCGCAAAGCCGTACACACCGTCAAAGGAAAGACCGAAGGCACTGTTCACCAGCTGCGTTATGACACCATTGCGCCCGAGCAGCTGAATCCATGCGTATGCGCCGATGAACGGCGGCGAAAGATAGGAGATGACGATGAGAATGTTGAGAAAACTGCTCCCACGTATTTTCACACTGCGCATCAAATATGCCATGGGCAGACCGAGTGCTGCCGAGAGCAGCGTCGCACAGACCGTGACGCAGAGGCTGTTCACCATCGTCTCCCAATAGAATCGCTTGGTGAAGAACCGTGCAAAGTAGTCCCATGTCACCCCGCCGGAGAATGGATCGACGAAACTCTTATAGAGGACAAGCACAAGCGGATAGAGGACGAAGATGCCAAATGCTGCGAGGATGAGAATACTGAGGATCGACCATACCGATAGATTTTTTCCCGCGCCGCCCTTCATGACAGATCACCTTCGATCAACGTCGTCTCCGCATCAGCGCGGAAAACATTGATGCGCTCCGCCTTGACGCGCAGGGTAACGCGTGTGCCGTCGGCGAGCAAGGCACCGTCTTCCTGACCGCGGATCGCTTCGACTGCCCGCCCCTGCGCCGTTTCGAGAAAATAGTGCGTCGTCAGGCCAAGGAATACACTGCTCTTTACAACAGCGGGGATGCCATCCCCCTCGCCCTCCGTTATGATAAATTCCTCCGGGCGAACGGAGACGACCACCGCTTGTCCGTCAAACGCCTCAGCGGCAAGATTCTGCATTGGCACGCGGTAGTCCGGCAGAAGCTCAACTGACTTGCGGTCGGCCTCTGACCGCACGACCCCGTCAAAGAGATTCGAGAGGCCGATGAAGGTCGAGACAAAGACATCGGCAGGACGGCGGTAGATCTGCTGCGGGCTGCCGATCTGGCGGACAACGCCGCCCTCCATGACCGCGATACGGTCGGAGACGGCAAGCGCTTCCTCCTGATCGTGTGTAACATAAACGGTCGTTATGTCGATCTGCCGCTGGATCTGCTTAATCGCGTTGCGCATCTCCACACGCAGCTTCGCATCGAGATTGGAGAGCGGCTCATCCATGAGCAGAACCTCTGGTGCGATGACAATGGCACGTGCGAGCGCGACACGCTGCTGCTGCCCCCCTGAGAGCGCCGTCGGCATACGGTCACGCAGTGCATCGATCTTCACCACGCGTAGAATCTCGTCGACGCGGCGGTCGATCTCCTCTGCGCTGACACCGCGCATCTTCAGACCAAATGCGACATTATCGCGCACTGACATGTGCGGGAAGATGGCGTAGTTCTGAAACACCATCCCCATGTTGCGCTGATTCGGCGGGACATCGTTGATGCGACGGTCGCCGATCCGTATTTCACCGCCCTCAATCGAATTGAAGCCAATAATCATGCGGAGCAGCGTCGTCTTTCCGCAGCCCGACGGTCCGAGCAGGGTAAAGAACTCCCCTGGCCGAACATCGAGAGACAGCCCGTCGATGACGGTGTGATCGCCATATTTTTTTACGACATTGTCAATATGAATGGATACACTCACCGTGTTCCCCCCCTTTTTTTGAAAAAAGCGAATTGCACACGCCTTGCGGCGGCAGCAATTCGCTCCTGTCAGGCTGTCTGCTACTGTTTGAAATTCTCGAGATGCTTATTCCACATCGCAACGATCTCATTCTTATGCTGTGCTACCCATCCCTCGTCATAGTTTGGGAAGAGTGCAATGTCCTTCATCGGCGTCATATAGGATGCGAGCGGCACATCCTTGCGCAGGGGGCGCACCGTCAGCTCCTTGCCGGCTGCTTCCTGAATTTTCTGCGAGAGCATATAGTCAACGAACTTCTTCGCATTTTCCGGATGCTTGCAGTCCTTGATGATCTGTACTGACTCACCGGGGAAGATCGCACCTTCCTTGGGGAAGACCACACGCACAGGAGCACCATTTTTCACATAGGTTGCCGCAGGATCCTCCCACGTGAGACCAACCGTATACTCACCGTCCGCCACACCCTTGTGGACGCCGCCCGAGCTGTTCAGTATCTTACCGTCGAGATTTGCGATGAACTGATCGACGTATGCCCATGCTGTATCCGACATAGGGTCACCGTTCGTCCCCTTGGCATAGAGCATGGCGATCAGTGACTGCAATGCCGAATTCGATGCTGCTGGATCACCGAAGGCGATCTTCCCCTTCAAGGCAGGATTGAGAAGATCCTCAAAGCTGTCGATCTTCATATCCCCCGCCAGATTCTTATTGACGATCATGACGGTCGGATCAGCAAAGGCAGGAGAGAAGTATCCCGTCTTATTGCGAAACGCCTCCATCATATTCGCATCCTCAGGGGAGACATACTCCATAAAGAGATCCTTCTGCGACTCGAGCGTCATCTGATCCGATGCCCAGAGAATATCCCCCTGTGGGTTCCCCTTCTCCGAAGCCACGCGCTTGAGGAGCGGTCCCGTCCCTGCAACAATGACATTGACCTTGATGCCCGTGTCCTTTTCAAAATTTGGGATGACGAGATTGTTTAGGCTCTCACTGCGTGCTGTATAGACCGTGAGCACCTTCTCCTCCTCGCCGCCTGCCGCCTTCTTGTCCGTGCCGCCACCACAGCCTGCAAGCATCGTTCCCGCGACTGCAGCCACCGCCAAGACGGACAGCCACTTCTTCATCCGTTTCATTCTTCTTCCTCCTTACAGCAGTAAGATTCTGTTAATTATGATTTTATCATATTCTACGAATTTGTATATCCACAAAACAAAAACACTATCCAAAATACGAAACAAAAAAACCAACCTGCATGCACAGATTGGTTATTTTTTACAGGCTGAAATTCTCGCCGAGATAGAATTTACGTGCAATAGGGCTCTCGGCGATGGTCTTGCTGTCGCCTTCGAGGAGGAGTTTGCCCTCGCTGAGGAGGTAGACACGGTCGACGATGTGGAGCGTCTCACGGACGTTGTGGTCGGTGATGAGGATCCCCATGCCGCGCTGGCGCAGATATTCGATGATCTCCTGAATGTCCGCAACGGCAAGCGGATCGACGCCCGCAAACGGCTCATCGAGCAGGATGAACTGCGGCTCGAGCGCAAGACAGCGCGCGATCTCGACGCGCCGCCGCTCGCCGCCCGACAGCTCCGTCCCGCGGCGGTCGCGGACGTGTCCGATGTGGAACTCTTCGAGGAGGGCATCCAGCTTGTGTTTCTGCTCCGCTGCCGAGAGCTTTGTTGTCTCCAAGATAGCGGCAATGTTCTCCGTGACAGTGAGCTTACGAAAGATGGACGGCTCCTGCGTGAGGTAGCTGATACCGAGTTCGGCACGGCGGTACATAGGATAGTCCGTGATGCAGATATCGGAGAGATAGACATCACCGTGCGTCGGCTTCTCCAGACCGACGATCATGTAGAACGTCGTCGTCTTGCCGGCGCCGTTCGGTCCGAGGAGTCCGACGATCTCGCCCTTGTCGATGCGCACAGAGATGCGGTCGACCACGGTACGGCTGCCGAACTTCTTGATGAGACTGCGGGATTCAAGATGCATTGCACTCGCTCCTCACTGGGTCACAGCGGTGCCGTCATCGGCGAGGTAGACGGTCATGTGATTGCTGCGCGCTGTATTGTTGCCCTGATATACCCACGCATTCCCATCCAGCTCGACGTAGGGTCTTGGGTCATTACCATAGTAGTCCATGCGGTCGCCGCCGCCCTCAAGATCACGCGCGGGACTCGTGACATGCGCGTTTCCGATCCCCGTAAAGCGGCTCTGCTTCAGCCATCCCTCAAGATGATCCGCTGAGAGTGTACCGTCGGGGCTCGTGATCGTCCCGCCCGAGGAGGCGACAATGTGATCATCCTGTGTGGGATAATAGTCCACCAGAGGACCCGTAAAGGTGCGGCCTGCCTTTGCCATGTGGACGCTGCCGCTCGCCTGCCAATGCTCCTGCCCTGCGGCAAGGAGGCGATCGCAGGAGAGGTTCATGTCCTCACGCTGTGCGCGAACATTTCCCTCAATGGTGCCCTCCTGCGTCTTTGTGTTGTAGGTAGCACGTGCACCCTCGATGTTCCCCGTGCCCTGATCCACGTGTACGCCGCCTTCGGCGGTGACCACGCCCGTTCGCGTATCGTAAGTCAGACGATCCGCCGTGAGATTCGTCGGATCTGCGTTCTGCGGTGCCGCCAGTCCTGCCGTGCAGACCGCGCCTGCCGCAAGCAGGAGCAGTCCCCCGCGGCAAATAGTCCTCTTCGTCATTTTACGTCCCTCCCCTTAATAATGTGCGCATTCCCCTCGATGGCAAATTTCTCAAATTCATCCGCGCTCGTAATACGATCCCCGCTCGCGCACAGATCATCACGTGTGAGGACGGCGCTCCCCTCCGCTGCCAGCTCTTTTTTCGCGGCGATCCAGTGCAGGGCGTTCGCGCGCAGGGTGATTCCGTTGCTGGTCTCGGCATATATGCCGCCTGTGAGGACAACGTCACGCGTCGTGCTGTCCATGTGCCCCGTATCGGCTTTCAGCGAGAGTGTATTCCCGTCCTCGCTGTAGAAGGTCCCCTCGATCCCCTTCATTGTCGTGTCCTGCGTATCGATATCCACACTCATATTCTGTGCGGTAAGCGTCCAGACCGTGCGCCCATCCTGCTCCTCATGGAGCGTGTTGTCCTCATAGGACATGATGCGCGGTCCCTGCTGTTCATCCGTCTGTTCGGGCGGCTTCGGCACGGAAAGCACAGCCCAGAGGACAAGCCCGAGGAAGGCAGCCGCCAGAACGCCGCCGATGATTTTATTCCGTGTCATCCGACCTTCTCCTCCTGCCCTGCCGACACATGATGCTTTCCTGTCTTCTGCTCCTCTGGAGACGTATTCCATCGCTTTTGAAACCAGATCCACTGCGTCGGATTCTCGCGGATGATCCGCTCGACGATGGCGGTCATCTGCACGGTAAACTCATGGAGATCGCGGTCACTATCACCCGTATTCGGGCAGCGCATGATCTCCCCGACAATGACTTTATGCTTTCCATTCGGCTGCCGCAGGATGAATGCGGGCACGACGGGGGATCGGAACTTGCGGGAAAAGACCGCCGGTCCGAGCGGGGTCGATGCCGTGCGTCCGAGAAACTCGATGAAGGCACCGCCGGGGCCGCCGTCCTGATCGGCAAGAAAGCCGAGCAGTTTGCCGCGCTTCAGCGCACGCGCCGCCGTGATCAGCTCACTCGTTCCGCGCGAGAAGATCTCCACGTGAATCGTTGCACGCAGATCGTCGAGCACACGCGTATACTGGATGTTCGGCTGTGGCTTGGCAATCGCACTGACGGGCATCCCATTCAGCGTAAATGCTGCCGAGAGCCATTCCCAGCAGCCGATATGGCCCGTGAGGACGACGACGCCATGTCCCTCGGCGAGTGCCGCCTTCATGCGCTCAAGATGGTCGATCTCGATGTAGTCTCTGAAATTGCGCTCGTTCAGCATGGGCATCGCAAGAATATCGAGAAAATTTCGCGCCATATTGATAAAGGAGGCACGTACAAGTTTTTTCGCTGCTGCCTCGTCGATACCGAGCGCGGGCATCATGTGCGCGACGGCCCGCCGCCGCATCTTGGCGATGATGAGGTAGTAGAGGTTACCGAGCACCCAGCCGAGTGCCAGCAGAATGGGACGCGGCGTGTGGCAGGCAACGCGGCTCATCAACATCAGCGTGCGATAGAGCATGACCACACCTCCTCTTTCTACTGTGCTAGTCCATCAACGTCCTCATAAAAGCCTGCAAGAACACAATCCCACAGCCCCTGTGTCTTCAAAATGATCTCATAGACTTCGCGCACCGCACCGCGTCCGCCGGGCTGCACGGCGATGATCTGTGCGATCTCCTTGACCTCGGGGACGGCGTCCCCGACGGCACAGGGCAGACCGACCTGGCGCAGGATCGGCAGATCGACGAGATCATCTCCGACATAGGCAAACGCCTCATCGGAGAGCCCTGTCTGAGCCTTGATGTCCGCATACGCCTCGCGCTTATCGAGGCGTCCCTGATAGACGAGGTCAATATGCAGTTCTTTCGCACGATTCGCGACGATGGGCGAGGCGCGCCCCGTAATGATCGCCGTTTTCAGGCCCACCTTGCGGGCACGCGTGATCGCAAGCCCGTCACGGGCAAAGAACGGCTTAAATAGCTCGCTTCCGTCTGGTGCGACGTAGATCCCTCCGTCCGTCAGCACACCGTCCACATCGAGAATCACACATTTTATCTTCTTTGCACGCGCAATCGCGTCTTCTCGTATCGGCATCAGACCACCCCCTGCCGCAAGAGATCCGTCAGATGAACAATTCCCACGGGAACACCCGCATCGTCAATGACAGGCAGCACTGTGACGGGGCGCGGCTGATGCTTTTCCATGACGGAGAGTGCCGCCGCCGCCATCTTGTCCGGTGCAATCGTGAGCGGCGTGGCGAACATGATGCTCTCCACGTCCTTGTCGAGGAACGTGTAGTCCTTCGCGAGCGCGCGGCGGATGATGCCGTCCGTGACAAGCCCGATGAACTTGCCGTCCGCATCCACTACGGAGACCGCCCCGAGCCCCTTGTCCGTCATGACAAAGAGCGCATCCTTTGCCGTCGTATGATACGGCACGACGGGATTCTCATCGCCCGTATGCATGACGTTCGCCACGGTGAGCAGGAGCTTGCGCCCGAGCGCACCACCCGGATGAAAGAGCGCATAGTCCTCCTTCTTGAAGTCCCGTGCCGCCATGAGTGCCATTGCGAGTGCATCCCCCATCGCAAGCGTCGCCGTCGTCGATGCGGTCGGTGCGAGCCCCAAAGGACACGCCTCGCGTTCGACACCGATGTCAATGTAAAAGTCCGCACTGCGGCCGAGCTGGGACTTTCGCCGTCCACTCATAGCGACGATGCGCGCGCCGATGCGATGGATAATCGACAAAATGTTGACGACTTCGTTCGACTCACCGCTGTTCGAGATGGCGATCACGATGTCGTCCGCCGTCACCATGCCGAGATCCCCGTGGAACGCCTCCGCTGGATGCATGAAGAAGGCGGGCGTTCCCGTACTCGCAAGTGTCGCCGCGATCTTTCGTCCGACGTGACCAGATTTTCCCATGCCTGTCACGACGACGCGCCCCTTGCATGCAAGGATCGCCTCTGCTGCTGCCTCAAAGTCATCATCAACGCGATCCGTGAGACGCGCGACGGCGTCTGCCTCCAGTTTCAGCGTCTCAACTGCCTTCTGTCGGATGGTACTCTCTTGCATAGCGTTCTCCTAGTTCAGCTTTTTACGCACGACCTCATAGATGGCGAGGGCATCCTTCAGCAGCTCTTCGAGTTTGTCCAGATAGACCATGTTCGCCCCATCCGAAAGTGCCTCGGCGGGATTGTCATGTACCTCGAGAAAGAGTCCATCGACCCCCGCGCCAACAGCAGCGCGCACGAGATACTCCACGAACTCGCGCTGCCCCGAGGAGCTCGTCCCCGCGCCGCCCGGCAGCTGTACGCTGTGCGTTCCGTCAAAGATCACAGGATAACCGAAGCTTCGCATGATGGGCAAAGCACGCATATCGACGACGAGATTGTTGTAGCCGAAGCTCGCCCCGCGCTCTGTCAGCAGGATGCGCTCGCTGCCGCTCTCGTGGATCTTGTCCACGACGTTGCGCATATCGTTCGGCGCGAGGAACTGCCCCTTCTTCACATTGACGACCGCACCCGTCTGTGCTGCCGCGTGCAGCAGATCGGTCTGGCGCGAGAGAAAGGCGGGGATCTGGAGGATGTCCACGACCTTCGCCGCCGGTTCCGCCTGACACGACTCATGGATATCGGTCACAACGGGAACTCCGAGTTCCTTCTTGATCTGCCCCAGCATCTTCAACCCGTCCGTGAGCCCCGGCCCACGAAAACTGTGATAGGCGGAGCGATTTGCCTTGTCAAAGGATGCCTTGAACACGTAGGGGATGCCGAGCCGGTCCGTGATCTCTTTGATGCCGCGTCCGATCATGAGTGAGCGTTCCAGCCCTTCCAGGACGCATGGCCCCGCGAGAAGGACGAGCGGCTCGCCGCCGCCAATCTCAAAATTCGCCAGCTTCACTTTGTTCATCTTCAGGGCTCCTTTCGGCTGCTTCGTATTGCACTATAGTTCCTATTATAAATACTTCATATCCCGAGGTCAATCAATCCCCTGTCGCCGATACTCCGCATTGACCGCCGCCAGATCCTCCTCCGTGTCAACACCGATAAAGACCGCGTCCGTCTCCACGACGCGGATGCGGTACCCGTTCTCGAGCGCACGCAGCTGCTCCAGAGACTCCGAGCACTCCAGCTCCGTCTGCGCCATCTTCGCATAGGCGAGCAGAAAATCCCTGCGGTAGGCATAGATGCCGATGTGCTTATAGACCTTTGCGCCCATATTGCGTGCATAGGGGATGCGCGCACGGGAGAAGTAGAGGGCATTCCCCGTACGGTCGGTAACGACCTTGACATTGTTCGGATTCTCCATCTCCGCCGCATCCGTGATCTCCGTTTTCGCCGTCGCCATCATGAGCGCATCGTCATGCTCAAACGGAGCGACAAGGGCATCGATCACGGCGGGATCGATCAGCGGCTCATCGCCCTGTACGTTGATGATGAGATCGCAGTCCGGCCGCTGTGCGGCAACCTCGGCGAGACGATCTGTCCCCGTTGCATGATTGGCGCGCGTCATGACGGCGTGACCGCCATGCTCCTCGACCGCCGCACGGATGCGTTCATCATCTGTCGCCACGACAACCTCATGGACACGCTGTGCCCGCACCGCCCGCTCATAGACACGGACAATCATCGGCTTCCCCGCGATATCGCGCAGGGGTTTCCCGGGCAGACGCGTCGATGCATACCGCGCAGGGATAATGCAGAGAACCTTCATGCGATCACCTCTATATGATGGATAACTGAATTTTCGCAGTGACACACCGCGCGAACCCCTCGCTGCGCAGGCAGCCGAGCACTGATCCCGCCCACTAGGATCCGCTGTGGAAAACGCAGCTTCATCCTATCGTGCACTGCTTCCCAAACTTTGCTGCCAACTGCTCCTTAAGGGTCTCGAAGAAGACCTCCTGCCCCTTCTGCAGGGTGACCTCGACAGAGAGCACATACATCGGGATACGCCATTTCGCGCGTACGACATCGCCCGGCACCTTCACTGCATCCTTTTCTGTAATGACAATTGCCTCAACGCCGAGCGTCTCCGCACGGTAGAGTACCTCTGCCATATCGCGTTCGCCGTAGTCGTGATGATCGGGATAGCGCATGCTCTCCACCATCTCAACACCGAGATCGGCAAGCGTCTGCTCGAAGGAGGCGGGGTTCCCGATGGCCGAGACAGCGAGCACCTTTCTGCCCTCCATCTCTGTCACGGGCACACCGCCCGCCGCAATGTCCTCAAACCAATCCGAAAGGCGGACAAACTGACGGGGCTGATGGATGCTCTCCATGATGAGCCCGTCCTGATTGTAGCTGCGGAACGTCTCCCAGATGTACTCAATCGCCCCCGGTGCCGCTTGATCGACTTTCGTCATAAGGCATACATCTGCGCGGTTGATATGCGAGAGCGGTTCGCGCAGAGTTCCGCGCGGCAGAAGGTAGCCGTTGCCAAATACATTGACCGCATCAACTAGCAGGATATCCATATCGCGCTCAAGCTGCCAGTGCTGATAGCCGTCATCGAGAATCGCCACCTGTGCGCCGAAGTGCTCAATGGCATAGCGTCCCGTCACGGCGCGGTGTGGCCCGATGAGAACGGGCACATCCGGCAAATGCTTGGCGAGCATAAACGCCTCGTCCCCCGCCGTCTCCGCATCCATCTTCAGTGCACGCCCGTCCGAGACGATGCCGACTGCTCCGCGCCACTTGGCACGATACCCGCGGTTGAGAATCGCAGCGCGATACCCCATCGCATGAATGGCACGCGCGAGATGCTGCGCTGTTGGCGTCTTTCCCGTTCCGCCGACCGTCACATTGCCGAGGCTGATAACGAAGCAGGGCAGCTGTTCTTTCTTAAACCAGCCCCACCGATACATGGCAAGCTTCAGATTGACCAGCTGTTCATAGATGAGGGAGAACACGTAGAACACGCCCATGATGAGGCGACGCGTGACGCCGTGTACCTCTTTGTCGTGAACGAGGTCGATGAAATAGGTCTGGAAGTTTGCGACCTTCTGTGTCGCGCGCACGCGATGTGCACTGATGCGCTCCTGCGCGCGCTGAGCACGGCGCGTCTCATAGGCAGCAAGCATATCCACGAGGATCTTGGCCGACTTTTTCGATGCGCCCTTGTTCTCGTTGATGATCGCGAGCGTCTCGCACTCAAGGCGTGCGCGCTCCGCGTCATCAGCGAAGAGGCGCAGCGTCTCCGCGGTCAGCTCCGCGCCGTTCGTAACCGTCACGACGGCGCTGCGATTGCGGAAAAGCGCGTGGATGTCCTTGAAATTGAACATCTGATTTCCGACGATGATTGCCTTGCCATGCGCCGCCGGCTCAAGGATATTATGTCCGCCGTGCGGGACAAGGCTGCCGCCGATGTAGATCACGTCGCCGAGCCCATAGACGCGGCCGAGCTCACCGACCGTATCGAGGATCACAATGTCCTCGCCGCCCTCTGCTCCTTTCTGGAGGTTCTTGCGCGTGTTGACCGTAAACCCGGCTTTGCGGCAGAGATGCTCCACCTCCATCGTGCGCAGCACCTCGCGCGGCGCGATGATGAGGCGTACGTTCGGATCTTTTGCACGCACAGCGGCAAAGGCGTTGAGCACCAGCTCTTCCTCCCCGCGGTGGGTCGAGCCCGCGATCATGATGCGGCTCGCCCCCGAGAGGCCGAGCTCCGCGATCAATGCTGCGCGCTCTTCGGGGCTGACACTCGTATACGCCTGATCGAACTTCGTATTGCCCGTCACGGTGACGAGCTCGCGGGGCGCACCAAGGCGCATGATGTAGTCCGCATCGATGCCCGACTGCATCGCAAAGCATTTCACCGTCCCGATCATCTCGCGCAGCATCCCGAACAAGTACTTGTACTGCTTCACGCTGCGGTCGCTGATGCGGCCGTTGACCATCATGACGGGCACATCGAGCTGCTTCGCCTTCTTGAGGAAGTTCGGCCACAGCTCCGTCTCCACGGGCAGAAAGACACGCGGGCGGATCCGTTCCACGACGCGCGAGGCGAGGAACGGCAAATCCAGCGGGAAATAGATGATCGCGTCCGCATCCTTGATGATGCGGTGCGCCATCTCATAGCCACCCGTTGTCACGACCGAGACGAGGATAGGCGTGTCAGGAAACGCCTTGCGGAACTCACGCACGAGCGGACTCGTCGCCACGATCTCCCCAACGGATGCCGCGTGCACCCAGATGGCATTCTTTCCCGCCACCTTGTCTATCGTGTCCTGCGGGTAGAAGCCAAAGCTCTGCTTGATGCGCTCGACAAAGCCGCGCTCCCGTGTGGCGCGCAGCATGAAGATAGGTATGATGATGGTGACGATGAGGATTGCCGCTAAATTGTAGAGAAATCGCATGCGTCACTCTCCCCGAAACTGAATGTCATAGAGATGCTGATAGAGCCCGCCCTTTGCCAAGAGCTCCTCATGGGTTCCCTGCTCCACGATGCGGCCGGCATCAATCACATAGATGCGGTCGGCATGGAACACCGTGGAAAGACGATGGGCGATGACGAAGCTCGTGCGCCCGACCATCAGATTGTCGAGCGCCGCCTGCACGATCTTTTCGCTCTCCGTATCAAGTGCGGAGGTCGCCTCGTCGAGGATGAGGATGCGCGGATCCTTCAGGATGGCGCGTGCGATGGCAATGCGCTGGCGCTGACCGCCCGAGATACTGACGCCGCGCTCCCCGATCTGCGTATCGTAGCCGTGCTCCAGCTGCGCGATGAAATCGTGTGCGTTTGCCGCACGCGCTGCCTCCTCGATCTCCGCATCCGACGCATCGAGGCGTCCATAGCGAATGTTCTCGCGAATCGTCGTGGAGAACAGCATCGTCTCCTGCGGTACCAGCCCGATCTGCCCGCGCAGCGAGGCGAGCGTAACACTGCGGATGTCGTGTCCGTCCACCGTGATTGCCCCGCTGTCCGGCTCGTAGAAGCGCGGGATAAGATTCGCAATCGTCGATTTGCCTGCGCCCGAGGGACCGACAAAGGCGATCATCTCGCCGGGCGCGGCCTCAAGCGTCACACCGTCGAGCGCCTTGCGTCCTTCCTTGTAGGAGAACGTGACATCCTCGAAGCACACGTGCCCTGTCACGGGGGGAAGCGGCTTGGCGTCGGGACGATCTGTAATGCTCTCCGTGAGATCGACAACGGAGAACACGCGGTCCACGGCTGCCATTGCCTTCTGCAGGTTGCCGTAGATGCGCGAGAGGCGCTTGACGGGATTTGCAAGGTTCACGGCATAGGTGAGGAACGCGACGAACGCGCCCGCCGTGATGTCACCGTTGACGACCTCGTAGCCGCCGAACCAGACGATGAACGTGACGGCAAGAGCAGCGAGGAACTCCACCGTCGGCGTGAGCATGCTCGTCTGCTGGACATTTTTCATCACTGCTTCGAAGTTGCGCTGGTTGCTCACGACAAAGCGGTCGATCTCATAGTCCTCACGGACGAAGGACTTCACGACGCGCGTCGCAGAAAAGCACTCCTGCAGGAGTGCCGTGATCTCTGCGAGCCGCTCCTGAATCACGGTGCTCGACTTCTTGATCTTGCGTCCAAAGATCTTCATCGCCTGCCCGACCATAGGAATGACGATAAGCGTCAGCAGGGAGAGCTTCCAATCCAGATAGAACATGAGGGCAAGCGATCCGATGAGGATACAGCCCTCCGTCACGAGATCGATGAGGTTGTCGACGAGTGCCGACTGGATTGCCGCAACATCGTTCGTGACGAAGCTCATGATCTCGCCCGTCTGGTGGCGGTCATAGTACGCGAGCGGCATCCGCTGGAACTTGCGGAACATCACCTCACGCACATCGATGATCACCTTCTGTCCGATGTAGGAGACGAGGTAGGACTGCCCGAAGTAAAAAATTCCGCGCAGGAAAAAGATGACGACAATGCCGATGCAGATGGCGTTCAGCAGAGCCATGTTCTTATCGGCGAGAACGTCGTCGATCATGTCCTTGATGATCCACGGAACGTAGAGATTCGCCGCCGAGGCAAGGATGATACACACGACTGCCAGCACGAATTTCTTTACGTACGGCCGCATGTAGGTCAGCAGTCTCTTATAATTCTTCATAGGTCTCCTACGGGGTACAATATCTCTTGCGTCCAAGAGCGAGAATCTTCTCCGCCACACGGCGCGCCGCATGGGGTTCACCAAGACGTGCTGCCGCGCGCGACAGGCGTTCCGTCACGTAGCGGCGATCCGCGCCGTCCGCGATGATCTTCTCCATCTCCGCCGCGATGCGGTTGGGCTGCACGGCCCCCTGCAGCAGCTCTGTCTCAAACGTCTCGCCGAGCAGGATGTTCGGCAGGGAAAAGCGCGGCACATCGACGAGCAGACGCCCGATGAGATAGGAGAGTGCCGACATCCGATAGAGGACGACGGCGGGCAGCCCCATGAGCGCCGCCTCCATCACCACTGTGCCCGAGGTTGCCATCGCAGCGCGTGCGAGCCCCATGAGGGCATAGCGCGCGTCGTGGGTCAGCGTCACCTCCGCCGTGGATGCAGCGAGATGCCTTCTGATGCGCTCCTCATCCACGCCGCCCGCGACGGGCAGAAAGAACCGTCGCGTGGGGTCTGCCGCTCCGAGCCGCTCCGCCGCCCCCAACATGGGAGGAAGGAGACGCTCGATCTCCTCACGGCGGCTGCCCGGGAGGAGCAGGATCGGCACATCATCTGCACCGATGCCGAAGTGACGCCGTGCCTCTGTGGGCGGCATCTCGGCACGCACCGTATCGACAAGCGGATTGCCGACGAACGAAATGTTCGCACCCGCCGCCTCATAGGGCGGCAGCTCATGCGGGAAAATCGCGACGATCTCGTCGGCGAGAGCCGCGCAGGACTTCGCGCGCCCCTTACGCCATGCCCACGCAGACGGAGGAATATAAGAAAAGACGGGAATCCCCCGCTCCTTTGCCCGCGCCGCCAGCCGCCAGTTAAAATCCGGATAGTCGATGATGACCAGCACATCGGGACGCTCCTCATCCATCAAGTGCGTCAAATCATCAAGCAACGCGAAAATTCGGCGGAGATTCAAAATCACCGCCGAAATACCCATCACATTGTAGTCCGCATAATTTTGACGGAGTGCCACTCCCGCCGCCGCCATCTCCGTACCGCCGAAGCCGATCAGCTTCACCGCCGGGTCAAGTGTGCGCAGTTCACGCGCTAACGCCGCCCCGTGGAGGTCGCCGGAGGTCTCTCCCGCCGAAAGCATGATCTTCAAATGGGCAAGACCTCCTCGGTAGAATCAACAGCAAACACCGTCCGTATTTGCAAGGGATGCCTCACTACATCGCCGCTATCGTAATGCCGTTCGCCTCGGCAAGGGCAATCGCACGCTCCTTGTCCACAAAGAGTGTCTTTCCCGCCTCAATGGCGAGCGCAGACGCCTTCACCGCCACCAGCGACTCGATCGTATCGAGCCCGACGGCAGGTACATCAAAACGACTGTCCTGCTGTGGCTTTGCCGCCTTTGCGACGACCGCACCGCCGCCGGCAAGCTGCCCGCCGCGGCGGATGCAGGCATCCGTCCCCTCGATCGCCTCAAGCGCCATGACCGCACGGTCTTTCACCACCGCCGTCTGTCCCACATCGAGACGTCCGATCTCGCGCGCCATCTGAAGCCCATACTCCATATCAGCGTGCTCTGCCGCCGAAGGCTGACGGCTCGTCAGAACTCCCGCGGGCGGCATCAGGGGACGGATGAGTGCCGTCTGGTCAAGCGGCGTCACACCGATCTTCATCAATGCCCCGATGAACATCATCATAATTGTATCGTCATTCTGGTTCGGCAGCTGCATCAGCATCCCGCGCAGCATCTCATCCGGCTGAACCGCGCCCGTAAAGAGCAGCTCCTTGGTCACCTTGCCGATCATCGTGACCTTTTGGATCTTCTCCTGCTGCAGATACGCCAAAATCGATGCAATCGAGCCGATGCTGATCTCACGATAGGCATTCGCCGCATCCTTCAGCTCAGGGTCGCAGTCCGGCAAGAGTGCAATCGCATGCACCTCAAAGCCCTGCGCACGTGCCGCGCGTGCACACGCGGCGGGCAGGTGTCCGACACCTGCGAGCAGCCCCAGTTTTTCCATGGCAGTCTCCCTCACTCGTCCTCGTGGCGTTCTCGGCAGATACCGCGCTCCGCATTGCGGAGGAAGCGCAGCATGTGATCGATCTCCTCGCAGGAGTCCACCTCCTGCTCAATCACGGCAATCGCCTGTGTGAGGTTCAGCCCCGAGCGATAGAGGATCTTATAGGCCTGCTTGATGCGACGGCGCACATCGAGCGGGATGCCGGCACGCGAGATGCCGACGCTGTTTAGGCCCACGGCGCGCGCGGGATGCCCGTCCACCATGGTGAACGGCACAACATCCTGCACGAGTTTTGACGTGCCGCCGATCATCGCGTTGCGACCGATCTTGACAAACTGATGCACGCCCGCCATGCCGCCGATCACAACGCCATCCTCGACGATTGCATGACCCGCCAGCATGGCGGCGTTGCTCATGATAATATGGTTGCCGAGCACACAGTTATGCGCCACATGGGTATACGCCATCAGCAGGCAATCGTCGCCAATGCGCGTCTCCTCGCCCTCGCCCGTCGCGCGGTGCACGGTCGCACACTCGCGGATCGTCGTGCGGTCGCCGATGAACGTATAGCTCTTTTCCCCTTTGAACTTCAGATCCTGCGGCACCTCGCCGATGGATGCGCCTTGAAAAATCTGGCAGTCGCGCCCGATCTGCGTCCATTCCCTAATGACGACGTGCGGGGCGATCTTCGTCCCCTCGCCGATCTGGACATGATCCGAGATGACCGCATAAGGGCCGATCTCCACGTCGCGGGCGATGCGCGCCGTCGGTGCGACCACCGCCACCTCGTGGATATAGGCAAGAACCTTGCTCGTGCCTGTCATCTGTTTCAACTCCTTCAGCCCCGCAGGAATCGGGGCAGACATATTCCACTATCCATTACAATCCGACAAAAGGGCAAGACTTTCACATGGCAAAATCAGCCATTATCGCCGGATTTCGCGTTTTATCGTGAATTATGTCCGTTTATCCTGTCATTATGACGCACAGTCAAATGTCTTCGCCGTTTTTCAGAGCAAACTTGAAGTCTGCCGATGCGACAAGATCCTCTCCGACGTACGCATCTGCATGAAGCACGCCAAACACGCCGCGCACACGCACCAGCTCCGCCTTTGTCACGACCACATCACCGGGAACGACGGGACGCTTGAACTTTACATTCTCCATCCCGCCAAAGAGTGCAATCTTGCCGCGATGTTCCTCAGGATAAAGCATTGTCACCCCGCCGACCTGCGCCATTCCTTCGAGCAGGAGTACCCCCGGCATAATCGGATGCCCCGGGAAATGTCCGAGGAAAAACGGCTCGTTCATCGTCACACACTTGATGCCCGTTGCCGACTTGAACGGCTCCAGCTCGATGATCCGATCCACAAGGAGCATCGGCGGACGATGCGGCAAAATCTTTTGAATCTCATTGATATCCAACGTCATGCTTGATCCCTCTCCCCTGCAATCTCTTTTGCCAGCGCGGTATTGAGTGCGTGTCCCGAGGCAACGGCGATGATATGCCCGCGAACCATACCTGCCAGACGAATATCCCCGATTACATCGAGAATCTTATGGCGCACCAGCTCGTTGGGAAAGTTCAGCGGGTTCATCCATCCCTCGTCGTTGTAGACGATCACCGTCTCCAGCGAGCCGCCCAGTCCCAGCCCATGCGCACGCAGCGCCGCAATCTCCTTTTCATAGGCAATCGTCCGTGCCGGCGCAATCTCGCGCTCGTACGCGGAGGGCGAAACCTTGATGTCGTAGTACTGTACCCCGATGAGCGGATGCTCATTCAGCGAGGTAAACGAAACGCGCAGCCCATCGTACGGCAGTGCCATGATGAAGTGTCCGCCATTGTCTACACGGTAGATGCGGTCAATGACCGTCTCCTGCCGCACGGCATCCTGTTCGATGCTCCCGGCGCGTGCAATCAGTTCAAAGAACGCCCGTGCACTGCCGTCAGCGACGGGCGGCTCCTCTGCATCGAGCATCACGCGGCAGTTGTCAATCCCGTGCACATGCAGTGCACTCATCAGATGCTCAATCGTAAAGAACTTCAGTGCCCCTGCACCAATTGTCGTTGCGCGCATTGTCGCCGTCACATGTGCTGCCGTCGCCGCCACAGGCGGCACATCCGGCAAATCGGCGCGCGCAAACAGGATCCCCGACCCCGGCGGTGCCGGTGCGAGTTCCATATGTACCGGCCGTCCCGAATGCAGTCCAATCCCATCGTAGACCACCCGTGACGCCAGTGTTTTCTGTTTTTGCAAGCGTAAACCTCCATGAACGGACGAGCAAAATATCGTACCGTCCAACAATTCCGATTGCTTCTTCCCGTACATGATACTAAAAATTTTGCGAACATGCAAGAAAAAACAGGATTTGACAACATATCCGCCTTTTGTTATAGTATGGATAAGCGCACAGCTTCCATTATCGGGGATGTAATGGTCTCGACGGGGATGGATGGCATGTGGACAGCGAGCCGGGGGGTCATCATCCCGTCAGTAAGGTGAAACTTTTATTTAAACATAAAAGCAAACGAAGACTACGCTCTGGCGGCTTAAGCCAGCCCCTTTCCGTCTGCCTCCCGCACGGATGGAGACAGGGGTCAAACGCGGGATACCTGAGAGCCACCGCACGATAACTCTCACGGGAACTTCATCGTGATCGGAACGGTGCACCCTGTCTGCGGGGGCCGCCGAACCTAAAGCAAAGCACAGACTGCGCTCGGAGAAATCCATGTGACGTTATCTTCGGACAGGAGTTCGATTCTCCTCATCTCCACCAAACGACACGACAAAAGCCGCCCAATCGGGCGGCTTTTTTTGTATAAAAAGACCGCCGCACGGCCCTCCGTGCAGCGGTTCAATACATCCATCATAGATTTCGTTTCAATTTTTCCAGATCGGGGAACAGCTCGCCGATCGAGTCCGAGAGGCCGTCGCTCGGCTCCAGTATCTCGAGGACGGGGCGCATGGTCTCACGAAACTTTGCGTCATCCTGCATGAGTGCGAGAACGGCACTCGTATTGACGGCGTCGGCAAGTGCGGAGTGCTGACTCCCCTCAAACTTGCGTCCCATCGCACCGAGTGCGTGCTTCAGTGCGAGGCTGTTGTGGAGCCCGAGGCGGTCGTCAAACTCCTGCTGGAGGTCGACCCAGCGCGCATCGAGCCACGTGACGTCAAAGTCCGGCAGTTTCAGACGGCACTCCTTGCGCAGCTGCTTGATGTCGGACATACTCCACGAGTAGATCTTCGTCTCTGCCTCGCCGATCCACGCAACGAATGCGTGAAAGCTGTCGGCGAACGCGGGATGCCCTGCGACCTTCTCCTGGGTGATGCCCGTCAGCTCGGTGATGTGCTTCTTTACCATCCCATACTCAGGACAAACATAGCACTGAAATTCGTCCTCCTGCACAAAATCCTCATTCAGGCGCACCGCGCCGATCTCGATGATTTCTCCGTTCAATTTCCTGCGGACATCCCGGTATTCCTTCCCCACGGGATTCATTTCCAAATCTACGACGATGTGTTTCATGACAACCCTTACTTTCGAAAATTATCTGCCGTAAGTGACGCGCGGCAGATGGTGTTGCAGTAGTTTAGATTTTTTGATATCGTCACGTCGTTTTTCAATCATAGCACAATGGCGCGTGAAAATCAATGTTTAAGGGTATTTAGTCCTATATTCATCGCTTACTTTTTCAATGAAACGTGATAGAATGGTAAGAGAAACACGATAAAGAGAAAGGGTCTGTCATGAACTGGAAAGTGGTACTCGCGCTGCTCACGTGCAACGTGCTCTTCATGTCCGCAAGCTATACGATGATCATTCCGTTCCTGCCGATGTATCTGACGAACGAACTTGGTGTGGACGATGCCTCCGTGAATCTCTGGTCAGGACTTGCGTTCTCGGTGACTTTTTTCGTCTCCGCGGTCATGGCTCCAATCTGGGGTCGTATCGCCGACCGCAAGGGAAAGCGTCTCATGGCCATGCGCGCGAGCCTTCTCATCGCGATCAGCTATCTGCTCGGCGGACTCGTCACGTCCCCCGAGCAGCTCATCATCGTGCGCCTCTTTCAGGGCTTTGCCGCAGGACTCTGGCCGATGGATCTTGCGATCATGACGCTCTACGCGCCGCAGGAGCGGCTCGGTTTCTCCCTCGGCATCATGCAGGGCACGCTCACGGCGGGCGGCGTCGTCGGGCCTCTGCTCGGCGGTGTCCTCGCGGAGCTGTTCGGGATGCGCACGAGCTTCTATATCGGCGGTCTGGCACTCTTCATCAACTTTCTTGCCTTTACGTTTATCATCAAAGAACCGCCGATGCCGAAAGAGACCGCACCGCTTACAGCAGAGGAAAAAAATCCGATGCACCTCTGGCATATCCCCATCCTGCGCACGATGATGATTGTGAGTACGCTCGCGCAGGTGGTGCTCTACATCCTCATGCCCGTCCTGACAACCTACATCAAGGTGCTCGCGGGCGCGATGGACAACATCGTCTTTGTCGCGGGCGCAGTATTCTCTCTCGGCGGCATCGCAGGAGCGATCTCCGCGCCGCTCTGGGGGATCTACGGCACACGGCGCGGCTATTTCAGCGCGATGTTCCTCGCCATGCTGTGCGCGGGAGGCATGTTCATCCTGCAGGGCATCCCCGACACCCTCGTCCCCTTTGCCGTCATGCAGTTCGGCGTGGGGCTCTTCCTCGCCGGGATTCAGCCCTCGCTGAACGCCGTCATCGCTCAGCATACGCCCGCGCAGCTCAAGGGAAGCGTCTTCGGGCTGCTCTTCTCCGCCCAGCAGATTGGCTCTGCCGCTGGGCCGCTGCTCGGCGGCGCCGTCGCGACGTACCTTGGAATACACTACCTCTTCCCGACCTCGGGCACGATTCTCCTCATCCTCGCCGCCTTCGTGCGGTGGCGGTATGTGAGGAAGGGGCATCCGGCGGTAGAATAACATGGAAAAAAATGCTGTACGAAAGCAAAACACTTCGTACAGCATTTTTGTTGGCATTGGCAAAGCCCCGACAGGGGAGCCGTTGATCGCAATCAGGGAAGCAGCGCATTTACCGATAGGGAAGCACCTTATAGGCGCTTAAGCACCGCATCCGTCATTTCCTGCGTGCCGACCTTCGTGCAGCCCGTATCCGCGAGGTAGATATCCGCCGTCCGCATCCCCTCGGCGAGTGCCGCATCCACCGCCGCTTCGATGGCGGCGGCCGCTTCCTCCTCATGGAGCGCATAGCGCAGCAGCATCGCCGCCGAGAGGATCGTCCCGAGCGGGTTTGCGATTCCCTTCCCTGCGATGTCGGGCGCACTGCCGTGAATCGGCTCAAAGAGACTCGTGCCCGTCCCGATCGACGCCGACGGCATGAGACCGATCGAGCCGCCGATCACCGCCGCCTCATCGGAGAGAATATCACCGAAGAGATTGCCCGTCACGACGACATCGAACTGTGTCGGGCGCACGGCAAGCTGCATGGCGCAGTTATCGACGTAGAGATGATCGAGCTCCACATCTGCGTACTCCTTTGCCAATGCCGCCACCGTACGCCGCCAGAGCCGCGACGTTGCAAGCACGTTCGCCTTGTCCACGGACGTGACCTTGGAGCGTCTGAGACGCGCCGTCTCAAATGCAAGGCGTGCGATGCGCTCCACCTCGGGCACGGAGTAGTTCTCCATATCCCACGCACGCTCTGCGCCGTCCACCTGCTCCGACTCGCACTTCTCGCCGAAATAAATGCCGCCGATCAGCTCTCGCACAATGACGAGATCGACACCGCGCACGAGATCGGGCTTCAGCGGCGAGTGCTCGATGAGCGCATCCGCCACCTTGACTGGACGCAGATTCGCATAGAGTCCGAGGCCCTTGCGCAGGCCGAGGATGGCACGTTCAGGACGCAGTGCAGGCTCCACCGCGTCCCACTTCGTCCCGCCGACCGCGCCGAAGAGCACGCCGTCCGATGCCTTGCAGACGGCGAGCGTATCCTCGGGCAGCGGCGTACCGTATGCATCGTACGCCGTGCCGCCCGCATCGCGCGTTTCATAGGAAAGTCCGAGCGAGAACTTCGCATCGACAGCCTTCAGGACGCGTACCGCTTCACTCGTGATCTCCTGCCCGATGCCGTCGCCCGGGACGACCGCAATCTTATACCCCATGACGAAATCCCCCGTTCTCCTTGATATAGTTCAGCAGTCCGCCCGCACGCGCAATATCCTGCACAAAGCCCGGCAGAGGATGCGCATGGAACGTATCGCCCGTCGTCAGATTTTCAATTGTTCCCGTCTCCGTATCGACACGCAGACGGTCACCCGCGCGGATCTTCTCCACATCATCGCCGATCTCGAGAAGCGGCAGACCGATATTGATGCCGTTGCGGTAGAAGATGCGCGCAAAGCTTGCCGCAATCACGACGGGAATGCCCGATGCCGCGATGGCAATCGGGGCATGCTCACGCGAGGAGCCGCAGCCGAAATTCTTTCCGCCGACCATGATGTCGCCCTGCTGCACACTGCCCGCGAACGTCGTGTCGATGTCCTCCATGCAGTGCGCCGCGAGTGCCTTCGGCTCGAACGTATTGAGATAGCGTGCGGGGATGATGACATCCGTGTCAATGTTATCGCCGTAGCGCCAAACCTTTCCCTCGAACATCACGCCACCTCCTCAGGGGCCGCAATCCGCCCCAGTATTGCACTCGCCGCCGCGACGTGCGGCCCCGCGAGATAGACCTCACTGTCCACATGACCCATGCGCCCGCGGAAATTGCGGTTCGTCGTCGAGACGCACCGCTCGCCCGCCGCGAGGATCCCCATATAGCCGCCGAGGCACGGGCCGCAGGTCGGCGTCGAGATCGCCGCCCCCGCCTCCATGAAGATCGCCAGATAGCCGCGCTTCATCGACTCCTCATAGACGTACGGCGAGCCCGGGATCACGATGCATCGCACGCGCTCATGCACCTTGTGCCCCTTCAGAATCGACGCCGCAATCTCCATATCCTCAAGACGTCCGTTCGTGCACGACCCAATCACGACCTGATCGATAGCGATGGGCGCCCTGATGTCCATGACACGCTTCGTATTCTCGGGCAGATGCGGGAACGAGACGACGGGACGCAGTGCGCTGAGGTCAATCTCCACCGTCTGCGCATAGCGCGCATCAGCGTCGGCAGCCACAGGCGCGAACGGCTTCGTCATGCGTCCCTCGACGTACGCCCTGCATACATCATCATACGGGAAAATGCCGTTCTTCGCCCCCGCCTCAATCGCCATATTGGCAATCGTCAGGCGGTCGGTCATGGAGAGTGACGCAGCGCCCTCGCCCGTAAACTCAAGGCTCTTGTAGAGCGCACCGTCCACGCCGATCATGCCGATGAGCGTAAGGATGACATCCTTGCCGCTGATGTCCTGCGGCTTCTTCCCCGTCAGATGCACATTGATTGCCTCGGGTACCTTGAACCATGCCTCGCCCGTTGCGATGCCGACCGCGAGATCCGTCGTGCCGACGCCCGTCGAGAACCCGTTCACCGCACCGTAGGTACAGGTGTGCGAGTCCGCGCCGATCGTGAGCATGCCCGGCCCAACGATGCCGCGCTCAGGCAGGATAACGTGCTCGATGCCCACGCGTCCCTGCTCGTAGTAGTGCAGGATGTTATGTTTGTGCGCAAAGTCGCGCATGATCTTCGCCAGCTCGGCGGACTTGATGTCCTTCGCCGGCTGAAAATGGTCGGGAATCAGAGCGATCTTCGTCCGATCAAAGACAGGGCGTCCCGTCTTTTCAAACTCCTTGATGGACGGGGGACCCGTCACATCGTTTGCGAGCACCATGTCGAGCTGGCAGACAACCAGCTGTCCCGGCTCCACATGGTCAAGCCCCGCATGGCGTGCGAGAATTTTCTCGCTCATGTTCATGCCCATATAGCCCTCCTGAAATTACGATATGGCAATCATTCCCTGCCGTGCTCCTATGTGAATTCTATTAAAGCAAGTGGGTTGGTATTTAGACTTGCATCACGAGGCATTCTCGTGGAGCAGACAGGAAAAAGCTCTCCTTTGAAAAAAGAAGTCTCTCCGCGCGGAAAGACTTCTTTTTCATAAAATACGTGTATCGTTTAGAAATTGAGCTCTTTCTTGTCACGCAGCCACGGCATCATATTGCGCAGCTGTGCACCGACCTGCTCGATCTGATGCTCCTTGTGGAGACGACGCTGTGCGAGGAAGTTCGCACGTCCGGCAGCGCGGTTCTCGAGAAGCCAGTTGCGCGCGAACGTGCCGTCCTGGATCTCCTTCAGAACCTTCTTCATCTCCTTCTTCGTCTCCTCGGTGATGATGCGCGGTCCAATCATGTAGTCGCCGTACTCTGCCGTATCGGAGCAGGACTGACGCATCTTCGTCATGCCGCCCTCATAGCAGAGATCAACGATCAGCTTCATCTCATGGAAGCACTCGAAGTATGCCATCTCGGGCGGATAGCCCGCCTCGACGAGCACCTCGAAGCCCGTCTGCATCAGCTGGCAGACACCGCCCATGAGGACGCACTGCTCACCGAACAGATCCTCCTCCGTCTCATCGCGGAACGTCGTCTGGAGCACACCGGAACGCGTCGCACCAAGGCCGCGTGCATAGGCGAGCGCGAGATCGAAGCACTTGCCCGTCTCGTCCTTCTCGACAGCGAATACAGCCGGAACGCCCGAGCCCTCCTCGAACGTGCGGCGGACGAGGTGACCGGGTCCCTTCGGCGCAACCATGAACACATCGACGCCCTCGGGCGGAACGATCTGCTTGAAATGGATGTTGAAGCCGTGAGCAAAAGCGAGCGCACTGCCCTTCTTGAGGTTCGGGCCGATCTCTTCCTTGTAGACATCCGCCTGCTTCTCATCAGGGATGAGGACCATCGTGACATCCGCCTGCTTCACCGCATCGGCAACCGACGTGACCTTCAGACCATGTGCCTCAGCCTTCGCCTTGGACTTCGAGCCAGCGTAGAGACCGACGACGACATTGAGTCCGCTCTCCTTGAGGTTCAGTGCATGCGCATGACCCTGACTGCCATAGCCGATGATCGCAATCGTCTTGCCCTCGATTGCACTCCAGTTGACGTCCTGGTCATAGTAAGTTTTTGCCATAGTACTCCCTCTCCTCACAGTGTTCATATATGGTGCGTTCTCCGCGTTCGAGCGCGATGAGCCCCGTGCGGATGACCTCGACAATACCGTAGGGCTTCAGCACCTTTAGGAATGCGGTCACCTTGTCATCTCCGCCCGTGATCTCAAAGATGATCGAGGAGGACTCCACATCGACGACATGTGCGCGGAACAGCTCGCCCATCTTCAGCACATCGAGGCGATTCTCATCACCCGCACGCACCTTGATGAGTGTCATGCCACGGCACGCCGCATTTTTTTCGTCCAGACGCTGGACAGCCCGCACGACGGGCATCTTCTCCAGCTGCTTGATCATCTGCTCGACGATATTCCCATCCCCGTGCATCACCACCGTGATGCGTGAGAAATCCGGCGACTCCGTCACACCGACAGCCAGACTGTCGATGTTGAACTCGCGCCGCGAGAACATGCTGACAACACGCACCAGAACCCCCGTCTGGTTCGCGACAAAGACGGACAGCACATGTTTCATGGTCATCCGCCTCCTTCCTCAGCACATTTTTTTCGGGAAAACTCCTTTATTATCTCCTTCACGCCTCTATTTGTCAATAGATTTTTCCGCGTGGAGCATATCGGGCGCGTGAATACAATGCGCGCAGCTTTTTCATACCCGCACTTCAAAATGCGGCGCATTCTCCTCCGCAGGCGCCTCCCCCGTCTGCCCAGCCTTCGGGGCGGGCGCGGCCGACGGCGGCATGCGCAGTTCCTTGGGTGGGGCGGCAGGTAGGTTGGGCTTTGCCGCCGAAGGGCGCGCGGATGGTACACGGCGCGGCGGCTTCGGCACACGTACGGGCGGCGGGGCGGCCGCAGGTGCAGCGTGCTCCTCCTCCGCCAGTCGTTCCAGCACCTCGCCTGCCGTCAGCCCCGTGTACTCGGGGAGAAGTTCGCCCTGCGGCGTACGTCTCTGCCGTGCCCGTTCTGCCGCTGCGAGGAGATCCTCATGAGCGCGCGGCGGCGGTGCCTGCGGCTCACTCTCATGAGCGAGAATGCGCTCGCCAAGCGACGGCTCTGCCGCCTGCGCATTCCCCTTTTTCCGAAAGAAACGGAAAAAGAGGAACGCCCCGACCGCTGCCGCGAGGACGATCATCCCTGCCCAGTAGACACCGCTCGTCGCCGTATAGGACTTTGGCGGCGGCTCAGCCCCCGTCTGGCTGAGCTGCTGCTTGAGTGCCGCATTCTCCTGCGCCATATCCAGCCCGTTCGCGACATCTGCGCCCGTCTGTCCATCCGCCTTCGTGCCGTGGTCAACACGCGACGCAGACGTACTGACGTGATCGCCCTTCGCCGCATCGGAACGCGTGCCCGCATTGCCCGTCTTTCCTGTCTGTGCTTTACCATCCTGCGGTGCGCCCGTCGTTGTCTTGGAGAGCGCACCGTTCCCCTGCGCGACCGAGTCACGCGCCTGCTGCTCCGCCTGCGCATCACCCGTTGTATGCGTCTGATTTGCCTGTGCGTCGCGCGCCGCATCCCCGAGTGTGATCTTCGGCGGTGTCGGGGGCGTCGGCGGTGTCGGCGGTGTAATCGCCATAGCAGGGCTCCTTTCTCATCAAATTGCTCTCTCTACTATAGCAGAAAAATCTCTTCGGCGAAACAGAAAAAGCGTCCCGCCGATCACAGGACGCTTTTATGATGTCGAAACGATTATTACGCCTTATACGCCCGAACGTTCAGACGGTCATGCGCCAAATCCTCGTCGATCTCCACGCGCGCAAATCCCGCGCCCCTGAGCAGGCTTTCGAGTTCCTCGCCGGTATAGACGGACATGCCGTCGACAATCTTCAGCCACTTCTCATGACTCTTCGTCTTGCCGCTCGTCTCATTTGTAATCATAAACATACCGCCGGGCTTCAGTACGCGGTGCACCTGTGCAAAGCAACGTGCAATCTCCGGCCAGAAATACACCGTCTCGAACGCCGTCACAACATCGAACTGACTGTCATCAAACGGCAGTTCCTGCACATTTCCCTGCACGATTTCACAGCGTCCCGCCGCAATCGCCGCATGGTTGACCTCACGCGCCTTCTCCACAGAGACGGACGAATAGTCCAGCCCCGTCACATGCCCCTCGTCCACCATCCGCAGGAACACGGCGACGTTTGCTCCGCCGCCGCAGCCGCAGTCAAGCACCTGCTCGCTCCCTTGCAGGTCGAGATGCGAAAAGCCCCACGCCGCAATCCCCGCATGTCCACGATTCATCATGGCGATGACAAATTTCCCCATCTTCCCTTGGGGGTTTCCCATATTGCTGAAAAATTTACGAAGCAGCCCCATGCTACTCCTCCTTTCTGCGAATGCCACAGCCCATTGTCATTATGTCAGCGGTATCGCTACAAGCCCCCCTTCCACCGCTTGCGCGGTCCCCCTCCCCCGTGTCGCACGGGGGAGGCTAGGATTATGGCATCTTAGCTTCCCCCGTCGCAACGGGGGAAGTGGCGAGCGCAGCGAGTCGATAGGGGCGTTTGTGCAGCAGTCCCACTGGATTTTACAGCAGCGCCTTGCGCAGCTCCGCATCCGTCTGCACCGTGAGATAGCACGGTGCGATATCGAGCACGGTCCTGCACCCCTTTGCGCCCTCAGAGGCGAGACGGTATGCCGCACGCGCGTATGCAGCGAGGACGCACGCCGTGAACTCGGGGTTCGAATCGAGCTTCAGGCTGAACTCGATCACATGCTTATGCGCATTGTTCTCCCCCGTCGCGCCCGAGCGGATGACGAACCCGCCGTGTGCAAGCCCTGCATGGTCGCGCTGCAGTACTTCCTCGCTGATGAAGTGCACCGTCGTGTCATAGTCCGAGAAATAGTTCGGCATCGTCACGATCGCCTTCTCGACCGCTGCCGCATCCGCGCCCTCCTCGAGTACGACATAGCACTCACGCGTATGCTTTTCGCGCGTCGTGAGCACCGGATTCGAGCCGCTGCGCACGGCCTCGAGTGCCGCCGGGACAGGAACGGTGTACTGCTTGGCATCCCTCACCCCCGGGATGCGGCGGATCGCATCCGAGTGCCCCTGGCTGACACCGCGCCCCCAGAACGTGTAGTCCGCACCGTTCGTGAGCACCGCATTCGCATAGACGCGTGCGAGGGAGAACATGCCGGGATCCCAGCCGACCGAGATCACACCGACGTGCCCTGCCGCCTTTGCCGCCGCATCCACCGCCGCATAGTGCGTCGGGATATTGGCGTGCGTATCAAAGCTGTCCACCACGTTGAAAAGCTTCGCGAACTCCGGTGTCTGCTTCGGAAGATCGGTCGCCGAGCCACCGCAGAGAATGAGCACATCCACCTTGTTCTTCCACTCCGCCGCCTTCGATGCCGCCACCACCGGCACCTGCGTGCGCGGCTTCACCGACGCGGGATCGCGGCGCGTAAATACAGCGGCCAGCTCCATGTCAGGATTGGCCTCGACGGCGTACTCCACGCCGCGTCCGAGATTGCCATAGCCTAGAATACCAATGCGAATCATATTTCCTCCCTCGCCGTCCCCCGACGGCATAGAATCTACAGCCGATTAGTAATGCGGATGTTCCTTCACGTAGTCCACCGGCCGCGACCAGTCCACCTGTACACCCGTATCATTCCACAGACGCGTCAGCGCGAGCGCCAAACTCTCCTTGTCTGCGAGCGGCGTGATCGTTTCCTTCGTAAAGTCCATCAGCGTCTTGTGCGGTACCTCGACCTCATGGTCTTTGGCGAGGAACTCCTCCACCGCCGTACACCCCTTCTCATCGGCAAGATGGACCTCCGCACGATGCGCACTGCCGTCGTAATCAATCCAACCGAGAACGTCGCCATAGCTGATGGCAACACTGTATGTATCACTCACGCATATCACCTCGTATTCAAATCTTTTGTCCCAGTGAAGGACGCATCTTATTATAGAACGATTCTCTCATACACGCAACAGAGGGGCAGAAATTTATTCTGGACAGAAATGCGCACGATACATATAATGAGATAGAGGTGATGAGATGCGATTTAT
The DNA here is from genome assembly GCF_900186465.1 of Centipeda felix. Lineage (GTDB taxonomy): Bacteria > Bacillota > Negativicutes > Selenomonadales > Selenomonadaceae > Centipeda > Centipeda felix. Next base: position 826,235 of record NZ_LT891959.1, read on the forward strand.
CGAACTTGAGCGTCTGATAAAAAAGAATGGTTGGTATCTCAAAAATTCGAACGGCTCACATATGCAATATATACATGATGATAAGCCGGGAAAAATCACGATACCGAATCACCCAGGCGACCTCGATCCCAAGACCGTCAGATCTGTCCTGCGCAGTGCAGGATTAAAGTGAGGAGGCATTGTTATGAATCTGGTCTATCCTGCCATTTTTTATCCCTGTGAAGTGAACCCCGGCTTCTGTGTCGTTGTCCCCGATCTCCCTGGCTGTGTCAGTGAGGGTGCAAGTCTCTCCGAGGCAATCGCAATGGGTGAGGACGCAGCATCGGGCTGGGTGCTCGGCGAGTTGGAGGACGGGAAAAGCGCTCCGCCCGCGAGCCGCATTGAGGACATTCACCCCGACCCCGAGATGGGTGAGGGGTTCGTCAGCCTGCTCTCCCTCGATATGGATGCCTACGCCGCCAAGTACGGCAGTAAATCCATCCGCAAGAATCTCACCATCCCCGCATGGCTGAACACCTTCGCCGAGCAGAAAAAACTCAACGTCTCCAAGGTGCTGCAGGATGCGCTCACCGCACTCTATCAAAAGGAAGCGGCGGCACAGTAAAGAAGGAATGGTCAACAACGAGGACCGTGATACGGAATCGTATCACGGCCCTCGTTTATTGTGTCGATATTGTTTAACGTATTAGAACGCCCAGTGCATCTGGACGCCGCCGGAGATGCCCCGACGCTGGCCCGTCATACCCATCAGCTGGATGCCGTACGTTGCACGGCCGTTCTGCGGGGCAAAGCGATAGCCCAGCTCAAGGATGCCCGTGCCGCCCGTAAGGCTCGGGCTTGGCGTATTGTAGCCCTGATAGGATGCCGCAAAATCATCGCCGAACTCGTACTCATAGGCAAGCCCTGTGTAGAACGATGCGTCGCCCTTCTTCGAGGTGTAGCGCGTACCGAAGCGGATGCGATGCGAATTCGCCGCATCGAAGTCGTAGACAGCACCGTTGCTGAGACGCACCGTATCCCCACCCTGATGAGCAAAGAAATACTTCGCGTATGTATCAATCGTATTGCCGTTCTTCAGCTGCTTCTCCTGCCCGACACCAAGATGTCCGGCGTAGTAGGTGCTGCTGCTGTCGTACGTCCGATGCGTATCTGCAATTGTCCCTGCATAGTCGCTCTTTACGCGGCCGACGCGGACACTGCCCTCAACATATGCACCGTTTTGGCTCTGCGACTTCGCCATAACGCCCACGCCGAGATAGTCCATGTCGCCGCTGCCGTGCAGACCGTCGTCCAGATAGGAGTCGTACGAGCCCTTTCCGTACTCGACGAACGGGCCATACGTGAGCGTATTGCGTCCCGACACGCGCTGCTTTGCAAAGCCGAGATTGAGACCCCAGCCCTTTGCATCGACATGCGAGCCGGAATTGAGGCGCATGGACGAGACGTTCTGCACCGCCCACATACCGTACTCCTTCGGTGTTCCGTCGACACGGGCGCGTCCTGCCTGCGACTCAGAGGCAGGCGTTGCCGCAGCCTCCATCGCCGCTGTCATCGCAGCGTCCGTCAGGAGATCGGATCCACTGTTGATGAACGCCATTGATGCCGCACGCGTCTCGACGAGAGACTTAGTCTGCGGGTCAAGTGCAGCCTCGGTGACCTTTGCAATCAGCTTGTTGTTCACCGCAGCAGTTCCGCCTGTCGTTGTCGGAACTGCCACAGCATCTGCCGCCGGCACAGTAACGAGCTCGAATTTATACCTCAGAGCATCCTGATGCCCCTCTGCCGGTGCTTTGATCAGATGATCCGGCGTAAGCTCCACCGGTGTATTCGCATTGTACGCTGTCATCAGGCTGATATTATCACCGCTGTGCAGTACTGCGCGACGTGCATCAAGCTCCACACCGACCTTGATATTGCTGAGATCCTTCTTGCCATTTGCATCGACATTCGTCACGTTGGTAAGTTTCAGCATGGTCGGTGCATTGACATCATTCAGCGGATCATTCTTAACATCCTCCGGCAGGTAGAAGTTGAGGTTCTGTACCCCTGCAAAATCGCCAGCCTTGGAGTCGTATCCATGGACTGCGAGCGTATTATTCTTGCCGCTGACAACATCATGTCCTGCTGCATCCTGTGCCATGCCGCCGTAGATCGTACCGCCGATGACTGCCTTATAGAGGTTAATGGTATTGCTGTCCGTCGCAGCCGTCATGTTCGACGCATCCGCTGCAGCATAGGCACCATAGACATTGCCCGTAACAGTGACGCCGTCACGGAGCGTTACCTTGTTGTTGCGCAGGGCAGAGACCTCCGCCGTCGGCGATGCCCCCGTCGTTGCCGGTGTTCCTGCCGTCGTCGCATAGCCGCCGTAGACCGAGCCAGTAAGCGTGCCCGCAAGAATCTCGACAGTATTGTCTGTTGCCGTCGCGCCGTATCCGCCCGTTACATTGCCCTTCAGCGCCGGTGCAGAGGGTGTTGCCCCCGGCTCAGCAGCGTCAAGGACGACATGATTCTCCTCTGCCGCCCCCGTCGCCGAGCGTCCGCCGACGACATCCGCTGCATGTGTTGCATTACCTATCGTCCCGCCCGTGATCTGCAGAACGTTCCGGGTTGCCGTACCGGAGCCATCCGTAGCACCGCCGTAAATGCGTGGGGCAGGATCCGTGGCGACAGCATTGTTGAACTCGCCGCCCGCGATGAACACCTGATTCCCTGAGACATCCGACGTACTCGTGGTACTCTTAAGATAGCCGCCCATCAGATCATGGAGTGTTGCGCCCTGGGAGAAGGTCACGATATTCCCGCTTACTGCTCCTGCGTTCGCACCTTCTGCATAGCCGCCATAGACGGAGTCCAGATCGCCCGATGCCACGTTGCCCGGCAGTTCCTCCAGATTGATATGAACGGCGTTGTCCTTCGAGCCGCCGCGTGCGCCTCCTGTATAGCCACCATACGCCTTGAGCGTCGTTCCATTTGCGATGCCCTCGATGTTCAGTATATTGCTCTCGGTTGTCGTGCCAAGCGTTGTCAGAACGCCACTGACTTTCTCCGTATGATCGTAGCCGGAGTAGCCGCCGTATACCTCGGAGGGCGTCTGCGCCTCCGTTCCTTTATGAGTCACCTCATCGTTGCGGAAGCGGTTCAGCTCAAGCAGCACCTTATTTGCCGACGTATCCGTCGAGCCTGCAGCGGGTGCAACATCCGTCGTCATCTTTTTCTCGTAGACGCGGTCGATTTCCGCGATCCCTGCCGTATCTGTATAGTTCGCGAAGGCGAGCTCACGGGGATAGGAGATCGCTCCTCCTGTGCCCGGTACGACTTCCTGCATCAGTGTGAAGTTATTTCTGCCGTGGATGCCCCCGCCACGCCGATCCGTCAGCTTGGAGGTACTTGCCTTGACCTTCCCCCAATCAACCTTCACAGCAGGATTCGATGCTGCATTCGAGACTGTACCAAATCCGCCCGCCTCGGTGAGCGTGAGCATCGTATCTTTATTCTCGAAATTGTCGCCGAGAACAAAGGTATACGAATCGAAATTGCGAACCTTCTTCGCAGATACACCCGTCGTCGTGACGATCAGCTCGTTATCTTTGATCTGGTCACTGGCGCTGTCAAAGGTCAGCTCTGGTGTTCCTGCCACGCCCGATGTCACGTCACGGTAGTCCGTCCCGTAGACGGACGCACCTGCAACGTTCATGTCCAACGCGCGGGTCGGCTCCTCCGAGCCGAGCATTACATTATTTCCGTTCGAGAGCGTATGCGTTGCCGTAGGTGTCGTATCGTATACGGCACGTGCACCTGCGATCTCGCCCGTCACCGTGCCGCCGCGCACCTGAACTTTGTTCTTCGTCGCCGCCGCATCCACCTTGTCCACAGCACCGCCGTAGACATTCGTCACCGTGCCGCCATAGATCTCGGCTTTGTTCTCGGTCGCCTCGCCGCCATTCTCCGTAGCGATGCCGCCATAGACATTCGCGACGCTGCCGCCGCCAACAATCGCCTTGTTGCTCCGTGCCTTGCCCTTATTGCCCTTAGTGTAGCCACCATAAAGACCTTCGGACACTGTTCCATCGTAGACAACAGCTTCATTTTCTGCGGCGACACCTGCCGTCCCAACATCATTGCTGACCGTGTACGGTGCTTGTGTATAACCACCGATAACTTTTTTGATCTTTCCTGGGGCGCCGGCCACATTGTAGTTGGTTCTGTTTATGACGACATGATTGTTCGTCGCATTTGCCAGACCGTTGGTTTTGCCGCCGTATGCCGCCTCAAGATCCTTCTTGACCCCATCTACCGTGAGATTATTATTGTCGGTATCATGCTTGTCGTAGTAGGAAATTCCGCCGAACACTTCATCCCGCTCACTGGGATCCTGGGCGGCATCATACGCCCATACATTGTCTTTGAACTTTGCATACGTCAGAAGCAATGCATCCGCCTTGGATACTCCTGCCTCTGTTTCATCAAGTGTATCGGGCGTAAGTTCAAGAACATACTCGATGTTCTTGTAGCTGGCGGTATTGGTCAGGTCCACGTGCTTATTCGCGTTGTTTTTGAACTTTAAAAGATGCGTCGCATTCCCTTGGGCAAGCTTAATCTGCCCGCCGGGATTGCCCTTCTCCATGAGTTTTTCTTTGTTCTCGACTATGATTTTACTGCCGTCGATTACGTCACCAAAGCCGCCCTCAGAAATCGTCAGCATCGTCGCGCCATCCGTGATGCCGCGGGCGATATCGAAACGATAGTTGTCAAACTTGCTAACGCTGTGCACCGCGGCATTCTTCGCGTAGACCCTTAGGTCATTGTTGCCGGAAGAGGCAGTTGCGTAATTGATTGCCGCTCCAATAAGATCTGCATCAGAAAAGTTAATCGCCGCCGTCTGCGTGAGATCACGATGATCCTCATCACCAAGACGGATAAAATTGCCCTGTGCCGTACCGTTTCCCGTTGTTTTTACCGCATAGACATCGCCATGAATAACGCCCCCTGTCATCGTTACGCCGTTGTCTGTAACGCGTCCATCCGCGCTCTGGGCCCCCGTGATTGTGCCGCGTGTCATGGCCGTTCCGACCGTGCCGCCGGCAATCATGACGCGACTGTTGCTGACTTTCCCCGTCGCACTGTCTGCTCCGACAATATGCGCTGCCGAGCCGCTGCGCACAAATACCTCGTTTTTATCCACATCCCCGCTCGTGGACTTTGCACCGTAGGTCGTCCCCTTCGCGGTTCCGCCGTCAATCAAGACGCTGTTGTGTGTGAGTGCCGCAACTCCCGAAGCATAGGCGCCATAGGCATCTGATACCGTACCGCCGCCCATGACCGAAACCACGTTGTCGATTACGGTACCGTTCCTGTCAGATTTGCCGCCGTAGGCATTCTGTACGGTACCGCCGCTCAGGAAGACGCGGTTATCCTCTACCGTGCCATTTCCGGCAGTATAGCCGCCATTGGCATTCTGTACAATGCCTCCGCTGACACTCACGGCATTGTGCTTGACATCGCCCGCATTCATAGATCGCGTAATCGCACCGCCGTAGGCGTTCGTTAGTGTCTCATGATTGGGTGTCGGCGTGATCTGGTCATCCGTGTTCCTAACATAAAGAGCATTTCCAAGCACACTGCCTGCAAGTCCAGCGACTTCGCCGCCATAGGCGGCATCCAGTCCTCTGGTCAGGAGGTGCGAAACCGTCAGTTTATTATTCGTCACATGATAAATGCTATTCTCACCAGTAGGGCTGAATTCAGAATAACCGCCGCGCACCGCATTGCCATCGACCGCTGTGCCGTCATAGAATGCCTTGGCATTCCGGATGCGGTTGACACTCGCTGTCACCTTCGCGACCGAAACAGCCCCGCCCGCCGCAGCCGGGGCGGCAGGATTATCCGTTGCAAGTTGATACTCAAAGTCACCGCTTAGCCCCTCACGGGTCAACGGTGAAGCCGTAGCGTTATGGATAACCAGATGCTGATTCCCATCCGATGTCTTGAGAAGCGTCAGATCATTCTTGCCATAATATTTACTGCCGAGATCGGTCGGCTTGTCATTCCACCCCGTCGCGTCGAACTGAATCTTGCCCCACTGCACATTTGCTCCTGTACCGAAGCCGTCAGTATCCGCAACGGTCAGCATGGACGCATCTCTCGCCACGCCCTTATTGAGGTTGAACTTATACTTCTCGAAGTTGCGTACCTTATCGACGGCGACATTCTGTGCGTTGACGGTGAGCGTATTTTCCTTGATGCGCTCGTCAACGTCACTTCCTGCAATCACACCAACCGTATCGTAACGGGAGCCCCAGATTTCAGTGTTATCCAGATGTGCCGTATACACACCCTCCTCCGAACCGAGGATGATCTTATTCGCATTCGATTTTGTAGAGGTCGTTCCCGTTTCGCCGCCGACAATTCTGCCTACCGCAAACGTGCCGCCCGTAATGGTGACCGTATTATCGTTGACGATGGAGCCGTTCTTTCCGATACCGCCATTGACAGTTTTCAGATAACCGCCCGAGATCGTGACTTCATTCCCCGTGACCGTGGCATTGGCTGCGCCGACGCCGCCGTTGACCTGCTTGGTAATCGTACCGCCTGCGACAGATACTTTGTTCTCGTAAACGTGAGAGGATACTCCCCCGGAACCGCCCGTCACATTGCCGCCGATTGTGCCGTTGTTGACGAAAACTTTATTCTCATGGACATTAGCAGACGCCGTCCCTGCAGCGCCGGTGACATCGTTATGAATCGTCCCGGCATTTACCTTCACATCGTTATCGTGAAGATTTTGGGACGAGCCCGAAGCTGCAGCCTTACTTGCGGCGGCGAGGAGCTCATTAACGACACCATTGGCATCATTATTGTAGACGATGTGGTTGTTTGAAATATCCCCCGTCGAAAGCGCAGCATAGACACGTCCGTATCCTGCGCTCTCCGCTTTGACGCTGTTTACGGTAACTGTGACGTTCTTTGCATTTGCCGCCTTGCTGCCAACAATGTCACCATCAGTAATGGTGGGGGTGCTCCCCCCTGTGGGCTGGCTAGCTACAACATTGTCGCCTGCGGCGGCATTGGCAACATACGTACCCGTATGATCAGCATTCAGCGGAATATCATGCGCATACGCCGTCGATGCGTCGAGCGTGAGCCCGCTTCCTGCGGAGAGGCCGAGCGCTACATAGAGCGCCAGTCTCTGCCGATCCTTCAATCCTGTCATCACAGTTCCTCCTCATAAAACACTTCGACCGACACGGCAAACGTATGTTCTGTTGCTTTCGTCTAGGTCGGACTAAGTCCACTCCCTTAACTTTGAATTATACACCGAATATTTTTATATAGCAAGGTATTTCCTAACAACCATCTTGTTATTGTATATCTATTCTTAATCTTCGATGTTCTATTCGCAATAGTATTCTTTTCCTATCGACAACGACAGCGCAGATGGTTATAATGAAAAAGAATCATGGGAATCGCTGATAAAATGAGGTCTGCCAGATTGGCGTAGATTTTTTGTCCGATTGAGGCAGCAAACCGGACGCATAGCGAGGGCTATGTGGAGGATTTGCTAACGAAAAGCGGGCGAAAAAGATACGTCAAGATGGTAGTGCCGAATTTATCAGTGCTTCCCATGGTCTCAGAAAGAGAGGTTCGCTATGGAGTTCAACGAGAAAGTTCACGTTGGGGCAACGCATGAGGTACACGGTGCGGTCACAGAGGAGAATACGGCGGCGACGGTCGGGAGCGGCTCGCTCGCGGTCTATGCAACGCCTGCAATGGCAGCGCTGATGGAGCGTGCGGCGGCGGAGCTGTGTGCGGCGGGATGCCCCGAGGGGTGGACGACGGTCGGCACTGAGATCGCAATCCGGCACAAGGCAGCGACCCCCGTGGGGCTTGACGTGCGCGCTGTCGCCGAGGTGACGGCGGTGGACGGACGCGCGGTCTCGCTGAAGGTCACGGCGTACGACACACGCGAGGAGATCGGCGCAGGAACGCACACGCGCTTTGCCGTTGCCGTCCAGAAGTTTATGGCAAAGGCAGAGGGGAAGAAAGTATAAAACATATATAAAGCCAAAAGGGACTGCTGTACGAAGCTTGCCGCTTCATACAGCAGTCCCATTCTTTTCACATCTCCTGCCCATAGATGGCGCGAATCTCGTCCGTGTAGTGTCCCTCCGCATCGCGGACGATGAGTACCGGCTCGTGGCGCAGTCCTGCGGTCGATGCGCCGCGCACCGCCTCCATGAGGAGGAGGTTTGGCGGGCGGTCGGCGCGCGGCTGTACCATGCGCAGATGCTTCATGGCAAGCCCTGCCGCATGAAGCGCGGGGATGATCTCGCCGAGCCGTTCGGGGAGGTGTACCATCGCCAGTCTGCCGCCATGGCGCAGGGCGTACGCCGCTGCACGTACAACATCGGCGAGGGTCGCCGTAAGCTCATGCCGTGCCGCTGCACGCGCGCCCATGCTGAGTGCGCCGCGCCCGACGCGGCGGTAGGGCGGATTCGCAAAGACGATATCGTATGCCGCATACGAAAAAAGTGCGGCAGGGTCGCGATAGTCGCCCTCCCGCACGGTGATTTTTTCCGTGAGTCCGTTCAGTGCCGCATTACGTGCGGCGAGCTCCGCCTGTACGGGGTCGATCTCGACCGCCGTCACTATCGCCGCATGGTCGGCGATGAGGAGCGGGATGATGCCCGTCCCCGTACCGAGGTCGAGTACGCGCTCGCGCCCCGTGAGCGTCGGAAAGTGTGCGAGAAGGACAGCGTCCATGGAGAAGCAGAACCGATCCGTGCGCTGGATGATGCGCCGTCCGCCCGTACAGAGATCGTCCAGCCGCTCCTGCGGGTGCCGCAGCTCACTCATCCGAGGAGCTGTTCGGACGAGGTGGACGCTGCTGTGGGCGGGGGCGGCGTCCGCTCTGCGGACGCCGCTTTCCGCCCTCGCCCTTCGCCGAGGGACGCGGCGGGCGATCACTGCGCTCTCCGCGCTCACGCGGCGGGCGCTCTGCGCGCGCGGCGGACATGGGACGCATCGAGCCCTCATCATTCTCCTCCACGCGGACGATGTCCTCCCACGCGGAGACGAGTGTCTTGCCGTCGTCGAGGAGGATGGTCGCCGTCCGTCGCTGCTCATGCACCGATACGACACGTCCCTCACCATCGTCGGCGACGACGCGGTCGTTCTGCGCGGGGACATACTCTTCTTTCTTTTTCATGCACATACAGCCGCCGCAGCCGTAGCCCTCGCTCTCGTATTTCAGGCAGCACATGAGCCGTCCGCAGATCCCCGAGATCTTCGTCGGGTTGAGGGAGAGGTTCTGTTCCTTCGCCATGCGGATGGAGACGGGCACGAAGTCGTCGAGGAAGGTCGCACAGCAGAGCGGTCGCCCGCAGCAGCCCATGCCGCCCATCATCTTCGCCTCGTCGCGCACGCCGATCTGGCGCAGCTCGATGCGCGTGCGGAAGACGCTCGCCAGTTCGCGCACGAGCTGACGGAAGTCCACACGTCCGTCCGCCGTGAAGTAAAAGAGCATCTTCGAGAGGTCAAAGGTCAGCTCAACGCTCACGAGTTTCATCTTGAGCCCGAGCTGCCGAATCTTCTCCTCACAGACCGTGCGCGCCTCGATCTCGCGAGCGCGGTTCTCCTCGACGCGGGCGCGATCGGAGGCATCGGCAAGGCGATGTACGACGCGCAGATGCGGCGGGACTGCCTCATCGGGGACATCGTGGGGCGCGACGACGACTTTGCCGCACTCCATGCCGCGCGTGGTCTCCACGATGACGTAGTCGCCCTCGGCGAGCGAGAGCCGTCCCTGTCCAAATGTATAGATTTTGCCCGCCGACTTGAAGCGGACACCAACAACCGTTTGCAAGTGTTCCTCCTAGGTATAAGGAGTGCCCCCACCACCGCTCCGCGGTCCTCCTCCCCCGCTCTGCATGGGAGGCTAAGGGCACACTATTTCAGACTGATGCGAAAACTTCCCTTCACTTTACCATCTCCCACACTGCGGGAGACCAGAGTGGCAGTATTCTCCACCCATGAAGTGCATCTCTTCATCTCAATCCCGCGCCGCCTGCCGTGCACGCAGAAAGAACGCCTCCGCCTGCAGGGCGGGGTTCACATTCGCACCGAAGCGGCGCAGGAGCGTTCCCGCCTCCTCCATGAGCGCGAGAACACGCGGCCGCGGCATCGCGGAGAGGAGTGACGTCAGGTCGGCGCGGCGGTCTCCGTGATACAGCTCCGCACCCGCGTCCTCACGCAGGACGAGCAGGTCGCGCAGCGCCATCTGCAGATAGCCGAGCCATGCACTGCGCTCCTCATAGGGACGCGCACCGAGCTCCTCCGCGCGCGTCCACAGCTCCTCGACGCGCAGTGCGCTGAGCGAGGTGAGAAAGGCGAGCGCATCGTCGCGCAGGGAAAGCCCCTCCGCCGCGAGCCGCTCGGCACGCCCGATGCTGCCGTCCGCGAGGGCGGCGATGGTCTCCGCCGCCTCTATGCCGCGCCCCTGCAGCTCCGCTGCGATCTCCGCACGCGGCACGGTGCCGAAGGCAATACGCACCGCACGGGAGCGAATGGTCGGCAGGACGGCATCCCACGCGCTCGTCACGAGCAGAAAGAGCACCGTCGCGGGCGGCTCCTCAAGGGTCTTGAGCAGGCGGTTCGCCGCGACCTCATTCATGCAGTGCACATCGTCGATGAGGATGATGCGGCGATCCGCACTCCGCGGCGACTCACTCGCCGCGATGAGGATGTCGCGCACCGCGTCGGCACGGATCATGGCCGCACTCTTGCCGCGCGACTCAGGGCTCACCTCGAAGTAGTCGGGATGCACGCCCGCCGCCATCGTACGGCAGGAATCACAGTGCCCGCAGGGCGCATCTCCCCCTGCCGTGCAGAGCAGTGTCCGCGCGAGCACGTGTGCCGTCCGGCGCTTGCCGACGCCCTCCGTCCCCGTAAGCATCAGGGCGTGCGGCAGGCGTCCGTTCACCGCGAGATGACGCAGGCGGGCGATGACCGCCGCATGACCGCGGATGTCCGACCAGTCGCGGGGGAACGGCTCACGCTCCTCAGCTGCGGCGGGGATTTCCTTTGCCTTTGCCATCACATATAGAGATCGACGAGCAGCCCGCGTATGGCATCGTGGCTCGCGATGATGCTCAGCTGATCCGCCTGACCAAGGCGTATCTTCTCCGCCATCTCCTCGAGCTTCTTGTCGATTTTGCGCACGGAGGTATAGACCTTCTGCCGGCCGAGGCGATCCCAGCCCGCCTGCGTATGCAGCTCGTACATGCCGTCGACGGCCTCGCCGATAAAGCTCTGTATGAGCGCACGATAGGAGCGCAGCTCCTCATAGGTCGGCGACTTCGATAGCCGTGCCCCCTGCTCGTCGATCTTTTCGAGCAGCCGATCCATTGCCTCGCGTGACATGGAGGACTTTTGATCCGCCAGCTCCGTACCGAAATCCGCCGCTGCGCCGCGCACGCCCACATCACTTGCCGCACGCGGCATCGTCATGGACGTACTCTGCGAAATCGTGCTGTCTATCTTCATTGCCATGGCACTCACCCATTCCCTTTGTCATGGTGCGCGCGTCCCCCATCCACAGAGTTACGACCGCATTCCCATTCCCCTACCAAATGGGGACAAACTTCCATAGTTATTATAGCTTGAACCCGCATCAAAGTCAAAGCATGAAAAGCACCTTAAGGAATCGCTGATAAAATGAAGTCTGCCAGATTGGCGTAGATTTTTTGTCCGATTGAGGCAGCAAACCGGACGCATAGCGGGGGCTATGTGGAGGATTTGCTAACGAAAAGCGGGCGAAAAAGATACGTCAAGATGGTTGTGCCGAATTTATCAGCGCTTCCCTTATGTCAGTGCAATCCGATTCCGATATAATAATGGAATAAACGACAGAAAGGACAAACACCATGACACTCGAAGGAGAAAAGCTCACGGCACTGTTAAAGCACGACGCTTCCATCCATATCATCGACGCTGGGCTTGGCGTAGACTACTACGGATCACTCGAACTCAGTGAGGAAGAACAGGCGGCGGGTGCTCCCAACGGCGTGCTCAGCGTACGTCTCAATATTCCCGTCGGAAAGTTCGTCGACACCCCGGAGACGGGGCACCTCTTCTCCTGTCACCTCACGGGTCCGGGCTGCGTCTATCACTTCACCGTTGCCTATCGTTCGGCATCGCAGCTGCCTGACACCATCTGGTACCTCGATCTCCCCGAGAGTGCCGAGCGCATCCAGCTGCGCGACTTCGTCCGCGTCCCCATCCCGATGAGTATCGAGGTAAAGCTGGCAGGTGACCACGGCAGTCTCAAGAACTTCCGCGAGATGCACCTCATCGATATCAGCGGCGGCGGGCTCTGCTTCGTCCACGAGGAGGAGCTGCTCGAAAACGCACCCGTCGTCGTGCGCGTGCCCGACCTGCCACATATCGGCACACTCGAGACGGAGGGCGCTATCCGCCGCTCCACGCCCATCGAGACGAACCTCGGCATAACGTACCACATCGGCGTCGAGTTCACCACACTGACGCCGCGCGAGCGCGAGCATCTTGTCCAGAGCATCTACCAGCTGCAGCAGAGCTACCTGCGCAAAGGGCTAAAAGTACCGCAGATCGATCATACCAAACGGGGCTGAGCAGCATAAGAAAAGAGCTGTAACAAGAAGGAAATCCTTCGCGTTACAGCTCTTTTTCATTGTCCTCGGATGCGGCGATGCGCGCCGCATCTGCCGCGCTCACGACCACCGCAGCTTCATGAGTTCCGGGTAGACCTCCTCGATCACTTGGAGTCCGACGCCGACCATCGACATGAAGCTCTCCACCTGGAAAGCGCCGACGTGCAGATCGAGAGGCAGATCGATGTCCACCACGACATCCTGATCGTCGTCCACCACGAACTTCACATAGCGGTACTCGCTGTTCCACTCGTTGAGTTTTTCGTGAAAGACCGTCGGCTCCGCCTTCTCGCCGAGCCGCACTAGGTCAAAATACTTGATCTTGATGAAGTCGTTCGTATCGCCGTTTTCCGTTACCACGATGGCAATGCTCACGACGCTGCCATTATCCAGTTTTTGCCGCATGCGCAGGATATGATCCTCACCATCTTCGGAGGTATCCTCGCCGTAGCTCAGCTCCTGCTTGTCAAATTCTGTCTTAATCGCCTCGTATGCACTATTTCTGAGCCCTTCTTCGCTTCCGCTGAAGCCGTCAAAAAGTCCCATACAGATAATCCTCCGTTCAATGTGCGTATCATTCCGACGCCTGTGCGTGCGGGCGGTGCCCCCGTTCGCACAGTCCCATCAGACTTTCATGAACCTGCTCCACGACGCGCATCCCGATCGCCATCATTGCAATGACGGCATCCGGTTTGAACTCACCGTTGTGGAGATCGAGCGGCAGGTCGATATCGACGACCACATCCCGATCGCCGTCGAGGCAGAACTTCACAAAGCGGTACTCGGCGTTCCATTCATTGAGCTTCGCGAGCAGCTCCGCGCGGTTCCCGTTTTCCTCGAGATAGGCGATGTCATAAATCTTGATCTTGATGAATCCGTCCGCGTGATTGTACTCGCGCACGGCAATGACGACGGTGACGGGCTCGTCATTCTCGAGCTCATTGCGCATATAGAAGTAGGCTTCCTTGCGCGTCTCGTCACTCTCCTCATTCTCCTCATAACTCCATTCACGGCGATCGAGCTCGGCCTTGATGGCACTGCGAATGCCCATGTCGACCGGCTCACCGCCTTTAAATCCATCAAAGAGTCCCATTGTCCCCTCCATATTCACCCTCTGCTGAGGGCATCGTCCCCATATACGTAGAAATCGCGGTAAGATGTGCAGCAAACGATGCTGAGATCACCCGTAATTCCCAATGATGCCGGAGCAATAAAGCCAATATGCATTCGCATATCGATCGCCGCGGTACCGCGTACATCGAAGTGACACGGCTATGCATCCATGTCCCCCAAACACTCCAGATCTGCGATGAGAACTTGACGTTTTTGCGTGATTTCCTCCCCTTTTGCCACTACTGCATCGGCACGGCGGAACGATGCCCCCCGCATCTGTTCCGCGTCGTGCATCTCCAAAATAAATCGCTATGCCGGCACTGCAGCAGTCCGGAGACGAGATGTGCACACCCCCATGTGCACTGCTCATCCCTGCACTGCCGCAGTGCGCTCCGCCGTGAGAAACAGAACTCCGGCCGATACGTGTTCTGTGCTATGCCCCCTCTGCCACGCCCGCGCGCAGCTCGCTCAGCCCCCAGGCGAAGAATGCGTCCATCCCGACAAAGGCAAAGGCATTGTCCGTCACCGCCTCGCCGAACTCCTCCATCGTACCGATGGCGAAGGAGCCGGCATAGCGTCCCGGCGCACGCTTCGGCAGATCGCCGCGCACGCCGCGCTCGAAGAATTCCTCCGTATCGAGGTTAACGGCGGCGAGCTCCTTCAGGAAGTTGCGCGCCATCTTCATCTTGCCGAGGCGATAGAAGAGCATCGCGAGCGGCAGGTACATCATCGCCACGCCCTCCTCGTAGCGCTGATACAGTTCAATCGCTGCATCGCCCTCCTCCATTGCGGCGTAGATGAACATGAGCTGGTAGCGGCGCCCAAGGCCATCGTGTTCAGAAAGCCGCAGCATCTCTTTGCACTCCTTCGCTGCAAGACGAAGTTTACGTGCGGCGAGCAGAGCCTCCAAATAGGAAAGTCGGAGGAACATATAGGGCTTTGTTTGCGGCATTGACCAGAACTTGCCGATGTTCTCCTCAGCGAAGAGCCCCTCCTCCGTAAGACGCGCCGTTGCCTTGCGTGCCAGGTCTTCGTAGTGGTGAACGCGGTCATCGGCATTGCGGGCCAGATATTCCACGCGCATGCACGCCGCTGTGATGTTTTCCGGCTCGATGCGCAGAACACGCTTGATGATGCGGTAGCGCTCCTCGCCTGACGCCTTGCGTGCGCGTGCAATCAACTCATCCGCCGTAAGCGTGTTCATCTCACGCGGCAGGTTCGGATTTTCGCGCAGCCGCCGGCTGAGTTCCGAGACAATCTCGGTCATACGCTCGACGCTGATCTTACCGCCCTCCGCCTTCACCATGCGGTTCAGCTCATGCTGCATCCATTCCTTGTCTGTCATGCGCGTCACATCCTCCTCCTAGTAGGCTCATCTCTATTATACTTTGTTTTCAAAAAAAAAGCTAGAGACTCCCAAATAAAAAGAAGCGTCCCCCCTTGATATCAGTGGGACGCTCCATATTTTATCGTTTTATCTTGCTTTATGGATGCTTGACGGTTTTTTTCTGTTCTTTCGCCGCCTTTGCCTGCTGTTCCGCCAGTATTTTGCGGTCAGCATCGCTCAGTATCCCCTTCGAGCGGTGGATGAGCTCCTCCTGATGGGCCGCAGCGTAGGAAATAATTGCATTAAAAAATTTTTTCTCCACGTCCTTGTCCGAGAGGGAGGCGAGGGTAAACTCCTTCGCATTCTCCTCGCGCGAGATCGTCCCCCACGCGCTGTCCAGATCCTCATGCGCCGTCACGCGCACCGTGCCCGCGCGCAGGTCGATCAAAAGATACTCCGCCGCGCCCGAGAGATCACCGTACCCCTCGAGCGGGAGCATCCGCCAGCGGCGCTTCGAGACAACATCTTGGATCTGGATATTATCGTAGACGCGCAGCGTCGGCACGAGGATCTTCGTGAGGTCGATGTAGCCGTGCGCATCGGCGGCGTACTGGATGTACTCCTTGTTGAAGTAGTAGCCCTGCCGCGCTGTGGACTGCACCCATTCGTAAATGTATTTTGGAATTGCCTCCGCCGCATCGGCGGTACGGACGCCCATGAGCAGGACGGCACAGGCAGCCAGCACTGCACCCCATCGTTTCTGCAAATCGATCGCTCCCATCGTATTGTTCTATTAACGAATACTATGGTAGTACCAAAAGCTGAATTTTCGCTGAACATTCCAGATGATGCAGCATTTCACCGCTCCTCAGTCCTCCGCGTTGTCAAGGCTGTCCAGTTCGTATGGTGTACCCTGATAGACGTAGTAGTTCAGCCAGTTCGCAAAGAGCAGATGTGCGACGCTGCGCCAGCGAACAACGGGCGGAAGACTTGGATCGTCGTTGGGATAGTAGTTCACCGGGATGTCGGGGTTCATCCCCGCCGCGCGATCGCGGTCATACTCTGCCTTCAGTGTCAGTGGATCATACTCGGCATGTCCCGTGATGAAGAACTGCCGCCGCCGCAGATTCGCGATGATGTAGACCCCCGCATCGCCCTCGGCGAGAACGGTCAGCTCGGGTACGGCATCGACATCGGCGCGGCGTGTCTCCGTATGGCGCGAGTGCGGCACGTAGAAAATATCGTCAAAGCCGCGCAGTAGACTCTCGTGCTGCACACAGCGATGGTGCTCATAGACGCCGAAGATCTTCTTCTCCGTCCAGTGCTTCGGGATGCCGTAGTGATAGTAGAGCCCCGCCTGTGCGCCCCAGCAGATGTGGAACGTCGAGAAGGCGTGCTTCTTGCTCCACTGCATGATCTCTGCGACCTCGTCCCAGTAGGCGACCTCCTCGAAGGCATACTGCTCGACCGGCGCCCCCGTGATGATAAAGCCATCGTATTTTTTATGGCGCACCTCGGCAAACGTTCCATAAAATTCTGAGAGATAGGCGCGTGACGTATGTGTCGGGACGTAGGACTCCGTATAGATGAAGTCAGCCTCCACCTGCAGCGGCGTATTGCCGAGGAGGCGCAGAAGCTGTGTCTCCGTCACCTCCTTGATCGGCATGAGATTCAGAATGAGCAGCCGCAGCGGACGGATATCCTGACTGTAGGCGCGCGCTGCGTTCATGACGAAGATGTTCTCCCCCTCGAGAACATTCACTGCGGGCAAATTGTTCGGTATCTTAATCGGCATATTTTTCCCTTCTCAAGGATATTATCGGACCTGATAGCGCGTGATCCATGTGCTGTAGCCATCGGCAAAGGCACGCAGGCGGACGAGCCCGCGCTCCTCGGGTGCGTCGCGATTGATCATGCGGTACGCTCCCTCATAGCCGTCGTCGAGTGCCTGCCAGCCCGCCTGCGGCGACCAATAGCGCCCCGTGACAATGCGCTCCGTGCCCTGTGGGAGGTTCACTGCACGTTTGTCGAACTTGATCTCAAGAGCCTTTCCGTCGGCATCACGAACCTCCGTCCATGCCCAGAAGACGAGATTGTCCCCCATGCGGCGCATGGTCGAGGTGTCTGCCGTCACCTGCGTTTTGACGCCGGACGTTTCATCCGACCAGAGCAGGATCCAGCGGTTATCCGCACGCAGGCGCTGCATCTCCCCCTGATGAAACACCGTGTCGATGATGGCTGCATAGAACTCCTCATCAAACTGCTGGGAGTTCATCTCCTTTTCCTTGCCCTCACCCTTCGACCAGAGCACCTTGCCGGCGCTGTCGTAGAACGTCTCACCGAGGTACTGCAGCGTACGGCTCTGCGGTACAACGCGCACCTGCGCAACGGAGTACGAGAGCTGCGCGGGATTTGGGATAACGTGGTTAATCTTGTAGTTGCGGATGGTCTCCTCCGCGCCCTCATAACTGAACGAGGTCTTGATCTCTGCCTCGATCTCCGTCGCCACCGCTCTGCCGTCACTCGTCGCCACACTCTGGGCGATGCGGACAGAGGCGGGTGCGTAGTATTTCGAGTACCTGTCGTTCGAGCTCAGCCAGACCCACGTCTGCCCCTCGTCGGCAAGCACCGCAGGGCAGAACATGAGCAGGGAAAGGAGGAGCGTCGCCGCCCCCATCCAAAACGATCTCACTGCACTCATCCGTTGCTCTCCTCTCTCGACGCTGTGCATCAGATCAGCGGGACGCTCTCACGCGTGCGCCCGCCCGTAAAGTGAATCTGCTCCGTATAGCCAAAGGAGCGGGCATACTGCACTGCCTCCTCATTATAACGCGCACAGTCCTCGGGCTTATGCGCATCCGATGTCGTGATGAGCGGCAGGCCGTGCGCATGTGCCACGCGCATAAAGTCCGGATACGGCGAAAACTCGTGCACCGGATAGCGATAGTACGTCCCCGTGTTGAGATCGACGATCATATCTGCCGCTGCCATCGCCGCCGCCACGCGCTCGAGATACGGCGTCACATCGAACGTTGGAAAGTGACGATACAGGCGGATGTTGAACGGATGCCCGAGCACGTCGTAGAGATGTGCCGCCGCGAGGTGCTCTGCCTCCTCCGTATACCACTCGTAGATCTCCGTCAGCGGGTGGTTGTCCCACTCCGCCACGATGGCCTCTGTGTCGTACGCCCAGCCGTGCAGGAAGTGCACCGAGCCGATCACATAGTCGAACGGATAGGCGGCGAGAATCTTTGCGGCCGCCGCCTGATCGCGGAAATTGCAGACCTCGATGCCCGCGCGCACCTTGTGCTTTTTCCGCAGCTTTTCAATAAAGGAAAAATACTCGTCAAGCGTGTACTTGAACTTGTTCTTTTTCAGCCATTTCCGCTGAAACTGTCCCACAGTACTGTCGTCCAAGATAAGATCGTCATAGTAGAGCTGCTCGAACTCAGGAAAGGTATGGGAGTGCTCCGAAAAGCCGATCTCATAGACGCCGCGCTGCTCTGCCGCACGGAAGAATCCCTCCGCGTAGTCCTCATCGTACGAGCCATACTCAAGATGCATGTGATAGTCAAAGCGCATATGACACCTCAGTCAAACTCCCCTGCGAGAATGCGCTCGCAGACCTCTATCACGCCGTGCTCGCGATTGCTCGGCGCACGGTAGCGCGCACGCTCCTTGACGGCGGGCAGGGCGTTCTCCATCGCAAAGCTGTAGTGCACGGCATCCATCAGCTCAAGGTCATTGTCGTAGTCGCCAAACGCCGCACACTCCTCGGGCGCAATACCGAGCTGCCGCTGAATCTGCGCGACGGCTGCCCCCTTGCTGACACCGAGGTTAAAGAGATCGATCCACTTCGTACTCGAGAGCGTAACCTGCAGGCGGTCTCTGTACTGCTGCATCGTCGGCAGTATAGAGGTCTCGGCGTGTCCTGTAAGATCACAGAGCGAGATTTTTATCAGGACATCGTCCACGCCGGCGAAGTCCTCTACGACCGACGACACTGTAACGTACTGATCCAGCTCATGGCGAAATGCCGGTACATTGTCGCGTGACAATATGTAGCCGCTCTTTTTCCCGCACATGACTATCTGCACACCGGGAATCTCCATGCCCGTCCGCAGGGCATCGAGCACAAGCGTCCGCTCAATCCCGCTCGAAAAGATCTCCCTGCTGCCCTCCATCACCATTGTCCCGTTCTCCGCGACGAAGATCAGCTCGTCCTTCCACGGAGCGAACGTCCGTCGGAGCGATGCGTACTGCCGTCCCGAGGCGGGGGCAAAGCGGATGCCGCGCTCCTTCAGCCGCGCATAGAGATCGCCGAACTCCTCCGGCAGCCGCCCGTTCTCATCCAAGAGCGTCCCATCCATATCTGAAAAAATCAGCCGTATCACATCATCGCCCCTCTCCCGTTCGATACAATGTTCTCATTATAACAAAGACCGCTGCAGAGCGCAACAAAGGCGCGCACATCGGTGCAGTATATGCTATAATGAAAGAAATATATGAGATGAAAGGGGATGCGCCATGCTCACGGAGCGAATCAATGCGCACCTGCGTGAACTGAGTGAGGCAGATCGCTGCATCTGGCGTTACATCGACGCCAACCGCGCGGCGGCGAGCCGTGCCTCCATCCACGAGCTGGCACGGGCGTGTGCTGTCTCAAGTGCCTCGGTCGTACGCTTTGCACAGAAGCTCGGCTTTGACGGGTTCGGCGAGATGAAGGCGGTCATGCGCATGGAGGGTACTCCTGCCGCTGTGCCGCCACAGGATGTCCGCACGGCGCTCAGCGGTTTCTACGATCAGACGTGGCGCGCGCTGATGCAGCGCGACTACACGCGGGCGAGCCGCCTGATGAACGGGGCGCACCGCGTCTTTGGCTACGCCTCGGGCTACGTGCAGACGAACGTGATGCAGGAGCTGAAACGGCTCTTTGTCTATGACAATATCTTTATCTATGAGATCGCGGGACGCGAGGAGTTCTACTCCGTCTATCAGGAGGCGGGGCCGGACGATCTCTTTATCTTCATCTCGCTCTCGGGCGAGTCGGCGCGCACGGTGGAGTTTGCGGAGCAGCTGAACCTGAAGGGCATTCCCGTCCTCTCCATCACGGAGATGCGACACAATACGCTCGCGAGCCGCTCCACGGAGAACCTCTACGTCATGCCCGCAGAGTTCAATCTGCCCGAGAACGAGGCGCGCCTCCAGTTCAAGTCCATGCTCGCCTATTTCCTCCTGCTCGAGATCTGGTACGTCCACTATCGGCTCTATGCGGAGGAATGCGCCGGGATGTAACAAATTTCACGCCGTGTACTTCGGTACGACCTCTGTATATCGCTCCCGAATGCCGCGAAGCTATTGCTTTCGCGGCGTTTTTGCATTATCGTAGACATAACGGATTATGGCTGATCCAATGTCGTTGCGGAATGGGTTAAGGAGGAGAAAGCACATGGCACTCAGCAAGGATGTCATCATGCAGAACATGCAGCGGTTCGGCGGCGCGATGTATACGCCCGTCATTCTGTTCGCATTCTTCGGTCTCACGGTGGCGGTGTCCATCGTATGTAAAAACACGGGGCTGCTCGGCAGTATCGCCGCGCAGGGTACGGTATGGTACGATTTCTGGTACGTGGTCGAGCAGGGTGCGTGGACGGTCTTCGCACAGATGCCGATTCTCTTCGCCATTGCCGTGCCGATCGGCTTCGCAAAGAAAGAGCCGGCGCGCTGTGCGATGGAGTCGTTCGTCATCTATATGCTGTTCAACTACTTCATCGCTGGTTTCCTCACTCTCCATGCGGATATGTTCGGTGTGGACTACAGTCAGGCAGCAGGCCCCGGCACGGGACTCGCGATGATCGCCAACATCAAGACGCTGGACATGGGCATGCTCGGTGCGATCTTTATCGCCTGCTGCACGGCGTTCCTGCACAACCACTTCTATGACACGGACATCCCGGACTGGCTCGGCATCTTCAAGGGACCTGCCTTCGTCGTCGCCATCGGCTTCGTCGTGATGATCCCGATGGCACTCATCTTCTGCTTTGTCTGGCCTGCCGTTCAGCACGCCATCGAGCACTTTCAGTTTTTCCTCAAGACCAGCGGCATCGTCGGTGTCTGGGCATACACGTTCTCGGAGAAAATCCTCCTGCCCGCCGGTCTGCATCACTTCATCTATTTGCCCTTCATGTACGGCCCCGCGATTGTGGACGGCGGCATTCAGGCATACTGGCTCGGACATATCAATGACTTCATGACGAGCGCGCAGAGTCTGCGCGACCTCTTTCCCGAGGGCGGCTTTGCCCTCCACGGCAGCGGCAAGGTGTTTGGCCTGCCGGGTGCGGCACTCGCGATCTATGTCTGCGCCAAGCCCGAGAAGAAGAAAAAGACGGCGGCGCTTCTCATCCCCGCGACGATCACGGCGATGCTCTGCGGTATCACGGAGCCGCTGGAGTTCACCTTCCTCTTTGTCGCTCCTCTGCTCTATCTGATTCACGCGCTGCTCTCGGCAACACTGTCGGCAACCCTCTACTCCTTCGGACTGTCGGGGAACTTCGGCGGCGGTCTGATCGACGCATTCGTGCAGAACTGGATCCCGCTCTTCCCGTATCACTACATGGAATACATTACGCAGATCGTCATCGGACTGTGCTTCACCGCCATCTACTTCTTTGTATTCCGCTGGATCATCATCCACAAGGACTACAAGACGCCAGGACGCACGGATGATACGGTGGATGACAAGCTCTTTACGAAGGCGGACTACAAAGCAAAACAGGCGGGTGATGCCGCGGATGGTGCCGCTGCGCCGAGCATGAAGCTCGATGAGCGCGATGTAAAGGCAAAGGCATTCCTCGAAGGGCTCGGCGGCCCGTCGAACATCGTTGATGTGACGAACTGTGCAACGCGTCTGCGCGTCACGGTCAGCGACCCCGAGCGCGTTGCCCCGGCGGTTGCCTTTACGGATGCAGGCGCACATGGTCTGGTGCGCAACGGTCACGCATTCCAAGTCATTGTCGGACTCTCGGTGCCGCAGATCCGCGAGCGTTTTGAGGCACTGCTCACCGCCCCCGCATCGGATGCGGCAGAGACGGCGGTCGGCACGGAGAAATCCGTCGCGATCAACGCGGTCACGACGGGACATGTCATCGACATGACCGAGGTCAAGGATGAGATGTTCTCACAGAAGATGATGGGCGACGGCGTTGCCGTCGAGCCGACGGAAGGTGTCGTCGTTGCGCCGGCAGACGCCGAGGTGACGATGGTCATGGAGGACAGCCGTCATGCGGTAGGTCTGCGCATGGACAACGGTGCAGAGATGCTCATCCACATCGGCGTGGATACGGTGAAGCTCGAGGGCAAGGGATTTGAGATGCACGTCGCGATGGGCGACCGCGTGAAGGCAGGAACGCCGCTCGTGACGTTCGACCGCACGGTGATCCACGACGCGGGCTATCAGGATACGGTCATCATGGCGGTGACGAACTCCAGCGAGTATCCGCTGATGAAGAAGACGACGGGCATGGATGCAAAGGCAGGCGAGACGCCCGTGCTGACGTTCTGAGAAGCACGTATACTGTTGTGCAACAACAACAAGGCGTCTCGATAATAGGAAAAATAGGGAAAGGAAAGGGTCTGCGATGAACGAGTACAAATGGTGGCAGAACACCGCCGTCTACCAGATCTACCCGAAGAGTTTCAACGACACGACGGGCAGCGGGACGGGCGACCTGCGCGGCATCACGGAAAAGCTCGACTATCTGAAGGAGCTCGGTGTCGGCGCGGTCTGGCTCACCCCCGTTTACCCGTCGCCCATGATCGACAACGGCTACGACATCAGCGACTACACGGACATCAATCACGATTTTGGCTCGATGCACCAGATGGAGGAGCTGATCGCAGGCGCAAAGGAGCGCGGCATCCGCATCATCATGGATCTCGTCTACAACCACAGCTCCGACCAACATCCATGGTTCCTGAAGTCGCGCTCCAGCCGCACCAACGAAAAGAGTGACTGGTACATCTGGCGCGACCCGAAGGAGGACGGCAGTGCGCCGACGAACTGGCGCGGCATCTTCGGCGGCTCTGCGTGGACATACTGCCCCGAGCGCGGGCAGTACTACCTGCACACCTTTGCCGAGGCGCAGCCCGATCTCAACTGGGAGAACCCGGAGGTACGCGACGCTCTCTACCGCGCCGCGAACTTTTGGCTCGACAAGGGCGTCGGCGGATTCCGCATCGATGCGATCACTTACATCAAGAAACCAGCCGTCTTCACCGACGGCACGCCCGATGCGGCAGACGGCATGGTGAGCGTCCACACGATGACGGTCAATACGCCCGGCATTCTGGACTTCCTCCATGAGTTCCGCCGCGAGGTCTTTGACGGACACGACATCTTCACCGTCGGTGAGGCGAATGGCGTCAGCCCCGCAGAGCTCCCCGACTGGGTCGGCGAAAACGGCGTGTTCTCCATGCTCTTCGAGTTTGCGCACGTCCTCGTCCCCTATGAAAGCGGCGAGACATGGTACAAGATGCAGCCGTGGAAGCTGACAAAGCTCAAGGCGGCGCTCTCCGCAAGTCAGGCGGGGGTCGCCCGCGAGGGCTGGTGCCCGATCTACTTTGAGAACCACGACCGCGCGCGCTCGGTGAACTACTTCCTCCCGAAGGACGCCGACCCCGTCCTCGGAGCAAAGGCGCTCGCCACGGTACTGCTCACCCTGCGCGGCACGCCCTTCATCTACGAGGGCGAGGAGCTCGGCATGACGAACGTCGCATGGGACAGCATCTCCGACTACGACGACATCTCCTCGCACGGACAGTACGAACTGGCGCGCGCGGAGGGATACCCCCCCACTGAGGCACTGTCCTTCGTTCATTTCAACAGCCGCGACAATGCACGCACGCCGATGCAGTGGGATGATACCGCACATGCGGGCTTTACGACGGGCACGCCATGGCTGCCTGTCAACGAGAACTATCCTGTTGTCAACGCGGCGGCAGAGGAAAAGGATGCGGACTCCGTTCTCGCCTACTACAAGAAACTCATCCGCCTGCGGACGGAACATCCGCTTCTGCTGCGCGGCAAGTATGAGGAGCTGCTGAAGGACAACGAACAGATCTATGCGTTTGCGCGGACGGAGGGGAACCGCCGCACGGTCACAGCGGTCAACTTTACGACAGAGCAGGCAGCGCTCCCCGCAGAGCTGCAGCGCGGAACGCGCCTCATCGGAAACTATGCGGATGCGCCGCTGTACGCGCTGCGCCCGCTCGAAGCCATCGTCTATGAGGAGGAAATCGGATGAAAGTAGCGGCAAGCGACTATGATGGGACACTCCTGCGCGGCGGCAAAATCGACGCCGAGACGAAGGAGGGCATCGCCCGCTGGCGCGCGGCGGGGCATAAATTCGGCGTCGTCTCAGGGCGTGACTACGGGATGCTCGTCCCGCAGCTGCGCGCCTACGGCGTTGAATTCGACTACACGGTCTGCAACAATGGCGGCATCATCCGCGGCACGGACGACAGTGTACGGTTTCAGGCGGAGATCGCACCGCGTGCGCTGACGGCAATCGCCGCCGAGCCGACGGCGCAGAAATCATTTCACTTCGCCTTCTCGGCGGCAGAGACGACCTACCTCTGCCACCATTCCGAGGGCTCGTGGATCGAGCGCGAGGCAAAGGAGTGGGACTTCCCCATCACCTACATTGAGGAATCCGACATCGCGGGGCTGACGAAGATCCATCAGTTCTCGCTTGGCTTTCCGGAGCCGGAGCAGTCCAATGCGTGCGCAGAGGTACTGAATGCGAAGCTCGGCGACCTCATCCATGCCTTTCCGAACGCGTGCAGCCTCGACATCACGCCCGCCGGCATCGGCAAGGACGAGGGCATCCGTACCCTCCTCCGCGTCATGGGCTGGGATGATGCGGAGATCTACGCCATCGGTGATGAGACGAATGACCTGCCCATGCTGAAGGCATTTGACGGGTTTTCACTGACTACGGCGCGCCCCGCGATTCAGGAACAGGCGCGCGCGGTATTCTCGAGCGTCGGTGCGATGCTCGATCATTTTTGTTGAAAAGGAGGAAAATCATGGGTCTGGATCATAAGAAATTTAAGGAAATCAAGGCAGCCTTTACCTTGGACGACGATACGCTGCACCACATTGCCGATGATTTTCGCACTGAGATGCACGCAGGGCTTGCGCACGAAAAGGGTGCGAGCCTGCGGATGCTCCGCACGTTCGCGAGTCTGCCGACGGGTAAGGAGACCGGCACATTCCTCGCGCTTGACTTCGGCGGGACGAACGTCCGCGCCGTCCGCCTCCGCCTCGACGGCAGCGGAAAGTATAAGGTCGAAAGCAAGGTCGCCAAGCCGCTCACGCTTCCCGGCGTCTACGACTACGTCTGCGCGGATGCAACGGCGGATGAGATGTTCGACTTCCTCGCCGAAATCATCGACGAGGCAATCGAGGGCGACCACGAGACCAAGTATCTGCTCGGCCACACCTTCTCCTTCCCCTCGGAGCAGACGAACCTCTGCAACGCGCGGCTCATCACTTGGACGAAGGAGTTCGCCACGAAGGGCGTCGAGGGCAAGGTCGTAAACGATCTCCTCGAGGATGCACTCATGCGGCGCGGCATGAAGAACGTCGTGCCCGTCGCCGTCATCAACGACACGGTTGCCGTGCTCCTTGCGGCGGCGTACAAGCGCGAGCACACCTACATCGGCTCGATCTACGCCACGGGGCAGAACACCTGCTACTTCGAGAACTTCGCGGACGGCAGCGAGAAGCCAATGGTCATCAA
This sequence comes from Centipeda felix, assembly GCF_900186465.1. GTDB lineage: Bacteria > Bacillota > Negativicutes > Selenomonadales > Selenomonadaceae > Centipeda > Centipeda felix. Next base: position 852,166 of record NZ_LT891959.1, read on the forward strand.
CATGGAGTCGGGCGGATTCAACCGCCTCCCCTTCTCGAAATACGATGATGCCATCGACGCCTGTTCCGAGCAGCCCGGTGCACAGCGGCTCGAAAAGATGGTATCGGGACGCTACCTCGGGATGCTCTACGGCTCGGCACTCGCCGATCTCCTCGGGGAGGAGGGAGCCTCGTATCCCTTCACGAGCATCGAGCTTTCTGCCATCGTGGCAGATGCCTTCCTCGACCGCCACGCCGCGGGCGCGATCATCGAGGCCAAGACGGGCATGACCTTTTCCGCCGCCGACCGTGCCCTCATGCAGGATCTCGCGGGGACGGTGATCCAGCGCTCCGCGCACATCGTCGCCGCGACCTATGCGGGCATCATCCGTCACCGCGCGGGTGAGACAAAGGCAGAGAACCAGTTCATCGCCGTGGACGGCTCGGTCTATGAAAAGGTGCCTCTCGTCGCGCATCATCTGCGCGGCGCACTCGATAAGCTCCTCCTCGATGAGGCGGTCAACATCCAGATCATCCTCGAAAACGCCGGCTCCGCTCTCGGCGCAGCACTCGCCGCCGCCATGACGGAACAGAGCTGAGCGAACAACCAAGATACAGCCGAATATACAGCAACGCCCCGCAGGACTGACCTGCGGGACGTTTTCATCGTTTTTTTTAGCAATTCCTTAATGTATCTCAAGCACCAAACAGATCGCTATGGGTACCCGTTCGTGCAAGCGTCAACATCAGCATAGTATCTTCAACACGATAGATGAGCAGCCAATCGGGCTGAATGTGGCATTCACGATAACCACGCCATCGACCGAGCAGAGCATGATCTCTATTCCTATCTGGAAGAAGCTCTCCGCGAGCCAAGCTGCGAATCACATCATCAAGAAGCTCTATGGGTAGACGGCGTTTCATCGCCGCCTTATAGTCTTTTCTTAAACTGACTTGTCCATACGATATCGAGGTTCTTCATGCTTTGAGTACCCTCAACGCTTCCTCAACATCGGGGTATCGCTTGACTGATGGATCGTGCAAAAGATGTTCTGCTTCCATCAGTGCTGCGGAAGTTTCATTGTTCGGAACATCCATACGTACCTCGAACGGAAATCCTCCGACACGAAGTGACTGACGAAGAAATACATTGATTGCTGTCGTCAGATCCACGCCAAGTTCACCATACAGCGCCTCGCTTCGTTCTTTCACATCACGATCTAGAGAAACATTGACATCCATAACAACAGCCATTGTCCACACTCCTTTACAGATAGATCGTCTTGAGCAGATGCGTGCCCGTCGCCGTCTTGAATACGTGGTCGCGGAAGTTGCGTATCGCCGCAGCCCCCATGTGGCTCTCGTCGGCGTTGACGAGAAAGTCCGCCTCAAGGAGGATCTGATAGTCGCGCCCGTCCACATCGTTATACGTATGGTGGTGGCTGACGAGGTAGACGAGGCGCTCCGCCATCCCCGCAGGGAGTTCGATGTCCTTGAGGAACTCCTCCGTCAGAGGGCCCCCCTCCTCCTCCTGATGATTGCCGTTCGTATTGCCGTATTTCTCGCGACAGAGAGGGCAGGCGATGTCGTGCAGGATCGCGGCGATCTCCACGGTCTCCTGCTCCGTCGGCGTAAGATTCTCCGCGACGCCGATCGTGCGGGCAAAGGCATAGACCTTCATAAAGTGTGCTATATCGTGCAGATTGCCCTCCGAGTAAGCAATCATTTTCTGCATGACATCGTTTACTGTCTTGTTCCCCATGTCATATATCTCCCATAAATTCCAATGGGGCTGCTGCACGAATTTAAAATTCTCGTGCAACAGCCCCGCCTTTGTGCCCCTTCCACCGCTCACGCGGTCCCCCTTCCCCGTCATAACGGGGAAGGCTTCGGGAAGTAACGGCATAATAGCTTCCCCCATCTACGGGGGAAGTGGCGAGCGCAGCGAGCCGATGGGGGCGTGCAGCAGTCCCATTACACCAGCTTGAAATACTTCAGCTGCCGATAGAGTGAGTAGATCGCGGCTGGAAAGCCGAGGAGGATGCCCGTGATGGTGCAGACGCGCCCCGTCCCGAGAAAATCATCGGCGCATTGGCCGAGAAAGAGGAAGATGCCGAGAAAGACGACAAAGTAGATGCCGACCCCCGAGAGCAGTCCAAAGGCGCGCATGGCATCTGCCATCCCCGACGGCATTGGCTTCTTTTCCTGCATCGGTGTCCCCTCCTCTCTCACACCGAGCCGTCACGCGCCGCGAAAGGGCTCCGGCGGCGTGTGGATGTGTCCCGCGTGGTAGAGAACTGCCTCGATGATGCGGCGTGCCGCCTCCCCATCGCCGTAGGGATTGACTGCCTCCGCCATTGCCGCGTATGCCGCTTGATCGGTGAGGAGACGCTTGGTCTCGGCGTAGACGCGCTCCTGCGCCGTGCCGATGAGATGCACCGTGCCCGCCGTCACCGCCTCGGGGCGTTCCGTCGTGTCGCGCAGGACGAGGACAGGCTTGCCGAGCGCAGGTGCCTCCTCCTGAATCCCGCCCGAGTCCGTAAGCACGATGTCCACACGTGCCATGAGATTGGCGAACGGTTCGTACTCCAGTGGGTCGATGAGGTGAACGTGCGCCAGCCCGCCCAGCTCCTCACGTACGATCTCGCGTACTTTCGGATTGCGGTGTACGGGGAAGATGACCTCCACGTCCCCCATCTCGTCCACGATATCGTGAATGGCACGGTAGACGTGGCGCATCGGCTCGCCGAGGTTCTCGCGGCGATGCGTCGTCACGAGGAGGACGCGGTGGTGCTCAAAGTCCACCTGCGAAAGCTCCGGCGGGAGGACGTAGTTGGGGCGTACGGTATGATGCAGCGCGTCGATGACGGTATTGCCCGTGACGAAGATGCGCCGCTCGGGCACGCCCTCTGCCGCTAGATTATCGTGTGCCGTCGGCGTCGGGGCAAAGTGCAGCGTCGCGATGCCGCCCGTCAGGCGACGGTTCATCTCCTCGGGGAATGGGGAGTAGATGTCGTGCGTCCGCAGTCCCGCCTCAACGTGTCCGACGGGGATCTGATGATAGAACGCGGCGAGTGCCCCCGCAAAGGTCGTCGTCGTATCGCCGTGGACGAGGACGAGGTCGGGGCGATCCTTCTGGAACACCTCGTTGATGCCCTGCATTGCACGCGTGGTGATGTCAAAGAGTGTCTGTCCCGCCGCCATGATGTTGAGATCGTAGTCGGGGACGATGTGAAAGAGATGGAGCACCTGATCGAGCATCTCCCGATGCTGTGCCGTCACGAGCGTCTGTGTCTCAATCTCCTCTGGATGGCGCGCCAGCTCCATGACGACGGGCGCCATCTTGATCGCCTCCGGGCGCGTCCCAAAGATCGACATGACTTTGATTTTGCCGGTCATTCTCCTCTGCTCCTCTCTGCGAATAGCAGCATGTATATAAAACTGTCGTATGTGTCCCCCGTGAACGCCTCGTTCCGCATGTGATCGTGCGCTTGTACGCTGAAATACCGACGAACTTCTTAAACGCGCTTCGCTTGAACGAAAGAAGTCCGTCGGGGCGTACCGCGCACTTTACTCACATGCTTCACTAAGGTTCACTGGGGGACACATAGCTCTCTTTTCTCTTACACGCTATTTCTGCGGCGCATCCATGCCGAGGATGCCCAGCTTGCGCGCGCCGACGAATACCGCCGCTGCGACGAGCAGTATGATGAGTGCCGCCGCTTGGATGCTGACCGCCGTCAGAGCGAGTGCACACAGGCCGAACAGCGCGCTGACGACATACATGAGCAGCACCGCCTGTTTCTGACTGAACCCGTGTGCGAGAAGGCGGTGGTGCAGATGTCCCTTGTCGGGCTTGAAGATCGGGCGGTGGTTGCGCGCGCGCCGGACGATGGCAAACGTCGTGTCGAGGATCGGCAGGCCGAGCGCGAGAATCGGCACGATGAGGGCGATGGTCGCCGCGCTCTTGACCGCACCGACGACGGAGATGCCCGCGAGCATGAAGCCGAGGAACATACTCCCCGTGTCGCCCATAAAGATGCGCGCAGGGTTGAAGTTGTAGTAGAGGAAGCCTATCGCAGCCCCCGCGAGCGCAATGGTGACCATGGCGACGGGCGGTATGCCCTCCTCCATGGCAACGAGGAAGATCGTCAGCGCGGCGATGGAGGAGACCCCCGCCGCCAACCCGTCCAGCCCGTCGATGAGATTGACCGTATTCGTCAGCCCGACGATCCAGAAAATCGTTGCCGGGATCGCAAGGAACTCAAGGTAGATATAGTCGCCGAGCGGGTCGGTGATGACGTCGATGCGCACATCGAATCCGATAACGACCACGGCCGCCGCAATGATCTGCCCGAGCAGCTTCACCTTTGCCGGCAGGTCGCAGTAGTCGTCGATGATGCCGATGGCGACGATGATCGTGCCGCCGACCATGAGTCCGATGAGACTCGTCATGTACTCGGACGCGAGGTCAACGAAGGTGAGCTGGACGAGAATCGACACCATGAACGCCGCATAGATGCCGATGCCGCCGATGCGCGGGATGGGGCGCACGTGCACCTTGCGCGCGTTGGGCTTGTCGAGTGCCCCCGTGCGGCGCGCAAAGGCGATCACAGCGGGGGTCAACAGGAGGGCCACGCCGAGCGCGACCAGAAAGGCTAAGACATTATCGGGCATGAATGATTGCTCTCCTTAAAGATGTATATAGTTTCATCTTACTTTATTGCGACACTTCTGTCAAATATCGCTGTGCAAGTATCACGGCGACGAAATCGTCCACCGGCACGGGCGGCACAAGCATCCCGCGCGGCATGAGCCGCCGCCAGCCGCGCGGCGGGTGCGCCGTCCAGTAGGCCGCCTTTGCCGCGTCCGTCGTACGATACTCATCGACGAGAGTGACCTCCGTGCCGAGTTCCTCAATGCGCGCCCTTGCCGCTGCACTCGTCGTCCCGTTGCCCATGATCACCGTCGGTGCGTACGTATGGATGAGACGCGCCGCCGTCGCTGTGAGCTGCGTCGTCGGCACGACCTCCTGCAGGAGCACTGTGCCGTCTGCCGAGAGGACAGCGACGCCACATTTCTCTCGCCCGGGATCAACGGCGAGAACTGCGCCGCTCAACTGCCGCTCTCACTTTCGACCTTGAAGCGCAGGCGCAGGGGCCCCATCGCATCCGTATCAGCCGCCGCGTAGGCGGAGAGAACGACGTTCCCCGTATGCGCCATCAGCTCCTGCACGAGGCCATAGAACTCCGCCCCCTCGATCACGCCGACCGTCCCGCGGATCGGATCGGGGAGAATCCCCTTTGCCGACGCCGCCTCGTTCACATCGCGCAGGAAGGAGACGACCGCCTGCTCCGCGGCTGGTCCCTGTCCCTCCGGTGCGTAGACACGCGCGGCGATCAGCTCACCGCCGCGATAGATGATGCGGTTCGGGTACAGCTGGATGGTCGCGCGGATCTCGTCGCCGCGCACGAGATTGCCCGCCGCGACGATGCGCACGACCATGTCCACGGGGCTGTGCATGATGGTCTGAACCGCCGACTCATACTCCGGCCCGTAGATCCATATATCCTGATCCGTGTGGTTCTCGCCGAGGCGGGTCGAGGCGTTGCGCGTGCCGAGCTGCGCGATGCCCTCCAGCCCGCGCTCCACCTCGTCACGCGTCAGCCCCGCGGGAATCGTTCCGCTCGCGATAATCTCCCCCGCCTGATAGACGATGTTGCCCTCGCGCAGGTTCACGATGTTCTCGCGCAGGACATTGGCACGCACGCCGAGCTCGTCGATGTCCGTCAGGAGCTTGGCGTTCTCGCCCGAGAGCCGCCCGTTGAGCGAGATCAGCCCTTCCTTTTCCATCATGAGCGCACGGTTGCCCGCCGAGAGGCGATCCGACTCTGCACGCAGATCGTCCTGTTCACTGCGCAATCCGGCGATCTCCTCCTCGGACTTCACGAGTTCCGCATCCGCCTGCTGCTTTGCATCCTCCGCCGAGGTGAGTGCCGATGCCGTCGCATCGAGTGCCGCACGCGTGTCCGCGATCATGGCGTTCAGCCGATCCATGCCAAAGAGCGCTGTCCGCACATTCTCCGATGCCGCCGCGAGGATGCCGAAGGTCACCGTCGTGATGCAGACGCCCGTAAAGATCGTGACGACCACCGCAGTATGGCGTGGGCGCAGCCCAAAGAGCGTAAGTTTTTTCTTTCCGATGCGCGTGCCGAGCCGGTCGCCGATGACAGCGATGACGCCGCCGACGACAGCGAGCACGAGAATCAGCGTAACACCGTACATGACGTCACCTCCTTCATGCGTCAGGCAAGAGCAGCAGCGAACCTCAGCGCGATGCGCGCCGCAGGAGGATGATGCCCGCGATGATGCCGACGATGTTTGGAATCCATACGGCAAGCATCGGCGGAAGCACCTCGCCGCGTGCAAAGGCATTTCCCATGGTCATCAGCGCGTAGTAGATAAAGATGATGATGACGCTCATCGCAAATCCTGCCGAGGACGAGTTGCGCGTCGGCTGGAGCCCGAGCGGCACGCCGATCAGCGTAAAGATCAGGCTCGCCATGGGGACGGAGACGCGCTGATAGAGCTCCGCCTCGAGCTTGCTCGTGTTGACATACTGCGTCTGCATGAGCGCGATCTGATGGCGCAGCTCGCGCATCGTCATTTCCTCGGGGGATTTCTGCTCACGGATGATCTGGCGTGGATCCTTCTCCACGGGGAGCACCTGTGTCTCAAAACGCATCCGCCGCTCGAGATGTTCATCTGCGATGTCGTAGACATCCCCCTTGTGCATGATCCACTCGCTGCCCGTCCACTCAGCGTACTCGGCGTTCTCGACGTGCGAGACCTTGCCGTCCGCGCCGAAGATCTGCAGGCTGACCCCCGTCAGCTGCTGCTGTTCGGCATTGTAGGAGCGCGCGTAGACGAGACGCTTGATCTGCCCGCCCTCGATCTCCTTGATGATGACGTGCTCCTGCGACTTCATGCCCGAGTTGCCCTCGATCTCGTAGTAGATCACGTTGCGGTACGCCGTATTCGCGCGTGGAACGACGTGCTCGTTGAAGAGGATCGCGCCGACGCTCACGAGAAAGCCAAGCAAAATCGCGGGCGCAGCAATACGACCGAAGCCGATGCCGCAGGACTTCATTGCCGTGATCTCGCTCGACGAGGAGAGCCGGCCAAACGTCAGAAGACTTGCGAGGAGCATCGACATTGGGAACGTCCACATGACGACCCCGGGCAGACTAAACACGAATATCTTTATGACGGACGGCAGGGATGCCCCATAGTCCGTGATGTACTGTGCAATGCGAAAAAGCGTGCCCGAGCCGATGAAAACTGCCGAGAACGCACAGATGGCAAAGAGAAAGGACAGAAAGACCTCACGAAATATATACTTGTCAAGAATGCGGATTTTCAGATGCATACTCTCCCCTTTGTTGATGCAGAATTGCATCCTATTTATTCTATCATTTTCGAGCGTCCTTGACAAGGAGACAAAAGAGGGACTGCCGCACGTGCAGCAGTCCCATATGGCACTGAATCAAAGTGCCCAGCTGACCTGGATGTTCCCCGTCATGCCGCGCCGCGTTCCCTGCCAGCCCGCCATGTGGATGTGCCAAGATAGACGGCTGTCCGGCGGGATAAAGCGATAGCCCAGCTCGACCATCGTGCTGCCGCCGCGCAGGGCAGGGCTGTCCGTGGCAAGCCCCTGATAGGATGCTGCACCCTCGCCGTCAAATTCGTACTCGTACGCAAGACCCGCATAGATCTCCTTGCCCGTATCCTCGCAGTGCAAGAAGGTGAATCCGACTCTCATTCGATGCGACGCAACCGCATCAAAATCATATATTTCGCCTGTATTGAGCTATGCACTGACGCCATCCTGCCGTGAATAGAAGTATCGCAGGTAGGTGTTCAGTGTATCACCCGTGCGGAGCAGCCGCGTCTTTCCGATGCCGATATGCGCCGCATAGTAGGCATTTTCGCTGTCGTAGGTCGAGACCGTCCCGACAGAGACATCATCGCTATAGCTGCTTCGTACTCTTCCGCCGTGCAGCGCCGCCTCCGCCCAGCATCCGTCCGGGCGTTCGATGCGCCCATGAGGCCTGCACCAAGGTAACTGATCTTGCCGTTGCCATGTGTGCCGTCGTCGAGATATGTGTGATACGTGCCCCTGCCGTACTCCACAAATGGGGTAAAGAGTGTCTTAGCCGCCCTGAGCCTCCCCTCCTTTGCCCAGCCGACGCTAAGGTTGTAGCCGTTCGTCGTGACATAGGAGCCCGTCTCGGCGCGCATCGTCCCCTGGCTCATCGCCGCCCATAGCTGATAGCCGCGCTTTTCGTCGTCCTCCGCCCGACCGCCCTCCTTCGCCGCCGACGAAATCCCCGACGCCGCCAGAAGGTCGGCCCCACGATTGATGAAGTCCGTCGCACCGCAACGCGGCTCGACGAGGGACTTAGTCTGGTCGTTCATCGCAGCGCCGATGAGGGTGAGGACGAGCTCATCGGTGCCGCGCTTTTGGAGTGCGAACTGATAGCGCATCGTAACGCCCTGCGTGCCCTCAATCTGATTCGCGATATCCGCATCAGTCAGCAGAGTTCCCCCCGGCAGTGTCTTCATGAGGCTGATTACATCGTTTCCGTGCAACACGGGCGCGCTTCCCGAGAAGCCGACACCGATATTGAGATTGCGGATATCCTTCGCAGCAACGCCGAGCTGTAGCATGGGCGTATAGCTTGCCCGTGCGTCATTCGGCAGGTAGAAGCGCAGTTTCTGCACACCGGAAAAATCGTGGATGGCCGACTGTCCAGGGTAGATGGCGAGCGTGTTACCCGTGCCGGCATTATGCCCGCCGTAGGCCGTACCGGAGACCGTGCCGCCCGCGACATGGACGGAGCTTCCCGTCACGTTCTCACTCGCAGCCGCATCCGTAATGGCTCCGCCGTAAACATTTCCTCCAACCGAGCCGCCCGTGATGTGCGCACTGCCTCCCGCGGCATTCTTCGTCGCAGCGACAGCCGTGAGCGCACCACCGTAGGCGTTGCCCGTCACCGTGTCACCTGAGATCTCTGCTGCATTGTCCTGCGCCGCACCGTCTTTTACCGTGACGTTCGCGCCGTAGGCTGCCGCGACCGTGCCGTCCAAAGCGAGGTGCTTTGCGCCCTTTCCGTCCGTGCCCTTGTTGTGGCGGAAGCGGAAGCCGTCCACATAGACCTCTTTCGCCGCCGTCACCGTTGGGTTATCCGTGTCGATCGTATACTCAAGATCGCCACTCTCGCGATTCTTCGCACGAATGGGGTTGTAAGTATTGACGCCCGCTTTCGTAAAGTCGATACCTTGGTCGTTGTGCATAAGTGTCGCAAGACGCGTCCGATACGTACTCGACACGAAATCGTTCGCGCCTGTGACTTCCACTTTATCCCAGTCAAGCCCGCTCGTCTGCACGCCGTCGGTGAGCTTGAGGAGCGGCGTTGTCGCATTGGAGACGTGGCTGATGTTAAAGCTAATTTTCTCGAAATGCTTGATGTTCTTGACGCTGACCGCAGTATTGACCACGAGCTTGTTGTCCGTGTCGACGGTCTTGTTGCCGCCGTAGAGGTAGCCCGCGATATTCGTCCCCGTGGGAAGGGCATTCGTCCCATCCCCGATGGTGACGGTATTGCCCGTCGTCTGACCAGTGCCATTCGTGTAGCCGCCGTAGAGATTGCGCACCTTGCCATCGACGAGGTTCACGGTGTTTTCCGTACGGTCCTTTTTCGCCGTGCGCATCGTGCCCTTGCCCGCCATCGTCGCCGCAGAGGTCGCCCGTATCGTCAGCTTATTCCCGACGACGTTACGCACATCGCCTGCAAGAGGGAGGTCGGCAGCATTGCCGACCACGGCGTTTCGATTTGGCTCCCGATGGGCGGGGTAGGCGTTGTTTTCTTATTGATCGGTCCCGGCTCACTCGTTGTCACCGCAGGATGAGACGCATCAACGACAACTTCGGGCACCGTCACATCCGCCGCATACACCGGCAGAAGCGAGGGAAGCGCATATCCTCCGGACAACAAAAAAATCGACACATAGCGCGCTATATGTCGTCCCCTTTTACATTTCCTCGCATGAACCTCTACCCTCCCTTCCTTGGGCCTCCCCCTAGTTCCATTGTCCTAACAAGATATATTGTTTTCTTCCTTATGTCAAGTTAAATTGTAACCATTTTTATAAAAGAAAAGAACCCATAAAAAGGCGTAACAATCTGTTTATTTTCGATAAAAAAACGCTCTACAGCAGTCTCCCTTTCTGCTATAGAGCATTTGTTTTATTTTATAAAGTCAACAGGCACCGACCATGCGCCGTACCATCAGACAAATACAGATCGATCATTTCCCCATCCTCCGTGCATGCGAAGTCTAGTCGTGTGATTATAATTACATTATATACATGTTTTATCACACGTCAATCTGTACGTTCAAAATTCCTGTCGGATGCCCGTATAGAAGGCGCGGCGTTGGTGGTCGTTCACCGCATTCCACTCGCCGAAGAGGTAGGTGCCGCCGCTGAGCTGATACTGACTGCGCAGGCGGACGGTGAGGTCATTCGGGTTATAGGCATCGGCGGAGAATTTGAATTTATCCCCCGCGTAGGCGTCGACACCGACACCTGCGGCGCCGCCGATCACGCCCGCACGCGCACCGAACGCGCTGCCACGCTTTCCGAGCTGGGCGCTCACCTTGTCCCCGCCGCCGATGTCGTCCACACCGAAGGAGGCGTACATGCCCTGCTGCTCACCGACATCGAGGTTGAAATTCGTCCGCCAGTCGTCAGCCTTGCCGCTATACATAATGTCCACCTTCGGTGTGACCTTGATGCTGCTAAGCCGTCCCATCAGCCCACCTGCCTTGTCCGTCATCGTGCGTGCGTTGTGAATGAGGGTTCGTGCATCCTCCTGCGTCTGCGGGTCGCCTGCCACCGCCTCGATGCCCGCGGCGATGCGTGCGATGCGCCCCGAGGCATCGGTAATGTTCGCGAGCGTCTGGCGCAGGTTCTCCGCCGTCGCGGGGTCTGCTCCGACGCTCTCAAGGTTCGCCATGATGCGCTCGACGCTCGCCGTGCTCTGCGCAAGGTTCGCTGTCATGGTGTTCATGTTCACGAGGATGCCGCGCAGGTCGCCGCGATTCTCCGCCGCCATCTGCTCCAGCGTCGCCGTGAGCCCGTCGAGGTTCGCCGTGATGTGCTCCATGTTGACGGCGAGCTGCACGACGGAGGTTTGGAAGCCCGGCGCGCCCACGATGGCGTTGACGGAGGTGAGCATTTCCTGCACAAGGACGATCATCTTGTTCAGCTCAACGAACATCGTGTCCATCCCCATCTCATCCGTGCCGTAGAGATAGTCGCCGTTTGCGTATGTGTCGCTGTTTCCGTTCGGCGTGATGATAATGAATTTATCCCCCATGATGCCGGGCTGCCCGATGGTGACGGCAGAGCCGCGCGGGATCTTCACCCCACGCTCTATGATCATGGAGACGGTGACACCCGTCCCGTCGCTCACAACGTCCTGCACGTGCCCGACGGGCACGCCCGAGAGGAGCACCTGCGCCTCCGGATTCAGCCCGACGGCGCGGTGAAATCCTGCGTACAGCGTGTAGTCGCTGCTGCTGCCGAGGCGCAGTCCGCCGAAGAATATGACGACAGCAATCAGGAGGATCACGCCTCCGAGGGTAAACGCCCCCACCTTTGCCTCTGCACTCATGCTCCTGCCTCCTTGCGGTGATGCATCGTACGGAAAAATGCCTGTACGCGCTCGTCTTTGATGTCCTGAAAACGCTCCGTCGTGTCCACGGCAATGAGTGCCCCGTCGTAGATCATGGCAATGCGGTCGGCGATACGGCACGCACTTGCCATGTCGTGCGTGACGACGACAGAGGTCACGCCGAGTTTTTTCTGCATACTGATGATGAGTTCGTCGATCTTCGCCGTCATGATGGGGTCGAGCCCCGAACTCGGCTCGTCATAGAAGATGATGGAGGGGTCGGTCGCAATCGCACGCGCGAGTCCGACGCGTTTTTTCATGCCGCCCGAAAGTTCCTGCGGCATCATCTCTGCCGCATCGGGCAGTCCGACGAGGGCGAGTTTCTCCGCGACGATGCTGCGGATCTCGGCGTCGCTCTTATCCGTGTGCTCACGCAGCCCGAAGGCGACGTTCTCACCGACGCTCATCGAGTCAAAGAGGGCGGAGTACTGGAACACCATGCCCATGCGCAGGCGCACGCGGTCGAGCGCCGCCTCATCCATCGCGGCGATATCGTCCGCGCCGATATAGATCGCCCCACTCGTCGGGCGGTCAAGGCCGATCATCAGCCGCAGGAGGGTCGATTTGCCCGAGCCCGAGCCGCCGATGATGGCGAGCGTCTCCCCCTCGTTGATCGTGAGCGTGATGTCCTTCAGGGCTTCCTTTGTCCCAAAGCGCTTGGTGACGTGTTCAAGTCGTATCATTGCGCCACCGCCTTGTCAAAAGAGGAAGAACGTCAGCACGGCGTTCAGGATAAAGATCACGATGATGGAGGTAACGACGGTCTGCATCGTCGCCGTACCGACGCCCTCCGCCCCGCTCGGCGCGTGGAGGCCATAGTAACAGCCGAGGACGGCGATAACATTGCCGAAGAAAATCGCCTTGATGAGTCCGCCGGTCATGTCGTAGAGGAGCGCGTACTGCGTGATGGAGTGCAGGAAGGTGTAGCCCGAGATGCCCGAGTAGTACACCGCCGTGAAGTAGCCGCCGAGAACGCCGATCACGTCGCCAAAGACGGTGAGGATCGGCACGACGACCATGCACGCGAGCATGCGCGGGACGATGAGGTAGTTCACAGGGCTGACCGCCATGACGCGCAGGGCATCGATCTGCTCCGTGACCTTCATCGTCGAGACCTCCGCCGTAATCGCTGCGCCCACGCGCCCCGCGCAGACGACACCGACGAGGACGGGGCCCAGCTCGCGCCCGATGCCGATCGCAATGACCGCGCCAATCGTGCTCTGCGCACCGTAGCGGATGAACTCATGGGCGATCTGCAGGGTAAGCACGATACCCGTAAAGAGGAGTGTCAGTCCGACGATGAGGAGGGAGTCCGCGCCGAGATGCGCCATCTGGTAGACGATGCTCCGCACGCGCAGACGGCGTGTCACCTGCCGCATCGTCTCCCCGTACAGGAGCGCGATGCGTCCGATATTCGCGAGATGCGTGAGGACGAACGCCCCAATGGCTTCCAATATATGCTGCACAGCGTTCCTCCTCTCATGTCGATATTGCGATTCTCCACCACAAAGGACGGTGGTGCAATGTTCCTAAGCGAACCCTAGTGGCGCAAGTGGAGGAAGTGCGCGTTCTGCCCCCTGCGGATTGCGTCGTTCAAGCGAAGCGCGTTTCACAATGCGCAGGTATTTAGGGAAGCACTGATAAATTCGGTACGATCATCTTGACGCATCTTTTTCGCCCGCTTTTCGTTAGCAAATCCTCCACATAGCTCTTGCTATGCGTCCGGTTTGCTGCCTCAATCGGACAAAAAATCTACGCCAATCTGGCATACCTCATTTTATCAGCGATTCCCTAGGCAGATAAGCGCACGACCACTTGCAAACGAGGCGTTCGCGCGGAACATTGCACCGTGTCACAAGACGATACGCGCCACCGCCCTTAAAACCTCTCCGCTTCCGCGCGCGCAAGCGCATCGCACCGCTCGTTGCGCGGATTGCCCGCATGCCCCTTGACCCAGTGGAACTGCACCTGCCGCGCGGCAAACGCCGCATCGAGCTGCACCCAGAGATCCTGATTCAGCACGGGCTCACCGTCCGCCTTCTTCCACCCGCGCTTCTTCCACGCGGGCAGCCAAAACTTTGTAAAGGCGTTCTTAAGATACTGACTGTCCGTGTAGAGCGCAACGCGCGCCCCCTCCGGCACGGCGCTGAGTGCCATCAGTGCCGCCGTCAGCTCCATGCGGTTGTTCGTCGTCTCGGGGTCGCCGCCGCTCTTCTCCTCGACCGCACCCGTCGCCGCCGTCTCGATCACGGCAGCCCAGCCGCCCGCACCGCCCGGATTGCGAAGGCATGAGCCGTCCGTGTGGATGATGTAGTCCGCATCAGGGGCAGAAGGCTCTATCGTCGTCGCAGCGGAACGGGGCTGCTCCGTCCGTGCGTCCGCACCGCCAAGCCATGCCCGCGCCTCGTCCTCCGTCATAAAACCCTTGTAGACGGCTCCCTGAAAGCCCTTTACCTGTGCCGCGCACTCCGCCCAGACGGTGAAGAGCCCCGTTTTGCGCCCGCGCTTCACCGCATAAAATTTCTTTGCCATCAGTAGGTGTACCGATAGCCGATCGAGATGCCGACACCGTTATAGCCGGGGTTTTTCGTACGCTGCCCGTTGGACACGTGATGTCCGAGATAGGCGATGCTGAGCGCATTCCGATCGTTGAAATTATACGTGAGGCGTGGGCCGATGCGCCACATGAAGTCATAGTTCCGCGTGTGCGCGGGATGCACCTTGTTGTAGACCATGAGTCCGCCCGTGAGGTCGAGAGAGACCTCCCATTTTTTCCCGAGAGGCTTCGTCCAGCGCACCATATAGGATGGGCCGACGCCGACCGCCCCCGAGTCAAGGCGCACATCCGGCGCATCCTTCTCCGCCCACGAGCCGACGGGGCGCGTGACGGTCAGTCCCCAGTGAAGCGACATGCCGTGCATCTCCTTGTACTGGCGGAATACGTGCAGATTGTAGAGATTGATGTAGCGGCGCTCGCCGCGATGCTGGAAATAGTCCGCCTGAATCTCCGCCCGGCGGTTCTTCTCCTCGCTTGTCCCCATGTGCATCTGCTGCAGCGGGGTCTTTACCGTCTCCTGCGCGGCCGTCTGCGACGGTGCGGCACTGGCGGCACTCATCAGGCAAAGTACCCCTGCCGTCAGGAGTGCGGCTGCATACATCTTTTTCACGATACTACCTCCAACGCGTATATAGCTCCGCCTCGATGCCGAGGCGGTCGAGGATCTTCCCCACCATCATGTCAACGAGGTCGTCGAGTGTCTCCGGACGATGATAAAACCCCGGCGCGGCGGGCATGATGATCGCCCCTGCCCGCGCCAGACGCAGCAGGTTCTCCAGATGAATCTCGTGCATCGGCGTCTCACGCGGTACGAGGAGGAGCCGCCGCCCCTCCTTCAGCGTCACGTCCGCTGCGCGCGAGAGGAGATCGTCCGTTATGCCGTGCGCGATGGCCCCTGCCGTCTTCATCGAGCAGGGTACGACGATCATTGCATCCATGTGGAACGAACCGCTCGCGATCGCTGCCCCGACATCCGCATTTGGATAGAGCACGGTCACGCGCCGCGCCAGTTCCTCCGCCGATACGCCGCACTCATAGTCCAGCACGCGCATACCGCTCTCTGTGACGACAGCGTGCACCTCGATGCCGCGTTCCGCGAGCACCTCGATGAGGCGGAGGGCATAACAGCTGCCGCTCGCCCCCGTGATGCCGACGATGACTTTTTTCATCGGATGACCGTGACCCCGTGCATGTACGGAACCAGCGCCTTCGGCACGATGACCGAGCCGTCCTCCTGCTGATTGTTTTCAAGGATCGCCGCCACCGTGCGTCCGACGGCGAGTCCCGAGCCGTTCAGTGTATGGAGGAACGTCGGCTTCGCCCCGCGTGCGGGACGGTATTTGATGTTCGCGCGGCGCGCCTGATAGTCCGTGCAGTTCGAGCAGGACGAGATCTCACGGTACTTGTCCTGTGCGGGCATCCAGACCTCGATGTCGTAGGTCTTTGCCGAGGTGAAGCTCATGTCGCCCGTGCAGAGCTGGATGACGCGGTACGGCAGCTCGAGGATCTTCAACACGTCCTCTGCCGCCGTCACCATGCTCTCGAGCTCGTCCCAGCTCGTCTCCGGCGTGACGAATTTGATCAGCTCCACCTTGTTGAACTGATGCTGACGGATGAGCCCGCGCGTGTCGCGCCCCGCGCTGCCCGCCTCCGCGCGGAAACATGCCGTATAGGACGTGTAGTACTCCGGCAGCTGCTCTGCGTCGAGGATCTCATCGCGATGGTAGTTTGTCGTCGGCACCTCCGCCGTCGGCACGAGGTAGTAGTCGAGCCCTTCGAGCTTGAACATATCCTCGGCAAATTTTGGCAGCTGCCCTGTGCCGATCATGCTCGCCTCGTTCACGATATAGGGGGCAAGCATCTCTGTGTAGCCGTGCTTCTCGGCATGGAGATCCATCATGAAGTTGATGCAGGCGCGCTCAAGCCGTGCGCCGAGCCCCTTGTAGAACGTAAAGCGTGCGCCCGTGACCTTTGCTGCACGCTCTGCATCGAGGATGCCGAGTGCGTCGCCGATGTCCCAGTGTGCCTTCGGGGTGAAATCAAACGTGCGCGGCGTGCCGCAACGGCGCACCTCGGGGTTCTCCGTCTCGTCCTTGCCGATCGGTACATCCGTCTTTGGCATATTTGGGATCTGGAGCAGGAGGCCGCGCAGGCGCAGCTCCACGTCGCGCAGGTCCTCATCGAGTGCCGCGATCTCGTCGCCGAGCGTGCGCATCTCCGCGACGATCTCATCCGCGTTCTCGCCCGCCTTCTTGCGCGCACCGACCTCCTTCGAGACGGCGTTGCGGCGCGCCTTCTTCTCCTCTACATCCTGCAGGATCCTGCGGCGGCGCTCCTCGAGCTCTGTGAACGGCGAGAGGTCGAGCGTATTGCAGCGATGCTTCAGCATCTCCTGCACGGCGGGCAGGTTCTCACGCACAAACTTCATATCCAACATTGACAATCACTCCATCATATTGTAGATATCATTTATTTGATGCTATTTTAGCATACACAGGACGCAAAAGCAAAAGCCGTTCCTTCGGGCAATTTCCCATTATCACAGAGCCAAAAATCGCTCCATTTGTAAAGGGTGAAGCATCCGTGATAAAATATAGAAATCACAAATAAAACGTGACGGAATTTAGGAATCACTGATAAAATAAGGTCTGCCAGATTGGCGTAGATTTTTTCGTCCGAACGAGGTGGAAAACCGGACGCAGAGTGGTGCTCTGTGGAGGATTTTCCGCCGAAGTGCGGGCAAAAAAGATGCGTCAAGATGGTTGTACCGAATTTATCAGTGCTTCCTTTATCCGTATTTCCCCAACACGAAATGGAGAACCATCTATGAATATACAGCCTTGGGCGGGCGCAGACGTCTTTCCCGCCCTCTGCCGCGCCCTGCTCACATGGCGCAAGTCGGCACCCGACACGCGCGACCTGCCGTGGCGCGACGAACCGACACCGTACCACGTCTGGATCTCGGAGATCATGCTCCAACAGACGCGCGCCGCCGTCGTACGCGCCTACTACCTGCGTTTTCTCACGGCACTGCCGAGCGTCCATGACCTCGCCGCCGTGAACGACGACGCACTCATGAAGCTGTGGCAGGGTCTCGGCTACTACAGCCGCGCGCGCAACCTCAAGCGCGCGGCACAGGTGATCGTCAAAGAGCACGGCGGAGACCTCCCGAACGACTTCGATGCGCTCCTCAAGCTCCCCGGCATCGGACGCTACACGGCGAGTGCCATCGCGTCGTTTGCCTACGGACAGCCGCGCCCTGCCGTTGACGGCAACTTTCTCCGCGTCGCGGCACGTATCACGGCGAACCCCATCGACATTGGAAAGGACAGCACAAAGCGTTCTCTTGAAGCTGCTCTTTCCGCCTCCTATCCCGAGGGGCGTGATGCAGGTCTCTTGAACGAGGCATTCATGGATCTCGGCGCGACGATTTGTCTGCCGCACGGCGCGCCGCTCTGTCACAGCTGCCCCGCCGCGCAGCTCTGTTTTGCCCATGATCGCGGCACAGAACAGGACTATCCCGTAAAGTCCGCCGCCAAAGCACGGCGCAAGGAAAAACACACCGTCCTCGTCCTATCCTGCGGTGACCGCATCGCCATACGAAAAAGGCCCGCGAAGGGACTCCTCGCAGGTCTCTGGGAATATCCACATCTCGACGGAAAGCAGTCAAAGCGTGCCGTGCGTGCACATCTCGAGGACGAGGGTTTTCGCATCCTCTCCATCGCCCCACTCCCGCCTGCACGCCACATCTTCAGCCATATCGAATGGGATCTCACGGGCTGGGCGGTCACGGTCGCAGAAAAGAACGAGCCGCCGCTCATGGCAGCGGAGAACGCATCAGACGAGCCATCCGCTCTCCTCTGGGTACACCGTGAAGAGCTCATCGACAGCTACAGCATCCCTGCGGCGTTTGGATATTTTACGCCGTATATGTAAATGAAAATACATAGCATAAAGCCCCGCCAGTCGACGGGGCTTTGCTTTCGTTATACCGCTTTGCCAAGGTCGCGTGACTGGGTGCGCATGACCGTATTGAGGTCATGATCTGCCCCCGCGGCGCGTTCCTTTTCACGCTCTTTGCGAATGAGCTCCTTCAGCATCTGCATGTGCGGATGGTTCTCCATCTCCGGTGACGGTTTTCCTGCGAGTGCTGCCGCCATCTGTGCGGGCATCCCATCGGGGAACATCGCCTCGAGCATGGAGCGCACGGATTTTGGAATTATGTCCTGCAGAGCAACATCTTCCTTGCGAAGTTTTACTGTGTCCTCCTGTGTGAGGGCATACGCCTCGAGGAATCCTTGAATGAGATTGTCATGCCAGAACTCGCCCGCACGCGTCAGGCGGAATCCCGTCTCCGTGCGCGTGACCAGCCCGTTCTCCGCCCATGCGGCGAGAAGCGGCTCCATCTCGGTGAGGAGATCGACACCGTATTTTTTCGTGAAAAACGGCGCATAGAGATAGCCGTGCTCGATCTGGTCGCCGATCTCGCTCTGCATGCGGTGTGCATCTGCCTGTTCGCCCATGAACTGGAAGGGCTTCGCCCCCTCCTCGACCATCTTCTCATACGGCGCGAGTGCACCGTGATTGCGCCACATCATCTGACCGATGAAGCCGCCCGCGCCCGAGCCGAAAGCGAGGACGTCACAGCCGCGCTTGGCGAGCGTATTATAGATGCTGCGCTCACGGTGATCCGTCGCCCAGTGGGTTGTGTCGATGCGGCGCACCATCGGGTACTCCATGACGATGTCAATGCCGCGCCGGAAATACTCTGCCTGCTCCTCCGTCGTCGGCAGCATCGGCAGATCGCCCGATGCGACGCGCCGTGCCAGTTCGCTCGACGGGAACACATTGAGCTGATAGAGGTCGCCGCCCGCGATGCCGATCTCGAACTGCGTGCGCACATCGTTTTCCCAGACCTCCATCGACTGGTAGGGCAGCCCGTAGATGAGGTCGGCGATGACGACAGCGCCCTGCTGCTCCACCATGCGGCGCAGTGTCGCGATGACCGTTTCGCCGTCGTCAATGCGCCCTATCGCCTGGCGGACGCGTGTGTCAAAGGACTGCACGCCGAGGGAGAACCGATTGATGCCCGCGTTCATTGCCGCCTCAACCTTGCTCTCCGTGAGATCGTGGATACGCCCCTCAAGTGTGATCTCGCAGTCACTCGTGAGCGGCAGACGTGCACGCACCGCCTGTACGAGGCGCGCGATATCCGCATCGCTCAGCGCCGTCGGCGTACCGCCGCCGAAGAACACCGCCTGAAAGGGTGCGCCCTGCACGTAGGGCGTATCCGCCGCCGCATCCAGCTCATCGAGGAGTACATCGACGTAGTGATGTGCCGCTTCTTCCCGCGTGAAGTTCTGAAAAAAACCGCAGTAGCTGCATTTTTTGTCACAGAACGGAATATGGATGTAAACCGCTCGCTCGTCGGCAGGATTCGGCGTCTGTGCCATCAGATCCGCCCAGATACGTGTCTGCTCCTCCTTGTCCATCACCATGCGCTTGCCGCCTGCACCGGGGTGTACCACCCGCTTCTTGGCGAAGGCACAGCCGAGTGGGTTCTTCGACTTCGTTCCAAGCAGCCACGCACGTTCCTCGATGGGAAGTGCATCGATTTTCTCCTGCAGTATACTCATGCCAATACCTCCCTTGCCGCCGCAATCACGCGGGCAAAATCCGCCGCATCGGGGTGACGCGCCGCCGCTGCATAGCGCACCGCACTCTCCTCCGTATAGGCGTGCACATTATCCTTCGGCATACTCTTGAACATCTCGATCAGCATCGGATCGACTGCCCCCTGCACGAGAATCGCACCGAGGATCTCATTCGACGCGTCACAGAGTGCGCGGATGTTCGCGATGCACTTCGCTGCGTGCTCCGAGTCCGGCTCCGCGCCGAGCGTGCCGAAGAGAAAGATGCGGCGCCCGCGCAGCCCCTCGATGTACTTTCGCGCCGCCGCGTCTGCTGTCCCGCGGTCAATCCACGTACCGATGCAGAGCGTTGCCTCCTCCGACACGGCAGAGGCATCCGCGACGCTGTGGCAGGACGCGCCAAGTGCCTCCGCCAGATGCTCCGCCACCCGCTTCGTATTCCCCGTGCGCGAGGAATATATTACTGCTGTTTCATTCTTCATACTGTATTCCTTTATGTGAATATGTTTTTTCTCGATTCACTTATATCATAGCGCAACGCTGTGCAAAAATCAATAGATATTTTACATAATCATAAATTTTAATTATGAATTTCGTTCATAATTTCTAGTGGATATAAACTCTATAATTTATATATATATTCTTTCTCAATTAAAATGCATATTTTATAGACGGATTACGTTCTATTCCTTTTTCCTCTCACCGTAAAAAATAAACGAGTATATGGCGTATTACCTTCATATATCAATTTATCCATATTTATCATTTATATAACAGCAAATTGCCTCTTGACATGTATGTTATACTACACAGGAATGGAGAGGAGGAACGTCAATGAAAAAGGTACTGATGGGACTGGTCGCCGGCATGATCCTTGCCACGGGCGCACAGGCACTCGCCTATGTCTGTGACGGCGATACGTGCACCCTCCCGGAGCGCGAGAACCAGTCGTACTGCTACGGCGGGAACAACAGCAGCGCATACTGCGGTGACCGTGCCAACTGCTATGACGGCGGCGCGTACTGCAACAACAGCCGTGCGTCACGTGCACGCGGCTGCGGCTGTTACTGATCAGAGAAGTTGCAACATCAAAAAACGGTTCTATTCGGAAAGATTATCTTTCCAAACAGAACCGTTTTTATATTTCAATGACGAAATCAGCGTTTGATCAAGATCACACTGCCTTTTGTGATGGAGACAAGTTCCGTCTCCATGCCGATCCGATTGACATGATCCGCATAGATGCTGTCATCATCCGGCACTTTACGTGCCGCAATACGTGCGATCCGCGCACACACCTCATAGGCATCCAATGGGCAGTCACGGTACGTATCCTCAAACAGTTCCGGATTCAGCGATGTTTCGAGATCCTCCAGTATGTAGACACCGCCGCGCGGCAATACATCAAATAGGGTAAAGAGCGCCAGCAGCTGGTGGCTCACGATATGGGACGCATCATCGACGATGATCCGGGGGTGAATCTCTCTCAGCATTGATACCTGAGCGGCATCCGAAAGATCTGCCTGGATAATGTGGATGCGTTCATCCTCATACTGTCTGCACGATGCCTCAATATCTACCCCAAAGATCTCTGCACGCGGGAAATACTCCTGCCACATCCGTACACTGGAGCCGTTGAATACCCCGAGTTCAAGAAGGCGAATCGGTTGGGTACGGAATTTCTCCAAAAAAAATGCATACTTATCCAGGTAGTTATGCATCATACTGCATTTATCCGTACGATATTTGATCCCGATGGCATCCAAAACCGAGGATGCGTTGAAATACCCCTGCGGCACATTGTCTCCGACTTCGATGCGCTTGCCTTCCCTCGTATCAAATAAGAAGCTCTTCGACGCTGCTGCCTGCTCCACGCGCGTCAAAAGCGCACAGACGATGCCATATGCCTCATCGACAGCGCTCATTTCAACAGCACAGCGGTCAAACAGCCCCGCCAGTGAATCTGCGTCATAACGCCATATATCCTCATACGCATTCAAACTCACCCGAGAGGAGACATCATGTGGGGTTCGTGCCGTCACGAGTATTTTCCCGCCCAAATGACAGATCTCCTGCAGCTGTCGAACGCCCTCACGAATATCCCGTGTCTTCTCCATTCCGTTAAAAACAATAATTAGATCATAACGCAGTGGGCCAACCGCCTCTTTTACATCCGTAAGATCACAGTATGAATCGGAAATTTCAGGACTAAAAAGCACGATGTTGTCACATCGCGCCGCTCCGACCTGAACAAAGCGCGTATTTAAGTGCGCTGCATAAGCCCATTTGGCAGAATATTCGCCTCCGATAATCAGACAATTCTTCCCCGCAATGTCTTCTTCTGGAAGCCGTCCATTCTCCCAAAAATATTCGACAATAGCCTCTTTACGTGACAACATATTCGACCGCTCCTTTATTCATTCTTCGCAAGGACTCTATACGATCTTCAAAAAATTTACCATAAAATTGTACCGTGAAAAAATTCTTTTGACAACCTCTTGCAGAAAAAAGCAGGAAATATAGAAGAATTATGCTATACTGTTTTCAGATCCCTTCGAAACCTGGAGGTTCTCATGACGCATACCTTTCCCCGCATGCTCGCCGCTCTGCTGACGGCGTGCACATCCCTCCTCTCAGGCTGTTCGTTCCTCGTAACGACGGAGCACGGCGCGCCCTATACGCCGGATGATGTCATCGCGATGCTGGAAGAGGAGTTCGCCGACTACGGACCGCACATCGTTCTGCAGTCGGCGGAGACAGAGAAGCCCGCCCCCATGCAGCGGAACACATACGTGCTGTATGACGAGGCGAATGACTTCACCTTTTCCTGCACGGCCTATGTCCGCGACTGCACACTCCCCGTTCCGCAGCCGTTTGCACAGCGCGACGCGAATGCCGACCACGCCTATGCCGCAGCGTACGCCATTCATCTGAATCCACGCATCGGAGAAGTCGCTGCGCAGCACGGACTGTATGCAGCAACAACGGAGGAGGCCGCTGCGCTGAGGGACAGCAAAGTGAAACGCCCGGCAGGGACGAATGGCGAAGTGTCTCTCTTCAGGGGCGGAAATTTTATCTTTGCCGACGAGGATACGAGACCGGAGGAGATGGTCTATGCGCTCCGCGAGATTCACCATCTCTACGCCCCGAAGGGACACGGCGCCGTGCCGTCCGCACTCCACGGCCGGGATGTTACATTCTACTACCTGCCGAAGGCGGAGACGGATCGGACGAAGTCGATTGAGCTGACCTTCTTCACGCTGTGGAGCGACGACTGGAATGGGACGCTAGTCAACAAGCTCCATCATCAGGGAGACAAGTACGACACCGCCGCCATGGAGAAAGAGCTCGCGGACAATTTCGCCTCTATGCTCCATTCTGCACGCGCGAATGCGCGATGGAAGAAGGTGAAGAAAGATGCCTGACGCACCGAAAAATACCGTACCGCGTCAATCGCAAAAGCCGCTGTCATGGCGGCAGAAAATCCTGCTTGCCGTCTTTGGCGCATATCTCGCCGAAAAACTCTTCGGCATCCTCACCCCATCTCTGCCCCATGTCAGTATCCCATCCACGCCGCGCGAGACGGCACCGACGGACAATGCCTATGACAACGAACTGCCGTACCGCCGCGAATACGAAGAGGATGACGAGGATATTTCCTCAGAGGATCCTGGGGACACACCGGACGACGATGCGTATGCCGATACCTACGGCGGCAGCACCCCGTACGGCGGGCAATACGGCGAGGACGAGGACATCCTCCACAATGACTGGCAC
The DNA here is from genome assembly GCF_900186465.1 of Centipeda felix. Classification (GTDB taxonomy): domain Bacteria; phylum Bacillota; class Negativicutes; order Selenomonadales; family Selenomonadaceae; genus Centipeda; species Centipeda felix. The sequence continues at coordinate 875,929 of NZ_LT891959.1, forward strand.
GACTACGGCGAGGGGTATGACGACGATTATTTCGACGACTGAGACGCTCAGCCGCGTCAGATGTGTATCTGTCAGTGCGTATGCGAAAGGAGTATTTTTATGCCCACAGAGGCAACAAATGATTTTGAGACGCGCCGCTATCGTCTCTCCGACATCATGACATCGGGTGATACAGCCACGCGCACACCGATCTACGGGACAGCATCGACAAGCGGCGTCGTCTGGGTGCTGAAGCCGGGGCAGGAGATCAAGCCACACGGGCACGCGAAGGCGGACGATATATGGATCTGCATCCAAGGAGAAGGTGTCTTTTATCCTGCGCCCGGAGAGGAACGCCCCATCGCAGCGGGCGATGTCATTGTCTCGGCGAAGGGGATGTGTCACGGCATGAGGAATACGGGTACGGAGGACTTCATCTTTGTCGGCATCCTCGCCCCCGTACCCGCGGACTTCTTCGCGATTGAGCCATAAGGAACCGCCGAGCAGCAGTACGTTTGCTGCTGCGCAAAAATCACACGAGAAAAGCAGTCAACAAGACATCCATCTTGCTGACTGCTTTTTTCCTATATCAGTGCTGCCGGCTCATACTCCTCGGGCAGGATGCGGCGGAGGAAGCGGCGCGTGCGCTCCTCGCGCGGCGCGGTAAAGATCGACTTTGCACTCCCCTCCTCGACGATCACGCCGTCCGACATAAAGATGACGTGGGTCGCAACATCCTGTGCAAACTTCATCTCATGCGTCACGACGATCATCGTCGTGCCCTCCTCGGCGAGCTGCTTCATCACGGAGAGCACCTCGCCGACGAGCTCTGGATCAAGCGCAGAGGTTGGTTCGTCAAAGAGGATCACATCGGGCTTTGCGGCAACGGCGCGGGCGATGCCGACGCGCTGCTGCTGTCCGCCCGAGAGCTGTGCAGGATAGTAGTCGGCGCGCTCCGCCATCCCCACACGCCGCAGAGCATCCATACCGATCTCCTTTGCCTCTGCCGCCGCCATGCCGCGCCCGACGGTGAGCCCAAGGGTCACATTCTCAAGGGCGGTCTTATTCGCGAAGAGGTTGTAGTTCTGAAAGACGAAGCCCGTCTTTTTCCGCACAGCGGCAATCTCGCTCTTAGAGGCATCCACAAGGGAGAGCTGCGTCCCGTGAAAGTCCATCGTCCCGCCGTCGGCACGCTCAAGGAAGTTGAGACAGCGCAGGAACGTCGTCTTGCCCGAGCCGCTCGGCCCGAGGATGACGACCACATCTCCCTTTTCCACGCTGAGGCTCACATCCTTCAGCACCTCTGTCTGCGCGAAGCTCTTGCACACATTCTGTACTCCGAATAACATGCTGCACCTCCTAGCGGAACGCTCCGACACGCCGCTCCGCCGCCGCAAAGAGCAGCTGGACGATCGTGCAGAGGATGAGATAGACGATGAATACGTCGAGATACGCCTCAATGTAGTTGTACCCATAGGAGGCGGCGACCTTGCCGACCGCCATGATGTCCTTGACCGTCATGAGGAAGGCGAGTGACGTCCCTTTGATGAGATTGACCGTGATGTTCGCGATGCTCGGCAGTGCCACAACAAGCGCCTGCGGGAGAATCACGTGCAGGTAGGTCTCTTCCTCGCTCAGTCCGCACACCGCCCCCGCTTCGAGCTGCCCCTTGGGGATGGCGAGCAGTGCCGAGCGGAATGCCTCCGTGAGGAGAGCGATGGTGTTGAGTGTAAAGATAAAGACGGCATACCAGAACGGATCGACCGCCTCGAACACGTTGAAGCTGCTCCCCGCCGCCTTGACGAGCAGATTCAGCAGGCTCGGCAGAAGGCTGTAGAGGAGAAGAATCTGGAGGACGAGCGGCGTGCCGCGCACAAAGGAGACATAAAAGCGTGCGATCGTCCCGCCCACACGATGTCCGCGCACGCGCAGGACGGCAAAGCAGAATGCAGGGGGCGCCGCGAGAACGAGCGAGAGCACTGTGAGCGAGAGGGTCACGCCCGCGCCCTGCCAGATGAGCAGGAAGGTTTCCTGCATAAAGTCAAGATCCAGTTCCAACGGCGTTCCCTCCTTTCAGCTCATTCCGCAGTGTCTTAGGTGCAGTGCGCAGCCCCGTGCCTTGGTCGAGACGATGCTCTGCCCACGCGAAGCACTGTTCGATGAGCAGGACGAGCCCCCAGTAGATCAGCATGGCAGAGAGATAGACCTCAACGCCATACGCGCCGTAGTTCTGCGCGATGATGAGATTGCCGCGCCCGATGAGGTCGATCAGCCCAATGGTATAGGCGAGCGACGCCTCCTTCAGGAGATTGATGGTCGAATTGCCGAAGTTCGGCAGGGCGATGAGCGCCGCCTGTCCGAGCATGACATGGCAGAAGGCCTGCCACGGCGAGAGCCCCGCACTCACCGCCGCCTCGTACTGCCCGCGCGGAACCGCCGTATAGGCAGCGCGGAACACCTCCGAAATGTATGCGCCGAACAGCAGCGTAAAGGTGACGACGGCAAAAACGGCGCGGTGCATCGCATTCATATCATAGTCAAAAAGCGCAAAGACGAGCTTCGGCGCACCGTAGAAGACAATGAACAGCAGAACGATGGGCGGCGTACAGCGCATCACATACACGTAGGCGAGAGAACATGCGCGCAGCACGCGGCTGCCGCCGAGATTCGCCCATGCCAGCAGTCCGCCGAGCAGGGATCCGATGATGATGCTGAGGCCGGCAACGAGCAGTGTGACGTCAAGATAGGAGAGGAGATCGGGCAGAAACTGAACGATCTGCCCGAAGTCAAAGACACGTGTTTCCATCGAATGCCGACCTCCTCTCGTTTACTTCAGGTAATCGGAAAGGCTCTCACCGAAGTACTTCTGCTCGAGCTCCGCAATTTTACCCTCGGCACGCAGCTCCTCAATCGCCTTGTCGTAGTCGTCCGCAAAAGCCTGCTCCTTCTTGTTGAAGATCGGATAGGTTGGGATGCCCTTATAGCGGACGTATGCCATCTTGTCGTTGAACTGATGGTATGGCGCGTCTTCCTTCGCGATGTTGTTCTTGTAGCTCAGCTCAACATCGAGGTAGCCGTCATAGCGCCCCTCGAGCACCCAGCTGTACGCATCCGCCACCTGGAATGCCTCCGAGGACGTCAGCTTGATCTGGTTGTCAGGATTCTCCTTGTTGTACTCGTCGATGACCATATAGCGCGCATCCTGCGGAGCGATCGGGACAATCTTTCCGCTGAACTGGGCAAAGGTCTCCAGATCTTTGATCTTGTCTGCCGTATCCTTGCGGATCGCAAGGCCGATCACGCTCGCACCGATGTTGTTCTTCGGGAACACATACTTCTTCCTGCGCGCATCCGTGATCCAGATGCCCTTGGTCCCGACGGTGTATTTCCCGGACTCGACACCAATCAGGAGATCATCGTCCGAGGTCGGGACGAACTTGAACTCATACTGCGGCAGCTTCTTCGCCACTTCCTTCATGACGGCAACCTCGAAGCCGTCGGATTCGCCCTGCTCGTTCACATAGTCGTAGGGAACATAGTAATTCGTATGGGCAACGGTGACGATCTTCTTCCCGTCTGCCGACTTCGCGCTGTCCGCTCCGCTCTTGCCGCAGCCCGCCAGCCCTGCCGCAAGTGCTGCGGCGAGAAGCCCCGCGAGTGCCGCCTTCGTGATTTTCTTCAGATTCATGTCATGCTCTCCTTTTATTGCGGCCCTGCCGCATCGCGTACCCAGTCAAAATGCTTCCAGTCAATGTCGCGCGGCACGGTGCAGTCCGCCCCCAGCAGGATCCCTGTGCGCCCTGCCGCATCGAGGATGCGGTGCGTCTCCGCCGTGATCTCCGCCTGTGTGCCGCGATAGAGCACATCGGATGCGAGATTGCCGAAGCCGCCGAGCAATGCGTGCTGCGGGAAGATCTTCTGTCCCTCCTCGAGGGGAACCCCCTCGACGACCGATGCCCAGTTGATCGTCTTGACATCGTAGTCACGATACCAGTCCAGCGCGTTGCGGTGTCCCGCATAGCCGCAGATATGGAGGATGTTGTAGCTGCTCTCGGCGTTTGCCGCGCGCAGAATCTCCTTTTCCCCGGGGGCGAATACCTCCTCGTAGACCGCGCGGCTCGCGCCCTCGCCAATGAGGTTCTGCAGGCTGAAGTAGATGCCCGTCACGCCCGCCTCGGCGATGATACGGCGTGCCAGCTTCGCGAGATCGGCGGAGATGACATCGAACGCCGCGCGTACCGCTGCTGCATCCTCGCGGACGAGCTGTGCGAGGAATGCCTCATCCTCGGCAAGCGTCCCGGGCTGCATGAACTTCACCGTCGTGCCCGCACAGAAGAGATTGTAGAATGTTGCGACCTCATTGCCGTACCGCTTCGTGATCTCCTTCGCATAGGCGATCTGCCGCGTAAAGAAGGGGTGGTCGTCGGGCAGCGGCTGCACCTTTGCCAGTTCCTTTGCCGTACGTGCGGTCTGCACGGCGGGGTTCGGATAGGAGAAGAACCCATCCGTCATGATCTTTACGAAGTCCGGCTGAAAGCCGTCAATGTAACGCAGTTCCCCATCCAAAAGCGTCTGCTCAAGACGCGGGTCGGCATAGGCATCGGCGTGGATCTCATCCGCGAGAAAGTGGAACCAGAACCCTGACGGGACGCGCTCCACTTCCCTGCGGTCCATTGCGCTGAGGACGAGTTCCTTTTTTGACTGTGCCATTGTATTTCCTCCATAACTATGTTTGCATATATGTTTTCCTGTTCGATGCTGCTATCTTACACGCAAGTATCATAGTTGTCAAGTATGTTTTATATATTTTTTGATTGACAAAGTATCCTGGCGATGTTTATAATGAAACGACCAAAACGGTTCTGCGATGCAGCGGGCTGGGCGTGACTGTCCATGCCCCGTCTGCGCAGGACATAAACGATACAGGGAACTATGGGAGGAAATACAATGAAGGATTACACTGCTGAGGTGCATGGCTGTCACGAGTTCGACGCGACGGGCGCACTCACCACGCCCGTCTATCTCTCGGCGACGTTTCGCCATCCCGCATTCCGTCAGAGCACGGGCTACGACTACAGCCGCGTTGCGAATCCGACCCGCAGCGACTTTGAGAAGGCAATTGCCCTCCTTGAGGGCGGCAAACGCGCATGGGCGCTCTCCTCGGGCATGGCAGCGATCAATCTCGTCTTTGCCCTCTGCGCTCCCGGTGACCACGTGCTCCTGCCCGAGGATCTCTACGGCGGGACGGTACGTCTCGCGAACGACATCTACAGCCGTTACGGCATCGACTTCGAGTACATCGATATGTGCGATACGTCACTGGTCGAGGCAAAGATGCGTGAGACGACGAAGATGATCTTCATCGAGACGCCCTCCAACCCGATGATGTTCATCACGGACATCCGTGCGCTCGCCGCCGTCGCTCACGAGCACGGCGCACTCCTCGTCGCGGACAATACATTCCTCTCACCGCACGCGCAGAAGCCGCTCACGCTCGGTGCAGACATCGTGGTCGAGAGCGCGACCAAGTACCTCTGCGGCCACAACGACGTGATCTGCGGCACGCTCGCAGTCCGGGACGCGGACTCCGATCTTGCACAGCGGATTGAGCTGCTCGTAAAGTCCGAGGGGCCGAATCTCTCTCCCATGGATTCATGGCTCATGCTGCGCAGTCTCAAGACGCTCGGTGTGCGCGTCGAACGCCATGCGGAAAATGCACGCGCTATCGCAGAGTGGCTGCTCACCCGCCCCGAGGTCACGGAGGTCTACTACCCGGGGCTCGCAGGCCACCCCGGGCGCGCCCTGCACGAGAGTCAGAGCACGGGCTATGGCGGCATGATTTCGTTTAAGGTCAAGACCTCCGCCATCGCACAGAATGTCCTCGCCCATCTGCGCCTGATCGCGTTCGCCGAGAGTCTCGGCGGGGTCGAGAGTCTCCTGACCTATCCACTCGTGCAGACACACGCAGAGATGCCCCGCGAGCTCATCGCGCGCACGGGGCTCGACGACCGCCTCCTGCGTCTCTCCGTCGGGCTGGAGGACGTAGAGGATCTGAAGGAAGATCTGGCGCAGGCACTGGAGAAGGCAGCACGGGCGTAGCAGCAGGGTTTGGTTTTGGAGGACACTGTCCCCCCGCACCGTTCCCCTGTCTGCCCCAAAGAGGAAGGAAAAGAAAACATTATGTCCATCAATTTTGACGAAATCATCGACCGCCGCGGCACGTCCTGTCTGAAATACGACTTTGCTGTTGAGCGCGGCTACCCCAAGGATGTCCTCCCGTTCTGGGTCGCGGATATGGACTTTCGCGCGCCCGTCCCCGTCATTGACGCACTGACGGCACGCACGGCACACGGCATCTTTGGCTATACGCAGATCAAGGACGACTACTTCAACGTCCTGCGCGACTGGTTCCGTACGCATCACGCGTGGACGGTGCAGCGCGACGAGCTCGTCATCACACCCGGCGTCGTCTTTGCCATCGCCACCGCCATCCGTGCCTATACTGCACCGAATGAGGCCGTCATCATCCAGCAGCCCGTCTACTATCCCTTTGCGAGCATGATCCGCCAGAACGGGCGCACGCTCATCGACAGCCCCCTGCAGTTCGCTGACGGACGCTACAGCATCGACTTCGCGGATTTCGAGCAGAAGATCATCGACCATAAGGTAAAACTGTTCATCCTCTGCAGCCCGCACAACCCCGTCGGGCGTGTATGGACGCGCGCAGAGCTCGAACAGCTCGCTGCCATCTGCCTGCGCCGTCACGTCATTGTCGTCGCGGACGAAATTCACGAAGAGTTCGTGCGCCCCGGCTTCCGCCACATTCCCTTTGCCTCTCTCTCCGCGGACGCCGCCGCCATCACCGTCACCTGCACTTCCCCGAGCAAGACGTTCAACCTTGCGGGACTGCAGATTTCCAATATCTTCATCAGTAACGAATCCCTGCGCCGCCGCTTCAAGGAAGAACTGAGCCGTACCGGCTACGATGAGCCGAACACGCTCGGGCTCGCAGGCGCAAAAGCAGCATACGAACACGGCGCTCCGTGGCTGAAGGAACTGCTCGCCTACATCGAGGAGAACTACGCCTTTACGAAGGAATACCTCGCTGCGCATCTGCCGAAGGTAAAACTCATCGAACCTGAGGGCACCTACCTGATCTGGATGGACTTCTCCGCCTACGGCCTCTCGGACAAGGAACTCAACGAGAAGGTCATCCATGAGGCGAACCTCTGGCTCGACGACGGCCCGATCTTCGGTGCGGGCGGCAGCGGCTTCCAGCGCATGAACCTCGCCTGCCCACGCAGTACCCTCCAAACGGGTTTCGCACATCTCGCCAAGGCATTCGGATAAATAAGCATACAAAAAGAGAAAACACAGCATCATCGCTGTGTTTTCTCTTTTTGTGTCGTTCTTTGATTCAGCTGACCTTCTCGCGTTCCCTGCGGTGTGCCCGCAGCGTCTCAAGCCCCTGCGGATATTCCTGCAGGAGGAGCAGGAGGTTTGCCATCGTGCGGCTCGGCAGGATGTCACCGGACTCATATTTCTGGAATGCCCGTGCCCCGCCGCCGAGGATCGTCCCTGCCTCCTCCTGCGTCAGTGCGAATTTCTTCCGAATGGATCGAATCTCCGTCGGGAGAGGAAGCCCCTCCACGCGTGCCTTCATCACGTGCAGAGCACGGTCAGACACCTTTGTATCCTCATGCGAGTGCACACTCCGTGTCCCATCCGCTGAGTACCACCCCGGCATATCCACCGTAACGCTCTCCCCTTGGTACGTGAATGTCATCGGGCGAATATCACGATGCAGTTCTTCCCCCGTCTCTGGGTCAATCATCATATCATCTTGATTCATCGCAATTCACTCCATTTCATTTTTCCTTAAACGACAGCAGCCAAAAGTCCGACACAATATCGTTTGCCGTAACCTTGATGTACAGTAAATATTCACCAAAAGGCACATGATAAACATCCTGCCAAACCTTGTGGTTATACTTCGAGGTCATGGACTTATAGAAATGCGATTGCTCCATGGAGGCGATTACTTCATGAATCCCATCCGCATCAAATCCCAATTCTGCCGCTGACATGAGCGCTGTTCTCGTAATAAAATACCCAGTTTGCTGAATCTTCCTAAGATCATAACTAGGCTTGTATTTATCCATCACAGGATAAGTTTTATGCTCCAATGACCTCCCTCCTCTCTTACATTTTACACCACTATGGTGTAAAAAACAAGACTTCCTCCCAGACGGAGGAAGTCACTTGTTTATTTGTTTTCTTTGAAATACTGCCACGCATCCATCACGTCGAGGAAGGCACCGTCAAAGCCCGCTGCCATAATCATGTCCAGATAGGCATCGGGGCTGCCATAGAGGATATCGCACCACTCCTTCGACCAGTAGCGAGCCTTGTAGCTGCCCGGCCACTCAGGATTCGGCTCGGCGAGCCAGTGCGGACGCTCTGTGTTCCACTCTTCCTTCCAGTAGGGACGGTAGTCCGCCGCCTCCCCAACGCTCATGTAGGAGAGCAGAAGACGCTTGCCGCCGTTCGCCTTTACCTTCAGCCGCGCAGTCTCTGCCGGGGTCAGCGGACGGTCGCCGTAGTAGAGATCGACGACGAGGAGGTCGTAGTTCGTTGCTGCAAGGGCGTTGATATAGGCGTCGCGCGTATGGAAGTGCTCGGGGTTCAGCAGAAAGAGGAAGTTTTTCACCTGTTTCAGCTGCGTAACATCGTCCGCGTTCTCGTTCATCGGCGGACGCCTTGGAATCACATCGAGCAGGCGGTCGCCCGCCTCGGCGACATAACCCTGCTCCGCACCGAGCTCCTCTACCTCATGAATTCTCTTGCCCTTCACATAGTCGAGGGTAAAGACTGCCTTGCCTGCCATGAGTGGCTTGCGGAGCATCGCGGTGAGATATTCATCCAGATCGCCGTCGTTGCGCTCCGGCGTGTCGCCGTTCTCCTCATAGCCGTCATAGAAGCGGGACTCCATCAGGATGCCGTCGAGCGCACGCACGAGACGTGCGACATTCTCCTCGGAGTTGTCCTTCGTCACCTCCAGCAGCCCCACAGGTCCGTTGCCGACGAGCAGAAAGCCCGGATGTCGCTCGCGCGCATAGCTGCCGAGCTGCTCCGTGAGGTCGATCATCGCCGTTTCCGGAACGACGTGCTCACGTCCGCCCTCCGCCGAGGGGAGTGCCTGATGCACGCCGAACAGTCCTGCCGCTCCCACGAGGAGTGCTGCGATTCCCTTTTTTACCTTGCCCATAAGCTCCCTTTCTGATCTCTTATCTCAGAGGCTCTCATTGTACCAGAGCGTCATACCCCAACCGTGGTATCCGCCGCCCCCCTCATCCGTGCGCACGTACCGCTCCGCCTGCAAAACGAGCTGCTTGCGGTCGCTCATCCGACACGCGAGCTCCGCGAGCAGGGAGCGGCGGCTGAACCCGCCGCCCGTATTGAGCTCCGTGCGCAGCGGATCGTAGGTCGAATTCACCTTCTGATAGTGCGCCATGACCTGCCATGTGAGGCGTTTCGAGATCGTATGCCGCACGCCGATGCCGTAGTACTGCCGCCCGATGGACGAGGAGCCGGGGGCTGTGCCCGCCTGCGTCTGCGAGAGGATCGTATAGCAGCGCAGCACATCCTTTTTCGTGACACCGCGATGGTAGAAGAAGCGCAGCTCCCAGTCGTCGCCGTCACGGTAGTGGCTCTTCCCCGTGATCGTTCCAGCATCCGTATCGATGCTGTCCTGCACGGCATTCCCTGTCGAATTGTGGTAGAGCTGCACCATGTAGGTTTTCTTCGCATCCGTATGCAGATACTCGAGCTCCTGTGCAAAGATATTGCCGGGTGAGACATGGGCATCCCACACCTCGCGCGAGTAGTTGTAGCCGCCGCGCATCGTATAGCTCATTCGTCCCGTCAGACGATCCTGCTCCGTGATCTTATGCAGCACCTCAATGCTCGGGATATACTGCCAGCCTGCGCCAAAGTCGGTAAAGCGCGCAAGGCTCTCCGGCACAACCGCCTTTGCACCAATGCGGCTCTGCCCCGTCGGAATGCTGAGGCCGAATCCGTAGCGAACGCTGTTGATGGGGTTCTCGTTGCGCAGGGTCAGGCTCAGCGAGGTATCCGTCCAGCCCGACACCGCGCCGTTTACAAAGCCCGTATCGGACTTCACATAGCCCGTCGAAATCCCGTAGTCGAGCTTCTGCTTGCCGCGGTGCGTGCGCTTGTAGTAGGAGAGCGGCAGATAAAGCTGATGCCCGCCGCGCTCCCCGCGCCACGCATAGTACTCTGCCCCGGTCTGCCAGCCCGCCCCCTCACCGAAGCAGTCGAGATCATGCTGCGCGACACGGAGCTGCTGTTCTGCCGTGCCCTCATCGCGCACGGCATCGCGCTCCCACGCTGCGGCCTGCTGCTGATAGTTCTCCGCATCCATCACGTAGGATGTTGCCTCCGCGAGATTTGTCGTGCTGTCAGCAAGATCTTGCTGATAGCCCGCAACAGCCTCGCGCGCGTCGCGCTCCGCATCCTCTGCCGCCTCACGTGCCGCCGTCAGCTGAGAGAAATAGTCCTCGATCGCATCCAGCTCGGACTGTGCGGCGTCCACCTCGGCGGAGGCCGCATCAATCGCGCTCGTATCCGACGTCCCCTCCGCCGTCTCTGCCGGTGCTGCACCCGCGAGAGCAGCATTGACCATGGCCTGTGCATCGTTGACGCGGTTCTGCTGGTAGCCGACCTCGTTCAGGACGCGCGCCACCACCGCCGCCCGATCCTTCTCGGCAGCGCTGCCCAAAGGAGCCGACGTGTCACCGCTCGCCGCTGCCATGCGATCATACCGTGCACTTATCGCCTCCACATGTGCGCGCTGCGCATAGACTGTCGGTGCATAGTCCGCCTCCGCCTGCTGCGCCGCGATCGCCTCCTGCGTACGCTGTGCGCTCAGTGCCTCTGCTGCTGCAAGAGCGTTCTTCACCGCAGCCAGCTGCTCCTCTGCATCGTGCAGATTCGACTTGGCCTGCGTGAGATTCGCCGCGGCATCCGCCACGCCTGCCTTGGCATCGGCGAGGTTCTGCTGTGCGTCGGCGAGATCCTTCTTCGCCTGCGCGAGAGCCTCCTTTGCTGCACGGTAGGAGGCGATCTCATCCTTGACATCCATCATATACGAGTAGTAGCCGTACACATCGTGCAGCGCATCGTTGCTGCCCGCGAGGGCCTCATGCCCCGTCATGGCAAAAAGGAGCGTACACGCCGCCGCGGTCGTGCGCCGCAGGAGATCACGGCGGCGCTGCGCCCGTCTCAGCATACTCATGCCTTCTCCATCCTTTCCAGATCGGGGAGCTTGTCCCCATACAGCAGATGGGCAATCGTCCAAAAAATCCCCGCGTCTGCCTGATAGAACACCGGCTGCGCACAGAACACATAGTAGTTGATCCCGTTGGAAAAGCATCGGAGCAGCCACACGCCGTAGGCGAGGGCGAGTGCTGATGCGAGGAAGAAGCCAAAACCGTAGCTCTTGTCGCCGAGCCAGAGGCTGACGACGCCAAAGGCGATGTTGCCGACGGCGGCAATTGCGCCGATCCGCCACACGCCTTTCTGGAAGTCAAAGTACTCCAGCATGATCATAAAGATCTGCAGTGTCCCGACGAAGAAGGACGCAAAGAGGATCACGTTGTACATATTGATCGCATTGTAGTCCAGCCCCGCAAACGAGAGGATGTAGTTGCCAAGAGCGAGGAAGATCAGCGTAAAGACGAACTGGAACTCAAGCGCCTGCCGCATCTCGAACCACATGGAATAGAGCAGATCCTTGCGCGAGTCCTCGATGAGGTGCAGGTTCCCGCCGTGCGTGATCGCTCCGAAGTAGTGGGCATAGCGCTCGTAGAACTGCGTCTCCACCTTGACCACAAAGATCGTCATGAGCGGCAGAATCGAAAGCAGTGCGTAGAAGACGACCACATCATAGCGCGGCGCATAGAGGAATGTCCCGTGGATGAGCACGCCCCATGGCCCCTGCCATATAATGATGTTCGGCAAAAAGAGGCCGAGCGTATAGCCGAACGCACCGATGAAGAGGCGTCCGTGACGCCCGAGATAGGGGAGAAAGGCAAAGAGCATCCCGTCGCGCGGCAGTCCGAAGCGGCTCGTCACATAGAGGAAGAAGAAGAGCGCGAGAACGCCCATCCCCACATCCACGGATAGGAGCGCTCCCTCCGTCGGCGGCAGCCAGCTCGTTTCCAAGAACAGTACGGTCAGCAGGAGACTGATAAGCACGCCCACGAGATAGCCGAGGATGAGATACTTGAACTTCTTAACCGCCGTCAGGTAGACCCCGCCCACCCAGATCAGCAGCAGCTCCGAGAAAAAGACATGAGAGAGCAGTTTCAGCTCGAAGGCGAGCGGCTTGTTCCAGAAGAAAATCACCGCCGCAATCGTCCCGAGTGCAAGGAGAATCGCACTCATGCCGAACATGGACGGCGTCACGTCGCGATAGTGCTGCACCGTGATGCAGTCCGCAAGATAGCGCGTCAGTACAATCGTAAAGCCCGAGGAGAGCAGCTGCGAGAAGATGAAGGAATAGATCACCGCCCCGAGGAACACCGCCGAGGCATCATCGCCTGCGCCGTACGCGATGAAGAGCAGCTGCACAGCGAGCACCATGCTCGTGAGGAGGACGAACGGCCCCGTCGTCACAATGGCGGAGTACGAGTACGCCTTGAGATGTCCTGCCGCCGTCCGCGCACGGAACAGCCGCTTCAGCTCAAACCCGACGCCCGCCATGGGATCCCTCCTCCGCTGCCTCACGATAGGCAGTCCGATACGATGAAATAAACTGTTCGTAGGTATAGTGTGCCTTCGTCCGCGCAAAGCCGACCGCCGCCATGGAGCGGCGCAGCTCATAATCGCGCGCGAGGCGCAGAATCTCGTATGCCATCGCCTCAAAATCCATCGGGGCGACCACCGCTCCGGCGGTGCCGAGCGTATCGTTGCTGTCGCCGTAGATCAGCTCACGGCAGCAGCCGACATCCGTTGTCACGTACGGACGATGCGCCGAGAACCCCTCGAGCACAGCGAGCGGCTGCCCCTCGCTGATCGAGGAGAGCACGAGCACATCCATCTTCGGCAGGTACTCCGCGACGGGCACAGACCCCGTGAACTCCACATCCTCAAGACCGAGCATCTTCACCGTACGGTAGCAGACCGCCACATAGTCTGGATCCTCCTCCAGACCGCCCATGATGCAGAGCTTCGCCTCGGGCATCTCGCGCTTAACGATGGCAAAGGCACGCAGGAGCGTCAGGATATCCTTGATCGGCGCAACGCGCACGACTGCACCGACCTGAAACGCACCGCCGTGGTCGCGCAGCTCCTCGATGTGCGCAAAGCGCTCCATGTGGACGCCGTTCGGCACGATATGGATTCGGTCTGCGGGACAGCCGAGATCAACGGCGATCCTGCCGTTGTGCTCAAAGAGCGTATAGACCCGCTGCGCCGACCGATAGGCGATCCGCGCCAGATGATAAAAATACTGGATCCAGAGGCCCTTGAAATCCGTCTTCACCCAGTCACTCTTGATGATCTCTGCCTCGCGCTCACGCGAGTAAACACCGTGCTCCGTAATCATAAACGGCTTTCCGCTGAGCGTCGTCGCCATGCCGCCGACCACACCGCAGTATCCCGTCGCCACACTGTGATAGACATCGGCCTCGGGCAGCTTCTGCTGCAGCAGGAAAAAGAGCGGCAGCAGCATCGAGCGCATCGTCCAGAAAAAATCAGTGAACGGGAGATTTCGATATTCCTCCCGATAGAAGCGTACAATCACATCGAAGAAATCGCTCGACATAAAGACCGCGAGCGGCGATTTCCACCGTCCGGGGCGAAAGATCTCCGCGAGATGCTCAATCGACACCGTATGTTTTCCGCGGACGAACTCATAGAGCGTCTGCTGCTCCTGCCCCGTGAGGATGCCCTCGAGCATATCCGAGGAGCGCAGGGCGAGGATCTCGTCGAGAAAGACCTCCTCGATGCTGATGCAGTTCTTCGGCAGCTTGTACTTGAACTTGCCGCGATCCTTCCCCTCCGCACCGATCGAATAGACGACGAACTCATACTCCGGGAGCCCCTCCATGAGCATCTGTACCCACGACGATACGCCGCCCACAACGTAGGGATATGAGCCTTCCGTCAGCAGACAGATCCGCATCAGGGCTCCTCCTTCCAATAGATATGTGCCTCGGGCTTCGTCACGCGGACGATGTAGACACCGTCCTCCACCGCCTCTGTCTTACAGCCGTCCGTATGGTCGATCTCCTTCTCCGTGCGCAGCAGGAAGCGCAGCTCCCCGCTGTAGCCCCAGGAGTAAATATGCAGCCCATTCTCCTCGTGCACGACGCGATAATCCATGTCGTAGTAATCCGAGAAAATGGGAATACTATCCGAGACCGTCTCGGGCGTCAGCCACGGATAGCGCGTACTGAGGCGGTGCATGAACGACTTCAGACCCGTCGACATACTATGCCAAGACTGGTTGGCACTCTCCGCGTAGAACAGCTCATCGGGGTGGATGAAATGCGAGAACACGCCGATGTAGTTCAGCGCTGTGATCTCGCCCCAGAACTGCGCTTCATCGTCCTCATGCCCCGAGCTGATGCGCGGGATATTGTAGATGCCATCCTTGTAGTTAAAGTCCTGATACCACGCATGATCCGTCGCGAGTCCGTCGTAAAGCGAACAGACCGCGATGAGCTCCGGAAACACCTGCCGCACGGCAGCGATCCCCTCGGGGCTCGAGATGTTCGACGGCGGCACATAGTAGCGGAAATCATAGTCCGGATAGACGGATTTTATATACCTGCGCAGCTCCGTCAAGGAGTCGATCATATCTGCCTGACTCTCCCACGGCACATAGTCGAGCTTTGCCTGACCATAGCCCGCAGGCGCGAGCGGCTGATGATTGTAGCCGTGCAGCCCGAGCTCCCCACCCATGTCGATCAGCTCGCGGCCATAGATGATGAGCGCGTCGCGCGCCGCACGTCCGCCGAGCGCATGGAAGGGGCCTTTGATCTGTGCGTTATAGTTTTCGATGATCGCCCCCGAGAGGCGGAGGTTCTCGTCCTTTGCGAGTTTGCGCACGAACGGCCACCAGATTTTCCGGTAGAATGTCGCCGTATCCACGCCGAGCTCATTGTAGATATGGGGGAAATCTCCATCGGGCACCGGTGCCGGGAAGTCGTCGAGGATGAAAATCTTGACACCGACCACGGGGTAGATCGGATCCGTTCCGCAGTGCGCGAGCATTGCCATATAGATACCGAGATTTGTCTTGTCGTCGCGCTCCATCCCATTATACATATAGACATGGCCGTCGCCAAGGCTTTTCTCCCAGACGAGCGGCACGCCCGCTGCCGTGGCAATCTGCACCTCGGCATCGGGCGTGAGTGTCGTCAGATTGACCTGTGTCGTGTAGCTGTCACCGCCGTTAAAGCTGAATCCCTTCGCCCCGACGAGAAAGTTCGTGACCACATAGATCCCGAGCGCATCTTCCACCGTACCCACATCGGCAATGCCGACATCCGCGAGCAGTGACGCATCGATCGCATCCTTGTCCTCCTGCCAGATCCGCTGCATGGCAAGGAGCGTTCCGCCGCCGCGCACATAGTCCATGACTGCAGGCAGCATCGTCACCCGCTGGAGATGCCCCGTCGTAATCGCCACGCCCGTATAGGAATCATCGAGCGGGACACTCTCATCCATCGGATGGCTCTCGTATGCCTTGCGCTTTTCCGTCAGCAGCTTCTCCACATTGTGCCGCGTATACATGCTCAGCACATCCGTCGGATCGTAGAGGATGAGGAACTTCTCCTGCGGCATATCCCCGTCGAACGGTTTGTCATACACCGTATGGTTCCCGAGCAAACGATTGGAGAGTGCACCGAGGTGGAGGAAGCCGTCGAGACGGCTGTACTGGAAAAAACATCCGAGGAAGAACGAAACGAAAAGGAGGATGTAAAGACTGCGCTTATTCATGCACTCTACCTCCATCCCAATACCGTATCGCCTGCATTGCCTCGTTGCTGAGACGTACCGGCAGCTTCTTCAGGGCGCTGATCATCTCCAGCAGCTTCTCCCGCCGATGCGACGCCTGATAGACATTCATCAGGAGGAGGAGCGGCAGCTCGTCATTCGGGTGCTGCTCCCGCATCTCCAGACAGGACGCCTCCGCCTCGAGCATCTGTCCACCGTGAATCAGCTCACGGATCTCCTCCGCTCGGTAGGCGGGATGCTCGGGATGGCGCTCCGCGAGGAGACGCAGCATCTCCCTGTAGCGCGTGCGCTGCTGCTCGCGCGTCACCTCGTCGCCGTACTGACGCAAGAGGAACTCGCGCACCTTCTTGACGTACTCGTCCAGCAGGGCGTCGTCGTCCGCGCCGCGCTTGATCTGCTCCTCGAGGGTATAGATCTCCTCGTTCAGCTGCTCCATGTGCGCCGTCATGAGCGACACTGCATAGTAGGCGATCTCACGGTCGCTGTCGTGTACTGCCTCGTTCAGGATCGACTGCCGCTCCACCACATTCTGCTTGATCGCATCGGTGAAGAACTTGCGCTTCAGCTTCGCATCATCGAGCAGAAAGGTATCACGCAGCGGCACAATATCGCCGCTGTAGGCGGGATCATCGATCGAAAGGCTCAGATCCTCGTCTTCTTCGTCCGGTCCTGTACGGCGCATGAGCCCGAGCACCTGACCGATCAGCTCGTAGAGCAGCAGCAGCACGAGTCCCGCGACCGGTATGGTAAGGGAGACGAGAGCCTTGGACAGTGCCGAGATCCACCCGCGATAACGCCATTCGAGCACGGTACAGACGAGAACCACGACGAGGTATATGGCGACGAAGATCCATCCGCCCGGAACGCCCTCGTTCATCATAGTGACTGACTCTCCCCCGTTTCAATCCCGACCTTTGCGAGACGTTCCCGCACCATGGCAAGCGTCTTGCCCGTAACATCCGAGAGGAGCAGCGAGACGCCTTTCTCTGTCGCGCCGATCACATCCTCGGCACGAATGCTGTTCGCGATCTTATGGTCGAGCTCGCGATAACTCATGTGATGAATGTGGATCGGGAGCAGCGTGACAGGATAGTCCGGCTGCAGCCGACGGCGCTCGCGGAACTCCGCGACCACCTTATCGAACTCCTCCGCACGCAGGATGCGCGTATCGTCGAGATACTTGCGGTCGGCCGTCTCCTTCTCCCATGCGTAGGCATTCGCGAGCGAGCCCGCGACCAGGCGCGCCGTAATCGAGAGCAGATTTTGCTCGTAGAGGCTCCACTGCTCGAAGTCCAGATGATAAATCTGGACCACCGCAATGACCCTGCCGTCGTGGACAATCGGTGCGGCGAGATCGGGGACCCCCTTCATGAGGTCGCGGTTGACAAATATCTCGTGATCCTCGAGCACCCGCTTCAGATACGGATGATCCTCCACGCGCAGCGAGCGCGGCAGCTCGTAGGTGCTGTCGCCGAGACGTACCTTCTGGCGCAGATAGTAGCCACCCTCACCCACCACATAGACCACGACATCCTTGACGCTCAAGATTTCTGCCGTCACGGCTGCTGTCTGCGTATAGAGGTTCTCTGTCTCGACCGAGTCCAGACGCGAGGTGATGCGATAGAGGCGGCCGATGCTGTCGTCCGAATTGATGATCTGACGGTAGAGACGATCCTTGATGGCAACGCTCTCCTTGAACAGATTCTCAAGGAAGGAGACACGGTACTGCAGACGGCGCTTGACCCGCCCATCCGCACGCTGACGGAACGCCTCACGATCGGCAAAGTAGCCCGTCAGCACGGCGGTAAAAAAGTAGGAAACAAAGTGGAGGAACTCCGGCGGGCTGTAGAGGAGCGCCACGAGATCCCAGCCCTGCCCGAGCAGCGAGCGGATGAGGATCACGAGTGAAAATCCGGCGGCAAGGAGTGCCTGCTGCTTTCCGTAGAGAAGCCCCATACAGCTGATGTAGATAAAGGCAAAGTCCACATAGATGATCGGATTGACCGGCGTTCCGCCCTGCAAATGCGTCACACCGAGCGTCAGGAGTGCACCGACGATATTCTCCACGAAGGGGACGACGGTGCGCATGATGCGCGCACGCTGTGCCCGACGGATGTACTCCATGCCCTCCGCCTGCGCCGTCTCGCGCGCCGCCTTCATCGCCGCCCATGTCTCGCGCAGCCCGGGGACAAGTGGGCGGCGTGGCTGCCAGCCCAGCAGCTCCGAAGCTATCGTGCTCCGAAGCACGGCAATCCCGTGCGGGTGATGCGGGGTGGCGGACGTATGCATCGAGGGGAAGAAGTCCGCGCAGATCATATAGAGATCCTCCATCGTCGTCCCCTCTGTGGGGGCAATGTGGAGATATGGCTCATGAAAGTCACGCGCCGTTGCCTGATAGATTGCATAGACCGCGTCACGCGCATCGACCAACCCGCACATCGTCTCGGCGGGCGCGACGTACTTCGGCAGAGAACGCCCCGTGAGCGCCATGCTGAACAGGCGTCCGATCAGGCCATCCTCCGCCGTCATCCCCGGAGCATAGAGCTCGGGAAGACGGATGACAGAGACGGGAACGCCCTGTGCACGATACGCCATGCCGAGCTCTTCGAGCCGTACGAAAAGCCTGCCGTCCGCATTCTGTGGATTCACTGCATCACGTTCCGTCGGCTGCGTCCCGGCGGCAAACACCTCGTCGTCGGAGAGCAGAAAAACCTGCTTGACCGCACGCTCCTGCGCCATGCGCAGGAGCGCATCCAGACGACGCATCGCAACGGAGGTGTCGCGCTCCAGTCGGTAGACGAGCAGATCCAGATTCTGAACCGAAAAGACCTGTGCCGCCTCCGCACTGTCCACCTCGCAGTCATACGTGTGAATCCCCTGCGGAGGACGTTCTCCCTCCACCGCGCGAAAACGATAGAGCTCCCACCCCTCCTTTGCGCAGCATGCACCGAGCAGCTGCTCCAGATAGCGTGGAAGCCCAACGAACATCGCCTTTTTTGTCCATGTACTCATGTCATCATCCTATTCTTGCGACAGTCGGCATCTCACCAAGGGATAGTCCATACAACCCATGCCATTTCCGCCAAACAACAAATAACAAATAATGGCACGATATGGAAATAGCAACTATATCGATGAAGATCCAAATTTTTAGCAGCTACATTTTATCGCATTTTCTTAAGAAACAATACAAAGAGAGCAGGAACAAAATTATAAATTCCACTCTCTTGGTCTTATATCGCACAAATCCTTCTTCAACACCCGATATTCCAACGTTTTGTGATGTGTCCCGCACGGTATCAACCTAAAGAATAGGCTCTATCACATAAGAAGAAAGCACTGGGATAAACATCCCAAGGTATATATCGAAAAAAGCATCTCCTATTACAGTCATTTTTTGTAATAAGAGATGCTTTTGCGTATTTTTTACGAAGGACTAATAAGAAGTAATTTTTTACTTACCTGCAAAGAGGTCCGTTGAGAGGTAGCGGTCACCGCCATCGGGCAGGAGGGCGACGATCGTCTTACCCTCATACTCCGGACGCTTTGCCAGCTCCACCGCCGCTGCGAGTGCTGCACCTGAGGAGATGCCAACCAACGCGCCTTCGCGCCGAGCGAACTCGCGCCCGTAGACAAAGGCATCGTCATTCGACACGCGGATCACCTCATCATAGACCTTCGTGTCGAGCGTGTTGGGGACGAAGCCCGCGCCGAGTCCCTGCAGTTTGTGCGGGCCGGGCTTGCCGCCCGAGAGCACGGGCGAGTCCGTCGGCTCCACTGCGACGATGTATACGGCGGGATTCTGCTGCTTCAAATAGCGGCCTGTGCCCGTCACCGTGCCGCCCGTACCGACCCCGGCGACAAAGGCATCCACCTTGCCGTCCGTGTCCGCCCAGATCTCGGGGCCCGTCGTCCGCTCGTGCGCGGCAGGATTCGCGAGATTCTCGAACTGCGAGGGGATGAACGAATTCGGGATCTCCTTCTGCAGCTGTTCTGCACGCGCAATAGCGCCCTTCATCCCCTGTGCCCCCTCCGTGAGGACAATCTCTGCGCCGTATGCCTTCAGCAGGTTGCGGCGCTCCACGCTCATCGTCTCCGGCATCGTGAGAATCGCACGGTAGCCGCGCGCCGCCGCCACCGAGGCGATACCGATGCCCGTGTTGCCGCTCGTCGGCTCGATCAGCGTCGCCCCCGGCGCGATCCTGCCGTCTTTCTCTGCCTGCTCAACCATTGCAGCCGCAATACGATCCTTCACCGAGCCCGACGGGTTGAAATACTCGAGCTTCACGAGGAGATTCGCCTTGAGATCATGCGCCTTCGCGAACGACTTCGCCGCGAGAAGCGGCGTGCGACCGATGATCTCCGTCACACTCTGATATACCTTCCCCATTGTATCGTCTCCTTCATCTTTATATTATTAGCAAACATACCAAAAAACTATGTTTGTAGTTTACACGATTTCAGGTACTGTGTCAAGGGAGGAAATGAAAAAAGCGCACCCGATGGATGCGCACACCATACTACTTCACAAATCATCATCTTCTTCATTCAGTAACGACGCATGAAAGAAGTGCACTCCCTGACTAGCGGCTGCAGCAGCCTGTTTCATGAGGGCATGAATATCCCACTCTCGATCGGCATTCCGAATGCTGACCATTTCGATGAGCATCGGAAGATTAACCCCTGTGACAATCCCATAGGACAGATCTCCCACCGCCAGTCGACATGCTGCATTAAACGGACTGCCCCCGAAGAGATCATTGAGAAAAAGCAGTCCATTCGTACAATCCAGCTGGGCAATCGCATCCTTATACTTTACCAGTACATCGTCCAGACTCTCTCCCGGCATAAGTGTCACTGTTCTCAGATTCTTCTGCGTACCGCAGATCATTTCACAGGACTTTCGCAGCTCCTCTGCGAGACTCCCATGAGCACCTATGATGATCCCAAACATACTGTATTCTCCTTTGTCCCACAGACAGATGTCCTGTCATCCGTTACATCTTCTGCTCTGAAAGTCGCTGTTCATGTACATCAACGAAGGATGACGAATCCTGTTTGGCACTGAGCAGCATGTAATAAAGTGCTTCAACGACAGCCGTCATGCTCAGACGTGTCGATGAAAAGCTGAAGTTTCGAAAAAGGATGCGTTCCCGTGAGGCAGCATACAGTACGTAGTGACTCATGCGAGCTAACGAGGAATGCACCTGATTCGTAACCAGGACAATCAGCACCCCTTGTTCACGTGCTGCAGCAACGATACGCATGAGATCTTTCGTCTCTCCGGATGAAGAGAACACGAGCATAACGTCCTCCGGGCGCGCCGCATGCATCATCGCGAGCATGTGCTCCCAAACAGGCGCAGAAATCGCTGCAAGTCCGAGCTCGTTGAGCTTATAGCCTGCATCCATGGCGACAGGTATCGTATTGCCCATAGCGGCACAAAAGACCAATCTTGCCTTCCCGACACGCTCCACGACCGTGCGAAACATTGCGGGGTCAATCTCTGCCAACGTCCTTCGCAATTCCTCTTGCTTGCAGGAAAAAATAATTTGCAGAGACACATCCATCTGAGCACAATCTAATTCATCCGAATCGACATGATCCTTATGTGACGAAGCATGGATTGCCATTTCCTTCGCCATATTAATTTTTAGATGGTGGAATCCGTTGCATCCACATTTTTTACAGAACCGAACGACCGTCGCGTCACTCGTTCCACAGGTTGCAGCAAGCTCGGAAATCGTCATATCAACAACATGGGATTCGTGCTTCAGAACGTAGTCAGCTACTCGTTTCTCTGCGTCAAAGAACAAGGCATAGTTGGAAAGAATCTTTTCCAAAACTTTTTCCGAGTCGGACACGGGATTTGCTTCCTTTCAGGATATAAGAGCCACGCATAAATTCAGCACTGTCATCTTGGCATATCTTTTGGGTTGCGCTTCGGCAGAATATCCTTCACAGAGCACCTCTCTGTTCGGTTTTCTGCCTCATTCGGACGTCACTCTGAGGAGCGGTTTGCGCAACGGATCCTTTATGCTTCGTTCAGCAGAATTCGTTCTGCTTCCGCACACCAAAACCCGCCATGTTCCTCTACAGCAGTCATAATCTTCGCCGCGTTTGGAAGATGTGAAAGATCCGACAGCGATGAAAGTGGGAAATCGAGGTGCGTGTAGACCAGTTTCTTTCCTCCCGGAATATGTTTGAGGTGCAGCGTGGTGTCCACAACTGCGCCGAGTCCTAGTACATGGGAGACGATCTTTTCGACATGCACCGTTCCATCCTCGATCAGGTGGATCGCCTCTTTCATATCCTCGGTATTTCCGCCGCTGGTGCCGACAATATGGGTAACATTATAATGCACATCAAAGAAGTTGATCGGTGCATGAAAATCACAATCCAAAGGACCGGCAAAGAAATTCAGGCAGCCATCCTGGGCAAGCATAGCACTTGCCTGTGTCACCATATCAGGATCGGCAGCCATGACAAACACATCATCAAAACCGCTGACCTGTTCCGGCAAGAGTCCACGCAGCTGCTGTGCATATTGAGGAACATCACGTGTATTCACGTAATGCAGGGTGACACCGTATTTCGCCGCCTCCTCCACCGGGTAGAGCCGACGAACTAGCTCCAGTTTCTCCTGAGTACGCCCCGTAACAATGAGATGGCGCGGACGTCGCGCCCCATGCACGGCTAGGTCGATTGCCAGAAACCCCATTGGTCCCGTCGCTCCTAGGAGTGCCATAGCGCCGCCCTGTCTGGTCCCCATAACGTGCTCATGACTGTATTGATCGCACAGATGATACTGTGCACGGAATGCACCGACAATACAGGAAAGAGGCTCCACGAGTGATCCTGCAAAATATGAATCACCATGATAGGAAAGCAGACTCCCATTGTCCATCACCTGACGATGAAAAATACCATAGGTTGCGTCACCGCCAATCCATGGAAAGGAATATCCCGGTGCATAGGCACGAACATCTCCGATATTGGGCTGTATAACAAATTTATCGCCGACATGATACTGTTCTTTCCACATATCACCCACGGCCGCAATACGTCCACAGAATTCATGCCCGACGATCACGGGATGTGTCGCAATATCTGCTGGAACCTTACGATGATCGGCTCCATTCGATACGGCCTTTAACGTAGACATGCAGAGACTGTCTGTGATGATCTCCGCCATGATCTCATCCGGCTGCATAGGAGGCAGCTCAAATTCCTCCAGCCGTAGATCATTTTTCCCATACAGACGAACTGCCTTCGTTTTCATCGAGATACCTCCTTTTCCCACAGATCAGTCAAGAACACCGAGCCATGCCCCGATAATTCCGACAGCAAAAAGCCCGAAAATCAAGGTAATGGGGTTAATGTTCCGCCGCAGGAGCTTGCACAGAAGCAGCGTTAATCCAAGTCCAAGCATCCCCGGCATCAGCTGATCGAGAATATTTTGTACTGTCGTAACGACAACTGTACCATCGGGACTCGCAATTTCTGACACGACAACAGGAATATCGATATGCGTCCATTTTGCAATCAGCGCGCCCATGACAAACATGCCAAGGATGGTCGCCCCTTCCGTAATCTTCTGCAGCAAATTACCGCCCAGATCACGAACGACGAGATCGATCCCCTTGTTGTACCCGTAGACGACACCAAAGTAGAGTGCGGCCAAGCGCACTATATTGAACAACAGGAAGAAGATAACCGGTCCCAGAAGACTTCCACCAAGCGCCAGGCTAGCGCCCAACGCCGCAGTAATGGGACGCAAGGTTCCCCAAAATACAGGATCTCCCACACCACAAAGAGGCCCCATGAGCCCTATCTTGATGCTGTTAATCGTTCCATCGGATACCTCTGCACCATTGGCCCGCGCTTCTTCCATTGCAGCCGTCACGCCAAGAACAGGTCCTGCGCAAGCCGGCGTGACGTTGAAAAAGTTCAGATGGCGTTTTAATGCTACAGCCTGCTCTGCCTTATCATGATAGAGACGTTTGATCGCCGGTACCATATCAAAACAGAAGCCCAATGCATGAATACGCTCGAAATTAAACGACGCCTGCTGGAGATTCGAACGCATAAAGATCCAGAACAGATCGGATTTTGTCAATTTCTTTTCCATGTCTATTCCCTCTCAGTCTTCCAGTTCATCATCTGCAACAGCTGTGGGTGCTGATGCTGCCGCCTGTGGTGCTGCAAAGCGCGGGTTGAGCTGCACATAAACGATCGCGAGAACTGTGCCGATCACACCAAATGCGACCAAATTAAATGACGAAAATGCGGCTACAACGAACCCGAGGAAGAGGAATGGCCGCAAATACTTACCGCCCATCATGTTAATAACCATCGCATAACCGACGGCGACAACAAAACCGCTGGCAACCTGGAGGCCGACCGTTATGGTTTTCGGGATAGCATCAAGCAGAGCTTGGATTCCCTCGGGGCTGGCAAATACTGCCACAAGAAATGCAGGGACAGCAACACGCAGTGCTTGAATGACAAGTGCCGATACATGGCAAATATCGATCATGCGGAAATTCGCATCCTCAGCGTAGCGGTCCGCTGCATGCTGGAAGAACACGGTAATCGTACGGGCAATGACCGTTAGAACCTGTCCCGCAGCGGCAACAGGAAGTGCAATTGCTATGCCCGTACCAATAGACTGACTGCCAACAATGACCAATATCGTTGAAATGATACTGGCAAGTGCCGAGTCGGGAGACTGCGCCGCTCCGATATTCATCCATCCCAAAGCGATGAACTCCAACGTCCCGCCAAGAATGACACCTGTCGTCACGTCTCCAAGGATTATACCGACAAGTGTACACGCGATGAGCGGCCGATGTGTCTGGAACGAATCCAAAACGCTTCCCATTCCAACAATTGCTGCTACGACAACGAGTAGAAAAATTTGAAGCCCTGAGATTTCCATAATGCCTTACCTCCTCTGCACCGTAACGTGGTTACAGTTTCGACATAATATCTACCTTGTGATCCGTTGCAACGGGACGAATCTCAAGTTCAATGCCGTGTTCGTGGAGCGTACGGAACGCCGCGCGATCGGAATCATCGACGGAAACAGCCTTCGTGATTTGCTGTTTGCCTTCACGGAATGCCATACCACCAATGTTCACGCTGCGGATAGGGACACCCCCCTCCACCATACGAACGATATCCTGCGGACAGATAAACAGAAAAAATACTGTTTCCTGCTCATACTTCGGATTTTGATAAACGCGAATCGCCTTATCAATGCTGACAACATTTACCTTAATACCGGGAGGAGCAACCTGTTTGAGCAACTTTGTCCGCACCTCATCCGCCGCCACTTCATCGCTGCATATAATGATCCGACCTGCTCCTGCTTCATGTGCCCAGACCGTCGCCACCTGACCATGAATCAGGCGGTCATCAATGCGCACCAGTTTGATGATCATAAAGCATCCTCCTATCATACTGCCTAACGCCGCATAACGTTCTGAATTGTTGTAACTTATTATAGTAAGAAAATTATTTTCTTGTCAAGTGTTTTCATGAAAATATTTTTTTTAATAAAAGAAAGAGCAGCTACATGAAGACAAAAACATCTTCGTGTAACTGCTCTTCTCACAGTTCTATCACGTCGGATGGAAGTAGACCTTTACGCGTTCGCCCTGGTCGACGATGTCGTTGACGCTGAGGCTCTGGCTGACGGCGGCACCCGTGCCCTCGCTCTCGAAGGTGAGTCCGCGCAGCTCGGCGAGGCGCGCCGCCTCGCGCAAGGAGAGTCCCGTAAAGTCGGGCACGACAGCCTTGCCCTCGGGCGGTGTCGCGGCCGCTTCCATGCGCTTTTCTTCGTCGTCGCTGCGCCCCTTCTCCGTGCCCCCCGTCGTTTCGGCAAAGGTGTTGCTCGACGGCTCGACATGGGCATAGCGCAGGAGCTGGGTAAAGATGCGCGAGGCGACAGGTGCGGCGATCTGTCCGCCGTAGAAGTCTCCGCCGCGCGGATCGTCAATCATGACGAGGACGGTGAAGATCGGATCCTCGACGGGCGCAAAGCCACAGAAGGAGGCAATATAGCGGCCTTCAAGATAGCCCGCCGTCTCACGGCGGATCTTCTGTGCCGTACCGGTCTTGCCTGCGATGCGGTAGCCCTTGACTCCCGCCTTCATGCCGCCGCCGCTCGCGACGACCTGCTCCAAGAGCCCGATCAGCGTGCGGTCAACGGTCGGTTCGAGCACACGCCGTATCTCACGCGGTGTGCGCTCCTCGTAGACAGAGCCGTCGGGGTTCCGAATCTCACGCACGATATAGGGGTGCATGAGCGTGCCGCCGTTCGCGATGGCCGCCATGGCCGTGACGAGCTGCAGTGGGGTCACGGCGATACTCTGACCGATCGCCGTCGTCGCGATATCCGAGTCGCGCATATCATCCGCACTGAAGAGGATGCCCTCCTCCTCGCCCGGGAGGTCAATGCCCGTGCGCTCGCCGAAACCAAAGACGCGCGTGTAGTGCATCATCTTCTCCGCGCCGAGGGAGAGCCCCACCTGTGCAAAGCCCGTGTTGAGGGACTTCTTTACGATGTCGGTGAAGGTGACCGCGCCGTAGCTTTCGTTGCTCCAGTTCTGGATGCGTCGTCCCGAGACCATGACGTAGCCGGGGTCAAAGAAGACCTGATTCGGCGTAACGATGGCCTCCTGCAGTGCCGCGCCCGCAATGACGGCCTTAAACGTCGAGCCAGGCTCATAGATAAAGGCAACGGCGCGATTCTTCCAGTTCTCCTGCGGATACTCCCAGAAGCGGTTGGGGTTGTAGGAGGGGCGTGATGCCATGGCGAGGATCTCGCCCGTCTTTGGATCCATGACGATCGCCGTGATGGAGTCGGGGTTGTTCTCCGCCATCGCACGGTCAAGTTCCTGCTCGACCATGAACTGAATTGTGCTGTCAATGGTCAGTGAAACGGTCTTGCAGTAGTCGCTGCCGTAGACGCGCCGTCCCGCAAAGATGGAGTCGAGGATAGGGCGGCGCTGTCCGTCGACGGTGAGCCGCTCCTCGCGCACCTCGCCTTTCAGGAGCGGGTCAAGTGCCTGCTCCACGCCGTCAAGTCCCTCGTCGTCCGTGCCGACGAAGCCGATGACGTTCGCCGCGAGCGCGTCGTTCGGATAGTAGCGCTTTGCCTCGTTCTGAAAGCCGAGGCAGTCGCTGTAGCCCTTCTCACGAATGACGGCGCGCACGGCCTCGTACTCCGTGTGCTCCAGCCGCCGCTTGACCCAGACGAATCCGCCGCCGCGCGCGATGTCGTCGAGGATGTCCTGCTCCGTGAGGCCGATAAGCGGTGCAATATCACTTGCGATCTCCTCGGGGTTGTGGGTGTCATAGACGTGGTTTGGGTCGACGAAAAGGGATTTCGTCATGCTGCTGACGGCGAGTTCCTTGCCGCCGCGGTCGAGAATCGCCCCGCGCAGGGACTGGATGTGGAACTCGTAGCCGCTCTGGTCGCGCATCCGCTGGGCGAGCGCATCCCCCTGCACGATCTGCAGATAGGCATAGCGGAATACCAAGATAACGAGAACGCCGATCATTACGAGCGCGACGTAGCCGATGCGCCCCTGCACGGTCGACCGAATATTTTTCATCTGTCCATCTCCCCATGATGCACTGCGATTGTGTTACGGGTAACAGAGACCGTTACTCCATATACTCTGTCATGATACCATAAACGGGCGGGAAAAAAAAGACACGGCTCTGCGCAGGCAAAGCCGTGTCTTTCGTAGGGATTACGGAACAGAGAGGAAACGCCTCAGTGGTTTCCCTCTGCCTTTTCCGCCTCGTTGATCTCCGCGCGCGTAACGATGCCCTCGGAGATGAGCTCGTTCACCCATGCACCATGGTGATGGTCGGCGTACGATGCCTTGATCGTGCCGTCCGTCATGCCGTGCAGGGAGTCGGGGTTGACGCCCGCCGCGAGATAGATATGCCCGAGCGCTGCGGCAAAGCAGACTGCCGCCGCAATGCTGTGGACGGGGATGGCATACGCCGTGATCGTCGCGGGCAGGATACTGTCACCCATCCAGAGGATGAGACCGGTGACGACGATGACGACCGACAGCGCAAGCTGCAGGGCGATGTTCATCTTCTCGCCGCCGTTGTAGAAGCCCTGCGGGGGCATGTGGGGATCTTTGCCCATCAGCTCAAGGGGGAATTTCTGCATGAATTCCATGTCCTTCTTGCCGAAGCTGAAGATCTCCTTCAGCATGATGATGTAGCCCTTGCGCGCGATGATGAAACCGATAATCGGGGTCAGGATGAACATGACGCCGAACACACGGTGCGCATACATAAGCGTCTTATCGCCGAAGATGTTGTAAAGGAAGCGGAACGTGTCCGTGTAAAGCGGGAGTGCCGTGAGGAACAGCATGAAGAACGCAAATGCGTTGAGCCAGTGGCACATGGCAAACGCCTTTTCATGGCGCGGAACGTACTTTTTGTCGATCAACATTGTGCTCACTCCTTCCCCTGCTGGTCATTCTTGCTGCCGCTTGCCATCTTGCGGAGCACCATTGCACCGACGATGCCGGCAGCCGCGCCGCCGATGGCGATCTTCGTGAGGGTGCGCCCCACCTTCCAGACATCGATCGATGCCGGGGTGACGGGATCCGCCGGGAGTCCGAACACCTCGGGCTTCTCGGGCAGGACATAGATCATGTGCGTACCGCCGACGCCCTTCGGGCTGTAGATGTTCGCATCGGGATGCGATGCGCGTGCGAGATCGACGCGCTCCGCCGCGAGCTGCTTCATCTCCTCCAGCGTACCGAACTCAAGCGCATGCGCGGTACAGGTCTTGGCGCAGGCAGGCTTCAGCACCTCGCCCGTCGTCTCATAGCCATGCGCAATGCGGTCATAGCAGAGATCGCATTTGTACGACTTATGCTTCACATCGTCGATCTTTGGAATGTGCCATGGGCAGTTGTGCTCGCAGTAGTGGCAGCCGACGCATTTGTCCTGATTGATGACGACGGTGCCGTTCTCGTTGCGGTCAATTGCGTTCTCCGGGCAGCCCTTCGCGCAGGCGGGGTCGCCGCAGTGGAAGCAGTTCTTCTTGAAAAAGTCCCAGTGGAACTTCCCCTTGTCGTCAACGCGCTCTTTCATCTCGATGAGCGTGAAGACGGTCGGGGTCAGATCCTTATGCGACTGGTACTGTCCCTCGAAGGGCGTACTCATATCGGGCGGCAGATCATGCCACTGTTTGCAGGCAACCATACAGCCGCGACACGCTGTGCAGCGTGTCATATCATGCAGCATTGCGATTTCCTGTGTCATGACGCTTTCTCCTCCTTTTATCTGTTGTCTTTTATTCCAGAATCGGATTGCCCTTTTTCTGAAGTCCCTGTTCCTCCGCGAGGAGGTCAAGGTGCACCGTTGCCCAGTCCTGCCGATAGATGAAATCACTCGTATCGTCGTCGACGGGGCCGCGATAGGTCTTGATGTAGTGATGGCAGGCATCACAGACATCAAGGCGCATGATGTCGCTGCCTTCCGGCTCGAGCGTGTGCATCTTCTGGAGATCCGTGTTGCCGCAGTAGACGCAGCCGACGCGCGTATAGTGCCAGCGCGTGCCGCAGCCGCCGCAAACGAGATCGCGTGCGCGCCCCTGACGGTACTTCCTGAGATCGGCGATGACGGGCTGCCGTCCGCAGACGGGGCAGTAGTTCTCACTGAAACGCGGCTGGTCGCGGTCGGGATTCCACATCGTGGGATCCTTCAGCTCCGCAGGGACGAGCGCGGCGATGATGCGCCAGATCGTGCTGCGGATAAAGCCCTCGTTCAGGTCATAGCGCTGGCAGAGTGCTGCAAACGCCTTCTTGTCCTGTGTGAGCACGGCAATGATGAATTCTTCCTTTGCCGCCTTGCGCAGGGGCTTCAGCGCGGCGAGATAGCCGCGCGCCGACTCCTGCATGAGGGGCGGCACATCCGCTTCGGCGATGCGGGCAAAGACGTCCTCCTGCATGAGGTAGACCGCACGCACCATGCGTTTGCGGTATGTCTCCTGCTGCAGGATCGGCAGCTTCTCCGCGACCGTCTTCGTGACGGCACGCGCGGGGAGCTGTATGGGCTCCGGCGTGCCGACCGCCGCGTCGACGAGGCGATAGACGCGCTCAGTCTCGGCGAGGAACGGATGCTTCTTCAGGAAGCGCTTCATCGGATCGGTGTTCTTCGATTTCATAAAAAGGGGTTCTCCTCGTCTTTTCAGACGTTCGTTGTTGTGAATGTTCGTCCGGCGGTCAGCCCCCATACGCGGCGTACCGCGGGGAACTTACACGCGTTCGACGTTGGCGAGGCAGGCCTTGAACTCCTGCTCCTGCACGTTCGGATCGAGTGCGTCGATGGTCAGATAGTTGCCGGAAGGACCCGTCGAGAGCCCCTTGAAGCCCCAGTTGTAGGGCATCCAGATCATGTGCGTCTCCACGCCGTTGATCGTTAGCGGCTGCGCGCGCTTCGTGACCATTGCCTTGACCTGGATCGCGGCGCGCGTCGTGCTGACGCGGACGAGATCGCCCGGGCGAACGCCGATCTTCGCGGCAAGCTGCTCCGAGATCTCGACGAACGGCTCCTTGACCAGCTCGTTGAGGTACGGGATGTTGCGCGTGATCGTGCCCGAGCACCAGTGCTCCGTCAGGCTCGATGTGCAGAGGACGTAGGGGTACTCATCCGGCGTGCCGATCTTCTGCAGTTCGGGGACACGCGGATAGATAACGCAGGGGTTGAACTGCGCCTTCTGTCCCTCGTTCATCATGTTCTTTGTCGGGCTCTCGACAGGCTCATAGAACTCCGGCAGCGGGCCGTCCACGGGGACGTAGGAGTGATCGCGCGTCTCGCCGCTCTCCACGTCGCTGTACTCGGCGGCGAAGAGGCGGCCAATGCCCTCACCGTTCATACGGAACGGTTTCTGTCCGCCCGGGGTGTTGGGTCCCTGTGTGCGATCGCCGACGTCCGGGACGTCGTAGCCATCCCAGATGCCCTTGGCCTCATCCCACCAGACAAGTGCCTGATCGGGGCGGGTCGGCTTGCCGTTCTCGTCGCAGGACGCACGGTTGTAGAGCATGTGAATGTTGTCGGGCCACGTCCATGCGTAGTTCGGGAAGATGCCCATGTTGCCGTTGTCTTCCTGTCCGCGGCGCTTTGCCATGTGGACACCGTCACCGTAGATGCCCGTGAAAATCCACATGCCCGCCATCGTCGTGCCGTCGTCGCGGATCTCGCGAATGCCGCGCAGGAGATGTCCGTCCTTCAGGTCGTAGCCGTTGCACTCCTTCATGATGTTCTCGACATACGCCTCGCCGTTCGCCTCGGGATCGCCGTAGTTCCATGTGAGGAGCTTGATCGTGTTGTCCTTCGGGTCGGTCGAGTCCTTGTAGAGCTCCACGATGCGCTTCCAGAGCTTGTCGCAGATCCAGTAGTCCGGACGCGAGTCGTGCGTGGGATCGGGGCCCTTCATGCGCCACTGGATCATGCGCATGGAGTTCGTCATCGTGCCGCAGCGTTCGAGGTAGGAGGCCGCCGGCATGAAGATGACCTCGGTCTGGATGTCGGCAGGGTTGTCGCCCGGACGCTCCCAGAACGCCGCCGTTTCGTTGACGAAGACATCCTGCACGATGAGCGTACGGACGCCCTTGAGCCCCTTGTTGACGATCGTGAGGTTCGCGTTCGTCATCTGCGGGTTCTGTCCGCAGACGTACAGGCACTTGATCTGCCCCTCGATCGCCTTCTCGAACATGACGTACATGGAGTCGTTGTGCGTGCCGTTGCGGATCGGCAGTGCATTGAACAGGTAGTCATTTCCTGCATTTGCCGCATCGCCGAACCACGCCTTGAGAAGGTTCTTGAGGAACTTCGCACGGAACGTACCGTTGTGGTGTGTCCACTTTGCAAGTGTATCGTCCGTATGCGTCGGATACGAGAGGTAGGATGGGTAGTACTGGAACATGATGCCGTAGTCCGTCGAGGACTGGACGTTCGGCTGCCCGCGCAGAGCGTCAATGCCGCCGCCTGAGACACCGATGTTGCCCATGAGCAGCTGGATGATCGTAAAGCAGCGGATGTTCTCCACGCCGATCGTGTGCTGCGTCATGCCGAGGGCGTACATCATGACCGTCGGCGTAATGCTCGAGAAGAGCTCTGCCGCCTTCTTGATGTCCGCGACGGGCATGCCCGTGATCGCCGATGCCTTCTCAAATGTATAGCGCGAGAAATGCTTCGCCAGGCGATCCATGACCGTGCCCGGCTCCGACATCGACAGCGCCTTTACCGGCTTGCCGTTCGCGTCGACCTTGTAGCCCCACGTCTCCTTGTTGTACGTACGCGTCTTCTCATTGTAGCCGGAAAATAGTCCTGCATCGAATTTGTAGTCGTCACGCAGGAGGCAGTATGCATTCGTGTTGCGGCGCAGATAGTCGGCATCGTACTTTTTGTTCTGAATAATATAGTTGATAAGTGCTCCAAGGAAAACGATATCGGTGCCGGGACGCAGCTGGAAGAAATGATCGGCAACGCGCGAGGTGCGTGTATAGCGTACGTCTACGTGAACGATAGTGGCTCCGTTGTCCTTTGCCTCCATGACGCGCTTCATCGCGAGCGGATGGCATTCTGCGAGGTTCGAGCCCTCGATCCAGACCAGCTTTGCCTTCTTGAGGTTGTACCATGAGCCCGTCATCGCGCCGCGTCCAAAGGCGGCGTTCAGCGCCGGCGGCGTCGTCGCATGGCAGACACGCGTCTGGTTGTCGATGTAGACAACACCGAGCGCACGCGCCATCTTGATGAGCTGATAGCACTCCTCGTTGTTGACCTGCGATCCGCCGACAAAGCCGATGGCATCCGTACGGTTGCTCATGAACTTGTAGCCGTTCGCCTCGTCCTGCCCGATCCAGTTCTCATCACGCGCCTTCTTCATGGCACGCGCAGAGCGGTCGATGGCCTCCTCCCAGCTGATCTCCTCCCAATGGTCGCTGCCGGGTGCACGGTACATCGGGCACTTCGGACGCAGCTCCGCGTTCGGGATGTGACCATAGCCGATTCCCTTCGGGCACAGGCCGCCGCGATTGACGGGGTTGTCTGCCGCTCCTTCGAGGTTGATCAGCTTGCCGTCCTTGATGTAGCCGATCGTTCCGCAGCCGCAGCCGCAGAAGTGGCAGACGGAGGTAAATTCGCGACCGCCTGTCAGCTTGTACTCTTTTGCCGCCGCCGAGACCGTTGCGACGTCAAGTCCGAGACTGGTGAGTGCCAGCCCGACGCCGCTTAGCCCGGTGGCTTTCAAAAAGTCACGTCTGCTAAGGTTCATCGTGATTCTCCTTTCGTATCGGCGGGATTCCGCCGACAGGCTCTCCTAAACTTCTATATGAAACGAGGATATCCCCGGTTTCAGCAATGTACAGAGGTACACCGTCAGAGGGTGATGCGCTCAGGGTTTGCGTAGATGCAGAACGAGCCCGGCGCCATGCGCGCGCAGAGCGTGATGCCGAGTTTGCGCGCGATGTTGAGCGAGAGGGTGGTCGGAACGGACTTCGCCGCAACCGTGGAGATCCCCATCCGCCCCAGTTTGAGCATCATCTCCGAGGAGCAGCGCCCGCTGAAGATGATGATTTTATCGGAAATCTCCACGTGATTCCTGAGCGCCCAGCCATAGAGCTTGTCAAAGACGTTATGGCGGCCGACGTCCTCACGGAAGACAAGGATTTTCCTGTTTGCCTGATCGAACAGGACGCCGCTGTGGACGCCGTTCGTCGTATCGTGGGTCTTGGAGAGATGTGCGAGCAGCTCATCCGCTGTCGCGAGGATGTCCTTCGCGCTGAAGCGCACGTCGCGCGGCCGCTCAAAGATTTCCTCGGGGCGCAGTTTCAGGATGCGCCGTGCCGAGAAGTAGCGCGGATTTTTCACTGCGTCCGCCGCCCACCACTGCGCATCCGTCGTCGTCTTGACCGCGGCGCGCAGATGCTCTGCGTCCACCGTCATCTCCACGATATCGTCAAAGCTGCGGATGCGTCCCATCTGAGCGAGCATCCCAACGATGAGATCCTCGAAGTCGACGGGTGAGCAGAACGCCGTCGTAAAGTTCTCCCCGTTGAGATCGATGTCGAAGAAGACCTCCTCCGAGGTATATTTATGATCCGCGACAAACGCATTCTCCTCAGAGACATAGCGGGTCACGGGTACGTCGATAAAGTCACTGCGCTGAATTTCCATCGTTTCTATTCTTCCATTCGTATACTGCATGCTCTCACGCGAGCACCTACATCGTCAAAAATATTATGCCGTCTGCCCCATAGAGCGGCCGCCCCATAAGAAAGAGAGTGATCTGCGCCGCTGTCTCCATATCATCGAGATCATAGGAGAGCAGCCCGTCATGCGGTGCGGCATCCTTTTGAAAAAGTGCCGTCACACGTGCATCGATCTCCGGCGCGGCAAGTCCGCGGTCGAGCATGAGAGTCGGCAATGCGCCGCGTGAACGCGACTCCGTAATAAAAAGATCTATATCATATTCTATTTTCGATATAAGATTCTGAAAGTCCTTCCTTTGATCTTCTATTTTCTGAATGAAATAGCCATTCGGCGCACTAATTGCCGTTGCCCGCGCCCCCGCCGTCATGAAACGCGCCGTATCCTTTCCCTCCGTATCGAGCTGAAAACCGTGGCTGTCGCTCTTGATGACCGCTGTACGCACGCCATGTACCGCAAGGCGCGGGATAAGCCGCTCGATGAAGGTTGTCTTGCCCGTCCCCGAAGCAGTGGCTGCAACAGAGAGAATGGGCCGCTCACGCCCCTCGTTCGCAATGCGTCCGCATGCGAGGCGGTAGGCAGCAGGGGTGTTCACGTTGAAGAAGAGTCCCGCATCCACCGCGAGCGGCAGTTCGCGCACGGTGAGGCCGCGCAGGATAATGCCGAGCTTGCGGTCGCCGCGTGCGATGGCAGCGGCAAATGCCTGTCCCGCATCGCGCCGATAGAGCGCGGCGAGCGGCTGCCAATAGCCTGCAAGCGTCGGCAGGACGACCTGCACCGCACCATGTGCTTCGGGCAGCAGTGCCCGCACAAGATCGAAATCGTAGAAGGGCATATCGCCTGAGAGGACGAGCGACCATTCCGTCTCCGCCGCAGCGAGCCCCGCCGCAATTGCCGCTGCCGGGCCCTGCCGCGGGCAATCGTCCGTGACGAGATGCGCCCCGTACGCCGCAGAGAGCTCCGTGAGCTCTCTGCGCTCCCCCTCTGCCGCGAGGACAATCGCGCGAAACCCTGCCGTACGGCCGCGCCGCAGGGTACGGGAGAGCAGCGTCTCACCGTCCGCCATGGGGAGGAACCGCTTGTCCTCGCCCATGCGCGTGCTCATGCCGCCCGCCGCGACGATGAGCGTCAGGTCGGCGGGCGTCACCGTGCGCACTCCCCCGCGTCGCCGCGCAGGATCTCGATGCCGTGCTGCAGCTGGGGCAGGATGAAGCCGAGACACTCGCGCACCGCTTTCTCACTGCCGGGCAGGTTGACGATCAGTGAGCGTTTCCGCAGGCCCGCCGTCGCACGGCTGAGCATGGCACGCGGGGTCACCTTCATCGAGAGCGCGCGCATCGCCTCGGCGATGCCCGGTGCCTCGCGGTCGATCACGGCACGCGTCGCCTCAGGCGTCACGTCGCGCACGGAAAAGCCCGTGCCGCCCGTCGTCAGGATCAGCCCGACGCCGCGGTCCGACCAGAGTGTCATCTCACGCTCGAGTTCCTCACGCTCGTCGGGCACGATGCTGTACCCCGCGACATCGTAACCCTCCGCCGTCAGGATCTCGCGAATCGCCGCGCCGCTCGCATCCTCGCGCTCGCCGCGCGAGCCCTTGTCGCTCGCCGTGATGACGGCGGCGTCGAGCGGGATCTTCTCCGTCGTGATCTCCAGCGTATCGCCGACCGTTACCCAGCCGCCGTGCAGAACACGGGCAAAAACGCCTTCACGCGGCATGATGCAGTCGCCGACGCGGTGAAAGATCTCGCAGTGACTGTGGCACTTCTTCCCGATCTGCGTGATCTCAAGAAAAACCTGTCCCACGCGCAGGCGCGTCCCCACGGGGAGCTCCTTGAAGCGGAACCCCTCGGCGACGACGTTCTCGCCGAACGCGCCAAACGCCACATCTGCACCGCGCGCACGGAAATCCTCGATCTCGCCGAGGCCGAGCAGGCTCACCTGTCGGTGCCAGTCGCCCGCATGGGCATCGCCGTCGATGCCGTATTCCGTAATAAAGAAGGCGCGGTCTGTCGCCTGTTTTTCCGTGCCGCGCTTCTCGCTGATGCACAGTGCCCGAATCTCTCCCATATCCGTATTAGCCTCCCACTTGGTACATGGCGCGGTGATCGCGCGTCTCCTGATCGATTTCAAAATGATGTTCTTCGGGCTTCTGCCACACTGCATGGGCAATGGCATCCACGAGCTGTGCATCCGACATTCCGCCGCGCAGCAGTGCACGCGTGTCAAGTCCTGCACTGCTGTAGAGGCAGAGCTTCAGGAAGCCCTCCGCCGTCAGGCGCACGCGGTTGCACGTGCGGCAGAATTTGTGCTCCATCGCATCGATAAAGCCAATCGTTCCCGTAAAACCGGCAGGCCGCACATAGGCGGCGGGCCCCTTCGGCACCGCGCCCTCATGTGCCGCCTCCCCCACGGGCAGGAGTGCGCCGAACGCATCCTTCAGCCGCGCGCGCACCTCGTCCATCGGTACGCCGCGATAGTTCTCCGTCCGCGCACAGCCGATCGGCATGAGCTCGATAAAACGCACATCAATCGGATGTGCACGGGCAATCGCGGCGAGCGCGGCGAGTTCCTCGTCGTTTACGCCCATGATCGGCACGCAGTTCACCTTGACCGTGAGGCGCTCCTCCTCGGCAAGTTGCGTGAGTGCCTCCATCACCGCGCCGAACATAGGCCGCCGCGTGATGGAGAAGAATGTCCCGCCGTCGAGTGTATCGAGGCTGAGATTCACCGCGTCGAGGCCGGCATCCAGCAGCTCATCCATCATCGTGCCGAGCAGGACTCCATTCGTCGTGAGCGCCACTGTCTCGATGCCCGGGATCTCTTTCAGCCCGCGCACAAGGTGTGTGATGTCACGCCGCACGAGCGGCTCACCGCCCGTCAGGCGCACCTTGCGCACGCCCAGTGCCGCGAGCGCACGCACATTGCGCAGGATCTCCTCATAGGTGAGCACATCCGCGTGGCGCAGCTTCTTGACCCCATGCGCCGGCATACAGTAGCGGCAGCGCAGATTGCAGCAGTCCGTCACCGAAACGCGCAGATATTCAATTTTCCGCTGAAACTGATCCTGCATGATGAACCTTCTATCTATCTTTCTATCTTTTTCCTATACGTTGACGTGAAAGGCAGAAGTTGATGCGTCGAAGCAACCGGGAAAAGTGCACGTTTGCTTCGCCGGGGGGGTTGCTGCAGGACATCACCACAGCACTGCTTCGTCAGAGAATCACAACATCCACTTCCGCCCCTGCCGCGAGCGGCGGCATCCCCGCCGGCACATCCACAAACGCGTCGCAGCCTGCCGCCGAAAAGAGCGAGCCGGACTCATGCTGATCGGGCAGCGAAACGCGCCCATCCGCCTCCATGCGTGCACGCAGGAAACGCCGTCCGTAGCAGGGCTTGGGGAACGCATCGGCGAGCACGGCGCGGCGGCGCGGCATGAGCACATCCGTCTCGCCCGCAAGCCGTGCAATCGCCGGACGCGCCATCAGCTCGAACGTCGCATAGGCGGCGAACGGGTTGCCTGAGAGCGCGATGCCGAGCATGTTGCCGCGCGTATAGGCAATGGCGGGGGCGCCCGGCTTCATGCAGACGCGCCAGAACAGCCGCTCCGCCCCAAGGGCGGGCACAACGCCGTGCATGATGTCCTTCTTGCCCACGGAGACGCCGCCCGACGTGAGAAAGAGATCCACACGATCCGCATAGGAGGCGATCACCTCCGCCGCGCGTTCCACATCATCAGGCACCGAGCCGACCACCGTCACCTCTGCGCCGAGTTCCTTCAGGCGTCCCGCAAGGAGGTAGAGATTGCTGTTGTAGATCTTGCCGGGACGCAGCGGCTCGCCGGGCTGCAGCAGTTCGTCGCCCGTACTGGCAACGGCAATGCGTACGCGCCGATGGACACATACCGCAGCATAACCCTCACTCGCGAGTACCGCAATCTGCGCCGCATGGATGCGCTGTCCCCGGCGCACGAGCAGATTTCCCTTTTTGATATCCTCGCCCGCATAGCAGTAGTTCTCGAACGGCTGCGACGTAAAGGGAACAAAGATCGCATCCCCCTCCTCACGCACATCCTCCTGCCGCACGACACAGTCACAGCCCTTCGGAATCGCGCCGCCCGTCATGATGCGGACACACTCGCCCGCGCCGACTGTGCCGGCGAAAAAATCGCCCGCGCACTCCTCGCCGATCACCGACAGGCGCACAGGGTGCTCTGCCGAGGCGTCCGCCGTACTCGCCGACGCAAAGGTATAGCCGTCGAGCGGCGAACGGTCAAACGGCGGATTGTCAAACGCTGCGTACACATCCTCCGCCGCCACGCGCCCCACCGCCTCCAGCAAGGGAACGCGCTCCGTCTCCGCGACGGGTACTGCATGTGCGAGCAGTACCTCGATTGCCTGTTCAAGTTCGATATCCTGCATGGAATTCTCCTTACTTTCCGAACGGGCAAATGGGATAGTGGCAAACCTTGCATCCCATGCAGAGCCCGCCAATCCCAAGGCGCGTGATCTCCTGCCGCGTCCACGCGCTGCCCGCCGCGACACGCGGCAGGATAATATCAAAGATCGTCGCGGGCGAGTACATCACGCAGCCCGGCAGCCCCATGATCGGCACCTGCCGCCCATCCTTCTCATAGTAGGCGAGCAGGAACATCGCCCCCGGCAGCACAGGCGCGCCGTACGTCACGATGCGCGCCCCCGTCGCTTTGATCGCCGCCGGCGTGCGGTCATCGGGGTCGACGCTCATGCCGCCCGTGCAGAGCACCATATCCATCCCCGCGTCGAGCAGCTCCTCAATCGCCGCACGCGTGTGCTCCGTCCCATCATCCGAAAGGCGATGCTCATCCACCTTCAGCCCGAAGGCGCGCAGCTTTGTATCGATCACAGGCGTGAACGTATCCTTGATGCGCCCATGGAACACCTCAGAGCCCGTCGTCACCACGCCGACCTTCATCTTCTGATACGGCAGGATCCGCAGCATTGGCTGATCTCCCGCCGTCATACGTACCTTTTCCATCGTCCGCTTGTCGATGACGAGCGGGATCACGCGCATCCCCGCGAGCTTTGTCCCCGCCTTGACGGGCATGTGCTGCGCAATCGTTGCAATCATGACATCCTCGATGTCGTTGACGGCGTTGAGCGCATCCTCGTTCACCTCGAACACACCTGCCGTCGTCGCGGTCAGCTCTATCTTGCCCTCGCTCGGCTCACTTGCCGACATGTGCTCATTCTGACAGACATCACGCAGGATCGCCGCCGCATCGTTCTCATGCAGCAGATTCGGATCGTCCTCCCAGACAAAGATATGCTCTTTGCCAATGCGCAGAAGAACGGGAATATCCTCCGCACGGATCACATCGCCCTTGCGGAAGCGTGCGCCCTTTCGCTCCCCGCGCACAATCTCTGTAATGTCGTGGCAGAGCACCATCCCCACCGCATCCTGAACACGAACCTCACGCATACTGCTCCCCCTGCCATGGCAGCGCTGCTCATACGCCGCCCTTTCCCAAAGACAATCACCCCGTATAACGATTCTCAACTATGAATATCTATTATTGATTATACCACAAAAAATAAACATCCTCTATGAGTTTTCCTAAATTATAGATAGATTCATTTAATGTTAGAGAAACACAATTGATTTTCTCTGCCGATTCCGCTATGATAAAATTATTTCAAGAAGAAAGGAGGATATCGATGCCAGAAACAGGACTGACGCATTTCGATGCAGGCGGTGCCGCCATCATGGTCGACGTCAGCGGCAAGAACAAGACGCATCGCGAGGCTATCGCGAGCGGACGGATCTGCGTGAGCGAAGCGGTCTATGCGGCGATCACGGCAGGCACGGCAAAAAAGGGCGACGTCCTCGGTGTCGCGCGCATCGCCGGCATCATGGCGGCAAAGCGCACGGCGGACATGATCCCGCTCTGCCATCCGCTGCCGCTTGCCAAGTGCAGCATCGACTTCACGCTTGAGGAGGTGCCGCGCCATGCGGTATATGCTGCGGCGACGGTCAAGGTCACGGGCGAAACGGGCGTGGAGATGGAAGCACTGCACGCCGTGAGCACGGCGCTGCTGACCATCTACGACATGTGCAAGGCGATCGACAAGCGCATGGAGATCACAGACATTCGTCTCGAGCGTAAGTCCGGCGGCAAGAGCGGCACATTTGTCCGCTGAGAAGGAGGGCAGCGCCCTCACCCTCTCCGAGCAGAGCACGTCTAAGGAAACATCTATGGCACTCTGCCTGACGCATATCGTCACAGGGTATGTCGGGAAACGGACATACCTCCCATTTGCAAAGGAGAAACATCACATGAACATCAAAAAGACACTCACCGCCCTCTTGGCGGGCACGGCACTGCTCACCGCCGGCTGCGTCGGCGGCGGCAACAGCGCGAACAAGATGGAGACGCCGCAGGAGAGCCCCATCGAGCTGCAGGTCTCTGCGGCGGCGAGCCTCACGGACGCGATGAAGGAACTCGGCGCGATGTACGAGGAGAACAACAAAGAGGTTCATATCGTCTACAATTTCGGCAGCAGCGGCGCCCTACAGCAGGCGATCGAGAACGGCGGAGCCCCCGACGTATTCGTCTCCGCCGCACAGAAGCAGATGAATGCGCTCGACGAGAAGAAGCTCCTCGCGGACGGTACGCGCGTCGATCTCCTCGTCAACGACATCGTGCTGATCACGGCAAAGGACAGCAAGCTGAACCTTCCCGACTTCAAGGCAGTGCTCGACCCGCAGGTTGCGCACATCGCTCTCGGTGAGCCGAAGGGCGTTCCTGTCGGACAGTACAGCGAGGAGGTCTTTACGAAGCTCGGCATCCTCGACCAGGTCAAGGCGCGTGCCGTCTACGGCTCCGACGTACGTCAGGTGCTCGCATGGGTCGAGACGGGCGATGCGGACTGCGGCGTGGTCTATGCGACGGATGCCGCCATCTCGGACAAGGTGAAGGTCGCCGCCGTTGCCCCTGCCGACACGCATAAGCCCATCGTCTACCCCGCCGCTGTGCTGAAGGACTCCAAGAACGAGATGGCCGCGAAAGAGTTCCTCGCCTTCCTCCAGACGGACAAGGCAGCCAAGGTCTTTGAGAAATACGGATTCACCGTCAAATAATGGCAGACGAAACATTCTCCCCGCTCATCATCTCCCTTGAGGTGGCGGGGCTTGCTACTGTCCTCACCTTCTTCGTCGGTATTGGGCTCGCCTACGCGGTGCTGCGTATCCGCAGCCATATCGCGGCGACCATTGCCGATGCTGTGATCACGCTGCCGCTCGTCCTGCCGCCGACCGTCGTTGGGTTCTTCCTCCTGCTCTTTCTCGGAAAGCGCAGTGCCATCGGGAGCACCCTCCTCGCCATCGACCTGCCGCTCGTCTTTACGTGGCGTGCGGCGGTCATCGCAGCGGTCATCGTGAGTCTTCCGCTCATGTACCGCACGGCACGCGGCGCCTTCGAGTCACTCGACAGCAGCATGATTCATGCGGCGCAGACGCTCGGCGTCAGCAACGGGCGCATCTTTTGGCGCATCATCCTGCCGAATGCACGGCACGGCATCCTCGCGGGGCTCGTTCTCTCGTT
This sequence comes from Centipeda felix, assembly GCF_900186465.1. Classification (GTDB taxonomy): domain Bacteria; phylum Bacillota; class Negativicutes; order Selenomonadales; family Selenomonadaceae; genus Centipeda; species Centipeda felix. The sequence goes on from NZ_LT891959.1 coordinate 917,795, forward strand.
TGCCCGTGCCCTCGGCGAGTTTGGTGCGACCATCATGTTCGCGGGCAATATCCCGGGACGCACGCAGACCATGTCCACCGCCATCTATGCGGCGGTGCAGGCGAACGACTACGACCTCGCCTTCCGCTGGGCAGTCATCATCTCCCTGTTCTCGCTCTTCTTTATCGGTGCGATGAACCTCTACCTCAAACGGGAGGTGCGTGAATGAACCTCGTCGTCAACATCGAAAAACGCCTGCGTGACTTCACGCTCTGCGCAAACTTTACGCTCACGGATACGACGCTCGCCCTGCTCGGTGCATCGGGCAGCGGCAAGAGCATGACGCTGAAGTGCATCGCGGGGCTTGAGACGCCGGATCGCGGGCAGATCATCCTCAACGGCCGCACGCTCTATGACAGCAGTGCAGGAGTCAACCTCCCGCCGCAGGAGCGCAGTGTCGGCTATCTCTTTCAGAACTACGCGCTCTTTCCGAATATGACCGTCCGCGAGAACATCATCTTTGCACTGGACGGATCACAGAAGGAAAAGGAGCGCATCCTCGCCGAGAACGTGGCGCGCTTCTCCCTCGACGGACTCGAAAGCGCCTACCCGGCAGGGCTCTCAGGCGGACAGCAGCAGCGCGTCGCCTTTGCGCGCATCCTCGCGCGCGGTGCGGATGTGCTACTCCTCGACGAGCCGCTCTCCGCACTCGACACTCACCTCAAGTGGCAGATCGAAACCGCACTGCGCGAGATCCTCATGAGTCAGAACATCGCGGCGATCCTCGTCACGCATGACCGCGACGAGGCATTCCGCATCGCGCAGGAGATCGCGACCGTCGACCGCGGACAGCTCACGCCCCCGATGGATCGGCACGAACTCTTCCGCAGTCCCGGCACGTGTGCGGGTGCACGCCTCACAGGATGCAAGAACATCTCCGCCGCCCGCCGCCTCGATGCGGCGCATATCGAGGCGACCGACTGGGGCATCACGCTCGCGGTCACAGACGATGTGACGGATGCGCACCACATCGCCATTCGCGCACATTACTTCGTTCCCGTGCAGGAAGACGGCGAAAACGTCTTCACCGCACAGATCGCGGAGATCATCGAGAGCACCTTCAGCATGATCGTCATGCTCCGCTTTGCAGACGGTGCTCACCTCGTGCGCTGGGAGGTGGACAAGCCCGCATGGGATGCACTCCATGTGAGCGAAAACGCATCCCTGCGCATCTGCCTTCCGCCTGAAGCACTGATGCTGCTGCGGGATTAAGGAATCACTGATAAATTCGGTACAACCATCTTGACGCATCTTTTTTGCCCGCACTTCGGCGGAAAATCCTCCACAGAGCACCACTCTGCGTCCGGTTTTCCACCTCGTTCGGACGAAAAAATCTACGCCAATCTGGCAGACCTCATTTTATCAGTGATTCCTTAAGGCGCACAGACAAACGCATACAAAAACGCCCTTATGGTGCATCGCGCCATAAGGGCGTTTTTCTGTACTACGCAGAGCGCGTCAGCCGCCCCTCTGCCATCGTATAGCAAATATCCGCATATGATGCTGCCTCACTCTCATGTGTGACGAGGAGGACTGCCGTGCCTGCGTCGGCGGTCTCGCGCACGAGATCAAGCACGCGCCGTGTATTCTCCGCATCGAGGTCGCCCGTCGGCTCATCAAGGAGCAGAATCTGCGGCACGCCGGCAAGGGCCCGCGCGATCATCATACGGCGCAGCTCCCCGCCCGAAAGCTCCGACGGACAGATATGAGCGAGCGGTGCGATGCCAAGCCGCTCCATCAGAGCATCCGCATGTGCAGACACGTCCTGTTCCCTGCCATAGAGAAGCGCCGAGAGGAGGACATTCTCCCGCACTGTCAGCGCGCGAAGCGACATCAGCTGCTGCGGTACAATGCCGAGCGTACTGCTGCGCAGCTCCGCACGTGCATCCTCGGGCAGTGCGTAGAGATCCGTCTCCCCTATGCGCACCTTCCCCGTCACGGGCGGCAGGAGCCCGCCCAAGATATGCAGCAGCGTACTCTTGCCGCTGCCCGAACGCCCCATGACCGCCGTCACCGTACCGGAGGGAAGGCACAGATCCGTCTCCGCCACAGCGACAATGTACCCTTCCCGCGCACTGTCGCGCAGGAAATCCTGACTGATTTTCTCCGCCCGCAGTTCCATCATCCATCCTCCCGCAGCAGTGTGCTGACCGGCGCCGTACATACGCGCCCGACCGTCCACGCCGCCGCCAGCATCCCAGACAGTGTCGCTGCGAGGAGCGTATTCACCGCCAGCAGCAGAATCGTTCCGCCGTCGGGGAGAATATAGGGGCGCATCAGCCCCGCCTTCATCAGGCCCGCGAAGGGCAGAATAATCAGTGCACCGAGTGCAACTCCTGCCGCAGCGCCCGCCGCCGAGGCAAGTGCCGCCTCCGTCAGCATCATGCGCGTCAAAAATCCGCGCGCCGCCCCCGCGATGCGCAGCATCAGATACTCGCGCCGCCGCTCGCGCGCCGACAGGTGAAAGGCGATGCCGAGAACGATGACGGCGATCACCCAGACCACTATAACGAGCCCGCCGATCATCTCCAAGATACCGCCAAGTCCCTGCTCCACTGCGTGCACCATTCCGTGTGCAGGGCGCGCCGTAAGCGCGGGATATGCCGCATTGACCGCCTCTGCCACGCCCTCGGGCGAGAACCCGTCCGCCGTCCGTATCATCACGGCAGAGATCGCATCCTCCGTCGGAACCCCCTGAAACACATCAAATCCCCTTTTCGCCGCATTCGCCATCATTGCACGGATCGTCTCCATATTCGTATAGACCGCCGTATCCATTCCCGTTCCCGTCGGCGTGAGCCGTCCCACAACGCGGCAGGGCAGATCGTAGAACGTCAGCATCCCATCCGCAGGCACGGAAATGCCGCTGCCGACGAGAATATCGCCATAGCCGACCGTACCGCCATAGCTCTCGCGGATCCACGGCTGAATGGTCTGATCCGAGGCGGGATCAAAGCCGATCAGCTGCACCGCTACGGAGCAGCAGCCCGCATGTGCCGAGGCAAGGAAGAACTGCGGCGTCGCATGCGCCACCCCCGCCATGCTGCGCAGATCGGAGAGATAGTGCTCCTCCATGTAGAACTGCGCAGGAACGCCCTGCACGAGCACCCCTTCCAGCGATCCCGCTCCCTCTGCCGCCTTCGGCAGGACAATGACATCTGCACCGAGCCGCTGCTGAAACTGAATCAGCCCCCCCTGCAGCCCGAGCAGCATCTCCGAGCCGCCGAAGATCACGAGGGCAAGAATCCCCGTCAGCACAGCAAGCGTCGCGGAGCGTGCCATATTCCTGCGGCAGGTGCGCAGGGCAAGTGCTTCACTGAACTTCACTCATTCTCCCCCTTTCGATGCTGCCACAGATACAGAGCAGAAAGGATGATGTTCAGCACGGCAATCACGCTGACCGACGGCTGCATCAACGTATGACACCGCATGGTCTCCATCATGCAGAGCGGAATAAGATGTCCCGGAAGACAGATCACCAGCACAGCGAGAGGAATCATCGCAATGGCCAGCCCTGTCTTTGCTCCTGAGCGCAGCGGCACAAGATGCAGGAGGGACAGGATGAGCATAACGGCAGCAAGCCCCGTCAGCGCCTCCCCTGCCCAATGACAAGTCATCCACGTTCCATCCTCATGCGGTGCACATGGTGCAAAAGTCGTCTGTATGCCAATGAAAAATATCGCATTCAGCACAATCTGCAGAAGCGGACACACGCCGATTCCCTTTTTCTCGCTGCTCATGATCATTCTCCTTATCTGCCATTTTTATCTATCCTACCAGAGATGATAAAAATTTTCAATAATAAATATCCACCCGCATAGCGGGTGGTTTTCCATTTTCGGGCATAGCCCTTATGTAATTGGCGGCGTACAAGTACGCCTTTTATTTTCCTGCCAGCCATGCACAGGTTACTTGCCACCCATAAATGGGTCTCTCGGGTCAAACAAGCTCAGTTGATCCTGTTCCCGGTCCTTCTTCAGCTGATCAGCTATGTACTCCTTAATCGCCTTGGTGTTCTTTCCTACGGTATCGACATAATACCCTTTGCACCAAAATTCTCGATTTCTGTATGCAAACTTCATGTTTCCATACTTTTGGAATATCATTAAGCTACTCTTGCCCTTTAGGTATCCCATAAAGCTCGATATGCTGATCTTCGGCGGGATACTTAACAGCAAGTGGATATGATCTGGACAGATCTCCCCTTCAATGATCTCTACCCCCTTCCACGCGCACAGCTTTCTTAGGATCTCCCGGATTTCCAGTTGCTTCCCTTCGTAGAATACTTTTCGCCGATACTTCGGTGCAAACACAACGTGATACTTACAATTCCACTTTGTGTGTGCTAAACTATGCGTATCGGCATTTTGTTGTTTCGACATAATGCTGTTTCCTCCCTAGTGTCTTCACTATTTCTAAGCTGGCAGGCTTATGCATAGTTTAGCACACTAGGGATTTTCTGTTCACCGCTTAAGCTCTTTCCAACCACGCGACTATCGCGTGGTTTTCTTTTATACAAAAAAAGAACTGCCCCTCAGGGCAGCTCCTCAAAATTCAAATGGCAGGGGTAGCTGGACTCGAACCAACGCATGCGGGATTCAGAATCCCGTGCCTTACCAACTTGGCGATACCCCTGTGTCGCTCTCAGCAACAAGGGAGATTATAGCGGATATGTAAACACTTGTCAAGGAAATTTTTTTGAAAGGCTGTATGTTCGCTTCTATTCCTCCTCGGGGTACTTCATTCCCCACGAGTGGCGAATCTGCGTCATAAGCTCCATGACATCAATCGTGTAATCGAGGTGCATATCATCGCGCTCGCCCGCGACTGCCGCTTCCATATCGAGGACTTCGTACAACAGCGCATCCGCCGTACTTCCCGCTGTAAGCTCCTCTGTGCGTCCGTCCACCGTCCATGTGATGACCGCCCGATCCCCGCGCGGGTACTCGAACATCTCCACATAGCCGTTCTCAAAGGCGATCGTCCCGCGCTTTGGCTGCTTTGCATGGAGAGAGAGTGTGATCGCTGCCATCTCCTCCTCCGCATTCTTGAGGAGGATGGACGCCTGCTCGTCGACGCCCGTCGGCGCGTACTTCACCTGAGAGAGCAGATCCGTCGGCTGTGACGAGAGGAAATAGCGGACGAAGGACAGGGCATAGACACCGATGTCGAGCATCGCCCCGCCCGCAAGTTCGCGACAGAAGAAGCGGTTCTCCATATCGTATTCCTTGAAGCTGCCGAAATTCATCTGGATCATGCGCAGGGGACCGAGAGCGCCGCCTACAATGATCTCCTTCAGGCGACGGTAAATCGGCATATGATAGATCGTCATCGCCTCTGCAAGTACAACGCCATGCGTCCGCGCACAATCGACCGCCCGCGCCAATTCCTCAGAGTTCAGTGTGATGGACTTCTCGCAGAGGACGTGTTTGCCCGCCGAGAGCGCCGGCATCAAATAGTTGATGTGCGTGTTGTGCGGCGTGGAGATATAGATGATGTCGACATTCGGATCATCGAACACGTCCTCCATCCGCTCATACACCTTCGGAATGCCATACCGTGCGGCAAACTCCTGCGCCTTGCGCTGTGTGCGGTTGCCGACGGCATACAGCCCGCCTCCAAGCGCCTGCATGGCGCGCGCAAGTTCGTTGCCGATCACGCCGCAGCCAAGTGTCGCCCAACGATATCTCACCTTTGACATAGAAATCCCCTCCTTGCCGAAAGCATTCGACATGGAGGGGATTTTTCCTTTTGCCCATACTTCCTTTATTCAAAAGGCAACACTCTCCACGCATGCGATCTCGATAGCATACGGCTGCAAAATAATTCAAAAAATTGATCTCTCCCCTCTTGAAAAACGATTATATTCGCGCTATACTGAAATCAAATTTTTTGTTTGGTTGACAAAATTATTTTTAGGGACAGGAGGATATAAATATGGACGAGCGTTTTCTATGGGCGCTGAACCGGATGCCCAAGACCGAGGATACGTTTCTGTCGCGGCTCTCCCTCGATGAGGTGCGGCACGCACGGACGTTCCACGAGAGTTTCCCTCAGTATGGGCCAACACCTCTGACGAGGCTCCCAAAGATGGCGGAGTATCTCGGTCTCAGCGATGTCTTCGTCAAGGATGAGTCCTATCGCTTCGGACTCAACGCATTCAAGGTGCTCGGCGGGTCCTATGCAATGGCGCAGTACATCGCTCAGGAAACGGGCCGGGATATCGCGGATCTGCCTTACAATGTGCTCACCTCAAAGAAGCTGCGCGAGGAGTTCGGCACAGCGACGTTCTTCACGGCGACGGACGGCAACCACGGACGCGGCGTCGCTTGGGCGGCGCGGGAGCTCGGACAAAACGCCGTTGTCCACATGCCGAAGGGGACGACGCAGACGCGCCTCGAGAACATCCAAAAGCTCGGGGCAAAGGTCGATATTCTGGAGCTCAATTACGATGACTGCGTGCGGCAGGCCGCAAAGGAGGCTGCTGCGACACCGCGCGGCGTCATTGTGCAGGACACGGCTTGGGACGGCTACGAGGACATCCCCGGCTGGATCATGCAGGGGTACGGAACAATGGCACTGGAGGCAGCAGAGCAGCTCAAGGCACAGGGCGCCGAGCGGCCGACGCACGTCTTTGTGCAGGCCGGTGTCGGCTCGCTTGCAGGCGCAGTGATCGGCTTCTATGCGAATCTTTGGAGCGACAATCCGCCGACGTTCGTCGTCGTAGAGGCAAAGGCGGCGGATTGCCTCTACGAGGGTGCGCTCGCGGGAGATGGGAAAATACGCACGGTTGGCGGTGACATGGAGACCATCATGGCAGGTCTTGCCTGCGGTGAGCCAAACACCATCTCATGGGACATCCTAAAGAACCATGTGAAACTCTTCGTCGCCATCTCCGACGATGTGGCGGCAGACGGGATGCGGATGCTCGCCGCACCGATCAAGGGAGATCCCCCCATCACTTCGGGCGAATCGGGCGCGGCCTCATTCGCCGCACTCATGGCTCTCATGACGGATGATGCCTGCGAGGAACCGCGCGCATTGCTCGGCCTTGACAGAGATTCGCGCGTGCTCGTCTTCTCGACCGAGGGCGATACCGATCCCGAACGTTACCGCGAAATCGTCTGGGAGGGACAATTTTAAGAGTTTTTATTCTTTCAGAAAGGACGTAGGATACCATGGCTTTGAACTATGAACGCATCAAGGAAGCAGCACAGGGGTACGAGGCGCAGATGACGAAGTTCCTGCGGGACATCGTGCGTGCACCCGGCGAGAGCAGCGGGGAGAAGGCGCACGCCGACCGGATCGCGCAGGAGATGCGCGCGCTCGACTTCGACAAGGTGGAGATCGATCCGATGGGGAACGTGCTTGGCTACATGGGGCACGGCACGACACTGATCGCCTTTGACGGCCACATCGACACCGTCGGCATCGGCAATCGCGCGAACTGGGAGTTCGATCCCTACGAGGGCTTCGAATCGGCGACGGAGATCGGCGGGCGTGGGACATCCGATCAGCTGGGCGGGGTCGTCTCGGCGGTCTACGGCGCGCGCATTATGAAGGATCTCGGACTGCTCTCGGACAAGTACACCGTGCTCGTCACGGGGACGGTGCAGGAGGAGGACTGTGACGGCCTCTGCTGGCAGTACATCATCCAAGAGGATAAGGTACGCCCCGCATTTGTCGTATCGACGGAGCCGACGGACGGCGGCATCTACCGCGGTCAGCGGGGCCGCATGGAGATCCGCGTCGAGGCACAGGGCGTCTCCTGCCACGGCAGTGCACCCGAGCGCGGCGACAATGCCATCTACAAGATGGCCGACATCCTCCGGGACATCCGCGCACTGAACGAAAATCCCGCCGACGACCCAGAAATCCAAGGGCTCGCAAAAATGCTGCACAAAGAGCACAACCCCGAATATGAGGAGGCGAATTTCCTCGGGCGCGGCACAATTACCTGCTCGGAGATCTTCTTCACATCGCCGAGTCGCTGTGCGGTCGCGGATTCCTGTGCAGTCTCGCTCGACCGCCGGATGACGGCAGGCGAGACATGGGAGGGCTGCCTCGAAGAGATTCGCGCCCTGCCGCATGTCAAGAAGTACGGCAAGGACATAAAGGTCAGCATGTACGAATATGCCCGCCCGAGCTATACGGGGCTCACGTACCCCATCGAGTGCTATTTCCCGACCTGGGTCATACCGAAGGATCACAAGGTCACGCGATCCATCGAAACGGCATACAAAAACCTCTTTGGCGAGAAACGCATCGGTTCCCCTGAAACAATCGCCTCACGCGAGGGGCGGCCTCTCACCGACAAGTGGACGTTCTCGACGAACGGCGTCACCATCATGGGGCGCAACGGCATTCCCGTCATCGGCTTCGGACCGGGTGCAGAGGCGCAGGCGCATGCACCCAACGAGCGAAACTGGAAGCAGGATCTCGTCACCTGCGCCGCCGTCTACGCAGCGCTGCCGAGCATCTACGTCGCAGATTGATTGCGGGCATCGGATTTGAAAGGAGCATCCATCATGAAAGCAAATTTTGAGACGAGCCTTCGGCAGTTGGAAGGGCTCAGAACACAGGATATGTTCGGGCAGGATTTCCTGCTGACGTGGGACAAGACGGATGATGAGCTGAAGGCTGTCTGGGCGGCAGCGGACGCACTCCGCGCCCTGCGCGAGGAAAACATCTCAGCGCGCCTCTTCGACAGCGGCCTTGGGATCTCCATCTTCCGCGACAATTCAACACGCACGCGCTTCTCCTTTGCCTCGGCGTGCAACTTCCTCGGGTTGACCGTGCAGGATCTCGACGAGAAGAAGAGCCAGATTGCACACGGCGAAACAGTGCGCGAGACGGCGAACATGGTCTCGTTCATGGCGGACGTGATCGGCATCCGCGACGATATGTACATCGGCAAGGGGCATACCTACCAGCTCGAAGTCGCACAAGCGATTGAGCAAGGGCACAAGGACGGCATTCTCGAACAGCGTCCGACCATTGTGAACCTGCAGTGTGACATCGACCACCCGACGCAGGCCATGGCGGACGCAGCGCACATCATCCACACATTCGGCGGCATGGAGCAGCTGCGCGGCAAGAAGATTGCAATGACATGGGCCTACTCGCCGTCCTACGGCAAGCCGCTCTCGGTGCCGCAGGGCGTGATCGGGCTGTTCACGCGGCTCGGCATGGATGTCGTGCTCGCACATCCGGAGGGCTATGAAGTCATGCCCGATGTGCTGAATGTAGCGAAGGAAAACGTGCAGAAAGGCGGCGGTTCGTTCCGTGTGACGCATGATATGGACGACGCTTTTGCGGATGCCGCCATCGTCTACCCGAAGAGCTGGGCACCCTTCGCGGCGATGGAAAAGCGCACGAAGCTCTACGCAGATGGCGACGAGGCCGGCATCAATGCGCTCGAAAAGGAACTCCTCGCACAGAATGCGGGACACAAGGATTGGTGCTGCACCGAGGAGCGGATGCGGCGCACGGAGGGCGGCAAGGCACTCTATCTGCACTGCCTGCCGGCTGACATCAACGACGTCAGCTGTGCACAGGGCGAGGTCGAGGCATCCGTATTCGACCGCTATCGCGACCATCTCTACAAGGAAGCGAGTTACAAGCCTTATATCATCGCCGCAATGATCCTGCTCGCGAAAGCAAAAGATCCCGCGGCGGCACTCCGTGCGATGACGTCCCGCGCCCTGCCCCGCAAGATCTACTGAGGGCAGGAGTATGGAGCAGCAAGAAAAAAGCGGGAAGAAGAAGCGGCGCGTTGTCATTGCACTCGGCGGCAATGCGCTTGGCAAAAGCCTGCCGGAGCAGATACAGGCCGTCAAGATCACGTCGAAGGCGATCGTGGATCTCATCGAAGAGGGCTGCGAGGTCGTCGTCACGCACGGCAACGGCCCGCAGGTCGGCATGATCAACAATGCAATGGCGGCGCTCTCGCGCGAAAATCCTGCGCAGCCGAACACGCCGCTCTCGGTCTGCGTTGCCATGAGTCAGGCGTACATCGGCTATGACCTGCAGAACGCCCTGCGCGAGGAGCTTTTGAATCGCGGCATCACGAACATCTCCGTCGCAACCATCATCACGCAGTCACGCGTCGATGCGGACGACCCGGCATTCGATGATCCGACGAAGCCGATCGGACACTTCATGACGAAAGAGCAGGCCGCATTCGCCGAAAAGAATTACGGCTACATCATGAAGGAGGACGCGGGGCGCGGCTACCGCCGCGTCGTTGCCTCCCCGATGCCGCGCGAGATCATCGAGATCGGTGCCATTCGCGCCCTCGTTGAGGCGGGACAGCTCGTCGTTGCCTGCGGCGGCGGCGGCATCCCCGTCATGCGGAACGGCAATCACTTGAAGGGCGCGAGTGCCGTCATCGACAAGGATTTCGGCAGTGAGCTCATCGCGGAAAATTTGGAAGCCGACTACCTGATTATCCTTACGGCAGTTGAAAAGGTTGCGATCAACTATCGAAAACCTGACGAAGAGTGGCTGGATGAGCTGACGCCCGAGGAGGCGCGCCGCTATATTGCCGAGGGACAGTTTGCCCCCGGCTCCATGCTGCCGAAGGTCGAGGCGGCCATCCGCTTCGCCGAGTCCGCACCGGGGCGCATAGCCCTCATCACACTCCTCGAAAAGGCCAGGGACAGCGTGCTCGGCAAGACCGGCACACAGATCCACGCATGAACAACGCCCTGTCAGATTTTCCCATTGTTAGGAGGGATAACTATGCAGACGCAGTCAGAGTATCAAGTGGAGAAGGATGGCATTGTCAGCCTAACCGAGGCGGGCGTAAAGGCCATTGAGAACCACAAGAATTTCTACAGCCCGGCGACCAGCCCCATACCGCGCGAGAAACGCGACTGGCACACAAAGGACATGGCAAACCTGTGGATCGGCATCATGGTGTCGATCGCGGTTTACCAGGTCGCGAGCGGTCTGTTGGTCGCAGGCATGACATGGTACCAGGCGCTCATCACGATTGTCCTTGGTCACACGTTGGTCATGGCGGTCGCGATGATCATCGGTCACTATGGCGTGAAGTACGGCATGAACTATGCAATGCTGGGCAAGACCATCTTCGGGGAGAAAGGGCTTTTCATCCCCGCACTGATCCGCGGCATTCTTGGCGTCTTCTGGTTCGGCGTGCAGGCTTGGATCGGCGGACAGGCGGTGAACATCATCATCCAGACGATCGTCCCGAGCTGGGAGGGGCTCGGGTTCACGGGCTTCTTCATCTCCTTCCTGATCTTCTGGGCGATCAATGTCTACATCGCGGCCTATGGCAACAAGGCGGTCAAGATCCTCGAGGGTGTTTCCGCACCTGCGCTGATCCTGATGAGTCTCATCGTCATCATCTGGGGGTTCAGCACCGCAGGCTGGAGCCTTGACACACTCCTCAGCGCGCGGGTTCTCCAGCCGCAGGAAGGCATAGACTTCTGGACGCTCTTTTGGCCGGCACTCTCCGCTATGATCGCCTTTGACGGCGGCATTGCGCTCTCCATGCCGGACTTTACGCGCAGCTGCGTCAACCAACGGGCACAGATCCTCGGTCAGATCATCAGCGCACCGATCATGACGGGCTACATTGCCTTCGTCGGCATCTGCGGCACCGCCGGTGCATGGCTCGCATTCGGCAAAGAGATTTGGGAACCCGCCGTGCTCGTCGGCAATTTCGACAGCATTGCGATCCGCCTCATTTTCTCCATCTTCATCATCATGGCCATCCTGACGACGAACGTCGCGGGCAACTTGATCCCGCCCGTGAACATCGTGGCATCCTACGTCAAGGGGCGCCTCAGCTATCGTCAGGTGGCGATCCTCGTTGCAGTCCTCTCGCTCTTTGCACAGCCATGGAACTCTCTTTCCAGTGCCTACCACCTGATCTTCGATGTGACGCAGTTCCTCGGCGCTCTGATCGGTCCGATCTCGGGTATCTACATCGCAGCCTACCTCGTGGAGTACCGCACGGAGATCAGCATTGTTGACGCCTACATCGAGGGACAGGGAAAATATTTCCACACAAATGGCTGGAATGTGCGAGCTCTCCTCATCGTAGCCATCTTCACCGCGCTCATCTTCATGGGACGCTTTGTCCCTGTGCTTGAGCCTCTCTTCAACAACGCCTACGTCTTCGGCACGCTCGGCGCAGGTCTGACCTATGCGCTCATTGTAAAGCTGGGGGGCGCGTCCAAATGAGGACCGTCATCAAGGGAGGGCTCGTCTGTCTGCCGAGCGATCCCACGCATCTCGACATTGCCGTCGAGAATGGCGTCATCACAGAAATCGCCGAGAATCTAGATGTCGGAGACGATTTCCTCATCGACGCCTGCGGCATGGTCGTCGTGCCGGGCGGCATTGACCCGCACACCCACATGGATCTCCAGCAATCCCCCAAGTACAGGGCATGCGATACCTTCCTCACGGGCGGCATCGCGGCGGCCTGCGGCGGTACGACAACCATCATCGATCACATCGCATTCGGTCCACCCGGCTGCACGCTCCGCCAACCGCTCGACGTCTATTGGGATCTCGCGAAGGATTGCCCGATTGACTACAGCTTTCACGGCGTGCTGCAGCATGTGGACATGGACATCCTCGACGAACTCGGGGGACTGATCGATGCGGGCTTCCCAAGCTTCAAGGCGTACACGACCTACGGCTTCCCACTGACGGAGGCAGGGCTCATGCCCATTCTGCGCGTGATGCGAGAGCGCGCCGGACTCCTCACCGTCCATTGTGAAAGTGACGTGATCACGAACACGCTCCGCAGAGAGCTGGGCGCAGGGGAGCAGGAACCCATCGAACATGCGCTGACGCGTCCCAACATCGCCGAGGCGATGAGCGTCAACATGCTGCTCTCCATCGCACGGGCGGCAGGCGATGCGCCCGCCTACATCGTGCATCTGTCGGCGCATGAGAGCCTCGATCAGCTGCGCCTCGCGCGGCAGGAGGGGCAGCGCAACGCCTACGCCGAGACCTGCACCCAGTACCTCACACTCACGGAGGACAAATTTCGGGGAAATGCCGACGATGCCATCCAGTACATCATGGCGCCGCCGCTCCGCAAGGAGGAGGATCGCGCGGCGCTCTGGCAGGGGCTGCACGACGGCGACATCCAAGTTGTTGCCACCGACCACTGCCCCTTTATGCCCGATGAAAAACGCGCCTATACCAAAGACTTCCGCGACTGCCCGGGCGGTGTGCCGGGCGTTGAGGAGCGCATGCCGCTCATCTTCAGCGAAGGAGTGCTCGCAGGGCGCATCTCCCTCCCCGATTTTGTTCGCGTGACCAGCACGAACGCGGCGAAGATCTTCGGTCTTTATCCCAAGAAGGGAACGCTCCTCCCAGGGAGTGACGCCGACATCGTCCTGATCGACCCACGGCGGGAGCATACCCTCACCGCAAGCGATCTTCACAGCACCTGCGGCTGGACCCCATATGAGGGCATGACCGTGCGCGCATCAATCGCCCTCACCATGCTGCGCGGCGAAGTCATCGCGCGGGAGGGTGCATTCCTCGGACAGCGCGGCTATGGCCAGTTCCTCCAACGCAAGCGCAATGTCCCCTACGAGGATATTGTGCGGTGCTGATCGAAGAGAAACACTTGCTTTTCCTGCGGGGAAAGTGATATGATAACAGAAAATGCACGAGGGAAGCCGCTTCCATGCTGCATGGGAGCGGCTTCCTTTTTTTTGAGAACTGTGAAGGGGTTTTGATAGCATGATGAACGGGCAACTCCTCGCCTGTCTGAAACAAATCGCCGGCGGCATTGCCCAGCAATTCGGTCCGAACTGCGAAGTCGTCGTGCATGATCTCTCCGACGTGGAGCACTCCATCGTCGCCATCGAGAACGGTCATATCTCCGGCCGCAAGGTCGGCGACGGGCCATCCATGGCCGTGCTCGACGCGCTCAGCGGTCACCCCGAAAAGCTGCATACAGAAGGCAGCTACCTCACGAAGGGCAAGAACGGACGTGTGCTCAAATCGACGACCGTCTACCTGCGCGACACGAGCGGAAAGATCATCGCCCTCTTCTGCATGAACTTCGACATCACGGAGCTTTCTCTCGCCGGCAGTGCACTTGCCCCCCTCATCTCCGTCATGTCACCGAAGGGCGAGGATCGCAACATCCCGCAGAACGTCGCGGAGCTCCTCGACGACTTGCTCGAGGATTCCGTGCGCCTTGTCGGAAAGCCCGTACCGCTGATGGCGCGCGAGGATAAAATGCGCGCTGTTCAATTCCTAAATGAGCGCGGTGCCCTGCTCATCACAAAATCCGGAGACAAGATTTCCAAATTCCTCGGGATCTCGAAGTACACGCTCTACAGCTATATTGGGGGAGCCTCGGACGAGCCGTCTGTGTGATTCGCCGGCATATCCCCGCCCTCTGCTAAAAATCCCCTCTCTGCCGAATGCATGCGTCAGAGAAGGGATTTTTCCTTTATTCAAGTGCAATCTTCACATTCAGCCCGACCTCGCCCGCGATAACGCGCAGCCGATTCCAGTACGCGGGCAAGATCGTGCCGTCGCCCTCGATCGGATAGGGGATGCCGAGCCGCTGATATTTCCCCTTGCCGAGGTTATGATAGGGCAGGATGTCCACGCATTCGACCGCATCCCCGAGCTTTTTAACGAATTCCATGCGCTTTTGCACATCTATGAGATCATCGTTGTACCCCGGCACAATCACCATACGGATGATAAGACGCTGTCCCTTTGCCGCGAGTTTTTCAAGATTCGCAAGAATACGGACATTGCTCCTGCCCGTACATCTCCTGTGCATTTCCTCATCAAATGCCTTCACATCATAGAGGACATACTCCATGCGGTCGGAGAGGAGGTCAAGCGTTTCCCACGGGACATCGCCAGCTGTGTCGAGTGCGGAGGAAATGCCCATCGCCAAGAGGCGCTCCGCTGTGTCCGCGACGAAGTCTTCCTGCAGTGCTGCCTCCCCGCCGGAAAAGGTAACGCCGCCGCCCGACTCCTCATAAAAGGTACGGTCGCGTGCAAGCCATGCGGCGAGCTGTGCACTGTCCCACTCCTCACCGACCTCCTGCGTGCGCTCCTCGCCGCCAAGCGTGAAATGCATCGTCTTCTTCCCCGGCAGCATTAGCTCGGGATTCGAGCACCACTTACAGCGCAGATTGCAGTCGACGCAGAACACCGTTGTACGGATGCCGGGACCGTCCTTTGTGGAGTAGCCCTGCAGCGAACCGACGAGACCTTTCACACTCACCACTCGTTCTCCGTACGCGCAATGATGGCATCCTGCGTCTCTGGCATGAGCGAGACGAACTGCGCGCAGTAGCCCGCCACGCGCACGATGAGATCCGTGTACTGCTCGGGATTCTTCTGCGCGTCGCGCAGCGTCGTGGAGTCAATGACGTTGAACTGATTGTGATAGATGCCCATGCGCTGACTCGCGCGCAGGAATCCCACGAATTTTTGCAGATTCTCCTCACCCGCGAGCGTGCCCGGCGCAAAGCGCATGTTGAGCAGCTGTCCCGCCGCAACCTTCCAGTTCGGCAATTTCGACACGGAGCGGATGACGGCCGTCGGGCCGTTCACATCCGTCCCCTGCGTCGGCGAGCATCCCTCGTTGAGCGGCGAGCGTGCCATACGCCCGTCCGGCGTCGCTCCCACGTCCAGACCGTTTGGCACATAGGATGTGATATTGCTCGTGGACATTGTATAGCAGCTGACCTCAGGGCCTCTGCCCGTCCGATCGGTCTTATATGCGGGCAGGAGTTCCAGATAAGACTCGAAGATGTCGCGCACGATACCGTCCACCTCGTCCTCATCGTTGCCGAACTTCGGCGCGGACTTGACGAGATCGTGGACACGTTTGCCCTCCGCGCCTGTCCAGTTGACATCCATCGCGTGTTTTAGTTCGTCCCATGTCAGCTTTTTCTCGTCAAAGATCAGCTTCTTGATCGCCTCGAACGAGTTGCCAAGCACAGCTGGACCGATGTTGGACTGTGAGATCACATCGTATTGACAGCCGCCATTCTTGAGCAGCTTACCGACCTCCATGCAGTTGTCGATAAAGCAGGAGGCAAACGGATCGGCATCATACACGGCGAGAGCCTTGTCGCAGATCACATCGCATTCGACGGCAATATCCGAGTAGAACTTCAGCAGCTTCTTCCACGCCGCCCACATCTCATCGTAGGATTTGTATTCGATGTCCCTGCCGGGCTTCCCGTTCACGCTCATCATCTGAATTCCGCTGTCGGGATCCGTGCCGTTGTAGATGACGAGCTCGAGGATCTTGCCCCAGTTGACGTAGGTCATGCCCGTCGCGCGGTGTCCGTATTTGCCGGGCACGCCCGTCTCCACGCAGCCGATCGCGCAGTAGTCGAGCGCATCCTCGCGTTTGATACCGAGACTCTCAAGCCCACGTACCGCTGCGTCATCGTTGAACATGGACGGCATACCACAGCCCGTACGGATGAGCCGCCCCGCGAGGCGCAGCAGACACTCAGGCGTGTCGGCGTTGTAGCGCATGGAGAAATTCGGCTCTGCCATCGCCGTGAGGTTCATCGCCTCGATGCAAAGCGCGGACAGTTCGTTCGAGCCGTCCATGCCATCGGGACGATAGCCGCCGACCATCAGGTTCGAGTAGAGCGGATAGCCCTGGGAAAAACGCGTGTGACCGTAGGGGCGCACCTTGTTGTTGCCGCTGTTCATGAGGAACATATGGGTTGTGATCTCAAGCGCCTTTTCCACCGACAAAATCCCATGGTCGATATCGTGCCGATAGAGATCGTACATATATTGGTCGAAGCGACCGTAGCAGAAGGAATGCCCGTTGCTCTCGATCATCTGGAGCATGTGCACGAGGTAGACCGTCTCGCAGCCCTCCCAGTAGCTCTGCGCGGGGCGCTCCATCAGCGTCTCTGCCATCTCGCCCATCGCCAGCAGTTCTTCACGCCGTTTCGGAGTCTGCGCCTTCTCTGCCAGCTCCCGTGCGAGCACGGCATAGCGTTTGATAAAGTCGAGTGCCCCCTCAAGCGCGATTACGACCGCCTCGTAGAAGATGCGGTTCTCCTCTGTGAGATTCGGACACTTCAGATGCGCCTTTGCCTCCTCACTGATGGCGCGGAAGCCCTTTTCGAGAATCAGTTCGTGCTTCGGGACAATGTGCCCGTCCCCCGACATAGAGATACCGCCACGGTGGATGACCTTCTGTTTCTCCGCCATGCGGACATTCTCTGTCGTTGTCCGCTGCACCTCGTCCTCGTGCGTATGACCGTGCCAGTAGGGGGCGATGCGGCGAATGTCCTCTTTGACCGCCTCCGTGATGTAGAACACGTCGCCCGTGCGCTTGTCGAATTCATCGAGCTCCTTGACCACCCAGTCGATTGAGAACTCTGGGAAAATCGGCGCGGCGAAGTTGCGGCTCGCCTGATTGCCGAAGATCAGGCTGTCCTCCTCAATATAGATCGTCATATGGCGCAGCGTGTGCGCGAACGCCTTCGCCTTGCGGATCGTATAGTCCTCGCCCTCCGTCTCGCGAAACGACTCCGTGTAGAGCACGGCACGTTCGCTGCAGATGCTCGCACGACGCTCCTGCATACGGCGGTGAAACCGCTCAATACGCTCCATGTCAAGGTCGTCCGTCTGCGGTACGAATTCCAAAAATTTCATATTCACCCCTCCATTCAACGCACAGCGTAACACTCCAACTCATTGTGCAGCACTTCATCTGCCGCCGCCACATCGACAGGGATGTCAACATGTGGAATAAATCCGCAGCCCTTCGGTCCATACCCGTTCTCATCATCACGGAGACGGCGAATCTCCCCCATCAGCAGGGAGTAAAAGCGCTCGCGCGGCCAAAGCCCCTTGATCTGTGCGGTAAATTCCAAGCCCGCATCCATCCGAGGCACAAACGGGGCATAGCTGATAAGCACATCACCTTTCGTGACAAGATCTGCCATGGATACATAGCTCCGGTACTGCATCGTCGGATCCTGCATGAGGATCATCACCCGATGAGGAATGCCGTTCTCCCTCAATATGCGGAGCGCATTCCGCCCATTTTCCGAGCAGTTGCGGGAGGCATTCTCCACGAGGATATCCTGCTCCGGGATATCGAACTTCTTACGTGCAATTTCCGCGTAGATATCCGCCTCTGCACCGGACAGATCACAGGTGCGGTATTCCGGCATTGCCTTCATCTTGTCCTTTAAGATCTGCGTGGAATGCCCGACTCCTCCGGCAAACAAGATCTTTTTGCATATGCCGGAGAGATAGGCTCTGCACGCAGCCTCCGCCACCTCCGGCAAATCGTTGCCAAACGCAAGCAAAACATCGGCTTGTCCTGCTCCACAATGTACCTCCAAGCTCTCAGGCGTCAGTTCCTCGATCTGTCGCAGTGCCAGAAAACGACTGATCGTATTGATGGCATCCTCCAGCTTCATCCCTTACCTCCATTTATTTTATATGTATCATACATTTGTTATATATAATTTACACCGGCACAGCGCTTTTGTCAATAGAGAAAGCCAAGGACTCTCTGATAAAACGAGGTTCGTCAGATTTGTGCAGACTTTTCTCCCGAACAAGGAGGCAACAAAACAGGCGTACTGCATGAGTTCCATCACTCCGTGCAATACGCCTGTTTTATAGACTTACCACTGCTGCACACTCTCAGGAATACAGCATAAAGATAGGATGTCTACCGCACGACTTCACCTTGTTTCAAGCAACGCGAGAACCAATGCAGTGACTTTTTAGGGATGCGCTGATATGTGTCAAGATCGAGTTCCAAGAGTCCGTAACGATTTTTGAACGCATTGCGTGCAGAGACATTGTCGATAAAGGACCAAACGAAGTAACCGAAGCACTTCGATCCTGCGGCGCGGCATTTCAACGCGTTTTCCAGATGCTCGCCGAGGAAATCGATGCGGTAGTCGTCCTCAATGCGCCCCTCTGCGTTCCGGAACCGTCCCTCGTTCTCGATGCCGATTCCGTTCTCGCTGATGAACCAGTCCGGATTTCCATAGTCTCGCTTGAGACGTTCTCCAATGTCATAGACTGCCTGCGGGTAGATCTCCCAACCGCGATCCGCATTGAACCGACGATCCGGCATGACGTAGGGCTCATAGTAGTACTCAGGTGTAAATGTCTTGCCCTCATACGGCGTCTCACGCGCCTTCACGCGAATCGGGAAGTAGTAGTCGACACCGAGTACGTTGATCCGGTGCTTTCGGATCTCATCAAAGTCCCCCTCCTCATAGCGGAACAGGATGTCGTGTGCCTCCATCTCTGCGAGAAGATCCGATGGGAACTCCCCCTTCATGTACGGATCCAGATAGAGACGCACCTCAAACAGATCCACATAGTAGGCAGCCTGCACGTCTCGAATCTCACCGCTTCGCGCATAGACCGGCGTCATGTGTAGCATCACGCCGAACTTCATGCCTTCCCTCATATACGGCTCTGCAATCCGTACAGCTTTCGCCGTCGCGAGGATCTTGTGAAAATGCGCCTGATATGCCGCCTTTGCATCTTGCTTGAACGGATACCAAAATCCGCTGCGATAGCCATGATCGAGAGGGACGTTCGGCTCCGTAAATGCGAACCAATATTTCACATCCCGATGGAACTCTCTAAGCGCCGTAGCTACGTACTGCTCATAGAGAGCAACTGTCTCCCTTGAGACCCATCCGTTGTATTTCTCGAAGAGCACGGCAGGGATGTCCCAGTGCTCCAAGGAAATGACGGGTTCCATACCGCTGTCACGAATCGCCCGTATAACGTCGTGGTAGTAATCAACCGCATCCTGCGAGACTTTGCCCGAAAGGGGATCCTCCATGAATCGAGCCCATTGGATCGTGAAGCGGAACGCACGCATGCCAAAGTCTGCCATAGTCTTGATATCTTCCCTGTAGCGATGATAGAAATCACTCGCCTTCTCAGGGCTGACATGGTCGTGCCAGAGGTCAGGATTCGCCTCATAGAAGAGATCCGCCCAGCTCTTTTGTCCGGGCAGCCTTCCTGCTGTTCCCTCGACCTGCCACGCGCTCGAGGAGGTACCGATCAAAAAATCTTTTGGAATTGTAGCATCCATTTCACTTTCCTCCCATGCAGATCAATTGTACATTTTTATACGTTTACCGTGTCAGCTATCTCTTTGAATCCGCCTGCTCGGTCTCCTCCGGCGTTGCCTCGAATTTCAGCAGCATTGTGAGCGCAAAGCTCACGGCGAAACCGACGAGAACGGAGACGATCATCAACGCGAATCCGTTGCCAAAAAAGATGGGAAAGGTGGTGGCGGACGGAATTGCAAACGCGCTCGCCTGTGCACCGGAGAAGCCTGCAACCATGCCGCCGGCACCGCCGCCCGCACAGACGGCAAGGAGCGGTTTCTTGCGGGGAAGCGTCACGCCGAACAGCGCCGGCTCCGTAATGCCGAAGATGGCGGAAACGACTGCCGCGCCGCAGACGGACTTATAGGACGTGCTCTTGGTCTTCAGCATGACGGCAAGCGCCGCTCCGCCCTGCGCAAAGATCGAGGCTGCAAAGAGCGCGAGGATGGTATCGCTGCCGAGCACCGCAACGTTGTTCATCGAGATGATCATGAGTGCCCAATGCAGGCCGAAGATGACCATCGGCTGAAAGATCGCGCCGATCACAAGACCCGTGAGGATGGGCGAGACCACATAGATCGCCTCATAGCCTACGGCAAGCCATTCTCCGACAAATGCACCGATGGGGCCAAACGCGAATAGCGTAACCGTACCGCCTACGAAAATGCAGATCAGCGGCGTCAGAAATCCCTTCAGCACATCCGGGAGGCGGCTGCTGACTGCGCGTTCCAGTACGGCAAGGAAATACGCCGCCAAGAGGATCGGCAGAACGCTCGAATGATAGACTGCCCCCTTGATCGGTATGCCGAGGAAGGAGATCGTATCCCCCGCTGCGAGCACCTCCGTCAGCCCCGGATAGAGCAAGATGCCGGCGATGATCACGCAAGTGAACGGATTGCCGCCGAACCGCTTTGCTGCCGTGTACGCAAGAAACATTGGCAGGAAGTAGAACAGACTGTCTGCCATCGCATTCGCGATGAGATAGGTCGTGCTGTCCTGCGAAACGGCCCCGAGGGATACGCCAATCACCAGCAGCCCCTTCAAGATACCTGCGGCGCAGAGCAAATTGATGATTGGCACAAAGATCGCAGCGACAACATCAATGACGCGATCGAGCCTGCTCTTCTCTGACGGAAGCTGCTGTGCTTCCTGCCCTTTTTCCTGTGAGAGATTGTCTGCCATGTCACTCACCCCTCTGTTGGTTTTTCATCCCGTCGATGGCCTCTTCCTGGGCCGTTTCCACAAGACGCTCTTTGACTCTTCCCTCGCCCCAGTCTTTTAGGAAGGTACGCAGCTCTTGGAAATTCGCGGAACGAGCATTTCGAACGTAGAATCCTGAATTTGCCGTGCCCATGAGGAGGGACTCCTGCATCGTGAGCCCGAGCATCTGTCCGCTCACAAATCCTGCGTTGAAATTATCACCACCGCCTGTCGTGAGCACAGGATTCTCGCAGTAGGGACCGGGCACCGCCGAAATCCCATCGGCATCTGCCGCAGTCGCCCCCTTCAGCGTATGAATCACAACTTGAGCGATCCCAAGCGTCTCACGCAGGAAGAGCGCAAGCTGTGCAACCGGCGTTGTATCTCCCTTGCCGGGCTGGAAGCAATTTGTTACACAACGCGCCTCACGCTCGTTGAGCCCTAGGATCACATCGAACTTTTCCTGGAATTTCGGCAGACATCGCATCGCCTCCATGATATCTTCCCGCGAGCGCTTCGTCGGATCTGCAAGATCAAACATGAACGGGCGTCGCTGCTCGTTCTCCATCAGAGGGAAGACTTCCCGTACAACCCCATTCCAGATGCTCATGACGTTGATGAGAAGCGTCCAATCCGCAAACATCAGGAACTCGCTGCGATCGAAGATATGCGCAAGATGCTCCGGCGTCGTATGCTTTATGAGCTCTGTCCAGTTCACATCCTTCAGCGGCTCCAATTTGCTGCTGATTACCTTGCCATCATGGAATTCGACCGCATCTGACATGCCCGGCTCACTGATGGAGATAATCTCCTCTGCTGCATCGGCAAAATCCTGAAAGATCGGATGAACATTTTTCTTTCCAAGCGCTCCGATATACGTCACTTGGTAACCCTGCTCCTTGAGAGCATTTGCATAGATCGTCGCGACACCGCCTAATTTCGCAGTCACCGGCACCATCTCAATGTTCATGCTGAAGCCCGCAGCGGCGATGAATTTGTTGCCATAGTCCGTCAGCATCTTCACACGCTCGTACTCATCCGGATTTTTGCGCGTATCGACGACATGCACAATCGTATCCACGAATCCGTCAAGTCCCGCCAGTGTACGATGTTTCGAGGGGGTCATTCCCCCTAATTTCTCCGCGATATCCAAAAGTTGCTTGTTCATTTTATATCCTCCTTTTATATATTATATGTATCATACATTTGTTGTGTTTAATATATTATATTCTATTTTGTTTGTCAATTTTTTTTCCAATTTTCTTGATAAATTTTTCTCTAATAGCTATAATTGTATTATACAAATATACAGAAGGATGGTAGGACATGGAAAAAGAAGATTTCACAGGCGCGATCAACATGCAGCTCTCGTCGAGCATTCCGATCTACGAGCAGCTGGCGAACTTCATCCGGCTCAAGGTGCGCACAAACATTTTCAAACCGGGGGACAAGATGATCCCCGAGAACGATCTGTGCGAGCTACTCGGCATCAGTCGAACAACGGTGCGGCAGGCGATGGAGCTGCTTGTGGACGAGGGGCTGATCATCCGCTATCGGCGCAAGGGCTCATTCATTGCGGAGCCGAAAATGAAGCGTCCGATCAACAACCTCTATAATTTCAGTGCGAATATGCGCGAACTGCATGCCGTTCCCTCCTCCCTCATTCTGAATCAGGAGATTACGGCGGCGGACGCACGGCTTGCGGAAATATTGCAGCTGCCCTCCTCGAATCCCGAGATCTTTCAGCTCGATCGTCTGCGCTGTGCGGACGGCAAGCCCGTCCTCATCGAGCGCACGACAATCCCCTACTATCTCTGCCCTGGCATCGAGCAGCACGACTTCACGATGACCTCCCTCTATCAGGTGCTCAGTCAGAACTATGCGCTGAACCTCTATCACGCAACGGAGACGATTGCCGCCGTCCTTCTGCGCGAGGACGAAGCGAAGCTGCTGCGCTGCCGTGCACGCGATGCAGGCTACAAGATCACGCGCATCTCCCACCTCGACATGGGCTTTGTCTACGAGTACACACACTCCATCACGCGCGCGGATATGTGCGAGTTTCAGATGGAGCTTTACCGCACCGTGCCGGGCAAGGCGAATATTCCAGATAACATCCAACGTAATATCACATTGTAATCCCCATATAAATCAAGGATTTTCTTGACTCATTCAAGTCTGAATATAATACAAAAATCTCATTGCATAGCAAAAGCGCAGGAAATTGATTTCCTGCGCTTTCCTTCCTAAGGATATAACAGCCTTTTCTCTGCCTATGGAGTATTCTCAGAGATCGTCGTCCTTATCCACTTCCATTTTCGAGACGTGGAAGCCTTGAATTCCGTTTTTGCCCGCCTCGCAAGCCTGCTCCATAAGTGCGAGAATGTCGTATTTCCCGCTAACGCACTGGGTACTGACCATCTCGATGAGCATGGGCAGATTGACCCCTGTGACGATTCCGTACGCCTCGTTCTCCGCTACAAGACGACATGCGGCGTTATAGGGACTACCACCGAAGAGATCGTTGAGAAAGAGCACTCCATCCGTACAATCAAGCTCTGCAATAGCCGCCTCGTATTTTTTTACCACATCATCCAATCCCTCACCCGGCACAAGCGTCACAGACTGTACGTTCTTCTGTTCACCGCAGATCATCTCACAAGATTTCAGAATCTCCTCGGCAAAGATTCCATGAGTTCCTACAATAATTCCAAACATCCCAGATACTCCTTTCTTTTACAGATGTCCACGGTTCGCTCGATAGTTCTTCGCGATAACTTCCTTCATGACGCGTGCAACATTCTCCACCGTGAATCCGTATTTCCTGAAAAGCACATCGGCGGGTGCAGAAGCACCGAAGCCCTCCATCGTGACCGCACCTCCGTCAAGTCCGACGTATCTGCCCCAGCCGAAGTCCGATGCTGCCTCTACGGCGACACGCGCCCGCACGGCACGCGGCAGAACGCGCTCGCGATAGTCTTCATCCTGCGCCGCAAAGAGCTCCATGCAGGGCATGGAGACGACGCGCACATGCACGTCCTCGGCGGCAAGTGCTTCCTGCGCCGCGACGGCGAGGCTGACCTCCGAGCCGGAGGCGATCAGAATGCCCTGCATTTTCCCCGCCGTCTCGGAGACAACATAACCTCCTCGCAGTGCTTCCTTGCTTGAGCCCCTGAGCTGCGGCAAATTCTGGCGTGTGAGCACGAGTGCCGTCGGTGTTTCGGTGCTCGTCACGGCAAGATACCATCCTGCGGCAGTCTCTATCGCATCCGCCGGACGGAAGACGTTGATATTCGGCTGCGCGCGCAGCATCGCCAGCTGTTCGATTGGCTCATGGGTCGGGCCGTCCTCACCGACGCCGATACTGTCATGCGTGAGTACATAGGTCACGGGAATCCGCATAAGAGAGGCAAGGCGCGCCATCGGCTTGATATAGTCGCTGAACACGAAGAACGTGCCGATGTAGGAACGCAGCCCTCCGTGGAGCGTAATGCCGTTTGCAATCGCCGCCATCGCAAGCTCGCGCACGCCAAAATGAACATTACGCCCTGCATAGTTTTTCTTGCTGAAGTCCCCCACGCCCTTCATCTCCGTCTTGTTCGACGGGGCGAGGTCGGCACTGCCGCCGAAAAGCTGCGGCAGGATGTCCTTCAGGCGGTTGAGCATCGTCCCCGAGATGGCACGCGTTGCCTGCGGCTCCTCTCCATGTGCCCAAAAGTTCGCATTTTCTATAAGTGCCGCCGCGTCCACGGGCGCGTGATAGCGGTCCCAGCGCCGCCGTGCCTCGGGAAACGCAGTGCTATATGCGTCAAATAGTTCGTTCCATGCAGCCTCGTCCGCTGCTGCCGCGCGCGCAACCTCCTCATAATGACGGTAGATTGCATCGGGGACATAGAAACTCTCCTCGGGCTTCTGCCATCCGAGCCGTTCCTTGAGTGCCTTGACGTTCTCCACGCCGAGCGGTTCTCCATGTGCACTTGCCTTGCCCTGCTTCGCGGGGCAGCCGTAGCCGATCTCCGTATGAATCGTGATGAAGGAGGGACGCGTCTTGTCCGCCTTTGCCGCCGCAATCGCCCTGCCGATGGCAGAGAGGTCGTTGCCGTCAGGCACGTCGAGTGTCTGGAAACCGAACGCCGCCATACGCTCCGCGACGTTCTCCGTAAAGGCGATGTCCGTGCTTCCCTCGATGGAGATGCGGTTGCTGTCATAGAGCACAATGAGCTTCGATAGCCCAAGCGTGCCTGCAAGCGAAAACGCCTCGGAGGAGACGCCCTCCATCAGGCAGCCGTCGCCGCCGAGGACAAAGGTATAATGATCGACAATGTTGTAGTTTGGCTGATTGAAGATTGCCGCAAGATGCGCCTCCGCCATCGCCATGCCGACCGCCATTGCCATACCCGCGCCCAAGGGACCCGTCGTCGCCTCGACACCGACCGTATGTCCGTACTCGGGATGGCCCGGCGTCAGCGAGCCATCCTGTCGGAACGATTTCAGATCGTCCATGGTCAGCCCATAACCAAAGAGATGGAGCAGCGCGTAGAGCATGGAAGAGCCATGTCCGCCCGAGAGGATGAAGCGATCACGATTCGCCCACTGCGGATTTTTTGCATTGTGCTTCATGTGGTGCGCCCAAAGTTCGTATGCCATCGGCGCACACCCGAGCGGCAGCCCGGGATGCCCGGAGTTTGCCTTTTGTACGGCATCCGCCGCAAGCACACGAATCGCATTCACGCATTTTGTATCCATCGAATCCAATTCCTTTTCCCCCTTTGCATAAAAAGAGAGGAGACGCAGCATGAGCCACATTCTCCTCCCCTCAATTCGTTATGGAATCGCTGATAAAATGAAGTCTGTCAGATTGGTGCAGATTTTTTGTCCTGTCAAGGAGACAAACCGGACGCATAGCAAGGGCTATGTGGAGGATTTGTCGACGATGGCAGGGCGAAAAAGATGTGCCAAGATGGCAGTACTGAATTTATCAGTGCTTCCTATGTACTTACTTTTTCAGAACGACCGGCGTGGAGCGATAGCCGACGCCCATACGATCGATGCCCATGTCGATGAGCTTGAAGAAGTGCTCCTGCGTGCGGATGCAACCCGAGCCCTTGACCTTGATCTTCCCCTCGCCCGCGTCCATCATGATCTGAACGACCTCGGGCGTGGCACCGACACACTCACCGCCCGTGTAAAAGCCCGTGGAGGACTTGATGTAGTCCGCGCCTGCCGCGATGGCGCACTTCGTACCGTCGATGATCTGCTGCTTCGTGAGCGAATCCGTCTCGATGATGACCTTAACCTCGGTGCCGTACTTGTGGCAGACATCGACGACCGCCTTGATGTCCGCCGTCACATAGTCGAGGTTGCCGCTGCGGAGCTGACCATAGTTCGCCACAATATCGAGATCCATAATCTTGTACTTGCTGCAGTACTCCTCCGCCTGCTTTGCCTTGGACTCTGTCGTGGAGAGCCCGAAGGGGAAGTCGCAGACGACGCAGATGCCGGTGTCCGTACCCTCGACCATCTTCGAAACGAGTTCGAGCGATGCGGGGTTGATGCAGATCGTCGCACAGCCGAAGTCGATTCCCTCCTGCGTGTACTTCTTGATCTCCTCCTGCGTGAACTCCGGCTTCAGGACAGACTGGTCAATGTAGCGTGCCAGTTCCTTCGCGGTCATCTCTGCAGCTTTCTTCGTCGGTTTCATAACACATCGTCTCCTTTTATTTTATATGTATCATACATTTGATGTGTTTAATATAATGCAAAGGGCACGCAATGTCAATAGCTTTTTTGAGATTTTTGAAAAAAGATTCATTGAGGTTCATTGTGAAATGAAATCGGACACATAAAAAAGTAGAACATACAGAATCAATCTGGTAAAATATCTTTGTACAAACACTACCAGGAGGTTCTGTATGCCCCACACTCATTCTACCACAAAACGCCGCACATTCAAGCACTTAAACGCCTATCAGCGCGGGCAGATCGAAGCGATGCTGCGTCTCGGTGTCCCCAAGGTGAAAATCGCCAAAGACCTTGGCATCGCCCGCTCCACCTTGTACGAGGAAATAAAGCGCGGCACGGTAACGCAGAAGCGTTCCGATTGGACGTACTATGAGCAGTATTTTGCACAGTCCGGTCAAATGCGCTATGAGCGCAATCGTGAGAACTCCGGAAAACCGTCCAAATTTAACGCTGCACAGGACTTCATCCGGTATGTAGAAAACGCCATTCTCAAAGACAAACACTCTCCTGATGCAATCTGCGGACGTGCCAAGCGTATGAATCTGTTCGAGGTGTCTGTCTGCACAAAGACCATCTACAATTTTTGATTCTGTTATGCTCTACTGTCCGATTTGATATTGCAATTTAGAGCTAAAAGTTTAACGAGACCTTACGACAATTAAACTTGCAATTTGCCCTGCTCCTCTTCTGCCTCTTCCTTCTCCAGTGCAAGCACCGCCTGCACGAGGATCGCGCACTCCAGACGCTTCTTCTGAATCGCACAGCCAATCTCGTACGGCTGCCGAATATCCCCATGAAAGAGATCGGCGTTCGCGTGACAGCCGCCGCTGCAGTAAAACCGCGCCCAGCAGTCACGGCACAGAGGCTTGTTCAGCACATGCGAGTTGCGGAAGTACGTCGGCAGCTCCATGCTCTCAACGCCCGTAAAGACCGAGCCGAGGCGATAGCCCTCACGCCCCACGAACTGATGGCACGGGTAGAGATCGCCATTCTCTGCGACGGCGTAGTACTCATGCCCCGCACCGCAGCCCGCGAGGCGCTTGGCGACGCACGGTCCATGGTTGAGATCCATGTTGAAGTGGAAGAAGAAGAACCCCTTCCCCGCACGCACGCGGTCGAGATAGGTCTGCGTCAGGCGGTCATACTCCGCATAGATGCGCGGCAGATCCTCCTCTGTAAAGCCAAGCGGACTGTCCTTCAGCACGACCGGCTCCATCGAGAGGATGTCAAAGCCCGCTGCATTCATGGCGAGCACATCCTTCGTAAAGTCGAGATTCTCGTGCGTATACGTCCCGCGCAGGTAGTAGTCCTTGCCGCTGCGCGCATCGACGAGCTTCTTAAAATTCCGCATGACCACATCGTACGTTCCATGTCCGCCCGCATCGGGACGCATCGCATCGTGCACCTCGCGCCGTCCATCCGCCGAGAGCACGACGGAGATATGGTTGTCGTTCAGCCATGCGATATTCTTGTCGGAGAGCAGCATCCCGTTCGTCGTGAGCGTCAGTTTGAACTCCTTGCCCGTCTCCTGCTCACGCTGACGCACATACTCCGTTACCGCCTTCACCGTGCTCAGATTCATCAGCGGCTCGCCGCCGAAGAAATCAATCTCACAGTGCTTGCGCGGACCACAGCCGTCAATGATGAAATCGACCGCCGCACGCCCCACCTCAGGCGACATCACTGCGCGCTGCCCACCATAGCTGCCGCCGTCGCCGAAACAGTACTTGCAGCGCAGATTGCAGTCCTGTGCCACCATCAGGCACAGGGATTTCACCAATCCGCGCGACTTGAAGGTCGGCGGCACGTCAATATCGGGGGCAAAGAGCGCCCCTGCCGCCATCAGCTCATGCAGCTCGCCGCACGCCTCGCGCAGATCTCCCTCAGGATAACGCCCCCTGAGACGTGCCACGGCCGCCTCATCGTTCGTCCCGTCGAAATCATCCATCATATCGTAAATCATCTCGTCGATCACGTGAACCGCGCCGCTGTTCACATCGACGAGGATGTGCATGCCGTTCTGCTTGAACTTATGCGTTCGGACTTTCATTTGTTCTCCTTCATAACCACTCTTGGAAATGTAATACGCTTAAGCAAACCTTAGTGGAGCAACACATAGAAAAAGCCCCTCTCGCAAACGAGAAGGGCTGTGCCGATTTCCCCGTCTTACTTCGCGCAGGGCTGATTGCCCACCGTGCAGGAAGTCTTACAGGCAGACTGGCAGGATGCCTGGCATTCGCCGCAGCCGCCCGTGTAGAGCGTGGACTGCATCGTCGGCTTGTTGACCGTCTTGATGTGCTTCATCCTTCATACCTCCTCAATCCATCGTTCTGAATTTATTCTATCGCATCATTCTTTATTATGCAAGCAATTTTTACACGCCTGCCCATTCCGCATCCACGCGCTGAATATCCGCCCCGAGCGCCACGAGCTTTGCCACGAGATCATCGTACCCACGGTCGATGTGATGGATGTAGCCGACACGCGTCTCATCCGGTGCCACGAGCCCTGCGAGCACCATCGCCGCACCCGCGCGCAGATCCGTCGCCCGCACAGGTGCGCCGCTGAGCAGTGCGCCGCCCTCGACCGTCGCCGTCCGTCCGTCCACACGGATCCGTGCGCCCATGCGCACGAGCTCATCGACGTGCATAAAGCGGTTCTCGAACACCGTCTCCGTCACGACACTCGTCCCCTCGGCGACGGCGAGCATTGCCATGAACTGCGCCTGCATATCCGTCGGAAAACCGGGATAGGGCATCGTCTTGAGATCAATCGCCTTCATCGGGCGGTCGGCAGAGACGCGCACCCCGGCGATATCCTCCTCGATCTGTGCGCCCGCTTCCTTTAGCTTCGCAATGACTGGCTTCAGATGCTCGCTAATCGCGTTCTCGATGAACACATCACCACGCGTCATCGCCGCCGCGACCATGTACGTCCCCGCCTCGATGCGGTCGGGGATGATCGTATAGTCCGCCGCGTGCAGCTCCGGCACGCCGTCGATCTTGATGCGGTTCGTTCCCGCGCCACGGATGCGCGCCCCCATCACATTGAGATAGTTCGCGAGATCGACAATCTCCGGCTCGAGCGCAGGATTCTCGAGAATCGTCTGGCCCTCGGCGCAGGACGCCGCCATCATCACATTCTCTGTCGCCCCGACACTCGGGAAATCGAAGTAGATGCGCGCCCCCTTGAGCCCATGTGGCGCACGCGCGTGAATGTCGCCCTGCGTGATCTCGATCTCCGCCCCGAGCGCCTCAAAGCCCTTGAGATGCAGATCGATCGGACGTGTCCCAATGGCACAGCCGCCCGGCAGCGAGATCTCTGCGTGCCCCTCGCGTGCGAGCAAGGGGCCCATGATGAGAAATGACGCGCGCATCTTGCGGACGAGGTCGTAGGGGGCTACGACCGTCGCAATATGTGATGCATCAATGACCAGACGATGCTCCGATACCGTGTAGTCCGCCGTCACGCCAAGGGCACGCAGCACCGCCGTAATCGTATAGACATCTTCGAGTGCAGGCACCTCATCCAGCACACTTTTTCCGTTTGTACCGAGTAATGCCGCCGCAATGATGGGCAGCACCGCATTCTTCGCCCCGCCGATCTTCACATGGCCGCGCAGGGGATGCCCTCCATGAATGACCAGTTGTTCCATTCGTCCTTATTCCTCAACCTTCAGCGTCGCGTGGATCACGTTCTCGATCACATACGGCGCATAGAATTTCTCGCGTTCATCCTTCTTCTTCGGATCGCCGAGCAGCGTCACGCGTTTCGGCTCCTCTCGCTCTGCCGCGCGTGCCGACGCCTTTGCCGCCGCGCGCATGCGCTTCTTCATTTCCTTTTCGGAGCTCGGCGCAGGCGCTGCTCCAGGAGTGATAATGATCTCATTGTTCTGCCCCTGAGCGGCGAGATCGTCCAGCTTTTCCGCCGTCGACTTGAACTTCTCCTCGTCGTCGGGGATCTCGAGCCCCGCCTGCGCGAGGAGTGCCAAGGGGTTCACGGGGACAAAGCCTCCGCCGCGAATATCGAGGTTCAGTGTCCCCGCCGGCTGCGCCTTCGGCACGCGATAGGGGATCGACAGCGTCTCCTCCGGCTTGCGATAGGGACGAATCTTCGTCTTGAACGTCACCGTGTCGCCCGGCTTTACCACCAACTTATCCGGCACCGCCGAGACCAGAACGGCCGTCTGACGTCCGCCCGTGAGCTCCACATCCACATCGAGATCGAGAATATCGGACTCCTCCTGCGGATTCGTCACGATCATATTCATCGCCTGCAGCAGCTCGGTCACGGCGACCTGCCCGACATCCGCCGCGCTGTAGTACATATTGCGCCGCTCAAAAACCCCGCTGTCCACGGCGTTCGTACGGATGGCAAAGCGGATGCGCGCCGTGCTGCTGCCAAGGGAATCCGACACGCGGCTCATCGCCGCATAGGCAATACTGCCCGAAAGCACGGGCAGGAAATCCTCATCGTAGGCAATCTGCGCACCGAAGGTCTCCTCCGTGCCAAGCGCGTCGTCCTTCACGTGAATGCGAATGGGAACAGCGGTGGGAAACGTCCCAAGGATCCCCGCAACGCCCGTCTCACGATCCTGATTGATGCGCCCGATCACACTGCCGATGTTCGCGATCTTCACGCCGTTGCTCTGTCCTGCAATCGTCCCGACCACATCGGCATCCGTCATGAAGTAGTTCACGTTTCCCTTGTGCATAAAGGAGTGACCGAATGCCAGCATCTTCTTGCCGTCCACCGCCGTCACCGTTCCCGTCGCGCCGATGCTGAAGTCGCCGTAGACAATGGCGACCCCGACGGGCTGACCGCCTGCAAGAGAGGCATCATAGCGTGTGGGGAGGGGCGTATTTGCACTGACCGTTCCCAGCGGAAGGAACGTACTGCCTGCAGGCATATTGTTCTCTAGATAGCGCAGCCCCGCCGATCCAAATCCGCTCACGAAGAAGGTGGACTTCTCCTCGGCAGCATGCACATTCTCTTTCTTAGCTGCAGGAGATGATGTGACGGGATCGGTCGACGTTTGCTCACCTTTGTCCGCACTCTGCACAGCATCAGCGGTCGCGTCATGCGTGTCGTCCGCAGCCTCCTGCGCCTCTGACGCACCTGCACCGCTCGCAGATGTTTCCTCTGTCTTCTCTCCGCGCAGGGCGGCGAGTGTATCACGCCACTCCGCCTCACGCTCGGCGTGTGTCATCTTGCCGACTTTCTTCTCGCGCTCGCGGAGCTCGTCCTTTTCCTTTGCCTTCTTGCGCTCCTCAACGGCGCGCACGACATCCACCGTGTCGATGCGCGTCTTATTCTTCGTGTCGGGCATCGACCAAAGCGGAATCATGTCCTCGATCGGCGTGATGAAAAAGGTATAGGGACTGAGATCCTTCAGCCCCGCTGCAAGCGCTCCTACGAGACGACCGTCTACATAGATCGGACTGCCGCTCATCCCCTGCAGGACACCGCCGACGTGCTCGATGAAATTGCCGCTCGTCCGCGCCATAATCATCCGCTGAGAGCCCTTGCCGCCCTTCATCTGACCGACGATCTCCACGGGGAATGTGCGCACCTCGCCCGTCGTATCGAGCACGGTATACGCCGTTCCCTGCATCCCCTCCGTCACCTCATTGTACGGGAGAATCGGAGGCATCGCAAAGGACGGCGGTGCGTAGAATTGTACCGCCAGCGCAAAAAGATATGCCGCCGCAAGGCGCTTCCAGTTATATCGCAAAATGTCACCTCAAAATATAATACCCTCATGTTATCTGCCCTATTGTAGCATACACAGGGAGATTTCGCTAGTGTTTTCGCGTGCATCCACAGCAGGACTGCTCACAATAGAAAAGAGCCGCTGCACGAAGACCGAACCATCTTCGTGCCGCAGCTCTCTTTCATACATCTTATAGTTTGAAGCGCTCCACCTCGCGCTGGAGGTCGGTCGCGATCTCTGCGAGCCCCTCGCTCGCCTTCGCGATATCCTCAAGCGCATTCGACTGTGTCTCCACGGACGCGCTGCCCTCTTCGGTTGTCGCAGCATTCTCCTCGGCGAGTGCGGATAGGTTCTGCACCACATCCGAGATGGATGCGTGCTTCTCGCCCATCGTCTTCGCTGATGTGTTCAGCTTCTTGACGACCTCGCCCGTCTCCTCGACCGTCTCAGAGATACGGTCGAAGCACTCCTTCGTGCTCTCAAGCCCCTGATGCGACTCCGATGCGAGCTTCGTCGATACGTGCATCGTATCCACCGCCTGCTGGCTCTTCGTCTTCAGCTCGTGGATGATGCCGCGGATGTCGTCCGTAAAGCTCGAGCTCTGCTCCGCGAGCTTGCGGATCTCCTCCGCCACGACGGCGAACCCGCGCCCGGCCTCACCCGCACGCGCCGCCTCGATGGCAGCGTTGAGCGCGAGGAGGTTCGTCTGGTTGGCGATGCTCTTGATCATCATACTGGACTCGTCGATCTTGTCCGCGCCCTGATTCGTCTCCTCGACAACCTTGGCGACTTCCTCTGTCGCCTTGAACATCTCCTCGGCGCGGCCAAGCAGATCGTTTAGGATCTCCGAGCCCTCCGCCTTGCGGTCACTGATCTTCTGTGTCGTCTCGTTGAGGACATTGACGATATGCTCCGTCTCCTGCTCGATGCGCAGCACTTCACTGAGATGATCGGCGGCCTTCTGCGTATCCTCCGCCTGACTCGTCGCGCCCTCAGCGATGTTCTGGATCGCCTTCGAGACCTCCTCAGAGCTATGCGCCGTCGTCTGCGTTCTCGCCGTCTCAGCTCCTCGCTCGTCGCTGCCACGGATTCCGACGAGGCGTTGATCTTGCCCATCGTTGCGCGCAGATTGTTTGCGAGCTCGGCGAGATCCCCCGTCATCGCTCCGATCTCATCCTCTCTGCCGAGATAGCCGCGTGCACGTACATACGCGGGGTTATCTGCACGCAGATCGAGGCGGGCAAAGTTCTCCACCACGCCCTGCAAATCGCTCATCGGCGTCGAGATTCGCTTCGTGACAAAGGAGATCAGTGCCGCCAGAAGCAGGAGGATACCGATGATGCCAACGGCGACGAGGATATAGATCATGTGGCGTGCCACGGCGGTGAACACGTCATAGTTCGTCGCTGAGCCGATGCCCCACTGCGCCGTAACGCCGTCAAAGGAAATCGGTGCATACATGCTGGAGGAGTCCTTGCGGATCGTGAAGGGATGCTCTGCCGTGCTCTTAAAGACATCCTCGCCCTTAATGCCCGACAGCTCATAGAGATTCTTCATCACCACGCTGTCATCCCGGCCCTGGGCGACGCTTCATGACTCCGTTCCCGCTGGCATAAATACCCCCTCTTTCCTTAAGTAAGCACGGATAAATTCAGCACCGCCATCTGACGGACTTCATTTTATCAGCAATTCCTTAGCTCCCCAAAACAAATGCGTACCATACCGGTACGCATTTGTTTCAGACGCTCCATCGTCAAACAAAATCCCTCGGTAAGAAGCAGCCGTGTTGCTTTTTTTGTCCTGCAAGTATACCACAGAGAATTTCATTCGGAAAGGGTTTTTGCTATAAATTTTTAACTTGTCTGACTAATTTTTCATACAAGTCTAACGATGTTTCTCTATTCGTTGCGCAGTGCCGAGGACTCAGCAGCGCCGAGCGTCTGCTCCAGCTCTTCAAGCGTCTGCTGTTTGCTCTCACGTCCGAGAAGAATAACGGTTCCCGCAATGACGGCAAAGACCGCCGCGAACATCATAAAAATGCCGCTCATCGGAAATGCATTGGCGAGCATCACGCCGACGAGCATCGGTGCAATCATGCCGCCGATGCGGCCGAATCCTGCCGCCCAGCCACTGCCAAGCGCGCGCATCGACGTTGGGTACTGCTCGGGTGTATAGGTATAGATGACGCCCCACGCGCCGAGATTGAAGAAGCTCATCGCCGCACCCCAGCCAAGGAGGGCAGTGACATCACCTGCATTGCCGAAGAAATAGCTGCATACGCCGCTGAGAAGGAGGAAGAGCCCGAGCGTATAGCGGCGGCCGATCACATCCACGAGGTAGGCCGCCGCATAGTAGCCCGGCAGCTGAGCGACCGTCATA
Organism: Centipeda felix; assembly: GCF_900186465.1. Classification (GTDB taxonomy): domain Bacteria; phylum Bacillota; class Negativicutes; order Selenomonadales; family Selenomonadaceae; genus Centipeda; species Centipeda felix. Next base: position 952,982 of record NZ_LT891959.1, read on the forward strand.
ATGAGGACGTACTCGAACGTCTTGACAATGGCAAAGCCCTGCGCATAGACCATCGACGGCAGCCACATAAAGATGCCGTAGTAACTGAACACAATACCGAACCATGCGAGCCAGAGCATCACCGTGCGGCGGCGCATTCCCTTCGCCCAGAGCGCAGAAAATCCCGGTGTCTCCACCTGCTCCGCCTGCATACGGTGCGGGGCAAGCTGATCGAGGAAGGGACGCTCCGGCATACGAAGCTGGCGCTCGATATCGCGTACAATCGCCTTCGCCTCGTCCACACGCCCCTTGGCGAGGAGATAACGGATCGACTCAGGCATGTGCAGGCGCAGGAGGAACACATAGAGCGCGGGCAGGGCACCGATAAAGAACGCCGCCTGCCAGCCAAAGACAGGGATGAGAAGATAGGCGATGCATGCCGCCGCAAGCCAGCCAAGCCCCCAGAAACTCTCAAGGAGCACAATGAAGCGTCCGCGCAGGCGTGCCGGTGCATACTCGCTCATCAGCGTCGCTGCGACGGGCAGCTCTCCGCCCAGGCCGAAGCCGACAAGGAAGCGGAACACGAGCAGCGACTCATAACTCCACGCAACGGCACAGAGCCCCGTTGAGATGCTATAGAGGAGAACCGTGATCGTAAACACTCGCTTGCGGCCGATGCGGTCGGCAATCGTCCCCGCGAGCACCGCTCCAAGCGCCATGCCGATCAGCCCAATCGAGCCGATCCACCCCACCTGTGCCGGCGTGAGACTCCACTCGCGCGCCAGTACCGGCAGGACGAAAGCGATCAGCCCCGTGTCCATCGCATCAAACAGCCAGCCAAGCCCCGTGACAACAAGCAGCTTGTACTGGAATCTGCCGAGCGGCAGATTTTCCAGACGATCCAGAATCATGAAAGTACCTCCCGAAGAAATCATGGATTTCTTTCACTGCATTGAAAAAGATAGCTGGCACATATTATAGTCAAAGTATACTGACGATACAAGGATATTTTAGGATTTTTCCTCAGAATCTTCCTTTTTTCCGCTCATAAAAACACCGTAGCCCGCTGCGCCGAACCCAATGCCGACAAAGAGATAAGCGACCGTGCTGTAAACAACATCCTTTTTGTTATTGGCGGAAATCGCCGCCGCCGCTTCCTGAGCATTCGAGGCTTCCCGTGCCAGCTCCAGGTTCTCAGCCATCGGGTCGGGGGAGAGATGCAGCAGCAGCAATCCGATGCCAAGGGAAATCAGCCCAAACAGAATTACTGCGAGTTTTTTCTTCATCATATACCTCCATATATAGCAAAAGGGACTCGTGAATCATCACGAATCCCTCGTTCTTGCGGCAACTACCTACTCTCCCACGTCGTCTCCAACGAAGTACCCTCGGCCTGTGGACGCTTAACTACTGTGTTCGGAATGGGAACAGGTGGAACCGTCCAGGCATCATCACCGCATCTTGTTGAATGAGTCTTGCTCACTCAAAACTTCACAGAAGAAACTGTAAGCAAATTGTTAGGCAATACCTTCTTAGAATAGCGGTCAACGTCATCCAATCACACTTCGCTTTCGCTCGTGTTCTTGGGACGTTTTCGTCGCTCTAAGTCACAGTCGACATTTGCTTTGCAAACGTCGACTAAGCGACTCAATCGTCAGCGTCTGTCGCTTACGCTCCGACGCTTCCGTTTCGCTGCTTAAGTCAAGCCCTCGACCGATTAGTGCTGGTCAGCTGCACACATTGCTGTGCTTCCACACCCAGCCTATCTACCTTGTCTTCTTCAAGGGGTCTTACTTCCTTTTAGGAATGAGATACTTCATCTCG